>NZ_JBCHWF010000005.1:0-6200 GCF_059801175.1 Asaia sp. Ae19-3 | reverse complement strand
TATCCCCTGATAGAGCCCAGCAAGATCCTGCCGGCGGGCGTCCAGACACCGCCTCTGTCATGCGGTTCGACAAGGCCGTATTGCGCTAGAAGATCGACGGCACATTCGCCCGCATAGATACATTTGTGATCGATGACGTAGTCGCTGTCGGTCATATGCTGCCAGCACATCAAGGCCAGCGCCTTGAGGAGAGCGGATCGCTCATTGCCGATGTCTCCCGGCTTGCAACTGCCTGCTTCAGTCATTGGTTTTCCTCATCGCCTGGGAAAGACGGGGGCTCGACATCGCCCATGTGCATACGCGTTTGATGCCTGCCCGCTTCAACGATCACGATGCACCGTTACGTTCTTGCGCATAAGATCGATCAGTGAGGTCAGCTCGTCTTGTAGTTCCAGCGTCCTGTCGAGCACAGCGCGGATCTCATCTTTCAAAACAGCCTTTTGGGGCTCATCGACCAGCCAGAGTTTGAAAAGTCCTCCCATGCGGCCAAGATCGCCCCGGATACGGAAAGCTTCGATAATGACTTCCTGATCGAGCAGACTGGGCGGCTGATAGCCCAGAGCCATGTTCCGCATATAGGCTGACAAGGGCAATCGGACAGCCCGGGCAGTCTTTTGGATCTGCGCTCGCTCTTCTGCTGTGACGGCAACCCAGATGGGTTTCTCTGCACGAGGCCCGATGTGTTTGTGGCGAACCTTTGGGGTTTCTCCCTTTTCCGACATGACAACTCCCAAAATCCTGTGTTGAGCCGAAGGCGAATAAGCACGCTGCCCCATAGGGGGCCGCATATCTTGCCTTCATCTGTCAGGTGAAACACGGTGAATCTCGGTGACTCGGTCCGGTCTGGCTGGTTTTTGGCGCCAGTTACCGAGATTCACCAAGATTCACCGACTTTCCCCGAGATTCACCGTGTTGGCGGGAGATTTCCTTCCGAAGCCCTGCCCCCCTGACGTCTGAGAATGGGTATTCTCAGACGTCAGGGGGGGGGCTGCGGAGTTCAGCTCAAGGGCACACGTAGACAGCGCTTATGAATACCCCAGCCAGCTCTGTAAGCGCCTCAGCGGAACTCGACAGTGATTCTGACATCAGAAACATCGACCCCAAGCCGGGCTGCGAGATCTTTTTGTGCCTGACGAATAATTCCTGCGGGGCCACCAGCCTGGTTTTTGTCTTCGCTGAGGGGAACTGTTGATGCCTCAGCAGAAGGACGTTCCTCCTCATAATGAGGCTCGACAATATCAGACTGCCCTTTGATGAAACGGACCCCAAGAATCCGTTCCATTTGCTCCTGCTTGTCAGCTCTCGGACAAAACAGACCAAGTTGGTAGTTACGGATAGCCTGCACTGAACACCCGAGATCTCGCGCTAACTTGCTTATCGAGATTTTACGTTTTTCCATGGCAGCCCGGATTTGCTGCCCGAAAGCGCCATCCTCAGGCGTGCGTGGCTCTTTTTTGGATGATAATGTCATGTCAGCTTCATACCAAAAAATTATAAAGTTTCAAACTTTATGGATCTAAAAGACTATCTTTAGACCCATAAAGTGATGTTCTCATCAGGATTTATGCTTGGGATCAACCGCTAGGTAATCTGAAAGAGATATCCTCTTGTAATCCGAAACCTTTGCTGGAAAAGGCGGTGTCACGAGAAAACGGCTCCAGGTCTCATTATCATCAGGCGCGTTGTTCCCACGCAGACAAGAGAAAGCGGAATAGTAAATCTTGTTTTTAACATCCAACAAAATTATTTTTTCCTCTTCGTATGATAGCATTGCGAACGTGACGGGCTTGTCTTCAGCGTCAACAAACCAAAGTCCTAAAAATCCACCATTTCTCTTGAGTGCTACGATCAGCTCATCCTTGAATCTCCCCCGGTATGGAACTGCATGGGTGGCGCTAGCGGACATATTATCTGACATGTACGTTTCCTTTTTGGATTTCCGATTGCCAAAAGATAGCAAAATAACGCTCACAGCACAACCTTGATCCCAAAATAATTTTGCTTTTTGCATAACTAATTGATATTAAATCATTTTTTGTCAAACTTAGGCCTTTTAGGTTGCTACCCAAGTTAACTTTGGTCACAAGGCATGCTAGATCGTGCTTTATGTCCCTGGTCCCGACCGGCCTTAGTGCCTTGCCTATTCAGAGCGCCGCCGACCGTTTGATTTTGGCGGCCCGGTCCCCGGCCACGTTGCGCGCCTATCGCACCGACTGGGATGCCTTCGTCACCTGGTGCCGCACCCAGAATGTCATGCCGCTCCCTGCTCAGCCGGAAACTGTCGCCGCATGGGTCGCATCGCGTCTGGCACAGGGGCGCAAAGCCGCGACGCTGGCCCGTGGGGTGGCCGCTGTATCCTGCGCGCATGAGATGGCCGGGTTCGAGAGCTTCAGCCGCTCCCGCATCGTCCAGGACGCGCTGCGGGGCATGCGACGGACACTGGGTACCGCGCCGAGCCGGAAAGCCCCTGTAACCGTGGTGCTCATGCGCCATATGCTGGCGGCTCAACCCGATACCCTGATCGGTCTGCGCAACCGGGCGCTGCTGGCCCTGGGTTTCGCCGGAGCATTGCGCCGATCCGAACTGGTGACGTTGGAAATCGGGGATCTCGTACTGCAGGAGGGCGGCGCGCTGCTCACGCTTCGGCGGAGCAAGACCGATCCGGACGGAGCCGGTCAGACGATCGGGATTCTGAACGGATCCACTATCCGGGCGCTGGATTACCTCTCGACCTGGTGCGAGGCAGCCGGGATCACATCCGGTCTGCTGTTCCGATCCGTGGACCGGCATGGCCGGGTTGGAGACTTTCTCTCAGACCGGTCTGTAGCCCGGATTATCAAGAGCGCTGCTAAGATCGTGGGGCTCGATCCTGAGCATTTCTCGGGTCATTCCCTAAGAGCAGGCTTCATCACCTCTGGAGCCGAGGCGGGGGCCGATGCCCTGCTTATTGCCGAAACGTCACGGCATAAAAGCCTCGATGTCCTGCGACATTATGTCCGGCGTGCCTCTCTGCTCAAAAGCCATGCCGGTGCCAGCTTTCTCTAATCCTTCAGGAAAGACCACCATTTCCGCGGCGGTTTTGGCGTCTCTTTAAGGGGGGTCGCCTCGGGTGCCGGTAAGGTGGTCTCTACAACGCGCACCAACGCGGCATCACGCTCAGCTGTAACACGGCCCAGCTGCTCGGAAAGCGCCACAAGCCGTCTTTCTGCGTCGGCTCTCGCTGTTTCTGAGCGGTCTAGAGCCCATTTCAGAGTCTCTATCGCAGCCAGTGTCGCATCCGCGTCAATGTGGGGTGTCGGTAACACGGGGGGCACATCAGCCGTTCCCATGTCGACATCCTGTCGACATGGGGCGTCGAATACGTCCTTCGGAACGTTGAATTTTACGATGCCGGTATTATCCATCACACGATGCCAGCCAGCTCGACGCACGCGAGATTTGGCAGCCTCTCTGCTGATACTCAGCTTTTCGGCAAGCTCGACATAGGAAAGGCGAATTGTTTCCGACATGGGTACGTCATCCTGTCGACAGGGTGTCGACACAGGAAGTGAGACACCCCATGTCGATATGGGTGTCTTTCTAGTGTCAATTTCTGAAATCGACACGCTCTTTTTTTCCTACCATATAGAAGGCGTAACCTTTCTCATTGCTCCTGCTTCTTGAGCTAATTGGTGCCATATCTAAGGACGAATTTGGGGCGAAAGGATCAGTTTTCCGGAGGAGGACGAGACCAGGAGGCGATTAGACCAAGCCATTCATTCTTTGAGCGGGTCTTTTCAGGAAAGATATTTCTCTGAAAATGGGTTTCGCTGTCATTTTGGCAGTTAGAAGAAAGCCGCAGTTTTCTGCGGGCCAGGGCCTCTCTAAGACGCTGTGCTGCATAATCAGCTGCCGTTTTTGCCTGTTCCAGGCTGACTAGAACCAGGCGATACCGGTTTGGGCCGTTCACAACGCGCCCCGAACGCCTCATGCGCTGCCTAGTCCTTTCTACCAGACCCAGGCTGTAAGCCGTCTCCAGGGCCCGGATAACAGTTCTGGTGCTGCATCCTGCACGGGCTGCAATGCTCTCATGGGAAGGGAAAAGACCTCGATATCCTTCGAAGCTTGCGAGTGCCTGAAGAACGAGATGAGTTCTAGCAGTGATCTGACGGGCCTGAGTTAGGGTCCAGATCTGGGAAGCGAAAGAGAGCATGTCCGTCCTTTTTCAGACGGCGAGCACTTCCCAGGTCGGATAACGTTGAACCTTTGAGTGGCTCACGCTATATTCTCTCCATCGGGCGCTCTAGCGGGCTCAATCGCTTTTGCACCTGCTCGCCGCGTAACAGCGAGATTAGAGGCGGACGGAGTTACCAAGCTCCTCCGCCTCACTATTTTCCTTACAGTGCAATGCTCTGGCTTAGATGACAAGAGCCGCAACTTTGCTTCACTTATCTGAAGCGGGGATCTTTTCTCATATTATCTTTCGAGATTTCCAATGAAATTGATGGGCATTCACATTTCATGAAAACGGTATTTTCTGAAATAATACACGACCAAGTTGATGTTTCTTCAATTTTTTTTGAAAAAAATACGCTAGGAGTAAGTATTGCATAGTTTTTGCCCCCGTTAGGATCTCTAACGCTTCTATAAGCAATAACTTCTATTCCTGCTCTACGAGCATCTTCTGCCAATTTCTGGCATACAGAATAATCTGATATGTTTTCCCAGATATCATTATATTTACAAAGCGTAGGATGTGACGTTAGATCTAGAACTCTCTCTGATGAGATAGTCGTAGAAAATCCGTGTAACTGTATTATCCCAGATGGGCATGAAGTCTGGGGAGATTCTGCAAAAAATAACGCCCGATAAAACGCCATTTCGTATGCTGCTGTCTCTGGGGAGGCAGCAGCATAGAAAACACCATCAGGACTTTCTGCTTTGCGAAATCGTGACCCATTAGCGCCAGCAGGACGGTTTGCACTCGAATATGGTCTATATCGAAATGGTGTACTCAACAGGTAAGGTAAGTTTTTTAGAGAATTTCCTATTGGAGGTTTATTGCCTTCTATTATTTCTTCTAGAAGAGATTGCTCATCAAGAGAGTCAACTATGTGTAGGGTAGCAACCGAATGCTGAGCCTCCACAAGTCTATAAACCTTTACTTTTTCTGATTTAATATTAGATAATAGCTCTTCTTGAGTCCAAGTAATCGCAGACATTTGATAAACCTCTTATACTTTTCATTAGGTCTATTGGTACGCCATCCAAGGCGGTATTGTTGTTAGTTAACCATTCTCTGGCTATCTCTTGATCGCCACCAACTATAGAAAACAAAGATCTATACGCTCTAATAAGGTAAGTACTTAGCTCATAGCTTTTGCTCCCTTCAGGTACTAAGAATGAACCTGATTTCATTCTAGAAATCGAAGATGTACTTAATCCTATTATCTCAGAAAGAGATAAAGAATTAATATTCATCCATTCAGCGGATCTATTTACTGCTTTAGTTATAACTAAATCCTTTTTATAGTTATCAGTAACTCCCCGCTTGGACTTCGTCTTAGGGTTCATTATTGAAACTTTCATCTTTATATCGTTTGATTGAGTTTGATTGAGTTTGATTGAGTTTGATTGAGTTTGATTGAGTTTTTGCCGAGCAAAAATCTAAAGAACCACATTCTTGATCAGCGTAGATTTTATATCCTAATTTCTAGAGAAATAAAAGAGGTATTTTTTTTCTCTAGAAATTATTCATTCAAGCACAGAGCAAGCGTCGCTCCCACTCAAAGCCGATGCTGACTTGAAAGATCGCGGCCTCGCCTCGGACAGCCTCCACGGTTTGTTCCGACACCCTGAGGCGCCAGACATCACCTTCGCGGTCATAGAGACATCCTGAGGCTTTCATGGCGTTCCTGACGCCGGCTGGTGGAGCAACGGGGAACCGCACCCTATAGATGAAGCCCTCGAACGGCGCTTCTTCCTCGCGCGCTTCCTGCTCGACATCGCGTGCGGCCTTTCTGAAGGGTATCACAGCCGCCTGGAAAGCCTCCTCGCCTTCTTCCCGGATCCAGACATTCGCCTGCACCAAGGCAAACACACAAATGCGGACTTTGAGTCAGCTTTATTCGTCCAGCACTAGTGCTCTAGAAACGGCACAACTGAAAGTTTTGCATTTTTATATGGATCCAAGGCAATCCTGACAGAACGTCGTCGCTCCC
>NZ_JBCHWF010000004.1:0-17577 GCF_059801175.1 Asaia sp. Ae19-3 | reverse complement strand
GCCACCCATTTTTAAGCCGCCACTACAAGAGAACGTCGCCGAATAATGTCTTCAATATCGCTACTATTGGCAGATGTCAGCATATACCGGATTAAGCCGTATTCTTCGCAATACCCGGTAGAATTCGAAGGCGGTAAAACCAGAGGATCAATGATAAACGGCACTAGCGTATATCTGTACCCGTTTTATGTAGCATCTCCACCGGCGATGTCACTTTGACTGGAATGAGTTAGCCAAAGCCCGAGGAAAAGGTAATCAGACGCTGAAAGCGGTTGCGCTGCTCCCTTGGGCGAAAGCCGTGATCCGATGGATGTGACGCGAAAGAGCGGTAGTAATGGATTCGGGTGGGGCAAGGAGATTGCGGATGACCGAGAAAACAGAGGCAGAGTGCTGACATCTGCCCGACGAACGGAATTTTTGCATAGTACGCTAGCACTTTGACAACGGCAGATGACTGTTCTCTGCCCTGCTATTCAGCCCCTTATGCGACCGGGGCGCACCCCGTGGCGTTTTAAAAGCCGGGTCAGCAGACGCTTTGCTGCGCTGGTATTCCGTCGTGTCTGAAGGATCTCATCGATGACAGACCTGTCCTGATCCACGGTCCGCCACAGCCAGTGAGGCTGGTTACGAATTATAATCTGCACCTTGCCAAGTGACAGATATCATCCGGCTTGCTACCTTGCGACGAAGGAAACGAGCATAAGCCGCACCAAATCTCAGTTTCCATCAACGGATCGTCTCATATGAAA
Organism: Asaia sp. Ae19-3; assembly: GCF_059801175.1. Lineage (NCBI taxonomy): Bacteria > Pseudomonadati > Pseudomonadota > Alphaproteobacteria > Acetobacterales > Acetobacteraceae > Asaia > Asaia sp. Ae19-3. The sequence goes on along the minus strand of NZ_JBCHWF010000004.1, from coordinate 16,828 downwards.
CGACTATACTCCGTTCGAGCAGCATTTCTTTTACAAGGCGAGAGCTCAGGGGAAAGCGGAAATAGAGCCACACAGCATGAGCAATCAGCTCATGAGGAAATCGGCGCCGTTTGTAAGTTTGTAGCTCATAGATGACGCTTTCATCACCAGCGTCTAACACGCGGCACTTGACATGACATCACCAGCAGGACGGGGGCATGGGCGACGCGGCGGCCGTTTAGTCCGTCCGTAACGCAATAGCTCCGCTCATACTCGATCCTCCCGCAGAGGAGGGAATCAGAATACGTGGTACTCGTTACGTCACGGATGAGGCAGAAAAAATATCCAATAATATAAGGGGGATACGGGTCGCGAGAGCATCGTTATTTTTTTGATAAATCTTTTGACACATGAGATTTTATGTCACTATATTATAAAGCTATGCGCATAGTTATCCTAATCCGATGGAGATTGCCATGTTCAACAAAAACTGTACGGACGAGAATTTTGCGGTGGATCTGATCTCAGTAGAAGACATGTCGGAAGCTGAAATTTCGTCTGCACATGTAGCCGCCGCAGGGACTACTACTGCAACGTTTACGGCAATGACTTTGGTTCCTGGAACAGAAGAAACAGCAATTACTGCATTTACTGTAATGTCTCCATAATAAATATATACAGGCACCTGCGCGGGCGGGTGCCTGTATATTATATATTGATATTCCACGCCATGAACCATTTCTGGATTGAGATATGTTTTTCATATGAGATTGCCAATGCTACCATATGAAAAAATGTCATTAATGAAGTAAGGGCTGGAAGCAGGAAGGTCATCAAAGGACCTTTTAGACGCCACAATAGAAAGTCTATATTATTTAACTCCTACAATCTATAGGTAAGATTTACACAAAAAATAGAAATATAATAATATCTTGTATGAACTTTTGAGTAGAATGTCTGTTATATCTGCACTATTTTGTATTTTCTCATATACATCGACCGTTTTTTCTGAGAGAAAGTTCCACATTGAGGTTAGGTCAATCGTCAGAGAGTATTATCCGCTCTATAAATATATATCAATAATTTATAATTAAAGATCATTATTTTGAAGTATAAATAATGTATATAAAAAATAAATGCTTTAATAGTCATCCCAATTAAATAAAAATATTGTAGATTGTGGTCAATGTATATAGATATATAGCAGGACAGCGTCGTTTCTAATTCATGCACAAGCTGCATTCTATGAAAGTGCAGCAAATAATAACCAAAGCAGTGCTTTCCTGATGAATGAGTTTTTAGGTCGTCAGTTTATTTTGATTAATTTATGGAATTTACTTGATGGAAAACATATATAAATAAACATTGTTTCTGGTTTTTTAATCATATCATACAGCCTTGGTATTATAATACATATTCCTATGAGAAAGTTTTTTTTCCTAGAAATAAATGCCATATTTAAATTTTTCGCAAAAATTGGGGTTGAAGATTCGTTTTATCTTTTCGATATCGAAAAAAATTGTCTTTCTCTCTGAACAATCACGCAATACTTAGCTATTGTAATGATAGGTTTGTAAAGAGAATTGCGGGTCTATAGCAGGTAGGTTCTCTTCTAAATATATTTACTGTTTTTGCGAATGCGCGTAAATATCTGAGGCGTTTAGGCCCGGGATATGATGGTGTGGATTGATGATGAATCTTTCTGGCTCTGAAGTCCAGATTTCGCAGACGTATTCGTAAGGTGCGAGGCCACTCAGTGTCTTGAGCCTTCGCCCGAAATTGTAGCCTGCCATGAATTCGTTGAGATGTGTCCTCACCTGCTCATGACTGTCGTGATGGAAGCGTTTGACGGTAGCCTCCTCGATCGTCCGGTGTATCTACTCAACCTGACCGTTCGTCCAGGAGTGACTGGGTTTCGTCAGACGATGCTCGATCCCGTGGGCTTCGCAGATCATGTCAAAGTGCATGGAACGCGACCAGGCCGTATTGCGATTACGGGGTTGGTCAGCGAACTGGATGCCGTTATCGGTCAGAATGGTATGAATTCGGTAAGGAATCATACCTAGAAGATATTCGAGGAATTCCCAAGCTTTCTTCTGATCGGCTTACCCAACCAGTTGTGTCACAGCGAATTTGCCGGTCCGGGCGATAGCAACGAAGAGGTGCAGCTTGCCCTCAGCAGTCTGGACTTCAGCAATATCGATATGAAAGAAGCTGCTGGGATAGCGTTCGAAGCGCTGGCGTTTGGGCTTGTCTCCCTCAATGTCCGGCAGCCGTGAGATCTAGCGACGCTGAAAGCAGCGATGCGGGGCCAAGCGTGTCAAGTGGGGATTGCTGGCCCGCAGGGCATAAAGGCAGTCATTCAGCGGTAACAACGTATGCCGGCGAAATGCCACGATCATTGCTTCGTCCGTCTCGGAAAGGACCATTGATCGAGGCTCTTTTGGCCCCCTCTTCTGATCTTCGACATTCTGACGCGTTGGCCACTTCGCAACTGTTTTTCAGGTTCATCCCGAATTCCTCGCTCAGCGTCGGGAGCGAAGCCTGCGATCGCTCTAATGCCGGAAAATCGGTGAGCCGATTACGCGTCGAGCATGTCTTTGCCGATCAGAAAGTCCGGATGGGACTATTCATCCGCACAGTCGGTACCACGCGAGCCACCATGAGGATCGGGCTGACCAATATTATCTGTCACACGCGTCGTTTTCTCTTCCTCGAAAGGCTAAATGCCAACGCACGATTATCTAATGGGAGATAGATCTCCGATCTCATCAAAACCAGCTCGAAAGTCATCACGGAAACTTTCAATCAGCATGCCACGACGATGAAAGCATAAGCTAGACACGCCAATCAACAGTTCTTCGATCCCCCCAGCATTTCCATGGGAAATAAACAATTTTGTTGACATCCATGGATTTGTGTCTTTTTATTTCCATGCTATGCGCGTAGCAAACTCGAATAGCTGGAGATAGTCATGTTAGAGAAAGTCAGCATAGATCATGACTTCATAGTTGAACTGTCGTCTATCGAAGATATGTCAGAGACTGAAATCAATTCGTCTCAAGTAGTAGCTGCAGGAACTACTACAGCTACATTCACGCTGATGACAATGGTTCCTGGAACTGAAGAAACTGCCACAACGGCGATATCCATACTTGGAGATCCATAACTACACATAACTGGTGCCCGTTATATGGGCACCAGTTATATAACTATAATAATTATTAGTGCCTTTTACTAGAGGAATGCAAAATGTTCTTTCACATGCGAACTCCACTGCTACCATATGAGAGAATGCTTTGTCTGAAAAAAGAGTTGGAAAATGGGAGTTGCCCGCAGAGTATTTCCGACACACTCATAGAAAAGGCTATCCTTTTCAGCTCTTATAACCTTTACGAAAAAATTTATATCAAGAAAGAGGGTGACAAAAAGGCGATATTATCTTTCTATAAATATATAAACCGAATGGGGGTGAGGGCTACACCGTTCGGTATGTGTGCATCTACCTCGATGGGCCTTTTTTCCGAGGGAGCTTCATCGGACCGCCTAAATCAAAATACAAATAGTTTTGTCATATCTACTGATATAGATTACAAAGTTCTAATGGAAATGTATTACAATAAGGTAAGTTCTCTAATAGAACTTACCGAAATAGACGATGTTCTATTCGAAATTAATGGTAATTTCTATTTAGATAAAGAATATATAACACTTTATAACAGAATTCCCAATTTTTCTGACGATAGCTTTGTTAAATTACATAAAACCAGGGTGAAGAGAAAATATACCATTGATTTATTAATCAAAAATTTTTCGGGAAACCATTTTGGAATTGATGATATATGTAATTTATACAAGCATTATAATGCTATTACAAAAAACGAAATATCTAGATTCATGATAGATTTATATAAAGTAGGTCTACTCGTTATCCATATTCCTACAATTGGGCTTTCTGTTTTAGATAAAAAAAGCATATCAATGTTTTTTGGAAAATTGGGAGAAACAACCCTATCTTCATTCATCTCGGATGAGAAAAAAGTAACTTTTTCGTACAAAGATCAAAAAACTCTAGAGTTTTTTGATAGTAAATTTGTGAACGAACTTGAATCCATTACAAATAGTGGCTTTTCTTCAAAACACCTTCACTGTACATGCGAAGATCTTTTGAAGAAAACCTTAAATTATGGATTATACGAAGGAATATCTAATACTATTTCTCAAAACATGGGTGAATTTCTAATTAATGATAAACCATGCCAGAACATTCATGATTTCATAATGGATTTATATGGCCAAAGTAACATTCCATTCTACTACTTATTCGATAGAAAATACGGGATTAGTCAAAAATTTGGTTCGAAAACTGAAGATGACTTCTTTCGCCAGAATTTTTTGACCGTTGGTAGTGAATTGCCACAAGCCAGTCCCCAAAAAGACGAACGGGCTATTTTAGAAAAAGATATCCAATTCGCAGGACATCCATTTTCGCTCATAGGCCATGTGATAAATCGAGACGAAAATCTGTTTGTGCTGACTTCTGTTATCCCAGCACCATTCTCAAAACTTATGGCAAGATTCACCAAAGGAAACAATCCGCTCATATCAGAGATAGAAAAAATATACAAAACTTGCGATTTTTATAAGGAAAACAAATATTTTTGCATAGCTGAAATAGAAATACAGCCTTTTGATCGATCAGGGAATGTGATTGGCCGCGCAGATGTTGGTCTAAAGAGGATCTCCGATAATACCCGTTCTGGCTATGTGAATATCAGAAGCTGCTCAGTCTTCCCTTACGATGGGAGAATATTCCTTTACTGTAATGATATGAAAAAAATAATTATACCCGTGCTCAATACCGCCCACAATCCGTCATCGACTAAAAATAGTCCTATCTATGAAGCATTGTGCCTAATCGCATCTCAGTTCACTATCAAGCAGAAAGCACACTCACCTACTGACGGGTATATAGAAAGGAAAAGGATCGATAATATCATTGTCAACAGAAAGACTTGGATAGTGAATCGTGATGACATAGAAAAAATAAAGAAATTTTCCTACGCCGACGTTCTTTCTTACGCGACAGAAAGAAAAATCCCTAATAAATTTAATATTTTCCAACAAGATAATTTCCTAGAAATAGATCTCCTTCGTGAAATAGATTTTGAGTTGTTCAAATCGGAATTGAAAAAAACTCATCAGAGTAAAATCTTGATTCAAGAGACACTAGATGATATCGCAAAACATTACGGGTATAGTTTAGATATATTTTCTAGATCTGAGATAGTTATTCCAATATTATTGAATGGTAATAGGGATATAGAATATATGTCTAACATTCTGGTGCCTGGCGAGGAAAATTCCTATATTTGCAGCGCGAATTATGTATATGTGAAATTATATTGTTCTGAGTCAGAAGCTGATTACGTCATAAATACAATTATGAGATTCTTTTCACAAAACATGACGTATAAAAATAAGTATTTTTTCGTTAGATACTGGGATCCATTGCACCACATAAGAGTTAGGTTTTTTGAGGAAAATACCAAAACCAATAAAGAACTACTTAGGTCTCTGGAATTCGTCATAACGACACTTATAAATAACAAAAATGTAATAAAATTTGCAATAGATACTTATCTACCTGAGATAATCCGCTATGGCGGAAAAAGTAATTTAGAATATATTGAAAGTATATTCAATTTTGATAGTATATGCATTAACGCTTCATTGGAAAAACTACAGGAAGGTGAAGGAACTTTTAACGAGAGAATTGCTTTTTCTTTTTATTCAACCTATACGCTTATACAAGATCTAATGCCAGAAAAACTAAATCATGTCGTTCGTTTATCAAGAGAGTATTTCGCGGATGAGCATAAATTTACTTCAGCAAGTTTTTCCCAATTTAACAAATCTTATCGGACGCATAAAGATATAATAAAGCTAATATTGAGAAACGATCTTTCCGGAAGCTCATCTATTTTGAAAGGTGTGACGAGTTTTATTTCTGATCGAAGTATAAATATCAAAAAAATCGTCCCAGATATTTTTATTAACGATAAAATCCTCTCTAGCATTGTTCATATGTCTATAAATAGGATTTTTAACAAAAGATCTAGAAATATGGAGTTTTATATTTATCATTGCCTACATAAAGCCTTATTCGAAGAAGAGTCGCGTACGAAAAATCAGGCCTCATAGCCGGAACATGGCGGTAGCGGCGAGGCATATGGCTGAGAAGAAGACGGTCGGGCATCTGTCGTAGCGGGTTGCGACCCGCCGCCAGTCCTTGAGACGGCCGAACATAATCTCGATGCGGTTGCGTCTTTTGTATTTTCGTTTGTCATATTTGACGGGTTTCCGCGGGATTTTCGTCCTGGAATGCAGGGTTTGATCCCTTTTCCCTCCAACGCATCCCGAAACCAGTCAGCGTCATAACCTCGGTCTGCCAGCATCCACTGTGCCATAGGAAGACTGTCCAGCAGAGCAGCGGCACCGGTATAATCGCTGATCTGCCCCGCCGTCATGAAGAAGCTCAGCGGTCGTCAGTTCTGATCGGTGACCGCATGCAGCTTCGTATTCATGCCACCTTTTGTCCGTCCGATCAGGCGGCCTGGGTCCCCTTTTTTAGCCGCAGGCTCGAAGCCGTGCGGTGCGCCTTGAGATACGTCGCATCAATCATAATCGTCTGAGGCTCGGCTTTCGCAGCAGACAGGCCATCCATCATCCGCATGAAAATGCCCATGTCGCCCCAACGCTTCCAGCGGTTGTAGAGCGTTTTGTGCGGACCGTATTCCCGGGGCGCATCACGCCAGCGCAGACCATTGCGGTTCACAAAAATGATGCCGCTCAGCACACGGCGGTCATCAACGCGAGGTTTGCCGTGGCTCTTAGGAAAAAACGGCCGCAGACGTTCCATCTGTTCGTCCGTCAGCCAAAACAGGTCGCTCATCTTCAGTCTCCTCAAGGAGCCTGAATCAAAATTCCCTACAAAAATCAATGGGTCCTGAGCCTAGTAGCTATTTTGTTTTATATAAGAAAAAAAACAATCTCTTTATTATTGTATTGTTAATAATCAAATCTTTTATAAATAGAGCCTTACTTTTGGCAGCAAGGAAGATAATTGCTATTATTAAATCAGACATCAAAAAAAAGTCAATGCCTGTGTAGGAGAGAAATGCCTGCGTATCAGTGAAAACGTAAGCGGAAACTTTAATCAAATCGTAGTTGTTGCTATATATAAAAAAACACATAGCCGAGAGTACTACGATAATTATTGATATTCTTTGCGGAGTTAGCGTATCGATTTTATCAATAATTTTTCCATATACATTTTTTCTCATATTTTGGGAAAATTCTATGTCAGGATGAATGTAATTTACTGCTATAAAAGCTAGTATGGTCAATTCAATCATTTCTCACACCTAGTAGAAAGATGTCACTTCCGTATAAGAAAATATAAGTGATAATTGAGATTCCAATAGGTTTGTCACAATTAGCTCAAAACGCATAGCCAAAACGTTCCGATTGCAGCGAGCGTGATAGCGCAGAAGGACACGATTGAAGGTCTGTCGTAGTGCGTAACGATGCTGCGCCAATCCTTAGCATCATGATCTGAAGCTCTGCTTTTCCTGAAGCCAGTCTATCCCTTATGCGGATGGAGATTCTCGTAGTAATCCAACTCTTCCAGAATGTCTCGGGCGGGCCCTACTCCCGTGGCGCGTCACACCGACGCATGCTGTTACAGTTTAAAGAAATAATGCAGTTCAGCATGCGGCGGTCATTCATCGACACGAGGTTAGCCGCAATTCCTAGCATTAGAGTTGTGTTTCAGCTTGGATGCGTGAGAGATATGCAATGGCTTGATAGGTTCGTCGAAAGACGGACCATCTGAGGATGTGCCTGACCGAAATTTAAGCCTGGGTGATTTTCACGGCGAGGCGGCAGATTTCTTGGATCGACCACCGGATGAGTTTCTGCGTGTTGCAGGCGGCCTTTTTTAAGCGCTGCGACGCTGGTTTGGGAATGCACGGCGGCCATCATGGCGTAGGCGAGTATGACCAGCGAGACATAGCGGTGCCAGCCATGCCAGAAGCGGGTCTCGTTGTGGGATGGTGTCACGTTAACTGATGTGAGGTAGGAAGCGCCCGTGAAAGAGATCTTCAGCTGCTGAGAGCGGTCGCGTTATTCGATTGGGCGAGAGCCCGGACACGATGGATGTGCCGGGAAAGAGCGTGGTGATGGAGGCGGACGGGACGAAGAGATTGCGGATGGCTGAGAAGACGAAGATAAAGCGTTAACACCCGCCCGGAGAACGGAACCTTTGCATGATGCGCTCGCGTTTTCGCAGGGGAAGATGACTGTTATCAGCCCGGTTGTTCAGACCCTTATGCGAGAGATACCGGATCGAGAGACCAGGTTCGCGCCTCGCTGCCCCGTAGGATTTGAGCTTCTCTGTGGTCATACGACTGGGGCGTGAACCCTGCCATTTGATAGATCAGATTAACAGACATCTTGCTGCTTTGGTATTCCGACGGGTTTGTATGATCTCGTCGAGAACATAACCATCCTGATCCATGGCCCGCCACAGTCAGCGAGGCTTGCCACGGATCACAATCCGCACTTCATCCAGGTGCCAGATATCATCCGGTCTTGCCGCCTTGCGACGTAGGGAGGGAGCGAGCGTAGGCTGTGCCAAACTTCAAGCTCCATCGAAGGATGGTATCATACGAGACGACAATGCCCCGCTCGAGGAGCATCTCTTCCACAAGGCGAAAACTCAGAGGGAAACGGAAATACAACCTCACAGCATGACCGATCAGCTCACGAGGAAAACGGTGCCGTTTGTAGCTCATGCAAGACGCTCTCATTACACGCGTTTACCACAACAAAAATTAGAGCATAATCTGATTAATCTGGCTCATACCCTGCGGAGGTGAAGCACGCGGTATCTTGCTTGGGATAGACGTCGCCGAGGGCAGCGCACACGACCTCCTGCAGGTTTTTGATGGTGCGGGGAGTTGCTCGTCTGAGCCATGCCTTCATTTTCGAGAAGATGGTCTCGATCGGATTGAAATCCGGGCTGTAGGGCGGCAGGAACAACAGGCGGGCTTCGACTGCGTCGCGGGCTGCCGCGCTCTTGCGGGCGGGGAAATTGTCGAGGATCACGATGTCTCCAGCCGTCAGGCTTGGGGCCTGTATCAGTCGGGCATAGGCCGCGAATCATTCGCGTGTCATCGGCCTGGTCAGCATCATCGGTACTGTCATGCCCGACAGGCGCAGGCCGACAATAAAGGTCGTCGTGTTCCAATGCCCATGTGGCACCGGCATCCGGCAGCGCGTACCGTGCTGCCGGGCTATCTTCCTGGAAACGGCCGTCTCGTCAACGGAGACCAGACGTGCAAGATCGAGATCAGGCTACCCATCGAACCAAGCCTCGCGCCGTACCGCGACGTCGGGCAGTGCCTGCTCGCCGCGGGAATACCAAAGCGGGAAGCTGCCACACGATGGCTCATTCCGGATGAAACAGCGGCAAGCGTGCGCTGGCGAAGGTCGATGGACAAGGCTCGGGTCATTCATGCCGGCCTCCCGTCCGGCCAGAAGTGTGAATCAGATTGTTTCCCCGAAAGGAAGCTCGAAACGCCATTGTTAGGTCGGATTATGCTCCAATGTGATAGTATCGGGTAATTTCCCGTCAAGTCGGGAATGGTAAACGCAGGCGCTGAAAGGATCAGACTGCGGTCCTGCTCCCAATATTGATCATTTGAAACATTTAATTCACATTGAGAAAGTCACGTTGGCTCTTTTGGCTGTTCCGATTCGATGTGTGACAATTACTCTTGTCATTGTCAGCGTATCGAGCACATTCTCTACTGCCTGCTCTGACGCGGAATCAAGATTACTGGTCGCTTCATCCAGAAACAGAATACGGGGCATACGATAGAGTGATCGAGCTAGGATTACACGCTGACGCTGGCCGCCTGACAAGGTATGTCCCATCTCGCTAATTAGCGTCTCGAACCCCATCGGCATACGCTGGATATCCGTCAAGATCTGAGCATCTCTCGCGCATTCTACGACCCGGGCCAAGTTCATTGTCTCATCAAAACCAGCAATATTTTCTGCAATGCTACCTGACAGAAGAATATCGTCCTGAAGCACTCCCGCGATTTGAGATCGATATGCTTCGCGGTTAGACGGCCCCAGCTCTACGCCGTTCCACAGAATCTTTCCTTCTTCCGGCTGAACCAGCCCCATCAGGATCGCCAGCAATGTCGATTTTCCACATCCGGATGGACCCGTAATCGCGAAACTTTGTCCAGTCAGAACTTGTAAATTTAGGTTTCGGAAAACCCAGTTATCTTCTTTACCGTACCGGTAACCTACGTTCCGGCACTCAAGAACTACTCCGTCAGCTTCGATTTCGGAGGCAGGAAACGCGGCTAGTTTAGAGCCACTATCACTCTCCGACACCTCGGCATCGGCCAACGCAATATCCGACAGTCGGTCACACTGTACGCGCAGATTTCTAATCTTAAATCCAGCAGTTATCAAACTGCCAAAACGAGTCGAAAATTGATCACGATAACTTAGAAAAGCTACCAGCATTCCGACCGACATCTCCGCAGAAAGCACCATTCGCGCCCCCAGAACCAACATAAGTACCCGGTCGATACCGAACAACGCCTCCTGAGCACGCGCGAAAATCAAATCGTATCTCTGGATCTTCAGACCTGCGTTGACGCTATCGACCAGCTTGTTCCCCCAAGCAATTTTCCGGCGATTTTCTAACGATAGCAGCTTGATCGTGCGCATCCCGCGCAGCGTCTCGAGAAAATGTCCTTGCTGGGCTGCTCCATGAACCAGTGCCTCTTCCGACATTTCCCGATAGGGTCCAAACAGAATAAGACGAATTATCAGATCCAGCACCGACGACACTATGACGATCGCCGCGAGCCACTCGCCGTAAATCACGATCATGACGAACATGCCAACCGCCATAATCCCGTCCATGATGCTTTGAACAAGATCAGTCGTGAATGTCTGCTGGATCGTCCCGAGGCTTCCGAAACGCGACAAAATATCGCCAGCTCCGCGCTTGGAGAAAAAATCCTGCGGTAGTCCCATCAGATGAGTAAATAGGCTGACATTCCACTGCACCGAAATCCGGGTGGATAGCAACATCACCATCCAGGAGCGAAAAGACGCGATGACAACCTGCACGGTAATAAGGATCGCCAACCCCGCAGCAATCGTCCAGAGAAGCGCGCGATCACCCGTTGTTAGCACTTCATCGATGATCACTTGAGAAAGCATGGGATTAACTAGCGCAATCACCTCCAGTCCAAGCGAGAGTCCGCCGAGCGCAAGAAGCGCTCCCTTGAGCCCGGAGATATTTCGGAACATATCCCCGATTTTGAGGAAACGGCGATCGTCGCGTTTTTCGAATTTCGCTGCCGGCGTCAACTCTACAGCAACACCCGTGAAGTGCTGGGAAACCTTACCAATCGACAGTGTCCGAGCGCCTCGCGCCGGATCGTTGATCAGGACTTCATTATCCGTCAAAGACACGAGAACAACGAAATGGTTGAAATCCCAGTGCAAGATACAGGGCAAGGAAAGTTTTCCGAGCGCTGAAAGATCAAGCTTGACCGGGCGGGCATTCAGGCCGAAGCGATCCGCAATTTTAATCAAAGTACTTAGATTAAGACCTGATCCCGAAACGTCGGCCTTACGACGAAGAGTTGCAAGATCGATTAGGTGCCCCCGATAGCATAGGATCATGGCAAGACAGGCCAAGCCGCATTCTGCTGTCTCGGTTTGAAGAATAACCGGCATTTTGCGCCGGAAACCCGTCTGAATCGCCTTGAGCATCACAATGTCCCTTTTCGAGGCAGCGGATCAGAAGTCGAAACCGACCGTAGTGTCGCAGATACTGACAAAACAGGGTCCAGTATCCACTGATATAGTCGCCTCTTATCAATGGCGATATCCGCTTCTACAGCCATACCGGGAGTCAGACCCTCTTGTTTCCCATATGCCACGATGTAATCCTGGTCGGGGCGGACCCGAATCCGATAGATATCCCCTTGTGGCGGCGTAGAAGTTGTAGAGGCCGACGTTTCGGAAGCCCGTTCGTCTTTCGGTACGCTTCCCATCCGTTCCGGGAGTGGCGCTTTCGTAACCTCAACAACGGTGCCCTCATGCAAACCAAACCGTTGGTAAGGATAAGCCGCGTATTTCAACAGAACTCGCTGCCCTGGCCTCACGAAGCCGATAGCTTGGCTATTGACATACAGTTCGGCCAAAAGCTCTCCGTTGTCCGGAAGCAGACTGGCCAGAGGCTGCCCAACCGAAACCCTTTGACCCACTGACACACGAACCCCGTCCACAGTGCCACCAACACGTGCGTCGATTACCGTTTCTGCCTGTCCATGCGCTTGCGCAATTTGGCGGCCCAAGTCCGCCAACCGAACATCAATGTCGTTGAGGTCCTCACTCGTCTTGTAAGAATGCCGGTCGATTTTATAGTGCAGATCTGTCATCTGGCCGCCAGTCTCCACCAATGTCCGTAAGGTCTGCGAATGCGTGTTCATAAACTGAACATAAGTATAAAGCTGACTTTGGAACTGGCTTTCTGTCACCAGATGCGTTCCAACCGCCGTTCGCATCTCATTCATTGCCCGCTCGATCAAGGGCAAGGAAGTATTATCCCGACTGATCTGATCGTTCAGCATGGACTGCTGTTTTTGTAACGCTATCAGTTCTTGTCTGTAGGAAGCCAATTCGAGCGGTGAGTCCTGTGTCAGTAGAATTCGCCGCCTTCTCAGCAGGGCCTGCTGGGACAACAGACTTTCGAGAGATTTCTGTCCTGTCGCCCCATCCTCCGACCAACTGGATACATCCAAGGAAAACAGTCTATCTGAGGCCTTTACGTGAGCGCCCTCTTTTACCGCGACTTGGGAGACGACACCGTTCTGATCGGCCGCAGCGATAACAAGACCTTCTGGCGGAAGCATCAGACCATTAGCGTGGATGCGGCGCGTATAGTTGCCAAAAACAACATAAACACAAAGGACGACGACCAAAGAAACAGAACAAAGAGACGCAATCCGCCCGGAAAGCGGCTCAATGATCTGGACAGAACCAATCCAGGCTTCCTGACGCCATTTGAGCGCTTCTGCCCGAAACAATGGGCGAGATGCTTCTTCCGACACAAATCCCTCGCAGATTCAACAGAAAAATCAAAAAACAACCCGTCGATACTCTATCAATATATCAAAATGTTTCGTACAACAACCAAGGAAATAAATTTCGTGGGATGGCAGACAATTTATAGAAAAATTCATCTCAAACGATTATTCTTTGTTACAAAGTTTATACTCGTTGCGAACCCGGCTTATGCTGACAGATCGGGAGCCATGACACTCACCGAAGCCCTCGCGCTCGCCTATCAAACCAATCCCCAAATTCTGAAAGAACGATCTGTTCTCGAACAAACGGACGAGGCCGTCCCAAATGCGCTTTCCGGCTGGCGTCCTACGATTTCAGGAAACGGCGCAGCCAATTACAGCCAATCTAACTATGTGACTTATCCCTATGGCGGCTCTTTCCGCTATGATCAGCGTTTTGCCGCGCCTGGATACGGTGCCGGCGTCACTATTACCCAGCCTTTATTCATGGGCGGGAAAACGGTAGCTTCCACCCAAAAAGCTATGAATACAGTTTTTCAGGAGCGGGCAACCCTGATACAGACGGAACAGCAAGTATTTCAGAACGTCATCTCAGCGTACGTGTCTTTGGTTCAGGCCCGCGAAATTCTTGTCCTAACTGTTAGGAACGAAGAGACCCTTAAGGGGCAGGTTCAGTTGACGACACACCAGCTCGCCTTGAACCAAGCTACGCAAACCGATGTTCTTCAAGCAAAGTCACAATATGAAGCTGCTCAAGCAGCGACACGTCAAGCTGAAAGCGACGTCAACGTGGCAGAAGCGGCTTTCCAGCGCATGATCGGCAGGCCCGCCCCCGACCGACTGTTGGTTCCGCCGCCCGTTACAGTTTTACTGCAGTCGGAAAACGATGCACAACAAACTGCTCTCGAAAATGCCCCTCAACTCAATGCAGCAAAATTCGCACTCGCCGCGAGCGAGAACGCAGTTAAAGTTGCGATCGCGGGTCTGCTTCCGCAGATTTCCGCACAAGCCGCTTACGAGCGGCAAGTAAACCAGAATGAAGCCAAGTTTGCGGAAAACGCTGAATCCGTAACCGTTCAGGCTAGTATTCCTCTTTATCAGGGCGGTGGAGAATACGCCCAAATCCGAGCAGCGCGGCGTGGGGTCGATGCAGCCCGACATGAGTTAGAAAACCAGCAAAGGATTGCGATCCAAACGGTTACTAGTGCGTGGCAAAGGCTTGGATCCGATCGTGATCAACTAACCCGTAACAAACAGGCCGTTTCCCTGGGGGAAGATGCATTACGTTCGATCCAGCAACAGGAATTACTAGGTGTCCGGACAACCTTTGAGGTTCTTCAGCAACAGCAACTTCTTTTTCAACAGCAAAAAACGCAGCTCCAAAATGTAGCCAATACTGTTATCGATTCCTACGCTCTCGCTGCTGCAATCGGACAACTCACAGCTAAGGATCTCCGGCTTGATGTCACGCCTTACGATCCTACGGCTCACCTTAAACAAGTAAAATGGAAACTATTCGGCAGCAAATAGAAAATTCATAGTATTTCTATGGTTAGAATCATACATTATATATTAATTCATATTATATAACAACTAAGATATGTTTCATGCTAATGATTATATTCAGAAATCATAGCCAAAACATAAATGTAGCGGCGAAGCAGATGGCGGAAAAAGAAGGCGGCCGGGTATATGACGTGGCGGTGATGTCACGTTAAGTGCGGCGTGTTAGACGCTGATGATGAAAGAGTCATCTGTGAGCTACAAAGGGCATCGATCACCTCACCTCGGAAATGACGTTCTTTGAAATCGCTCATCCGCCATACCCCACGCCAACACCAAACACGGTTTCAGACAGTGAGCCCAGCCTTGCAACTGACACGGAACGAGATGCTACCCCTAACAATGACTCTCAATAGAGGAACAAAAATTAATTTTAGGATTATTGGAAATTATTTGACGTTTTCGGAAAAAATGAATGTTTGTTTTGTTCACTTTGGAGTAGGCTCAGGACTCATAGCCAAAATATGACGGTTGCGGCGAGACAGATGGCCGAGAGGAAGACGGTCGGGCATCTGTCATAGCGTGTTGCGACCCGTCTCCAGTCCTTGAGCCTTCCGAACATGATCTCGATACGGTTGCGGCCTTTGTATTTCCGCTTGTCGTATTTTACCGGTTTCCCGCGGGATTTCCGTCCTGGAATGCTGGGTTTGATCCCTTTTTCCTCTAGGGCATCCCTGAACCAGTCAGCGTCATAGCCCCGGTCTGCCAACATCCATTGGGCTGCCGGAAGACTGTCCAGAAGGGCAGCAGCGCCGGTGTAATCACTGATCTGGCCCGCTGTCATGAAGAAGTCGAGCGGACGTCCGTTCCGGTCGGCGACAGCATGCAACTTCGTATTCATGCCCCCTTTGGTGCGCCCGATCAGGCGGCCTGAACCCCCTTTTTTACCCGCAGGCTCGACGCCGTGCGATGTGCCTTGAGATAGGTCGCATCAATCATGATGGTCTAAGGCTCTGCGTTTCCGGCGGCCAGTCCCTCCATCATGCGAATGAAGATCCCCATAGCACTCCAGCGCTTCCAGCGGTTGTAGAGTGTCTTGTCTGGACCGTATTCCCGGGGCGCATCACGCCAGCGCAGGCCATTGCGGTTTACGAAAATGATCCCGCTCAACACACGGCGGTCATCAACCCGAGGTTTTCCATGGCTAGCCGGAAAAAAGGGCCGCAGACGCTCCATCTGCCCGTCCGTCAGCCAATACAGGTCTCTCATCTTCAGCCTCCTTGAGGGAGCCTGAATCACATCATAACGCTTAAATCAATGGGTCCTGAGCCTAGAAGAGCATCCTGCCAGCGACACAGATCGACAGCGTTGCCACGCATCGCGCCAGCAGCGCCGGCTTGCGAAACGTCCAGATAGGCTGCGTTCGCGAATGGCGCTCCCCCGCTCTCCAGCGAACTATACCCGGAGGCACGATCGACAACCACATCGTTTGGAGTGTCGACAGCGAGAGACCTTAACCCGAGAGGTTCAAAAACCAGTTCCGACATTGCTTGCGCGAATGGGGTGCGGGTCACGCTTTCTATAATTGCACCCAGGATAATGTAATTAGCATTGCAGTAAAGCCAGGCAGTACCCGGATCGAAATCGAAAGGCTTCGCCTGATGAGCAATCTCGGCGGCCAATTCTACTTGCGTCTTCGCTGGCGCAGCACAGGTCCGGTCATCACCTCCCCCTTCGTCGCTGTGCAATCCCGCCGTACGATTCATCAACTGCAATACTGTCGCAGGTTCCAGCGGTCCTGCGGATGGTAGATAGGCTGCAGGCGAGGCATGAACGTCCAGACGACCCATCTGCGCCAGCTTCAGGATCGCAGCGGCCGCAAACTGCTTGGTCAGAGAGCCGATCCGAAAGACTGACCTCTCTGACACGGCTGTTGGGGTCTCGAGATTGGCAAAGCCCCAGCCATACGTACCGATTATGGTTGATGGCCGCCCTATAGCGACGGACACGCCCGGGCATGCGTGATTTTTGATTGCCTCCATGACCGCGTGCTCGATGGAGGAAGCATCGCGAGGCGCTCCAGGACTGGCAAAAGCCGCTGTTGCCGCCATAGCAGGAATGCTTGTGATCACACTTCGCTGGGAAACTGC
>NZ_JBCHWF010000003.1:0-77702 GCF_059801175.1 Asaia sp. Ae19-3 | reverse complement strand
AGGGAATTTTGATTCAGGCTCCTTGAGGAGACTGAAGATGAGCGATCTGTTTTGGCTGACGGACGAACAAATGGAGCGTCTGCGGCCATTCTTTCCCAAGAGCCATGGCAAACCTCGCGTTGATGACCGCCGTGCGCTGAGCGGGATCATTTTTGGACGAAGGCACGCATCGTATCAGAGGTCATCAGACCTATGCCCTGATACACTAAGGATAATAGTGTATCAGGGCACCCTTTCCCGTCCGTCTGCCCGGTCTGACCTTTCCCCGAAAACGCTGATCTTCCGGTTGATCCCGCTGTCTTCCGCCCAGCGCTCGTGATACAGTTCTCGCGGGTACATACCCAAACCGCCCAAAAAGGCTCCGTCACGCCCCCTCACCCAGCTCAGTCTCTTTCCCGAAGAGACCGATCTCGCGCGCATCGATGCCACCGCCAATTGCTGGCGCTTTTACCGCCTCTCCTTGCAGGAAGATCTCTTCGGCGGCACCGCCCTCATCCGTCACTGGGGGCGGATCGGCACAGGCGGCCAGATGCGTGTCGCGCTCTATCGCGATCGGGAGGCTGCCCAGGGCGCGCTTGACGACTTGCTCGGGCAGAAGGTGAAGCGGGGCTATCGGTCCCGGACGGAAAAAATGTGAGACAGAAAGGCATGAGGGCTCTGTCCTCATACTCCCGGCAGGAGGCTCGGCCTCCTGCACCTCGAATAGGTTATTCAGCATCCGCTGGTGGGATGCAGCTCTTTGATCCCAAGGGCGCGCGGAAATATCTGACCATTGCCGAGCGTGATCGTTTCCTGAAAGCCGCCGAGCTGGCGCCGCGTGAGGCGCGAACTTTATGCATGACCCTTGCCTGGTCGGGATGTCGATTGTCCGAGGCTCTGGCCCTGACAGCCGATCGCGTCGATCTCGCTTCTGGCGTGCTGGTGTTTGAGACACTGAAAAAACGCCAGGCGGGGGTCTATCGCGCCGTGCCCGTCCCTCCTGCCCTGCTCGACGCCCTCGATCTGGTTCATGGTCTGCGCGCGCTTCAGCGCAAGGGTGCGCGTCATCAAGAGGCCCGTCTCTGGCCCTGGTCTCGTATGACCGGCTGGCGGGCCGTGCATGCGGTCATGGAGGAGGCCGGACTGTCCGGCGTGGCTGCGTCGCCCAAGGGGTTGCGACATGCCTTTGGGGTGGCGGCTGTGTCCAATGCCATTCCCCTCAATCTCGTCCAGAAATGACTCGGTCACGCCCAGCTCTCCACCACCGCCATCTACGCCAATGCCTCAGGCACTGAGGAACAGGATATCGCTCGGAGGATGTGGGAGTAGGTGGTTTGGTGCTGGCATGTTGAGCAACTCTGACCACTTTCATCGCTTGGATGATGCGCTTCAGAGCGCATGAGTCCCTTGCTGTCTATTTCGGTATAGATCAGCTTGGGGATATATCATGATGAATGTCGGGGGTATCATGACGCAGACTGCTGAAATCTTTTTAAATGGGCGCAGTCAAACCGTGCGTCTTCCGGCCTCTTTCCGATTTGAGGGTACCGAGGTCTATATTGACAGGGACGAAGTAACCGGTGATGTGATCCTCTCCAGGCGACCGAAGAGTTGGGCTGGCTTGCTCGCAGCCATCAAGGATGGTGGCGTGCCTGACGATTTCCTCGACGCTGAAGACAGATATCAGCATGAGAAAGACCGTGATCCTTGTACCGAAATTACGCTATGAACGCAGAATGCTTGATGCCAAGGCGTTCGGGGTCTACATCTTCTGAAAACCCGGAAATCTGACCAAACTCAACCCGTGCCAGACTTTGCAACAGTGCCCAGGATACAACCAGCTACGGTTCCCAAACCTGATCCTTGTCTTCTCTCTGGATCTCTCGTTCTGACTCCGAAGGGGTATTGTCCGGTTGAGACACTGCGAGCGGGAGCATCGCATGATCAAGGTTGCCTGTGATCTGGAGCCTGATGAAGCGGGTCGGGCCTTCCTGCGACGCAAGGAGCGGACATAGGCCGTACCGAACTTCAGGCTCCATCGACGGATCGTCTCATATGAGACGACTATACTCCGTTCGAGCAGCATTTCTTTGACAAAACGAAATGCTCAGTGGGAAGCGGAAATACGGACAAACTGCATTCGCAATCACCCCACTCGGAAATCAGTGCTATTTGTAGATCACAGATAACGCTTTCATTGCTGGTTTTATCATACTATACGTAACGTTAAATTGCTGCTTTTGTAAGAAATCTATTTGATATTTCTAAAATATAGAAATACGATAAAAAATAACTGCTAATTCTATATTATTTCTTTGTTTTATAGAGGAACGTTGCCATCTGAACCTTTGGTTCATGTGTCTCGAATTTTTTTCATTTGTTTAAAAAGTAATAAATTTATATGTACATCAAGTTGCCTGTCGCAAAAATATTCGCAGTGTTTATCTATACCCTTATAAATGAAACACTGGAGCATTAAGTAAGCGGATTGTTAAGTATGACCTGCTCAATTGACCATATAGTAATCAGTATTCTGACAGACCACTTCGACACAAAGATCGATAGCATAACGTCGGAAACACGATTTACCGAAGACCTCTCGGCAGACAGTTTCGATATTGTGGAGCTACTCTTCGAAATCGAGGAAAAAGCAGGCATAGCGATAAGAGAAACCACATTTCCGACGATAGTCACCGTTGGCGATCTTATCGAACTGCTACGTCATGGTTTCGAGACTGCAAATATTGATCTACCACAGCTTCTAATGTCCGGTCATACATCGGTTTCTTCACGTGATTAGAGCCGATCGCAAAGCGCAGCGGGTTGTCATTACCGGTATGGGCATTCTCTCGCCTCTAGGGGCTGGCGTATCCCGAAATCTCCTTGCGCTGCGCCAGCGTTATTCTGCTCTTACATGCGAATCCTTTCGGTGGGGTTCCTTTTCGCGTGATCATATCGTAGGGCGGGTTCCTTTTGCCGCATATGCATCTGGCGGCTTCGATCCATCAGAATGGTTCTCAGTCAAGGAGCTTCGTCGTTTTGATCGCTTCATACAACTGGGTATTGTCGCGGCGCATGAAGCTGTGCAGCAAGCGCGCCTTGCTGATCTGGATGCAGCATCTCGTGCAGGCGTTTCTGTAAGCATAGGCTCCGGTATCGGTGGGCTCGATACGATTGCTGGCGCGGCGGCTAACGTCCCAGGGCAGGGGCGACCATTTTATCTGCCGAGCGTCCTGATTAACAGCTGCGCCGGAGAAGTCGCGAGACGATACGGCTTCAGGGGCGCAGCAGAAGGAAATGCGGCATCCTGCGCAACGGGCACCATAGCAATCGGTAAGGCATTTCAAGCAATACGTGACGGTTATAGCACTATCGTGATCGCCGGTGCTACAGAAGCGGCGGTATCGGCTGCGGGCGTAAAGGTCTTCGCTGACCTTAATGCCTTGGCAGCATCCAAACCGCATGCACCCGATGCAGCTAGCAGGCCATTCGACGCTGAGCGTAGCGGCTTTGTGTTATCGGAGGGTGCTGCTATCGTTGTGCTTGAAGCCCGTGACCATGCTATGGCGCGCCACGCCCCGATTTTCGGTGAAATCGTTGGGTTCGCCCAGAGTACCGATGCTCATGATTTGATTGCGCCCGATCCCAAGGGACTGGGGGCTGAGCGAGCAATGCGTGGCGCACTGGCCGACGCGGCTTTGATGCCCAATGAGGTGGAATGGATTAATGCGCATGCCACCGGAACACCTCTGGGCGATGATATCGAAATAGGAGCTATCGAGCATGTTTTTGCTGGACAAAGCAAAACTGTTATCTCGTCGATCAAGGGGCTAACTGGCCATACACTGGGTGCTTCTGGAGCAATTGAAGTGGTCTTAGGGCTTGCTGCCCTGCGCTTTGGTATGGTTTTGCCCAATTACAACTTGGAGCGCCCAAGCAGACAGACCTTTCTCCGAAGACCGAAACAGGCGGAGCCATATCGAAGCGGCTACTGTCTTTCCAACAGTTTCGGTTTTGGTGGCGTCAATGCTTCGCTCATCATTCAATGACAGGAATACTTTTCATGAAGCCCAGAGGCTGGACTTACGAGATTTGTGATGCGGTTAAAGCGCAGGTCATGCTGCGTATCGAACTGGACGAAACAGACCGTCAACTCTCAGCATCCGAGCAATGTGCCGAAGCTGTCCATGTCGCTCTAGACCGTGGATTATCACTGATCGGTGCCAATCTAAATGAAATCGCAGCGGACGAAATAGACATGAGTCATGCTGAGTTGGTGGGTACAGCGATACGAAATGCGTCGCTGCGTCGTGCGAAGCTTGATGGAGCGAATTTCATTGGTGCCGACCTGTCGAGTACGGATTTTACCGATGCGTCTCTCATCGGAGCTCGCTTCTGTGGTGCGATCATGAACCAGGTTTGCCTTCGTGGTGCCGATTTGCGTGGAGCTAATCTCTCAGGTGCGGTCATGATGAACGCCGATCTGACCGGAGCAGAACTCAACGGCGCCACCATGAATGGTGCACTTTGCACAGGTGCCATTTTTGATAGCTGCGATCTTGGCTCGGCAACGTGTTTCGGCGCCGAAATGAAACATGCACGCTTCGAAGGGGCGCATTGGCAGAATATTCCACTTACACGGCGCCCTATCCGGGTTAGCGGTCTCGATTATGACGTGACTCTGCTCGATCAGCACATCGTGGTCGGCTCCACAATGCTTACGTGGACCGATTTGGCCCGGCTCGAAGAACGAGAGGCCGTTGCGCGAGGCGGGGTCAGGGCATTGCGCTTCATCAGGAGTTTCAAAGGAGTGCTCGAGAGCTTGTTTGCCTGCAAAGAACTCGTTCGAGATGTACCTCAGGTCAAAATCTGAAAATATTCAAAAACTAAGGATGATGTGAGATGGCTACCTATGATATCGGCAAAGAAAGCTACACTACCGGTTCTGGTGATAGCGCCAAAACTGAGCAAAGAGGCAAGACCGTCACTGGATGGGTTCTTAAGTCAGGAGATACTCTAAACGTAAACGACTGGGGAACCGCCACGGATTGTACAGTTGATGGCGGCACTGTAAACGGTAACAGCGGTGGTACTATCAATAACGGTATCTTCAAGTCTGGTACGGTCAACATACAGGGTGCTACCGTTAATGGCGGAACCATGAGCGGTGGTTTGATGGTGGTCAAGAGCGGCTCACTGCGTGGCACCTTCAATATGAGCGGTGGCAAGCTGACAATCGGCAATTCCAACAGCGTGATCGGCTCCGGTGGCACGATTATTAATCTTTCCGCCAGTGCTATGGCAGCAATCTATAACGTGGCTGCCATGACCGTTAATCTCGGTAATGGAACGTCCCTTGCAACCAACAAGAATGCCCTGAAAACGCTCACAATTAATGCGACCGGCGAAAGTTTTAATCTTGATATCGAGGATCTGGATCCAAAGACGATTACCAAGGTTGATCGTGAGTCAAACCGTCTAATCATTCATACAACAAATGGTGACGTAACGATCAACGGATCGATTCCAGGATACAAATTTTCTTCGGATGGAAAAGGCGGCCTTACTATCACTGCCTGTTTCGCCAAAGGGACGCTTATCTCGACCCCTGATGGTGCCCGCCCGGTCGAGGCACTTAAAATCGGCGATCTAGTTGATACCGATATTGGCCCGCAGGCTGTACAGTGGGTCGGTTATAAACATGTCCATTTACATGGCGCTACGCCGGACGAGGCCCACCTCGTCCATATCCGAGCCCATGCTTTTGACGCAATGCGCCCGTCACGTGATCTATGGGTTACACCCGAACACTGTGTCGAACATGATGGCGGATTAACGCCTATACGCATGTTGGTCAACGGAGGATCGATCGCGTATGACCGACAGAAACGGCGTTTCACCTATTATCATGTCGAGGTGCCGCATCACGCGATCATGCTGGCTGAAAATCTCGGTATGGAAAGTTATCTAGCCGGACAGAATATCAGTCTGTTTGATAACAAACGCGACACGGCAGTCACAGTGCCCCATACCCAAGCCTCGCGGTTACCTCTCATTGTCGATCGTACCCGTGTCGAACCGTTCTGGAAGGCGATAGCTGAGAGATCCGTTAAACTAGGATATCCGAGTAATAAGACTGTCGACACTGGCGGGTCGACAAATATCTCTCTAATGACAGTGGATGGTAGAGCTATGCCGCGGGTCGATCATATGGTTCCGGGCGAGATGGCGTTTTTGCTGCCTCCGGAGACCCAGGCTGTAAAGATCATGGCCGATGCCAAGCGCCCTGATCAGGCAATCGGGCCTTTCATCGATGATCGCCGAGTTCTTGGTGTACGTGTTGGAGCTGTTTACCTGCAGGGCCTCGAGCAAGATGCATGTTTGACTGCACACCTGACTGCCGAAACGTTGGGAGGCTGGCATAACATCGAAGACGGGCGGTCTCGCTGGACTTCAGATGAAGCAATTCTGCCTTTGCCTGAAATACCCGTTTCCAACGGATCCATACATCTAGTTCTCGAACTTCCCGATATGCGATGATGCACGATTTCACACACTATGCTGAATCGATGTCTGGTTATGGTACAGCGACGCAACTGGGAGCTTGGCATCACGTAAAAGACGGGCATGCAATAGCAGTTCCGCCGCCGCCGGATGCCCTCCCGGATCAAACTCGGATTAAAACGCCTTATGGCGATATTGCGGTTGCAGATCTATCAAACGGAGATGTTATTATCACCCGATCCGTCTCGGGCTTACACACCAGGAAAGTTGAAGACGTTGCACAATATTTCTGGGTTGGGCATAACTATCCGGGTAAAGATATCAAGATAGACCTTTTTACTGCTCCCTGTGGAACCAGGAGTGTATTGCTGCCTCTTGGCTGGACACCATGTGATGCAGAATTTTCGATTTCACAGACAGCTCTGACTCCTTCGCGTCTCTACAAGCTGGAAATACGGGAGGTGAGAGAAAAGGAAGAAGCCGTGTTTCTCAACGATATTGCTTGTATGCACACGGTGCCGCCCAGTACCGTCTCGTTTCCTTGCCGGGTGCAAATCGGCGAGACGTTTGCGCCAATCTATGCACGGCGCAACGGCTATAGCTTGTTTAAGCTCTCTGCTGAAGCACAACGTCTGACAATATCGGGTACCAATATGCGTTTACTCTCTCGCACCATGCAATTAACGTTATGGGACAGTAACGGGATGTCCGCTCTGGCGTTTGACAAAGACGCCAGGTCTGGTGATAAAATAACGATCGATTTAGATCGCAAGCCAGGCCATATTGGTATCTTAGCAGTTCGCTTCTGAGTATGCTTACGAAGTCCGTATAAAAATAGAGACCCCTAGGGTGATGTCACGTTAATTCTAGCATAGTAAAAGTGCCCTCGATAGCCGTGAGCAGCGCACTCGTAGTTATGGCGATCTCGCCCATCGCATATTCCTTGTGGTTCTGGAGCCGTAACGTCATCCGGACCTAATCTTTCTCCCACCGGAGATATGACATGCTATCAGCTGCGCCTGCGATCATGCTTGCCTTCGGGGCCCGACACAGTTGAGCGGCGACATCGAAGCCCCCGGCCCCAGCGGCCCGCTACGGGGAACCTTGATCTTGCCCATGAAGGATGGGCCGATTGTTCTGATAATACCCGGTTCGGGTCCGACCGACCGGGATGGAAATAGTCCGCTCGGTGTGCGTGCTGCGCCATACAAACTGCTCGCCGAAGGACTGGCCGGGCAAGGGATTGGCAGCGTCCGCATCGACAAACGCGGGATGTTCGGCAGCCTGAGCGCCGTGAGTAACGCTAACGCGGTGACGATCGACGATTACGTCCATGACATCGGTGCCTGGGTCGATGTGATCCGTGCCCGGACGGGAGTTCGATGCGTCTGGCTACTGGGTCATAGCGAGGGCGGACTTGTGGCGTTGGAGGCTGCCTCGAAGGTGGAGCACCTCTGCGGCTTGATCCTCGTCGCCACGGCAGGACGACCACTCGGAGATGTGCTGAAGGAACAATTGCGCGCCAATCCTTCCAACATGGCACTACTGGTTGCGGCCGACCACGCGATCGACGAGCTGTCGGCGGGGCGGCGGGTCGATACGATGAACCTTCCCACAGTACTTACACCGCTTTTCAATCCTGCCGTGCAGGATTTTCTTATCAGCGCCTTTCGACTCGACCCCGCGGTATTGGCGGCCAAGATCGCAAAACCGGTCCTGATCGTGCAGGGACAGCGCGACCTTCAGATATCGGTCGCCGACGCCGGACGCTTGAAGCAGGCTGCGCCACACGCGACACTCGTCACCCTGCCGGATGCCAATCATGCGCTAAAGCAAGTCAGCTCTGATGACCGAAGCGCCAACCTCGCCACCTATGGTGCTGAAAATTTGCCGCTGGCCCTCGGCGTTGTGGATGACATCGCTCGCTTCGTGAAATCACGCTGACGCCAATGTACGTCGTTTCCGCTGGTCGAACATTCACTGTCCGTCGCTGCGCAGCGTCTATTAGCATCTCGCCAACGATGACCGTGCGCCATATGTCGGGCCCACGGGGTGAAGAGGTAGCCCCGGTTTTTCGGACAGGGGGTTAAGCGGCACTGTTGCAAAGTTGGTGTCCTTGTTTGAAACCGCTTTCAGTTTGAGTGTGAGGCATTGCGGATGAGCGATTTCAAGAGACGACATTTCCGGGGTGAGGTGATCCTGTGGGCGGTTCGTTGGTATTGTCGTTACGGGATCAGCTACCGAGATCCTGAAACCATGCTGGCTGAGCGTGGCGTGAGTGTTGATCACTCCACGATTTACCGCTGGATTCAGCGCTACGCGCCCGAGATGGAAAAGCGCCTGCGCTGGTATTGGAAACGTCCAGGCTTTTCTCGCAGCTGGCGGGTTGATGAGACCTATATCACGGTCAAAGGGAAATGGACGTATCTCTATCGGGCGGTCGATAAGGACGGCGATACGATTGATTTCTACCTGTCACCGACCAGGAACGCCAAGGCCACCAAACGTTTCCTGGGCAAGGCAGTGAGCGGACTGAAGGATTGGGAGAAGCCTGAAACGATCAATACGGACAAGGCTCCGACCTATGGGATAGCGATCGCGGAACTCAAAAAGGACGGCAAGCTGCCGGACACGGTGACGCACCGACAGGTGAAATACCTGAACAACGTGATCGAGGCCGATCACGGCAAGCTGAAGCAGTTGATCCGGCCAGTGCGCGGCTTCAAAACGCTGAAAACCGCCTATGCCACGATTAAAGGTTTCGAGGTCATGCGTGCCCTGAAAAAGGGGCAGGCTCAGCTCTTCCAGTTCCAGGAGGGTATTATGGGAGAAGTGCGCCTGATCGAAAGGCAGTTCGGGGTCTACACCTTCTGAAAAACCCGGAAATCTGACCAAACTCAACCCGTGCCAGACTTTGCAACAGTGCCAATGGGATCAAACCCTGCATTCCGAGACGAAAATCCCGCGGGAAACCCGTCAAATATGACAAACGAAAATACAAAAGACGCAACCGCATCGAGATCATGTTCGGCCGTCTCAAGGACTGGCGGCGGGTCGCAACCCGCTACGATAGACGCCCGACCGTCTTCTTCTAAGCCATATACCTCGCCGCAACCGTCATGTTCTGGCTATGAGGCCTGAGTCTAAAAACTACCCATTCGACGGTGAAATTTTGTCAACTAAGCCGCCCAATACCACTCAGCTCGCTCGAAGATAGTGATCGAGCTTGAGGGAGTAACGGGCATAGCGGTTCTCGCCAGTCCTGATGAACGCCCCAAGTGCAACCAGCTCCGTCAGATCGCGCGTGGCAGTGGCGGACGTCGCTCCTGTGATTGCGCGATAGTTCTGGGCGCTCAAACCACCCTGGAATCCGTCTATTCCTTCGGCCAGCATCCGGAGTACGGCTTTCTCTTGGCGAGGGTTGAGCTGTCCTTGCAGACCATCAAGGAACCGCGCCTTTTCCACGACAAAACCGATCGTGGCAATTGTCCGAGATTGTGCTTCAAGAACGATGCTTGCGAACCATGCCATCCAGCTCTCAATGTGATTGGATGTACTCGCCCGATGCAGCTCATCATAATACGCTTTTTTATGGGTGTTGATGGTTGCGGCCAGCCCCGTCACTACCGGGGTTTCGAGACTTTGCGCCAAGGCCTTTTCAGCAAGAGCCCGACCGAGGCGACCATTCCCATCTTCGAATGGATGAATGATTTCGAACCAAAGATGAGCGATCCCGGCCCGTTCTATCGCAGGCAACGGGTCTGCGCCATTTGGCGCCGTCTCGTTATACCAATCGACAAATCGGGCCATCTCCGCAGGCACACGCCCGGAAGGTGGCGCTTCAAAATGAATATGCGGCGCATGCACGGGGCCAGAGATTATCTGCATCGCCTCTTTATGTTGGCGATAACCACCAATAACCTCCAAATCACGGCGGCCATTCATCAGCATGGCATGCCAGGCGAACAGGCCCTGATCCGTCAGAGGCGTCGAACAGTTTCTATAGAGATCGGTCATCAATTCCGCAGCGCCTGCTTCAGCAGGGCTGGAAGGACGCCTGTCTGCGGCAAAGCCTAATTGTCGAGCTATCGATGATTGCACACTTGCACGATCAAGCACTTCGCCCTCAATAGCTGAACTCTGCACCATCTCTTGTGACAGTAGTTGCACGACAAGATTCTGAGTGGCCGCGTTGTCCAGATGTTGCATGGACCCGACGACGACGCCCGAACCTTTTAAAATCCGCTTCTCAGCCTCTTCCAGACGAGCCCTGTCGAACTGGAAACATGTCCAGTCCTGAAGCTGCCAGTTCCAACGCATGATCGATATCTCCGATTCCTATCGATCACTATATACGTCTTACATGATCGATAGAAGCGCTATCAATCACTCATTCTCCTCGCGATCACCGGTCGAACTCCACTAACGCTCCATCCGATCATGACAAGCCAATCACAAGCCACGAGCGTCTTCGAAATCGGCTCTTGCCTTCCCGGATTGTTTGTCCAAGAATGCAGATAGAAAGAAATAGGAAGAAGCGCGCGGAAGGTGAAATACCTCAAATCATTTGAAATAGTGATGGGCACTACCCAGAGTATTGAGGTTCGAGTCCCATAGTTCGCACCACTATCTCATTGCATATGATTGTGTTTTTTGATTTTTTGAAACGTCGGACTGAGCCTCCTCAAAGACCGCCGTGCGGTTACAGGCCTGAGGGTAGAGGGATACTGCCCCCCAAAGAGACAGCCTGTGTTCCGTAACAGGCTGGACCCGACGACAACTCAGCTTCCTGTGACGGCGGAACAGATCGTTGTGCACATAGCTGCTGTAGTCATTCCGGATCGAAGGTGGAACGCGCAAAGACCGGTCAAGAATCACGATACGCCTCAGCAGATGCTCGAATGTTGTTTTTTTAGACCACCCAATCGCTGCAAGAGTCATTTGAAATCACGAGATCCAGGCGCAGCCTTAAACTTTCCCAATCTTGGCACTTATCCGTGTTTTTGCGAATGATTTGCATGTAGTGACGCCGCGAATTGACGCTGCGGCCTTGCCTTCACCCTTCGCACAAGAGGCGTAAAGGCCGCACGGCGTCTCGTGCGGAGTGTCATGAAAAAATACTATTTTCCTTTACTCTCTCTGGGCACCATGCCTTTTGCCGTCGTGGCAGCGCCTCTGGCATATGAGCCTCCCAAGGCCGAAAAAGCCTCGGCCGCGCCGGTCCGCCAGCAGAGCGCCCCAGCCCCGGCACACGCCTCCCCGGTCCCGACACAGCAAAAACCGGATGAGCTGATTACCGTCACAGGGCGTGCGACACCCCCGCCGGAAATTACCGACACACGCTATCTCCCGACGCCCGACGCATCGACCCTGCGCACGACCACATCGGTGCTGAATATTCCTCAGGTGGTCAATATCGTGTCGCAGCAGGTGATCCGCGATCAGGAACCGCGCAATCTCGACGATGCCCTCATCAATGTCAGCGGCATCACCCAGGGCAATACGCTGGCCGGCACGCAGGACACCATCATGAAGCGTGGCTTTGGCGGCAATCGTGACGGCTCGATCATGCATAACGGCATGCCGCTGGTACAGGGTCGTGGTTTCAACGCGGCGGCGAATAGTGTGGAAGTGCTTAAAGGCCCGTCTTCCCTGCTCTACGGCATCATGGATCCGGGCGGGGTGATCAACATCGTCAGCAAGAAGCCGCGTCTTCAGGCCAGGACCATCGCTTCGGTCATGGGCTCGACCTATGGACGGGGCAAAGACGGCTTTGAAGGTATGCTCGACTCAACCGGACCAATCGGCAAGGGCAAGCTGGCCTATCGTCTGGTGCTCGACCGTATTGCCGAAGATTACTGGCGCAGTTTCGGCATGCATCAGGAAACACTCATCGCACCATCGCTGGCATGGCTCGGTAAAAAGACCCAGATTACCGCCTGGTACGAGTTTCGCGATTTTCTTTATCCCTTCGATCGCGGCACTGCGCTCGATCCGCGAACCGGAAGCCCGCTTGCCATTCCGGCCACCCGCCGTCTGGACGAAAACTTCAATCGCATGACCGGTCAGAGCCATCTCGGCCAGATATCGCTCGATCATCGCTTCGGCGCCGGTTGGTCAGCCCATGTCAATTTCAGCTATAATCAGGAAACCTATGACGCCAATCAGTTGCGGGTTACAGGCGTCAACGTGACCAAGGGCACGTTGAGCCGCAGCAATGACGCTACCCATGGTGCTTTCAGTTCGGACACCTATGGCACGGCCTATCTCGATGGCCCGATCAGGATCGGCAATTTCAAGCAGACAATCCAGATCGGTATGGATGGCGAATACCGGCTGATTTACCGCAAGGATCTGCTGCGTCAGTCGAGCAAATATACATTCAGCTATCTCAAACCGGTTTACGGGCTGGAGAACCCGTCATCCACCGTGTCGGCAAGCGACAGCGATCAGACCGATAATCTGCATGATTATTCCGGTTTTCTGCGCGATACATTCAAGCTCGGCGAGCGCTGGGTCGTGGTCGGTGGTGTGCGTTATCTCAGCTATCGTCAGATTGCCGGTCGCGGACGCCCCTTCAAAGCGAATACCGATATCGGCGACGGCGCCTTTCTTCCCCAGGCCGGGCTGGTTTATCGCGCTGCGCCTGCGTGGTCGCTCTATGCCAGCTATACGCAGTCGCTCAAACCAGCCTCGACCATCGCCCCTCTCTCCAGCGGCCTTGTGTTGGGCTCAGGCTTCCAGCCGGAAAAAGGCCGCTCCTACGAGTTCGGTGCAAAAATGGCGCTGCATGATCGTCTGACTGGCACGCTTGCCTTTTACGACATCCACAAGCGCAATGTGCTCGTTTCGCAATATAACGACGCCACCAAGCAGACCGATTATCGTACGGCCGGCGCCGCACGTTCGCGCGGCATCGAATTCGATCTGGCCGGTCGGGTCACGAAGCGCCTGAGCATGATCGGCAGCTACGCCTATCTCGACGGGGCCACCACCAAGGACCCGCTCTACGCCGGCAAGCAGCTCTGGAATGCAGCGCGCCATACCGCTTCTATGGGGCTGGCCTATGATCTCGGCCCGGTCTTTGGCGAAGACAAGCTGCGCTTTGGCGGCGACGCACATTATGTTGGACGCAGGGCGGGCGACTCAGCCAACAGCTTTTTCCTGCCCGGATATGTTACCGGTGATCTGTTTGCCACCTATGACAGGGTGATCGCGCGTCACGATGTCAACTTCCAGTTCAACATCAAGAACCTCTCGAATGCCGTCTATTATCCGTCTGGCGTGAACAGCTATTTCGTCTCACTTGGCGAAGCACGACGCTTCTCCTTGCGCACCATGGTGGCCTTCTGATGAAGATTTCTGTCGTTTTCCCTCTGGCTCTGGGCCTCCTGACAATCGCGACGCCACGGCCTGCCCAGGCAGCGGCATTGAAAAGCATTGCCTATCTCTGCAAGCTGGAAGGGCCCAATCGCGCGGTCGATGATGCCGCCATCGCCCATATCACCAGCCTTGATTATAGCGTCCATACGCTCGGAGAGGCGACCCGACCGGAAGAGGTAAAAGAGGATATGGTCGTTCTTTCCTCAACTGTTTCGGGCAAGAACGTCAGTCCTGCCTGGCGCTTTGCCCCCAAACCACTTCTGACCTGGGAGAACGACAGTCTCGATGACCTTGCCATGACTGGCAAACGTCATGATGTCGATTTCGGCGAAACGGAAAAAGAACGCTATCTCTGGCTCGTCAACGCCCCTCACCCCATGAGCGGCGGCCTTCCGCCCGGCATTGCGAATGTCTATGCAAAGCAGAACCCGATGAGCTGGGGCAAGCCGGGGCTCGGCGCAACCATTATCGCTACGGTCTATGGACAGCCTGAAAAAGCCGCGATTTTCGGCTATGAAAAAGGGGCAACCATGAATTATGAATCCCTCGCGCCAGCGCGACGAACCATGGTCTTTCTCGATAACGCGACTTTCACCGCGCTCTCACCCCAAGGCCTCTGCCTTTTCGACTCTGCCCTTCTCTGGACAGGATACCGGACCGAGCAGGCTGCCTCATGCGTCATCAGTCAGAACAGCGGCGCCAGACATCCCTGATCTCATCCTCACGAAACTGTAGCGTCGCACCACGGCAGAAAGTCGGCACGCTTATCGAACCGTCGCAATCCCGGGGGCCATGCCTATAGCATACAGGCGTGGTATCGGACGATTCCCAAATAAGAAGCTTTCCGGAAACAGGATTCTACTACCGGAAAAATGCTCTTCTCTTTCGCCTGCGCAAGATTTTTTACCGCGCAGAGTGCGCAAAAACACTCCTCCTCCTTCAGTTCAAATTAAGCTTTCCCAATCTTGGTCCTAATCATTTGCCCGGAAACAGAAAGACACATAGCAATTGCGTCGCGTTCTCATCATGTAGGTTGCCATGCTATCCGTTTCCCGTCCGATATTTTCCGCCACCCGATCCTTCGTCGCGCTTTGTCTGATCACGACGGCGCTTTCGCCGTCAGTCCATGCCGCGGCCGCATTGGCAGACACGACCTCTCAGCCTGCGAGCGAGACGAAAGACGGGGGCGTACCGAAAGCCTCGCAAGGCGCGAAGGCTGCCAATTACGAGGCCGGGAAAGAAAAAGCCGGTCAGGAACATCTTACCGTCATCGGGAAATCGCATCCCCTCCTCACAGGGCCTTCCCCAAACCGAAAATTCACGGCCTCGCTGCTCGACACACCCCGCTCGGTTTCGGTTGTGACCAAAGAGCAGATGAAGCTGGTCAATGCGACCTCATTCGAAGACGCCATGCGCACCGTGCCAGGGGTCAGTTTTCGTGGCGGCGATGCCTATGCCATTCCGGGCGGCAATTACCCTGTCATTCGCGGCTTTGGCTCATACAGCAACATGTTTATCGACGGGCTGCGCGATAGTGGCGTGAGCCAGCGTGAAGTCTTCGACGTTGAAGAGATGGAGGTGCTCAAGGGACCGGGCTCAGTCTATGGCGGTCGCGGCGGTCTGGGTGGGCAGATCAATATCACCAGCAAGAAAGCCCAGCTTGGCAATCTGACCTCTGGCCAGATCGGCTTCGGCACAGCCGCCTACAAGCGTGGCACGATCGATATCAACCGCCAGATCGGTTCATCGACCGCGTTTCGTCTCAATGCGATGGGGGCCGATGGTGACACGGCAGGACGTGCGCCGATCGGCGGGCATAGATGGGGCGTTTCCCCCTCACTCGCTTTCGGCCTTGGCACGAAGACGCGCCTGACACTTGGCTATTACCATCTCTATTCTTTCGACATGCCGGACTATTCCGCGCCCTATAGCAAGATCACCCATGAGCCGCTGAAAATCCCTCGCAGCACTGTTCTCGGGCTGGAAGATCGCGATTTTGAGCGCAGCACCACCGATCTCGGCCAGATCATCCTCGAGCGCGACCTGTTCAAGGACTTCATGTTCAGGAACACGCTGCAATGGACCAGCACGCAATACGATTATATCGCCACCAACCCGCAATGGCAGAGCACGGCCGTCAACAACCAGACCATCCTTCTCGAAGCCAAATCCGGCAAGTTCCATACGGATAATTTCCAGGAACAGGCCATGGTCTCAGGGACATTCGACACGGGGCCGATCCATCATGCCATCAATACCGGCATTGAACTCTCGCGCGAACGTCTCACACGCAATGAATATTATGTGGTCGATTCAGGCGGTCATAATCTGCGTAATGGCGGCCCCTGCACCATCGCCTATAATTGTATCTCAGCCACCAATCTCGGCAGCTGGAGCGCCCATAACCCCTGGCTCGGCTCCTATACGCTCGGTGAGCCGGGCATCGCGCCGCTGAACACGAACGTCACCACCGGCTCGGCCTATGCCTTTGACACGATGAGCATGTTGCGCGACCACCTGCTCATTAATGGCGGCGTGCGCTTCGACCGTTTCATGACCTCTGCGGTTCAGGGTAATGTCGGGCTCAGCAATAACCAGAGCTTCATCAATTATCAGGCGGGCGCGGTCTATAAGCCGATCAAGCCGGTCAGCCTGTATTTTTCCTATGCCACAGCCTCCAATCCCGTCGGGGTGGATGCCGGGGCCGATGGCCAGATCGCGCTCTCGACCGCAAACAACAAACTCGCCCCGCAGAACGGCAAGAATATCGAGGTGGGCGCCAAGGCCGATCTGTTCAACGGGCGCTTTTCCATCACTAGTTCTCTGTTCGACGGCAAGATGACCAATGCGCAGGTGTCGGATGGCTATGGCAACCAGATCGATGCTGGAACGCAACGTGTTCGTGGTGCTGAAATCAACGTTGCGGGCAGTATTACCCCGAAATGGGAGATGTTCGGTGGCTGGACCTATCTCGACAGCACCGTCATCCATGGCGGCCCGACCAAGGCCAATGTCGGCAAGCGCTTTCCCTATACACCGGGCAATTCAATTGCGTTGTGGAGCACTTACAAGATCCTGCCACGTCTCAAGGCAGGCGGCGGCCTGACCTATATGAGCAAGCGCTACACCAATGTGAACAACCAGACCTGGGTGCCTGGCTATGTCCGGCTCGACATGGTGGCCGATTACCAGATCACGCGAGCACTCGATCTGCAGGCAAATCTGCAGAACCTGACCAATAAACGCTATTACGACCGTGTATATGTAAATTACTCACGTATTGCGGCCGGTCGCGCCGTGACCTGCCAGTTGACCCTCAGGATGTAGGCTGCAGCGGCAGACGCACCACGCATCGCAGACCGGGGCCATTATCCTCCAGCGTGATTGCCCCGCCATGAAGTTGCGCCACCGCACGCACGAGACTAAGACCGATCCCGTTACCGGGCACATGCCGACTGGCATCGAGACGCAGCATTTTTTCGAAAACACGCTCTCGATCTTCTGGTGCAATGCCCGGCCCCGTATCGCTGACCAGAATAACGGCCTCACCGCCCTCCGGAGCCGCTGAGAGCGTGATGCAGCTTCCAACCGGCACATGCAGCATGGCATTTTCGAGCAGATTGGAGACCATCTGCGTCAGCAACACCCTATTGCCATGAACCACCATCGGCCGGTCGGCCGAGGAATAACGCCAGATCTGGCCGTTTTGCTCGATTGTCGGGCCATAAAGCGCGGCAAGCATGTGAAGGACCTGCGCCAGGTCGACCAACTGTCCATCAGGGATCTGTCTGTAAGCCTCGAGCTG
Source organism: Asaia sp. Ae19-3 (assembly GCF_059801175.1). NCBI lineage: Bacteria > Pseudomonadati > Pseudomonadota > Alphaproteobacteria > Acetobacterales > Acetobacteraceae > Asaia > Asaia sp. Ae19-3. Next base: position 60,031 of record NZ_JBCHWF010000003.1, on the reverse strand, counting down.
CGCCAGTTTGAGCAGTGACGCGAAAATCTCCAGCGCCTCATTGAGGCTGGCACGGGCCAGATCGAGCGCTGCCCCTGCTTCCGGCACCGTCACCGCCGCTTCCGCCACGTCGAGATGACGTCCCAGATGCGCCAGAGGACGGCGCATGTCATGCGCGATGTCATCCGTCACCTGTCTCACACGCGCTACGAGGGCCTCGTTGCGGTCGAGCATCGCATTGAGACTGGCTGACAGATGATTGAATTCGTCATCCATCTCGGTCAGGGGAAGACGCCGGGAAAGATCGCCCTGCATGATCTCGCGCGCCGTGTGGCTGATCAGGTCGATCCGTCGCAGCAGCAAGCGGCTCATCGCAAAGCCGCCTGCCACGCCGATGACCAGAAACCCGGTGCCGCACCAGAGCAGCGTCATGAAAAACCCATGGCGAAGGGTCTGAAGCGGTGTGCCCTCCATCCCGACAAAAAGATAGCCGCCATCGTCGAGCAAGGTGCCGTAGCCAAGCACAGGGCGGCGATCGGGGGGCGAGGTACGGTGCGTCCATGAGAGCATGCGCCACCCCGGATGCGGCCGCAGATGGAACATGTTCCCTACAGCCACGACCTGCTTCGCATCCTGAAGAAGGTAATAGAACCCCGGCTCGCTTTGCACGAAATCACGCATGACCGGCACGAGATGCGGCACATCCTGATGCTTGGCATCGGCCAGCGCCTCGTTACGCTCGTTTATCACGGTCTCTCGCATCTGCCGGTCTAGTTGGCTGATGCCACGCGTGCCCGACCAGATCACCCCGGCGAGACCGCAGACAACCAGGCACCCGGCAAAGGAGGCGATGATACGAAAGGACGAGCTTTTCAGAACCGAAAGCGGCCTGTGCCCCGGCTCGGGCTTGCCGGGTTCAGCCATGCCCGCGCAGGACATAACCCTGCCCTTTCACCGTATGAAGCAATGCGGGCGCCTCACGCCCCAGTCGTTCACGCAGCCGGCTGACATGAGTCTCGACGAGATTGGTATGCACTGGGAAATCAATGCCCCAGACATGCTGCAACAGCATGGCACGGGAGATGACGATCAGGGGATGCCGCATGAAATATTCCAGAAGCCTCAGCTCCTGTGACTGGATGTAGAGCTTCACACCACGACGGAAGACCTCGCGCCTGACCAGATCCAGCTCCAGATCGGCAAAAACGAGCCGCGCCGTATTGAGCGGCTGCTCGGCACGACGCAGCAGGGTCTCTATGCGAGCTTTGAGTTCGGGAAGGGCGAAAGGCTTGACCAGATAGTCATCGGCCCCGCTGCGCAGGCCTTCGACCCTGTCTCTCACCCCATCCATGGTGGTGAGAAACAGGACCGGACACTCGAGCCCTGACAGCCTGATCTCTTTCAGAATGGACAGACCGTCGACCCCGGGAAGGCGCCGATCGAGCACGATGCAATCCCACCCGCCTTCGAGCGCCAGCGCCTTGCCTCTAAGCCCCTCTTCAGCGCAGGTCACCTGCAGCCCCCAGCCTGCCATGGCCTCACTGGCATAGATGGCCAGAGCCCTGTCATCCTCGGCAAACAGGACACGTCTTACAGGAGAGGCACCTTGGAGAGACGATGCGCAGGGGGGCTGAGACAAGGCTTCACTCACTCGATAACAACAAGCTGCCAGTACAGGACAAAACCAGACAGGGCAGCGCCGTGATCTTACCTCTTCTTCCGGGGTCATACCTAGAAGTCATGGCAAGTTCGGACAAAGAGTTACCTCGCCGTTACGTGCCCCTGTCGTCTGGCGATTGTCAGCCGGGTGATGGCAGCTTGCCGGCACGCACCGCAGCGATAACCCCGCCATCGATCAGCAGATCGCTACCGGTGATGAATCCGGCATCGGGCCCAAGAAGAAAGCTCGCCGCAATGGCGATTTCATCTGGTGGGGCCATGCGCCCTGAAGGCGAGGCAGCCACCATGGCGCGATAGATATCGCCGGTAGGCGAGGCAAGCTCGTGCGCGGCCAGAGGGGTAACGATGATGCCTGGGCTGATCGCGTTCACACGCGCACCGCGTGCCCCCCAGTGAACCGCTTCGGTCTGTACGCGCAGGATATTGGCGCGCTTGGAAACCATATAGGCCACCATCGGGTCACCCACCGCCTCTCTTTGCAGACAGGGCAACGCCAGAAGCGCGTCTGCTGGCAACAGGGCCAACTGGCGCTCATCTTCCTCCGGCAGGGGACGCATCATGTGACCGGCCATGCTGGACACGAGCAGACCAGAGCCGCCCCGCGCCATGACATGACGAAACACCTCGAATACTACTGCGGAACCGTAGAGATCGATCTCGAGAACTTTCTCGACCGGGGCCATGTTGGGTGACACGCCAGCCGTATTGACCAGTTGCATGACCGGCCCCAAAGCGAGCGCCGCCTCGGCCAGCGCCTGAACCGAGGCACGCGAGGCAACGTCGACATGCCGTGTCTCGACCGTATAGCTGGCCGCACGCAGCGTCGCCGCCGCTTCGTTCATTGTTTTATCGTTATAATCCGCCAGCAGAATGGTTTTCCCGATCCCCTGACGGCGGGCGATGGCCTGACCTATCCCTCCGGCCCCTATAACAACAATGACTTCAGAAACCATTGAAATGCCCCTTATTGAATCAGGTGTTAACGGGCAAAGCAAACCCGAACATCCATCATACCGGGGCAGCGCATCAGGATTAGCCGCTCAGTTGCATATGAACCTATGCCGGAAATTCATGAGTAGGAGTGACAACTTCTGGTCTGACGGTCGCTAAGGAGTGACGGACGCCGAACATCCCCAAAATCGGGAAAGACGAAACGGATTATCCTTCCCGGTCGTACACCTTCACAAATTCGTCGAGGGACAGGATCTTGGTATCGAGGTCATAACAGGTCGCGTTTACGTCCTCCGTCATGGCCATATTGTCGCCCGCTACTTTGTTGATTGATGAGATCGTCCGGTTGATATCATCAATATGGTCGACCTGCTTTCTGGTCGTGGAATGAATCCGGGTGATCAGACTGTCTACAGCGCTGACCTGACTGGCAATTTTCTCCAGACCGCCCTCGACGTCCTCAACCAGCTGGACTCCTCGTTTCATCGACACACTGGACTCAGTGACCAGATTGCCGATGATTTTCGCAGCCTCTGACGAACGCACCGCCAGAGACCGTATCTCGTCAGCCACCACCCCGAAGCCTTTCCCCTCCTGCCCCGCATGGGCGGCTTCAACAGCCGCGTTGAAGGAGAGAAGCCGCGTCTGAAGGCTGATATCCTGAATCACGCCAAGGCTCTCGACCATTTCCTGATAGCTCGAAACAATACCCGAAATGGCTTCGACTGTGCTCGTGACGACGAGTTTGAAGCTGTTGGCGTCTTCATTGACTTCCGCAACGAGATCTCTGGCCCGTTCTACATTCTTTGCCGTGTCAGAGACGGCAGTGTTGATCTCCTCCACGCTTGCCGCGGCCTCGACGATATCGCGCGCCTGCGCCTGGGTTCTGCCAGAGAGGGCAATGCTTCCGTCCCGGATCGTTGCTGAAACCTGGCAGACAGCATCAACATTCGACGAGATTTCCGAAATGACCTTTTTGAGATTTTCGGTCGTCTTGTGAGCCTGCTGCGCCGCGGCCTCGCTCTGCTGCCGCGCTGCCCGCACGAGAGACAATGTCGACCCGGCGCCGATATAGCGACCGTCACGGGTAATCAGAAAACCGCGATAGAGATCATTCGTGTCCCTGCTGAGAATGTTCTGCGTGAAATCAGCAATCAGCATATCATGGGGAACAATGATCGGAGCCTGCTGGATCAGCAGCCGGACGGGGCGTCTGGTATAGAGCGCACGCCCGAACCGCCCGGCCATCAGGCCGAAAAAGAACTGCCTGTCTACGAGGCCCTGGGGCCGCTGCTGCTCATCGACGATCGCAATCATCATGATGTTCGCATCACGCGAGAAGAGCTCGTGGACACTTGCCCCTACATCATGGGGCAAAAGGCTTGGGATCGTGTCTGCAATATCTTCCATGATCACAGGAATATTCTCATGAATATCCTGCAAACAGTCCTCACGGATTTCTGCGATCTCGACTGCTGCCATCAGTGAATAGCCTCTGATAATATGACATTTTTATTACACAAAGCGTAAAAAATAGGATCATCTATCTAAAAGAGACTATGCCGTTGTTGTAACCGCCTCAAGCGCTTCGGGATAAAGCGTTCATTAAATCTTCGGTCACGTACGATCGCAGGTGCTTCCAGGCAGTCGACATGCGGCGATGTGTTCTCCCCTGACCGACTATCGTGCGGTCAGGGGAAAGATGTCAGTGCTCTAGTTTGAACAAAGCGACACGTTCCCTGAGAACGGAGGCCGCCTTGTCGAGAGAGGCAATCGCTGCGGTATTTTCTTCAACCATTGCCGCGTTCTGTTGCGTCGATTTGGTCATTTCACCAACCGCGAGATTGATTTCCTGAATTGCCGAGAACTGCCCTGTGGCCGACTGAGCAATTTCAGCGACGAGCTTATCGATTTCGGAGACTTGCCCAAGGATGATACCAAGAGCACCGCCAGCCTCACGCACCAGACGCACACCATCCGTCACATAATCGCTCGAACTCGACACCATTTCCTTGACGCGGCGCGCCCCTTCGGTAGAGCGCTGGGCCAGGGTGCGCACCTCTGTTGCCACCACGGCGAACCCCCTGCCGGCATCTCCAGCACGCGCCGCCTCAATCCCTGCATTCAGTGCCAGCAGATTGGTCTGGAAAGCGATTTCATCAATGAGGCCAATAACCTGACTGATCTGGGAGAAGCTGCTCTCGATCTGGCTCATCGCGCTGACCGCCTTATGCACCATAGACCCCGATTTTTCCGCACCGGTGCGTGTTTCATCGGTCACCGTTGCCGCCTTGCGCGCACTATCTGCCGAATCACGCAACATGCTCACTACGCGCTCAATAGCCGCCGAGGATTGCTCGATACTCGCCGCCTGCTGTTCGGTGCGGCGTGACATATCGTTGGAAGCGACCGAGATTTCGCCGGTTCCTGACCCAATCGCCATGACACTCTGCTGAATCACGGCAAAAGTCTGATTGAGGCGTTCGAAAGAATCATTGAAATCCGTCTTCATGACCTGAAGACGCTGCGGTAGCTGCGCCTCGATACGATAGACAAGATTGCCATCCGACGCTGCAGCGAGCCCTTTGCGAATGGCTTCGACGGCGCGCGATTCCTCCTCCAACTCCCGGGCAACACGCTCGGCATTGGCGGCACGTTCCTTGGCAACCACTTCGCGCTCAGCAGCCTGCTCCGCCTCCAGAAGACGTGCTTTCTGCAAACCGCTCTGAATCGTGCTGAGGGCCTTGGCCATATCACCCACCTCATCGCCGCGCTCGACGCAGGGAATGGTGCCATCCAGTACCCCCTCTGCGATACCCAGCATACGATCGCGCACCAAAAGCAGGGGTGCCACAATCGTTCTCTGGCTCATGATCAGCGTCGCAATGAGAATAAGGATCTGAACGATGATCAAACCGATGACACAGTTGCGTATCGAGGCATTGGCGGCATCGGCCTGCTTTTTTGCGGCGTTCGCGACATGGGTGATTCTCTGACCGGTGATCGCGCCAATATCGATCGCCAAATGAACACCATCCTGATCAGATGCCTGCATGATCGTACGCATGTGCGGCACGTCACCCTTGTTCAGGGCGGTCAGTATTTCGTTGAGCTGACCCTCAAACCTGTCGTATCGTGTCAGGAGCGACGCCAGTATCGCCTCCAGACATCGCCTCCAGACGAGGATCTGTCCGATTTGCCTCCGAGAACAGATCGCGGGTGCCGCGCATGTCCTTCTGGAAGCGTGTGACGACCTCTCCCACAAACGGGCTCTGAGCCTGATCGGTAAGAAGATGAGAGGCATAAAGAAGCGCATTCAACTTGTCGGAGATACGCGCAAGTATAATCGTGCCATGATCATCCTGGTTGATGAAAGCACGATAGCGGGCATCTGTCGCGATCTGGTTCTGAACCAGAAACGCAGTGCCAATGAACGTCACCAGTGTCAAAGTGATTGCAACAAGCGCAATCTTGGTCTTGAAGCGGAGAACACTGAACATGGAGGGGAGAGCCTTATCTCAAGGTGTCCTCAAATAGTCAGAGATAAAAATTAAAAAATCATCTCTGCGTCCTCGCGGCCAACGAGACCGGAAAAGGTAAATACGCTCTCCAACCCAGATACAGTGTCGTTACATTTTAGCTTATAAAAATTCGTTATTCCTCCTGCTTCGGAACATACAGAAGATCCACGTGCGGGGTTAAACCCTCAAGAAGACTTATCCTGATGGCTGGCAATCTGCTGTTTTATCCGCAAAATCAGATAGATCATCAGGCCACACATGAGCAAGAAGACCGAAATCATCGCTGCGAAGTCGCATATGGCTGCACCGAATGAAAAGTCACTCGATATAAAACCCTGATCTGACAACCACTCGCCTGTCATAGACAGGACATGAGAGAATGTCGTCTCAATCAGGCCGAGAAGTGCAAGCACGAGCATTATTTTCGCTATCATTATACCCATTCGGTCTAGTGCTTCGAAATCAGCCCGGAGCCTAGGCACCAAACGTTAAGAAAAAATTCGCCATTGCGTCCGGCATTGACCGAAATATCGGAAAAATGGCCTGTTCCTTGTCCTTGAAAATTCAGGATGAGTCATTCGACGGGAATTAATACCCCGCGAGCGAAGTGCCTCCCTCCCCATTCCTTGAAGGAAGCCGCGTGTTCTCTAACGTATCTAAAAAACTATAGGGGGATACGCGAATTTTTCGGCATGAAACATGTCTTGAAATAACGGCTTAGTCTTATCCCAAGCAGAAACCAGACCTCGATCCAAATGTTACATAACGCCTTGGTCAAGAAAACAAACCACGCCTCAAAAAGGAAGGACACTATCCATGATTTGTTGTCCGTATCGTGCAGATTGGACTTTGGTGAGTTGACCACGACCGCCATACGAGATTCGCGCTTCGGCAATGCGATCATGTGTGACGATATTGCCCTCGGTGATATCCTGCGGGCGTACGACACCACTGACCATCAACTGACGCAATTCACCATTCACGCGCACCTCCTGCCTGGCGACGATCACGAAATTACCGTTAGGAAGTACCTGGGTAATCGTTCCTGCAAGGGCAAGCGTGACGATCTCGTTGCGGCGTATAACACCGCTTCCGGTATTCGCGCTCGCACTGCTTGTATCGAGCGCGCTCGAACTTGATAGTATTTTTCCTTGGGCACCGAAGAAGCTCGGTATTCCAAATGTCTGCGAGCCACTCCCAGCAACCGTCGTATTGTCGTTGACTGCGGCGTTATCCGAAATATTGACATTGATCGTGATGAGATCGCCGACCTGCGAGGCGCGCTGGTCCTTGAAGAAGGCTCTGCTTCCCGGACGCCACAAGCTGCCGACTTCCGTCGGCGGCGGCTGAAGAGGAGGCATAGGCATAGTGATGGGTCGGTAATCGGGAGCCTGAGTCGGGTCAGACGTCTGTGTCATCCGTGGTGGATGACCCATTTCCGTCAGATCCGCAAGCGAGGTACAGGCACTCAATGACGTCAGCAAGGCCAGAGAACCGATCAGAAAAGGACGCTTCATCATCGTGGCCTTTAAAGTAGATCGAGAGCAGATCATGGCATGGTACTACGCGTCGACATAGCCAGACGTCTTGCCGTATTGGGGTCGGAAGGAACCGGATGGCTGCTGAGTTCTACCGCGATATTGGATCCATCCGTCACCCGACCGCTCACGATCATGCCGCTGGCCTCGTTCAGCGCCCTGACCTGTTGCCTGATACCAGCATCTTCCATCGCGCGCCCTGCAATAGTGAGCCTCAGCCCCGGAGCCTCATAGGTTATCATCACCGGATCGCCTTTATGCATGACGACCGTGCGCTGAAGATCCTGCGCTAGGACAGCAGCCCCCGCCACAACGCCACGGCTGACACTCAACCCATCGATTTCGCTCTCATTGACGACAGCCTTGGCAGGAAGATGGCCCGAATAGGAATCGTCTATCCGCACATCTGCGGCACTGATCACGCTGCCAGCCGGAAGCGCACGCGTGTAAACTAGAACACGCTGAGTCGCATGAATAATGCCCGTCAGCATGAAGGAATCGGAAGCCAGATCGCCGGTTGGATGAGCGCGATAGACAGTCGACGAAAACCAGCCGCTGCGCTGATCCCATTTGACATCGGAAAGAACAACCGGCTCAGGCTCATCGGTCGAAACGGTCAGCGGATGAAAATCGCGAAGGGCAATGGAAATAGGCCCTTCACCAAGTTCGGGCAGATTTTTCCGGATCAAGGCATCGAAATAGGCTTCATCCAGAATACGACCAGCCCGCATTATCGTTATGGAGGCGGAAGCTGATTGATCTTCCCATTCGACGCCGTATTGATCGGCAATGGCAATCAATTGCTGTCCGCTGACTTCGATCGTCCCTCCAGGCGCAGGCCCCGGCCCAAGAATACGATCCTGCCCCTGCTCCAGCCCCGAGAAGATATCGGAAAGACGCACGCTGTCAGAAGAGACCGTCGTGGCGTGGCGCAAGGTCGCTGCACCTGCTGGTAGCAAACTGACTACCAGTGCAAGCGCGGTCGAAAGAGCCGGAAGGAGCCAGCGCATAAGGACATTACCGTAGATTGGTGAGCGTCTGAAGCATCTCGTTGGAAGCTGTAATGACCTTGCTGTTCATCTCATAAGCACGCTGGGCCGTAATCAGCGACGTGATTTCAGTCACGACGTTTACAGAAGATTCCTCAACAAATCCTTGACGCACGGAGCCATATCCCTCGCTTTGCGGCGTGCTGAGATTGGCCGTGCCTGAAGAGGTCGTCTCGGTAAAGAGATTCTGCCCCATGGCAGCGAGACCATTTTCGTTCTGGAATGTTGCCAGCTGCAGCTGCCCAGCCACCTGGGCCGTGGTCTGGCCGGAGAGCGTATACTGAACCTGGCCGGACTGATCGATCGTTATGTTTTCCGCATTATTCGGCACCGAGATGTTTGGTGAAAGCGGGTAGCCATCGGCCGAGACGATGGTGCCGTCCTGCGAAAGGGAGAAAGTGCCGTCGCGGGTGTAAGCATACTCGCCGGAAGGGAGGGTTACGCGAAAATAACCACGTCCCTCGATTGCCAGATCGAGCGAATTGCCCGTCTGCTCCAGCGTACCCTGCTCATTGATACGGTAAATGCCTGCCGTGCGAACGCCAAGACCGACCTGCGCCCCTGCAGGCACAAGGTCACCGGTATCCGAACTCATTGTCCCGGCGCGACGAAGATCCTGATAGATAAGATCCTGAAATTCTGCACGACGGCGCTTGTACCCGGTGGTCGTCATATTGGCGATATTATTGGAGATCGTCTCGACATTCGTCGTCTGGGCCTGCATGCCCGTATTCGCAATATCAAGCGATCGCATCATTTTAAGACGTGCTCCTGATGCTCAAAATCAAAGCATCTCTTTTTGAATGGTGTAATAGCGCGGAAATCACTGCAGATCGCGAGCGCGTTCTGCATCGTGTAAAATAGCAGTAGCGATAATTCCTTTTGGAAGCGTAAATCGGCTGGAGGCTTTGTCATCGCCTCGTATGATCACGGACCGGTTACAGCCTACAACGTTCCGTTGCGCAATGCGAGCATCGTATCGGGAACTTTTCCAGATTTTTTCAAACAGCTTCTGTTTGGCGCTCTGTGTGCTGCTGGCAGAACATAGCCAGGGCTTCCTTCATTGCAAGAACCGGTCCGCTCCAGTCGAGCGGAACGTTCTGCTGGAAGATCCTCACCGAATCATACCAAGGTGACCCTATACGCCCCGAGAGCCATCGCCAGCACTGATCATAGCGAGAAAGAAGCCAAGTCGGCTTGCCGAGCGCAGCAGCGACGTGGCAGGTCGACGTATCGACGGCAATCACCAGATCCAGCTCTCCGACCAGCGCCGCAGTATCGCTGAAATCATGCAGGAAGCTTGTATGATCGATCAGGCGCATGCCAGCAGGCGGAACACTCGCCTGGAATGCCTTTTCGCCGATCTGAAGGCTATAGAAAGCGACGCCCGGTATCGCTGCCAAAGGCCCGAAGGTCGACAGATCGGTCGAACGTCTTCCGTCAGCCAGAAAGGCCGCCTGTATCTCCGGATGAGGCGCTCCAGCCCAGACGAGCCCCACGCGCAAAAACTTGCCGTCACCCTGCTTCATATCGTCAGCGAGCTTCTGCTTCCAGAATACCCGCTTGACTGGGTCGAGAACGAGATAGCCCTGGGCAAGGGGGATTGTCTCGAGTGTCGTCCCCAGAGCCATGGGAAGACTGAGCACAGGACACTCAAGATCATGGGCCGGCATCGCGTCGTCTTCGCTCGAAACCACGTGATCCGGAAAGGAATCCTGGAGAAGCGATACCAATGCCGGCCGTACCCGCAGGATTACACGCCCCACGCGCTGGGCCGCTTGGTCGGCAAATCGCGAAAACTGGATTACGTCACCAAATCCACCCTCGGTGGAGATCAGCAAGGTTTGCCCGGGCGCCACTGACCCGGTCCAGCGAGGTCTCTTCAGATCAAAGCTCAGGTAATCCTGTGCGGTCCATCGATGCTCATATTCCCTGAAACCTTCCAGATACTGACCGCTCTGCAACAGAGATACGGCAAGATTGGTGCGGCTATAGGCATTTTCGGGCGCAGCGGCGATTGCAAGACGATGAAACTGCAACGCCAGCGCGTGATCTCCCCGGTGATCAAGGGCAACACCCATATTGCTCAGCGCCAGAGCATGGGTTGAGTGAAGCTGGATGCTGTTACGGTAGCAAGCAATCGCGTTCTCATACTGGCTGAGATGCAGAAAGCTGTTACCCAGATTCGACCAGCCATCTGCAAGAGCCGGATCGTTTTGAACCGCTCGTATCAGAAAGACCATCGCCTCGTTGAAACGGTTCAGGAGATTCAGAAGACCACCATAATTGCACAGGGTTTTCGAATCGCTGGGATCGACCTTTAACCGTGCTTCATAAGCGTGCCGTGCTTCGTCCAGACGACCGGCTAGTTGCAGGGACTCAGCGCTTCCTTCCGGATGCACGATCAAAGGTAATCCGCCAGCGTCATGCCCTTCATGTTCGAAATGAGTATATAAGAGGCGTTGAGGCTCGTTTTGATATTCGATGCGTTCGTCGCAACGGTCGCCATATCGGCATTGCGCGCGTTACCAAGCTGTGTCTCAAGCATGGTATTGACCCCATTCAGCAACGTCGTCTGGGCTGTCAGGCTGTTTTGCGTACCGCCAACGGCGCCTTCCTGCTCGGTCAATTGGCTGATGGTCGTGCCAAGTGACGTATAAATCTGTTTGGCAAGATCCGAAAACCCAGGCGTCTCGGACGACATTCCATTCATGGCAGACACCGCCATAAGGTCACGCATGAGATCGCGTATGGGCGAGCCGGTCGAGGTGGAAGACGCAGCCGAAGTTGTCGACGCTTGCGTGGCGACAATCCCGATAGACGTCGAGCTGTTTGTGCCAGTCATGATGGAACGCTGTCCGCTCACAGCCTGAGAAGCCGAAACAGAAAGTGCAGAAGAGAAAACCGAGACTGAGGGATCGTTTGAAGCCGCCAGGCCAGTAATCTGCGTGAGGACGCTGCTCGCCCCTGTGCTGGACACCGATTTGACGCTGGCAGCAATCTGCTGAGCCAGGGACGTATCAGAAAGCGCCGTCTGCCCTTTCACGGGCGAAGTCGTCGAATCGGTGCCAGCAAACACGTAATTGGTGCCATCGCTCGTGTTCAAAAGCGTCTTCATGCTCGCCAGCGCAGCTTGCGCTGCAGCCGACGCCGCAGCAACCTGACTCGTGGTCGCTGTACCCGAAACCCCGAGCAGGTTCGTCGACAGGGTCTGAGCTTGGGAGACCAGCTGGTTCAGCGACGTGGCGGTCACAGAGAGCGTTGTCTGCGCATTCGAGATGTTCGACTGCCAGGACTGCACCTGGGTGATCTTGGGCGTGAGGTCCAGAACTGTGGCCCGGGACGAGCCAAGATCGGCATAGGTCGCCGCGACGATCCCGGTGCTGCTCTGCCAGGTCGCCGTTTCCTGCTGCGCGGTCAACTCCTTCACACCCGCTTCGAGAATGAGCGAGAGAGCGGACCCACCATATTGATTAATCGCGTTGCTCATCGCTCGCTCCGGGAGAAATTACTGAATCGCGCTCAGAAGCGCATTGAACATGGTCTGCACAGTCGAGATGACCTTTGCATTGGCCGTGTAAGCGTTCTGAAGCGCTACGGTCTTGGCCATCTCGTCATTGACATTCACCCCGGACACGTCGGCAACCTTTGTCTGGAGCAGGGTCAGCACAGCGGAACTCGAGGTCACTCCCGAACTTGCGGCAGCGATCGTCGCGCCCTGATTAGACGTCAGCGCCGTGGAAAGTGCCAGCAATCCCTGCCCACCGGTATACCCCGTAGAGAGCATGCCATTCGCACCCAAACCCGACGATGGCGCCGAAAGTGCTCCGCTCACATCGTCGGGGTCTGAGCCGAACCCGACTGAAAGCACATTGCTGATGACACTCGTATCGCCCGAATTGGTCGTGCCGTCACTATTGGTCGTGGTTGTCAGAAGCGACGGAGTGGCCTTGTATGTGGCGCTTACGCTCAGGCTCGATGACAGACCGACGATCCCGTCAGGGACGGGCTTCGTGAAATCGGACGACTGCAGATTGCTCGACCCGCCCGCACTGGTCGTGAAAAGAGAGAGCCCGGCACTGCTGAAACGATTCATGACTGTGTACGATAACGAGTCGAGCTGCGCTTGCATCTGCGGATAAACGGTATCGCGCAGTGCAATATTGGCGCCGAGATTACCTCCCGTCAGACTTCCCGTAATATCCTGCCCCGCAAGAGTGATCGCCGGAATAGATGTATTGCTGTCCTGAGGGCTATAGTAGGAGCTGCTGGAGAGCGTGACACTGGATGTCGTCAGAGGCCAAGTTTCACTTGGCAGGGTCTGTGTGCTGTTATCAAGCCCCATCTGATCGGGCCGCGTCGGCAACTGGGTGCCATTCGCTGTGCGCACAACCATGTCGCCATTGCTGCTGGTGGTGAAAGAGACATCCAGACTGCTGGACAGATCTGCCATCACGCCCAGACGCTGATTCTCAAGGTCAGCCGTATTCTGCCCCAACCCCTTGAATTTCATGATCTGCTGGGAAAGTGCGCCGATCTGCGTCAGATCCGAATTGACAGACGAGACGGTTGAAACAACGCTATCCGCAGCGCCCTGCCGCTGTGTGGCATAGGTCGATGCGAGAGTGTGAATCGTGTCCGTCAAAGCGGATGCCTTGTTCACCACCGCAGTCTGCGACGCACTTTGCGACGGCGTAGACGTGAGCGAGATCAGGGCGCTCTGCAAATTGCCGAGTTGATCAGTGAGCGTCGCGGTGCTGCCCGAATCAGCCGACGTCGATCCCTGCACCGCAGAGAGCGCCGCCAGTGAGTTGCTCATCGTCGTATAGGAAGACGACGCTGCATTCTGTCGATAGAGCGACGATTGAAGAGCCTGGTTGATTGAGAGCTGAGTGCCGCCCAGCCGCACTCCGGCTCCGATCCCACCCGCAACGGAGGAGAGGGTCGCAACCGTCTCTTTCACATAACCGGTCGTGCTGGCGTTGGCGACATTATTGGCCGTGACGGCGTATTGCGCCTCGATAACGTTCAGGCTGCCAGACGCTATGGAGAGAGAAGCCAGCAGGTTCATCTTTATCCGTTCCGCATGAAAATACGACCGCGCACGGCCAGATCGACTGGTAGGCCTGCCTTACCGAACAGGATGAAGCAGGCTTACCGATCGGCTCTAATGTGAAATGGTTTCGGAAAGGTTTCGCTGGCGGCCCCCTTCGGGAGAGTCGTACCCTCCTTTTTCAGGCCACCATGCGGCAGGGCGTCACGCCTTTAATGCAATGACAGCTCGGCGGACATCAGTTCATTGGAGAGAGTGAATTCCCCTACGAGCCCCCTGAGACGCCCGGCTTCGCCTTCAAGGCTGTTCGCAGCCGCCGTTGCCTCTTCCACCATCGCCGCATTCTGCTGTGTCACACGGTCCAACTGGCCGACTGCCTCATTGACCCGGCCCAGACCCTCGGCCTGCTCGACCGAGCCATGAGCAATCTCGGAGAGAACCGTATCGATATCGGAAATCTGCCCGACGATGCCGGATAATGCGCTTCCGGCATCGACAATCAACTGAGCGCCCCGATCTGAATGCGCCGTCCCTTCAGCAATCAGTACACGGATCTCCTTCGAGGCCTTTGCGGAGCGCTCAGCCAACGCACGCACTTCAGTTGCAACGACGGAAAACCCGCGACCAGCCTCACCGGCACGGGCTGCCTCGACAGCCGCATTGAGAGCGAGAAGATTGGTTTGAAAAGCGATCTGCTCGATCATGCCCGTAATCTGCGAGATCGCCTTGGAACCCTCTTTCATCTTCTCCATTGCCGCTACGGCTTCATTAACGACATCATGGGCCTTGAGCGCATCGACCCGGGCCATTGATGCAGAGTGAGCGGCATTTTTGGCACTTCCTGCGCTGCGAGCGACACGCGCCGTAATGTCATCTAGAGTCGCCGCTGTACGCTCGAGGTTGCCCGCCTGCAATTCCGTGCGCTGAGCCAGGTCATTGGAAGCGACAACAATCTCGTTGGCGCCATTCGCCACGGTCCCGACTGCCGCCCAGACCCCGCCGAGCGTCACATCCAGCCTGGCGATAGCCCGATTGAAATCCTCACGCAGCTTCTCATAGGTCGGGTCGATACCGCCATTCATCCTGAAGCTCAGGATATTGTCGGCCAGCTTCGCCAACCCTCTCCCTATACTGTCGATTGCCTGAACACGCCCTGTAATAACGGTGGCATATTTAACCACTTTGACGACGTGACCATACATGTCGAAAATCGGATTATAAGAGGCCTGCAGCCAGACATGATTACCGTTCTTATCCAGCCGTTTGCATTCGAGGGGAACGTAGCCCCCTTCACGGAGTTTGTCCCAGAACGCCGCGTAGTCAGCGCTTAGCGCAATGGGCGGATCTATGAAGATTCTATGATTCTTTCCGACGATTTCTTCGAGCGTATAAGACATCGCCTCAAGAAAATTTTCGTTCGCCGTCAAAATTGTGCCATCCGGCAGAAATTCTATTACCGCCTGTGCGCGAAATGGCGTCGAGCTTGCCCTTTGTGTCGGCACGCAACATAGCGGCCTCTGTCACCACAGCCGCAACCTTGACGATTTTATACACTCTTCCAGTTATGTCGCGCACCGGGTTATAACTCGCCTGTAGCAACACTTCGTTACCATTTTTGGTAAGCCTAATGCATTCCTGGGAGTAAGCCTCTCCAGACGAGAGCTTGACCCAGAAATCGGCGTATTCGCGTGTGATCCTGAATTTTTCATCGACAAAAAGCGAATGGTGCCGCCCAACGATCTCGTCCAGCCTATAACCCATAGCCGCACAAAAATTCTCGTTGGCGTCAAGAATCTGGCCCTTGAGATCGAATTCGATAAAGGCGAGCGCACGCTCCAGCGCTCCAAGTTTTGCCTTGGAATCCGCCCAGCCACCAGGCCACGACTTCAGCATCTGCTTTATTCTCCAAATTCCAGTGTTCAGATCCGCGATCTGCCTGGCACTTTAAGTTTTGCATAAGCGGGACAAGCCGAAAAAAGATCCCACTCTTGAACATTTTCATTTTGTAAGGAAAACAAAAAAACCAAGGAAAATCGCGCCTTCAGGCGGTGCCAGCAAGCGAAATACCCCCGGCTGGATGAAGACCAAACGTTCCATCCTCGCCATTCACCACGCGATGACGATACCGACAATCGAACGCCCACTCGCCTTAACGAAGGCTCAGAGCGTCAATCCCCTCAAGTCAATCGCAATCTCATGTGAAGCCAATACTAATTAACAGAAAGTTTTCATAAGTCTATTTTTTAAAAGTTAGAAAAAAAAGATTGTAGTAATTTAACGTTATATTAGCGCCTCTCTACGGACCCGGTTGACCAGAGGCGCGCGCGCCACAACGTAACAACGCTTGCTTTTCCCTCCATGCGTGCTACCCATAGGTCTCGCCAGGCTTCATGTCGCATAGGGAACGTTAATCAGCTCTTTGGTGAAGAGACTGACTACCATCCTGACCCACGTGCGGGCGGGCATTTTATAAGTGATAACCCTTCATTTCATCTTCGGATGTTTCGCGATTTTTATCCCCTTCGGGTAGGCGGAGCACCCTGCGGCGCACCAGTCGAGGATACCAGATGTCAGTTTTCAACGCCCTTACGACCGCTGTCAGTGGCATTAACGCGCAATCGACAGCCTTCACCAATTTGAGCAACAACATCGCGAACAGCCAGACCGTCGGTTACAAGGCTGATACAACCTCATTCCAGAATTTTGTCGCCGGTTCCCTGATTGGCAGCACAGCGTCGGCAGATATTTCAGATTCCGTCTCGGCAGTGACGGTGCAGCACGTCGACAATCAGGGCACCCCGACGAGCACAAGCAACAGTCTTGCTTCAGCCATATCCGGCAATGGCCTGTTTGTTGTATCGAAGCCGACTGGCATCAGCAATACCAGCACAACACAGTTCCAGAACCGCAGCTATTTTACACGAAATGGGGAATTTTCCCAAAATAACCAGGGTTATCTGGTCAATACAAGCGGGTACTACCTCAACGGCTACATGGTCGACCCCACAACAGGGCAGCTGGGTACGACACTCAGTCCTATCAACGTCGATAATATCAGCTATCGCCCCCCCCAGACAAACACGATCAGCCTGACGGCCACGGTTGGCACCATGCCAGCAGACGCCTCGAAATATACCGCGTCAGATGCGCAAACATACACGACGGCGCCCGTGACGGTGTATGATACCAACGCGACAGAGCATCATGTTGCCCTAACCTGGCAACAGAGCACGACCAATCCCTTGGTCTGGACCGCGAGCGCCTATGATGCCGATGGCACAGGCGATATCGACCAAGCCAGCAACACCTATAATGTCACGTTCAACAGCAACGGCACGCTGGCCAGCGTTACGAACTCGAGCGGAGCCACTGTCGGCTCGACCACGAGCGGCGCTGCCGTTACCCTGCCAATCACAGCATCCTATGGGACCAACACTACCCAGACGATGAATCTCTCTCTTGGGACCATCGGCGGGACCAGTGGCACCATTATGGCGGCCTCGACTGGCACAGCGAGCAAAAGCGCCATAACGAGCCTGACCCTCAACACGACCAATCAGACCGCAACCGAGAACAGCGCCCAGATCGGCACGACGACAGGCTCGAACCAGAGCTACATGACGTCGCCGGTGGCTATACCTACGACAGCTGGATCAGCCTCATCCACCATCCCTGTTTCGGTGCTGTGGTCGCAAACTTCTGCCTCTCCGCCTACTTGGAATGTCTCGGCTGTAAATGCCTCAACCGGTGAAGTCCTGAGCGGCGTCAGCTCTGTCACTTTCAACGCCCAAGGCGTAGCGACATCGACTCCCGTCCCCACCTCTTTGTCGATCACGGGCTCGGACTACACCATCACGCTCCCTTCTCTGACAAATGGCAGTAATCCCCTGCTTTCCACTTCCAGCACGCTTGGATTGGATACGACCGCCCTCACCTCCGATAGCGTCAATTCGGGTAGCTACGAAGGTGTTCAGATCCAGAGCGATGGATCGGTCATGGCACAATTCGGCAATGGCGCATCGCAGCTCGTCGGCAAGATCGCCCTCGCCAATTTCGCCAACGTCAATGGCCTGAATGCCGTTGACGGCCAAGCCTACACGGCAACCACGGCCTCCGGGAATCCAACAATCGGTGTCGTTGGCGAAAACGGTACGGGCACTTTGTCGGTCGGCTATACGGAATCTTCAACGACAAACCTGACGAGCGATCTGTCAGCGCTTATCGTTGCGCAGGAAGCCTATTCCGCCAATACGAAGGTCGTTACCACAGCTGACACGCTGTTGCAGACCACAATCGCCATGAAGCAATAATCCGACCAGCAAAACAACTTACGCAAGCCGGCTCTCTAGGAGAGTCGGCTGCATTGACAAGATGTTAATCCGGGCGGTCTAGTTTGCCTTGTGGCAGATATCAACCTGATATTCCCAATGCAAAAATGTCTCCATCTCACTGGAAAAACTCCCAGATTTTCCTGCTGCCAGAGTTTATTCTTCCTTCGGCAAACTTTTTTCGAGCTTCTATCCCATGAGTGAATCCCAATTCGATGACGCCCTCGACATCAATCCTGTCGACGACGACCGACTGGGTAAGGTTGCCCACCCGAAAAAAAGACGGTTTGCAATTATTGCAGGAATTCTAGCCATCGGCCTTCTGGGGGGCAGCACCTATCTGGGTATCCAGAAAGGGTGGATCTTTGGACAGAACAAATCTGCGAGCTCAACGACGGCTTCCACTGCCCCGCAGCATACGACTTTTCTGACAATACCTGCGGTTATTTCGAGCCTCGACAACGGTGACAGCCGCCCTGTTTATGTAAAAATGGCGACGAAACTGGAAATCGAAGGCAAAGAGAGTGAAGCGTCGTTAAAGCGCTTCATCCCGGAAATCCAGGATATCTTCCAAACCTATCTGCACGAAACCCGCCCTCAGGAAATTCGGGGAAATGGCATATACCGTCTACGTGAAACTCTGCTGCGTCGCCTGAGAGTTCAGGTCGCCCCCCTCAAGGTCACCAATTTCTATATCACCGAGTTTTTGATCCAGTAGGCGTATCTAGGCCGGGGTATTTTGGACTTCTATTTGGGCAGAGTCACATAATGAATAAAGAAAACGCGCCTTTTTCCAGAGAGAACGGGGATTTTGATCGGGAATTTCTTAGTTCCGAACATGACGATGCCCAGAATGACGAGGCGTTTGCAACGGGCGATACCCTTCACGAAATGCTCGATCAGTCCGAGATCGACAATCTTCTGGGTGGCGCCTTCAGTGATCTGCCGGAACGTCATGAATCGGGTATGGAGCGCATCATCAGGGCGGGATTTGTCGCCTATGAGCGCATGCCCATGCTCGAAATCGTTCTGGATCGGCTTGTACGCCTTCTGACAACGGGCCTGCGCAATTTCACGAATGACAACGTCGAAATAACCATGGAGTACACGCGCTCCATGTGCTTCGGCGACTACGTGAACAGTGTTCCGTCTTCTTCCCTATTTGCCGTATTCAAGGCGGTGCAATGGGAGAATTTCGGCCTTGTCGTCATCGATTCGGCCTTGGCTTACTCGATCATCGATATCCTCATGGGCGGGCAGCGTGGCAGGGGCCATTCGGGGATCGAGGGGCGCCCGCATACCGCCATAGAGCGTGCGCTGATTGAAAAGCTGGTTTCTCTCGCCCTGAAAGAGCTTTCCGTTGCTTTCAGCCCTGTATGCGAGGTCGAGCTGATCTTCGAGCGACTGGAGGTCAGTTCCCGCTTCGCTGCCATCGCTCGCGCATCAAATGCGGTGGTCACATCGAAGATGCATATCGATATGGAAGACAGAACCGGGAACATGGATCTCGTCATTCCCTATGCAACGCTTGAACCGGTACGCGATCTCCTCTCCCAACAATTCATGGGCGAGCGTTTCGGTCGTGACTCCGTATGGGAAGATCATCTGATTTCCGAGATCATGGAAACAGATGCGGAAGTCCTCGCTGTTCTGGAAGAGCAGTCGATTTCCCTTGCTCAGCTTCTCGACATGAAGCCCGGCATGCAGATCCTTTTCCCGCAAAAGGCCAAGGGCTCGTTTCCTGTAACCCTGCAATGCAACCAGACCTCCCTGTTCGAGGGGCATCTCGGCCAGATAAGCGGAAGAGCCGCAGTGAAGATCGATCAAAGACTGGTTCCGGATGACAGCCCGCATACCCACAGCCCAAGCGAGCCAACTCCCTATGATTGAAGGGCAGAAAAGTGCATCATGCCGCCCGTTTCAGGGCCGATCGTAAGAAGGATGACCCACCATGCTGGCGCAGGCACAAATATTCATAGAGATCGCTCTCTCTGCCCTTCTCTTGCTGGGCATCGCTTTCAATTTCCATATCAGCAAAAGTCTCTCATCGCTGAAGAATGACCGGGCCAGCCTGCTCAAGCTTATCGAAAAACTTGAGACGAGCATCAAAAATGCTCATGACGGGGTAGAAAAACTACGTGTTGCGGGACAAGTGAGCGGACGCCCTCTGACGCGCACCATCGAACAGGCAAAAATCGTCAGCTCCGAGCTCGACACGCTGGTTGATCGCGCCGACTCAAAGGCTGAGAAACTGACCGAACTGACGGGAAAAGCCTCGACACGCGAGCAGGCGCTCGGAAAACTTCTCGACGATGCGGCAGATCTGAAGCTCGACATTCTTCGCAAGATCGAATCGCCGCTTATCGACGAACCGACCGACGATGCAGAGTCCGCTTCATTTTCCGCCGAGATAGAGGAGCCCTCACCCGGGATTTCTGCAGCTGCGGAGCCTTCTGCGCCATCCAAGTCAAATCCGACCGATGAAACTAAGCGCAAGCCTTCAGCTCAAGAGATCAGGCCTCTAAACAAGCCGAAACAACGGTTCGAGAATACCTTCCTTGGAGGACCGACCCGCTAGGAGATCCTTACCAATAGGCTCCGCTGACATAACGGGGCTGAGTCGCACCAGGATCGGCCCTGTGCGACCAGGCGCTCCAATCCCATAAGGCTGTGTCGCGTCTGTTTTCCGCCGACATTTCCGGGATAGGCGGAACATTCCTGATCGGTTTGTGGCGTCCCTTCACTACTTTCGTCGAGTTTATCAAATAGGCATAGGCGACGTCGGTTCCCATATATACGCAGCCGCACCCAATAGGGTCTGCATAAAGATAGACCAGCCCCGAAGGTGACTCACGATACGTCATCACGCCCGGCGGCAACGTATTCATCATCGCGTAACGCGCCGTCGTGTCCGCAGGATGCGCAATGAACCCGGCCTCGGCAATACGCCGCCCCATATCGAGATAGGGCTTTGCCGGCGACTGGCAGGCGGTAAGGATCATCAGGGACACCCCTGCAACCAGGGAGCGCGTCAGCCGACTCATATATCGCTCTGGAGGGTGAGCCCCCCTCCCTGCGAAGAAGTCGTCGCATAACGCCCGGTGGCGCCGTAACCCTTTGCCTCTTCGTCATCGGCATTACTGAAGATCAACTGAATGAACTGCGTCTGGGCCTCTACGGAAGACTCAAGCAAAGTCTGGTTCTCGTTGATCAGTTGACCGAACTCGGCAATGGACGCGTCAAGCTGTTTCCTGTCTCCCCCTGCCTCTGCAAAGCGCAGCAGGGCCGCGTCCAAGGCGTCGATATTCCGGGCTTTCTCTGCCAGAAGCGCCGCAACTGCCTCAGGCCTGCCCGCCTTCAATGCAGCATTCTCAGCTTCAAGCGTCCCCTTCAGTTTCGCGACGGCACGCAACGACCGAATGGCTTCCTTCTCTGGATCGGCACTCATGAGGATGCCTTCTCCTGCATCGCAAGTATCTGACGATAGACGCTGTCAGCAATGCCGACACCGCCCCCTTTGGCGATCTCCTTGCCCATCTCAAGCACCTGCAGCGAGCGATACTGCTTTTCTGCAGCGCCACCGCCAAATACGCTGTCAGACGTATCGGCCGTGTCGAACATCGGCTGGAGCAATTCCCCCAGGGTGACACCTTCGAAGGAGACGGCGGTTTCACGTGCCTTGTCCAGGCGCGCCTGATCGGCGGCCTGTCGCGCGGCATTCTGGGCAATATCGCGACTGGATGAGGCAGCGCCGAGTGCCGAAACTGAAACGCTCATAATTCTATCGAACCTCCAGATCCGCCTGCAACGCGCCATCGGCCTTGATTGCCTGCAGAATGCTGATCATATCACGTGGCCCCATACCCAGCGCATTAAGCCCGGAAACGAGACTTGCGAGGGTTGGTCCCTCGCGCAGAATACCCAGGCGGTGAGAACTGTCTGTGCTCGCGTCGATCTGGGTTCGCGGCACGATGGCTGTCGTCCCGTTCGAGAAAGGAGCAGGCTGTGCGATGAGCGGCGTCTCAGTGACCTGAATCGTCAGATTGCCCTGGGCAATCGCTACCGTACTGATCCGCACATTGTCTCCCATCACGATCGTTCCGCTTGCTTCGTCCACAATGACTTTCGCCATGGTGTCCGGTTCGACCATCAGATCGCCTATGCGATAGAGCAGAGAGGGCGCATCACGCCCTGCCATATTGACGGCGATCGTACGCGGATCATCCATGCGTGCCATGCCGCGTCCGATCGAGCGGTTGATGGCGTTGACGATCCGGTTCGCTGTGGTGAAGTTCGGATTACGCAATGACAGGTGGATGATGCCACCATTGCCCAGCACAACCGGCACTTCGCGTTCCACCACGGCGCCATTGGCGATATGTCCGGTCGTCGGAATATTGCGGGTCGCGGAAGCTGCAGCCCCACCAACCGCAAAGGCGTTGGTCACCAGCGATCCCTGTGCAACGGCATAGACCTCACCATCGGCGGCCTGAAGGGGCGTCACCAGCAACGTGCCGCCTGCAAGATCGCGGGAATCACCCACGGCCGATACGGTCACGTCGATACGCCCGCCTCCATGCGAAAAAGGAGGGAGCGTTGCTGTGACCATGACCGCGGCCACGTCATGCGTCTGAAGCTGCACCTCACGATCACGGATATTCACGCCCAGACGGTTGAGCATGCTGATCAGTGTTTCACGGGTGAAAATGGTATTTGTCAGACGGTCGCCTGTTCCTCTGAGGCCAACCACAAGGCCATAACCGACCAGTTGGTTGTCCCGGACGCCTTCGTAATCGACAATATCTTTTACACGCACCGATGTTGCGCATGAGGCCGGTGCGTAACCCAATACGGGCACTGCCACTGCAAGAAACAGCGCAAATCCGAGCCAGCGCTTAGCCAAAATGACCCCCATCCATATTATCTCTTGAAATTGGCACCGTCTGGACGGGCACCCGGACGATAATGCTGCTTATGACAATTAATTCTATACAATTGGATAATGTGCAGCGCCTCGGTGCAATGCGCTTCCTTGCCGCGTGTTGGCGGAACCTACGATACGTGTTTGCAACTTTCAACAGTTTCGAGACGGGAGCCCTGCTGCGGGTTCCATAATTTCATACGTTTTTTACACACGACATGCGATACAGATTGTCAGGTCGCGTCATGATCCTGTAACGGTGCATTGCATCTTCACCGGGTCGGCACGAGACGCCGTCTGGAAACCGATTTTGCGCTCTCCGAGTTCAGCCGTAGCAACACGGAATCCCATTTCTGATTATCGCCGGAATTATGCGATCTTTTTTTAAATACCGCTTTCTGAGCCTGATTTTGGTTGCACAGCCATCTCTTTCCCACGCCCACGCTCAAGGTGTGGAAAGCGAGCGTTGCCGCGACGCTGCCAGTCAGGCCGAACGCGCCTATCATATTCCGGATGGCTTTCTCTACGCCATCAGCCGGGTCGAAAGCGGCAAGACAGAGCCTGACGGTCGTCTTTCCGCCTGGCCGTGGACGATCATGGCCAATGGTACCGGGCATTATTACGCAAGCAAGGCCGAAGCCATCATTGCCGCAACGGAATTCAGAAATCAGGGAATTACCTCGATCGATGTCGGCTGCATGCAGGTCAATCTGCAGCAGCATCCCGATGCTTTCGGATCGCTCGATCAGGCGTTTGACCCTGTCAGCAACGCCCTCTATGCCGGGCGCTTCCTCATCCAGATGCACGACAAGATGGGGAGCTGGCCCCGTGCGGCAGCAGCCTATCACTCACAGACACCGGGTATCGGAACTCCCTATCAGTGGAAAGTGCTCGAAACCTGGGCCATCCCCGACGATGAAAAGGTGAAAACGCCTTCTCCCGTCAGGAGTCCCCCCAAAACGATCTCAACCCCGGTCGAAAAACCGGATGACAACACCCTTATTGCTGCCTATAGCCCGGCGGCACCTGCTGTCAGGAATTTTCATCCCTTCATGGGTCTCTCTCACTTCACGCAGCCCGCGCCGCATCATTCAGGCATGACAGGCATGCGTGGGCGCAGCCTCGCTTCCTATCGAAGCGCGCCCACGCCCCTCGCCCGCCCGACGGGCTAGGTTTTACGGGGCCGCCACGTAGCCACCCAAAGGCGCAGCGCCTTTCCAACCTCCTGCAGAACGGGCCCAAAGCTTCGCTCCTGAGAGCGGAAGATACGCATCGTCGGATACCAGGGGCTTCCCTGCCCCTCATCTCCCCAGCGCCAGCATGCGTCCCAGCGACTGATGAGCCATACAGGGCGCCCAAGCGCGCCTGCGAGATGGACCGGCGACGTATCGACCGATATTACGAGGTCGAGATTCTGCATGATGGCTGCCGTATCGGCCATATCGGACACGTCACCCATTGGGTCCGATATGGACTGGCCCCTCCAGTCTTTCAGAGCGTCGCGCGCCGCACCGAATTGAAGGTTCACAATATCGGCCTCGATTGGAAGCAGGGCGGCCACCATATCATCGAAACTGATCGAACGCCGCATATCTGCCAGAGCAAATTCGGAGCGCCCCCGGCGCTCGCCAGCCCAGACCAGACCGATGCGCGGCCTGCCCGGCGGCAGAAACGCCTCAAAACGGGCAATGTCCTCCCCGCTGGCGCGAAGATAGGGAACATTGACAGGGATATCCTGAACTGCACACATGCCGGTCAGATAAGGGAGATCCGGGATCGGCGCGACATAATCGAATCTTTCGAGATCGGGCATTACCTTTGGCTCGAGAACGGTCAGGTTGTCGCAGGACAGGCTTATCAGCCGGGAAATGCTGCCGGGCACATGCACACTGACCTCAGCCCCACGCTCGACCAGAACCGATGCGTGACGTATGAACTGCAACGTGTCGCCAAGCCCCTGCTCCTGAAACAACAGGACTCGCTTCCCAGCCAGATCGCTTTCCGGCCTCAGCCGTTGCCGCCCACGCAGGCTTTCCTGCCAGGCGCTCACCTGTAGTGCACGATTGAAATACACAGGCCAGCCGCGTGCGAACTGCCCTGCCTTAATCAGCGAACAGGCATAGCCGAAAGCGACCTCCTGCGAATGAGGATTGATCTTGAGCGCCTGCTCATAAAGCGCCAGCGCCTCGGTCGACCGGTTGAGCCGCTCCAGCGCGCACCCGGCATTGTTCAATAGCGAGACACTGACGTCTCCTGCCCGGAGGAGCGACATTGTGACATTCAGCGCTTCGGCAGGATAACCCACCTCCAACAGCGACATCGAGACAAATTCGCCAATCTCGATTCTCTGTCCGGGATATCGGCTCATAAGCGTGGCGAAATGCGCGCAACCTTCAGCCAGACCGCCCCTTACGATACAAAGATGCGCCGTAAAGCAATGGGCAACGACATTATCCGGCAGGAGACGCAGCACATTCTTCAGCAGAAGATCGACGATATCGTAACGAACAGAATGCCGCAGAACGAGGATCGCCCCCGAAAGCGACAAAAGCGCCTCATCCTGATGAACGGCAAGTGTTTCAAGAATACGCTGAAGCCCGAGAACACCGTTCCTGGAAAGGAACAGCTCTTCGCATGACTGCGAAAACCTTGCGGCGTCAGGCGGTGAGCCGGGAATTTTCCACCACCCCACCTCTTCGGGCGGGGGGGCAGCAGCCGAAAGCGACGATGGAATTTCATGCCCATTCACGCTGTTCATGTCCTGTCTCATTGGATCAACCATCGCTCTAAAAACCCGAATTCCTATAAGCAGATGATTAGGCGTTGCACGCTTAATATCTTGCTTCGCTCAGGAACTCGGGATACCTCTCTTTTTGAATTTGCGTCCCGGCCAAGGCGCACACTGCCCTACCAGACATAAAATAATCCAGCTGCGCGCGTTCATCGCCCCCTGAGATTCGCCCTCAACCCAGGAAAGGGAAACGGATATCTTGGACACCGCGAAAGGCTCTTCCGGCCCCGGACCCGGCGCCCTCAAGCCATATCCCGGCAAAGCTGTCACGACCAAGCTTTTTTCAGCTCTTTCCAGTCAGGCCACGCGCGCTTCGGAATCTTGGCGCAGCGGCAGTTACAAGTCCTCATGGCGTGCGGCCATTCCTGGCACCGATGTGGGCCTGGCCATTGGCGTGTTGCTGCTGCTGTCTATTCTGATCATTCCACTTCCAACATTCATTCTCGATCTCGGGCTGTCCCTGTCGATCACCTCATCCGTACTCGTCCTGATGGTGTCGCTGTTTCTGGAACGCCCGATCGAATTCACCTCTTTTCCGACACTTCTGCTTCTGACGACCCTGCTGCGCCTGTCGCTGGAGATTGCCACCACGCGCCTTATTCTGAGCCATGGCAGCGAGGGTACCTACGCTGCAGGCCATGTGGTGGCCGCATTCGGCGGCTTCCTCATGGGCGGAGATGTCGTCATCGGCGGCATTGTTTTCAGCATTCTCCTCGTCGTAAATTTCATGGTCATCACCAAAGGGTCCGGCCGTATTGCAGAAGTCGCAGCACGCTTCTTTCTCGACTCGATGCCTGGCAAGCAGATGGCAATCGACGCCGAGCTTTCTTCCGGCGCCATCAATGATCGCACGGCCCGCCTGCGCCGGAAGGAGCTTGAAGATGAAAGCTCATTTTACGGCGCGATGGATGGCGCGGCCAAATTCGTAAGAGGCGATGCCATTGCCGCCCTCATCATCACGGCCATCAATATCGTAGGCGGGCTTGCCATCGGCGTACTTCGTCACGGCATGCCGATTGGCGATGCGGCCAGCACCTTCACCACCCTGACGGTCGGTGACGGGCTTGTCTCCCAAATTCCGGCACTTCTCGTCTCGACTGCCTCAGGCATCGTCGTCACCAAGGGTGGAACGGCAGGCTCGGCCGACGTCACTCTTGTGCGTCAGCTTGGTGGCAATCCCAAGCCAATGGCGATGGCCGCCGTACTTTCAGGGTGCTTCGCTCTGATGCCGGGTTTGCCTGCGCTGCCATTCCTGGCGATTTCAGGCTTGGCGGGCGCAGCGGCGTGGTGGCGCTGGAAGGTACCCGTGCAGGACCCTTCTGAAGACAATGTCACGGAAAATGCGCCGCCGCCGAGCGCAACCCCGATTTCGGAAGTGCTCAAGCTCGATCTTTTGCGCCTCGAGCTCGGCTTCGGTCTCTTGCCCATGACCAATGGCGACAATGCACAGCTCACCGAACAGATCAAAGCCCTCAGACGCACCATAGCTTCCGAAATGGGCTTCATTACGCCCCCGATCCGCATTCAGGACAATATCCTTCTGCCCTCTGAGCGCTATGTCATCAAACTTAAGGAGATCACGATCGGTTCCGGTGAGGTTCGTCCGGGCCGCCTGATGGCCATGACGCCCTCGGGCGGCATTCCGGATCTGGAGGGTGACCGCACAACCGAACCGGCCTTCGGTCTGCCCGCTGTTTGGATCGCCCCCGCTCTCAAGCCACGCGCCGTGGCGATGAAATGCACGGTAGTCGATCCGGCGAGCGTGCTCGTCACCCATCTCAGTGAACTGGTCAGGCAAAATCTGCCCGATTTGCTGACCTATGTGGCAACACAGGCTCTGCTCGATGAATTGCCCCGGGACCAGCAGAAGCTGGTAAGCGATCTGATCCCCTCGCAAGTGACGCTCAGCACGTTGCAGCGTGTGCTGCAGTCGCTTCTGGCCGAACGGGTATCGATACGCGATCTGCCGACCATTCTGGAAAGCATCCAGGAAGGTAGCGGGCTGGGCCTGCGCGGCATACAGGCACTGACCGGTCATGTCCGTATACGCCTCTCACGACAGATCTGCAGCGGACTTGAAGGACCTGGTGGTTACATTCCGATGATCACCCTCTCACCGGAATGGGAGAACGATTTCGCGACCCATATCGCAGGCCAGGGAGATGAAAGACGTCTGGCCATGCCGCCATCGATGCTGAACCGTTTCGTCGGCAAATTGCGCGACGCCTTCAATGCCGTGTCGGCAAGTGGCGAGGTACCGGTCATCGTTGTTTCCTCCACGGTAAGAGACTCCATGCGGTCCATTGTCGAGCGCGTACGTCCGACCGTGCCGGTGCTTTCACAGGCAGAAATCTATCCGCGCGCGCGCATCAAGACGATCGAGACCATCACCTGATCCGCAGCTTTCTCGTGATCGCAAGGGGCGCATTCTCTGGGGAGTTTTTCCTATCCGGAAACCTCTTGGTAACCTTCTTGCCTTAATCCTGTTTGGGATCAGCATGCGTCAATGGGTTGCACAACAGGCGGCACCGCACCCCTCACCACACAGAAACGCGTTGTCCTTTTCCAGAGATGGAAGCATGAGGCATCCCCCAACGCTCGGCCACACCTGAACGGGCAGAAATTCGAGGATTAGTCGAATGGCCATCACGAACGTCTCTCCTGTCGCGAGCTATCTTTCCGCGATAAAGGATGAGAGCCTGGCCGCATCGAACTACGCGAAAACCGATATCGTAACGAAGCAGGCTGTGGCGGCCTTCGAGAAAAAAGCCTCCGGCATTACCTCTGCCGATGCGCTTCTGAAAGATTACTCGTCCCTTCAGATCGTTCTCGGCGCATTCGGGATGAGTCAGTACAGCAACGCCACAGCACTCATAAAGGACCTTCTGACCCAGGACCCGACCTCAAGCACCTCTCTGGCGCGCACGTCGCAGAATGCGACATGGCTTGCCTTCGCCGATGCGTTCGCGGTCTGGGGAAAGAACAAGGGCAGTTCGTCGCAGACGACTTTCATCAATGGAAGTGGCTCTACCGCGCTGAGCACGACCTACACACCGACAAACACACTGACGATGGCGGCGACCCTCCCATCGGCCAACGCAAAAGGGCAGAGCTACACGTCGCCCAGTGTCACGGCCTATGACGATCTCTCTGCGCCGCATCAGGTTGCCCTCAAATGGCTGCAAAGCAGCTCGGATCCTCTGAGTTGGAGTGTGTCCGCCTACGATGCCGACGGTAATGCTCTCGTCGCTGCCAATGCATTTCAGGTCACGTTCAACAGTGACGGCACGTTAGCCTCAGCTACCAATACGCTGACCGGCAAGGCAATCGCCGCCAGCGCCTCGGGTGGGCTCTCACTTCCCATCACACTGAATGACGCCGAGGGAAGCGGCCAATCGGTCTCGGTTGCCATCGGGACAGTTGGCACTGCGAGCGGCGTCGCTATGGCAGGCAACAGCTATCAGACGAGCAGCACCAGTGAGGCCGTCAGCTTGCAGAACGTCAATTCGTCCATCACGACACTGACCATGCCATCCGCCACGCTTGGCACGCTCGGCGGGACCGGACAAACCTATGTCACTGCGCCATTCGATCCTGCCCAGTCGACCAACGACGCCAATAATATCTCGCTCGGTCGCACCTATCTCTCTGTGAAATGGGCTCAGGATCCTTCCTCACCGGATAGCTGGAACGCCTATATCATTGACCCCTACGGTTCGAATGTCAGCAGCACACTGATTTCTGTGGGATTTGACGATTCGGGCAATCTTCTTCAGGTCAATGGCCAATACTCGCACGACATCCCGACGCTCAAAGCGACGGTCAACGGCGTACAATATGCCGTCTCAATCCAGCCTCCCCAGCTCTCCACGAGCAGTCAACCGGCACAAACCGTTCTGACGACAGACACTACGGTCAAGAGCACGGTCAATGGCGTTTCGGTCGACCAGATCGTCTCGGATTATGAGAAACAGCAATTCGAGACGAATGACGACAACACAGATAATGGCGTCGGCAATGCGCTCTACTTCACGCGAAAAATGGCGAGTGTCACCTCAATCAACCAGTTGATGTCAGACAGCACATTATTGAAAGTGGTCGAGACGGTATCTGGATACGATCCATCCACCTTTGGGGCATTGGATTACAATCAGCAGCTTCGCATGCTCACGAGCAAGGTAGATTTCACCAAACTGAAAACACCTGCCCAGATCCAGAAATATGCTGAGCAATATCTCACAATGCTGCAAATCAATCCACAACCAGTCGATACGCCGTCGAACATGCTCGATCTCTTTGGCGGCGACACGTCGAAACAGGGCATTCTGGCGCTCTTCGATGACAATTCCTCCTCATCGTCAGCAAGTGTCTATTCGGCCCTGTTTTGATATCCCCCCAGAACGGCACAGCCTCTCTCGATATGATGTCACCCCTTGACCCCCATGCGCCCGAGGGGGGCTTTTTCGCCGACATGATGGCGGAACTCCGCGCCATTACCGACGGCACGCATGTCTCGCTCGAAGATCTCCCCATCGCGACTCTCGAAGGGCGCATTGCAGGCGTCATCGGGCTTTCTGTTACG
Source organism: Asaia sp. Ae19-3 (assembly GCF_059801175.1). Lineage (NCBI taxonomy): Bacteria > Pseudomonadati > Pseudomonadota > Alphaproteobacteria > Acetobacterales > Acetobacteraceae > Asaia > Asaia sp. Ae19-3. The sequence goes on along the minus strand of NZ_JBCHWF010000003.1, from coordinate 29,638 downwards.
CTTGAGGGAATGAGTCATTTCACCGGTATCGGTGATCGGGTCGCTCTCCTCGGTCTGGATGGCAGAAGTACCGATGCGGAAATCATCGGCTTTCGTGGTGAGCGCGCAATAGCAATGCCTTTCGGTCCGCTCGACGGGCTTGGTGCTGGATGCCGTGCGTTGTTTCATATCCATGCAACCAATCACAGGCAGCTGAAAACCGGCGCTACACTCACCCTCAATGATGGGCTGATAGGCCGCGTCATCGACCCTATGGGCCGTCCGATCGATGGAAAGGCGCCAGTTTCGCCCAAGGGCGTCGACTGCAATCTGAGAGCCAAACCGCCAGAGGCCGCTCTACGCGCCCGGCTTGGACCGCGCCTGACGCTGGGCGTGAGCGCACTCGATCTTTTTGCCACATGCCGCGAAGGCCAGAGACTTGGTCTTTTTGCCGGATCGGGCGTCGGAAAATCGACCCTGATGGGTATGCTTGCCCGCAACAGTGACTGCGACGTCGCCGTCATTGCCCTGGTTGGCGAACGTGGGCGCGAAGTGCGCGAATTTCTTGAGGATGATCTCGGCCCGGAGGGGCTCGCAAAAGCCATTGTGGTCGTCGCCACCTCCGACTCTCCGCCGCTCATGCGGCGAGAAGCAGCCTACACCGCAACAACGATTGCCGAATATTTTCGCGATCAGGGCAAGTCTGTCCTGATCCTGATGGATAGCGTAACGCGCTTTTGTCACGCGCTGCGGGAGATCGGCCTGTCTTCTGGCGAGCCCCCGGCAACGCGCGGTTATCCCCCGAGTGTGTTCGCAGAACTCCCGCGCCTTCTTGAAAGAGCGGGGCCCGGCCTTCCGCTCAAAGACAAGCCTGCAGGACAGATTACAGCCATTTACTCGGTGCTGGTTGAGGGCGACGACCACAACGAACCTGTGGCCGATGCCGTGCGCGGCATACTCGACGGTCATGTCGTGATGGACAGGCGGATCGCCGAGGCTGGCCGATATCCGGCCATCAACGTCTTGCGCTCTCTCTCGAGAACCGCTTCCGGCTGCAATTCGGTGGAGGAAAACCATCTGATCCAGGAAGCACGTGCCATTCTGGCGGTCTGGGAGGATATTCAGGATGTCGTGCAGTTGGGAGCCTACCGTGAGGGTAACGATGCCCGATCCGACATGGCACTGCGTATAGCGCCACAACTGGACATATTGCTGCGTCAGGCACGGTCTGAAGACCGAACGCTGGAAGACAGTTTTCTGGCGCTGCGTAATATTCTTGCATCACAGGGGGCTCTCTGATGACCCGGCGAACACGTGCCCTTCTCACTCTGATCAAGATACAGGAGACCGAAAAGACGAACGCCGCAAGAACCCTCCTGACCATACGTGAAGCCGAACAGCGTGCGCTTGTCGAGCTTCAGCAAACGGAACAGACGATGGCGGAGGAGCGGCAGATCGCCGAGATCGGACGCAGCGAACTTGACGATTTCCGTGCCTGGTTTCCAACCGGCCTCAATGCGATCGGTCAGGCACGTGAAACGCACGAGCAGGCGCGTCTTGGCGCCGAAAATGCGCGTGTCGCCGCTCTGCATGCGGCGGTCACCCACAAAGCCACGCAAGATGTCTTTCAGCGTCGAGCAAAAGAGCGTAATGATTTGCTGCTACGTCGAGAATGCGCCGAGCTTGACGAACTTGCTCGCCGCGAGTGGCGCAACGATTCATTTACGTCTTGAACCTATTAAATTCGCGAGCCTTGCAAATCAGCCCACTCTACCGGGTCTTTTCGATTTTCCGCAGTTTTTGCGGATATTCCGTATCTTATAAGCGATCAGGAAGATCATGCAGCCGACAGAAAACCAGCCTGCGAAAATATTCATCGCCACTCCCTGCTTTGGCGGCATGGTCACGCAGGAATATATGGAATCCATTATTGCCTGCACGAGCATCATTCGCATCCCGATGACGCTCTCGCTGCTGGGCGATGACGCGATGATCAGCCGGGCACGCAACACGCTCGTACATCAGTTCTACACTCGCTCTGACGCGACGCATCTGCTTTTCGTCGACGCCGATATCGGCTTCCCTGCCGAAGCGCCTGCCAGACTTCTGGCTGCAGACAAGGACGTGATCGCTGGCCTTTACCCGATCAAGGACCGCTTCTGGGACAAGGGCACGCAAGAGAACCTGAACCGCGGGGAAGCGATGGAAACCGCCTCGCTTCGCTACGTAGGTGAAACGGATGCAATGCATTCCAGCTGGGAAAAAGGGCCGCTTTTCAGGACGCATTACGCTGGAACTGGCTTCATGATGATCAGCCGCCAGGCTGTTACTGCCATGATCAAGCATTATCCCGAAACTGCGTATCGTCGCATTGACGCCGCCAATGGTGATCAGGGTGGCGAGTGTCATGCTCTCTTCGATGGGAGCATCGATCAGGAGACGGGTACCTATCTGAGCGAGGACTTCACCTTCTGCAAGCGTTGGCGCGATCTGGGTGGCGAGGTCTGGCTCGACACCTCGATAGCCCTCACCCATGCCGGCCGTGCTTCTTTCAGCGGCACACCCGCCTCGCGTCTTGGTATGATGCATCTCAAAGGCGCCTGACAGGCGCGGTAAGAGTACATGGCGAAGAAAAACCGACCATCAGTCATTATCCGTCGCCAGACTGGCGGCGATCACGCGGCCCATCATGGTGGCGCCTGGAAGATCGCCTATGCGGATTTCATGACGGCTATGATGGCGTTTTTTCTTGTCATGTGGCTCCTCAATGCGACAACCGATGAGCAACGATTGGGAATCGCCTCATACTTCAATCCGCTAGCCGAAGAAAAATCTTCCGTCCCACCGACCAAGCCAATCGATAATCCACCGGCTCCATCGACATCGGGCACCCGCTTTGACCGTATCGATGACGATGATCTCTCCGACACGACCGGTCCGGTGCCGATACCCGATTCGCATCGCGGTTCGTCTTCTCCTATCGACAGCGTACCGATAACCCATCAATATAAACGGGTGACGCAACATAGTGCGATCGCCACGATAGTCCCTATCGGCGCGGCAAACGGCGCTACACCCGCAGAAAACGGCATCATCGGTACAGACGCCACAGCGACAGAACAAAGCGCCGTGCGAAACATGGCTGGCAATATTACCAATGCCGTCAAATCCGATCCTTTGCTTGCGGCGCAGAGCGCCAACCTGAATGTCTCTTTTGGCCGCAACGAGATCCGCATCGAGTTGCGCGATACAGACAACATACCAATGTTCGATCTGGGCTCCTCGACGCCGAACAAGGCTGGCCTCGCCATGCTTAGTGAAATTGCCAAATGGCTTTCACCGATGCCCGAGCGTATCTCGATTATCGGCTATACCGACGCGGCTCCCTACAAGGGAAAGACTACGAATGTGATGTCCAACTGGACGCTTTCGGCTCTGCGCGCAGATCGCGCACGTGAAGCGCTGGTCAAAAGCGGGTATCCTGACACGCAAATTCTTGAGGTTTCAGGTGGCGCCGACCGATCTCTGGCAGACGAGGCCAATCCCGCCTCTGCTGCCAACCGACGGGTCGTTATCGTGATGCACAGACTTTATCCGTTTACAGACCATCCAGCATCGGTAATGCAGGGGTCCGCCCCCACCCCAAAAACCGCCACGACGGTCAAACCTGTTACAGTCCATTAAAACAGCCAGATTACCGTGATAACGACCGAGGCGTCTCTCCGGGCACCTATTCTCACACGAACTGCCGCTGCTCGTACAGCAGCCCCACCGACCACGACACGTCATTTGAAATAGAAACGGATACTGTCAGATGCTTTTCCTCGGAGGGCTCCTCTTTTCCCTGCTTTGCGTCTTCGGATCTTTCGCTGCATCTGGCGGGGTCCTTGGGCCGCTTCTTGCCTCGATGCCTTTCGAATTACTGACCATTCTGGGCTCTGCACTTGGCATCTTCGTCATGTCGAACTCTCTCTCAGCCCTTAAGGAACTACCCCACAATTTCAGGTTGGTTCTGAAAGGGCCGCAGCATGACAAGGCCTCATACATTGGCCTTCTCGTGATTCTGTTTCGACTGACCCGGCTTGCCAGCTCCAAGGGTCCGATGGCCTTGGAAGAGCATGTGGAAAATCCGCAAGAGAGTTCAATCTTCGCCCTGTCTCCCCAGGTTCGGGACGATGAAGAAACACGCAACCTGATCTGCGACTACCTCCGTCTAGTCAGCCTCAATCTCGAAGATGCCTACCAGTTGGACGAGGTCATGGGTCGCGAACTCAGCAAGAATGAGACGGACAAGCTGCATATTTCGGAAAGCCTGACGAGTATCGCCGATGCCCTTCCGGCCTTGGGAATCGTCGCGGCCGTTCTGGGCGTCATCAAAACCATGGCTTCCATCAGCAAGCCCCCGGCAATCCTCGGAGAAATGATTTCAGGCGCACTGGTCGGCACCTTTCTGGGCGTATTGCTCGCATACGGCGTTGTCTCACCTCTTGCATCACGGCTGAAAGCAGTGATCGTGCAGGACGGATGTTACCAGGGGATCATCAAAACCGTTCTGGTCGCTCATCTGCAGGGAAATCCGCCACAGGTCAGCGCGGAAATCGGCCGGAAGGATATTCCGCCTCATTTTATGCCGACATTTTTCGAACTGGATGTGGCACTATCCGAAGCGCAGGCTGCCACCTGATCATGAACCGGAAATACAACATTAAAGGTCGTCGATGAGAGTTCCTGTCAATCTTTCGCTCTCCGACGATATCGTCAAAGGCATCAAGAATCGCAGTACGAGCGGAGACAGGGTCTCAGCCACACCAAGTGGCGCCGTCAAAACAAATCAGGCACGCGTTGACCCAAAGCATGTAAAATCATTTGGCGCTCAGCTCACTGCCGCGCAAATGCCGCAGGAGAAAAGCGAGAATAAGAGCCGCGAGAATGATGCGACCGTATCCGCCGCAAATGCCGCCCATCCGGATAACTCGGATAATGGCGGAGACAGCATCATCTCTGACAACTCGGCGCAAATTGCGGCGCCTTCTTCCAGCGATGCCGTCCCAGCCTTGAAAACCCCGATCTCGTCCAGTGGCCACGACGACACCGATAGCATCAGCGCGTCGGTCAACCTTTCTACCGTCACGCCTTTTGCCGAGACACTCGCCATGACGAACCTGTTTTTCGGCGCCTCTCTTCAGACGCAATCCTCGTTAATTTCGGCAACGGCTTCAGGCTCGACCAGCACTGTTGCTTCCGGCGCTTCCCTGAGTAACACGATCACTCTGCAGCCTGTCTTGGCAGTTGTTTCCGGATCGGTAGCAGCCCAGGCACAGAGCACGACGGTCTCTGGGTTTTTCTCGACGTCTCTCCCCTCCCCCCCCCTTTCCGCCAGATCCGGCTCGGCAGCATCAGCATCAGCATCAGCATCAGCATCAGCACAATTGCTATCGACGCAGCAGCCTGCTTCGGCTCAAGTCAGCGCGATCTCGAAGCCCCCTATTACAGGGCTTATGGCTCCCCATGGCGCGACCATCACCGACGTCTCTCTCACCAGGGGCGCCCAGGTATCGACCGATCCTGTCTACCAGACTGACTGGAGCTCCCTCCATGATGCGGGCGTTCAGGTTGCTCCGGTGTCCACGTTCTCTGACGCGACTACCTCACCCATGGCGACGCCCGTACCACCGACCCCGATGTCAACCGCTATGCAAAGCGCCCTCATCCAGAACGTCCCAGGAAACACCGGAGCGAGCCCGTCACGCGAGGCTGATCAGCCCGCAAACTCTGCTCCGCTCACCCCAACGCCCCAAGCCACCTCGCCGGCAAACGGGGCTGTTGTCCTAAATTCGACCGGAGATGCTGCGGCTGAGGATGGCTCCTCTTCGCCCGACGAAAAGCAGCCCGAAACCACAAGCCAGGAAAAGACGACCGTCACCGAACTGGCAAGCGCGATCCATGGTCTTTCTGAATTTCAGTCTCTCGTGGCAGCGAAACCATCATCGATTGGCGTAGAAGCTCATCATGTCCTTGCACAGGGGAATACCGCCAACCTGCAGGCCCCGAGCCAGACGGCGGACCTGTCTGCGGTCGGCACCCAAAGCACCGACATACCGAGCACACTCTCAATGACTGTGCAGACAGAGGATAATACTCCTGTGCATCTCATTTTCGAAGGAGAGGGCGGCTTGGCAACGCGCGTCATCCTTCAAAGCGACGACGATCTGACAACCCAGCATCTGGCAGGGAACAGAAAAGAGCTCCTCGCGGCCCTGAACTCCGCCGGGGTCGATACTAGCGCCATGAGGCTCGACATCGTGACGCCTGCGACAAATGCCGGCGATTCCCATCAGGGAAGCCCGCAGCAAGACAATACCGGAAGAGCCGACCTCTCCGGAGGCTTTATGGGCAGCAACCCGCAGCAAAATCAGCAAGGAAATAGCGCCAACTCTCGCTTATCGCCCCAGGCGCCGGCCTCGCAAATTAATGAGCCGAGCCCTGCCATTTCACACCCGTCGAAAGAGGCGCAGTCGCCGGCGGGTCGCATCAACATCACGGCCTGATCACCGTCAACGCTCAGCAAAGGTACAGACCCCATGGATACGTCGACCATCAGCAATGACACGAAGCTTCTCCAGGCGGCCGAGGCGACTGCAAAAGCCTCGGCCAACTCGTCAAGTTCAGGCAGCACGTCGGATTCGACCTCAACTGCAAGCCTTGGCCTCTCGTCTCTGGCAAATAATTACACAACGTTTCTCACCCTGCTCACGACCCAACTTCAGCACCAGGACCCGAGCAGCCCGATGAGTTCGGATTCCTTTACGTCAGAGCTGGTGCAGTTCGCCGGGACAGAGCAGCAGGTTCAGACAAATGCCAAACTCTCATCGCTGATCTCATTGAATGAGAGCAGCCAACTGAGTTCCGGCAGCCAGTGGATTGGCCAGACCGCTACGGCAACATCGACGACTTTGCCCTTGCAGAACAGCAAGGCCTCTCTGACCTTCTCTGCCACACAGGGTCAGGACGTCGCGATCGCCATCAGCGATTCGAGCGGCAAGATCGTCAAGACCCAGAGCGGTGCTGCTGCGTCGAGTACCAACACCTGGACGTGGGATGGCACCGATAATTCTGGTAACCAGCTGGCGGACGGCGCGTACAGCGTATCAGTCAAGACGATCGATTCGACTGGCGCGACATCCGATTTGCCTTTCACGATCAAGGGCACCGTGACCGGTGTGCACAAGGGAAGCTCCGAGCTCGAGGTGGAAATGGGACGCGCATCCATTCCGCTGTCCAGCATCACCAATTTCAGCGCAGCCACGACTTCAGGATCAAGCAACGGCGGATCAGCCACCGCGGAGAGCTGAACAACAAGAGAAAACCCGCGACAGAAATTGTCGCGGGTTTTTGTTGCACTTTCGAACGCAGAAATCATTTTCTGGCATATCGCAGGGCTAGGAGTATTCCAGAGCCTCAAAGATACGACTGTCTGCCCCGATCAGAGACGCTCTGCCGAAGTAGATATTTCGAGCATGTTGATGCCTGAGAGAACAGGGATACAGTTTTCCCGCGCAGATGGTCTGAGGCGATAGTCTTCTTTGGACAGCGAAACAGTTACCGGATTGAACGCAGCCTCGTTCAGACGATAACCGATGCCCCATTGCGTGGTAAACGGCTCTTGGATACCGAACGCCCGTATCTTTTTTCTGATTTTGCAGATCATCACATCAATGACCTTGCCGAAAGGCTCGTCCTCACCGCTGTAAAGACTGTCGAGCAGCACTTCCTTGCTCAGCACCTGCGTCTTTCGCATCGCCAGAAGAACGAGCAGATCATATTCTTTTCTGGTCAACGGCACGACGGCATTGTCGATATGCACTTCCCGCCGATCGATGCCGACACTCATACGCCCAATATGCAAAGTAGGACTGTCATGCCCCCCCGCGCGGCGAATAACCGCGCGCAGCCGCGCGAGCAGCACATTGTGATCGACATCCTCGGCAATGCAGTCATCGGCCCCTGCCGAGAAGAGATTCACCTCCCCCTCGGGTGTGCCCACCTTGCGTATGACCACTATGGGAGAGGATATTTTCCCTTTGCGGATCTGTCGGATAATCCGCACATCTGAAGCCGCCTGCTGCACGACGATAATATCATAATGCGACCGCCGCAGCGTTTCCACCACGCCTGAAGCCTCGCCGGTGGCTAGAGAAAGAGAGCCCGCCACTGCGGCTCTGGACAGCCCTTCACTGGGTCGTCCATAAATCGAATTTTCACCAACACACAATACGCGCATTGTACTTACCGCCCGAAATCATACGAATGAATTATTTTTATCTTCGATTATTGAACAAATATATAATATCGTTATTTTCTCACAACCCTCTGCAACTTGTGTTACATTGAATCGATGCTTCAGCCGCTCAGGATGCCCGAAACATATTTGAGGCTTACATCACTCACATTATGAGCACCACCTCTTTGTTGCGAAATGCTGCAAATTTTTCGCAAAGTGCTCGAAACTGCCGCCCGCACCGTCAATCCAGGTCAATGCATGACAGAAGTGTGACAAAAGCCAGCCATGACATATTCTGAAAAAAAATATATCTCGTTGGCCTTTTCCATGCTAATCACGGCGATATCAAAGCGCACTCATGAGCGTTATCGTTGCAAAATTTAGCCGTTTTGCTGATGCCAGCCGGCGTGGAGACGCTTTAATAGGGTCTGAATGTTTTTCAATCTAATTAATCCTTGGTCCATCTCTATGGATTTAAAGTCTGTTTCCGATCGATTTTAGCGAATTGCGCTTTTCAAAGGGCCTAACCAAATGACGGATATTACGGCAGCATCGGCGGTCTCGGCAGCGTTTCGTCAGGCTTCTGTCAACACTTCGCACGAGTCTTACAGCGCAGCCAGAACCGGGCATACACGCCCTGACACCCATACGGAAAATACGTCCGCAAGCGCCTTTTCTTCTGACGGCAGTTTTCTTGGTTCGGATACGAGCGCAAGGAACACCTCCCCGCTCAAGCAGGTCGTCAATTTTCTTGCCTGACGACCTTCCTTGCACGACCTCATGCAGCGGCACGAAAAAATATTATCCTGCCAATAAATCGCATTAGTTTCGATCTCGACTGGTAACAAAAAATAGTGTTCCTGCGGGCAAAAAAAACGACGCCGTTCTCGCGCGGCCTTGGCTACGGCATGGCTGGGGTCGGCTTTATGTTAGCCGGTCATCCAAACGCCATCGCGCGACCTCAAAGTAACGCCCACAGACATGCTCCGTCCCACGATGCGCGGGCCGTCACACCGCAGCCTGTTATTCCGCCAAGTGTAACAGGCCAGGATGAATCGCATCTTAGCCAAGCGGATCTGGCCAAGGGGTTACCCGCCTCCTGGCGCGCGGAACTGCTGGATGCCCCCGCGCGCCAGGCGAGTTCAACTGTGCCGCTCACGTCAAAGGCAACAAAGCCTCTTATCACCCCGGGGCCACGCCCTCCCACAGAGAGCGCTCCGCCGTCCTCATCCGACGCGTCGAATGCCGCGTCGGGTCAAGTGGACCATATCCTGCTTCCCATCCCGCCGCAGATCGGCATCGCCGCCTTCGAGAGCGGTGACCGCTTTATTATCGTTGTTGATAACGCCTTTCCCATGGAAACGCAGGCTATCCATGGAACCGGCTTTTTCTCCTCTCTGACTGTCAGCCTACTGCCTGATGCAACGCTGATTCAGCTGCGCCGACCCGATACGCGACGCCTATACCTATCTCAGCGATCAGAAGGCTGGGTGCTCAGCGATAAGCAGCCCTCGAGCGCCTCTACACAAGACAACCATGTCATCAATCCCCTACCGGTGACTGACGGCATTCTCTATCCGATGCGCCGCAGCGGACGTGTTCTGACCATCGCTGACCCGGCATCGGGTGACCGCCTTCTTGTCGGCACCTCCCTCCTTGATGAAGGCGGTATCCTGGCCATGCGTCGAGCAGAGGGATACGATGTCTGGCCGACACTCGAAGGCGTCGTGATCGCTGCGCGCGATCCTGATATTTCTTTGATCGCCGTTCCCTCAGGCCTGCTCCTCAACAGGGACGGCCAGAAATTTGAAGATGACGGTCAGGCCGTGTACGCCAATGATGTCGATCTTAAATGGCTCGATCTGCAGGATTTCCCTGACCAGATTCTTCTAAAACGGTACCATGAACGCCTACTGAAGGCAGCCGATTCTCAGCCTGCCGATCGCTTCGCGGCACGTCTGGATCTGGCACGCGCTGCCATCAGTATGGGCGCATTCAAGGAAGCGCGCGGTATTCTCGCTGTCGCCCTTCGTGACGATCCCGAAGAAATCGGCCGTCCGGAAGTCAGGTTCCTGGCGGCTGCAACAGAGTTGCTTACCGGCTCTCCTGCCAATGCCAGCGCGCTGAACGGCCCATGGCCAGAACAGCAACGGCGCGCACTGCAACTATGGCGTGCACTTTATCTCGAGGCCACCGACCAAAGCGACACGCGTAGCCTTCATCGTCTGGCACTCGACATGAACAGATTGCGCGCCTACCCGCAAAATCTTCGCGACGTCTTGCTTCCCATCGCGGCGGAAGCAATTGCACGCCATGGCTCACCTGGCGACTTCGCCGTGCTCGACACTTTGCCTGACCAGCCAGCATTCCGGCTGGCAAAGGCAATAGCGGCAGAGCGCCAGGGACAGAAAGACCGTGCCTACACCGCCTTCGCGGCGCTCGCGGCCGATCGCAATATCTCGGTTGCGGAAAAGGCCACGGAAGAGAAAATAGCACTGGATCATGAACGCGGCACCCTGACGACTGAGCAGCAGGTCAAGGCGCTTGACGAACTCATCCTCGACGCGCGTCTGGCAGGCAGAGAAAAACAGCTTCGCCTCAGACAAGCTGAGGCCTACGCCCGAGACAAGCAATGGCAAAAGGTCGCTGAGATTATCGATCTGGGTGTGCCACAAAGCGATCCTTCTCATTACAGTACGCTGAGGCACGCCTTACTGCTTCAGGCTCTGACTGGCATTGCCGGTGAGGACAGCCTCGCGCAGAGCAAGACTCAACAGCTGCGTAATGCGGCCCTGCTCAAGGCCCATATTCCCGCTCTGCCCCCGGGGGAGGAGCGCGCGGCTCTCCTCGCAGCTTATGGTGAAACCATGCTCGCGCTCGGCCTGTCGGATGAGGCAACCAGCGCGCTTTCGCAAGCCATCCCCTCCCTTGTTACACCAGAGGCACGAGCGGCCGCAGGCGCCTCTCTCGCGCAAGCCACTCTTGCCAATCAGAAGCCTTCCGATGCGCTCGCTGCACTGAACGAGACAGAAAGTCCCAACCTGCCTGAACCGCTGCAGACCCGACGAAATATCCTCAAGGCACGGATTGTGATTGCGACAGGCGACCGCGCCAAGGGCCTCGACATGCTCAGGACCATTCCCGGTAAAGATGCCCGCCTTCTGAGTGCGCAATCGCACGAAAGCCAAGGAGAATGGCAGTCCGCGACGACGGAGCTGCGCTCCCTCGCCAAGGAAGAAATCCCGTCCGAAGGGAGCCTGACAAAAGACCAACAGGACCTTGCGTTGCGGCTCGCCTCGGATGCCTCTCGAGCGGGAGATAACGCTTCTTCACGCTGGATATCGGAGCGGATCGGCGCCCGCACTCTCGATGAATCTCATGCACGCCTGTTTGCCGTGCTACGAGAGAGTCCTGCGAACGACAAAAGCCTTCATGAAGATGAAACCTCTCCGTGATATGAGTTCGGAAATTTTTTGTTACAGCCCCGCGACATGCTTCCCAAAAAAGGGGTTCCCCACTAAACTCTTCACATATTCAGAAAAATCTTGCGGTCATCATGATGCCGCTAACGGAATGGCGAGATAACCATGCTGCAAGCTGCCTCTGCGCAACTGACCGCTTCGACTTCGGGCACAGATGTGCTCGATCTCGCAACACAACGGATGCACTGGCTCCAGTCCCGTGAGTCTGTCCTGGCCGGCAACGTTGCCAATGCCAATACGCCCGGTTACGTGGCGCGTGACTTGCCGCAATTCGCGGGCGTTCTGAAAGACCATCTTTCCGTTTCCCTTGCGCGCACTGATGCTGGTCACCTTGCAGGCTCAACGTCTCAGAGCAGTATAAAAAAGGATATCGGCAGCAGTTCGATCGATGGCAATCAGGTCGATCTGGAAACGGAGCTCGAGAAAATTACGGCCACCGATGATCAGCAGCGCCTAGCTACAAACGCCTATAGTACTTATATGTCAATGTTCTCTATTGCGCTTGGCTCGTCATAATACTGACCGAACAGAGGTAGGTTATGAATTTTTCAGATACGATCGGCATTTCAGCCGCTGGTATGCAGGTACAGTCCAAACGACTTCAAGTGGCAGCTGAGAATATCGCTAACGCTGAAACGACAGGAACGTCGCCGGGTTCCGATGCCTATCGTCGCAAAACGATTACCTTCAAGGAAATGCTTGATCGCAGTACGGGCGTTTCTACGGTAGCTGTTCGCGACATTGGCGAAGATCAATCCGATTTCGAGATGCGTTATGATCCGTCTCACCCGGCTGCCGATACGAAGGGCATGGTCAAGATGCCCAATGTCGACACGATGACCGAGATCCTCGACACGCATGAGGCACAACACTCATACGAAGCCAACCTCAATACGATGCAGATAACGCGCTCGATGCTGACCCGCACAATCAATCTGATGAAATGACGACGGCAGCCCTCCCTTTGTCAGAGATCAATATCTGTTTTTCCGACATCACGATCAAAGTCGAGTTGGATCACCATGGATAGCACCGCCTATATCGCGCTCTCGCGCATTGACGTCCTGAAGCGCGGCCTTGAAATCACTGCGAATAATCTTGCAAACGAAAACACAGATGGCTTCAAAACGTCCCGCCAGATGTTTTCGCAGTATCTCGTGCATCAAAAAGGCCCGGGGCACATCAATGGCGAAACAGATCAGGTCTATGCTCAGGACAAAGCGACGTTTCGCGACTTTATTCAGGGGCCTTTGCGCAGTACCGGCAACGCGACTGATGTCGCGATCAACGGCGAAGGCTATTTTGCCGTACGCACCACGCAGGGTGTCCGCCTGACACGTAACGGTCAGTTTACGCGCAGACTCGACGGCACGATAACAGACGGATCCGGCAATCCGGTCCTTGATCGCAACGGCCGCAATCTCGTACTGCGTCAGGAAAATGAAGATTTCACGATTGCAAAGGATGGCACCATCTCCACAAACGATGGGGCATTGGGCATGCTCGGCGTTGTCACGGTGAAAAACCCGCAGACACTAGTTGCCGAGGGACAATATCTCCTTAAGCCGACAACCCCCACTCAGCCCGTAGCGATGCCGGAGCTGCATCAGGCCATGCTTGAGGGGAGCAATGTCAACGCGGTTTCAGAGACAACGCATCTCGTTGAGATACAGCGGGATTACGACCTTACCTTCCAGTTGATCCAGACAGAATCGACCCGGAATCAGAACGCCATCGACAAGATCACTGCGGAGCCAACGACTTGAGCGTTTCGACCGGCATCCGTTCGCTTATGCTTCATCTATCAAAACCGCGTTTGGCGGGCCTTGTGCCTCTTGTCACGATACTCAACGGTTGTGCGGCGGATGACGTGGCACGGCATTTGACCGGACGTGAGTGCAATGCTGGCTATATACAGCAAGGTGAAGATTGGTGCGCTCCGGCTGAACGCCCCCCGGCCCCTCAACCCTATTGCACGCAAAGCTGGAACGGGGTCGATTGCTGGAGCAGGCCTGACCTCATGCCCAATGTTGCAAGGCAGGTAGCACAGGGTCCTACTGGACTGACTCAGGATCAGAATGCAAACCGCCTCAATCTTCCTCTGAAGCAAACCCCTCCCACAAACGGGTATCTACCCTGACCCTGCGAAGACATCTCGCATCCAACAAATATTAATCAGAAAATAGCTAATATTATTTCCTGATTTAAAAATGTCGTATCAGATTTATTTTATTTTTCAACCAGGAGCCCCCTGATGCAGTCCTATTACCTCATGGCTCAGGCCTGACGATCCGCCATAAATGAACAATCTGCTGTCATCACTCAGAGGGCTGGGTCGTACGAGGCTGATCGCCCTGGGCGCTGCGGGCGTGACTCTTCTGGCTTTCCTTGGCTTCGTGATCCTTGGCAAAGCCCAGAAGCCCACGGCCTTGCTCTATGGCAATCTCGATCTGAGCGAAGCTGCCAGAATGGTGGAAGATCTCGACAAGAATCATATCACCGCATCGACCTCGCCAGATGGGGGAAGCCTCTACGTCGCGCCAGACGAGGTCGCCAAGGCGCGCCTGCTGCTTGCCAAGGACGGCCTGCCGAACGGGGGAAGCGTCGGCTATGAGCTTTTCGACAAGAGCGCAACGCTCACCAGCACTCAGTTTGAGCAGAATATCAACGAGACGCGTGCGCTGGAGGGAGAGCTCGAGCGTTCAATTCGTCTGCTCCAGGGCGTTCGCAATGTCCGCGTTCATCTCGTCTTGCCTCACAGAGATCTATTCTCTGTCCAGACTAACCCGTCCCAAGCGAGCGTGGTCATCGATATCGGGCGCGCGGGCCGCATAGCTCCCGACGGTATCCAAGCGATCCAGAATCTTGTTGCTGCGGCTGTCCCGGGGCTTCGGCCCCAGTCGATTTCCATTGTCGACACGAGAGGCGACGTGCTGGCCAAGCCCGGCGAGCCCAACAGCGAGGACGGTCAGGAAGCGATTTTCGAGAAATTCCGCCATTCCGAGGAGACGCGCCTTTCCCAGGCTGTTGAGGAAATGCTCATCCCGACACTCGGGACAGCCCATATCCGCGCACGGGCCGCTGTCGTCATCAACAATGACGAGGTGCATGAGACCGAAGAGAGTTTCGACCCGAACCAGCAGGTCCTGCGCTCGCAGCAGACCAGCTCCGACAAAAGCGTCAACACCGAAGCCTCGCCCAATACCTCCGTTGCAAACAACCTGCCCAACGCCAATGCCGGGCAGGCCAACAGAACCGGATCAAGCGACACACGCGACGAAGAGACCAATAACTACGAGATCGGCAAACGCGTGCGCGTGGTCTCGCAAATTCATCCCCGCGTCGCGAGGATCAGCATGGCCGTGATGGTCGATGGGTCCTATGTGCAGGACAAGAAGGGGAATGCGACCTGGAAGCCTCTGGATCAGGCCGAGATCGACCGCATCACCACCCTGGTCAAAACTGCAGTCGGTTATGACAAGGCGCGAGGCGATCAGGTCGAAGTCGTCTCGATGCGCTTCATGCCCGATGGCGGCATCGAGCCCCTGCCTGCGGCTCCGGGGTTCTTCTCGAAAGACAATCTCCTCTATCTCGCAGAATGGGTCGTACCTATTCTGCTCGCCCTCGGGGCCGGCTTCTTTGCCCTGCGTCCCTTGCTTCGTCGTGGCCGCGGCGGTCTGCCGGCTCTCGCAGGCGGCTCTGGCCCCATGGCACTCGAAGCCCTCAATCGTGACGGTCTGGGCACCACCGGGACAGGCATGAACAGCCTCGAAGGCGGAAGCGCCAACAGCCTTGCCCTGCATGAAGGGCACGAAACGGTGGCGATCGATGGCGTGGAAGGTCAGGCGAGAGCGGGCATTATCGCCAAGGTTGCCGATCGTATCGATCAGAGCCCCGAAGGCAGCTTGAGCGTCATCCGCAACTGGCTCGAAAGCCCTGATCCAAAGCAGGGAGGCGCCTCGTGAGCGAGACTGAAAGCGCGCAAAATCCGGCTGAGGGAAAGAAAACCATGAGTGCAACCCATCTGACCGGAAAGCAGAAAGCCGCCGTTCTGTTCATGACCATCGGTCGCGAACGCAGCGCCAGCCTGATGCAGGCACTGCATGAAGACGAGATTCGTGAAATCTCCAGTGCCATGGCCGGCCTCGGTGTCATCAGAGCCGAGATGGTTGAAAGCGTGTGTCGCGAATTCGTCGAAAACTTCGAGAGTGCCGACGGACTCGTTGGCACTTTCGAGACGACCGAGGCCTTCCTGCGCAAGACGCTCAATGCCGATCAGGTCGAGAAGATCATGGACGAGATCCGTGGTCCGGCCGGACGGAACATGTGGGATAAACTCGGCAACGTCCAGGAATCGATTCTGGCGAATTATCTGCGAAGCGAATACCCGCAGACTGCCGCCGTCATCGTGAGCCGCCTGCAACCCGCCCACGCTGCGCGCGTCCTGGCACTCCTGCCGGAAGACTACGCTACGGATGTCATGATGCGCATACTGCATATGGAAACCGTACAACGCGAGGTCATCGAAAGTGTGGAGGCAACCCTGCGCTCCGAATTCATTTCTTCGCTCGGCCGCGCTTCGAAGCGCGACAGCTACGAATTGCTCGCCGAAGTCTTCAATAATTTCGATCGCAAGACGGAAACGCGTTTTGCCGAGCTTATGGACCAGGAGAGCCACGAGGATATGGAAAAGGTGAAGGCGTTGATGTTCACCTTCGAGGATATCAACCGCCTCTCGCAGGAGGCCCTTATGCGCGTCGTCAACGAAATCGACCGCGACCGTCTTCCAGTCGCCCTCAAGGGTGCCTCTGACAGCGAAAGAAAGCTGTTCCTGCAATGCATGTCCAAACGCGCCGGCAATATTCTTCTCGAGGAAATCGCCTCGCTCGGTGCGGTACGCGTCCGAGATGTCGAGGCCGCGCAGGCAGAAATCGTTTTGACCATCAAAAATCTGGTCAATTCCGGTGAAATCGACATGAATACTGCTTCGGACGGCGAGGAATTCATTTCGTGACCTCTGGCTTCGTCCCCTTCCAGCACCGCTTGCACGATCCCAGGACGGCCAACACGACGAGGCCATTGCAGGATGGCCAGGGCATTGCACGCGATACGTCCGACAAGAGCGGTCTCGCACGTCGCCTGACGGATTTCAGCGTCGCGCCCCCTCAGACGATCAAGCCCTCCATCGCAGAAGAGATCGCGCCAGAAGAACCCCAACCTGACACCGCACCTCCCCTCATCTCCCTTTCCCAGGATGAGCTTGATGACCTTCGCCGTGCAGCCTTCGATGCCGGGCGTGAAGAGGGGCGTACTGCGGCTACCGCTGCTCTGGAGGCGGAGTTTGCCGAAAAGCTCTCGGCAATTGCCGAGGCTTTCCAGGCGGAGAGGCGATATCGGGCACAATCAGCCCGCGAGGCGGGGCAGGTTTATGTCCAGATCGTCATCGATTTGCTCGTGACGCTCACCCATCTCCCGGCAGAGGCCCTGAAGGGCGTCGAACGTGACCTTCTTCAGGATGCTGCTGATCTGGTTGAGCTCTGCGAAGAAGACGTCGTTATTTACTGCGACCCAAAGGATGAGGCCCGCCTGAAGCCTCTTCTGGGAACAGACAGCAAGGCCCGCTTTGAGCCTTGTGCGAAGCCTATGGCATCCACTATCAGAATCGACTCTGGAACACGCTCGATTCTCATCGATCCCACCAAATGGCGCCAGAGCGCCATCGACAGAATCATGACTTCTGTCAGTGCGTCGATTGACCGGGAAATTCTCGCCTCCACAACGATGGACAGGCACTGAACCATGGATGATAAAAACGAAATGGTCTCACTCGAAGATTTCACATCCGAACCTTTCGCTCCCCAGGATGCCTCATCTGAGGCAGCTGCTTCACAGGAAGCCAGCACTGGCCGGTCCGACGCGGTTTATGACATTCCGGTCAAGATCACTGCCGTGATCGGCACAGCCACGATGCCTGTCAGCCAGTTGCTGCGCCTTGGACGCGGCGCTGTCGTTGAACTGAACAAGAAGCTTGGAGAAGCGGTTGATATCTACGCCAATAACCGCCTGATCGCACGTGGCGAACTGGTGGTCGTGGATGACAACAATATCGGCGTGACAATGACCGAAATCCTCTCATCGTCCTCGGGCGCAGCCAGCAAATAATACCCTTCTCCCTGGTCGAACAGGATTCCGGCCCATGCCTCACTTACTGCCGCCCAGATGACGCTGCATTCCTGGATCGATTACGCGGCGTCCTTCATCACGGTCATCGCGCTTATCTTTCTCTTGCGCTTTGCCATTGTCTATCTGCAGCCACGCCTTGGCCGCAGCCATCAATCCGCTCAACTCGGCCTTATCGAGTCTCTCTCTCTCGATTCCAAACGCAGACTGTCGCTCTTCAGATGTCAGGATCGGACCGGCCTCATTCTCACCGGCGGTGAGACGGATCTTTTTCTGGGCTGGATCGTGCCGGAGACCGACACGACCCAGCCTGAAACAGCGTTTCCGGTTACCTCAACGCTTCCGGAGACCCGATAATGATCGCCGCCCCCTCATGCCAACTCAAGTCGGCACCAACGATCCTGACGTCGCTTTTTTCTGCTGACAGAATGTCGAAACGGAGCCCCGTTAAAAAACAGGGTTACTGGGTGATTCTAGCTTTCGTACTGGCAGTTGTACTCCTGAGCTCCCCCTCATCAGCCCATGCGCAGTCCCTGACGCTCGATCTCGGTCATGATGGTGGCAACAGCGGCACAACCAGCAGGCTGATACAGCTTACTGCGCTGATCACACTGCTTTCTCTGGCGCCCAGTCTGCTTGTCATGGTGACCGCGTTCACGCGCATCATCATCGTTCTGTCGCTTCTGAGGGGGGCAATCGGCGCTCAAGGTACCCCGCCCAATCCGGTGATTATCGGGCTTTCGCTTTTTCTGACCTTCTTCGTCATGCAGCCAACCTTCGAGCAATCCTGGACCCAAGGCATAGCGCCCATGATCAACGGCACGATGTCAGAAATCGATGGGTTGACTGCCGCTGCGGAGCCCTTTCGCCACTTCATGCAGGCCCATGCAAGGCCATCAGACCTTGCGACGTTTTATCATCTCGCCAATCTGACCCCTTCACCACAGGCAACTGTCGCGCCTTGGCGCGTGCTCATGCCAGCCTTCATGGTTGGAGAGTTGAGCCGCGGCTTCGAGATGGGTTTCCTTCTTTATCTCCCCTTTCTGATCATCGACATCGTCACGTCCAGTGTCCTGATGAGTCTTGGCATGATGATGCTTCCGCCAGCGACCATCTCCCTTCCTTTCAAACTCATTTTTTTTGTGATGATCGACGGCTGGCAGATGGTTGCAGGCGGGCTGGTGCGCAGCTTCGGATCCTGAATTCGTCTCCCTGCCTCACCCCATAGGGCGATCAGGACATAGCGTGATTTCGCCCCGATTTCATAAAAATATCATCCTCTTGGGCTTCCGCAAGCGGCTCACCGACGAGCATGGAGACCGCGCCCTCTCATTGCAGACCACATATGAAACCCATCAAAAGCGCCCGAGGGGCGCCCATAAGGAACGCCGTACGACCGACCTGAAGCCCGGAAATACAAGTCGAGTGCTTAACTTGTTCTTAATGCCTTCATGTAACGGTTTAAAGCATCGCCCATGTATCTCCAGTGGGCATACCGACTTACATTCTTAACTTTTTTATAACACTAATTGGCAATACGGTTTCTGGACTTACCAGCACTTACTCATGATTGCGAAGTAGAGCACGATGAAGACCTGGCTGTATCAAGAAGCATCGTACCGGTCCAAGATCAGTACGACGATGTTATGTATTCAATTACTCCTAGTCGTTCAGCTCATATGCGCATTCGGCTTCTTCTATGATAACGCCTTCTCATCAGGCGCTTTCTACACGCTGCTGGCGCTCACTCTCATCCTGCTTGCCTCGAGCCTGTTCTTCCGCCTCGCACTGATTCAGGCTGTTGCCGAGCCGGTCGAGACAATTCTGACTTACGGCGAAGGTCTGATTCGTGGCGATGCACGCGGACGCACGCGCTTTTCCGACACACGAGATGAGAGCGGTCGTCTGATCGCTCTCTTGTCTCGCCTGCATGAAGCCCGCTCGGACAAGAGCGAAGACAAGGCGCAGATCGAGGCTCTGAGCAAGGAGGTGGACGGGCTGAAATCCGGCGCAGCTGCAAAGGTCGCGGAAATCAAGGCCGCAGTGGCTACGATCGAGACAGCCATGTCCGCTGTCGCCAAGGGCAATCTGGATCAGACCATTACGGGCGACATTCTCAACGGTGATCTTGCAAAAATAGCCATCAGCTTCAACGAGGCCTGCCAGAACTGGAGAACCGTTCTCATCAACATGGCGCGCAGCTCGGAATTTATCACGACGGGCGCAGCGGAAATTTCCATGGCGTCTGACGATCTGGCGCGTCGCACCGAAATTCAGGCAGAAAATCTAGGCAAGGCTGCCAGCTCTGTCAGAACAATCAGCGAAGGCATCAAGGCAACGGCCGATGTCTGCTCGGAGTCCAGCGTCGACACAAAAAAGACGCTCGATCAGGTCAAGCTCGCCACAGAAGTCATGGATGAGGCCAATACCGCCATGAGCGGTATCCAGAAATCATCCAGCGCCATCGGGGAAATCATCTCCGTAATCGATGGGATCACATTCCAGACCAATGTTCTTGCCCTGAATGCCGGCGTCGAGGCGGCTCGCGCAGGCGATGCAGGTAGAGGCTTTGCTGTCGTTGCGCAGGAAGTTCGGTCGCTGGCCGAAAAATCGGCAAAATCAGCGAATGAGATCAAACGCCTGATCTCTGTCTCTGCCGAGCAGGTCGATAAGGGCGTGGGCCTCGTACACCGCACCAGCCAGTATCTCGGCGATTTCTCCGAAAGCATTTCGAGCATTGCGCATCGCATCGAAGATCTGACCAAGACGACACGCGAGCAGGCCCTGCGTCTGGCAGAGGTCACCAGTTCGATCAATGACATGGATCAGGTGACCCAACAGAACGCTGCGATGGTCGAAGAAGCGACAGCGGCAAGCCATAACCTCACGACCGAGACGCGCTCCCTCACCCAGACACTCAATGGTTTCGGACTGGGCAAAAAGGCTGAGGCAGCTCCAATGGCCCGCAAGCCAGCCGCCCCCCCGGCTAAGCCGGTCGTCCGGCAACCACAGCCGACCAGAGCTGCGACGGCATCCACTCAGGCGCTCGAGACAAAAAGTCCGACGCCTGTCCGCCCTGCGCCCAAGGCTCCGGCCAAACCGGCCCTGCAGGTAACGTCCTCCGACCAGGGTTGGGAGGATTTCTGATGGATCAGATTCCCATCAACGCAGGCGTGGACCTTCCCGCAATCATGATGCCGTCCCGCCTTGATTCAGGTGCAGCTCCCGGCCTCAAGGATATGCTCACTCTTTCGCCGGAGAGTGCGCTTGACGGGTCGGAGGTCACCTATCTCGGGGGGCTTTGCCTCCAGGTCATCCTGGCCAGCGAGCGTCCGGTCATCAACGCTTCAGACAAATTGTCCGAGGCCCTTATCCTATTCGGTGCAACCTCAGTCCTGCAGAAAACTGCCTCAATGTCAGAGAGCCCTTGATATGACAGAAACCCCCACTTTGCGCGTCCTCACGATCGATGATTCCAGAACCATGCAGAGCATGCTGCGGAACGCGCTCGAAGGCGCAGGCTACGAGGTTATCCAAGGGAATGATGGCGTCGAGGGTATCGACGTTCTGGAGGCTGCCACCCCGCCCCCAGCTGTCATCATCACGGACATCAACATGCCTCGGCTCGACGGCTTTGGCGTGATCGAGGCTGTCCGCAAGATGGACCGCTTCCGGCATCTCCCCGTCATCGTCCTGACCACAGAGAGCGATCAGGAAAAGAAGGCGCGCGCGCGGGCTGCGGGAGCTACCGGCTGGATCATCAAGCCTTTCAATTCCGACAGTCTGGTCTCAGCCATCCGGCGCGTCACTCAGTAAGAGAAAGCAGGGACAGTATGAGCTCAGACATGGACGAAATCCTGGAGATTTTTTTCCAGGAATGCGACGAGCAGCTGCAGGAGCTCGAAACGGGTCTGGCGGCTCTTGCTGCCGATCGTGCCGAGGATGATACGGTCAATGCGGTATTCAGGGCCGTACATTCCATCAAGGGGGGCGCGGCTTCCTTCGGACTGCAGAATCTCGTCCGCTTCTCCCATGTTTACGAGAATTCTCTCGACGGAGTGCGCTCCGATCGTATCCAGCCGACAAAAGAGATCATCGCCGTCTTCCTCAAAAGCATGGATGTTCTCAGCGATCTCGTGGTCGAGGCACGCGGCGGCGCCTCCGTCGACGCACAGCGTGTAGATGAGAGCTTGACCGAACTGAAGGTCGTGAGTGGTGAGGCGCCTGCCGCCACTTCCAGCCCGGCCGCCAGTTTCGACCCTGCAGAGAGCGAGGCTGAAGCGTTCAGCCCGGTTCCTTTCGAGTTCGAGCCCGTCGCCTTCGATTTCGGTGACGATTTTGCGGAACCTGCATCGGCGCGAAAGATCGTCACCTTTCATCCGCATGACGCCATGTATGGCTGCGGCGACGACGCGCGTAACATCCTCGTTGCCCTGACTGCCCTCGCTCACGACAAGGGCGATACCGCCCAGGTAGAATGCCTGACAGAAGCGCTCCCTGCGTTTCACGATCTCCTGCCGGCGTCTTCCTATCTCACCTGGCGCGTCGCCCTGCCAGACAGCGTTGCCGAGAGCGAAATCCGGGATGCCTTCGACTGGGTAGTCGATAGCTGCGATTTTACGCTCGAATCGGACAGGGCCGTTACCGAAACGACAAACTCCGATGCGAGCGACGAAGCGGATGCGTTTTTCGATGCGCCTGCGAGCATATCCGAAGATACCATCCAGGCAATGGTGGCGCAGAGTGCGGGGCAGGCCCTCTCTCGTGGGGCCAGTCTGCCCACAACGGACAGACGCCTCACGGCGGAGGCATTTCTGGACGACCTCGCCCCGCCAGCCACGATACAGCGCGATGAAGAACCCATCGCCCTGACCGGCGCAACCGTCGCGCGCAAGGCCGAGGCTGCCTCGATTCGTGTCGATCTCTCTCGCGTCGACGACCTCATGGATCTGGTCGGCGAACTCGTGATCGCCCAGGCTGCCGTGCAGTCGCTGTGCCAGAAGGCAGGCACCTCCGGCCATCACGAGCTGATGCAGGGCATTGAGGGCATGCAGACCCTCACCCGCGACATTCAGGACGCCGTCATGTCCGTGCGGGCACAGCCTGTGCGGAGCGTGTTCCAGCGTATGCAGCGTGTCGTGCGTGAAGCAAGCTCAATGACGCAGAAAGCAGTCAAGCTTGTACTCGAAGGCGAAGACACGGAAGTTGATCGCACCCTGATCGAAAAGCTCGCCGCCCCGCTCACGCACATGCTGAGAAATGCGGTCGATCACGGTATCGAAAAGACGGAGGACCGGATTGCAGCGGGCAAGTCGCCCGAAGGATGCATCACGCTTTCTGCCGAGCACCGTTCAGGGCGCATTCTGATCACCATCAAGGATGATGGCGCCGGCGTGAATCACAAACGCGTCTTCGAAACAGCCGTGAAACGCGGGATCATCGCTCCCGATGCGACGCTAAGCGAAGACGAGATCAACAACCTCATTTTCACCCCCGGCTTCTCGACCGCATCCGAAGTATCCGATCTTTCCGGGCGTGGTGTCGGTATGGATGTGGTCAAGCAGGCGATCATGAGCCTGGGTGGACGCATCGTGATCAGCAGCGTTGCAGGCAAGGGCAGCACGTTCAGCCTCAGCCTGCCTCTCACTCTGGCCATTCTCGATGGCATGCTGATCTCGGCCGATGAAACAACGATGGTCATTCCGATCTCTGCGGTTTCCGAGGCCATTATCGTCAGCCAGAGTGACGTCTATTCCCTTCCCGATGGCACAAGGATCATCTCGAAGCGCGGTGAGTGCATACCGCTGCTACCGCTCGGGGTAACCCTCGGGCTGGCTGGCGCGCGCGTGAGGGATACTCTCGAGGGCGCTGTGGTTCTCGTCGTGGAGAACGAGTCCGGCAGCCGCGCCGCCCTGATCGTCGATGAAATCTGCGGCCAGATGCAGGTGGTCATCAAAAGCATGGAGCGCAATTACCGCCATATCTTCGGGGTCTCGGCCGCGACGATTCTGGGCGATGGCAGTGTCGCTCTCATTCTGGATGTGTCTGCGCTGATCGCCGCCGCTCTCAGCCAGACGGAAAACAAAGCAGCGCTCGGCGTCTCCGAGCTCGTAAACTAGGCCAACATGACCATGCTCAGCATCAATCAGGAAACGAAGATGTCCGAACAGTTGACCACCCGTGAAGGGGCCGACACGGCCTCGGTCAAGATGATCGTGTTTGCCGTCGGCGCTCAGGAATATTGCATTCCGATCCTCAGCGTGCGTGAAATACGCGGGTTCGAAAAAACGACGACCCTCCCCTTCGCGCCAGCCTATGTCTGCGGTGCCATCAATCTTCGTGGGATCATCCTGACCGTCATCGACCTGGCGGCCTATCTCAACATTCCTCCCGAGCTGGAAAACTCCAGACGTGTCGTCATCATCGTCGAATCACGCGCGGGTGTTGTCTATGGTCTGCTGGTCGATCGCGTGATCGACCTGGCCGATATCAGCACCGGCGATATCCAGCCGACCTCTGATGAGGGCGCCTGCCTCCACGGTCTCGTCCTGATCGAAAACCGCATGATCGGCATTCTCAAACTCGATACGGTCGTCAAACATCTCGTCGGTGAATCCAGCAAAGAATGACCAACAGCATCACGCTCTCCGCCCCTGACTATACCGACGCCGACTTCCAGTTGTTGCAGTCGATCGCGCGCACCCAGGCCGGTATCTGCCTGCCAGCGACGAAAAAGGCGCTCGTCTATTCGCGCGTTTCCCGCCGGGTAAGGGAGATGCAGCTCAGCTCCTTCAGGGAGTATCTCGCCTTTACGACCAGCCCCGCCGGGACGGTTGAAATGGAGAAGCTGATCTGCGCCCTGACGACCAATGTTACCGGGTTTTTCCGTGAGGTGAACCACTTCGACCATCTCAGGACTGTTGTCATGCCCGAGCTGGCACCTGCGCTGCGCAAGGGCAAACGCGGGCGCATCTGGTCGGCGGCCTGCTCGACAGGGCAGGAGCCCTGGAGCATTGCCATGACTGTTGCCGGCAGCTTTCCGGAAATCGGCAATTATGATTTCCGCATTCTGGCAACGGATATCAACAGTGATGTCGTAGCGCGGGCAGCCAGTGCCACCTATGCGCCGGACGAATTGGAAGGGATCCCGGAGAAGGACAGAACCTCCTTTCTCAAGCTTTATGACGGTGCCTATCGCTTTTCGGAAACGCTTCAGCGCCTCCCCGTCTTCAAGGTATTGAATCTCAACGCAGCCTGGCCGTTTCACGGCTCTTTTTCAGTGATTTTCTGCCGGAATGTCGTCATCTATTTTGATGACGAGACCCGCGAGGCCCTCTGGAAGCGCCTCGCCGAAAGAATCGAACGGGGAGGCTTTCTCTATGTCGGCCATTCAGAACGTGTGGCCAATGCGAAACTGTGCGGACTGGTGAGCATCGCGCCGACAATTTATCAGAAGGAAGCCTGAGCGATGACATCACCCGTCAAGGTGCTCGTAGTTGATGATTCCCGCACGGCGCGCGCCATGATCCGCCACGCCTTTCAGAGCCATCCGGATCTTGTCATCACCGGAGAGGCTGCCAATCCGCTCGAAGCCAGAGACATGATCATCAAGGACCAGCCTGATGTGATCACGCTCGACATCGAGATGCCCAACATCAACGGCCTTCAGTTTCTTGAGAAAATCATGCGCCTCCGACCGATACCGGTTGTCATGGTCTCGAGTCTGACAGAACGGAACGCAGAAATAGCGCTGACTGCCCTTCAAATGGGCGCCTTTGACTGCTTCCCTAAAACGACCGCGACAGTGCCCGGTATGAATGCCTATGCAGGCCTGCCGCGCATCGTGCGTCAGGCTGCCCGGTCCAAGCCTGTCGTCAAAACGCCTTCGACACCTTCGCCCGTCTTGGCCACCGATAGGAAATCATGGAAGCAGCCTCATGATCTGATCGCCATCGGCTCATCGACGGGGGGCGTTGAGGCCATTGAGGAAGTCCTCAGCGGTTTTCCATCCGTAAGCCCTCCTATCGTGATCTGCCAGCACATGCCGGCCTTTTTCACCGCGAGCTTCGCTGCCAGACTGGATAAGAAGCTCGCGCATCTGTCGATCACCGAGGCCCGAGACAGGGAAGTGCTGTCGCCGGGACAGGTGCGTATTGCTCCGGGCGGTACGCAGCACATGACTGTGGTCCATACTGCGCAAGGCGTTATGACGCGTCTGGTCCAAGGCCCCCCGGTTAATAATCACGTCCCTTCCGTCGATGTCCTGTTTGACAGCGTTGCCGAGCAGTGTGGCGCCCGCTCCATGGGCATCATCCTGACAGGTATGGGGCAGGACGGGGCCGAGGGTCTTCTGGCGATCAAACGAAGTGGTGCCTGGACGATCGCGCAGGACAAGGCCTCGTCAGTCGTTTATGGAATGCCCAGAGTCGCGGCCGAAATCGGGGCGGCTTGTCAGATCGTTTCTCTCAATCAGATCAGTGCAGCAGCCATGAGCGCGTGCACGCGCCAGACTCAAGCGTGAAACAGGTTCCAACCGTGACACACCGCCTCAAATTCTCGACCATTGTGAAGTCTTAAGGACCGGAAATGCCTGCAGCCTCTCAAATCAGAGCTTTGATCGTCGATGATCAGGCCTCCATACGTCAGGTACTCGCCAACAATCTGGCACAGCTTGGCTTTACCCAGGTCGCTCAGCGCAAGGATGGTAAGGAAGCACTCGATTATCTCGGGCAAAATCCGACCCATCTGGTTATTTCCGACTTCAACATGCCCGTAATGGATGGCCTGGCGCTGCTGCGCGCCGTGCGGGAAAACCCGAAAACACAAAAGACCGCCTTTGTCATCCTGACCAGTGAGACCAGCCGCGATCTGGTGCAGGAGGCCATCAAGGCCGGCGTTAATAATTTTCTGGCAAAACCCTACACGGTCGCCAAACTCCGGGAAGTTCTGGAGAAGGTTTTCGGGCCTATAACCTGATGCAGATGCCAACGAAGACTCACACCGTTATTCAGGGAGACGTCGTTATCTCCGATAACGCCGACGTGCTCCTGACAACTCTTCTTGGCTCGTGCATATCGGTATGCATGTATGATCCTCTCGCCGGCATCGGGGGGATCAACCATTTCCTGCTTCCAAACGGTGAGGGCTGCGACAATAACACCGCCCTGCGCTTTGGCGTAAACGCTATGGAAAAACTCGTAAACGGCATTCTCAGCGGTGGCGGACGACGTGACCGCTTGCTTTGCAAGGCCTTCGGGGGAGCTGCGATCATTCCCTCGCTTGGGCATATCGGACAGGAAAACAGCACGTTCGTGAGGCGCTATCTCGAGGAAGAACGGATCACCTGTATCGCGCAAAGCCTTGGAGGCACGCAGGCGCGACGGATCAGATTTTGGCCAACGACGGGCAGAGCGCAGCAGAATCTTGTCGATGATAGCCAGGCCATCGGGATACAGGAACAGATCTTCAATAAGGAAGAAGCTGACTTCGAAACAAAATGGAAGAAAACGAACGCTTCTAGCGTCGAGCTATTTTAAAATTCGCCACAAGTGCTTGCCGCCCTTCCCCTACAGGAGCCAAATTGTTGAACACGAATCCCCATGAAGTTCTATCGAATATTGTTCAACAGTTGATCATCACTCATGGTGACCTGCTATCTGTTCAGGCTGCGGTCGAACGGTCTGCTCTTGGCAATGCATTCCATGAAAGTGAGATTGCCAATTTACAGAAGCTCGATCACGCCACACAATTTGTTGACGCGATTACGACGATCCTGCGCAATCTGATGACACTTTCTCTTTGGGACGAAAATGTCGCAATTACTCTGGATGAGGTGCTGAACGATGTATGCTTGGGGAGCATACACGGGCTCTTCTTAGGAAAAGAAAAAGAGCCGCATAGTCCTGCCGGAGAGATGGATTTTTTCTGACAAAAATCAGCAGCTGGACGCCCAGATCAGGAGCGCAACACCGCAACCTTTCAGGCATCAGACGTAGCTAACACTCACATCTGCCAACACCGCGGCACATGCGCGCGATGCCCCCTGCCAGCTCTACCGCGCGCTATTGCGCGAGCAGCCCGTCTAGAACATCCTGAGCGATATCTATCAAAGGCTGGAGCGAAAGAGCCGAATCAAGAATAGCCTGTATGCCGTAGCGCTGAGCTTTGTCGGCCAGGTTTACGATCAGGACACGATCATCCGATGGGTTCTGTCCGCTATCGACGATATTGGCTTTCATGATGAGCGACCAGAGTTTCTGGTGCCGATCCAGCGCCTTGAACCGCAATGCGTGGTCCTGCTCGGCGGCAGTCAGCTCGTTGATCATCATTGTGAAACAAGCTGCCTCCGCTTCGCGGCCTGAAAGCGACGTTTCTGCAACGGCCTGATAGGCCCTTAAAGCAGGATGCATTCTGACTTCACCGTTTCAAATCGATTGATGCGTCACAGTCAGGTGACGCGACGGAGACACTAACTTAATTGGCCGGAGTTGAAAATCGGGGCAGTATCAGCGCTACAAGCATCACTCCCGCAAGGACGGCCCTTTGTCAGAATCCGTGTGCGGCAGCCAGGAGAGAACGCCGGCTGACGTTGAACGGCGTGAAGACCCATCGGGAGTGCCACCTTGACTATGGAAGTTGCGCACGCCAGCCAGATATTGCGAAACAGTATTGACCCTCTCAGGGAACATATACCCCATGATCGCTGAAATCTTTCTGGGATTCATGTTGTTCGCGATAGAGACCAGCACGTGGATATCCATGATATTGAAAACTGCTGCGGCCTCACGCGGAGGCATTTCCTCGTAGATCTTGACGAGTCTCGAAGTCTCGGCCGCCATCGTCTCACGGTGACGAGCCTGCTTTTCCGCAAGTTCGGCCATCGAGTTATCGATGGCCCGCATACGTTCCTCCAGAACGATGCGAGCCGCATCCAGGACGCGCTTCTGTTCCTCGAGTTTTTTCTGTTCCTCGTCAACGCTCCCCTGCTTGGCAAGCAGATGATCTACGATTTCCTTCTGCGCCTGATCGGTGGATGTCAGATCTCCCGGTGTCGCCCCTTTATCGCTCAGGCAGGGCCCGATCCCACATGGGGCCGCATGACCGTCGCTTTTGAGAAAGGCCGCCTCGACGGGTGCCACTGAAGAACCCGATTCCACTGCCTCACTCAGGCCGGGCACAGACAGCCAACCCCCGCGGCTCGTTGTCTCCTGTTCGCGACGGGGTACGGTGCCTTGCTCGGCAGAGGCTTCGGATTTGGGACTATTTGCAGGCAAAACCGTATCGCCACGCCCGTCAGCAGGAGTGCTACGATCATCCTGCCCCATATGCTTCGCAAGTGCGTGAACATTCATCGCAAGCGAAAGCGTCATGAGGATAGTCGAGATGTGGAGCAGTCGCCCCAGGGGAAGTCTTGGCATTGCCATTCAACCCAATCACTGAAAAACAAACGCAATAATTAATGGAAAAGATAACAAAAAATCAGCAAATTACTGAAAATTTGCACAAGACAAATTCATACGCATATTAAGCGACGACTATGCTGCAAAGGCATGAATATACCGATAAGATATTGCTCACGTAATAGTTATCCAGCTGGAATTTGGCAAGCACCTTTTCAGAGGCGACATGGAAACGGCGTTGCGGCTTGTCACTTTGCCTCGGCCTGTGCCCAGTTCGCCACGCCTTGTTACGTAGCACAAAGCATTTTTCGGGAAGG
>NZ_JBCHWF010000002.1:0-122394 GCF_059801175.1 Asaia sp. Ae19-3 | reverse complement strand
TTTTAGAGGGCTTTGCCTCCCCTGGTTGCATTTCGGCTGGGTGCGGCGTCGGAGACAGCAGTTCTGGCGGAAGAGAAATACCAGGGTACCCTGGTATCACCGGAGGAACTCGCGCAGCGGGTGTATCACCCGTCTTGTCCTTTCTGTGTTCGACGTCTTCGATTTTAGCCTTGGCCTCTGCCACCTTTTGAAAATCTGCCAGCGCTTGGATGCATGCCGCATTCATCGCCAATTGCTGTGGCGTCAGTATCCCGTCGGCTCCCGGCTCCTGGAGGTGACTTGCGCATTGAGGGATAGCCGCTTGCGCCACACCTCCCATGGAGGTGAGCGTAAATATGAGCGACAGACAGACAGTCTTAGTGGCAACGTGCAAAGCAAGATCACGCGTCATAGGGTATGAGCCTCCACGGTTACGATGATCTGAGTCTTGTTGATCTGAGCGTCCCCGCCTCCCCCGAAGAGCCAGTTCATGGCGCTACCAGCACCTGTCCTGTTACGAGAAGAAGCGTCATCGATATAGCCTGTCAGCATCAGGGTGCTTCCGGATTTGAGAACGACCTGATTTTCGAGGGATGTACTCGAGGTTTTCGGTTCCTGAATTTGTGACCCATTCTGACCGAAGGTCGATATGTTGAGCAGCGTTTGCAGAACAGCATCGATATGCAGCATAATTCGGTCGCCAATGATTTTTGGCGTTACGTGACCAGCGAATCCACTCATGACAATGCCAGGCGTTATGCTGGACGATGATCCGGCATTGGTAGCCAAAACACTCGACGTCTGGGCAGCATAGGTGTCATTCACCCCATTCT
This sequence comes from Asaia sp. Ae19-3, assembly GCF_059801175.1. NCBI lineage: Bacteria > Pseudomonadati > Pseudomonadota > Alphaproteobacteria > Acetobacterales > Acetobacteraceae > Asaia > Asaia sp. Ae19-3. The sequence continues at coordinate 121,582 of NZ_JBCHWF010000002.1, read as the reverse complement.
GGAAAGGCGCAGTGATGTTGTTGGTCGTGACTACAGGGCGCTCATACAGCTCAGTCACGTTGCCGATCTCAGACAACGCTTGGATAGCACCGCCTGAGCCTGCAAATTGTCCAGCCGTGCCCTTCGCTGAATTGAGTATTGTTGCCCCGAAGTTAAAAGGCGTCGTCGTCGACTGGATAACGGGTGCCGCGACTGGCACCATTGTCATTCCGTAAGTCTTGGCGGCACTTTCGAATGCTACTTTTGGACTCCAGCCGTAACCGGTTTCATGCGTTATCTTCAGCGTGTAGACGTGGATATCGATCGCGACCTGTTTGAGCATTGTCTCACTCAGATCGTGCATCCAGTCCTCGACACGAGCGACCTCTTCGGGGGTGCCCGAAACCGAGATCGTTCCAAGCCCTTCGTCAGCGAAAACACGCCCGCCACCGGCCATCATCTGAGCGGTTTGTTGCAGTCCCTTCCACCGGTCAGCTGTCGATTTGTAGGACACGGAGGATACACCTGTCGACGCGCCGGAGCTGCCTGAGCTTCCCCCAGAGCTACCGCCAGACATTCCGCCGCCCGAGCCCCCGACCGAGCCGCCCATTCCACCTGATCCGCCCGAAGAGCTGCCGCCAGTGAACGCCGAAATGGAATCATTGATCGTCGATGCGCCGCTGAACGCAGGCACGATAAAGGTCTTTGTCCTATTTCGAAAAAACTCCTCATGGTCGTCACGGTACTCGGCCCAGACGCCATACCGCGTTGCGATCGCCTGGAAGAGACCGTTACGATCACCCTCGTATTGAATCCAAGGACCAGCACCCCGCCACGCGTTCAAGGCACTCCCACGAGTGTGGGTAGACTGTGTGGGTAGGGGCTGTCCTCCTGAGAGAGAGGGAGGCGCAGGCAATGCCTGTCCGTTGAAACTGCCAGGACTTGCTGAGGGCATGCTGCTGATCGCAGCACTGCCATAGTCATCGTCCTCGGCATCAGGAGAGACGACTACAGGAATGTGGGTTTTCCTGGAGGCAAGAATGGCGGCTTCACGCAGTGAGATTGGAAGAGCCACAGCCATTCCAGCATGCGGCCTGAGTATCGCTGGTATCTCGACCTGATCCTTCACCGGGTCTCCAAGCAAATAGGGAGCATTAACAGTGCTGATCAGGGCTGTCTGGGGGAGGTGCTCGGAGTTGATGACCTTTTGCGTCTCATCCTCCCGGCCCTTCGCGGCTTCAAAGTCCTGGCATCCGGCCAGGATGGCAACCAGTGCGACACCGGCAGCGAGACGATGTGAGACAGAGAAGGATATCACTGGCTGGTTCCCATGTTGCTAACGACAGCCGTGTGGTTTGTCGTCCAGAATTTCAGGCTCAAAGATTTCCCCTGCAAGGCCAGCGCACGAACGACTTCCGAAAAAACACCATCCTCATTTCCCGCGGGACCAATGTGCTCGTAGGGTCCGGAGAACGTTGTGGTCACGGGTACCACCCAGTTCATATTTTTGGGCCAGATCACGGTCCACCCGGCTCTATCACCCCAAGCCAACATCTGTTCGCGAATGGGCTGTCCCTCCACCAGAGACCAGGTGGATTGCCACGCCGGAGGAACCGAAATCGGCTGTTGCACCGTGAAAGAAGCGGCAGCGCTGCGCACCGGATTGGCTGATGCAAGAGGAGAGAGAACCATCGGCGCTCCCCTAACCACTTCGGGGCGCGGAGGTGTGGCGGTAGATAGGAGAGGGGACGCCGTAACTGGCTCAGGTTTGACCACTGGGCCGGGGAGGGTTTGCGGCGGAATGCGTAGCGTTAGGTGGAGCCCGTTGCGGACAGTGCATTGACCGACGCGTTGCGTCGCACCATCGGCCGCGTGGTTATAGAGGCAGGTCGCTGAAGCATCATCGACATCGAGCGCCAGCATGATGTTCTGTCCTACCGGCGTAACGCTGTACCGCACCGCATGCGCGCCTGGGTAAGCCATCCCATTAGGAGCAATGCCGAAGCCGCGCTCCCTCAATGTGTCAGTCAGGAGGATTTCTGCATGGGCTGGGTCTTGCCCCATGAAGGGGGCGAGGCGGAGCGTGGATTTCGGCGCATCAAGACTCTCGGCGAGGATATCTGCGATAAAAACGGTAAGCGCCGAAATGTCGCGGAAACTGGAAATGTCGATATGAGAAGTTCGCGCTTCATCGCCTGTTGTGCAGGCGACAAGAGAGACCAGCATGGCGGTTGCGCCTGCTACGCGACGCATCATGGCGCCCTCCTGTGGGTTAAGCGGACGCTGGGCGCATCGGGCTCGGCGCCGATGAGCAGGGCATCCTCAATGCGTTGGTCGATGACGTAGGAATCTCCGACCGTACGATAATCGCCGGTCTTGCCGCCGCCTGGCGCGAGAACGACGAGGCGCGGACGCGCTACGATCGCGCCGGGCGGAAACTGGATGAAGGTACGCGGGCCTTGCCGGTAGATGCGCAATGGCCTCCAGACTGGATTAGCCCCTGAGATTACGAAGTCGAAATCTGGCGCACCTGCAGGCGCGCTGTCGCGGGAGAGGGAAGGCAGGGCGTTGCTCCTCGTGGCATCGGCCGGAGGCTCTGGCTGCGTGTCCGGGTCGTCTCGCTCGTAGAGGAAGCGAACTGCCTGCATCGTGTCGCCCGTCGGGTCGAGCACGAGGGTGTAATGACGCTTCGTGGTTGCGATATGAAGCACTGCGGGGGTCGCCTCGATATGCGGCGTGAGGGCTACGGCCCAGCTCGCATGGACGCCCCGTGTGCCTTTAACGATCGTGACGCTCCATCCGGCGGCGCGATCGGTTTCGAGGCTGTTATCCTCGATGCGCTCGCCGGCCTGCAGGGTGACGACGCAAATCTGTCCGGGGCGGCAATGAATACGGGGGGGGCCGTCGGCATAGCCGAACCAGCTTGCCCCGGAGCGCAGAAAACGCGGTGTTGCTTCGCCGTGCGAAGCGCCGCCTGGCGCAGCCCTATTATCGGGGCCGGCGGGATGCAGCACCAGAGGGCCTCCGTGATAGATGTTTGTCGTTGAGAGTGGGAGATCCTGTCGCGCCGGCGTTGCAATCCGCTCGTTCAGGCTCGCCATGAAGCCATGCGTGCGGTCCAGAGCCTCTTGCAAGGCGCGTTCAGGGCTCGGTAGTCCTGGCACTTCGAGCGCGACAGGCGCGCTTCGCTCTGCTTCACATCCTGCGAGAGATATGAGGACAGGCGCAACCAGGGTGGCGCAGAGTCTATGTCGACGTTGAGACGCGTGGTTCATGAGACATAGTGTGCCTCATCGCGATGTGAGTGCGTGTCGTCTCGAATAACGGCCCCGAGACCGACACCATTGATGATCTCAAGCGCAATCTCGTCGATAACGCCCGCACGAACCATTTCCTCTGATAATCCGCTTTTCATTCGGGCTGCCTGGCGTCGCCCGACCTCTTTTTCGGCAGAACCGTGAGGGAAAACGAGCGCCAGACGCTGTCGTGCAACTGTCGAGCCCAGGGCATCATAAACACGCCGACGCAGACTTGAATCGATTTTCGTCGTTGACAGTGCCCAGAGTTCGACCGGTCCCATCAGATTGACGAGATACATCTCATAAATCTGGTCGCGTATTTTGATCTGCAGAAGGAAGGGTGCGCCGCTGCCGTCATCACGTGGACCTGTGAGAGTTTGAAGAAGCGCATTCCCCTGATCGGTAAGCGCGAATTTCTCTCTGCACAAAGCTGCTTCCTCGGGGCCGTCCGTGCTGACGATGAAGCGCCCAGTGGAGTGATTGCAGAGATAATCGCCGAAATCGAGCAGACGCTGGCTTGCGAGGCCGATTGTGAAATTCCGTTTTGCCCCGCGCCGGGCGGCATCCTCGAACTGCGCCCGGACGTAGGGCGCGCCCTGTGTGCGTTGAAATTCGTCACATTCAAGACGCTTGAACGATTCCGAAATTTCCCTGAATTTTTTGCGCAAGGCTTCTCTTACATGCTCGGGCACCTGATCCGCATGTTCCGGAACCAGGAAAAGCTGACGCGAGACGATATTGAAGCCAAGCAGATACATCAGTTCGTTCTGGCGCCGCGCTTCGGGTGTGCTGCCTTCGGGGGCAATCGCATCGATATCGAGTGCGACAATCCTTGCTGCGCCGAGATCGATGCGTGTCGGCTGGCACAGGGTCGGATATTGCTTGGTAAAACTCGTGAGATAGCGGCGGCAGGTCTCAATAATGGTCTCGCTCCCGGCTCCGGGCGTGACCATTTTGAAATCCTCGTTGATCGATCCTGAGCGGGACAGAACGTCGATCAGATCGGTCATCGTCGGGACAGCGCGACGGGTGGCGAGACCGGCCCCATGGAGATCACCGGCACGCCCCAGTGCGTCGGCGACGTCCCACCAGGTCGGATTGGCCGGAAGCTCGATCTCGAGTGCCGCGATCTTGCGCGCGACAACCGGCTCTTCCCGTGGCTGGTAGCTGCGGGGCTTGGTACTGGGGCCGATATCCCCTCTAAGAGCATAGGCTGCATCGATTGCGTCATGCAGCAGCTGACTCATGCCGTCATACGCACTGCCATCCGGTTTGGCGCAAACCAGATTGAGGAAATTTGTCAGAAACATGCGGTGATAGTCGAGCGGTCGACGGCAGCAGGGCTCGGTATCGAAGATATTGATTGCGTGTTCGTCGATGAAGCGCAGGGATATATAGACAGCGAGATGTGCCTGATTGGCGGGCAAAGCCGATCGGACCATGTCGACAAAGCCGCTGCAGGAATCACCGATATCGAGCTTGCCGATCAGGGGTAAGCGGTAACCGTCCGAGGTCATGATCGCTTCGCTGGTAATGGTCGCAAGAAGCAACAGGTTCATGAGGGCCGACTTGCCGGTGCGCGAGCGGCCGATGAACAGATCGAGCTGAGCCTTGCGGTCGCGACCCGAAGGATCGTAAGGCACGATTGTTCCGTCGCCCGTTCTGAACAGGGCAGCGCCTTCACTACTAGGCATGCCAGCGCGCGCCCACGGCATCATGGTCATGATCTGGCTGAGAGGTGCCGCGGTTGGGGGCGCCGTAGACGCGATTGCAAGGCCCGGCACACTCGAGAGTGTACCGGCGAGTGGGTCGCCGCATAAGGTTGTCGCAGACATGCCGCCCCAGGTTCCAATGGCCTGACCTAGGCTTGATGCGCGCCGGCGCAAAAGCTCAATCTCTCCATCAGGGGCCGATGTCGCAAAGCTCATGCGTGTCTTGACGATCGCATCGGTACGGCGCTCGCGCATCGCGTCGATCTGTTCGAAGGCATTAAAGACCGTTTTGTTTGCACCAAAGCGCAGCATGCCGGCCAAGGTCTTTTTCCAGAGCATCAATGTCGGAGGAGCCCCCTCGATCAGGGCCGAAAAGCGCCAAGGCTGGGACCGTGCGCCACGATTGGCGATAAGTTCGACGATCGGCGGGCGTACTTGGCCGATACTCCTAACGTCCAGTGGCAGCCAGAGCCGCGTATCAAGACGAGCTGCAGAAAAGCCATCCGTTTCGGCGTCGCCACAGAAGATCTGCTCACGCAAGGAGGGCCATAGTGAGGCTTCTGCATTACGGGGACGCTCCTCGTCAGGCAGCGTATCGGGTGGAGGATCTGCCGGTGTTATTGGATCCCAGTCGCTGCCGATCGTTTCGGGATAGAGTTCCTGCCTGATGATCCTCAGCGCGGCTTTTGATTCAAGAACCTCGGTCTGCACGTCACGATCAGCGAAAAGCTGAGCGACATTACGGACGAATGCATGATGAATGGCGGCAAGAGCCGGGTCATGCAGAAGCGGGTTCTGGGCATCCCCAAAGGGCGGCAGAGCCTCGGCGGCTTTTTGTTTGTCCGTTGTATGCGCGCGGCGCTCTCCGCGGGAAAGACGGCCCGGTCGGGTCCACAGAACGAGCCAGATCCGTTCCTGACGCATATACTGGGGCAGGATCTTGAGACGCTCTGCGAAGATGTCATCGAAATTGGCGTTCAATCCTCTGGCTAGACGTTTGCGATCCTCAATCCAACGCGCGACTGTGTCTCCCGCCCCATGGGGATCACTGACGTAGACGAATTGCGCAGCATGGCCAGGCTGCTCGAAAGACGATCCGAGGCGGGTGCAAATGTCGCGAGCGCGGTCCTCGATTTCTGCGCGAGTGGCAAGTTTGCGCATGCCGTCGATACGGATGATGGAGGCGTAATCCCCACCATAGGTAATCAGACCTGCTTCGCTGCAGGTTGCCAGATCGCAAAACGCTGTAAGGGGGAGACGGAACCGGCTCCAGATGGCCGCACCAAGCCCCTGTAGCACTACAAGCGGCAGGAAGCCGCGACTGAACAGTCTGGGCGCGGGTGCTGGGATGGTTGGGTGATCGCTCAAGACGGCACACCTCCTATGAGGGCGCGGAGGTAGTTATCATAGAGCTGCGGCGCGTCTCCGAACCAGCATCCATGATGCAGGACGCGTATCCCGTTCACGAAATGCGCACGCTGCACAGGGTCGGTTTTCAGCTCTTTGCAAGCCTCGCGAAACTCTGAAATCTTCGCTGTGCCGATTCTGTTGACGAGCTCAGTTTCACGTCTCTTGAGAAGCTCGAAGTTCATCGCCGCAATGCCAGCCTCACCTGTGGCGGCGGTGCGAACCGTGACGCTTTGTCGCGCGCAGGTGACGTGCAGGGTCAGGACAAGGCGGGAAAGGACGCCCTGCTCGAGCTGGGGAAGCCAGATCAGGGAGGCCACGTGATCGATCCCGCTCGCATCCAGGGCAAAGGCAGGTAGGCAGGTTGGACAGAGCGTTGTGTCACCCACCGTCGCCGTTGCGGGCATATGCTGGCAACAGGCGCAGATTGTCGACTTTGGCCCCACGAGCTTTTGTGCATTCAGTTCTTTATCAGCGCGCGCGTAGCGGACGAGATCGAGCATGATGAGGTAGCTTTACTTGTCGAAACGCATCATCTGCTGGCTGCCGTCGACACTGGCGCCAGTACCGAACCATGTGAAGGTCGCCGTGCGCACCATGAACGGCATCATGACGAGGAAACTGCCAACGGCCACGCCTGTGCCAATTCTGCCCCAGCTCATACCAGCGTTCGGTCCCGTAGAGTGCCTGTACCAACCGAAACCTGAAATGATGAACAATGCTCCGCCACCTACCCAGCAGATGGTGTTGAAAATCATCGCTGCAGAATCGTTGATGTGCCCTGTGCCCGTACGGACGATTTCGTCGATCGCTTGAGCCTGTGCGTGAGGTGCGCCAATAAGGAGCATGGCCGCAGCGATAACACCCAGAAAGAGGCTGGAGGGATGCAGCACCCGGCGCAGAAGGCGTGCCTTTGAGATTTTGGTCATCGGAAAAAGCCCTTTTAGTTGAAGAAAATTAATGGTTGTGGGTGGCCCAGGTGCCGAACTGGCTGATTTTTTCGACGTTCATCATGATCAACGAACAAGCCAGCCCCGTCATATTGACGCCGGAGGTCGAATCGTTCCGGCCACGGGCCCGATCAGTCTCGCGTTTGACCATGAGGAAAGCGATCAGCGCGCCATAGCTGATGAAATACGGGTCGAAGACGTCGATCATCGTCTTGATCAGCGCAGTTGGGCCTTGGGATACCGACTGGGTAAATCTAGCTGCGTCAAAGCTGTAAGGAGCTACGCTGCCATCCTGTCCCTGAACGAGCGATGCGGTGGCGGTGAAGCCCAAGGTCGCGTTCAGCGTGTTCAGGAATTTTGGAAAGCACAGGAAAATGCCCGAGCTTAGGAACAGTATTTCGGGGGCAAATCCCTTCGTGACGAGCCCGTTCTGCAGCGTCGAGCGCGCGTAAAACCCCCAGAGCGCGGAAATCATCATCGAGCCGCCGACGATGTAGCACAGGGTCGGGAGTAGCCAGCCAATTGCATTGCCCAGCGACGAGGCGAAGGAAAGAACGCCGACCACGTTTAGCGGATCACGCCGTGTTCAGTGACGACTTCCCAGTTCTCGCCGACCTGGCGCAACTCCGTGATGGCACCCCAGCCGGGCAGCGAGGAGTCTCCGGGCAGCTCTGCCATGCCGACTGGATGAACCATGCGCGTCTGGCCATCATTGCCGACAATCAGGGCGACGGAGGGGGAACCCGAGGTCACGCGATAGGCCTTTCGGGCGGGGAGAGGCACGGCTGGCCTGGTTTTTGCCGCGGCCGCGGTTGCGGACGCTGCAGGAGAGGGCGGGTGTGGCTGACTGGCGGCGGCAGGTGCTGTATTTTTAGCGCCGGCGGCCTGAGCGGGCTTTTCAGAAGGCTCTGTCGTCGCGGGCTCGGCGCGCGCGCGTAGGCTGTCATCGATCCTGTCGACGCGATGACGGATTTCGCCGAGCGCGCCGTTGACCGTACCGAACCCGGCGGCATTATCCGTAACCAGGGTGGCGAGCTCCTTCTTAGCGTCTGCAAGATCTGCCGCCATCTTTTCGTTCTGCGTTTTAACCGCACCGATCTGGCGCGCGAGTTCGAGGATCAGCGCCGCCTGACCACCAGCCACTGTCGCAGACGCGGGTAGCGACGTGGGCTCTGCGCCAATCGGTGCGGCCGGTTGCGCGGCCGACGCCGTAACGCCTTGCATAGCTGTCGCCTGCGGCCCCGGCTGCGGCATGGGGGCGCTATCGAAAGCGAATTGCGCGGGTGCGCGACGAGGCGTTGTCGTAGGCGACGGGAGGGCGGGTGCTCGATCATTAACGAAAGGCACTGTCACGCCATGCTGCGTCACCGTCCTGATCCCGTAAAGTGCCGCGCCACCCAAAGCCACACCAGCCAAGAGAACGACGGAAACCGAAAGGGCACGTCCGCGTAAGCGCGAGCGCCGGGGCTCTGGACTGGCAAGACGTGCCTTGCTGACCGTAGGCGTTGCATCTGTCTCGATGATTGTGTCGTCGCCAGGCACGTCTTCGGTCTCGGCGCCTGCACGCGGTGGCGTGCGCAATTGCGTGACCTTGTGCGTGCCCTTCTCGTTTGACTGAACTGCGGCCATGAGGCTGTTCCTTTCCTTCGATACCCGCATGGTACCGGACCGCGATGTGAGTGCGGCTCGGCTTGTCGTCGTTACGGCGCGTAAACAGGCTCGAGAAAGACAATACCGACCGCAGCCCCTTGCGTGAGCTTTGCCGTGGCTTTTTGGGGTGTCTGTTTTTGAAGGAACTGACCGAGGTTCTGTCCTACAGCCCCAGCTGCCATGCCTAGCTGCTGGGGCAGGGTGTAATGCGTGAAGGACGTCAGCCCGAGCCCGGCTGTATAGGATTGCGTGTTGTTGTTCTGCAGTGCCGTACCCAGCCCCTGCACGAAGGCAGCTGCCGCGGGAAGAGCAACACGCGTCACAAGATGCTCATTGATTTGCGTTGCAACGCCGCTCTCGCCGCTGTCGGGGGCGACGACAAAAGCGTTGACGGCTATGGGCGGACTGTCGTCGATCATGAGCTTCGTGATCTTGATAACCAGAAGATCGCTTTGCATCGTGAACGTCCCGGTCATCCTTGCCCCGGCGAAGGGACCGCTATCGGCCTCGAGTAAGACATCGCTTCCAAGGTCGCTGTTCACGGTCAGCACCGCATGGCCAAAAATGCCCCGACCGCCGCGCAGCAGCATCTTTCGCTGCGTGACAGACACGCTTGACGTGGCCGAGCTCGCAGTCTGTGATACGCTCCCTGTTCCATCTGCTGCACTTGATGGGGATGCAAATCCGGACGTCGATGTGCTGGCGCCCGTATTGCCGGCACCGTCGGCGTTTCCCTTTAGCACGACATCCAGACGTGCGGGATGGCCACCCCATAGCGCAAAAAGTTCGGCCTTTTGCGCATCGGACAAAGAATCAGGCCGTGGTGGACGAGAGGGCGTCGCATTGTCGTCAACCGTGAAACCAGGTGCGGGCGCCTCCGCTTTTGGCGCAGCTGCAGCACCAGCACCCGGTGTTGATGCTTTGTCCGGCGGTGTGCCTGGCTTGGCTGATGACGTCGCGGGAGGCGCATCATCCGTACGCGGCTTTTCCTCCGCTGCGGCGCCTCTGGCCTTGTCCATCGGCGTGTCGCCCAGTTCGCTGCCTCCCGACCCCGTTGGCGAGTTCCCCTGTATGGGGCTGGCGTAGGAACTGTGTTCCCGCTTTGCTTTCTCAGCCGCAGCCCGATCCGCATCGCGTGTGGTCTTGTCCATGACCGCAGAATTGTTTTCGCCACCTGCAGGTACAGGTAACTGAGGGGGGGTAAACGCGGCAGACCGGGGTTTATCGTCATAGCGACCGCCGGACAGCCAGAAGATGCCGACAATGACCATGATAAAGAGCGCCGCTACCCAAGGGAGCAGTCTGCGTGCGCCACGCACGCTCTGCCCGAAATTTGACGGAACGCGGGCCGGATTGCGGAGAGCATCCTGCTCGGAAGAATTGCTTTCGCTCATGGACCTTCTTCTCCGAGAGAAATACCGGTGAGCTGGCCATTCACCGTCATCACAAGGCGAGACGTGTCGCGCAGGACGTAAGCCGTCACACCGTATTCGGTCTCATGCGCAGTCGGCGCGGGTGAATCGAGTACATATCGTGTTCGCAACAAAACCTGCCCGCGATATCGCCAGGCGCGTAGGTCGTCCGGGCTGACACCGGTTACGGTCAGCGGCGTAGCCTGCTCAGGAGGAACACCATCCAGCAGCGCAGTAAGCCACGGCACACCTGTTTCGGGGGCATCTGCCTCCAAAACCGGCAGATCCTGCGCTTTGGGCCCGCGTTCTTTGACGCGTACCGTCATCTGGCCATCATAGACTCCGGGTCCCGCAATAATGACGAAGTAAAGCGGCTGTCTGGCTTTTTCGAGGCTAATCAGGACCCCGCCACGAGGGTACCGGGAAAGTGGGGTGAGTTGGACGACATTCGATCCCGCGACAGGGACACAGGCATTGATCCCAACAGCGCGAACGGCGGCGTTTTCGCCGCCGCCCTGACGGTCGCAATCGGCTGTCTTGTTCGTCATGAGGTTCCACGCAATCGGCCAGGGCTGACCGGTACTGTCGAGAAATGTCAACGACGACGGATAGCCCTGAGCGAGGCGCACGATATTGGTCTGCCCGCCCGGTTGCATCGATACGGTAACAGAGCGCGACTGGGGCACGGCCATACGGTAAGGGTCTTCCGCGCCGTCCTTGAGACGCTCACCTTCATCATATTGATGATAGGCGTTCTGAACCGCCCCAGGAGGCGGAGGGAGATCGGCGTATATCGGATCGAGTGGTTTTTGCTGCTGATCCTGCTGCGCAAAGGCACTCGTTGTCATACCGGAACATACGAGGGCCGCGCCAAGCAGGTAAGGATGAAAACGCATATCAGCCGTCGCGATCGGCCAGCGGGGCGCTAAGTTCGGTGATCTCCAACCCATCCGGATGGAGGGGATCGTTTGTCTTTGAGATCGTTACGTGTACGGACAGGAGATTATTCTTCGAACCGCTTTCGTTTTCAAAACGCAGATCCATCGGAAAATCGATTTTCCAGAAGTAGACGCCGTTCTTTACGCCAACGGAGCGGACGGAAGCCGCTCCGCGTGGTGTGGCTGTGACGAAGACGCGTCTGTCCTTGATATATTGGATGTTTCCTGACCCCTGAAATGACTGCCCCCAAGCATTCCAGGCAGGAGGTGCAAAGGCGCCGCTAGCGGCGTCGAGCTGCTTTTCGATATGGACGAAATCCAGTGTATAAAGCGTCGTTACCTTATCAACGGTCCAGTTCATGACCTGAGAATTGGTGAAATAAGGCTGGTCGGTGACAAGCAATTCGCGAGGTTTATTGAAACCATCGTGATAGATATATTTGATGCGTGGTGCATGCGTTGCAAGGATGATAATCACGATACTTTGCAGCACGACAACGGCACCGAGCAAAAGTGCCGCAAGGATAGCCCACCGCGAGAGTTTCTGAAGGAAAGCGGGATCGACGAGCAGACGCTCTATCGCTCTATGCGAGCCGCGCATTTCAATTGACGCCACTGGCATCAGAGTACTCTGAGCCCATGTCGACTTCGTTGTCGGCGATACGGGCATTACGCATGCGCGTCTCTCTGGAGTGATGAAATCGCCTTTTATCCTTGGGTTGGACGAACCAACGCTTGCCGGTACGCTTGTCAATTCTCGGTATGATTTGCGCGTCGATCACAGGGTGGATTGGGTAATCCAGTGGGTCGTGTTTTTCGTTGGTTTCGATCAACGTTAGGCCATAGCGGGCGGGGAGCCCTGCGCGGCCAGCACGCTCTTGGATCGCGCCCGGTGTCGTGCCGATCAGATCGGCGATAAGCGAAGCAGTGAAACCGCGCTTCCAGAGATCTGCCAGCATATCGATCCCGTCATTGGACCAGGAAAGACGGCTGCCACGTGTTTGAAAGAGCGATTTTATCCGCTCAATCGGAGAAACATAATTGACGAATAGATCAGGAGACGATGCGGGGCTCGGTCTGGCGACGGCAGACGCATTGACGCGCGAAGGGCGGCGTACCCCGAGCTGACGAGCCTTGGCACGAAGCGAGCCTATCGAGCGATCGAGTTGTTTCGCGATGTCGCGAGAGGGCATTGGCGTCGGATAAAGACGGGTAACGACTTCTTCGTCGCGAAGAGTCCAGAGCCTGCGCTGTGGCTTGGCTGGCTTATAGAACGGAGAAGCCTTCCATTCCGACAGCGTACCGATCAACCACGGTTGATATGCTATAAGCGAGCGGGGGGTGCTGATATGATTTGTAACCATCGTTAACGTACTGGCTACAACATTCTCTGGTGTCACCCGCTTACCTCCCGCCAAAAAACCGCGTCGAATCAACGGTTAAAAACGGGAAGCTGAGTCGTGACGCAAGCGTTATTTTTACGACAAAGGAGTTGAGCAACATTTTTTTAACGGAATATTTCGGAAAATGACGCTGTTTTTCACCGTGAAACAACGCACTATTAACGAGCCATGCGCTTGGCGCATGCTGGAATAATTTTTTTGCATGGCTTGATTGGGGGCAGGGATGCCCCAGAAATGACATATTGGTAATTTCAGTAAGCTACGAATCGTCGCCCCGAATTTATGAGATGTGCGGCACTCACATCGCGGCCTCGTATTCTGATTGGGACACTTCCGGAGGTCCCATCCTTGCCTGCATCCGATTTGCTGACTACCTCGCCCGAGGAGATGCAAGCCTCGCACGTACACACCGACTGGCTGACACCCGAGCGTGCTCGAAATGTGCTCGGCCCTCTGATCGTTGCGCAGCGTCCTCGGACCGCCGATGCGGCGGCACCCCAAAGCGCCCGGCCCAAGGCACGGGATCAATGAGGAACATCGTTTTCAGCAAAGTCTCCTCGTGCCTTGGCGGTGCTTTGACCGTATTAACGCTTTGGGCCGTGCCGCCGGCCGCGCTTGCTGCCGACAGCAGCGATGCGGGGTGTCAGGCGTTGATAAGTGCTGCAGCAACTGGCATGGCCAATCAGATCAAGGCCGACGACGCGACGATCAGGCAGCCTCAGTCGATCTCGAAATTCACCTGTCTGGGCGACATCTTCGGTGGATTGGGGCTGAATGTTCTTACCAACGGGCTCAACATTGGTGATCTCGCCCAGGCGGCCATGGGCAAAGTATGCTCCCAGCTAACTTCTGCCTGGGACAATCTCAAGGGCTCCGCGCAATGCGGCCTGACCGTCACCGGGCTCAATACAAATTTCGGTCTCGGCTCGCTCGGCAGCGGTAATTTCTGCCCCTCCCTCAATTTTGGCGGAGGAGGCGATGCGCTCATTACCGCCGGGACCAATACCAATGGATCGAGCTCATGGGACGCTCAAGGATCGACCCAGCTCCCAACCGGCTACGAGCTCGATCTTGCCGGGCCTTCGACGGGCTATTCCCATATGCAGGGGAACTGAGCCATGCATTTTGTGAAGGTCTTCAGTCTACGCAATCTCGCCGCGCTGGTCATTGCTTTCCAGATCGGCACCTTATTTGCGCCGCGGCCAGCCTACGCCATGTTCGGCATCGACACGGCAGCGATCATCACCGCAATTTCCACTTTGCAATCGGCCATGAATACCGTGATCGGCACTGCTCAGAAGGTTATCAACGGCTCACTGGGTTTGATCAACACGGGTCTAGGCAACGGGTTCGGCCAACTGAGCAAGCTGTCGATCGCCGGTGTGACCGCCAATCAGAAGATCGCAGACGCTAACAACATCGTCCAGGCCCAGACATTACGCGACGAGCGCAATGCCGAGGTCCGCGACTTGCATGCCGTCAATCGGCAGGACTGCCTTAATCTCCAGAACGGGGCTGCGGCAGTCGTGGCTGCGCGTTCGGGCGTTCAGGTGGCCGCCGCCCTTGATGGCGGCAAGAACAGGCGCACGGATGCCCGCAAGGGAACGCCCTCTTGGACCGGAGCGGGTCAGGCAACCCAAGCCGCGAATAACCATCACTTTGCTAAATACTGCAACGATGCCGAGGCCGAAGCGGGTCTGTGCGCCGCCGCACCGGAAGCGTTGATCAATGCAGACCAGCATGCAGGCTCTCTCCTTAGGCCTGACGTCTATGCCAATCAGGACGCGATCAACCTTGCCAATGATTATGCTCAAGGCTTGATTGAGCCTGTTGCGCCGCCCGCTCTTCGAGGCGATGCCATCCGCTCACCCCAAGGCCAAAGCTTGTTGCCAGAACGCCGTGCCTATGCCGCGGCTCTCGCCCTTTCCCATTATGTGGCGGACGATATACAGGGCTGGCGTGCGCCGACCGTGACCCTCACCACCGCGCAACGCACCGAAGCCACGCGCGAAGGACGCATCGATACGGATAAGGGATCCCAACTCGAAGCGCTGGAACTCGATATCAACCGCAAGCTTGGCGGTACGGACTGGCAGGGCGATCTGCAGGCGATGCCCAATAGTAAGTCGGTGCTCATCCAGATCGCCCTTCTCGATGCACAGCGCAACAAGATCATGCTCGAGCAGCTCATACTCGACCAGCAGCGTGCCCTCATGGAGGCGACGCAGCTATCCTCTATGGAGCGGGATCGTCTGCGCAAATTCACCCCCATGACCGTTCCCAGCCCCAGTAACTGAAAGACACCGCCATGTCCGAGACACAATCCATGGTTGCCTCCCTGCTCGACCATCTCGACGCCCAGCAACAGGCCGTTTCTCCTAACGATCGTGGTCTCGACGCTCGTCTGACCGATCTGCGGGAACGCCTCGCTCAGGATCCAACGCTGGAAAACGATCCGCGCTTTCGCGTGGGTGTCGCCTGGTTGCTCCAGGACTGGAAAAACCTAAGCGGCACCAATCAACAGCCCTGGCTCCCGCCGCAGGTTGCCGTCGAAATGCGCACTCTCTCGATGTGCCCGCCCGGTCTGGAAAACGATGACGTCAAGGCGCTTTTGCGCAACTCGGACGGCCTGCGCGACCGTGGCCTTCTGGACGAACTCCGCAAGGAAGCGTTGCGTGTTGCCGAATTGCCGCCAGAAGAACAATTGGCGCACGCTATCGTCAAGGGAATTGCCGTGCTGGAATGGCGCGTCGACCAGGCCAAAGCGGCTCCTGCGCCCAATTCTGCACCGGCGCAAGCCGCTCCTCGTCAGGCACCGTCAGGCCCAGTCCAGCCTGAACAGCCACGACAGGAAGCAAGCCCGCCTCCCCGGGAGCAGGCCGCGCCACCAAGCAAGCAACAGGCCGCCGCTCCAGCTCAGGAAGGAAAGACGCAACGCGAAAAGCGGCAGACACCTCCGCCACAGACCGAGCAGGAAGAACACGAGGCGCTCTCACGCGAAGCTGATGCACGTATGCGCCAGGAAGATCAGGAGAGGGCACGGGCAGCTCAAAGTGTAAAGCCGACCAGAGAAAAAATCGATCAACCATCGGAAACCGCAGTTAAAGCAACGCCCTCCGAGGCAGGAGAGAAGCAGCCGCGCGCCACCAGCCCGGCTCTTACCTCGGCTCCCGCCCCCGCAATGAGCCTCTTCCCTCCACAGGCTCCTAAGCCCGAGCGTGATGGGCCTGGCGTCATCGAGCGTTTGGTTGAAGCGGGAAAGGATCTGGGAGCGTCCTTTTCGGGCTGGACCGAAAACATGGGCGACGCCCGCGATCAGAGGCGGATGAAGGAACTCGCTACCAAGGTCGAGGAAGCCGTCCAGACAGTCGACGACAATATCTCCGCCTTTCGCACGAAAGGCGCGTCCTTCATTGGAGACCTCGAAAAGATCGTGCAGCGTGACGGTAAATCCCATCAGGAAATCATCGCAGGCATGCACGAGAAAGGGCCTTATGCCCGCCTGCGTGGCCAGTTTGACAAGGCACTTGCCGAAAACCCCGAACTCGCCGAACAGCATGCGTCTTTGCAGTCTTCGCTTCACACGCTGAATAACCGTGTACGCAATCTTAATATGGAAGCCGGTCAATCGGGGATGGAAGAAGCCTCCGTGGTAAGGAAGGCCAATGAGACACTGGCTCCTCTCGCCGACAGGCTGGAGAAGCTTCCATCAACCGAACCTGGCGCCAACATGCTCGAGCGTGCAGGCGCGTTCGTCACTAAAGTCGTCGAGAATATCCGCCGTTTTTTGGATCATCTGCGGGGAAAGGAACCGGGTCATGACCGCGACACTGGCCCTTCGCAAAGCCGCTGAAGCCTTTTCCTTTCCTATGGTCGCGACGCTCTGTCGCGTCCCGAGCGTCCATCGTGAAAGCGCGTCATGACCCGTGCATCTCTCCGGCCTAGCTTTTTCCTTTCCATCTTCCTCATTGTCGGCATGGTGTCATGTCCCGATCTCGCTTTTGGACAGAGCACGACGGAAGAGATCAACTGGGGCTCCCTTGATCCCGGATCGGACTGGTCTGCCACCGTGCTGGACGGACTTTTTCCAAGCTCCGGGACGACAGGAACCGTTATCGGATCTCTGCTCGGGTATCTGTCAGCACTTATTACGTCCCTGGCCGCTCTCTATCTATTTTATGCCTCCATCATGCAGGTGCATCGTACCGCCGAGAGCGGGAAGCTGCGCTCAGCGCATTTCAGCGCCTGGGCACCGGTCAGAGTACCCTGGGCGCTTATGCTGCTGTTGCCTGTCGATAACGGCTACTCCCTAGGACAGGATTTGGTGCTACGGTGGGCACGCTTGTCGCTCGGAATCGCCGTTCACGGTGCTGCAATCGTTGACAACAAGATAGGCCCGGAGGCCTTGCCTCTGGCGACCCCGATTATGCCCGGAACCCAGGCAATCGTACTTTCCGTGATGGAAAGCGAACTCTGCAGGGCGCTCATCAATCAGGCGTCCAATACGGTCACTCAAGGTACCACCCAGCTTGTTCCCGCGCCCAAGTTTGTCAGCAATGGCGCGCAAGTCAGTGTCACCTGGGCGCTAGCCGAGGGCGATGGGGCAGGGTCCAATGCGTGCGGCAGTCTGAGCCTTGAAATGCCGATCACCTACGCCCAGGGATCTACCTCATTACTCAATCCGGTAGGCGCAATCGACTGGTCTCATTATGCCGCGGCCCGCCAGGATTCCTTGCAAAAGCTGGTTCAAAATGTCCGCGCTCCTATGGAGCAGATCGCAGCCAATCTCTGGACCACACGACAGATGAGCGCGTTACGCGCCATGGATACGGTCCTGACTTCCAATACAGCGACCTATCGTGACAGCATCACCAAGGCGGCGACGGCCGAGATCGCGCAGATGCGTCAGACCTACGACAGAAGCGATAAATCCGGCACGGGCTCGGGGATTACAGCGATGTCCGGTCTGGGATGGGTGGGGCTCGGCGCGTATTATCTGCAGATCGCCAAACTCAATGGCGACGTGCTCTCGCTTGCTGCTCTCTCTCCAGACGTCGAGAAACCGAGCTGGGAGGGCGTGGGGACGGCGCTGCATCAGGATCTCGGCGGTATGATCGAGGCCATTCATCGCTATGAGGCGATCGAGAACAGCCGAGCCTGGCTCGCTGATGATAAGGCAGCCCCGGACAACGTCCCGTCGCTCTATCCTGATACTGCCATACAGACGAATATCCAGGCCGATCCCTATTCTCTCCTGACCAGGGTCATCAAGGCCGTCGGTGTGAATAGACGATTGCTGGCAGGTGCTCTGAACTATGCGGCCGCTCCCAGTAGCGGCAGTGGGGCGAATGATCCAACTGCCGGCCTGATCGGCCTTGGACATCTTCTGATGCATACGGGACTTGGCATTATCGGCGCTAGCGCGCTCGCAGCTAACCCCCAGGCTAGCGTTGCAGTAGCAGCGGGAGAGACGCTGACAGGAAATCTTGCTGCAGCCGCCGCTGCCCTTGCAACGACACCCTTTGCTGGCGTCGTAAAATCATTGCTTGGGCCGCTTTTTGCCGCCGCAGCCGGGCTGATCGTGCCCGGGATTGGCCTCGCCTTCATCCTGCCGATGATGCCCTATTTCTACTGGATCGCGGGTGTGGCGGGCTGGTATCTGATCGTCATCGAGGCCGTTATCGGCGTGCCGTTCTGGGCGCTTGCGCATCTCACTTTTGCCGGAGACGGCATTCACGGGCGCGGCATCCGCGGCTATGAAATCCTTTTTTCGATCCTGTTTCGCCCGCTGCTGATGATCGCGGGCTTCATGGTCAGCTATCCGCTTTTTCAGATCGTTTCCTGGCTGTTGCTCAAGACATTTACGATCGCAGCGGCCTTCGTGTTCGATGCTGGATATCTGGTGACGAACCTGATTGGCGTGATCGTGCTGACCTCCCTTTTCGTTTCGGCCGAAATTGCATGGGCCGGGGTCTGTTTTCGCATGATCAATATCATCCCGCATCACGTCGTTGCCCTTGCAAACATGACCTCTATCGGACGTTTGAATAGTGACGAGATCACAGGGAAGACCTCGATCGAGGGGCAGCGTGGCATAGCTGAAAAAAGTGGAGAGCTGGCTCGCGATATGGCCCATGGTCTGGGCGGCGAAAAAGGCGAGAAACAGATCGACAGTCATAAGCCGCAAGAGCTAGATTCCACGACAAAGGCTCTCTTGAACGGTAGCGGACCGATAGGGGAATAAGACCATGTCTATGACTATGCTGGAATATGGACATCTCGGCGATATCAACCGCGGTATCCAGCGTCTTGCCAGGACTGTGCAGGCCCAAGGGAGCGGTGTCACCGTGCCGGTCGAGACCTATAACCAACTCTTCGCCAGCTACGAGCAAGCGCGAGCGCAGACAGCTGTCGCAGAGAAGAAGGCGGAACACTGGGAAAACGAAGCGAGGAAAATGGAGCGCAACAATAGCCAGTGGGTTGAATATGCCGAGGAGCAGGAGGCGCGGGCGCTTTCTGCTGAGAGCGAGCTTCGGCGTCTCAGAGCACGTTGTGAGAGCAGCATAGAGGCAGCCGATTGATGCATAAGGCCGTCATCGCCAGCTTTATCTGCCTTGGCCTCAGCGCATGCACGCACCCTAACGTTGCCGATCCTGGCACGCTCCGCGGCCCTGAGGCACCTTATGTTTCAAACCGGTATAGCGACCCCTATGCAGCCTATGGCTCGACGCCGGTGATTTGGAAGCCGGCAATCGCGACCAGATCTGCTACCATCATCAAGCCGAACGACCCTGTTGATCAGGCCGAGCGGCCCGATTACGAGCATGCGCCTTGGTCGATCGAGCACAGGGCGTCCCAAGCCGGCACGTTCTAAAGTCGATCGCCACCTCGCTCTGCGCTTTTCCCGTAAAAAGCTTGGACGACAGCCGGTTCTGTACTAGAGTCGTGTTGCCCGCCATTGTAGGGGGGCGCTCCGCCCGGGTGCGCTAACACCACGAGCGAAGCTAACGCCGACAGAGACACGAACTCATGACGACGCTGATCGCTTTCCAAACATGGACTCGAGCTGTGTGCAAGCCCCTTGCACGCGTGGATCGTTCAATCCCCTAATTCCCCGCCTGTATTTTTATGGCCGGGGAGCGGTTCAGCCGCTCCCGTGCGCGTATTTGCGCGCCCCGGACGGTTTTCGCCGATCTCGCTATCGATGCCCTGTTCCGTTTTCCAGGGGCAGACGAGGTCTTTATTAAACGCTCGGAAAGCCGTTATTTTGCGCGAGGGCGCAGTATGATCGCGCGTGCTACCTCGGTCGTAAGGCCCGTGAAGAGAGAGGATGTCACGCCGGAACAGTGGAAGGTTCTGTTCTCGAAAAGGAGGGGAGGAGGGGGCTGATGCGCTCAGCCAGTCTAAGGACGAAGCGACGCTAAGAGACGGTACCGTTCGACCCGTATTTCCTCAATCTGGCATTGCCGGTGAAAGACGGCATTGCCTATTGGACGTCCGAGCAGCAAAGAACGAGAACTTCTGGTGTCTTTTCGACTTAATCCGGGTGTCTTGGACAAGTTCCGCAGCACTTGCGCAGGGTGGGAAACGCGGATCGATGACTCGCTCTACAAGGCCCAAGCGGTCGCCTATCTCGGCCAAAGATTCGGCCCGCTGGTCAGAAAAACGCCGAACCCGCCCTCATACCCCCGCGCCCTCCAATTGGTGTAGCTCTGGACAAGACATTGCAGTCCCATCGCGCCACACAGCAAAATCGTCTCCAAACTTGGCAGGCCGATCAACGACCACCGGCCCAGCACGATATGTCCTAGCCACCAGCTCCAAGCACCCATACTCAGCAGCATGAAAACCAGCGCCTGGCGGCGCGTGCTGCGCCGCAGGGGACGCGTTTCCTCCCTCAGGACATCCAAGGTCCTTTCCTGCTCAGGGGCAGATTGGGGCGCTATCCCTGACATCTCCTTCAATAGGCTGCGCGCTCTGCGAAGCGTGTTCAGTGGGCCCAGAAAGGGCGCTGTCATGGGACGCAGCACCATAAATACGACAGTGGCGCGGGCGAAGCCCCACAGACCAGGCTTCACGAGGCGATCGCCTTGAGGAAGGCTTCGAGATCGTCGGACAGACCAGCTTGAGCGTGGGCTCGTCCGTCATGACTGCGCCAGACGAATGTGGGTGTTCCGCCAATTGAAATGGCGTGAGCTGCTGACATGTTCAATGCCAGCTGGGCAGGGGCCGTAGGGTCCGTCTCCGCGTTTTCCGGCAGCTTGCCGTCCTCCATGATCTTACGCCACGCTGTGTCCATTCCTGCGCGGCCAGCTGTAATGAGAGCATTGGCAGCCGGGGTGCTTTGATTTCCATTCTCGTGATCGTTAATCGCAATCGGCACTAAAGCGAGTTGGACGCGGCCCGCATCGACGGCACCTTGCAACGTCTTCATGGCCTGTTGCGAAAACGGACATAGCGGGTCGATGACCATATAGACCCGTGGCGCGCCGTCCCGTCCGACTAGGCCATAATCGGTCGCTTCAAGGCGAGCGACAGGATCGACAGGCGCCGGCTCGGCGGCGCCCACGGCACTCGCCTGATTCGAATTTCGAGGCGGCGTCCATGTGACGGTAGGAATGACGCCGGGAATTTTTTCTACCTGATTGCGGGTCACGTTGCGGCCCGTCTCGTCCCACATCACTCCGCCTATTTCTGCTCTACCGTCGGGAGCGAGATAGAAGACGCGAAACTGCTTGCCGCTTTGGGCAAACACCCCTTGCATGCCGTGTGAAATGCCAAGATCGCGTAGTTGCGCCCCGTGGCTTGCAAGTCTCTGCAAGGCGGGGCTGGACGCGATCGCTTCGGCCGAGAGGATTGGTGGCAACGAGCCTTCCACTGAGGGAAGATGCGCAAGCGACGGGGGCGCCGGGCATTGCTGTGCCAGAGCGGACATAGGCGTGAGCAGCGCGAACACGCTCAGTATTTTCGGGACGTGCATGGGGTGATCCTCCTGGGATCACTATCCTTCATAACGATGTGAGTGCGACAACGCACCGGACGTTCGCACTCACATTGTTCCCTGTCATGATCAAGGGCGCGCAAGGAGCGCAAAAACATGACGGCAGGCGAGGGATATAGGATGGCGCGATTGACCTGGCACGCCGGTGACAGCAGCAACGCCCAACACACGCTATGCTTCCTCTTTCCGGATGGGACGGCATATGTGGGGCAGACGACGGCAAGGGAGCGGTATGAAAAAGCCGTTCGCAGGCGCTTCAAGGCTTACGGCGAACCTGAAGTTTTCCCGCTAGGAGTGTTTGCACCCCAAACCGATATTGTCGATGCCACGCTCACGCTGTGGCGCTACCGCCTGAGCCGGCAGGGGATTGTGCTGAGGCGCTATGAAGATCCTGCCCATACCTATCTCGTCGATATGGGTGCGATCACGCGTGATCTCCGACATTGCGGTGATCGCGCCATTCTTCCGGTTGAGATCTGCGATCGAGCGGCAGCCATTCTAGAGAAGCCACGCCCCGAGCTTCTCGTTTTCTGTGCGGTCTTTACGTCAGGCACTTGCGCATTAGGGATGAGTCTCCTGCGGCCCGACGAGGTGTTCTCCCTCAGCCGCTGGTTCCCGTCCCCGGAAAGCGAACGCTACCCCACAACCAGCCTGCCGCATGAGATATTCTTCATCGAGCGTTATCAGCAGCTTTCTTCTGGCAGCTATCCCTATCTTGCAGCCGAGCACGCCCTCTCAACCTGGCGCGCGGCATTCAGGGTAATTGGCGGGCGACCAATCGATCTGGATCAGCAAAAATGCACAGATCTCTACAGCTCCTTTATCCCGCCAAAGGCGGAATTTCTTGAGTCCCTGTCAGAGCCTCTTTTCGAGGCTATCACCTATGCGACCGAGAACTGGCAGCACATCCCGGCCCCGCAGGCTCTCGACGGGGACGATATGGCAGGATCCCTCCCGCTCGCCGAGTACGCCCCGGGCGACGACGATCTCTATACGGTGCTGCGTGCGATCGAGCGCAATACGCGCGAAACACTACGCCACCTTACCAGATGTCAGGCCGCTCGGCAGCCGAAGCCTTCACGGCGACCCTTGGCCGCGCATCCCCTGATGCGTCCTTTTTCCATCTTTTTTGCGGGGCGATCCTGATGTGCGTCACGCACTCACATCGCGAAGCGCTAAAATCGGATCATCAAGCATTGATGGAGATGACGTGATGATTCGACGCCAACTTGGTCTCGCAGGCGCTGCCCTCGCCACAATGATGGGTGCAGTCGCTCATGCGCAGACTTTCACGCCCGAGCACCTCGACCGCATGGCGCAGGAACGTCAGAAAGAAATCGGGGCGCGCAATTGGGGGGCGCCGCCACCCGTTACACATGAATCTTACGTCAAGCGCTCCCTGCCGGTGTCGGTAGAGTGCCGCAGCCCGAAAAAGGATTTCGAGCCGCTTTTCGCCGAGCCGGACGGAAACTCGGAACGGGTCGGAGTGGCCGCGCCGCAGATCGCCGTCACCTCTGTCGTCTCTCATGGCTGGCGTCAGGTGCTTCGTGTGGGCAAGAGCTTTGCCTGGATTCCAGAGGCGGATGTCGTGCCTTATCAGCCGCTGGTCAAAGGCAACACGACGCGCTGTGTTGTCGCAGGCGAGGCCGCCAATGGCATGGTCCTTTTTGATCATCCTGCAAAGTGACGACCATGGACGGCAGGCATAACGTACTTCGAAACGTCTACCTGATACTCACAGGCGCGTTCGTGCCGTCTGTATGCCTGGCCGTTCCGCCCCAGATCGTGCCGGAAGTGGGAGAGCTTGGCACACCAAGCTTCTCTTTTCCGGGCAGCGCCTCCGCGCAAAGCGCATCGAGCACTGCCTCGACATCCAGCTACAGCGGCGCCTGGGGCACGGGAGACGCCTATAGCACGATGCTTTCGCAAAGCTACGGCGCAGCAGCTGTCGCTGCAGCTCAGGCCCAGGGCATCAATCCGGACACCCTCGCGGCCTTTGGGCAGATCGAGAGCCATTTCTCGAATGTTGGCAACGCGTCATCGAGCGCAAGCGGGGTCTGGCAGGTTACGGACGGTACCTGGAACGAATATGCTTCCAAGCTTGGTCTGTCGGATGCTGATCGCACTGACCCTGCCGTGCAGGCAAAAGTCGCAAGCGCTATTATCGACGACTATGCGAGCTCCATCAGCGCGACGACGGGAGCAGCCGCCACAGGGGCACAGGTGTACGGAGCCTATATGTTTGGCACGAAGGCTGGTGCTGAGATTGCCTCGGCGCCGGACTCTCAGACCCCGTTAAGTCAATTTGTCTCCAGCAGCTCTCTCGCTAAGAACAACATGGTCGGCTGGACCGTCGGGCAATATTACAGCACGGTGACGCAGCGCATGGGTTCTGGTGCCTCAGAGGCGGTCACGAATGGCTAGACCCTCTCTTTCTGGCAAATTGGTTGATCAAGCGCCTCAAGGCCCTGCGGTGGTAACGCCACCAAGCTATCGGTCCTTCGCCGCTGGCAGCGCCGTTTCCTGGCGGTTTGATGTAAAATGTCGTCTGCATCTTGGGGGGGGCGAATTGGCTCGTGATGCGCAGACACGCGCGTCGAAACACAAACAACGGTTAGCGAGCAACCTTGTTCACAGGGCCCCTACAGCGATTCTCGCTGGGAGCGGATTGTGCGTTGCTCTGATCTGCGCCTTTGCAGACGGTTTTCTGACCGCGGATCAGATTCAGCCGCTGTTCTTATGGATGCGCCAGCACCAGCCAATCCCTCTGCGCACGGGATGTCTCTCATATCTGCTCGGTCATTGGCCCGCGCCCCAGTTCCACTGGTCGCCGCCATTTTGGATCGGCATTGGCCTGGTGACGGCACTGGCTGGAAAAGGGGCTCTGCTTCCAGCGCAGCGTGTCGCCCGTCTGGCCGGGAGACACGCTGTGTTGACGCTGCGCCTTCTCGTGCTGGTCGTCGGAATAGCAGGTGGCGTTGCGCTAATTTCGGGCTGCGATGCGACTGCTTTTTCAACGGCACGTCACGCACTCACATCGACAGCACGTACACTCACCTTGCCAGAGAAGGCGCTGGGAAAATGAGGATACGAACGATGACACATGACATATCCGGCTTTAATCAACTCATGATCGGTGCCTTTGTGCTGGCTGTAAGCGCCGCAATAGTAACGCCCACGCACGCGGCGGCGAAGTTTAAGCCCGCGCCCTGCGAAAAAGTGGCGCCGAAAACCACAGGGCCCGCATGGATCCATCTGACGGTGCGGGTCGAGAAAATGGTCTCGCTCCGCAGTGGCGGCCCGAAGAATGCGCCTGTTCAGTTGCCGACGACGGATATCGTCGCATTTGACGGGTATCTGCCGGCGGATGGCTCAGACATTTCCGTCAAAAATGGGCGCGAGACCGCTTATGTGGCAGCAGTGACCCTCTCGAACTACGAAAGAAAACGCTCAAACACCTCCGTCAAGCCGGGATCTGCTTTCACTGGCGTATCCGGGACATTCCACGCACTGCCGGACAAGGATGGCAATATCGTCGTCGCCGGTGATGTTCATCTGGCCGACGATCTCGCAATAGACGGGGAGAAATTAGGTAATCTTTCTCTCGAGGAGCCGCGCTTTAAAGACCTATCCTTTCAGCCTTCCGTTACGGTTGCAGGACTTCACTGTGTGGCTCCTGTGCAAGAGCGGACCGGAAACGTCAGGTCGAATGGCGAGCCCGCGGGGCCGGTGGTCGGCGTCACAATTCTCGCCGAACGTACCCAATAACGCGTCTCAACACTGCACAGCCATAAACCTCAGGGGAAGACCATGATGCTGACGATCATCGCCATGACTGCAGGCCAGACGACGTCCTATCAGAACATCATGTCGAAGAACGAAGACATCCGCCCGGGGCTGGAAGAGCCTGGCGCAAGACGGATGCCCGACATTGGCCGGTGATCAGCCTATAACCGACATAACCGGGGGGCTACGTCGAATTTGCACAACAGGCAACCTTTCCAGGACCGATGCAAAGGACGCGCAGCCGAGCGCCATGTCGTCTAGCCTTGCTGGAGGAACAGATGTCTCAAGATTCATGCGGATGCCAGAACAAGATCAGGTTTGTTTCCCTTACGCGCGCCCATGACGCCGCGCATTCGATGCGAAAGCGGGGCAAGGGCGCAATCGGTGCTTATGCTTGCGACCAGTGCGGGCTCTTTCATGTGGGCACCAGCTCGTCTAATGCCCGCGCCTATGCTCGCGCGCTTCATGGGCGCCCTTCACCTCGACGCGTCCAGATTCAGCCAGGAGGCTTCGACCAGTGAGTAAAGAGACGCCAAACCCGGCAGACGGGAATGGGGTGACACGACGGGGGCCAGTCCGGTGGAATTCGTCAGAGAACCAGGGAAATTCAGGCTGCATCTTCGATCCGCTGAGTGGCTGGAGATCGGACGACTGCTGCCGTGCCGTCCATGAGGCGCTGGCATCGATAACCTTCCGGCGCCTCTACGAGACATTTGAACAGCGCACTTATGCGACCGGCTTGCCGCCTGCAGACACGCTGTAACCTTGACCGATGCGGGAAGACTTCGGGCCAGGCAGCATCGACCTGCATATCCGAACGGAACGGGAAAAATAATTCATGGATATGTCATTCGATATCAACCAAACGGTCGCCAGCCGAGCGCGTCAGGCGACCGACCCTGATTCCAATGTGGGCGGTATTGCCGTTGATCGTCTCCGCAGTGTTATCGAGCGTGTCGAACGGCTCGAGGAGGAGCGCAAGGCTCTGGCAGGAGATATCAAGGATATCTTTGGTGAGGCGAAGTCAGCAGGCTTCGATGTGAAGACGATCAAAGACATTATCAGGCTGCGCAAGAAAGAGCCTAGTGAGATCGAAGAGCAGGAAACTCTGCTCGACATCTATCGCCGCGCGCTCGGAATGTAAGGGTATACCTGTCTTGCAACCCGCCCCTGCTCCCGGAATGCCGTGTAAGTTCCCAAGATCAAACGGAAAGTTTTGTTCCGGCGACGTTTCTGGCTTGTTCGGGCGCGCGATCTGCCGCACGATCCGCCGTTATCGCATGCGCGTCAGAGGGACTCGTGTTGCGAGTCGAATTCGAGGATCACCGATGACTTAACCCCCGAATGCCAAAAACCCCGCCTCCTCCGATTTGGCGATCGGAAGAGCCAGGGCTCTGGAAGATACAGACTTGTTAGTTGGTGGGCGGCATCGAAACTGGCCCCCATCTAGCGATATCCCCGATCGAAACGCAAGCACTAAATTGCGAACGGGAGAGGTTTGTCTCAGTGCCTGGCCTGGAGGTGGTTTTCTCAAACCATCTATCGACTGGACAGACCATGAAGGACTCAACGCAGGACGGGGCAGGGCATGCCGTGCCGTATCGTGCCGGCAGACGGCGGCTTAGCGCCGCCATGCTTGAAGCGCAGGAAGAGTTGACGACAGCACCGGCAGATTACCCGGCTCGACGTGAGATGCTCGGGCTCCTGAAATCCCTGCGGGGCGCGCTGCCTGTGTCGGCTGCAGCAGCAAGCACGCTGATCGTCATGATCGAGCACACCAGGGCGGAAGACTGGACGGCGATGGAAACGCCTTTTGTGTATGCCCATAACGAGACGCTCCTGTCCTGGACCGGCGTATCGCTTGCGACATTGCGGCGTCATATCCGTGAGCTGGCCGAGGCACGGTTTCTCGTGGCCCAGGACGGGCGCAACGGACAGCGTGGCAAGAGGTGGCAAGGCACTGAATCCATGCGTACCGGGTTTAGCCTCGCCTCACTCCGATATCGCTGGGCAGAGCTTGTCGCTCTCAGTCGTGCAGAGACGCGCAGGCGAGAAGAACTCAGCTTTCTGCGACAGGAAATTGCGTCGCTCAATGAGCAGGTGCGTCTTTTGGCCGATGCTCTTGATCAGCCCCAGATCATGGCTAATGCCCGTCGTTTGATGCGTGTCCGGCTGATGACGGGCGAACCGGCAAAACTCCACGCGCTACACAGCGAGATGGCCCAATTGCTTCATGCGCTCCAAGACATCCAGCACAGGCACTCCGAGCCTGTGGATAACGCAGCATCCGGCGTGTCCGTAACATCAAATATGACACCCATGGGTACGCAAAATGAGACCCACTATACAGATACAAAAAACAATCTATCTCTTAAAAAAGTAGTCTCCGTAGCGGCTTGCAGCCGCAATCGCATTGAAACAATGCGGTGTGAGCCGTCAGAGGATCATATCGGAAGTGATCGCCTCGAACGCGAAAGCGCTCTACGAGGATTTAAGGGCACCGCTCAGTTTTATCTGGGGATCTGCTCTGCTCTACGCGAGATATGCCCAAGTGCAAGACCGACGGCCGAGCAGCTGATCGAGGCGGCCGAGTATCTCTCGGGACAGATCGGCGTGTCCTACCATGCCTGGGCACAAGGCTGCACGGTGCTCGGGCGGTTGCAGGCGGCGGTTGCTGTGATCGTCATGGCGTCGCGCCTTGAGAGGCAGGCGGTCATCTATGCGCGTGATGCGTATTTCAGAGCGCTGGTAGAGCGGGGTGCGCAGAATGCGCTCTTCCTGGATCGGAGCCTTTATGCGCTGCGCGATGTTCGAAACCGCGAAGAAGCACTGACTTATCAGGCCCCAGTGGCTCGTCTCGATGCCAGCATCGCATTCGGGCAGCGGATCGGCCGATGACCCAGTTTGCCGAAACGCTCAACGTCAATCAGATGAAATGTCTGAAGGCTCTTCCGGGGACGTCGCGTCGCCGAGTGCTTCCCGGCGTAGCAGTTCCTTCTCGATCGCTTCGCGCACGAAATCGGTGCGGTCTTCCCTTTCTCGCAACACCCTTGCGATGCGCGAGAAGGTGCCATTCGGAAAGCGGGCTTGCATGTTTTCAGCCCAGAGCGGTGGTCGTCCCATTTGACAAGCTTAGAGCATCTCGGAGAGCGGACCAAGATATTTCTCATATCACTTATTGACGAGTATAACTGATATGAGTTATAGAAAGTCATATCAGATATCCGGGAGACGCGGCGACCGCAAGGACACGCTGGCCGAAAAGGTTTTCTGAAAGATTAACGCTTTTGGCGAGGAACGCCTCATGTCTCATCGCGCTGCTCTTTTTACGCTTCTTGCGTCTACTCTCACGCTCACAGCCTGTGGCAGCTCGCAGCCTGCACCGGAACCTGTTCTGCTTTCTCAATTCAATGCGAACACCGATCGTTTCGGCGTAGTGAGCACTGTGGGACGCGCAGACGGGACCACCATCAATGATGGTCGCCCTTGCGATATCTACAAGCTTTTCACCACAGGTCTCACTGCTGGAGGCCGTGCTGCCGTCAAATTCGGAGAGGTTCTCCTGGGCGTGGGCACCCTCGGCCTAAGCACAATACCTCAATCAGTGATTGAAGCCGGCACTCACCCGCAGCAGCATACTGTCCTGTTCTGCTACGGTCCGGACAATAAATTAGTCGATCTCTACGACACAGACCCTACGAGCACCCATCATCAACGACATACCGTTCTCAATAAGGAATTTTTCGAGCATCCGACCGCGCTTGCAACACCAGCAGCTGTCGTTGCAGGGGGTACAACGTTACTGCCTCAGACAGCGACACCTTATTCTTCAGTTGCCAACGGTGTCGTGTCCGATGCTCCCATCATCGCAGCGCCTGGTGCCGAGGTGATTCACGAGCGGGCTGTGGCGCCGCTTCCTCCTGCGGAATCAGGCACGATCAGCCTCGATACCGTATCCCGCGAAGCGACAGATGGCAGAAAGACCATCTCGACAGGCAAAACGGCCATCTCGGCAGAGGCGTCTTCTGACGATCTGAACGATATCAGTGCGACCAAGGCCGCTACGGCCAATGCCGTTCTGAAAACGGGTCAGACCCGTCGCTGATCATGAACTCAATGGGTCATGCGGGCAGGTTGAGTTTGAGAACAGGACGCTTTGCAGGCATCTCGGGCTGGGCTTCCGGCTCGGGCGGTTTACTCGCCAGCTCACGGGCTTTCTTCCGCTCTTCACGGACTTTACGCCGTTTCTTCTCGATCCCGTCCAGGGCGCGCTGCGCGTTTTGCATTTCCTCTGCCGTGGGGGGAACGGTCTCGCTTCCATCGCTATTGCGGCGCACGGCCCCGGAAAGGACGACCTGGTGATAAAGCTCGCTTGTCGCAATCCATCTGAGGACGGCCGATGTGCGCTCAGGAGAACACCCCTCAGGAAGGTTTTCCATGACCTGCTGCTTGATGCCGAAAGCCCACGGGTTCGAGCCCTCGAACATGGCAGGAAATGCCGAAGCCAGGCGGTCGCGTTCTTCAAAGAGGTCTGGGGGAAAAAAGGACATGCGCTCTCAATACCTGATTTGCCCATGAGTTGCATCTGATCCGTGCTCAGGGAGCACAAACAATACCGTCACTGATCTTTCACGAGTGGAACGCACTAAATCTGCATTCCGCATGTGTAACGTCTTCGCTAAACGTGTTACAAAACATTGCGGTGTATTCTCGCACTGCTTCAGGAGTTACGATGAAATCCTTCTTCCTTCCGCGCATCATCGGTGCCTCTGCCTTCCTCTTGGCTTTGACAGCGTGCAGTGGCCTCGATGCCGTCTCCAATCACGGACAACTCGACGTGCATACGCATATGTCGGAAACCGTGTTCCTCGATCCGGTCCCGCAGAACCAGAAGACGGTCTATCTCGGTATCCGCAACACGTCCGATTACCCTGAGCTGGATATCCGCAGCGCACTCGCTTCTGCCCTGCAGCAGCGCGGCTACACGATCATGCCCGATGCCATGGGTGCTCATTACCTTCTGCAGGCCAATGTTCTTCAGGCCGGAAAGCTGACCAAGGAACAGTCCTCGGCGCTGCTTTCGTCGAATTACGGTCAGCCTCTGCAGTCGCTCGCGATCGGTGCGGCCTCGGGCGGTCTGGTCGGCGGTCTCACCGGCAATGCCGGCGCAGGGCTGGGTGTAGGGCTTGGCCTTGCCGCAGCATCAGCGCTTGTGAACTACGCCTATCAGGACGTGACCTATGCGATCACGGTCGACATCCAGCTTTCGGAACGCCCGGTGAACGGGGGCAAGGTGCGTCAGCACACGCATACGCATCACGGCTCGGGAAGCTCGCGCCTGTCGGGCGGTGTAACGGATTCCACTGCGCAGACCTATGGCGCAGCATCGTCGGGTGACAGCAACGCGAATGTGCGTGTCCAGGACATCGACGAAAGCTCTGATTTCAAGAAATATACGCTTCGTGACGTGGCTTACGCGGACAAGGTCAATCTCAAGCTCGAAGAAGCGATGCCGGTTCTGACACAGCGCCTTACTGTATCGTTCGCCAATCTCTTTGAGTGAGACCCCTCGATCGCATTGGCAATTGGGGAAGATTGATACTCTAGAGGGAAGTGGGGTTCGCAATTTGCGAACCCCATAATTAATCGGATTGGAATAGCAATGCGTTGCCTGAATATCGCGTTCATTATCGGTGCCTTTCTGGGGACAACGGCACACGCCGCACCTAGAAAGGATTACTCGGCCACATTGACGACATCATTCGGCGAGAAGAGATTTATTATCGCGACGAGTAGTCAGCAACAAATAGAGATCGATGCGTCCTTTCCTATGATCGGAGCTTCGGCAATGGGGGTTGGCATTGTGAACGGAGGCCCCGTTGTCGCAACAACGGGGACGTCATCCCAAGGGAATCCAGCTCTAAACGGCGGCTATAGCCAGTCGTGGTGGGCAGAAAGAGATTCTCGGGGCGTGTCAGTGTCTTATTGCCTTCGATTACAATCATTCGAAACGTGTTCGGTAATACCCGTTCATAAGACCGGCACTACCAAAGCCAAACTCTTTGACACTGATGGTCGTTTGGTCGCCGATCTTAATATTACCGCGCCGGCAGCTCTAGACCCCAGACCTGAGTGATTGTTAGCCGCTCTAAGCACAGGTAGCGGGTGCGAAGGTAAGAGGTGGCCTCTGGGGCGCCGCTGCGAGACCCCAAAAGCGTTAGTTGGGGATCATGCGGCTATTTCCGGCACGTCGCCAATTTCCCCAAGGAACTCCGGCTCGCTGTAATCGCCCGCCTCGGGGTCGGCCGTAACGCATACGAGATGCGCGCCGGCGAACATCGTACTGCCTGCGCCGATGCGGTCGAGGAGCTGAAGCCCATGCGCCGGGTCGCGACAGGCGGTCGCAGGAGCAGCTTCAAGCGTGACCGCGCCCTCTTTGGAAGTGCGCCACAGATAGGGCTGCAGGATAATCTTCGTCTGGGGGCCGCTCTCATAGGCGGGCTCGCGGTTCTTTTTTGCCATGATTCCTCTCTCCTATCGAAAATTACGAGCTTTGACGGGCTCGGACCCTTTCAGGAGATCCGTCCTGTCTTCAGGCTCGCGCATGATGACGTGAATGACCTCGCCCTCCTTCTGCAGCGTGCCATGGCACACCATGAGATGGGCCGAGATCAACGGCCGCCGCCAGGTCTCACGAACGGACTTCCAGACGATCAGATTGGCGATCCCCGTCTCATCCTCGAGCGTGATGAACATGGTGCCATGTGCCGTGCCGGGGCGCTGTCGCATCAGCACGAGCCCCGCAATCGAGATCCGCGCCCCATCCCGCAAACCAGCCAGATCTCCGCAGCGCTTCATGCCCTCGCGGTCGAAATGCGGACGCAGGAACGAGACCGGATGCGCCTCGAGGCTCAGACCCGTCATGCGGTAATCCTCATGCACCGCGTCACGCGCCGGCAGGGCAGGAAGGGTCACATCGGGCTCGATCACCTCTGGCTCGATGAAATTGCGTCCTCGATCGGCCGCCGCAAAAAGCGGGAGCGGTGCCGTATCGAGACCTTTGACCGCCCAGAGTGCGGCGCGGCGATCGAGACCGAATGACGCGAAGGCATTGGCATTGCTCAACGCCTCGAGTGCCTGCAGCGGGATATCGCCGCGACGCCACACATCGTCGATGCTCTCGTAAAGCGGCATGCGTGCCGCGATCAGCGCAGCCGCATCCTTGTTTGCCAGACCCCGCACCAGGCGCAGCCCGAGGCGCAATGCAAATCCCCTGCTTTTGTTGGAGGCGGGTTTTGCCGATCTTTCAAGTGTGCAGTCCCAGCGCGACGCATTGACGCAAATAGGGCGGATCTCGACGCCATGGGCTCGTGCGTCCTGAACGATCTGGGCTGGCGCATAAAAGCCCATGGGCTGGGAATTGAGCAGGGCAGCGCCGAACACGTCCGGGTAGTGGCATTTCATCCAGGACGAGGCATAGGCGATGAGCGCAAAGCTCGCCGCATGGCTTTCTGGAAAGCCATAGGACCCAAAACCTTCCAGGCGGGAGAAGGTCTCTTCTGCGAACGCGGCCGTATAGCCTTCGCGCTGCATGCCGGCGATGAGCTTGTCGCGAAAGGGAGAAACACCGCCTGTCATCTTGAACGTTGCCATGGCGCGTCTGAGCTGGTCGGCCTCGCCCGGCGTGAAGCCTGCGCAATGGATGGCCACCTGCATCGCCTGCTCCTGAAAGAGCGGCACGCCAAGGGTTTTGCCGAGAATGTTCTCGAGTGTGGCTGTCGGGTAGGTCACGGGCTCGATCTTTGCGCGTCGGCGCAGATAGGGATGAACCATATCCCCCTGGATGGGGCCGGGGCGCACGATCGCGACCTGTATGACCAGATCATAGAAGGTTGTCGGCTTCATGCGTGGTAGCATGGCCATCTGGGCGCGGCTCTCGATCTGGAATGTGCCAAGCGTGTCGGCGCGCTGGATCATCCTGTAAGTCTCGGGATCCTCGGCCGGTACCGAGGCCAGATCCATGCTCAGGCGATAATGCTCGCCCATGAGCTCGAAGCCGCGTTGCAGACAGCCCAGCATGCCCAGGCCCAGCACATCGACCTTCATGAAGCACAGCGCGTCGATATCATCCTTGTCCCAGGTGATGATCTGCCGTCCTTCCATCGCGGCCGGCTGCAAGGGCACGAGCTCGTCCAGGCGATCCTGGGTGAGGACGAAACCGCCGGGATGGGTGCCCAGCTGACGCGGAAAGCCGAGAAGCTGGCGCGCCATGTGCAGCGTGAGCGCGAGACGCCGGTCCTTCGGATTGAGGCCGGCTTCTATCAGACGCTCGCGGCAGATCTGCGGGTCATCCAGACAGGACGCGATATGGCGCGAAAGCTGTCCGGTCACGTCATCGGGCAGGCCGAGCACCTTGCCGACTTCACGCAGGGCGCCCTTGGGCTGAAAGCGCTGGACCGTTGCGCAAAGAGCCGCCCGATGACGGCCGTAATGGCTGTAGATCCACTGGATGATCTCTTCGCGGCGATCGCTCTCGAAATCGACATCGATATCGGGCGGTTCCTTGCGATCCTCGGAGACGAACCGTTCGAAAAGCAGGCCTGAGCGGACGGGATCGATGCTGGTGATCCGCAGCACATAGCAGATCGCCGAATTGGCGGCCGAGCCACGGCCCTGACAGGCAATGCCCAGCGAGCGGGCGTGCTGGACGATCGTGTTCACCGTCAGGAAATAGGGCGCATAGCCGAGCCGCTCGATCAGGGTCAGCTCATGTCTGATCTGCTCACGGACCGTCTCCGGTGTGCCGGCCGGATAGCGTCGGGGCAGGGCGCCTTGCACCAGACGCGCGAGGGTCTCCTGAGGGCTTTCCCCCTCGATCGTCGCCTCACTCGGATACTGGTAGCGCAGATCGTCCAGCGAGAAGCGGCACAGATCGGCGATGCGGCTCTGGTTTGTCAGGGCCTCGGGGAAGGCAGCGAACAGAGAGCGTTGTTCGTCAGGGCCGCGCAGGACGAGATCCGGACAGGCCATGCGCTCAGGGCCAAGCGCATCGAGGGTGGTGTTCGTGTGAATGGCAGTCAGCACATCGAGCAGGAGATGACGCTTCGGATCGTGCAGCCGGACATCGCCGGTCATGACGGTCGCGATCCCCGTTTGCACCCCCAAGGCCTGTAAGCCATGCAGCCAGCGCCAGGCATAGGGCTCGCGCCGATAGACGAGACCGAGATAGCGCCTGTTGCGATCGGGCGAGATGGCGCAGAGTGCTTCGATCTGCAGGCGCGTCGTCTCGATCGCGATCCCGGGCTGCAGGATCAGGACCAGGTGATCGGCCGCCTGTTTCAGATCCGACCAGTCGAGCGCGAAGACCCCGCGTTCTCCCCGGTGATGGCCGAGTGTGAGCAGCTTGCACAGCCAGCCCCAGCCGGTGCGGTCGATCGGATAGGCAAGCAGGACGCTGCCATCCGACAGGGTAAGGCGTGTTCCCGGTATCAGCCGGATTCCGACTTCTTTCGCTGCTCGATGCGCACGAACCACACCCGATATGCCGTGCCAGTCGGCAAGACCGATCGTCTCGAAGCCGAGATGCGCGGCCTGGCCAATCAGTTCCTCGGGCAGGCTTGCGCCCTGCAGGAAGGAGAAGGCCGAGAGCGTCCCCAGCTCGATGATCGGGGTTTGGGTCATGACCGGTCCTTGTCCTCGATCCGTCGATGCGGATGAGGGTGCCGGCTGCTATCGGGCGCACCCGGCGCGGGGCGACGCATGAGCACGAAGCCGCAGCGCAGCAGATGCGCGACCAGGCGCTCGGCGACCAGACGGGCCATGAATTCATCGGCGTCATGGACACGTCGCCTGCCGTCATAGCGCAGCCCATGCTGCAGGGCGTCGGCCAGCTCCTCGGGGCGGGCGTTCAGCAGGGGATCGGTGGGCTGGGTCATCAGAACAGTCCCTGCAGATGCCACTGGCCCGAACCGGTCCAGTCATGGACACCATCTCCCAGACGATAGAGCCACAGGCGCTGTCCTTTCTCCGTCTCGATCGTCCAGTAATCGCGCACAATCCCGAACGCAGCCGGATCCTGCCACCAGGCGCCGGCAATCCGCTCCGGCCCCTCGGCACAGACGATACGATGCAGCATACGGCCGAGCCGGAACTGACGTGGCGCTCCATCAGGGAGAAGGGCTGTTACCTCGATCGGGATGGCGCGATCGAGCAGGACGACCGGGCGGGGAGCAGTCTCCGGGTGGCACTCCCGTTCGACCGGTCCATGCAGGCTAAGATGGCGTGCCTCTTCTGGCCAGGCGGCATCGATCCGATGCAACCGTGCGAGGGAGATCAGCCCCGGCGCATTGGCCAGACGATCGAGCAGCGTTGCCGGCCAGGTGCTGTGCGTTTCGCCATAGCCGGGCAGGGCGGTCTCGTGCTGTCGGATCGGCGCAGATTGCACGATGACGAGCTGCACCGCCTCGATGCCAAATCCCGGCTCGATCTGCGGGATCTGGTCGCAGAGAAGGCGGATCAGACGGGTGGGATCGCAGGTGGCGTCGGACGTGCCCACACGCACCGCCTGGATCGTGTTATCGACACGCGTACAGAGGAAATCGACGAGCCTTGCGCCTTCCCCGCGCTCAAGGAGTTGCGCACAGATCCCGGGCACGAGGGCTTCGATTACGGTCGCAATCGCTTCTGCCGTGCCGATCGGCTCGAACAGGGAGCGGGCGCATTGCACACCGATACGTTCCTGCACGAATGACAGGGGCATGGGACGCAGGCCGGCAGCTTGATCGAGGCAATCGAGAAAGGCGCTCCCGAAGCGCTTGGCCAGGGGGGCGCGTGGCAGATCGAAACAGGCCCCGATTGTCTCCAGACCGAGGCGTCTGAGGCGCAATGCCAGAGCCTCGTCGATCGGCAGGGATGTGCAGGGCAGGGCGCGCAGGGCTGCCTTATGAGCACCGGGGGCAATAATTGCCGTCTGTCCCGAACGGGCAATTGCGCGAGAGGCGGCTGAGCTATCGCTGATGCAGGCAAACGCGTTGTGTCCAAAATTGCGCAAATCGGCGCAAAGCCGCTCGAGAAAGGCAGTTTCACCCCCAAACAGATGGGTGCAGCCTGACAGATCGGCAAAAAGCCCATCCGGTGCGTCGGCGGCCACAAGCGGTGACATCCATAGGCCCCAGGCAGTCAGGCAGGCGAGCGCCTCGCGGTCCTTTTCCCGGTCATGCTCGATAACGAGCAGGTCCGGATCGAGCGCCCTTGCATGGGCGAGCGTCATGCCGGTCCCGATCCCTGCGCGGCAGGCGGATGCATCAACTGCCGTCACAACACGCCTGTTACCCTCAGTGGCGTGCAGCACCAGCTTGCGCGAGGCCGGATAAAGCGCGCTGCTCTCGCGGCGCAGCTGCTCGGTCGAGAAGAAGGGCATCCAGAGAGCGAGGAAGCGGCTCATGGTCGTGACAATCGAGGATCCAGCGTTTGGGCAAGCCCGCACGCAGTTTCAGGAGGTCGGCCGAAAGACGGCGCGGGCCGGGGAGAGGGAGCGCGAGACCGGGCAGAGGCAGCGGGCGCGACATCTGGGCGGTGATCTGCCATCTGGTGGCGCAGGCACAGGCTTCGTGAGCAGCTATTGCTTCTGTCTTGCTCTGGCGCAGGATGAGTCCGGTAGCCCCTGTCGCTTCAGCGGCCAGGTTGAGCCGGCGCGCCTCTGTTAGGGTAAGCGCACGATCGGTCTCGACAACCAGGATCATGGGCTCTGCGTGACGCAGGATATCCTCGGCGACCGGCAGAAGCCGATCCGCCACGAGTTCAAGGCAGAAGAGGTGTTGCCGTGCGATGCCGCGTGTATCCAGCCCTGCCCCAAAAAGCTGGGACGGGCGTGTCGAAAGCCAGAAAACCGGACGGTCGCTGCGCGCCAGGCAGGGCAGGAGGAAGGCGAGCGTGCTGCCGCGCTCGAGCGAAGAAGCAATCAGAAATTCATGCAGCGCGCCTGCCGCCAGACCGCCATTGAGATGGTGATCGATCGGGTCACAGCCTGTCTTCAGGCGGAGATTGGCGTGGTCTGTATGGTCGCGTCGCTCGATCCGTCGGATGCGCGCGCGCAGGGTGTCGAGTGCGGTGTTGTCCATGTGCTCCTCCCTTCGGGAAAGAACATAAGGAGAACAAGCAGGGCAAAAGCAAGTGAAATTTGGTGACGGGGAGTCTGTCCTGTGGATTTGTGGAGTGCCGCCAGGGCGGACACGTGCGCCCTATGGACAGGCTTCCACCCTGCCCACAGCGCGCCCGACACACCACAACCCCACAGGATCATGAGCAAGAGACTTTTCTCTTTTCTGTTTTTTGGAAAAGGAAATGAGCGGCTGCATCGAAGGGAGGCTCCCAACGGTATATCGGGCTTGATACACTGTATCGATCAGTTAATGATGGCGCCGATGCAGGCAGGTTTCCCAGCTCTTTCCCTGTCCTGCAGCCTATACTATGGCGTTATCGCTTGTCCGAGCACCCAGGGATAAAGAAGTGCGACACCTTACGAGCCATTCTTAGCCCTCTGCATCGTGGATCACTCGACGGTCTGTCTCATCAGCGCTCTCGCCTTCCGTCATTTATTTGCGTCCAACATCGCCTGTGCCTTGCGCTGATCCAGCGTGCCGATCGATCCGCCGACTAATTGGATGGCCAGAGCGCCAGAAACGAGCCGCAACAATCGGCCTTGGTCATCGCCTCGCTGGATATAGCCTAGTGCTTCGGCACCTCGGGGCGTCGTCCAGGTACACAGTTCCAGCGTACGAGGCGCCGGAACCAGGAGAGTTATGCGGGATCTGTGTTTGCTCATCACCAAACATCTTTACGAGAGACTGCAAAAATATAATCATCTTCGCGCATATGCATGGCCTCTATAAATAATTCCACGTCTCCATTCTCCAGCAAGCCCACCGTGTCGCACGATTGTGCATCGGCCTCGGTGATCTCTGGCGAAACCCCAGCGATAAGCGAGGCTGCCAGGCTGTGGTGCCCGTCGATGAGTATCCGGTAGGTTCCGCCGTCATACGCGAACTCTGGCGAGACTGTGATCGTGAAATCAGCCGCAGCGAGTTTCTCGCTGACGATTTCGTCGTCAAGGAAGTGCTGGCTGGTGATGATATTATCGAGGTTCATCGCATTGTCCTAACCCCTGATCCGGCGAGGTGCCCGTCTTCTAAGATTTTATATCATATGTTTATTCAATAGTAAGAGCTAGATTATTTCTCAGCGTTTTCTTTTTAATGTATTGGGTTTGGCATGAGATCTAGAAAATTCTGCAAAGAAAACGATAGTATCTACCTCGTCGCCTGTACCAAAAAAAAGCATTCGGTAGCTAGCGAGGCCGCAGAACTCTATCAGGCCTCCGCTTGGTTCAGGTTGGCACGGTCTTATGTCGAAGCACAGGGCCTGCCCTGGTATATTCTTTCCGATATGCATGGTCTTGTGGCTCCAGACACTGTGCTCGACCCGTATGAGCTTTCCATGCGTGGAATGAGTTTGTCCCATCGCAGGCTCTGGGGCGAGAGGGTTGTCACCGCGCTCGATGCTCTCGGTTACGACGATGCGACACCGGTCCATGTTCTGGCTGGCAAGCTCTATCGTGACCCTCTTGCAGATTGGTTGGGCAGCAGGGCCATCATTCCGATGAAGAATATGCGGATAGGACAGCAGATGCGTTGGTTGAGCGAGCAGACGCTCCGCTTGAGACAGGCGTGACGAGATCCTGCGTCATCTTCAGTCGATACGAATTTATTGATATATATCTCGATATATACTATCTATGGTTCATACCATCAGTGATATCGAGGGTGTCATGCCGCAAGTCGCTAAAATCTTTACAAACGGTCGAAGCCAGGCGGTACGCCTTCCGGCGTCGTTTCGGTTCGAAGGTACCGAGGTCTATATTCGCAGGGACGAAGCAACCGGCGACGTGATCCTGTCCCGGCGTCCGGAGGGTTGGGACAGTTTGTTGGCGGCCATCAAGGATGGTGGTGTGCCCGACGACTTTCTCAGTGCTGAGGACAGATCTCAAAGCGAGCAGGACCGGGATCCTTTTGCGGGGATCGCGCTGTGAGCGCAAAACGCTGGATGCTCGACACCAACACGGTCAGTCACCTGGTCAAAGGTCATCCCGGCGTCCTGGACCAGCTGGCGCAGAAAACGCCTTCTGACGTCGTCATTTCAGTTATTACGGAAGGCGAGCTGCGTTTCGGGCTGGCCAAGCGACCTGAGGCTACCCGTTTGAAGACGATCATCGGTGAGCTCTTCCAACGGGTGACGGTTTTGCCGTGGCAGTCTTCAACTGCGCAGACTTACGGCGACCTCAGGGCCAGACTGGAAAAGGGGGGCAAGGTCGTTGGTTCGCTCGATCTTCTGATAGCGGCTCACGCACTGGACGTCGGCGCGATCCTTGTGAGCAACGATGCTGGCTTCAACAAGATCAGCGATCTTCCTCTCGAGGACTGGATTTCGTGAATTATGGTGAGGCCCAGTAACTGGCACCTTGTTTGACGTTGTCAGCAAAGTACATGGCTCTCTGGTGTTGGATGAGGATCAGAAAGAAGCCGCCGCTAAGGTCGTCAGAGCGTGGGAGACCGTTGATCGCGCAACGATCATCAATGCATGCGGTACAGGAAAAACAATTGTCGGCCTTTTCGTGCCAATGAATGGTGCAGGCCAGCTCACGCGAAAATCGGAGGGCGCTCAGCCTTCGGAGGAACCATCCACCTTCGCCTTATCGGGTATCACACCAAGCCGACGGCTAGTTTGCCGAACGGCACGGTCTGCCGCGGCCATGGCTGCTTCAAGGTCGGTATAGTCGGGGTTCCATTGAC
Organism: Asaia sp. Ae19-3; assembly: GCF_059801175.1. Taxonomy (NCBI): domain Bacteria; kingdom Pseudomonadati; phylum Pseudomonadota; class Alphaproteobacteria; order Acetobacterales; family Acetobacteraceae; genus Asaia; species Asaia sp. Ae19-3. Next base: position 81,199 of record NZ_JBCHWF010000002.1, on the reverse strand, counting down.
GCAGACGAAATGGGATCGTGCCTTCCGCCTCGGGCTCATCAGGATATGTATCCTCTGTTTGCACTGAGCGGTTCGCCCTTGTCTTAGCACGGCGCGGGAGAGCGACCTCCTCAGCAAGTGGGGCCAGATGTTTGAGGCCGAAGAGCCGACGGGCGCTGCGATGGGTGACTTCAACCACGACGCCGAGCTCAACGAATTGAGCCAGGAGAGCCAAGGCGTTTTTAGGAGCCATGGATAAATGGTTGGCGAGCGTGCTCGCGGAGATGAGGGGAGATGCCGCGAGCAGATCCAGTGCCGCTAAAGCCCGTGAGTTGCGTCTTCGCCCTTCGCCCACAATCTGTCGCGCCTGTAGCCATAGCCGCTCGAGCTGACGGAGCTGCAGGAGCACCCCATCAGCTTCCTGCGCGAGCGCATCCAGGAAGAGCGGCGCCCATTCGTCATACTGCCACGGTGTCCCCGCACGCAGGGCCGAGGCACCGGAGAGCGGTACCGGAAAAGGCAGAAGGGTCGCTCTTAGGCGCCGTGTGATCGCTGCCCGCATCGGCGCTCGACCGCGACCCGCACCTAGCCAGCTGTGCATGCCTTGGGTGATGCCGAGAAGCGTAGCCGTGCCTTGAGAGGCTTGGAGGATCTCGCTCGTCGCCTCCTGAATCTCTCCCTCCTGCTCTTCGCTTGGCATTACGAGCCATTGGTAGTGCGTAAGAGCGTAGCGGGCAGCGTCGAAGATCCCACCCCGGTCCTCTCCATGAAGGCGTAGGGGGAGGTTCTCGATAAGCGCTGCAAGGTGCCATGGGTCAATCAGGTGTCCGTCTACCGCTGCTTGGCAGCGCACCGCATCAAGTCGGGCCCTGTGAAGCACTGCATGCGCGAGAGGATGGCCAAAGAATGCCTGGCTAACACGGCCGAAAATAAAGACCGCGTTTTCTAACGAAATGACGAGCCGGTTGGATTGCTTTAGAACATTATGAGTCATGGGCGGTGGATGGATTGAAAATCCCGAGGCGGCCACTCTGCCGAATTTTTCATTTTCAATAACAGACCTACTAAACGGCCTTCACCGCATGTTATGCGCGCGGCTCGCCAAATCATCTTGACCAGGCTGCTGCTGATCTATGTCTCCGCGCGCCTGCTGCATTTGAGCGGTGGCTTGTCCTGGCGGGCAGAGCTTCTCAAGCAATTCGTAACCTAGCGTCGTCGACTCTGCAGCGACACCCCAGGTCAGGTTGGGAGAATAGACCAGCAGGCTTGGTGCGAGACTGCTCAGGTCATCAGAGGAGAGTATGAGGCCAACCGTTCTGTCCGATGGAGAGAGCGCTGCGGCAAGTGTTTCTGAAAAAGCTGTGCGAGGAACCGGGTTGTTTCCATCGGTTTTTAAAACAGACCTCAATGAAGCAGACCACGACTCACCATTCTCACCATTGACCCACTGCACATAATGGCACCAGTCAAGAGATCCTTCTGTGCTTCCCGGTTGGGTCCAGCCGCGAATAGCCAATGCGAGCAACGCTTCGGACTGAAGGTATGAATAGTCTTTTTGGAACAAGGACTCATTATCACGACGGATAGCAGCCTCCACGATTTCGACCTGTTGTCTTATATCTGTCACCGCAGCTTCTAATTCTTTACTTACCAATATTACTCTTAACTTCTGTAGAGACTCTCGTTGTTCAGACGGAGATTTATATCTCCTCCAGTCTCCATTAATCATCGCAAGTGTGCGGCGTCTATCGCCAATTTTTTTTAAATACTCTGGATTGTGCTCTGCCAAGCCTCTTGGGGGATGAGATTTTATTGCCAACCTGCACCAACTAAGTTCCTTTCTCAGTTTCGCTGCTCCTGCAGGTAAATCGAGCCCGGATTGGCGTCTCACGCGGTGACTGATCGAGATGGCGTGCGGGTTTCCTCCGGCTGAGGGCCTCTTTGCCTGGAATACTGTTATTTTAACTTTTTTACTTTCCCGCCCAGCTTCGGATTCGGGTATATGAGTGACGATTCCGAAGTCGAAGCCATACTCGGACTCTTGTTTACGATCTTGATATACCCATTTCCGTTCAGCGCGCTGACGCAGGTCAGGGCGGTTGTCGAGCGACCTCGCCACTTTCGCTGCGTATAAATCATCGATCACCGAAGCGTGCCAAAAAGAGCTGGCCAAGGAGCCAAACAAAGCACTCGTCTGCTGCTCCTCGAGAATATGTGCGGATCCCAGTCGCTCGTCTTGTATCCGCGTTGAGGTATAAGCGACATAAGCTGATACCAATTCGTCATACCGCTCCGCCCTGGCCAAGTCTGACAGTTTCTGACTGATACCAGGATTTTGCGTCTCCTCTTCAGTAGTGCGTTGCAGCCCATCTGGGGCGACTCTGTCAAACATCTTGGCAATTTGCGTAAGGATATGGGTCATGGTCAGGTCCGCTCGGATATAGACTAAAAGCTTACCGTAGGAGCGTGTAAGGGTAAAACTCGGCAGGCAAGTCAACTTAACGCCCCCTCACCCCCACCTACTTCCGATAAATTATATTATCGGAAGTAGGTTTGATGGGTGCGAAACGGCAGCGGATCGGGCAGACAGCATGCCTCAGAGGCGCGGTTTCGATGCAGCGCAGATCGTCTGACTGCCTGTACAGCCGCGCTCAATGAAGGATGTCCGCTCTCGCCTCATCCCAGACATCAAACCGAGTTTCGCAATTCTCTGAAAGCGGACGCAGCCAACAACATTATGGTTGGTGTTAGGGCATGCCGTCAGTTAATTCCGATGATGGCGGATGCGAGTGTAGTGGCAGGAGCTAGTCGCAAAACTGGAAGGTCTTGGCCTTTCATCAAGAAAATATAAAACCAAGATAATGACTTATCTTTTGAATATAGGGCTGCTTTCTATTCTTTTTATTTCATCTTTGAATAAGTGAAAATGCGCTCCCCAAGTTACGTCCATTACTCTGTGAAGGTGATTCCAAGCATCTCTAAGTGCCTCTCTCGTGCTATTCACAACCTGTGGATCACCGATCATGTCTTCAGTATAGAAGTGGACTATTTTATTTCTAATTTTCCTAAGGGCGTCAAAAGACAATTTTGCGTTAGGTGGCACTGGATCTTTGACAACGATATCCAAACGTTTGCAGGCCTCGTCAAACGCAACAGAGACAAAATCGCCCGAGTCAAACTTGTCCTTGTCTGGGTTTTTGGCGACGACAAGAGACCAATGCTCTTCGAATAATCTTGCCTTTAATACTAATTCAATCGCCGTATAGATCTGCACCGTAGCCCTGTTAGGGCGATTTGTAAGATCTCCTATTGATAACCGGATATTAGTAATTGCATTAGATGTCATTGCATGTGATGCTGAATCTTTCTCCACGGACCGCCTGCTTTCTAAAAATTTCTAAATACTTACATACTTACATAGAACATTGGATGTTTAAAGATATTCTCCCTACACCCTGTTCTATTATCGGACATTCCGCTCTACTAGTTTCCCCGCTTAACAGCCGACCTTCCGCCTCCCCCCCCATCCCGGATAATGAGTTCCGGTATGTCTTCCTATGCGGTGACCTACTTCGGATAGCTTATATTATCGGAAGCAGGGGGTAAAAAGACTTGTGCATAAGCTGCGTTTCTCGACGCAGAAAGTGATACTGTCTTCAATATAGTTGCGGCGCGGTTGTATCGGATTTATGGCGTGATGATTAATTTGCAGCGATGACTGGCGTGTGTCCGGATATGAAGCGTGTTCTAGTCATAGGGTGTCCCGGAGCGGGAAAGTCTATAGCGGCGAAGAGGCTGGCAGCGAAAACGAACCTGCCGCTCATACATCTGGACCGGCATTACTGGGGTTCTGGCTGGGTTCCTACCAACGACCGAGTTTGGCGTGAGAAAGTTATATCTCTTGCGTCGCGCGAAAGCTGGATAATCGACGGCACTTACGGAAGCACACTGGAAGAAAGAATATTTCGAGCGGATACGATTATTCATCTGGATTACCCGACGGCAGTTTGTTTGTGGCGTGTAATCAAACGCACGTTTATGCAATTTGGGAAGGAACGCGTTGATGAGTTTATCCCAGGGTGTCCGGAGCGATTCAATCTCGGTTTTCTTAAGTTTGTCCTGCTTTATCGCCGCCGACTTAGATTGGTACACCTCGCCAAAATATCAAAATTCTGCGGTGCACGACACACTTTCACGCGCCCGTCCGATCTCGAAAAATTTCTCGAATCGTTGTCAGAACCATCGCAGCGAGAACAGGTGGCAAGCGATTCTAATCCACAGCGTCTCGCATCAACGGACCAGATGCGCGCGCAAAGCATCGATAAAAACTCGAACCTTGGAGGATAGGCTTCGATGCGCAGCATAGACGGCATGTACCTCCACCGTCTCCGCTTCATAATCGGGGAGCAGTCTCACAAGCCGCCCCTTCTCGATTGAGGGGCTTGCCAAGAAGGCAGGCAAACGTCCGACCCCTCCCCCGTTCTCGATGACGACCTGCAGGACGGCAGGCTCCGGGATGACGGATCGAACATTAACGGACACGCGATGCTCGCACTTCGAGTTATCCGTAAAACGCCAGATCGACGGTTGATCGGTCCACCCAAGCAACTCGTGATTGGCCAGGCCCTGCGGCGTTTGGGGCATACCCCTTTCCGCGAGATAAGACGGGCTGGCGCAGGGCCATAAGTCGATCCTGCCCAGCTTGCTGGCGATCAGGTCAGAGTCGGGCATTGCCCCGATCCGGATTGCCACGTCGACATCCTCACTCGCCAGATCGACGATCCGGTTCTCAGCCTCAAGATGGACGCCCAGCTCACGGTAGTCTCGCAGAAAATGCGGCAGCATCGGCGCCACCAGCCCGATTGCGAATGTCGTTGCTGCGCTGATTTTTAGAACGCCTCGAGGTTGCCCCGTCACCCCATCGAGGGCCGCGGTAGCCTCATTCAGATCGTCCATGACGCGTCTTGCGTGGATCAGGAGTATGCGCCCGGCCTCGGTCAGTCTGAGGGCATGCGGGCCGCGCTCGAACAGCTTTGCCCCGATTTCCCTCTCCAGACGGAACAATGCCCGGCTGAGCGATGATTTAGGCGTTCCCGTGGCGCGCGAGGCCGCGCTGAGGCTCATGGTCTCTGCGATGCGCAGAAAGCTGCCGAGATCATCTGAGTTCATGGGCTCGTGTTCCAGATATGGAACAAGACGTCTACGATGACGCACCTGCCCTGTCCAACGGGAACGGCTTATCGTGCCTCTTCAGTAAGGGGGCCGAGATGTCAAAACCAGTCATTCTGATTACGGGCGCAACCGGACAGCAAGGCGGGGCCACGATCCGCGAGATGCAACGTCGAGGGCATTGGCACATTCGCGCGCTTGTTCGGGATCTGGAGGTGCCAAAAGCAGTCGCTCTGGCAAAACATGGGGTTGAGCTCGCTCATGGTGATCTGGATGATGAACACTCCCTGCGATCAGCACTTGATGGGGCTGAGGGCGTTTTATCTATCCAGTCGCCGATGAAGATCGGTCCAGCTGGCGAAGAGCGACAGGGGAAAAGGCTTGCCAGCCTCGCCAAGGAGAGTGGCGTGCGGCACTTCGTGCAGTGCTCCGCAGGCGGGGTTGAGCGACGGAGCGGCGTGCCTCATTTCCAGAGCAAATGGGCAATCGAGAAGCACATAGCGTCACTGGACTTACCCGCTACGATTTTGCGCCCTGCGGCCTTCATGGAGAATTTTTCGGGCATGATCTTTCGGGTCACCATGCTCTCCATGATGAAGACCTATCTGAGGCCGGATCAGGCCATGCAGCTTGTCTCGGTGCAGGATGTCGCCTGGTTCGCCGCAGAGGCGTTCGAGAAACCTAATCAGTACCTTGGTCGGGCCATTGAGCTCGCAGGCGACAGCGTGACGGCTCGTTCCGCAGCGTCAATTCTAAAGGATGCCGGAATACGCCCTAGCCGCAGCTTTACGATCCCCTCTGTCATGCGGAAGCGCCTTCCCGAGGATTTCCGTTTGATGTTCGAGTGGATTGCCCGAGAGGGGTTCGAGGCTGATATCCCCGCCCTGCGATGTGAGAACCCGGCATTATTGACGCTCGAGGACTGGGCAAAGCAACACGCAAATGATAGCCGCCAACGACTGTCGCAGTCTGACGATCGGATCGGGCGATAGCGCTTAGCGAGATAAGATTGCCGATAGACAGAAAATGTCGGTCTTCCGCCATTTTCTACTTCCGATAACCAACGTACATTATCGGAAGTAGGGGGGGTGGACGCGCAACGGCTGCGGAAGGGCTGGAAAGCGTGCTTCGGAGGTTTGCTGCTCTTACCAACGTGCTCGAAGCCGGAAAGGATCTTCCGCCTTCAAGTTCGGTCATTCATTCGACGGTACGTTGTCCCAAACTAGGCGCCGTTCCGATATGGCTCTTTCAAGCTGCTGTCATCGCCAATTCCGATTGAAAATTCATGTACTGGCTGCCCTCACGGAAATCCATGATGTTGGCGGAGGTTCATCGACATGAACCCATTGGGATCATATTTCTCGGAGACTGATCATGCCCGACAAATCTAGGCAGCGGAACAAGCCATGCTCGCTCCGCGTCGTTCGTGGTGACCGCGTTTTGACCGGAACAAGCGCGCAACTGGCGCATATAAGTGAGCAGGGAGGTTGGGATGCTTTCCTCCAAGCAACTGCAATTGAGTTCGTCAGCTTTTATAGTGAAGCGGCGCACCGCCGACATCACAGTACCCCCACTCTAAAACTTATAACAGGAGGACATAAGTGATGTCCGATACCGAACGCGCACAGCCGATCGACAGAGAGGATATCAGTCCAAGCCCGAGCGATCTTGGGATTGAATATCTCCGACGAGAGATGTTTCCAGAGGTGGCACGTGTCGCATGTGTCGCTGAGATGCCAGATATCTCGTGGGCGCCATATATTTTCCGTTCGGAGTTTGCCGAGCACCGCCACTCAAAAGGGATGTACAATAATCGTCCCAAGAGTGCCATCTCGATATTGTTTGACGTGATGACCGCAGAAGAGCGACGAGCCGTCATGGCGGGCCCCTATGTGCTTGGGAATGGTTTGCCTATTCCTGTTGAGTTGCGGAGCTATGCAGCCCTCAATCGTTTTCTTGGTTATAAAAACGGCCAGAAAGGCCTTAACCCTCTTAGGCGTTCGATCGACCAGTTTAGCTGCTTGTCTTTCTCTCACCACCTAAGAGAGCATCCGGATATCGCTCTCAAGGTTATAGCCCTGTTACATCGATATAAGACCGGCCGCGATGGATCGCTCGCGGTTCCCCATCTGGCCCAACTGCTTAGTCTTCCGGGAAGGCAGAGGCCTTCCCTTGAGATCAATGAATGGGACGCTTCGAAGGAAGGGCGAAAAATATCGTGCGTCATAGACGAACTGACTGTCCACCTTGAATCTGAACTGGATCAGGAATGTCGTGACACTGTCCGGGGCATGGTGACAAAACTCACGTTCGAGATGGGGGTTGCAGTCGATCGGATATCAGCAACCATCAAGCATCGAGCGCAGGGGCGAATTGCGGCTGGATGTGCAATTTTCGAGAATGTTCTGACGGAACTATCTGAGTGGAAGCCGAAAGATCACTATATTCGGGAAACAGCTTACCGCTTGGACCTTGACCTTTTAATTTATCTCCATCGCGTCCAGATTGAACACCGAAATGCTGCTCACACTGAGACGACCGTTATGCTGAGCCACCTTCAATCACCTGTAGCCGATATTTCCAATGCTATCGTTGCGTTTAATCAACGTATTTTGGCTTCTTCGATGCAGAAAGGCACCATACTAGAAAACCTAAATGCGAGCAAAATTCGCGACTTTATCAACTGCTGGCAAAGCGACCTGAAGACCCTAATGCAACTGGCCTTTAGGGAAGACATCACATTTGAAGACTTTGTCAAAGCTCGTGATTTAGCATTGGCATTTTCGGACGATCCCGCGGTATCTTTCACGCGGACGACGCCGACACTATGGGTATTGGCATCATTATGTGTTGCACATGCAGACGCAATATCACCGTTTCGTTACACTCCGTTTTGGCATGGACAACGAACTCAAGCAGGCACTGCCTTCCACCCGATTAACAAGGGGGGCAGGTTTAGCAGTGAGACTGTGCCAGAAGGTAGATTGGTCTTTTGGCGAGAATGTCAAAAATGGATCGGATCGGGCCTGATCGGCCAAATTGCCTACTGGGATTTGGAACGAAGACTCAATGACAGCATTAGCAGTATAATCAGCTCATGCCTCTCCACCCACGATGTGACGTTCATCTGTTCGATATGTGAAACAATCAATGACTACGTGGATGCAGTAGCGTGTGGCGCCCCTTCGACCTGATCAGTACGGTCATGTCCTCTGAAGCCTTGCAACGGCGCTACACGGCTCTAGACGTTGCCTTTTCAGCAGCGTAGTTTTTGCAAACTCATCTTCAACGATTACAGGGTGAATCAGTCGTAGATTGGAGGAGTAAAATGAATCAGGTTGAAAAATGCCCGAAATGTGGCGAAGAGTTTACCGTGCACGAAATGGGCACCGGTTTCGCGGGAGGTCGCGAGCCCGAACCTATCAATTGCCCGAAATGTGGATACGAGGTTAGACAGCAGCGAACGTCGGGATGGTGGAGCACGAAATCGGCTTAGTACCCATAGGCTGAAGAGAACGCTCTACATTCAGCGCGGCCCAGACATTAGCAGAACATATAGATCGTCGTCCCATTGTAAGTTATTTTTGCACACGCTTTACTGAGATACCGATCTCTTCCGTTCGCTCCGCAGAGCCGCTCGTCATCTGAGCAATCTCCGCCCCAGGGACAACAAGCACCGCCGAATAAAAGTGAACCGCCAATGGTAGGCATCGTTCATACCCCGTCTCTGTTTGGCAGATTTTTGCGCTACTTATCGGCGGCCCAAGGCACGGTAAGGCGCGGTGATAGAAAGACAGGCACGCCGCTCGATCTCAGTGTTCGGCATTTTCTTTTTGTCCGCGCGTCCGTTGTCTGGTCTCCTCGCCTACCTCTATCCTACCCCGTCGACGCGGCAATTAATTCGGCAATCCCGGCGTTTGGTGGAATCTCAACCCTTTCCGGAAGCGCCCGAACCGCAGCTCCCCGATCGGAAGCGGCCTTCGCGCCTAGGCTCAGGACTCATAGCCAGAACATGACGGTTGCGGCGAGGCAAATGGCTGAGAAAAAGACGGTCGGGCATCTGTCGTAGCGGGTTGCGACCCGCCGCCAGTCCTTGAGACGACCGAACATGATCTCGGTGCGGTTGCGTCTTTTGTATTTTCTCTTGTCATATTTGACGGGTCTCCAGCGGGATTTTCGTCCTGGAATGCAGGGTTTGATCCCTTTTCCCTCCAACGCATCCCGAAACCAGTCAGCATCATAACCTCGGTCTGCTAGCATCCACTTTGCCATAGGAAGACTGTCCAGCAGAGCAGCGGCACCAGTATAATCGCTGATCTGCCCCGCCGTCATGAAGAAGCTCAGCGGTCGTCCGTTCTGATCGGTGACCGCATGCAGCTTCGTATTCATGCCACCTTTTGTCCGTCCGATCAGGCGGCCTGGGTCCCCTTTTTTAGCCGCAGGCTCGAAGCCGTGCGGTGCGCCTTGAGATACGTCGCATCAATCATAATCGTCTGAGGCCTGGCTTGCGCGACAGACAGGACATCCATCATCCGCATGAAAATGCCCATGTCGCCCCAACGCTTCCAGCGATTGTAGAGCGTCTTGTGTGGACCGTATTCCCGCGGCGCATCACGCCAGCGCAGACCATTGCGGTTCACAAAAATGATCCCGCTCAGCACACGGCGGTCATCAACGCGAGGTTTGCCATGGCTCTTGGGAAAGAATGGCCGCAGACGCTCCATTTGTTCGTCCGTCAGCCAAAACAGATCGCTCATCTTCAGTCTCCTCAAGGAGCCTGAATCAAAATTCCCTGCAAAAATCAATGGGTCCTGAGCCTAGACGAGCCGCGATAGACAGAGTCTGGGACGAAGCCGTCGTTCCCATATCGCCGAGTGAATGACGGTTTTTTGGCAGCAGCAGACACTTCAACCTTACACAGCTAACGTCATCGATTGACGGAGGTCGGCCGTGTGACCAACGCAGATGCGCCTCCATCAGCAGTGCAGGCAGATATCCCACCGTGCAGCCCGAAACATAGCCTGTCCTGAATCGGCATCGCGCGCGACGAAACTGCGACCTTGGCAAATGTACCCGCTCACGCAGCCCTCCCATCTGTGATGGAATTTTTACTGCGGCCAAGCGTAAAGGTGTGCCGGAAGCGCTGATGTCTGCTAACATTAGAATCCAAATATTTTCGCGCCACCCTCGCTAGTCGAGACCGCATGTCGAGGTCGCCTGATGGCTCTTAAGGACTGGGTAGAAACTGAATCTCCTGCGCGGCGTGGCGGACAAGGCGAAGTCCGAAAAGTCCGTCGCGCGAGCGACGGGCAGGTCGGAGCGCTTAAAACCCTGCATGCCGAAGCGGCCGTGCGGAAGGAGCGCAGATACCGAATGATGGCGGAGGTCGGGGGGCTCCGCCTCTTGGATGGGAACGGTGTTCCAAGGGTCTTGGACGCCAATGAAGCTGAATGGATGAACGACGGCGGTGAGCTTTTCCTTGTGATGGACTTTATAGAAGGTCCAACAATGGATGAGCTGGTCCGGCGCAACCCACCATCGTTGGACGACGCCCTGAGGTGCCTGAAGCGGATTTTGGGCATTCTTGAAGTTGGGCATGCTCTGCCGCTCCACCATCGCGACCTGAAGCCCAACAATGTAATCATTCGGTGCGGCGATTGGTCCGACCCAGTGCTGATCGACTTGGGCATCGCGTGGGACGGCCGAGAAGGACGTGAGTTTGACACCCCGGCCGGTCAGGAACTGGGCAATCGCTTTCTGCGTCTCCCCGAGTTTGCCCCGGGTGGCGACCATCATGATGCCCGCTCCGATCTTGCGATGGCCGCCGGGTTGCTGTTCTTCATGCTGTCCGGTCGCGTGCCCCGGCTCCCCATCGACCAGCATGGGCGACATCCCCATCAGTCAGAGCCGAACCCGATTGGGCTCGAAACTCGCGACGACCACCGATGGCCAGCGCTCGCGCGAGTGCTTACGGTTGCATTTCAGCACGAACCTCGGGCGCGTCACCGCGATGCTGCCGAAATGCGCCGCCAACTCGACGCTCTCGACACGGAGCCGCAAGCCTTGACCGATGATCTTGACCAGGAAATTGCGCGTCTCCGCGACCTGACGAGCACTGCCGAAGCGCGGGCTTTGGAACGAGCTCGACCGGCAATGGCGGCAGCGAACACAGAACTCTATAGAGACTTTAGCATTCTGCTGGGCCACGCGGGACTAATGCACGGGGGGCAAGGACCGACGTTCAAGCAGGGTGGCACAACCAATGAATTTTTCTGCGTCATTTCCCGGCTCAATCTACCCGATCCCAGCATCATGTTTCGCCATATCGTGATGCATGCCGATGGGCGGTTTCTGGCGAACTGGCATATCGACGGCGGCCCTGCCGGCGACGGCTATTTTGAGGGGCCGGCTGCCGACGCTGAGGCCCTCGTCTCGGCATGCAAGGGGCATGCCCGGATGATGGCTAGCATCGCGGTGCGCGCGTTTGCCGACTGCTTAACCAGAGCCGCGCCATGATCGCGCGGCACAGCTCAACGGGCGCCCTCAGCGCCACTTCTCTGGGGAACTCCCGCGTCATGTCCTTTCTCCCTTTCACCAAGACCGAGCGGGATGCGATTACTGAAGTCCTGGCGCACCAGCTCGCCTTCAAGAAAGGATCGGGGACTGAGGCCAGCGAACTTCACATCGCGCTCGATGGTGTCGGTCGGACTGAGGTCTCGCGGCAAATCCAGCCTGCCGTAGGCGGCGAGATGAATGCTAAGATGTTGGCAGCGGCCAACTCGACCACTGGTTGTCGTATCATCCACAATCACCCGAGCGAAGGGTCGCTGAGCGCCTCGGACTGGAACGTTCTTGCCCATTTCTCCGGGATGGAGATGGTCGCGGTGAACACCCAGGGCACTACTTTCCGTGGGAGAGTGATTGAATCTGAGACGTTCCCTAACTGGTTCACCAAGATTTCTGAAATCGAGGCGGTGGTCGGCACGCGGTGGGAAGTTCAGATTACTAAATGGTACAACCAACGCCGCTTCGACTACGGAGACTTTGCCAACGGCTGCGGGTGGCGCGTCACGCTGGCGATTGCCGAACGGCTGCGGGCAAAAGGTCACGTAGCTTTTGAGGCCATACTGGCCGGGACGGACGCACAGGACGAGCACGAGCCCATAACTAAAGCCATCGAACTGTTCTTGGCAGCCGAATGCGCCAAGGAACTGCCTTGATCGGCTGTTCTGGCCGGGTGCGAAATGTTGTCTGGACTTGCGCGGGGTGGTGCACCCGGAAGCCGCTGCATTCTCCCGTATGTCGTCGGTCAGCGACGCTAAGTATTGGTCGGTTTCGATCCAACTTGGCAACAACCTGCGTGCGGAGCGAAACCTGGCCTTGAGGTAGGTCGACCCGCCGGTTCCTGCACGAACGGCAGCTTTCGGCTATTGTTTTTCGATATCAGACCTTCCGCTTCCCCCCATCCCAGACAATGAGTTCTGGTATGTCTTCCTATGCGGTCGTCTCGTTGTCAGTCATGCTTCCTGACCTTCCGGCCAGCATTGCTCACATCGTGCGTCTCCGGCGCCGTCAACCTCCAGAGCATTGCTCTCGAACCACCATTCGCAGCCAACACACCGCTCGACAGACGGCGACCCGTCCAGAAGCTGATCTTCGGCCACCTCCGGTGTGACATCGAGCGCCAGGGTCTCCAGCGCCGCATCGATCGTCTGGCACGTCCCCACCAGCTCGTGCTTGAGCTGCTCCAGCTCGTCGGCGGACAGCCGGACAAGTGCGGTTGTCTGGTTGTCAGTCACCTTCGATTTCCTTCCGCACGTTTTTAGACCGCTTGTAGATAGCTTGGCGCGATACCCCATATTCGGCGGCGACCGTCTTAGCATTCTCGCCTGCCTGTATTCTGGCCAGTGCTTCGGTGACCTGTTCATCTGTCAGGGTAGGCTTGCGTCCCCCCTTTTTTCCTTTTGCGCGTGCGGCGGCCAATCCGTTTCGAGTCCGCTCAACGATTAGTTCCCTCTCCCACTGCGCCATGGCGGCGACAACCGCGAAGATTAGACGTCCTGTAGGTGTCCTCGTGTCGAGATCCATCGTCAACACTTTTAGGTCGGCGCCCCGATCATGTAAGGCTTTGACTGTCTGTACGACCTCGACCAAATCGCGACCGAGACGATCGATAGAGTGAACGACTAAAATATCGTTCTCGCGAATGTCCCGCCAGCAGTCTTTCCAACCAGGCCGTGCCATGTTTTTGCCGCTAGCTTTGTCTTCAAAAATATCCCGAGGGTCCACCCCGAATTTAATAAGAGAGTCGATCTGGTGTTCATTATTCTGATCGGATGTACTGACCCGCACATAGCCGACCAAATGTCTTTTTGTCGTGGAGGGATCGGAGTCAGACAAATTATGGATCCTGTTCAACCGGTCTGGATTTTAGATATAGCGACTTGTATTTGTTGTCAAGTTTGTTGACTTTCATGCGGTGGCAGGTTATGGTGATAATGTAAATCGAAGCAGGGGATGACGATGCAGACTGTTTCTGAAGAGCCGCAAGCGCAGATTGAACGGCCGGACATTATCGTTCCTGACACTGGTCCACTGATTCATCTCGCACAGGCGAAGGCATTGCATCTCTTGCATGAGGTGGGAGGCCGTGTCGTGGTAACCGACATGGTCGCTCTTGAAGCGACTGCCTCCCTCGATAAGCCGGGTGCTCAAGAGATTCAGGCGTGGCTTGATGCTGGCCTCGTACCTGGATCAAATGCGCCAGTTTTTGTTGAGACAACAGACGTTGGCCGGGCATTTCTCACAGCGAGGCGTGCTGATCCTACGTTCCGGTGGAGAGGTGCCGGGGAATTGTCGATCGTCGGGTGGCTCCGCGACGAGGTCGATCAGTCGCCCAATGCGGTCTTGATTGTCTACGAGAACGGTCGCGTGCCTCGCATGATTGGCGATTATGGGGTGAGCGCCGATATCGACATTCTTACAACGCGTGCGTTCCTGGAGTTCGCAGAAAGACGAGGCATAGTCCCGAGCGCAGAAGCGTATTGGCAGCGTATCATCGCAGCAGCTCCTACGGCGAACCCTGATGATGTAGTAACGATGCATCGCAAGAGACGCCCGTCCGCTCATTGACCGAAAAGCCGGGTGTCTATTGCACCAAACTTGTGACAACCAATCCCCAGAATTAATAAAGGATCATACCGATCATGACATTATCACCGCGCCAAGTATTACAAGCTGCCCATCGCGGCGTAGAGCTGGTCGAGGGTGTTCCATCACTTCTATTCCTACAGCGAAGCGGGGCCCGTTATTACCTCGATAACGTCAAGGCGGAGCCATCAGACGAGCAGATCGACGAGGCAATTTCCTTCTACAAGTTCAGGTTGGAATGGAATCTTTCAAGGGACGAGTGCCGGGCGCTACTCGAATTGAATCCAAAGGCTCGCATCAAGCTAGCCGACCACGGTGATGTGGACAGTGAGGTCCGCGATCTTCTCGCTGACGCGGTGGCTCAAATTCTGCTCGGATGTTCTTGGCCGACTTACGGTGATGATGTGGACATTTCGGAATTCACCGTACTGCTTCACCGTCAAGCGGCCGCGATAGGTTTTGGTTCACCCGTCACCGAAGAAAGTCATGCCTGACAACCAATCCCCCCCACCTTGGTGGTAGCCGGAAGTGGCCATTCATAGGTATAGTGAATCCTCTGCACGAAGTGGCACATGTGTTGCTCAATCCATTCCACAGGAAAATAGAAATGGTGAAAACAAACAATATTTCTGATGTAGATGGTTTCAGTGATACAAAACATCTTTCTCAGAGAGGCATTTTAAGGTCTCTGCCCTTCGCTTTTGCCGCATGCGGATGCATGTTTTTCCACGTAGAATACCATTGGCAGTTATGCGGTGAATTCACGCAAGCGGCGCTCATTCTTTTGGGGGTGATTGTAGGCCCCAAAGGTCCTTTATCATTTAGCCTCGTCGACGCAACCTATGGGCGCGTCCTGGGCACTGCCGCACGGTTTACTGCTGGTTTTTTTAATTTCGGGCTAGCCTACGTTTGCTGCTGCTACGCCAATTCGTTCATGGTCCAGATATATCGATAACGATGCCTACGTGACGCAGATCGACAACCAATCCCCGGAGAGCATGATAAAATGAATGAGTCTGAGAAACGAAAGCTGTTATCCTCCCTCTCAAACGGAGCAGTCGAAGGATATGCTAAACTAATTGTGGCCGCCGGCGAAGCTGATTACTCACAAGAAGACTTCGAGAGGAAATTCGGGAGTGAAGCCGCTATTTTGGCAGGTATAGGTTATGCCAATCGACTGTCTCCTGTTCTTAAGAGACTCGGATTTGCTATTTCCTTGAAAGTATTTCCTGGAAACAAGAAGGGGTGTTCGGTCCGTCGCCTTGATCCACCCAAACCAACAGAGCTTAATAAATTAACCGAAGATGAGAAAAGGAGACTGTCTAACTCACTCTCGCAGACCAAGGTCGACGAATGTGCTCGGCAGATAGTCCGCGCTGGTGAAAATGAGTATCTACCAGATCATTTTGAAAGGGTTTTCGGGCCAGAAGCTGCGGTTCTAGCTGGGGTCGGCTATGCTAATCGATTGGCACCTGCGATGAAAAAATTAGGCTTTGCTATCTCTTTGAAAATATTTCCTGGGAATAAGCGAGGGTGTGCCGTCCATCGACTCTGACAACCTAACCCCGATACTGGACTGCTCTTCGTAAATTATACGAAACAAAGATTGAGGAGCAGCAGCCCATAAGCTAAATTATCCATGTATCACTCAGCTGTTGGATTAACGAGATGGTTAAAAAGAGTAAGCCCTTTCCTTGGGAAGGTGACAGAGAACTCCGTGATTGTCTCAGCAACGCCGGGTTTCGCTATGCAGCGCTGATTGGGATAGTTGACGCCGATGCAGCAAGCGGCAGCGAAGTCCTGGCCGCTGATAGAACGAAGTTTGCATCATTCATCAGAACAGAGAACGGGACCCCAGTTTATCACACACAGGAGGCAGTCGGCTTTGTGCAGGCGGTGACAGACCTCCCTCTGGAGGTGTGTGACCAGTGGATGATGCACGATTGGGATGCAGATCCTTATCATCCTGCCGCTCGTATCGATGAGGATGAGGTGCTGATCTGCGGACGATGCGGATGGAAAGGCAACCCTGGCGGAGGGTATTGCCCACAGTGTGACCAGGACGGGATCTACAAAGACTGAAATAATAACGTCAGCAGAACGGCGGGATCCTAAACCGGACTTGGCCGTGATCAGATCCTAACGGCGTCCGGCATAGCGTTCGTTCGCCAAGACTCCCGGCACTTCTATCACAGTTGCAATCCACGCGTTCGCACGCTGTTCCGACCGTGGTGTGGTTGTCAGTCATGGCTTCCCTCCTCCCTGTTGGCATGGTCACTTTGAGCGGTGGAATAAGGGCACGTAGCGCCTCGGACAGAGCTTCGAGGAACCAGAACTCATCACGCGCGAGCAAATTTCACAAATTGCTCAATATCGTCACCGAACCATTCTTGCCGCGTCTGTGCGTCTTCAACTCTACGCACCTTCAGGGGGCTCTCAGTTGTTTGGACAACCTCTGCAGCTTCGTAGGCAAAGTCTGCCTGAACGACGGTATCGGACCCGTCCGGCATGGTAATATTGACTATATAACGCGGCATGATTTAATCCATCTATTCGTCATCTTAAGCAGCGCCTTGTGCTGTTCTCTACCGTCGCGAAGAGGCAGCTTGATCCCCTCAGAGCAGAGCTTGCTCGATTCCGGCGGGCATTCTTTACAGTGGGCCGCTCGTTCATTTAGGTGCCGCGCGGTTGGCGGTCTGTACTAAGGCGCCTAAGCCATCCACAAAAGCCGCAGGTGAAAACGAAGGCTAAGACGACCTCCTCGGCGCCTCGAATGATCTCAGCACGAGTTGTATCGAAAAAACCGACCAGACTTGCTTGGGAAGTATGCTGCATGACAAGCTGAACAACGGTCGCAAGGTAATTGCTTGAATTGAAAACGAGGAACCAAGCGAAAACCGATACCGCTAAGATGCAGAATACTATCGGTAAGGCCAAGACGAAAGCCAGCGCAGGAATGACGCCAGCGATGAGGGTGCGATGTAATTCTCGTATGGAAAAGTAGGGCGGCACGCTTAGAATAATATCTCTCAGGCCAAGCGGAGAGACCCTACGCTGTATGTGCTTGGGTGTGATCCGCGCCGATCTAATGAAGGGATTTCGTGACATCCTGAAGCTCTCGTTTGTGAGATAAAAAACATGCTGTATTGCCCTGTGTGAGGCAATAGCATCGACCTCATTTTTACTCCGGGTATATCTGTTTGTGGACAGCAGACTTTGAATTGAATCACTGTATACGCCTATCTGGGTGGATCCGAGACTAAGGCGGTTCTGGTTGCGCGCACGTGGCTGGTCATTCGGCCGTTAGCTCTCCTTTTCGAGTGGGTTAGCAGGTCTTGCTTGTTCGCAGGACGCTCCTGGCCAGTTGTGGGTCGGTATTGTAAGTAGGAATGAGGTTTAGTCGGACTGCATGTCGATGATTGATGAAGTTCGGTTGTTTGGAAGCCGATCGGCAGGCCGGCAAGCCGTCCTCGATCGCCTGGGTGGTACCGCCATTGGTCTCATCGGAGATACAGAACTGCGCAACGCGACCGCGATCTTATCGAAGGCCGTGTTCACCCCTCCCCTTCCCGTAGTTCTGGCCGGTGGCCAATTACCAAACGGCGATTTTGCTGCCGACACAACGATCGCTGAGCCTGCTGAAACGAGTGATCAGGCTTTTGTAGCGTTACGAAGGGTGGTGGGCGTTCTCCCCAAACAGCACAAGCTGACTTTGTGTCTCGAGGTGGAAAGCGGCGTGCCTCGCTTCGTAGGGGCGCTGGAGGACGCGGGCGGCGCCGGGCGAGGTAGAGCGCTCGCCGAGCTACCCCCCTGCCCTATCGGCCAACCGCCTGCTGCCGTTTCGGCGTGGTTCTCCCACGTCTCCTCGATCATCCTACCCGAGCACGACGGGACTCTGCAGACAGCCCGCGATGCCGCCGAGGTGTTCAACCAGTTAGCCAAGTCAGGCAACACGCTGCGGACCTATCGCTCGGCTGTGCGTGGCTGGTGCCGCTGGGCGAGCGACCATAACCTCCCTGCCCTTCCAGCTCGCAGCGATGACGTCGCTGCCTATCTCTCTGATATGGCACTGCGTGCGCGCAAGGTATCCACGATCGACATCCATCGCGCTGCCCTGCGCTATCTGCATCACTTGGCGCAGATCGCGATTCCTACAAGCCATCCCCTGGTCTCAGGGGCTCTGGCAGGTATTCGGCGCAATGCAATCAACCCACAGCCGGAGCAGAAGACCGCTCTCACCTGGGAGTCATTGACGGAGGCAGTTGACGCGATACCCGGTCTGGATCCGACCTCGCGCAGAGACCGGGCCATCCTGCTTTTGGGTTTTGCCGGAGCGTTTCGCCGTTCCGAGCTGTCAGGGTTGCTTGTGTCTGACCTGACGTTCTCGGAAGACGGCCTGATCGTTCGTCTGCGTCATTCGAAGGGCGACAAGGCGCGGAAAGGCGAACTGATCGGCATCCCCTCCGGGATAACCCGTCACTGTCCTATCCTCGCGCTTAACGCCTGGTTCCGTGTCGCGGGTATCAAAGAGGGGTCAGTGTTTCGTAGGGTCTGGCTACCTGCCCAGGTCAAAGCCGGTATGCCCTCCCCTACCCTACCGAAGATCGGCGAGGACGCGCTTTCCGACCGTGCGATCGCGGATATCATTCGCAAGCGATGCGCCGCGGCGGGACTGGAAGGTGATTTCTCAGGTCACAGCCTGCGGCGCGGTGCGATCAACACCGGCGCCCAAGATGGATACGACCTGCTCGAGCTCAAGCGTTTCTCGCGTCACAAGAGCCTCCAGGTTGTCGAGACTTATATCGACGAAGCCAGTGTGAAGGCCCGTAATCCGGGCCGTAGTCGGTTCTGATTGATGATCAGGCGTAGATACCAATTGGCATCACGTTTCATAACGGTCTACCAAAGGTAAACCGTTGACTTACCGTGTTCCCTAAGTAGACTGCCGGTAGTTTCAACGGTGCGTTGCACCGAACAGCGAGAGATACTGATGCCAACAATCGTTTTTGCTTCTCCGAAAGGTGGCGCGGGAAAATCGACTACCGCCATTCTTCTCGCCTCTGAGCTGGCCCACAATGGAGCATCTGTCACTCTGATCGACGCCGATCCGAATAAGCCTGTCGCTCGCTGGTCGACGCTTCCAGGAAAACCGGACGGTGTGAAGGTTATCGAGGACGTCACGGAAAAAACGATCATCACGACTATCGATAAAGAGGCTGAAGAGAGTGCCTTTGTTATCGTCGATTTGGAGGGTACAGCGTCTCGCATGGTCCCCTACGCGATGAGCCGCGCAGATCTGGTTATCATCCCGACCAGAGGTTCGGCCTTAGATGCGGTAGAGGCAGTTGCAGCGGTTAGGGAAGTACGCCAACAGGAACAGGCATTTCGGATAACCATTCCTTGCGCCATCTTGTTTACGTGCACGAGTGCGGCCATTCGGCCTCGTACGCTTTCTGCGATTGAGGCAGATTTCAAGGACAATGGGGTGCCAGTATTCAACGTTCAGGTTCACGAACGTGACGCCTATCGGGCTATATTCTCGTTCGGCGGTTCTGTTCGATCCTTAGATCCAAAAAACGTGCGCAATTTGGAAGGTGCGACAGCTAATGTGGCCGCGTTGGCGCGTGAGGTGATACTTCGTATTCAGCAGAATCAGGGAGATCTGAGATGAATCAGAGGATCAGCGTTTTCTCGAATCCGGTTCCAGATACTGGGCTTGATCTATCGTCCTTCAAAGCAAAGGGGCGTAGAGATCAGCGCCCCGACGCTTCAGAGATTGATCGAGCCTCCGAGGGGTCCCGTTTTGTAAGCCGAGAGAGCGTCGAGGCTCCAGGTGAGGCTAGACGACCCGCCGATGTTGAGGTGCGTAGAAAACCTAGGGCCTACAGGACTGGGCGCAATAGGGTCATGAGCGTCAAGACAACCGAGGAATATGCTGAGCGCTTTTACGCGATTGCTGAGCGTCTTGGCACGAAGGTCTCTGAGACCTTCGAGCGCGCAGTTGAAGCTTTGGAGAGAGAGGGTAATTAGTCTCGTACGCTGCAAGCGAGCTGGCACTGTGGGCGACAGTGGATGTTGCCTTTCTCCCTCCCCTGGGTTCTCCAGATCCTAGAACGGAGGACCTACGGTAGACTAACCGTCTACTCTGTACCGGCCCTCCATCACCAGCATTGCTTGGATATGGAAACGGAAGACCTACGGTAGACTGCCGACCTGCCCCGGCAAGGGAGGGAGCGTGTTGTCGAGAGCCCCGCTCTGCGCGCCTCTCGGTAGACTTACCGTCTACTCCGTACCGGCCCTCCATCACCAGCGTTGCTTGGCTGTGGAAACGGAAGACCTACGGTAGACTAATGACCTCCCCTGCCCCGGCAGGGGAGGGAGGGTGTTGTCGAGAGTCCCGCTCTGCGCGCCTCTCGGTAGACTTACCGTCTACTCCGTACCGGCCCTCCATCACCGGCGTTGCCTGGCTGTGGAAACGGAAGACCTACGGTAGACTAATGACCTCCCCTGCCCCGGCAGGGGAGGGAGGGTGTTGTCGAGAGCCCCGCTCTGCGCGCCTCTCGGTAGACTTACCGTCTACTCCGTACCGGCCCTCCATCACCAGCGTTGCCTGGCTGTGGAAACGGAAGACCTACGGTAGACTAATGACCTCCCCTGCCCCGGCAGGGGAGGGAGGGTGTTGTCGAGAGCCCCGCTCTGCGCGCCTCTCGGTAGACTTACCGTCTGCTCCGTACCGGCCCCCCATCACCAGCGTTGCCTGGCTGTGGAGACGGAAGACCTACGGTAGACTAATGACCTCCCCTGCCCCGGCAGGGGAGGGAGGGTGTTGTCGAGAGCCCCGCTCTGTGCGCCTCTCGGTAAACTTACCGTCTACTCCTTACCGGCCCCCCATCACCAGCGTTGCTTGGCTGTGGAGACGGAAGACCTACGGTAGACTGCTGACCTCCCCTGCCCCGGCAGGGGAGGGAGGGTGTTGTCGAGAGCCCCGCTCTGCGCGCCTCTTGGTAGACTTACCGTCTACTCCTTACCGGCCCTCCATCACCAGCATTGCTTGGCTGTGGAGACGGAAGACCTACGGTAGACCCGTGAACCCCCGTCCTTCGACATGACCTGATGATCCAACTCGTCGTCTAGCGACGGCCTGGTGGTGAGAGGCTGAGTCCTACACGAGTAGAAAGGAGAGAGGCGGACCAGAACCCGCCGTCATGGCTAAGCCGTGGCGCCTCGCCATGCTCACGACCTGCGGTCGCTGCGCGTGGCTGCGGTGCCGGCGCGCGAGCGCACCGGGCTTAACCCTGCCGCCGGGTCCCGGTGCCGGAGATGGAGAAGGGAGAGAGAAAAGAAAATCTCGATCCCGGATCCTCTCCAATCACCGCATCCTCCCGCGTCAAAGAGCGCAGGTGAGGTCCGGTCCTGCACGGATGCCAGCCGATGTCGAACGCCGATTTCCAACTCAGCCTGTTTGGCGATACCGCCCTTGATGGCAATGCGAACCTATTCTGGGGTGAACTGGCTGGCGAAGAGGGCGATGCACCAGGCGCAGCGTTGCCTGCGGTCGAACCCCTCGTCATTCCTCAGACTGATTTCCGTCTCGCCGGTCTGCGTGGTCTGGCCCAAGGCTGGAAGGCGCGTGCGCGTGACAACATCGAGGCGATCAAGCTGGTCGCGACCCTCGAGCGCGAAGCCCGTAACGCGACGAGCGAAGAGCAGGCGCAGCTGAGCCGCTTCACCGGGTTCGGGGCAGGGGAGCTGGCGAATGCGCTCTTCCCACGCGCCGATGAAGCCTATCGCGCGGGCTGGGAAAAGCTGGGTGCCGATCTCGAAGCCTGCACCACCGAGGCAGAGCGTAGCGCCCTCGCACGCTCGACCCAGTATGCCCACTACACCCCTGAAACGATCGTCCATGCCATGTGGGACTTCATGATGGCGCGTGGCTTTGCGGGCGGGTCCGTGCTGGAGCCGGGGTGCGGGACAGGCCTGTTCGTCGCATCGCGCCCGGAGAAGCTCGAGGGGAAGATCGCCTTCACCGGCATCGAGATGGACCCGCTCACGGCGCGTATTGCCGCGAAGCTCTATCCGAAGCAGTGGATCCGCGCAGAGGACTTCACCCGTGCCAAGCTGAGCACAGGCTACGATCTGGCGATCGGCAACCCGCCATTCTCGAACCGCACTGTGAGCCAGGCCGAGCCGCGTGACCTCAAGGGACTGTCGCTCCATGACTGGTTCCTGGCCCGCTCGATCAATGCCCTGCGCCCCAATGGGGTCGCGGCCTTCGTGATCTCGCGCCACACGCTCGACAAGACCGATGCCCGTGCGCGCACGCTCATTCATGAGGAAGCCGAGTTCCTGGGGGCCGTGCGCCTGCCGGCCAGCACGATGCGCGCCGATGCCGGCACGGATGTGGTCGTGGATATCGTGTTCTTCCGCAAGCGCGAGATCGGCGAGATGCCGGGTGACGAGACCTGGCTGTCCTGCGTCGATATCGAAGGCACGAACATGGGGGATGGGGCTCTGCGCATCAATGCGTGGATGGAAGCGCACCCCGAGCAGGTCCTGGGCTTTCATGGCTGGGCCAGCACGGCCTTTGGCATGGACTACACCTGCGTTGCCCGCGACGGACAGGATCTGGCTGACGCACTCCCCGAAGCCCTCGGCCGCATTGCGCCTGCACTGCGTTTCCCGCCCGTGGCCGATAGCCGCATCGTCCGCCCTGCAAAGGAGACGCGCGAAGAGGGCGGCGACCTGCGTGAAGGCAGCTACTTCATGGAAGGTGGCATCCTGCACCAGATCGTCGGCGGGCAGGGGAGGGTGGTCGCCATTCGCAAGGGCGAGCAGAAGGAGGGCATCTTCCAGAAGCACGCGCGTATCATCGAGGCGATGATCCCCGTGCGCGATGCGACCCGCGCCGTGCTGCGGGCACAGTTCGAGAACAAGCCGTTTGCCGGTCTGCAGGCGAGCCTCAAGCGTGCCTGGCTGAACTTCACGCGCCAGTTCGGCCCGATCAACCACACGAAGACGACAACCCGCGTCGACGCCGTGACCGGCGCCGAGAGCGAGACCCAGCGTCGCCCGAACCTGCAGACCTTTCTCGACGATCCCGATGTCTGGCTCGTGTCCTCGATCGAGCGTTATGACGAGGAGACCGACACGGCCGAGCCGGGGCCGCTCTTTACCGATCGCGTCATTCAGGCGCCGTCCGAACCCGAGATCCATTCCGTCCATGACGCCCTGGCCGTGTGCCTGCACGAGGCCGGACGCGTCGAGCTGCCGATCGTGGCCGAGTTGATGGGGCAGAGCGAAGAAGCCGTGACGGCCGAGCTGGGCAGCAGCATCTTCCTCGAGCCAAGCCGCTCGAGCAATGGCCGCCCGGTATGGGTGACGTCTGACGAGTATCTTTCCGGTGCCGTGCGCACCAAGCTCGCCGAGGCACGCGAAGCCGCTGCGCGCGATGCACGCTACGCGCGCAACGTCTCAGCCCTCGAGGCCGTGCAGCCCGAGGATCTGCGTCCGAGCGATATTACCGCCCGTCTGGGTGCGCCGTGGGTTCCTGTCGAGGTCGTGACGGCTTTCGTGTCCGAGGTGATCGGGGTGGAAGCCCGGATCTACCACACCGCTGCCGTGGCCTGCTGGTCGATCGACAAGGGTGCCTTTGCCGGTCGCGCCGAGGCGACCTCGGTCTGGGGGACCGAGCGCCGTCATGCCGGAGAGCTGCTCGAGGACGCCCTCACACAGGCAAGCCCGAAGATCTTCGACACCTATAAGGAGGACGGGGTCGAAAAGCGCGTGCTCAACGCCAAGGAGACCGAGGCCGCCAAGGAGAAGCTCCGGGCGATCCGCAATGCGTTCCAGGACTGGGTCTGGCAGGATAGCGAGCGCGCCGACCGCCTCGTACGCCTGTATAACGAGACCTATAACAATCTCGTCCCGCGCCTCTTCGATGGAAGCCACCTGCGTCTGCCGGGTGCCAGCTCGGCCATCATGCTGCGCGACCACCAGAAGCGCGTCATCTGGCGCATCATCGCCTCGGGGCGCACCTACATGGCGCATGCCGTGGGTGCCGGAAAGACCTTCTCCATGTGCGCGGCCGTGATGGAGCAAAAGCGCCTCGGTCTCATCTCCAAGGCGATGATCGTCGTGCCGGGGCACTGCCTGGCGCAAATGGCTCGCGAGTTCCTGATGCTCTACCCGACCGCGAATATCATGGTCGCCGACGAAACGAACTTCGTGAAGGCCAAGCGCCAGAGTTTCATCGCGCGTGCTGCGACGGGGAACTGGGACGCCATCATCATCACGCATGATGCCTTCAAGTTTATCCCGGTCGAGAGCAGTTTCGAGCGCGAGATGATCGAGGACCAGATCGCGTCCTACGAGGCCATCCTCGATAATGTCGATGCTAATGATCGCCTCTCGCGCAAGCGCATCGAGCGTATGAAGGAGGGGATGCAGGAGCGTCTCGAGAGCCTGCAGGGCAGCAAGGACGATCTGGTGCATCTCGGTGAGATCGGCATCGATCAGATCATGGTCGACGAGGCCCAACAGTTCCGCAAGCTCTCTTTCGCGACGAACCAGTCCGACCTGAAGGGCGTGGACCCGAATGGTAGCCAGCGTGCCTGGGATCTGTTCGTGAAAACTCGCTATCTCGCCCGTAGCAATTCCGGTCGCGAGCTTATCCTCGCATCGGGCTCACCGATCACGAACACGATTGGAGAGTTGTTCACTGTCCAGCGCTTCATGGCACTCGAGGATCTACGCGCACGCGATCTCCACGAGTTCGACGCCTGGGCCGCGAATTTCGGCGAGACCCGCACCGAGCTCGAGCTGCAGCCGAGCGGGCTCTACAAGCCCGTCACGCGTTTCACCGAGTTCGTCAACGTCGCTGATCTTATGGCCATGTATCGCCATTTCGCCGATGTGGTCCAACAAGACGATCTGCGCCGCTACGTCAAACTGCCCGCGATCAAGGGCGGACACCGTGCGATCGTCGTCACGCCCGCCAATGACGACTTCAGGGCCTATCAGCGTACGCTTGCGTACCGGATCAAGGCGATCGAGGAGCGGGAAGGCAAGCCCCAGAAGGGCGACGATATTCTGCTCTCGGTCATCAATGATGCCCGACATGCCGCTATCGACCCACGTCTTGTGGGCTGGGGCGCTAAAGAGTCCAGCAAGCTCGACGATCTGATCGCTCGCGTCCATCGGATCTGGGTCGAGACGAGCGAGAACATCTATCGCGATCTGCAGACAGGGGAGACCGCGCCGCTTTCAGGCGCCGTGCAGATGATCTTTTCCGATCTCGGCACGGAAGCCGCGTTCGAGAAACGCGGGTTCTCGGCCTATCTGCACATCCGCGACGAGCTGATCCGTCTCGGCGTACCCGCCGATCAAATCGCGTTCATGCAGCATTACAAGAAGGCTGCGGCAAAGCTTCGCCTGTTTGGCGATCTGAACGCAGGGCGCAAGCGCATCCTGATTGGCAGCACCGCCACCATGGGCACGGGCGTCAACGCCCAGGCCCGTCTGAAGGCTCTGCACCATCTCGATGTGCCCTGGCTCGTTTCTGACATCATCCAGCGCGAGGGCCGTATCGAGCGACAAGGCAACCAGCATGCCGAAATCGAGATCTACGCCTATGCGCAGGAAGGCTCGGTCGATGCGACCAACTGGCAGCTTCTCGAGCGCAAACTGCGCTTCATCGCGCTCGCCATGTCAGGCGATCGCTCGATCCGTCGGATCGAGGATATCAACGATGAGGGCAACCAGTTCGCTATGGCCAAGGCGCTCGCCTCTGGCGATATGCGCCTGATGCAAAAAGCCGGGCTGGAAGCCGATCTTGCGCGTCTCGAGCGTCTCGCAGCCGCGCATTACGATGACCAGTTCGCTGTCCGTCGTTCGATCCAGACTGGCGAGCGTGAGCTGGCGTCGCTCGAGCGTCGGATCCCAGCCCTGGAGGCCGATCTCGCGCAGCGTGTGGAGACGCGCGGCGAGGTCTTTTCCTTCGAGGGGTCGCGGGGCGTTCTGGCCGAGCGCGAGAAAGCCGGGGCGTGGCTTTTGTCCCAGGCGCGCAGGGTGGAGAAGAACCGCGAGGAAGGCTCGTGGCGTCTCGGTCGCATCGGTGGTTTCGAGATCCTGCTCGAAGCAGCACAGACGCGGTTTCTGGATGATGGAACGCCGAAGATCGAGGCAGGCCTTGCGATCGCGTTCACGTCCAGCCCGTCCGAAGTGTCGTTCGATCGCGATACCAAGCCGCTTGGCCTGATTTCGAAAATCGAGCACCGGCTCGGCCGCATCGAGACAGAGCTGATGGAAACCCGCAAGGCGCGTGACGAGATCACCGCCCGCCTGCCGGCTTACCGCGCGCGGCTTGGCACGCCGTTCCGCGACCAGGCTGCGCTCGATGAGAAGAAGCGCGCTCTTGCAGATCTCGAGGCCGATCTTGCCTCGGACGCGGACGCCAATGCTGCATCGGAAGTGGGTGAAACCCCGATAGCCGCCTGAGGGAAGGAGAGGGGGTAGCTGACGGGATCGGCCCGCATCAATCGGTGGGTCCTCCCCATGCTCGCAAGCTGCGCGTGGGTCCGGTCCCGGCGCTCGCGCGCCGCGACTGACCCGGTCCGACCCGCCAGCTACCGGAAGGGTCAAGCGCAGAGAATATCAAGGTGCGCGAGACAACCCCGGAGATCTCCATGACGATTAACCTTACCAAAGCCAACCTCGCGCAGTTCTACGGCGCCGAGCAACATCATCGGTATACATTCGGCCTGGTTCTCTCAGACGGCGCTGCATTTCTGGTCAAAAACGGGGCAGGCTGGCTTGTCGATGTGATCGCGTCTGCACGCCTCGATCCGGAAGTTCGGCGAGAGCCATTCGAAGCATGGTCTTTGCAGGTCGATCTCAAGACAAGCACTGCCGTCGTCACATGCACGGACGGAGGCAAGGACGGGCGGGAGCCGGTAACACTCTTTGCCCAGGACATTCCTTACACGGACTTCCCCCTGGAGAGCCTCGAACTCTATGTCAGAATTGACGAGGACCTTGGGGCCAAGGTCGTCATGCTGACCTCTGAATACTGAGGGAGGCCGGCTATGTCTTATCGCATCGTCTATGATCAGGTGGCTGTGAAATTCACGGCCGCCCAGCTCGCCATTTCTTGCCCGACCGAGCATGGGAGGGATGACTATTTCATGCTCTTCGAACTGGGGGGCGATAACAATATGTATGACTGCGATACCGGCGCGCGTTCCCGTTCCTGGGATCTGATTGGCGCGGATTGCGAGTGGGTCGTCATGCGCAAGGTCGTCGAATACGCGGCCTCTTGTGAAGGTGGCGGGATGCGCTTTTCCAATGCCCACAGCACGCAGGCAGAGGCCTATATCCGCAAGAACCGCTCAACCCTCGCGCGTGCCCTGACACCGGATGGCTTCGGCGAGACCGGCATCGGAGTTTCCGCGTCGATCAGGTTGACACGGTCGAAGCTCCAATCGTGGCAGCGGGAGCGTCTCGGAAGGCTTGAGGCGTTGATGACGCCGCAGGGAGATAGTGATTACGCCTTGTGGGAGCTGAGCCCCTTGCGAGATCCGCTGCATGCTGCGCTGTTCTTCGCGTTCCACACGCTCGATGAACGCCCCATATACAACAAGGCGACGGTTCACGGACCGTCGAAGGGGAGGGAGCCCGTGCTCAAGCTGGTCTCGCCAAATGCCTTCGCCGCCAGGGAGGCCGCGTAATGCCCCAATACACCGTCAAGATCGGCTTCTGGCTCCGAGCCTATGACAGTGTGGAGATAGCGGCCGATAGTCCCGACGAAATCATCGAACGGGCCAAGGCTGCCGCACGCGAGATGATGCAACGGACCGGTACGCCGGAACATATCGAAGTCACCGACCGTCGCGAGGGAATTATCTGTTGGATCGACCAAAGTGGCTTTCCTGCCGGCGTTGATACGGTGGCAGAAGATGTCGAGTTCGATGACGATCGCATCCACCCGGAACCGGCAAAGGCGCCCGCCGAGGTGGTCGCAACAGAATGAGGGAGGAGAGGGGAGGTAGCTGACGGGATCGGTCCGCATCAAGCGGTGGGTCCTCCCCATGCTCGCAGGCTGCGCGTGGGTCCGGTCCCGGCGCTTACGCGCCGCGCCTGACCCGGCCCGACCCGCCAACTACCGGAGAGGTCAAGCTCAGAGAAAGAGCACACACCAAATCCGGAGCCTCTCCCATGACCGACCGTACCCGCGCCGACCTTCACCAGGAAACGACCGACCGCATCATCGCTGAACTCGAAAAAGGCTATGCGCCTTGGGTTCAGCCGTGGACCAACACCATGACGTCAGGGTCCTTGCCGCGTAATGCGACGACGGAAAGCCGCTATAGCGGGATCAACGTCATCCTGCTCTGGATCGCCGGGCAAACAGGCGGTTTTAGCGCACAGCGTTGGCTGACCTACAGGCAGGCTGAAAAGCTGGGCGCAAATGTCCGCAAAGGCGAGAAAGGCACGAGAGTCTTCTATGCCAATCGCTTTGTGCCCAAGAGCCAGGCCGAGCGCGACGATCCAAAGACGATCGCGTTTCTCAAGCGCTACACTGTTTTCAA
This sequence comes from Asaia sp. Ae19-3, assembly GCF_059801175.1. NCBI lineage: Bacteria > Pseudomonadati > Pseudomonadota > Alphaproteobacteria > Acetobacterales > Acetobacteraceae > Asaia > Asaia sp. Ae19-3. The sequence continues at coordinate 52,316 of NZ_JBCHWF010000002.1, read as the reverse complement.
CATCGAGCAATGCGAGGGCTTGCCTGAAAGCGCATGCGAGCTTCCGGCTCATACGCGACTGGCCGAGCGTTACGAGGCTGCCGAGGCCGTGATTGCTGCCACCAAAGCCCATATCCGCTTTGGCGGAAACAAGGCTTTCTACTCGCCCGTTCTGGACTACATCGCTCTCCCGCAGCGTGAGGCCTTCACCGAGCAGTCCGCTTTTCTCAACACCGCCTTTCATGAACTTGCCCATTGGTCGGGAGCAGAACATCGCCTCGCTCGCGATCTGTCGAACCGCTTCGGAACCCATGGCTATGGAGCCGAGGAACTGGTTGCGGAGATGACGGCGGCTTTCGTGATGGCCGAGCTGGGTATCGCGCCGCGCTCGGATCACGCCAGCTATATCGGGTCCTGGCTCGCCCTCATGAAGGACGACAAGCGCGCGGTCTTCACCGCAGCCCGTCTGGCCACAGAGGCCGCCAACTTCATCCTGCCTGCAGAAGAGGCTGCAATGCAGCCAGAGGACGCTGAACTCGTCGCTGCCTGATTTCTCGGCGCCTGCACAGCAGGCGTCCACATCCCTGACATAGGAGCGCACCATGCTGCGACAGTATTACACCTCGCCCTTTCAGGGCGGGGATAACCCTTTGCGCGTCGGCACAATTGCCGCCGGCACGATCTTTCGCATTCCCCGTAGCCTCCGCAATGCTCAGGCCCGCACAGATGTAAGCGCGTCTGAACCCTATATTCTCGAGAGCTTCCTCAACGGGACCTATGCGGCAGCCTGCCGCAACCCGGTAACGGGTCACTGGGAAGATCGTACGATCTCCGGTCGCTCCGATCTGGCCGTTCTGCGATCGCTCACATCTGGCACACGCATGACCTGCTCGGTCAGCTGGCTGCGCGCGCTCGAGGACGCAGGTGCTGCGCCCGATAGCCGGTATCCCTCCTTGCCTGATGTGGCACGCTATCACGGCGCATGGCGCCGTGAGCCGCGGGTTTGCATCGCCGCATGAGCGCGGAACTCAAATGCGCCACGCTGCGCAATCCGCCTCTGGCGTCTCACGCATTTGTTGCGACGTCGTTTGAGACCGCCGAAGACAAGGCGCGCATGGGCGATATGCTTCTCTCGTTCATCGCGCGCGGCATGCCGCGCAGTGCATGGAACAAGCGCCTCTATCGGCGCCTGTCCAATATGTTCGGGTTCATCGCCGATTATGACATCAGCGGTTTCTGGGAAGAGCAACTCTCCACCACCCAGGCGCGAATTGCGTTCCTCGAACAGATCGAGGCTTACCCTTGCTGGGGCCAGCCGACCCATACCTGGTCCGATGTCGAGCGCGAGATCCAGAACCGGCTGCGCGCTGCGCGTCTCGCCGACGCTTATCGCAGTGAACTACGCCGCGAAAAGGAGCGCACCGAGCGCGCGATGCTCGCGGCGCTTAGCGCGAAATACAAACATCTTGCCCCCGCCGGGGCGCCGATGATGCCGAGCGCAGACCCGGTGCAACTGGGTCTCTTCTGACGATTGCCAAGGTGGCAGCCCGACTGCCCCTGCCCAATGCCGCATCGGGTGAAAGAGATCCCGATAGCCGCTTGGAACAGAGAGAGAGGGGTTAGCCGACAGGCCCGGTCCGCCTCAATCGGTGGGTCCTCCCCATGCTCGCAAGCTGCGCGTGGGTCCGGTCCCGGCGCTTGTGCGCCGCGACTGACCCGGACCGCCCCTGACGACTAGCCGGGAAGTCGTAAAGGGAGAAGAAATCATGCCAGACCTGACGACGCATCACGTTATCACACACGCACATCTGTTCTGCGGCCTCGGCGGGGGAGCAAAGGGCTTCAACGCAGCCAAGGCCCGACGCGGCGCCCTGACAGCGTCATTCGAATGTCTCGGCGGGATCGATGTGGATCCTGCAGCAATCCGCGACTTTGAACGCCTGTCAGGTGTCAAGGGCACCGTCCTAGACCTGTTCGATCGTGGTCAGTATCGGGATTTCCATGGCGCAGACCCTGCGCCCGACTGGTCCGAAGCAACCACGGCCGACATTCATCGCGCGTTCAATAACCGCAAGCCGCACATCCTTTTCCTGTCTGCACCCTGCAAGGGATTTTCCGGTCTCTTGTCAGAAACCATGAGCCGGACAGGGCGGTATCAGGCGCTCAACCGCCTGACGCTTCGCGGTATATGGCTTGCTCTGGAAGCGTACAAAGAGGATCCGGTCGAATTCATTCTCTTCGAAAATGTGCCGCGCATCGCGACCCGTGGCAGGCACCTGCTCGATCAGATCGTGGCGCTTCTTGGGAGCTATGGGTACGCTGTCGCCGAGACGACGCATGACTGCGGCGCGTTGGGCGGGCTGTCGCAATCGCGCAAGCGTTTTCTCCTCGTCGCGCGGCATGCCGCCAAGGTGCGGCCGTTCCTCTGGGAACCACCCAAACGCGCAATCGGCGGCGTGGGCGATGTACTGGGGCGTATGCGCCTGCCGGGCGATCCACTCGCAGGACCGATGCACCGCGTGCCTCGTCTCCAGTGGCAGACCTGGGCCAGACTTGCTTTTGTCGAAGCTGGAAAGGACTGGCGTTCCTTACAACGGCTTGCTGTGGAAAACGGCGTTCTGCGCGACTACCTTCTGGTATCGGAACAGAACTGGCGTGGTGGCCCTCTCGGCGTTGTCCCCTGGAGTGATGCAGTTGGCGTGGTCGCAGGACGCTCGAATGCGACGAATGGACGGTTCAATGTAGCCGACCCTCGGATCGATGGTCACGAGCGCTCAGTCCAGCACGGTATCCGGCGCTGGGACGAGCCAGCTCCCGTCGTCACGGGAAAAATGCTTGTTGGAGGCGGTCCGCATGCAGTCGCAGACCCGCGCGACCTCGCCGGATCCGCACTGGCGAATGAATACAGGATCGTCCCCTGGACAGGGGATGAAGGTATGCTCGGCGAGCCGGGAGGTTCGGGACAGCGCATCGCCGATCCGCGACCGAACCTGTCGCGCGAAAAGGGAGATCCCTACCTCACCGCGGGCCATTATGGGGTGGTTTCATGGGATGACGCGACCGGCGCCGTGAGCGCCGCTGCTGGCCATGATAACGGCCGCTGGGCTGTGGCTGATCCCCGTCAGGCGCTGCCCTGCGCGACCGAGAAGCTCGTTGCGGTTATCCGCGCCCTCGACGGTACCTGGCATCGCCCCTTCACGACAGCCGAGCTGGCGGCACTGCAGTCGCTCTACGATCCTGAGGAGCAGGCCGAGCTTGACGGTCTGAATGACTCTGCCTGGCGTGAGCGGATCGGCAATGCAGTCCCGCCCGATGCGGCGCGCGCGATTGCGGAAACCATGGGTCGAACACTGCTGGCCGCATGGAATGGCGAGACATTCATGCTCGGTGTCGAACCCATCTGGGTGCGTCCGATCGCGGTCGCCGCAAGCGTCGATGTGCCCCTCCCAGCGTGAGCCGTTGACCCGCCCTTCCGAGGTTCTCGGACGGGGAAAGGCGACGAACGGAAAAAGGATAGAGGGGGTAGGTGACGGGATCGGTCCGCATCAAGCGGTGGGTCCTCCCCATGCTCGCAAGCTGCGCGTGGGTCCGGTCCCGGCGCTAACGCGCCGCGCCTGACCCGGCCCGACCCGCCACCTACCGGAATGGTCAAGCGCAGAGATTAGAGCGCGAGACACAAGCCGGAGACAGGACAATGTCCGAACAGATCGCACCCCAGATGGAACGTCCTTCAGTGATTGGGCCTGATTACATGGAGCAGTTGAAACGCCGCCAGGCACTACGTCAGGAGGCGCTGCAACAGAACCTCGAGCTTATCTGGGATGCGATGAAGGCCGGTGCGGGTACGCGACTGAGAGTGAACTATGACTGCCAGGACGGCGGGATCGATGCTCCCACGGTCAGCTTCGAAGGGACATCTGAAGGCGAGCCCTCTCCTGAAGCAATCCGCCTGCCCGAAGCCGTCGATGCCATGGGTCTTCCGGCTCAGATCGCGCTGATTTTTCCTGACACACTGAGCGATGTTGCCTGGCTTTGCGTCCAGATCGTTCTTTTTCGGTCCAAGCCAGAATGGAACGACGGGGCAGGCGGCTACGGCGAAGCGGTCTTCGACCTTGCCACATGCGATCTATCCATCTCGCACACCCAGCGCATCGTCGAGCACGAAGCCTACCTCTTCAGCGCCTGACGCCCCCAAAACCTACGAATGAAACCGCTCCTGCGCGTGGCGCAGGAGATGAGGAGACATGACCATGACCAATGCGACACCCGAACTGCGCCTTGTCGATCCCAGGACACTCGTGGCCAACGACACGAACCCGCGCCGCTCACCAGCCTCCGAAGAGGATGACCGCCGCCTTGCACTCAACATCCAGATTGCCGGTCTCATTCACCCGCCTTTAGTCCGTGAGCAGGAAGATGGTTCGCTGAAAATCATCGCCGGCTCACGACGCGTTCGTGCGTGCATCAAGGCCAAACTCACGGAGATCCCGGTTCACGTCACTGAGGCAGACGAGAAACTCGATGCGCTCATCGCCGGGTCAGAGAATATGATCCGGCAGGCCATGAGCGAACCCGATCAATGGGCGTTCGTGGTCAGGCTGCGCAAAGAAAAAGGGCTGAGCGACGCCCAGATTCGCAAGGCAATGATGATTACGCCGACCGACTTGAAACAGCTCGAACTGTTGTCTCGTCTGCACCCCCCCATTCTAGACGCTATTGCGCTTGGTTACGGACCCGAGGGTAAAGCTCGCGCAGCCATTGCGAAATCGCCGATCGAGGAACAGGAGGCCGCGTGGTTTGAAATGTGGTCCGACCATGTTCAGGACGGCTCTGACCCTGTCCAGTATCGTTTGACGCCAAAGGAAGCACAGAGCTTCGAGTGGATCGAGCTGGCACACGCCCTCTCCCATAACGAATTTTACGCGCGCGATTCCCGTTTTGGCGACGATCTGGCAAAGGAGCATGGGATCGTCTGGGAAGAAGATCTTTTTGCGCCCGCCGACCAGGATAGCCGCTATACACGGGACGCTTTGGCATTTTCCGCTGCGCAGTCCGCGTGGATTGATAGCATTCTCGGCGAGGACAAGATCCGGATCGAGTGTAGTGAGTACGGTTATCCCCTTTTCCCGGATGGATTCGGGAAGAGTCATTACGATGATACGACAGAAGGACAGGCTTACGCGCTGGATCCTCGCACGCTCCTGGTGAAGGAGTGGAACTTCCGGCGATATGAGGTCGCCGCACCGTCCTCGTCGTCAGGGACATATGCGCCTGCTCCCGTCGCCAAAAAGGAGCGTGCCGATATCTCGGGCACCGGCAACACGATGATCGGCGAGATCCGCACACGGGCGCTGGACGAGGCGCTCGATGCTCAGGTTGCCGATGTCGATCCCTGGGATCTGGTCGGCGCTCTCCTGCTCGCTTTGTCGAACAGCAATATCCGCGTTGATGGCGATCGCTCCAGAGATTGTGCCTATGCGAACAACGCCAGAACCCGGGCACGCAGCGCCCTCTTTCCTGAAGGTGTGCTCGTTCGCGATCCCGATCTGCTCCGCCAGCATGCGATCACAGTGCTGAAATCGATCTCGAATTGCGAGATCAGCATGCACTCCGGCAGCGGCCTTTCGGCTCAGCTGCTGGGCGTTCACTTCAATGCCGATGCGCATATGCCGAGCCTCGCTTTTGAGGAGTTCCTCAAGACCTACTCCAAGTCCGGTATCACCAAAGCCGTCCAGGCACTCGGTCTTGAGGAACAGGCAACTGGCAAGCTCATGCGAGCCAGCCTGATTAATCACGTGGGGCAGGGTCATTGGGTGCCGCCCGAGGCCGGGTTCGCGCAGGCCGTGGCCGTCTGGCGCGCTCAGGCCGCCGAAGAGGCCAGACGCCTCGCTCGGTGGAATGACACCGACACGGATGACACGGATGCCGAAGATGAGGACCCGGGCGAGGACGTCACAGGCGACGACGCAGATGCGGTTGCCCCGGAGATGATACCGCCCAGCGACCCCGTCGAGGACGAAGCCGCCTCGATCGAGATCACCCCGGACAGGAAGACTGCCGATCCAACCCTCGCTGCCCTGTCGACCCGCTTGCGGGACAGCTTCGCGTCCACCCCTGCGGGGCGGAAGCATTTCGATGACCACGTGGAAATCATCTGCGTCTGACCCTCGAGCGCATTGGCCCTCCCTTGCGCAGGGCCAATGCAGATCGCGCCTCTCTTGAGGAGGAGGGCGGGTTCTGCGGGATAGGCAAGTTCAGAAAACCCGAGGCAAAGGCGGGCCACAGCCGCCCGGCCGCATCAAGGGCGCAAGGCCCTTGACCCGGCCCGGCGTCTGCGGCGGCCGCGAAGAGAAAGCCGAAGAAAGGGTTCTCGGCCGGTTTCAAGGAATTTCCTCATGCGTCCCGACTTCTCATGGTCCGAGACTGTTTTGCTCATTCCGATTTGTCGCGGCATGCCGTCGCAATGCCAGCCCGAACTCGAGGTGCATTCTGTCGAGCAGATCGTGGTCGCTGTGCCAATCTATCCGTGGACGATGACAGATCGCGCACGGACCGATCTGAATGAAGCCGTCATCAACCTTGTGACGAGCGAACGTGAACGATGCGCCGACCCCGGTTTGCACTGTGAGTGGACACGCGCGCTCGAGGCCACAATCACCACTTGCTATCCCGGCTCGCCTGCCGCAGTGGCAGACCCTCTTGCCTTGGAATCGAAATGCAATGCCCTGCCATGGCAACTTGCAGATGATCCTGCGACCTATGGTGCGCAGGCAGGCCATTGGATCGTTGTGGATGGATCTCTCGATCAGGAGATCGACGAGGACATCTATCCGACCGAGGCCGAGGCACAGGAGGCAGCAGACAGGATCAACGCAGCAGATCCTTTGACCGAACAATATCACCACTGGTTCGTGCTTCACTTGCCCGAAAGCTGGGATATCACCGCACTTGTGTCCAAAATTGCGCAGGAGGCGGCGTGATGGGCAATCGCAGCCACAATATTTTCACGGCAATCGGTAGCGCCGCCGATATCGAGCGCCTGCGCGCGCAATTCATGGTCGAGGAGGCGCCAGCCGTTGCGGCTGGCGGTCTGTGGGAACTGCACTTTGACCAGCTCGGCCTTGATGACGGCCCCACCTATCTTCTGGGTGATCGTATCAGCAACGAATTTCCGGGCCTCGCATTGTCTTGCCAATACCACCCCGAAGGGTCGAACTGGGCGTTGCAAGGCGTCGCAGAGTGGCATGCAGGTAAGCGTTGGCGCGAGATCATGGTGCCGACCTAAGCGTTGCGTCGCGCCGTCTCGAATGAATGCATAGGACGCCGCACACAGGAGAGAGAGGAGAAGGGGGAAACCAGAACGGCGCAGCCGGCGCAATCGGTGGGTCGGCATCGCGTCCTCGCCATGCTCGCAAGCTGCGCGTGGCTGCGGGTCGATGCCGATCCCGGCGCAAGAGCGCCGCGATTGCCCCGGCTGCGCCGTCCCGGTTCCCGGGAGGCATCAAGAGAGAAGAATGGATACCCGATCGGGTGCCTGTGGCCATCAAGCCCGGCAGCCTGAGCGCCATGTGGCCGGGACATCGCTCTCTTCATGCAACGAATGGAGATCCCCTCATGTCAGGCAGCGTCAACAAGGTCATTCTCGTAGGCAATCTCGGTCGCGACCCGGAAGTCCGCAACGCCCAGTCTGGCGCGAAGATCGTCAATCTGACGGTTGCCACGGGCGAAAGCTGGAACGACCGTAATTCGGGCGAGCGCAAGGAGCGCACCGAGTGGCATCGCGTGGTGATCTTCAACGAACGCCTTGCTGATGTCGCCGAACGCTTCCTGCGCAAGGGCCGCAAGGTCTATCTCGAAGGCCAGCTTCAGACGCGCAAATGGACTGATCAGTCCGGCCAGGAGCGCTACACCACAGAGATCGTTCTCGATCGCTTCCGTGGCGAGCTCACCCTGCTCGATAACGCGCAGAGCTACAGCGACGAGAGCCGCTTTGGCCTTGATGATCGTCCCTCCCGTAACGCGCCGCCGCGTCAGCCGCAAGAGACCGGCAATTCCGGTTCAGATCTGGACGACGAGATCCCGTTCGCCTGAACCCGAAGGGCAGGGGCACCCAACACGCGTGCCCCGCCAATAAAGCAGAGAGGGCTACGGGACGTCGCTTTTCGCATCAAGGGAAGGCTGCGCCCGACGCTAGCGCGTCGCCCTTGACCCGAAAACCGACGCCCCGTCGCGCGGGAGGCAATCAAGAGGAGATTGTCGATGACCTACGATCTGTTTTCCAGAAAAAATCCGACTTTCCGCACACCGGTTCGCTGGTCCTGCACGTCCGAAAGCGTCACGTGCCGCCGTTGCCATCACGAATGGGATGACGGTGATCCGGCCTATCGCTTCGCCTGTCCCGACTGCAACGCCACGCCCGGAAATCCCTGCCAGCGCAGCACGGGCGGCAATGAGCGCGTCTGCCCCGGCCGCGATCGCGTAGCCCAGGCCGCAAAGCTCCTCGGTCCCTGCGAAGGTCTGAGCTGGGACGGTCGTCACGACAAGCCGCTGCCACTGAGAGCCAGCCGCACCAACCCCGCATGGCAGCTGGTCCGAACAGGATCGCCTGCAACACGCGTCTTCAGTGACCGCTATCCTTCCTGAGGAAATACCATGAAACTGCACTTCAACCGCGAACAGACACTTCGGCTTCTCGAGCATAGCCGTAGCGCAACATCACGTTTGCCTAATGGCGAGCAGCTCTTTGATCCTCAGTTTCTCAAAGCTGGAGCACCCACTCGTGCGTACGCCAGGCCCGAGGATATCGATGGGAGCAAAATTCCAGCAGGGCTCTGGCTGGTCGGTAGTCACGGTATTTATCTCATGTCGAATGCTCCCAACCATCCAAAGGACCTCGAAACAGGGGAAAACGCCGCAATCTACGCCGTTGAATGTGATCCGAAGGCGGACACTGACAATTGGTGGTTCGTGAAGAGATCAGCATTCGGTGGAGATGACGGATGCGAGTTCCTTGACGCATCCTTGATTCAGGCTGCGTGTGACGTCACCGCGCCAGATCCATTTGTCTGGCTCGAGGTTACACCCAAAGGTATCAGCGTCCCCGTGCTTCAACCCACGTCTCCCAAGCCCAAAAGAGCGAGCCGGAAGAAGAAAGGGGGCTGACACAAACGCCAGTCCGCCGCCAGGGCGTCGCCATGCTCGCAAGCTGCGCGTGGCTCCGTGAACGGCGTGAGCGCCGCCCCGGCCCCGGCCAGTCGTTCGCGTCAGCGGGAGTACATCCAGCAGAAATATAAGGAGATGCAGGATGAGCTTCGAATCTCTCGCCGATCGCGAATACGCCCTTGAGGCAGGACGGGCGCGCACCGACTGTGCATGGGTGCTCAGCAACCGTGATGTCTGGTACCCCAACCCTTTTTATGTCGGATTGCGCGTTCCCCATCCGGAAGACGACAGCGCTCATGACTATGTCAGCGAGCACGGTATCGATGCATGGCGCGATCTTACGGCCCCTAAAACAGTACCGCCGCTCGAGGAGTGGGAGATCCCATTTTGACGCGACCGAACATTTGGGCCGCCTGACGAGCCGGGCATGGGCGAAACGATCCAGAGGGCATACCTCTGCACCGTCGCGGCCCCATATCTCGTAGCCGGGTCAGATGCCGCGGGGCCGCGGTGTCGCGCCCATTGTCAGAGGAGAGTCCCCCGTGATCGTTTTGATTGTGGTGGACAGGAAATGGCTCTCGAAATCTCTTCGTAAAACGAAGAAAGCCCTTCAGGCGGTTACAGCCGCTCTGAAGAGCCTTTTCGAGTAGTATTTCCGCACCGATCGAGGAGCTATCTTTTCCCGAGGTACCCCTCGATCACCTCCGATGATGGTCAATCCGGATACGATTTTCAAGGGCGATGTCTCCGCGCAGAGGCATCGCCCTTTTCTTTGCCCTCTTCACACCCACCCTCCCTCATCACGGCGCAACCCGCGAGACAATGAGGAGAGAGGGGCTGACACAAACGCCAGTCCGCCGCCAGGGCGTCGCCATGCTCGCAAGCTGCGCGTGGCTCCGTGAACGGCGCAAGCGCCGCCCTGGCCCCGGCCAGTCGTTCGCGTCAGCGGGAGGGCATCCAGCACAAAATAAAGGAGACGCAGGATGTCAGATACAGCACATACTCTCGAAGTGGGCACGATGGTTTCAACAGGCCTCTACGGGCGGGGAATTGGCTACATCACAGCCATTCATGGCGAGCAGAAGCCGGAGACGGTCAGGCGAGTCCTCAACATGTTCGCGACTGGCGGTCAGGCCGAGTTTGATATCGTCTTCGAATCCGGGGGGCGCTCCAGGAAACTCCCTGAATGCATTTTGCGTGGCGTACAATGGAAAATCTTTCCGAGAGAAACAGGTTTTGCTGACGCCTCGAAGCTTGCCGCCCTCGAGGAAGCTGCAGATGCCTATACTGCGGCAAGGGAAGCAGAAAAGCGCGAGAAAGAGGCGGCGTTCGCACGTGCGGTTGAAGCCCTGAAAGCCGACCCGGCTTACGCCGATCTGGAACAGGGTGACGCTCGCGACGGCACACTCGCCGCGAAAAACATCCGCAAACTGCTCAAGGCTGCGTTCAAGACAACGAAATTCAGCGTTCGCAAGTCGGATCACGGCAGCATTTACGTTCGCTGGAGCGACGGTCCGTCCGAAGAGCAGGTGTCTGAGATCACCGGCCGCTTCAAGACCGGCACATTTGACCATCACAGCGACTGCGCCAGGCAGGAAGACACGCCATGGAGCAAGTCGTTCGGCGGTGCCGAATATGTCTTCACCTACCGCGCCGAAGCCTGATCCTTTCCATTCCCTCAAGCCGCCGCAAGGCGGCTTTTTTGTCTTCAGGAGACTCACAATGACCCGTTTCCAGTTGGTCGCGTCCCCCGCCGCACGCATCGAGAAAGCCAATGAGTATGCGATCGAGCCCACACCGGGGATTTTTGCAGACCTCTCCCATGAGGCAGACGCCACGAACGCGGCCTCCCTTGCGAGTGCGATGAACAATTTCGGCCAGCTGATACGACAGCGTTCGCGCGAACTGTCCTTTCTCGTTTGCGCCGAGATCGTTCCAGGCGCGCGCAAGCCGCGCTGGTACGCCAAATGCGCTCGAGACGGCGGGCTGCGCGAGGAGGCGTTCCTGTTCACAATCACGCTCGATGCAACGATCGAGGACGGGACGCCCCCCGTGCGTATGTGGGGGGCAGAAACGGCTCCATTCCAGCTCAGCGATCGCGCTCCTGTCTGGACAGATGCCGAGCCCGACGAGTTCACGCCTCATGCTCACGGGCATCTCGGCTATTATGGCTGGCTGCGGATGATCAATGCCCGTGTTCAGCTTTATACAAACTCGCACTGCTCCCTGTTCGACAGAACCGACACGTCAATCATGACCAGGCGATACAAGGACCGTCACCACCCCTTCGCCGTGGCGGCCGAGCTTGTGAGCGCTGGTTACTGCATCCCGCATAGCGGGATGGAGTAAGGGCCATGCCTCGCTTCGATGTAAAAATCGTCGAACGCCTCATCATGATGGATGAGGCGACCCTCTCGATAGAGGCCTGTAATGCAGAAACGGCAGCACGCATCGTGCTGTCGGGTGTTTCTGACGATACCAATGGCGGCGTTCGTACCGTCATCCTGCCTGATGGAACGACAGCTTCCCTCGACCCCGATGCGGTCGAGGATACGGATATCCTTGCCGAGGTCCGCGCATCCGGCAGCGAAGACCTGATCCTGACCTGCGGTGCCTCGGATTTCCTTCGGACGGATCGCGACATGCGCCGGGATCTGGATGGTATCCTTGCGCGCGCAATTTTGGACACACGGCACCCCGAAAGCCATGACGCAGCCCGACGCTTGCGCCTCTGGCTGAAGGAGCATGACGCATGAGCGTTCGTAAGTTCCTCGATCTCAGCACGGGGCATCTCTCGCCGCGCGACCGCGAACAGCTGACTGGATTGCTGACCGAACAACCGCCCTATGCATCAAGCAGCTCGATGACGGGTGAAAGGGGATGGCTGATCTACGTATCGACCGACCCGGATCCTGCGCATTGGAACGAGATCCCAGCGCTCGTCGCAATCCTTGCTCGGGCCCGCGAGCTGGACTGCGATTACGTCCTGCTCGATGCGGATGGCCCGTTCGATGAAACCCTACAATTATTTGACGAGGACTGATTATGGTGACCGACTACTACAGAAATTTTTCCACGCTCTTGCCGCTCCGTAACGCTAGTGCTGTCGCGGCCGCCCTCGTGTTGCTTGAAGACCTGCGGACGCAGGGTCCGGACGCACCCTTTGCAGCGGACTTCCTCGGCTTCGAAGCTGAAGCAAACGAGCCTCCTGATAATGAATTGCAGCATCTGTGGATTCACCATGACGAAAGCGGGTCGGTCGATGACGTCCTGAAATTCGTGTCCGCCTGTTGCGCGCAGAAGCTCACCTTGCCGGTTCGCTGGAGCCTGACTTGGGCCGAAATTTGTAGCAAGCCCTGCATCGATGCGTTTAGCGGCGGCGCGATCGTGCTCGATCTCGCGACGGGTGAGACAGTCGCCTCGCTCAGCCTCACAGACTGGGCGTATCAGATCAAGCACCGCACCCATCAGGTGTTCGATGTCGATCGCGAGGCTGCCGCTCAGGCGCATGACTGCGTCATGAAGAAGCACCATGACGAAGCCTCGCCAGAGACACCCGCCGTACCCGCCATTTTCTCCGCTCTCGCAGCGGTATCGCTTGGGCAAACCGTCACGATCAGTGGCGTCGGCCCCGATTGATCCTCCCCAATGCCGTCCGCCCCGAAAGGCCAGTGGACCGCTGGGGAGGTGCTGAAGAAAACGAAAGAAGAGGAGAGGGACCGCTCTCATGGCGCGCACAGCCCTACAAGGGGTTGTCGCTCCGCTCCCGACGCGCCGTGCCGGCGCATCGCCCTTTCCGGGCTGCACGCGCCATGAGCTGCGGATCGGGTCAAGAGGAGAAAAGACAGACAGTCAGCTCCGTCCTGACCACCCAGGCGGTCCATGAGATGTGGCTCGCCAGGTGTTCCGATCCATCCCGAAAAGGAACCCGTCATGACGAAAGAAACCAATCAGGCCCTGATCGCCAACACGCGCGAACTCGCCGCCATGTTCCTCTATGTCACGGCTTTCGTGATGCTGGTCCTGACCGTCACATGCGGCCCGAGCCTCTTGGCCGGAGATGATACCAGGCCTGTTCACCACACCACGCTTCTTGCGCGTCGCTGATCCGACAATGGCGGATGCAACCCCCCACTGCCTGATTTCGGTCATCGAGGAGGCGCTCGGCTACGAAGCCGAGGCCTTCAGAGAGGATCATCCCGTAGAGGGCGCCGACCTCGTCGAGTGGTTCGCCCAGTGGCGCTTGCGCGCCCAGGCGGCTCTCGCCGCCGCAATCGGGAATAAGACTTCACTCTGAAATGCCGTGCCATACGGTGAAAGGATCTCGCCATGCGGACCGCTCTTCATACCGCCAAAGGTTATGCCCCATCCGCCGACATGCAAGCCGCAGCACATTGCGCGTATTTCGGAAATCCCCGTCGAACCCTGGCGGAAGCTGCCTTCCTCAGGGACGCCTCTGAAGAGGACGCCCTTCTCGCATCACGTAGCGCCAGCTGGCGCCGTGAAGCCACTTGTGCCCAGCGTTCAGCCCGACGCCTTCTTCTGGAAGGTGAGGATTGATGCGCTCGGACGCACATCCTCTTCATCCAGGCAAAGCGTCTCCCAGGCCGCGATCAATCGTTTGCATGTCTGCCAGGCACGATAGCAGGCGCTGAATGCGGCCCGGTGATCCTGCGGATCTCCGGTCTGCTCAGCACGCCATCTCAGATCATGCATACGCGTGATGCTTCCCTGCATGGTGACGCGAGCGGGAGCAAACCAGATTTCGCGTTTACTCGCCGCCTCGCCTGCATTGGCGGGCAAGACGATCTGGCGGCGCATCTTCATGCCGATAGCGATGCCCTGCTCACCCAAGGCATTCAGATCCGGTGCCGACAGGCCGTAGCGCAGGCACTCATCGGCCATGCTGTTATCTGCGGGGAGTTGCGCCAGCAGATGATCGAAGGTGGGCGCAACGCAACGTTCGGCCGGAAACCGAAGAAGTCTTGCACTTGCCTGAGTCATGGGTTCTCCTTGCATGAGGAAAGATAAGCGCCGCTCCGGGAATAAAGTAAAGGGATTTCAATATGTTGCGCGATTTTCTCCATGCTTGCACAGTCTTCGCGACCTTGGCCCTGCCCCTGACCAGGGCTCATGCCCAGACCCAGCCCTGCGATGATCTTTCTGTTGGCCACACGCCGCCGGCATTGCTTGCTCAGTCAGTCCAGCCAAATACAGCGATCGTCTGTCGCAGGGTCTATATTGCGATGCAGTCACTGGACGCGCGCGTTCCTCTGTGGTCGGCCGAGCACCTCACAGACGAGGCGCTCGATAGTGCGGAGAGCCTTGGACGCGTCACGAAATTCTTCCATCCGGAAGCAGGGTTGCCTTATGGCCGGCGTGCAGAACTTGCGGATTACCGCGGCTCTGGCCTCGATCGCGGCCATCTCACCCCAAGCGGTTCAGCGCCTGATCAGCTCTCCCAGGAGGAGACCTTCTCTCTCGCCAATGTCGTGCCCGAAACACCGGCCCTGAACGAAGGGGTCTGGACCGGGATCGAGATGGCAGTCGCCGACTGGGCGCACAGGGTCGGCGAGCTCTACGTCGTGACCGGTCCCGTGCTTCAGGCAAATGGGCCGACGATCGGCTGGGACCGTATTCCGGTCCCCGTTGCGATCTGGAAGGCGGTCTATGATCCCGTTCACGAGCGGGGCGGCGCGTGGCTGTGCCGCAATGACGACGCGCCTGTCTGCGAGACGCTGAGCTTCGCGGCGCTCGAACAACGGATTGGTGTTGACCCGTTCCCGAGCCTGTCCCTGCAGAGTCACAATGCTGATCCCATGCTTCCTCAGCCGGAAATCAGCCCTTACACCCCACGCTCACGATCGACCGGTGCAGAGCGACGCGCCCTCATCGACCCGATGCTGCGCGGCTTCTCCCGGCGCTTCTGATCAGCTGCCGATAAGCGCGTATCCACGCTTCTTTCGGTACCGGATCATGCGCGTCAGCGCATTCGCGGCCTCTCCCTCATCCTGATAGAGATCGACGCGCGTGCTGCCTGCCGTGCCGATACGGCCCCATTGCCGCAGCAATGTCGCGCCGCCGAACAGATCGCGGTGGATGCTCAGTCGATAATACCGCCACTCATTCCTGTCCGGTCTGATACGGCGTAATAGCGCCTCGACCGGGAAGAGGGACATCTGCTGTCCCACCCCGCTGTCAGCTTTGCGCGATCTGCGTCGGGAAATAGCCATCTCCCGATGCTGCCACAAAACTTCCCCCCATTTCCATCACGACCTCGCGTGTCGGCCGCGCAGCAGCGCGACCGCGACAGGAGAAAACGCATGCCCTCTTCCTGCCTCACAGCCGTCAGGCTCAAGCTCCTATGCTCCGGGTATCAAAGCGCTCTGCCGATCGAACTCTTCACCGCGCCGAATGCGCCTGACCTTGTGGCCGTGTCCATTGCTCATGACGACACGATCGGCGATCTGCGCGAACGGTTGGGTAACGAGATCCTCCTGCGCATCGACTGGGATCTCTGGGCGGATCGTGGTGATTCCACCAATGCCCGTGTCAATGAGGTGCTCGGCCTGTTGGAAGCGCCCATTGCCTCCGTTTTTCCAGGCGACTTCGCCGATATCGCCGATCCGTCGGCACCACCACCTCCCGTCGAGCCCTATCTGGAATCTGCTCCTGATGGGTCAGGCGTCTTCCATGTCGCTGATAATATCAGCGGCGACATGCTCGCCGGTCCTTTCGCAACCAAGGAAGAGGCGAAACAGGCCCTCGACGCTCTCCTCGTGATCCATCCCAGTCCGGAATGGTTCAGGCGCTGGTATTGTCTCGAACTGGAATACGGACAGCACAGCGTGCAGGATACGCAAGGTGCTGGTCGCTCTCTTCTCATGGCCCCGGGTTGAGGCCATGATGCGCCGCTCGAACGGGGGCTATATCAGCCCCGTCGCAGAGGCGCCCGTTATGAATGACGATGTCTACCGCGCAGCTTATGCAGCGACTGATAAACTCTATGCAGAGTTGGCCCCGCTGATGCACGGGCAGGATTACGGGTACGAGATCCTGTACGGACCTCCGGTTCCAGCCGCGTCATTGTTCATCCTCGGTTATCAACCGGGATGCACAGAAGCTGACAAGACCATGCCCGAGGTCTTAAAGCGCCCGGACAAGCCTCGGGATCAGCTCGCCTACGCCTACGAAAACTGGCGCCTCGCCAAGGCACTTCGCGAAATATGGCCCGCGGAGCTCATGACCTCCATGGCGGGCGGTAATATCAATTTCTTCCGCGCCGTCTCAGTCGCCTCCTGGCGGACGATCCCGCTCTCCCTCCGACGACGGATGCAAGCCCATTCGCTCCAGGCGATGCAGAAAATGGTTACGGCCGACCCGCCTGAGCGCTTCCTTGTTATCGGCCACGATACGCTGAAGAAAATACCGGGCCATCAGCCAGGCAAGGTGCTCCTTCGATCCAGTCATCCTACCCGACCCTATCGTCTGGTTCAGGAGGCAATGCTTTGGGGAAGGCCAGCTCTTGCGGTTACGCATCTCAGTGGTGCTCAGCTCAGCGCCGAGGATCGGCGACAGATAGAAATCCGGACGCGAGACTGGGCAGGCATCTGACCGGTCTCGCTCTCTATCATCCTGTCCCACCCAAACTCGCATAGTCGGGCGTCTCCCCTTCGGGGCCACGTGACACGGGCTCCGCCCCAAGCCCCTGCGGGTCTTGGCCATTCGGCGTATCCCGTTGACGCGTCCATCAGGGCGATGCCGAGACCAAGCCAATCACAATACGCCATGCCATAGGCCTCGATAGCGTCAAGACAGCTTCCACCCCATCTTCCTCCGCTCCCGTTGGTCGCTTCGTGCAGACGGGTCCCCTGAGAACCCATCTTGACCCCATCTCCGTCCACAGCGGTCCTGAAAGTGTCGGCACGAAAGGCGTCGCTGCGCTATCCTTTCGACCCTTTGCCTCCGGCACAGGTCGAACGAAAGGCTGTTGCTTTTCTTTATTGAACGAAAACGGTTCTGCGAAGTATCCCAAAGTATCCGACCGGCGCGATATTGCATGTTTATTGTGTAATATTGCGCTTTCTTGTTGTATCTCTCAGACACTATGATAGTATCTGTTTGTAGGAAATGGCTGATCTCACAATGGATCGGCCTCATGTATTCGATAGGGAGTAATGGCCATGGAACGTTTCAAACTATCTGAGGCTGATCGCGACACCATTACTTCCGGCGTGTCCTGTGCGCTTCTGTTGGAGCGTTATGGTTTCGCCCTCGACAAGAAAGAGAGTACGCGCAATTCGCTGAAATACCGTCGTGGTAAGGGCGAGACATACATCGTGTCCCATCAGGGCAAAGGCTGGTGGGATACTGGTTCCCAGGCCAAGGGGAACGTCTTCGATCTCGTCAAGCATTTCGATCCCACTCTCCGGTGGCGGGATGTTTGCAACGACCTGGGCAAGATGGTCGGTGTCGCGCCCGCTTCGACCCCGTGGGTGAACGCACAGAAGGCCTCATCCGATTATCCGCCTCCCGCCGAGCGCTGGGCCAAGGCCAGGCCGCTGCGTAAGGGAACCACGGCTTGGCAGTATCTGACAGAAACACGCTGCCTGCCGGAGTGGCTGCTGCGAAAGGCTTCGGCTAACGGATCGATCCGTGACGGTTTTAAAGCAGCCTGGTTCAGCTACCGCAACGCTCAGGGGGCGATCACGGGCGTCGAGCGGCGTGGGCCTGAGACGCGCCTGCAGCTGAAGGATAGCGTCAAGACGCTCTTCCGCTTCCAGCTCAGGCCGAACACGCCTGTGCGTCGTCTGGTCGTGACTGAAGCGCCGATCGATGCGCTCTCCTTTGCCGCCATGGATGTCGAGCGTGGAAACGATACGCTTTACGTAGCGACTGGTGGCGGCATGGGACCGGAAACCATCACTGCTTTGCAGGATCTTCTCGATGTTATGCGCCATAATCCAAATGCGCTGCTGGTCGTGGCGACAGATCGTGATGTCCCAGGCCATAGATACGCAGACATGCTTTACGATCTCGCTGATGAGAATGGGGTGGATAGCATGCGGCTCTATCCCCCGGGCGGCGCCAATGATTTCAACCAGGCGCTGCAGGTCAGCAAGACAGAAAACGGTGCATCCGCTGCGGTGGCAGCATGAGCGGGCGGCATCGAACCTCTGGTAACGGCGATAGATCACAGCCTGAGGGTTGCGAGACTTCCGCAGACGTACTCACGCAGATCGCGCAAGCTGAGACCTGCTATCGTGCGTTCCTGGTGAGCGGGCGTGCTGCACAGATGCTGCAAGCGGCCCCCGGTCTGGGTACCAGCATACCTCTCCTCTTCATCGAGTGTGATGGCATGGCCAACAGCGCGACCGGGCTCGCCGTAAGAGGTGATCTCGATCCTATTATGCCCGAACTGGGCTTCGATCTGGACGGGCGGTTCACCCTTTTTTCAACCGACCACAGCGACGCTGGTGAGTTCATCACCGTGAATGGCTGGGTCGGCACAACCGAAATTCTGGCCCTTCGACAGGGCGCCTCCTTCAAAATCCCTGCAGAGTGAGAACTCGACCATGACCCACGATCATTCCGATACCGATCTTGACGTGCTCTTCCCTGGCTACGATTTGACTGTCGCGCTGCGGCAGGCATTCCTGAAACATGCCTTGTGCAATAAATACCGTCGCCGGTGCCCAGAGCTGGGCGGTACCCACCCATGGACTCTTGTTGAGCTGTCCTGTCCGATTTCCGGCGAGGTTGTGTCGGGGATCGTCGTGTGCGCCGATCCCGTCCCAGGTGGATGGGATCTTACGCAGTGCTTCGATATTTATACCGGAGAAGATCTGTATACGGGCGCGTTCCGCTCGATCGATCCTATGCAACACGCCGTCCGTCAGATCGGAACTGTTCCTGGGCGGGATGCAGTATCTGCACGCAGCGCGGTCGTGCCTCTCCTGAACCTCGTAGCAGTTGCAACCGCTGATTGGTCGGCCCTGCCCGATATCGTGGCACGAACGACTTCCCCTGGCGGCGTGTCCTCATCGCAGGATTTCCCTGAAGTATTCGTCTGCATTCATGAGGGTGACAACGAACGATATGGCCTCGTCACCAAAGGCTTCACCGACGGTCATGGAGGCTGGAATCTCGAGCTGCCCGTCGAGGTTTTCGTTTCGACAGGTGACATCATCTCGGTTGTGCCCGGCGGGGACACATGGATCGAGCTGATCCATGATGTCGAACCTGACGGTCTGGTGCGGCGCGGCTAGAAAGGGGAGGAGGGCCCAGTGGGTCAGGCAGCATCCCTCATCGACGTGAGACTGAACGGCATTGGCTGGTCGGTCTGCCAGGCAAGCCGACGAAGCCAGATATCGCGGGACCGGATCGCGAGATGGAGAAATGGCATCGGTGAGCCACCTCAGTCTTTCATGGAATGGCTGGACGCCTTGCACGCACTTCACCGGCGCTATGCAACCCCGCTTTCGCGCGACGTTCCCGCCGCAGGTAATCGCGCTCCCATGGATGCCTACGCGGTCGGTCGTGCGCTTATGATCATCGGCTGGTCCGAGCGCCGTCTCGCCGAACATCTTGGCTATCACCGAACTGAGCTGAGGCGTTTGCTGGAGAGCGGCGGCAGGCTCGGCGCACGGTCGTCCCGCTGGCTTGAAATGCTCGAGAACGGACACCGCGACCTGCCACGGCCCGTGGTGTCTCCAATATCTATATGCCGTCCCTTGGCGGAAAGACTGACGATGGAGACGATCCGATGAACACATGGATCACGTTCCCCCACGCATTGCGTGACGGTCGTCCTCGACGTGCCAGTCTCGACTGGGACCACGATCCAGCCAAGGCGTCCCAATGGCAGGCTCTCCTGTCGCAGGCGCATGGCGATCATGCCCACCGGCCGCATTGCGATTGCTGGGCGAACGGAGCGCCCCTGCAGCTTGTCGTTCGCTCACGCGAAGTGCGGGAAAACGGGAACAGGGTACGGCGCTATCACCTCGCACGCATGCCCGAGAGCGGGACCCTTCATCGCGCGAACTGCCCCTTCCACGAACCGGATATTCGCCGGGATGGACGGTCCGGATACGAGCAGGGTGTCATCACCCCATTGCCGGACGGCAACCTCCGGATTGCACTGGAAGGTGGCCTGCTCATCCGTGGCGTGGCCGGCGAGGCTGAGGGGCGCGCTCAACGTCAAATCCCGCGCGGTGCCCGGCCGGGAGATCGTCAACGCCAGATGAGTCTGCTCGGTCTTCTCCATCTCCTTTGGGAGCAATCCGGGCTGACGAACTGGCGACCGGAAGAGAGACGGCGACGCTGGTCCTGGGGGACTATTCGCCAGGCGATCGAGCGCAGTGCCGCGACAATCGTCTCAGGGGGCGCCACGCTCGATCGGAGCCTTGCTATGATCGGGTATAATGATGAAGCAGGCCAGCCTGCGTTCGAACAGGTCCGCGACCATGCCCAGGGGGAACGTCGTGTCCTGCTTTGCGGGATCGTCGATGCAATCGACATCGAGGCGGGGCGCGCTGCAGACCCGGCAAAGCCCCAGCAACGCGCTCATGGCCCGCGTATCCGCCTGCGTTTTGATGGCGCCCGTGCCTTCAACCTTCATCTCATGGGACCGCCCCAGATGGCAGAGGGGCTGGAAACGCAATTCCCATGGGCATGGCGCATTCTGCAGCAAGCCAGAACCGAGCGGGGCAAGGCACAGGTGATCGGCCTTGTGACGGCGCAACTCAGGCCAACGCCTGATGGCCGTGCTACGACAGGGTGGATCGAACGCGTAGCTCTGATGGAGGTTGGGCCGTCCTGTGTGCCTGTCGCAAGCAGCCATGAGCTGGCTTTGTTGATCCACCTGCAGGAACAGCACCGTATTTTCCGCAAGCCTTTACGCTTCGACAGAACGACACAGCTTGTCCATCCCGATTTCGAGCTGCTCGATACGAGAGATCCCCGCGGAACACCCATGGAAGTCTACGGCCTCGATACCGAAGAATACAGGGCGCGTCGCGACGTCAAGGAGGCCCATTATCGGGACGTCTACGGTGTCGGCAATTGGTGGAGCTGGAATGCTGCCCTAGGGGAGGCCATGCCAGACCTGCCCCTGCCTCAGGACTGATCAAAAACCAACGATGACAGCTGTCATCGTTGGCTACGAAAGGCTTTGGGCCTGCCTTACGAGACTAAAACGCCAGCCGCGCCTGTTTGCAGCGTGGCGCGGCAGGGAAACAGATATGTACCAGACCGCTCCGTTACCGGATCACTCATCGATCATGTCCGGCCTTACGCACGTCCAGCGCGACGCCGCCCGTCAACCCGGGACCGTTGTGGTGCTGGCCGGTGCCGGGACAGGCAAGACCAGGACACTGGTTGCGGGGATTGCTGATCGGATCTGCAGACGCGGCATTCCTGCGCATCGCATTCTGGCCGTGACATTCACCAACAAGGCCGCAGGGGAGATGAGGTCGCGTATCGAAGCTGTACTTGGAAGTGACCATGCACCCCGATGGGTCGGCACCTTCCATGGGCATGGTCGTCGCCAGATGCGGAACGATCCTGATATCGCCGGTCTGCGCGAGGGGTTCGATATCTGCGACGCCGAGGACAGCCGTATAATCGTCCGTCGTTTGCTGGAGGAAGCCTGTGCGGCCGGCTTTGAAGCACCAGACGATGTGACGATGAAACAGCGGATCCGCTCCGTTTCGACACGTATTGCCCTGCTCAAGGAGAGGCTTATTCTTCCCAACGATGCCGTACGCTCGACTGAGGGGCTCATTGCTTCAGGGCAGTTGCATGAGGGAGACGATCTGAATGCCTGGCGTGAGGCTGCTGCGCTTTACCGTCCCTACCAGTCTCACCTGAGAGAAGCCAACAAGGCAGACTTCGCGGATCTGCTCCTGTGGCCTACCGTCACCATGCTGCGAGACGAGTCATACCGTCGCGACTGGGCCGGTCGGTTCGATGCGGTGCTTACGGACGAATTCCAGGACGTCAATCGGCTTCAGTATCTCTGGCTACAGGCACTTTCGCGCGACCATGGCGAGTTGTTCTGCGTGGGCGACGACGCGCAATCGATTTTCGGCTGGCGAGGGGCGAGTGTATCCATCATACGCTCCTTCCTTTCGGAATTTCCGCACGGACGCATGATCGCGCTCGAGGAGAATTTTCGCTCCACGGGCCATATCCTCGCAGCCGCCAATGCCGTGATCGCGGCGGATCCTGATCGTCTGCAAAAGACACTCTATACGGCAGCCGGAGATGGAGCGCCGATCGACATCCTAAGCTGGCCTGGTGGCGCCGAAGAGGCCAAGGGTGTTGTCGACGAGATTGCGCGACGAGGGCTGGAAGGCGTCTCTTTCGATGATATGGCGATCCTCTACCGTTTCAATTTCCAGTCCCGGCAGCTCGAGGAAGCGCTGCTGCACGCACATATTCCATATGAGCTCGTTAACGATACGGCGTTCTGGCAGCGCGTCCCTGTGAAGGATGCTCTGGCGCTCCTCAGGCTTTGCAGCAGTCTCGACGACCGGCAATCCGATGAGGCGTTCCGTAGAATGGCCAACCGCCCCAGACGGGGCATAGGCGCGGTGTTCATGGCGCGTCTGGAGCAGACCTCCGAGCAATCCTATCTTTCTCTCTTTGAGACGGCTGAGAAGATTGCTGCAGGTGGCAAAACCAAGGCTCATGATGCGCTCGCGTCTTTCACTACCACGATCCGCGAGATCGCCGGGAAGGTCGGGATGCCGGTTGCAGAGAGGCTCCGTATGCTCCTCGAGAGAACCGGCTATCTCGAGATGCATCGCCAGGAAGGCGACGAAGGAAAGACAGCGCTCGAAAACCTGCACGAGCTCTGTGCTCTTGCGGAGACGTTCCCGACCCTTGAAGCCTTGTTCGACCATGCAGCCCTTGGCAGTGTGCGCGATGACACAGATCCAATCGGCAGGGTGAAACTCATGACGATCCATGGCTCCAAGGGGCTCGAGTTTGCTCACGTGTTTTTGCCAGGTTGGGAGGACACGCTCTTTCCGTCGACCAATGCGACAGCAGATCCGGCCGAAGAGAGGCGGCTTGCCTATGTGGCGCTGACCCGAGGCCGCCGACGTGTCAGTATCTCTTGGTGCCGCTATCGCGGCGGTCGGCCCGCGGCTGCGAACGTTTTCATCGACGATATTCCGCAGACCTCGCGGCATCTGGGATGGCCGAGGAGGCGTGTCGTGCCGAACGGCGGCGATACCGCTGCCGAGCCCGTCTCGGTGTTCACCCAGAGCGGGTTGAGGTCATGAGTGACGGCCAACCCGGAGATCCGAGAGAGGGAGCATCCCGTGCATCGAAATGGGCACATGACTGCGCGCAATGCGGGGATGGCGCCATGTTCGGCTTTGTCGGCCGCCGTGGGGATCAGGCATGGTACTGTATGGCCCACCGCGAAACGCCAAGTAATGCTATCGGCGCGGTCAAAAGAATAGAACCCGCTCTTGCCGACCTCTGATACATTAGTGGGGACAATCGTACAAAGGTGGCTTTTGATCGAGGGGACGGCCCGCACTCACATCGCGATCATATATCGTCATGAGCGTTGCCAAAATCTGGAGCCCTCATGCCGCCACGTACGCCTTCACCGCCACCTACGATCCCTTTTTACGACAAATCGCCTGAGGAAAAGCGCGGGGCACGCCGCACATTGCGGCTTCGCCTGCTGAAACTGCTTGATTCGCAGCCTATGACAGTCATGGCGTTAAGGCTATCGCTGGAGCCAGATACGGCCGGCGCATTGGTGGCGACACTTGAAGATCTCGTGGCGGCCGGAGAAATCGCGGCAATCGGTCATGGCGCTTATACAAAGGTGCCCTGGGGCCCGGAGATGAGACCCGTTGTTGCGGCCCCATTGCGCGATACCGTTCATGGTGCACTCGTCCACCTCGCACGGAAGACTCGGCGCAAATCCTGCTCGGTGACAGCAGTATCCGGATTTCTCGGATTGTCGATCGAGGATGTAGCATCCAGTCTGCAGCAGATCGAGATCGCCGGTCAGGCCAGCTTCGACGACGCGACAGGTGAGTGGCGCCCCGTCGGAACCGTCACAATACGCCGCGCACGTAAAGGTATCGACGAGGGAATTCCCCCCATACCAACCCCCAGGCATTGAAGCACACGCAGGAAACCTGCTGTGCTGAAGCGAGGTCTACGGGCGGAGTTATCCCCAGTTTCTGTGGACAGAAACGGGGAGAACCACAGAGTAATAGGTGGTCGCCCTACTCAAAAGAAGCGAGATACCAACTCAGATCGTCGAGTAGATGATTGGGGCCGATCGCCGTCAGGATGCCAACGACGATCACGACGACAGAGGCGGTCATGAGCGTCTTCCTCAAGCGCGACGGTTGCCGTATGCCCATGGCAGAACGCCACCGCTTTTTCGCTTCTTCGCGGTCATGTTCCCGATCTGCAAGATTCATGAATGTGACTCCTTCCGGGGCCTGATAGGATTACCCGGCATCGTGCCCTGTCGCAGCGTCGCTATGAATTCGCGGCATCGGCGCATCATATGGCGCAGCGCCCAGCCGGAGGCGGGCGCCGCTGTCACCCAATGTGACGATCGTATCGTTGCAATGGCGATCAGCATGACATATCGGCAACGTCACATCCGTATCGAACCGGGTTTGTGTCGTAAGCGGCACCGTCCGGGGTGTGGCCTGACCGGCAGTTTCTTTGGCCGTCAATTGCTCGTAAGCGAGATGCAGGCTGATCCGGTCGCTCGACTGCCCCGCATAGGTCAGAACGAGATCCTCAGTGACGACAGGAGCGGCATGCCCAGAGCCCGGGTCGGTCACCAGACGTGATGTGCCCGCATGAATCGCATGCTCGAAAGCGAGAGCCGAGGAACCGGAAAGGGTTTCGAGGGGCGTTTCCGACGCAAGTTTAGGAAAACTGACTTCGAAATGTACCAAGGTGGTCGGCGTCAGTCGAGATGCGGCGCTGGGCTGTGAAGGGAGCGTGGACATAAGCTGTGCCGGGGGAGGGGCGTAAGCTGTGTTTGGATGGGCTCCCTCGTCAGCATAGGCAGCGCTGCAAGTGCAGGCGGCTAGCGCTGTTACCGCCCTGGCTGTGGCAATATAAAAACGTGTGGCGTTGTGAAATGACGATAGTCGTCTGACAGCGGAAACGATCAAGGTGATATGCCCCAGTAGCGTGACGGCCCCATCGGGTGACAGAACCTGCGTGTTGCCACGCAGGTCATAGGTTACGAGTTTGCGATGTGAGTGCGGACAAGCACACCCCGATTGGGGCGCGTTTCGTGGCTACGGATGAACGGCATGGGCGCGCGTTGCGCGGCCTACGGCTGCGGCGTCACACGCCGCACCCACGCGGTGAGCGTATTGTGCTGTGTACTTCTGCTTGCTAATGAACAGATTAAGTATTCATAAAAGGAACATAAATAACAAGACTCATGAATTTGCATTTACACGCTTTTTTACTATGCGGTCAGTACATGGCTGAGCAAATAGACATGCGGTATTGTCTATTCTATTTCTTATGAAAGGCCGATATAACTTTACTTGTGGACAGGCAATAGCGCCCCACACAAAAAGCGCCCCGGAAGGTGCTCTAACACCACTCCGGGACTTCGCCAGAATGAAAGATTGATTTTCATGTCAGACGCAAACCGCAATATCGCCCGTAACGCATACGCTGGCAAGTATTCCCCCACGCAGGTTCGCCGCTTCAAAGAGGCAGAAGAGCGCGTGAGCCGCAACTACAAGCCGAGCCTTGAACTGATCGCGCGTATGATGCCGAGCGAGGGTCAGGTAACTGCGATGTGGCGCGACTTTGAATCTGCTCCAACGTTCGATTTCGATGAACTCGTGGGTCAGGGTAAAACGATGATTGAAGATCAATACAACACCTTTGCGCCGATAATGATTTTTTCGAACCATCACGGCGAAAACAATAATGCTTTGGTAATGCACTTGAATCGCGTTGTTGAGGGCTTTATCGCCTCCGCCTATGGTGCAGCGAAGTTTGCTGAAAAGAATGTCATTGCCGCTCAGAATGCCGCAGATCCTTTCTATAATCAGTATCGAGACGAGGACCGTCAGGGCGTTGATGGCGGCCCCAACCGCAGAGAGAACCTTCGCCGCATCGCCGCCGAAACATCGGTGCGTGCTTTCGCTCTCTATCAGCAGGCGATTGGCGTTTGCGCTGCCTATAAGGAACTTGTCGGGAGCGACTGGACACCTTGGGTTGCTCCAAGCCGCCGCAGCGTGGCGGAACGCGCCGAAGAACTATCAGTCAGTGATTGCGGCTTCTAACCCTTCCCGCCGGACCCGAAAGGGTCCGGTTTTCGTTTGGGGCCTTGGCCTCGATAGGGCGGGGAGGCGGACAACGCCGCTGACGCGCCGTTGCGGTTTTTTTAGGCCCGCGCAAGACGCGGGCAGACGCACGGATTATGATTCATGCCCACGTTAAATGATCGACGTTCGATCGTATGCATCTTTTGGGGTAATCCCAACACGCAACCATCTGAAGGCAGTGAAACCTTACCGGACGGGCGGACCCTATGGGCCTGCACAGTCCTCGACCGTGCGTATGAACGCGAAATCGTCGCCGAGCACGCGCCGAGCGTAAAGCCCGGCTGTGGCTGGTCTCATGGATGGAGCGCCTACCATCCGCCGGTCACACGCTGGAGCCCGGAGCGCAAGGCGGACACGCGGCGTAGGAGGTTGCGCGCCCGTCTCGAAAAGCAGGTGCCCTTACTGGCCGATATGGAAGAGGCTGACGAGCTGGCCCGCCGCCCTGCTTATTTCAGCGCCTCAGGGATCGAGGCGACAGACCGGGAGCGCGATGCGCGGGATCGGTGTTAATTACCGCGCAAATTTGGACACAACTCACGCAGCGGGGCGTTCGTCGCCTCGCGGGGCCGCGTTGCCCCCACTTGCCACATATCCACAGGGCACGCGCTCTCGACTCTTGACGGTCGAGCGCGTGCCCTGTGGATATGCTCCGGCGTCCCTTACGGGACGCCTACGGCCCTTCGGGCTGGAAAGCAGGGACAACGCTCGCAGCAGAATGGGATCATGATCCGGCTCGGTCATGGTCCGTTCGCAGGAGCGGCTGGCAGACGGTCATATTCCGGCAACCTGCACCAGGCTTTGCCGGTATCAGCGTAAGAGATGTTGTTCCTGTCGCGGCATTGGTTGCCAACCTCTATCGAGCGCCAGTAAAAACCTATCCCCGAGAGAAAGGCGACCACAAACACACCGGCCCCGATCAGCACAAGGCGTGCGATGAACCGGTTGCGCCCGTATTGGTAGAAGCCCCTCTCGACGAACGGCGCGCGCTCCTTGATCTTGTCGAGTACCGCCGGTGCTACCTCGGACTCTATCCTGCTCACCATTGCCGCAACGGTAGCGTTGTAGAGGTCTCGGTGCTTTTGCTCGTCTTCCTTAAGGCGCAACTCGGCGCGCACGGTCACGGCGTCGATGATCTTCTGAGCATCCGCCACCAGGTCGGTGATCGCTTGAGCGGAATCATGGGCGAGCGTGGTATTGCGCTCGACCTGATTGACAGAAATCTGTGAGACAGCGGCATAGGCGTCGAGCGACGCCCGCATTGCCCCGATCATGCGACCGAACGGGCTGTAGCGATCTATTCCTTCCAGCCGCGCAGTCTCTTCGAGTTCGAGGCCTGCACGACGCAGGCCCTCAATGAGTTGCGATGCGTTCGGATCAGGGCTGGTCATGGGAGCCAGTCCTCGATGCCAGCCTCGCTGATCCGGGCCTTGATCGTGTCGATCCAGTGCTGGATCATCGCACGACGAAACGGATCGAGAGGCGTCCCATCCGGGCGAGGTTTCCCTGCGGCGGCATCGTGAAAGGTGAGACCGCTCTCCATGACGAGAGGAAGGCAGCTCAGCTTGGGAACGCGTAAAATAGCCGTCTCACAGCCGTCGAATTTGAGCCCGTTTAATCTACTTAGGACTTCACCATAGATGCGGTCGGGATCGTGCCCAGTGGGGACGGTCCATTCGTTGAACACGAACACGGCGCGGCTTGGACGAAAAAGCGCACTCGCCCAGAGGCGCTCCAGATAGGCGGTATCACCTTGCTGCGGCCCAATCATGAAGGCGCCGGTGACAGAGATGCCCAAGCCCTCGGCGAGCTTGATTATGTTCTCGTCCTTCGCCCAGGTCTCAAGCGTGCGGTCGCCGCCACCGACATCGACCACAAGAGACTGCTTCGAGGCAGCAGCCTTGCCAAAGATATCAGCGAACCATTCACGAAGCGTGGCCGCTTCTTCCGAGGCAGGCCGAGGCACGCCATATTTGTCATAAAGCGCCTTGGAGATGGAGATGCCCGGATTGCGTGCATCACCGTCAGCAAGAAGAGGTGGGGTGTTCTTATAGATGGCGATCTCGCCTATCGCCGAGAGAAACGTCGATCCTCCGAGATTGCCGCGCCCTGTCTTCACGAGAGCGACGGGAGTTTTCTTCTTGCGGGGCTCAGTCGATGACATGTGGCTTTTCTCCTTGTGAAACGATCTTCTGATCGTAGGAGAAGCTTGGCAGATCCTGATGTGAGTGCTGACGCTCTTTACGGCAAGATACTAAAAATTCCGAGCATAGCCCTTTACCAGCGGCAGCATTGCTTTGAGGGTGAACGATCTCTCCTTTAACGGGATGGCCTCGATCATGGGCACACAGGCGCGTGCCCAGTCCGATTGCCATTCAAAGAAGGACATGCGCGGCAATCCCGGGATCTGTTCGAAATCCGTGCGTCCATCGGGCGTCAGCCCTGTCGCATCAAGCGGCGTCAAAGCCTCCAGCGGCAGATTCTCCGGCATCCCGGCAGGGCGCGGCCCGACATAAGAAGGCGGCAAGGGTTTGAACCGATCCTCTCCATAGCGGGGTGCGGCTTCCAGCATCTTCACCGGCCGCTTGATCTGCCCGATGAGGACGTCCGGCGCATCGTCCTGACCCGTAGTCTCGGAGATGACCGGCACTGGCATTGTCGGAACTGCTGCGGATACAGGGGTGCTGGACGGCTCAGCCGGGGTTGGTGGAAAGCCCCGCTCAGCAATCTGGCGGATCGCAAATTCGCGCTCGGCCTCTGCCCGGGCAGAGGCAGCTTCCTTCAAACTGGCTTCGTCTTGAATACGCTTCAGACGTGCTGCTTCCCGCCGTGCCTCTGCTACGGCCTCGGCGGCTTCATTCCGGGCTGCTTCTCGCTCTCCCTGTTCTTTCAGAAACTTGCCGGTGCGATACCAGATGATCTTAGCACACTGAACCGAGGGGGGGCGGCCTTTAGCGTTCGTCAGCCCGACTTTTCCAAACCACGAACATAGCGCCTGCCAGTCCATTCGGCGGCCATGCCATGCTGCAATGAGAGCCTCGCGGTTCAGCTCCATCCATACACGAAGAGACATCTCGCCAGCGCCTTGCTGAAGCGCGCTGAGTGCTCCCTCAATTCCGATACTCGCCGCCGTCATCACGTCTCTCCGCACCTCTGCCTTGCGTTCTAGCATGCCTCTCCGACGACTTCAATCGGCTACGGTTCGCTTACGCGAAGGCTACGGACGACATCAGAACGACTACAGAAGAGCTACAGTATTTTTTCTTCTCCATATACAAATGCAAACTTTCAGTTTGCGCTGCGCGCCGCTCTCACAGGGGAACGCTGCGACACCCGCGTAGGCACTCGGATCGGGGACGGTCTTTGCTCTTCCAACGGGCGTCGTGAAGCTGAAACTGTGCTTGTGAGGCGCGGGGCCATTACGATATAAGGGCTGTGATATCGTGATATCAGGAGTTCTCATGGCACAGTTCGTTATCCGCAATCTGGACGACAGCGTTCATGCTGCGATCCGGCAAAGAGCCGCCCGACACGGTCGAGGTCTGGAGGCCGAGGTGCGTGAAATCCTGAGCAGGGTCGCGTCGGAAGAGGCTGGCATTCACCCAGGGGCAAGACGGGGCGCACGCATGGCCGCCCGTTTCGCTCAGGTTGGATTCCGGGAGGGAGAGGGAATCGAGGAGCTGAGAGGGACGGCTGCTACACCGGCAGCTTTCGACTGATGCTCGTACTCGACACCAATATCTTGTCCGCCTTGATGAAGGCGCAGCCGGATCCCGTCGTGACTGGATGGCTCGATCAGCAAGGTAGTGCAGCTCTGCGAACAACGTCAGTCAATGTGTTCGAGGTTCGCTTTGGTCTTGCTCGTATGGAAGCCGGCCGGAGACGGACTGCCCTGATCGACGCTTTTTCCGCGATGCTCGTAGAGGATCTGGGCGGTGCGGGTCTTGAGCTCGACGACCGTGCTGCTGATGTTGCTGCGGCTATAGCCGCAGAGCGTGAGGCCGTCGGGAGACCTGTCGACTTTCGAGACACAACGATCGCGGCCATAGCCGTGCGATATGACGCCACACTTGTCACGAGGAACCTTCGGCATTTTTTCGGCCTGCCTATCCCGGTAATCTCCCCGTGGGGCACAGAATAAGTACCTCTGCGAGACAGTGCCTAGAGTCAGGTAAGCTGGCGCTCTGGGATACCTGCCAAGGAAGATGAAGCGCGGCAGCGCGCACTCACATCGAATACGTGCATGATCCTCTTTGAAGTAAACGGCGGAGGTGACCATGCGCGACGGCAATGAGACAGGAGAACTGGGAGAGCGAAGCGCCGCGTCCGGTGTCAAGGGTGGGTTCGAGATCCTTGTCGCTACGAAGCTCACCCATATCGGTCAGACAGTCGCTGACATCCATCGTCTGGTAAGTCCCCCCGAAGATGACACAGGGGATAAACTGGTAGATGTCATGAGCCGGATCGCGGACGGGATTGAGAACCTCGCTGTTACTCTGAACGAGATCCTTGAAGGGCAGAGCCGCATCGAGGAGCGGCTCGACCTCGTCGAAAAGACAGTGCGGCCGGCACCTGTCCAATGATCACATTCAGAAAACTCAGCGCGGAGGGAGCCGGAAAGCTTATCCTTGCCTATCTGCGCGAACACAAGACGGAGCCAGAACAGGATGCCCGTTTTGAGGCCAATCCTGATCGGGAGTCGGGTGAGCGTCTGAACAGCTATTATACCGGCAGAGACGAACGCGGTAGCTGGGGACCTGATATGGGGGAGCGTATCGCTAATGCCCTCGGGATCGACCCATTGAAATTACCGGCGGACGAGACATTGGCGCGCTTGTTTGAAGCTCGAAGGGCAGACACCGGGGACCACTGGGCCAATACCGGTCGAAAGCGTGAAATCTCTGCAATCGATTTCACCTCAGCGCCGCACAAATCTGTCTCAATCGCGATCCTACTCGCGCGATCGAGTGAGGAGCAGGCGTTGCTTTGGCAGGCAATGCACAGGGCAAATGACACAGCGATGAAGTTCATCGCCAAGGAAATCGGACAGGCCCGACGCGGGTCCGGGGACAGCGCCCATGTGGAGCAGGGCGAGGTGGCCTGGGTCACGTTCCGGCATCAGTCAGCACGTCCCGTGTTGGACATTCAGGACGGTCGTGATGGGGCGACGGCACAAGTGGAGGTGCCAATCCCTGGAGATCCTCAGGCACATCTCCACAACCCCATGTTCAATGCTGTGGCGACAGAGACCGGTCATCTAGGTTCACTGGATTCTGCCAGGGTTACTTCGACCACTGCGCACTTATTTGGTGCCCTCTTCCAGGCGTCGTTTGCAGCGGAACTGCGTGAGCTGGGGATTAAGGTAAGGCCGGAGAACAAGGGCAGATCAATCGCGATCGAAGCAGTCCCGCAAGAGGTATGCGATCACTTCTCCAAGCGTAGCAAGCAGGCCCAGCGTCAGGCGAAAGCTTTCGCGAAGAAGCAGGGACGGAACTGGGACGATCTTACTGCCGAGCAGAAATTCACGATGCTCCACCAGGCCAACCTCGCGTACAGGTCCGCAAAGTATAAAGGCGACAATGATCGCGAGATCTGGGAAGCTCAGGCAGAGGAAATCGGCTGGGGCCGCGAGACCGTGCTCACCGGGCATAGAGCTGCGGAGTTGACCAGTGAGCAGCGTTTTGCCGAGGCGTACAGGGTTGCGTCCGGGATGATCGCTGAGGACTTCAAGACGGCGGCAGTTTTGGATCGGGACGTTCTCAGAACTCACGCGGCTCATGGCTACATCGCTGCTGGTCTAAAAGACACGAACGAGATCGAACAGCTTGCCAATCATATCGAGCAAAGTGGCTTGATGGTGGAGGGGCAGCATACGCCGCTTTTGGTGCGGTCAGTCGACGGCCGGGTCAAGATGACGACGCAGCAGCAGGTCGATCTCGAGCGCGAAATGGGGCGTCTTGCGGGCGCGGCATCACGGCAACGCGAGGGTGCGCTGAGCGAGCAACAGCTCGCTGAGGCGATTGCCCGATCAGGACTGGATTTTGAGCGCGAGCCAGATCATGGCGCTGCCCAGCTCGCGGCGATGAGGGGATTTGGGCAGGCCGGACGTCTGGGATTGCTCGCGGGCGTTGCGGGGTCAGGCAAGACGACGATGCTGCGACCCCTCGTTGATGCATGGCATGAGGATGGACGCAAGGTCGTTGGCACGGCCATGGCCTGGAGACAGACCAACGCGCTGAAAGAGGCGGGGATCAAGACGGGCTTTGCGCTCTCCCCGCTTCTTGCGCGGATGGAGCGCGGTGAGCTTCAGCTCGGGCCGAACGGTGTGCTCGTGATCGATGAGGTGAGCCAGGTTTCACCAAGGCAGTTGCTGCAGTTGCTGCAACATCGGGACAAGCAGGGCTTCTCTTTACGTCTTCTGGGAGACCGTGAGCAGGCTCAGGCGATCGAGGCGGGAGATTCGATCGCAATTCTGGAACGGGTGCTGCCAAAGGAGCAGCAGATGGCCCTGAGTTCAACTGTCCGACAGGACAGTGCCCGCAAGAGAGAAATCGCAGGATTTTTTCGTAGTCCTGGTCGCGACCTCTCCAAAACCGAGGACGAGCAGAAAGCGATCGATCAGGCGCGCGCGCGAAAGGCGATCGATATGAAGCGTCGGGATGGCACCCTGAGCCTGGTTGGTGGGGATTACGATCAGGTCATCGCCGAGACCGCAGATTTTTACCTGCGCCGGCGCGATGCTCTCACGGTATCGGGCTCGAAGCGAGGCATCACCATGTCTGCCCCAACGAACGAGGACGCGTTGGCGCTAGGTATGGCAGTTCGAGAGCGGTTGCGGCAGCGTGGCGAAATCGATGCCCGAGAAACGGTACGCCCGGCGATTAGCCAGCGTGGTACGACCTCGGATGTCTATGACCTTCCCATCGCAGCAGGGGATCGCCTACGCCTCTATTCCCGAACATGGGGAACCTACAACTCGAAATGGGGCGAGAGACGTCATGAGCTTGGGGCGAATGGTGACTTTGCAACAGTTATGTCGTGGGACGACAAGGGCCTGGTTTTGCGCAATGACAAAGGACGCAAGGGATTCGTGTCTTGGGACATGCTGACCGACGCCAAAACGGGACGGCTACGTCTGGGTCTGGGCTACGCGATGACGATCGACGCCGCGCAGGGGGTAACTTCAGACGAGCACATCAACGCAATGCCGCGCGGGTCTGCCGCAGTAACGGGGTTCACAACGTACGTGGCCGAGAGCCGTCATGTTTCTCAGTGCTGGACGTGGATAGGTGAGGGCTCTCTTAGAGAAGCGGAACAATGGTCGAGACCTTTGGGGGATAAAACTCCAGTAACGATGAACGACCTCTACGATCGACTGGCGGCAGATATGGGACGCCACCCGTACAAGGCGCTTGGGATCGATCTGGTGCGTCAGCGTCTCGACTTTGAGGATGACCGGCGTGCGTGGATGAAGACAGAGCATGAGAACAGCGTCTCTCTCCAGCAGGGAAAGAGTCCGGGCAGGGGTGCTCGACAAAAGCGAGAACGCAAAGGGTTCGATGCGGTCAAGCCTGAGCAGTGGGACGATCTGGGGCGTAAGTTACGCAAAGCGGGCTATGCGACACAGAACGCCATGGATCGTGCCATCAAAAGCAAGGGGTTGGTCAGGACCGGAGAGCGTCGCGATTTGGCGCAGCCGGTATTAAATCTCCCGCGCGGTAATCCGCAAGATAGGGACACAGGTAGAGGGCGCTAAGGCGCCCTACACCTACCAGCCAGGAACGGCTCGGTAGGTGTGTTGCTGGGGAACGGACGCTTCCGGGAAAAGGTTCTTTCGTTATATCCTGACGCCCAATCGGAAAAATTGTTATCGCGAACGCCACGGGCGACGATCGATTGGTCGACTAGGTTCTGTTTGAGCTTTTCACGATACAGCCGCTTTGCGGTCGGACAGGGAGATTATCTGCAAATTCCCCGCGATATGCAGGCCTGATTCCAGCGCGCCGTGCAGAGGGACGATATGCGTAACGCGGTGTTTGACGCCAGTTTTTACCTGTAACCGCTCACACTCGTTATAGACTTCACGTAGCGCGTTCCTATCCGCCCATGACGGCGCGAGGTCTTTTTCCTCGCGACAATGGCTGCAAATCTTCACGATGTTTGAATATCCCCAGCGACCTATCAATCTATGGCGGAATGATAGGTTGTGGTGATGTGAGTGAATATCGTTAAAGCTGCAATCGTCTGACGATCGATTCACTCATCGTTCAGTGAAGAAATGGTCGAGATCGTTTATGCGATCATGTCGCGCATTGAACCGCGCCTGAGCTTGTGCCACGAATTTCCGGTTGAGCTCGCGCGCCGCACGCGTGCCGGCCTCAAGAGGCGTGACACCGTAGTTCCGTACAGCCCAGGTAATATCGCATTGCCAGTCCGTGTGATCACTACGTCTATGCCAGAGCGCCATAGCCTCATCGGCGCATTGTCGTGCCTGATCGCGTGTCCAGCCATTGATTTCGACCATCCAGTCGAGCGCCTGTTCGCTCCGCCCCTCAGTCATGGTCTTTCCCCAGTGCCGCACGGCATGGCAATCGGGGCATAGCGCGATCACTCCCTTGAGGGTCTGAATCCGGCGTGTATCGTCATAGGCCCAGCCCTCATCGGCCTCGACCGCCCATTTCGGACCGCGCCCTCCGCAAACGCGGCACCGTGAGCCGGCACGGGCATAGGTATCCTTGCGAATACGATCCCAGTCTTCTCTGGCAAGAAGTGCGCGTAGATTATGGCCCCAGAGTGACTGCGGTACCATCCACGGGCGGATATAAGGTGCAGTCCGATCTGCGCGGTAGCGATATGGAAGAAAAGCCTCGAGGCCGACTGCAGTGTCGCGAACGACGACCCAGCATTTTTCCTCTCTATCGAATACTGCGCCCCGGGCAGCAACTTCAGCTCGGCGCTCGAAGGGGACGCATAAGGGGATCATTCGCGGCTGCATCGCTATATTGCCTCCCGATAGTCGACCCGAAACCCTGCCTGAGCATTAGTGTTTCACGGCAGCCAAGCTTTATGCAAGGTGTCGGCGAAGGCTAGATTGAAGAGACCCAAACCTAACCAGAGAGGAACAAGAAGGATCAGCCGCAACGCAGCTGTCCGATCAATTTCCGCTCTGCGGGCTATCGTGACAATGACGGTGAACAGGGCAAGGCCGAGGAAGCTGGCCTGAGCGATCATGATCCAGATCAGTCTGGCGCCCTCAGGGGCAATTACCCAGCCAAGTCCCAATAACAGGCTGGCCATGACGATCAGGATATTGATACGGAAAAACGACATTCGGTCTTACTTTCGATGGTCCGCGCCAGCTCAAGACGGGCAGCTTGTTACGTCTCAGGGTATTGGCAGAAGAGATGGAGGTTGGCTGTCTCAGCCTGCTTGGGAGGTCCGCCTCGCGTTGAGCATGGCGACGATCCTGTCTTTCGGATCTTCCCCTCCGAGTGCCATGTCCGCCTCGCAGAGGATCTCGAGCAAAGCCTGGTCTTCCACGTTTGACAGGCGCTGCCCTTTGGGCAGCTGCAATAGTGCTGGCGTCGGGCGGTTGTGAAAGAGCTCTGCAAAAGGGCGTGCCGGCTCTTTGTTCGCTTGCTCGGTGGCCAGATCGCGCAGGAGGATCACAGCATCCTGCATGGGCGTTGCGATGGTTCCGAGAACCAAAGGTAGACGCTCCATGACCTTGCCCAGAACTCCTGGTAGCGCTTCGAGCTGGTCCTCGAGGATGTAATGCCTGCCGGCCGCGAGTTGCCTAGTCACATCGTCCAGCGTTCTCACTTTTGGCGCCGTGTCTTCGCCGATTTTTTGGAAGGAGGGAGCAATGGTCGGAAAGACCCTGTTCTGTCCCTTTGGCTCGATGCTGGCATAGAAGAGGCGCATATAGATGCGTTGTCCCCGCCAGAGCATGATGGCCTGACCTGGACGCAGGCTTGAGATGTCGTTCCATGAGATACGCTTGACCTCACGGATATCCGCACGTTGCTGATCGGCATAGAGACCGATCGGCGAGGAATTGTCATAGCCGGGCAGCACCGAGACGTTCATCGTGCCGCCTGTCTGCTCGACCCACTCCTTGGTTGGACCCGGATCGCGGATATTCTGGAAAATCCGTAGTTCGGGATTGCCCAGTAGCGGTACCGAGCGATCGCGTCCCAGCGTGGCATAGATGGTCCCGATCTCCTGGAAGGAGAGCCAGAGCGACACGTTGAGCTCGCGGCCCTGCGCCATCATCGCGTCCATGCCGCGCGTTGCGAAATAGCCGAACTCGTCCATGATCATGGGATAGGGCGTGTCAGAGGCGGAGGGGCGGTTGACAACCACGTCCTCGTAATTCCCTTCGACCGATGTGCCCAATGCTGCGGCGAGCGCGTAGCGCAGGGCAGTGATCACAGCCTTGCCAAGGGCCGCATTGGTCTCCGGATGATTTTCAAGGGACGGCAGCATGACGACGAGGATGCGCCGGTTGTAGAGAACGTCACGCAGATCGACGTCGGGGATCGAGCACCGAAAGACATGGCCCAGTGTCGAGCCCATCTGGGTGAAGGTTTTGGCGAAACCACCGACGACATAACTGTGCTGTTCGCGGACCTTCGCCTGATCGTCTACCGATTGCCCCTTTTTAAAGCCGCCCGTCTCTTTGACGTAATAGCGGATGGGGTTCAGCAGAACGTCAGGAAATTGCTTGGGAAGCATTTCGCAGCATTCCGTCTGCGACGTGAAGTCGTAATAGTGAAAGATCCTGTCCTCTGCGAGCGCGCGCAGCTTGTCGATATCGGAAAAGGTGACGCGGATTGTCTCGGACGTGATCGGGATACGAAGCCCCGGACAGTCACGAACCCAGACGAATATGAAGGCCATCCCGGCGATAAGAGCGTCGGCCTTGCTCTGGAAATACTGATTGCTGCCATCTCCGCCCCCTGCCTCATCGGGCAGGAAAAGCGTTTTGAGCAGCTCCGTCATGCCCTCGGCGCTAACTGTCGCAAAAGGGTTCCAGGTGTTGGTTTTTTTGTCGCCCGAGGAGACAAGGAGATTGATCACCCGTACATCGGCTTCACGGCCGAAACGGCGCGCCATGGTCTGGACGCTGAACGGCAGATTGTTCGAGGCCTTGCCGTCGATCAGCGTGAAGCCGCTGCCAGCCGCCAAGGCATTGCAAAGCAGGCTGTAGATGGTTTGTGTCTTGCCGGCACCAGTCGCCCCCGGGAGCAGGCCATGCAGGGTCATATCCTTGCCTGCGAGCCAGAGTTGTTGTCCGGTAGCCTCATCCCAGCCAAGAAGCCAGTCCCCAGCAGCAGGGCCGATCATTTCCCCCCCGCCCCGTTTTGGATCGGGGACGATATTGAACGGATCCTTGCCCCCGACAGAGGCCGGCAACCGCAAGGGCAGCTGCCTCGGCCGGGTCATGACCACCATCGCGTAAGAGCCTGCAACGACAGCTATGACAGGGCAGAGCGCAGGCACGACGAGACAGAGGCCGGCAAGCGCCGCAAGGGGCACCGCCGAGAACCCCGTCGTGAGCATCTCGGCGAGCTGTTGCCCGACACGGCGCGTATCGCGATAGACGATGCCATCACGCTGCTCATGTTGGTTCTGGGGGCCGTCTATGCGGCGCCTTATCGCAGACATGGGTTCAATCCAGTCCGAAAGCAGCGTTAGGGGATGCGGGAAGCGGCTGCGTCGGCGCCTGCACTGATGGCAAAGGCGTGTCAGGCAAGGATGGGGTCGTATCCGGCGTCGGCAGGGTGTGCAGTTGCTCCTGTGCCACAACCATGGCGCGTTGATGAGACGAGCCTGAGTGCCGGGCATACATGAAGCCGAGGAAGCACGTTAGGCCGATCGTTGCGACCCAGACTACCTTGCGCTTGAGCAGGCGGCCGACAAGCTTTTCGAACGTGTATCCCTCATGCTCCTGAGAGATCTGGTTGAACCGGTTCCTGCCGGTGCTATGCTGCTCCCCGCTTAGCCACACATGGTTCGACTGTCCCGATCCCGAAACTGGCACGTCCGCTTCCCGGTCCGTGATGCACAGAACGTGTCGCTCCGGATCGATCGTCACGGTAACGGCGCTGCGCAGGGGGATTTCGATTTGCATGGACCGCGTATCCTTTGAGGTTCGTCCCAAAAGGATACGACGGTGCGATGTGAGTGCGGCGTCGGTCTTCCGAAACAGTCGCTCCACGGGACCTGAGTACGCTTATCGTGGTGTCATTGGTCAAATGTCGGAGGCAGTGACGGTTCCCTTAGCGAAGCTGTTGTGTGTCAAACCTGATCGAGAGTGCAATACAATGACAGAGACGATCCGAAAACTATACGAATGACAACGCTGATCCGTCGGCGTTCATTGTCGTTCAGGTTGAATGTTTATGGTTTCCAAGCTTTTCCTGTGAGCCTGCGTGAAGCCCGATCCATGCATTGAAATGGGCAAGCGTGATCGTGGTCTGTCCCGCCATCTCGAGAATTTCCTCGATGACGGCGTCGATCGCGAGCAGAACGATCGAGGCCGAAGCGTGATAAATCCGTGTGATGCGGTACCCGGACCAGGATTTCGCATCCTGGACCAGAACGAGCCCGAAGAGGCCAACGCCATAATCGCGCCGCCAGAGTTCCTCGGCCATGCGCAGCAGCACCGGAAGCAGACCGTCAGGCCTTGCCAGATCCTTTGGAGCAAAAGTGTGCTCCAATGTGCCATCACGCGAAATGGCTCTTTCCGGCGCTGATAAAAGCCGCGTGATGGGTCCGACAAGATCATCAACATCCATAGGAAACGCTCTTTCAGAAATAGGCCCGACGCTTATGCGCTGGAATATGCCGCCTGATGGGACCGGCGATCATAACTCTGAGCATCCGAAGTGCGACAGGCAGCGTCAGGCCGAAAAACGCTAATACCGAAAAGATAAAGACCCCGACGACAGCGATGCCGAAGGTTGTGTAGCTCCAATGGGGAAGGAAGACCGCCATGGGCGCAAGGGCCCGCGCATCGACCGGCCCGATGCGCACCGGATCCGCTGTATTGCGCCACACTCTAGCGCTCTCCCATTCTGGCGCGTTCGGCGGTCTGGCGTGAGATACGCTCTTCCTGTAGCGCCTTGTCGATCGCACGCGAGAAGCTCTGACCTTCCTTCTCGACGGCTTCGCGTACCATTGACGGCCAGCGATCGCGCGATGAATCGAGCAGGGCGCTGCGCAGTTTGCGGGTGACAGGCACGAATTCGCGTATCGGTGTGCGTCTGCCATCCGTCGAGGGCAGAAGCCGTTGATTGACGAGGAGTCTGAGATTTTCGACGAACCCGATCGTCAGACTGTCGCGCTGCTCTGCGGGGCAGAGGTTGATCGCGCGTCTGATTGTGGCGGCACAGTCATTCGTATGCAGAGACGTCAGAACCCGATGACCGGAAATGGCCGCCTGAATACCGGCCTCCATGGAGGATGGGTCGCGGATCTCCTGCACGATGATATCGGTTGGCTCGCGTCTCATGCCGGCACGAATGAAATCAGCGAAGGTCTTCACGTCCCGACCGATTTCGACCTGGGTGATCGTGGCGTTGATTCTGGGCACACGATCGTAGAGGAGCTCGGTCGGCGCGGAGCCTTCGAAGATGTTCACATGCTGGTCCGGATCCTCAAGACGCCAGCAGTTGATCCCGCCCACGAGCGTGGTCTTCCCCGACCCTGTCGCTCCTGAAATGATCCCGAAGCCGTCGCCCGCATCGATCGCCTGCAGAATATCGGGCTCTACATTCTGTTGGTCGAGGCGCAGCGGGTTTTCGACGATCGGACGAATGACCATCGAGATCCCGTTATCCGGGCCGATTACCGAGCTCGAAGCGTTGACGCGAAAGCAGTAGCGCTTGCCGTCATTCCGGCGCTCCGGCCAGAAGCGATGCCCGAAATCCAGAGGCTCGCCACTCCTGAGCGTCGTCAGGCCCGACTGGGATTGATACATATGGACCAGCGCTTGATGCGCATCCGATTCAAGTACCTTGTCTGAGGTCACGCGGATCACACGTCCGTGGACGTTCAGCGTGACATGCCGGTCCGTCTCGATATCGATCCTCGAGGCCCCTAAATCGTGGGACCATGAGATGAGGCGGTCGAGGATCTCTGGATAAAGACTGCGTCCGTCTTCAGGCCAAAGATTGACGAGCTCGCCATCCTCCTGCGTCGTGTAAGGCATTTTATCCGATACCATGCTGCATGGTCCTTGAAAGATCGGGGAGCGCCACTTCCAGCACAGCGTTTTCGCCGCTGCGATGCCGAGTCAGAGCCGCAGGAGCGAGGCGGCCAGCGTGGTCGAAGGTGACGAGATCGAAATAGACACGCATGGCCAGTAAAGGCAGGGGCGGTGCGTCAGTGATATCAAACCCAAGGAAACGTCCTTCATCTTTGACTTGCCTAAGGGCCGCCGGGGTAAGCGCGCGCTCGCGATCAAGGACTGAGGCATCAAGATCATAAGTGTCTGTCAGCCAGAGCATCAGGACTTTTGAGGCACTACGCGCTGCCAGGTAGGCCGACCGCAGCCCGAACCCATGGCATTCAAAAGGAAGCGGCGCGCTCATAGGAGGTTCAGCGCATCGACGCTATGTTCGATATGTT
This sequence comes from Asaia sp. Ae19-3, assembly GCF_059801175.1. Taxonomy (NCBI): domain Bacteria; kingdom Pseudomonadati; phylum Pseudomonadota; class Alphaproteobacteria; order Acetobacterales; family Acetobacteraceae; genus Asaia; species Asaia sp. Ae19-3. Next base: position 11,184 of record NZ_JBCHWF010000002.1, on the reverse strand, counting down.
TGCGCGATAACGGCTTGCCCTCTTCACACTCGGCGCGCCAGTGTTCGAGCGCGCCTGAGGCCTCGAGGCAAGAGGCTGTCGAGATGATATGATGCGGCAGACCGTCTCTGGGATATGACACAGCCGAAAGCGCCAGCCACAGCTCCCGATCAACGAGCTGGATGCAGGCGAACAGGCCCGGATTGAACACGCCGGTCCTTACACGCGCATATTGCAAAAGGCTTAGCAACGCCGGAACGGTATAAGCGTGCCTGTTCGTGATCTCCAGGGCTTTGGTCCAGTCTCCCCGTTCGACATGCAGTCCGATCGACCGGCGAAAAGCCTGAGGAATAGCGACCGGGGCGGTGGGAGCCCCCTTGTGGAACTGTCCGGACAGAGATCTCGACAGATCGCCTAGCAATCCGATAGCGTCCTTCTTGCGGCGTTCGGCCTGCCACGCAAAGACGACGAAGAGGCATTGGATGAGGGGGGTAGCTGCGTGAGGTCCCGACCATGGTGCGCCAAGTTGCTTTCCCAAAGCCGCCTCAGCGGAACTGACGCGCTGCTGGACGGTGCCTGTACGACAATAACGGTCTACCCATTCTTCGGCCCGCAGGGCAGGATCGAGGGGGCGTAGTGCCTCGCCGGGGGGAGCCGGAGCCACCAGAACAGCGTCATTGCCGATCCAGGCATGTCCGATCGGGTGGATACGGGCGAGGATTTTCTGTAGTCCATCAAGCCCGAACCGCGCGCGATATTGTTCTCGGGGGGCCCGAAGAACACACAGGACAGCCAGCCCCACAATCAGCAAGGCGAGCGGCCAGCGTAGTGCGCTGCCCGTGATATTGCAAAGCTGCCAGAGTTTAAGCGCCGTAACCCGTTCCGGCGACGCCGCCTCGAGGCTGAGACGCAATCCGTCGTAACGATGCGTGACAAGCGAAAAGGCGCGTAGGGTCAGATGCTGTTCAGCCAGCAGGGCACGGGCCATTTCTGTGTGAAACCGCCACCATAGGCCGGTCGCCAGAACGACCAATAGAACCAGCCCGCCAAGCAGGACACCCATGATGCGTTCTGCGTCGTTGCCACGCAGTCCGCCGCCGTTCGGAATCGGTCTCAAGGTGTGTCTTCCTCTGTTTTCCAGTGTGCTCGATCGGCATCGAGCCCGGGCTGTTCACGGATACGGCGTGTTGTATCCCCGATGCGCATGAGATCATGGCCTCCTTCTGTAGAGGCATAGTGAGAGGTTAGTTCAGGCGGACGCACCTTGCCGGCCTGCAAGAGCAGGCGGTAGCGCGCCATGCCCACGAGGTCGCGCTGTAGTCGCGCGAGATCGTCGAGAAAAATCTCGACAGCCTGGCGCTCGCCCGCAGCGCGTCCTCGGGCGAGAGCGTCGTCCCAAATTTCTACTTCGTGGCGTGTTCTAGGGCGCAGTGTTTCCGCTGGCTCGCTCGGTACATCAACGCTGCGCACAAGCCACGTGCGCCATTGGGGCGGGGCGGTAACCAGTGCGCCCTGACGGGTGATCTCATAGATCCGCCCGGTTTCACGCGCCGCCTGACCTGAAGGGTCCACCGCAACTGCCATCTGCGCCTCGGTCACGACAGGAGGGCGCAGCAGCAGGCCCCCATTACCAATCGGAAGAACGACAGTGCGAAAATCGAACACGCGATCGAGCGTTGGCGCGTAGCGACGCAGCTTCTCATTGAGCGCTTCGCTTCTCGCTGCAAGCCCGCCTCGAGCGCCATATGCCCAGCCCGCCTGCTTCAGTGCGCTATCGCGGGCGGTCGTGTCTTTCTGTCCTGGTTCGTAGCCAGGGCGCAGAGCCATCTGCTCCTCAAGGGAAGGCGCGTGAACGACATCCGGAATTTCGGGAGCGATACGTGCCCCCTCTATCGGCGTATCCAGCGCACTGGCTGCACGGGGTTGGGTTGCACTTGGAACAGGTGGGACCTGATCGTCCGTCGGCCCGTTGGTCTGCGCCTGGGCACTCACGCAGCTGACGAAACCCAGGACAACCAGGCACAGAGATTTACGCATGCCAGTCAACCCTGATGAGATGTTGTGGGACATCGATCATAATCGAGGCTCTGTTTTCGAGCCCGGATGCCATTTCATCCAGTATCGTCGCTGCTGTGCCATGATCGACAGAGAATGCGACTGTCGGCACGTCTGGTTTGTCCGCGATAACGGTCCTGTAGCCGATCCGCTCTGCGAGGATCTTTACGGCCTGATCAACAGGGCCACGCCACACCCAGGACATGGGGCGCTGTAGCTCGGCTGGCAGAACTGACCCGTCCCGTACCATCGGGAAACGCATGGCGCCTATCTTATCGAAACCACGCAAAACGTGTCCCATATCCTGCGCGATCGGCTCTGCGGGAGAGGGATGGGGCATAGTGCATCCAAGGAGATTGACAGCAAGAGCGCAGCCTGACAGGCGCGCGATTACACGTCGGCCATTCATGGGGAGGCCTTCAGATCAAGGGCATAGCCGCAGACCAGGCGCAGGATGACGAGTTCATCGACGATATCGGGGAAATAGCCCAACCCGCTTTCATCGGAGGCCGGTCGGAAATTATAGAGGCGCGAGCCCGCCCGCTCTTCGATGAGTTCGAGGCTCAGGCTCTGCCCTCCGCCCCGGGGCGGCTGCAGCTGGATGGCCAGAAGTTCGGCATGTGGTGTCATTTCCCGGATATGATTGACCAGTTCCTTGAAGTGCCAGCCGATCGGCGTATCGGGGCGGGCGATCATCAGGAAGAGTTTCGCGTCGCGGGAATGGAACAGGCGGCGCATGCGGCTTATGCAACGCTCGTAATACGCGCGGTCGCTTACATCGCGTAGATCGCGATGGGCAAAGACGCACTTGATGCCAAACTGACGATGATACGAGGGATGCCCATCGCATCCCGGCTCAGGCAGGAAGTCGCTGAAATCCGTTTTGAGGCAATGCAGCACCATACCAGGTGTGGCCCACCCCCAGTCGAAGGGCAGTGAATAACGTTTGAGTCCTGCGTTCTTGAGAAGGCTTGACGCAAGGCAATGCGTGCCCAGGGACGCAATATGCCGGATATTACGTCCTGCGATCGTTCGCGTGCCGTAATCTGGCATTTTTGTCGACCGCCTATGGCGATGCCGGATCATCTCCTGACGCAACCGCAGGAGCCAGGAGGGGGTGAGCGCATAGGTGTCAGGTTTGACGTGGGTGAGGTCCACCCGATCGGATGATGCGTCAGGCAATATAGGTTCTCACTCCGGATGCAGCATGCTTCTTCATGTCTGCATTGTGACTCATGACGATGTGAGTGCGTGCATTGCGTCAGTTTGCCGAGGTAATTTTTTCCATTGCGGCGGGCCTGGTGCGTGAGAGAAGTGTGACGTTTGCCCAGACACGGGCCTGATAGGCCTTATTGAAAACCGGTGTTCCCGAATTGTAGTTCCCGACGCGCCGCCAGAATTCGGCGGGATTATCCGGTGTCTGGCCACCAAGAGCTGTGGCAAGGATCCATGCGCCGATATGGATGTTGAGGCATCCATCATTGAGAACGCGTTCGCGCGCAATACCCATGACAGAAAGGCGGGGGAGCCAGCTCGAGTTTATCTGGGCCGGGCCCATATCATAGGACCCGTTTTTGTTGTGCGTAATTGCCCCCACGTGTCCGCCTTCTGTCAGAAGGATGGCCCTGAAGAGCACTTCAGGTAGCCGGTACTTCTGCGATGCGTGTCGGATGCAATCGCCAAAATTCTCCATGACAGGCGAGGGTGGTGGGATGGGGTCTAAGGAGGTTGGTTTGCTGTGGTTTTGCAAAGGTTTAGGCGCCGTCTTCCCTGCGTTCGCCCAGGCCAGAACCCATGCGCCTGCAGCAATATTGATGCAGACGTTCTCTCGTATAGCCTGAGCATCGAAACCGGCGCGCTCCAAGATCGGTAGCCAACCCGGGTCTATGCCCATGATTCCAATGCCTCCCGGGTGAGTGTGCGTGCTTACGGTCTCGATGATTGCAATCGGCACTTTGTAGGCCTGAGCCATCACTGCGGTGCAGGGCGGGAGGGCCGTCATTGAGGTTCGCACACGTGTAGGCCGGAATAACCATAGTCACCGTACCACAGGGTGATGGCAGGCGTATCGTTTGTCCCAGACTCACACCAGTATCCGCCCGTAGCGGGGTTGGGATGTGCATAACCTCCAAATCCGTTGCTTGTAGGAGGGACGTAAGTGTTTATGGGTTTACTTGTAATGCTCTTCCATATGCCATTGACGCAGGCGAGAACATCGCCGCTCCCGTCGTATTTACCCGCCAGGATGCCATTAGGGCCACAACCATAGCCGGGATTGGCGTCAGTGCGGTCGAATAATACGCCCTTATGTGTTTCGAGTTGTCCGAGGTCCATGTCCCCGGCGGCAAGCCCATAGCGGTTCTGGATGTAGACACGTCCATTTGCTGGCCTCAGCGCGATGTTCCAGGCGTCGCCCAATACGGCTGCATCTCCAATATACAGGTTCTCTCCCCCTGGAAGACTGACCCTATTAGCCCATACGTAGTTAACATAAGCATCTTGAGCTGCGATATTGGCAGGTGAACCGTCCTGATGCTGCATATACACAGTGCCAGGTGTTCTAAGAGCGATATTGCTGGGGTCTCCGTAAAGGGTAGCATTGGGACCAATTCTGACGTTATTGCCCGCGTTTACCTGTACGGACGCGGCGGATAGCTGGTTGCCGACATAGGCATTGCGATTAAACCACCCGTCACCACCCGAGTTCATGCCGGCGACTGGGTTTTGATTTGCCGGGCCAACAGCGACGGTACCTAGAGCCGTCACGTCATAGGTCGAAAGACCACCAACCCAACCTGGGGGCTTGGTGTTCGGATCCACTCCCATAGTGCCAATCGGGCCTGAAAAGCGTCCGGTAGCCGCGCTGTTGATATCATTTCCGCCCATATTTAGCGGTGCATTCATCGTGTTTAATTCAGGGTGTCCCGCTATGTTTCCACGGTATAGATAGTCGTTGTTGTATTGCGCGTTAGACGCGCTGGTCCCGAGGCCGTAGAAGTGCCCACTGCCGGGATTGGGAAGTCCTGCCAGCGCCATTCGCCATTTCCCCATATTACCGACTGCCATGCCGCTGTTTATGCTTGGGAGAACATTGTCTGGGGGAACAAAGCCTGATTGACTCCCCGCCATCCCAGCCACAGCGGTGAGGGCCGGCAAAGGGAGCGCCGTCCCAGAAGAGCTCAGGACTATCGCCTGGATCTGACCGCTCTGTGGCTGCCGCAAGTAAACGCCCCATACTTGACCGAACGGATTCTGCGAGCTGAAGCCAGGCGGGAGGAGGTTGTTTGCAACGAGGGTGTTGAGATCGAGCCATGTCCCCCCGGCAGGCACCCAACTCGCCAGCTGGCTGTTGTTTGCGGAGACATACTTGTTCGTAGCCGACAGAAGATCCTGAAATTCCCCTGCCGCAGCGGCATAAATCTGGCGGTTTTGTCCGATCTGAATTACGCCAGTCCACGCGGTCATCACAATTGCTCCGATGATGATCGTGCTAAACAGCGAGGCGAGTGGCCACATGGATCACAGGTTCCTTAATATTCTCAATGCGTCGTGATAGATGACCGGCCTCAAAACCCGTTCCCCGTTAGAGTCACGAACGACACGACGTCGCCCGACGGGACCTGAATAGGCAAAGGCCCCATGTCTCCAGCGGTGGGTGTTGACCAACGCGTTCCGGTAGATGTGCCTATCGATGCATCACCGTCCGAGCCCTGGATTACTGCAGGGAGTAAACCCGGTTGTGACGCGGTCCAGGTAATGACCTGTGTTCCACTACCTGTACGGATAACCTGATTCCCGGGGCTGATCGTCGTGATGCTCGATGCATCAAGACTGAGCGCGTACAGAGGAATTGATCCGCTCGTACCCGGATTGCGCGTGACATACAGCTGCACTGCACTTTTATATGCGAGGAAGGCTAGAGATGGACCTGTCGCATCCGATACGACAGGCCAAGCACCTTTGGTGATAACCTCATGCCTGGCAATTTCACCAGCTATCAAAGCTATCACAACAAACCCAAGCAATGCGAACGCTGCCATGATCGGTTAGTTGTAGTTCATGACGAAGCTGAACATAACAGCACTGTAAGAGCCGGTCCCCTGGTTACACTGTGCAGCAACTGCAGCGGCGAAGCCCGTTCCAGTCTTGGGGACCCAGTTTCCATTGATTGTTACGCCATTGACGGCTTGCGATATTCCGAATTTTGCGCAGGCCGAGCTCGGTATCGACGGCCAGTTCACATAGAAGGTCTGACCGTTCCCGGAGGGCAAGAGAGATACCTGGGAATTCCAAGCACCGACAATTGTAGACCCATCTCCCGTGGTCATGCTGGCCGGCACTGCGCCAGCTTTGATCGCGTTCTGGTTCGATATCGTGCTGAAATCGGCAGGCCCCGCAGCGGTCCCGCCGTAAACCCCTTTAATGTTATCAGCTATTGTTTTGGTCTGAGTTTCGGCCACTTCAACCCCAGAAGATGTGAAGCCAATATTGCTCAAGTTGCCAGATATACCCATTTGGATTGCGGATATGATCAGTACCGCAAAGAGAGCTCCTAATAACCACATGATTTTTGCCCTTTTATATTTAGCCGTTAGATGTTGCTTGGCAGGAATGTGTTGAGCGCCATGCCGATGAACGCAGCAAGGCCGTACATCACCATGAGGCCGATACCTTTGAAGTTATGAGACCAGAACACGGCGGATTTCTCGATTTCCTCAGCAAAGAGCCGCGCTTTTTGCTGCAGGGCGTCATATGCGTCAGATGCGCCGATCCAGGCGTTGCCTATGTCGTCAATCATGTCCGGCGAGGGGAAGTGATACCCGCACTCTTCAAGGGCAGCGGGAAGTAGGCGGGCATGTTTGCCCATCAATTCCGCTACGGCTTCAAGGCGTTCCCGTAACCAAGGCGAAGCCCGCTCTGCCTGCTCTTCCAGAACCTTCGTTTCCGGCCGTCCTGACCGAACCAGAATGATGTATGTCGAGAGCCAGACATAACCCTGGATTGCTCGATATGTTGACCAAGGGGGAAACCGCTCGAGACGAACTCGGATTGGCCCCCGTAGCAGCGTGAGGCTTGCAATCATCGCAGTGGAGAAAAGGAGCACGACCCCTGCGACAATCATCGGCCCACAGCCGGAGGTCCAGTCGGCTGCCGCGATGAGGATGGACTTCATGGTGCTGGGCGGCTGGCCGGTGGAACGGGCGAAAGTCTCTAACGGGACGATCGCCTTTTGTGCCACCAAATATAGCGTTACAAAGATCATCAGAGCATAGCTGACAAAAGTTGCATACATGCTGATCACCGCGTTGACGATCCTGCGGGTACGCGCGCGCATGTCGAGCAGCAATTCGAGGGCTGTATCGAGACTTCCTCCGGCTTCGCCGGCATGAATGATTGCATACTCGTCGTCTGGCACGACCGGGCGCAGAGCCGCGGCTAGCTTGCGCCCGTCATACGCCATTTCGTAATGAGCGCGCTCGACCACTCTTGCTGTAGCATAGCGATATGTCCGACGTAGCCGCTTGATATACATCTCAAACATGCGCTCAGGCGTTGTCGCATGCTTTTCGCGCAGGCGGGGCACCATCATCTCGTAGAGCCCTGCGCGACGTGCCCACCTGAAATCGTAGAGCGCGGCAAACCGCCGGAGCGGGGTGAGCCCCGACATTCCCTGCTCTTTGCCACTGTCCTTGTAAACGAGCTCGAATGACATCAGGCTGCCTCCCCGCTGAGAAATGCCTCGGCGCTCTGGGCATCGATCTCCCTTTCGCGCCGACCAATCCTGCGGTCACGTTCGACCTTATCTCGGAATGGTATCCGTTCCACTTCCGATATGATCGCCCGAGGATCCACTCTCCCCTCAAACGCCATGGCAATGGCGCGCTCGACCATGGGCTTGTCGGCGTCAGGACGAGAGCGGTATCGTCGACGCGCAGGTGTAACTCCGCGCGTGATGAAGTCATTCATCAACTCCTCATCGGTTTCGACAACTTCTGCGACAGCAGTGACAGAAGCAACGCCCGTGTTGCTGCAATGCGAACATCCATCATGGCTGATCTGATAAACTGATGAGGGATCTCCCCAGGTAAGCAGGGCCTCGCAAGCCAGCTTTGGCATCCGAGGGTCTTTCGGACTCCACGGAATCTTGCAGTGATCACAGAGCACCGGCAGAAGCCGCTGAGCTACAATTCCTCGGATGATCGTGCTGACACACGTTGTCCGAAACGGAAGCTTCTCATAGTTCAGGTTCTGGAATCGCAATGGGAAATCGAAAGGATCCTCAATATGCAAGGTGCTCATGACGCTATGCCCAGTCTGCGATGCGTCGAAGCTGGTGAGCGCAACCTCTGCATCGCGGATCTCACCGATAATCAGGCGATCCGGATCCATTCTCAGCGAATAACGCAGGTTCTCTTTGAACTGCTGCCCGGCCTCCTCACCGGTCAGGGCATTGGAGATCTCGAGCTGCACAGCCCACGGCATGGGGTACTCGACCGGCTGTTCAATCGTCACCGTCCGCTTGTTGGGCGACGTCCGCTGTTGCCACTTGGCTAATTCAAAGATCGAGGTCGTTTTGCCAGAACCCGTCGGGCCTGTGAGGAGCAAAAGACCTGAAGGAGAGGATGCGATATAAAGTAGCTTGTCGATCTGGGCATCATCGAAGCCGTATTCCTTTAGCATTAGCTTGCCCGGAGGCGTACGCGGCTTGCGAAGGATTACTCCGAGAGGCGAGATTGTGTTGCTCCCGGCCCGTTCCTTGTATTGCAAGCGCAGTTCCATATGTCCGCCGCCTGCCATTGCGGGGTATGACGGGCCACGGACGATACGTACGTTCTCGAGGCCGGTGCCCTCGAGCTCGCTGCCCGAAATGCCTCCATCCTGTGTCTCACCCTCTTTGAAGGTGGAGTCCTGACTGGAGCCGAGCCTATAGATTGCTACGAGGAGTGCGTCACCTTCCGCGACGCTCATGTCTTTCAGAACAAGGACGTTTTTCTTTATGCGCAGGCGAACCTCTGTGTGATCTTTCAATCTGTGAATGTGAAGATCACTCGCGCCAAGCTGAGCCGCCTGGCGGATCAGCGCAAACGCCTGGCTGCGGGCATTGTTATCCGTATTGGTAGCCTTCGCTGATGTCGGATGTGCGACATGAGCGCGTTGGCGTTCTTGCGCGCGACGGTTCTGCAAATCCGCGTAATGTTCGTGCTGTATATCCCATGCGTTGCCCGTCGCACGGTCATGCTGCTCGAGAAAAAGAGCAAGACCGGGATCGTCGCGCTTCGCAATATCAACGTAGACGATCTGCCTGTAGGCATCGAGGAATACATGGGTTTGCAAACCCGGTGCCAGGGTGAGGGCGTCCCCCCCCCTCCTGAACCTAGAGAAAAGACCTTGCATCATGGAGCGTGATGCTCCGATCCGAAGCTACGTTTCTTGCGCAGCTTCGCATGTCTCCCGCTGAACAAAGGCCGAGAGGCCGTGCGCGGAAAATCCACCAGCAGTTCCACATGCGCAGCGATTTCACCCAAGTTCATAGAATCACCTACCTCGATCGAGATCAGTCCCGTGAGGATCAGCATCCGGCTTTGCGATGTGAGTGCGTATAAGAAATTTCAGTTTGGTGCCCGAAAAGAAACCGGCTCCGAAATTGTCGCTGAAAAATCGAAGGCGTAAGAGGTTGCATTGCTCACGTTACCCCCAGCTACCCGGTTGACGTGGTGGAGCGTTTGAATGGTCAAGCCAGGCACCTTGCTCCAAAAAGCACTTCGTGGATCAGACGTAAGTGTCCACTCCACACGGGTTAACGTGTTGGCTGCAATTGGATCAGGAGACGGGGCTCCGTTCAAACCGGGAGGTGGCCCAGGGTTCATCGCGATGCTGACCTGCGGGCGGACGCCAAGCGATTGCAGAAACGCGACCAGCTGCTTTACTCCGCCCGTGCCTTGGAGTGCGGTCGGAGCCGATTTGAGGGGCGGTAGATGTACAGCCTGCTTGATAGTCTCGCCGTCCTGCGCGATCGTGCCGACCGGCGCAGAGCCAACAGTGCCGCCGGTACGTGCCCATTCAATATTCAGCGTATCACCGGAGCAAGTCCAGGACGTCTGCGTCCAACCGTCCTGAAAAATTCTCTGCCCCATCGCTGTGATCATGCAAGCCTGCACCCAGACGCTGGTAGCCACAGGTAGGTGAAGGCGCCTTTCCTGCTCTGCCCTGAGACGGGCTAAAGCAAGCGCTTTTCGTGCCTCTTCTTGCCGTACGCGTTCATTATGAACCTGAATGAGATGCGTGCCAGCAGCACAGAGCAGAACCGCTGATAGGCCGACTGCCACAGGCTTCCAGTGAGAGGTGAGTGAGGCACTGTGAAGTTTAACATTGACCTCGCTCAAAGGTGCAATGAGTTTTTCCAACCCGGCACTATCGACGTAACGACGGTCTGAGAAGCGCTCCTCATCATATCTCTTGCGGATTGCGTCACGATTATCGATTGAGATGACGCGATCGGTGCCCGCCTTTAGCTGACCTTCTCCGTCGGTCGCGAGATACCAGACAGATCCATCATCAAGGGTGAACTCAGCATAGACGTTCGGGCCAAGGGTCTGTGCCAAAACTGGAGCAAGAGGATTTGCTGTTTTTCGCTTCTCGCCATACTGGCGAAAATTGAAGAAGCCGATCGAATATGGCTTGTTACCAAATATGCCATAGTGGGTGGCCTTCAGAGCACGCGCTTGGTTGCGCAAGGCGGCGTGGGAAGGCTTGCGCGGTACAATGATCCACGTTGCGTCAAGCACCCAGTGGTGACCGTCATCTGTGCGGAGATCAATGCTCACGGGTAAGCTCCGCGTGGATAGCCTGCAGGCGGCCGTAAAGGGGTAGGGGCCCCGAAGAGGCTGCTTGCACTTGTCGAATTCGGGTTTGCCTGAGTTTGAGGCTGTGCCTGCCCACCATCCATGGGAAGTCTCGCAAGAGTGTGGCCGCGTCTGATGTAGACGGCGCTACCTTCGATAGTTGCAACCGAGGACCCGTCCGGAAGAAGACTTCCTCGCGTTACCTCGATCGTGTTGCCGTCTGGCATTCGCAGCGTCGCGGTTGGTCGCTCTTTCTCGTCACTGAGGATCATGACGATTACAGGTAATCTGGGCTCGTCTGTCTGGG
>NZ_JBCHWF010000001.1:2987500-3235189 GCF_059801175.1 Asaia sp. Ae19-3 | reverse complement strand
CGTTTTTGGTAATCTTCTCTTATCCATTTCGGGATTTATGGTGTTTGCGTGGCCCGATATCTGGGCAAGCACCAGGAGAAATTCGATGAGCCTTTCGATCAACACCAATGCCTCGGCGATGGTTGCCGTTCAGACCCTGAACGCCACGCAGTCCGCCCTGAGCAGTGCAGAAAACACCATCTCGACCGGCCTGAAGGTCTCGAGCGCCGCTGACAACGCCGCTGCCTACGGCATTGCCCAGCAGATGCAGGGCAATGTTTCCGGCCAGTCCGCAGTCAATGACGGCCTCTCCTTTGCCGCGCAGACGGTCAGCTCGACCAGCACTGCCGTCAACCAGATCATCAGCGTGCTCAACAGCGTTCAGAACGCCGTGACTTCGCTCGGCAACAACCAGGGCAGCCCCGCCGCCCTCGACCAGATCGGCACGCAGATCACCGGCCTGCTTCAGCAGATCGACACCATCTCGCGCAATGCCACCTTCAATGGCGTCAACCTGATCTCGGGTGCCACCAGCGACGGTCTGGGCATCACCGCCAGCGACCTGAAATATGTCACCGGCCTGCAGGGTGACCAGACCACCATCACCGGGTTCAACGCCGCCATCGCTTCCTATATGGGTGGCTCGTCCATCGCAGGCGCACCGTCTGTCTTCGGCACCGGCACCGCTTTCCAGGCTGGCACCGCTGGCACGAGCCTGACCGACGCCCTCGGCCTTACCTCCAGCAGCACCGCTGGCGTCAACCCGACGACCAACGTGTTCGAAGGCTCCGGCACCCTCAAGGGTACCGGCAATGTCTCTGACATGATCGCCCAGGTGCAGGCAGCCATCAAGGCCATGACCTTCGTTACCTCGACGCTCGGCGCCAACAGCAACGTCATCAAGAACATGAGCACCTACGGCTCGACCATCTCCGACAACCTGACCAACGGCATCGGCGCCCTGACCGACGCTGACATGTCTGCCGCCAGCGCCAAGCTGACCTCGCTGCAGACCAAGCAGTCGCTGGCCATCAAGTCGCTGACGATCGCCAACTCGCAGTCGCAGAACATCCTGTCGCTCTTCCAGTAAGAATGACAAAAACCCTCGCCTCATGATGAGGCGAGGGTTTCCCTTGCTCTTTCCGATATCCCGGACTGCAATTCCGAACCGCTTCGGAAAGCTATTCCACAGGCCCGCTCAGAACACGCGCCGCAATAACGACAGGCGAGCCAGCCGAATCGGCGCCCGTTCGAAACGTCGCCCATTTCCCCAAAGAAAAAACCCAGGTGCCAGTAAAGCTGACAACCTGCGCATGTGGCTTGCAACTGCCGTCCTGCCCGCTGTCATCCTGACGCGCGCACCACGACCGCGAAAGCCCCCTCGCCTCAGTGAGCATTAGGCTCGACCGTAAACCTTCGCTGTGGGAAATGTCCCATCTTTCGAATTCGAAGGCTCATTCAGTTTGCGCGACAAGACGCAGACCTTCGATCAACCTTCCTTTAAATTCGGCAACGTTTCACTTCACGCACGAAATGCGCTGGTTTTCATCACCCTGCCGCGATATGATCTTAGCCCAATGACATTCGTTGAGCTTTATCATGTCTTTTAAAGATTTAGTTAATAAATCTGCTGCCATTTATCATAACAACGAAAAAAACTGGTTTCCCGATAAAAAGCTAATCGACGACATATGTAACGAATCTTCCAACTTCAATTTTATTTCTTTTGACGTTTTCGATACTGCCATCACCAGGATCGTTGACAGTCCTGTCGATGTCATGGCCGTCGTCGAAAAATCGTTGATCGATATATTTGGCGCTCAAGCGCGAGGGTTTGCCCTCGCGCGGGAAAATGCCGAGCGTTCGGCACGACATCTTGCGCAAAAGGTAGGGAAGATAGAAGTTACTTTTGAGGATATTTACGCAGAATTAAAAAAGTTTATTTCCTCTAACTTTGCTTTCGAACAAAAAGCAAAAGAATTGGAAATTGAATTTGAGCTGGACATATGCGTCCCCAATTTCGACATGAAAACCTTATTCAATTCTCTGCGCGAGAAAAATGTTTCCGTATTATTCATAAGCGATATGTATCATTCTGCTGATACGATAGGTCGCATACTTGAAAAATGTGGCTACAGCGATTGGCAGGATATACTGGTCTCCAGCGAATTACTGCATACAAAAGCCAGCGGAAGCCTATGGTCCCTGATCAGGCATAGATTTGGTGAAAATACACGCATCTTGCACATCGGAGATGACCTAGCAGGGGATGTCAACATGCCCCGTGCACATGGCTTCAACTCGATCTATTACGGGAGAATGCGGTCCGAAAGACGCGTAGGCGCCGATCTGACGCCTGATATTGTGCCGTTCTCCATTCTGCATCGAAGTGCCCATTTATCGAGCGTTGGCCGGGAGAAGCGTTTTCATGAAGAGTGGTGGCACACTCTCGGAGCGTCCTGGGGTAGCCTAATCGTCAGAGCATTCGTCGACTGGCTGGCAGAAAAGGTACAAAGCGAAAAAATTCAGCATCTCTATTTCTGCGCACGAGATGGATATCTGATCCAGAAGGGGTGGGATATTGCTGAAAAATACACATCTGGTCCCGTAACATCGAGCTACCTCCACGTCTCCCGCCGTCCCTTGAACCTGGCTATGGGATACTGCACCAGCACCCCACACAAACTATCGCGAGAACTGGTAGAATTTTACTGCAAGACGTATGGAAATTTAACCGTAAATGACGTTTTGGATCGTATCGAATTAGGTGAGAAAGAGAGAATCTTCTTCAAGAGAGAAGCTCAAAACCTCTTTTCCTCGTTCAATAGCACTTTCTCTCACGACGACGCCAAGAAACTTGCTGAGCTACTGCAAAGAAATGCGTCACTGATCTATTACGGATTGAAAAACAACTACGATTCTGTGATCGGTTATCTTGATCAGGAAGGTCTTTTTTCGAAAACCGATGCGGCCATAGTGGATTTGGGCTGGGCTGGGACTCTTCAATGCTCAATCAATCAGATCATCCGACATCACGGCCGCAAAAACCTAGTATCGGGGTTTTATTACGGCCTGTCCGACCCGTCCTCCGGCAATCACTACCGTGCTGGTCGCATGCTCAGTGCTTTCGGTTGCGGCTTCACACCCTTTGACCATCAGGTTCACTTGCGGAACGGCGTGGATATTCTGGAAACCCTGCATTCTGCCAGAGGCGGAAGTGTCATCAGCTACAGGAAGCAGGGGAATACATGGTTACCTCTATGCACTGAGAATACCGCCGAATTGCAACAATATGATCTGGTTGTTGCGCCGTTTCAAAAAGGTGTCATGGAGGCGCTGGAAAAATGGTCAACGAGTGAATCTGTCGGCCCTCTCGATAGCACTTACGCTACGGTCCCCGCAGCGATCGCAGCCATGCACTCTGTTTTTTGCTCGCCGTCTGACGAAGAACTCAAGCTACTGGGCTCCATAAAACATTGCCCGACGTTCGAGCATCACACTTATAGATCCCTAATCAATGAGAACGTTCCCGCCGACCTCGATGAAATGGTCGCCAGGATACGATCGGCGCCATGGCCTGTTGGCACCCTGAAGTCCTGGCAGGATAACAACCATGCCCATCGAGAGATTTTTCAAAAATTAGCCTTTGCGCTGATGTCTCACCTGGGTGAACGTCGCCTCAGACAGTTTCATTAAGCTTTCCATCTCCAAAACAGGTCAGATCATGCAGCGTACAGGCAACGATAAGCAGAAGCTTTTCCCGAGCGTTAGACGTTGGGAAAATGATGGAGGCGGGGACAGCGTCGCGATCATTATGCGAACAAAAGATCGTCCCATCTTGCTGTCCAGAGCCATTGCAAGCGTCCTGAATCAAACCCATCACAACTGGATTCTCTACCTCGTCAATGACGGGGGGGATGGTCCTTCCTTCGAGGAGGTGGTTGACAGGTATAAACTTGGCCTCACGAGCAAGGTCAAGATTTTGCAGAATGAGCAAAGTCTCGGCATGGAGGCCGCCTCGAACTGCGCTCTATCCTTAGTTGGCGAGAGTTTCATTGTCGTTCACGACGACGACGATGCCTGGCACCCTGACTTTCTGGCAGAAACTGTCGCATATCTGCATAAAAACCGAGAATTCGCAGCAGTTGTCACGAATTGCGTCGTCATACATGAGATCGTTGAGGATAACAGGGCCGTAGAGTTGTTTCGCGAGAAGTGGTCGCAATGGAAACCATTTGTAGATGCCTGCGACTTGCTTTCCCGCAATATTTCCCCACCGATAAGCATGTTAATCCGCAGTTCGGTTGCCCAAATCGTGGGAAAATTTAATGACAGCCTCCCCGTCCTTGGCGACTGGGACTATAATATCAGAGTGTTCCTGACAGGAGACATAGGGACAATAGACAAAGAACTATCTTATTACTATCAGAGACCGAAAGAAGATAGTATTTATAGCAATAGCGTCCGCGCTGGAGTCGATAAACACAATTTATATCAAACTCTATATCGAAATTCTCTTGTCAGGCGTCATCTCACTGATGATCCAAGCGCCCTAGGAGGAATTCATCTCCTTCTCGAGAAGATAGACCGCGCGAAAAACGAAATTGTCAGCGCAATCTACCAGTCGCACACAAAGATAGAGGCGGAAAATTTAGAAATAAAAACAAAATTGAGCAAAATAGAGATGTTGATGGAAAATATTTTTCAGTCACCGTCCACAAAATAAAACAGATTTTCAATCTTGGCGGAAAGCCTCTTCGTGAATCGACCAAGAATAAACATGAGGCTAGAGCTTTCCACTCCACACCAGAAAAAGGTCTAATTTTATAATGCCAAGCATTGTCATATCGAGATATAACGAGAATATAGACTGGATAAAAAATATACCAGATTGTTATAAAATTTTTTTATACAATAAAGGTCCTAAAAATGTCAGTCCCGAGATAACGAATAATGTCTATAAATACATAGATCTTGAAAATGTAGGGAAAGAGTCTGACACTTATTTACTCCATATGATTTGTAATGTGGAAAACGACGATTCCTACACCGTGTTTTCTCAGGGCGATCCCTTCGATCACTCTGAGAATTTCCTTGCCTTGTTGTCTCATGAATTTTCGGGAGATGTGTGGGGATATGCTTCACAGTGGAAACCAGGCTACCCTCCCCAGAGCACTTTACAAAAATATTTCGCAAACAACCATGCCGTTGCCAGAAACGAAATATTCTCGCTGTTCAATTGGGGGCCAATCCAGTCCTTCGACGAGGGTGCTTTCCTCATTTCCCGGCTCTACTTCGAGACTTTCGGCGTGAAAAATGGCATTAATATTGCTGCCGATTTCTTCGAAAAGATAGGTCATTACCGAGTTCGGGAGAAAGCGCTTAACGCTACATTCGGTGAGTTTTCCTACGGAGCCATATTCGGCGTCCGGAATCAGGCCATTCATTCAGTAGAACGAGATATCTATATTAAGGCTCTGACTTTTGTGCGTTCCGCCGGAATGGCGGGACATATCATGGAGAGATTATGGCTCCATTTTTTTGACCATCCTTTCATCTGTTTCGACCCTAAAAATAATCATACCGCTTAAGTTCTGTAGCTGTAACACAACTAAAAACACTTACGCGCTTCTGGAAATCCGAGATACCGGGTTTTCAGGAGCTTAGACGAATGGTCTCGCTGCAAGTGGCATATCGCGCGTCAGACGAAACGCCTCGCGTCCGTCGATAGAAGGCGGAAGGCATAGATCTCCGTTTGTGCCTCCGGTGCAGCTGTTTGGCCGCAAAGGACAGCGGTTCTTCGCGGGATCGTCGATGCACTGCGGTATCTTGCTCACTCAGGCAGAGAGCAGGAGGTGCTCACGGCTCACTCTACCTCATGCAGAACATATTCTGATGGCCCCGCAGACACATATGCCGTTCGCCGTCTCAGACCATCGAGACCGGGATGCACAAGGCAGAAATACTGAATTTTGACGCTACGGAACACTCATGGGTTGTGAGCGCATCAATGCGGATGGCGGACAACTGCCGATCAGGCACAGTTCTGGCCATATTTCGGGTGGAGCGGGCTGCGAGGCAACCAGTGGAGGCATCATCAAGACGTGGTTGCAGGTGAAGCCGCAGTTCGCGGTTAGGGCCAGTGATCATTGGCCACCGATGGACCGGTTGATCTCTCGCATCAACAACTCGTTGACTGCATAATCGGCTGGGTGACCCCGCTGATGGCGCCTCGTGAAGGGCTACGGACAGCGGGCCGATGTCGCAAAACAGAAAAACATGCCGTAGCGAAACGCTCATCCGTCGATCTCGGAGAAGCTTTTATATACTCCCGCCGATGGATGAAGCGTATTTAGTGCTTATCGCAATATCCGGCCTGGGAGCAGGAACGCGATATATGCTCCACAATACCCTTAAAAATTAACTCTGGTAAATATAAGGTTTATTCCTGTTTGTGCTTGCAACTTATAAGAGCGACTCTCCATATAATTGATTATTTTACGAGTATTACCTTCTGAGAAATGTTCGCTGGGCTCGCACTGAATAATATATGGCTTGTAAGATTCAAAATCTATGGATTTTATAATATCGAAGTCCAATCCCTCACAATCAATAGAAAGAAAATCGACGTTGCCAACTTCTTTCATAAGCCTATTGACATGTATATTAGGAACTCTGATTTCATGTGAAATTCCACCGTACCCGGAAAAATCACCGAAACTATGGATATGCGCGGCATTCATGGAGGATAATTCAGACGTCTGCCCTACGTAAAAGACGACCTCTTCCCGATCTGAGTCAGATATCGCACATTGAACG
This sequence comes from Asaia sp. Ae19-3, assembly GCF_059801175.1. Taxonomy (NCBI): domain Bacteria; kingdom Pseudomonadati; phylum Pseudomonadota; class Alphaproteobacteria; order Acetobacterales; family Acetobacteraceae; genus Asaia; species Asaia sp. Ae19-3. The sequence continues at coordinate 3,228,391 of NZ_JBCHWF010000001.1, read as the reverse complement.
ATTGCGTCCCTCGGTCTTACTTTTTGCAGATCGGAAATCAGACGAGGATCAGCTTCCACCAGAACGCCCCTCGCTCCGTATTTCTTATAAAGGAGATAGGTATTGCTGGTCGAAATCGGGTGGTTTGCTCCTATCTCAACGTAAATCACGTCGCTCATCTCACGTTTTTCGCGCTGCATTTGCGCCCGCAACAGGGAAGCAACGATGAGATCTTCCCCGTCCTGAGAATATGTTTCTGGAAGAAAAACGGATATGCCATCAAGAGACGAGGACTGTACCGAATTTTTTGCGTTTTCATCTGAGACGAACTGATTTTTAATATCCATAAACAATCCCCCAATTCATAGTCGATTTGCGCTTCTTTTCCACAAGGCAAGGTCCTAACATCCTCGCGCTCTTGCCTTGGTTTTCGTATTTCCACCTCAAAGCGCCGCGCTTCAGTCCAATCGAAAATCGAAAGTGCCCCGACTAGCAGCGCATACCACGCCGAGGCTTAGTCTACGTTAATAGTGCTTCCCAGCTTCTCACCTCAACGAGGCCGACAGACACTGGCGGGAAGGCGCTTTTGCGCGAAGCGAACGCTGCGCCAAGTGTTACCCTCACACGCAAAACGTATGAAAGCGCGAAAAATTGCCTGACCAACGGCGCCCATTACGAATTTCCGGCCTTCTCATTGCCCGTTTCTAGCGGACTCTAGGTATTGAGCGATTTCTCAGTCATATTATCGGTCAAACATAGGGGCGGGAAGCTCGTGAAGGCCTGCATTCCCGCGTAAAACATATTCATCAGATGATCGACTGACGATGTAGTAATATTTCTTCCACCCAAGGAGTCGTAGGAGACAACCTCGTCACGTAGCGGCAAGCATTTCTCCAACATCAATTTGGCGCCCTTCGGCGATATTGCATACCCGCATATACCGAAAGTATGCTCGAGTCTGAACGGAGCGGATTTTACCATCTTTCCAGAATAATTATTTATATTTTTCCTTACCTCATCTTGTGATTGCGTCACAATACAGGGCGAGATACCCGGAAGCATATGAAATTTCAGTGTCGTATCGGGATTATTTCCCCACAGTACTATATCCCAATCAGGCTCGACCTGGGCAAGGATGGACGCGCTCTCTTCATCAAAATTACGACACAAAAAGGCATCGTCCTCAAATATATGCGCGGCGCGCTCATTCTTCGCAACCGCCCCCCAGAGAGCGATATGTGTGAGCCCTGAACCCAAAGCACCCCGAGTGAAACTGCACTCAGGATGTATCAGCCCCATCTTTCTCATGGCATCAACATCCATCGCCGAACCGTCAATGCCAGGAGCATGAACAAGGCCGGGGATATGAGCATTAGCCTGCAGAAAGCGCTCCGTTCGTGCAGGCGTGCGCTCAAGACTGATGAAAAATTTATCCACTGCTTCTATCCGAGAAAAAATGATGCCTATGGCTTCGGTTCCCTCAAAGGCAGGTCACCTCGACAAATTCAGATGAGTTGTGTGCAGCCATATAATTCCCCAAGCATGCACGATCGGTCTTCCCCGCGCAATCTTACCCCGAGGACATGAGCACAGATCCGGATTGAGCCTCGACGAAATTTCCCACACCCTCGATACAATCACTCCTTTGCTCGATGCCGACGAGGCCCGCAGGCAACTTCCTGATCCTGCCGCACCCTTAGCAGATCTCTATCGCTGGGATTTCGCACTGGCATAAGATCGGGTGCACCATGCCAATTCTGCCGTTTTTGGTAATCTTCTCTTATCCATTTCGGGATTTATGGTGTTTGCGTGGCCCGATATCTGGGCAAGCACCAGGAGAAATTCGATGAGCCTTTCGATCAACACCAATGCCTCGGCGATGGTTGCCGTTCAGACCCTGAACGCCACGCAGTCCGCCCTGAGCAGTGCAGAAAACACCATCTCGACCGGCCTGAAGGTCTCGAGCGCCGCTGACAACGCCGCTGCCTACGGCATTGCCCAGCAGATGCAGGGCAATGTTTCCGGCCAGTCCGCAGTCAATGACGGCCTCTCCTTTGCCGCGCAGACGGTCAGCTCGACCAGCACTGCCGTCAACCAGATCATCAGCGTGCTCAACAGCGTTCAGAACGCCGTGACTTCGCTCGGCAACAACCAGGGCAGCCCCGCCGCCCTCGACCAGATCGGCACGCAGATCACCGGCCTGCTTCAGCAGATCGACACCATCTCGCGCAATGCCACCTTCAATGGCGTCAACCTGATCTCGGGTGCCACCAGCGACGGTCTGGGCATCACCGCCAGCGACCTGAAATATGTCACCGGCCTGCAGGGTGACCAGACCACCATCACCGGGTTCAACGCCGCCATCGCTTCCTATATGGGTGGCTCGTCCATCGCAGGCGCACCGTCTGTCTTCGGCACCGGCACCGCTTTCCAGGCTGGCACCGCTGGCACGAGCCTGACCGACGCCCTCGGCCTTACCTCCAGCAGCACCGCTGGCGTCAACCCGACGACCAACGTGTTCGAAGGCTCCGGCACCCTCAAGGGTACCGGCAATGTCTCTGACATGATCGCCCAGGTGCAGGCAGCCATCAAGGCCATGACCTTCGTTACCTCGACGCTCGGCGCCAACAGCAACGTCATCAAGAACATGAGCACCTACGGCTCGACCATCTCCGACAACCTGACCAACGGCATCGGCGCCCTGACCGACGCTGACATGTCTGCCGCCAGCGCCAAGCTGACCTCGCTGCAGACCAAGCAGTCGCTGGCCATCAAGTCGCTGACGATCGCCAACTCGCAGTCGCAGAACATCCTGTCGCTCTTCCAGTAAGAATGACAAAAACCCTCGCCTCATGATGAGGCGAGGGTTTCCCTTGCTCTTTCCGATATCCCGGACTGCAATTCCGAACCGCTTCGGAAAGCTATTCCACAGGCCCGCTCAGAACACGCGCCGCAATAACGACAGGCGAGCCAGCCGAATCGGCGCCCGTTCGAAACGTCGCCCATTTCCCCAAAGAAAAAACCCAGGTGCCAGTAAAGCTGACAACCTGCGCATGTGGCTTGCAACTGCCGTCCTGCCCGCTGTCATCCTGACGCGCGCACTGCGTATAATCCGCGTCACTCAGCGGAATATATATATTCGCGTTCAGCTGCGCCGTGCGACCATGAATCTGAATCGTCCCATCAACCCCCGATTTGTGGCCTTGTTGCCCATTATTGGCAACGTCATCAGGCGCACCACGCGTTACGATATCGATATACTTCGTCTCGTTGTCAGCGCAGACCTCAACAGAGGCGGATCCTATCGGCTGAGGGTCAGCATGCGGTTGCGGATTCTGCACAAAGGTCTGGATCTCTGCAATACGCACGATGCCGGATGGGCACCGCATGCTGTCTCCATTGCCATGATAAGTGGTGCCTTCTCCCGTAGCCGCATGCGCCCCCACAGGTGTTGCAAGGGCCATCCCTGTAAGAAAAATCACGGCGTTGGCGGCAAGGCGCGCGCGCAACTGAAATTTTCGCGTTTCAAGCACCCGACCGCCCCTCGATTATCGTTTGTAACCACATGGCAGGATCGTATTGGAAATACAGCCTTGCAGTAAGGGCTCTTGCACAGGATGTGTTTAAAAAGCGTCATTATCTGACGACGTATCAACGCGCAGTGCAAAATTTTTTTTGAGAATATGAAACCGGTTGCCCGACCGGTTGGATCACGTTACGAACATCAGCGTGAGGCGACAGACCCTGATCGTCACAATCCAAGATAAATCCGGTGCAGGCCCATGATCAGTGACGTTATGACCCGTAGTTTCGACGCATTGAACGCCTATGGCCAGACGCAACGCACGCTGCAGACCAATCTGAACCCGACGGCGAAGAGCGCAGAATCAGAAGACAGCGTGACCAGCTTCAGCAATGTGCTTGGCGACGCGATGAAAAATGCGATCCAGGTAGGCAAGACTGCGGAAACGAAAGCAGCGACCGGCCTGTCCGGCGGCGGTGATCTTACCGATATCGCCACCTCGGTCGCGGAGGCGAAACTCACCTTGCAGACCGTGACCACGGTGCGCGACCGCTTTGTACAGGCCTATCAGGACATCATGAAGATGTCTGTCTGACACAGGGCCACGATGCAGCCCTCGGTCGATATTCACGAAATTCTGCAACAAAGCCTGTTTGTTGCGGTCAAGATGGGCGCGCCGTCGCTTCTGGCCTCTCTTGCCGCAGGCATTCTTGTTTCGCTCTTTCAGGCCGTCACGCAGGTCAATGAGGCGACACTCTCTTTCGTCCCGAAATTCATTGCCGCCACAGCCGCGCTCATGCTGACGAGCTCGTTTCTTTACGCAACGCTGCACAGCTATGCCATGCTCATCTTTGATCAGATGGTTATCGCCGGGGGATCATGAGGCAAGCCAGCATGATTGGTTCGACACCGCACCAGAGGCTTGCACCGTGAACGATCTCCCGCTGCCCGCTCTCTCTGCGCTGTTCGTTCTGACCCTGTGCCGGGTCAGCGCGCTGGTCATGACAGCACCGGGCTTTGGAGAAAGCTCTTCACCCATGGTCGTGCGTGCGGGGGTGGCGCTCGCTGTGTCACTTCTGATCATGCCGGTCGAGCAACCGCATCTCATGCCCATCGCCACGGCGATACTGACAAATCCCTCATTGCTGGTGGTGACAGTCGGCCAGGAGCTGCTGGTCGGTATTTTCATTGGTCTCATTGCGCGTCTGCTGGCTATGTCGCTGGTAATTGCCATGCAGTTCATCGCCACCTTCACCGGGCTGGCGAGCGTGTTGCAGCCAGACCCCGATCTTGGCGCGTCGAGTACCGCCATCAGCCATATGGCATCGTCTCTCATTCCCGTTCTTTTTCTCTCCACCGGCTTATATGTTCTCCCCCTCGCGGCGCTGACCGGCTCGTATGACGTCTTTCCTCCCGGCCAGACGCCACTTTTCAACGATATGGCCAAGGCAATCGTCACCACCACTGCGCTGAGCTTCAAGCTGGGCTTTCAATATGCCGCGCCTTTCGTGCTGATCGGCACGCTATGGCCCGCCATGCTGGGGGTGCTGAACCGATTGATGCCCTCCATTCAGGTTTATGGCATCGCCATGCCCGCCCAGCTTCTCGGCGGCGTGCTGCTCATTGCCCTGCTGATCCAGGTGATCACAGGCGTCTGGCAGGAACGTATGCAGGAATCACTTTCGGAACTTCCGGGTCTTCATGCGCCGCACTGATGCGCCCGGCGAAGCGGCGACGCTCTGATGGCTGAAGACAGCAGCAGCGAAGATCGCACACAGGCCCCTACGGGGCGACGCCTCGCCAAGGCAAGAGAAGAGGGCAATGTCGCGCAATCGCGCGAAACCCAGATGCTGCTCGTTCTGGGAGCCTTTCTTGCTGTCTTTTCCCTGGCTGGCGCCGCATCGGCCACACGCTTCGTCGCGCATATGCACGGCCTGATCGAACATTTCTCGACCCCCATCGACGACATGGCCTCGATCGGCTTTGTCATCCGTCAGGCCCTGAATGAGGGGTTTCTCCTCATGGCCCCTCTGGTGGTCGTCAGCTTTGTGGTCGTTATCGTTTTCAGCATGTTCCAGACCCAGTTCCTGTTCAGGCCACAGGCCCTGACGCCCGATATCACGCGGCTTTCCCCGCTGGCTGGTTTCAAACGCGTGTTCAGCATGCGCAACCTGATCGAGCTACTCAAAAGCCTGGCAAAATTCCTGATTTTCGGCATCGTGCTTTACACCATCGCCTCAGGCACGCTGCATATTGCCCCCGAGGCCGAAAGATGGACCCTGCGTCGCCTGACCTACGAGATGATTTCGTGGTTCACCTATGCGACACTCATCATTCTTCTGGTGCAGGCCTTTATCGCAGGGCTCGATGAACTCTGGACACGCTACAGCCGCCTGCAAAAGCTGCGCATGAGCCATCAGGACATCAAGGACGAAACAAAACAGGAAGATGGCGACCCCAAGATCAAGGCAAAGCGGGCCCAGATCCGTATGCGCCGCGCCCGCCAACGCATGATCCAGTCCGTCAAGAAAGCCACGGTTGTGGTCACAAACCCGACCCATTACGCCGTGGCATTGTCATATGAGAGTTCGGAAGCCGCAGCCCCCAAGATTGTAGCAAAAGGGGCAGACGAGCTGGCCGCCCGAATCAGGGAAGCCGCTCAGGACGCGCGCGTCCCCATCGTCAACAGCCCCCCACTGGCCCGGGGTCTCTATGCCCTGCCGCTGGATACCGAAATCCCGCCGGAATTCTTCAAACCGGTCGCCGCTGTCATCGCCTATGTTATCAAGCTCAAGACGCCGCGTTCAAGACTCTAGAAGCCGACCCACGGGTCGAAAGACGCTGCGCGCGGCTATCCCTATGAGGCAATCCTGCGAAAGCGGATAAGGCTGCGGGTCAGTTTCTCTGGCGCCCAGTTGGGCATGTGCCGCCAAGGCGTGGTGACGTTGGCGATGTCACCGGAGAGAGAAACGAAACGCTTCTGTTCGGACCCGACCCATTCAGGCACCCAGGCCGTCTCGATCTGGGTGATCCAGGCATTACCCTCAATACGGAAGCGACCGATATACGAAACAAGCGTCTGGAGCAGGGCGGCGCGATCGGCATCGTTGCGGGCAGGCACTCTGCCCTCCCCCTCCAGATTGAAGGCGACCCATCCGTCCTGGGTAAAGATGACACGCCCACGCGGTGCCTCACCCATGGCAGGAACCAGACAGGCCGTATCGCGCTCCTCGACGCTATAGGCGATAAGCTCCCAGGTGCCGATCAGAGCCTGACGCAGCGCGTCCCCCGCCACGTCAGTAATGGACGGTTTCTCTGCTATTGTCTCGCCTGCCATCAGATCTGCCCCGCTGAATGTTCACCGTTACTTGTTCCATAACGTGTTTTATCCCTGATTTCATAGAATTCGCCTCAGGGGCTTTTCAACACAAGATCACGCGAAATCCCGAATCGGGGGGCAGAAGAAAGCAGAAGATGATGCGATATGCCAGTGCGAAGATGCGGAGCTGCCCTGCACTTGCGTTCAGATCAACCCCACAAAATGCAGGGTACTCGCCCTTTCAGGCTGGATCGAGCCCGCCCCGGCCAGCGGTCATCAAGCGTGACCGAGAACCGGGACGGAGGGAAAATCAAAAAAATCTCTCTCTCGTTAATGGCAGATCTTACAGCCTGCCCATCAGGATCAGGATCACCAAGATCAGAACGATCAGCCCGACACCACCGCCTGCGCCATAGCCGGTCCAGGCCGTGCCATACCAGCCGCCATAACCACCGAAAGTGCCAAGAAGCAGGAGCACGATCACAATCAGAACAAGAATATTCATAGCGGGATTCCCCCCAGCGGCAGTCATGATTGCACCGCCGTAGGCCCTACACGCTCGAGAGGCGCACAGGTTCGCCGAGACCTGAGGTGAAACCCATATTTTAGGTTTGTGTGTTTTTCATATCCCAGACATTACAAGCAGCGCAGACACGAAGCAGCAAACGCTGCCCCTCCATCCCGGCAAGAGAAGTAATCCCTCCTGGGATATGGAACGTCCGGTTATGGGGTTGCTCAGTCGACTCCCGATTCAAAAGTCGGGACAAATCAGCTCCAGGCCCCTCTAGCGAGACAAGGACACTCCCCCCCATCGAAACCGATCGTCTCTCGCATGCGAGGCATTCCGCGTCGTCGCTTTCGTTGCTCTTCACAAGCCGACGCAACGCACAAACTGCCAGAAGGCCTGCGTCACCAGCGCGAGCCTACCCCCGACTTTGAACAAGCATCCATTTCGCCATTCCGACCGAGCTGGAAACGCCCAACGGAGACGGGAATGCCTGCCTGGCTGCTCGGCAAGGCCGCCGATGCATTCCCTAGAAGGTGGGAAAATGGGATCCTGAGGCACTGAATCGGCTCGCCCTCAGGAAAGAACTACGCAAAGGATGAATTATGCTCCGAAGACCCGAGATATGACGATATCCCCATCGATAATGAGCGATGGTAAATAAGAGAATACAAAAATACTCACTATTGTTCTTGGTTTCATTTTGCAAAAAATACGAACAAATAACCACATGATGACTCTAAAAAATACAGAAATTTATAAAATACTATTTATATCGTTATTTTAAATAAATTAAACGAATTTTCTATAAGTGAGACTCACTCCTGAATATATCTCGCCATATCACGAGTAACATTGATTATAAACGCCGCCTTTTATCGCCTCAAATCCGTCAGGTTTTTGCCATTAAACTGTCGTTAAAGTGCGATTGACTCTCATAACGGAATCGTGATCAAGTCTCTAGGCGATGAACGGCCGGGATCATTGGCGACCAAGAAATAATCATCCCTTCCCTCATTGCGACTTCGCAGAACGCCTGCGCCGGACAATCTCAACTTTCGAGGGCGAAAAGACGAACAAAACCAGAACGCGATCCTTGCTCACCCTGTTGCTTGCCGGTTCCACGGTCGCAACATTTGCGGGCCAGTCGGCACGCGCACAGATCAGCCCGGATGCCTTGCGTGAATCGTTACGCGTGGCGCCACGGCCCGGCATGATGCCCCATGGTGGTCGTCTTTTTCCCGGAAGTTCCCTCAATGGCGTCCCCGGGTTTCCGCTTCCGACCGTTCACTCGCAAAAAGCCTATGACCCGCAGGACAGCTTCACGGCCAAATGGACCCGTGCCGATGCCATGCAGATCAAGGCGCATTCCGACACGTCAGTCGCCGCCGGCCAGAACTCCCTGCCGCAGCAACTCGTCATGCCTGATGTCCCGGCCGATTTCCCGGCAACCAACCCCGATGTATGGGTCTGGGACACCTGGACGCTCATCGACAAGAAGGCCAACCAGTTCAGCTATAATGGCTGGGAAGTCATTTTCTGCCTGACCGCTGACAAGAATGCGGGTTATGGCTTCGACGATCGTCATACCCATGCCCGCATCGGCTATTTCTATCGCCGTGCCGGTGTTCCTGCCAGTCGGCGCCCGGCCAATGGTGGCTGGATCTATGGTGGCCATCTGATCCCTGAGGGAGCGCAGGAGCAGGTCTTCGCAGGCACGGATTACACCATCACAGCCGAATGGTCAGGCTCGATGCGCCTGCTTGACCCCACGAGCAACAAGGTTTCGCTGTTCTATACGGACATGGCCTTCAACCGGAATGCGGCAGGTCAGGACATCACGCCCTCGCAGGCAGTGATCACCCAGAGCCTTGGTCAGATTCATGCCGATTTCAACCATGTCTGGTTTACGGGCTTCACAACCCATACGCCGCTGCTGCGCCCTGATGGCGTCCTCTATCAGAACGGCGCACAGAACCCGTATTACAATTTCCGCGACCCGTTCACCTTTGAAGATCCGCAGCATCCGGGCGTGAACTACATGGTCTTCGAGGGCAATACGGCTGGCCAGCGCGGCACGGCTGATTGCACGGCAGAAGACCTCGGCTATCGCACCAATGATCCGCATGCGGAAACGGTGCAGCAGGTACTCTCGACCGGCGCCTATTACCAGAAGGCCAATATCGGCCTGGCAGTCGCTGAGGATTCCTCACTCTCGAAATGGAAATTCCTGCCGCCGCTGATTTCCGCCAATTGCGTGAATGACCAGACCGAACGTCCCCAGATGTATATCAAGGACGGCAAATATTACATCTTCACGATCAGCCATCGCACCACCTATGCGGCTGGCGTGGATGGACCTGACGGTGTCTATGGCTTTGTCGGCAATGGCATCCGCAGCGACTTCCAGCCCATGAATTATGGCTCGGGCCTCATGCTCGGCAACCCGACCGACCTCAACGAGGCGGCTGGCACCGATTACGACGCCAACCCGAACCAGAACCCGCGCGCCTTCCAGTCCTACTCGCATTACGTGATGCCGGACGGGCTCGTGGAGTCCTTCATCGATACCGTCGAAGGCCGTCGTGGCGGCGCGCTGTCACCCACCGTCAAGGTTCGCCTGCGGGGCGACGCCTCGGTTGTCGATACGCGCTATGGCAATAACGGCCTCGGTGGCTATGGCGACATCTCGGCCAATCGCGCCGCGATCAATGTCGTCGGGTTCATTCAGGATCTGATCAGCCAGAAGACCCAGTTGAGTGCGGATACCAACACGCGCATGCGTTCCTTCCTCAACGCAAGCCAGTAACCTCGAGCCCGGTCTGCGCGTTACGACGCGCAGACCTTATTTCCCTCGACCTGGCAGGTGACGATGCTGCGGCTTGCTTCCGTTCTCCCACCCTTCACGCTGAAGCCGACACGGATTATCGCAAGGCGGCTCCGCAGTTTCGCTGCGCCACTGGCCCTTGTCGCCCTGTCGATTGCTCCGGCACAGGCGGCACCAGCGACCGATCCCTTGCCCGATACGGCTCTCTGGCGACCAGCCCTGCATTACACGCCCTCCGCCCACTGGATGAACGACCCGAACGGCCCGTTCTTTCTCAATGGCACATGGCATCTCTATTATCAGTGCAACCCGGACGGCATGGTCTGGGGACATACCTCCTGGGGTCATGCCACCAGTCCCGATCTGCTCCATTGGCAGGAGCAGCCCGTCGCCCTGCCCGCCACACAAGGCCATGATATTTTTTCGGGGTCGGTCGTCTATGACCGCGACAATCGCTCGGGCCTCGGCACGGCGGCCTCTCCCCCTCTGCTCGCGCTTTACACCACCGTATTCAGCGGCGATCCCGCCCATCCCGATGGAACCCAGGCCCAGTCTGTCGCCCTGAGTCCCGATCAGGGACGTTCCTTTGTGCCTCATGAGGGCAACCCGGTTCTCACGCTTCATCCTGACTCCCGTCAGTTTCGTGACCCATCCGTCATCTGGTACGCCCCCGGAAAATACTGGGTGATGACGACCGTGGTCGCCGACGCGCAGGTCGTGAAGCTCTACCGCTCGACCGATCTGCTGCACTGGGATTTCCTGAGCGACTTCCAGCCCTCGGGCTATCGCAAGCCCGGCATGCTATGGGAAATGCCCCTTCTCATCCCCTTGCCTCTCGACGACAATGACCACGATCTACGCTGGGTCATGATTGTCAGCGTCAATCCCTGGAGCATCGCTGGCGGGTCGGGTGTGCAGTATTTCGTCGGCCATTTCGACGGTACAAAATTCACCCCGGATAATCTGCCACAGGAAGGCGCAGACCCCGCAGCCTATCGCTGGCTCGATCATGGAGCCGATAATTATGCTGCCATACGCTTTGCCAATGCCCCCGATCAGCGCCCGCGCCTGATCAGCTGGATGAGCAACTGGGCTTATGCCGACAAGCTGCCCACCTCACCCTGGCGAGGCCAGATGACATTGCCCGTCAGTCTTTCGCTGCGCAGCGACCATGGCGCGATCACCCTTCAGCAGAACCCCGCGCCGGAATACGAGCACTTCGCGCAGGCGCATCCGGGCCGGAATTTTACGGCACGGCGTCTCGCTGCCGGGGCAAGCTGGCATCTGGCCATGAAGAGCAGTGTGCAGGATATCGCCGTCACTCTGAAAAGCGCAGGCAGAGGCAAGGCGGGGCTCGTGCTACGACAGTCGGCAGACGGAAAGGAAGGAACCCGGATCAGCTATGATTTCGCCACCCATCTCCTGACCCTGGACCGCAGACATTCAGGAAAAACCGGTTTTTCGTCCAATTTCAGCCTTGTTCATATTGCCCAACTGGCTCCACGGAACGATACGATAACGCTTCATATTGTGGTTGATCGCAATTCGGTCGAGCTATTTGCCAACGGAGGAGACCTGCGCATGACAGATCTGATTTTCCCGCAGGAAAACAGCAACGACATGACCCTTTTCGCCACTGGCGCACCCACCCTTGCGGACACGCTGCATGTTGCAGATCTGGCTCCCTGAAAAGGCACTCAGGGATGCAGGGGCTGGAAAAGACGCCGCGCCGAGCCAAGCACGCGCTGCTGGTAAGCAAGGTTGAGGGTGAGCGTATGCGAATGATAATTACCGATCGCCCTCATCAGATCACCATGGGTCTCGTTCAGGTAAAGACGCATGATCGCGCCCGCTGCACTGATATTATAACAGGGCTGCGTCAGCAAACGGCGGTAAACGATCGCGGGCGCAGCATGTGTAAACTGCGCAATCGGCTCAAGCCAGCGCGTATTGACCTGCATCAGGCCCAGATCGTCCGTTCCGTTACTGTTATGATGCACAAGGCCGCTTTGACCGTTTTCAACCGCAAGGATGGAAGGCAGGATTCGAGGCGGCAAGTGGTACAGAGACGCAACGAAAATCATGCAGCTGGCATAGGCAACAGCCATGGCCCTTCCTTTTTATATCGGGATCGATTCTGATGCGCTTTTTCCGCACGCTAGCACATTCATGCAAGGCGCAGGCGCCAAAAACCCGCCGCAAGCCCCAGACAGAAGAAGCAGGTTTCACCCTGCTCGAATTGCTGGTTGTCATTGCCATTCTGGGCCTGCTGATCGGGCTTGTTGCGCCGGCAGCCCTGCGCCAGCTTGGTGGCGCGCGTAATTCGGTCGCGCATCAGTCCATCCAGCGTCTGGGCGAGGTTCTCGATCTCTATCGTCTCGACATGGGCACGTATCCCAGCACCGAAGAAGGGCTTCATGCCCTGATCGAGCGCCCGCAGGGCGCCGAAAACTGGAATGGCCCCTATCTGAAGGATGGCGCCGAACCCAAGGACCCGTGGCATCATCCCTATCTCTACACAGCCCCCTCCGAACGTCCCAATCATGAGTACGATCTGTGTTCAGGAGGCGCGAAGAACATCACCAATGACCGTTCCTCAATGATCTGCAATCCGTGAGAGCGCCATGATCGCCTTGCCGTCCATCACGACATCGCTCGTCATCTCCTCCCCCTTTATCGGGTCATTCCTCGGTGTGCTTGCCTGGCGCCTGCCCGAAGGGCGGTCACCATTCTTCAACCGGTCGCGCTGTCCGTTCTGCAATGGCGTGCTCAGGGTTTGCGAACTCATCCCGCTCGTGAGCTACGCCGTGCAGAAAGGCCGTTGCCGCCAGTGCCAGGCGCCGATCGACAAATTCCATCCGCTCATGGAAGTCGCTGCCCTGGTCGTCGCCGGAAGCGCCGATCTGGCAACGCATTTCGACCCCACAGGCAACAGCTCGATCCACATCATGGCACAGGGCTGTCTATTCGGATGGGTGCTGCTGCTATTGGCGGCCATAGATCTGCGCAGCCATACCTTGCCTGATTATCTGACCCAGCCCCTTCTTGGCGTCGGTCTTCTCTTTGCAGCCCTTCAGGGCAGAACGAATTTTCACATCCACACCCTTACAGCCCTGCTGTCATGGCTCGTCTTCGAGGGGCTGGCGACGCTTTACCGTGCGCTGCGCCATCGCGAGGGGTTGGGTGGTGGCGATGCGAAGCTGATCGCTGCAGGGGGCGGCTGGCTGGGACCTCTTCTTCTGCCCGAAATCATCGGTTCCGCCGCCATCATGACCCTCATCGCGGCGGCAATCAGCACAAAAGGCAGGCTGAAAGGCGCCATGAAAATCCCGCTCGGCCCGGGTCTTTCTCTGGCCCTCTGGGGGGGATGGCTGATCGAGACCTCAGGCCTCGCCTATGCCTGACCAGGCACTCGATGCCCTCTCCGCCCTGCTCGTCGAAACCGGACGCTGCGATCGCCGCGCCATAGAACGCGCCGAACGCGCTGCCGAGCAAAGTGGCGGTCGGCTTGACCATATCCTGCTCCAGCTCGGTCTGGTGTCAGAAGGGCTCATGGCAGCAAGCTATGCCGAGCTGCTGGCCCTGCCTCAGGCTTCTGCTGCACACTACCCGCCAGAACCGGTCCTGTCAGAGACCCTCTCGACGCGTTTTCTGCGCGACGCCCATGTCGTGCCTCTGGGCGTCGAGGGCGATACGCTGCGCCTTGCGATGCGCGACCCACTCGACAGCTTCACTCCCGACGCACTCGAAGCCGCAACCGGCCTGACGATTGCGCCCCATGTCGCTCTCCCCCTCGAACTTGAGGCCGCGCTCGACCGCCTCTATCCGCGAGACGTAGCCGAACCCCCCAGCGACACCCAGGATGAGGCACCCCTCGAAGACGATGCAGAGCGGCTGAAGGATCTCGCTTCCGAAGCCCCTGTCATACGCCTCGTCAACCAGATCATCAGCCGCGCCGTCGAGACACGCGCCTCCGATATTCATATCGAGCCCTTCGAAGACAGGCTGCGTGTGCGCTATCGCTATGACGGCGTTCTTCATGAAGTAGAGACGCTTTCAGCGCAGCTCATTCCGGCCGTTCTGTCGCGCGTCAAGATCATGGCGCGGCTCGATATCGCCGAAAGGCGCCTGCCTCAGGATGGGCGTATCAAGCTTGCCGTACGCGGCCATGAAATCGATTTCCGTGTATCGACCATCCCCTCGCTTCATGGCGAAACACTCGTCCTGCGCGTGCTCGACCGCTCCAGCGTGCGCTTCGACTATGCGACACTCGGCCTTTCCGACAAACTTGTCGCGAGATTGCGTGACCTGCTGGCCCTGCCCAATGGCATCGTGCTCGTCACTGGCCCCACAGGCTCTGGCAAGACCACCACGCTCTATACGGGCCTGACCGATCTCAATGCCGTCACACGCAAGCTGGTCACGATCGAAGACCCGATCGAATACCAACTGGCCGGGATCAACCAGGTTCAGGTCAAACCCCAGATCGGGCTCAGTTTTGCAGCCCTGCTCCGTTCCATCCTGCGTCAGGACCCTGATGTGATCATGGTGGGCGAGATACGCGATGGCGAGACGGCGCAGATTGCGGTGCAGGCCGCACTGACCGGCCATCTGGTTCTGTCCACGCTCCATACGAACTCCGCCTCTGCCGCCGTGATCCGCCTGCGTGACATGGGGGTGGAAGACTATCTCATGACCGCCGTGCTGCGTGGCGTTCTGGCGCAGCGTCTGGTCAGACGGCTCTGCCCGCATTGCAAGACAGGCCACACACCGCCCGACGCGTTGATCGACCGTCTGGGTCTGCGCGCGCTCACCAATGGCGCACCAGTCACCCTCTATCAGGCAACAGGCTGCCCGCATTGCCGACAGACGGGGTATCTGGGTCGTCTTGCCATCGCTGAGCTGCTTGAACCCGATGAAACCATCGAAAAGCTGATTTTCGAGCGCGCCGATCATCTGGCCATAGAGCGCGCCGCAATCGCGGCCGGAATGGAGCCGCTTTTCACGGCGGGTCTAAGGGCAGCGCTTGCGGGTGAAACCACGCTTGAAGACGTGACGCGCAGCGTCCGCGCCACGGTCTGAACGCGTGGTGGACTACGCCTACAAGGCCATAGACTCTCAAGGCACCCTGCTGAGCGGATCACTCGACGCCCGGAGCGAAGCCGAGGCGATCGCTGCCCTGCGCCGGCTCGGTCATATCCCGGTCACGCTCGGCCCGGCACGCCCGACAGGACTGAGTCAAATTCTCTCCGGCGTTTCGTTCTCTCTCTCTCGGCGCGACCTGACACGCGGCGAACTGGCCATACTGACGCGTGAACTCGCCGTGATGCTGGGCGCCGGACAGGATATCGACCGTGCCCTGCGTTTTCTGATCGAAACGGCACAGGGCGCACGCCAGAAGACCGTTCTGAACGCCGTGCGCGACCAGCTGCGAGACGGGCGCGCCCTGCATCTGGCGATGGGCGCTTCACCCCGAAGTTTCCCCAGACTTTATCTCGGCATGGTGCGGGCTGCCGAAGCCACGGGCGATCTGGCGCCCACCATGGAGCGTCTGGCGACACTGCTCGAACGCGAACGCGCCCTGGCCAGTACCGTGCAATCGGCCATGATCTATCCGGCCATTCTCACCCTTGCCGCCATCGGTTCGGTCACGCTGCTGCTGACAAAGGTCCTGCCGCAATTCACGCCACTCTTTGCCCAGAATGGCGTCGCCCTGCCTGCCTCCACACGGCTCCTGACCGAGACTGGTGCATTGATCGGCCATTATGGCGTGTTCGGCCTGATCGCAATCGGGCTTCTGGCGCTGGTGGCACGGCTGCTGCTCGCCCGACCCGGGATCAGGCGCGTAGTCGATCGCCTGATCCTGCGCCTGCCAGGCCTCGGGGCGCTGAGCCGTGAAATTCTGGCGGCCCGTCTGGCGCGTATTCTGGGCACGCTTCTGGTCAATGGCGTGCCACTTCTGACGGCGCTGGGCATCGTGCGCGAGGCTCTGGGCAATCGGGCGGCCATTGCGGCCATTGATGCTGCAACAGACAGCGCCCGGCAGGGGGCGGGACTGTCGGCCACGCTCGACCGGGCAGGGATCTTTCCACGCAGGCTGATCCATCTGCTGCAGCTCGGTGAGGAAACAGCGCAGCTCGGCCCCATGGCCTTGCGTGCGGCCGATATCCACGAGGAACAGGCCCGGATCGCCATACAGCGCCTCGTGGCCATTCTCGTACCTGCCATCACCATCGTCATGGGGCTGATGGTTGCCGGTATCGTCTCTTCGCTTCTGCTTGCCATGCTGAGCCTGAACGATCTTGCCCAGTAGAGATCATGCCCAGAGCGGCTTCACCCTTCTGGAAATGCTGGTTGTACTCGCCATCATGGCAGCGCTCGGGGCGCTGCTGGTCGCACGTGGCCCCACCCATTCCGCCCGTCTCGAACTGCGCAGCGCCGCACGCGAACTCGCTTCGGGTCTGCGCGAGGCGCATATGCGTGCGCTCTATTCCGGCCAGACGCAGATCTTCAGCATCGACCCGACGCGGCAAAACTATGGCGTCATCGGCACCGTGCCGCATGCCCTGCCGAAAATCGGCTATCTTCCCGTCACGTCGAGCCATTTCGTCTTCTATGCCGATGGGAGCGCCGCCGGCCCGGTCATAACGCTTGTCGACGGGCCGAACAGGATTGCCCTGGGAGTCAACTGGCTGACCGGCGCGGTAGAGGCCCGTGGCGGATGAAAAAGACGCCAGATCACGAGGCAGGCTTCACCCTGATCGAGGTGCTGATCGCTTTCATCATCGTCATGCTGTCTCTTGGCGTGCTCTATCGCGGCATGCTCGATGGGGTGGGGGCCACTCACCTGGCCAATGCCACGCATGAGGCGCTGTCACGCGCGCAGTCGCATATGGCGGCCATAGGCCATGGCATGCGTCTGGGGGCTCATGAGCAGAGCGGCGAAGATGGCAGCGGCTTTCGCTGGAAGGTGGTGATGATACCGCAGCAACAGCTTGCCGGTATGGTGCTCTATCATGTCGCCGTGACGGAATCCTGGCCCGACCCGATGACCGGGTCGGGACGTCGTGCGCTCACCCTCACCACGCTTCGCCTCGGCGCCCCGGAAACACCGTCATGAGCCGGTGCCGCCAGAAGGAAGCCGGTTTCACCCTGCTCGAAATGCTGATCGCTCTGGTCGTGTTCTCGATCGTCATGCTGGTCCTGCGTCAGGGGTTCAATGCGGCCACGCGCGTTTTCGAGAAGCAACGCACCTCTCTTTCGGCACAGGGCGATCTGGGAGCTGTCGATCGCTTTCTGCGCCAGCTGATCGCCACTGCCGACCCCGGTGCCGGGCAGGAAGGGCCGCTCTTCGTGGGCAGGGCGCATGGTCTGGTTCTGCGCGGCCCGACACCGCACGCCCTGGATGATAGTCCTGAAGCGCGCGCGGACATGCGACTCTCTGTTGATGAGGCACACCGGCTTGTGCTGATCTGGACACCTCACCGACACGTGATCGAGCCCACCCCGACCCCTCGCACCCGGATCCTGCTTGAGGGCCTCACGGGCCTCGATTGCAGCTACTACTCAGACGGACACTGGAACACGACATGGTACGGCAACAAACTGCCCCAGCTTGTGCGGCTGCGCCTGCATTTTGCAGAAGGCGATCCACGTCACTGGCCCGATATCGTTGCGGCTCCCCTGCTGGACCCGATGCCATGAGCGCAAAGAACGGCGCTTCATGACACCGCGTATGTTCTTGCTCTGGTGGGGGCGTCAGCTTTTTTCCCTGATCCCGCAGCGCCTCAGGGAAACACGTTTCATCCCTGCCCGACCGGTCCTGTCTGCTGTGCCACAGGAGAACCATCTCGCGCTCACCCTCTCCTTACGCGGCAAGACCATGGCTCTGGGCAGGCTGGGCCTTTCTGACGCGGAAGATGACGAGACGCGCTCACGCTGTCAGAACGCCCTGAAAAAAGCCTCACGACCCGCGCGGCTGATCATGATCCTTCCCGAGACGCAGATCATGCAACGCAGCGTGACCCTGCCTCTGGCTGCAGAAAACGATCTGAAAACGGTGCTGGGTTTCGAGATGGATCGCCTCACCCCGTTCCCTGCCGAAACGCTCTTCTGGAGCCATGCGGTAACGCATCGTGATCCCTCCCAGAAGACCGTCTCACTCAGCCTTTCTCTGGCCAGACGCGCGCTTGTCGAACCGCTTCTGACGCCGCTTTCGGCGCTTGGTCGCAGCCCGGAAAGGCTCGAAAACGCCAGCGGCTCAAAACAGATCTTGCTCTCGCCCCAACGGGGAAAAGCGCGTCTGGGCCTCTCAGACCCGCGCCGTCTGGCATGGGCAGGCGGCGCCTTTATGCTCGTCGTGCTGATAACCCTCGGTTTCTGGCAGCAATCGCTGCGTCTGAACCGCCTTGACGCCGAAATGGCCGCCTTACGCCCTGCTGCCCGGCAGGCGAGCGCCCTGCGACGCCAGATCGAAGACCATCAGGCAGAAGCGAGGATCATGGATCAGGCGCGCCAGCGCTGGGGGGATCCTCTCGTTATTCTGGCGGCACTGACCGATGCTCTTTCCGACCGCTCCTATCTCACCGATCTGAGCCTGCGACAGGGGCAGCTGCTGATCAGCGGGCAATCCTCGGAACCGACCGCCCTCATTCAGACCCTGAGCCGCACGCCGCTCTTCCATAATCCCGCCTTCATCGCGCCAGTGACACATCTCTCGGGCCAGAATGCCAGCCTGTTCTCGATCCGGACCGATATCGGCACGCCGAAAAGCGGCAGACCCGAGGGCGCCACTCCATGAAGGCATCGTCTTCGTCCCTTCCCGAAGGCCGCCGCGGGCAGATACTCGCCTGCGCGCTGCTGGTGATCGCTCTTTTTCTGGTCTGGAGCGTCGCGCTTGGCCCGGTCTTCGGGCTTTATGCGGCACGCGCGCACCGCATCGCAGTGGCAGAGGAGACACTCGAGCGCATGCGCCATCTGCAGGAGATCCTGCCTCATCTGCGCCTGACCGCAGCCCGTCTCCCGCAAGAGGGTTCGCGCCTGATCGAGGGCAGCAGTGATGCCATTGCAGGCGCAAATCTGCAGGATCTGGTGCAGAAGATCGCCAGCACTCAGGGGGCCGATCTGGGCAGCACCGAGACCCTCACTCCGGTCAGGGACGGGCATTATCGCCGCATCGGGCTGCATATCACCCTGACCGCGCCCTATGCGGTGCTGGTGCATGTGCTGACGTCATTTGAAACCAGCACACCGGCCATGGTGAGCGATGCGCTGCATCTGCATGAAGCAGAAAGCGAAGGCGCTGCGCCTGACAGCATGAGCTGCGACATGAATGTCTTTGCCTATCGCCGCGACACCGGAGCACAGAAAGGCAGCGCCCCATGATGCGTTTCCCTGACCGCCTCTGGCTGCTTTTCCTTCTGGCGGGCCTCCAGACGACGCCGGGGCTCGCTGCGCCGCCAGCCCCTGTCGAGACACTTCTGACCCGGCAGGAGCAGATACTGGCCCGCCCGCTTTTCACCCCGACAAGACGGCCGCCGCCAAGCACTGCCATGATGGCCGGTACGCCGCGTCTCTCGGCCATTATCGACGGCACCGGCCCGCAGCGTGCCATCTTCATGCTTCCGGGCCGCGATCGCGGGGTCGTCGTGCCGGTGAACGGTGTCATCGGGGCGTGGCAGGTAACCGGAATCGAAAACGGCGCCGTACGCATCAGGGACGGACATGGCGAGAGAGTGCTCCGCCCCGACCGTGAGCGTACCGAGCATGCCGCACCAAACCCGCTTCCCTTTGCCCCTTCATCGCAACCCGCCCCACGACCCGAGCCCGATTTCGCTCCGCCCGCCTCTTCTCTCGACAACGCTCCACCAGGTATGCCGCAATGATTTTCCAGCCTCGCGCTCTCTCCCGTTTTCGCTTTTCCCGCGCGCGCGCTGTCACCTTCGTATCAAGCACCGCGCTTTGTGCCGTCATGCTTGTGGGTCTGTCGGGCTGCGACAAGGGGCCTCCAAAGGTCAAGCCGCTCGGCGGCCCACTGCCTCTGTCAGGCCTGTCGCAGGATCTCTCTGAAGGACGTCTCACAAAGGGCACGACACCTGGACAGGCTCAGACCAGCCTCGGTCGGGCGGCACTCCCCAGCCTGCCGGTTGCGGGCAGCACCACGGGTATCGGCCAGATCTCGCTGAACTTTGCCGATACCGATATCCGCGACGCGGTCGCTCAGATCCTGAATGATATCCTGCACGTCAATTATGCCATCGATCCGGCTGTCAGAGGGCAGGTTACGCTGCGCACCAGCGAGCCTCTGACCAATGCGCAGATTCTACCCGCCCTGCAGGTTCTGCTGTCCCAGGTTCATGCCGTTCTGATTCATTCCGACGGGCTTTATCGCGTAGTGCCCAGCCAGTCGGCACCGGGCGCAGCACAAGGCGCGGTCGCGGGCATGGCAGACAGCCTCTCGATGGGCGGCGAGGTGATGGTGGCCCTGCGTTATGCCCAGGCCAGCAATCTGGCTCACGCCCTGCAGCCTTTCGTGCAGAACGGTGCGCGTGTCACACCGGTCGAAAGCGGCAATGCGCTGCTCGTGAGCGGCGACCCTTCGGCACGCAACGCGCTGATCGAGGTGATCCGGGCTTTTGACGTCGACTGGCTGAGCGCACAATCCTACGCTTTGCTGCCTGTCGATTCCGGCAACGCCAAAGACATGGCAACGGCTCTGCAAAGCGCTCTGCACGGCACCAACAACTCCCTGTCGCAACTCGTGCAGGTTCTGCCGCTGAGCCGCGTCAATGCTGTTCTCGTGGTCTCGCGCACGCCACGCTACATCGAGGATGCCAGACGCCTCTTTGCGCTGATCGAACGTCACAGGCGCGCGACCGTCCGCAGCTGGCATATTTTCTATGTGCAGAATTCAAGCGTGAATGATGTCACATACACGCTGCAGCAGGCTTTTACCCCCGAGAATGTCACGGCCCTGCCCCCTGGCAGCACCAGCGGCACAGGCCAGAACACGCAGACGGGGTTCACAGGTGCCATGTCGAGCGCCGTAGGTGGCGGTGCAGGCGGCGGCACAGGAGGGCTTGGGGGCGCGACGGGGCTCGCAGGCGGTCTTACGGGCAATCAGGGTACGACCGGCCTTGGGGGAAATGCCACGACAGGGCTTGGACAGACTACGGGCCAGAGCACGCAGCAGGCGGCGCTGAACAACCCTCTTCTGGGAGGGCTGGACAGTAGCGGAAGCAATGGTGAGAAAAACACCGATACGCTGCGTATTCTCTCCAACGCACAGCATAATGCCATTCTCGTCTTCGCTACCGATCAGGAGAGTGACGAGGTCGACCAGATGCTGCGGCGTATCGATGTCATGCCGCTTCAGGTGCGTATCGATGCGGTTGTGGCCGAGGTCCAGCTCAATGACGCGCTGCAATATGGCACACAGTTCTTTTTCAAATCCGGTGGCATCAATGGTGTGCTGAGCAATAACAGCCAGAGCATCACGGCAGGCACGCTGGCGACGGCGGCTTTCAGCCATACCCTGCCCGGCTTCATCATCGGTGGGGCGAGTGGTGGTGGCGCGCCTTTTGCAATTGACGCGCTGCAGAATGTCACCACCGTGCATGTGCTGTCTTCACCGCAGCTCATGGTGCTCGACAACCGGGCAGCGCGTCTTCAGGTAGGTCAGCTCGTACCGGTGCAGATCGGGTCGCAATCGAGCACGATCGGCACGTCCGTTTATAACCAGTTTACCTATCAGCCGACCGGGGTGATCATGGAAGTGACCCCCCATGTCAGCCAGAGCGGGCTGGTAACGCTCGATGTCTCGCAAGAGGTGAGTTCGGTCAGTGCCAATGCGGCAAGCAACAGCAGCAGCGCTGCAAACCCCACCTTCAATGATCGCTCGGTCAATTCACGCGTCGTGGTTCAGGACGGCCAGACAGTCGGCCTTGCCGGACTGATCACCGAGAACTCGAGCCGGGCCAATAGCGGCATTCCATGGCTCAAGAATATCCCCGTGCTCGGCTTTCTGGCGGGCACCCAGAACAACAGCCGTCAGCGCACAGAACTGCTTATCCTGATCACACCGCATGTCATCCATGACCAGCGCGAGGCTGTCGATCTGATGGAAGACCTGCGCGACACCCACCCCAATGCTGCCGACGTGCCCAATGAGCTGACGCCGATGCATGGCACGGGTAGTGCGGACCCGCAAAAGCGCATTCGCGAAAGCCTCAGGCTGGATCATTGAGCGCCATACGAAAGAAGCACGAGGGCGGTTTTGCGCTGCTGATTACGCTCTGGACGCTGGCCGGGCTGTCTTTTCTCGTAGCCATGATTCTGGCCAGCGCAGGGTCGGAACTGCGTGAAACGCGGCTTTTACGCCGCACGGCCCAGATGGACAGCGTTGCAGAGGGGGGCATCTGGACCGGTGTTTTTCACGAACTCGGCCCGGAGAAAAACCGCTGGAGCAGCGATGGTACCCCGCACACACTGATGCAGGATGGCATGAAGCTGACGATCAGGGTGCAGTCACAGGCAAGCCGCATCAACCCCAACATAGCGCCACGCCCATTGCTGGCTGCGCTTTTGCAACAAGGCGGCGCGACACCTCCGCAAGCCGACGCGCTTGCTGGCGATATCGTCGCATGGCGCAGCAGAAGTCAGAACAACGACCCGAATGAGCAGAAACGCTTTCTGGGCGCTGGCCTCTCCTATCGGCCCCCTCATGCGCCCTTCCAGTCTCTTCAGGAGCTCGCACTCGTGCCCGGCATGACGGCGCCTCTGCTCGACCGTCTGCTGCCGCATCTCTCCCTGACCCAGACAGAAGATCTCCGCCTGCCTCTGACAGACCCTGTCGCCCGCGCTGCCCTCGCCCGTTCGGGAATGGCTCCGCTGCCCCCGCTCCAGCCGGGTCAGGCCCATGGCACAAGCGTCGATATTCTCGTCAGGGTGGAAGACGGTCAGGGAGGCGCGGTCGAACGCCGGGCCTCTTTTCTTCTGACCGGCGATAACGGACGTGACACTCCCGATATCCTGCGACTGGCACAGATGACCCGCTGACAACCGACGCTGACCTGTCCAGTACCGCCCTCGCGACAAGCGGGACGGGAGAAAAAATTAGTAATCAAGATTCCTGATAAGCTTCATCCGCAGATAATAGACGCCTTTCGTGTCCGGGCTGGAGACGAGGATACCGTCAGTCAGCTTTATATCGTCCAGATGGCTGTTCCTGATGACCGTCATCGCCATGCCCTTGGGAGTCCAGCTGTTGTCGATGGAAAGACCACCAAACTCGAAGCGCCTGAAGCGGGAATAGGCAGCGCTATCGACATCCCGTATGTCGAAATCGACCGGCTGCCCATGAGGAACAGACTTCAGGGCCTGAGCGAGTTCGGCCATCTGTCTCTGCTGTGGCGCGATGATATAGTGCTCGATATTAAAATCCGCAGAAAAGACGATCAGAAAAACAACGAATGGGAACACATAGCGATAATTCGCACGGAAGATGTGGAACAGACCATTGAAGAAAAGCACAACGAAAATCGTTTCCAGTCCGACCAGCGTCCTGTAGGGCGAAGACGTTTCCGCAACGATGAGGTTTGGCGCATAGATTGCGAGGCAAAACGCGAATACCAGAACGATCTTGGTCGGAAATCCGATTTTTCTCGGTGTGTACCAGATGCCATATAAAATCAGAAGGGCGCTCAAGACACCATAAAGCGTAGAGCGGTGTATATTATAGTTCTGGATCGACTGCGCGACCGGATTATTTATGAACCACAATATCTTGTGGAAGACATGATGCTCCAACCCGTCTCTTCCGGTCGACCCGAAATAGGCTGTGTATATTTTCACATAGAGAAAATTAGTCGCCATGGCAGCGCCAAGAATGAGACCGTATCTGATGATCTCACTGAGTTTTCTGGACGGGTCGAAAAACGCCAAGAAGAAAACGAAAAAGACGAAGATCATCGCGGAGGGCTGATAGATGAAAAAACTCAGCGTCAGAAGAACATAGCCCAGACCCTCGTTTACTCTTCTATTTCCTCTATTTGTGCTGACAGCAAGAAAAGACAGGAATGCCAGACAAAGAGAAAGCGCAAACGGGTAGGTCATCGCCCATGCTGCGTATATCTGCATCGCGGGGAGAAAAGCGATACCGACTGCAATTGTCATGCGCTCATAAAGCGAATTGAACAGGTTGTTTCTTCTCAGATAGCTGCAAAACAGGACGGCATAGAGCGCGATGAAGATGACCGACAGCAAGCGGAACCAGGAAAATCCGGATACACTGCCGATCGTATAGGTCATCATCTGACGCAATGCGCCATATACCGGACGGCCTGACATTGCCTCCCACTGTATGCCCCATCCCGGCGACGTATAGTGATAATAGATCACTGAGAAATCGTCAGAAAATCCGTATCTGGACAGAAACACGAGAGAAAGACCCAGCATGATAAACAGGGACAGCAAAACATTTTCCGCTATTCCCGATTTTTTCTCTTCAGTGAAAAATTTCATTTCAATTATTCTGCCCTGGATATCTCTGGTCACGCACACCGATTGTCTCAGCCCTATAGGATAGATCGGCGCCTGCCCCATAGGGGAAATTCGTCGGGTAAGTTGAGACAAGATGAGACGACCGCCCGTAAGAAAGAGCAGTTTCTGTCGCATGCAGACCTTGCCGAAGAGAGCGGACTATATGACCAGCCAGATCTCCGCTGACAAGATCTTACGCCTGCCTCGCTATACCGCTAGGACCTTCGCCGTTGAGAAGACGAGAGCTGTCACGTTAACCGCCCCCGGCCGAGTGTTTTGTGTTTATGTCGAAATCAGACGCTGAGAGCGGTCGCGCTGCTCCACTGAGCGAAAGCCCTGATCTGGTGGATGTGACGCGAAAGAGTGGTGGTGACGGAGGCGGGCGGGACGAAGAGATTACGAATGGCCGAAAAGACGGAGACGAAGCGCTGACACCCGCCTGGTGAACGGAAGCGCTGCATGGTACGCTCGCGTTTTCGCAGGGGCAGATGGCTGTCCTCTGCCCTGTTGTTCAGACCCTTGTGCGAGAGATGCCGTATCGAAAGACGCATTTTGCGTCTGGCCGCCCCGTAGGATTTCAGCTTGTCAGTAATCAGGCGACCGGGGCGAAGCCCCTGCTGTTTCAGCAACCGTGTCAGAAGACGCCTTGCTGCTTTGGTATTCCGTCGGGTCTGCAGGATTTCATCGAGAACATACCCATCCTGATCGACTGCCCGCCATAGCCAGTGAGGCTTGCCACGGATCACAATCCGCACCTCGTCCAGGTGCCAGACATCATCCGGTCTTGCTGCCTTGCGACGCAGGGAGCGAGCGTAGGCTGTGCCGAACTTCAAGCTCCATCGACGGATCGTCTCATACAAGACGACAATGCCCCGCTCGAGCAGCTTTTCTTCGACAAGACGAAAGCTTAGCGGGAAACGGAAATAGAGCCAAACCGCATGAGCGATCAGTTCGCTCGGAAATCGGTGCCGCTTGTAGCTCACAGAGGACGCTCTCATCCCCAGCGTCTAACACGCCGCAGCTAAGGTGACAGCACCCCAGAGGGCAATGTATCGTCAAACGAAGGCACCGCCAGTGCTAGCCCCGAAGCGCAAAGACCGGTGACAGAATGCCGGGTTTCGAGGGGCTGGCAGCGCGGCTCTTGTTCGCTGAGCAGCAATTGATGGAACCCGCAATTTCTTTCCGCATGCTCAAGCAGACACGAGGCCTCTGGACGCAAACCAGCAAGCGGTATGATCTGACGAACAAAGATCCTGATCCTTGCACAGCCCTTGCCCTCCGTCGGGAACAGGCGGGGGCTCTCTATTCGTTTTCCCGAAGCAGGCGTGAGGCAGTTGCTGCAGCGGCGGCACGACCGCTAAACCCGGCCTTGTTATAGAGCTGCTCGGTATGTTTATCGATCGTGCGCGAACTGACCTTGAGGATATCGGCAATGTCGCGGCTCGATTTGCCACGGCTTATCCAAAGCAGCACTTCCGCCTCACGGGCACTCAGCCCGAGCTCTTTCTGCAGAACAATTTCCGGCGCAGCAGGAACGGGGGCAATCTTGAGCAGCAGGATTTCCGGCCCTTCGCGCCCGACAAGCAGGATCTTGTGCGGCGTGTCTTCCACCACCCAATGGCCCAGCAACGTGCCGGGAGCCAGATCGTCCAGATCGGGTGTGGCCAGCTCATCGAAGAGATCCACCGGCATGAGCGCCAGACGCTCGGCAGCCTGAGGCGTGCTCCAGGCAATCTGCCGACGCTGCATATCGAGCCCGAACAGATAGCGCCCGGCTCTGTCAAGCGCGGCATGAGCAGCCCGCACCTGCTGGCTCGCCGCCAGACGCACACGAATACGCGCAAGCACCTCGTCGAAATGAAAGGGTTTGGTCACATAATCCTGCGCGCCGACATCGAAGGCACGAAGCACATGCTCGATTTCGGTCAGCCCGGTCATGAAAATCACCGGCACTGCCGCAAGCTCGGGCTCTGCCGCCATGCGGGCGCAGACTTCCCATCCATCCATGCCCGGCATCATGGCATCGACCAGCGCCAGATCGGGCCGTCGATGCGCCATGATGGCAAAGGCTGCCGCGCCTGACTGCGCCAGCAGAACCGTAAACCCCGCCTCGTCGAGCGCAGCATCCATCATGCCGAGCGCCGCCGGATCATCATCGATCACCAATATGGTCGGGCGTTCGGTCGTCATGCGTCTTCTCCTGCGAGCATTGTTGCCAGCTCGGCCAGACGATAGCCCTGCGCGGCCTCACGCAAAGGCACCAGAGCCTCCTTCAGAGCTGGCTCGGCCTGTTCCAGCTCGTCCAGCGCCGCACGGAAACTGCGCAGATCACCGCGTTCGAGATGATGACGCAGCCCCTCGCGCTCTTCACCGCTCAGGCGACGTTCTTCCGCCGGTGACGCCTCGTCGCGCAGGAGCGACAGATCTTCAGATGCCAGATCGGAGTCCGTGCTTTCTGAACGAAGCGTCCATTCCAGCCCGAGAACACGCCCCATTGCCTCGAAAAGCGCCACGAAATCGACCGGCTTGCCAAGCACAGGGCAGTCATCGAGCGATGGCACACGCTGGGCCGCCAGTTCCGCCATGTTCCCGGTAATGAAAATGATCGGCATGACACCCGCATGCGTCTCCCTGATCGACAACGCCAGATCGCGCCCGTTCATGCCCGGCATCGAGAGATCCAGCAGCAGCAGATCGGGCTGATAGAGCGACAGGCGATTGAGACACTCCAGCGCATTGGCCGCGCATTCGATCTCAAACCCACGCGGCGTCAGCATGTCGGTCAGCATCTCCCTATGACGCGGGTTGTCATCGACAATCAGGATACGACGCGGCGGTCCTTTATACGCGACAGGGAGCTGCATCAGGCGCTGGGGAGCATTCTCCTCGCGATCCGAAAGAAAGAGCCTCACCCTAAAGCGCGTGCCGTGGCTGGCCGGGTCCTGCGAGGAGGAAAAGGTGAGTTCACCCCCCAGCACTTCTGTCAGCAGCCGTGTGATGGTCAGGCCCAGGCCAGTGCCCGGTATGGCATCGCCAGCAGCACGCTCGAAGGGCTCGAAGATACGCTCGTGATGCTCCGGCGCGATGCCCGGCCCGGTATCCTCGATCACGAATTCCGCAATCTGGCTGCGCCAGCTCACGCTGAGTGTGACCCTGCCAGCATCGGTAAACTTGATTGCGTTTGACAGCAGATTGAGCAGGATCTGACGCAGCCTGTGGGCATCGCCATTGACCATTTTCGGCAGAGTGCCGGGTGCGAAAACGAAATCGAGCCCTTTTGCCGCAGCCTGCGGCCGGACCATCTGCGCGACGGATTCCAGAAACTGCGCAAAGGGAATACGATCGCGATAGATCTCGATACGTCCCGCCTCGATACGGGAGATATCGAGCAGCCCCGTCAGCAATGCCGTCATATGATCACCACTCTCGCGAATGGTACGCAGCGCATTGAGACGCTCGGCCGGTATGCGGGGATCGGCTTCGAGTATCTGCGCATATCCCATGATGGTGTTGAGCGGTGCGCGTATCTCGTGGCTTATCCCGCTCAGAAACCGCGTCTTGGCATGGCTTGCGGCTTCGGCCTTCTCTCGTGCCTTGATCAGAGCCGCATCGGTGCGCTTATGGGCGGCTATCTCGTTGAGCAGCAGACGCGTCTGGCGCTCGGTTTCCTCGCCTGCAACACGCTGGCTCTCCTGCGCCAGAAGGATCAGCATCGAGCCGATGGCCGCGGCCATGCAGAGCAGAAGATAGGGATGCTCCTGCGCGAAAGAGGACAGAGCCAGCCCGCCCAGCACGGCAAAGACGAGCGCAAAGAGCAATAGAAACCTGCCAACAGGATGCCGCAAACCAGCGCCGATTGCCTTGGGCAGATAGTCGAGCGGGCGCGCAATCTGCCGGGCCATCCGGGTGGAAGGCGGTTTGCAGCGGTCATGGCAGCGTGCATCGAGCGAGCAGCAAAGCGAGCAGATCATGCCTGCATAAGCCGGGCAGAAAGCCATGTCGGGGGCTTCATAAGAGCGCTCGCACAGCACGCAATGGGCCTCACCCGCATGGGCGTGATGTTTCGAGGGGCGCCGAGCAAGATAGGTGCGGCTCCCCACAAGAACGGCGATGAGAGGGGCCACAAGCAGCGCCACCCCAAGCGAGATGAACGGCGCGAAAGCATGGGCCGCCACGCCGAGGCGCCCCCCAAGGGCCAGCAACCCCAGCAGCACGCCAGAGACTGTCGCCCCCAGCCCGACGGGGTTGAGATCAGGCAGCATGGCACGACGAAATTCGATCTGCTTCGGGCTCAGGCCCAAAGGCTTGCACACCACCAGATCAGCCACGATCGACCCCATCCATGCAGTGGCCAGCACGGCATAGAAAACAAGCCCCGTCTCGATAGTGCTCACAATGCCCGCTTCGAGCAGGATCAGCGCAAGACCGATGGTGAAGAAAATGTAGAAAACCCGCCCCGGATGACTATGGGTGAGGCGCGAGAAGAAATTCGACCAGGCCAGAGATCCCGCATAGGCATTGGTCAGATTGATCCGTGTCTGGGCGATCAGGATGAGCAGAAACGTGGCGAGCAGGGCAAAAAATGGCGGCAGAAACGTGCCATAGGCCAGACGATAGAGCGCCTGCGGCTGGGCGGCCTCGCTCGCATCAAGCCCCAGACGCAACGCAGCACAGGCCAGAAACGACCCTGCCAGGATCTTGACCGCATCGAGCACGACCCAGCCAGGCCCACCGATGAGAGCCGCCGCCCACCAGCCAAAACGGTTCTCCCGCGTGCGCTCGGGCAGAAAGCGCAGGAAATCGACCTGTTCCGCGCTCTGGCAGATCAGCACCATCATCACCGAGGCCGCGCTGCCGACAGAGAGCAGATTGAGCCCCGCCACCTTGGGGGACCCAGAAAAATGCACCCAGCTGCCGAGCCATTCGGGATGCAGGAACAGAGCGGCGAGCAGGGGAACCGTATTAAGCAAAAGCCAGAGCGGTGCCGTGAGGATCTGGAACCGCGCGATGAAACGAAACCCGCCTGCCGCCAGCGGAATGACGATCAGAGCCGCTATGAGATTGGTCATCCAGGGCGGCAGAGAGTCGATATGCGCAAGCATGGCAGCCAGAATGGCTGTTTCAATCCCGAAAAAAATGAAGGTGAAGCTGGCATAGATCAGCGAGGTAAGCGTCGAGCCGATATAGCCGAACCCCGTCCCTCGAGTGAGGAGATCGATATCGAGCCCGCTGCGCGCAGCCGCGATCGTGATCGGCAGGCTGACCAGAAAAATGACCAGACAGACGAGTGCCACCGCCGCTGCGACATTCCCGAAACCAAAAGCCAGGGTCAGCGTCGCACCGATCGCCTCGAGCGCCATGAACGAGATCGAGCCCAGCGCGGTCAGGGCCGCCCGCAGGGGTGATGCGGCCCGCGCGCTCTTGGCCGTAAAGCGCAGGGCATAATCCTCGGTCGATTGATCGGCGACCCAGCTATTATAGTCGCGCCGCATACGCACGATGCGCAGACGGCGCGCCTCCCCGCGCAGACGCGTATTGAGGGGCATCTTCATTCCATCGTCGAGTTAACAATATCCGCAGCATAGCGCACGATACGCAAGACTGCGTATAGGCCGCGGCACTTGTTTTGGGACCAAATCGGGCAGCATCCGAAAAGGAATCCCGAGCCATGACCCGTCCGCCGCCGCTCTCACGTCGCGCCTTCACCCGTTTCACCCTTGCTGCCTCGGCGGCAATGCTGGCTGGCACAGATCGTGCACGGGCGGCCGCCCCGTCAGGCGAACCGATCCGCATCGGCATCCTGCATTCGCTCTCGGGCACGCTCGCCATCAGCGAGGCGACACTCAAGGATGTCATGCTGATGCTGGTGGATATCCAGAACAGGAAAGGCGGTCTGCTAGGCCGCCCCATCGAGGCCGTGGTGGTCGATCCGGCCTCGAACTGGCCGCTTTTTGCCGAAAAGGCGCGACAGCTCCTGAGCGTTGACAAGGTCGCTTCGGTTTTCGGCTGCTGGACCAGCGTCTCGCGCAAATCGGTCCTGCCGGTTTTCGAAGAGCTGAACGGCATCCTGTTCTACCCCGTGCAGTATGAGGGGCAGGAATGCAGCCGCAATGTGTTCTATACGGGGGCGGCCCCCAACCAGCAGGCCATTCCCGCCGTCGATTATCTCATGAGCGAGGATGGCGGCGGCGCCAAGCGCTTTGCCCTCATCGGCACGGATTACGTCTATCCCCGCACGACCAACCAGATCCTGCAGGCCTATCTGAAATCCAAGGGCGTCGCTGATGCCGACATCATGATCAATTATACGCCTTTCGGTCAGTCCGACTGGCAGACCATCGTGTCGCAGGTGAAGGCGTTCGGCTCGGCAGGCAAGAAGACTGCCGTGATCTCGACCATCAATGGCGATGCGAACGTGCCGTTCTACAAGGAACTCGGCGCCCAAGGCATCACGGCCACCGATATTCCTGTCATGGCCTTCAGTGTCGGCGAAGAAGAGCTGGCGGGTATGGATGCCAAACCGCTCGTGGGCCAGCTCGCAGCATGGAATTACTTCGAAAGCATCGACACACCCGCAAACAAGAGCTTTATTGCCGACTGGCATAAATTCACGAAAAATCCCAAGCGCACCACCAATGACCCGATGGAGGCCCATTATATCGGCTTCAATCTCTGGGTTCAGGCAGTCGAAAAAGCCGGCACGACCGATCATGACAAGGTCATCGCGGCCATGGTGGGGCTGCGCCAGCCCAATCTCACCGGCGGCATTGCGCAGGTTCTGCCCAATCATCACATCACCAAGCCGGTCTATATCGGAGAGATCCAGGAAGACGGGCAGTTCAACGTTGTCTGGCAGACGCCGCATGAAGTACCGGGCCAGGCCTGGTCACCCTATGTGCCGGAAACCGCGCATCTGACCGGTGACTGGACCGCACCCGTCAATTGCGGAAATTACGACACCCAGAAGAAAGCCTGCCTCGGATCGCACCATGCGTAAGGCTCTCCTTGCTCTTGCCTTCTGCACGGCGCTGGCCTGTCAGCCTGCCTATGCGCAGGAAGCCCCTGCCCTGCCCCCGGCTGCGCCCTCCGTCGCAGCGCCCGTCCAGACACCGGCCGATGCCTATACAGACATGGCATCGACCCATTTCGACGCCATTATCCGTGGCGTCGAGAGACTGGGGCGCTCGGGCGAGGCGAGAGCCCTCGCGGCCCTTCAGGCTCTCGAGGCGCATAAGCTGCTCGCTGGCAATGATACGGTTTACATCCGCACGGATACTGGTCTTGTGGACGCGCGCACGGGTCAGAACGCCCCTGCCGATCTGACCGGTCTGCACCCGGTAAGGCTCAATAACCGCGTCCGGCAGACCCTTGCCTCGGCGCGTGCCGAACTGCTCCTCGCCCAAGGGACACAGGCCGAGCGACGCGATGCGCTTGCCCAGATCCAGGCCCATCCCGATGCCGCCATGCTGCCGGTTCTCGACAAGGCTCTGGCCGATCCCTCCAATAAAAGCCTGGCCGGCAGCCTGAACGCCGCCCGTGCTGCCATTCTCCTCAGCCCCGGTGCCCCGCCCGTTGCGCTCTCCGAACAGCTGGCGGCAGTGGCCGCCATCAAGGCGCAGGGAGGCCTGGCTGCCAAATCGCTGCTGTCTCGTGCCGCAACGCTCGTCCCCCTTGCCCCGCAGACACGCGAAGCCGCAGGCAAGGCCGTAGCGTCGATCGATTTCCGTCTCAAGCTCTGGGGCTACGGGCAGGATCTGTTTTATGGCGTCAGCCTGAGTTCGGTCCTGCTGCTTTCCGCCATGGGGCTTGCCATTACCTTCGGGGTGATGGGAGTCATCAACATGGCTCATGGCGAGCTGATGATGGTTGGAGCCTATACGACATTCATGGTCGAGCGTCTGGTCGCCGCCTATATACCGGCGCTGGCGCCTTTCAGCCTGATCCTGGCCCTGCCTGTCGCTTTTGTCGTCAGTGGCGGGCTTGGCATTCTGATCGAACGCAGCGTGATCCGCTTCCTGTATGGGCGTCCGCTTGAAACGCTGCTTGCAAGCTGGGGTGTCTCTCTCATCCTGCAACAGGCCATACGCTCGGTGTTCGGCCCGACCAATGTGGCGGTCACCACGCCGGGATGGCTGGGCGGATCGTTCGCGCTCGGCGGGCTTGAAATCACCACCGTACGTCTTGCAATCTTCCTTTTCGCCATTGCCGTCATGGCCGCTCTGACGCTCGTGCTCAAGCGCACGCCACTTGGGCTGCATATGCGTGCCGTCACCCAGAACCGCCGGATGGCAGCCCTCATGGGTATCCGTACCGCACGTGTCGACGCCCTGACCTTCGGGCTGGGGTCGGGCATTGCCGGGCTGGCCGGTGTGGCTGTCAGCCAGATCGATAATGTCAGCCCCAATCTCGGCCAGGGCTATATCATCGATAGTTTCCTCGTCGTCGTGTTCGGCGGGGTGGGCAATCTCTGGGGCAGTCTGGCGGCCGCTCTCGCTCTGGGCATCGGCGGCAAGGGTCTCGAGCCGCTTATCGGCGCCGTCTCGGGCAAGATCCTGCTGCTCGTTCTCGTCATCCTGTTTATTCAGCGTCATCCACGCGGCATGTTCCCGATGCGCGGTCGGGGGATCGAATCATGAGCACCGACTTCTCCTTTCGCAGCGCACGCTGGACGGCGCTTGCCGTCGTCGTGCTGGCGGTGGTTCTGGCCTTCGCCAGCCTCCTTCCCCAAAGCAGCGCGCTGAGTGTCTCGCCTTTCGTCGTGACGCTTTGCGGCAAATATCTCTCCTATGCGCTGCTCGCACTGGCGGTCGATCTGGTCTGGGGTTTTGCCGGTATTCTCACCCTTGGCCACGCCGCGTTCTTCGCTCTGGGCGCCTATGGCATGGGCATGTATCTGACGCGTGAAATCGGTGCGCGCGGTGTGTATGGCAATCCCGACCTGCCTGATTTCATGGTCTTCCTCTCATGGCATCGCCTGCCCTGGTACTGGTGGGGGTCAAACCATTTCGCCATCAGCCTCGCCCTCATGCTGGGCGTTCCGGCCGTGCTGGCAGGCCTGTTCGGCTGGCTGGCCTTTCGCTCGCGCGTTTCTGGCGTCTATCTTTCGATCATCACCCAGGCGCTCACCTATGCGCTCATGCTCGCCTTCTTCCAGAACGGCATGGGATTTGGCGGCAATAACGGTCTGACCGGCTTCAAAGATGTTCTGGGCTTTGACCTGACGGCACCCGGCACACGCGCCACGCTTCTCGCCTTGACCGGCCTCATTCTCGGGGCGGTGCTGATGGGGGCGCGCTTCCTGATGGGCGGCCGCTATGGCAGGCTGCTGGTCGCCGTGCGTGACACGGAATCCCGGACGCGTTTCCTGGCTTACCGCCCTGAACAGATCAAGCTGCTGGTCTGGGTCGTTTCGGCCCTGATCGCAGCCCTTGGTGGCGCCCTTTATGTGCTGCAGATCGGCATCGTCAATCCGGGCGAGTTTGCCCCAGCCAATTCGATTGAAGCCGTCATCTGGGTGGCAGTCGGCGGGCGTGGCACACTGACCGGCGCCGTGATCGGTGCAGTTCTCGTCAATCTGGGCAAGACGCTCTTCACCGCCATTCTGCCCGAATTCTGGCTCTACGGGCTGGGGGCGCTGTTTCTGGCCACCACGCTTTTCCTGCCGCATGGGGTGATGGGGCTGCTGCGCCACGTGCCGCGCAAGCGCGAAGAAGAAGTCATGCCTGAAATCACCAACCCCGAAGGATCAAACGCATGACGACCGACGCTCTTCTCGATCTGCG
Organism: Asaia sp. Ae19-3; assembly: GCF_059801175.1. Classification (NCBI taxonomy): domain Bacteria; kingdom Pseudomonadati; phylum Pseudomonadota; class Alphaproteobacteria; order Acetobacterales; family Acetobacteraceae; genus Asaia; species Asaia sp. Ae19-3. The sequence continues at coordinate 3,193,918 of NZ_JBCHWF010000001.1, read as the reverse complement.
GGATGTTTCCGTCAGCTTCGACGGATTCAGGGCCATCAACAACCTGTCGCTCCGCCTCGCCCCGGGTGAGATGCGTGCCATCATCGGCCCCAACGGAGCAGGCAAGACCACGATGATGGACATCATCACGGGCAAGACACGCCCCGATACAGGAACGGTCTCGTTTCGCGGGCATGATCTGACACGGCTGGATGAACCCGCCATTGCGGAGCTTGGCATAGGGCGGAAATTCCAGAAGCCCACCGTCTTCGAGGCGCTGAGTGTCTGGGATAATCTCCTTCTGGCCCTCAAGGGGTTGCGTCGCCCGCACAAGCTGCTTTTTGCACGGCTCTCCTCATCGGAGGTGCAGCGCATCGAAGCCCTGCTCGCCACCATCCGCCTAGCCCCGGAAAGCACACGCCCGGCAGGCGGGCTCAGCCATGGGCAGAAGCAGTGGCTCGAAATCGGCATGTTGCTGGCACAGGAACCTGATCTGCTTCTGGTAGATGAGCCCGTTGCGGGGATGACCGATGCGGAAACTGCCGCCACCGCCGATCTCCTGCGCGACATCAACCGCTCGCGCAGCGTGGTGGTGGTCGAACATGACATGGATTTCGTGCGCGCCCTGGATGTGACCGTAACCGTGCTTCACGAGGGCACGGTTCTGGCAGAAGGCGATCTCGACACGGTCAGCGCCGATCCGCGCGTGATCGAAGTCTATCTCGGGCGCTAAGGAGGCTGCCATGCTCACTGTTGACCAGATCGAGATGCATTATGGCGCGGCCATTGCCCTGCGCGGTGTCTCGCTAGAAGCCCATCAGGGGTCCGTCACCTGCCTTCTGGGGCGTAATGGCGTGGGCAAGACCAGCACGCTGCGCGCCGTGACCGGCATGCATGCCGTCTCGTCAGGGCGCATCACCTGGGAGGGGGAAGATATCACAAACCTGCCTGCCTATGAGCGGGCGCGTCGTGGCATCGCCACCGTGCCGCAGGGGCGCGATATCTTCCCACTCATGACGGTGCGCGAAAATCTCGAAACCGGGCTGGCGCTTCTGCCGCGCGGGCAGAGACGCCTGCCTGACGAGATTTTTGACCTGTTTCCGGTGCTCGCGAAAATGATGGCGCGCCGGGGGGGCGATCTCTCGGGTGGCCAGCAGCAGCAGCTTGCCATTGCGCGCGCGCTCGTCATCAAACCCCGACTGCTGGTGCTGGACGAACCGACGGAGGGCATTCAGCCCAGCATCATCAAGGATATCGGGCGCGTCATCGACAGCCTGCGCCAGCGTGGTGACATGGCCATTCTTCTGGTCGAGCAGTATTTCGATTTCGCCTTCGAACTTGCCCAGCAGATCGTCGTGCTGGACCGTGGGCGTGTGGTCGTATCCGGAGCAGCCGAAACACTCGAGGCTGACGACGTACGCCGCTACGTGGCGATCTGACCCCACCTCTGCGTCCTGTCCCTTTGTCCCGTGCCCTTTGCTCTACGCAGAAATGCGTAGTCCGGTTCCGGCCGTTTTTGTCTAACCATCAAGGGCGAAAACGCGGTTGCGAACCGACACGGACGAAAGGGCAGGATCGTGCATCTGGCGCCATATGAAGTCGATAAACTCACTCTTGTTTCAACAGGTCTTCTGGCCCAGCGTCGTCTGGCGCGCGGGCTGAGGCTGAACTACCCCGAAGCCGTGGCGCTCATTTCGACCGTGCTGCTCGAACTGATCCGCGACGGGCGTCACTCGGTAGCCGAGCTCATGGCCATGGGCGGTACCATTCTCGGCAAGCGCGAGGTTCAGCCCGGCGTGGCCGATCTGGTGGCCCAGGTGCATATCGAGGGCACATTTCCCGATGGCACCAAGCTCGTTGCCGTGCAGTCGCCCATCACCCGTGCCGAGGGCGATCTTGCCCTGGCGCTGTTCGGCAGCTTTCTGCCCCTGCCCGATGCCGCCCTGTTCGGCCCCGGCGGCGAGGATGTGTCGGGCGCCATCGACGCCGATGAGGGCACGCTGACGCTCAATGAGGGCCGTCCGACCCTCGAAATCGACGTGACCAATACCGATCTGCGCCCCATCCAGATTGGCAGCCATTTCCATTTCGTCGAGGCCAATCCGAGGCTGAAATTCGACCGCGAGGCGGCTTATGGCAAGCGTCTGGATGTCCCGGCTGGAGCGGCCATCCGCTTTGAACCCGGCGAAACCAAGACTGTCACCCTGATCGATATTGCCGGCAATCGCGTCATTCGCGGCGGCAACAACCTTGCCGATGGTCAGGTGGGGGCGGCCAATCGGCGCAACACGCTCGATCGCGTGGGTGCCCGCGCCTTCGCCAACAAAGACTGAAACAGGGGAGCATCATCATGGCTTATCAGATTACGCGCGCCGATTACGCCTCCCTGTTCGGTCCCACGACCGGCGACCGGATCCGCTTGGGCGATACCTGCCTCTATGCCGAAATCGAAAAGGATTTCATCAGCTACGGCGATGAATGCATGTTCGGCGCGGGCAAGGTGATCCGCGATGGCATGGGGCAGATGACCGGCGTCGATTCCAGCCGCGCGCTCGACTGCGTCATCACCAATGTTGTGGTCATCGACTATACCGGTATCGTGAAGGCCGATGTCGGCATCAAGAACGGCAAGATCGCCGGGATTGGCAAGGCCGGTAACCCCGACGTCATGACCGGGGTGGACCCCGATTTGATCATCGGCGTGAATACCGAGGTGATCTCGGGCGAAGGCAAGATCCTGACCGCTGGCGGCGTGGATACGCATTTCCATTATATCTGCCCCGAGCAGCCTTTCACGGCGGCATCGAGCGGCATCACCACGCTGGTAGGCGGCGGCACGGGTCCGGCAACCGGCTCGCTTGCCACCACCTGCACGCCAAACCCCGCCTATCTCAAGCTCATGATGCAGGCGACGGACGATATTCCCGTCAATCTGGTGTTCACCGGGCGCGGCAACTCCTCCAAGCCTGACGGCATGAAAGAGCAGATCCTGGCCGGTGCTGGCGGTCTGAAGCTGCATGAAGACTGGGGCACCACCCCTGCCGCCATCGATACCTGCCTCTCCATGGCCGATGATTACGATGTGCAGGTCACGATCCATACCGACACGATCAATGAGAGCTGCACGGTAGAGGATTCGATCAAGGCTTTCGCTGGCCGCACCATTCACACCTACCACGCCGAAGGCGCTGGCGGCGGTCATGCCCCTGACCTGATGCGTGTCTGCGGCGAGCCGAATATCCTGACCAGCTCGACCAGCCCGACCAACCCCTATACAGTCAATACCGTGGCCGAGCATCTCGACATGCTCATGGTCTGCCATCACCTCGACAAGCATATCCCCGAAGACGTGGCCTTTGCCGCAAGCCGCATCCGCCCCAACACCATCGCGGCAGAAGGGGTGATGCACGATATCGGCGCGATCTCGATGATGACATCAGACAGCCAGGCCATGGGGCGCGCGGGCGAGGTCATCACGCGCACCTGGCAGATTGCCGACCAGATGAAGCGCCAGCGTGGCAAGCTGCCGGAAGATTCCGTTCGAAACGACAATTTCCGCATCAAGCGCTATGTCGCGAAATACACGATCAACGGAGCCATTGCTCACGGCATGGGTCATCTGATCGGCTCGATCGAAAAGGGCAAGATTGCCGATCTGGTGCTCTGGCAGCCTGCTTTCTTCGGCACACGGCCTGAACTCGTTCTGAAAAGCGGCTTCATTGCCTTTGCCCAGATCGGTGACGCCAATGCCTCCATCCCGACGCCGCAGCCCGTGCTGATGCGCCCGATGTTTGCGGCCAAGGCACGCGGCACGGCAGGCACCTCGATCCTGTTCGTCAGCGAGGCCTCTATCACGGAGCAGGGCGTGCTGTCTTACGGGCTGGGCAAGCGCATCGAAGCCGTGCGCAAATGCCGTGGCATCGGCAAGGCAGACATGAAGCTGAACGACGCGACACCGAAGGTAACGGTCGACCCGAAAACCTATGAGGTACGCATCGACGGCGAAGCCATCGGCATCGAACCCGCAGAAACCCTGCCCCTGACCCGCAAATTCAACCTGTTCTGACGCAAGAAGAGGCTGGCCAACAAGCCAGCCTCTTCGCTGCCTCGCCTCCGCCTGGGAGGCGAGGCGTTGCCCTCATTCCATCGCGACTGCGGCCTTCTCGTTATCCCGCCTGCTCCTTGAGGGCACGGGCGTAAAGAGCGCCAAGAGCCGCTGAGTCGAGGCGGGCTTCTATGCTGTCGGCGCGGCTTGTCAGCAGGACAGGCACGCTGGCCCCCAGCACAATACCGCCCGAACTTGCCTGGCCCAGGAAGCTGAGCGCCTTGACCACAATATTCCCGGCTTCAAGGTCCGGCACGACCAGTATCTGTGCCCGCCCCGCAACGGGCGAGGTCAGGTTCTTGATTTTCGCGGCGGTCGGATCGACCGCGCCATCGAGCGCCAGAGGGCCGTCAATCAACCCGCCGGTAATCTCGCCGCGTTCGGCCATCTTGCTCAGACAAGCCGCGTCGAGCGTTCCCTGAATTTTCGGATTGAGGGTTTCAACCGCCGAGAGGATGGCAACGCGCGGTGCGCCAAAGCCAAGCGCCTGGTGCAGATCGATGGCGTTCTGCACGATATGCTGCTTTGTCGTGAGATCGGGCGTGATGTTGATGGCGGCATCGGTAATGAAAACCGGCTCCGACCGTCTTGCCACCGCCATGACGAACACATGACTCATGCGACGCCCGGTGCGTAATCCGCTTTCCTGTGCTACCACACCATGCATGAGCGTGTCGGTATGAAGGCTGCCTTTGGCCAGACCATGCACCTCGCCACCATGCACAAGCTCGATACCCCGTTTGACAGCCAGAGCCGGCGTGGCGGCCTCGACAATGCGATGGCCTGCGAGCGAAAGCCCGGCCTCGTGCGCCGCAGTGCTGATAAGCGTCGAATCACCCACCAGTACCGGCACCAGAATGCCACGCTCTGCAGCCTGGAGCGCGCCTGCCAGGGCATGCGCCTCACAGGGCCAGATAATGGCATAAGGCACGGCACCAAGTGCGGCAGCGCGCGCAATCAGCCCGTCAAAAATGGTTCTGTTGGTAAACTGTGCCGCATCGGGTGCCACAGTGTTCATTGCTCGCTCTTTCCTGAAATGCGCCCGCCTGAAAACTCCCCTTTCCGCCCCTTTTCGGACGGGAGGGGAAAAAGCCCTCCTGGCGCGCCTTACTGCACGTCTTCCCAATGCGGGAGGAAACGCCTGCCATCGCGGGCCGCCATATCCTCATAAAGGCGATAGCGCTCCAGGGCTGACGCTTCGGCCTGATGCAGTAGATGCTCTGCCTGCTCGGGATTGGTGCGCGAGAGCGTTTTGTAACGCAGTTCGCGATAGGCATAATCCTTGAACGGGATACGCGGGCGCGTTGAATCCAGCTGGAACGGATTGAGGCCCTCCTTGCGCATGGCCGGATCGAAGCGGAAGAGCGGCCAGTACCCCGAAGCCACCGCACGAGCCTGCTGCTTCATGCCGTCGCGCATGTCGATGCCATGGGCGATGCACTGCGAATAGGCGATGATGAGCGATGGCCCGTCATGAGCCTCGGCTTCGCGCATGGCGATGAGTGCCTGTTCCGGGTCGGCGCCAAGGGCGATCTGCGCCACGTACACATTGCCGTAAGACACGGCCTGGAGCCCCAGATCCTTGCGTGGCACGCGCTTGCCTGCCGCCGCGAATTTGGCCGAGGCGCCGAGTGGCGTCGCCTTGGAGGACTGACCACCCGTATTGGAATAGACCTCGGTATCCAGCACCAGAATATTGACGTTGCGGTCCTGCGCCAGAACATGGTCGAGACCGCCATAGCCGATATCATAGGCCCAGCCGTCACCACCGATGATCCATACCGAGCGGCGCACGAGATGATCGGCAACCGAGAGCAGCATCTCGGCCTCGGGCTCAGTCGCGCCTGCCAGCGTCTTTTTCAGCGTGGACACGCGCTCGCGCTGGATGGCGAAATCCCACTCGCTTTCCTGCGGCGCATCAAGCAGGGCCTGAACCAGATCGGGGCCGATACGCTCTTTCATCTGCTCGGCGAGGCTGCGTGCAAGCTCCGTCTGCTTGTCGATGGCAAGACGAAAGCCGAGACCGAATTCGGCATTATCCTCGAAAAGGGAATTCGACCACGCCACACCACGCCCTTCGGCATTGGCCTTCCAGGGATGGGCCGGCGTATTGCCCGCGAAAATGGCCGAGCACCCTGTCGCATTGGCAATTTGCAGACGGTCACCGAAAAGCTGCGAGACGAGTTTGAGATAGGGCGTTTCACCGCATCCGCCGCAGGCCCCGCTGAACTCGAAGAGTGGCTCATAGAACTGCACACCCCTGATCGTGGTCGGGTTGACCTGGGTGCGATCCATCTCGGGCAGACTCTCGAAAAACCCGATATTCTCGCGCTCGCCCTGCAACAGGGGCAGCTTGTCGGCCATGTTGATGGCACGTTCCTGCGTCTGAGGGTCTATGGCCGGGCAGTTTTCGACACAGACGCCACAGCCTGTGCAGTCTTCGACGTAGAGCTGCAAGGTATAGCGGGAGTCGGGATAGCCCTTGGCGTTGATCGGCGCCGATTTGAACTGGGCTGGCGCCGTTTCCAGACGCGCAGTGTCATAGGTCTTGGCACGAATGACGCTATGCGGGCAGACAATGCTGCACTGACCGCACTGGATGCAGCTTGCCGGCTCCCAGACTGGTACTTCGAGCGCGATATTACGCTTTTCATAGCGTGTCGTGCCGCCGGGGAAAGTGCCATCGACAGGCATCGCGCTGACGGGAATCAACTCGCCGCGCCCGGCCATGATCTCAGCCGTCACACGCTGCACGAAACCGGGTGCTTCGGGGGGCACGATGGCTGGCATTTCCCGACTGCCTTCGGCACGTCCGGGCACCGTCACCTCATGCAACGCCGCCACAGCAGCATCGACCGCCTTGTGGTTCAGCTCGACGATCTTGCGCCCCTTGGCGCCATAGGATTTTTCGATATAGGCCTTGATCGACGCCACGGCCTGTTCGGCAGGCAGGATTGCCGCCAGATGGAAGAAGCAGGTCTGGAGGATCGTATTGGTTCTCTGGCCGAGACCGATCTCCTGCGCGACGCTGGACGCGTCGACCACATAGAAACGTAGCTTCTTGTCGATGATCTGATCCTGCACCTTGCGCGGCAGCTGGTCCCAGACCTCATCGGGCCCATAAGGGCTGTTCAGCAGGAAGATACCGCCCCTGTTTGCGGCACCGAGCAGATCACGCCGAAAAAGAAAGCCGAATTTGTGGCAGGCCACGAAATCGGCATGGCGGATCAGATAGGGCGCATTGATGGGGGCATTGCCAAAGCGCAGATGCGAGGCGGTTTCGGCACCGGATTTATGCGAGTCATAATCGAAATAGGCCTGGGCATAGCGCCCCTCTATCTCGCCAATGATCTCGACGCTGTTCTTGTTGGCGCCCACTGTCCCGTCAGCCCCAAGGCCGTAGAACAGGCAGCGTGTCGTACCTTCGGGCTCGATGTCGAAAGCCTCGTCATACTCAAGGCTCAGATGCGTCACATCGTCGATCAGCCCGATGGTGAAACTGTTTTTCGGCTCGGGGCGGGCGAGTTCATCGAAAACAGCCTTGGCCATGCCGGGATGGAAGTCACGGGAAGACAGACCGTATCGCCCGCCAATCACGCGGGGCATATGGGGAAATCTTCCGGTCGCCACGGCATCGGCGAGTACCGAGAGCACCTCGAGATGGAGGGGCTCCATCGGTGCGCCTGGCTCTTTCGTGCGATCCAGAACCGCTATGCGCTCCACGCTGCGCGGCAGGGCGGCGAGAAAGGCCTCGGCGTCAAAAGGACGATAGAGCAGGATCTGCAAGGCGCCGATCTTCTCATCCGGGTTTTGCGCGTTGAGCCAGTTTGCCGTTTCACGCACCACCTCGGCACCGGAACCCATGGCGATGACGACGCGCCTTGCGTCTTTCGGCCCGTCATAGCGAAACAGGCTGTAGTGACGCCCGGTCAGCGACGCAAACCGGTCCATCATTCCCTGCACGATTGCCGGTGTCTTCTGATAGAAGCTGTTTACCGCCTCGCGTGACTGAAAATAGGTGTCGGGGTTCTGCCACGTCCCCCGGATGAAAGGGTTATCCGGGCTCAGTGCGCGGGCGCGATGGGCGCGCACCAGATCCTCATTAATCATCGCCCTGATCTGGTCGTCAGGCACTAGGGCGAGCGAATTATATTCGTGCGACGTGCGAAAGCCGTCAGTGAAATGAATGAAAGGCACACGCGAGGCCAGGGTCGCCGCCTGGGCGATGATCGCCAGATCATGCCCTTCCTGCACCGATGCTGCGCCAAGCTGGGCAAACCCGGTCTGGCGCACCGCCATCAGATCCTGATGATCGCCGAAAATCGACGATGCCCCGGCGGCAAGGGCGCGCGCCGCCACATGCACCACCGTCGAGGAAAGCTCACCCGCAATCTTGTAGAGATTGGGGATCATGAGCAGAAGACCCTGAGAGGCCGTGAATGTCGTGGTCAGGGCGCCACTCTGCAACGCACCATGCACACAGCCTGCTGCGCCACCTTCGGCCTGCATTTCCTGCACGATGGGCACATTGCCCCACAGGTTTTTCACGCCCTCACAGGCCCAGCTATCGGCTGTCTCTGCCATGGGTGAAGAGGGGGTAATGGGATAGATCGCGCAGATCTCGTTCACGCGATACGCCACATGAACGACAGCAGCATTGCCATCGAGCGTGGTCATTCTGGCGCCCGAAGCGCCAGTTTCCGGAGCGGGCACGGCCTTGACGGTGCTTTCTGCATTCTTGCGGCTCATTTTCATGCCCTCTTTTGTCGCGCTCATGCCCGCACCACGAATTTTGTCGGAGAAACCAGCTCGCCGATCCCGTCAGACGCTGTCGCGCTGCCTTCGGCTTCGGGCGTCATGGCAATGGCATGGCAGGGGCATTGCGCGGCACAATCGCCACATCCCGTGCACAGATCCGCCGAAATCGCATAACCCTGCCCCTTGCCGAGCCGGGTGATCGCCTGTTCGGAACAGGCGGCGTAGCAATTATCGCATTCATAGCAATTGCCGCAGGAGAGGCAGCGCCCCGCCTCACGTCGTGCTTCGTGCTCGGCCAGACCGGCGATGATCTCTTCAAACCCCGACCGTCGGGCTGGAGGAAGCTCCACAGCCTCTTCACGCCCGGCCTCGAGCAAGGTGGGCATGTTCAGCATGTCGAATGTCACGATATCGCGCGGCTTTTTCTCGGGCAGAGCCTCGCCTTTCAGAAAGGCATCAATGGCACGTGCCGCATGTTTGCCATGCCCCGTTGCGGTGGTCATGGTGCGCGCTCCCGGCACACAGTCGCCGCCTGCGAAAATACCGGCGTGCCCGGTCATGAAAGCGCGATCGACCTGCAGGACATCGCCCTTGCCGATGGCGATATCGGCAAATCCCGCGCAGAGAGAGAGATCGGCATGCTGACCAATGGCCAGAATGACCGAGTCAGCCGCAACGATCTCGGTTTCACCTGTCGGCGTGATACTGCCATCGGCACCAAGGGTGATCGTATCGATCTCGACACCTTCGGGGCCGAAATGCCTGACCACACTGCAATAGCGAATGGTCACGCCCTCTTCCTGCGCCGCCTCGATCTCTTCGGACAGGGCGCTCATATGGTCGCGGTCGCGTCGATAGACCATGAACACATTCTGCGCGCCCAGACGTCTTGCCGTGCGGGCAGCATCCATCGCAACGTTGCCGCCCCCGATCACAGCCACCACCTGCCCAAGGTCGGGCCGGGCGCCCTCGCGCACCTGATGCAGCAGATCGATGGCCTCCATCACGCGGCGTTTTCCATCGACCGGCAGCGCCATGGTGAGCGCACGCGCCGCCCCTACCGCGATAAACGCCGCATCGAACCCGGATTGCTCCATCACACTACGTATGTCTGTCACCGGCGCATTGCAGCGCAGCGAGACGCCCGGCATGGACAGAACACGGTCAATCTCTGCATCGAGCACCGAAAGCGGCAGTCGATAGGCCGGAATCCCATAGGCCAGCATCCCGCCAGCACGCGCCGAAGCCTCTCTTATCTCGACTTCATGACCAAGGCGGGAAAGGTGATAGGCACAGGCCAGACCTGCCGGGCCAGACCCCACCACGAGTACCTTCCTGCCCGAAGCGGGAGCAGTCTCGACCACCCAGCCCGACTCCATTGCGCGATCGCCCAGGAAACGCTCGACCTCATGAATGGCCACGGGGGCATCCATATCCGCGCGATTACAGCCACCTTCACAGGGATGATAGCAGGCACGACCGTGAATAGCGGGCAATGCGTTTTCCTGCGTCAGCAGACGCCACGCCGCCTCGTATTCTCCCTTTTCAGCCAGAGACAGCCAGCCCTGGATGTTCTCCCCCGCGGGACAAGCATGATTGCAAGGAGGAAGATAGGAGACATAGTCGGGGCGCCGTGAGCGCAGGCTACCCACTCCGACGCGCGTTCTGACATGAAGAGCCCTGTTGAGTTCGCGCAGCTTCAGCGGCATCGGAAAGATCCATTCCCTCTTTCAATCCCGACTCAAGTTGATAACAATTATCAACCAAATCTGGACTTCGCGACCATAAGAAAGGTCGCGTTCCTGATAACCCCATAGTGGGCGCCCAGAATTTTCCGATCATTGATGCAAATCAACATTGTTGTTTTTATCATCAGGCTGAGGAAATATTACCTTACCGCTCTATTTATTTTACAAAGATTTGAGACAATAAATTTTTACTAGCAGTAATGGATATTATGATATTTCTCATTTGCAAACAATAAAATATAATTATGAAAAATCATAAAAAATACTTTTTATAAGCAATGATAAAATTTATCGTAGATTAAATAACGATATAACTATAAGTATTTCATCTTGATTTATGATTTTTCTTATAAAAATTTCTCATATCCCCTCAATGGGCTGCTTTTTTTACCTGATATTGCCCCGATGTCAGCGAAAGGAAACGTACAGACGCATATGATCTGGCCTCCTTCCAGAATACCGGTCGCATGATACCGCGCACAGACAGGATGCATTATCCCTTCTGCGTCACTGAACAAAATCTGTCAGACTGCACCATCGCCTTTGGCACCCGCGCAGCACAGCCCTGCATATCGGCTTGGCTGACCATGGGAGGTTGGTCACACCTCCCGAATAGGGTTGTGGGAATTTCCATTTTACAGGCCAGACGGCAAGGGAATAACACGCCAATATGACAATGTCGCCCCCCCCCGGTATCTACACGTGGGCTCTCTGCAATACAGATAGGACTATCCGGATAGACGCGTATTTCGACGCGCAACGTCCCCTCAAAGTATCGGCAACTGCCCGAAAATCCATTAATTTGTTGCTCAGCCTTGCATTAAGTAGTGCTCACTATCGCAAAACCGTGATTAATATACAACATTCCGCGCCATTTCAGCGACATTAGCGCGAGACTTGTTTCGCCCCATCGTGAATAGGCAATAAATAACGTTTCCCAGATCACAAAACGAGCACAAGGCCAGATCGATGAAGCTTCCCGGACACGCAGCAATTCTGGGTATTCATCACAAGAAGATCGTTACATTCCTTGTCACTCTTCTGGCCGGAAGCACCGCGCTTTCTACCATCGCGGTTGCTGATACGGAAACGAAACACAATCATCTGGATGCAAAAAAACGCAATACCGCGCACGCCCCTCATGATGCCACGAAGCAGACCTCCGGTAGCGTGGCCGTCAAGGCAGCAGCCCTTTCTGCTCCCGTAACGGCCCCTCCCTCTGGCACAGAGATGCTTTACGTTACCGGAACACGACTCACACAATCGCGCCTCACCAATGTCATGGCCGGTTCGACCCTGAGTGCAGACCAGTTGCAGCGGCGCGGCTATCTCGATCTGGGTCTGGCCCTGCTGCGTGAAAATCCGGCGGTAAGTGTTGGCGACAACTCGCCTCTCGGCACCCAGAGCGCTTTCGGTGCGGGGCAATCCTTCGTCAGTCTGCTCAATCTCGGGTCACAGCGCACCCTTACACTTGTGGATGGCATGCGCATGGGGGGCGGTGCTACCGCCTCGATCTATGGTGTCGGGCCGGGTTCCGAAGTCGATATCAGCGCCCTGCCGACATCATTGATCAAATCGATCGATACGCGTCTCGGAGGCGCTGGCGCCGCCTATGGCGCCGATGCCGTGGCTGGCGTGATCAACTACGAACTCGATGATCATTACAAAGGGGTCTCGCTCAACGCGCAGGGAGACTGGTCGCAGAAACTCGACAACGCAGCCGAGAAGATCGCCTTCAAGGCAGGAACAGGGTTCGACCATGATCGTGGCGGACTGGTTTTCGATCTCGAATACCGTAACCAGGCGGGTATGCTCGCCAGTGACCGGCCTGACAGTTTCGGCGAGAATGCCGTCATCTATCATCGCGCCGCGCTGGGGCAGAATTCACCCTATACATTCGTGCTCGGCCCGGGCACGCGCTATATACAGAATTCGCTGACAGGCATGCCCACCCTGACGGGAAATTACGGCGATCTTCCTGTCTACGGGGGGCTATACGGCGCGACCTATGCCGGGCTTGCCGATGCAGGCATTGCCAGCGCAAACGGCACACCTCTGGTTTTCAGCCAGAATGGCCAGTCACTCGTCCCGTTCAACAGCGGCACCCTGCTCAAGGGGGATAATGCGCTAGGTATCGGCGGTGACGGATTGGCCTTGCGCAATTACATCCAGATGCGCACCCCCTCTGACAGGCTCAATCTCACGCTTCTGGGTCATTATGATCTGACGGATCATCTCCACGCCACATGGCAGGGCTGGTATGCCAGAGGCAGTTCATCGAACCAAGTCAATAACGGCACCTTCAGCAGCGCCGCTTTCGATAATGCCCTGACATCCAACAGCGATGGCCCGCAAAGCAGCAGCTATTTTACTGAAGGGGTGGTTAACGGACCGCTCGCGCTGAGCACCGACAACCCCTATCTGACCAGTACAGAAAGCAGCACCATTAAAAACGCTCTGGCCGCGAATGGTCTGCCGACAGACCAGTTCTATCTGAACCGTCTCAACCAGGATCTGGACACTGGCTATTACCGCACCACCCTGCAGATGTTCCGCTTTCAGGGTGGTTTGCACGGTGATTTCAGGGCTTTGAACCGCGACTTCAAATGGAAGACCAACGGCGAATATACACGCTACACCAATGTGACCACCCAACCCTCTTTGGTCATCCCAAATCTGGTCAATGCCCTGAATGCCGTGCGTGCTGCCGATGGAACGATCGAATGTGCACCCGGTTATGAAAACGCGCCCATTGCCACACGTAGCGCCGTTTGCGCGCCCCTGAACCCGTTCGGCTACAACCAGATGAGCCAGGCCGCACGCGATTACGTGACAGCGATCTCGCGTTCGTCAAACCGCAACACGCAGCGCGATCTGCAGGCTGAAATCAGTTCCACCGTTTTCCGACTTCCTGCTGGCGCTATACGCTGGGATCTTGGTTACGAGCATCGGCGCGAAGCTTATCATTTCAGCCCCGGCACCTATCTCAGCGGCTGGGAACAGGCAGATGGCACGGTGCTACAATATGGCAATGATGCCGTCATTCCGGCCACGGGCGGCGCCTATCATACCCATGAGGGCTTTGGCGAACTCGACGTGCCGCTCGTCTCGCCCGGCATGCATATGCCCGGCATCTATCATCTTTCGCTCACAGCCAATGGGCGCCTGACTTATAACAGTATCACCGGTGCCTACTGGACCTATATGGCGGGCGCATCCTGGTGGCCGATGCGCGATTTCGGACTGAGCGGCAACTACGCCGTTTCCGTTCGCAATCCGTCTGTCGGTGAACTCTATTCACCACGTTCGACCACCTATGAGAGCGGAACCGACCCCTGCTCGAGCGCCAGCATCACGTCTGGCCCCAATCCGGCCCTGCGCGCTGCCAATTGTGCAAAGGCGGGCCTGCCCCGGAATTTCACGTCAAACTTCGAATCCTACTCTTTACCGGGCTCAGCAGGAGGCAATGCGCATCTGCGCAATGAACATTCCAGAAGCTTTACAGGCAGTCTCGAATTTCGCCCTCATTTCATACGCGGTTTCGACATGAAGGCCTCGTTTGTCGATGTGAAAGTTGCTGACGCCATTACCTATCTGAGCGCCAGCAACCTGCTCGCTGCCTGCTATGATTCCGCCGATTATGAGAGCAACCCGTTCTGCTCGACCTTCAGGCGTAATTCCTCCGGACAGATCACCTCGTTCCAGTCCGGCTATTATAATATCGCCAGCTATGAAACGCAGGCGCTTCAGACGACGCTTGATTATATCCTGCCTCTCAGACGCCTCGGCCTGTCCGACAATTTCGGCACGGTCGATCTGCAGGGCAATTACGTTCATTACCTCAAAAGCCAGCAGCGTTACCTCTCCACCACCTATCTGCTGGCGGGAAGCACGGCGTCGCCCAAGGATAATTTCACACTCAACACCACCTGGCAGCGCGGCGCGCTCACGGCGCAATGGCAGACGATGTGGTACGGGCCGAGCCTTTTCATGCTTCAGGTGCCCTCCACACGTTATGAGGCCAATAAGCGCCCGGCCTTTGCCCAGTTCAATCTCTCGCTCGGCTACGAAATCACGAAAAACCTTTCAACGAATTTCGTGATCAACAATATCACCGATGCCCTGCCGAAAGATTCCGGCATCTACAACCTCACCCGTTACTATGAAGCCCTGATAGGGCGCAGCTTCCAGATGCGTATCGGCGCCAGTTTCTGACGCCGCCGCAAGGCAAACTCATGTGTCGATGGGGCGGTTCGGACTTTATCCCCGGCGACGCCTGTCGACGCGATAAAAGATCAGCGAGGCCATCCAGGCCAGCACGAAGAGGCCGATCACGATAAAGCCGATCTGGTTGAAACTGTCACTCACCAGTGAAACGAGCTGCCAGAAACGCCCTTCGAAGCCGATCTTGTCTCCCAGCAGTTTCAGCGTTTCGATGCTGCCGATCCCGACAGCCACAATGACCGAGATCAGGGTGATGATGATATTGTAGCGCAGCTTGCGCAGTGGATCGACAAACGCCCAGCGATAGGCCCCGAGCATCAGCACGCCATCAGCCGTATCGATCAGGGCCATGCCAGCTGCAAAAAGCGCCGGGAAGATCATGATGGTCGCAACCGAAACGCCATGACTGGCCTGAGAGGCAGACAGGCCGAGCAGGGACACCTCTGTCGCCGTATCGAAGCCCAGACCGAACAAGAAGCCAAGCAGCACCATATGCCAGCTTCTGGAGACGAGCCTGAAAAGCGGCGTCAGCAGACGGGCCAGCAGCCCCCCCTTGGCCAGCAACGCATCGATGTCGATTTCCTCAACCGCACCGCCAGACTTCACATGACGCCAGGCACGCCAGGCGCCACGCAGCACGATGAAATTCGTTATCGCCAGCGCAAACAGAAAGCCGGCTGAAATCAGCGTGCCGGTCACGCTGCCGATATCACGCCAGGCGCCAAAACGGTCCTGCATCGCCTGAGACAGCAATGCCGTTCCCAACGCCGCCAGCACAACGATAAGAGAATGACCGATGGCAAACCAGAACCCTGTCAGAAGCGGCTGACGCCCCATCTGGATGAACTTACGCGTTACGTTATCGATTGACGCGATATGATCGGCATCGACTGCATGACGCAGGCCAAAACCATAAGCCAGCAAGGCATTGCCAAGCAGAAGAGGCCTGTCACGCAGCAGGAGGAAGCTCCAGATCCACAAGCCCAGATTGACCAGTATCAGACACAGGCCAAGGATCGAGATACGCAGACGCAGGCTTTTCTCAGGCGGGTTTATCCCCCCGCTCACCATCGTCATGAGCGCGTCATCCCTGTCCGGTGGCGCAAGGGGCTTTCAAACGCGTGATTGAACAAAACCTGGTCTCCGGCTGCCGGATCGTCCCGTCCGGCTGCCATGGCAGCAAAGACGAAGGCAGGTCTCCTGGCTCGCGGGTCATCATATCCTGCGCCTTCCCGGAAGCACGCTCCCAGTGGCCCGAGCAGGAACTCACCGCTCACAGTTGCGGGGACAGCTGCCGCCGCAAGCCCGATCCTGAGCGGATCTGCCAGCCCGTTCGGCATTCCCTTTTCACTCGCTTGCGCGAGACCTTCGACAGAAACGGAAGTAACCACTCACAGCCCTGAAAGCCAAGCCAATTCCCCTGTCTGATTCCCTGTTTTCTGCGCTGCATCGCCATGCTCCTGCCCCCGCTGACACAGTCTTTCGCATAAAAAATCACGCAACCATCCCGCGGCTCGGCCTTTCTGAAACCATGCAGATCACCCGACCGTGAGGCCGGGGGTCCTCAAGAAAGGAGCCATCACGATGAGCCTTTATCGGACAATCAACCCGGCAACCGGCAAGACCGAGCGCGAATTCGAGCTTCACACCAAGGCCCAGGCCTTCGAGAAACTCGAGGCTGCCCACGAGTTTTATAACAGCGACTGGCGCCATCGCAGCTTTGACGAGCGCAAGGCCATTGTGCTGAAGGCTGCGGAAATCCTTGAGCAGAACAAGGAAAAATACGCACGCCTCATCGCCATCGAAATGGGCAAGGTATTGCCGGAATCCATCGCGGAAACTGAGCTTTCAGCAAAAATCCTGCGCTATTACGCCGAGAACGCAGAGAAATTCCTCGCTCCGCGCGAGATTGAAGTCGCCAAGGGACGTGCCACCGTGCTGAGCCAGTCTCTGGGTGTCATCTACTGCGTGGAACCCTGGAACTTCCCTTATTACCAGCTCGCCCGCGTCGCTGGCCCGAACCTGATGGCAGGCAATGTCGTGCTGGCCAAGCACGCGCCCGGCGTACCGCAATGTGCGCTCGCCTTCGAGGCCCTGTTCGTCGAAGCCGGGGCCCCGAAGGGAGCATGGACCAATCTCTTCATCGACAACGATGTATCTGAAGAGCTGATCGCCCGCCCCGAAGTCCGCGGTGTTGCCCTGACAGGGAGCGAGCGTGCGGGCAGCGCGGTCGCCGCCCAGGCAGGCAAGGCGCTCAAGAAGACCACGCTTGAGCTTGGCGGTTCCGACCCGTTCATCGTGCTCGAAGACGCCAATCTGGATGAGGTGATCCCCAACGCTGTTGCCGGTCGCATGTCCAATAACGGTCAGGTCTGCACAGCAGCCAAACGCATGATCGTGCATGAATCGCTTGCCGACGAGTTCGTCCGTCGTCTCTCCGATGCCATCGCCGAGTTCCGCTATGGCGACCCACTGGAACAGGGCGTGACCCATGGGCCGATGAGCAGCGAAAACGCCATGAAGCTGGCCCTGAGCCAGGTCGAAAAGGCCGTCTCTAACGGTGCGAAGCTGGTCGTGGGCGGCAAGCAGCTCGACCGCGAAGGCTTCTTCATGCAGGCAGCGCTGCTGACCGGCGTGACCAAGGATAACCCGATCTTCTACGAAGAGATCTTCGGTCCGGCCGCCATCGTCTACCCCGTGGCTGACGACGATGCCGCCATCGCACTGGCCAATGACTCGCCTTACGGTCTGGGTGGCTCGATCCATACCAGCGATGTCGAGCGTGGCCGCAAGCTTGCCGAACGCATCGAGACCGGCATGGTGTTCATCAACGAGCCGACAGGCACCGCTCCCGAGCTGCCCTTCGGTGGTGTCAAGAATTCCGGCTATGGCCGTGAGCTTTCTTCGAACGGGATCGAGGAATTCGTCAATCACAAACTGATCCGCTCAGCCTGATTGATGATCCGGATATCAGGGGTTTTCACCCCTGATATCCTTTGCCACGGAACTAAACCTCACGTTTTCGCGATGAACACAGGCAGGCCGCGGGCCGCGCTTTTTTCCTTCTCCCGCACGAAGGTGTTCATCATGACGACTTTCCCCAAGCCCCCTTTCGACACCCCTCTCCAGGACCGTATCCCCGGTCAGACCGAGGCCATGACCCCGCTGCCTGATCATGGTGAAAGCAGCTATCAGGGTTCCGGACGTCTGACGGGCAAGATTGCCCTCATCACGGGTGCCGATTCCGGTATCGGCCGCGCTGTCGCCATCGGCTTTGCCCGCGAAGGTGCCGATATCGCCCTCTCCTTCCTTGCCGAAGAAGAAAAGGACGCACAAGAGACGGCGCGCTGGATCGAGAAGGCAGGCCGCAAGGCGCTTCTGCATCCCGGCGACCTGAAATCACGCGCAATCTGCAAGACCGTCGTGGACGAGACTGTCGCTGCCTTCGGGCGCATCGATGTCCTCGTCAACAACGCTGCCTTTCAGGTCGAGCGTCTCGCGCTGGAAGATATTTCCGAAGACGAATGGGATGACACTTTCGCCACCAATATCGGTGCGACCTTCCGCCTCACACGGCATGCTGTCGCCCATATGAAAAGCGGGGCGTCGATCATTCATACGATCTCGGTCAATGCCGACAGCCCCAAGCCGCGCCTTCTGGCCTATTCAGCAACCAAGGCCGCCATCCAGAATTTCAGCGGTGGTCTCGCCCAGCTTCTCGGCGAGAAGGGCATCCGTTCGAACACCGTCGCCCCCGGGCCGATCTGGACCCCGCTCATTCCCGCCACGATGCATGGCGATCATGTGCATGAGTTCGGTGCCGACACACCGCTCGGCCGTCCTGGCCAGCCTGTCGAGCTGATTGCCCCCTATGTGATGCTCGCCAGCGATGAAGCAAGCTACATCTCGGGCGCCACCATCGCCGTGACGGGTGGTACGCCGGTTATCTGAGTGTATGGGGCCATGGCCCCATCACCCCGCCAAAGGGCTGTCGCCCTTTGGAAGCCCTCTACCAGGGATGAAAGGGGCCTGCCCCTTTCCGGGGTGCGGGGCAGCGCCCCGCAGAGACCACGTTCAGCGATGGCCGTTGATCAGCTCGCTGGCTAGTCCATCTTCATGATAGACAATCTTCAATGCCGTGATGATGGCGCTCGTATCCGTCGCGACCGCACGGTTATTGCTGATGTCGTAATAGAGATCGCCAGCAAGGCTGGGCAGATTACCGTCGAAAATCAGACCGACAGCCTTGCCCTCTCGGCTGATGACCGGCGAACCGGAATTGCCACCCACGATGTCATTGGTCGAGACGAAATCGAGATGCGTCGACGGATTGACTTCATCCTTGGCGTCGAGCCAGCGCCTGGGCAGGGCAAAAGGCTCGCTGCCGGTAGCATGATGGTACATCCCGGCAAAATCGGTGAAGGGCGCCACATCGACACCGTTCTTGCGCCAGCCCTTGACCGTTCCATAGGAAAGACGCGGCGAGAACGTGGCGTCAGGATAGAGCGTATCGAGACGCCCATCAGCCTTGGCCTGAGCGAAGCGGGCACGCGCAATATCGCCCTGGGCCTTGTGCAAGGGTGCAGTAACCTCATTGCGCATCTGCTCACGCAGCGCAGCATAGCTTGGGTAAAGCTTGCGGACGAAAACGACCAGCGGATCATTCGAGGCCTCGACAGCCTTCAGACCGCCCTTCCATAGCGCCAGTCGCGCCGCCGGATCGCCCATTTTCGTGCCCTTGATCAGACGGGCAGCGAGTTCATCGGGGGCATCGTTGCCAAGCGCCAGATGCACGAGCGCATCATCGGCACCGATGGTCTGACGCAGGCTTGTCAGACGCAGCGCGAAGAGAGCGGTTTCGAGTTCGGGGTAAAACGGCTCCTTTGCGCCAAGCGCCGTCTCGATCTCTCCAAGCTGCGCGTCATGAAACCCGGAATGACGCTTGGCATCGGGCTTGCTGCGCTCGTTCGCGCCCTCCACCAGAGCCATGACATTATTGAGTGCCCCACCAAAGACCATGCTCAGTGCGAGATTGCGCGTGAACAAATCTTTTTCGAGGGCAATGGCCTGATCGACCGCCTTGAAAGGCTCGCCATAAGCCGATTTTCTGGCCGGATCAGCGTCGATCCATGCCTGAAGGTCAGCGTCTTCTTTGGCACGACGGGCAATAATATCGCTCGATTGCAGCGCCGATTGCGTGCCGGAAAAGGATTTCAGGGCGTTCTGGACACCAAACAAAATGTCTTCAGCCTGCTTGGCATGCTCGGCGCTCTCGCGCCCATACTGCCACAACATGCCCTCGCGCACCGAATACAAGGCAATCACGGTCGGATTGATCACGTCACGCTGAAAAGCGAGAGCCGCCGCCGGAAGGCCTCGCTGCGTGCGCCCCGGATTGCCAGATGTAAAGACCAGATCATCCGCCTTCGGGCCTGCCGGGTCGAATTGCAGGTAAGGCGTATGCACCGGCTTGCCGCCCTCATAGACACGCAGCATCGACAGATCGATATCATAACGCGGGTAATCGAAATTATCGGGGTCACCCCCGAAAAACGCGATACCCTGCTCGGGCGCCATGACCACGCGCACATCCTTGTAACGGCGGTAGCGGTAAAGCGCGGTCTGTCCACCATGATAGAGCGAGACCATGTCGCAGCGCCAATGGGCGTCATCACCACCGATACAATCTTTGGTGAGCTTGCTTTCCACTTCCTGAAGGGCCGCAGCATAGGCCGCGCCCTGCTTGCCCTTTGTGGCGTCGGCTACGGGGCCGGAAACATCCTTCATCGTATCAAGACGGTCGAGTTCCATACCGGGGCACTGACGCTCGTCGGCCAGATCCCTGGTCGTGAACCCGTCACGGAAATAATCGTGATCCTTGTCCGACAGGGCTGCGAGACAGGAATTGGCGCAGTGGTGATTGGTCATCACCAGCCCGTCACCGGACACGAACGAGGCCGAGCACCCTTCTGCCAGACGCG
Organism: Asaia sp. Ae19-3; assembly: GCF_059801175.1. NCBI lineage: Bacteria > Pseudomonadati > Pseudomonadota > Alphaproteobacteria > Acetobacterales > Acetobacteraceae > Asaia > Asaia sp. Ae19-3. The sequence continues at coordinate 3,173,123 of NZ_JBCHWF010000001.1, read as the reverse complement.
CCGATGACTGGACCACGTGCTGGATCCAGCTGGCATCGGGCGTAAAGCCATAGCTTTTCTGCAAGGCGGCTTTGGGGAGGTGGTCGAAGGTCCACATGCCTTCATCCGCATGTGCCGTGCCCGCAAAGGCGACAGCACCGACAAGCGCAGAGGAAAGCAGAAGCGGGGATCGTTTGAAGGACATGGCTCGAAACTCGCGACTGGATAATGATATAATGTATCAATCCATATCGCGATGCGATTTGCAACCGGGCGAGAACGTATCGTCTTGCCGGAGTGCCATCACCAGACCGCCGCCGCGACCCGCGACGGAATCCGGCGCCCTGATCGATCTCTTTTATATCGAGGCCGCAACATTACGATTTTCCCTGTCACAGCAAGGGAAGAACACCATGACAAATTCATGACAGCGCCGGAACGGGCAGCCATGATGGCAATATCCTGCCTGCCCGACCCGATACCCGCCCGGAAAGAATGAAACAGTTTTTACAAAGTAGTTACATGACGTTTCAGAATTTACAGGAGACGTTTTCCATTCGGACCAATGACAATGCACCCTAGTGACCATTAACAGCGGGCCTAAAGTGATGCTCGTCTCGCTTTGAAATTACGCCGGACATGAAGCGAATTCGTTTTATCCGCGACGAATGAGAGAATTCGCAAATCCTTTATCATTCCTCTTCTCTCAAAATACGACGAAGCGGGAGTCAGGATTTATCGACCCTTCGCGCCCTGAAATACTCTATCAAATACCGGAAATAATACGACATATTGCCATAAAAGCTTAACTTTACTCAGACAGCCCCGGCAACGCTTTTGCGACCCGTTACATCCAGAGACGTGTCGGAGAGACCGGTGAAAAGACTTGCCCTGTTCCTCGTTGCAACGACTGCCTGCACGCCATTCGTGAGCCGGAGCGCCGAAGCAGCCGCTTCTCCCGAGGCGCAGGAAGTCACCCAGAAAAAAGCCGACAAGGCGACCGCACTGACGAAGAAGAACAAATTCGTCAGACCGTCGGACGATGCCGAACAGGTGGTCGTGACCGGCACGCGTGAGAGCCACGTCAAGGCGCGCCAGAGCATCAGCCCGGTCGTCGTGATTTCGTCCAAGACGCTTGAGCGTTCGGGCGAACTCAACGTCGCCAATGCGCTGACACGCACCTATCCGTCCATCACCATGAGCGCTCGAGGGTCGAACACGAACTCGCTCGTTTCATCCATCCAGATGCGTGGTCTGGGACCCAATGAAACGCTGGTTCTGGTCGATGGCAAGCGCCGTCATTCCACGGCCAATATCGTGCAGAAGCCCGGCCCGCAATTTGCCTCCTCGGGTGTCGATCTGAACATGCTCGCGGGCAACATGATCGACCATATCGAGGTGCTCGAAGACGGTGCGGCAGCCATGTATGGCTCTGATGCCATCGCAGGCGTGGTCAACATCATTACGAAGAAAAAGGATCACGGCCTGACACTCAGCGGCCAGGGCGGCGCCAATGCCTATCTCGGCAGCGGTGAACAATACCAGCTCGACGCCGATGGTGGCTTCAAGCTTGGCAAGGATGGCTATGTCCATCTCGGCGCCCAGTTCTACCAGACGCAGCACGCCATCGCCTGGGGGCCGGACCACGCGCTGCTCGGCTACTGGCCCGCTGGTGCCGACACCAAGAATTATTTCGTGGGCGTCAAGCCCGGTTCAGAGAGCTGGCGCGGCCGCAAGACCGATTATCTGAGCACGCCCAAGGAAACGCGCGAGACCTTCGCCCTGAATTTCGGCAAGCCGCTTGCGGCGGGCGTCGAGCTTTATGGTCAGGCCACGCTTGGCTATCGCCATGCAGAGATGATGGCCTATAAATATCCCTATGTCGTACCGGCGGCTGGCATTTCCGAACTGCGCCCGATCACGGGTGATGACGAACTCGATTACGCTGCAGAGCTGGGCCTGAAGGGCGAGAATCTTTTCGGTTTCGACTGGAATCTATCCACCGTCTATGGCGGCGATAATTCACGCATCAGCATTCGCGACGTCGTCAATCTCGGCCAGCTCGCCCGCACCGGCTATTCGCCGAGCAAGTTCTGGGATTACACCCAGAAAAACACGCAATGGACGAATAATCTCGATCTGCGTCGCGGCTTCAAGATCTGGTCCATGCCTGTCAGCCTCGCTTTCGGTGGTGAGCATCGTCTGGACTCCTACCAGATCATTTCAGGCAATCCGGAATCCTATCTCGATGGCGGCCCGGTCGAACATGCCGGTATTCCTCCGCAATCGGCTGGCACCTGGTATCGTAATATCTACTCGGCCTATGTCGATGCGACATTCCGCCCCACGCGCAAGCTCTCGATCGATGTGGCCGGACGGTATGAATATTACACCGACACCGACAACACCGAAAACGGCAAGCTTTCGGCACGCTACGATTTCACCAATCGCTTTGCACTGCGCGGCACCATCGCAAACGGCTTCCGCGCCCCGACCCTGCAGGAATCGCATTTCAGCCGTCTGAACATTTTTGCGGGCACGGGCAGTGTCGGCGGTCAGCTTCCGGTTGAATCGGCAGCCGCCCGATCACTGGGCGCTCAGGGCCTGAAGCCGGAGCGCTCGGTCAATGCCAGCGCCGGCTTCACCATGGAGCCTGTGCGCGGCCTGCATGTCGAGACAGACGTCTATCAGATCAATCTGCGCGATCGTATCGTTCAGGGTGGCACAGTACGCGGCGCCCAGGCGCTCGATGCCATCCGCTCCTTTGGCTTCGACGTCTCCCCGACGGCTACCAACGCCGCTGCCTCTTCAGCCTATTTCCTTTCCAACGGGGCGAGCACCCGCACCCAGGGTCTGGACATCAAGGCCGATTATCTTCTGCACCTGCATGAATACGGCAATGTGGCGCTTGTGGCGGCCTTCAACCTCAACCGCACCCGCCTGCATCACAACGGCGTCTCGACCATCGGCAAGCCGCTGCTCAACGACCAGACCATCGGCTACATCACAACCGCAACGCCCCGCAGCAAGATCATCCTCAACGCGCTGTGGACCATCGGCAAGTGGGACGTGAATATCCGCCAGAGCCGTTATGGCGAGACCACCAACATGATGACCTATCAGGACTGGACGCCTGCCTCGGCTACCTGCCCCGGCGGCGGTGCGCTGCGCTACTCCACGACCTGCTTCGGCCAGTTCAAGAACACCCCTCGCTGGCTGACCGATCTTGAGATCGGTTACAAGATCACCTCGCGTGTCCATGCGACGATTGGCGTCAACAACGTGTTCAACGTGCGCCCCCGTCGTCTGCCCGGCAATCTCGTCCCTGCCGGTGGCTCGATGTATGACCAGTTCTCCAATCAGGTGCCGTTTACCGGGGGCTATTATTTCGGCCGCATCAGCGCCAGCCTCTGACCTGCTTCCTTTAGCGGTCTGATGAAGCCGGGGGTGGAAACACCTCCGGCTTCATGCGTTCTGACGGCACGGTTTCCCCCGGCAGCACCGCGTGTTGACACGTCGGCCTGCCGCGCATGATCCTCTGCGCCGCAGAGCGATCTGCCTCATAAATCAGGAGAAAATCCATGTTCAGCCATATCGTGATCGGCAGCAACGACCTCGATGCCTCGAAGGCTTTCTATGACGCAACGCTTGGTGCGCTGGGCTGTCCGCCTGCGCAGGTCGATGGCAAGGGTCGCCTGCTCTATGTGCATGATGGCGGCAGACTGGTCGTGACCAAGCCCATCGATGGGGCGCCTGCCTGTGGCGCGAATGGCGGCACGATCGGCTTCTCCGCCGGCTCGCCGGAAGCCATCGACGCCTGGCACAAGGCCGGTCTGGCGCATGGCGGTGTCGCGATCGAAAACCCGCCCGGCCCGCGCGAGACCCCCATCGGCACGCTTTATCTGGGCTATCTGCGCGACCCCTCAGGCAACAAGCTTTGTGCCCTTCACCCGATGGGCTGAACCGGTCTTTGCGCTTCTGCTGCCTGCTGCGGCCCATCGGTGAAAAACCGGGCATAAAGCAGCGGCAGAACGAGCAGGGTCAGGAGGGTTGACGTGATCAGCCCTCCAATCACGACAGTCGCCAGAGGCCGCTCTACCTCGGCCCCTGCACTGGCAGAAAATGCCATCGGGAAAAAACCGAAACTTGCGACAGAAGCTGTCGCCAGCACCGGGCGAAAACGTGCTTTCGCTGCCGCGAAAGCAGCCTCGGCTGCCACCATGCCCGCAAGGCGAAAATCGCGTATCTGGCTGACCAGCACCACGCCATTGAGAATGGCGACCCCGAAAAGAGCGATGAAACCGATTCCGGCGGCGATGCTGAAAGGCAGCCCTCTGAGTGCGAGGGCATAAATCCCCCCTGTGGCGGCAATGGGCAGGTTGATGAACACAAGCAGCGCCGCGCGCGGTGTGCCGAGCGCCAGAATCAGAAACACGAAAATCAGAAGCAGTGCGATTGGCACAACCATGCCCAGACGCTTCATCGCTGAGTCGAGATTGCGAAACTGCCCCGCCCAGGTCAGACGATAACCCGACGGCAGAACCAGTCCTTTTGCGACTTTCGCCTGAGCTTCGGCCACGAAGGATTTGACATCGCGCCCCCGCACATTGGCCTGCACGACCACGCGGCGGTGCAGGGAGTCCCTGTCGATGCGGGCATTACCCTGCTCGACCGAGAAACGGGTGACATCCTTCAGCAAAACCCAGCCTCGCCCGTCTTCACGACGCACCTGCAAGCCGCCAATGCGCTCGGCGGAAGCCGTTGCCCCCTCGCGATAACGGATCTGCGTCGGCACCAGTGCATTGTCCAGAATGACCGGCCGACCGATATGTCCGCCAATGGCTTCGATGGTCGCGAGAATTTCCGGCACGGCAACACCCAGACGTGCCGCCGCATCGCGATTGACGTCGATATGCAGATAGGGAACAGCCCCCTCGCCCTGCTGGGCCACATCGGCTGCGCCGGGAATGGATGCGACCATACCAACGACCCTGCCCGCCAGCTTGTTGAGCAATGTCAGGTCATCGCCATAGATCGAAATGGCAATCTGGCTGCGCACCCCGGAGAGCATGTCATCCATGCGCATCTCGATCGGCTGTGTCCAGGAATAGGCCGCATCGGGCAGATCATGAGAAAGCCTGCTGCTCATGGCAGCAACCAGCTTCGCCTGAGTCATCTCCGCCCGCCACGCGCTGCGCGGCTTGAGAAAAACGAAACTGTCGGTCTCGTTTGTCCCCATCGGGTCGGTTGGAATGGCAGAAGTGCCAGTATTGCTCACCACCGTTTCCACTTCAGGAAACTCGCGCAGGATCTGCTCCTGCCTCGTGACGGAACGCAGCACGGTTGGCAACGAGGCACTCGGCAACCGCATCGAGGTCACGACAAGGGCGCCCTCTTCCAGCTGCGGCACGAATTCCCCCCCAAGGCGCGACGCCAGAAGCAGGGCCAGCACAAACACCGCCCCTGTCGTCATGAAAACAGTCTTTGCATGTGTGGCACACCAGGCCAGGGCAGGTTCGTAAATGCCGCGCAGCCGGACCACGAGACGCGTCTCCCGATCCTGGCGGGCATGACGCAGCGCCAGAGCCGAGAGAACAGGCACGACCACAAAGCAGTAAACGAGTGAGGTCAGCAGCCCCATGATGATGGTCTGCGCCATCGGCCGGAACATCCGCCCCTCAACCCCCTGCAGGGTGAGAATGGGCAGATAGACCATGATGATCACGAAAATCGCAAAGCTGACCGGACGCAGCACCGCGCGCAGCGTATGCACGGCAAGGCTTTCCAGCGTCTCGCCTTTCTCATTACGGCTGCGCTCGACCATCAGATGCTCGACGACAACCAGAGAACCATCGACGATCATGCCGAAATCGATAGCGCCAAGGCTCAGCAGATTGGCCGATATGCCAAACAGGCGCATGCCCACAAAGGCGGCGACGAGCGACACCGGAATAACCGAGATGATCACCAGAGCGGCCTGCCAGTTGCCCAGCACGAAAAACAGCGTGATGAAAACCAGCGCCGCACCGAGCAGGAGATTTTCCTTGATCGTATGCACGGTCTCATTCGTCAGGGTCGATCGACTGTAGAAAGGCTCGAGTGTCACACCCGGCGGCAGGGAGCGGCTTATATCCGGCAAGGCCCGGTTGATGGCCGCAAGCGTGGCATTCGAGCTTGCGCCTTTCTGCATCAGCACCACGCCATTGACGATCTCGCCCTGGCCATCACGCGTCACCGCACCGAGACGCAGTCTGCCGCCCAGAGACACCGCCCCGAGATCGCGAAGCCGAAGCACGACGCCATTGGCGCCCATCGAAACCGGAATGGAGGCGAAATCGGCCAGAGATCCTACCAGGGCCCGCCCGACCACGATCTGCTGCTCGGCCTGCTGCGCAATCCACCCGCCCCCGGAAGAGGCATTATTGCTCTCGATGGCGGCATAGATGCGCCCCATGGGAATGTCATGGGCGCGCATACGGGCCGGGTCGAGTGTCAGTGTATAGGTTTCCTCCGCCCCGCCATTGACGTTGACTTCAGCCACGCCCGGCACAAGCCGCAGCTGCGGGGCGACCGACCATGTCATGAGGCGATTCAGCGCCAGAGGGGAATAACGTTTATCCCCCCTGATCTGGATCTGCATGATCTCACCCATACCCGTGGCGAGCGGCCCCATGGAGAGGCTGACAGGAACGGCAATACTCGCGCGCGCCTTCTGCAGCCGCTCATTCACGCGTGTCCGATCCAGATCGAGATCGGAATGCTCATCGAATTGCAGATAGACAACCGAAACGCCCGTACGCGAGACAGAACGCAGGTCCACGAGATCAGGCAGACCGGTCAGGCTGGCCTCGAGCGGAAAGGTGATCTGCTTTTCAACCTCCTCGGTGGCAAGGCCGGGCGCGGTTACAGAAACCAGAACCTGCTGGGGCGAGATATCGGGCACTGGCTCCACCGGTAGACCGGGCACGACAAGGAGCCCTGCCAGAACCAGCAAGGTGCAAAGCGCCAGAACCGCCAGTTTGTTGGCTTGCAGAAACTGCCACATGACCAGATCAGTCATCCGCCATGGAGGAAAGCAGCGCCATGGATTTCAGCGTGAAACTGCCCTCGCCCACGATCTGATCGCCTGCATGGACCGCCCCGGCAATGACGGCGCTTTCTTCATTCTGCTCGATGATCTGCACCTCGACCGGCAGGAAATGCGTTGCGTCACGACGCAAAAAAACCACGTCGTGACCATCGATCTGCTGGAGTGCCGCCCTGGGTACGATAAGCCCCTTTCTTCCCGCGCCGCTCTGGAACAACGCATCGAGCATCATGCCCGGCCTTATGGAAGCAGGCGGTTTATCGAGCGTGCAGACCACCCGCACCAGCCCAGTCGACGGGTCGGCAAGACCGGCAATCGTCCCGATCCTGGCCAGGAAAACGGGGGATTTCTCCTGCCCTGCGAGACGAAAAATTGCCTCTGCCCCGGTTGCGAGCTGGGCCGCATCCTCAGGCGAGATATCCGCCACCAGCCACAGGCGTGAGAGGTCGACCACGGTCACCAGATTATCGCCTGCAGTGACATCGGCGGCCACAGCGGTTCGCACGGTCTGCACAACGCCATTGACCGGGCTGATCAGGTCTGAAGCCTCATCCTGCACGACCCGCTCCGTAACCGAGGTGAACTCCTCTGTCTGACGATGATCGAGCGTCGCCAGATCGGCCTGACGCGCTGTCACCAGGCCGCGCTGCTGTTGCAGCACCATCCGCCGACGCTCGAGCTCTCCGGTCGAGACGGCACTGCCAGCCAGCGCCAGACCGCGCTTGTAGAGAAGACTGGCCTCGGCCTCACCGGCACGGGCAGAGTCGAGGGCCGCCACGACCTGTTCGCGCTGGAGATGAAGCTCATGGAGGGAATGATCGGTGTAGGAAATCAGCCTCTCACCAAGCGCCACGCGCTGGCCGGGCGTCACATGCACTGCGGTGATCTTGCCACTTCCGGCCGAATGGATATCGATCACCCGGCTGGTATCCGCATCGACACGCGCCATGGCCGCTATCTGATGGAAAAGCGTGCCCTGAACGACAGGCAGAACAGCAACATGCTCGTTGCGCTGGGCCTCTGACGACAGCTCGAAAACATGACGCCAGGGCTCTTCGGCCCTAGACTCGGGCACGACAAGGGCGCCAAGCACAAGCAGGGCGCCCGAGATCAGGACCGGTGAGAGCGAAAGCCGCATCCTGCGCGTTCCTGTCAAAGATATTTCACGAGACGGGCGAATTCCTGAACGGCATCTTCACGGGTGATGCCGCCATCGGCCATGGCCTCGACGATGCAGTGTTCGACATGATCCTGGATCAGGCTGCGCTTGGCATTGCGCAGCGTGTTCTCGACGGCCTGTATCTGTTGCGCGAGATCAGCGCAGCTGCGATTGGCCTCGATCATCTCGAGAATGCTCTCGAGGTGACCACGAGCCTGTTTAAGGCGAAGGGCAATCTGCTTGTGCTTCTGAACGCTCATATGAACCCCTATACCCTAGGGGGGAGGGTATAGGAAAGCAGGATTTGCGATATCCGCGGTAGTCAGCCCGCTGTTTCGACCACAACGATTTCAGAATCCTCATCAGCAAGAATCGTGAGCGGCCCTTCATCGCGAATGGCTGCGCCATCGCGTGGCTTCAGCGCCAGATCACCGAGCCTGACCGCCCCGGAGGCCAGAACGGCATAACCCGACCATCCCGGCTCAAGCGCCCAGGAAAGCGTCTCGCCACGCCTGATCATCGCGGCCTTGACGCGTGCCGTGGCATTGATCTTCAGCGCGTCCTCGTCACCTGCCACACCAGAGGCAAGCGTCACCAGACGGTTGTCGCGTGCCTCGACCGGGAAAGGCCGGGTGCCCCAGGAGGGCGCGTGACCGCGACGGTCAGGCATGATCCAGATCTGGAACAGCGTTGTCGTTTCGCTTTCCAGATTGGCTTCGCTGTGCACGATGCCTGTACCCGCTGACATGACCTGAACCTGCCCCGCCTCGGTGCGCCCCTCATTCCCCAGGGAATCCCGATGCGAAATGGCCCCGCGTCGCACATAGGTTATGATTTCCATGTCGCGATGCGGATGAGAGGGAAAGCCGCTATCGGGAGCGATCTCGTCATCGTTCCAGACCCGGAGCGCCCCCCAGCCCATGCGATCGGGGTCATGATAACTCGCGAACGAGAAGTGATGGGCCGCCTTGAGCCAGCCGTGATCGGCATGGCCCAGAGAGGCGAAAGGACGATAGTCGATCATGAGAAAATCCTTTTCCTTTGATGCGCTCACCATAGGAAAACCGGACAGAGTCAAGATATAGAAATAATGGAAACAGATCGGTTCCATTTCATGACAACACGCCTGCCGGATTTCGAAGCGCTTGCCATCTTTGCCCGTATTGTTGAGCTGGGGTCGTTCAGCGCTGCGGCCCGCGTTCTGGGCCTCTCGCGCCCGACAGTCTCGAAGGCGATAACCCGCCTCGAACAGGCGACGGGCACATTTGTCTTCAACCGGACCTCACGCAAGCTCGCCCTGACCGAGACCGGTCATCGCGTTCTGGCTCATGCCACGCGTATTCTGGGAGAGGGCGAAGCCGCCGAAGCCGAATTGCGCCGGGCCGTCCATCATCCACACGGCCTGCTGCGGATCACGGCCCCCATTTCTTTCGGGCTCAGCCATGTTGCGCCTCTCCTGCCGGATTTTCTGGCGCGGTTCCCTGATATTACCCTGTCAATCACTTATACGGATGAACAGCTCGACCTGATTGAAGGCGGGTTCGATATCGCGGTCAGGATTGCGGCTCATGCCCCTTCATCACTGCGTGCGCTTCGCCTTTGCCGCATCCCCCTGCTGCTGGTCGCCTCACCCGGCTATCTGACCCGGCATGGGCGGCCGTCTCATCCGAGAGAGCTCAGGCAGCATGAGGGTTTTCTCTATACGAGCAATCAGGCTGGCAATTTCCTGCGCATGAGTTGCGAGCGCGAGACGCTTCAGGTTGAGCCGCCCAGAACGCGCTATAGCGCCAATAATGCCGAGGCGTTTCTGCCCGCCCTTCTGGCGGGGCATGGTATGGGCATCTTTCCGGAATTCATGGTTGCAGCCCCGCTTGGTGACGGCAGGCTGGAAACCGTGCTGCCTGACTGGCGCTTTCCCGAGACCGAACTCAGCCTGCTGACGCCGCCGGGCCGCTCTCACCCGGCGCGGGTCTCAGTTTTTCTTGACCATATAGGCGATATATTACGAAAAAAACCATGGAATTAATCCAGCCAATTTTACTCAAAAGGGGGCTGATTTCCCTCACCTGCAAGTGCTAATATCAACTCTGATTATTTTTGATAGAATAGAGAACAGAAAATCATGTCGACAAACCAGAAGGGAGAAGTTTCACCCAGCTTTGCTCTCACGCGGCGCATCGCAATGCTTCGCAAGAGTCAGGGCCTTAGTCAACAGCAACTTGCCGATGCGCTAGGGGTCTCACGATCTGCTGTTGCTTTTTGGGAAACAGGGCGCGTTGGTAGTCTGCGTAAATACATCCCCAAGCTCGCTGTTCTCTTCGATGTATCGACCGAAGCCTTTCTGACAGGCATGGTCGAAGAAGATATCCCGGCTGTCCTCACCCCGGATGAAGACGATCTTCTGCGCCTTTACCGGCAACTCGACCCTGAACTGAAATTGACTGCGCAAAAATGGATGGAGCGTCAGGTCCATAAGCAGGCGACGGCAAAACAGGCAGAGGAAGGCGACATCGCCATCTGATAGAGCCGGGATCACGGACAAGGCGGAGCGACTCAGTCCGCCAGCCGGGTGACCTTGTCATCCCGGTGATTCAGGCTACTTGCCATTGCCCGGCCCCGATCCGTTCACGCCGATGCACAAAAATGGATCAAACGACCTCACGCGTGGGCGATTCATCGCGCCCGCGAAACCGCCTCTGATAATGCGCGTCATAGAGCGCGCTCTCTCTCGCCATAGACGGATCGAGCGCACGGCCCACCAGAATGAGGGCCGTGCGTGTCTCGGGTTCGACGGCCATGATCGCAGCAATCTCGCCAAGCGTCGCCTCGACGGAACGCTCATCCGGCCAGCTGGCGCGGGCAACAACCGCAACAGGGCAGGCCGGGCCATAAAAGGGCAGCAGGCGCGTCACAACCTCATCGAGCCTGTGTATGGCGAGATGGATGGCAAGGGTCGCGCCGGTTGCTGCAAACGCCTCCAGCGTCTCGGCCTCCGGCATCGCTGATGCCCGCCCCGAAATTCGGGTCAGCACGAGACTCTGCACCAATCCAGGCACGGTCAGTTCCCGCCCAAGAAGAGCGGCAGAGGCTGCATAGGCCGGCACACCAGGGGTCAGTGTATAAGGGATATTGTGCCTGTTCAGGCGCGCCACCTGCTCGGCTACGGCGCTGTAGATCGACAAATCGCCCGAATGCAGACGGGCAACATCCAGACCGTCATGATGGGCCTGAACGAAAATAGCCTCGATCTCGTCCAGACAAAGCGGCGCCGTATCAACCAGCCGGGTATCCGGTCCGCAAAACCCCAAAACCTCACGCGGTATGATCGATCCAGCATAAAGGCAAAGCGGCAGTCGTGCCAGCAGGTCACGCCCGCGCAGGGTCATGAGATCGGCGGCCCCCGGACCGGCGCCGATAAAATGCACGGTCATGCCGCAGACATCTCGGTAGCGATCGCTGCAAAGGCACAGGTCACCCCCTCTCCGGCAATACGCGCCCCCAGAAGCTGCGCATGCGGGCCCAGTGCCGCCAGCGCGCAGCCCTCGGCGATCGAGCCGAACCCCATGGTGATACGCGCCCGTTCGGAATGGGTAAGACAACGCGGCTGGGCCGAAGCCAGCGCCAGAAGATCGACAATGGCAATCGGCAGGTTGAAAAGCTGGGCAACAGCCTGGACCGCAGCGTGATTCTGCCTGAAAGGCGGCACGGCAAAACTCTGGGGCAATCCCCAGCGCTCGACAGCCTGCTGTACCACCGCAATCATCGCCTCTGGTGAGGCATCGAGCTTGCAGCCCAATCCCCCGATAATCATGTTTTGACAGCCTGATACTGGGTTACTGTCATAGCGGGCCTGAATCCAAACACATTTCCTATCGGTCCTAGACGCTCTACGCCGATGCGCGATAGCGCACCGCCCCACGCTTGAAAAGCCTGGAAAAGCCTCTGTTCACCCTCGAGCGTCACAGCGTTGGCCACCATACGACCACCGGGTTTCAAGGCAGCCCAACCCGTTTCGAGCACTCCCGGCACACCAACACCCCCACCGACAAATACAGCATCGGGCGGCGGAAAAGCCGGTAGCGTGCAGGGAAGCGCCTGCTGTTCCACGTGAAGGTCCGGCACTCCCAATGTCTCGGCATTACGCTGAATGCGCGCTGCACGCGCCGCATCACGCTCGACGGCAAAGGCACGATTGGCAGGGTGACGCAGCATCCACTCGATACTGATCGACCCAGAACCCGCCCCCAGATCCCACAAGACCTGCCCCGGATGAGGAGTCAGGGCTGAAAGCGTGACAGCACGGATCTCCTGTTTGGTGATCTGCCCGTCATGCTCGAAAAAATCATCCGGCAGGCCGCTGCTCAAGGGGACAAGCCGGGCCCCGGCTTCGGCCACGATCTCGACCGCCACCATATTGAGACGGGCAACAGGCTCCGGCATTGCCTCGCAGGCGCGCAGAGTGCGCAGGCTTTCACGGGGGCCATCAAGGGCCTCAAGCAGATGAAGCCTGCTCTGGCCACATCCACGTTCATTCAGAAAGGCTGCCACCCGGGCGGGTGTCGTCTCGTCAGCAGAAAGCAGCATCAACCGCGCATTGGGCTGAAGATGTGGCACAAGATGCGAAAGCGGGCGCCCACACAGGGAAACGACACTGATATCCTGCGCCGACCAGCCCAGACGGGCACAGGCAGCGGTCAGGCAGGAACGCCCGGGCAGGACATTCATCGCCTCGCGCCCAAAACGCGCGACAAGCTGTGTTCCGGCCCCAAAGAAGAACGGATCGCCGGAAGCCAGAACAACCACCTTCCTGCCCTCATAACGTTCAAGTACCTGCATAGCCTGCGCATAGGGCAAGGGCCAGGACTGCTGCTCGGCGTGGCTTTTCCCCTCGATCAGGGCAAGATGACGCCTTCCCCCCATGATGAAGCAGGCTTCGGCGATTGCCCGTTGCGCCTGCCGGGAAAGCGCCTCAAACCCGTCTTCACCAAGCCCTATGAGGGTGAGCCAGGGCGTGGCGCCTGAGTGAAAAGCAAGAGAAGGCAAACGATGCAGATCCTGATCCTTGGAGGAACGAGCGAGGCACGCCAGCTTTGCCAGGCGTTAGAGTCTCGGCACGGTCATCATATCATTTTTTCATTGGCGGGGGTCACAAACTCGGCACTTCCCGTCCCTTCTGAAAAGCGGATCGGCGGATTTGGTGGCGTTGACGGGCTCACGACCTATCTCGGCGCCAACGGGATCGATGCGGTCATTGACGCCACCCATCCTTTTGCCGCGCAAATGAGCCGCCATGCCGTCGAGGCCGCAAAGCGATGCGCCCTTCCCTTACTGCGTCTGTCCCGACCGGCATGGAAGGCGTCGCCAGGGGCACGGTGGCGGCACGTCGACAGCATCGACGCGGTACCAGCCGTTCTGGGTGAAACGCCTCGTCATGTCTTTCTCACCACGGGGCGCAAGGACCTCGCCCCGTTCATGATGACCCCGCACCGCTATCTCCTGCGCAGCATCGAAACGCCGACTCTGTCTCTTCCGTCTCGTACGACCCTGATTCTGGCGCGGGGCCCCTTCTCGCTGGATGACGAGATCGCGCTCATGACGCAGCACGGGATCGAGTGTCTCGTGACGAAAAATGCCGGCTCGGATGCCACTGCTGCCAAGCTCGATGCTGCAAGACAGCTCGATCTTGAAGTGATCATGGTCGATCGCCCTGTCCTGCCGCCTGCGCAGGAATGCGAGAGCGTCGGGGAAGCTCTCGACTGGGTCGCACAGAACGCGCGTCAGGGAACCCGACGCAGCGTATAGAGCCAGGGGATCTGACCCGGTCGCTTTATCTGCTTCGTATGGGCGCAGCCGATCAGCACAAGCGTGCTCATATCGGCGCTTTCCCCTCTCGCCTGAGACAATGTCGTGCTCAGCACATGCTCGGTGGGACGTCCGATCGCACGCGCGAATACAACCGGGATCTCTCCCGGCAGCACATCGCGCAGCGCTGCCAGGCCCAGATCGAGCTGCCCCGGTCGCGCCAGAGAGCGAGGGTTGTAGAGCGCGATCACAAGCCCCGCCTCTGCGGCAAGGCGCAGACGCCTGATCACGACGTCCCAGGGCTTGAGATTGTCGGAAAGAGAGATGACACAGAAATCGCCGCCCAGAGGCGCACCAAGCCGTGCCGCCGTTGCCAGTACCGCGGTCACACCGGGAATGACCCTGATATCGATCCCGCGCCAAGCCTCGGGCCCTTCAGCCACGGCCTCGAACACGGCACTGGCCATGCCGAACACACCGGCATCACCACCAGAGACCACCACCGGCACCCGCCCCTGCATGGCAAGCTCCAGCGCATGGCGGGCGCGGCCCAGTTCCTCACGATTATCAGTCACATGGGGCACAGCCTGATCTGCTGCGCCAAGTATCACAGCCCGCGTGACATAAAGCCCGTAACCGAGCAGATCGGTCGCCTGTGCCAGAGCCTCACGCGCTTCCTGCGTGACCTGGTCTTCTGCGCCCGGCCCAAGTCCCACGATGAAAAGACGAGGTGTCATCGGGCGCGTTTGCGGCCAGGCACCAGCACCATCGAGAAATAGGGGGCCTTTTCCGGGGCCTGATCGAGCGGCAGACAGATCTGCCCGCTCTGCGTGCCACGCTCGACATAGACCGCCTTTTCATCCCGGCCGCTTCGATGCAATGCCGCACGCACCTTTGCGAAATTCCGGCCCAGCTTCATGATGACATGCGCGTCGCCCCGACCGAGCCAGTGCGCGAGGCTCTCTTCATCCAGCGTGGCAGGCAGCACGCTCAGCACGTCATCGCCATGCACCATCGGCAGGTGCGCCGCCGACCAGCAACCGCTCATGCCCGAAATTCCCGGTACGATCTCACAGCGATAGGCGGGACTGAGCCGGTCGAACAGATACATCGCCGAACCGTAAAGGAAGGGATCGCCCTCGCATAAAAGAGCGACCTGCCGCCCCTCAGCGAGCTCCTTTGCGAGATCCCGGGCGCAGGCATCATAAAAAGCCCCCATCTCGGCGAGATAACGCGGGTCTTCAACCGACACGCCGGTGGTAAAGGGGTAGTCAAAGCGCAACTCACGCGCATTCCGGGGGATATGCCCGTCTGCAATCACACGCGCATGTCCGGGTCGGCCGCAGGCGGCAAACCACGCCACCACATCGGCTTCCGCCAGAAGACGCACTGCCTTGAGAGTCAGTAATTCAGGATCACCCGGCCCCATGCCGAGGATGCGACAGACACCGCTCATTCTGTCTCGCTTGCGAGTGCGTTGACGCAGGCAGCCGCCATGGCGCTCCCGCCCAGCCTGCCGCGAACGACGACCCAGGGAATTTCGTCGAGCACTGCCAGAGCCTCCTTGGATTCTGCCGCACCGACAAAACCCACCGGCATGCCGATGATCGCCGCCGGGCGTTTGCCGCCACGCTCGATCAGCTCGAGAAGGCGAAAAAGTGCCGTGGGGGCATTGCCGATCGCCACCAGCGCACCATCGAGATCATCCCCCCAGAGATCGACCGCAGCAGCCGAGCGCGTATTGCCTATGAACGTAGCGACTTCAGGCGTTCGCTTGTCCCGCAGGGTGCAAATGACCTGATTGGCCGCAGGCAGCCGGGCACGGGTCACACCATGCGCCACCATTTCCGAATCACACAAAACCGGCTTGCCCGCGAGGAGAGCGTTTCGCGCCGCCGGGACAAAGTCAGGCGAGAAAGACAGATGACGCGTCACCTCGACCATGCCGCAGGCGTGGATTACCCGCACGGCCACACGCGACTGATCCGGCGTGAACCCGGAAAGATCGGCTTCTGCCCGTATCGTCGCAAAGGATCGTGCATAGATTGCCGCCCCGTCGCGGATATAATCATAGCTCCCCTCGGTCATGGGCGGCTTTCTTCCTTCCTGTCTTTCCCGGCGGGATCGTCCCGATGCAGACGCCTTCGCACGTCCTCGATGCCAAGGCCAGTCTCGACCGGTCGGTCAGCCACTGTGCCATTCCAGATGAGATCATAACCTGTCTCGCGCGCGACGAGGGTCACATTGCTCTGACCGCGCAAGGCACAGCCCTTCGCGCAACCCGATACATGCAGACTGCGCCCCAGAAGGGCCGGAGCGAGAAAAAGCGCATCCTTGCGGGTCGGGCTGAGCGCCTGATGACAGCTTCCCTCACCGGGACAGGCAATCAACGCACGACGCAGATCCTGCGGGTTGCTCATCAGATCGGCGGCTTCAATCCGGCTTTCCAGAATCAGGCCACGCCAGGGGGTAACCCGCGTCGTGGCGCCTGTCGCTGCCAGAAGGGCACAGCTCTGGCTGCCGATTTCGCCGAGAACGGCTTCCACCCCGAAACAACCCGGAAGAAATGCCCCCATGAGAGCTGGTCTCTTGCCGGTGAAAGGCGATGCCTTATGCAATGCCCTCCCCTCCATCCGTTGCCTGCAGGACGCTGCGAGGCACTCCATCACAAGGGCAACAGCCCCTTGCCTGTCTGTCGCCTGAGATACGGCACCATGATGGAGCACCCATGAGCCGCTTTCATGACGCAGCATCACGTCGGCGCGCATGGCGCCCGACGGCACGAGCCCTCCCCCATCGACAACCACGCCGAATTTCTCAGGGGGATGCCAGTCGAAGCCCGATGCCGTGACTGCCGCCTCGATCTCACGCGCCAGAGCCAGCGTGTCAGGGGCGCAGGCAGGGTCACGCCCTGCCAGAGGAGACATGAAAAGCACGCGACGGCGGAATTCGCGCTGCGGGTCAGCAAGACCCAGCCCGGCCTCGGCCGCTTGCAGCGCAAAACGGCGCGCCGCTTCTTCCTGAAAGCCGCGCAATTGTAGATTGCCGCGCAGGGTCAGGGTGATGCGTCCATTCCCCTGTCGCGCTGCCATATCAGCCAGAAACGACAGCTGCGCCGGGCTAAGCCCCTCAAGATCGGGCGTGACACGTACGAGCCACCCGTCATGGGTCTGCATGGGGGCATGAAGGCTTGGGCACCAGCCTTTTCGCATCGGGTTACGGCTCATCCCCGCCTGATAGCGCCCAATGCAGGATCGTGCTCACAAAAAAAGCTGCATGCCTTGCGACATGCAGCTTTCTCTATGCCTGCAGAGGCAGAACTGACTCAGGGAAGCTGGGTCGGCGCTGCAACCGGCAGAGGCGAAGCAACGATCAGAGCCTGGCTGTGCTGCACCAGAGTGCTGGGGCAGATACCCAGTAGAATGGTGGCGCAGGCAAGAACCGTGATCAGCGCGGCATTGACCGGCGTCGGCGACGTTACCTCGGCATGAGCCTCGCGACCGGCAGGTGCCGGGGTCAGCATGATCAGGATCAGACGCAGATAGTAGAACAGGCCGATCGTGCTGCTCAGGATAAGCACGAGAAGCAGAAGGGTCTGATGCGCCGATACGCCGGCTGCCACGATATAGAACTTCGCGAAGAAGCCGACTGCGGGCGGAATACCAGCCAGCGAAACCAGCATGACAGACATTGCCAGAGCCGCAGCGGGCTTGCGACGGAACAGACCGTGCCATTCGCGGATATCCGTACCCTGCGGCAGAACACCGTTCATGATGGCAAACACGCCAATGGTCGAGATCGCATAGGCCGCCAGATAGAAAGCAGCCGACGCCACGCCAAACGGAACCGGTGACAGGAAGGCCACCAGCAGATAGCCCACATGCGCGATCGACGACCCTGCCAGCAGACGGCGCAGATCGGTCTGCACCACGGCCATCAGGTTACCACCCAGCATGCTGAGGATGGCCACGATCAGGATCTCGTTGACCTGTGCGCTGGGCACACCGAGATTGACGGACGAGAAATAGCGCAGCATCGCGGCGAAAAGTGCGATCTTCGAGGTAACCGCCACGAGAGCTGCCACCGGCACCGAGGTGCCTTCAAGCACATCAGCCAGCCAGAGATGAAACGGCACGGCGGAAAGCTTGAAGAACATACCCGTCAGAACCAAGATCACGCCCATCGTGCCGATAATCGGCTCGGGAGCATGCGACAGATCCGGAACAGCGAAGCGCAGCGATCCGGTTTCGGCATAAATGAGCGCGAAACCGAAAACCATCGTGGCCGATGCCACACCGGAGAGCAGCAGATATTTCATCGCGGCTTCACCGGCATCCAGACGCTTGTTCTGGAAGGCGATCAGACCAAGCAGGGCAAGGCTGAGCGTTTCGAGGCCGAGGAAGAACGAGATGAAATGAACGGCGCCGGTCATGGCAACACCGCCCAGCGTCGCCAGCGTCAGCAGCAGGAAATACTCGCTGTTGACGGTCGGGTCAGCGCTGATCGCGCCATGGCGCGACATCAGAACGATGGCAAGCACCGAGAGAATGATCAGCGCACCGGCAAAGGAGGCCCATGTATCGGGCGCAAAAAGCGGCAGCGCCCCGTTCATGAGAAGGGCTGTCGGCATCATGATCGAGGCTAGGGCGGCTACGAGCACGATGACGCACAGAATGGCATCACGGGCGACATGACGCCGCCAGGAGATGGCGGCCAGCTGGACCAGGCTCCCGAGGCAGAGCACCAGCACAGCGTTGGGAAGGAACGAGAAAGACATTACTGTGCCTGCTCCTGAGCGATGCTCACGACATGGGGGCTGGCAGGGACTGAAAGATTCAGAACCGGCTGCGGATAGACACCAAGCGCAAGGAGAAGAAGGGCTGCCACACCAAGAACGGCGATATGCGGCACGGAGGGCGCACCAAGCGGAGCGAGGCTTTCGGTCTTCTTGGGGCCGTAGAACACACGAAGCATCATCGTGAGCGAATAGACCGACGAGAGAACGAGGCCTGCTGCTGCAAAGAACGTCATGACATGGCTGACCTGCCACGTTCCCATCAGCACAAGGAACTCACCAACGAAGTTCCCTAGGCCCGGCAGGCCAAGCGACGCGGCAGCGAAGAACATGGCGAGCGCCGAGAATTGCGGCATGGCAGGCCAAAGGCCACCCATCTTCGACATGTCACGCGTGCCCAGACGCTCTTCCAGCAGACCGGCGATCACGAAGAGCGCGCCAGTGCTCAGACCATGCGCCACCATCTGGGCGATAGCGCCCTCCATACCGATGCGCGTGCCAGAAAACACACCCAGCAGAATGAAGCCGAGATGGCTGATGGACGAATAGGCGATCAGGCGCTTGATATCGTCCTGCGCCACAGCAAGCCATGCGCAGTAGAGAATACCGACAACGCCAAGCGTCATGGCAAGCGGTGCGATATGCGCCGATGCCTGCGGGAACAGCATGACCACGAACCGGATCAGACCGTAGCCACCCGTCTTGGCCAGCACACCGGCAAGCAGGATGCTCACCGCAGCCGGAGAGGCCGCATAGGTGTCAGGCAGCCAGGCATGGAAGGGCACCATCGGCAACTTCACCGCAAAGGCGATGAAGAAGCCGAGCATTAGAACCGGTGCGATCGGTGCGATGAGGGCGGTCTGCGACAGGGCAAAGTAATCGAAGGTGATCACGCCCGTGCGCTGCTGGTTGACGATGACCAGGCCAAGAATGGCCAGAAGCATCAGCAGACCGCTGCCCTGTGTGAACAGGAAGAACTTCAGCACGGCGCGCTGACGACCGGCATCGCCCCAGATCAGGATGAGGCCGAACAGCGGCAGCAGCATCAGTTCCCAGAAGAAGAAGAACAGGAACAGATCGGTCGCCATGAACACGCCGTTGATCCCGGCCACGGTGGCAAGAAGCAGGCAGTGGAACAACCCGGCGCGATCGGCCACGTTCCGCGCGCTGAGCAGCACGCAAGGCAGTGCGATCACCGCGTTCAGCCAGAGCATGACGAGGCTCAGCCCGTCGAGATCGAACCGTACGTTGATACCGAGCATCGGTACCCAGGCCATGGAGAAATGGGCGAACCATCCTCCCGCCCCGGCGCCAGCAGCAAAGCTGCTGATCGTGATCTGGGCGAGGAGCACCACCATGAGCACAAGGGTAATCAGGGAAGATACCCAGGCGGCGCGTGAAGCGCCCCGCAGCCCGACAAGCCAGGCTGCGAGACCCCCGATGAAGGGGATAAGTACGAGAGCGGGAAGTGCAAACATCATCATACCGCCAGACAAAGAGCTGCAACCGTTCCTGCTGCGATCCAGCCGGCATAGCGACGCACCTGGCCGCTCTGCAGCTTCGCAACAGCATGTCCGCTGCCCTGCGTCAGGGCTGCAACCAGATCATAGAAACGATCGATGAAATCACGACGGTTCAGGCGCCCAAGCACCATGAACGGCCGCACGAAGACCCAGTCATACAGCGTGTCGAAACCCCAGTCGGCGCGCAGCGTCGCGATGGCAGGGCTTTCGGCAGCAACCGGTGCTTCGCCCTTGGGGCGCCACAGCGTCCAGGCGATGGTCACACCGGCGATCGGCACGAGCGAGCCGAGAATGAGCAGGCTGGTATTATGCTCTTCAGGCAGTGCGCCCAGAACAGGCGCCAGCAGGTTGGAGAAGATATGCACGTTTGCAATGGCATCCGGCATTTCCATCCAGCCACCGCCGATGGCCAGAACTGACAGGATTGCCATCGGGAGTGCCATCGCCAGACCTGACTTGCCATGAGCATGGGTGCGATGAGTGCCCCAGAACACGATGAACACGCAGCGGAAGATATAGATGGAGGTCAGGAAGGCGCCAAACAGCGCACCCGCCCAGAAGATCGGGCTCAGATCATAGGCGCTGCCCAGAATGAGCTCCTTGGAGAAATACCCGGCCGTGATGAGCGGCAGACCAGCCAAAGCGGCCGATCCGGCAAGGAACGCAGCAAACACCCAGGGCATGTCCTTGCGCAGACCACCCATCTTGAAGATGTCCTGCTCGTGATGGACACGCAGAATGATCGATCCTGCCGCCATGAAGAGCAGCGCCTTGAAGAAGGCGTGGGTCACGAGATGGAACATGGCTGCATGCCAGGCGCCGCAACCGAGCGCCAGATACATGTAGCCAAGCTGGCTCATGGTGGAATAAGCGAGGATACGCTTGATGTCCGTCTGGACCAGCGCGCTGCCAGCGGCGAGCAGAATGGTCACGAAGCCGACGATTGCGCAGGCCAGCATGGCCAGCGGCGTCATCACGAACAGACCATGCAGTCGGGCCAGAAGATAGACACCTGCCGTGACCATTGTTGCAGCATGGATGAGCGCCGAAACAGGCGTCGGGCCTGCCATGGCGTCAGGCAGCCAGGTCTGGAGCGGCACCTGTGCCGATTTGGCCATGGCACCACCCAGCAGCAGGAACATGCCCAGCGTCAGGGTGCGCGGAGCGGCATGGGGGCCGACAGCCAGAAGCGTCGGAATATCCAGCGAGCCAACGGCGGTCGCCATCAGCAGCATGCCCAGCAGGAACAGCGCATCACCGACACGCGTGACCACGAAGGCCTTGCGCGCTGCGATGGCATTGGCCTGTTCGCCATACCAGAAGCCGATGAGGAGATAGGAGCACAGCCCCACGCCTTCCCACCCGATGAAGACGCCCAGCAGATCGGAAGCCAGAACCAGCAGAAGCATGGAGGCCACGAAGAGCGTCATGTAGGTGAAGAAGCGCGCGATATCCTCGTCGTCATACATATAGGCGCAGGCATAGACGAGAATGAGGAAGCCAACGCAGGAGACGACCAGCATCATGACCAGCGAAAGCCGGTCGAGAGTCAGTGCGATCTGGGCGTTGAAGGAGCCAACATTCATCCAGTTCCACAGCACGACGTGCAGCGAACCGAGCGAATTCGGGCCGGAGAGAAAGCTGTAGGCCGACACCACGGCAAACAGGGCGCAAAGCCCCATTCCGGCGCCAACGAGCAGCGTCGTGGCCCGTGCGGGCAGCTTGCCCCCGGTCAGCATCAGGATGATGGAGACCGCAAGGGGGCAGAAAATAACGAGCGGAAGCAGCGAAGCCACGAGACTAACCCCCCAGACGGTTGCCGGTATCGGCATCAAGCGTGGAGCGTCCGGCAGCATGCATGCGCAGGATGATGGCCAGACCGACAGCGGATTCCGCTGCGGCAAAGGCCACGACCATCATGAACATGACCTGGCCATCCGCCATATGCCAGCGATTGCCCGCCGCGATAAACGCGAGGCATGCGGCATTGAGCATGATTTCGGTCGACATCAGCATGAAGAGCAGGTTGCGGCGCACGAGGACGCCCAACGCTCCGAGTGAAAAGAGAATGACAGCGACAATGAGCGCGCCATTGGGATCGGCAGCAGTCATATCAGGATTTCCCTCCGATCCGGCGGCCGATGTGATAGGCGCTCACGAGACCTGCCAGAAGCAGGAACGAGGAAAGCTCGACGGTCAGGATATAGGGGCCATACAGCGTCAGACCGACCGCCTTGGGGCCGATTGGCGCACCCACCGTACCAACGGCCATGGTGTTATGGCTGACGCCATAAACCAGCAGACCCATCAGCAGCAGCGAGATCACGCTTGGGCCGATCCAGGCGCCGCCTGCAAACCAGCCTTTTTCACGAAGCTGATCGGGCTGGCCGAGATTGATCATCATGACCACGAAAACGAACAGGACCATGATCGCGCCGGCATAGACGATGATCTCGAGCATGGCCGCGAAAGGCGCGCCCAGCTCTTCGAACATGCAGGCCAGAGCCAGAAGCGACACGACGAGATAAAGCAGGCCGTGAACGGGGATGGTGCGGGTAATCGCCAACGCAGTCGCGCCGATGGCGATCAACCCATAGAGTTCAAGCATGATATTCATGATCAGGGCATCAGCGCATGAATGTCGACAGGCTTGGCTTCATTTTCGGCTTCACCTTTATTCTTGCCCGGGATCTTGAGCCCCGAAACATTATAGAAGCTGTAATCATGTACCTTGCCGGGTCCGCTGATCAGGAGGTCTTCCTTCTCGTAAACCAGGTTCTGGCGCACATATTCGCTCATCTCGAAATCGGGCGTGAGCTGGATGGCATAGGTCGGGCAGGCTTCCTCACAGAAACCGCAGAAAATGCAGCGTGAGAAATTGATCTGGAAGAATTCCGGATACCAGCGCCCTTCCTTCTCGCCTTTCTGCAGGCTGATGCAATCCACCGGGCAGGCCGCGGCGCAAAGATTGCAGGCCACGCAGCGCTCTTCACCGCTGGGGTCGCGGGTGAGAACGATACGGCCGCGATAGCGGGGGGACAGGTAGGGTTTGACGTCCGGATACTGCACCGTTTCATTGCGATGAAACATGTGCAGGAACGTCATCCATATAGTGCGGAGAATACCGAGCATGGCGCGCCCCCTCTCAGACGCCCGCGCGCAGCAGAATGACCGCGCCGGTGACCAGAATGTTAAGAAGAGACAGCGGCAGCAGCACCTTCCAGCCGAAGGACATCAGCTGGTCGTAACGCGGACGGGGGAGTGCTGCACGCAGGAGAATGTAAAAGCAGATCAGCAGGAAGACCTTGATCGCAAACCATAGGAATGGCGGCAGGAACGGGCCATGCCAGCCACCGAGATAGAGCGTGGTGATCAGAGCCGAGCTGAGCGCAACACCGGCATATTCAGCCAGATAGAACATGCCGAATTTCATGCCCGAATATTCGGTATGAAAACCGGCGCCGATTTCGTTTTCGCCTTCAGGGAAATCGAAAGGCAGACGATGCGTTTCAGCAATACCGGCCAGCAGAAAGATCACCGCACCGAGGCATTGCGGGATGATGAACCAGCAATTGGTCTGCGCTTCGACGATATCACGAATGCTGAACGAACCGGCCGCCATGACTACGCCCATGACCGAGAGACCCATGAACACTTCATAGGAGATCATCTGGGCGGCGGCACGCATGCCGCCGAGCAGGGCGTATTTATTGTTGGACGACCATCCGGCGAGAACCACCGAATAGACGCCAAGACCCAGCATGCCGAAGATAAAGAGCAGGCCGACATTCAGCTCACCCGCCACACCCCAGATAGGGGTAATGGGCACGACGCCAAAGCAGAGCAGAACGGCCAGAAAGCCGATGATCGGTGCGACAAGAAAGACCGGCTTGTCCGCAAAAGGCGGAATCCAGTCCTGCTTGAACAGCATCTTCATCGCATCGGCGATGACCTGAAAAAGGCCGAACGGGCCGACGCGGTTGGGGCCGGGGCGATCCTGGAACACGCCTAGCAGGCGACGCTCCAGCATGGTCGAGACCGCTGCAACGCCGAGAACGCCAAAGACGGTCACGACGATCACAAGAATTGGCCACACGATGGGCATCATACCGCGCTCTCCGTTCCAATACGCTCGGCAGGCGCCGTGATTTCAAGAGAAACCCAGCCCGGTGCCGACCAGGAGCGGGACACCATATGCGGCGGGCATGTGGCGACACCTTCGGGCAGAGAAGGATCAGACACGGCATCGACCGTGAAGACCTCGCCATTCAGCGACAGACGTACCTGGGCGCCCTTGGCCACGGCCCCACCGATACGCACCACCGCAGGGGCGGCGCGCTCGACGATTGGCTGGGCCATCATGCTCATTTCATCCGTACCAAATACACGGGCTTCCGGCAGAAGCATGAACTGACCGGCGCGAGGAGCGAAAGCCGATGGCACGTCCATGGCGTAGGAACCAGCCGCGTTGGCCACCCCTTCCACCAGACGCACACCGCAATCGCCACCGCGCATCTTGCCGCCGATTTCCTGCTGGAAGCGGTTCAGCGACTGCTCGGAGTTCCAGCCAGGTACCTGATAGAACGGCACAAGCGTGCCGGGCATGTCAGTGCTGTAGGAGCCTTCCATGGTGGAATGCAGCGGTGTGTCGGGCGAGCTCGGGGGCGGAATATCGCGAACACTGATATTGGCACGGATGGCCGTGCGCCCGCTGACGCGATGCGTCTGGCTGCGCAGCGGTGTGCCCTCGAGCTCATAGTCCGAACCCGGTGCTGCCTCGGGGATGCGGGCGAAAACCGGCATCGTCGTCGCGATTTCAGCGATCAGATCATCCAGCTTGCCCCAGGGCTTTACATGGCTGAGACCAGCGGCCTGCGCCATGTCGGCAATCCAGCGCCAGCCTGCCTGAAGCGGCGCATCAGGATAGACAACCTGGAAGAAGCGCTGGGCGCGACCTTCGGCACTGACCAGCGTGCCATCCGTTTCGGAATAGGCTGCCGAGGGGAAGGTAACTTGTGAACGAATGGCCGTTGGCGTAACCGAGTGATCGAGCACCACCAGATTGGCGGCACTTTCAACCAGCGCATCGAACTGCGCGCCATCGAGGCGGCGGCTCAGATCGTTTTCGAGAACGATCAGCGTGGCATCGGCAGAGCGGGCAGCGATCGTGTCGAGCGAGAGCCCGTCCATAAGCGCGAGGCCCATGGAGTTGGCTTCCGGCAGGACGAAGCTGATGAGCGGCGTCTTGCCCTTGGCGGCCAGGGCAGAGGCGATGTTCGCCGTTGCCTGAAGCAGGGCTGCGGAAGCGTATTGCAGGCCCGAGACCAGCAAGGGCTTTTCGGAGGCCAGCAGGGCTTCAGCAATAAGCGAAGCGGAAGCCGCCTCGGCCTCGGTGAGACCGGCCACATCGGGAGCCGACGTGTCGATGCGATGCGCAATGGCAAAGCCGAGACGCGCGGCATCTTCCGGCATGGCGCGGATGGCATCCTGCGCAAAACCATCCAGATCGGTCACGGTGGGCGATACCACGAAGAGCGGCGAGATCGTGTCCTGACCCAGCGTACGCACCGAGGCGTCCATCCAGTGAGGGACACGGGCCTGATCAGCTGCCTTGTTGAAGGCCGTGCGCTTGATCTGGCGCAGCGCCAGGCTCATGCGTGGTGAGGTTGCCGAGACATCCTCACCCAGGATCAGGGCGCCGTCAGCGGTTTCCATCTCATGCATGGTGGCGATGCGCGCCGGGCCAGCGGCCAGAAGCGACACGGCCAGCTTGACCAGGCTGTGCTGCGGCTCGGCCATGCCGGTCGAGAAGTTCTCGGCACCGACGAGCTTGCGCAGGGCGTAGTTGGATTCCAGCGAGGCGCGCGGCGAGCCGATGCCCACCAGCTTGCCCGAAGCCGCGATCTTGCCGAAATGATCCAACGCGGCCTGGGCCGGTACCGGTGTCATGTCGCCATTGATCACATAACCAGCCGAACGCAGGCGCGTCGGGGCATTGACCCAGCCATGACCGAAGCGACCGCGATCGCACAGGAAGTAGCGGTTCACCTCATCATTATAGCGGTTGAGCGTACGGCGAACCTTGCCGGCGCGCTCATTGATGATGGTGTTGCAGCCTGTTGCGCAGTTGGAGCAGACGGACGGGGCGCCGCGCATGTCCCATTTGCGGCTGTACATCTTCGAGAACGGCTTGTCGGTGAACACGCCGGTCGGGCAGACCTCGATGAGGTTGCCGGAGAAGGGGCTCTCCAGCGTGCCGCTCTCATGGCGTCCGAAATAGACGTTGTTATGCGAGGCAAACACGCCCAGATCCTGGCCGCCCGCATAGTCACGATAGAAGCGCACGCAACGATAGCAGGCGATGCAACGGTTCATTTCGTGCTTCACGAAAGGACCGAGTTCCTGATTGTTGTGGGTGCGCTTGTCGAAGCGATAGCGACGCTCGCGATGACCGGTCATGACGGTCATGTCCTGAAGATGACATTCACCACCTTCTTCACAGACCGGGCAGTCATGCGGGTGGTTCGTCATCAGCCACTCGACCACCTCGCCGCGGAATTCCTTGGCTTCAGGGTCTTCAACCGAGATGATCGCGCCTTCAGTCACCGGCGTCATGCAGGCCATGACGATACGACCGCGTGTGTCGTCGGCATTGGCATATTGCTTGACCGCGCACTGACGGCACGCACCGACAGACCCGAGTTCCGGGTGCCAGCAGAAATAGGGCAGGTCTTCCCCTGCCTCGAGACAGGCCTGCAGAAGGTTCACGTCTGAACGTGCTTCAACCTCGCGGCCGTCGATTACGATTTTTGCCATCGGGCCGTTCCTCCTACGCCGCCTGCCCTGCGGCGCCGCTCTCTGCGGTGCCGGAGGCGGGCTTGCTAACCATTCGCTGGAAATCCTCGGCGAACATCTTCAGACCGCTGGCCAGAGGCGCGATCGCACCCGGTGCATGGGCACAGAAAGTGCGCCCCATCGGGCCGATCAGGCGGGCTGCGTCATGGAGGCGATCGATATCCTCCGGCGTGCCGCGCCCTTCCTCAATGGCAATCAGAAGACGCTCGACCCAGGGCAGGCCGTCACGACAGGGCGTGCACCAGCCACAGGATTCCTGCGCAAAGAAATGCTCGAGATTGCGGATCATCCCGATCGGGCTGGTCCGGTCATCGAGCAGGATGGCCAGACCCGTACCGAGGCGGCTGCCCGCCTTTTCCGGCGTCGGGTAGTCCATGATGATGTCGGCGTGCTCGGCCCCGAGGAATGCGGTCGAGGCACCACCGGGCAGGAAGGCGCGCAGCTTGTAGCCGTCCTGCATGCCGCCTGCACACTCATTCAGGATCACGCCGAGCGACGTGCCCAGAGGCAGCTCGAACACACCCGGACGCTTGGCACGACCACTGACACCGTAAAGCTTGGTGCCGCCATCGACGCAGGCGCTCAGCCCCAGATACCACTCTGTGCCATTGGCCAGAATATGCGGGATGTTGCTGAAGGTCTCGATATTGTTCACGACCGTCGGCGCGCCCCACAGACCACCGATCTGCGGGAAAGGCGGCTTGGCGCGCGGGTTGGCGCGACGGCCTTCCAGCGCCGTGATCAGGGCCGTTTCCTCACCGCAGATATAGCGCCCGGCAGAGGGATGGACGTGAAGATCGAAATCGAAGCCCGAGCCGAGAATGTTCTCGCCAAGGAACCCGGCCTCGCGCGCCTGGATGACCGCCTGCTGAAGGCGCTCCAGACCCAGATGATATTCACCACGCAGGAAGATGATGCCGTGCCGTGCCTGGATGGCATAGGCCGAGATGATCATGCCTTCGATGAGCTGAAGCGGATTGCCTTCGACAAGGATGCGATCCTTGAAGGTGCCCGGCTCCATCTCGTCACCATTGGCGACGATATATTTGAGGCGGTCCTTCGAGGATTCCTTGGGAACGAAGCTCCATTTCATGCCGGTGCTGAAACCGGCGCCGCCGCGTCCGCGCAGCTTGGAATCCGTCACCTCGGTAATGATCTCGGCGGGGCTCATGCCGAGGGCGCGACGCAGGCCGCGCCAGCCGCCCTTTTTGTCATAGCCTGCCGGATCGAGCGGCGTCTCGCGATCCACAAGCGCCAGAAGCGGCTGCTTTTCGGGGTTCAGACCAGTCATCACTTCTTCCTCGCCCGAATGTCGTCAATGATGCCGTCAATGTCTTCCGGGCGGACAGGACCGAACAGATCCTTGCCGACCAGCATGGCCGGGGCGTGGTCGCAGTGACCGAGGCAGACGATGGGCAGAACGGTGAATTCACCATCCGGCGTCGTCTCGCCCATTTTCACGCCCAGCTTCTTGCACAGGCGTTCGCGTGTCTGTTCAGCGCCCATGATGTAGCAGGAGACGGAGTCACAGAGCATGACCACGTTCTTGCCGACCGGCTTGCGGAACAGCAGGTTGAAATAGGTGGCAATCCCGTCGAGATCGGCCTGGGACATGCCCAGGATGCGTGCCGTATGGGCGAGATGCGCGTCGTTGATCCAGCCGAAACGCTCCTGCACGAGGCGCAGCGCCTCGATGGCGGCGCCACGAGGGTGATGCTCGTGGGCGGCCATGTCGATGAACGTATCGACGAGATCCTGAGGGAGTTCGGCGTCCTGCGCCGTAAGTTCAGCGGTCGACATCGGCCATCACAAAATCGATGCTTCCGATAATAGCGATCAGATCGGCAATCATGGTGCCGCGTGACAGCATCGGAAGCTGTTGCAGATGAATGAACGACGGTGTGCGGATACGCGTCCGGTAGGACATCGTGCCGCCATCGCTCACGAGGTAATACTGGTTGAGACCCTTGGTCGCCTCGATGCAGGAGCGCACTTCGCCCTGCGGAATGACCGGCCCCCAGCTGACGCCCACGAAGTGATGGATGAGCGTCTCGATGTCATGCATCGTGCGCGGCTTCGGCGGCGGCATGGCCAGGGGATGCTCGGCCTTATAGGCCCCGCCCGGCATGTTATCGAGGCAGTAGCGGATGATGCGCAGGCTCTGGCGGATCTCTTCGATATGCACCGCAGCGCGATCATAGCAATCGCCGTTGACGGCCGTCGGAATATCGAAGTCGATCTGGTCATAACCCGAATAGGGAGCCTTACGACGATAATCCCATTCCAGACCCGTGGCACGCAGCCCCGGCCCCGTCACACCCCAATCCACTGCCTCTTCGGTATTGTAGACGCCAACGCCCTTGGTGCGGGCCTTGAAGATCGGGTTCTTCATGACGAGTTCGTTGTACTCGTCCAGACGCTTGGGCAGATAATCGAGGAAGGCGCGAACCTCGCCATCCCAGCCCTGCGGCAGATCCATCGCCACGCCGCCGATGCGGAAGAAGGCCGGATGCATGCGGAAGCCGCAGATCTTTTCGATGATCTCGAAAACGCGCTCGCGGTCGGTGAAGATGTAGAAAACCGGCGAGAGCTGGCCCAGATCCTGCACCATCGTTCCGTAGAACACGAGATGGCTGGAGATACGGAAGAACTCGGCCAGCATGATGCGAATGAGCTGAGCGCGCGGCGGCACGGTGATGCCTGCCAGCTTCTCGACACCCATCACATAGGGGAAGTTGTTCATCACCCCGCCGACATAGTCGATACGATCGGTATAGGGGATGTAGCTGTGCCAAGTCTGGCGCTCGGCCATTTTCTCGGCGCCGCGATGGTGGAAGCCGATATCGGGCACCGCATCGACAATGAACTCGCCCTCGAGCTGCAGCACGACGCGGAACACGCCATGGACCGAAGGATGGTTCGGGCCGAGATTGAGGAACATGAAATCGCTGTTGTCGGAATGACGCTTCATACCCCAGGATTCGGGGTCGAATTTCAGCGCTTCCTGCTCGTCGAAAACCTGGTCTTCGGAGAGCGTATAGGGCGGACGCTCGGTCGCACGGGCGTAATGGTCCTTGCGCAGCGGATGCCCGACCCAGGTGGGCGGGGTCAGGATGCGCGAGAGATGCGGATGCCCCTCGAACACGACGCCGAACAGATCCCAGGCTTCACGCTCCAGCCAGTTCGCATTCGGCCAGATATCGGAAATGGTCCCGATATTCGGATCATCGACCGAGAGCGGCACCTTGAAGCGGACTTCGTCGATCGGACCGTTGAAGGACTGGATGTGATAGACAACCGTGAAATCAGAAGCCGGAAGACCATCACGGTGAATGCGCTGACGCTCATCCACGCAGGTGAGGTCGAGCAGCATGCGCAGCGTGCCGCCGGCCTTCACCGCCTGCAGCACGGCGCGGATCTGGCCACGCGAGACCCAGAAGGTCGGCACGCCATCGCGCGTCGACTCTTCCATGATGATCATGTGCGGGGGGAAGGCAGCCACGGCGGCGCCCATGACGCCGGAACGGGTTTTTTCGAAAACTTCGCTCATTGCTGTCCGCTCCTCAGATCGTGTCCGGGGTGCGCAACTTGGTGACCGCCATGCGTTCTTCACGCTTGAGGTCACGCATGCTGGCCGGGGTCACCTTGGTCACGCCCTGATCACCAACCATCCAGCTGAGCGGGCGGCGCTGCTTGCCAATGGAGTCCTGAAGCAGCATCAGCCCTTCGAGAAGCGCATCGGGGCGCGGAGGGCAGCCAGGCACATACACATCGACGGGAAGGAAGCTGTCGACGCCCTGAACGACACTGTAGATGTCATACATGCCGCCCGAATTGGCGCAGGAACCCATGGAAATGACCCAGCGCGGCTCGAGCATCTGGTCGTAGAGATACTTCACGATGGGGGCCATCTTGCGGAATACCGTGCCTGCGATCACGATCAGATCGGCTTCACGCGGCGTCGCACGCAGCACTTCGGAGCCGAAGCGGGCAATATCGTAGCGGCTGGTGAAGGCCGTCGCCATTTCCACATAACAGCAGGAAAGGCCGAAATTGAACGGCCAGACCGAGTTCTTCTGACCCCAAGAAATGAAATCCTGCAGCTTGCCGACCACAAGATTGCGACGCACATCCTCATGCGCCAGCAATTCTTCAGGTGACTGCAGACGGGGTTCGCCGACGGCGGAGGTAAGAGTCCAAGTCATCGTTATACGACCTCGCGCTCGGGGATTTTGACAAGTTCGACGGGGGAGTTGGGCGGCACCTTGACCGGCATGCGGCGGTGCTTGGGGCCCCATTCAAGAGCACCACTGCGCCAGAGATAGATCAGAGCGAGCGTCAGAAAGACGACAAAGGTCGTAACCGAGATGAAGGCGGCCCAGCCTGCCTCGACCACCACGGAGGCCCATGAGTAGATGAACACGCTTTCAACGTCGAAAATCACGAAGAACACGGCCAGCAGATAGTACTGAACCGGCAGACGGATACGCGCTGACCCTGTTGAGAGGATACCTGACTCGTAGGGCAGGCTCATCGACCGCCCGCGTGCAGCACCGACGCGGCGAGGCCCAAGAGCAGCAGACAGCGCCACCACGATGCAAAGGAAAATGACCGTAAAGGCCACGTAGATCGCTAAAGCATGATCTGCGAGAAACTGAGACACTGGCGCAACCACCTATTCCCGACGGGACCAATGGCCAAAGTCCACCAGAACGCCGAAACGCCCGAACGGAACTAAAAAGCCAATGGTCGAGAGGTTTTTTCTGCGCCATTGCCTAGCATCACATCAAGTGCCTGCCTATCACCTGACCGAGAACACACGAAGCCGTGATCAATTAGGTATTGGTGTGGTCCTCTTTTTGTTGATACTGATTATCAACTTCCGTGCCGGGTTTTTGAGAAGTATCGACACTTAGTTGATACTGATTCTCAACTGAAACCTTTATCGCGATATATTACCTGGTCCAGATATTGACCGGCCCTGATCAGCGCCAGATGGGTGAAAGCCTGCGGAAAATTGCCCAGATGCTCGCCTGCCGGGCCGATTTCCTCTGAAAACAGGCCGACATGGTTGGCGTAGGACAGCGTCTTGTCGAACAGGAAACGCGCCATCAGCAGATCGCCCGAGCGGGCCAGGCATTCGATGTACCAGAAGGAGCACATGGTGAACGTGCCCTCACGCCCTTCCAGCCCGTCATCATTATTGCCTTCCGCCACATGGTAACGAAAGACATGGCTGTCATCGAGCAACTGGTCACCTACGGCGCGCAGAGTCGAGGCCCATCGCGGATCGTGATCGCCAATGAAACCCATGAGCGGCATCAGCAGGCATGAGGCGTCAATCGCGGTGCCTCCCTTGTACTGGACGAAATATCCCAGTTCCTCGCTCCAGAAATTATTCTGGACATCCATGTAGATGGCATTGCGCTCGCGCACCCAGACGGCAATCCTGGCAGGAAATCCGCGCTCTTCCGACAGACGAATGGCCCGGTCCAGTGCAACCCAGCACATGATACGCGAAAAAAGGAAATGTTTTTTCCCGCCCCTTACTTCCCATATACTTTCGTCTGGCTGATTCCAGTTGAGGCACAGCCAGTCAATACCTTCGGCAATTGACTCCCATGCTTTCCAGCTCAGCCGCTCACAATGACGATCGGCATGATAAACGGCGTCCATCATCTCACCGATGATATCGAGCTGAAGCTGGTCTTCCGCCCCGTTACCGATGCGCACAGGGCGCGAGTTACGGAAGCCTCTGAAATGGGTCAGATCCGTCTCGGGCACGAAAGCCTTGCCATCAATGGCATACATGACCTTCAGACGTGCTTCGCCGGGCTGAGCCTCGAGGCGACGCTGGTGCAACCAGCGAATGAAGGCGGTTGCCTCTTCAGTATGGCCCGTTTTCATGAAGGCATAAACCATGAAAGACGAGTCGCGGACCCAGCAGTAGCGGTAATCCCAGTTGCGTATGCCACCGGGGTCTTCCGGCAGACCGAACGTCGCAGCAGCGACCATCGAGCCATGCTCTGCCGAGGTCAGCAGCTTGAGCGCTAGGGTCGAGCGCGTGATCTGGTCGTGCCAGCGGCCGTGATAGCTCGCACGCGCCACCCAATCGATCCAGTAATTGGCCGTCGCCTTGAACGCAGTAGAGGTCCAGTGGTCTTCGAGGCAGAGATTTTCGTCGGTCGTGAGGCTGTCGAGCATGAACGTCGCTGTTTCGTTCAGCTGCAGCACGAACTCGGCGCAGGCATC
The DNA here is from genome assembly GCF_059801175.1 of Asaia sp. Ae19-3. Taxonomy (NCBI): domain Bacteria; kingdom Pseudomonadati; phylum Pseudomonadota; class Alphaproteobacteria; order Acetobacterales; family Acetobacteraceae; genus Asaia; species Asaia sp. Ae19-3. Next base: position 3,139,671 of record NZ_JBCHWF010000001.1, on the reverse strand, counting down.
GCCCTCGACCACCGTCATGGGAATGGTCGAGCTGATGCGCAGGGTCGGCAGGTCGTCGCGCATCGGCTCGAACAGGATCACGCGGTCATTCAGCACGCGGGCCTTGTGGCCGACCCGGGCATAATCGAAGCGCGGGGCGCAATGCAGCCGGAATTTCAGCGTGCCACGTATCGCTTTCACCCGCCGGATCACGCGCTGTTCGGGATAATCCGGAGCCAGCGTCATGAAATCGGAGATCTCACTCACACCTTCGGGCGAGAGTACGCGTGTCAGCAGGACATTGGTGTCAGGCACGTAGAACTGGCGGAACCTGCCCCCTTCAAGCACAGGTGCGAGCTCGAAGAACCCCGCACTCGGCTCGAGAAGCGAAGCGAAAACGCTTGGGGAATCAAAACGCGGCCAGCACATGAAATCGATCGAACCGTTGAGCGCGACCAGAGCGGTCGTACGCAGATCGCCGATCACGGCATGATTTTCGATTGCCATACTCATCGTCAGTTCTTTCGACCGAGGCCCTTTTACGGAGACCTTGTTTTGGAAAACAGGCTTATCGACCCGGCATTCTTACCTGCCGGGCAATAAAAGCACAGGATTATTTGACCGGAATCCAGCGTCTTCCGTCACGCTCAAGCAAGGCCATCGCCTCGTCGGGCCCTTCAGAGCCAGCCTTATAGGGATACGGCGCCTCAGGTGTGACGATCGCGTCAATCGCCCTCCAGGCCGCCTCGATGGTCTCGGCACTCTGAAAGAGCATCTGATTGCCCGCCATGCAGTCATGCAGCAATGCCTCGTAGCCGACATTGGGAGCCTTCCTGAAGAAGTCGTCATACAGAAACCGACTGCTTACCGGCGCAATCTCTTCTTCCAGACCGGGCTGCTTCGCATCGAAATCGATCGAGACACCCCGCACCGGGTCGAGCAGAAAACGGATGACATTGCCGATACGTGGGTCGTCCATGTTCTGATTGAACAGGGCATAAGGTGGCTTTTTGAAGACAACATTGATTTCAGTGCGTCGGCCTGACATGCGCTTGCCGGTGCGCAGATAGAAAGGCACACCGCCCCAGCGCCAGTTATCGATGAACAGCTTCATGGCAGCAAAAGTCTCGGTCTGGCTGTCAGCTGCGACACCGGGCTCGCTGCGATAGTCGGGCACCGATCTCCCCTCGATCTGACCCGCAGCATATTGCCCCGGCACATAATCCTCATCCCGTATCGGGCGTATAGCTTGCAGCAGCCGCGTCTTTTCCTGCCTCACGGCATCAGCCGAGAGCGACGACGGGGGCTCCATCGCGATCAGGCTCAGCAGGACAAAAAGATGATTGGGCACCATGTCGCGCAACGCGCCCGTATGTTCGTAAAATGCCCCGCGCTGCTCGACGCCGATCGTCTCGGCAGCGGTGATCTGCACGTGATCGATATACTCACGACGCCAGATCGGCTCGAACAAGACATTCGAGAAGCGGGCAATCATGATGCCCTGATTGGCTTCCTTGCCGAGAAAATGATCGATCCGGTAGATCTGGCTTTCATCGGCCTGGGCGCGCAGCACACCATCCAGTTCACGTGCCGAGGCGAGATCGCGACCGAAGGGCTTCTCGACAATGAGACGACGGAAGCCGCGCCCCTCCTTCAGCAGACCACCCTGCCCCAGCCCGGTCGCGATGCGAGCGAAGAAGCGCGACGCAACGGCGAGGTAGAAGATAACATTCCCGGCACCAAGCGTTTCACGCAACGTGGTGTAGATGTCTGCCTGAGTGAAATCGCCCGACAGATACAGCGCGCCAGACGTCACACGATCCCAGACCGCCCGGTCGAGATGGGGGCATGAGAACTCTGCGGAAGGGTCTTTTGCATCCTGCTCGGCCAGTGAGAACAGTTTTGCGGCCCAGTCCTTTCCGGTTTGCTCGGCACGATCGACGGCGATGATCTGAAAATCGGCGGGCAGTGCGCCAGCCACAGCGAGATCATAGAGAGAGGGAAGAAGCAGACGCCGGGTCAGATCGCCACCGGCGCCGAAGATGACCAGCTTGCAGGGCTGTGGCTCGGACGCATTTCCCAGAGCATTGCCAAGCTGTTCAGTAGTGGTCGACATGACGTTTCTCCCTCTGACTCAATGAGCAGGAGGGAGAAAGCCTATCACGGCAAATAGATCACCGAATTATTTTACATATCTCAAACAATATTGTGATCAGGCGTGGCGGGGACTGTCACCGCCAAGCTGCCGGATTGTTGCATCTTCGGGTTTGTCTTGCGGGAACTGCGTTTCCCAGCCGCCACCCAGGGCATTATACAGATGCGCCAGATTGCTCGCGATCGTCGTGGTGCTGTCAGCAAGCTGCAATTGTGCCGAAAGCAGGTCACGCTGCGCCGAGAGCACGTTCAGATAGGTGGTCAGGCCGCTGCGATACTGCTCCTGCGCCAGATGCAGGGCGCGCTGCCCTGCGTCCACGGCACCCTGCAGCCCATCCCGGCGACGCTGCTCTTCACGATAGGCAATCAGCGCATTATCGACATCACGCCACGCACCCAGCACGGTCTGACGATAGGTAATGGCCGCCGCCTTCTGGGCATAGCGATTGAGCATCAGCTGGCCGCGCAGACGCCCACCCTGAAAGATCGGCAGGGAGATGGACGGGCCGATATTCCACGCGCGTGCATTCCAGAAACCGAGATCGCGGAAAGACAGCGATTGCAGCCCGAAATCGGCATTGAGCGTGATCTTGGGATAGAACTCGGCTTCTGCCTCGGCCACATTGGCCACAGCTGCATGAAGCTGCGCCTCGGCCTGACGAATATCCGGGCGACGCTGCGCCAGTTCCGAAGGTACACCGACCGGCACGCGAGGCGGCACAACCGGAATACCGGCCGTCCGTGTCAGCTCGTCATTGAGCGTGCCGGGAGGGGACCCCAGCAACAGGCTGATGGCATTGATCTGCTGTTCGATGCGCTGCTCGGTCTGGGCGATCTGCGCCGTGGTCGAGTCAAGCTGCGACTCTGCACTGGTGACGTCCAGCTCGGTCACGAGACCGGTTTTCTGACGCTCCTTTGCGAGCGAGAGTGTCTGGGCCTGCGTATCCCGATTGGCTTTGGTGATACGTAACTGCTCCTGAAGCCCGCGCAGCGTCAGATAGTCATTGGCCATATCGGCCTGCTGCGCGATCAGAATACCACGACGCTCTTCGTCGGTCGCCTGCAGATCGGCCTTGGCGGCTTCATACTGACGCGCCACACGTCCCCAGAGATCGACCTCATATTGCGCGTCGATGGAATATTTCCACTGGTTAAGCAGAGGAATCGTGGCGTCACCAACGCTCTGATCGAGCAGGGTCGCGCGCTGTTGACCGAGAGCCGCGCTGTTATCCTTTGCCACCCCGGAGAGAATACGCTGCAGCGACTTGGTGCTGTATTGCGAGCGCGTATACGAGCCGCTTGCCGAAAGACCCGGAAAACGCTCGGCGCCTGCCATCATGAGCTGGGCGCGGCTCTGTGCGAGCTGCGCTGCCGCACGCTGGATATCGAGGTTCTGGGTTGCCAGACGGGTTTCGAGCGAGGTCAGGGTCGGATCGTTGAAGATCTTCCACCAGTTCGGATCGGGCGCATCCGCCGTGGTCTGGCTGCCAGCCTGCCCCGAACGGGCATGCATGTCATACTGGCTGGGCGACCACAGATCGGGCTTCTGATATTTCGGCCCGACACAGCCTGGCAGGGTAAGCGCCATGGCGAGCGAAGCGCCGCTCAGCATCAGCGCGCGCGGGGAACGGCCTGTCTTCAAGGCGTGGCTCCAGAAAAGCATGAGATTAGTCATTAATGGGCACCTCCGGCCGGGCCTTTCTTGGCCACAGGGGAGAGCAGGAAGCAGAACGGCACGACGCAGAACGCCATGATCCCGATCACCATGAAGGTCTGGTTGTAGGCCACCATGGAAACCTGCTGCATGAAGCTCTGATAATAGCTGTGTATGGCGAATTGATGCGCCGATGATGAGGTCATGCCTGCATCGGTCGCCACCTTTTGCACCGTGTTGAGATAGTCCTGACCATTGGCATTATAGTCCGACGACCAATGGGCCATCAGGCTCTGCCTGATCTGCTTGGTCTCTGTAATGGCGGCTGTCGCGAGAGAAATGGCAAGCGAGCCGATATAGTTTCGCGACATGCTGAACATGGCCGATGCGTCGGAATTCAGCTCCTTGGGCAGGGTAGAATAGGCGATGGTCGAGATCGGCACGAACAGGAAGGCCAGAGCCGAAGTCTGGAAAATTCGATACTCCACCAGATGGGCATAGCTCGTCGTCGGCACGAGATGGGCCGAGTAGAACATCGCAAGCCCCATCAGGAAGAACCCGAAAGCAATCAGGTTACGTACCTGCACAAAGCCCATCAGCTTGCCGACGATGGGAATGAGACAGATGATCACCGCCCCGCCCGGCGCCAGCACCTCGCCTGAGATCGTGGCTGTATAACCAAGAACCTGTTGGGCGAACTGGGGCACGATAATGGCCGAGGCGTAGAGCAGCCCACCGACCATGGCCATCAGGAACGTACCCACCGCGAAATTGCGATCCTTGAAAATGGCGAGATTCAGAAGCGGATTCTTGGCCCGAAGCAGCCAGATGACGGCACCGACCACACCCGCCACACCCAGTACGGCCATGGTGATGATAAAGGGCGAGCCGAACCAGTCGTCATCCTCGCCACGATCGGCCATGATTTCGAGGCAACCCAGACCGAGCGAGATCAGGCAGATGCCGATCACGTCAACCTTCTCGCGCTTCTGCTTTTCCCATGGCGGATCTTCCACCAGGGCGGAAACACCGATCAGCGTCAGGATGCCGAAGGGCACATTGACGTAGAAGATCCAGCGCCAGGAATAGTTATCGACCAGATAGCCGCCGAGCAGTGGACCGAGAATAGGTGCCACAATGGTCGCGATGGCCGTCAGGCCAAAAGCCGCACCCCGTTTTTCCGGCGGGAAGGTATCGAGAATGATCGATTGCTGGTTCGGCTGCAGACCACCCCCGAAGAAACCCTGCATCAGGCGGAAGATGATCAGCATGGGCAGGCTCGTCGACAATCCACATAGGAAGGACGAGACCGTGAACATGGCAATACAGATAAGGAAATAGCGCTTGCGCCCCAGCAGCTTGCCGAACCATGCCGAGATGGTCAGCACGATACCATTCGCCACCAGATAGGAGGTGAGCGCCCAGGTGGCATCGTCATAGGAACTGCCGAGCGCACCCGAGATATGCGGGAGCGCCACGTTGATGATGGTGGTGTCGAGCACCTCCATGAAAGCGCCCAGCGTCACCACCACAGCAATCAGCCAGGGGTTCGCTTTGGGCTTCCAGCTGGAGTGGTCCTTGTTGTCGCTGGACGCATCGCTCATGGAATCGTCACCGTCGGCACGACAGAAACGCCCAGAGGCAGGGGCACATTCGGATCGAGCCCGCTATCGATCAGGATCTTGACCGGCACGCGCTGAACGATCTTCACGAAGTTGCCCGTTGCGTTCTCTGGCGGGAAGGCGCTGAACGCTGCACCGGCACCGAGCTGAATCGAGTCGACATGACCGTGCAGTGTGAGGTTCGGATAGGCATCGACCTCGATCTCGACATTCTGGCCGGGACGCATCTTGGTGATCTGCGTTTCCTTGTAGTTCGCCACCACCCAGACTTCAGGCTCGACGACCGAGAAAAGCTTCTGGCCGGTCTGAACGAAATCGCCCTGCTCGACATTACGCTGCGAGATCCAGCCATCATGCGGTGCGCGTACTTCGGTCCAGCCATAATTCAACTGAGCCTGAACGAGGTCAGCCTCGGCAGCCTTGAGCGCAGCGTTCTGCTGCTTCATGGTCGCTTCCTGATTCTCGATGTTCGGCTGGACGGGGGTTGCCTGCTGCAGCTCACCTTCTGCGCGCATCACTTCAGCATGGGCCTGATCGAGCGCGGCCTTCGAATAATCGATATCCTGCTGGGTGGTTGCTGCACGCGAGACGCTGTGCTGACGGCGATAATCCGTCTCGGCCTTGAAAAGCTGGGCCTGAGCCGAAGCCAGCGCACCCTTTGCCGCGATCAGACGACCGGGGAAGTTCTGCTTGGCCACCATGACCATCTGCGTGGCTGCCGCAAAATTGGCCTGAGCCTGAGCAATGCTTGCTTCTGCCTTGTGCAGCGAGGCGATGTAGTCGCGATCATCGATCTTGACTAGCAACTGGCCCGCATGAACGAACTGATTGTCGTTCACCAGAAGCTGCGTGACGTAGCCGTTTACATGCGGTGCAACAGAAATCTTGCGCCCCGCCGTATAGGCATCGTCCGTCTCGATCTGGTTTTTTGTCAGCAGCCAGTATCCCAGCCAGGCAATCGCAATAACGATAACGACCGCAATCAGAATGATACGCTTGAGAGGGCTGCTCTTCTTGCCGCCCTTCTTGCCACCCGCATCGTTCTTCTGCTCGTCATCACCCTGCGATGCGCGATTATCCTGATCGTCGCCCTGCGCCATGTGCATCCTCTCGCCGTTACCCCCTCTTTGCGGGGGCAACTCGGTTTCCGGGTCTCTCGACCCAACGTCTCATCGTCTGATCTGAAAATGACCGTTCGGTTCGGTCATGGACTAGCATAGCTATTTCGGGGCTTCAATCATCTGTTTCATAGAATGTCTTGCCCTCGTGAGCCTTCCTTGGCGCGCTCGACGCTGCCCGGCCTTCAACCTGTGGGCGCTCTCACGGTTGCGTGAAATTACGCTCGCAACCAACCCGCCTCGCGCATGTTACGGAAAAGCCACAACCTGACCGCGCATGCCCCCTGTAGGCGTTGCCCGGAACGCGCCTGCTGCCGGTACACCAAGCAGATTTCATGGCGATTGATCGCCTCATGGACTACCGGCCAGAACCTGTCGGGCAAAGCGCGCATTCTTGCAGGAGCAGACCCGGCAAACTTGTCTAGCGGGGCACATATTCAGTTGCCTTCCCCCCCTTGCCTCGCCAACAAAGGTCTTCATGAACGACCTTCTGACCATCGACGCTGCCGAGACCCTTATCGGAGAGGCCCTGAGGCCTTTTCCGACCGAGACCATCCCGCTCGGTCAGGCTGCCGGTCGCATCCTGCGTCAGAATGTCACCGCAGAGCGCGCCCTGCCGCCCTATGACCGGGTCATTCTCGATGGCATCGCCGTGGCCTGGTGTGACGGCCAACGTGATTTCCGTCTTGTCGCCACGCAGCCAGCCGGTCGGCCGCCACTCGCCATGCCAGACGGAACCGGTCAGGCAATTGCTGTCATGACCGGGTCAGTGCTGCCTTCAGGGGCCGACACGATCATTCCGCGAGAAGATTTCGACATTCAGGGCGATCTTGTTTCGCTACGCGCAGACGTCACGCCACGCAAAAACCAGCATGTCCATCCCAAAGGGGCGGATTGTGCGCAGGGTGCGGCCCTGCTTTCGCCCGGTCTGAGGCTGACACCACCCGAGATGGCTATTCTGGCCGCCAACGGCATCTCTTACCCCGAGGTCTCGGTCATTCCCTCTATTGCCATTATCTCGACTGGTGATGAGCTGGTCGCCCCCGATGCTCCCGTTCAGGACTGGCAGATCCGTCGCTCGAACGAATTTGCCATTGCCGCCTCGCTCTCACGCAAGGGCTTCACCCGTCAGGCCTTTGCCGTGCTGCCGGACGATCTGGCCCTGACGACCGACCACCTTGCGACGCTTCTGGAACAGCATGACGTGCTGGTTCTGAGCGGTGGAGTATCGATGGGGCAGTTCGATTTCGTGCCTCAGGCGCTCACGTCCCTCGGGGTAAGGAAAATCTTTCACAAGATAGCGCAACGCCCCGGCAAACCCTTCTGGTTCGGGCTCTCCGCCAAGGGGCAGCCGGTTTTCGCCTTGCCTGGCAATCCTGTTTCGGCATTGGCCTGTTGCAGCCGCCACGTTGTGCCAGCCCTTTTGCGCGCTCAAGGCCTCGTGCAGGAGGCCATTCCGGTGCGTCTTGGGGAGACCCTGTCTCCCCTTCCCTCCATGACCCGCCTTGTGCCGGTGCAGCTTGTGCATGGTGCCGATGGTGTTGCCACGGCCATACCTCATCCCATGCCGACCTCGGGCGATTTCAATCGTCTCGGCATGACACAGGGGCTCGTCACCCTTCCCCCCGGCACTGCCCCCCTGACGCCTAGTGCGAGCGTTCTTTTTCATGAATGGTGAGAGTTCAGCACCCGAACAGCCGAAAGACCTGCTGGCACGGCCATGGCACGATCTGCGCATTTCGGTCATGGATCGCTGCAATTTTCGCTGCCCTTATTGCATGCCGCAATCGGTGTTCCACGACGATTTCGCCTTTCTCGAACCGGCACAGCGTCTGGATTTCACGACAATAGAGCGTATCGCCCGCATTTCGGCGCGGCTTGGCGTCAGCAAGCTGCGCCTGACCGGTGGCGAGCCATTGCTGCGCCCCCGGCTCGACACGCTGGTCGCGCGGCTCGTCGCCCTGCCTGGTATCGACGATGTAGCCCTGACCACCAATGGCGTTCTGCTCGACCGCCATCTCGACGCGCTCTATCACGCCGGGCTCTCTCGCCTGACGATCAGTCTCGACAGTCTTGACCCTGCTGTTTTCAGCCACCTGAGCGGTGGTCGCGACGCGCTGGATACGGTGCTGAGCGCTATCGACAAAGCCGCCTCACGAGGCTTTCCCGGTGGCATCAAGATCAACACTGTCGTGCAGCGCGGCATCAACGAGCAGGATATCCTGCCCCTGGTGAGCCGGTTTCGCCACACGGGCATCACCCTTCGCTTCATTGAATTCATGGATGTCGGCACGCGCAATCACTGGTCCGAAAGCGCTGTCGTGCCCTCTGCGACCCTTCTGGAACGCATCGGGGCTGTCTATCCGCTCGAACCGCTCGAACCCCTCTATCGCGGCGAAGTGGCGCAACGTTACCGTCTTGCCGACGGCAGCGGCGAGATCGGTTTCATTTCCTCGGTCACGGCGCCGTTCTGCGGCGATTGTTCGCGGGCGCGTCTTTCTTCAGAGGGGCAGATCTATACCTGCCTCTTCGCAAAGACCGGGACCGATCTGCGCCCCGCCCTCGCTGACACCGATGATGCAGCGCTCGAAACGCTGCTCCGTCGCATCTGGCGAGGCCGCGCGGATCGTTATAGTGAAATACGCAATCCAGACCCGCAGCGTGCTTCAGGCGAGCGGATCGAAATGTATTATATCGGAGGCTGAGATGGTGTCGCTGACCCATGTGGATGAAACCGGACAACGCCCCCATATGGTCGAGATCGGCGATAAAAATGTGACCCGCCGCGAGGCTCATGCCCGCGCGACGCTTCGCTTTCCGCTCGAAGTCGCCCAGTCCCTTGCCGAGTCAGGCTATATGACCAGCAAGGGCGCCGTCCTGACTGTGGCGCAGCTCGCGGGTATCATGGGCACCAAGGCGACGGCGCAGCTCATCCCGCTCTGCCACCCCCTCTCCCTCACTGGCTGCAAGGTAGAAATTGCCATCGAAGGATGCGATGCCCTCATCGATTGCCGCGTCAAATGCGAAGGCAAGACCGGCGTTGAAATGGAGGCCCTGACCGGTGCTACCGTGGCCGCACTCACGCTTTACGACATGTGCAAGGCGCTCAGCCATGACATGGTCATTCAGGACGTGCGCCTGATGGGCAAGACCGGTGGCAAGCGCGATTTCGGCACACCCTGACATGCCGCGCCTGACTCTCGAATATTTCGCCCTCCTGCGCGATGAAGCCGGTTGCCCGCAGGAAGAAATCGACACCAGCGCGACCAGTCTCGCCATGCTTTATGACGAACTGACGCATCGTCACGGCTTTACCCTCCCGGCGAAGCGTCTGCGTGTCGCCGTCAACGCGGCCTTTGCCAACTGGGATCATCGCCCGGCAGAAGGAGATCATGTCGTTTTCATCCCCCCGGTATCCGGCGGATGAGCACGTTCCTTCTGACCGACTCCCCGATCGACCCGAACGCCTACGCATCAGCCCTGCGCCGTGACGAAGCCGGGGGCTATTGCAGTTTCGAAGGCTGGGTGCGCAACAACAGCGACGGACAGGCCGTGCTCGGCCTCGATTACCAGGCCTATCTGCCCCTCGCTGAAGCCGAAGCGCTTGCCGTCCTTGCCGAGGCGGAAACGCGCTTCGACATTCTGGCCGCCTCCTGCATTCATCGCATCGGCACTCTGGCCATTGGAGACATGGCAGTCTGGATTGGTGTCTCAGCCCCGCATCGCGATGCGGCGTTTACTGCCTGCCGCTTTGTTATCGACGAGATCAAGCGACGCGTGCCGATCTGGAAACGCGAGCGCTATGCCGATGGGCATTCCGAATGGATTGCCTGCCATGAGGTAGCGGAAATTTCGTGAGAATGGGCAGGGGGCTCTGCCCCATACCCCGCCAAAGGGCCGTCGCCCCTTGGAAACCCTTAATTTGAGGTGAAAGAGAAGCGCCTCGCAGCGCTTCAGACCAGACGCCAGCCGACGATGAAGAGCACGGCAGCCAGAACGGTGCGTTGTACGCGTTCATTGACCTGACCGACGCAGAGACTGCCAAGAATGATGCCGGGGATGGAGCCGCAGAGCAGTGAGACCAGCATCGGGATCTTGACGGCACCCAGCCACCAGTGACCCATGCCTGCAATCAGCGTCAGCGGAACAGCATGGGCGATATCCGAACCGACAAGACGCGCCGTGCTGAGCGACGGATAAAGCAGGATCAGCACGGTCATGCCAATCGCCCCGGCCCCTACGGAAGAAAGCGTGACCATCACGCCCAGAACGGCGCCCAGAACAACGGTCAGGATAGCCGCGCTACGCGGCGACAATTCGCCTGCATGGCGATGAGACCAGGCCTGCAACTCCTTACGGAAAAAGACGCTGGGCGCGGTAATCAGCAGCGCCACGCCAAGTGCAGTCGACACCAGCTTTGTCGTGTCATGCGACGGGCTGCCATACCAGTGCAGAAACAGCAGAGCGATCAGCGTGGCAGGCAGGCTGCCAGCCAGCATGCGCAGCACGACGCGCCATTCGACCGCCCCGCGATGACCATGCACCAGGGTCCCGACCGATTTCGTGATTGCCGCATAGAGCAGATCGGTACCAACGGCGGCCTGGGGATGCACCTTGAACAGCAGGATAAGCAGAGGGGTCATCAGGGAGCCACCGCCGACTCCGGTCATACCGACCAGAAAGCCGACGCCGAGACCGGAGAGAACGAACAGCCAATTCAGATCGGCAAGCAGTGACATGTCGGAGCCTTGATGCGCTTCTTGGGGAACGAGGCGCGACTAGGCCATACTTCACGACATTAATCAACGCTCATAGTGGTTTGAATTTAATGAACGATCCACCATCGTTATTAATCCTATCCTGCCTTGCCATCTTCCAACGCGATGACGATAGTGGCGCTCCCTCATCGTATTGACCGGAAAGATCATGCTCGACATCCAGATCCAGGCACCGTTTCCCATCCTGCAAGGCAAGGGAGCCCCGGAATCGGAGCAGACACTCGTCCTGCTGACCGGGCCGGATTTCGATGTCGCCAACGGCCCGTTTGCCCATCTCGACGCCGCGACGGGCGGGGCGCTGCGTCGTGCCACCGCCATTTCGCGCTTCAAGGGGCAGCGCGACCAGAGCTGCGTGCTGCTGGCCCCCTGTGCTGCCTTTGCGCGGATCGTCCTGATCGGCTGCGGTCCGGCTGACGAGCTGGACATCCCGACCATGGAAGCGGCTGGCGGACAGGCGGCAAAAGCCGTGCGCGACACCACCCATGCCGATCTCGCCCTGGCCGGGCGTTGTGCCGACTTCGCCGCTCACGCTGCGTATGGAGCGGCTCTGGGGCGCTACAGCTTCGAACTGTATCATACTGACGAGCAAGAAAACGCACCGCAGCTGCAGCGCCTGCATATCGGGGTCGAAAACCCCGACAGCGTACGTGCCGAGTGGGAAAGCCTGCGTGCCGTGGCCCAGGGCGTGTTCCGGGCGCGTGACCTGGTCAGCGAGCCGCCCAATGTCCTGACCCCGCCCGAATTTGCCCGACGCATCGAGGGTCTTCGCGATCTGGGCGTTGAGGTCGAGATTCTCGATTCCGCCAAACTGGCAGAGCTGGGCTTTGGTGCATTGCTCGGCGTGGCGCAGGGCAGCGATCAGGAAGCCCGTGTGGCGATTATGCGCTATCGCGGCTCGGAAGAGGCACCGCTTGCCTTTATCGGCAAGGGCGTGACCTTCGATTCCGGCGGTATTTCCATCAAGCCTGCGGCTGGCATGGATGAAATGAAGACCGATATGGGCGGTGCTGCGGCCGTTGTCGGTGCGATGGAAGCCGTGGCCCGTCGCAAGGCAAAGACCCATGTGATCGGCGTGGTGGGACTTGTCGAGAACATGCTCTCTGGCAATGCCCAGCGCCCCGGCGACGTGGTGCGCAGCTATGCTGGCAAGACCATCGAAGTGCTGAATACCGATGCCGAAGGGCGCCTCGTTCTGGCCGATGTGCTGGCCTATGCCAAGGAGCGCTTCCAGCCCCGCCTGATGGTCGATCTGGCCACGCTGACAGGCGCCATCGTGGTGAGCCTCGGTCATATACGCGCCGGTCTTTTCAGCAATGACGATGCCCTCGCCAATGCACTTTTCGAGGCGGGCGAGCAGACGGGCGAAGCTGTCTGGCGCATGCCCATGGGCAAGGCCTATGACCGTCAGCTTCGTTCCGATATCGCCGATATGAAGAACATCACGGGCCGCCCTGGCAGTTCGATCACGGCGGCGCAGTTTTTGGCGCGCTTCGTGGGCGACACGCCGTGGGCCCATCTCGATATCGCTGGCGTTGCCTGGCGCTCAGATGCCGCACCGCAATGCCCGAAGGGCGCAACCGGCTTCGGCGTGCGTCTGCTCGACGCGCTGGTGCGCCATCACGAGCCGGAAACCGCAAACGCCTGATGAGCGAAATCGGCTTCTATCACCTGACCCGCACCACGCTGGAAGACGCCCTGCCCGCGCTCTTGGGTCGTACCCTCGATGCCGGGCAGCGCGCAGTCATTCGCTGTCGCGATGCGGCACAGGTCAAGCAGCTTGATGAAGCGCTCTGGAAGGCCAAAAACCCGCTCTGGCTTCCCCATGGCAGTCAGAGCATGGGGCATGGTCCTCGTCAGCCCATCTGGCTGACGAAGGGCGTTGACGTGCCCAATGATGCCCGGTTTCTGTTTCTGCTGGATGGCGGTGTCGAACAGGGCCTGGAGCAGTTCGACCATATCTTCACCCTGTTCGACGGTAATGATCCGCAGGCCGTCTCACGCGCCCGCACGCTTTGGAAACAGGTGAAACAGGCCGGGCACAGTCTGGCCTATTGGCAGCAGCAGGAACGCGGATGGCAGAAAGCCGGGTAAACCCTCGCCTCTGACACAGTATATCGCTTTTATCACAAAGCGATTATCCGAACGATCCGACTCTATACTGTTCCGTTTACTGATCATGCATCGGGACCGCAGCGCCGCCTGAAGGAAAGGCGCCGGTTCGCTTCAGGAAAGAGCGATCATGTCACTCAACGGAAAAGTCATCCTCGTTACCGGCGCTGCACAGGGTATCGGTCGCGGCATCGCCCTCCGTCTGGCGAAAGACGGTGCTGATATTGCTCTGGTCGATCTCAAGACGGACAAGCTGCACAGCGTGAAAAGCGAGATCGAGGCGCTGGGCCGCAAGGCCAGCGTTTTTGCCGCCGATGTGAGCGATCGTGACGCTGTCTATGGGGCAATTGACCACGCCGAAGCCGAGCTGGGCGGGTTTGATGTCATGATCAACAATGCCGGCATCGCGCAGGTCAATCCGATTGCCGATGTCATGCCAGAAGAGGTCGAGCGTATTCTGCGCATCAATATCCAGGGTGTGCTCTGGGGCATTCAGGCTGCCGCCGCCAAGTTCAAGGCACGCAATCAGAAGGGCAAGATCATCAACGCCTCCTCGATCGCAGGGCATGATGGATTTGCGATGCTTGGCGTCTATTCCGCCACGAAATTCGCGGTGCGCGCTCTCACCCAGTCAGCGGCCAGGGAATATGCGAGCGCGGGCATCACCGTAAACGCCTACTGCCCCGGTATCGTAGGCACGGATATGTGGGTCGAGATCGATGAGCGCTTTGCCGAGATGACCGGCTCGGAAAAAGGCGAAACCTACAAGAAATTCGTCGAGGGCATTGCGCTCGGTCGTGCCCAGACACCCGATGACGTGGCAGCACTCGTTGCCTTCCTGTCCGGGCCGGACTCCGACTACATCACAGGTCAGGCCATCCTGACCGATGGCGGTATCGTCTATCGCTGAGCCTTCACGGGAGGCTTTGAAAGAGGCCTTCCATCGGTTCGATCAGCATTCCGGCAGATTGACGGCAAGACCGCCCAGAGACGTTTCCTTGTAGCGGTGGTTCATGTCGCGTCCCGTCTCAGCCATGGTGCGGATGACCTGATCGAGCGAGACCATATGAGCACCATCGCCATTGAGTGCGAGCGAGGCGGCATTGATTGCCTTTACTGCCCCAAAGGCGTTGCGTTCGATGCAGGGTATCTGCACAAGCCCCGCCACAGGGTCACAGGTCATACCCAGATGATGCTCCATGCCTATTTCTGCAGCATCCTCGATCTGCTCGGGCGTGCCACCCAGTGCCGCCGCCAGCCCGGCCGCCGCCATGGATGAAGCGACGCCGACCTCGCCCTGACAACCCACTTCAGCCCCTGAAATCGACGCATTGAGCTTGAAAAGCCCCCCGATGGCGCCAGCGGTCAGCAGAAAATCGCGCATGCCCTGCTGCGCCGTGGCAGGCGGGAGAGGCGGGCAATAATCGCGGTAATAGCGCAGAACCGAAGGAATGATTCCGGCGGCACCATTGGTCGGCGCCGTGACCACGCGACCACCGGCAGCATTCTCCTCATTCACGGCAATAGCGAAAAGGCTGATCCAGTCCATGATACCATGGGCCGAGCGCGTATTGGCGCGCTCCCGCTCCCGAAGCTTTTCATGCAGGGCGCGCGCCCTGCGGCGCACTTTCAGACGCCCCGGCAAAATGCCGCTTTGCTCCATTCCGCGCGCAATACAGGCCATCATGACCGCGATGATCTCGTCGAGATAGGCAATAATCTCGTCTCTGGGGCGCAGGGCGCATTCATTCTCCATGACGAGGGCCGCAATACTCAGATCATGCAATCTCGCCTGATGCAGCAATTCGGCGCCACTGGTGAACGGGTAAGGCACGCTGGGCTGGGCATAACCTGCTGTTTCGGTCGCTTTCTCAGGAACGATGAAACCACCGCCCACCGAGCAGAAACGTGCCGTTTCAAGCGCCTCACCTTCAGCGTTCAGCGCCTCGAATTGCAGCGTATTCGGATGAACGGGAGGCACGCTCTGCTTGTCCAGAACCAGATCGTGAACCGGGTCGAAAGGCAGTACCTTGCCATCGAACACGATGTGTCTGTTCGACTCGACCTGCGCCACGATACCGTCTGCTGCATCCGGATCGACTGTCTGCGGCAATTCGCCGCACAGACCGAGAATTACCGCCTTGTCGGTCGCGTGACCCTGGGCTGTCCATGCCAGAGACCCGTAAAGCGTGACACGCAGACGCATGATGCTGTCGAAATCGGTGAGCGACGTCATGAAACGCTGCGCCGCCCGCATCGGCCCCACCGTATGGGATGATGACGGACCGATACCGATTTTGAAAAGATCGAACAGGCTGATCATGCGCGTCTCGTCGTCACACTCGGGCAGAACCGGAACGGTCGGCCTCTGCCATGGCAGAAAGATGAAAAACAGGTCTCAGAGGTCTGAAACGTTTCCACCTCGAAAGCAACTCTTCCGCCTCATCGCGCCGTGTCGGGACACTGTCAGGCGGCGCCTACCACCCCTCATGCACCGACCCAGCCACGGCGATTGCCTTCACAGCTTCGCACGAACTCTCGCAGGCCTGGCAGGGTATTTTCCGCTGTTCACCGCTGCTGCCCGACCAGGGGCGGCCAACGCCTTCCAATCTGGAACGACCGGTTAGGACCGGATTTTGCGACTACTCACATCCAGACCCCGAACCCTGAGAAACTGATTAAGCACAAAGGGCACGCGCTCAAACGCCCGGATTGGATATCCAGCTACCAGTTACTGGGCCCGGCTGCTTCTCAGAGCCGGGAGAGGCTCGAGATCGTGGCCACATCAACACAGAGGTGAGCGGCAATCATTTCGGGGGAGGATGCGGCGAGCCATTGGGAAAGCGAAAGGTCGTGATAGTGATCGGACCTGAATATCTGGAGCACCCTGAGCGGCACATTGCCGTCATTGCGGATGAAATACCCTTCTGCCTTCGGCACATGGCCGATCATCCCGGTGCAGACGCGCCTTTCCTGCCGGGCCTGACCGGCCGGAACACAGGTAACGACACCCGCCCCTTCAAGGCAGATCTGCCAGACAGATGTGTTGAGGTGCCAATGAAGGTCAGTGCAGCGACCGGGACTGATCTCGACGAGTGCCGCAGAAAGCGCATCGGGGTCAGCAAAGGCATCGGCTTCGAGAACACGTATGCTGCCCCAGAGAGTGGTCTCTGCGGTCTGGTCGAGCAAGGTATGATGGAACGGGCCAGGCGTGGGCCGCTGGTCGGCCCAGCACCAGTCGTCAGCTGAGACGTCAGACTCTGTTTCCCTGCCGCCGACAAACACGACGACACTCGCGTGCTCATTGTCGCGGCAATGCAACCACGCTGAAGCGGAAGCTGGTACGCTCCACACGTCACCTTCGTGGAGCATGTCGTGATAAAGCGCCGCCCCCGTCTCGGAGCACATTTCGAGTCTGGCGCTGCCAGAAACAACCATACCCCAGCCCGTCGCGTCACAGCGCATGACAGCGCCTTCGGCACCCTGACCCAGATCGTGACGCCTGACCTCGACCTCACTGCACTCCCGGACGTTCTTTCGCTTCGGCCACATGCCCTCAGCGTCGGTCTCACCGAACCCTTGGGCGGCCCACAATCGGGCAGCCAGGCCAGAGGCGCGTTCGCGCCGCTTCATGAAGGCCGCTGACCTGCTTGTTTTCGTTCCGCCGAAAAGGCGCTGGAAAACGCGATGATCGAAAGACACCATTTTCAGCCTCCTTTTTGAAAGCAGAAGCCGCGCCTCAGGCTCTTGCCACCAGCCTAACGCCGCTCGGCCCTCGGGGGGGTACTTCTCACGTATTCGTGATTGTCGATTGGCTACCATTATCGAACGCCGAACCAGATCTGACGCTTCGGCCTGCAGATTGAAAAGGAAGTTTTCATGAAAACGGTTAGTTTTCGCGATGGCCACACCATTCCGGCACTCGGTATGGGGAGCTGGAATGTAGGGGACGCGACAGCGACGCGCGCCGAGGAGATCGCCAGTCTTCACGCAGGTCTCGACGCCGGTCTTAGCGTCGTCGATACAGCAGAAATGTATGGTAGCGGTCGCTCCGAACGCCTCGTCGGTGAGGCGATACGCGGCCGACGCGACGACGTCTTTCTGATCAGCAAGGTGCTGCCGTCGAATGCGAGTTACGAGAAAACCCTTCGCAGTTGCGAGGCCTCTCTCGACAGGCTGGGCACCGATCACCTCGATCTTTACCTGCTGCACTGGCGTGGTGGCGTACCGCTGGAGGAAACTGTCGAAGCTCTGACGCACCTGCAAAATCGGGGGATGATCCGACGCTGGGGTGTTTCCAATTTCGACACCGAGGACATGCAGGAACTGGATGAACTTGGCGCTGACTGCGCAGCAAATCAGATTCTCTACAACCTCGAGGCACGCGGCGTGGAATTCGATCTGCTGGCACGCGACAAGGCGGCAGGCATTGTTTCGATTGCCTATTCTCCTCTCGGCCAGGGCGGTACGTTGCTTGATGACCCTGTTCTGATCGATATCGCGAAAAGCCATGAAACGACGAAAGGGCCGGCGAGCCCGGCCCAGATCGCCCTGGCCTGGGTGCTTCGTCAGCCCAACCTGCTCGCTATTCCGAAGGCGGGCTCCCGTGTGCATATGCGCGAAAACATCGCAGCGCTTGATCTGGTTCTGAGCAAAGAGGATCAGACGCGCCTCGACGCGCATTTTGCGCCACCACGCAGCAAGACCCCGCTGGAAATGATCTGACAAGGGCCGAACGCCCCCTCCTGTAGCGAGGCTTGATCAGGTCCGGCTCTCGGCCTCTGGTTTGCGGCATTTCTTTCCGGCAAACGCGAATACTTCCGCGAGCCGAAATAAAATACCCGACAAGGTCAGGGCCCGGATGGCAAACAGAGATCTGCTTGCCAGTCGCGTCGGGAAAAATTCTCCTGTTTCCTGCCCCGCTAGGCAGCAGGGCTGCAAGACGCAGAAAAACGCATGAAATAAAGATCATATTTATTCGGGATTGATTTTTATCAGAAGGGATAATTATATTTATTCTTAAATATATTTAGAAGAAACATAAATAGTTCCAGAACTCACAAATGGATTGTCCATGACTCAAGCCGAATTCGAGCGCTATCTTGCCGCTCACCCGCATCTGCTGACTCCCTTTGCACAGGAACGCCGGATCTGGATCTCGCATCTCCCGAGCGTCCAGATCAGGAGCTTCACCGACTATCTCGGCGAGGCCGTTGGGTGCTCTCTGGTGTGTACCCAGATGGAGCCTGAACTCGAATTCGTCTTTTACGACCCGCAGGCGCCCGGCAACAGCGAAAACGAGCTGATCGAACTGGCCCATGAGCGCGCCGGAGACCTCGACCTCCAACGCCTGCCATTGGCGCTTTAAAAACCCTGCATCTATCGCGGCCTGAAAGCAGGGTGAGAGGAATTGGGTCGGGGTTGAAACTGCGGTAAGGAAAACCTGTCC
Organism: Asaia sp. Ae19-3; assembly: GCF_059801175.1. Lineage (NCBI taxonomy): Bacteria > Pseudomonadati > Pseudomonadota > Alphaproteobacteria > Acetobacterales > Acetobacteraceae > Asaia > Asaia sp. Ae19-3. The sequence continues at coordinate 3,120,808 of NZ_JBCHWF010000001.1, read as the reverse complement.
GTTTACGTCAAGTCAGGATGCCTCCCTGTTTTCAGCCCTTCCCCTTGCCCTGCTGCTGAGCTGCCTCGTGCTACGCCTCGCTACATCATGGCGTCGCGGACCGCTCATGTCCCTGCTGCGCGCGACTACCCTGGGCATTCAGGGCGCGGTGGGGTGCTGGGGCGCCCTGGCGAGCCATGAGGCTCGGCTTGGCCCTTTGACGCTCGACCCGCTCAGCGCGTGCTGGATCGTACTCTGGACCCTGTCGCTCGTCACACCCCGTCGATATCCGGGCCCGATAGGCGAGGCACTCGGCAGCATCGGCCTGCTCTGCCACAATGCGGCGCTGTCGCTCTTCTGCTTTCTGCCTTGTCTGGCCGAGGCCGCCCATAGGGCCGAGGCAGCACAGGACGGGCAAAGGCTGCGCGCCTGGCGGCTGGGCCTGCTGGCCCCTTCAGGATGCGCGCTCGCCATTCTTTCGGGTTTTCCTGCGCTTGCCTGCCTGGCCCCGGCAGCAGGCCTCGCCACCTTGCCTGCCTTTGCAGAGATGCCCCTCCTCTCCTACGCGCTTTTCGTGCCGCCGCTCCTGCAGACGCATGGTTTTTTCTGGCCGGTCAGTCTGGTGCTGCTGGGGGCGGGTCTCTGTCTTTGCCTGCGCATCGACAAGGCCTTAAATTACTGGCCCCTTCTGCTGCTCGGATTGACGCTCTGCGCAAGGGAAGGCGGGCTGGCCGACACGGCTCTGGCCGGCAGTGAGGCGATGATCCTTGCTCTGGCGCTGCAAGGGCTCGGCAACAGGGCTTTCCTGTTCCAGACGCCGTTGCCGCCTCTGGCCGGATTCCTGCCTTTCTGGCTGGGGTTGCATGTGGTCAACGGGCTGAGCGGGCTCTCCCCCGCCTGGACCGCAGGAGCGGTCATGCTCAGCCTTCTGATCGGGGTGCTGATGGTGCGGGGCTGGCTGTCTTCGTGGCGTTCGCTGACCCGGGTTTTCACATTGCATCATGACGGATTGCCAACAGCACTCACCCTTGGCCTATGCCTCTCGATCTGCCCCGGTCTGCTGCTTGGGCTTTTGCATGTTTCCGCGCTCGATCTGGCTGGCGCCGGTCAGGATATCTGGCGTGCCTGGCCCATCTGGTCCGTTGCTGGAGGTGACGGCGCCTTCTGGTATCCGGCGTTCGTTTTCCTGATCCCGGCCCTGATCATTCCTGCCGCCATGACCCATCTGCCGTCAGTGGCGAATGCCCTGCCAGACTGGCCCTCGCCCGAAATCAGGCTACGCCTGCCTTGGGGCGTGCGGCGCGCGCTCGCACTCCTGCGCGCCCGCTGGCAGACGCTGCGCAATGGGTGGCGTCCTGTGACGCAGGGCGTTGCCTTCGACCGGGCGCCCGTGTTTCGCAAGACCGGCTCGGCTCTGGCACGTCAGACATTATCGCTCTGGCTGTTTCTGCTTGCCGCCGCTCTGGCCTGGCTTGGCTGGTCCGCATGATCGGATTATTCGCCCTCGCTCTGGCCACGACACTCGGCCAGATAGCCTGCCTGTCTGTAATTGCCCCGTTTCTGACCGATCTCGAGCACAGCTTGCAGGGCCTCGGTGCCGGGCGCAGCAGCATCGCCCCTGGATGGCGCTGGCGCCAGATACGCCGTGGCTGGGCGCAGCGCCGCGCTGTTCCTGCCCTTTCCTGGCTTGGCCTGTGCGCCGTTTTTCTTGCCATGACGGGCATTCCCTATGCCTCTGCGCGATCGCTGTTCGGCTTTCTCTCGGAACCGCTCGCCTGCGGGGTCCTGCTGATCCTGTCCTGCCTACCTGCCTGGATGCAGGCACTGCAGAAACCACCGACCCGGCTGATTACCCTTCGCCTGCGCAGTTCCGTGGGCCAGCTTGGACGTGATCTGCTGTTTCTGGTGCCACTTCTCGCCCTGACCGGCACACTGATCGCCATTGGTCTGCCCGGCGCCGGAACGCTCATTGGTCTGCTGCAGCAGCGGCTTTTGCAACCGGCCCCTACCCTGATCGGCGGGCTGGTGTTTGTCGCAGCCGCCCTGCTTCTGGTGCTGAACCGCCGCTTCCTGTCCGATAGCTGGCATGAGGAACTGATCGCATCAGCCGAGGGGCGTCATCGCGCCTTGCTGCGCTACAGCCATGATCTTTCTGCCTGTTGCTGGTATCTGCTGATCGCCGATCTTGTCTGGCCTGATTCGATTGCTGCAGGCATTCGTCCTCTCGGCACGCTGGTCGTGCTCTGGTGCGTCGCGGCTCCGGCCAAACTTGCCCTGGTGGTTGCCCTGGCCGCAGGCTGGCGCGCCTGTCGGCCACTCCCTGCGTCACGCCTCGCTCTCGTTCTGAGCGGCGCCGCGATCTTGCTCGTTCTTGCGGGGAGGCTGGCGGCGTGACGGTTCTTCTTGGCCTTGCCCTGCTGATCGCCCTTGGCGCGATCGGGCGTGACGCGCGCATCCTGCCCTTTCATGGCACATGCGCTGCCGCCTGCGTGTCGGTCATTGGCCATGGCGCACCTGCCATGGCTGCGCTCATTCTGCTGCCCGTGCTCAACGGTGTCGGGTGGATCGTTCTGCGCACCCATATCGCCTGGCGGTCGGGGGATCTGCGCGAGCGACGCGCCACCCAGCAGGCGGCAGGCATTGCGCTGTGCGCCGCCATCGGGCTCGTGCTTCTCACCGCACTGGCCGCCACACCGGGGCTGCCTGTGCTGATCTGCATCGGTATCGTTCTTTCTGGCCTCTGCGCCGCTGCCCTGCCTGTGCCTTTGCTCCAACTAATTGGTTTGCTCTGCGGACTGAATGGGCTGCTGCTGCTTGGCGGCCACACCGAGAGCTGGCCCCTCATTCTGGGCACGGCACTGGTCTGGGTCGGCTTGCTGGCGCTGGGAGGCTGGCTGATGCCAAAACTCGCCTGGCTGCGTCTGGAGGGGCGGCATCATGGCTGAGACTTTGCACCAGATTGCCGGTTTTCTGGTTCCGACATGGCCGCTTCTGGCTTCCTGTCTTCTGGCGCTCATGCCCGAGGCACAGGCCACCCGTTCGGCACGTCATTTCACTCTTGCCGGGCTTGTGTTGACGGCCCTGCTCGATCCGCTTCTTCTCGGTCAGGATATTCTCGCCCGCTGGGCCTGTCTTCTGGCTGGCTGCGTGCCTTTTCTCTCCTGGCACGCACACGAAAAGCGCCTCGCCCTCTGCCTCAATCTCCTGGCGAGTTCTGCAATCATGCTGGCACTCAGCGTGCATACGCTGCTGCCCGTCACCTGCCTGACCGCCTTCACTGCGCTGATTCTCGCCCTGCGCGAAACCCTGGTTACGACCCGGGCGAGACAGGCCTGGGAGTCGATGCGCCTGCGGCTGGCAGGAGTGGTTCTGGCCCTGCTGGGCACAAGTCTGACGACCCTGACCCCGGACCCGGCCACACTACGCCTCGGCGATCTGTTTCTCTCTGTCGGGCTGTGCCTCATGGCCGGTCTCGGCGCACCCATGACGACACAGGCTCATGCCGCCACAGAAGAGCGAGGTACTGCTCTGCTGGACATGCTCCTTTGCCTGAGTGTCGTGGCCTTGATGCTGCGTCTGCCTGAACGCGACATCACCCATATCGTGCTGGTTCTCGCCGGATTGGCCGGGCTCTGGCTGTGCGTCATGACCCGGCAGGACAATGCCCGCCCGATTGTGGCGCTGGCCATTCTTGCCGCCACCCTGCCCCACGGCGTCTTACCCGTCCTGCTGCTTCTGAGCAGCGGGCTGGCTCTGGCCGCCATTCCTGCCCTCGACCGATCAGCGCGTTTCTGGATACTGGGCAGTCTGCCCCCCTGGCCGGGCTTTACCGCAGGTTTCGGAATTGTGGGCGGGCTGGCGGCAACCGGCATGATCCCGGCCTTGCTGTGCCTTGCGGCTCTCGGCCTGCTGGCGAGCCGGGCGCGTCTGGACGTTATCCTTCCCTCACCGTGGCAGGACAGGATCGTGATCGGCGCCCTGCTGGCCCTTGGTCTCGCCTCGCCTTTTCTTCTGACCCTGCCTGACTCTGTCTGGGCCCTGCACTGGAGAGCCCCATGAGCATGGCGCAGCATATCAGGAGAGGCGAGCGCCTGGCGCCTTTCCACTACGCTCTGGACGAGCCGCAATGGCGCGCCATGATCGACGCCAGACCGGGCTGGTTCATTGCCCATTGGTGTGACGACAGCCGCGCCTATGCGCTGTTTCTCGATCAGGAAACACCGCTCATGGCCAGCACGCCGCTCATAGACGGGCGGTGTTTCGCCCTTTCCGCATCGATCCCGGCAGCCTCCTGGCCAGAGCGCATTGCACAGGATCTCTGGGGCTGTCTGCCCCTGGGGGCTGCCGATACCGAGCCCGCGCTCGATCGCGGCGGCTGGGCGAGCGTCTGGCCGCTCTCGCAGCGCTCCGTTGCGTCAGATCATAGCCCTCCGGACCCCGGTTTCCGGGAGGCCGCGCATACCGACATGGCGCCTTTCGCATGGGGGAACAGGCAGATCACACCGGGGGCGGCGCATATCGGGCTGATGCAGCAGGTTCAGGGCCGCAAGCCTGAAGAGGCACTACGTCTGATCGGGCGCAGCGTCTCGGCAGGCTTCGTAGCGGCACCCCTGGCCTATTCCCGCGCCATCGAACAGGCGCTCGGGCTCGTGCCGTCAGACGCCGTACGCGATGCCCGGACGCTTCTGGCAGAAATTGAGCGTATCACCGTGCATTGTCGCGATATCGCACTGATGGCACGGCTGACAGGGTTTGCGCTGCTCGCCACCCATGCCGCCCTTGCCGAAGATCTCTGCGCCGCGCTTTGTGCCCAGCATGGTGCCTCACGACGCCTGATGGATGCGATCGCACCAGACGGCATCGCTGCCGGGATCGATATCTGCGCGCTTGCCCATGCCGTTCATGACGCATTGATGCCACGCCTGCCGGTCCTTGAGGGGCTACATGACCAGATGGCGGAAATCCTTGAAGGGCTCGGGGTCATTACGGCCTCAACGGCAGAGCGCTTCTGTCTCGGCGGGCTGATCGGTCGCGCCTCGGGACGCTCTTTCGACCTGCGCCAGCTTGAGGACGACATGCGCCATGTGCCCGGACGCGCTGGGTCCCGTCTTGCCGGAGACGGCTGGGCGCGTCAGTGCCTGCGTCTGGATGAGCTACGCGATGCTTTGCGCCGCATCGAGCGTATCGCAACGCAATTCGGTGCGCCCCTGCCCATGCCCCCGCCCGTCCCGACAGGCTCTGGCGAGGGCATAGGCGCCGCCGAGGGGCCGCATGGCGATCTGTGGTGCTGGGTGAGGCTGAAAGACGCGCGTCTCGACGGCATCATGCTGCGCGATCCGGCGCTGGCCACGCTCTCTGTTCTACCATCTCTCATGCATGATCGCTGGGAGGACAGGCTTGTTCTCGCGTCTCTCGGTTTCGATCCCGGCGGGGCAGAGCAATAGCGCCGGAAGATCAGGCCTCGACGGGAATCTTGTCTTCTGCCGGCCCCGATACCTGTGCGACGGCAGAGGGGCTGGCGGGTTCTTTCGCCGGGCGCAACGAGCAGATGATGGCGCGCCAGAGCCTTGTCACGAACATTGCAAAACTGCTGAAAACCGTCGCGTAGCAGGCGCCCTTGAGCGACCATGTTGCCGTCAGACCGTAAAGTATCGGAAAATAGGCAAGGGTAATCCAGGTACGGTTGGCCATCAGGTAACCGATCTGCCCCATCACCGTCAGAAGCGGCTCAAGCGGAACGACGAGCAGGGTCAGCACCGCCGAAACCAGCATGATCGAGATGTAATAGGTCGTACCATGCAGATGGATATGCAGCATCAGCGCAAATATCCGCCCCCCGAAAAACGCCGAGACGAGCAAAAGCGCAACCGAGACGCCGCAGAGCATGGCAAAGATCTTCCATGTCAGGCGCTTGAGGCCACGCCAGTCCTGACGGTCACGCATCTTGACCAGTTCGGGATAGAGCACGGGAGACAGCATCTGCGCCGGGGTGACGATGCCATCGGCAATCTGACGGCAGATGCGAAACACCGCGGCCTCGGCAGAGCCGAGAAGCGAGCCGACGACCAGCGTGCTGATATGGCCTGAAACCGCACCGAGTGTCTGGTTGATGCTGGTCGACCGCGTGAAAGCCCACATGCCCGGCACCTGCCACCGCCATTGCGTCAATACATCGCGCCACCGCAGACGCAGACCGATTTTCTGACGCAGGGTGGTGAGAGCGAAGAACAGGAAGAGCCCGTAATCGAGCAACACCGCCCCTGCCCAGATCAGGACAAAGAAACCGAGATGCAGATGCAGGACGAGACCGAGCGCCGTTCCCGCCGTACGGAAAACAGCAGTCACCGTATCGCTGATCGGCACGAGATGAAACCGGTCGGTCAGACGCAGAACGCCGTTGCTCCAGCCAGTATACATGAAAGGGCTGATCAGGGCGTAGCCATAGGCGAGCGATGTGACCCAGGGAGTCCAATGCGCAATATGGCTATACAGGGTGACGCTGATGACCCCGATCGACACGGCAACAACCGCCGAGAGCAGGTCGAGCCTGACGCAGAAGCCCAGAATCTGGCGCAGCAGGTCAAGATCGCGTCTGGCATAGGGCTCATTGCCGAAGCGGATAAGCGTCTGCCATGACTGCATGCGCGAAAAGGTCGAGGCCATGATACCCAGAGAATGGATCAGGATCAGCAGACCGAACTGCCCCAGCCCCAAAGCCCGGACCGCAAAAGCGATATAGGCAAAACTGCAAAGCGCTGTTGCGATACGCCCCAATGTCAGGAAGCTGACATTATGAACGATCCGTCTGGCGGCTGAGGGGTGTTTCGACATGCAGGGGTTTTGGACGCCCCGTTCTGAAATGGGAAGGGCAAAAAAACCTGACTGCTTTCCTGCCTGCCCGACCTTGCGCCTGCGCAGACGGGCGTTATCTCTGACTCACACGAGGGCATGTCCGGTCCTCTGAAAGCCCTGTTCGGCCTGCACCCCCGAGGTATCATGCATCTTCCTCTCCGCCGCGCGCCTTTTCCGGCCTCCATGGCAGTCGAGGCGGACCCTGCCTCTTTCGCCACACCGCGCCTCGTCGCCCTGAATGAGCCTCTGGCAGAAACGCTCGGTTTTTCAGCCGAATGGCTCAAATCCCGCGAAGGCGTGGCGCTGCTGAGCGGTCAGGCGCGCATCGACGGGGTGCCTGCACTGGCACAGGCTTATGCCGGTCATCAATTCGGCCAGTTCGTGCCGCAGCTCGGTGATGGGCGCGCCCATCTTCTTGGCATTTTAACTGACGATCAGGGCCAGGTTCGCGATATGCAGCTCAAGGGCTCTGGGCCGACCCCCTTTTCCCGTCGGGGGGACGGACTGGCGGCGCTTGGCCCGGTTCTGCGCGAATATCTGGTGAGCGAGGCCATGGCAGCGCTTGGCGTGCCCACCACACGCGCACTTGCAGCCGTTACGACCGGCGAGACGATCTGGCGTGACAAGCCGCAACCCGGCGCCATTCTGACGCGCATCGCCTCAAGCCATCTGCGCGTTGGCACATTCCAGTATTTTGCCGCGCGCGAGGACCGTGAGGCTCTGACTTTTCTCTGCGATCTCGCCTTAGACCGCCACGACCCAGCAGCCCGTGAAGCCGAAAATCCTGTTCGCGCGCTTTATGAGACGGTCGTGGCCAGACAGGCCCGGCTCGTCGCGGATTGGATGAGCGTCGGCTTCGTGCATGGCGTGATGAATACGGACAACATGGCGCTGTCAGGCGAGACCATCGATTATGGCCCCTGCGCCTTTCTCGATGTCTATCGTCACGACAAGGTATTCAGCTCCATCGATCGCAACGGACGCTATGCCTATGGCAATCAGCCGCGTCTGGCCGGGTGGAACCTCGCCCGTCTGGCCGAGACATTGCTGCCATTTTTCGACCCTGATGAAGAGCGTGCCCTCGCCTGGGCGCAGGACGCACTCGGTCGCTTCCAGAGCCTCTACGAACACGCCTGGCTGGCCCGGATGCGCTCCAAGCTGGGCCTGACCATAGAAGGCATTCAGGATAGGGCGCTGATCGACGCCTTGCTAAAGTTGATGGAAAACGGGGCACTGGACTGGACGCTCACCTTCCGTCGTCTCACCAGAAACGAACCTCTGACGGATGGCCCAGCTTCCGAAGCGCTTGAACGCTGGAAGACCGATTGGGAAGCACGACGCGCGTCCGAGCCTGCCTCGACGGAAGAGCAGGATGCTCTGATGCAGCGGAGCAACCCCGCCGTAATCGCCCGCAATCACCGCGTGGCCGAAGCCATCGCCGCTGCCGAAACAGGCGATTTCTCGGTTTTCGAAGCCCTTCTGCAATGTCTGCGCCACCCCTTTAAAAGCGATGACGCCTACGAAAAGCCCCCGTCACCGGAGCAGATCGTCCACGCGACCTTCTGCGGAACGTGAAGTCGGACCCATTCGAAGATTCCAGCATCAAACCCAGAGCTTTCCTGCCTGCATGATGAGGAGAGATCTGGGCGCTGGAAAGCAGAGAGCAGAACTCCGAAAGCTTTGAACCGAGGCTTCTGCCAGGATACAACACTCCTTAGCGGAATAAGAGGACCGCGGCAGACTTTCCCGGGACGGTGAAAAAGGTTCTGGCACTCCAATCAGGATAACGCGTCCAGAAAAGAACCCAAGATGTCGGGTCGAAGAGAATTCTGCCCTGATCGCCTGCAAAGGAAGTCTCATGGGCAGAGTGCAGAAAACTGATAGGGGCATCTCTCTGGCTTTATCTGATGATGAAGCCCTTGTTTTATTCGAATAGCTCTCACGCAACTGGGAGAGAAATCAGTGGGGCGACGATCGTCTTTTCGCTGACCGGGCGGAGCGCTCGTTGCTCGTGGATATCGAAAACGGCCTGGCATCAGTGCGCGCCGCGCCCTTTTCTTCGGATTACGAGGAAGCGCTGTCAGCAGCCCATAGAGCCATTAATCGATGAGCTAGCGTCCCTGTTCTGGCGCTTGACGCCCTGTCTTTCGTGACTTGAAGCCGAGACTGTTCTCTGTCGATTTCGTTGTGAATTGTACCTTTCTCAAAAGACACGTCCCTGAAGAATAGCGGCATCCTCTGGAAACTCTGAGGAAAAGCACGTCGCTTACCGACAAACTTCACGTTGCTTTGAACGCCCGGGCAGTCGCCAAAATAGCTTCGCTCCGTATGATGCGACATCGAAATGGAGCGCTCCAACGATGCCATCTATTCGTGAAAACTGGTGCTATCTTTACGGATTATCATCCTACTTCTTCCTTTTCCTCTGGTTTTCGCGAATAATTCCAGCATCGCCTCCACAGATGGCACGACCGGGGCTTGTCTGCTTATGGGTTGGCTCGCTCCTGGCCAGTTTCTTCTGTTGCTATCGTCCACGTTCGCTGCGACAGGGGGTGATACGCAGCCTATCGCTGGGAGGCTCGGCGTTATGGCTGGCGCAAGCCACTCTGCCGGGTGTGTCATCCGGACTGGCGGGTCGTACAGGCTGGCTGCGTGCGTTAGGTGTCAGCCTCGCTCTTGTCTGCGAAGGCGCAGCACTGATTGCGCTTTTACGTGTGCTCTTCGGTCGCGAATGCGACCCACGCCTCCTTGAAGATCAGGGCGTCCCACCATTTGTCGCACGCCTCATCGTGGCCGAGGCCCGTTTCTGGCGGCGTGTGCTGGAATTCCTGACTGGCCGCTGAGCCAGTTCGTTTTCGTCACCCTTGCAACAAGCCGAATCATGAACCCGAGATTTTTCCTTCCGGCCTTGCTGGTAGCTTCCCTCGCATTTGCGCCCACGCTCTCGCAAGCCGCAGAAGACACGGCGATACAGACGGCTGCACAGCCTTTCTCGGTAGTCGTCGAAGGCAGTGGGCCGGACGTCATTCTGATACCGGGCCTTGCCTCGCCGCGCTCCGTCTGGAATGACCTCGCCACGAAGCTCAAGGCGCATTACCGGCTGCATCTGGTGCAGATTGCCGGATTTGCAGGGGAGCCCGTACAGAAAGAGGCTCCAGAGCAGGTCATGCAGCCGGTTGCGACAGCTCTGTCGCGCTATATCGAGGCAGCGCATCTGCATAAGCCGACGGTGATAGGACATTCGATCGGTGGCGAGCTCGCTCTCATGGTGGCCAGTGAAACGCCCGATGATGTCGGCGCCGTCATCGTCGTCGACGCGCTGCCATTCTATCCACTTGTTTTCAACCCAATGGCGACACGCGAGACGGCATTGCCGCATGCAACAGCACTAAGGCAGGCGCTGTTGCAGGAGACACCCGAAAGCCAGCGCAGAGCGAGCCAGCAACAGACGATCGCCAGCATGGTCAAGACCCCCTCGGCACGTCCCGCTCTGGTGGAGGCCGGGTTGAAATCCGACAGGAAAACGATTGCCAACGCCCTCTATGACGACATGACAACCGATCTGCGACCGGCACTTTCGAAAATCACGGCTCCCGTCACCGTCATCTATGCCTATGACCCTGTTTTCGGTGTCCCTGCCACCGCAATCGATACGGTTTATCGCACGAGCTATACCGGGACAGCTCATGTGCACTTCACGCGTATCGATGACAGCTATCATTTCATTATGATTGACCAGCCGGAGAAATTCGGCCGTGCTGTAGAGGCTGCTCTCAGGCCCAGTCACTGAGGGGCAGCCGGGAGTGTCAGGTGAACCCGAAGCGCCTGCGCGCTTTGCGGATCTCCCTTCCGGCCTCGATCATGAGGCCATGAGGGGACAGAACGGTTTTCTTGATATCGAAGAGAGTGACATCTCCCACCGCCGACAGCGTATGCATGCCTTCGGTGAAAGGGGCGAAGCGGGGCGCTATTGGCAAGGCCGGACCTGTATGGGTCACGACCCGCTCGGGGGTCAGGACATCGAACCAAAGCGGGCGCACGGCACCGCCATAGGTGTGAGCGCAATCCTGCACTGGCAGCATGAGCTTGCCGTCGATCTCGACCGGGGTTCCACCCGCCCGGGCGCTAGAAGGGTCGAGGCGGACCGGGTTCTGTCTGTGGCGGGTCCATGGGCCGCTGAGGGTTTCCGCATAGGCCAGATGAAGACGGCTCGGTGCCTTTTTGGCCGCCTCGACCGGGGTGTAGATCAACCACCACAGATTATCGCGAAAACAGAGCGTGGCATCGACCGCGATCTCGCCCCCCAGATCGATCTGACAGGCCGGAACCCACTGATCGGGAAAGCGCTCGGCGCGATAGAGGATCTGTGTGCCAGAACGATGCGCCTCGGGCAGCATCCAGAACGCACCTTCGGCCTCGATGATTTGCGGGTAGGACAGATGCCAGGGCTCACGCAGCACGATCTCGTTTCTGATCAGCCGCCATGCCCGGTCATAAACGAACAGCTCAATCTCGCCGATACGATTGCGATAGTCGTAGATCTCGAGAAAGACATGCAGCCTGTCCTCGTGCCAGACACCAAACGGGTCGGCACGAAACTGGAAGGCACGCGGCATATCAGGCAGGAAATGGCACGGAATCTGCGACCAGTCAGTATGACTCAACAGGCTGGCCAGAGGCGCCTCGAGAATGCCCGATCGCCAGATATCCTTGCGCAAGCTCATGATGCCCTCCCCCGTTCAAGACGGCGCAGGGATTACCATCTCCCCGCGCTTTCCAAAACAGGCCACGCGACAGGCTTCGCCCGGAATGATCGATGCCGCAGCGCCATTCAGCGCAGATCGATGCGGATTCGCCCTTTTGGAGAGGACGTATCGGTTCTGGCGTCAATCTGCACCTGATTGACCGGCGCGCCGGAAGCCACGATCTGGTCTGCCACAGCCTTGCCGTCCTGTTCGGAAAGTGTTTCCAGCGCCTTGACCTGCGCGGCGGGACTGCCTGCTTCAGGAGACAGAACAGAGACCACAAACATGATGGTCGGCCTGCGCGCGAGGGCAAGCTTGACGCTGCGATCGACAGCAGGCGCCCATTGCTCCTTTGGCGTTCCCGCGACGATCTGCAGAAAGGGCGCTGGCGGCGGCTTTGAGGGCGGCGCAGGCGGATAATGCGGCTTGGGGGGCTTGCCTGCATCGGGGTTGAACAGGCGCTGGTCAGGCGGCGTACAGGCCGCCAGCACCCCGGAAATCAGGCATAGGCTGATACCGGTCAGAAAGCGAAACTTCAGGAAACCACAATTTGTAGCATTCGTCATCGTCATGACCTTGAGAACTTGCAGGTAGAGCGGACACAAGCAAGAGAGCGGGAACAGAAAGACCAGTTTTCACGAAAATATCGGTAAGTTTTTTGAGCGCCCCCCCTCGTCTCGTCTTCCAAGGGTGCTATGGTTTCACCTCTTATAACGAAACCGCCTACTGGCCGGGAGACTACAATGGCTGTGAAAATCGCAATCAACGGTTTTGGACGTATCGGACGTCTGGTGCTGCGCGGTATCATCGAAAGCGGACGTACGGATGTTGTGCCGGTCGCCATCAACGACCTCGGCTCAGTTGAAGAAAACGCCCATCTGCTGGCTTATGACAGCGTTCATGGCCGTTTCCCGGGCACGGTACGCGTCGATGGCAACAACCTGATCATCGAAGCCAATGGCCGCACCTACGGGCCGATCCGCGTGTCTGCCGAGCGTGACCCCACCAAGGTGCCGTTCGAAGGCGTCGATGTCGCCATGGAATGCACCGGCCTGTTCACCAGCAAGGAGAAGGCTTCGGCTCTGATCACCGCTGGCGCACGCAAGGTTCTGATCTCTGCACCGGGCACCGATGTCGATGCCACCATCGTCTATGGCGTGAACAACGCGATGCTGACGAAGGACATGACGGTCATTTCCAACGCATCCTGCACCACCAACTGTCTGGCGCCTGTCGCCAAGGTGCTGGACGAGGCCTTCGGCATCGATTGCGGCTACATGGTCACGATCCACTCCTATACGGGTGACCAGCGCACGGTCGACACGCATCACCGCGACCCGCGCCGCGCCCGCGCTGCTGCGCTGAACATGATCCCGACCTCGACGGGCGCGGCCAAGGCCATCGGTCTGGTTCTGCCGCACCTCAAGGGCCGTCTGGATGGTACCTCCATCCGCGTGCCGACGCCGAATGTCTCGGTCGTTTCGCTCGACTTCATCCCGGCTCGCGCTCCCGCCTCGGCCCAGGCTGTCAATGACGCCCTGCGCGCTGCTGCTGCAGGCGAACTGAAGGGCGTGCTTGACTACAACGAAGCGCCGCTGGTCAGCACCGATTTCAACCATTCCTATGCGTCGTCCACCTTCGATGCCACCCAGACGGCGGTCATCAATGGCGGCAAGCTGGTGCGCGTCTGCGCCTGGTACGACAATGAATGGGGCTTCTCGAACCGCATGTCCGACACGGCAGCCCTGTTCGGCAGCCTCTAAGAAAACCAAGAACGGGAGAAAAGAGCATGGCCAGCTTCCATACGCTCGACGACCTGTCTCCTGAGGGTAAGCGCGTTCTTCTGCGCGCTGACCTCAATGTGCCGGTTCGTGATGGCGCCATCACGGACACGACGCGTATCGATCGCGTCATCCCCACGATCTGCGAACTCGCCGACAAGGGCGCACGCGTGATCATTCTGAGCCATTTCGACCGCCCCAAGGGTCAGGTCGTGCCAAGTATGTCGCTCGCCCCTGTCGCCGAAATGCTGGAATCGAAAATCCAGCATAAGGTCTATTTCGTCTCCGACTGCGTCGGCCCCAATGCGGAAGAGGCGGTCGCCAAACTCAAGGACGGCGAGATCTGCGTCCTTGAAAATACGCGCTTTCACGCTGGTGAAGAGAAGAACGACCCGGCTTTCACCGACATGCTCGCCAAACTTGGCGACGTCTATGTGAATGACGCCTTCTCTGCCGCCCATCGTGCCCATGCCTCGACCGAAGGCCTGGCCCATCATCTGCCTGCCTTTGCCGGCCGTCTGATGGAAGCCGAACTAAACGCGCTGACAGCCGCTCTCGAACTGCCGGAACGCCCGGTCGGTGCACTGATCGGTGGCGCGAAGATCTCGACCAAGCTCGATCTCATCGGCAACGTGCTGGGCAAGGTTGACGTGCTGTTCATCGGCGGCGCCATGGCCAACACCTTCCTGGCCGCCCAGGGCGTTTCTGTCGGCAAGTCGCTGCAGGAAGCCGACATGCACGAGACGGCGCGCAAGATTCTCGCCCAAGCCAATGACGGCAAGTGCGAAATCATCCTGCCCGTCGATGCGGTGATCGCGCGCGAGTTCCGTGAAGGTGCCCCTTCGGAAGTCTGCGACATTCATCAGGTACCTGATGATGCCATGATTCTCGATGCCGGCCCGAAGACGGTCGCCCTGATCGAAGCCAAGCTCGAAGGGCTGAAAACCCTGGTCTGGAACGGCCCTCTGGGCGCCTTCGAGATCAAGCCCTTCGACAAGGCGACAGTTGCCGTTGCCCAGAAGGCCGCGGCCCTCACCGAAGCTGGCAAGCTCAAGACCATTGCTGGCGGTGGTGACACCGTCTCTGCCCTGCGTCACGCCGATGCTGCCGACAAGATGAGCTATGTCTCGACCGCAGGCGGCGCTTTCCTCGAATGGCTCGAAGGCAAGCTTCTGCCCGGGATCGCGGTCCTGACCGACGCCGCGCATAACGCCTTCCCGATCTGAGCTTATCAGACGGGCCGGTTGCATCACGTTTCGTATCTGCGTGATACAATCGGTTCGTCAGGGTTGCATTCCTTTTTCCCGAATGGATACAGTATTCGAAGCCGGCAGCAGTTCCGGTTCTTGCTGAAATTCCACTTGAACCGGAAAAAAGGAACGCTTCCTTGCGCGCCTGCCTTGTCCTTACTGTTCTTGCCAGTATTGGTCTGAATACTGCACAGGCTGCTGACAACAGCCCATCAACCCGTAATACAGCTATCCGGCACACCAGCCCGGCCAGCTCTGGGCTGAATACCGCCTCTTCCTTTTCCTTGGAGCCGGCTACTGCCGAGGAACCCCTTATCCGTCAGGCCTCTCTGACAGTGAAAGCCCCCATTGCTGCAAGCAAGGACGGTTTCAGTCAGGCACCTCTGCCAGATGAGGAGCTGGAAGCCCCCTCTTCGCGCAACAGCGATGACGATGCGCGCCTGCGAGCTGATTTCTTCCAGCGCAACCACCATCAGGTCGGCGATGCGCTCGCTGGCGGTGCTGGAGCCAATGACCAGAGGCGTGGCCATGGGTCGATGGCAGCAGGTGTCGCCCTTGCCATCCCGATGAACTGATCCGTCGAAACGCTTTTTCAGAACCCCGCGATCAGATTGAAGTCGCAGAATACCCCTCGGCTCCCACGACTTGCTGCACGTCTGAGACGCCAGCCCGCATCGACTGTCACGTTGAGTGCCCTGTTGATCTTGCTGTTCAGATCAGCCCCTACGCTAGCCAGCGTCACAACGCGCGGGCCAATTCCGGCAGGGTGAACCTGCGAATTATCGCCCCAGTCCCAGAATGCTCCGGCTGTATTGCTGTCTTCAAGGGCACCGAACCCCATCGTCTTGCCCAGTGAAAAACCCGGCGTCGTGATTTCTTCGCTGAAGGTAAAGGCACGACTCCCGAAGGACGTATTGACGTAATAGCCCCTTACCGTGCCCATGCCTCCAATCATGAGCTGCTCGCTATAGAGCAGGTTATGGGTCGCACCCTGCCACGACAATTTGCTGTTTGCCTTGAACTTTCCCGGCAAGGAAAGCGCACGATTGAGCATCAGGCGGTCATAGACATAGTTCGGCTTGGCGTTAGGAAAGATCGTCTCATACCAGCCGCGTTTGTTATAGGCCGAGATACCCGGAGGGCCATAGACGATCTGGTTATTGATCTCGGTCTTGCCCCACGGGTCCTGCAGAGACCCGATAAAACCCAGCACAAACTGATTGGTCTCGGCATTGGCCAGAATGAGCGGCACCGCAGCGCTGAACTGATCCGAGATGGTCGATTTCCAGTCGAACCCGGTCTGCACGGTACCATCAAGCCCGAATTGCGCCCCCAATGCCCAGTGCGGCAGCATATGCAGCCAGCGCAGCGAGGCCTGACCCGACACGCCTTTATTGGTGAGGGGCTGATCGGCGACAGGATAGGAGACCGAATAATTGCCGTAGATCAGCAACGCATCACGTGACGTCAGGGGTATTTCCCAACTGGCATTATGCCCGGTGAAGCGCCCTGAAACGCTGCGCTGCAACTGATAGGTAAGGATATGCCCCAGATTGAAGCCATTGCCCCATGATATGCCAAGATCCCAGTTGAGACGCCCCAGTGTCGGATCGAGCTGGTTGTTATAGGCGCCATAAACATAGAGAGGCAGGCGATCGGCCACTTTCAGATCGACATCGGTAAGACCAGACGTCTGACCGGGGCGATAGACCATATCAACGGTCCGAAACGGGTTGGTGTTGAGCCAGCTCAGATCGGTTTGCAGCGAGTCGAGCGACAATGTCTGCCCCGGCGCCAGACCGCTCTGGTTGCGGATGGTGCGCGCCGAAAACCAGCGATTGCCCACGACATGAATCGTCCCCACCCGATATTCCATCACGTCCAGATGCAACACACCCTGGTGCACGCGCTGGGGCGGCACGCTGACCGTCACAAAGGCGTGGCCTTTCATGCGGTAATAGCCGACCACCCGATCGACCAGTATCTGCATCTCACCAAAACTCAGGGCATGGCCGATAAACGGCATGATGATCCGGGTAAAAGCGGGGTCGGCAAGCAGAGGAAGCCCTTCTGTGCTCAGCGCGCGTAACTCCGTCTGGCTCGCGATCGTGCCCGCAGGTTGAAACACGACAGCGCGCAAAAGCGGCAGCACCTGCGCTGTCGATTTCAGGGCTTTGGGCGCCAGTCCGGGTGTTTTCACCGCCGGCGCAGCCCGATCGGGTAGCGCCGCCATACCGCTGCCAGCGCCGGGTTTGATGAGTGATTGCGCCGTCGCACAGAGGGGCCAGAACGCCAGAGCAAGGCAAAAGAGAAAACGTTTCATCGCGCTTTGCTGCCGCCATCTGGGGCGCGCGAGGTCAGGCCTGGCTCGGCATGGTCAGGCTGTCCGACCGTCAGTTCGATATCCCCATCCTTCAGCAGCGTGACCCGATTGGCTTCTCGCATTCCATCGCGATTGCCTGCCAGTGCGAAGGCATTGCCACCGGCAGAGGCCAGTGTCGCAGCCGCGTCATGGATCATGGCACGCTTGTCGGTTCCGCTGACGCGGCAGGGAACAGGCAGCACATAAACGCCTGAAGGCCCGAAAGACGCATTCATCGTGGCCGCAGGGCGCAGGACGGGTGAGGCCCCTGCCCCGGCTGCGCCAGCAGGGCGCTGGTCACTCACACCGATCATGACCGTTTCGCTTTTGGTCGCCCCTGTTCCGGCACCCGCACTCCCGCTCAGCGCGGGTTCGGCAGGGGCACCGCCTGCGACAAACTGCCCTGTCGTCACGGTAGAAGGTGCCGGACACCCGCCTGAAACCGCGCGCCCGTCAGGGCCGATCACGACGGCTTGCGGGGTGACACGATAGACGCTGCCACCCAGCCCGAGGGCTTTTTTGACAGGAGACGGGCGATTGCCCACCACACTATCGAGCGTCGCATTAGCTGAAGCCGACGCACGCGCGCCCGGCGCAAAGCCACCAGCGGATTGCACACTCTGGGTTTGCTGGGCATGGCATGACAACGCCGCGAGAAAGGGCAGAGCGCTGACCAGCAGCAGGAAATAGCGGCCAGACGCAGCGAGGCGTGATTGCGAAAGACAGGTCATGATATCCCGAACGGAGAAACGCCGGACCGGCCTATCACTAAAGCGTGAATAACACACTTCATTCCTGCGTATCTTCCCACTTCATTGAGGGGACATGAGCTCAAATTTTACGCCACAGACAAAAAGGCCCCCTGCAAGAGGAGCCCTTCCGGATCGCTGACCTGCCGGAAAACGATCAGAGTCATGACATTCATTGCTCGCCTGACTAGGACGTCGACAAGGCCTCGGTACTGCGTCCGCTTGCGCTCGCACCTGACGTCATAAATGACCCAACCAGACTGAGGCGCTCATGAGAGCGCCTCAGGATTGAAAAATCTTCGCAATCAGAAGCTTACGCCAGCCTGCACAAAGGCATAGCGGCCGACGATAAGGCTGCCATACTGATAGATGTTGGTATTTGTCGCCGCATCCATCACAAAAGGAGGCTTCTTGTCGAACAGGTTGCTGACACCTGCTTCAAAGTTCCAGCGGTTCAGGCGATAGCCCAGCGTGATATCGTGGGTGAAGATACCAGGCGTCTTGTACTGGCCGGACGTCTTTGCCGTCAGATCTGTCACGCCATTATTCCACACCATGCCGCCGATATAGCGCATCATGTAAGTAAAGCTGAAATCGTCATGCTGCCAGGTTGCCTGCGCATAATCACTCACGCGCGGCTGACCGCTGCCGCCAGCATAGAACAGACGACCCGTATAGTTGTACCATTGGCCGTTGGGCACATTCTGCTGTAGATAGCTGACCAGCTGCTGCATGTTGTTGGAAACATTCAGCGAGTCATGTGCCGTCAGACGCATGTGATAGTCGAGGTCGAAATCGATACCACTTGTACGAATTCCACCGAGGTTCTGATAAAATGCATTGACCGAGGTCAGCTGCTGCGACGATGAGCGCGCTGCAATGGCACTGCAGTTGCTTGTATCTGCACCAGTATAGCACTGATCAAGAATATACTGTGTGCCCAGCGTGCCAATCGTATTGTTCAGCGAGTAATGCCAGTAGGTCACGGAAGCCGAAAGACCCGGCACCCAGCGCGGCGTTACGACTGTACCGATTGTGTAGGTACGACCGCTTTCGGGCTGCAACTTGGCGTTGCCACCAGAGATGGTCGGCACCTGTCCGGTGTTCTGCGGCACGAAACTTGCTGTGTTGATGCCTTCGCCAGCACAACGTGCCTGCACCGCAGCCGCTTGTGCGCCATAGCTCGACACAGCGCTGCAAGGATCATAGGCCGAGGGGTAGCCAAGGCTTTGACCACCGTAAAGCTCGTAAACGTTGGGCTGACGATAGGACGTACCCAGCGTTGCGCGGAAGCGGATATCGCGCACCGGAGCCCAGTTGATCGACACTTTCCAGTTCTTGGTGGAACCAAAGGTATTGTAATCGGACCAGCGGCCCTGGCCGTCGATTGTCAGATCCTTCGCGAGAAATGCGTTTTGAAGCAGAGGAATCTGCCCTTCGGCATAGACTTCATTCACGTTGAAGCCGCCGCCACTATAGCTTGAGGCATTGCCCGTCGAGTCACCGCTGACCACGATAGGATCAGGCTTGCTGCTCAGCTGTTCGCTGCGATGCTCCATACCGAAGGCAATACCGACCTTGCCACCGTGCTCGTAGGGCATCTTGACCAGCTCGCTGTTATTGATGCGCAGGTTGAAGTCGCGCAACTGGTATTCAGCGTGGTCGTGCTGGGTGAATTTTCCATAGGCCGCAGCCTCGGGAGAGAGTGGTGCCAGGGGGTTGGACAATACGCAGCCGGGCTGGCTGGTGCAGACCGTTGGGTCGTAAACAATTTTGCTGCTTGGGCTGGTGGGGTCAAGCTGACGCACACCGGTCATCTGCAAGAGATGACGATAATTCCCCATATTCTGTGTGTTGGCGGTCCAACGGCTCTGACCATAGGTCATGGACGCGTCATATTCCCAGCCGCGCCAGATCTTGCCCTTGGCTCCGCCAATAACGGTCCAGGTATCAGTAGCATAGTCCATCTTGCGCGGGCCAAGATCGTTCATGCGACGCGACATGACTGCATCCTTGCCCCAGATATTATAAGGGCTACCTGCAGGGATGGTCCACGAAGAGAGCAATGGAGACGGCTTGATACCACCCGATACCGGCGAAGCTGCCATTTGACGTGCCGTGGTCGTATGGCTGTAACGCACGTTGGCATACGGCTTGAAATGGCTGTCGACGTCGTAATGCGCATCACCGGACAGTGCCGAGTTCTGGTTATAATTCTGCACCATCGTATCTTTGGCAAAATTATAACGATCGGCGTTGCTGTAGCGATGGAACGTGCCATCACCATTGGAGACAAGGTTGGCGCCCGTTATCGGATTGGTCACACGGCCTGCTGGCACGATCGATGAGCCATAGACGGGCGTGCCGCTGACAGGGTTGGTCTGCTGCGGATTGGCCGCCCAGGCGCGGTCCTGACTCATGATGCCGCCGGACGTGTTGTACTGCCCGAACAAAGTTACGTTGCCTCGGCCGTGATCGAAGTTGAACCCCTTCATGGCCGAAAGCAGACCGGTCTTGGCGTCGCCGTACTGCGAAATACCGCCACGCATGGTGATGGTGGCCTTGGTCACATCATGACGCAGCTTGATATTGATCACGCCGGACACAGCATCTGCGCCATAAAGCTCCGAACCGCCATCCTTGAGCATTTCGACGCTGGCGATTTCCTCAATGGGGATCGTATTCAGATCGACGCAGGACGTGGCCGCGTTGATCGCTGTGCGCTTCCCGTCAATCAGGATCAAAACCCGCTTGGAACCGAAATTGCGGATATCGGTGCAGCTTACACCGCCGCCGCCGTTGGTCTGCTGATTGGGCGTGCCAGACGAACCGACGGAAGGCAGGCGCTGCAGGTAATCCCCAAGCGAAGTCGCCGAAGTCTGCTGGATCTGTTTTGCAGTAATGACCTGAACCGGATTGGCCGAACTGTTGTTCGAACTACGCAGATACGAGCCGGTAACCATGATCGTCTCGGCTTTGGCTGCAGCCGGTTTGGTCTTGACCAGCGTCTTCTTCTTGGTCGCTGTCGCATCAACCGGAACGGTTGCTGCCATAGCTGCGGAAGTCGAAAGCCCGGCTATTGCCGTAAATGTCAAAAGAAAAGATCTGCGCAGGCTCAACGCCATAGGTCACACGCTCCATACGTAACGACAATCAATCGAAACGTAACGCTGGCATAACGAGCGTTAGAGAAGTGCGACGAAATATGTCTAGAATGTATCGAACTTTAAAAATATTTTGAAACAACGCATTTTCGTTAATTTATCAATATTGATCCGCTTTCGCGACGTTTTCTCGTTGCGAAAAAGACACGATTCCTGACTTCAGTAACAATAATAATACGCCGTTCATAGGGCTCTCGACCGCCTCGGCGGTCGTGGAACACCCCCGACCTCCGGATACATCAAAGGCGTCAGAAACCGATTCTGACGCCTTTTGAATCCTCTGTACGAGCAAGGTTATCTGGCGGATTTCCGCAGGTTAGTCTGACGAATCCTCGACCAGATGACTGGTCAGATCAGCCCCTGAACCGCCCACCAGCCCACGGGCATAGTCCTGCGCCGAGAACGGCCGCAGATCCTCGACCTGCTCGCCAACGCCAACCAGATGCACCGGCAGCTTGAAGGCATCAGCGAGGGCCACCACAATGCCACCACGGGCCGAGCCATCGAGCTTTGTTACAATGAGCCCTGTTACATTGACGAGTTCGCGGAAGACACGCACCTGCTCCATGGCGTTCTGCCCTGTGGTGGCATCGAGCACCAGCAGGACCGAATGGGGTGCCGTCTCGTCGAATTTCTTCATCACACGGATGATCTTGGCGAGCTCTTCCATGAGAGCGCCCTTGTTGTGCAGGCGTCCCGCCGTATCGACGAAAAGCAAGTCTGTGCCAGCCTCGCGAGCCTGCTTGATGCCCTCATAGGCAAGCCCTGCCGCATCGCCGCCCGGCTTGCCAGCGATAACAGGTGCGCCCGTACGCTCACCCCAGACCTGCAATTGCTCGACAGCCGCAGCACGGAAGGTGTCGCCCGCCACCATCATGACCGAGCGCCCCTGATCGCGGAACCACTTGGCCATCTTGCCGATTGTCGTAGTCTTGCCCACGCCATTGACGCCCACAACCAGCACGACATGCGGCTTGTGTTCGGTCTTGAGTTCGAAAGGCTGAGCCACGGGCTCGAGCACGCGGGCAATTTCGGTCGCCAGTGCTTCCTGGATTTCCTCGGTCGTGACATTGCGCCCGAAGCGCGAGTTACGAAACTCCTCGATCACGCGCCCTGCAACAGCGGGGCCCAGATCGGCAGCAATCAGCTCGTCTTCGAGTTCCTCCAGCGCCGTCTCGTCGAGATAGCGATGGGTAAGAGCCGCATTGAGCTTCTGCGTCGAACGCGTCAGCCCCTGTTTGAGACGTGAGAAAAATCCAGCCATGTCAGTTGATCTCTGCTACCAGCCCGGCTTCGTCAAGGGTATGGGCCCTCAGCGCAAGACGCGTGCCACGTTCGGCCCGCCCTTTTGAGAGGCGCACCGGCACGAAATGGGCCGAGTGCCCACGCTCTGCACCTTCCATCAGAACATCGAGATCACGCCCGACCATGCCCTGCCAGTAAGCAAGGCGATTGGCCTCTCCCGCCTCACGCAGGGCCGCAGCCCGCGCCTGACGCTGCGCGTTTGGAACGCTCGGCATGCGCGCGGCTGGCGTACCAGGGCGTTCACTATAGGGAAAGACATGCAGGTAAGGCAGTTTGTAACGCGTGACGAAATCGAGCGTCTCCTGCGCCTGCGCCTCGGTCTCGGTAGGGAAACCGGCAATCAGATCGGCCCCGATCGCGATATCAGGGCGCAACACCCGGGCTTTTTCGATCAGAGCGGCCGCATCGCGTACAGAATGCCGCCGCTTCATGCGCTTGAGCACCATGTCACTTGCTGCCTGCAGCGACAGATGCAGATGAGGCAGAAAGCGCGGCTCTTCAGCCAGAAGGAACCACAGATCACGATCGACGGAAGCCGGATCGAGAGAGGACAGGCGCAGGCGTGGCAGATCGGGTACGGCCTCAAGCACAGCGCGACAAAGCGTGCCCAGTGCGGGTGTGCCATCAAGGTCGCGCCCCCACGAAGCGATATCCACCCCTGTCAGGACGATCTCATGATGTCCTGCCGCGACGAGCTGGCGCGCACGAGCGATAACATCCGCAACCGGCACCGAGCGCGACGCCCCGCGCCCATAGGGAATAATGCAGAAAGTGCAGCGATGATCGCAGCCCTGCTGCACCTGAAGCAGGGCCCGCACATGGCCACCGGTCTCGGCAACGGGCGATGCCGGCGCAGGCGGGGCCGAGAGAATATCGGCAACCCTGCTTTCCTGTTTGAGGGCGTGCTCCGACCAGCTGGCCGCATCGAGCTTTTCGGCATTGCCCATTACCTGAGCCACACCCGGCAGGCTGCGCCAGTTCTGCGGCGCAATCTGGGCAGCGCAGCCTGTCACGACGATACGACGCGAGGGGTCTTCACGATGCGCGCGTCTGATAGCCTGACGCGCCTGGCGCTCCGCACTTGTCGTGACGGCGCAGGTATTGACCACCACTACATCGTCCAGATGTCCGGTCAGGGCCTGCATGCGTTCGCTTTCATGCAGGTTGAGACGACAGCCGAAGGTCAGAAGCTCCGCACCGCTCATACGGGGAACTGGCCTTCGAAAACATGGGTGGCGGGGCCGATCATCAGCACATGATCATCTGCCTCCCGCCAATGGATATGCAGGCTGCCGCCATCCATGGTCACCTTGCACTGCCGGTCGAGCAAACCGCGACGCACGCCATTGACGACTGCCGCACAGGCCCCGGACCCGCAGGCGAGGGTCAGCCCGGCGCCACGTTCCCAGACGCGTAGTGTGATAGCATTACGCGACAGGATATCGACACAACCGATATTGGCCCGCTCGGGAAAAAGCGGATCACGCTCAAGGGCGGCGCCATCGCGCCCGGCGCGCTCCACACCGTCGAAGAACGTCGCATGGGGGTTGCCCATGGAACAGGCCGCCGGGCCGCCGGGCAGAGGCAGCTCGAGTGTTTCCATCTCCCGTGCCAGCGGCACATTCTGCCAGTCGAGCACGGGGCGCCCCATATCGACACCGATCTCGCCCTCTGCCGTCACGAAACTCGGCAGCAGACCGGCACGGGTCTGAAGCACCGGTGCGCCACCGACCAGGGCTGCCACACAGCGTGAGGCATTGCCGCAGGCGCCGGCCTCGGACCCGTCAGGATTGAAAAACCGCACCTTCACATCGGCGCCCTCGAGATCGGGGGGATCGAGCAACACGAGCTGATCGCAGCCAACGCCAAAGCGCCTGTCACAGATCTGCGACATAGTATGTAATGTTGCCTCGAAAGGCCCGTGGCGCCTGTCGATGATGACGAAGTCATTACCGAGGCCCTGCATCTTATGGAACCGGATCATCATGCCCGTTGTTATAGAGGGTCCGCGCCTCTGCGGCACGGGAAACCTCCGGTTTTCTCCCGTAAAATTTCATGCCGATGCGTCTATCGAGAAGACGCAGGAATTCGAGATCCATGTTCATTGCGCCCTATGACACCCCCGCCGCTTCACGCCATCTGCGTCTGATCTGGTCGTGTCTGGGTATGGGTCGAGAGGAAATCGAAGCCTGCCTGTCACAGATCCCGCCCGGGTCGAACCTGCTCATCGATCAGGCTGACCTCGACTGGCTGCGCCTTGGTGCCACGCGTCACAACCTTCTGTGCAGGAGCGATGCCGGGATCGAGCGCCTGCGCCCCGATGGCAGTGTCGCCGAGACCATGGCGCTTTACGAACATTGCCTTCCGTCGCAGATCGCCGATCATCCGCCCCGTTCCGTTGTCGCTCTCGATATTGTTCTCAGCGAAAACACGGAAGAAGCCTGGGAAGACGCAGAAACACTGATCGCAGAAGGACTGCCATCGCAGATTGCCGCCTCGGCCCTGATCGGCACACCCCAGGAAATCGCGCTTCGCCTGAATGATTACCGCAAGCTTGGCCTGTACGACGTCATCCTGACCGCCCCCAGCCACCGGGCGCCTTACCGGAATGTAAGCGAGATTCTGCTGCCGCTTCTGCGTCAGCAGGCCATTCCGGCGGATACTCATGCCCGCGTTGCCGGCATTTCCAACGGGCCTTTCGAGTGGCACGGGGCTGCGCTCTGATCCTCGCCTGACTTGACGACGAGGCGAGGCGGTTGCATCCCTCCCTCACCCCTCGTTGAGACGGACAGGACACCATCAATGGCTGAAACTCCTTCGGGGCTGCATCCTGCGGCCTTTACCCGCGCCAATAGCGACCCCGATCGTCTGTTCTACGCTGGCAGAAGCGACTCGAGCCAGATGGATGTCGGTGCCCGCACAGCCGTGACCGCGCTTTACCAGACCACGCTGCCTGCCTCCGGGCTCATTCTCGACCTCATGGCGGGTGCACTCAGCCATATTCCGCCGGAAGCCAGCCATGAATCCGTGATCGGTCTTGACGTGAACAAGGCCGCTCTCGACAGCAATACGGCGCTGACACAACGTATCGAGCAGGATCTGAACGAAACGCCGCAGATCGACCTTCCCGATGACTCGCTCGATGCCATCTGCCTGTGCGACGGCTTTGCCTATCTCACCGATCCGCTGGCCGTGCTGGAGGAACTCAACCGCCTTCTTCGCCCCGGCGCGCCCATCATCATCACCTTCTCCGATAATTTCATTCCGCAGAAAGCGGTTGCACTCTGGCAGGCACTCGATGCCGCTGACCGCACGCGGCTGATCACGCTTCTGCTTGATCGCGCAGGCCTTGGCGATATCGACACCGGTGAGGTCGTACCGCCTGAGGATTTGACGGCATGGAACGACACGGTGCACGCCGTCATTGCCCGCAAGAAGCTGGCCGCCTGACCGCAAAAGGGACCTTTCGCAGCGCCTGACCCGTCTACTCTGCTGTGTCCGGGATCAACCGAGCGGGTGGCATCTCCACCCGCTCGCGTCGGAAACCGGTCAGCACTCAGCCTGATTGAAACCGCCAAGAGCGACGGGCATGACCTCACGAAGCAAAGCGACGGATTTGCTTAAACCCTCGACCGGGTCGAGAAGTGGATCTTCGTGTTCGATGGAAAGCCATCCATCATAACCAACCATGCGCAGTCGGTAGCAGAATTGCCGCCACCAGAGCGCATCATGGCCATAGCCGAGCGTGAGATATGACCAGGCCCGGTCGGCAGGGTGGCCCAGTGGTCCGTTTTCGAGATTTGAAGTTACGCCGCGCCGCGCCTCGTTGAACCCGGCATCCTTCGCATGAACATGAAAGATCGCCTCACCAAGCCCGTCGATTGCAGCGATCGGGTCTGCGCCCATCCAGAACATGTGCGATGGATCGAGATTGGCGCCGATCATCGGGCCAAGCGCCTCGCGCAGACGCAGAAAATTCGGAACGTTATAGGCCCATTGCCCCCCATGCAGCTCAAGCGCGAACTGCGTCACGCCGCATTGCGAAGCCATGGCGAGCAGCTTCTCCCAATACGGCAGAAGCCTCTCCCTGAACTGCCACTCCTTGGCGATCTGCCCCTCAGGCGGCCAGGAACTGATCACCCAGTTGGGCAGGCGATCACCCTCCTGTCCCTCGGGGAGGCCCGACATGGTGCAGATTCTGGTGATGCCCAGATCGCCAGCCAGTCTGACGGTCTCATGCAGCTCTTCACTCTGCCTGCGATCGACGGGATGCAGCGGATTGCCGTTCACATTGAGTGCAATGACCTCAAGCCCGCGGCTTTCGAAAGCATGAAGAAAATCCCGGCGGGCGGCAGGGCTCTGCCTGAGCCGGGACAGGTCGAGATGGGGCGCCCGTGACCAGCCCCCCGCATTGATTTCAACGCCCCCAACCCCAAGCGCGGCTGCCTGGTCGAGCATCTGGTCAAAAGAGAGAGTTCCGAGACTGTCAGAAACAAATCCGATCTTCATGACGCGGTCACCATTCCTGTGAAATCCGGCTGCCTCACGGGCAGCGCCGGAATTTATATTCTCAGGAAAACGTCGAATCGGAACGTTTATTCGTTATTTTTCTATCATATGGCTGTGATGATAGCGTTACGCCCAGCACATTTCAGCCTTGCTGGAGGCGCGCCTGTTGCAGGGCGTGACGGAAATGTCTGTCATCCAGCCAGGACTGATTGCTTGCCCATTCGTGCTGCACGACCATCAGGCTGCCCAGCGCTTCCGAATAAGCAGGATGTTCTGCGACATCGGCGGCACCAGCCTTGTCGCGAAGGGTCGCAATGGCCGTCTCGAGCCTTGCGGCAAAGGCTGCCTCTTCCATCGTCGGGCTGCGCAGGAGATGCGGCCCAAGCCCCTTGAAGAAGCTGGCCAGTATCGCCGACAAACCGGCGGGCAGGCCCGGACGCAAGGCGAAGCGGCGCAGAAACAGGAGATTGCGCCCCAATGTCATAACTGAAAGCAGGCCGTGGAGATTGAGCTCCATGAACGGTGTCAGACTGGCGCCCGCATAGCGGATAACCCTTTCCATGCCCTGCGTGATCAGGCCGATCCAGCGGTTTTCCGCTGGCAAGCGGCGCCCGGGGGCGCAGATTCGCTGCAAGCCATGCAGGGCACGCCGCCTGAGCAGAATGCAGACCTGATGAATATTGAAGGGCAGAATACAGCGGAAGACGAGCACCCCTGCCCCAAGCCCGAGAAGCAGGGCAATCGTGGAATTGAACCAGGTGAGTTCATCCATGCGGCTGTGATTATCGAGGCCGATCAACGCTGGCAGAAAGGTATTATAGGCGCCCGCAGCCGTAGCCGTTGCCGGATTGCGTGCGGCAAGCCCCCCGATGAACATCAGCGGCGCTATAGCCACAATCAGCGCCTCGAAGCCGGACCCGGTCGGAATCAGGAAGAATACAGGCAGGATCGACGCCAGAGCGGCCAGGCAGGCACCGTAAAAGAAGCGGTTGCTGACCAGAACCGTGTTGTCGGTCGTGGCAAACCGCCCGACAACCACTGCGACGAAGGAGATGAAGGAGGCCCCCTGCGGCCATGCCGTCACCTCCCAGACCAGGCCTGCCAGACAGATCGCCGTGGCCGAACGCATCGCATTATGAAAAGCCGCGTGGAAATGCATCACGCGGCGCAGCCTGAAACGCGATGGCGCAGTGGCCTCGGCCGGACGGGCCTGAAAATAGATCAGAAGCGTCTCGTATTCTTCCAGAATGAGACGCAACCCATGCAGGATGATCCGGTCGTCAGGGGCAAAACTGCCGCCCCCTTCAGGAGTAGTATCTGCCTGCCGATAGAGAGCATCATAGCGTAGCTGAAGGGCCGCCAGATCCTGCCTGAGAGCGACAACGCTATCCGCATTATCGAGACGCTGTGCGATCTCCTTGATGAACCCTGCCACCTCGTGCAGGGCAGAGCGGGCTTTTTCCGAAACGACGAGCGTTGTCGAAAGACGCGCCTGCATGCCCAGGCCACGCGAGACGATTTTCGAGAGAATGCCGATCGTGGCATAGGCGCAGGCTATCGCATGGTCGCTTCGCCCCACCTCGACCACCGTGAATTCGAGCTGCTCATTGAGCTTGAGCGTGCGACTGAACACCGCGCGGATGGCTTTTTCAGGCGGCGCAGCACCATCGAGCACGTCGCTGATCACAAGAGAAGCGGCACCGATACCCTCTGTCAGCCAGCCACGCATGGTGCGACGCGCCTTGACCGCGAGGGATGCGGAGAAGACGAGGCCCGCCACCATCTCGCAGACCACACCCAGAAAGATATAGGTGCCACGCGCCATGGCGATTTCGAACACATGGTCCGGGGCGCTGAGCGCACCCGTGGCGATGATGGCGCAGGTATAGGCCGCCAGAACGAAGGCATAGGCACGAAAATTCTGCAGAAGCGTCGCAAGCCCCGTGCAGATACCTGCCCAGAGAGCGAGCGCCGGGATGAACAGCCAGGGAGCCTGCGGAAAGGCCGAAACCAGCGCCACAGCGCCGATCATGCCGAGCAGCGTGCCGACCAGACGCCATCTTCCCTTGGAGAGGCTCTCGCCACGCGAGCCCTGTGCCGTGATCCAGACTGTCATGGCCGCCCATTGCGGCTCGCCCAGCTCCATCCAGAAGGCGATGCCCAGAGCAACAAGCGAGGCGATCGTGTTGCGCAGGGCAAACTCGAACGCATTCCCGCTGGGGGCGTAAAGCCATTTGAAAGGCCATGAGCGACCCCGCAGGCGCGCAAGCGCGTCGTTCTGACGGGCAAGGAAATCGGCGATCATGCCCGGCGTCTTACCCGAATTTTAGACTTGCCATGAAGGCAGTCGCTTCAAATCGCGCGCGCTTTCCCATATATTGGGTGAGTATCGGGTCACATCTCGAAGAGAAGCGTTTTCAGCCTCGCTGCCGTTTAATCCTAGATTTAAGCCCGCATATTCTCTATTGACCGCCTTCCTTACGCCGCGAGCCACGCTCGACACAGCGCAGTCCTGTAACGGCGTTCTCTCTTCGCAAGATCCTGATCGAGTCCGAACCGCATGCCTTTTCCCGATACCGTCCCGTCTCTCAGTCGCGCTCTGGCGGCACGCGGATATGAAACGCCGACCGCCGTGCAGGAAGCCGTACTGCAGCCGGGCCTCGAAACACGGGATCTGCTCGTTTCCGCCCAGACAGGATCCGGCAAGACAGTTGCTTTCGGACTTGCCTTTGCCCCTACCCTCATCCCCGAGGGCAGCGAGCGCCTTCCCCCCGCCAACAGCCCGATGGCTCTGGTCGTTGCGCCGACGCGCGAACTGGCCCTGCAGGTGCAGACCGAACTTCAGTGGCTTTATGCCGAGACTGGCGCGCGCATCGTCAGCTGCATTGGCGGCACGGATGCCCGTCGCGAGGCTCGCAACCTGTCGAATGGCGCCCATATCGTGGTCGGCACGCCGGGACGCCTGTGCGATCATCTGTCGCGCGGTGCCCTGAACCTGTCCGATCTGCGCGTGGTCGTGCTGGACGAAGCCGACGAAATGCTCGATCTGGGCTTCCGCGATGAGCTGGAGCAGCTTCTCGATGCCGCACCGGTCGAGCGCCGCACGCTGCTCTTCTCGGCGACCATCGCCAAGGAAATCGCCAATCTGGCGCGTCGTTTCCAGAAGAACGCCGAGCGGATCAACACCGTCTCGACCTCCAAGCAGCATGACGACATCACGTATAAATGCGTGCTGACAGCGCCAAATGACATCGGTCGCGGCGTCGTCAACGTTCTGCGTTATTACGAGAGCCCGACGGCCATGCTGTTCTGCAACACCCGCGCCATGGTCGCGCAGGTGCAGGCAGCGCTGGTCGAGCGCGGGTTTGCCTCGGTCGCGATCTCGGGCGAAATGGGCCAGAACGAGCGTTCGCGCGCGATCGAAGCCCTGCGCTCTGGCGTAGCCCGTGTGTGCGTGGCCACCGACGTGGCGGCACGCGGCATCGATATTCCGGCGCTGTCACTCGTCATTCACGCCAATATGCCCAGCGAGGCGGCAACCCTGCTGCACCGTTCGGGCCGCACGGGTCGTGCAGGCCGCAAGGGCACCTGCGTGATCATGGTGCCGCTGAGCCAGCGCCGCAAGGCAGAGCGTCTGCTCTCCTTCGCCAAGATCAGCAATGCGGAATGGGAAGGCGTGCCGTCGGCAGACGCGATTCTCGAGCAGGACGCAAAGCGTCTGATGGAAGACCAGACGCTCTTCGCGCCGTCTCAGGCCAATGAAGATGCGCTCGCTTCACAGCTTGCCGATGCCCATGACTCGCATCAGCTCGCAACCGCTCTGGTACGCCTCTACAAGAGCCGCCTGCCGAGCGTCGAGAATATCCGCCCCGTCAGCGTCGAGGCTCCCGCACGCGGTATGCGTGACGATCGCGCACCGCGTGAATTCACGGGCCGTGTCGACCGCATGGGTGGTGAGTGGTTCAGCCTGGCGATTGGCCGCACCGAGCGTGCCGATCCGAAATGGCTGGTGCCGCTGATCTGCCGTCTTGGCGGTGTGACCAAGAGCGAGATCGGTGCGATTCATATCGATACGGACCATACCCTGTTCGAAATCGCGCCCGACAGCGCCGAGCGTTTCCGCTCCTGCGTTGCCGGCGCCGATGCTGACGAAGCCAAGATCGAGCCGGCTTCGGCTCCGACCGGCCCGTCTGCCCCGCCGCGCGGCCCGCGCCGCCCGCGTGAGGGTGGATTCGCCCCTCGTGGCAAGGGCGGCTTCCGCGGTGGCGATCGTGGCGGCGACAGAGGCGGAGATCGCGGGGGCGACCGTGGCGGAGAGCGCGGTGGGGATCGCAGCGGCGATCGTCCGGCCTTCCGCAAGAGTAGCGGTGTCGGCAACGGCAAAGGATCCTCGCGCAAGCGCTACTGATTGACCCATGCGCCGTCGCCGAGAGGCGATGACGCATCTGAAAATGCCGGTACCGGGGCACTGCCCCTGAAACGCCCCGCTTTTGCGGGGCGTTTTTCGTTGCGAAAAGATATTCCAGAATATGCTTCGTTGTTGCGACTGAAAATCAACTTCGTTTATTGACTCTGTAGAAATAAAGAGAGTGATTCTCAACTTCGATACTGGAATTATTATCTTCGTTATTTATGTTGCGCTGCATTTTTTTCTATGCTTGAACAGCGTCACACAGCCTGTCACGGGCGGACTTGCGCCGTCACGTCGCAACAGGACAGAGATAAGGAGCATCCCATGCTGAAAGACCCGAAAGTCGTCGAGCATCTGAACATTCAGCTGACGAACGAACTGACCGCCATCAACCAGTATTTCCTCCATGCCCGCACCCTGAACCACTGGGGCGTGACCAAGCTGGGCAAGAAGGAATATGACGAGTCCATCGAAGAGATGCGTCATGCCGACTGGCTGATCGAGCGCATCCTGTATCTCGGCGGCCTGCCGAACGTGCAGCGCCTGAACCAGATCCTGATTGGCGAAAGCGTCGAGGAAATTCTGGCCTGCGATCTGAAGCTCGAAGAGAAGGCTCTGGCCGATCTGCGCGAAGGCATCGCCTATTGCGAAAGTGTGCGTGACTATGTGTCGCGTGACCTGCTGATCCGCATCCTCGCCAACGAGGAAGAGCATGAAGACTTCATCGATCGTCAGTTCGATCTGATCAAGCAGGTTGGTATCCAGCGCTACATCACGCTGAACTCCTCGCCTGCTCCCGAGCAGACGGCAGAGTAAGACCCTTCTATCGACACCATCCCAGCCCATGGCTCGGAGGGCGATAAAGGAGTGACGAAAAAACCCGGCAGCCTTGCGGCTCGCCGGGTTTTTTCATGTCTTTTTTCAGAGCTGCGCGCTCAGGCAAAGGCGGCGGAAGCGCCCCCCTGTTCGACCTGCTGGAACAGATGCGCGTTTTCCTTGCGCTCGCGCATGAGGCTGCGCAGCGCGCAAACCACACCGGGCACGCAATTGCCACACTGGGCCTTGCAGCCCTTGGATGCATAGACCTCGTTTGGCCGTGAGGCGCCCCGACGAACGGCGTCGGCGATATCATGATTGGTCAGGGCGTTACACGAACAGACGATCATCAGCCATTCCACTTCAGAACGGGCCGACCCTAACAGCGTTTGAGAACCAGTCGCAACTGAAAACTGCGAGTGATTTTTAAAAATAATATCAGCTCAGCAAGCGACCGATGACACGCGCCGTGTAATCCACAACCGGCACGATGCGCCCGTAATTGAGCCGTGTCGGGCCTATCACTCCGATTGCACCGACAATCCGGTTGTTCTCATTGCGGGCGGGCGCCACCACCATCGAGACACCGGACATGCCGAAAAACCCGCTCTCGGCGCCGATATAGATGCGCACCCCGTCAGAATCCTGCGCCAGTTGCAAAAGCCGCAGCATGGTCTCCTGCGCTTCAAGCCGCTCGAACAGCATCTGGATGGTCGTGAGTTTCTCGATTTCGGTAATATCTGTCAGGAGGTTTCCCTGACCGCGCAGATAGAGCGTACCGTGCTGCTCGTCCCACATGGCCAGACCGCTTTCGATCACGCTCGCAGCCAGAGAATCGAGATCGGAGCGATTCTGCTGAAGATTGGCCGCCACACGCTGGCGCAAGGCAGCCAGCGTGACATCGCCCAGCAGGGAGTTGAGATAATTACCGGCCTCGACCAGCGCCGAGGGCGGCAGACCGGGTGGCGTCTCGATAACGCGGTTTTCGACCTGCCCGTCTGCCGCAACGAGAATGACGAGCGCCTTGCCCGGGCCAAGCGCCACGAATTCGATGTGCTTGAGCGCGCCATCGCCTTTCGGCGCCAGAACGAGCCCTGCCGCAGCCGAGAGGCCGGAAAGCATCGATGATGCCTCGGCCAGCGTCTCCTGCATCGACCGCCCCTTCAGCGCAAGTCTGCCGGCAATCTGCGCGCGCTCCGTGTCATCCAGCGCACCGAACTGGAGCAGTCCATCGACAAATAGACGCACACCCTTTTCTGTCGGCAGACGCCCTGCCGACACATGGGGGCTGAACAAGAGACCGGCCTGGGTCAGTTCGGCCATGACATTGCGTATCGTGGCGGAAGAAAGAGAAGGCGTCAGTCTCTGGGCCAGAGTCTTGCTCGCCACCGGGTCACCCGTCTCCATGTAATGCTCGACGATTTCGCGCAGCACCTTGGCCGAACGGGCATCCATACCACCCGGCAGGCTTGAGAGATCGATCATGCCCAGCCCTTTCGCGTGACCTGCCCGGCTGAAAGGGCCATGGTCCTGTTACCGTTCCACCCGGATCTGGAGTCGTATTCGTGACCCGTATTGCCGCCTTATACATCCATCCAGTCAAAAGCCTGCATCGCATCGATGTTGCGGCGCTTGATCTGGAACCATGGGGACCAAGGGGTGACCGACGCTGGCTGGTGGTCTCGCCGGAAGGCAAATTCATGACGCAGCGCCAATATCCCGCCATGGCGCGCATCATCACGGCCCTAGAGGGCGAAAATCTTCATCTGTCAGGCGGTACGGCAGCGCCTCTCATGCTTGTGCCACCGGGGCCAGACGCGCCCCTTGCGCTTGTGAGCGTGTGGAAAGACCGTGACATCGAGGCACGTGATGCGGGCGATGCGGCAGCGGAATGGGTCAGCACCTTTCTCGAAACACCCTGTCGCCTCGTCTACATGGCGGCACCAGAGCGGGCGCGACCAGCCGAATTCGGCAGTGTCAGCTTTGCCGACGGCTTTCCGCTACTCGTGACCAATACGGCCTCTCTGACCGATCTCAATGAACGCCTCGACCAGCCCGTACCCATGGAGCGGTTCAGACCCAATATCGTGGTCGAGTCAGAGACGCCCTGGGCCGAAGACACATGGCGTATCCTGAAGATCGGCAGCGTTGAACTCGAACTGGTCAAGCCCTGCAGCCGCTGCATCGTCACGACCATCGATCAGGAGACAGGCACCATCCCCGTCGCGCGAGAACCACTCAGGACAATGACCGGGTTCCGTCACCAGCCGGGCGGGGTCATGTTCGGACAGAACGCCATCATCCGGCGGGGCGGTGCCATCAGGCTGGGCGATCGGATCGATTGCCTCGCCTGAGGCCGCAAGGACGTTTTTCGCCTTCAGCGCTTTTGTCAATCGAGACATGACGCGCTAAGGCTGCTCTCCGATAGCGTCAATACGACCGAAAGCAGAAAGAACATCATGTCCAGCACCCGTCCTTCCGGCCGCAAGGCCGATGAAAACCGCGTCGTCTCCATCGAGCCGGGCTTCGCCCGCCATGCTGAAGGCTCGGTGCTGATCCGCGTCGGCGGTACCGAAGTTCTCTGCGCCGCCTCGATCGAAAACCGCGTGCCGCCCTTCCTGCGTGGCCAGGGTCAGGGCTGGATCACCGCTGAATACGGCATGCTGCCCCGCGCCACCCACACGCGCGGCAACCGCGAGGCTGCCAAGGGCAAGCAGTCCGGCCGCACCCAGGAAATCCAGCGTCTGATCGGTCGCGCCCTGCGCGCCTGCGTCGATCTGCGCGCCCTTGGTGAAATGACCATCACGCTCGACTGCGACGTGCTCAATGCCGATGGCGGCACGCGCTGCGCTGCCATTACCGGCGCCTGGGTTGCACTCGCCATCGCGCTCGACAAGCAGATCAAGGCTGGCACGCTCAAGCGCTCGCCGCTGCGCGCGCAGGTCGCTGCCGTTTCCTGCGGCCTGACCGAGGCTGGCCCGGTGCTCGATCTCGATTATGTCGAAGACAGCTCGGCTCAGGCAGACACAAATTTCGTGCTGACCAGCGAAGGCGGCATTGTCGAGATTCAGGGCACGGCTGAAGACGCCCCCTTCAGCGAGGCCGAGTTCAACGCTCTCATGGCGCTGGCCAAGACCGGCACGGCACGGCTGTTCGAAATCCAGCGTGCTGCGCTCGAGAGCGTCAAATGAGCAGCGAACGGCGCCTGAGCCGTGGCGAGCGCATCGTGCTCGCCAGCCATAACAAGGGCAAGCTGGTCGAATTTCGTGCGCTTCTGGCCGAGACCGGAATCGAGATTGTCTCGGCTGCCGAACTCGATCTGGCCGAGCCGGAAGAAACAGCAGACAGCTTTGAGGGCAATGCCGCCATCAAGGCTCTGGCAGCAGCCAGAGCCACCGGCCTGCCCGCGCTTTCGGATGATTCCGGCTTTTGTGTCTCGGCGCTAAATGGACGCCCCGGCATCTATTCAGCCCGCTGGGCCGGACCGGGTGGCGATATGATGGTCGCCATGCAGCGTGTGCATGACGAGATGGGCGATTCAGCAGACAAGAAGGCTGCTTTTGTCGCCGTTCTCTGCCTTGCCTGGCCGGATGGCACAACACGCTTCGCCGAAGGGCGCTGCGAAGGGACGATCTGCTGGCCGCCGAGAGGCGATCACGGTCATGGCTATGACCCGATGTTCGTGCCCAAAGGCGATTGCCGCAGTTTTGCCGAACTCTCATCCGATGAGAAGAATGCGACCAGTCATCGCGGTCGCGCGTTGACCCGGTTCCTGAAAACCTGCGTCAGCACTGACCCTGTTTGATACGCCTGGAGTTGCCGTCATGAAGACAAGCCCGTTTCTTTTCGCTGCCTGTGCGCTTGCTCCCTTCATGGCGAGCGCTCTCGCTGCACCGCTTTTCGACCCGACCGGTTTCGAACTGCGTGAAACACAGCCTTTCAGTATCTCGGTGCAACCGACCGCCACGCTCGCTTCGGCCCACAACCCGGCCTATCATCTGGTTCCGGGTGGCATCACGCTCAGCAGCGGGGCCCGCAAGCCGACAGCTTATCACGCCCGTCAGCCGCGAACGGAGCTCTCGGAAAGCCATCTCTGGCGTGTGCAGGATGCACCGGCCGCCTTCAGCACGGCGCTCCATATCGACCAGTTCCCGAAATCAGGTCAGATCGTTCTGGCCGAACTCGGCCCCGATAATGACAATGCCCCCCTGCTGAGGCTGGTGGTCGACGGAGATCGCGTGGTGCTGCGCGGCATGATCGACAATGCCCCCGCAAATGGGGTGGCAGTTGGCACGATTGACGCCACCCATCAGGCGCATATTGCCCTTCAGACACAGGCAGACGGACAGGTGACGACCCTCGTCAACGGAACGCAGAGCCAGTTGCATCTGACCCGTCAGGCGCTTTCCATCCCTGTCGTGTTCCGTACGGGCGCCCATGTCGTTGAGGATATCGGCACCACGCCGGACACCGTGACTGTTACGCTGACAGGACTGAGCGCCAGTCATGGTACGGTCGGATCAAGCCTTCGCACGTAAGATCACGACACCGAACGCTACGAAAACGATGGCCGTCAGGCGGTTGAAAGCCCGCCTGACCGGACGGCGGCTCAAAAACCGCGAAAGCGAGTGGCCACCGATACCGTAGACGGACAGCCAGAGCGTGTCCGAAAACAGATAGGTCACAAGCAGGATGCCGAATTGCGGCAGGACGGGCTTGTGATGATCGATGAATTGCGGAAAGAACGCCGCCGCAAACAGCAGCAGTTTTGGATTGCTGATGCCCACCAGAAAGCCGTTGCGATAAAGGCTCCAGGCACTTGCCCGGCTCTCGCTGCCACCGCCGCTGGTCGCATCAGTTGCATCGTCGCCTGAACGCCAGGCCTTGATCCCGAGATAGACGAGATAGGCTGCGCCTGCATAACGAATGACATCGAACAGACGCGGCATGGCGGCCAGCACTGCCCCGATACCGACCATCGACAGCACAAGAGCGAGAAACAGCGCCGAGATGCATCCGGCCATGGCAGCCGTGCTGCGTCTGAACCCGACCTGAACGCTGCGACTCAAGGCATGCATCATGTTCGGACCCGGCGTTGCCGAGATGAAGAAAACAGTGACCACGAAAAGCCACCAGGTCTGCATGGTCATGATCATTTCATCCGACAGAGACGCCAAGATATTGGCCCAGATCGCGAAACAAGGCCTTCACCCTGTCACATCCCCCTGCATCACGATTCGAGAACCGGCAAGGTCTATCACGGTTTTTTTCAGCGCGTAGCGAGCGAGACACGCATCCGGCCAATCGGTCGAAGAGAGAGCGACAATTAACGAATTATTCTGATTTTTAACCGGATATTTGCAAAAAATTTGGGATTTCCATTAATAACCACTCATACAACATGCCGGTATCGAAATTTTTACCAGACCATTACTTTAGTGTTTTTCAAATAAAAAGCATTCTCTTGCACAGGGTCCAACCAAAGGCCCGCAGTGCAACAAGCAAGAAGGTCAAGACCATGCGTGAATTGAATATTGCCGAGATTGACTCAGTCAGCGGCGCTGGCTTCTTCAGCAATTTCGGATCGCAACTCGGTGGCGCAATCGGCAATATCGTTGACTGGGCAAGCACGGCCATCAACGGTCATTCGCCAAATGCCAGCGCCCTGACGGCTGCCACCAACCTGGGAACCGGGATCGGCGAAGTGGTCGACACTCTCGCCTCCCATAACCTGAGCGGCGTACCGCAGGCCGTCCAGACCATGGGTCTGGGCATTTCCCAGATCATCGCGGCAGCCAAGGCCAATCAGGCCTGAATGTCCTGGTCTGGCAGGCAGATCTTCAAGCCTGCCAGACCAACCATCCTCCTGCATGATCACCTCATCAAACATCTGTCTTCGTGTTCCTGGCCTTTATGATTTACCTGCCCGTTTCTGATGTCCTCTGACCTTTTCAGGCAGGAGGTACTCGATTCCCGCCGCCAGTCCTGGCTGGGCCGGGTACAGGTTATCCAGCCCCTTTCCTTCCGCCTGGTTGCTCTGGCGACGCTCGCCTTGTGCCTGGCGGCAGTTTGCTATGTGGCATTTGGTGTCTATACGCGCCGTGTTCATGCCACGGGTTACATGGCTCCGCCTTCCGGTCTCATTACCGTCGCCGTCAATGCCACAGGCGTGATTGCCGTGCAGAATGCGATGGAAGGACAGCATGTTCACAAGGGCGACGTCTTGTATGTGATCGATATCGAGTCGACCTCCAGCTCCGGCCCCACGCAGGAACGCGTTCTGGCGCAGCTGCGCCAGCAGAGTGTCATCCTCAGGAAACAGAAGGATCTCAGAATCAAGGATGGTCCGATCGAAAAGACCTCCATCGCAACCCAGATCCGTTTTCTGACCCAGCAGCATGAAGAAATCCGGCGGCAGCTCGACAACGACAACAACGTGCTGCCGATGGTTGAGTCTGCGATGAAACGTATGCAGGCAGCGAAAACCGAGCATATCGTCACCGAAACGCAGTTTCAGAACCAGCTCTATACCTACGCGCAGCTTCTCAGCAGCCACGCCCAGTTTCTGCAGAATTTCTCCGGCATCGAGGGACAGATTGCCGAGCTGACGGCCAAGCTGATCCGCTACGACAGTCAGCAGATGCGCGATCTCAACGACCTCGACAAGGAGATTGCACAGGTCGATCAGCAGATCATCGAAAGCGAGTCCCAGCGCAGCAATGTCGTAACCGCCCCTGAAGACGGCATTCTGACCGCCATTCGCAGCAATCGCGGCCAGCATGTCCAGTCAGGGCAGACGCTCGCCACACTCCTGCCTGCCGGCCATACGCTCGAAGCCATGCTGTTCGTCAACAGCGCCTCGATCGGCTTCCTCCATGAAGGGGAGCCGGTTCTGCTCCGTTATGACGCCTATCCCTATCAACGGTTTGGCCTCTATCGCGGCAAAGTGCTTGAGGTCACCCGCGCGCCGATTACCGTGACAGATTCCAATAGCACCCAGGGCATTTCTCCGCCCGCGCAGCCGGGCAGACAGGGCGGCGACAACGGGCAAAGCCTTTATCGTATCCGGATCATGCCTGAAAAATCCTATGTCACCGCCTATTCGCGGCAACGGCCCCTCCAGGCAGGCATGGCGGTTCAGGCTGACATCGCAATCGATACACGCAGACTCTACCAGTGGTTGTTCGACCCTCTGATCAGCGTGCGCGACGACATCTACATGGTCAGCGGCGGCATGGTGCGCGGACAATGAAGGCGCTGAATGCACTCGAATTCGGCTTTCAGCCCAAAACCCCGGTAATCCTGCAGGTCGAGGCGGCAGAATGCGGCATGGCCTGCCTTGCCATGATCATGGGGCATCATGGCAATCGCATCGATTTGCCGACACTCAGACGGCGTTTCTCCCTGTCCATCAAGGGCAGTACCCTTAAAGACCTGATGGCAACAGCCGAACGGGTCGGGCTTGCAACCCGTGCCGTGCGCCTCGATCTGGATGAATTGTCCAGCCTGCGTCTGCCCTGCATCCTGCACTGGAACCTCAACCACTTTGTCGTCCTGACAAAGGTCTCGGGCACGAAGGCAACCATCCACGATCCCGCCTTCGGTCGACGTGTGCTTGGCCTCGATGTCGTCTCGCGTGACTTTACCGGCATCGCCCTGGAGGCTTTTCCGAACGAGAATTTCCGCAAGGAAGACGACCGGGAAACCCTGCGCCTG
This sequence comes from Asaia sp. Ae19-3, assembly GCF_059801175.1. Lineage (NCBI taxonomy): Bacteria > Pseudomonadati > Pseudomonadota > Alphaproteobacteria > Acetobacterales > Acetobacteraceae > Asaia > Asaia sp. Ae19-3. Next base: position 3,081,169 of record NZ_JBCHWF010000001.1, on the reverse strand, counting down.
CGGGATCTTTTCCGCCATGTCTCCGGATTGCGCTCATCGCTTCTGATGTTGGGAATCCTGTCTCTAGGGCTCGAGACCATCGCCATCGTCATGCCGATGGTCTCGCAGGTGATCATCGACGAAGTCGTTGTGACTTCCGACCACGAACTGCTCAGCACCATTGCGGCAGGGGTTGCGCTGCTGCTCTTCCTGCAATTGCTGATTGCCTGTGTCCGGCAATGGTCTGTGCTGATCCTGGGCACGCGGGTCGGGCTGCAATGGAATACGGGGCTGTTCAACCATCTGTCACGTCTGCCGCTCGATTATTTCGCAAAGCGCCATGTGGGCGACATTCTTTCCCGCTTCAACGCGATTGCCTCTATCCAGAAGACCATGACGACCGACATGGTCCAGACGATCATGGACGGATTGATGGCGATCGGCATGGGAATCATGCTCTTCATCTATGGCGGATGGCTGGGCGCCGTCGCCCTTGCCGCCGTCGCTCTGGATGTCTGCCTGCGTCTGTTCACCTATCGCCTCTATCGTGAAGCCAATGAGGAACAGATCGTTTTCGATGCGCGCCAGCAGAGCCATTTCATCGAGACACTGCGCGGCATGGCCAGCGTCAAGTTACTGGGCCTGAGGGAACGCCGTCGCACCTCCTGGCTCAACCTCATTATCGACAGCATCAATGTGCGGCTTCGTATCCAGCGTTATGACCTGATCTATGGTCGTCTTGCCGAGATGATTTTCGGTGCTGACCGCCTGATCATGATGGTGCTTGGTGCCCTGGCAGTCATGAAAGGCGCCATGACAGTGGGCATGCTGGTGGCTTTTCTGTCCTACAAGGATCAGTTTGCCGGGCGTATCGGCAGTCTGATCAGCAGTGCCTTCCAGATCCGTATGCTCAGCGTCCAGACCGAGCGTCTGTCAGATATCGTCATGACTGAAATCGAACCATGCGAGGCAGCGCCGGTTCTGGTCGCAGAGACGCCGGATGCAATACGTGGCGCCCTGACCTGCACGGGTCTTTCGGCGCGGTATGGCGCACATGATCCCTGGATCTTCCAGAATGTCTCGCTCGACGTCCCGGCAGGCCGCATCATTGCCATCGTCGGACCGTCAGGCTGCGGCAAGACCACCTTTCTCAAGGCGCTGATGGGATTGATGGAAGTCTCAGACGGACAGATTGCGCTGGATGGCAACAATATCGCGGCGCTGACGCTGGAGGGCTATCGTAACCGGATTGTCGGTGTGCTCCAGGATGACGGGCTCTTCTCGGGCTCGATTGCCGAAAACATCAGCGGTTTTGCCGAAGACCCCGATGAGAGCTGGGTCAGGCAATGCGCCGCCCATGCGGCCATTCTGCAGGATATCGACCGTATGCCGATGGGATTTGACACTCTTATCGGCGATATGGGTGCTGGCCTTTCAGGTGGGCAGAAACAGCGCCTCATTCTGGCACGGGCGCTGTACCGCAAACCAGACATCCTGTTCCTGGATGAAGCCACAAGCCATCTTGATGAAATGACAGAGGCCCAGGTCGCCGCCGCGCTGCGGGAGATGAAGATCACCCAGATCATTGTGGCCCATCGCCCGGCCACGATTGCCCATGCCGACCGGATTTACATATTTCAGCCCGGCGGCTCGCTGCAGGAGTATATCCCGCAGGGTCGCTCGGCGTGATCCAGTCTATGGGCTGCCTGTCACTCAGCCTTCGAGCGATTGCAGCTCGAACAAGCGACGATAGATGCCACCCTCACGCTGCACCAGCTCGCCATGGGCGCCATCTTCCATCAGCTTGCCCTTGCTGAAGACCAGAATACGGTCGAGCTCCATGACCGTGGAAAGACGATGCGCCACGACAATCACCGTACGACCCGCCATGAGGCGATGCATTGCATCCTGAACCAGCACCTCTGATTCGGAATCGAGGCTTGATGTCGCCTCATCGAAAATCAGCAGCGGCGCATCTGCCAGGAAGGCGCGGGCAATGGCCACGCGCTGGCGCTCGCCCCCTGAGAGCTTGACCCCGCGTTCACCCACCAGCGTGGCATAGCCCTCGGGCAGGCGCTCGATAAAGCCACTCGCATTGGCAAGCCGTGCCGCCCGTTCGATTTCGGCCTGGGTAGCGCCCGGGCGGGCATAGGCGATATTCTCGGCCAGCGAACGATGAAACAGCATCGGCTCCTGCGGGACGATGGCAATGCGCGCGCGCAGCGAGTCCTGCGTGACATCGCGCACATTCACATCATCTATGAGCACCCGCCCCTCACTGGTGTCATAAAGCCGCTGGATGAGCTTGGTGAAGGTGGTCTTGCCCGAGCCGCTCGGCCCTACCAGCGCCACGCGCGAGCCGGGCGAAATGGTTACATCGAGATCCTGATAGAGTGGCGTATCCTGACCAGGGTACTGAAACGTCACTTTTTCAAAGCGCACACGCCCCTGGGTGAAAGCCGCCTTCTTCGCCCCCTTGCGATCCTGAACGCCCGGCGCCTCATCGAAAATCGCGACCAGTTCTTCCATCTCGTTGACCGAACGCTGAACCTGGCTCACCTGCTGCCCCAGATCGCGCAGATAACCCTGCACCAGAAACACCATGGTCAGCACATAGGCCACATCGCCCGGGCCGGCCTTGCCCTGCCACCACTGCCAGACGATCAACGCAACCAGCAGCATACGCATGACCAGCGAGGCAAAGCCCTGAAGATTGGCGCTGTTGGTCCCTCTGATCCAGGTACGCGAGGTGCGGTTGCTCCAGGCGCGCAGCACCCGGCCCAGACGGCGTTCCTCACGATGCTCGGCGCCAAAAGCCTTGACCACGGCATTGCAGGTCACGGCATCGGCAATGGCTGCGCCAACCTTCGTATCCCAGCGATTGGCGGCACGGGCGGACGGCGCGACGTAACGCAGGGTCAGCATAACCGAAAGCCAGGTAAACAGCACGACAGAGAGCGCCAGAACCGCCCCCATGAATGGCGAATGCCAGGCCAGCACCAGCGTGGTACCGGTCAGGACCAGCACCTCCGGAGCAATCAGGAGAAGCAGCGTATCGTCGAGCGTGTCGATTGCCCACATGCCGCGCGTCAGCTTGCGCACCGTCGAGCCTGCAAAATTATTGGCATGCCAGTCGGTCGAGAAACGCTGCACGCGGGCAAAGCCCTGGGAAAGCGCGCGCTGCATGATGGCCAGACTCAGATGGGTGATGCCCAGATAGGACGAACGACGACCCAGCAGCCCCACAAGACCCAGGGCAATAAGTCCCCCCACCATCAGCAGTGCATCGTTTCGCAGCGCAAGCTGCGACGCATCATGCGGCGCCCCGCCTGTATGGCTGGAAATATCGGTCACCAGACGCCCGGAAAGGACGGGGGTCGCAACATCCGCAATCGTGGCAAGCGCAATACCCATGAGGGTGCGCGTCAGAAAAGCCGGGTGTTCCAGCCAGCGGCGCATGACGAAGCGCACGATCTCCACAAAGGCAATATCGCGCTTTTTCTCGCCCTTTTTCTGGGCGCTCTGGTCGGAATCGGACACGAAAGGAAGCTCCTCCGCCGGATGACGCGACCGGGCGGGCATACTGGAAGTCTTGATCGGGAAGCGCTTATTGTGGGGTCTCAGACGCTCTTATGCAACATGACGAAATGGTTCTGATGTCTCTTCCCTCGGCCAGACGGGCCATGACACGCGCCCAGGCGCGCGATTTCATCACCTCGCTCGCCGAGGCCAATCCCGATGCCGAGAGCGAACTCGATTACAGCGACGCCTTTTCGCTGCTCGTGGCCGTCGTGCTTTCCGCCCAGGCCACGGATAAATCGGTTAACAAGGTGACGGCCGGTCTGTTTGCCGATGCGCCCGATCCGGCTGCGATGGTGGCCCTGGGTGAGGAAGGCATCGCCGCCCATATCCGCACGATCGGGCTCTGGCGCGCCAAGGCGAAGAATGTTCTCAAGCTCTCCGAGCAGCTTCTGGCCCTGCATGACGGGATCGTTCCCGCCGACAGGGCTGCGCTTGAGGCTCTGGCCGGGGTAGGACGCAAGACAGCCAGTGTGGTGCTGAACGTGATGTTTGGCGAGAGCGCCATGGCGGTCGATACCCATATCTTCCGGCTTGGCAATCGTACCGGACTGGCACCGGGCAAGACCACGAGGGCTGTGGAAGACGGGCTGATCAAGCGCATTCCGCCCGACATGCTGCGACCTTCGCATCACTGGCTCATCCTGCACGGGCGTTATGTCTGCAAGGCACGTAGCCCCGAATGCTGGCGCTGTGTCGTTTTTACGCCTTGTCTTTTCCCGCTCAAGACCCAGATTCTTGAAAGAAAAGGAGAACCTGCATGAGCACGTATATCGTCTTCACCCGCGAAGAGACCCTCGATCAGAAGGAACTCGACACCTATTTCTCTCTGGTCGCCGAGACTTTCGAGGGTCATCCGATCAAGCCGATCGTCGCTTACGGAGCTCAGAAGGCGCTCGAAGGCAATGAGCCCGAGGGCATCGTGATTGTGGAATTCCCCAGCCGTGAAACAGCCCTCGCCTGGTATGACGGTGACGCCTATCGCAAGGTGCGCGAGCATCGCTTCCTTGGCGCCAAATACCGCGCCACCCTCGTCGAAGGGGTCTGATCGTTCTTTCGCGCTGAGACCTAGCTTCTCCGATCCGTGCCCTAAGACGGTTCGGAGACAGGTCTAGTTGGCGCGCAAGGCGTCGACAGCACCCATGGCGACGAGATCCCATCGGATCTGGAACGGTTCGGTGCCCCTGAAGGCACCGACATGCACATGCGGGTTGCGGGCGACGCCATTATTGCCGTCGACGGCCACCACATCGCCTGCTTTTACGTGGTCACCGGCCTTGACCCGGATATCCTGCACATGGGCGTAGACAACCTCCACCCCATCCTGTCGTCTGAACAGGATCATGCTTGCAGGCGGTTTGCCCATGCTCCCCGGTACATTGACCGCCGGATTGACATGGACATAGACCACAACCGCGTCAGAAGGCGCGTGGACTGGCGCCTTCCACCCATACCAGTCCTCGTTTTTTTCTCCTGAGCCTCTGTAGAGCCGGTTGAACCCGGCGGCGTCCGAAGCGCCGCCGACAATCATGCAATCCGTACCGAGCGCATCACCGGCGGTTGTCAGCTGGCCCAGTGGGTGCTCCCCGCAGACGAAGGGTTGGTCGAAAAGCGGTGCCAGTGTGACCTGATGAATGACTGTCGATTCAGGCACCATCTCTTCCAGACCGGGCGGCAGGTTCATGGCCTTGAGCTTCTCATGATAGGCGCGCAGCAATGCGGTGCTGGGCGTTGCCGACGCCTGTAAACCGCCCCCCATCAGGGACAGAAGAACAAGAAGCGCCATTTTGCGGGCTGAATTCATGAAGCACACCCTTTTTACAACGACTGCATCGATAGAAGGCACTCGCGCCATGAAGAGGCTTTCCGGCGAGTCCAGCCACCTTCCGGGCCGGTCATCATGCCTGCCAGGATGACATAATGTGAGAGTCTGGACGAACAGGGTGCGTTCACGTTCTCTTGGGGTAAAACGGTATCTCCCCGCTCGGAACGCCCGGCCCCAGACGTATCGAAGGTTTCATGTCCTCACTCAGCCTGTTCGCCATTCTGCTGACGCTTTGCACTATCTGCGGCATTCTCAATTACAAGCTGCTGCGGCTGCCCATGACGATCGGTATCCTGCTGATCGCTCTGGTCGGATCGCTTGTGGTGAAAGGGCTCGACCTCGCCCTGCCAAGCGTCGATCTGCACACCTTGCCGATGAACCTTCTGGCCTCGGCAGATCTGCCCGGCAATCTGCTCGACGGGGCGTTGTCGTTTCTGCTTTTTGCCGGTGCGTTGCAGGTCAATACGCGCGAGCTGATGGCGCGAAAATTCTCGGTTCTCTTCCTTGCCATCGTAGGGACCATTCTTGCCGTCTTCCTGCTTGGTGGCGCGATGTACTGGGTGATGGTTGCTGTCGGTCTGCCGATGCCCTTTCTGTGGTGCGTCGTGCTGGGCGCCATTCTCGCGCCAACCGATCCGGTCTCGGTGGTGGGCATGCTGCGCCGCCTCGGCTTGCCGGGGCCCATACAGGCCATTTTCGCTGGGGAAAGCCTGTTCAATGACGGTGTCAGCATCGTCATCTTCGGCCTCGCCATGACGCTTGTAACCGGGGAAGCCCATCACCTGACCCTGTTCGATGCGCTCGAAGCATTCGGTCTCGAGGCCATCGGCGGCAGCGCCCTGGGTTTTGTAGCGGGCATGATCGGGCTTCTCTGCTTCCGTTCCGCACGCGACAGTCATCTTCAGCTTCTGGTCTCACTCAGCCTTGCAGCAGGCACATTCAGCCTGGCCCATGCGCTGGGTATGTCCGGGCCGATCGCTGTCGTGGTAGCGGGACTCTGCCTCGGCAGCGAACGTGCCAAAAGCAGCATGGACGACCACGCCCACGAGGAACTCAACAGCTTCTGGACGCTGGTCGATGAGGTTCTGAATGCGCTGCTTTTCCTGATGATCGGCTTCGAGGTGCTGGCCACCATTCCGGGCATGCATGCTTTGTGGGCCCTGCTTCTGGGAATTCCGCTCTCGATTGCTGCCCGTGCGCTGAGCGTGTTTCTCGCAATCCTGCCGATCCATCTCTATGGTGAGGATCGAGGCCGTATGCTCGCGGTGCTGACCTGGGGCGGGCTGCGCGGCGGCATTTCGCTTTCGCTCGCCCTGACCCTGCCACCGGGACCGATGAAGGATATTCTAGCGCCTATCTGCTACGGGATCGTGGTATTCACCATTCTGGTTCAGGGCCTGACCATGGAGCGCGTGGCGCTGCATTTCTACCCCAAGAGCAAATAGCCTCTACTCTGTCTGTGCCATGGGCAGGTTCGGCACGCCTCGAAATCCGACGCGCGGCACCCAGAGCCGCGCGCCCCGCCACGAGCGATCGGAGACGATCTTGAGGCTGTTACCCTGCACCCGAAGCAGGACAGCGCCGTCGCGCCAGACCGTGAAACGATCAATGAACCCGCCAGCGCGACAGTCTTCAGGCAGGGGAACAGCGCTGACGATAAAGCCCCTCTGCTGACACGCCGCAGCCCGACTTTCTGACGAGGGCAAGGCAAACCACAGTGAAACCGACATGGGGAGCGCCAGGGTACAGCCGCTCGCCACGCAGGCAGGGCTTGCGGAAGACATCATGACAGGCAGAGGCCAGGCGCGTTGCCACGCCTCCAGAATGCGGTTTGCGAGCCCATTATGCGGCCCCGCAACCCAGTAACCGTCTTGCTGAAAAGCGATTACACCCGCATCTGGAGACACCAGTACCAGAGGGCTTTCGCCAAGCACAGGCGACACCACGCCAAGCATCAGAAGGGGCAGAAACCCGAAGCGCGCACGCCCCCGCCAGAGACAGAACCCTGCCAGCCCGGCCATATAGAGCGCCAGACCTTCCCAGCCCATATGCGGGACAGGCACATGGGCCAGCGGGAAAGAGGCCACGCATTCGGCCAGCGACGAGATCAGCCCGATCCCCTGCCCCATGACCCAGAGCGCCAGCCCGGACAGACCGAACGGCATCAGCAGCAAGGAAAGAAGCCCCGCAGGCATGACGCAGAATGCCGCAACCGGCACGGCAACGAGATTGGCCAGAATGAACCAGGGCTGAAAACTGCCAAATCCCGCCATGACCAAAGGCAGCGTCGCCCCCCCGGCCAGCGCACTTGTGAGAGACAGCAAGGCGAGATGATGTCCCAGCCCGTTTTTCTTTCCCTGTTCGGCGCGCCTGACGAAATGCGGACGCAGCGCCTCATAACCGGCGATCAAGGCCATGACGGCCGCAAACGACATCTGAAAAGACAGATCCAGTACCAGCACGGGAGACGCCATGAGCAGCACAAGCGCCACGAGCGCCAGAGACCGCATCGACAGCACACGCCGCCCCGTCAGAAGGGCCAGCGTCGCCAGCCCTGCCATGCCAAGACTGCGCAAGGCCGGGAGATGGAAGCCCGTGAGCGCGACATAGATCAGCCCGGAGGCTAGGGCCATGAGGGCCGCGATCTCACGACAGGGCAGACGCAGACCCAGCCACGGCCAGAGCACCAGCGCCTGTCGCGTCATGAAGAACACCGCTCCCATGACCAGCCCCAGATGCAACCCGGCAACGGCAAGAATATGGGCAAGGCCCGACGCAGCATAAGCGTCACGGGTCTTCTGGCTGATTCCCTCGCCATGACCGGCCAGCAAAGTCGACGCAATGGCGGCGCGCTGACCTGAAAGATGCGTAGCGATAACCGCCGCAATATGTAGACGCCATCGCCCAAGCGCGTGACCCTGCGGGGCCTGCACAATATCAGGCACACCAAGAACGCGCCCTGTTCCGGCCAGACCATCGAACCAGCCCTCCCTTTGGCGATCCCGACCACCGGGAAAATCGGGCCAGTCAGGCGGCCGCAACACAGCGTTCAGCCGCACCACCATGCCCGGTGCGTAATTCTGTTCATCATGGGTAAAGAGCAGCAGATCGCGTCTGAGCGGGGCCATGCCGATATCGACCCCGGTTTCGAAAACGGCCTGACTGAGCCGCAGGCGTTGAACAACATGCCCCTCCTCGCCATGGCTCGAGACATCGGCAATCACGCCGTGCATTGTCACGGCGATCGACGGCAAGGCAGGCATGGGAGGCTGGCGCCAGGCCTGACCACGCGCCGCCAGAAACCCGAGACTGACCATCAGCACGACGAAGCCCATCCCGCGAGCGGTGAGACGCCGCCAGCCGAATATCAGAAGCATCAGCCCCAAAAAGCCGCAGAGGCTCGCCCGACCGTAACCGGGCTCATGGAGGGGAAGAAAATAAAGCAGGCTGCCGATAGCCCAGGCAACGGGAAGCCAGGCAACCAGAGCACGGCCCTGCCCAAGCAGGCAGGATTCCACAAAGGCTGCGAGCCGTGCGGGAATCATGGGGCTTCTCCCCGCCTCCCGTCAGAAGACGTACGCCCTCTGGAGTCCCCCGACCCGGGATCGTCAGGGGGCGGAGGGAACATGATCCTGGTAGCGATCCCAGTGTTTGACCAGCTCCGCTACGACAGGGGCTCCAGCACGCTCGTTATTGTCGAAAGCCATGATCTGGCCCGGGCCCTCATCACCCATGGACTGGGTGAGCGGCACGCCCGGTGACGGCAGGGAGGGATTCGAACCGGAGCGCAGCACCATGATGCGGTCTGGCGCCACATAACCCCATTGGGCCAGAAGGCGCATTTCCTTCTGGTTGGTCTGGCTTTCTTCATTGGTCATGACGAACACGCCCTGATTTTTCGTCCAGAGCTTCACCCAGTCCTGCGCCCATTTATTGCGGGCTTCGCCATGCCAGTAGCGCAGCGCCCCCAATGTCTCACCCATGAGAATCATGGGCGGTTTGCTGGCAGGAGAACCTGCCGGCCACGCCTTGCGCCGCCGGGCGATCTCGGGATCGTCGGCCAGTTTGACGCCCTTGCTCAGATCATAGGCCCAGCGGGCCAGCCCCTGATTGAGCGGATAGGCCTTGGTCAGCTGCGCCACATCGGTTACCGAGCCATAATGATTGGCATCCTTAGGCAGCGTATTGGGGCGCTCTGCCCCGATTGCGTATAGCCCGTAAGGCCAGTCGGCAGGAATCGACCGGTCATCGAGCTCACGCAGGGCATCGCCATCCACCACCCAGCGCGCCCAGGCCACGCTGCCGACAGACGCCACATTAGGATTGACGCCGGAGATACCTGTGAAGATCCAGTAGGTCTTTTTCAGATCGAATGCCGGGTCGAGTGCCAGTGCCATCAGCTCCGATGCCCCGGACCGCAGAACGAGCCCGTAAACTCCCTGCGCATTGCGTCGCAGAATCGGCTCCTTCACGCCACGCACGGCCACGGGTTCGGTCAGATGCTCGCGCTCGACCCAGTCCTGATATTCACCCGGCGCATCGCCCGTATCGGCACCGTTTTCCCACCCTGCGACAATAATCACTCTGGGTGAGACACTCTCCTCAGCCAGAGCAGGCATTACGCCCCCTAGACAGAGCGCAACAGAAGCAAGCAGCATACGGGAAAAAGGTTTTTTCATATCGATATCGTGACATCGAATACTGCGCCATGCAAACCCCGACAGACGGGTTCCCGATGGGCCGGGGCTTTCTGGCAGAACAAGGGGCGGCGCCTCTCAAGCCAGCCGGGCAGAACCTGCGGTCGCCATGGGCCGCTTCCCCCACGAGAGGCACGCGCCTTTCCCCCGTCTCGCAGGTTCCCAAAGAGGCAGGCCGCAGGGCATGAGCGGCTTCTCAACAAAGCGCGCTCCGGTAGTGTGCTGGCCTCAATCATGCTATGCAGCTGCCATGACCGTTCGCACACGCTTTGCCCCCTCTCCCACCGGCTTGCTGCATATCGGCAATGCCCGTGCGGCCCTGTTCAATTTCCTCTTCGCCCGCCACCATGGCGGGCAATTCCTGCTCAGAATCGAGGATACGGATCGCGAGCGCTCCACGCAGCGCGCAGTCGATGTGATCTTCGAAGGTCTGGCCTGGATGGGAATCACGGCGGATGAGGAACCCGTGTTCCAGTCCACGCGGCAGGGGCGCCACACGGAAGTGGCTCAGGAATTGCTGGCAACGGGGCTGGCCTATCGCTGCTATTGCACCGCCGATGAGCTGAAGCAGATGCGCGAAGACGCCATCGCGAATGGCCAGCCGCCCCGCTATAACGGCATGTGGCGCGATCGCGACCCTTCCGAAGCCCCTGAGGGCGCGCCTTTTGCTGTGCGCCTCAAGGCACCACGCGACGGCGAGACCGTCATCAACGATCTGGTTCAGGGCGAGGTCCGCGTGGCCAATGCCGAAATGGACGACCTGATCATCCTGCGCTCGGATGGCACACCGACCTATCTCCATGCCGTGGTCTGCGATGATCATGATATGGCCATCACCCATGTCATTCGCGGTGACGACCATCTGACGAACACCTTCCGTCAGGCAATGATCTATCGTGCCATGGGCTGGGATCTGCCGCATTTCGCCCATCTGCCGCTCATCCATGGCCCTGATGGCGCCAAGCTCTCCAAGCGTCACGGCGCCCAGTCGGTGGTGGAATTCCGCGATGAGGGTTTCCTGCCCGAAGCTCTGTGCAATTACCTGCTGCGTCTGGGCTGGGGTCATGGCGATGCCGAGATCCTGAACCGCGAAGAACAGATCCGCCTGTTCGATCTGGATGGCGTAGGTCGTTCGCCTTCGCGCATGGATTACATCAAGCTGACCCATCTCAATGGCGTCTATATGCGCGAGGCCGATGATGCCCGCCTGACGAATGACGTGATCGAGCGCCTGAAGGAGCGCGAGGATGTCACAGTCGATGACACCCTGCACGCCCGGGTGCTGACGCTGATGCCGGGCCTCAAGGAACGCGCCAAGATGCTGACCGAACTGGCAGACAGCGCAGCGTTTCTGGGGCGCTCCCTGCCCTTCACCTATGACGCCAAGGCACAGAAGCAGCTTTCGGAAGAGGGCAAGGACGTGCTGCGCGGCGTCGCTCAGGCGCTCGCTCTGGTCGAGCCTTTCGAGGCTGCTGCCATCGACGGGGCGCTTCGCGAATTTGCCGAAAACAAGGCCATCAAGCTCGGCCAGGTCGCGCAGCCCCTGCGCGCCGCCATGACCGGCAGCACGGTCTCGCCCGGTATCGACCTGACCCTGCAAGCCCTTGGCCGGGACGAGGTTCTGGCCCGTATAGGAGCCGCGATCGCGCATGGCTGACCCGCTCGCCCGAAAGCACCATCTGCTCGGCCTCGAAGGCATGAGCGCCGAAGAGATCACGCCTTTCCTCGATCTCGCGGCGAATTATGCCCTGCTGAGCCGCTCGCGTACCGCGCCCCGTGATGCGCTGCGCGGCCGCACCGTGATCAACATGTTCTTCGAGGACAGCACCCGCACCCGCACCAGCTTCGAGCTGGCGGGCAAGCGTCTCGGGGCCGATGTCATCAACATGACGGTGGCCACGTCTTCGGTGAACAAGGGCGAAACGCTTCTCGACACGGCCGCCACGCTGAATGCCATGCGCTGCGACCTTTTGGTGGTGCGGCATGCCCAGTCGGGGGCTCCGGCCCTTCTGGCGCAGAAGGTCGAGGCCAGCGTCGTCAATGCCGGTGACGGGATGCATGAACATCCGACACAGGCGCTGCTCGATGCGCTGACCATCAAGCGCCATCTCGGCACGCTGAGCGGCCTCACTGTCGCCATCTGCGGCGATGTCGGCCATAGCCGGGTGGCGCGCTCCAACATCCATCTTCTGACCGCCATGGGCAGCAAGGTGCGTCTCGTCGGGCCGCCAACCCTGGTGCCTGCCGCCATGGCCTCCCTCGGGGCCGTGTCGATCCATCATGATATGGAAAGCGGGCTGCGGGACGCCGATGTGGTGATGACCCTGCGTCTGCAGCGCGAGCGCATGGGCGCCGGTCTGGTGCCGAGCGCGCGCGAGTTCTTCCGCTTCTATGGCGTTGACAGCCGTCGCCTTGCGCTGGCCAAGCCGGGCGCGCTGGTAATGCATCCGGGCCCCATGAATCGTGGCGTAGAGATCGCATCGGACGTGGCCGATTCGGTGCAGAGCGTCATTCAGGAACAGGTAGAGATGGGCGTTGCCGTGCGCATGGCCGTTCTTGACCGACTTTCACGCATGCGGACAGCGTCATGACCGATCTTGTTTTTGAAAATGTTCGTCTGATCGACCCCGAAACCGGCACGGACACCTCCGGCCGCCTTCTGGTCAGAGAGGGCCGCATTGCCGGTCAGGACAAGGCGGGCGCCGAGGGCAAGCCTGAGAACGCCGAGATCATTGACGGCAAGGGCGCCGTTCTTTCTCCGGGCCTCGTCGATATGCGTGTGGCGATCGGTGAGCCGGGCTTCGAATATCGCGAAACCATCGCCTCATGCGCCCGTGCCGCTGTCTCGGGCGGCGTGACCACGCTGGCTGCCCTGCCGAACTCCAAACCGGCCATCGACGAGCCTGCGCTGGTGCGCCTGCTGCGTGGCCGTGGCGAAGAGACGGGTCTGGTCAGCATCCTGCCCTATGGCGCGCTGACCAAGGGCTGCAATGGCGAGGAAATGGCGGAACTCGGCATGCTGCGTGAAGCGGGCGCCGTGGCTTTCACAGATGGCATTCATGCCATTGCCGACACCAAGCGCATGCGCCAGCTTCTGGCCTATGCCAAGGGCATTGATGCCCTTGTGGTGCAGCATCCCGAAGATCCGTCACTCGCCAAGGGGGGCACGGCGACGGCTGGCGCGCTCGCGACACGCATGGGGCTGGCCCAGATTCCGGCAGCGGCCGAGGCCATCCTGATCGCCCGTGATATCCGCCTTGCCGAAATGACCGGCGCCCGTCTGCATTTCGGTCATGTCTCGACGGGTGAGGGTCTGGCCCTGATCCGCCAGGCCAAGGCGCGCGGCCTGTCAATCACCTGCGATACGGCACCCCCCTATTTCGCGCTCAATGAAGACGCGATCGGCGCGTTTCGTACCTATGCCAAGCTCTCGCCGCCCCTGCGTGCGGAAGAAGATCGCCTCGCCGTCTGTGCGGCGCTGGCCGATGGCACGATCGATGCCATCGCGTCGGATCACGCACCATGGGACGCCGATGACAAGCGCCTGCCTTTTGCTCAGGCCAGCGCAGGCGGCACGGGCCTGACCACGCTTCTCGGTGTCGGGCTCTCTCTCGTGCATGAGGGGACACTGACCCTGCCCCAACTGATCACCCTGATGACGCGCAACCCGGCGCAGCTGCTCGGCAGCGATGCCGGCACCCTGCGTGACGGCGCCAGCGCCGATCTGTGCCTGTTCGACCCCGAGGCCGAATGGGTGGTCGAGGCTGGCAACCAGCCGGGCCGCGCCCAGAATACCCCGTTCGACGGACGCAGCCTCAGGGGCCGTGTTCTCGGCACATGGAAAGCCGGACGGCATGTCTATGGCGGGGAGGCAGCATGATCCACACGCTGCTGACGCCGCCTTTTCTGCTCTGCGCCGGGCTGGCCTATCTGATTGGCAGTATCCCGTTCGGCCTGCTGATCAGCCATCTCGGCGGCGCGGGAGACATCCGCAAAATCGGGTCGGGCAATATCGGCGCCACCAACGTTCTGCGTACCGGACGCAAGGGTCTGGCTGCGGCCACGCTGCTGCTCGACGCGCTCAAGGGCGCGCTTGCCGTTCTGATGGTGCGGCTCCTGCTTGATGCCGATCTGCAAACCGGCATGGCGATTGCCGGTGTCAGCGTCGTTATCGGCCACTGCTTTCCGGTCTGGCTGAAGTTTCGTGGCGGCAAGGGTGTCGCGACCGGACTGGGCGTGTTTTTTGCCCTGTGCTGGCCAGTAGGCATTGCCTGCTGCATCGTCTGGCTTGCCGTGGCCAAGCTCTCACGCATCTCTTCTGCCGGGGCGCTCGCAGCGTTTGCGGTGGCGCCTTTTCTGATGCCGCCGCTCAGTGAGCAGCCTCTGCATAGCCCTCTGCCTATTGCTACGCTGATTCTGACGCTCATCATCCTGCTGCGTCATACCAGCAATATACGGCGCCTGATCCTGGGTCGCGAATCGCGGATCAACATCGACCCGCCTCCGCAGAAGAAGCGGGAAATCTGACGGCTAATGGCGCCCTCTCCTTCAGGCAACGAACGCATCGACATGGTGCGTCTCGCACGTACTGACGGGATTGGTCCGGTCAATTTCAGACGCCTTCTGAACGAGCACGGCTCGGCTGACGTTGCCATCGACGCCCTGCCGGAGCGTGCACGCAAGGCGGGGCGACGGGGTGGCGTCAGCATTCCCTCACGCGAATCGGTTCAGGAAGAACAGGTCGCGCTCGAACGGCTCGGCGGTCGGATGATGGTGATCGGCGACGCCGATTATCCCCCCCTGTTGGCACGGATTCCCGATGCCCCGCCCGTGCTGAACATATGGGGCAGGGCCGAGCTTCTTTGCGGACGCACCATAGGGATCGTTGGCGCCCGCAATGCCTCTGCCGGGGGGCTGCGCATTGCCGAAAGTCTGAGCGGCGCGCTTGCGCTTGAGGGCTGTGTCATTGTGTCCGGCCTCGCCCGGGGCATCGATTCCGTGGCGCATAGGGCGGCACTGCATCCCGGCATGACCATCGGGGCCGCCGCAGGGGGCCTCGACTGTTTCTATCCGCCGGAAAACGAAGGTCTCTACCGCGCCGTGGCCGAACGCGGCTGCATCGTGACAGAGGCCCCGCTCGGCACAATTCCCCAGGCCAGTCACTTTCCACGGCGCAACAGGCTGATCGCCGGGCTCTCGCTTGGTGTCATTCTGGTGGAAGCTGCCCTGCGCTCGGGCACATTGATTACCGCACGCCTTGCCCTCGATTATGGCCGCGACGTGTTTGCCGTGCCTGGCTCACCGCTCGACCCGCGCTCTCGCGGTGGCAATGATCTGCTGCGACAAGGCGCGATTCTGACGGAAACGGCGCAGGACGTACTCAGCCAGATCGGTACTGGCAATGAGCCGCTCAAGACTCCTGAATGGACCGGGCTGCCGGGGTTTTCAGAGCCTGACCAGCCTGACTTTGCCCCTGCGCCGACGCCCGAGGAAGTGCGTGAAACGCTGCGCGATCTCCTTTCTCCAACACCAGTGGCAGTTGACGATATCGTGGCGCGCTGCCAGTTCTCGGTATCCATGGTGCTGTCCGCCCTGTCAGAACTCGAACTTGGCGGCATAGCGACCTTCCTTCCCGG
The DNA here is from genome assembly GCF_059801175.1 of Asaia sp. Ae19-3. NCBI lineage: Bacteria > Pseudomonadati > Pseudomonadota > Alphaproteobacteria > Acetobacterales > Acetobacteraceae > Asaia > Asaia sp. Ae19-3. The sequence goes on along the minus strand of NZ_JBCHWF010000001.1, from coordinate 3,065,453 downwards.
GGGTCAGGTTGTGCTGTCAGCCTGATTCGCCGGTTCCGAGCAGGCCGGAGCGGTTCTGGAGTAGAGATGACTGATGTCGTAGTGGTCGAAAGCCCGGCGAAGGCAAAGACCATCAACAAATATCTGGGCGATAACTTTATCGTTCTGGCATCCTTCGGCCATGTCCGCGACCTGCCGCCCAAGGACGGCAGCGTGCGACCTGACGAGAATTTCGCCATGGACTGGCAGACCGATGAGCGCGGCGCCAAGCAGATCGCGACCATCGCCAAGGCCGTCAAGAACGCCGATACGCTCTATCTCGCCACTGACCCGGATCGCGAAGGCGAAGCCATCTCCTGGCATGTCCGTGCGGCGCTCGAAGAGAAGAACCTGCTGCGCGGCAAGAACGTGCAGCGCGTGACTTTCAACGAAATCACCAAATCGGCTGTGCAGACGGCCATGGCGAACCCGCGCGCGCTCGATCAGCCTCTGATCGATGCCTATATGGCCCGACGCGCGCTCGATTATCTGGTCGGGTTCACGCTTTCACCCGTGCTTTGGCGCAAGCTGCCCGGCAGCCGCAGTGCCGGTCGCGTGCAATCTGTAGCACTGCGACTGATCTGCGAGCGTGAAGCCGAGATCGAAGTCTTCAAGAGCCGGGAATACTGGTCGATCACCGGCGCCTTCGCCACGCCACGCAATGCCGCCTTCTCGGCACGATTAACCCATCTCGACGGGCGCAAACTCGACCAGTTCGATCTCGATAACGCAGAAAAAGCCCATGCCGCGCGCGATCTGGTCGCCAGCAGCGCGTTTTCGGTGCGTTCGGTCGAGCGCAAGAAAGCCAAGCGTAACCCGCCAGCGCCGTTCACCACCTCGACGCTTCAGCAGGAAGCCTCGCGCAAGATCGGTATGAGCGCGCAAACCACCATGCGTACCGCTCAGCAGCTTTATGAAGGTGTCGATCTGGGCGGCGAGACGGTCGGTCTCATCACCTATATGCGTACCGATGGTGTCACCATGGCCGCCGAGGCCGTGACCGCCATTCGCGCCATGATCGGCGAGAGCTACGGCGCGCCCTATCTGCCCGAAAAGCCACGCGTCTATTCGAGCAAGGCCAAGAATGCGCAGGAAGCGCATGAGGCAATCCGGCCTACCGATGTGAGCCGCACCCCCGAATCGATGGCGCGCCATCTTTCGGGCGAGCAGATGCGTCTTTACGAACTTGTGTGGAAACGCGCCGTCGCTTCGCAGATGCAATCTGCCGAACTCGACCAGGTCGTGGCCGATCTTACCGATTCGACCGGCAGAACCACGCTGCGCGCCAATGGCTCGATCATCGCTTTTGACGGCTTTCTCAAGCTCTATACCGAAGGGCGGGACGACACCAAGACCGATGATGACGAAGGCCGCGTGCTGCCCGCCATGAGCGAGGGCGAGCGCCTGACGACTCGTGGTGTCGAGGCCGACCAGCATTTCACCCAGCCGCCGCCGCGCTTCTCTGAAGCAAGCCTCGTCAAGCGCATGGAAGAAATCGGTATCGGACGCCCGTCGACCTATGCCTCGATTCTGACCGTGCTGCGCGACCGCAATTATGTGCGACTCGATGCCCGTCGCTTCATCCCCGAAGACCGGGGCCGTCTGGTCACGGCATTCCTGACCTCGTTCTTCGAGCGCTATGTCGACACCGATTTCACGGCAACGCTTGAAGAGCAGCTCGACGATATCTCGGATGGTCGCGCCGACTGGCACGACATCATGGCCGCCTTCTGGCGCGATTTCTCGGCCGCGGTCGCCCAGACCAAGGATCTGAAGATCTCGGATGTCATTGATGCACTCGATGAGGATCTCGGCTCGCATTTCTTCCCGACACGTGAAGACGGAGGCGATCCGCGCCAGTGCACGGCTTGCGGCACCGGGCGTCTGGGGCTGCGTCTGGGCAAGTTCGGCGCCTTTATCGGCTGCTCGAATTATCCGACCTGCCAGTTCACGCGTCGCCTCGTGGCTGAAGATGGCGGCGAGGGCGAAACCCTGAAGGAAGGCATGAAGAGCCTCGGCCAGGACCCGGAAACAGGTGAGGAAGTGACGGTACGTCGCGGCCCCTACGGCCTGTATCTGCAGCGTGGCGAAGCCGATCCGGAAAACAAGAAGATCAAGCCCAAGCGCACAACCATCCCCAAGGGGCTGGAAGGCGACAAGCTGACGCTCGATCAGGCGCTCGGCCTGCTCTCCCTTCCGCGCAAGCTCGGGCCGCATCCTGAGACGGGCGAGATGATTGAAGCAGGGCTGGGTCGCTTTGGACCTTATGTAAAGATGGGGGCTATTTTCGGCACGCTTGACGCCGATGACGACGTGCTGACCGTCGGGCTCAATCGCGCCATCGACTCCCTGGCCAAGAAAATGGCCTCGATCCGTACCCTCGGCGCCCATCCCAAGGATGGCACCGCCGTTCTGGTACGCAAGGGGCGCTTTGGCCCCTATGTCCAGCACGGACAGGTGGTCGCCAATCTGGCCAAGGGCCAGTCGATGGATGAGGTGACCTTTGACGACGCGCTGGCACTTCTGGCCGAAAAGGGCAAACCCCTGAAGGCCAAAGGCAAGGCCACGACGCGCAAAACCACCACAAAGGCTGCGGCAAGCGACAGCACTGAAAAGGCGGCGCCAAAGAAAAAAGCGGCGCCCAAGGCTGCTACCGCCAAGAAACCAGCCGCAAAAAAGACTGCCGCCACGACGAAAAAAACAGCTAAGACAGAAACCGACGCCAAGCCGGCAAGGAAAACGCGCAAGGCCAAAACAACAGATGGTGAAGACGTCGGATAATTTGCGTTTTTGAAGTCACAGACCGTGGCAAAAACGTCGCTCCCCCTGTTAGGCTCCCTTTCGCGCCACTTAGTGGGTCGCTAAAGCGGAACTCGATGGGGGAAGCCATCTTCCTGATGGTCAAGGTCACTGGCTCTGAAACACGTTCCTTTCTTCCTGTCTGGCGGGTTCTCCCGACGATGCCTGGGTGCGGCTGCAGCTGTTTCCCTGTGTCTGTGCCTGGGAACGGCAAAGGCTGAAGATAGCACCGCACTCGACACAGGATTGCTGAGCTCGGTCCTGTCGAGCGCTTTCCGCTTTCTGAGCCCACGTACGCTCGAGGTCCACTCCAGCAAGACCTATAGTCTGTGGGGCCTCGATGGCCTGACAGCCATTGATCCGTCCATCACCATGGTCGAACCGCCCCATGACCCGGCGCAGCCTGCGACATTACGGCTCTCTATCGGTCCGAAGATCATCTCGGAGTTTCGCGAGCCCGGTGAGAACGATACGCTCAACTGGGTCAAACTCATCGTTTCGAGCATGGATGCGGCATGGCATGGATCGACCTCGCTGCGTGCTGCAGGTCGCGACGCCCTGCTTCAGAGCTTCTTCGACGAGCTGTTCAATCATCTCGATCCGTATTCGCGCTATGTCGCCCCCACCCCTGCCGGTAATGACCGGGCGAACCGGACCGGTGATCTGGCAGGGGTCGGTCTCTCGCTCGTGCGCGACGGCTCTTCACTGGTCATAGGCGCCATCAACGCCAATGGCCCCGCCTGGGCCGCTGGTGCCAATATCGGCCAGAAGCTTCTGGCCGTGGACGGTCGCTCGACCCGCAATCAGGACCCTGCAACCGTCGAAACCTGGCTCAATGGCGCAGCGGGCAGCAAGGTGAAGCTGCTTCTGGCCGATCCGGGCCATCACGGCGCGATCATGCGGCTCGACCGTCAGGTGGTGCCACCCCAGACCGTTTTTGCCAGCATGCATGATCATATCGTGGTGCTGCGTATCACCTCGTTTTCTTCCGACACGGCTGAGGAGCTCAGCCAGAACATTGATCAGGCTTTGGAAGACAAGAAACTGGTCGGTCTGATTTTCGATCTGCGGGGCGATCGCGGCGGCGTGTTGCAACAGGCCGTGACGGCAACGGCCCTTGTGCTGGATCAGGGCATTGCCGTCGTGACAAAGGGCCGCGATCCGAAATCGAACCATATCTGGGCGGTTCAGGGCGGCGACATGACCCATGGCCTGCCCATCGCCGCACTGGTCGATGGCCGGACGGCGAGTGCTGCCGAAATCATGGCGGCTGCGCTGTCGGATCATCGTCGTGCCGTGGTGATCGGCAGCGCGACACTCGGCAAGGGACTGGTGCAGGCTGTCGGGCAGATGCCCGATGGCGGCGAATTATTCGTCACCTGGAGCCGGGTCTTGGCTCCCCTCGGCTGGCCGTTGCAGGGGCTGGGCGTGACACCCCAGATCTGCACCTCGCGCGGCGCGCAGGCGCTCGATCAGCAACTTAGTTCTCTCTCCCGTGGCAAGCTGCTCGATGCCGATAATGTTGTCGCCAGCCGCGCGCTGCGCTTCCCTGTCTCTGTGTCGCGCATTCTCGATATCAGACGTCACTGCCCGGCCGCACTGGGCACGGATGCCGATCTCGATACGGCAGCCCTGCTTTTGCATCGGCCCGATAGTTATCATGCGGCTATTGCCGCCATGCCCGATGATATGGACGATTCCACACCATGACCGAGGCCCGTCTCAAATCCGGCCTATGGGCGCGCGGTCTCATGCGACTGATCGAGACACAGGGTGGCTCGGCCATGATGCTCAAGCGCGGCGATGACGATGCCGGAGCAGTCCTGATCGTTCTGACCGATCGAACCGGCAGCAGCGCCGTGTTGCGTGATTCCGCCCTGGGGGCAGGCTGGGAACGCATCCCCATGGAGACGCCAGAAGCCCTCGACACCTATCTGGAGCGGCAGAAACGCTACGATCCCGATTTATGGCTGCTGGAATTCACCCTCGACGATATCGCCACGCCAGTTGAGACTTTTCTGCCCGGCCGCAGTGAATAAGGCTCTGTCATTCCGGCCTGGATACCCCTTTCCCGGGTTTTGCGAGTGTTGCAACCATCCCACACTCGGAGCAGGAAGAAAGAATAGCGCAACAAGGCGATTGCACCCTGACGGGAAACAGGCGTTGCACGGGGATGACAGTTCAGCGAAAAGACGGCATTCAGATCGCTGCGGACGGCTGCTCAGATGGCCTCCTCTCAGTCTGCCGCGTGAAAAGAATGGAGAAGACGATATGATGCTGGAACACCGAACGCGCGGTGAAACCGTTTGCCGCCCGTTTTCTGATGTCCGGCAGGCAGTCGGTTCGCTCTCCCGGCTTTTCCGCAAGAGCATTCCGGGCCTTACTGCGCTGAGCACTCTGTGTCTTGTGGCGGCACCCGCTCAGGCACAGGTCATCAAGGGGCTTTATGCAGCCGGATCTGGTGGCGCGAGCTTCAATCAGGACCAGACCGTGCGTCTGTCGCCGGTGCTGCCGAGTGGCCGCGACCATTATGATGCCGGTGTGACAGGTCTTGGCTCTGTCGGCTGGGGTCTGGGCAACGGCTTTCGTGTTGAAGTGGAAGGCAACTACCGCAACAACCGTCTGCAGCAGTTCAAATCAAGCTATTTCCCTTCCGCAGCCGGTGGGCGTCAGCAGCAATACGGCGTGATGGTCAATGCGCTGTTCGACATGGATGTCGGCGCAAACTGGGTCTATCCGTATTTCGGTGCCGGTGTCGGCTATGGCTGGCAGGCCATGAATGCCTCGGTGCGTGCGCCGGGCAACTACCTGAACCAGAAGATCGGCGGTACGGCCAGCAACTTTGCCTATCAGGGCATTTTCGGTCTGTCCTTCCCCGTACCCTTTGCTGTCGGCCTGTCGTTTACGACCGAATATCGTTTCTACACGATGCTTGGGCCGAACGGTCACTATGCAACCGGCTATGGCAGCATCGGTGGCTATGATCAGCCGCGTCCTGCCGGTGCCATGGAAGGCAATCGCGTCACACGGACCGATTTCAACCATTCGCTGCTGCTCGGCCTGCGCTACGAGTTCAACCCTGCCCCACCGCCGCCGCGCAGCGTTCCGGTCATGACGGCTCCGGCTCCGGCTCCGGCTCGCAGCTATCTGGTGTTCTTCGACTGGGACCGTGCCGATCTGACCGATCGCGCCCGCGCCATCGTCGGCACAGCGGCCCAGAACTCGACCCACACGCAGCTCACGCGTATCGAGGTCAATGGCTATACCGATAACAGTGCCGCCCATTCCGGCACACGCGGTGCAGACTACAATCTGAAGCTGTCGACACGCCGCGCCGATGCAGTGCGCGCCGAGCTGATCCGCGATGGTGTGCCGGGCGGACTGATCGTGACCAAGGGCTACGGCGAAAGCAACCCGCTGGTTCAGACGGGGCCCAACACGCGCGAACCGCAGAACCGTCGCGTCGAAATCATCCTGCACTGACATGATTACGGGGAGGGCAACGCCCTCCCCGCCTGAACAGGGTTTATCTGCCCTGTCGGGCGGTCACAGAGACCGCCCCTTGCCTGCCAGAAGGCAAAAACGCTCTCAGACAAGTCCGTTGAAAAGCGACGTCGAAAGATAGCGCTCGGCAAATGACGGTACGATAGAGACGATGGTCTTGCCTGCATTCTCGTCGCGCTGCGCAAGCGCGAGGGCTGCATGGAGCGACGCACCAGACGAAATCCCGATAGGAATCCCCTCAATACGCGCGCAGCGACGCGAAGCCGCCATGGCATCACGTTCTGACACGGCCAGAACGCCATCAAGCAGGGACGAGTCGAGGGTATTGGGGCAGAAGCCCGGCCCGATACCCTGAATGCCATGCGGCCCCGGGTCGTCGCCGTTCAGCACAGCACTTTCCGCAGGCTCGACGCCCCAGAACTGCATCGACGGCTTGCGTGGCTTGAGCGTACGCGCGATTCCGGTGAGCGTCCCCCCTGTCCCGACACCAGCCACAACCAGATCGACCGCGCCATCAGTATCCACCCATAATTCTTCTGCGGTTGTCAGGGCGTGGATCTCGGGATTGGCAGGGTTGTCGAACTGGCTGGGCATCCAGGCATCGGGAAGCGAGGCGACGAGTTCTTCCGCCCGCATGATTGCGCCGGCCATACCACGCGCTGCTGGCGTGAGTTCAAGCTGGGCATCCATCAGGCGCAGCATCTTGCGGCGCTCGATCGAGGCGCTTTCGGGCATGGTCACGATCAGACGATAGCCAAGCGCCGCTGAGGCGAAGGCCAAAGAGATACCTGTATTTCCCGAAGTGGGCTCGACCAGCACGGTACGCCCCGGGGCAATTTCCCCACGATCCTCGGCCTGCTGAATGAGCGCAAGGCCGATGCGGTCCTTGACCGAGCCGAGCGGATTGAAGAATTCGAGCTTGAGCAGCAGACGCGCCTTGAGCTTGTCAGCCTCGGCCAGCCGCGGCACCGCGACGAGAGGCGTCCCTCCGATGGTTTCGAGAATCGAATCGAAAACCCGCCCGCGTGGGGCCGCATATCGCGTTGCCAGCCCACTCTTCGCCAGCTTCTCCTGTCGGGTGGTCATGGCTTTCTCCTTCGTGCAATGAGCAACGCGGCAAGTCCCGCGATGCCGGTCTGTGATTTGTCAGCAATAACTGCTATATTGCGCATAATTTGTCATTGAGGAAAAATCTGCATGTATCTCCGCAGGGACAGGGCGATGATCGCCGTGATCATCATGGTCGATGTAGCCTTTCATGCCGGGCGCTCGAGCCTTGTCAGCGGGGGCGATATCGCCGAGCGTGCGGGACTGGCCCGTCGCGGTATCGAGCCCCTGCTCCAGGCGCTGTCGCGCTCGGGATTGCTGGAAAGCGTGCGCGGTCCTCGGGGCGGCTACCGTTTGGGGCGCCCGCAGCGCGATATCGGGCTCGATGAGATCGTGCGCGTTGTCGTGTCTGAGGATGCAGGGGCGGAAGAAGCGGCGCAGGGCACGCTTTATCGCAATGTGATCGAGCCCTGCTGGCAGGTGCTGGATGAGACGGTGCGCAGTGAGATGGCGGCACTGACACTCGAGGAAATGGTACGCCGCGCCGAGGCAGCCGGGCTGCGTCGCCCTGTGCACGAACCGATCTCGTTTTCGATCTGACGGAACGATCTCAAAGAAACACCCCTGCCCCCTGAGGGGCAGAGACGTATTCTGCTGCTTACTTCTTGGTGGTCTTGCGACGGGTCGCCGTGTGCTTGACGACAGGCTTCTTGGCGGCAGGCGCCACGATTGCCGGAGGCGGAGCCGCGATCGTCACGCCCGTTGCATCGACAACGGCATTGACGGTCAGCTTGTTGCGGGCCTCGGTGCCGCCGGGGATCAGGATGGCCGTGAAGCTGTCCTTGCCGGAATAGGCCGTGCTGGGCGTGTAGGTGATGTAGGTGTGGTCATCAAAATTATACATGAACGCCTTGCCGTGCTCGGGAGCAGGCGAGACACCGAATGAGCGATAATTGGTGTTGCCCGGCTTCTGCACCGACAGGGCACAGAGCCCGTCATCGCTGCGCACGGTCATTTCCACACTCATGCTGCCATCGGCGGCGGTCTTGACCGGCGTCGTCTTGCAGACGGCAGAGACCTTTTGATAGCCAAAAGGATTGGGGGGCACGACGCGCTGCACGACAGGCGTCTGCGCACAGGCCGCCAGAGTCAGGGCCGAAACGAGAGTAATTGCTGAACCACGCAGTCGCACCATCAACTCCACCTGTCACTTGTCATCGCCAGTCGATACCGCCTTTTTCTCTGCAGCAGGCACGACGCCGGATGTCTCCGGGCATGATCAACGCCTGTGGAGACAATTTCGTCAATGGCCCTAGCGCAAGCCGCGCCCCGCCGAAAGGGGGGAGCAGCGGCTGAAACAAAAGAAAAGAACAGTCAGGTTTTTTTTTCAGAAATTGGCGTTCTTCCTTGCCTCGGGGCATTTTCTCGCCGCAATTGCTGCGACATAATCAAGGCGTAATCCCCAGTCCTGCCTGCGCCTCGCCGGCGCGACGCCCGAAATATCCCGTTCCCTGCCCTTGTGGAGTTCCTTGATGTCGCTTTCAGCCCGGCAACGCCTCCTGCGCCCCTTCGCGCGCCTGACCGCGTGCACGCTGCTCGCCAGCACCTTTTTCGTTTCCGGCGTTGCTCATGCAGCCGGGTGCAGCGAGTCTCCGGCGCATGAAGCCTTCAATGTGCAGGGGCTCAAGAGCGAACTGATGGTGACGGCGCTCTCCTGCAGCGCCCAGGACCGCTACAACTCGTTCGTTGCCAAATTCCGCCCGAAGCTGGCTGCTGAAGAAGAGCGTCTGAACACCTATTTCAAGTCTGCCTATGGACGTAACGCCATGAAGGCTCATGACGATTACATCACCCAGCTGGCCAATGTTCAGTCAGAAGGCGGCCTGAAGGCCGGCACGATCTTCTGCCAGCAGCGCGTTGCGATGTTCGACGAGGTCGATGCCCTCGATGATGGCGCCGATCTGGCCCATTATGCCGATGCCAAGGACGTGGTTCAGCCCGCCTCTTTCGAGACCTGCTCGGCCCCCGAAGCCGTGACGCACAGCCGCACGACGAGCAAGAGCCGGACCCATCGCAAGACACGCGCCTAAAAACTGACCCTTACCCTGCACGGGGCGCTTGACGGCGCCCCGGCGAGGCCGTCAAGAACGCAATATGAACGACGACCTCTTCCAGAGTGATGAAAAGCCCGCGCGTCGCCCCCGCAAGTCGACGCAGGCTCCTGTGCCGGAAAATTACGGCGCCGATCAGATCGAAGTCCTTGAAGGACTCGAACCGGTCAGACGCCGCCCGGGCATGTATATCGGCGGCACCGATGATACCGCCTATCACCACCTGGCTTCCGAAATTCTCGACAACGCCATGGATGAGGCTGTCGCAGGTCATGCGAGCGTCATCGATCTGGCGCTCGAGGGGCCCCGTCTGCTGATGGTGCGGGATAACGGGCGCGGTATTCCCGTTGATGCCCATCCCAAATTCAAGGACCGCTCGGCGCTTGAGGTGATCTTCACCACACTGCATGCAGGCGGCAAGTTTTCGGGCAAGGCCTATGACACGTCGGGCGGATTGCACGGCGTAGGCTCGTCAGTGGTCAATGCATTGTCGGACAGGCTGGAAGTCGAGGTTGCACGCGAAAAGCTGCTCTGGCGTCAGGACTATGCCCGCGGCAAGCCCCTGACCCCACTCCAACAGATCGGCAACGCCCCCAACCGTCGTGGCACGACCATCCGCTTTTCGCCGGACCCGGAAATTTTCGGAACGCTGAGCTTCTCACCCCAGCGCCTCTATCGCCTGTGCTGCTCGAAAGCTGCGCTGTTTCGAGGCGTCACTATCCGCTGGAGCGTCGACCCGTCTCTGATCAGGAGTGGAGACGAGATCCCGACCGAAGCAACGATCCATTTCCCCAATGGTCTCGCTGACAGTCTGAATGCCGAACTCGGTGCCGCGCCCGCCCTGCTGGCCCCGATCTGGGCGGGCGAGGCCGAGCTGCCTCAGGCTGCCGACGGTCGCACGGGCGGCAAGCTCGAATGGGCTGTGGCTTTTCTGGAGCAGGGCACGTCAAGCATGACGTCGTACTGCAATACGATTCCAACGCCCCAGGGCGGCACGCATGAAGCCGGGTTCCGCACAGCTCTGGTCAAGGGCTTCCGTGCCTGGGGGGAAAGCCGCAACACCAAGCGTGCGGCGGCGGTCACGGCGGATGATATTCTTGGCGCGCTCTCAGCCAAGCTCTCGGTCTTTATCCGCGACCCGCATTTTCAGGGCCAGACCAAGGAAAAACTCACCACGCAGGAAGCCAGCCGCCTTGTCGAGGGCGCCCTGCGTGACCGGCTGGACCACTGGCTGGGCGGCAATCCGGCGCAGGCCGATAATCTTCTGGCTTTCATCATCGAGCGTGCCGAAGAACGTTTGCGCCGCAAGGAAAGCAAGGACACGCCGCGCAAGAGCGCCACGCGCCGCCTGCGCCTGCCGGGTAAACTGACTGACTGCACGCGGGAAAATGCGGCCGATACCGAGCTTTTCCTGGTCGAAGGCGATTCGGCAGGTGGCTCTGCGCGTCAGGCGCGCGATCGTGAAACCCAGGCCGTTCTTCCCCTGCGCGGCAAGATTCTCAACGTGGCGTCGGCAACGGCAGACAAGCTCAAGGCCAATCAGGAACTACGCGATCTCGTCGAGGCTCTGGGCTGCGGCTCGGGGTCGAGCTTCGATCTGACGCGTCTGCGTTATGGGCGCGTCATCATCATGACCGATGCTGACGTGGATGGCGCGCATATCGCCTCCCTGCTGATGACCTTCTTCTATCGCGAAATGCCCGAACTGGTGCGCAAGGGGCATCTCTATCTGGCACAGCCGCCGCTCTACCGCCTGACCCATGGGGCAAAGACGGTTTACGCCATGGATGACGACGACCGCGTGCGTCGCCTCAAGCGTGACTTCAAGCAGGGCGCAAAGGTCGAGATTTCACGATTCAAGGGCCTTGGAGAAATGCCGGTCAAGGATCTGAAACAGACAACCATGGACCCCGCCAAACGCACGCTGCTGCGTGTCGTCACCCCCCCGGAAGACCGTGCGCTCACCAGCGATCGCGTCGAAAGCCTGATGGGGCGCAAGCCTGAGCTGCGCTTTCGCTTCATTCAGGATCATGCCCGCTCGGCCGAGCTTCTCGACGTCTGATGGCTGCTCTCGACCATCCGACTTCGACACGACTCGACAAACTTGGCGGTCTGGCTCTTCTGATCGGGGGAATTTCCTCCTTTCAGGTTGGCGCTGCGCTGGCCAAGAGCCTCTTTCCGCTCTTCGGTGCGGAGGGGATGGTCGGACTGCGTGTCTGCCTCGCCGCCGTCATTCTTCTGACCGTCATCCGGCCCGGCCCCTCGGTGCTGAGACCCGGCATCTGGCGCCTGCTGTTGCCCTACGGGGCCTCGATGGCGGTCATGAATTTCGCCTTCTATATCGCGCTGGTTCGCCTGCCACTGGGGCTGGTGGTCGCGTTCGAGTTTATGGGACCGCTGTCTCTGGCGCTCATAGGCTCGCGCCGTCTCCTCGATCTGGTCTGGGCCGGTATGGTGCTTTCAGGGCTGTATCTTCTGCTCCGTCCCGATCACATCTCGGGCCATCTCGACCCTATCGGGGTCATCGCCGCCCTGATCAGCGCTGTCGGCTGGGTAATCTATATTCTGACCGGCACACGTATCGGCCGTATCATGCCCGCTGCACAGGCAACCACACTGGGCATGACAACAGCAGGTATACTGCTGCTGCCCTGGCTGATTCCGACACTGATGCCAGCTGTGACCCATCCCCATCAGGGTTTTCAGGCCGTCGGTGTGGCCATTCTTTCTTCAGCCGTCCCGTATATTCTGGACATGATGGCCATGCGCAAGCTTGGCCCGCGTGATCTGGGCATTCTGCTCAGTATGGAACCGGTTCTCGGTTCGATTTCGGGGCTGTTTCTGCTGGGCGAGTCACTTTCGGTGGCACGCTGGCTGGGTGTGCTCTGCATTGCAGGGGCCTCGGCGGGCAACGTGCTGACCAGCCGCAAGCCGCCGCCGGATGGCGAGACCGTTCCCCCCACCTGATCGGCGGTTCATGAGGGCGTGTTAACGCCCTTGTCATGCAACATCGGCAGGTCGTGACCGTTCTGCTCCCAACAGTCTCGTCAGGAGACGAATCAAGGGAGCAAGTCGATGCGTCGCCTCTTTATTGCCGGTACCGCCCTTTTCACTTTCGCTGCGGTTCCGGCCCTTGCCGCATCGCCGCAGCGCATGGCTGACAAGGATTTTGCCCGTCTGTCCAAGGACGGCCAGAAGGCCTTCGCCGATATCGTTCAGGCACAGCAGGCCTTGGGCAACAACCAGAACGGTCAAGCCCAGTCGCTGATCAATGATGCCCAGATCCGACTTACGAAAGCCGCCAAGGACAACCATGCCTTCCTGAAGGCGCAGGACGCCATGCAGCCGGCACCGAGCCATGCCGCCCCCAAACGCGCCGTGATCACCGGCGTGGAGGTCCACTGGCTGCCGATTGGCGGCGAATATGCTGTAACCGAGGCCCTAGCCCCCGAAAAGCAGACGGCGCTGGCCCAGGCCAATACGCATCTGAAGACTGGCGACACGAAACTGGTGAATCAAGATCTGCAGGTTGTGGGCACCGACGTACAGTATGTCGTGGCACTCGCACCGCTTGAAATGGTATCGGGTGACATCAACCGCGCGTCGGTCTTCATGGATGGTGGCGATGCGAAGATGGCCACGGAGGCGCTACAGAACGCCCTCGACAGCGTGCTGTTCGTTTCCGACAGCGTGGTTGTTACTGCCCAGCCAGCGACTGCGCCGGCCCATAAGACTTCGCACAAAAAGTCGTAAAATTTTCAGCTTTCTGAAATTCAACCCTGAGCGGGTCATCACGCTTGCTCAGAAATCAGTCGAAAGCCCTGTGATGCTAATCAAAAGGGGCTGCGTCGCGGAAAAGGCAATAAAGTCTCTACCGGATGCGACCGAACAGTTTTTCGAGTTCGTCACGCCCCAGACGCAGCCAGGTCGGGCGGCCATGCGAGCAGGTGCCCGCGCGGGGTGTCTGCTCCATCTGGCGTAGCAGGGCGGCCATTTCCTCCTGCTGCAGGCGTCTGCCAGCCCGGATACTGCCATGACAGGCCATGCGGGCAATGACAGCGTCAATGCGCCTTTCGAGTGCGGCGCTATCTCCCGGCACAAGATCAGGGTCGGCAGCGAGTTCTTCCGAGAGATCGCGCAGGAGCGCGACGCCATCGCCGCCCTGCAGCAGAATGGGCATGGTGCGTAGCAGCACGCTGCCTCCGCCGAACGACTCGATTTCGAGGCCGAGCGACTCGAGAGCTGTCTTCCACTCCAGCAGACGCCCCGCCTGTCCGGGGGGCAGATCGACCACCTCAGGCAGAAGCAGACGCTGCGCCTTGAGCGTGCCGGAGGCATACTGGGCGAGCAGCTTCTCATGGGTCAGGCGCTCATGGGCCGCATGCTGATCGACAAGTATGAGGTCACCGTCCTGACCGACGGCCAGAATATATGTATCGAAAACCTGTGCCACCGGGGCACCGAGCGGGAAAGCCGCCTGTTGCTGGACATCAGGCTGGATGACAGGCCGGGCCGCTGGCGCAAAGGCTCCAAAGCCTTCGGAGAAACCTGTGACCGCAGTCGGAATCGTCTGCGGGGCAGTTGTTCCGATGCCCGCAAGAGTCGCATGGGAAGAGAGAAAACCGGCGCTTTGGCGCACCGGTTCGGGGGCCGGATACTGGATGTTCTGCCGCGAGGGGGCCGCAAAACGTACACGTACCCCGCCCTCACCCGCACCGTGACCAAGCGCCCGCTGCATGGCGCCTATCATCAGCCCTCTGACATCGGCTTCATCGGCGAAGCGCAGTTCGGTCTTGGCGGGATGGACGTTCACATCCACCCGGTCATGCGGCAGGGTCAGATGCAAGGCTAGAACCGGATGGCGTCCCGGCTCGATGACCGGGCGGTATGCCACACGTATGGCCGTCTTCATCAGGGGGTCAGCGACAGGCCGGTTATTGACGACAAGAAACTGCGCCGCTGCTGTGGCACGCGTAGCAGCGGGTCCGCAGATATAGCCTGTCAGATGCAGGCCATTGCGCTCCTCGTCGAGCGGGATAAGGGAGTCGCTTTCGCCCAGAACGGCCTGAACGCGTTCGAGCTGAGTTTGGGAAGGAAAGTCGAAAACCAGACGCTCATCGAGTGAAAAGCGCATGGCGCAATGCGGCGCCGAAAGCGCCAGACGCCGCATGACCGATTCGGCATGACTGCCCTCGACGCGCGCTGATTTCAGGAATTTGCGCCGCGCGGGCGTGGCAAAGAAAAGATCCTCAACGACCACACGTGTGCCCGGCGCGCCGGGGGCGGGCGCTGGCGGGGTTAGAACCCCACCTTCCAGACGCAGCATCCAGGCTGTGTCGGAATCGTGCTGTCTCGAAATCATGCCAAGCCGTGCGGTCGCCCCGATGGAGGGCAGCGCCTCGCCACGAAAGCCGAGCGTGACGATATGGGTCAGGCTCTCATCGCTCAGCTTGGAGGTGCAATGGCGCTCGACAGCCATGACCAGATCGTCAGGCGACATGCCGCAGCCATTATCGATCACCTCGATACGGTCGCATCCACCATTGATCAGGGAAACCTCGAGCCGGGTCGCTCCGGCATCGAGCGCGTTCTCAGCCAGTTCCTTGAGGGCTGCGGCGGGTCTCTCGACAACCTCGCCAGCAGCGATCAGATCGATGACATGATTGGACAGACGCCGCAGCGTCGGCCGTAATGGAATGCGCTCAGCAGAATTCATGGGTCGGCATCAGAAGACGCCGAGAAATGAGCTCTTCGACTTCTTGGTGGGGGTGGCACCGATTGACGGGCTCTGGCCAAGCGCCGAGGCGCGCTGGATACGGCGGTTTTCAGCCTCGCTATCTACCACACTGCCCGAATTGCCGCCGCGCCAGAACATCAGCTCGTCGGTCAGACCGGCGCCGGCAGCGCCCAGTTCGGCATTGTTCGGCGCTCTGGAGGCCTGCTCGACCTGGCCGACAAGAGCCTGCTGGCCCGCGCTGTTGCTACCCGTGGTCGAGTGCAGAGCAGCATTCGGCGACAGGGTCTCGAGCGCCTGGGTGCGGGGATTTTCATCCGCCGTATGCTCACCCTGTCCCGGCAGGCTCAGCTGCTCCGATGGCGGCATCGAAAGCGGTGCCCGCGTAGTGACCGTATATTCGTCAGGCATCGACCGCTCGAGGCCAAAAGCTCGCGAGACATCGGAACCGGAGCAGGCCGGAAGGAGCGCGGTCAGGCCGAGAACCGGCAGGACGCGGAGGACGGGCGGGAAGGAGAGCTGAGCCATATCGGTCCCAATCCTAATGGAGCGTTTCGGCATCGACAAGAGATCAATGATCACGCGGGGCGGTTGCGGAGCCGGAAGAATGCAACGAATTCTTGCCTGCGTCATTACCTGCCCCGGCATTGCGTCTGTCTGACCAGATCGACTCGATCACCCAGGCGATCACACCGCAGACAATCGCCGAATCAGCCACGTTGAAGACATACCAGCTCCAGCCGAAGGCATGGGCATGAATGAAATCGACCACGGCGCCAAAGCGCATGCGATCGATCACATTACCAACGGCACCCCCCGCGATGGCCGCCGAGGCAATGGCAACCACCATGCGCGAAGTGGTGAGGGTCTGCCAGAGCAGGGCCAGCACGGCCAGAAGAGCCACCGTGCAGAAGATCAATGGCCCATAAGCACCGACCCCGCCCAGCATGCCGAAGGTCACGGCGTGGTTCCACACCATGGTGAAATCCAGCCCCGGCATGATGACCACACTGCCCTTGAGAGGCAGATTGAAGACATCCAGAATCCACCATTTGCTCGCCTGATCGGCGCAGAGCACGATCACGAAAGCGATGATTCCGGCGACCAGGATCGCCGGGCGCCCAAAGGAAAAGGTGAGCTTCGCGCGTGTCACATCGACACCACGTCACTGCATCTCAGGCACAGGCCCGAATGCTCGGCATGGCTGCCGACTTCAGGCAGAACGCGCCAGCAACGCAGGCATTTCGTCCCCTCGGCTTCCGTCACGCTCGGGCCGGGATGCGCCGCAACCACACCCTCGCGCTCGGGGTCAGACCCGTCATCGATATAGAGCGATGGCACATTGGTCAGAAGCTGCACATCGGCCTGTGAGACGATGGCAAGTTCGGCCCAGTCCACATCGCCGAAAGCAACCTGCTCCTGCTCGGTCAGCGGCAGGGTAAGGCGGGCTTCGAGCGACGAGCCGATGGCGCCGCCACGACGGGCGCCTTCCAGTTCGGTCGTGATGACGCGGCGCAGGGCACGGATCTGCGTCCAGCGCTCACCCAGAGCGGAATCGTGCCACATCGGGTCAGGCTCGAGGAAGTTCTGCAGATGTACCGAACTTTCTTCACCGAAACGGGCCGTCCAGGCTTCCTCAGCCGAGAAGACCAGAACCGGTGCCAGCCAGGTGGCGAGCGCACGGTGCAGGATGTCGAGCACAGTGCGGGCCGCACGGCGACGCAGGGACGACGGGGCATCGCAATACAGCGCATCCTTGCGGACGTCGAAATAGAACGCCGACAGATCGGTGGTGCAGAAACCGTGCAGCATCGGATAGACGCCAACCCATTGATGGGTCTGGACAGCCTGTTTCAGCAGCCCGCCAAGATCGGTCAGGCGATGCAGGATATAACGCTCCAGCTCCGGCAGCTGCTCGTAAGGCACGGCCTCTTCAGGCGTGTAGCCGTCGAGCGCGCCCAGCAGCCAGCGCAGCGTATTGCGCAGACGACGATAAAGCTCGCCCTGCTGCTTCAGGATCTCGTTGCCGATACGCAGATCTTCATTGCTGTCGGAATTGACGACCCACAAACGCAGGATATCTGCGCCCAGCTTGTCGGTCACTTCCTTGGGCGCAATGACATTACCCAGCGATTTCGACATCTTGCGGCCCTGCTCGTCGAGCACAAAGCCGTTGGTGACGATGGCCTTCATCGGCGCGACACCACGCGTGCCGACGCTTTCGAGCAGCGAGGACTGGAACCAGCCGCGATGCTGGTCCGACCCTTCGAGATAGAGATCGGCCGGGAAGTTCAGACCATCCTGACCCAGCACGAAGCTATGGGTCGAACCGCTTTCGAACCACACATCGACGATGTCGAAAACCTGCTCGTATTGTGCCGGGTCGCGCCCCTCGCCGAGGAAGACAGCCGGATCGGCGCTGTACCAGATATCGGCGCCATGCTCGGCCATTGCATCGACAACACGCTGCATGACAGCCGGATCGCGCAGCACTTCACCTGTGCCTTTTTCGACAAAGACGGCAATCGGCACGCCCCAGGCGCGCTGACGGCTGATGCACCAGTCGGGACGCTGTTCGATCATGGAGGTTAGGCGGTTGCGTGCGGCTTCGGGCACGAAGGTGACATCGGCCAGGGCATCGAGCGCCTTGCGTCGCAGGGCCTGATCGCCATCCATGCGGATGAACCATTGCGGGGTCGCCCGGAAGATGATCGGCTTACGCGAGCGCCATGAATGCGGATAGGAGTGCACGATGCTCGACCGTGCCACGAGGCCTGCAGCGGCATCGCCATTGGCGGCCCATCGCTGTGCGGCTTCGGTCAGGGCACTGCAGACAGGGTCAGCCGCCTTGAAGACATGGATACCGGCAAAATGCGGCACCCAGGGGGCGTAGGTGCCATCATCCTGCACCAGCTCGGGCACTTCGATGCCGTACTGTCGCGTCAGGAGAAAGTCGTCCTGACCATGCGCCGGCGCCATATGCACAAGGCCCGTACCGGCATCTGTGGTCACGAAATCGCCCGGCAGCATGGGCACGTCGAACTCATAGCCACAGCCACGCAGGGGATGGGCGCAGAGCGTTCCCTCAAGGGCCTCACCCGGCAGGGTGTAGAGAACGTGATGTTCCTGAATGCCTGCCTGCTTGCAGAAATCGGCCAGACGCTCTTCAGCGATCAGGAAGCGCGAACCCGGTGCAACAAGGCTGTTCTCTTCCATCAGATCGGCGCGGATCACGGCATAGGCGATCTCGGGGCCATAGGCGATGGCGCGATTGGCCGGGATGGTCCAGGGCGTGGTCGTCCAGATGACCGCTGAAGCCCCCTGCAATGCCTGACCCGGGGTCGGATCGGCCTCGATCGGGAACGCCACATGGATCGTGGTCGAGGTGATGTCGTGATATTCGATCTCGGCCTCGGCGAGGGCCGTCTTTTCGACCGGGCTCCACATGACGGGGCGCAGGCCGCGATAGAGGCTGCCATTGAGCAGGAACTTGCCGATCTCGCCTACGATGGCTGATTCAGAGCTGAAATCCATAGTGGCATAGCGGTTCTTCCACTCGCCCTGCACACCCAGACGCTTGAATTCCTCGGACTGGATCTCGAGCCAGCGGCGCGCATAGTCGCGACATTCGGCGCGGAACTGCAGGACCGGCACGTCATCCTTGTTCTTGCCCGCCTTGCGGTATTCCTCTTCGACGCGCCATTCGATCGGAAGGCCGTGACAATCCCAGCCCGGTACGTAGCGCACCCGTGCGCCATTCATGCGCTGAGCGCGGTTGACCACGTCCTTGTTGATCTTGTTCAGGGCGTGACCGATGTGGAGATGGCCATTCGCATAAGGCGGGCCATCATGCAGGGTGAAGACGGGCTTTCCCTTGCCTGCCTCGATAATGCTCTGATCGAGCCCCATCGACTCCCAACGCGCCAGAATTTCAGGCTCACGCGTCGGCAGATTGCCACGCATGGGAAAGCTGGTGCGAGGAAGAAAGACCGTGTCGCGATAACGGTCCTGAGGATCGGGGCTTTTTGAATCAGGCATCTTCGATCATTCGACGGAGTCAGGGAACCGCGAGTTATGCGAAGATGCGGGCTTCTGGGTCAAGAGCACAAGACCGGACTGGTGACATCAACACCGTCTCATCAGGCGTGAGACAGCCCGGTTTTGGGGATGCAGGAAGCATTCCATGCGTCAGGCAGGAATTTTCTACACTGAGTGGAATTCTAAACACAGATATGGTAATTTATCCAAAAAAATGGGTTACCACCATGAATTATCGGCTTCTCTCAGTTGTCTTTTTTTCATTACTGAACACTCCCTCAACAGTGCTGGCTGGCGACTTCAATTTTGGAACCGAGATATCGATTGATCGCCTCGACAAGGCTATCTTCGTGCTCAATGCAAAGGCACCAAATCGTGAAAATGCGATGGAGACGATCACACATGCCAGCCGGGATGGTCGCATACTCGTCGAAGAAATTACGCTGACATCAGAAGCGGATAACGCGATCCATGACTTTTCAGTCAATAAGCTCAAACAGCTGCTCTATGATGCTACCAGAGACCGCTATTGCGATGGTGACATGAAGTTTCTGATGGAAGGCAATGTGTCGCTACGGCTCATCTTCTCCCTGCATCAGAAAGAATTCTACCGCGTGCTTCAGACACCCTTCTCCTGCACCATCGTGAACTGATCGCCCGACCCGACACCAGACAGCGGTGTCTGGTGTCGGGTGTCTCTTGTGTCGCCAGCTGTCAGGAGCGTCTGATTTGCGAAGGCGGAAAATGCCCGCCCGTGCAGACGGCCTCAAACGTCGTGTCGATCTGCTCTCCAAGCTGGGTCAGATCCTGTCGAAAGAAATCACGCAGGCGAACAAGCCGAGAGACACTCTTCTCACGACGCGCCTCTTTCTGGGCGATATGCTGTTCCATCGCCTGCATCTGATACATCTGCATCGCGCCAAACATGATAGCCCCCACCGATTTATTAACCTTGAGTAATTTATAACATTACAAAAGTGAAGGCAAACAACAAAACTTCACATTCAAGGCAAGATCATGTCACGCCCTGTCAGGCGGCATCGTCAGATCACGAAGGGTAGCGGGGGGATTGTGGCGCCAATGGGCCAGACGCGTTGCCAGGGAGCCGACATGGACTTCAAGTTTATGGCCGTCAGGATCGAGAAAATAGAGCGAGTCTCCTTCGCTCTTATTCGCTTTCCATATGGTCACCTGCCTTGAAAGGCGCGCAGACAGCACTGTAAAAGCAGCGGCGCTGACGGTGAAGGCAAGATGGGTGTCATCCTGCCGTGGCAGACAGATGCCAGCAGGCGCGCATTCGAGGCATAACCAGAGCGACCCTGCCTCAAGATATGCCCCGCGATTCCAGCGCGCGCTCAAACGGCAGCCGAGCAGATTTTGATAGAAGGCAAGAGCCCGCGGCAGGTCTGTCACGCAAAGCGTGACATGATTGACCCCCTGCAACAGGCAGGGTTCAGACGGCAGAGCCAAGCGCAGCGCGGGCCTGGCTCGCGTCCTCGGCGATCTGGGCCTTCAGGGCATCGAGCCCGTCAAAGCGACGCTCTTCACGCAGCAATCTGTGCAGGCTGACCTCGAGGGTCTGGCCATAGAGATCTTCATTGGTGTCAAACAGATGCGCTTCGAGGCGGCTTTCCTGCCCGTCATTGATGGTCGGACGGCGACCGATATTGGCCACCCCCGGAATCATGCGCCCATCGGGATGGTGGACAGTCACGGCATAGACGCCGCGGGCGGGTTCGATATGACGGCCCAGCGGAATATTGGCGGTAGGAAAGCCCAGCAGACGTCCGCGCTTGTCGCCATGCGTAACGGCACCTGCGATGAACCAGGGACGACCAAGCTCTTCTGCCGCGCGCTCGGGATAGCCTTCCTGGAGCAGACGGCGGATGCGTGAGGAGGAAAATGGCCCGCTGATATCTGTAAGGGGCGGCACAACCGTCAGGCCGATACCAAGCGCCTCGAGCCTGTGTGCCAGAAAATCGATACTGCCGGCCCGTCTGTGCCCAAACGCAAAATCTGGGCCGCACGCCACATGCTGCACGCCAAGCGCACGATGCAGCACCTCTTCGACAAACTGCTCGGGCGAGCGATGACTGAAATCAGCATCGAACGGCAGCTGGAAGATCTGTTTGACGCCCTGCTCATGCAGGAAACGTGCGCGGATAGCGGGAAGCATCAGCCGGATCGGCGGGTCCTGCGGGCGGAAAAACTCGCGAGGATGCGGTTCGAAGGTCACCGCGCCCAGAGGCAGATCGGGACGTGCTGCATGCAGCGACTTCAGAAGATGGACATGCCCAAGATGCACACCATCGAAATTGCCGAGGGCTACGGCGGCGCCGTGCGCCCCTTGCGGGATTGCCGCCCAGTCCTCGTGCAAGGTCATGAGACGGGCAACTCGAATTGCTGGCTGACGCTCTGGAAATCCGCTGCCTGACGCACGCCTTGGTGCGCGACAGTACCGTCTTCCGGCCGGACAAGCTGGCAGGTTCTGAGGCCCGCTTCTGCTGCTGCGTCGAGCTCAGCGCCAATATCGGACAGGAACAGGATTTCGCCCGGCGCCACACCCGCACGCGAAGCGATCTCGCGATAGCTCTCGGCAATTTTCTTGCCGCCAATATCGAGATCGTAGAACGCCTCGAACAGCGACGTCAGATCACCTGCATCGGAATAACCATAAAGCAGGCGCTGCGCACTGGCTGAACCCGAGGAATAGACGGCAAGACGCAACCCTGATTTGTGCCAGGCTTCAAGGGCTGGGGCGACATCGGGATAGAGCTGTGCCCTGAGGGCGCCGGTCTCGAAGCCCGTTTTCCAGGCCAGTCCCTGCAGTGATTTGAGCGGCGCGACCTTTTCGTCACGCACCGTCCAGTCATGCAGCTGGGCAAGCGGATCGCAACCGGGATTGGCCGCGTCGATATCCGCCAGCGCCACCTTGACCAGAGGGTTGTCCGCCTGTTCACGCAGCAGCTCGGGCATCACCTTGTCGGAATAGGGAAAGAGCACATCCTTGACGAAAGAGATCGGCAGGGTCGTTCCTTCGATATCAAGAAGGATCAGGCGAACAGTGCTCATGCGGCAAGATCCGGAATGACGACAGGAAAGCGACGGGCGATTTCGTCGCCCGTATATTCGGCAACCCACCCCGTCGTATCAGTGAATACCCGCAGGGCAACCACATCGGGATTGGTCCCGGCGTCGAACCAGTGAGGCGTCCCTTCAGGAACCGAAATCAGATCACCCTGAACGCAGAGTACCGAATAGACCTTGCCCTCGACATGCAGGATAAAGGCGCCCTGACCATGCACGAAAAAACGCACCTCGTCTTCGCTATGAGTATGCTCAGAGAGGTATTTTTCACGCATGGCGGCGATCTGCGGCGTGTTGCGGTCAAACCGCACCACATCGGCGCTGCCTGCTCCGGTTTCGCCCATCAGCCCATCGAGATAGGGGCGGTATGCCTCCAGAATGACTTCCGGTGCAGCATCCTTGGCGGGTGTTACAGGTGACTGCCAGCGTTCAAAGCGCACATTGAGCGGGCGCAGGGTCTCGGCGATGACCCTTGCGTCCTCTGTGTCGAGAATGAGGTTTTCGGGCGTGTCGTCGCGATAGATCGTCAGTCTGCTCATGATTTCAGCCTTTCGAGTTCGCAGGCCAGGAGAAATTCCAGCCCTTCGAGCCGGGCCAGCGCCATGGCCATGTTCCGGCCCCAGACATAAACACCATGCCCTCTGATCACATAACCCGCGGGCATTTTCCCGAGAGACGGCGCCACGATTGTCGCGAGACGGGCAATATCCTGGTCATTGGCAAAAAGTGGCACGTCGATAGCGGTGTCATGGGTTGATTGCCCCTCGAACACCTTGAGCAATTCATATCCTGCCAAAGTGAGCACGGGCGCCTTTATCGCCATCGACAACACGGTCGCCGCGACCGAATGGCCATGCAGTACAGCACCGATCGTCGGGTCAGATGCGTAAAGCTGCGTATGAAGCAGGGTCTCGGCACTGGCCCTTTGGCCGGAATCGAGCGGGCGACCCTCAGGGTCGATCTCGATGACGTCCTGCTCGGTCAGAAACCCCTTGTGACCGCCCGAGCGCGTGATGGCGATACGGCCATCGTCAAGTCGACGGCTGAGATTGCCAGCCGTGGCTGGCACCCAGCCCCTGTGGTCCATTCTGCGGCCTGCATGCAGCACGTCCTGCACCGCATCCGACCAGAGCCGGTCCGAAAGCTGGGTCATGGAAAGCTCAGTGATTGACGTTGTTCACATTACCGCCCGATACGGGGGGCGTGTATTGCGGCTGCTGAAAATTGCCCTGGGGCGGCGGCGAAATCTGACCATTCGGCTGGTCATGCTTCGGCTCCATGGATTCGTCTTCTGCCATGTTCTTCTTGAAGGATTTGATCCCCTTCGCGAAGTCGCCCATCAGACCGCTGATCTTGCTGCCACCGCCAAAAAGGATGAGTACGACGGCAAGCACTATCAGCCAGTGCAGGGGACTCATGCTACCCATAATCTCTCTCCTCGTACGACGGGACCGAACAGCCGTCTCTTTTTCTCACTCCTCACATGGCGTGATCAGGCGTCTCTTGCAAGCGCGCAATATCGTCGATGTCACGCGGAACGATGAAGCCGTAAGTGGGATAGGCTCTCGAGCCCAGATTTTTGATCGGCGCCCAGTAGACCCGCACCAGAGACCAGTCATTATTGCGCGACACGTCGATGACCGGCACCGACCGGTCGATGCGACCGGGCTCCCAATTGGCATGTTCGACCAGGATCTTGCGCGACGAGACAGTGCTGCGCACAACAGAGACATGGCCAGAAGGCAGCCGCCCTGTCGAACGAAAGACAAGGATCTCGCCCTGCGCCGGGCTCTGTGTGCGTCTGTATTTACCCGAAGCTCCGCGCCACCAGGAAGCCGCAGCGCCATAAAGCGCGACACCTGTCTTGGCGCGCGCATAGGGCGCGCATTGCAACGGGCCATTGAAACTGGCGCGGCTGTATTCCCTGGGCCCGCCACCACAGGCAGCAAGGCTCAGACAGAAACTGAACCCAAGCACCATTCTCTTCATGACGATTTCAGCGCCATGACGCGATCCTCCGCTTCCATCAGATCCAGAGCCAGTGCCCGCTCGGCGACATCACGGCCGAACCCCGCACGGGCAAAAACAGCCAGAGCGCGCTGATGACGCAGGGGCGCCTGTTCGTCGCCCTCTTCTTCATCGCCCCTCCTGAAAGGACCGAGCCGACGCTTGCGGGCGAGAACGAGCGCAGCACCGAGCTCATGCTCGTGCGCGCTGTCGTCGTGCCTGTGCCCGAGAGCCTCTTTCAGCGCGTCGCCCAGAACCTCGGCGCCAATCCCTTTCTGGGTCAGACTCGCAGCCACCGCCCGGCGCGACCGCCCCGAGCGCGTCAGGCTGAGTGAGCGGGATCGGGCAAAGGCAGCGTCGTCGAGAGCACCAAGCCTGCGCATATCGGCCACAATCCCGGCGATAGCCGAGCGGCTTTCTCTGGCCAGCCCTTCGATCTGGTCATTGTCGCAGCCTTGCGTGCCCGCCTTGCGTGCCCATCGCATGACCGCGCGTTCCAGCACCTGAGCCAGCCCCTGCTCGGTCGCAGCAAAACGCGCGAGATGACGCAGGGCCGTCTCGCGCAGGGTTGCCGCTGTCGGCGGAGGAGGCAGATCCGGAATCGCTGACATGGCTACATTGTGCCATAACTTCGTGGCAGCAACATGGTGAAAACCGCGGGAGTTCCCTCATGACCCTTTCATCGCTCGAACGCGCGCTCACGGCCCTGCCCTCGACCTATCCGGGCCCAGGCGGCGCGGCGGCGGTCATCAGGAACGGAGAGGTCATCGGTCGCCATAGCTGGGGCTTCGCCAACGCCGAAACCCGCCTGCCCTTCACACCGAAGACCCTGTTTCGCCTGTGCTCGATCACAAAGCAGTTCACCTGCGCGCTACTCGACGAATTTGCCGACAAGACCCCGTTCGATGCGGCCATCGCCAGCTATCTGCCGAAGCTGGAAGAGGCGCCCCCTGGCATCATGGATCTGGCGCATAACCAGTCAGGACTGCGTGATTACTGGGCGGTCGCCATGTTGCATGGCGCCCCGACGGAATCGGCTTTTGGCGCCACAGAGGCCCATCGCGTGATCTCCGGCACACGCAGTCTGCATTTTCGTCCCGGCACCGCCTATTCCTACGTCAACCAGAATTTCTTCCTGATTTCGGAAGCACTCGAGGCGCTTTCGGGACGCAGCTTTGCTGAACTGCTCAGAACACAGCTGTTCGAACGCCATGGCATGAGCACAGCGTTTCTTGCTGCGGATACACAGGCCATGCCGGACGGCACGCAGGGGTATGAGGGAAGTGAAACGACGGGCTATCGGGCTGCAGTCAATCACATCTTCTGGACTGGCGATGCAGGGCTTGGTGCCAGCCTTGATGACATGATCGCCTGGGAACTGGCGATCGATGCGCAGAGAAACGACCCGCAGGGATTTTACAATCGCCTCTCCGCCCCGGTGAGCTTCCGTGACGGCACCCCTGCCCGCTATGGTCACGGCCTGCAGCGCGGCACGCTGTTCGGGCGCGCCATGACCGGCCATGGGGGCGCCTTGCGCGGCTGGCGCAGCCACAGACTGCATCTGGCAGAAGAGCGACTATCGGTGGTCGTTCTGTTCAATCACATGTCGGAGGCCCATTCAGCAGCGGCCTCCCTCGCCGCCGCCGCACTCGACATTCCGCCGATGACACAGGAGGAAACTGCAGGAAATCGAGCCATACTGGGCTCCTATCTCGACAGAGAGACCGGGCTGTCAGCGTCGATCACACCGAGCGCATCCGGCAAGAAGCTGTCCCTGCGCTATGCCTACCCGCCGGAGACACTTGAGTTCTGGACGCAGAATGGGGCCGGGCGCGACGCAACACGGCTGAGCCTCTCCGATGAGGGGCTGAGGATGGCGCGCCCTCAGGAAAACCGGGACGTCGCGCTGGTCTGTCTCGACGAGCGCATAAGGCATGACGGTCTGGCCGGTCGTTATCACTGCGCTGAACTTGACAGCGTCCTCACACTGGAAGGAGCGGAGGGCGCTGTTTACGGTGGATTTTCAGGAATGCTCGGCCTGGGACGAATGGAACGTCTTCAGCCCGTGGGCAGCGATGTCTGGCTCATCCCCTGCCTCAGGGCGCTAGACCACTCACCGCCAGGCTATTGGACGCTCGCTTTTCAGCGCGATGAAACCGGAAAAATGACGGGTGTCCGGGTCGGATGCTGGCTGGCACGCGATCTCTTTTATCGGCGCTGCCAAGACTGAATTTGACGGATAGGGGGCAATACCCCCATCATGGGAATGCAGCAGCCTGTGCCCTGCCCTGAATTTTCAGGCGCGGGGCTCTTGCCGTTGCTTTTTCCCATCCATTTCAACCGGGCTCTCTCATCGCCATGATTTCCGCTCTGATGCCAACATTCAAACGAGTCGACCTTGCTTTCGAGCATGGTCAGGGCGCTTGCTTGTACACGGCTGACGGGCGACGATTCCTAGATTTCGGGGCGGGCATTGCCGTCTCGTCGCTCGGTCACGGCCATGAAGGCCTCGTCAAGGCAATTGCCGAGCAGGCTGGCCGGGTTATGCATGTTTCCAACCTGTATCGCATCCCGCAGGCAGAGAAGCTGGCAGACCGGCTGGTCGCGCATTCCTTCGCTGACAGCGTGTTCTTCTGCAATTCCGGCGCAGAAGCGAATGAAGGCATGGTCAAGATGATCCGCAAGACCCAATCGGGTCGCGGTCATCCCGAGCGCACGCGCATCATCTGCTGCACGGGCGCCTTTCACGGTCGTACGCTTGCCATGATCGCCGCCACCGGCAACCCGGCCTATCTCGAGGGTTTCGGCGCGCCGGTCGAAGGTTTCGATCATGTGCCCTTCAACAACATGAACGCGCTGCGCGCTGCCATCACGCCGGAGACGGCGGGCATCATGCTTGAACCGATCCAGGGTGAAACCGGAATCAAGCAGGCCGATCCGCAGTTCATGACCGGGCTGCGTCAGGTCTGCGACGAGTTCGGGCTTATTCTGGCGCTTGATGAAGTGCAGACGGGCATGGGCCGTACGGGCAAGCTCTTCGCCCATGAATGGTACGGCATCACCCCTGACGTGATCTCAGTGGCCAAGGGTATTGCAGGCGGCTTCCCCATGGGCGCCATCCTCGCCAATGAGGAAGTCGCTGCCTCTATGGGAGCCGGGTCGCACGGTACGACTTTCGGGGGCAATCCGCTCGCCTGCGCCGCAGGAAATGCCGTGCTCGACGTCATTCTTGCCGATGGCTTTCTGCCGCAGGTCGAACGCACCGGCGCGGTTCTGGGCGAGACGCTCGACGCTCTCGTGCGCAAGCATCCGACGGTCTTCGAACTCGCCCGCGGTCGTGGTCTGATGTGGGGGCTGAAATGCCGTCTGCCGGTCGCGCAGGTTCAGGCCCAGGTCATGGCTGAAGGTCTTCTGACCGTCACGGCTGGCGAAAACGTGCTGCGTCTTCTGCCTCCGTTGATCGTCACCCCGGAAGAGTGCCGCGAAGCCTGCGAGATTCTCTCGCGCGCCGCTCAGGCGCTGGAAGCCGCAGAGCAGCAGAAAAACAAGACAGAAAGCCAGACGGAGCGCCACGCATGACCATCCAGACACGCTCCCCCTCTGCCGCAGAAATTCGGCACTTCCTCGATCTGCGTGATCTGGATGCCGCGACATTGCGCGACATCATCGATGTCGGTCGCTCGGTCAAGGCAATGCAGGATGCGCGACGCGTGCCGATGCATCCCGCCCATCCCCTGGCCGGTCGTACGCTTGGCCTGATGCTCTCCAAACCCTCGACGCGAACACGCCTCTCATTCGAGGTGGGTATGCGCCAGCTGGGTGGGGACGTATCGGTGCTTTCACCGACAGATATGCAGATCGGTCGTGGCGAGAGCCTGGCCGACACGGCGCGTGTTCTGTCGCGCTTCCTCGATGTGCTGGTCGTGCGTACCGGCGAGACCGACATGCTGAGCGAGCTGGTGCGCTGGAGCAGCATCCCTGTGGTCAACGGGCTGACACCCGATTCCCACCCTGTCCAGATCCTCGCCGATATCATGACCTATGAAGAGCATCGCGGCCCTGTCGCGGGCTCGCACTGGGCCTGGGTCGGCGACGGCAACAACGTTGCCGCCTCCCTGATCGAGGGCGCGGTACGCTTCGGGTTCTCGCTCACGCTCGCGACGCCTGAGACAATGAAACCGCGACAGGAGGTTCTTGACTGGGCGCAGGCCGAGGGCGGCAGGATCCGCCTCGTTCACGACCCTGTCGAGGCCGTGCAAGATGCGGACTGCATCGTGACGGATACCTGGACCAGCATGTCGGACGAGGAATCGACTGTCAGGCTCAGCACATTGCGCCCCTTCCAGGTAAATACGGCTCTCATGCAGAAAGCCGCCCCCAAGGCCCTGTTCATGCACTGCCTGCCCGCCCATATCGGTGAGGAAGTGACCGAAGAGGTGTTTGAAAGCGCCGCCTCGGTTGTGTTCGACGAAGCGGAGAACCGCCTGCACGCCCAGAAAGGTCTTCTGCTCTGGGTTCTGGGCGGTGAAAACTGGTGCTCTTTCGGCAAGCCCGGCTGAGCACAGCTGCCCTTCGGCGCATTACTGACCCTGGAAAGCATCAGACTAGACACCGATGATTGAAACACCCGCCTTTCTTGATACCCAGCGCCCCGAGACGGTGCCTGACCTTGTGATTTCACACGGGATCACGCCGTTTCATCTGGCAAACCGTCCTGTGCGCGGCCGTCTGGTGAGACTGGGCAAGCTGGCTGATATCATGCTGAAGCGCCATGACATCCCCGATTGCGGGCGGCAACTGGCTGGTGAAGCCCTCTCGCTGGTTGCCGGGCTCAGCGCGGGGCTCAAGTTCAAGGGGTCGTTCTCGCTTCAGATCAAGGGCGACGGCCCGGTCTCGATGCTTGTGGCCGATTGCACCGATTCAGGCGAATTGCGCTTTTATCTGCGTTCCGAAGACACGCCAGATCATGCCTCGGCCAAGGCACTCCTCGGTGACGGTTATTTCGCTTTCACGATCGATCAGGGCGCGCATACCGAACGTCACCAGGGTATTGTGGCGCTAGAGGGCGAAACGCTGGCCGATATGGCCATGCATTATTTCGCGACAAGCGAACAGCACGAGTGCTGGATGCGCCTCTATTGCGAAAAGACCGATGAGGGCTGGCAGGCTGGCGCCCTGATGCTGGAAAAGATCGCAGCCGAAGGCGGCATTGCTTCCGAGCAGGGCGCGGATGAGGACGCATGGGAAACTGCCTGTATCCTCGGCAACACCCTCAAGGCATCTGAACTTTTCGATCCGGCCTTAAGCTCCACAACACTGGTCGAGCGCCTGTTCGGCACGCAGGACGTCCTAATCGATCGCCCCAGAGTGGTAAGCCTTGGATGCCGTTGCAATCGCGCCAGGCTGGCGAGCGTATTGTCGACTTTCCCGGAAGACGATCTCGACCATATGGCCGAGGAAGGGCAGATCACCATGAACTGCGAATTCTGCAACGTCGGGTTCCGCTTCGACCGTAACGAGATCGCGCGATGAGCGCGGCTGATGATCTTCTGCGTGGCATTCGCGTGGACGGAGAGACACTGACTGCCCTTTATGATCAGTGGACTCCGCAGGAGATCATCGCCCTGGATGACGACATCAGGTGCCTGACCCTGAGCGACGCGATGAGCGGGCGTCAGGCGGTCTGGTATCTCGATGGTGAAAATTATTATTGCGGCTCTCATATCGAGGTGGTGCAGCGCCTGCACCCGCAGCAGGTTCTCGCTGCTGTTGCTCCCTGGTTTGACGAGCTGGCACGACATTCGCTCAGTGCCGCCCCCACGTCGCTTGATGGCGCGCCGCGTATGCCGCTCTTTTTGGCGACACAGCTTGCTGCGGCATGGTGCGTCCGTGTTCTGACTGACATGCGTCAGACCCAAACCTCTCTGACCGAACAGGATCAGGATCTCGCAACGCTCGATGAAAGAACGCTTTCCTCACGACAGGTCCGGCGCTTGCTGGGCACACGGATCGGGCCGGAATCGCTGGTCGTTATCTCCCCCCTGAGCGACAGGCCCCTGCGATCGCAGATTTCATTCGTCATCGAGCATCAGCTCATCCATCGCTTCTACGATCCTGAAGCGGACTGCACCTTCTACCTGTCATGGTGGGAGAGACAGCTCGACAAACCACCCAGCTTTTATTGCCCCAAGGCCAACCTGCTCGTCAGCGATGAAAACATGGCGGGCATGTTGCCTGCCATGATTCTGGGCTGGTATCTCAGCAATCCGCATCATGCTGCGACCATCGCCGATGCCCAGGCTTTCGAGGCGCGTGACTATGGCCTTGGAAGTGCCTCTTCCCTTCTGGTCGAAATCGAAGCCGACAGCTCGCTCCCTCCTGCGCCCGAGACAACATCTGCCGACATGATTTCAGAATCATGGGCCTTCCTGCACCAGAACCCGTCCGAGATTGCTGCACCGGCGTCTCAGGACCAGAGACAGGAAAAGAAACAGTCGGGGCGTCTTTTCGGGCGACTACGCTCTCTAGTAAAAAAGACCTGAAGTCGAGACGCATAGCCAGGAGCCGCTCATGTCGCAAAGTCCATCCAGAGTTAAGAACTTTCTCCGTTTCGGTTCACTCTTCCTCGCTCTTGGCAGCATTTCCCCCCTGCTGACAGCATGCGGCGACAGCGAACCGCAGAGCTTTGCGCCGCTCGACTATAACTATCTTAGCAAGATGCACCTCAACGTTGCCCATATCGAAATTGTCGATACGGCGCCTCCTGGCTCAACGCCCGGCGATATTTCCGGCAAGGCGCCTACAACGCCCCAGCAGGCGCTCGAACAGATGGCTCGTGATCGCCTGATCGCCAGCGGAACAGAGGGCAGCGGCACCTTCACCATCACCAAGGCAAGTATCCTCCATGCACCGGGCGGTACGCTTCTGGGTGAACTCGAGGCTCATGTTGATCTTTCCGCGCCCTCGGGCGGTCGCGCCGGCTACGCGCTGGCTCATATCACCCGCAGTCTCAACCCGGGCGACAAAAACCCGGAATCTCCTGCTGTCCTTTACGACCTGACATCCCAGATGATGCAGGACATGAATGTCGAGCTTGAGTTCCAGATCAAGAAATCGCTTCATGACTGGCTTGTCGATGCCAGTGGCGCCCCCCTGCAAGGCGCAATTCAGCAACAGGATATCGGCCCGGGTGCCCCCCTTGCCGCGCCCTCGATCTCGACCGCCAATGCCCCTGCAGCAACAGCTCAATCTGCCCCCGCCCCGGCAGCAAACAGCAGCACCGCCCTTAGCGCAGCACCCGCAGCTTCTGCTCCTGCAGCCAAACTGCAAGGCCCTGACGCCATCTTTCCGCTTGGCGATGATGACGCACCAGCCGCTCCGGCTGTGAAATCGCCTAAACCGGGCGTTCTCTCCCTTCCGTCCGGTCATTCGTAACGGGAATTCACCCCCGACCTTGCCCGTCGCCCTGAAGCCGGACGGGCAAGGCAGAAACCTGCTTGCATTTCCTCACGCAATCGCGAAGAAGGGGGCGTTGCCCAGATGATGGGCATCCCCCATCGTTGTTCCGTCAGGAGAACAGGTTGAGCGCGCCTTCGTCTTCACGCCGCCGCTTCGTCAAAAATGCGGCAGGCACTACCGCTTTCCTCCTTCTCGCCGGACATGATTTTCCCGCCCGGGCGCGGGCCGCAGCACAGATCGACGGCAAGCCGGTTTTTTTCACGCCTGACGAGATGCGTTTTCTTGAAGCCGCCTGCGATTGCATCTTCCCGCATGACGATCTTGGCCCGGGCGCAACAGCTCTGAACGTTCCCGGCTTCATCGACCGACAGATGGATACGCCTTATGGCCGGGGTGAGCTCTGGTATAT
The DNA here is from genome assembly GCF_059801175.1 of Asaia sp. Ae19-3. Classification (NCBI taxonomy): domain Bacteria; kingdom Pseudomonadati; phylum Pseudomonadota; class Alphaproteobacteria; order Acetobacterales; family Acetobacteraceae; genus Asaia; species Asaia sp. Ae19-3. The sequence continues at coordinate 3,033,241 of NZ_JBCHWF010000001.1, read as the reverse complement.
GTCTGGCCCCTTTCAGGACGGGCCTGCCAATCTCGGCTACCAGCTCCCTTTTGCGCCGCGCGATCTGTATCGCAAGGGCATTGGCGCGGCCAATCATTACGCCCGCACCGAACGCGGCAGGGATTTCGCCGATCTGCACCCGGAAGAGCAGGTCGAAATCCTGACAGCCTTCGAGGGAGGCGCTGTTCATTTTCCTGAACTCAATGCGCGACTCTTTTTCGAGCAATTGCGCCGCAATACACTCGAAGGTGTTTTTTCCGATCCGATCCATGGGGGCAACCGCAATATGGAAGGCTGGATCCTGCTCGCTTTCCCCGGCGCGAGAGCCGATTTCATGGATTGGGTCAATCAGGAAGGCGCAGCCTATCCGTTTGGCCCTGTATCGATCAGCGGCCAGAAGGCCTGAGCGTCACTTATTCGAGTTCCAAACGCATGACAACAAAACGGACTGACGTAGTCATTATTGGCGCAGGCTGGGCAGGCGCCATTCTCGCGAAGGAAATGCGCGAGGCAGGGCGTAGCGTCGTCATGCTTGAACGCGGCCCGGAACGCTCGACCGCGACTGAAGGCACCTATCCCGGCTCGATCGACGAACTGCGCGGCGCCATCAGGCACAGACTATTTCAGAACCCTGCCAAGACAACTGTCACCATCCGCAACACCGTCAACCAGACGGCACTCCCCTATCGTCAGCTTGCAGCGTTTCTGCCGGGTGAAGGCGTAGGCGGCGCCGGATTGCACTGGTCGGGCGTACATTTTCGCGCAGCCCCCGATGATCTGCGTCTGCGCAGCCATGTCATCGACCGCTACGGCGCCAAATTCATTCCCGAAGGGATGAATTTGCAGGATTACGGCGTCACCTATGAGGAGCTTGAGCCTTTTTTCGACAAGGCTGAAAAGGTGTTCGGCACATCGGGAGAGGCCTACAAGGTCAACGGTCAGATTGTCGGGAATGGCAATGTGTTTGCGCCTTCGCGCAGTGACAAGTTCCCTCTGCCTGCCATGCAGGACGTCTATACAGCGAGCCTGTTCCGCAAGGCGGCATCTGATGTCGGATATCATCCTTACGCCCTGCCAGCGGCCAATGCCTCAATGCAATATACCAATACTTATGGCTTGCAGATGGGCCCGTGTAATTTCTGCGGTTATTGCAGCGGCTATGACTGCTACATGTATTCAAAGGCCTCGCCGAACATCAATATTCTCCCGGCACTGCGTTACGATGCTGACTTCACACTGATCACTGACGCTCATGTCCTGAAGGTCAATCTCGACAGCGACCGACGCAAGGCAACAGGCGTCACCTATCTCGACCAGCGTGAAAATCGCGAGAAGACCATCGAGGCCGATCTGGTCATTCTGGCGGCCTTCCAGTTCCATAACGTGCATCTGATGCTGCTTTCGGGCATCGGCAAGCCCTATGACCCCATCAGCAATACCGGTGTCGTCGGACGTAATTTCGTCTATCAGACGATCACGACCTCACGGGCCTGGCTCCCGGAAAAGCAGTTTACCAACCAGTTTGTCGGTGCCGGTGGGGCGGGTGTCGCTCTTGATGATTTCAACAGCGATAATTTCGATCATGGTCCGCTGGGCTTCATCGGTGGCTCGCCAGTCTGGGTCAACCAGGCAGGCGTCAAACCTATCGCTGCGGCGATGAATGGCGGCGGCAAATCAGCACCGCGCTGGGGCGCAGGCTACAAGGCTGGTCTGGTCGATACCTATCGTCATTCCATGGCCATGGATGCGCATGGCAGCAACATGGCCTATCGCGATGTCTATCTCGATCTCGATCCGACCTGGCGTGACAGCTACGGTCAGCCCCTGCTGCGCATGACCTTCACCTGGAAGGAAAACGACATCCGCATGAACCAGTATGTCGTCGGCAAGATCGAACCGATCATGAAGGCACTCGGCGCCAGACGCTACGAACTCGGCAGGCTTGAACACGGCGAGGCCTTCGATACCCGTCGCTATCAGACAACCCATCTTGGCGGCGGTGCCGTCATGGGTACGAGCCCGACCGACAGCGCCCTCAACCGCTATCTTCAGAGCTGGGATGTCTCAAACGTCTTCGTCATCGGCTCGAACGCCTTTCCCCAGGGGATGGGCTATAATCCTACCGGCACCGTCGCCGCTCTTGCCTATTGGGCAGCGCATCATATCCGTACTACCTATCTGGCCCAGCCCGGCCCGCTGGTGGCGTTGTGATGCTCGCGCGAAAAACCGGCCTGGCGCTGCTTGCCGTTTTCGGTCTTGCTGGTTCGGTACGGGCCGAGGCGCAGGAAAACCCGCAACAGGCACTCATCGACAAAGGTCGCTATCTGGCAGCAGCAGCCGATTGCTCGGCCTGTCATACGCATGATGCCGCAGCGCCTTATGGCGGCGGCAACCCCTTCGGCCTGCCCATCGGCACGCTGTATGCGCCCAATATCACGCCCGACAAACAGCATGGCATTGGCAGCTATACCGAAACTGATTTCTCCAATGCCCTTCGTCGAGGCATAGGCAGGAATGACAAGCCCCTCTACCCGGCCATGCCCTTCCCCTCCTATGCGCGCATGACTGATGCCGACATTCATGCACTCTGGGTCTATTTTCATGAAGGTGTAGCGCCGATTGCCCAATCGGCACCTACCAATGCCATTCACTGGCCACTCTCCATGAGATGGCCCATGACCCTCTGGCGCTGGGCTTTCGCCCCGACACCGAAAGCCGCCTTGAGCAACGCCAATCGCCGCTTTCCAGATGCCGAAATTGCCCGTGGTGCCTATCTGGTCGAAGGGCCGGGCCATTGCGGCGCCTGCCATACGCCACGCGCTCTGACGATGCAGGAAAAAGCCCTTTCAAGCGATGAAGGCGATGTATTCCTCTCAGGCGGTGCGGCCGTCGATGGTTGGACGCCTGTCAATCTGAGGCAGGATGACCGCACCGGTCTCGGCCGCTGGAGCGAGGATGACATCGTTGCCTTCCTTGCCACCGGACGAAGCGAAAAGGGCTCTGCCTTTGGCGGCATGAGCGATGCCATTACACACGGCACACAGCATCTCAGCACAGCCGATCTGCATGCCATTGCCCGCTATCTCAAGACGTCGCTACCAGCCCGCAAGGGCGAGAAGCCCTGGGAAATCGATCACACCGTGGCGAAAGCCCTGCGAAAGGGACAGCTTCCAACAGCAGGCGCCAAAACCTATGTCGACCGATGCGCTGCCTGCCATCGGACGGATGGGCGTGGCTACGCCCCGGCTTTCCCGCCTCTGGCTGGCAACCCGACGCTCATGGACAAGGACCCTGGGTCGCTGATCCTGATCGTTCTGCGGGGTGCAACGGTGGCGCCGACAGAGAAAGCCCCATCGGCCCTGACCATGCCCGGCTTCGGTCATGTGCTCAACGATCAGGAAGTCGCCGATGTCGTAACGTTCATTCGACAGAGCTGGGGCAACTCCGGAAGCAGCGTTACCGCAGCCGATGTGCGCAATTTCCGCGATCGTAATGCGGAATGGATCAACACCCCACCCCCGAAACCCTTCAACTGAATTCGACGCTTCCTCCACCTTCAATGGAGGAAGCGATAGATCACCAGCCCCTGATAGCCACGCCCGCCAGCTGCCGTCTGGCCAGCGACGCGTGTGGAATAGGCGCCGCCTCCACCTGCGCCATAACGCGTGGCATTGGCGCCGAGAAGATACCCTGCCTTGCCACCGCCACCCCATGGGCCATTGGCGCCATTACCGGCGAACACGACAGTACCGTTCTGACCGTCGCTTCCGCCACCGCCTGTCTGGTTCCAGAGGGTTCCTCCCCCGGTGCCGCCGCCATCACCCCCCAGCGCCATCTGCGCGGCTGCGAAATACGCCGAACCACCCCCATCCGAGGTAAGAAACGGTGTGCCGTCATAGGTCACAAAACTTGGTCCTCCTCGTTGACCAGCCGAGCCACCTTGCCCGACCGTGACCGAAAGCGACGCATTTCTGGTCGGATCAACGGAATAGATCCCCCAGCAATCACCTCCTGCTCCACCGCCTCCGCCTGAAAAAGACCCGACATCTGGCGTCAGGGCGTTACTCGATGCACCACCGCCACCACCGCCGATAACCCGCAATTCAACCTGACGCGCCCATTCCGGTATCGTCAGGATCTGGCTGGCGACACAAAGCGCCTGAGGCTGGCTGATCTGCTGGGCAAACCTCATCGTCGCCAGCTCGGGAAGAGCGGGAAGAAACACCCTGCTTTGACGCGGGACAATAGAGCTCAATGTGCCAATCCCGGCAGGAATGCTCATGACATAAAGCGGCACGATAATGGCCCCTGCAGCAAAAGGCGCACTCACCCCTGCCGCGAAACTGATACGGCCCGTGCGACGAGTGGGCAGCGCTTTCCCGCGGTTATCCGGCCCCGCCATCGTCTGGTCCGGTTTTTCCGCATTGTAAAATGGCAGCACATCCAGCGTATCATCCTGCACGCGACAGACCGCGTAGAGGGTGATATCGACGCCCGTTAGGGGAATAGTCAGGGTCTGGGGCGCATCGTTGTAAAACAGGGCCTGGGTTATTGAAAAATCAGCATCAAGCCCCGCCGAAATTCCCCCGATATGCGCCGCATCAAGCGCATCCGGCGCCATGATTGCCCCGCGCCCGATCGTGACCGACAGATCGCTGTCAGACATCTGGCAGATGAGACCCGAGGCCATGATCGTCTGACTACCCACAAGCATCTCTGCAAACCGCCCAAGTCCCTCTTTGGCATAACGGCCAAAGCGCAGCAGATCCGTGTCGAAGGGGACGGCCCCCGCATAAATGATCGGACGATCCATCACGCTTGCATCCTTATCCATGCGATCACACCCGACGCCTTCGTGGCCTTGATCGCTGCGTGCAGGGCACGTTGTTCGACCGGCAGCTTCGGGTAGACCTCCAGAAAAAACTGCCCTCCCTGGCGGGCACCATAGCGGGTGCGTGACGCGCCATAGCCGCCAACCTGACACCAGGCACCGCAGTCATGCACGTTACCCGGCTCGATGATCCGAGGCGCAGCGCCGGATAGTCGACGTACCGCCTCTGATACAGCCGCACGGGTATTGAGAGGTGCCACGAGAGAACTCACCATCCGCCTGCGAAAATGGGTGTCTTTCTCGAGATTGAGACGGACCATGCCTGAGGGGCCGAAGAAATCGGCCGCAGCCACTTCCAGAAATGCGTCATCGGTAGTGCCCATACGCGTCTGCCTGCGTACAAAACTCATCAGGCTCCAGATCGATGCCAGTACGGCGCCAAACCCGGTCAGCAATGACTGCAAGATCGGGGCATCCTCGACCTCGTCCCCGCGATAGGCCGGAAACCAGCCAGCGGGCAGAATGAGCCGCAGGCGTCTGGCGAAATCACGCGCGCTACCCGGCGCGATGCCGGTGTCGTAAAGCGTCTTGCGATCCGTCGCCTGCAGGCTCGCTATATCGCGATCTCTCAGAATGGCCATCAGTCACCCACCTGTTCAGCCGTGAAAAGCGGCACGCGATAATCCTTGCCGTTCACGTTGAGATGCAGAAAACCACCCCCAGCCTGTTGCGGCACGGCGCCCCCCAAACTCGCTACAGGCGACGACATCTGGATTTCCCCTCCCTCTGCGGGGTAGAGGCCCAGATTGGGAGAGCCATTTTCACCCTTCTGCACATAAAGTCCCGCCGCAGCGAGACCGCTTCCTGCCTGGATATTCAGCGTGTTGGTTGGAGCATTATTGGGCGAAACGGAGAACAGCAGATTACCGGTCATGTTCGTGACCAGAAGCCCATCATCGGCAAACTGGATACGCTGCCCCTTGGCAGTCTGAGAAACGGTCGAAAAAAGCATGGCCCCCGCATCAAGGCCCTGAACATGCTCGCGTGTTTCAGGCGTCCGCCACTCTATACCCTGACCACGCGCCATCGATATCGCCGTCGCATAGCCACCATCATCGCCATTCGTCCCGGCCAGCGCGGTATTACCGAACAGGATGCCTGTTTTCCATGAGTCGGGATTGCTGACAAAAACGATTCCTGCCTCGCAATCTGCTGTCCCCTCAGTCTGCCCGCCCCCGGCGCCGATCTGGATCGCGTAGGTGCCGCCACCGCAATTCGGATGATAAGGCGTCGACATGCCATAAGCAGGCCCGCCCAGATTCACAGCCTCAAGCTCCATGACGAAGCTGGGCTGATAATTGACCCCGGGCATACGCCAGGCTTCGCCGTAATAGGCATAGGCCGTGGCCTGGGTCGGATTCGTCGCATCGTCAGCGATGCCCCATGAAGCAACACCGATCGTGCTCGGCACATGGCCCAGCTTGTCACGCCATTTCATCGCATCCGATGTGCGCGACCCCGCCACGAAGGCGCTGTTGCCAAAACGCGAAAGCGAAGCAGCCTGGGCATTTTCGAGAGCCCACGGACCGATCGACGTGGTCGCCATAAGAGACGACAGCCAGTCCTGATGTGCGACATCGCGCGTATTGAGCGCCGGATAATCAGACGCCGCACCAATAAAGAAACGATCGCCGTACCGACTGATTTTCGCCCCTTCTTCTGCAAAGAATTCACCACTGGGCGGAGAATCGGCAGGGGCACCGGCAATCTGACTGGCCGTCGCATTGAGGGTCTCGACACCATCCGGCGTTGCGATGACGAGAACTTCCGGTCCCGCGACAGCAGGAATACGAAAGTAGTTGTTGAATTTCGGCATTACCCCTCCTGAACGATCTGAACGGAGATCGTGCCTGGAAAAAGCGACTGGCTGGTTTGTGCCGGGATATCGTTCTGACTGCCGTTGAGCAGAATATCCGTCACCGAAAGCACCGGCACACCGGCACCGACATAAGCGACATAGGCAAGGCGACTGAATGGATAGCTCGCCCCGATCTGTGCGGCAGCGATGTCGGCACCAAGGGCTCTGACAAGCGCCGTACGGGCCGCTTCTGCCTCGGCACCGGAAGCGATCCGCACCGTCATCGCAACGTTTACTGTCAGGACTATCGGGCGCTGCACGGCAAACCCGACCCCCAGGGCCTTCGTCGCCTCCACGCTGGCATAGACTTTTTGCAGCACCTGCTCAGGCACATCATCACTGCCATCGTCGATCACAACCGTGAAATAGCCGGATCGGGTCGCTCCGTCGGATTGCTGTCCATCGAACACGGCATAGCTCAGATTATTCTGGGTCTCGGCCACCGCGCTCTCAACTGCCGCGCGAGACGCGCTGGCCTTGGCCGCCAGCCAGAGCGGAAAGCGCTTTCGGAGCTGCGCATCGGTTTCCTGATCCGAACCATTCGCAAAAGCCTTGAGATTAGTCACGATATCAATGCCTGCAACCGAAGTGCCCATCAGGGAGATCGCGCCTATGGCGACATTGCCCTGAACACCTTCGACCAATGCCTCGACGGGCAAAGTCAGCGAGGCCAGCCCAGTCGGACGCACATACCCTGCCGTTTCCTTCGACCAGTGCTCGTGGGTCGTATCAATCACGACCTGATAGGTAATGGCCGAAGCCGTTCGCACGGTCACACCGGGTCGCACCACGGCAGAGATATCGTCATAGGAAAAGCAGGTCATGGTAACCGAACCCAGCGCCTTGACGCCGGGCAGTCGGGTCATACCAAAATCGCCGACGAAACTGTCGCAATCTGTGCCCACCGATGTGGCCAGTCTTGTGCGACAGAGGATCTGAAGCAGCATATATTGCAGCCACAGACCAAGCGCAGCGACGCTTTCTATCAGGGCGCGCCCTGGGGTGCCGATATCAAGCGTGAGCTTTTGGGCACATTGCGCCTGCGCCGTAACGACAGCACTCTGGACGAGTGCCGAAAAGGAACGCAAAGAAAACGACATGAGCTTTCCGATGCCTCGTCGGCAGGAGCCGAGCCAGGCTCAGATCGTGCCGCTCTGATTGAATGTGAAAACCTGCTCAGCCTCTTCGCCTTGTTCGGTATAGGTGATTGCGCAGCGATACGTACTCACAGCCAGAGGCGTCAGTGTCACAGTCACCGGCTGATCGTGATCGATTGACGCTTCCAGAGCGAGTTGACTGACAATCAGCCCCTGCGTTTCCACCTCCCGGATCGGCGTACCTACGCGCGAAGGCAGACCGGCGCCATATTCTGCGTGCCAGAGATAGGCTTGCGGGTTGGTGCAGAGACGCCGCAGGATGTTTTGCTGCGTGGCCGATGATCCATCCGCAGCCCGCAGGGCGCCATCATCGTCGAGTTGCAGATCCTCGCCGAAATAATGGTACAGATCCGTCATCCCAATGCCTTTCCGGTCATCCCATTGGCATAGGGGTGCACATGGTCGCTAAGACTGTTCGTGTCCGTGCGCACATCCCCTCCGGAGACGGAAATACCGCCCCCTTTCACCTCGATACCCGCGCCGGAAACTCTAATCCCTCCGGAATCAAGGGTCATTCTGACAGATCCCGCCTTCAGCACGATCGCCGATCCGCTAAGGGCACATTGCATCGAGCCAGCGCCAAAAAACACGCCATCCCGCCCAAGATGCAGCCACCCGCTTGGCTCACTCTTGCGGGCAGATTCTCTGGAGGGCGCACCGCACCCGGCTCTGATCAGCAATTCGCCAGGTTGTGCCACCTTGCCTGTCTGGGGCGACAGGGCGGGTCCAGCAACGACATCGAACATGACGGAAATAATCACGTAGTTCTCGCCGTCGCCTTCCACCGGCATCAGCAAGACATGAGCGCCGGGTGCGGTTGGGCAGGAAAGCCGCAAATCCCCCACTTGTGTGACTGCCGCATCCGGCAGCCACCCTGTCTCGATATTATCGGGCTGCAGACGAACCTTGACGGCATGATTGGCAGGATCAACTGCCGAGACAATGCCATGTATGGCGTGGGCAGCGCATGTCTGATGGGCCGCAGCCAAGAAGGAACCATCCATAGGCATACTCCTTCAAAAAACACGATCCCGCAGTGTCACGTCCTGCCGATAGCCATGAGCGGGATCCATGAAATGCGTGACAGAGTCGACGGATAATGTCCTGACCCCGTCTGAAATCCCTTCATCGACAGTCATGAAATGGCGCGGCGCCAGCCCCGTCACGGCAGGCAGAGAGAGACGGACTTCGCATGCGTGCGAGACAATCCGTCGATATTTTCCCTTTGCCAGGCGCCTTATATCGTCCATGCGCAGCCCTGGCGCCCTGAACGTATAAAGCGCGGCATTGGCGCCCGGCATCTCGCTCGAGAAATTCTGCCCGTCGAAATAAACCTCGCTTCGCGCCCTCTGGCGTGAATCCCACGATTGCACACCGACAACGACATTCCGTGCGAGACCAAGATCGTGCCTGAAAGACTGCACGCTGACACCATCGGGAGAAAAAAGTCGTGTACCGCCCTCACCGACAGCATAGGGCTCGTGGATATGGATCGTTTTACCCGATGCGTGGCACTCATATCCATGATCGCGCGACAGGGAGAACGCGATATCAAAAGCGGTTTGATACCGATTCTGCGTGACGGCGGAGAGCCGCCTGTGCTCCAGCTGCCAGAACTGCCCACAATACGCGGCAGCATCGGTAGTCCCGGACACGATATCCGTCCTGAAAGTCAGGCCGGCACGCTGCACCGCTTCCTGTACCAGTTCGAGCGCGGTCTGATTGCTCCAGGAAGCGGCAAGGCGTGTATCGAGCAGAAAGGCCATATAATCCCGACACTCCAGCACGAAGAGCGCGTTACCATTTTCCTTGTTCAGCGCATCGAGCACACCGTGAAAAACCGTCGTCCATTCCTCGTCGCCCTGCGCCACCTGCAGCATCACATCCGGCCGATCAAAGCCTGAGCGATTTTCCACAAGACCGCGCAACACGGTTTTGTTCTTGGTGACCACTCTGATGAGCGCCGTGTCGCAGCGTGCATAGCGGGTACATTCCAGACGAAAGCCCCCTACATGCAGATCCTGCTGCCTCACGCCATCAATCAGAAGCCGGGCTTTCCAATTACGCATCAGCTCTGTCATGAGGGCGGCAAACCTTCGCTCCCATAAGAAACGCTCTCATCAGGCAGAATGATCTGCACCGGTGCGTCGAAACAGGTGAGATCGGGATCGGAAAGCCCGTTTTTTTCAGCAATACGCCACCACTGCATGGCGTCACTAAAATAGCGCAAAGCGAGATGAAAGAGCGAAACATCATCTGACGTCACCTGTATCTTCATTCTCTTTTCTCCTCGGAATACTTCAGTGCGGCACCGTCTTCTCCCGAAAAGGATATTCTCCGGTAGTGGCCGTCACGAACCAATAAGGGTCTGCGCGCGGCTGACATAACTTCCGGCATCGACACTCAAAGTCGCGGCACCGGCATTTTGCGAAAGTGTCACCAGATCGGCCGCATTCGAGACCTGTGCAGTGTCCAGAGCCAGGCCAGATTCATTTCTAACCTTCAACAGGCTATTTCCTGCCACAGAAAGATCCGATTCGACTGCGGCGACGGCCGTGGGTATCCGGCTGACACTGGTAGCGCTTTGCCAGAGCGAACTGGCCTTTCCCAGCGCATCCTGCGCATGCGCCACTGCGCCCCCGACACCCAGAATCTGGGCTATCGGCATGATCTGCCCCACAACAGATGAAATCATGGTCGTGCCAATCCATCCTGAATCGGTCATCTGACCGAGCATTGTCGAAAAAACACCCAAACCCGAGACCATATCCATACTGGCGGTCTCCGATGAAATGGGCACCAACACAGGCGGGCTGACTTCCCGCTCCAGCACCAGACGATAGGGGCAGATTGTCCCTCGCGCCCGATACGACCAGGAAAATTCGGCAATCCAGACGCGGGCAGACAGATCAGCAACCGAAAATGCCAGAACCTGTGCTGCCTCGCGCATCGTTTCCAAACGGCGCGCCCTGCTCGTGGCCATCGGGCCTATAAAACGCCCCGTCAAAACCAACCGCGCCGGATCGTTTCCGACTGAATCGATCACACGCCCGCCCCCGAGAAGGCGATGGATAATCAGGACCTGACGACCGCCAATAACCAGTTCATCGGGCACTTCAGGGCCACTCAGAACCAGATTTCCCAGGGTCACAGGGGCCGCCCGGTCGAGCTGGCCTATAGCACCCAGCGCATTCTCGACCTGAAGAAGCGATATGCCCATTTTTTCTTCTCTTACATGAAGCCGAAACTCATATTCGGGTATTGTGGCATGGCGATCTCATCGACCACAGCGCTGCGCGTACGAAGCATATTCATATGAAACCCTTCGTCACCCAGAGCAGACACCCGCTCTTGCCCGCGAGGCATTTCCATGACGCCATCAGGATGCCTGTTCCGATCAAGCAAGTCGCTTTCGCTCTGCTCTGCTTCAGGCTGCTTAATGAGCACATTGTTTCGCCGTAAAGCTCCGGCAAAATCAGGAACGACCGAAACTTCGATATGCCGTCCCGCCTGATTCCAGAGCCCATGAGTGCGCTGGAAACGCCCTATAATCCCGGGCGTACCAGCTGCCTCACCATCAACCTGAGGCTGATTGTCTTTCCGCTTTTGCGACGCGATCGACACCGATCCTACGGAAAAGAGCCGACGGTCTGCTATTGGCGATAGCGGGACCGGCCTCCCCCGACTGGGAAAAACAGCCCCACCTGAAATCGGCTGATGAGACCGAAGAGGTAGCGCCGACGCTTTACTCAAAGAGACCAACGGAAGCGCTTTCAACGATAACAAGCCCTGCCGCCCACTCATAGCGGTCTGCAAAACCTGCCATGTTAAACCGGAAGCAGAACGCCGCGTCCCCTCCGATCCCGAAGCCGCCCCGCGCAGCCTCTCATCACGTGAAATCGGTCCCACCGGAACTGGTGACTGGAGCCAACTGCTTCCAACACCTGCTCCCCCCGCAAAAAAAATCGATGCCCGCAGCGACGCTTTGCCTGGCTGCTGCGTCGCAGCAGGGATAATCCGCTGGCTGGAAAGGAACTTCAGAGGACGACGGGCAGACAAGACAACAGACCCGGCGCGATAAAGAACAGATCTCGCTAAAGTCTCGCTTCGCACGAGCGAGGCCACCGCCCGAGCGCCAGAAATTTTCCTGACACGTGCAGGAGGCACGAAAGATCCCAAAGGCAAACGCAAGGGCCCTGAGCGCAAAAGACGCGGCCAGAGCAGGCGCGTTGGCGAAAAGGGAATCGGTTTTTCAGCCATTATTATTCTCATCCGAGCCTATTCCTGCCGATAGCGACATTGCTGCCAGTCGAATGAAAAACCGTCCTGCTCGGCCAGAACAACGCAAGCTGCCATACGTCGCGCACGCGACCATGCGGTAACGACAGACCAGGGCACCCCACTTCTCAGGAGATAAAGAATCTCCCTGAAAACAGGGTGCCCGCTCAGTTTTTTGCCGTGTCCAGAACGGCATCCTGCGGAGAGTCGGCATCGAAGAAAAAGGTCTGAAGCAGCATGATACCGTCATTGCCGATACGACGGGCCAGATCACGAATCTCGTCTTTCGTGACAGGCATCTGCACCGGCACGCCATTCACGGCCCTGACCGAACAGACCATCTGCGCGTAGGAAAGCCAGGTCGATGCGGCAGCGCCTGCGGTTGCCGTTCCCCCAGCCTCTATGAGATCAAGCATATCCCCGGGGTCGAGCTCCCGCAGCGCAAGCGTGCGCCCGGGAGCAATCTCGAGTTCTTCCGGCAATTTCATCATGAAATCTTGCTCCGCAACGACGCATAAAACTGGACATGCTGGTGAATCATGCCTTCTGCCTGCCATCGATCGGTCTTCAGCGAGAGAGACACCCCGCTATACTCCCAGGTCGTTGTCGTCCCATCGGGCTCACGGATATACTGATACAGCGTACCGCTCCCGATACTGCCGGCATTCCAGAATGCCGCTTCAATTGCAGCGACCAGACTGTCGAGATTGGCATTGGCACGTGCGATGGTAAAAACGCCGCGCCACCCGCTGGGCGTGTTGAACTCGACCGGCAATCCGTTGAGTGGCGTCGCACGCTGGATAATCGTGTGCTGCTCGGACTGAAATCCGGTCACGTCGCGTAGATCGATCCGCGATCCGTTCCAGAGCAGCGTTATCCGGCAGTCCCGACCGATACTGTAGGGATTCACCATGGATCAGACACTCCCGCTGGCAGTGCTGACGCTCACAGAGGCGCCCCCCTGCAGATTGATGATGAATTTCTCGTTGATCCCCTGGTACTGCACCTGCACATCGGCCTGCACATACCCCGTCGCGACACGGTCCCCCGGATTATTGCTGCTGTCACACAGCACCGCATAAGGCAGGCGACCACCAGTCACACCGAGAATACCCTGCGACAACAGGCTGGAGAGAAAGCCCAGTATCGACGCACGGATATTGCCAAACAGACTGTCATTGATCACGCTGCCGACATATTGACCCATCGTGCCTTCGAGCGACCGCGCAAGGTAATTGGTCAGACGGGTATACGCGTCGCTCTGCACCGCCGCGCTTTGCGAGGTATTATGCCCGGCACGGATCGCCCAGTACTGCCCCCCCGGCGAAGGATTGCAGATTACATCGATGCCATTCTCGATCAAGGCACCAAGCTCGGCCAGCGAATAGCCGAAACGCGTCGCTTCGAGGCCGTTCTTCTGACTCCCGACAATACCCGCCAGAGGCTTGTTCAGCCCTGACTGTTCGGGTGAAAGCGCAGCCAGTTTTCCGGCAGCAAAAACCGCAGGACTGACCAGCTGCAAACCGAGCGTATCGTCATTCCACCACAGCCAGTCGCCATGCATATATTTCAATGCATGCGACCACAGACCATAAGCCGTCTTGCTTTGTATGGCCTGAGCCAGTGTTTCGCCTTTCGGCCCGGCTGCGATCATGTAGATGCCCTCGTCACGCCCGAAAGCGAGCATCGGCACCATCGTCGCTGTATCCCCCACACCTGCGAGGGTTGCCACACTGCATCCCTGGCTGGTCAGGGCATAAAGCCCGGTTCTCGCCTCCGCGACACCGACAAAACGCCCCGGCGCAGGCTCTCTTCCATCGGCGCCCCCGGCGAGCTGCACGGATCCGGTTTCCGTAATCGCGGCGTCGCCGGCAACTTCGACCAGCACAAGCGCCTGGGTATCTGCAGCGAGAGCCTGAGCAAGCGCCGTCCAGTCCGCTCCGGTATAGGCCGTCGCTCCCAGTTCTTCATGAGAGACGCTCAGAACGAACTGCCCGTCACGGTAACTCTGGCGCGTCACATTCACGACGACTGCATTGCCCGCGCTACCGGTATAACGTGCCCTGATCTGGGCCGCCCCCAGACTGGCCTGCGCTGCCTTGTCAGCCCCGTCGGTTACCCGCACAAGGCAGAACTGGCTCGCCCCCTGATGCACGGCCACGTCGACAGCGACATTGAGATTGGACGCCCAGCCGCGTTTTCCGGCAAAAAACTCCCGGCACTGACCGACACTGCCAACAAGCGTTGATACATCAACCGGGCCCCATGAGGCCGTACCGACAATTCCAAGCAACCCGGAAGAAACTCCGGATATCAACAGGGTTTCAGGCTGGGCGATCTGGATATACAGATCAGGCACAGGCAGGGCCGCTGTATTCAGGGCGCCGCTCTGTATGAGTTGTGGCATGAATGATCCTTCTTTTCTGGAAGTGACCTAAACTGATCAGGGCATTGGCCGGACGGTCCCATCGCAATCCGTGTCCCAGTTCCGATAAGCGGCTGGCATTTCCTGCGCCGCAGCCAAGGCATCGAGCGCCTCTTCTGGTATCTCGGCGCGCAGTTGGTCGGGGGCGGTATCAAAGGAAAAAGGGAGACCATTCGCATGAAACCAGCCTCCACCAGCCACCATCTGTGGCGACCAGACAGAGTCATATCTGTCAAAAATAACGCGCACCCGAACATCCCGACGAAACAAAGACTGGGTCTGCATCGCGTCCTGATCGTCTTCACCCTCGAAGAAAATCTGCGCCTGCCGTCCATCGGTCAGCGCAAGCCAGTCCTGCGGCAAAAGGCGCGAAACCAGCAGATCGCCCAGCGCCGGTCGCATCTCGCAGGCGCTGGTCCACAGAGAAAGTCTGAAAATCTGGCTCTGACGCCTGATGAGACAGCTCGACCGACCATAGCCGCCAGTAACAGCTTTCAGACTCCCTGCGGAGACGCTCAGCCTGTCCTCATCAGCCACAGCCCCTTCGAACTGCGACGCCAGGTTCTGCGCCATCTGCGCCTCTGTCTCCTGCGCATCTGCGACATGACGCGCCACACGCGGCTCACCACCCGGCGGCGTCCATATCAAGGCGATAATGCCGGGCGCCGCCCTGCGAGAGGTCAGCCGGAACTGCGCTGTCCCGCCCCTGGTCTCGACTGAAAGGACAGGAGGAATACGCAATGTCTCCACCCATTCCTGCCCCAGTGGAGTAGACAGGCCTTCATACCCGCCGGACAGGGGCGCGATGGTCACATAGCTCACCGCTTCACGCAGCGAGGGAGAGGTGAACAGATCAGAAGGCATCAGAGGCCCGACCCGAAAAAAGACTTTCTGCGCGCTCCAGAATGACGAAGCCGCCGCGATATCGGCAAAACGGCTGGCACAGCAAAGGGCCAACCCACGCGTGACGGAGGAAAGATCTGTCATGATCAGATCTGCTGCAACGACACAATGGCGCGCGTTCCGTTCCGCGACAATTCCACCGAATCAACTGTATAACGCAGCCCCAGTTCGTCGATGATCTGCATATACGGCACTAGATAAAAACCAGGCAGAACCGGCAGAGACAGCATGTAACTTCCCGAGCGCAGCGCGCCCGGCATGCCACTGTGGCTATCCTCCCCTTTTCCGGTCAGCACGATGCTCGCAGGACATTGCCCGACATGAAGCTGCGTAACGCCGCGCATCCCGAAAATCGAGATACACTTGTTGCAGGCGACACAGAGCGGCGGACGAAATGCTTCAATTTCGGCAACGAAATAGAAACGCTCTTCCTGCTGCAGAATATCGCCGATGCACAACGACGGGGCATCGCTCAACGCATAGACCATCGGTCGCGCCCACATGCGAGGTTTGCGCATCTGAAAACCAGCATCGGCATCAAAGCACAGAAAAGGCGTGCCCATGAGTGTTGATAGTGGCTTCAACGGATCGACCACGCGATAATGTCGTCCTATCGTCCCAAGGCGACGCGCCGCTCTGGCAAAGCCTGCATCCACACGCTGCTGCATGGCTCGCATCGGCTTCCCTCCCGCTCTTTATTTACACGACGACAGAAGCGTAATCCCGCAAGTCCGGCCCGGGCATGATCCCGAGAAATCCGCACACACGACGGCGCCACCAATCGAAAAGACGCACGCGCTCGGACAGCTCGCGCGTATTACGCGTCCAGGCGGAAACAGCCTGAGTATCCAGATTTTCCGAGACAGACTGCACGGCACGCTCCATCTGGATCAGGGTCGCGAGAAAATACCGCAGCCTTTTTCTCTCAGACCCGGCAAGCGTGTTCAGACGCCACTCGAGTGTTCCCGCGTTCTGAAAAAACCGCCACGAACTTTCGCCGCTTGCCACGTCACCAAGCGCCGCATAACCGCAGAACCGTCTGATTTCGGTCTTTTCGTCCTCGGTCAGCGCCCCGCCTGTCATCTCCACCCCAGGAACGGCGCCACAAGAAACTGAATCGGCCTCGTTCACAGACCGAAACCGGCTGCATCCGTCCCAAGACTCTCGATCACAACGCCACGCTTGAGATAGGCATTGGTCGCTGTCGGAATGATCGACACATCGGCGGTCACATCAGTCGGTAGGGCAAACCCGCCGATCCAGTACCATGACTGCGCAATGATCTGCTTCAGCCGGTCGAGCGGCTCGCGCGTGACCATGGCCACACGGTCCACCATCTCGATCAGGGCCCGTTCGGCATCAGGAATGTCGGTATGTCCAATGCAGGCACAGTCTCCCTCCACCAGCGCCCCCTGCCCCAAAAGCAACGCACGATGGATCGGCCCACCTCCAAGAGAAGCCTGTTGGGGCGCCTCCGTCGTCGGCACGAACCGGACACCGAGCAACTCGATGATCTGGCCCGAGCGATACTCTTCCGAGCCATAGGCACCGCGATAAAGATATTTGAAATCTGCATCGCGAAACAGCGAAAGAAGCTGGAGATCATCAAGATAGCAGTTATACGCCCCATTGATCATCGGCACGTTATTGCGGCGCAATGACGCCACACCCGCCAGAACATGCTGAATACCAAGCGTATCGCCATCCGCATGGCGCAGATCGGCTGTGCTTCGTTTACCGTTAGGTCGCAAGACGAGAGGCGCGGTCGCGGCCACAACGGCATTACCCGTCGTCGCATCTGCAACAGAAACACCTGTCGAGAACTGCAATTGCCCCGAAATGCCACCCGGCGCCGTCGAGACATTGCTCTGATCAGCCGTCGCGGCAATAAGCGTATAGACACCACTGCCAACCGTCACCGTCATACCGGGACTGGCATTGACTGGCCTCACCAGCCCGGAGACGATCACGAACTGGAAACCGCGAATATCATCGACTGCAATCGTCGTTGTCTTCGCAGTAGCCGTCGCTGTCACACGGGTATTACCGCCCAGATACCCCCCAACACCGCCTGGCACACCGGCAAACAAGGCATTGCGCGCCAGGCGATCCAGAGACTGCATGGCCTGAAAGCCATTGGTTTGCGCATTCGCCAGAAATTGCGAAGCAATGCCCACTCCGGTCGTCACCATATTGAGGTCGATGGTATCGCCATACTGGTTGATACTGAGCGTATATTGCTCGACGGACCATCCGCTGGGCGACAGGCCATTATCGAAATTCGTATTCCCTGAAGGCAGAAGCGGCTCGACAACCGGCGCCTTGAGGCTCTTGCGCGTCTTTGTCAGCGTTTCACCGATCGCATTGGGAAAAATCTCGCGATCGGCAACGGCACGAAACCCGAGCCGCGCATTCAGCCCCGTTTCAAATTCGCGCGCCAGAAAGCCCTGCTGAATGGCTGCACGCAACTGTTCAGGAAAATTCTCAATACCCATTTTTTCATCCCTGACCCGTAATTTTCAGATAATGCCTGCGAGAAACTGACGTTTGCGTGCGGCATATTCCGCAGCAGCCAGACCACGCGCATCCTGCACCTGCACAGAAGCCGGTTTCGGCACGGCGCCTTCCCAGCCTTGAGCAGCGGCCGTCCCATGCGGATCCCGAAACAGAAAGCCGCGCGCCTGACGCGCCTGCGCCATGGCGTCTTCCACGCCCGTTATTTCACCCTGTTCCGACCATCCAACCCCGGAACGATCCATCAGCAGCATCACAGCATCGGGGTCATGGGCTCCAAGGCGCATCGCCTCAGCGCGCAGGGCATTGGCAAGCACGGTTTCGCGTGCAGCTTGTGTCACCCGAGCCATCTCTTCCTGGTGCGCCCGAACGAGGCCTTCCCGCTCCGCAGCAAGTTCAGCAAGAGAACGACGAAGCGCATCAATGTCATCTGGCATTTCCATTTCCCCTAAAAGGGTTCTCTTCAGGCTGCACGCGCAGCCATGATTTTGGTCCATTCCGCAGCGGGGTCCGCAACGCCGGCAGCGCAGGCATAAAGCCGGGCTGCGGTTTCCTGGCTCAGCAGGCCAGCATTCACAGCCTCTCCCAGTCCCTTTGCCATAGGCAGAAGCTCGGCTTCATCAGCAGCAAACCAGGCAGGCCAGTGCAGAGAGAGACCTGCAGGATCCAGATCCCTGAGAACCTGCCCCCCGATTATCAATCCGTCAGACAGCACTGCTGAAAAGCGACACAGCATCCGGTAAAGCGGCAGAATACCGCCATCGCCGTAAGTCCCGCGCAGGCGGTCTGCCATCCAGATCAAAGGCTGACACATAAGCTCCATCGCGCGTCCCGATTGAGGCGCGCCCAGGCGATCACCATGGGTTCTGTTTCCATGAAGCTGCTCCAGCACGAGCTGACGCAATTCCCGATAATGGGCCAGGACAGCTCCCGCAGCCGCACCATTGATTTCGAGAAGCTTCGCATCACCTTCGGGCGGCAAGGTCAAAGCCGAGGCAGCGCCGCCTTGACGTGCCACGCCCTCCAGAATCTCAGGTGTCTTCAGCACAAGCGTCGGATCGGAACCGTATTTCAGCCCCCGTCCCGCCTGCGAAAGTAGATAATCCGCCTCGATCACCGTATCGATGGCCTTTTCGAAACTGCACTCTCCATCCGGCTCCGTCGCTGACACAGCGCCCGGATTGCGGATCCAGACCACAGGGACGAAACCAAGATCATGAATGCTGGATCGTTTCTCATCAAGAACGTCACCACCTTCCTCTCCTGCAGGAACCGGCACGAAAACGTCCATTCCGGTACGGGTCCAGCGACGCTGCCACCAGAAACGGGACGACAAGGCGTCAGACGACACGGCGTATCCGCTTGCCTTCAGATCAGCCCCTGAAACCATATAGCGCTCGGTCACAGTCAAAAGCGCGCCATACTGGTCCCAGTCAGGTGTCAGATAGGCGGTTTCCAGAAGCGAAAAACGCGGACTGCTCCCCATAACTTCAACCCATATTGCGACCGATCCGACAGACCCGCATGTCGCTACCTGCATCATGAAAGCAGGCAGACCAGTCTCGAAAGCAAAAGCGTTCATCGCTTTTGATGTCGACTCATGCGACGCAACGGCCATCGGCCAATGAGTATTGCCGAATAAAAGCGAGACTGCCTCATCAACAACGGTACGGCACAGATTGGTCCGCACGGAAGGCCGTCTCTGCGAAAGCGGAATATACTCTCCCGAAACGCTACGCTCGCTCGCAAAAGGATAGGGCAGCGAATCATACTGCGTCCCTGCGAGCACTTTCTGCAGGGCCAGCAACCGCCTCGTGCGCGCAGACGCGCCGGGCGGCATGGCATAACGCCCCTGCAACGCCATCCAATCCATGAAAATTCCTTCACCGTGAAAGGCTGAACCATCCCTGGTCCTGCCAGCGGCCTCGCGCTGGCTGCGGCTCAATCATCAATTCGCTCAGCGCCCAGATCAGCGCATCAGCCCTGTCGGGTGACGACGCACCGCCAAACCCCCGAATGGAAAACAGACAAAGCTGGGATTCAAGCTCCGGAAACCGCCCGTGATGCACCACCCGCCCCTGCTCGTAGAGCGCAGCAATCGGCTCGGCGCGCGCTGCTTTCCCGCGCGAGGCCACAACCATTTTCAATGACGCCGCCGGATCGATACTGCGCAGGGTTGCTTCCACCAGCGCCCCCCCAAAATTACGTTCGGCAATGACCCTGTCGGCCCGCCAGAGCGCCACGCTCTGCATGACACGACGGGCCCAGGCCATCGGCGTATCGCGCAGGGAACAGTCTTCGAGAACATGCCCGACCCCGTCATGATCAACGCCCGCCACGACAATGCCGATTTCGTCGGCCTTCAGATCAGAAGGGCCAGAAGCCCCGGACGGATCGACTGCCACCACGATACGCCGCAACTGCCCGATCAGTACTTCACGGTCCTGTTCCTCACACGCCTGACATCTCCTGAACATATCCACGCGCCAGAGCGCGTCCTCGATCACCGTCTGATACTCACCAAGCAGAAAACGCCTGCGCTCACGCTCCGGCAGAGCTTCCAGCTGCTGTAGATAGGCGTCACTCAGATTGGCGCGGTTCTGATCCGGATTCATCACCATCGACGCATAAAGCTTCGGTGTTCCATGGCGCAGACCCGATCGCGGTTCGATACCGCTCTCAAAAAGCGCATAGAGCCAGTGATCGGTCGTCGGCGGGTTTGCGTCGATATATTCGCGAACCGTCAAGGCGCAACGCTGCGCAAGCCGCGTCAGCAGCATGTTACGCGCACCATAGCTGATCTGACTCGCCTCATTCAGATAGATGGTTGCAAATTCAAGTCCGAGAATTTTCTCGGTACGTGTGGAGTCATCCAGCCCGCCAAAAAAAATCGACGATCCGTTCGGAAAAATCACACGATTACTCTGGCCGTCCCATTTATAGCGTATATGCGCAAAGCAGCAGCGCATGACCTTCGGAAACGTGTCCTGAATGATGCTCGCCCGCAGAGCGACCTGACGATACCGAAACACACCATGACGCGACTGCGGCACGCGCAACGCCCTGACCACAAGCGCCCTGATCAGAATGAATGTTTTACCTGATCGCGAACCACCCCGCAGAAAAATGTGACGTGCCTCGCCACCGAGCAAACGATTAGCCTGCTCCTGCACAGGCGTCAGGGCAAACGCCGACCTAGAGCGCTTCATCGCCCTCGGTCAGAGATAATTCCACTTCGCATTCATCGACATTCACACGCACGTCGCGAAAGCTGGCCGGACGATGAGCCCGCAGCAACATGCGCAAGAGCCCGTCGCTATATCGCTTTCGCGTTACCGGTTTGCCATCGGAGTCGCAAATCAGACGCCCACCATAAAGCAGCGGCTCCTCATAGCCCTCGAGCGCCCGACGACGGGCCTCGGCTTCGATCAGATCGGTCGCTTCCTCAAGGGCCTGCTTCCAGTGGTCGCTGAATATCTCATCGCCGCGCCGCCAGTTATAAGCCGTCTTGCGATCAATCCCGGCGGCACGCGCAGCCTCAGACACATTTCCCGTCTTCTTCAGATGATCAAGGAAGAGGATTTTGAGGGCGTCGCCCTGAAGGCGGTCTCGTTTTCCGAGCCTCTGTTCCATCTTGGCTCCAATTTGTTTTTGTGGAGACGTCAGCAGTCCCTGAGAATTCTTCTTCTTGCACCGATCGTTTCACATCCGGTTCCTTTGAAGCACATCCTGTCGATCTGACGCATTTCCTCAGTAATCTTCCGCATGATCAGCGAATGCACATCAGCTTGCATACGTCCGATCCGGGTAAGACTCTCCAGTTGCTTTCGACAGGGCACCCCGCGCAGACGCATATCGGGTATCGGCAAATTCGCGTCAGCCAGATCGACCCAGCACAGATCGAGATCAGCCCGGTGCCGCAACTCTGACATGCTTATGAACGGACATAGAACGGCTTCGCCTGGCATTATCTTCACGACGAGAAGAAAACTTCTTCGGCACGAAACCACGTCTCCGACCAGAATGTCGGTCACGGCGGCAATCCGCATCTATTTCATTATGATTTATATATACTATAATATTATTATTTTTTCAAGTTATTATTACTATAATACTCACTCAATCTCTCAAGCGCCAATGCACATTGTGCCGCGGTCTTGGTACGCGCCGAAGCACGAGGCCCCTCGGGGAAAATCATCGCCGCCATGTCGGGAAAGCTCATCTCCCGCACAAGCATCATCTCTATACGCGTATGAAGGCTCTGCCCCAGAAGCTGGGCGAGCTTTCGCAATCTCTCGGAACATTTCCCACGTCCGAGCATCCAGGTATGGATATCTCCCGCTTCACCGCTCCGTTTCGGCCCTTCGGCGTCAACGACACCCAGCGTCGCGTAGTCATATTCCATTCGCCAGCGCTCGCTGGCCGCCACTTCATCATCACCGATATCGCCAGCTCGATACAGCCAGGCTACGGTCGACAGAACCCTGACTGCATCGCCGTCCTTGCGGAAACGACTGCGTTTCATACGCTCTGGCGTCGGCAAACAGGATTGTGCGTCCGACAGGGTCAACCTGTCTTCGTTGGCGCCTTCTCTCATACGGGAAATCTCCGGATAATCAGGCGCCAGAACGCCTTTCCACACACAAATGCCCTGCCCACAAACCACGCCGTTCGCGCTGGCACACTAAAGGCGCGACGTCGCGCGCATGGCGTCAAAATAAGAGGGCGGCTCCCTCTCTTCCCAAAGTGCCAGCCATGTGACCGGATGCCCTGCAGGCAAGGCCCCAGACTCATCACGCTCATCAGTACCCGGCATTGCTTTGGGCGGCTGACGCAGCGGTGCTGCGCCATTCAGTGCCGCCAGGGCTCTGGCAAGCGCCTCCCCTGTCGCAGCACGCCTGCCACGTTCTTTTGCGATCCTCATCCAACCCGACCTTTGCAACAAGAGTGGCTAAATGCCATTGCAGGGCACATAGACCATTCCGGAAATTACCTACTGGATTTGGCAATGAGCCATTGCTATGAATGCCCCATGGCCAAACACAAACGCCCCGATTCACTCGCAATCGTTCAGCGCGCCATCGGGAGACGCATCACCTGGGCAAGAGAGCTGGTCTTCCCCAATCAGAGCGAATGCGCACGCCTGCTAGGCGTCGACGCCTCGACCCTCAACAAGATTGAGAAAGGCGATCGCGCGCCAAGTGTTTTCCTCATCTTGTCTCTTTCCAATCGTCTGCGCGTCTCGACCGACTTTCTCCTGAAAGGGGTTCTGAATGGCCGCACCGACGGCGAGATGGCGCTTCGTCTTGCAGCTCTGCACCCAGAGTTGGTGCTCCAGCAGCAGGACACGGCGTTTCACATGGGCAAAAACACGCCTTGCGACATGCCAGAGCCGCCCAGGAGACCAGAGGGGGACCATTCTTGACGTCCTTGTTTTCATCGCACATCCAGAAAACAGCCTTCTTCATTCGCAGACAGAGCGCTTGAAGCTGGGCACAGCAAGAACAAGACGTGAACAAGCACGTCTTCACCCGTTCCCTGCGCCTCACGCCGTCGCGTTATGATCAGCTTCAACCGACCAGCTGCACCTTGAAGTCCACCCGACTTCTGGACGATTAACCATTTATTAATGGCATTGAGCCATAATGTCAAGAATAGATTATGGCGAATTGCCATAGACCATGATTTCCGACGCGCTTGTCACGAGTTTGTAAAACAACATTTATGCGACATTTTATGTCTGCGTCTCTACGATCCGAAGATGAGTGATCTGGATAAGTAATGGACAGCATAAATCCGCTGATTTCATTTTCTTAATATTAATTCAGATTAATGAAACAGAACAAACTGCCGTAAGGCATCTTCCCTTCGCACGAGAAGAGAGCGCATGAGTTCATGAACGCCATCGTCGTAACTGCCCTAAGGCGGCCCCTGACCTTCGTCGTCTTTTCGATCCTGATTCTGATGTTCGGGATCATGTCGATCTTCAAGACGCCGACCGACGTTTTCCCCGAAATCAAGGTGCCTGTCGTTTCGGTCATCTGGACCTATCCGGGGCTGCTCCCGAATGAGTTCGCCGGACGAATCACCTATAATTTCGAGCTGGCCGTCACGACGACGGTCCAGAACATCGAGCATATGGAATCGAATTCCTATTACGGGCGTTCGATCGTCAACATCTACTTCCAGCCCGGCACGCCTGTCGGCACGGCTGAGGCAGAAGTGACGGCTATTTCCCAGACGATTCTCCTCGGCCTGCCTCCCAAGGTTCCGGCCCCGATGATCGTGGCGCTCGACCCGTCCCAGGTTCCTGTCATCGCGCTCCAGATCACGTCCGAAAAGCAGACGCCGTCTGACCTCTTCAAGCTCGGCGTCATTCGCGTGCGTCCTCTTCTCGCCACCGTTCCCGGTGCTGTTGTCGCCCATCCCTATGGCGGCATGGACAGCTTCGTGATGGTGTCTCTCAACCAGGAGCAGCTGCGCGCGCATCATCTCTCCGCGGCTGACGTTCAGGCGGCCCTTACCGCCCAGAACATCGTCCTGCCGGCCGGCGATCAGAAGATCGACGCCATGGACTGGATGGTTCAGACCAACGCCGCACCGGAATCGATGGAAGACATCGCCAATATCCCGGTCAAGCGCGTCGGCAATGCCGTCATTTATATCCGTGATGTCGCTGACGTATATCGCGGCGGCCATCCGCAGACCAACCTCGTTCTCGTCAAGGGCCGTCAGGCCGTTGAGATGATCACCCAGAAGGGCGGCACCGCCTCCACTCTGGACGTGGTCTCTGCGACCAAGGCCCTGCTTCCCCGCCTGCGCGCCATCCTGCCGCCTGACGTCAAGGTCTCGATCCTTGCCGATGCCTCGGTCATGGTGAAAGAGCAGATCATGGACGTGGTCCGTGAAATGATCACAGCCTCCTTCCTCACCGGCATCGTGGTCCTGCTCTTCCTCGGCTCATGGCGCTCGACGGTCATCATCGCGACCTCGATTCCCCTTGCCATTCTCTGCTCCATCATCGGGCTGGGCTGGGCCGGGCAATCCATCAACATCATGACCCTAGGCGGTCTCGCCCTTGCGGTCGGCATCCTAGTTGATGACGCCACCGTCATGATCGAGAACATCGATACCCATCTCGAAATGGGCAAGGATCTCGAACTCGCCATCATCGATGCCGCCAACCAGATCGTGATCCCGACCTTCGTCTCGACCACCTGCATCTGCATCGTCTGGCTGCCGCTTTTCGAGCTGTCAGGTGTTGCCGGTTACCTGTTCATGCCGATGGCACTCGCCATCATCTTCGCCATGATCGCGTCGTTCATCCTGTCGCGTACCCTGGTCCCGACCATGGCCAAGTTCCTGCTGGCCGGTCAGGTGCATCATGCTCATGGGCATGACGATCACGCTCCGGCTCCGAAGGGTTTCTTCGGTCGCTTCCAGCGCGGGTTTGAACATCGCTTCAACAACTTCCGCGAAGGCTACAATACCCTGTTGACGCGCTGCGTCGCCCGTCGCGGTGCCTTCGTGGGCGTGTTCATGGTCATCTCCATCGCCTCGATGGGCCTCTACAGCGTTGCTGGCCGCGACTTCTTCCCCGAAGTGAAATCCGGCACGTTGCAGATGCACATGCGTGCGCCGCTTGGTACCCGCATCGAAGTGGCTGGCCGCATTGCCGCCCTGGTCGATGACCGCATCAACCAGCTTCTGCCAGGCAAGGTCGAAAACATCATCTCGAATTGCGGCCTGCCCGAAGGCCCTCATAACCAGGCCTTCATCCCGACCCCGACAGTCGGCACGCAGGATTGCGACCTGACGATTGCCCTGAAGAATGAGGAATCCCCTGTCTGGGATTATCGCGCCCTGCTCCGCAAGGATCTCTCACAGCGCTTCCCCGGTACGGTCTTCACCTTCCAGCCCGCCGACCTGACCGACAAGATTCTGAATTTCGGCTCGGCTGCGCCCATCGACATCCAGCTTTCCGGCCCGAGCGTTGACGACAACTACAACTATGCCAGGCATCTGATCGGCAAGATCCGCCAGATCCCGGGAACGGCTGACGTCGTCATCCAGCAGACCATGTCCACACCAACCCTCATGGTCAACGGCAACCGTACCTTCAGCCAGGCCACCGGCCTCAGCGAAAACGATCTGGCAACCAACGAACTGCTCACCCTCGCCGGTTCAGGCGTCGTCGATCCCCAGTTCTGGCTCGATCCTGTCGATAACGTCACCTTCCCGCTCAACGTCTACACGTCTCAGGACCAGCTGACGCATCTGAACGACCTGCTGACGGTTCCCATCGATAAGGGTGACGGCAATCCCAACGACCAGACACAGCTTCTGGGCGCTATTGCCGATGTCGTTCCCACGGGCACGCCGGGCGAGGTCTCGCATTACAACTCGATGTCCGAGATCGACATCTACGTGAACGTCGAAGGCACCGATCTCGGCGCCGTCCTCGACGAGGTCAACAAGACCATCGCCAATGACGCCTCCAACCTGCCGCGTACGACCGCTGTCGATGTGCATGGTCAGGCCACCACGATGCATGGTGCCTATGTCCAGCTGGTCTTCGGCCTCTGCGTTTCCGTGGTGCTGATCTATCTGCTGATCGTCGTGAACTTCCAGTCCTGGCTGGATCCGTTCATCATCATCACCGCCCTTCCCGGCGCGCTGGGTGGCATTGCCTGGGCCCTCTTCCTGACCGGCACCCGCCTCTCGGTCCCGGCTCTTACCGGCGCCATCATGTGCATGGGCACGGCAACAGCCAACTCCATCCTGGTTGTCTCCTTCGCCCGTGAACGTCTCGAGGTGCATGGCGACGCGCTGCGCGCTGCCATCGAGGCCGGCTATGGCCGTATCCGTCCGGTTCTCATGACGGCGCTCGCCATGATCGTCGGTATGATCCCGATGGCAACGTCCAACTCGACCAATGCGCCACTGGGCCGCGCCGTCATCGGCGGGCTGATCGTCGCCACCATTTCTACCCTGCTCTTCGTTCCCTGCGTCTACGCGATCCTGCACAACCGCTCTGCCCGCCAGAAGGAAATCGTCTAATGGCCACCTCCCCCAAGATCATCGCCATTGCGGGAGGATGCGTCCTCGCGCTCTGGGTCGGCGCTCTCGTCGTCGGTCGCGTTCACCATAGCAGCGCCCTGGCTACCGAGACCTCGGCCAACGCCATTCCGAACGTGGCCGTGCTCAACCCCATCCAGTCGCCAGACAAGGTCGCCCTCACCCTGCCCGGCAATATCGACGCCTGGTATCAGGCTCCGATCTATCCGCAGGTCTCGGGCTACGTGAAGATGTGGTTCAAGGATTACGGCGCCCATGTGAAGGCAGGCGACGCGCTGGCGGAAATCAACGCTCCCGCACTCGACGCGCAATATGCACAGGCCCAGGCCGATCTGAACGCCGTTCTCGCCAAGTACCATCTCGCCGCGGTGACAGCAGAACGCTGGCGCGCCATGGGCCAGTCGCAGTCGGTTTCCGGTCAGTCGGTTTCGGTCTCGAATGCCAACGAGCAATCAGCCAAGGCTGAAGTCGACGCGGCACAACGCAATGTCGACCATTTTGCAGCCCTTGAGAAATTCAAGACCATCGTGGCCCCGTTCGACGGCATCGTGACCTCGCGCAGCATCAATGTGGGCGATTACGTCCATGACGGCGGCGGCAATCTCAACAGCACCGGCAGCGCCTCCGAGCTCTTTACGGTCGCCGATGTCCACAAGCTGCGTCTCTTTGTCTCCGTGCCAGAAGTCTTCTCCTATATTCTGCAACCCGACGTCACTGCCGATGTCAGCGTGCCCCAGTTCAAGGAAAAGAAGTTCCATGCGAGCTTCCTGACCACGGCGCGCGGTTACGACCCGAACACGCGCACGGTGACATCGGAATTCACCATGGAAAATCCGAACGAGGTTCTGTGGCCGGGTACCTTCGCCTCGGTTCAGCTCAAGGCGCATAACGAGACGGCCCATCTCTACGAGGTCCCGACCTCGGCACTCGTCTTCGAGGAAAAGGGCATGCAGGTCGTAGTCGTTAATGACGACAACACGGTTCATTACAAGAAGGTCGTCGTTGGACGCATGGCCGACACCTCGACCGAGATCCAGGCCGGAATCTCGCCCAAGGACCGCATTATTGCCAACCCGCCAGCCGATCTGCTCGAAGGCGACAAGGTCAACGTCACCCAGCCAGAGCGCGGCTACAACCAGTCCGGATTCGGGGCTTCGGAATGAGCACACATCGCTTCAAGAAACTGGCTCTGGCCTGCGGCACGGTTCTGACAGCCTTCGGTCTGTCAGCCTGTGACCTCGCGCCAACCTACAAGCCGCCCACCTTCGTCGTGCCAGCCAACTGGCACGGTCAGGGCCCCTTCGCGACGGCTACTCCCGCCGATACCACCCTGCCGACCGACTGGTGGAAACTGCTCAACGATCCGCTCCTGAACGAGATGGAAGCCACGCTGACAAAGGCCAATCCGGATCTGCAGGCAGCGGCTGAACGCTTCATCCAGGCCCGCGCCCTTGTGGTACAGGCCCGCTCCGAACTTCTGCCCCATCTGGCCATGGGCGCGGGGGCGTTCGACAACAAGCAGTCATCCGACCGCCTGTTCCGTTACAAGGGCAATATCACCGAGACTGATGAGGAATATCACGGCCTCGCCTCCTGGGAGCCCGATTTCTGGTCGGCCATACGCAACCATGTCCGCGCGCAAAAGCAGTTTGCGCAGGAAAAAGCGGCTGATTTCGCCATGTCGCGCCTCAGTCTGCAGGCCGAACTGGCATCAGACTACGTCCAACTGCGCGGTTATGACGCCCAGATCGCCATCTATAACCAGTCGATCGGCTATTATCAGAAGGCACTGCAGATCACGCAGAACCAGCTGGAGCATCAGGCAGCGCCACGTCTCGACGTCGCCCGCGCCCAGGCTCAGCTTTATTCGACTCAGGCCGCCGAGCTTGATGTGCAGGCAGCGCGTGAGGTCACCGAGCATGCCCTCGCCATCCTGACCAATGCCTCGCCATCCTCCTTCCATATCGCCCCCACGCAGGTCATGGGCTTCAACCAGCCGAGCGTTCCCGCTGGCGTGCCGTCAGAGCTGCTCCAGCGCCGTCCTGACGTCGCCAGCGCCGAGCGCGAGATGGCCCAGGCCAATCGCGAAATCGGTATCGCGCGCGCGGCCTTCTACCCGCATGTCTCGCTTCAGGCTGGCGGCGGCTTCGCCCAGAACGGTTTCGATCTCGCCAATCTGGCCAATTCGCTCTGGTCCTATGGCGCCTCGTTCGAGCTGCCCATCTTCGAGGGCGGGCTGAGACGCGCCGAACTGCAGCATGCTTGGTCGGCCTATCGCGAGACGCGCGACACCTATCGCAGCAAGGTGCTCGACTCGTTCCGCGAAGTTGAGGACGGTCTCTCCCGTACCAACCGCCTCGACCAGGAGAACCATGCCCTCAAGAAGGCCGTGGATGCTACCCTGGCCACCCAGAACATGACAATGACGCTCTATCAGGGCGGCGTAGGCACCTATCTCGAGGCCATCTTCGCTCAGGTGCAGACACTCGACACCCGCATCCATCAGATCGAGGTCGCCACACGTCTCTATCAGGCTGATATCGGGCTGATCCGCGCCCTTGGCGGCGGATGGAATGTGAAGCTTCTGCCCACCATGGACCAGACGCTTTCCATCACCCCACTGCAATACGACGATCTGCATCATCCGCAGCCCGTCGGTGGCGTCGATATTTCCCAGCATCCCGAGGCGTTTGAAAACCTCTCCAGCGCTGCCCCGTCGGCTCCGGCCGCTGCAACAGGCAAGACGCTTCGCCCGATCTACGATCAGGCCGAACACTGATCAGGGTTTCCCGCCCTTGTAGAGCCAGAACGGCTCTCACAAGGGCGGGGAAAGACCTGTCTATTCTCCCACCGGGAACATCAAACCGTCAGTACCCAAGCTCACGATTGACGGCCTCAGGTATCCGACCGTGATCGAAAAACTCCTGGATATTCCCGGCTGCCAGAAGTGACGCAGTCCCTGTCTGGGTCGGGGCCGTGATATGCGGCAGGATGGTCACCCTGGGGTTCGCCCAGAGCGGATCATCCTTCTTGAGGGGCTCCCGCTCGAACACATCGAGTACCGCATGGTCAAGATGGCCCCGGTCAAGCGCCCGTATCAATGCGGCCTGATCGACAATCGGCCCTCTGGCAAAATTCAGCAGGGCCGCACCCTCCTGCATCTGCCCCAGCCGCCAGTCGTCCAGCAACCCCCGTGTCTGGGGCGTCAGAGGCAGCAGAACGACCACGATGCTGCTTTTGCGCAGTATGGTCTCCAGCCCGGACGGCCCGTACATCATCGGAATATCGGCTTTCGTCCAGGGCGTTCGGGTCCACCCCGTCACAGGAAAGCCATTCGCCTGCAACCTCTGGGCCGCAACCCGTCCCAGATTGCCCATACCCAATATGCCAACCGGGCGATCCTCAGGCATGAGAAGCTTGTGCTGCAGCCAGCGCTTCGCCTCCTGCTGCTCCCGATAAACCGGCATGTCACGATGAATATAAAGCGTCCATGCCAACACCGCTTCAGACATCGTCTGGGCCAGCTGGGGGTCGGTCATCCTGACAATACGCACCGCGTTATGCGGCATCTCCTCAACCAGGCGCTCAACGCCGGCCCAGAGGCTCTGCACCCATTCAAGCATGGGCAGATCGCGCAGATCTTCCGGGTCGGGATTGGCCACTACCGCCATGCGCGCCGTGCGCCGCTCCCCGTCGGTCAGATCCTCGAAAGGAATTACCCTGATATTGTTGAGCGCCGCATTGATCGCATCAAGGCTTTCCTGACGCTCTCTGGGGGTAATCCGCCCGCAGAAGGGAACAACAATCGTCATGAAGCACGCACCTTTCGACGGGCCACTGTAGTGGCCTTCTTCTTTTTGACAGGTGTTACGACCGGGCTGGATCGTGCAGGCAGCAGCGGCGCCAGAAACCGCCCTGTATGGCTCTCGGGCGTTGCCGCGATGACCTCAGGCGGCCCTTCCGCCACAATCCTGCCCCCACCGTCGCCGCCTTCCGGTCCGATATCAATCAGCCAATCCGCCGTTTTGATCACATCCAGATTATGCTCGATCACAAGAACGGTATTACCCTGATCGACAAGCGCGTGCAGCACATCGAGCAGCTTGCGAACGTCTTCGGTATGAAGCCCGGTTGTCGGTTCATCCAGGATATAAAGCGTTCGCCCTGTCGCCCGCTTTGCCAGTTCCTTCGACAGTTTGACGCGCTGCGCCTCACCGCCCGAGAGGGTCGTCGCCTGCTGCCCGAGCGTGACATAGCCAAGACCCACCTGCTGCAGTATCGCCAGCCTGTCACGAATACGCGGTACGGCGTGGAAGAAAGGCAGCGCCTCATCGACCGTCATTGCCAGCACATCGGCAATCGACTTGCCGCGGAATTTCACATCGAGCGTCTCGCGATTATAGCGCTGCCCCTTGCAGGTATCGCAGGTCACGAAAACATCGGGCAGAAAATGCATCTCGATCTTGAGAACGCCATCGCCCTGGCAGGCCTCGCAGCGACCGCCCTTGACGTTGAATGAGAACCGGCCCGGCTTGTAGCCGCGCGCCTTGGCCTCTGGCAGCTCTGCGAACCAGTCGCGTATCGGTGTGAAGAGATCCGTATAGGTCGCGGGGTTCGAACGCGGGGTGCGCCCGATCGGCGACTGATCGATATCAATGATCTTGTCGAGATGCTCCACACCCTCAAGCGCCCGATAAGGCAGGGGAGACTGGCTTGAGCCCATCAGCTCGCGCGACAGCGCCTTGTAGAGCGTGTCGACCACAAGGGTGGATTTGCCACCACCGGACACACCCGTCACCGCCACGAAACACCCGAGCGGGATACGTGCCGTCACGTCATGAAGGTTGTTACCCGTGGCCCC
This sequence comes from Asaia sp. Ae19-3, assembly GCF_059801175.1. NCBI lineage: Bacteria > Pseudomonadati > Pseudomonadota > Alphaproteobacteria > Acetobacterales > Acetobacteraceae > Asaia > Asaia sp. Ae19-3. The sequence goes on along the minus strand of NZ_JBCHWF010000001.1, from coordinate 3,001,276 downwards.
GACAACGCTGAGCATACGCTTTTCATCGTAGGGACGCCTCTTCTCCGGCACGGGCACCATCCGCCTGCCCGAGAGATAATCGCCCGTGATACTGGCCGTGTTTTTCGCGACCTCATCCGGCGTGCCGCTTGCCACCACCGTGCCACCAAGCGCACCGGCTCCGGGGCCCATATCGATCAGCCAGTCAGCAGCCCTGATTGCATCCTCGTCATGCTCGACAACGATTACCGTATTACCGAGCTTCTTGAGACGGTCGAGCGTGCCCAGAAGCCGCTCGTTGTCGCGCTGGTGCAATCCGATAGAGGGCTCATCCAGCACGTAGAGCACCCCGGTCAGCCCCGAGCCAATCTGGCTTGCCAGGCGAATACGCTGGCTCTCTCCGCCCGAAAGCGTGGCAGATCCGCGTGACAGCGTCAGGTAGTCGAGACCGACATCATCCAGAAAGCGCAATCGATCCAGAATCTCGCGCAGAATACGACGCGCAATCTCGGCCCGCTGTGACGTCAGGGAAGCCTCAACCCCACCAAACCAGTCAAGCGCCCGGCGAATGGTCAGATCGGAGGCCTGAGCCACATTAAGATGGTTCACCCGTACGCAAAGCGCCTCAGGTCGCAGTCGCGCCCCGTGACAGGCATGACACGGCACATCGGACTGATAGCGCGACATCTCTTCACGCACCCACATGCTGTCCGTCTCTGCCAGACGGCGCTGCAGATTGCGCATCACCCCTTCAAAAGGCTTGCTCAGCTCATAGGCGCGCTTGCCATCCTTATAGGTGAACAGAACAGAGTCCTCGCCCCCTTCCAGAAGAACCTTGCGGAACCCCTCGCCGAGGTTTTTCCAGGGCGTCGTCATCTTCTCCCTGAAGTGACGCGCCAGCGCCTCAAGCGTCTGGTCATACCAAGGCGTCTTGGCATCCCGCCAGGGCGCGATTGCTCCCTCTGCCAGAGACAGCGTCTCATCCGGCACGACCAGACGCGCATCGAAATGCGTTTCCGTCCCGATGCCGTCACAGACCGGACAGGCACCCATCGGAGCATTGAACGAAAACAGACGCGGCTCGATTTCCTCAAGCGTAAACCCGCTGACAGGACACGCAAATTTGGCAGAGAAGACCATATGCTCGATTGTGGCCTTCTCTCCCTCGCGCAGCACAGGCTCGGCATAGGCCACGCCATCCGCCAGACCCAGCGCCGTCTCGAAACTATCTGCCAGTCGCGTCTCGATTCCAGCCTTCACCACAACACGATCGACAACCACTTCGACCGTATGACGCAGCTTGCGGTTGAGATGAGGCGCCTCGGCAATTTCGTAGGTCTCGCCATCAACCTTGACCCGCGTGAAGCCCTTGCGCTGAAGCTCTGCAAGCTCCTTTCGATACTCTCCCTTGCGATCACGAATCACCGGTGCAAGCAGCAGCAGGCGCGTGCCTTCAGGCAGCGCCATCACCCGGTCCACCATCTGGCTGACCGTCTGCGCCTCGATCGGCAGTCCGGTTGCCGGTGAATAGGGAACACCCGCACGCGCCCAGAGCAGGCGCATGTAATCATGAATCTCGGTAATGGTCCCCACAGTCGAGCGCGGATTTTTCGAGGTGGTTTTCTGCTCGATCGAAATGGCCGGTGAGAGGCCCTCGATCGAATCCACATCCGGCTTGCCCATCAGTTCCAGAAACTGGCGCGCATAAGCCGACAGGCTCTCGACATAACGCCTCTGCCCCTCGGCATAGATCGTATCGAAAGCCAGGGAGGATTTGCCGGAGCCCGAAAGCCCCGTGATGACCGTCAGCTGGTCCCTGGGAATATCGGCGTCGATATTCTTCAGATTGTGCACACGGGCGCCGCGCACACGAATGGACTGGTTGTACGGCAGATCAGACATCAGCACCACGCGAGGAAGAATCGAAAGGGGGGTCGGAAAACGAGAACGTTTCGAGACCCATGTAAGATTGCTGCTCGCAGGATTAAAGTCGAGCGTCGTTCGGTCACGGGCGTGACGGCAGCGTTCTGCTGGGCTAAGATGGTCTATATTTTCAGGATGTAGGGTCGGTCGCCATGGCAGGAAGTGTGAACAAGGTCATTCTCGTGGGTAATCTGGGTCGCGACCCGGAAACACGGAATGCCCAGTCTGGCTCCAAGATCGTCAACCTGACCATTGCCACATCCGAAAGCTGGAACGACCGCGCCTCTGGCGAGCGCAAGGAGCGCACCGAGTGGCATCGCGTCGTGATTTTCAACGAACGTCTGGCCGATGTCGCCGAACGCTTCCTGCGCAAGGGCCGCAAGGTCTATGTCGAAGGCCAGCTCCAGACACGCAAATGGACTGATCAGTCCGGCCAGGAGCGCTACACCACCGAAATCGTTCTGGATCGCTTCCGCGGCGAGCTCACCCTGCTCGACAACAACCGCGATGGCGATTCCGGTGGCGGCATGGGTGGCGGTGGCGGCTACGAAAGCGGCCCGTCGCGCTCCTATGGCGGCGGCAATTCGCCTGCGCGCAATAATGGCGGCATGAACCAGCAGCCCGCTCGCAATGGTGGCGGCAACAACGGCGGCGGCTGGGACGCACCGGGTGGTGATCTGGACGACGAGATCCCGTTCTGATCGCGCAAGCCTGACCGCCCCGCCCTGACCTCAAAGACAACAAGACGGACCTGCCTTGACCGACCTGACGCCGCCCGCCGCCCCGACTGACCAGATCCCGGTGACCATTGAGGAGGAAATGCGCTCCTCCTATCTCGCCTATGCCATGTCGGTCATTGTGTCGCGTGCGCTGCCGGATGTGCGTGACGGTCTCAAACCGGTCCATCGCCGCATTCTCTACGCCATGCGTGAGAGCGGCTTTACCTCCGACAAGCCCTATCGCAAATCGGCCCGCGCGGTCGGTGATGTCATGGGTAAATACCATCCCCATGGCGACAGCTCGATCTATGACGCCATGGTGCGTATGGCCCAGTCCTGGTCCATGCGCGTCCGTCTCATCGACGGTCAGGGCAATTTTGGCTCGGTTGACGGCGATAGTCCGGCCGCCATGCGTTACACAGAAGCGCGCCTGGCCAAATCGGCGTCCTTCCTGCTCGACGATATCGACCGCGACACGGTCGATTTCCAGCCGAACTACGACGAAAGCGAGAGCGAACCCAAGGTTCTGCCGGCCGCCTTCCCCAATCTGCTGGTCAATGGCGCCTCCGGCATCGCCGTCGGCATGGCAACCAATATCCCGACGCATAACCCCGGCGAAGTCATCGACGCAACGCTTGCCCTGATTGAAAATCCGGAAGCCACGCTCGACGATCTGATGAAGATCATCCCCGGCCCTGACTTCCCGACGGGCGGCATCATCATGGGTCGCCGCGGCATCCGCCAGGCTTTTGAGACGGGTCGTGGCTCCGTGCCGATGCGCGCCCGCGCCGAAATCGAGGATATCCGCAAGGACCGTCAGGCGATTGTCGTCACCGAAATCCCGTATCAGGTGAACAAGGCAACGCTGCAGGAAAAGATCGCCGATCTCGTTCGCGCCAAGGAAATCGAGGGTATTTCCGACATCCGCGACGAAAGCGATCGCTCCGGCATGCGTATCGTGATCGAGCTCAAGCGCGACGCGACCCCCGAGGTGGTGCTGAACCAGCTTTACCGCTTCACCCAGCTTCAGACCTCGTTCAGCGTCAACTGCCTCGCGCTCGATGACGGCAAGCCCCGTACAATGGGCCTCAAGGACGTTCTGGAAGCCTTCATCCGCTTCCGCGAAGACGTCATTCTGCGCCGCTCGCGCTTTGATCTGAACAAGGTGCGTGACCGTGGCCATCTGCTGGTCGGCCTCGTCATCGCCGTGGCCAATATCGATGAGGTCATCGCGCTTATCCGCAGTGCCCCCGATGCCGCCACTGCGCGTGAATCGCTCATGGCCCGCGCCTGGAATGCTGCCGATGTGCAGCCGCTCATCGAACTGATCCATGACGAGGGCAATGTCATCGTCGATGGCAAGGTGCACCTCACCGAGGTTCAGGCACGCGGCATTCTCGAACTGCGCCTGCAGCGCCTGACCGGTCTGGAGCGCGACAAGATCCAGGGCGAACTGAGCGAGGTCGCCACCAAGATCAACGAATTGCTCGACATCATCGGCAGCCATATCCGCCGTATGGAAGTGATGCGTCACGAGCTGCTTCTGGCCCGTGCCGAAATCGCCACGCCGCGCATGACCGAAATTTCGGATGCGCTGGGCGACCAGTCGGATGAAAGCCTGATCGAGCCCGGCCAGATGGTCGTCACCATCACCCGTGACGGCTTCATCAAGCGCACTCCGCTCGAGATCTTCCGCGCCCAGAACCGCGGCGGTCGCGGTCGTACGGCAGCAGGGCGTCGCGGCGATGATGTCATCGTCAACAGCTTCAATGCCCATACCCATCAATGGGTCATGTTCTTCTCTTCGGGCGGCAAGGCCTATCGTGAGAAGATCTGGCGCCTGCCAGAGGCCTCTCCCACGGCCAAGGGGCGCGCCCTCGTCAATCTCCTGCCCGATCTGGGCACAGATTCCATCACGGCCATTCTCGCCCTCCCGCAGGAAGAGGAGCAGTGGGAAGATCTGCACCTCGTCTTCGCAACGGCCAGCGGCAATGTCCGACGCAATCGCCTGAGTGATTTCAAGAATATCCGAGCTTCAGGCCTGATCGCCATGAAGCTCGATGAAGGCGATAGCCTCGTGGGTGTTGCCACCTGCCGCGAAGGTCAGGACGTTTTCCTGGCCACACGCAAGGCCCGCTCCATCCGCTTCCAGATCACCGATGACACGCTGCGCGTCTTCGCCGGGCGCGACAGTTCGGGCGTACGCGGCATCCGTCTCGCTACAGGCGACGAAGTCAATTCGCTCTGCATCCTCAACCATGTCGATGCCAGCGTCGAGGAACGCTCTGCCTATCTGCGCGCAGCCAACGCCAGGCGCCGCGCAGAAGCTGCTGCAAACGCCGCAGGCACAGAGGAAGAAATCGAAGAGATCGCCTCTGACGATGCCGATGAGGCCATCGATGCCGGCGATCTGACGCAGGAGCGTTTCGACGAGCTCGCCGCTCAGGAAGAAATCCTGCTCACCGTTACCGATGCCGGCTTCGGGCGCCGCTCGTCAGCGTATGAATATCGCGTCAGCGGTCGCGGCGGTCAGGGTATTGCCAATATGACGCTAACCAACCCGAAGCGCGGTCGTGAGGTTGTTGCGACCCTCCCCACCCTCGACGGCACTGACGTGATGATGGTCACCGATGTCGGTCGCCTGATCCGCGTTCCCGTCTCGCAGGTGCGCGTCATGGCCCGTCAGGCCAGCGGCGTCACCCTGTTCCGCGTCGGCGCAGAAGAACGCGTGACCAGCATCTTCCCCGTCGCAGAATCGGAAGGCACGGAAGCAGACGACGCCGAAACGTCGCTCGAGGAATCGGATGCCGCTGTTTCCGGCGCACAGGAGACGGCCTCTTCGGAAACGCCCTCTTCCGGCGACTCAACACCGGATGACAGTGCAAACTGACGCCTCCCTGAGCCGCGAACGTGTCGGGTTCTATCCCGGCACGTTCGATCCGTTCACCCTGGGCCATCTCGATATAGCCCGCCGCGCATTGGGCATCCTCGACCGTCTCGTGATTGGGGTCGCCCTCAACCCCCGCAAGGCCCCGCGCATCGCCATAGACGAGCGTTGCGCCGCCATCACCGAGACCTTTGCACTTGCAGGCCTCGCTCAGGTCAGCGTTGCCCCGTTCGAAACCCTCATGGTCGAGGCAGCTCGCGCCCATGGTGCGCGCTTCATCGTCAGGGGGCTGCGTTCGGAGTCGGACCTGACCAGCGAAATGCCCATGGCAGCCGTCAATCGCACGCTTGCTCCCGAACTCGAAACCCTGTTTCTCACAGCGCGTGAAGAGCACCGCCTGATCTCTTCAAGTCTCGTGCGCGAACTCCTTGCCTATGGGGGCGATATAGCCCCCTATCTGCCGGAGAATATCACCCGGCGTCTCTTGCCCAACGCGGCAGAGAAGCCGACATAGGCCGCGTAGCCTTTCAGGGCTCCGCCAACACAAGGATAGAAGTCAATGTCCGAAACCAATAACCGCCTCGTCATGAAGCTCAAGACCGGTGACGTCGTGATCGAACTGCGTCCCGATATCGCCCCGCTTGCAGCCGAACGCCTGCGCACCCTTTCCGAGCAGGGCTTTTATGACGGCGTGAAGTTTCATCGCGTCATCGAAGGCTTCATGGCACAGGGCGGCGACCCGACCGGCACCGGTTCGGGCGGCAGCGATCTGCCCGATCTGAAGGCCGAATTCACGCGTGAAGCCAAGTTCGAGCGCGGCACGCTGGGCATGGCCCGCACGATGAACCCGAACTCGGCCAACAGCCAGTTCTTCATCATGTTCCAGCCCACCCCCTCGCTGGATGGCCAGTACACCATCGCCGGTCAGGTCGTTTCCGGCATGGAGCATATCGACCAGATCAAGCGTGGCGCAGGGTCGTCGGGCATGGTGAAAGACCCCGACACCATCATCTCCATGCGTCCCGAAGCCTGATCCCAGGCATCACGGCCTTAAAAGCCGCATGAAAACCGGCTGAACCTGATTCAGTCGGTTGACGGCTTCTGGCGCATATTGTAGCCAGACGCCTCATGTGAACCGGTAGCTCAGCCGGTAGAGCATTCGACTTTTAATCGAATGGTCGTGGGTTCGAGTCCCACCCGGTTCACCACTTTCCCTAAAAATCTGTTTTGCCTGCAGTGCCCTTACCAAAAAAGGCACGGGAAAAATGCGTCCTGAAAAGCAGCTTACCCGTCCGGATCAAACGATACGGCGCAGACACTCTTAACAAATCATCGGCACGCTCTCCCCCCTGCGCAATGACACGATCCAGTCTGAGAAAAACGATCTCGTTCAGGTTCCAAGCCTGACGCTCGGCCATACGGTCTTCCGCAACCAGATCATGCTGGTGGCCAATATCAACCATACCGTCATTGGCCTGCAGTCGCTGGGCATGCTGCCCCATATTGTCATGACAGATCATGGCATGAGTTTTGGCCCGGATGCGCCTTTCTCCTGCACTCGTCGAGCAATGCTGGAATCCCAGATCGGCGGCCTTCAGGCCTCGCTTCTTCTGCCCGTTTCCTATGGCGGTCAGCACCGCATGGCTGCGCTGGTAACTGGCGACAACTCCCCCGAACCTCTGGTGATAGAGCGCCGCTCTCTGACCTCGCTACACAGAACCGAAACCGGTCAGGAATTCGAGACCGGAACCGGCATGGTCCACGAGAACGCCATCCTGAACCGCACCAATCTGCGCCTGGACAAACACACTATACAAGCCAGGATCCGCTACCGGGTCGGCGATCCTGCCAAGCCCCCGATCCTGAGCATGTCGGCTCTGGAAAACGCCAGTCTCTCCATCGACCTGCATCAAGGCGTTGCCTGCCTCGACTGAGGGCGCGGCCCTCAGAGCGGCAGTTCGAGGTCCGACTTCACCTCTTCCATCACCGTATAGGTATGCGTCTGCCGCACGCCGGGCAGACGGGTCAGCGTCTTGCCCAGAAAGGCACGATAGGCACTCATGTCGCGCACACGTGCCTTGACCAGATAATCAAAGCCCCCTGCGACCATGTAGCATTCGCTCACCTGGGGAATCGCCCGCACAGCCTTGGCGAAAGAGTCAAAGATATCCGCGCTGGTACGGTCCAGCGTCACCTGCACAAATACCAGTAGCCCCAGATTGACAGTCTCCGGGTCAAGCCGCGCCGTATAGCCGCTGATCACGGCCGCGTGTTCAAGTTTGCGCACACGCTCGAGAGTCGCTGCGGGGCTCAGATTCACCAGCCGGGACAGCTCAACATTTGTGATACGACCGTCCTTTTGGAGAATCCTGAGAATTCTACGGTCAATTTCATCAAGATTCATGATTTACCCTGAATATGGTTTTTTACATAGCTAGCACACAAAATAATATTCGCCCCACATCTAATTTTTCCATAGCTCATTTGGTGTTCTCGCTCGTATTAAATCATAAATAACCTGAAACGATATGGATCTGCATGAACGCCTCCTCCTTCTCTGCCTTTCGCTCGATCCTCCCCGAGCGTTCCGCCCTGCGTCAAACGATCACCGATCACACACGCACGGCAGAAGCAGAGCGCGTTGCGGCGCTCGCCACCGAAGCGAGCCTGACACCTGAACAGAATGACCGGGCGCGTGAGACAGCCCGCCAGCTGGTCGAGGCGCTGCGTCGTAACGGCACACCCGGCCTGGTTCAGGGGCTGATCCAGGAATATGATCTGTCCTCGCAGGAAGGCGTCGCCCTGATGTGCCTCGCCGAGGCGCTGTTGCGTATTCCCGATACGGCCACACGCGACGCCCTCATCCGCGACAAGATCGCGACAGGCAACTGGCACGGCCATATCAGCAAAAATACCCCGCTTTTCGTGAACGCTGCCACCTGGGGGCTGATCGTTTCAGGCGGTTTCCTGACCACGACCCAGACGAACCGCCTGCCGAAAACACTCGATTCCCTGCTCAAGCGTTGTGGCGAGCCGGTTATCCGTCGCGGTGTCGACATGGCCATGCGCCTGATGGGCGAGCAGTTCGTTACCGGCCAGACTATCGACGAGGCCCTGAAAAATGGTCGCAAGCTCGAGGAAAAAGGCTTCCGCTATTCCTACGACATGCTCGGCGAGGCGGCGATGACCGCAGAGGATGCCGAGCGCTATTATCGTGACTACGAAAAAGCCATCCACGCCATAGGCAAGGCCGCCAACAAGCTCGGCGTCTATAGCGGTCCCGGCATTTCCATCAAGCTGTCAGCCCTCCACCCGCGCTATGCCCGCCTGCAACGCGAACGCGTCATGGCCGAGCTGCTGCCCCGCGTGACCACCCTGGCCAGACTCGCCTGCTCATACGATATCGGCTTCAATATCGACGCAGAAGAGGCCGACCGTCTCGAACTCTCCCTCGATCTTCTTGAGGCCCTCTGCTTGGACGAAGCGCTCAGAAACTGGAAGGGAATCGGCTTCGTCGTTCAGGCCTACCAGAAGCGCGCGCCTTTCGTGCTGGACTGGATCATCGATCTTGCCCGTCGCAGCGAACACCGGATCATGGTTCGACTGGTCAAGGGCGCGTATTGGGACAGCGAGATCAAGCGCGCTCAGACAGACGGACAGAGCGATTTTCCGGTCTATACGCGCAAACTTCATACAGACATCGCCTATGTCGCCTGTGCGAAAAAGCTGCTCGATGCACCGGATGCGATCTTCCCGCAATTCGCCACACATAATGCCCAGACCCTTGCCAGCATCTACGCCTATGCCGGTCCCGAATTCTCCATTGAGAAATACGAATTCCAGTGCCTGCATGGTATGGGGGAAGGGCTTTACAACGAGGTCGTTGGCCCGAAAAAACTCGATCGGCCGGTGCGCATCTATGCTCCTGTCGGAACGCATGAGACCCTGCTGGCCTATCTCGTCCGACGCCTGCTCGAAAATGGCGCCAATTCCTCCTTCATCAACCGCATCCAGGATGAATCGATCTCGGTTGACGAACTGATTACCGATCCGGTCACCCTCGCTGGGCGCGAGACGCCGGGCTACGCCATCCCCTTGCCCTCCGCACTTTATGCACCGGAACGACGCAATTCTGCAGGGCTGGATCTCAGCGACGAGAATACGCTGCGGCATCTTGCCGACGCCTTCCTCAAGCAGGCTCCCGCATCCGCAGACACACAGGGCGAACGCATCACCAATCCGGCCGATACGAACGACATTGTCGGCCATATCCGCTTTCTCTCTTCCGAAGAGACGGATACCGCCATTGCTCGCGCTGACACTGCCTTCGAGGACTGGTCCCGCAAGACGGCCGATCAGCGTGCCTTGCTGCTCGAGAGAGCAGCCGACGCGCTCGAAGCCGAAACGGCTTCGCTCATGGCGCTCATCATCCGCGAGGCAGGCAAGACGCTGGCGAATGCCGTGGCCGAAATCCGCGAGGCAGTCGATTTCCTACGCTATTATGCCGTGCGCATCCGCGAACAGGGCACCCAAACGCGTCCGCTCGGACCAGTCGCCTGCATCAGCCCGTGGAATTTCCCGCTCGCCATTTTCCTCGGCCAGGTCTCTGCTGCCCTCGCCGCAGGCAACACAGTGCTGGCCAAGCCTGCTGAGGAAACACCTCTGATCGCACTTGAAGCCGTGCGTCTGTTACACGAAGCCGGCATTCCAAAGCACGTCATCCAGCTCGTCCCCGGCGATGGCCGGGCAGGAGCACAGCTGGTCGGCGATACGCGCATCACAGCCGTGCTATTTACCGGCTCGACGGATGTGGCACGCCTCATCCAGAAACAACTCGCCGGTCGTCTCAACAGCGACGGCACACCAGTGCCATTCATTGCCGAAACCGGCGGCCAGAATGCCCTGATCGTCGATAGCTCTGCCCTGACCGAACAGGTGGTTGCCGATGTCCTTGCTTCAGCGTTCGACAGCGCCGGACAGCGATGCAGCGCCTTGCGTCTTCTCTGCCTGCAGGAAGACAGTGCCGACCGCGTTCTGACCATGCTCAAGGGCGCGATGCAGGAACTGCGCACCGGCACACCCGAGCGACCGGATACGGATGTCGGCCCCGTCATCACAGCAGAGGCGCGAGACATGATGCAGGCGCATGTCGACGCGCTGGCCAGTCAGGGACATCGCGTATTCCAGACCGATCTCGCACCCGAAGCTGCATCCGGCACGTTCTTTCCGCCGACCCTGATCGAAATCGGATCGGTTTCGGACCTCAAAAAGGAGGTCTTTGGTCCGGTTCTGCATGTGCTGCGTTACAAGCGTGAGGCGGTCAGCGATGTCATGAAAGCCATCAATGCCACGGGCTACGCCCTGACTTTCGGCATTCACTCGCGCATAGACGAAACGATCGAGACGCTCAAAAAACAAAGTCACGCCGGAAATGTCTATATCAACCGCAATCTCGTCGGCGCCGTTGTCGGTGTCCAGCCCTTCGGCGGTCACGGTCTTTCAGGCACCGGCCCCAAGGCAGGCGGCCCTCTCTATCTTCGACGCCTGCTGAGCCGAAAGGCACCGATGGAAGCAGCGCTGTCGCACCCGGTGGCTCCTCTTTCGACGCTTTTCGCCGACTGGGTCGCCACCGCCCTGCCTGGAGTGACGGCCAAAACATGCGACAAGACGCCGCTTGGCACATCGCTGTTACTTGCCGGCCCAGTTGGCGAGACAAACCTCTATACACTCTCCCCACGTGGCACGGTTCTCTGTGCTGGCCCGACAAGGCAGGATCTCTGCACCCAGATTCTGGCAGCGACGGCCACGGGCAATCGCTGCGCGATACCGCGCGCACTCCTTGTCAGCCTGCCGGAACGTCCACCTGGGCTCGGTGACCATCTCGTCACAGCCGAAGACTGTGCGACCATCGATGTTGCCTTGGCTAACGGTGACGAAGCCTTCCGCACATCACTCGGGACCGACCTTGCTGCCCGCGACGGGCAGATCGTCGCCCTTCACGTTCCTGACGAACAGGGAAATTATCCGCTCGAATTCCTCGTTCTCGAATATGCCTGCAGCACCAATACGACCGCCGCAGGCGGCAACGCCGCCCTCATGGCCAAGGTCTGAGAAGCCTGCCGACCGGAGCAGTAACCTGCTCCGGTCAGGCTTTCACGCCAGTTCGGCGATGAAGGACGCGACCCGCTCAGGATAAACAACCTCCGCATCATGCGGCAAAGCCTCCGAGCGGTAATGCCATCCCTTCTGCGCCCGGGCATAGGCGCGGCTCGGTTCAATCGAAGCCAGAGCGGGATTTTCATAGGCGATATAGGTCACCGGCAGCCCTGATCCGGCAGGCTTGCTCAAGCGCACTGGCGTCTCGTAAGTGCCAACAGGATGCGGGCGCAGATGCGCGACAAACCACTCTTTTCGCACCGGGTCGGGAAAGGTAATGGCCGCACTGGGCGGGACCGGGAAAGCAATGTCAGCCCCATTGACCCGCACACGCTCCCGTCGGGTCTGCGCCATGGCCGGAGGCAGAATATCAAAACCTGTCCTGCCATCCTGAGCAATAAGCGCATCCAGATAAAGCAGGCGACGCATACGCGACCCCAGCCGATCGGCCACACAAGTCGCGACCAGACCACCATATGAATGGCCGACGAGAAGAACATTCTGAAGATCGCGCATCTCAATGGTCGCGATAATGTCCTGGATATGAGTCTCGAGCGTGATCTCACGCGACAGCAGATGAGCCCTGTCACCCGTACCCGTCAGCGTCGGCGTCACGACCTCAAAGCCCTGAGCCGTCAAAAGCGGCGCAACATGATGCCAGACCCAGCCACCGCCATGCAGACCATGAATCAGCACGATTGGCGATCGCATCGGCGCCCCCATGGCCATTGAAACCTTCCCCAAGGTAGTTGCCAGGGGAAGCACAGTCAGAATTTCACGACGCAGCAAGACAAGAACTCCCCGCTGACCTGAGGAATTCATTCTCTCATTACATAATGGTCATAAACAAGAGAGGAATTCTGTGCTGGCAATGATGTGATACGCCGCCTCTCTTTTTCTGCGCAAGTCCCGTTGCGAGCGAGGCCCATGCGCTTTGATTGAATTGACTATCGCCAATGCTGATGGCTGAGCGTCAGTATCTGCTTCATGAGAGCCGTCTTGTTATCGTGGTGCCAGCGAGCGCCCCCCCCAACGAGGTTTTCTGACATCCGTTAGTGCGCCGTCACCGCGCCGCCTCTCTCGTTCTGCGCAAGTCCCGCTGCGAGCTGGACCCGTGAGCTTTGATTGAGCTGACTGCTGAGGCTTTTTTTTGCTGCGTCGGCATTGGTTTTACGGGAGCAGGCTTGTGATGGTCGCGCTATTTTTCTGATCGAACGACGAATACGCGCTGAGCGTTTAGCTGAGCGCGTTGTGGTATTGTGTATTGTATGGGGATTTTGGTTGCGGGGGCAGGATTTGAACCTGCGGCCTTCAGGTTATGAGCCTGACGAGCTACCGGGCTGCTCCACCCCGCGGGGGTGGTGTTTTTGTGGGGTGGATCAGGGGACCTGGCGGCGACCGACTTTTCCGCATCTTAAGATGCAGTATCATAGGCGCTGGGGCGTTTCACGTCCGAGTTCGGGATGGGATCGGGTGGAAGTCTCCCGCCATAGCCACCAGGTCTTCTGATCCACCCGACAACTGTGTGTCGGTGTGGGAGGTTGGTTTTTTGTATGATGAGTGTATTGCGTGGATGATTGCTATGCATGTGTATGCTCTCCTGGAGAGCGTTGTGTGAGCGATATGGGCGATTAGGACCGGTTAGCTTCACGTGTTACCACGCTTCCACACCCGGCCTATTGACGTGATGGTCTTTCACGGCCCTGTGAGACCTAGTTTTGAGGTGGGTTTCCCGCTTAGATGCTTTCAGCGGTTATCCCGTCCATACTTAGCTACCCGGCTGTGCCGCTGGCGCGACAACCGGTACACCAGAGGTATGTTCATCCCGGTCCTCTCGTACTAGGGACAAATCCTCTCAAGTCTCATACACCCACGGCAGATAGGGACCGAACTGTCTCACGACGTTCTAAACCCAGCTCACGTACCACTTTAATCGGCGAACAGCCGAACCCTTGGGACCTGCTCCAGCCCCAGGATGTGATGAGCCGACATCGAGGTGCCAAACCTCCCCGTCGATGTGGACTCTTGGGGGAGATCAGCCTGTTATCCCTAGAGTACCTTTTATCCGTTGAGCGATGGCCCGTCCACGTGGGACCACCGGATCACTATGGC
>NZ_JBCHWF010000001.1:2820000-2982500 GCF_059801175.1 Asaia sp. Ae19-3 | reverse complement strand
AGCGATAAAGCGAGGCTTCCTTCCCCATACCGATCACACTGTCGTAGTCGCCGCACATGCCCGCATCGGTCTGATAGGCCGTCCCTTTGGAGAGAATGCGATAATCGGCCGTCGGCACATGGGTGTGCGTCCCCACGACCAGAGAGACCTTTCCATCGAGAAAATGCCCGAACGCCATTTTCTCACTGCCTGTCTCGGCGTGGAGATCGACAATGATCGCATGGGCCGTCATGCCCAGCTTGTGACGTGACAGAAATTCGCTCACTGCCCGGAACGGATCATCAAGCGGGTCCATGAACAGACGCCCCATGACGTTGATCACCAGCACCTTGCGCCCATTGGGAAGCACGATGACATACGCGCCCTGCCCTGGTGTGCCCGGCGGGAAGTTCAGGGGGCGTATGATGCGCGGCTCGGAGTTGATATCGCGGAGCAGCTCTTTCTTGTCCCAGGCATGATTTCCCAGCGTGATGACATCCACCCCGGCCTTGAACAGATCGGTTGCAATGGCGGTCGAAAGACCAAAGCCGTGAGAGGCATTCTCACCGTTCACCACCACCACATCGAGCTTCAGCGTTTCGCGCCATTCGGGCAAACGCGCCATGACCGCTTCACGGCCCGCGCGACCGACGATATCTCCAAGAAAAAGTAGTCTCACTCTGCTCCGCCTTTCCCGGCCTGTCCTGCCAGGATTTCTTTTTCAGTCACAATCCAGTCGAGAGGCTGGTCATAGGCGCCGAGAGGCACCTGCGCCACTTCCTGCCAGGCAAACGCAAAGCCGATCGATCGACAGCGCAGCCCTGCAAGCGTGCGATCATAATAGCCACCGCCATATCCCAGACGATTGCCTGAGCGATCAAACGCCAGAAGCGGCACCAGCAGCGTATCGGGTCGATCAACCTCACCATCCGGATGCATGGTACCGAACCGCCCCTCAAGCATCGTGCCATCGGGTCGCCAGTGCCTGAAAATGAGGGGCTGCCCCTTGGGCGTCGTTTCCGGCAACAGCACGGTACGTCCCGTCTCGGCCAGAAGGGCACAGAGTGGTCGCAGATCGGCCTCCCCCGGCAGGGGCCAGACACAGCCGATTTTCTTCATATGGGGGTTGCACAGAACAATCGAGGCAAGGGACCCGATCAGTTCTGCCTGAGCTTTCGGCGATGCCGGGTTGCTCGCCCTGCGCGTGCGCATCGCCTGACGCAGAGCCTGTTTTTCTTGATCGCTATTCATGTGTGGAACCACCCTGGCCGTCGGTCTTTCAGCCCTCCCGGACCTGCTCACGCAGGTGGGCACCAGATATCATGACCACGATCACGACAGCGCCAGTTCCCTAAGGAAGTGCTTATCGGCCCAGGGGTTGAGTTGCCTGACGTACCGGGCAGTCCCACAGGACACTACCTAGGCACTCTCCAGCTCGGCTGCAATGCCTTCTGCCCGCTCGGCCAACAAATTAAGCTTCTGCTCGCGCGCCTCGTTCTCGGCGATCAGACGATCCGCACGCTGAACACGCTCGCTGGTCGTGCTGGGGAGGATTTCCTTGGCCAGATCATGCAGTTCGTCAGCCATCAACAGCGACGCCATGACCAAGGTCCAGGCCTCACCACCCTGCGTGCCAAGACTGCGCACCCGCTCGATGCGGCGCTCGACCTGCCTGGCCAGATCCTGAAGATAGCGCTCCTCGCCATCCTGACAGCCAATCGTATAAGAGTATCCGTTGAGACGTACCGTGATCTGGGCCATGGTTTATGCCTCTTCCTCGATATCGAGACGATCGATGAGGTCGCGTACACGCAGGCGCAGCGCCTCGATATTGGCGGCAACAGGCTGCCAGTCTACATTATTGGAGGCGGGCTCACGCGAATGATGCAGGGCGTAAGCAATGCGATCCAACGCCTCTTCGATCCGATCTTCGGGTCTTGCAGAACTGCTTGCACTCTCGATCTGATCCGTCAAAACACCCTCATCATCCACATGCGGTTTCCGCTGGTCTATGGAAGCCCGTAACGCGCCGTGAGGTCAAGCATGAAGCCGGAGGAGACTCTCCCCCATAAGATCATCGCTTTATACGATGACTCGCTTCTCGCTCACCTGCCTCACCCTGGCTCCGGCACTCCTTACGCGGTTATTCCGGCACAAGGGATCGGGCGAATCATGGGATTTCCCTGGTGGCAGGCTCTGACTGCCCCGCTGGGTGTGCCCGCTGTTTTCGATGCTGATGACGCACCAGCCCTTGCCGCCTCGGCATTGAGAGGAGGGGCACAATGGGTTGTCTGCACACAGTCAGGCCCTACATTGGAAACGCTGATTGCCCTTGCCGAAATCTGTAACGGTCATGTTTTGACAAGCCGCCCCTGCACCCTCACTCTTGGCAGACCGCCCTATAACGCTTACCGCATTGGGCAGCTTTCACAGTATCTGGCGCGCGAAAACTAAGCGCCCCTTCCAACGGACCTTGCCCATGCTGCCCTGCGAACTCTACCTGGTCACGATGCCGGATTTCGATCCCTCACGTGAATTGGCTGATCTGGCGAAGGTTCTCGAACGCTGGACACCCGCCGCGTTGCGTCTCAGCACCACCGACGAAACACGTGCCCGAAGCTGCGTCCATGCCATACGTGAAACGGTTCATGCTCATGGCACGGCCCTGATTCTCACCGATCTGCCCGCGCTTGCGCAGGAACTCGGCTGCGACGGCGTTCACCTCACCGGCAGCCCTGCCCAATGCCTGACCGCCAGAGAAGAACTCGGGCGCGATCTGCAACTGGGCGTGTTCTGCGGGACGAGTCGCGACGATGCCATGAATGCCGGCGAACTTGGCGCCGATTATATCTCGATCGCGCCCAACGCGCCCGATCTGGTCGCCTGGTGGTCACAAATGATGGAACTGCCCATCATTGCCGAGGATATCGAGACGGAAGAGCAGGCATTGGCCATGATCAAGGCCAATGCCGATTTTATTGCCGTGCCCCTGAGCTTCGTCGATGCCGACGAAGCCGGCGCACGACTGGCCGCCATCGTCAGCCGCGCGGCGGAAGAATTTCCTGGGTAATATAGAGGGTCCCGTTGGACTGCGGTGCCCCGTTCAGCCAAAGTTTCACAACACGGCCCGTCGCATTCATCAGCACGAACTGGCCGTTCGACCCATCCCGCTGCACGGTCAGCATATCGCCTGACAACGTCTTCAACCCGATCCTGTTGGATTTAAGCCTGGTCATCGCCTTGTTCAGCGCCTTGGGCGACCAGTTGCCACGCACGATGGTAAAGCTCAGAAGCTGCTTGAGAAACGCTGCGTTCTGCGATGCCATCAATCCGCCCGGCACCCGGGCGGCATAACGCTCAAACGGCTCATTGGGCAGGGCGAAGACGGTATAAGGCCCGTTACGCCCCAGCCGTGGGAAGATGCCTGTCTGGCGCATAGCCTGACGATAATCGGCCAGTTCGAGCGATCCCGAGATATTTTCGATCAGCGGACGATCCGCATACGAAAAGGTCGGCGGCTCGGCATAGGCTACCGGGCTGGAAGTCTCCGTCTTGGTCGAGGCATGATACATATGCGCGCTGCTGACGGCAGGCATCTGCACCGCTGCCAGCGAACTCGGACGGGGAAACGGATCCTGTCGCGCCCGGCTCTCACACCCCGCAAGCGCGAGAGCCGCACAGAAACAACCGAGAACTGTCGTTCTTCTTTTTCTTCTTGCAACCAGTGTCATAAGGCTCAGCACCCGTCTCCGCGCATGGTCCAGCCAACGACACGGCTGTTGTTCAACTCAAACGTCGTCTGGCAGGTCGTGTTGTAATAGCTGGGAGGAAAACCGCCGAAGCCGCCGCCCCAGCCACCATAGCCACCCCAGCCGCCGTAACCGCCATAGCCACCCCACGGACCGCCACCCCAGCCCCAACCCCAGCCACCTGTGCCGGGGGAGTAGTTGGTCTCGTTGTCGATATACGCCAGGAAGTCATGACCGCTGGCCTGATAGGTGCGGGTCGGCACACCGAAGGTGCGCAGCACATCCACGTCCGTCTTGCCGATCATCGAATCCAGCACCTTGCGCTGCTGAACCGTCGGTACGTCGCACGCTGACAGGGTCAGCAAAGCGGCACATGAGAGGAAAATCGTCTTCTTCATCATCCTGTTACCCTTTCCGAAGCTGAAGCCGCCTGCCGGATCAGTTCGAAGCTGGCGCCACTCTAGGCAATAGAAACGACTTTGCCCCCAGAAAAGGTTCATGGCTATCCGAAGGTTTAAGAAAACCACATAATGTCACACAGTCGTGGTGCGCCGACTGCCAGCATGACGAGCCGGTCAAAGCCCAAGGCTATCCCGCTGCAGGGCGGCAGCGACTGCAGATCGGCCAGAAAGGCCTCATCGAGCGGCCAGTTCTGGTCGGGCGCAAGCGCCAGACGCCTCGCCCGATCTGCCTCGAAGCGCACGCGCTGCTCCTGCGGGTCTGTCAGCTCCTCGAATGCATTGGCGAGTTCTATCCCGGCCGCATAAAGTTCGAAGCGCAGCGCCACCCTCGGGTCTTCCGGATCACGCCGCGACAGGGCTGCCTGCGCTGCGGGCCAATGCGTAAGATATGTCGGTCGCGCCCGGCCAATCTCGGGTTCGACCCGCTCCAGCAGAAGACGAAAGAACAGATCCTCCCATTCCTCTCCGGGGCGCAAGGCGGTTCCGGCTTCTCGCGCCAGACGTTCGGCATCGTCACCTATCGCCAGAAGATCCACGCCGACATAGCGGGTGAAAGCCTCTGCCATGGTCAGACGCTCGAAAGGTGCTGCAAAATCGAGCGTTGTCTCGCCATAAGTCAGGCTCGGCGGCAGAAGCGCGCGCACAAGTGCTTCTGTCTCATCCATAAGAGACGCCAGCCCGGCGCCCGGTCGATACCATTCGAGCATGGTGAATTCAGGGGCATGTAAAGCGCTCTGCTCGCCATTCCGCCAGACGCGGGCAAGCTGATAGACCGGCAGACCAGACGCCGCCACGATGCGCTTCATGGCAAATTCCGGGCTCGTATGCAGAAACCGCGTCTCGCATGTGCCATCGGGCCGCTCGAGCTCGGTGCGGAAGCAGCGCAGATGCACCTCTTCGCCGGGTGTCGGAACAGCATAAGGCGTCTCGACCTCAAGATAACCCCGTGAGTCGAAAAACGCTCTGACGCTCCTTTGCAGCAGCGCACGACGTTGCAGCAAAGGCACCCTGTCGGAAATAGCCGTGCGTCGGACCATGAAATACGCTCTCCGGTTGCGAAAACTGAGGGGATTGCAGTACAGCCGCCTCATGGCAGAAAAGGTCAATCCCCCCACCCTGCGCAGCGTCGCGCAACTCGTTGCGCATGGGCTCGTCCCCCCCGAGCAGCGCGAGGCGCTCGAAGAGGTGGCAAAGGCATTTTCCACAGCCATTCCCGCCGAGTTCCTTTCTCTCATCTCCCATCCAGACGACCCGATCGGACGTCAGGTGGTCCCGAGCCCTGCCGAACTCAAAACAGCGCCATGGGAAATGCAGGACCCCATCGGGGATGATGCGCTTTCACCCGTTCCGGGCATCGTGCATCGCTATCAGGACCGGGCGCTGCTCAAGCCGCTTCTGGTCTGCCCGCTTTATTGCCGTTTCTGCTTCAGGCGCGAGCATGTTGGTCCAGATGGCGGCCTGCTCTCGGACGACGCCCTGGCTACAGCGCTCGCATGGATTGCCGATCACCCTTCTGTCAGCGAAATCATTCTGACCGGCGGCGACCCGCTCATGCTGAGCCCAAGGCGGCTCAAGCATATCGTCAGCGCGCTTTCGGCCATGGCGCATATCCAGACGATACGTATTCATAGTCGGGTACCGGTCGCCGATCCGGCGCGCATCACACCGGCCCTTCTTGATGCACTCGAGACAGACCGCGCCATGTGGGTGGTGCTTCACGCCAATCACGCCAGCGAGCTGACGCCCAAGGCGCGTCAGGCCGTGCGACAGATCCAGAGCCGGGCCATTCCCGTTCTAAGCCAGTCAGTCCTGCTGCGCGGCGTCAACGACACAGAGGAAGCGCTCGAAGCCCTGCTGCGTGCTTTCGTCACGTCACGGATCAAGCCCTATTATCTGCATCAGCTCGACCCTGCCCCGGGCACGGCGCATTTCCACGTGCCTATCGATGAAGGGCGCGCCCTTCTGGCAAAACTGCGCGGCAGAGTGACGGGTCTGGCATGGCCGACCTATGTGCTCGATATCCCCGGTGGCGCGGGCAAGGTGCCGCTGGGCCCCGATTACTACCGCCCCGACACGCATCCGGGCGAGGTACGAGACCCCTATGGCACCGCCCATCGCCTTGATGAGCCGCAACAGGAACCCTCTCTGTCAGAGGGGTGAGTCGCCGCTCATCATCCCACGCAGGAAGCGTTTCATGACTTGCATGGTCAAACGACGCAGCTTGGGAGAGACGTGATAGGGCTCAGCCTGCGGATCAGGCAGTCTGGTGATGGTCTCACGCATCGCCTGCGGCAGCGTGGGGAAAGGATCGACACCTGCCACCCGTGTCAGCGAGGCAACGGGCACCTGGGTGCAACTCGGTGTGACCGTATTCTTGCAGACATAGACCGAAAGCGCCCTGCGCCCCGGCAGATAGACTGCCTTCCAGACAGAACTCGGCACAGGGAGCGCGTTATCGCCAATCACGGCTGGCGAGGCGAGGTGATAGGCTGGCCCCGTCACCACATAGGCCTCGCCTTCTGACAGAACGAGGGCACGCACCTGTTTCTCGATCCCCGCCCATAGCCCGCGATTCAGGTCGGGAGACTGCGGCACCATATTGGCAAGAGAAAAGCTTTCCTGCTGCGAGACACGGCTTGGCGCATCACCGCTCGGCGCCATATGCCCGCGATCGAAACCCGAGCGGCGGTAATCATCCAGCCGGGCCCGATCCGCTTCGTTCTGTCTTGTCTCCTCATGAAAGACCCCCTGGCGCAACTCATGTTGCGCCGAGCGTATCGCGTCGCGTGTCAGATGCTCGGCAGCCCAGACGGGCTCATGCGTCACACCCGACGCCATGACGGCAAAATCGGTATTGCACAGGAACGTGTCACGCTGCATCGGCGCCGGAGCCGACAGAGCGGGCGCCACTCCATCAAGAAAGAGCCCGGAGCACTCTGCCGCAAAACCAGGACGGCAGAACAGAAGCAGACAGACAGCCGGAAGAACGCGCAGGATCATGCCGCGTCGTATCTCCTCAGCAAAAAACAAACAACCGGATCGCGCGTCCTTCTGTCGTCACACTAGCGCAGGGCAGATGAACCGCTACTCCCTTCAGGGACGGCAGCCATGCTGGCCTAACCCGGTGCCTCAACGGATGTCACGACTCCATCTCGCTTGCTCTTGCGCGCCCGCTTCGTTAGAAACCCGCCTTTCACGGCGGCACAGACCCGTCGTATTCACATCACGATTCCCGGGATCTTTCTTCCATGAAGCAGCAGGCAAACCTGATTCGCGCCGGACAGGTTATTGAGCATGACGGTCGTCGCTGGACGGTTCTCAAGCAGCAGATCATCACGCCGGGCAAGGGCGGTGCGTTCATTCAGGTTGAAATGCGCGACCTCAACACGGGCAACAAGACCAACGAACGCTGGCGTACGGCTGACACCGTCGAGCGCCTGATGACGGAAGACAAGGACTACAGCTATTCCTATACGGATGGCGACAATATCGTCCTGATGGACCCGGAAACCTTCGAGCAGGTCATGCTGCACAAGGATATCTTCGGCGACCAGCTGCCCTTCCTGCAGGACAACATGGAACTGAACGTGAAGCTGGTCGAAGGCGACCCGGTTGGCGTGTCCCTGCCGCCGCATGTCACGCTCGAAATCACCGAGGCCGATCCGGTGGTCAAGGGCCAGACGGCCAGCTCGTCCTACAAGCCCGCCATGCTGTCCAATGGCGTGAAGACCATGGTGCCGCCCTTCATCGAAGCCGGTGAGCGCGTTGTTGTCCGCACCGATGACGCCTCCTATGTCGAGCGCGCCAAGTAATCATTGCACCGGGAGAGCATGAGGTTTACCTCGGCTTTCCCTCACGGCACCGGGGCAACCCGGTTCCGTTTCGACCGACTACCCCTGCTCTTTCAAAATCTCTCATCAGGATTAACGCCATGCGTCTCTCGCCGCATATGACCGTCATGCAGAATGCTGCGCAAAAGGCAGCCAAGCGCCTCCTGCGCGACTTCGCTGAAGTCGAGCAGCTTCAGGTCAGCATCAAGGGACCGGGCGATTTCGTCTCCCAGGCCGATCTGCGTGCCGAACAGACAATCCGTGATGAACTTGCCCGCGCACGCCCAGGTTATGCCTTCCTGATGGAAGAAAGCGGCAATTCCGGTGGCGATAACTGGACTTGGCGCTGGATCGTCGACCCGCTCGACGGCACCTCGAACTTCCTTCACGGCATTCCGCAATGGGCCATCTCCATTGCCCTGCAGCGTCGTCACCCTGACGGATCGACCGAAATCGCGGCTGCCATGGTCTATAACCCTGCCGCCAACGAGATGTTCTGGGCCGAGAAGGGCATCGGCGCCTTCCTCAATGAACGTCGCATCCGCGTGTCGGCCCGTCGCGAGCTTTCAGAATCCCTGATTGCCACTGGCATCCCCTTTGCCAAGACTCCCGCCGATCGTCGCCTGCCTTTCGGTCGTACGCTCGCAACCCTCATGCCCCATGTGGCTGGCTTCCGTCGCTTTGGTGCCGCGGCCCTCGACCTCGCCTGGGTTGCCGCTGGTCGCTACGAAGCCTTCTGGGAAATCGGTCTCAAGCCGTGGGATTGCGCGGCCGGTCTTCTTATCGTGCGCGAGGCCGGTGGCTATGTAACCGACCCGGAAGGGCTGGAAATCACCGATCTGGACAATGACGTCACGCTTGTCGCCGGTAACGGCAATCTGCATGGACCGATCCGCAAGATCGTTCTCGACGCCCTGACCCGCAAGGCCTGAAGCCAAAAGGCCTACGGAAGCAGGCGCCCTGTCATCGGGTGCCTGCCGAAAATCAATTGCCCAGAATTTTTCGCAAGCGAAGGGAACCCGGAGCGTTGACGCTTCATTCCCCATTGCCCGAGCGGGGGCAGCGCGATTAGGATCGCCCGGTCATGAAACGGCCGATCCTTCTTTCCCTCCTGTGCTCGGCCGGTCTCCCGGCCGTCCTGCTGACCTCCCTGCCCGCAGCGGCGCAGGTCACCTCCAACGACGACGCGCTGCCCGCTGCGGCGCCTGCCAAATCCCAATCCGCCAAAAAAGCGCCCGCTGGCACGACCCACGCCGAAAAGGCGCCTCATGCCAAATCGCATGAAGCCGCGCCAAAGAAGCCAGCAGAGAAAAAGGCCCCGGCTGCATCCGCCCCCGGTGCCTCTCCCGCTTCGGCACCGCGCCTGCCCGCCGCCCAACGCGTCGGCGCGCCCCCCGACGTACCCGCCGAGCCGCCCCATCCCGTGGTTATTCCGCCGCCCGGCGTGAAAGTGCCGACTCACCCGCCGGTTCCGCCTGAGGACATCAAGCCCGACCCGGAGGCAAAAGGTCAGACCGAGGCACGCCCGAACGGTCTGCGTGTGCTCTTTGCCGCCAATAGCAGCGGCATGACCCAGCCCATGATCGACGCGGTAAAGGCAGAAGCCAGAAAGCTGGCTGGACAGCCGACGCTTCGCGTGACGCTCTGGGCCTCTGCCAGCGGCTCAACGGAAGACCTGTCGACACCAAGGCGCATTGCCCTGGCTCGTGCTCTGGCCGTGCGCTCGCTCCTGATTCGTGAAGGTGTGGCCACGACGCGCATATACCCGCGTGCCACCGGGCTCGCCCCCGCAGGCTCCAACCCACCTGACCGTCTCGACATCGTCGCCGAAGGCAGCGTCGCTGCTCCGATTTCAGAAGCCCAGTTCGGAACCGCCCCGAGGACCGCCACGCCATGACCCGCCCCACTCTTTATCTGTTGCGCATGGGGATCTTCCTGATCCTTGTTGCTGCTGTTGCTGCCCTGCTGAGCAAGACACTCTATGCCGCCTTCTTCGCCAATCCGGCGCTGGACGGCCTGATTCTGGGTGTGTTGATCATCGGCATTCTGTGGAATCTGCGCACGGTCCTTCGGCTCTTGCCAGAGGTGAAATGGGTCGATCAGCTGCGCGTCAATCGTGCAGGTCTGGCCCAGCCCGCCCCGCCGCGCCTGCTCGGTGCCCTGGCGCGCAATCTGGCCGCACGCACCACGACGGGGCGCCTGAGCCTGTCGCATCAATCGGCTCAGGCCACGCTCGACAGCCTTTCAGGGCGTCTGGACGAATCGCGTGACATTTCACGATACATGACCAGCCTGCTGATCTATCTCGGTCTGCTTGGCACATTCTACGGCCTGTTGCTGACGGTCAGTTCCATTGCGGGTGTGATCGGCGGCATGAGTGTCGGTGACGGCAATCTCGATGCCATGTTCGGCCAGTTGAAGACGGGCCTGGCCGAACCGCTCAAGGGCATGTCCACCGCCTTCTCAGGGTCGATGTTTGGCCTCGCCGGGGCACTGATCCTCGGATTTCTCGACCTCAATGCCGGTCAGGCCCAGAACCGCTTTTTCAACGAGGTCGAGGAATGGCTGGTCGGCATCACCAAGCAGGGTGGCGCGCTGATCGAAGGGGGCGATGCCTCTGTCCCGGCCTACGTACAGGCATTGCTTGAGCAGACGGCTGAAAATCTCGAAACGCTGCAGAATGTCGTCTCGCGCAGCGAGGAAAGCCGCATGCAGCAGCTTCAGGTCATGGACGGGTTGCAGGAGCGCCTCAAGGCCATGACCGATCTGCTTCAGTCCAACCAGAAAATGATGAATCGTGTGGCTGAAGGTCAGGCCCTGCTCGGCCCGTTCCTCAAACATGTCGGTGAGGCTGCCACACCAGGCACAGCGGCCTTCAACGACGCGAAAGACAGCCGCGAGCAGTTCGGTCGTATCGAGGGGCATATCGTGCGCCTGATCGACGAACTGCATAGCGGCCGCGCCCAGATGGCTGGCGAAATCCGCAACGACCTGCGCGTTCTGGCGCGCACCATTGCGGCAACGAGCCCCAATGGCGGCACGGCCGTTCCTCCGGCAGCACAGTAAGGCGAGGCGGCTTTCATGGCACGACGCTCCCGACGCAGTTCCCATGGTGGGGAACTCAATGCCTGGCCCGGTTATGTGGATGCGCTCTCCACCCTGCTGATGGTGGTGACCTTCGTGTTGCTGGTCTTCGTTCTCGGCCAGCAATTCCTGTCCGTGGCGCTCAGCAAGCGCACCCACTCGCTGGATGAGCTGCGCCAGCAGCTGGCGGCGCTTCAGCACACGCTGTCGATGAGCGAGGACAAGAACACCCAGCTCAACGCCATAGTGGCCAGCCTCACGACCGATCGCGACAGCGCCAAACGCCAGGCTGACGTCCTGACCCAGCAGCTCGCCACGCTGAATGGCACAATCGCCGAAAAGGAGCAGGCACTGGCCGCCGCCGGTCAGGCCACGCAATCCGATCAGGCGACCATCGCCCAGCTCAAATCACAGCTTGAGCAGCTCAACCAGCAGCTTCTCGCCATCGGTCAGGCCCTGGATATCGCGAAAAAGGATGTGACTGCACGCGACCAGCAGATCACCGATCTGGGCAACAAGCTCAACGTGGCCCTCGCCGACAAGGTGAACCAGCTCAAGCGGTATCGTTCAGAGTTCTTCGGCCGGCTTCAGGATATCCTGAAAAACCAGAAGGGCGTCGAAATCGTCGGTGACCGATTCGTTTTCCAGAGCTCCATTCTCTTCCCTCAGGGAAGCGCCGAGCTGACACCGGAAGGCGAGAAGGAAATTGCGGCCCTGGCCCATACCTTCAAGCAGGTTTCGAGCCAGATCCCGAAAGATATTCCCTGGATCCTGCGTATCGACGGCCATGCCGACAAGCAGCCTATCCATACCGCATTCCCGAGCAACTGGGAGCTGTCGAGCGCGCGTGCCATCACAGTGGTGAAGGTGCTGGTCAAGGAAGGCGTCGATCCGCATCATCTCGCCGCAACAGGATTCTCCGATTACCAGCCCCTCGACCAGGGCAATACGGCAGCGGCTTTCGCCCGCAACCGGCGTATCGAATTTCGCCTGACGGATCGCTGATCAGGCGCCCCGAAGCGCCTTTGAAACATCGGGGAGAAATCGCATCGTGCCGGTTTCTCCCCAATGACAAGAACGGCGCAATCGCTTATGTATCGCGCCATGACCGGCACGCCCCTCTCCCAGATCCGCAATTTCTCGATCATCGCGCATATCGACCATGGAAAGTCCACGCTGGCTGACCGGTTGATCCAGGCCTGCGGTGCGCTCACGGCTCGTGAGATGAAAGAGCAGGTTCTGGACAATATGGAGCTGGAGCAGGAGCGCGGCATCACCATCAAGGCGCAGACCGTGCGCCTGACCTATCCTGCCAAAGACGGCAAGACCTACATCCTGAACCTCATGGACACGCCAGGCCATGTCGACTTTGCCTATGAGGTGAGCCGCAGCCTTGCCGCCTGCGAAGGCTCCATTCTGGTGGTCGATGCGTCTCAGGGTGTAGAAGCCCAGACGCTGGCCAATGTCTATCAGGCCATCGACGCCAATCACGAGATCGTCCCAGTTCTTAACAAGGTCGATCTGCCTGCCGCCGATGTCGAGCGCGTGCGTGCCCAGATCGAGGAAGTCGTCGGCATTCCCGCCGATGATGCCGTCGAAGTTTCGGCAAAGACGGGCCTGAACATCGAAGGCGTTCTCGAAGCGCTCGTCACGCGTCTGCCCCCGCCAAAGGGCGATGCCACCAAGCCGCTTCAGGCCCTGCTGGTCGATAGCTGGTACGACCCGTATCTCGGCGTCATCATTCTGGTCCGTATCATGGAAGGCACGCTCAAGCGCGGCGACAAGATCCGCATGATGCAGGCCGGCTCCACCTATCATGTCGATCAGGTTGGCGTGTTCCTGCCCAAGATGACGGCGGTCGATTCGCTCGGACCGGGCGAGATGGGCTATATCAACGCCGCCATCAAGACCGTGGCCGATGTGGCCGTGGGTGACACCGTGACCCTGGATCGCCTGCCTGCCGAAAAGCCGCTGGCCGGGTTCAAGCCCTCTATCCCTGTGGTGTGGTGCGGCCTCTTCCCCATCGATGCCGATGATTTCGAGAAGCTGCGTGATTCTCTCGCCAAGCTGCGTCTCAACGACGCCTCGTTCCACTTTGAGGCCGAGACCTCGGCGGCTCTCGGCTTCGGTTTCCGCTGCGGCTTCCTTGGCCTGCTGCATCTGGAAATCATCCAGGAGCGTCTGTCGCGCGAGTTCAATCTCGACCTGATCGCAACCGCGCCGTCCGTCGTTTACAAGATGCACCTGACCAACGGCACGCAGGAAGATCTGCATAACCCTGCCGACATGCCCGACCCCGGCAAGATCGAGAAGATCGAAGAGCCGTGGATCAAGGCGACCATTCTGGTTCAGGACGAATATCTGGGCAGCGTGCTGACGCTCTGCAGCGAGCGACGCGGCATCCAGATGGATCTGACCTATGTCGGCAACCGCGCCATGGCCGTCTATCGCCTGCCACTCAACGAAGTGGTGTTCGATTTCTACGACCGCCTCAAGTCACTGACACGCGGCTATGCCAGCTTCGACTATCAGATCGATGGCTATGAAGAGAGCGACCTCGTGCGCATCTCGATCCTCGTCAACCAGGAACCAGTCGATGCACTGGCCTTCGTCGCGCATCGCACGGTTGCCGAAACACGCGGGCGCGCCATTTGCGGCAAGCTCAAGGATCTGATTCCCCGCCAGCTCTTCAAGATCGCGATCCAGGCCTCTATCGGCTCACGCATCATTGCGCGTGAGACGCTGGGTGCCCTCTCGAAAGACGTGACGGCCAAATGCTATGGCGGTGACATCTCGCGCAAGCGCAAGCTTCTGGAAAAACAGAAGGAAGGCAAAAAGCGTATGCGCCAGTTCGGCAAGGTCGAAATTCCGCAGAGTGCCTTCCTCGCCGCGCTGAAGATGGACTGACCTGACGCCTCGTCTCCACCCGACAGGGCAAAAAGCAAAAACAAGAAGGACCCTCCCGATATGGCCTCTACCGCAGCCGTCCTTTTCGTCCAGAATGATGCTGACGATATCGGCTGGTGGATGGCCTATCACCTGGCTCTGGGCTTCGATGCGCTGATCGTCATCGACGATCAGTCGACTGACGGCACATGGGAGATCGTCCAGAGCGCGGCTGGCCTCTATCCGATCGAGGCCCAGCGTGCGCCAGCGGGGAGCGGTATCGACTATGCTGAACGCCGCTCTGCTGCGTTCAGTCAGGCCATTGCCTCCTGCCGTTCGCGCTTTGACTGGGTGATCTGCCTCGAGAGCGATGAATATGTCTATCCTGAAAGGGAAGACACGATCGGCGCCTATCTCGATCGCTTTGCAGATGCCGACGCCATAATGCTGCACTGGTCGATCTTCGGTTCCAACAATCATATAGCCCGCACAGCCCATGCACCTGTTGCCGCCTATACGCGTCGCGCGCCTCTGGATTTTGCCGATCATGCGCTCGGCAAGCGGTTTGTGCGACCGGAGGCGGTTCAGAACCACGCACTCGATGGCTGCCACTATGCCCTCGATGAGAGCCGTCATGTCACCGCCTCCGGCGCGCCTTATGACCCGGCCGCAGCACCGACCTGGGATGGCGCCCGCATTCTGCACTATGTCGCGCGCAACATGACGCATTACACGCGTCGCATTGCCCGACTTCCTGCCGGTGTGACACCGCCCGATCTCTGGTCGCACTTCAACCGCAACGATGAGGAAGATCTCGCGCCCAGCCGTTTTCTGCCTGCGACGCGCGATCATGCAGCGCGCATCGCCCGCGCCGGACTGGACGCATTTTTCTGGCGTGTAAGACAGGATATCGAGGCCTTCAGCCCGAGCTTCCTGCCCGAAACTGTTTTCACCATCCGAAAGCGTGAGAGCATCGCGACGGCGCCACGCTTCAATTACGCGCAGATCGAAAACAGTGCCGGTGAACGGCTCGCTTACGACACGGACAAGAACAACCTCGTCTTCATATCGTCCAACGCTTCGCCGGAAGGAACACTGCCTGTCTGGCTGGTTATCGATCAGCAAGCCGAGCCCGAAACCCCTTCAAAGGGGTTTCTGATGCTGCCCCAGGGCGAGGCGCCACTCATCGCGACAGGCGCCCTGCTGACACGTTGGCTGCCCGTGCAGGTAGATGATGATGTCTCCGCTGATCCTGCACGAACGTCCTGCCGCCTTCTTGCCCTTCAGGGCAGCTCCGGACTCGGCCCGGATCTCGATGGCGTTCTCGGCCTGAATGCGGCGGCGCCAATGCCCCTCGTGCTCCAGTTCGTGCAGCCTGATCGTGCCCTGACCGAGAGGTTGCGCCCCTATTTCGCCCTGCGTAGCCGAGGCAACAGCTTGCGGGACTTTGTGACTGGTCTGGACCTGATGCGCACGCCGCACGCCGATGCTCTTGCCTGCGCCATCGCCCACCTCACGCCAGACGCAAGAAGCATGCTTGAAATCCGCTATGCCGGGCTCGTGCCCCTCTGGCTCGCCGCGGCCTGACGGAACTCCTCCCTTACATTCTCGTATTCAAGGAAGAATGACAGCCGAGGAGGCACCAGCGCCCTTGCTCCTGCCAGAGGCAGGACAGGGTGCGTCCGGCTAACCTCCCTACCAGACAGATCCCAGCAGAAAGGCAGCGCTCGTGGCACAAAACGGAACCTCACCGAAAGCGCCGCCCAAACGTCCCGTGCGCCGTGTGCTGACCGCCACGGCAGGCGGCATGGCTATTCTTCTGGTGCTTCTGATCCTGCTCTGGAACTGGGACTGGTTCGTGCCTCTGGTCAATCGACGGGCCAGTGCCGCGCTGCATCGCCCCGTGACGATCGCCCATCTTCATGTCCGTCTGGGTCTGACAACAACCGTATCGGTCGATGATCTCCAGATTCATCAGCCCGAAGGCTTCGACTCAGAGAAAGAGCTTTTCGCGAGTGCGAAAAAAGCGACTGTCTCGGTCAATGTCTGGCGCTATATCACCCATAAAGGGCTGGAAATTCCGCTGATTGCGCTCGATACACCAAAAGGCGATATCGTAGCCCTCGCCAACGGCAAAAATAATTACAGCTTCACCGATCCCAATGCTAAGCCCGAGCCGGCACCGCAGGGCAATACCCAGCCCAGCACCCTGCCGAAAATCGGCGATGTAGTCATCACCAATGGCGACATCCGCATCGCGATAGCCAAGCTCAAGACCGACATGCATGTGCTGCTGCATACGACCTCGCCGAAGGGTGATCAGGATGGCAGCATCGTTATCGACCTCAAGGGGCGTTACGCACAGGCCCCGATCACCGGGCATATCGTCGGCGGCTCCCTGTTGACGCTTACCAATTCAACACGCCCGTATCCGATCGATGCCCGTCTTGAAAACGGTCCCACCTATGTCACGCTGCGTGGCTCGGTTGATGACCCGCTGCATTTCAAGGGCACGAAACTCGTCCTGCATTTTGCTGGGCCGGACATGTCCCTGCTTTACGGTCTGACCGGCATCCCCATTCCCCAGACGCCCTCCTACAGCGTTTCGGGTAATCTCGATTATACCAGCGCCCATATCCGCTTCAGCAATTTCTCGGGCAAGATGGGGTCATCGGATATCGGCGGGACAATCGCTGTCGATCCTCAGACCAAGCCGATCACGGTCGACGCCAATCTGTATTCGCATCATGTCGATCTAAAGGATCTCGGTGGCTTCATCGGTGCGAAGCCAGGTCACGAAGAGAGCAAGCAGGCTGCGACAAGCAACCGTATCCTGCCTGACAAGCCGATCAACGTCCCCAAGCTGAACGCCGTCAATGCGCATCTCGTCTATAAGGGCGACCGCATCGAGAACAAGGACATGCCGCTCGACAACATTCTCGCGGATATTGCGGTCCAGGATGGCGCCATTACCATCAACAAGTTGAATTTTGCGGTTGGCGACGGCACGCTTGGCCTGTCCGGCGCACTCGACCCCGCAAAGAACGGCCAGTTCGACACGCATTTCAAGGTCGATGTCTCACGCCTGTCGATCCAGCGCCTGATGAAAGCCACCGCCACCTTCAAGGGTCAGGGCACACTGGGTGGCCATATCACTCTGGCGGCAACGGGCAACTCCATCGCGACCCTGCTGGGTAACGGCAATGGCGGCGTGACACTGGTCGTCGATCATGGCGGCGATGTCTCGGCGCTGCTGCCCGACCTCATGGGTCTCAAGATCGGCAGTGCCATCCTCTCGGCGCTGGGCATTCCCACCCGCTCCGACCTGAAGTGCTTCATTGCTGACATGCCTTTGCGTCAGGGTATTCTGAGCACCAATTCGCTTCTGCTCATGACCAACAATACCCGCACTCTTGGCGGTGGTACGGTCAATCTGAAAAACGAGACGCTCGACTATCACGTCACCACACGCTCGACGTCGTTCAACGTGCTCTCACTGCCAGGTCGTGTGAACATCACCGGCCCCCTCAAGAGCCCTACCATCATGCCGGGTGCGGAAATTATTGGCCGTGCCGCCGCGACAGCCGGGCTCGCTGTTGCCTTCCCGCCAGCTGTGCTGCTACCGACCATCCAGTTCGGTGTCGGTCAGGGCAGCGCCTGTGAAGATGCCCTGACCCAGGCCAACACGGCACCTGCTGCTGGTGTCAAGCCGGGTGCCACAACGGGTAGTGGCGCAGCCAGTGTCCAGCCCACGCCGCACGGCAAGGCCGTGTCGCAGAAACCCCTCAGCCGCAAGCAGGTCCATTCGGTCTGGCAGGAGCGTCTGAAAAAGCAGAACTGACCGGCAATCAGGCCCCATCAAGACGATTGATCCGCAAGCGCCATCCTGCCAGTCTGAAAGGATGGCGCGCTTCCCTTTTATCCTGATCCTGTCCCTGTGTCTGGCCGGTTGTGAAACCGGCCCTGTGGCCCCGAAAGCTGAAACAGCTTCAGGCCTGCCCCCCGTCATCATGGTGTCGATAGATGGCTTCAGGCCCGACACGTTGCATCAGGGCGACACCCCTACACTCGATGCGCTGGCCGATCAGGGGGTTTTCGCCCCGATGCGCCCATCCTTTCCGTCCATCACCTTTCCCAATCACTATACGCTGGTCACCGGATTGCGCCCCGACCATCATGGTGTCATCGGCAACACCATGATCGATCCTGATATTCCGGGCGAAATCTTCAGTGTCGGCAAGAAGACGGGGCTCGACGACCCGCGCTGGTGGGATAATGGCACACCGGCCTGGGTCACAGCCCAGGTTCATGGGCTCATGACTGCCGTGATGTTCTGGCCCGGCTCGGACGTGCCCATCCTGAATACGCGCCCTGATATCTGGTATCATTTCGATGCCTCACGCACCCCGACCCAGCGGGTTGATACCGTGCTGTCCTGGTTCGACCGTCCGGTCGACAAGCGCCCTGCACTCTCGCTGCTCTATTTCGACGGGGTGGACCATGCAGGCCATAAATACGGCCCCTTCGCGCCTGAAACCCGCGCAGCGGCAAAGCAGGTCGATACAGCACTGGCCGGTCTGATCAGAGGCCTCGCCCAGCGCCATGTGGCTGCCAATATCCTGATCGTTTCCGATCACGGCATGGCAGCCCTCAGCCCTCAACGAGTCATTCCCCTGACCAGTCTGGCCCCGGCCCATGCCATGGAGATCGTGACGTCAGGTCCCTATGCCGGAATCAACCCCGTGCCGGGTCATGAGCGCGAACTCGCCCATGCGCTCTCCATCCCTCATGACCACGTCACCTGCTGGCCAAAAGCACATATTCCCGAAAGGCTGCATTACGGCAGTAACCCGCGCGTTCCGGCATGGCTCTGCCTCGCTGAAACCGGCTGGACCCTCACGCGCGAGCCGCACGAGCATGTTTCTGCCGGAGGGCACGGCTATGACATGGCCGCCCCTGACATGATGGCCACATTCATCGCGTCCGGCCCCGCCTTTTCGCCGCACAAGACCCTGCCAGCCATCGATAACGTCGATGTCTACCCGCTGCTCATGATGCTGCTCGGTCTGCTGCCCGAAAACAATGATGGCTCGCTCACCCCGCTTCAGGGTGGCCTGCGCGACACGTATCGCGCCATACAGTGAGTCAGTCGGCGATCAGGGGCTCAAGACCCTTGTCGGCACGGGCCCTCCCCACCTAGAACGACGCCACGTCTCTTTCCTGCCCGGAGCCCGCCAAACGTGACCTCTTCTCCTCTTTCCTCCTGGCTGGATCGCCGTTTCAAGATCGGACAGAGAGGCTCGACCGTTCAGCGTGAAATTCTGGCAGGTCTCACGACTTTCGGCGCGATGGCCTACATCATGGCGGTCAACCCGGCCATCATGAGCAAGGCGGGGCTTGCGTCGCATGACATGATCATGACGACCATTGCAGCGGCTGTCTGTGGCACGTTGCTCATGGCGCTGTTTGCCAACATGCCTATTGCCCTGGCTCCGGCCATGAGCAGCAATGCGATCTTTGCCCAGATCGTCGTCAATCAGATGCATGTCGATGTGCGTACGGCCTTCACCATCGTTCTGATCGGCGGCATCGCGTTTACCGCCCTTTCTGTCACGAAATTGCGGCATAAGATCATCCAGGCCTTTCCCGAGCCCATTGTGCTGGGCATTCAGATTGCCATCGGCATTTTCATCGCCCGCCTCGGCATGGTGACGGGCAATCTGGCCGTGGCTGCGCCTGATGGTTTCCATTTCGGCAGCCTGAGCGATCCTTCTGCCCTGCTCACCCTGTTCGGTCTGTTTCTTGCCGGAGTTTTCATTGTCCTGCGCGTTCCGGCAGGGATGCTGATTGCCATTCTGGCCGTCACACTGGTCAGCCTCTTCGTCCACAAGGACGGCCATGCCGTGGCAAGCCTGCCGCAGCATGTCGTGGAATGGCCGCACTACCCGACCCATCTGCTGTTTCCGTTCAATTTCGGCGATTTCTTCTCACATCTCGAATTGCTGCTGCCGATCACGCTCTATTTCCTGATCAGCGATTTCTTTGACGCCACCGGCACGATGTACAGTGTCGCCAACCGGGCACGGCTCACAAAGCCTGACGGCACCACCCTTCTCGGTCGCGCTGCCTTCGCTGCCGATGGCTCGGCCAGCATCATCGGCTCGGCGCTCGGCACCAGCACCGTCTCGGCCTATGTCGAAAGCCTTGTCGGCGTGGAAGCCGGGGGTAGGACGGGGCTTACGGCGCTCATTGTCGCCCTGCTCTTTGCCGCATCTTCCGTTCTATGGCCGCTTATCGTGATGATCCCCCCGGAAGCCACGGCGCCCGTGCTCATTCTCGTCGGACTTTCCATGCTCTCGGCTCTGGGTCAGGCCGCCAATGGCTCGCAGGAGGCGCTTCTCACCCCGGCATTCATGCTGCTGATCGCCGTGCTGACCGGTAATTTCATGATCAGCCTCGCGCTCGGTCTGCTCTTCTATTCGCTGATGCTGCTGGTCACGCGCCAGTTCGTCCGGCTCACGCCGATGGTGCTGGGGCTGGACGCCGTGTTCCTGTTCTATCTTTTCCTGATCAGCCAGACCGGGCTCGGGCAGGGCTGACCCTCCCCTGCGAGAACCTGCTCGTCATGTTGTGAAGAGCGGTCGCGGTAACGACAGCGACGCAGGGTCGTTGACACAGGCAAGTAAGGGCTCCCGGCCTGGAGCCCTTCATCAACAGCAATGAGGCTTGCACCCGTGTCATCCCTTCTGAACGAACTCGCCCCGCTCAAGGACGAGTTCATCGCGCTTCGCCACGATCTGCATACGCATCCCGAACTCGGCTTCACTGAAAAACGCACCAGCGATATCGTTGCGTCGAAGCTGACAGAATGGGGCTACACCATCGAGCGCGGCATCGGCGGCACGGGGCTTGTCGCCACGCTGAGCAAAGGCAGCAGCAAGAAAATCATCGGCCTGCGCGCCGAAATGGACGCGCTGCCAATTGTGGAAACGACCGGCCTCCCCTGGAAAAGCGCCCAGGAAGGCGTTTCGCATATGTGTGGCCATGACGGACACACCACGATGCTGCTCTGCGCAGCGAAATATCTTGCCGAAAAACGCCCTTTCGACGGGACACTCCACCTCATTTTCCAGCCTGCAGAAGAACTGCTCTGTGGCGGTAGCCGCATGATCGATGACGGCCTGTTCGACAAATATCCCTGCGATCTCATTTTTGCGCAGCACAACATGCCCGGCTTCCCGAGCGGCAATTTCTATTTCCACAAGGACGCCGCCATGGCGTCCTCTGACACGGTCAAGATCACAATCAAAGGCAAGGGCGGCCATGGTGCCATGCCCCAGAAAGCCAGGGACCCGGTTCTGGCCTGTGCCCAGCTCGTCATGGCGCTGCAGAGCATCGTCTCGCGTAATGTCGACCCTTTCGCCCCGGCTGTCGTGACAATCGGCGCCCTCAATGTCGGGCGCGCGGCCAATGTCATTCCGGCTGAGGGCGAACTGCTTCTGACCGTCCGCACCATGACCGATGAGGTGCGCAAACTCGTATTGAGCCGGATCAGCGACATCGCCACGAATACGGCGCTCACCTTCGAATGCCAGGCCACGATCGAGCATGAGAATGGCAGCCCGGTTCTGGTCAATGGCAACAAGGCGATCGATTTCGCCCGCGAGACCGCCGCCGAAATCGTCGGCGCCGATCATTGCCATGACAGCCCTGCCTTCATGGGCAGCGAGGATTTCGCCTTCATGCTGCAGGCTCATCCCAATGGCTGCTACTGGTTTGTCGGCAATGGTACGGAAGGGTGCAATGGCACGCCGCTGCATAATGGCGGCTTCGACTTCAATGACGCCAATATCATCCCCGGTGCGGCGCTTTTCGTCGGGCTGGTAGAGAAATATCTCGCCCCTTCACGCTGAGCCAGCCTGACACCCACAGGGCCTCTGACGGCTATAGCCCCGTATTGGCGTAGCCGTCAGAATGACCGGAAGACAGGCGAAGGCGGTCCGCGCTTCAGACACATGCCGCACGGTCGGGCTTCGCCCCTGCGTTGCCATGTTCAGGCAGCCTGACCGGTCGGGATTGCGAGTAAATCAAAGAAGGAAAAACATATTATATTTTTTAACAGGCAGTCTCTGCCTATTTTTAAACACAGTATTATCGTCCATAATAACTGTGATACCGGGAGCGTGATGCAAAACTTCCCCGGTATCACACCTTCATTACGAAGTTTTCCGAAAATTTCACTTTGCGTAACATGCCACCCCTTGTCCTGGACAAATGGTAATGAATGCCATGCGTCGAAACAGCCGATTCAGACGCCATCGAGCAGATCCGACCGCTTCCTCAGTACGTGCTTACCGGTAAATATGGTTCAGGCTGAACGACCCAGAAACCGGGCCATCTCGTCGCGTGCTGTCTTGGCGTCACGGCCAAGCGCCATCAGATCGCCTATCTGACCCGGCTGACGCACGAGGCTGCGTATCAGCTTGAAGGGCGAGATCCGCCCCTCTGCTAGGACATCGCGCGCTGCGGGGGGCAGATCGCGCTTTGAATCGTCACAGACAACACGCAGGACTGCAAAGGGCAGACCAGTATTGGCCACAAACCCGCTTTCCATATCGACGGCCAGACAGCCGGTCTGGGCATGAAGGGCAGCCTTGTCGGCAGCTGTCGCGACAAGCCCGTCGCTATGCAGAATGCCGCCATGCAGGACACCCGGCTCCCCCACGCCGAATTCACGCGAGAGCGCCGCATCGGTCTTGATGCGCGAGCCGTTCACCAGCACCCATTGTGGAATTACGAGGGCACCCGGCATCAGATCGGGCGCCAGCCCGGCGGCGCAGCCGAAAGACAGAAGACGGGTTGCCCCGGCTTCCAGCAGACGCGCAATGGCTGCTTGCGCCCCGGCAGCACTGGCGCCGCTGATAGCCACCATCGCATCGGGGCGACGCGCCCGTATCAGGCGCGCCTCGGCCTTCAGCCCGACGAGAACGCCAAGCATATCAGAAACCGTGCTCGACCCGGCCAGAATTGCTCAGTCCCAGATTGCGGAAGCGCGACAACGCCATGAGCGGGAAGAACTGCTTGTAACCGTGATAGCGCAGATAGAAGACCTTCGGGAAACCAACGGCGTTGTAAGGCTTCTCCTGCCATTCGCCTTTCTCGTCCTGCTGCGAGACGAGATAGGAAATGCCACGCTTGACCGCCTTGCTCTCGCGATGCCCGACAGCCATCAGACCCAGAACCGCCCAGGCCGTCTGGGTCGGCAGGCTCATATCGTATTCGCCAGGCGTTGCCCCTTCATAAGAGGCACAATCCTCGCCCCAGCCGCCATCTTCACGCTGCGTGCTTTCCAACCAGGCCACTGCCCGCAGCACAGCCGGATCGTCGTGCGGTACACCTGCAATATTGAA
Source organism: Asaia sp. Ae19-3 (assembly GCF_059801175.1). Taxonomy (NCBI): domain Bacteria; kingdom Pseudomonadati; phylum Pseudomonadota; class Alphaproteobacteria; order Acetobacterales; family Acetobacteraceae; genus Asaia; species Asaia sp. Ae19-3. The sequence continues at coordinate 2,959,101 of NZ_JBCHWF010000001.1, read as the reverse complement.
GGCACAAAGCGCCGACCAGGTGCCATAGATGTAATTCGTGCCCCAGCGCCCGAACCAGCAGCCCTCTGCCTCCTGCTCGCGACGAAGATAGTCAAGACCCCGTTCGATGACGGGACGGTCTTCAGGGAAGCCCAGTTCGCACAGGAAAGAGACGCAGCGCGCCGAGACATCCGCCGTCGGCGGATCGAGCAGCGCCCCATGATCGGCGAAAGGAATATGATTCAGCGCATCGAGATCATTGTCGATATCGAAGGCGCCCCAACCGCCATTGGTGCTCTGCATCCCGACGATCCATTCGCGGGCGCGGGCGATTGCCTCGCGATTGCCCTCCGGATCTTCACGATTGAGCAGCATGCCGACCACCGCCGTGTCATCCACGTCGGGGTAATAGTCGTTTTCATACTGGAAAGCCCAGCCACCTGGCCGCACATCGGGGCAGTTGATGGCCCAGTCGCCCTTGACGTTCAGGATCTGGCGCTGGCGCAGCCATTCCATGCTGCGTTGCAGGCGCTCGCGCGTCTCTTTCGGACGTGTGGCATCCGGGCCGGAGGCGGCCTCCGCCATGGCGATACCCGAAAGCCCCGTATCCCACACAGGCGAGACGCATGGCTGGCAATAGGTCTCGTCTTCCTTCTCGACGAGCAGTTCCTGAATACCCTTCCAGGCCAGTTCGACGCGGGGGTCGTTATCGGGCACGCCGAGTTCGCGATACATCATCACGACATTGGCCATGGCCGGATAAATGGCACCGAGCCCGCCTTCGCCCAGACGCGGCTCGATAAAGTCGATTGCCGCCTTGATGGCCTTCTTGCGCAAGGCTGGTGGGAAACGATGCTCGATCGGCCGAAGCATCGTATCGACCTGCTTGAACACCCGCCCCCAGACAGAGCGATAAGGCCCGCGAATCCAGTCCTTCACCTCTTCCGGCGGGGTGACGAACAATTCCTGGATATGGATGTTGCGCGGATTGATGGCACGTGGCTCGAGGGTACGCAGCACCAGCATCGGTGCCACCACACAGCGCGACCAGTAGGACATGTTCCACATGGAGAACACGGCTGCCTTGGGCACGAGCATCAGTTCGACCGGCATGACCGGCGTGGCACGCCAGGGCACCTCGCCGAACAGGGCCATCTGGATGCGCGTAAAGACATTTGTCCGTGCCGCACCGCCACGATCAAGAATGGCTTCACGTGCGCGCTTCATATGCGGCGCGTCGATATCATCACCGATCGCCTTGAGCGCGAAATACGCCTTTACCGAAGCGGAAAGATCGAAACCGCCATCATGGTAAAGCGGCCAGCCGCCATGCGCGCCCTGGATACGACGCAGATAGACGCCGATACGCGCCTGCTTTTCCTCATCAATCCGGTCTAGGTAGTGCTCAAGCAGGACATATTCGGCCGGAATGGTGGCGTCGGCTTCGAGCTCGAACACCCAGTGGCCATCGTCATTCTGCCTGTTGGCAAGCGCGGCATGGGCGGAATCGATAGCCTGACGCACCTGGCCAATATCCGCCTCGGCCGGAATTCCGGTCTCATGGCGCTCCAGAACGTCGGAATAGATCAACATTGCCCGCCCTTGTCCTTTCTAAAATACAGTCTCGATATCAATGTGACAGACCCAGAGCCCTGATGGCCTCCGAGCCCGAGCGTATTGCTCCCTCAATGGTCGAGGGAAAACCCGTCTGGGTCCAGTCTCCGGCAAGTGCCAGATTGGCCAGCCCCGTTTTTGCCTGAGGCCGCAGCCGATCCTGCGCTGGCGTGGCGGCAAAAGTCGCCCGCTTTTCACACACCAGACGCACAGGCGGCACAGCCTCAGGCAAGGTCTCGACAAGAACCGGCCCGACAGCCTGGCGGATTTCCGACCAGATTGTCGCAATCAGCTCGTCATTATCCCGCGCAGCATAACGATTTGCCGCGCTTACAGTCACGGAAAGAATCTCTCCTTTGAGATAGATCCACTCCGCAACACCCCCGACAAGCCCTACGAACCCGACCTTGGCCAGCATGCCACGCGCCGTGACAGGCCCCGGCAGGCGGTAATGAACATTGATGATGCTCTCATAGGCATCCGGCGCCGTGAAATCGGGCAAATGCGGTTCGAGCAGCGTGCGCGCCACAGGCGAAGGGGCTGCAAACACCACCTTGTCTTCCGGCCCGATCGCAATGGTCTCGCTGCCGCTTTTCAGTCCGACAACACGTCCATCCTGCACATCGAGCCCGGCAATACGGGTGCCGCAATGCACTTCGCCCTGAAGCCGCGTGAGATGGGCAATCGCCGGATCGACAAAGCTCTCCGACAGGCCTTCAGCTGGATACCAGGGGCAGCAGGCCGTGCCGCCAAGAGCCAGGGTCTCTCGCATGATGGCTGCCAGAAGCGCAGCACTTGCCGTCTCGAGTGGCGTATTGAGCGCCGAAATCGCAAACGGCTCCAGCAATCTGCGGGTCAGCATGCCCTCGCCCAGAAACGCACTGACCGTCTGATCCGGCCCCGCCTTCAACAGGCGCCCCAGCATCGCCAGCTCTCCGAGTTTCATACCCGGCACACGGCGGCGTCTGGAAAACGCCCAGAACGGTACGCGCCCTTTCGACAGCTGAAGCGTCCAGCCCGTGTTGGTCGAAAGATCGAACCACGGGAATAGCGGCGCCCCCGGACCTGTCAGGGTCTTTTCGGCACCGATCAGGCCAAGATAGCGAAAGCTCGCCTTGTTGGCCGAGAGCAGCAGATGGTTGCCGTTATCGATACGCGCATCGAGCGCCTTGTCGTAATAGGAACGCGCCCGCCCGCCACAGGCAGGGCCTGCTTCATAAACCGAGACACGCGCCCGCCCTATGACATCGACCGCAGCGGAAAGACCGGCCAGACCGCCGCCTATGATATGAACATGGGTCATGGATCAGCGATAATAGGCGAGAAGGGAACGCAGGATGCGGGCGGCCTTGCTGATCTTCACCGGCACGTCCGGGTGACGCCAGCCGCGACGCAGCAGCGCCGTCAGGATCGGATGATACGACGCCGCCATGATACGCGCCGGACGCATGGCCACGGAGTCGCAGCGTTTCATGGCACGACGTGCTTCACGAAAATGATCGGCTGCGCGCTTTGCTAGGATACGGGCCATCGGGTCGAGCCCCAGCGCATAAAGCGCCTCCTGCGGGTCGAGCGGCACATCGTACCGCACCAGCAATTCGCGCGGCAGGTAGAGACGCCCCCTGTCAGCATCCTCCTGCACATCACGCAGGATATTGGTAAGCTGCAGCGCACGCCCGAGGTGATGCGCCACCCGATCGGCCTCAGGAGAGGAATCGCCGAAGACGCGTACCGAAAGTCGCCCCACCGCCGAGGCCACGCGGTCGCAATAGAGGTCGAGCGTCGCTTCGTCGGGGGCCACAATCGGGCCTGCCGCATCCATCGCCATGCCGTCGATCACGGCGGCAAAATCTTCCTTGCGCAGACCAAAACGGACGATGGTGGCAACCAGCACCCGATCGAGCCCGTCCTGGGTCTCACCCTCGTAAAGGCGGTCGATCCGCTTGTGCCAGTCCTTGAGCGCCTCGAGACGATCCGGAACCTGAACATCCCCGTCGGCAATGTCATCCACCTCGCGGCAGAACGCATAGACGGCAAACATACCGTAGCGTTTTTCCGGCGGGAGAATCTTCATTCCTTTGGCGAACGACGTGCCAGCGCGGGTTACAATGGCATGAACATGCTCAAGATCGGCCGAGGCACAGCCCAGCACCGCTTCCTGTCGAAACCCGCTCACCGCTTCATCCCTGTATCATCCAAGAGCTGCGCCTTTTACCTGCAAAAAATCAAACAGCAAAATCCGGCCCGCGCCACGGGCGTTTTGACCCTGTTCGCTCCCCTGAGGGGGCCCCTCCGCAACAAGGAAAACACATCATGCGATTCTCACACTCTCTCGCTCTTGGCACGCTCGCCCTGGGGCTGGGTGCAGGTCTCACTGGCCAGGCTCATGCGCAGCAGACGGCCACCGCCCATGCCGATCACCTGCTCAAGGCCGACCATTCATGGAACGGCAAGGCCTATACGCATTATCCCTCAGGTCAGCCCACACTCATGATGATCAAACTGACCATCCCGCCCCATACGGCCCTGCCCTGGCACACGCATCCCATTCCCAATGTCGGCTATGTGCTGGAAGGCCAGCTGACGATTGAAGACAAGGTCAGCGGGGCGAGTCACACCTTCCATCAGGGCGAGGCCTTTGCCGAGAGCATGGATGACGCCCATCGTGGCGTTTCAGGCGATACGGCAACAGTCTTGCTTCTGACCTATGCTGGCGGCAATAATCTTCCAACTTCAATCCCGCTCAAGGGTGAAAAGAAAGAATACTGATAAAAAGCACGAAATTTCGTATGGAAAATGATTTGACATTCGAAACGAATGACCGTCTCCTTGCTGTCATCTGACCCATCGGAGATAAGCTCATGACCGCGCCACTCACCCAGGAAGCCAAAGAAGATCTTCTGGAACGTGGATATTCACGCCGCCATTTTGGCCGCCTGACGAGCCTGCTCGGCATGAGCGCCGCCCTGACCCAGTTCAGCTCCTCGGCTTTTGCCGTCATCAAGGCACCCGGTGATGACCCGTTTGTGGGCCATCCCGACATGATCCGTATCGGCAGCAACGAATGCTGGACCGGCCCTTTCCCGTCTGCCGTCACGGCAGGCCAGGCTCAGGTGCCCTATGGCAACCGCTACGAGCCCGACCACCTGCGCTCGACCCTGCTGCGTACCGCCTCGTCAGTCGAGGGCATTTCCGAAGAGCACATCCTGCCCTGGCCCGGCTCCAGCGACCCGCTCTGCCGTTCGGTCGTGACCTTTTGTTCGCCCGAACGCGGTCTGGTAACGGCCAACCCGACCTATGAAGCCGCCTGGCGCACGGCCGACTGGATGAAGATCAAGCTGACGCGCGTGCCGCTCTCGGCCCATAACGGCTATGCTACCGACGTGCGCGCCATGCTCAAGGCCGACCCGAATGCAGGCGCCTATTACATCTGCAGCCCGAACAACCCGACCGGCACCGTCACACCGCTGGAAGATATCGCCTGGCTGGCCGACAACAAGCCTGCCGGCTCGGTCATCATCGTTGACGAAGCCTATATCCACTTCTCGGGCGCACCCAGCGCGATCTCGCTGGTCAAGCAGGGTAAGGACGTCATCGTTCTGCGCACGTTCTCGAAGATGTTCGCCATGGCTGGCCTGCGTCTCGGCCTCTCCTTCGCCCGGCCGGACCTGCACAAGCGCATGATGCGCTATGACGGCCCGAACATGATCTCCATGCTCAACATCGTGGCGCTCGCCGCGGGTGCTGTCAGCCTGACCCAGGCCGATGCCATCAAGGCACGACGCGACGAGATGATCGCCGCACGCAGCATGACCTTCGATCACCTTGCCAAGCGCAATATCCGCATCGTGCCCGGCAGTCAGGCCAATATGTTCCTCGTGGACTGGAAAAAGCCTGCGGCCCAGATGAAGACGGCCTTCGCCGCCAAAAAGGTCGAAATCGGCCGCAACTGGGATATCTGGCCGACCATGTCGCGCGTGAGCGTTGGCTCGATGAAGGAAATGGAAGGCTTCTGCGCCGCCCTCGACCAGATTCTGGCCTGAACATCAGGCGGGGCGCTGGCCCCGCATTCGCAAAGGGAGGCAGCTCCCTTCGCGGTTTTTCCCCTCAACGCCCAGCATGGCCTTGAGGAAGAAGAAACGGACCGACCACCTTTCGCGAGGCTGGATCGGTCCTTTTTTCAACCAATGAGTGCCCGTGCGCCTTTGGCAAAAGCAAGCACTCCGTCAGCACGACCGAGCTTGACCCGGCCCGCCACAGGATCTTCACGACGCAGCCTTGTGGCAAGACGCTGCGAAAGCGCCACCACGACCGCACAATAGGCACGCATACGCCGATCGCGCACCAGACCCGGCAGGGCAGAAGCCTCACGGTTCAGATGATCGACCTCGTCGAGCAGATGATCGAACACGCGCCGTAGCCCGGGCTTGCTGCGCGCCAGAAGCACGTCTTCTACCTTGGCGCCCTCAGCATCGAGCATATCCTGCGGCAGATAGGAACGGTTGAGAGTCTTCAGATCGCCCGTCACATCCTGCAGGTGGTTGAGCACTTGCAACGCACTGCAAAGCGCGTCGGAAAGCGGAAGCGTCTCGACTTTTTCGCCATGCAGTAACAGCAGGAAACGGCCGACCGGATTGGCCGAAAAGCGGCAATAGCCCAGCAACTCGTCCCAGTTGCCATAACGGTTCTTCACCGCATCCTGGACGAACGCTGTAATCAGATCGGTCGCAGTCTCGAGCGGCACGCCAGTCTGAAGCAAATGGCGGCGCAGGATCGCGGCTGTCTGCGCATCGGCACGATGGGGCGCCTCGCGCTCGCCGCGAATGACCTCCTCCATGCCTTTCAGCCTTGCAATCTTGGCGTCGGCAGAAAGCGTGGCGTTGTCGACCATATCGTCGATGACACGGGCAAAATTGTAATAGGCCGTGACATGCGCCCGGTTCGCTCTCGCGAACAGAAGAGACCCGACCGGGAAATTCTCGTCGCCTGCGCCCTTGGGCGAGGTGACGTCAGACTCGCCCCAGACCGGGTCGATGGTCTTGCTGATGGCGTTCATCAGGCGTGGGTCTCCTCGGTGTAAAAGCGGCTTTTCCACTGAACGCCGCGTCCGCGATGATGATCGACCGCAGACCCGATGGTTGCCGCCATATAGAACGCCGCCACAACCGGCAGGGCAAGCGCACGCAAGGGCGAAAGCTTGAACCGTGAGAGTGTTGGCAAAAAGGAGACGATAGCCAGAAACAGCGAGGCGCCCCCCATGACGCGCACCCGCCCGCGACCGAACAGCGCAAAATAGACAGGTGCCAACCAGACCAGCCCCATGCCGATTATCGTGCAGAGCAGGATGACCGGCGAATAACGCAGCTGCACATAGGCCGTGCGCGCGATCATGCGCCAGATATCGCCCGCACCGCGATAGGGGCGGATCGACCAGGCGAGCGTGCTATGGCCAAGATAGAGCTTGCCCCCAGCCCGCTTGATGTCAGACGCCAGAGAGCAGTCATCGATCAACGCCCCGCGTACTGTCTCGACGCCGCCGATACGTTCGAGCATCGCACGACGCACCAGAATCGTACCGCCTGCTGCACCAGCCACTTCGGAAGCCGGATCATTGACCTTCTCGAACGGATAGAGCATCGCGAAGAAATAGACGAAAGCAGGCACCAGAAGGCGTTCGGCGGCGCTTTCACAGTTCAGCACCACCATTTCCGAGACCATATCGAGCCCGTCGCGCTGCGCCTTTTCGACCAGCGTTTCGAGATGCAGGGCCGAGTGCAGGATATCGGCGTCGGTCAGCAGAATGAATCCGTCTGCATCCACCTTTTCGCGCGCGACCATCTCACCCTGATGCACCGCCCAGAGCTTGCCGCTCCAGCCTTCCGGTCGCTCGCGCCCGGTCACAACGGTCAGGCGACCATGCGGGTCGGGCACCTGACGGGCCAGATCGCCCGTACCATCCGTGCTGCCATCATCGACCACAATGACACTCAGCCTGCCCTTGTAATCCTGCTGCAGCAGCGTCGCGAGACATGGCTGAATCGACTCGGCTTCATCTCTGGCGGGCACGACGACAGCGACATCCGGCCACACACTGGCCGATACCGTATTAACCGGGGTCAGCCTGGTGCCTGTACGCCAGAAACGGCCATGGGCAAAAAGCAGCTTGCCCCAAGCCGCCAGCGCAGAGACGGCCATCAGATTTCTGATCATTTCGTAGAGATCCGCCCATGTTCGCGAAACCAGGTTATCGCGTCTGCCACAGCCTCGCGCGCCGGACGCGGCGCATAACCGAGTTGCTCCTGGGCCTTGAGAGAGGTGAAGAACATCTTTTTCTTCGACATGGCGAGTGTCTCGCGCGTCACGCGCGGCTCGATGCCAAAACCGCGCGCCAGCCATTCCGAAACGATGGCAACAGGCTGCAGCCAGGACTGCCTGAGACGGATACGCGGCGGCTTGACGCAGGCAACCTCGCTGATCAGCGAGAAGAAATCGCCAAGCATGTAGTTTTCGCCACCGAGAATGTATTTCTCGCCAATCACGCCTTTTTCCAGTGCCAGGGCATGACCCTCGGCCACGTCATCGACATGCACGATGTTGAGCCCGCTATCGACATAGGCAGGCATGTTGCCAGAGGCGACATCGACAATCATCTGACCTGTCGGGGTAGGCTTGATATCACGCGGGCCTACCGGTGTGGACGGATTGACGATCACCGCAGGCAGGCCACGCTCGCGCACCAGCTTGAGCACTTCCTGCTCGGCCCGGTATTTCGAAAGTTTATAGACCCCGATCACGTCGTGTTCGGTGACAGGGGTAAGTTCATTCGCCGGTGTCGCATCCTTGGTCAGGCCGAGGGCGGCAACAGACGAGCAATAGACAATACGCTCCACACCAGCATCGAGCGCAGCCATCATCAACCGACGCGTGCCCTCGACATTGGCCCTCATCATGACAGCGGGGTCCGGCACCCAGAGGCGATAATCGGCGGCCACATGAAAAAGATAGCGACACCCGGCGAGAGCCGGACCGAAACTCTCAGGCGCGGTGAGATCACCGATCACCAGATCGGCGTCCAGTCCTTCGAGATTTGACAGATCAGCCCCTGCGCGCACCAGCAGCCTGATCCTGTGACCCCGTTGCTTGAGAATACGCGCGACTGCCGAGCCAACAAAACCGGTTGCCCCGGTAATCAGCGTGTATTCGCTCATGATAGGCCTTGATGCTCACGTTTATTGCAAATTGATATCGCACCATACCGTTCACGGAAGGACAAGCAACCTGCGGGTGATGGCTTTTTCGTCATGTTCCGCCTTGGAGTAGCGAAAGCAGACTGTCTGGTGTAGACAGCCGCGAACACTCGACAGCGCGACATATTCTAGAAAATGCCGCAGAAACCTCATCTGCCCTTTTCCCTGGCCATATGAGGGCCCTCGCAACCCTGCGTCGTTCGGACAAGACTGGCCTTGAAAACCCTGACCTTCATCCTCTCCCTGCTCGGCCTCGCTCTGCTGACAGGGATCATGGCCTGGCTCGGCATCGGTCATGTTTTCACCGCCATGCAGCGTATCGGAGTCGGCGGATTTTTGGCCATGGTTGCCGGTCAGGCGCTGGTCGATGTCGGGCTCGGAACGTCCTGGTATCTCGCCTGTCCAGAAGTCGGACTTTTCAGAACCATCGCCTCACGCGCTGTGCGTGACGCCGCAGGAAACTGCCTGCCCTTTTCCCAGCTCGGCGGCATGGTGATCGGCATTCGCGCCACCTGCAGCATGCCCACCCTCAGCCGCAAGCTCGGCCCGTTGCAATGGCCTGCTGCCGTTGCGACCAATATTGTCGACATCACGACCGAGGTGCTGGGCCAGATCGTCTTTGTCGTCATCGCTCTGGCATGCCTTTTCTCCCATACCGGCGCCAATAAATTCACCTGGCCCGTTCTGGGAGGGATGGCCCTGCTGGCCCTCGGCATTGCAGGCTTCATCTGGACCCAGCAGCGCGGCGGCGTGGCCATTCATCATGCCGCACGCTTCCTTGGGCGTCATATTGCCGAAGGCTGGCGCACGACGCTGATCGACAATATGGACAGTTTTCAGGGGCAGCTCGACCTGCTCTGGGCCCGCCCGGCTCGCATCGCAAGCGGCGCCATGATGCATCTGTTGTGCTGGCTTGGTGGCGCTGGCGTTACCTGGCTGTCGCTGGAACTGCTCGGCGCCCATATTGGCTATATCGGCGCAGTCGCCATCGAAGGTGTCGTGTGCGGCATCATGTCGGCCTCGTTCCTCGTGCCTGCCGCGCTCGGCGTGCAGGAGGCGGCTTATGTCGCTCTCGGCTATTTCTTCGGTATCGAAGCCGAAATCTCTCTTGGCCTCTCCCTTCTGCGCCGCGGGCGGGATATCGCGATCGGTATTCCTGTCATGGCGCTTTGGCAGATTTCCGAAATGCGCCGTCTGCGTGCCAGCAAGCATGAAGCCAAGGCCAGCGAAACCCTCGATTACAGCGACAACGCCACCGGGAGCGAAGCATCATGACGATGCCTCTTTTCGGTACGCTCTGCGTCATAGGGCCGGGGTTGATCGGCTCTTCCGTCCTGCGGCGCCTGCGCGCCCACCTCGGTCTGGTCGACAGGCTCGTCGTGGCTGACCGCGACCCCGCTGTTCTCGAACGGATACGCGAGCTCGATCTGGGCGATATCGTTACCGACGATATGCAAAAAGCGGTCGAAAACGCCGACTGCGTCATGCTTTGCGTTCCCGTAGGGGCTATTGCTTCTGTGGCTGCCGGCATCCTACCTCATATGAAGCCGGGCGCCATTCTGACCGATGTGGGCTCGACGCGCCGCAGCGTTGTCGAGGCTCTCACCCCTCATCTGCGCGATGATATCGCCTATGTACCGGCCCACCCCATGGCGGGCACGGAGCATTCAGGCCCAGATGCCGGCTTTGCGACGCTTTTCGAAGATCGCTGGTGCCTGCTCACCCCGTCAGGGGATGCCCCCCAGGAGGCCATAGACCGCATCGCGGATTTCTGGCGCGCCATGGGGGCGCGCATTCGCATCATGGATACAGATCATCACGACACGATCTGCGCCATGGTCAGCCATCTGCCGCATCTGATTGCCTTCACCATCTGCGGTACCGCCGATACGCTTGCGGAAGACATGCGCGCCGAAGTGCTTGATTTCGCCGCCTCGGGTTTTCGGGATTTCACCCGCATTGCGGCTTCTGACCCGACCATGTGGCGCGACATCTTCCTGAACAACAGCGATGCCCTGCTGAGCGTGCTTGATCGTTTCAGTCAGGATGCCGCCGCCATGGCAGAGGCCATACGCAAGGGCGACGAGAAAACCATTGTCGAGACGATCTCGCGTGGCCGGCGCATCCGTCGCAGCCTGATCGAAAACCGGCAGGCCTGATTTCTCAGCAAGGCTGAAGAGGGAGGGGTTCGCGCCTTTGCGAGAGGCGGAGAGTTACTCCGCCCCAGCCATGGGGCGTTGCCCCATTCCCCGCCAAAGGGCCGTCGCCCTTTGGAAACCCTCTACCGAGGGCTCACTGGCGGGGCTGTACCCCGCCGGAAACACGTTCAGATGGTGACGACGCGCAGGGTGTTGGTCGAACCCTGCTGGCCGAAAGGCAGACCAACGAGCAGAACCAGCTTGTCGCCCTTTTCGGCATAGCCTTCCGACACGGCCAGACCGACAGCCTGATCGACCACGCCTTCAACACCATAGACCGGCGTTTCCTGACCGACCGACATGGCGCGGACGCCCCAGACCATGTTCAGGCGACGCGCGGTTTCATCATCCGGCGTCAGGGCCAGAACCGGGCAATCGGCACGCTCACGGGCAATCTGCAGCGCACCACGGCCGCTCTGCGTATAGACCACGATGACCGCTGCCGAGACGGACTGCGCAACATGCCATGCAGCTTCTGCAATGGCGCCACCGGTCGTGCCATCGCTATCAGGACGAAGGGCCTCTTCCTGCATGCGCCATTCGAGATCGTTCTCGACGCGACGCGTCACGCGAGCCATGACTTCCACAGCTTCGCGCGGGTACTTGCCTGCTGCGCTCTCGGCAGAGAGCATCACAGCGTCCGTACCATCAAACACGGCATTGGAGACGTCAGACACTTCTGCACGCGTCGGTGTCGGCGAGGTGATCATGCTTTCCAGCATCTGCGTGGCAACGATCACCGGCTTGCCCTGGAAGCGGGCTTCGCGGATCGCACGCTTCTGCTCGATCGGCACTTCCTCAGCCGGAAGCTCGACACCCAGATCGCCACGAGCCACCATCACAGCGTCAGACAGCGCGATGATGTCGCTCAGACGCTCCATGGCCTGCGGCTTCTCGAGCTTGGTCATGATCCAGGCGCGGCCCTTGGCGATGTCCTTGGCTTCCTGCACGTCTTCAGGACGCTGCACGAAGGAAAGCGCCACGTACTCGACACCGAGATCGAGAGCGAAGGCAAAATCCTTGTGGTCCTTCTCGGTCAGGGCCGGAATGGGCAGCACGACGTCAGGCACGTTCACGCCCTTGCGCTCGGACAGCCAGCCACCGACCTCGACTTCGGTTTCCATATGCGTCTCGTCGCAGGACACGACACGCAGACGCATCTTGCCGTCATCAAGCAGCAGGCGGCTGCCGGGCTCGGCAGCACGCATGATTTCGGGATGCGGCAGACAGGCGCGGCGGGCGTCGCCGGGCGTGCGGTCCAGATCAAGGCGGAAACGGGCGCCTTCAATCAGCTCCACTTTGCCATCGGCAAACGTGCCAACGCGCAGCTTCGGACCCTGCATGTCAGCCAGAATGGCGAGCGGGCGACCAAGCTCGGCCTCGACGTCGCGAATGGTGGCATGACGCTTGGCATGGTCTTCATGCGAACCATGCGAGAAGTTCAGACGGAACACGTCAGCGCCGGCCAGAGCCAGTGTGCGGATCATCTCATGCGTGGAGGAGGCCGGGCCGAGGGTCGCAACGATCTTCGTGCGGCGCTGTTCGGCCTCTTTCTTCACTCCCGTGCCCTGAGCCGAAGCTGCCTGAGGTGAGGATGTCATACTGATCTCCGATCCAATTGCTGCACGTTGCATATCATAGCCTCAGCTAGGCTGAAGCGTCTCTCCTGGCAACAGCCCCCAGAACACACGTCTGGGAAGCCATCCCGTATACCCCTTGACCACCACCTTGCACCATGTCGAACCCTGAGGGCACAGCTTGAGCGTCCCCACGGCTCCCGGCTGCAGGACGGCGACGATGGCACTGTTTTCATCAGACTGGCTGTAAAGCAGCGTATCGCCCTGACGCTGGCGCGCCTCGCTTTCGCCAGGCACATAGCCCAGCACACGCGCATCGGCCTTGCCGATCACATCGCCCGATTTGGCCGAGGCCTCGCCCACAGCCGCAGCATGACCCTCAGGCGGCTGACCGGGAATGACGAAGGTACGCTGGCCGACCAGCGTTGCCTGATGCACCCAGCCTTTCATGCCATCCGAGTCTTCAATCAGACGCCAGACGTCGAACTCGCGCTCCACCTCAACAGGCAGCCCGCGGCGGTGATAGACCCACTCGATCGGATAGCGCTGTCCCGGCCCCTTGCGCATAAAGACCTTGTCTGCACGCATCGCGGCAAAGCGGGGCAGCGGCAGGCCTGTATTGGTCCCCTTGTCCTGCGGGGGCGCGTCGGGTGCGGCAGCCGCTGCGGCGGCATCATCGGCAGAAGGCGGCACAGGCTGCGCTGCAACCGCAGCCGCACCAGCCGCAACACCTGCTGCTGCGACAGCGGCACGGGCATGATGCTTGCCAGTGGCGTGAGACTTCGCGACGCGTGTCCCTTCGCTGGCATGGGCAGATTTATGCTTCCTGCCGGCCGCCTTCTTGTGATGGGCGCCTGTCTCAGCCGCCGCAGCCTTGGCCGAAGCGGCAGAAGAGGTTGCATGTTTATGGTGATGTGCAGGGTGTTTTGTCGTCTGTGGCGCCGCTTCTGCCAGCGCGCCGAACGGCAGCAGAATCGTCAGCCCGATGCCGTAGACGATGCGGAATGTCTTCATGGGTGCATGGGTGCCAAGTTGTGGCGCTTCGGGCAAGAGGGCGACCGCGCTACAGGCTCAAAATCTGAGCGTCAGCTGTGCGCTCCAGAAAGCTTGTCACACCACAGATACGCGTCCCGGCACAGAGATCCTCAACAGTCAGACCGGCAGCCTTCATCCCGGCCTCGCAGGCCAGAACCTCGCCGCCAAGCTCGAAAACGGCGGATCGCAGGGTTTCGAACCCTGCGATCCCCTTCTCCTGGAACCGTGTATCGAGCGCCACACCCTCCAGTGCAGACCAGTCCTGGCGCAGCGCCTCGACGCTCAAGCCCCCGGCAAACAGGACGACATCGCGCCCGAGAGCCAGCGCTCCCGCAGCGAGCACAAACGCGTGATGAGCCCGTTCGAAAGAGCGATCGGCCAGAATGATTCCCATCACGCGCATCGTCAGCGCTCCCCTCCGCAACAGGCGCATTCAGGGTCCGGCGGCAGATCGAAGCTCCGAAACGACGCATTGAGTGCGCTCCAGACCAAGACACGGCCACTCAGCCCCTGCCCGAGGGAAAGCAGCTCCTTCAGCGCCTCAATCGCCATCAGCGAGCCGATAACCCCGGTGACGGCACCGAAGATTCCTGCCTGGCCGCAGCTCAAAGCCTCACTCTGTTCTGCATCCGGCATCAAACAGCGATAGCAGGGGCGACCCCGACCGGGCACAAAGGTCGAAAGTGTTCCGTCGAAACGCTGCACAGCCCCGGAGACGAGTGTCTTTCCCAATGCCCAGCAGCAATCGGCCACAGCATAGCGTGTCGGGAAATTATCACTGCCGTCACAGACAAGGTCATAGGCCCTGACGAGATCCGGCAGGTTCTCTTCAGTCACCCGCTCAGGGTGGGGTACAATCTCGATTTCCGGGTTGAGCGCAGAAAGACGCGAGACGGCGCGATCGGCCTTGCCCTGACCGACATCGCCGGTTTCAAACAGGATCTGACGCTGCAGATTGCTCAGCTCGACATGATCGTCATCAACAATACCGATCCGCCCGACACCCGCAGCGGCGAGATAAAGCCCGACCGGGCTGCCGAGCCCACCAGCCCCAATGATCAGAACAGACGAGTCGCGAAGACGTGCCTGCCCCAGCGCCCCTATTTCCGGCAGCAGAATATGCCGCGAATAACGGCTCAGGGCATCATCGGTGAAGGTCAGATCAGGCAAATCGGGCGACATGATGCAAAGGAAATCCGACTCTCAGAGAAAACTTCGTTGGCTCTCGGGATTTAGATGACAAAAGCCTGTCCACTCCCATAACATAGTACCGTTCATCGAAGAAAACAGAGGCTTCTGCCATCCGGAACGACGCTTGTTGCCGGCTTGATCGATTAAGACGCACGGTGGTCGTGCGTTCATGTCCCTTTTGCCAGTATTAAGAGAAACGCCATGAGAGACCCCGCCGGAGTCCCCTACGAAGTTGCAGCGTTCTCGGAGCGCCTGACGTGGCCCTCATTCAAGCGTATGCCCCATATCATGGGGGCCCTTTTTGTCGCGCTGGCCTGCATCTACGCTCTTTCCCCCTATCTCGCGCTCTGGTCTCTCTCCTCGGCGCTGCGCAGCCACGACACAATCACTCTCTCACAGCATATCGACTGGAGCGCGCTAAGCACCAATCTAAAGGCCGAAGCGATTGGCGCTTTGATCGGGCCGCCGCCAGCAGCAGACGACCTCCCGGATTTCGGCTCGTCCTTTGCCAGCAATGCCGTCTCTCACGCCATTGATACGCGGCTGACACCGGAATTGCTGATGACCATGGCGTCGCAGATGGTCGACACCCCCCGAGCGGCTCCTGTTTCTAGTCTGAGACAGCTTTACGCCCGCCTATCGGCCCATTTTGTCTCGCCCTTGCGCTTTGAAGCCGGTCTGGTGACCGCGCCCGGCCAGAGACCGACGATCGTGCACATGAAGTTCGAACAATGGCGCTGGAAAATCACCGGCTTCGATATTCCGAAAGCCATCTGATTTCCCTGCGGTCAAATGCGCTGCCTCCTCAGAGCTTGCGGCGCGTGGACCCCAGACCAAACCGGTGCATCACTCTGGCAATAGTGTAAGGCAGTACCAGCACATTGCGTGACTTCGAGTGCAGGCAAAGCTGGAGCAGGCGCAAACGTACACGATCCTCAATGCGCAGACGCGTATGGCTGAACATGACGCCCACGAACTCATCAAACATGCCGATCAGTTCATCGCGATGCTGCGCCATTCTGATCTCATGCTCGTAACGCGCAAAATAGATCGACTTGAAGGCCTCTCCCGCAATCAGATTGCTGAACCGGGGAAAAAGAAGGTCGCGCACATAGATCGCACGCCGCTCGGGATCTGAGGCAAAAAGTCTGCATAATTTGTGGATGTACAACATCCGGCTGCGACTCATGCGAATGCTGTAGGACGTGCTGTTCTTGTTGATGCACCAGACCGTAACGGCCTGCGGAAAAAAGTAACTCGTGAAGCCGGCACGAAACAGCCTGAGGAAGAGATCGTCATCCTCATAACCCATGAATTGCTGATCGAACCCTCCGACCGCTTCAAACGCCTCGCGGCCAATGATCGACGCTGAAGGCAGGATATGCATATCGCGCTCGATCAGATCCTCGATCGAGTATTTCGGGTGTTTGCTGTGTCGGGTAACAATCGAGGTGGCGATGATATAGCCGTCTCCGTCCGCCTCCATCAAGTCGCCATAAGCCCAGCCGAAATGCGGGTCGTTCTTGGGAATATGCCCCAGAAGCAGCTCGATATGGTTCTTGAGAAAGAAGTCATCCTGATCGAGAAAACAGATAAAGGCTGCTTGCGTCAGAGACACGCCAAGATTACGGGCGCTCCCTTGTCCGCCGTTTTCCTTATGATGCACGCTCACATCATAGCGCGCAGCAATGGCCTGCAAGCGGGAAGATTCTTCTTCAGAAGACCCGTCATCGACGATAAGAAACTCGTCGGCCTTCACTGTCTGGGCCAGAACGCTGCGTATGGCGCGCTCTACGTAGCGGGCGCCATTATAGAACGGGATGATTACCGCAACGGTTTTGCGATCTTCTGCTGTTGCAGGTCGGGTCGGGGCCTTCGCCGGGGCCGCTCTGCCTGACGATTTTCTGGCAGAAACAGCCTTTGTGCCGGTTTTCGCGTCTGGGGCCTTGCTCATTAAGGCGTTCTCCCTGTTCACGCCGACCGCAATCCGGCGCTTTTTACAGCGCCGGAAGTCACGATTGCCATGACGGCGCCTCAGGCTGTTCCCTGCCAGCCCCATCCAGGCGTGGGGTGACGGGGAAAGCTCGCAGTTCAGACAGGCCGAAACGGGCATCTGCTGCATCGGCCTGCAACGGCTGGTACAGAAAGCGCCCCTTCAGCAACGGTCATCAGGCCGGGGGAAGATCTTCTTCAAGCACCGTGATGTGGATGGCGTAGGAGACCTCGCCCTCGTCATCATCGCGATGAACCGTACCAATGACCTCGTCATTGACAGCCAGTTCAACCGTGTGACCGGCGCGTGCCGGCGGGTTGACGGTCAGCTTGGGTGAGCCGAGCAGGCGACGCAGCGTCGTTTGCAGACGGGTCAGCTCTGAAGCAGGGATAGTGGCCATGATCACTCCTGGATTTTGAAAGCTGGAGCGATCTGTAGAGCATCCTGCCTCCCTGCGAAACCTCCTTTAGGATGCCTGCACTTTTCGCAAAAAATCGGCCATTCTGCTGCCATGATTCCTTCGCAGCCTTCGAGCTTCAGAAAGATTGCCTGTGGGAGAATCATGCTTCGCTTTCTGCTGGCCCTTGCTGCTCTCGTAGTGGCACCGATGGAAATCGCCTTCGCGGGGGCGGCCCCGTCGCATTTCAGTGCCGCCCTGTCGCGTCAGATCTCGAGCGATGGTCCGCGTGCTGTCGCTTGGCGACTGACGCTGGATCATAACTGGTCGCGTGTCGTCAGCGATGTTGCGACCAATGACCCGGCACTGAGTTCGGCGACGCTGCGTGCGCTGCTCGATTACACGCCCAAATATGAAAAAGCTTCCATGCAGCAGGCGCTGAGGGAGCGTCTGCAGAAAGACACGCTTGCGGGGCTTGCAGCCCTCTCCCCCGTTTCCCACAGCCCCTATTCGGGCCGGGCTATCTGCGGCGCAGGCGAAGCCCGCTGGAAGCACCAGCTTCAGCCCGCCCTGCTGGCGACACATGACATCGTCTATGCCCTGCAACGCGAGGATTGTCTCAGGGCGTTACGGTTACATTCCTGAGATTGAAACGATCTTTTAGAAAAGGCACAGAGAACTTCTTCAGTTTCGGGCTGTTTTTGTCATAAATTCGAAATCACGAATCTGTGACACTCTTCGCGTTGAGGAATTTCTTTGCCTTCCACCCTGCGTATCGCTTCAGGCGCCATTGCGCTTTTGAGCCTCTCCGGCTGCGGCTATTTCGACTCACGTGAAGCCCATCGGGCCCAGATCGCGATGATCGGCATGACATCGAACGATCTGCAGGCTTGTGCCGGCATTCCGAGTTCCACCAAGGTGCTCAACGATACGACGCAGATCTATCAATACACGTCGAAAATGAATCTGCCGACCGCGAGTGATTCAACCATCATTCCGGTTCAGCAGATCCTGAACATGACCCAGGTTACGCTGGGCGGTGCTGGCACGACCTGCACAGCCATCATTCGCCTCGATCATGAGCGCGTCTCTGAGGTGCATTATGCGGGCGATGACGATGAGATAATCGGGTCTGACGGCATCTGCTCGATCATTACCCGTGGCTGCGCCCGCCAGCCCGAGGCCAGCATGCGCAAGGTCAGCGGCGGGCCGTTTGGTCCGGTTTCCGCCTTCCATTCACCGCGTGCCCCCAATCAGAGCACCGCTGCCACCTATAACAAGCAATCCGCCGAGACGGTGCCCAATTATACCGACGACACCAAGCCGGTTATCGTCCCAAGGCCTTGAAAAGGGCGCCCGTAGCAATCTCCTGCTTCATGCGCGAGATTGCCACGGGCAGGCCCACAAACAGCGCCTCCCCGATCAGGAAATGTCCGATATTGAGCTCGCGCAGCCCGGGCAGTCCGGCGACACGCCCCACATTGGCGTAGGTCAGCCCGTGGCCGGCATGGAGCTCAAGCCCACGTGCCTGCGCAGCCTGAGCGCCATCATAGAGACGCGCGAGTTCCGTCTCGTCCGGGTTGTGCGCGTAGGCCCCTGTATGTAGCTCGACAACCTGCCCCCCGATACGCGCAGCCGCCTCGATCTGGGCAGGATCAGGGTCGATGAACAGGGAGACGCGGATACCAGCCTCTCTCAGACGGGCAATTTTTACCTGCAGATCGGCCTGCTGACCGACCACATCCAGCCCGCCTTCCGTCGTCACTTCCTCTCGGCGCTCAGGCACCAGACAGCAGGCATGTGGGCGAAGCGCGCAGGCTTTCGTCACCATCTCCTCCGTCGCCGCCATTTCGAAGTTCAGGGGCACTGAAAGCCCTTCGCGCAGCCGCGCCATATCCTCATCGCGAATATGCCGTCTGTCTTCACGTAGATGCGCCGTAATGCCATCGGCGCCATGACGTGCCGCCAAAAGGGCTGCTGCTACCGGGTCGGGATGGGTGCCACCACGCGCGTTACGCACGGTCGCGACATGATCGATATTCACACCCAGTCGGATCATGATGTCTTTCCCTTGTTCATGGCGCGCCGGGCGCCCAATTCGCGCGCCATACGCAGCGCCGCGAGCAAGCTGGCCGGATCGGCAACACCCTTGCCCGCGATCGAAAAAGCCGTGCCGTGATCGGGCGATGTGCGAATGATCGGCAGGCCGAGCGTCACATTCACCCCGGTCGCCATGTCCAGTGTCTTCAATGGAATCAGGGCCTGATCATGATACATGCACAGGGCGGCATCATAGAGAGGCCGCGCCAGATCGGTAAAAAGCGTGTCTGGTGGATAAGGGCCGGTCGCGTCGATCCCCTCATCACGCAGTACGTCGATTGCAGGCTGGATCATGTCGCGCTCTTCAAACCCCATGACGCCGCCCTCACCCGCATGAGGGTTGAGACCGGCCACGGCGATACGCGGCGCCTCCATGCCGAAATCGCGTTTCAGCGCAACAGCCAGTGCACGTCCTACCTGTACGATCCGCTCGCTCGAAAGGCTGTTCAGCGCCTCACGCAGGCTCACATGCACCGTAACCGGCACCACGCGCAGACGTGGCGAGGCAAGCATCATGATTTCCTCGCCCGGCACACCGCATAGCGATGCCAGAAACTCCGTATGGCCGGGAAAGCCGAAGCCCGCTTCCTTGAGCACGATCTTGCTGATGGGGTTGGTAACGACAGCCGATACCACCCCTGAAAGGGCAAGCTTCGTGGCTGTCTCAATCGAGGCGATAATCGCACCTGCCAGTGCCCCGTCCGGCTGACCTGGCACGACAGGAACCGGAAGGGTGATCGGCAGAACGGGAAGCGCTTCTGCAAACACAGCCGAAGCCTCATGGGCATTCTGCACGATCTGTACCGGCACATGCGGCGCAAGCAGGGCAGGATCACCGACCCAAAGAAAGGCCTCACCCTGCTCTCGCAGGGCTTTCCAAGCCAGAACCGTCAGTTCAGGGCCGATCCCGGCGGGATCGCCCATGGTGAGTGCAGGCAGCATGACGCCCCTCATACACGTCGAAACCGGAACTTACCGGCGGGAAAACGCGTCCAGAATTCTCACCCAGGAACGAATGCCCTTATGGAAGGATTCCACTCCATATTGCTCGTTGGGCGAGTGAATACGGTCGTCATCCTGCGCAAAACCGACCAGAAGCGAGTCCATATCGAGCGCCTCCTTCACCTCGGCCACGACCGGAATCGAACCGCCGCAGCCAATGGAAACGGCTGGCACCCCCCATTCCTCACCCAACGCATCGAGCGCAGTGCGCAGAAGAGGGCCATCTTCCGGCACAGCAAAGCCGGTCGATGCGCCATGCTCGGTGAAGCTCACCTTGGCATCAGCGGGCAGAACAGCGCGGATATGGGCACGAAAAGCGGCGCGAATGGCCTCGGGATCCTGCCCCGGCACAAGTCGGAACGACACCTTGGCCATGGCTTTGGCGGGAAGAACAGTCTTGAACCCGTCGCCCTCATAGCCGCCTGATATACCGTTGATCTCGTAGCTCGGGCGCGCCCAGATCTGCTCGATAGCTGTAAACCCGGCCTCGCCCGCAGGCTGCGACAACCCGACAGGAGCCAGCGTTGCGGAGTCATCCGGAAAGATCGCGCGCCACTGCGCCCGCACCGTGTCGGATGGCACAACGACATTGTCGTAGAACCCAGGCAGGGTCACATGGCCGGAATCGTCGCGTACGCTACCCAGCGCCTTGCAAAGCAGCTCGATGGGGTTGCGTGCTGCATTGCCGAACATGCCCGAATGCAGATCATGCGTTGCACAGACGATCTCGACCTCTTCCCCAACAAGGCCGCGCAGGCTCGTGGTGATGGCGGGCGTCTTGCGATCGGGCATGCCTGTATCACAGATCAGGGCCACATCGGCCTTGAGTTCCGTTGCATTGGCCTTGAGGAAAGGCATGAGATTGGCGCCGCCGCTCTCTTCTTCCCCCTCGATCAGGATAGAGACCCGGACGGGCAACGTGCCGTGCACGGCCTTCCAGGCCCGGCAGGCCTCAATGAAGGTCAGCAACTGGCCCTTGTCATCAGAGGCGCCGCGCGCCACGACAATTCTGCGACCATCGGCCTCGGTCGTGATCGACGGCTCGAACGGATCGCTCTTCCAGAGCGAAAGCGGATCGGTCGGCTGCACATCATAATGGCCATAAAACAGGACATGGAGCCCCTCTGCCGGGCTTTCATCATGCCCGACGACCATCGGGTGGCCAGGCGTTTCGCGCAGACTTGCTGCAAAACCGAGCGCCGTAAGTTCGTCACGCACCCATTCCGCTGCCTTGCGGCAGTCACCGGCATGTCTGGGCTGAGCCGAAATGCTGGGAATGCGCAGCAAGGCAAACAGCCGCTCGAGGCTCTTGTCGAGATCCTGATCGACCCGCGCCAGTACCGTTTCCGTGCTTTCAGTCACCCGCACTCTCCTTTACCACACTCTGCCCAACGAGACGGGCGAGGGTCCGGCGATAGACAGCCCTCATCCGGGCTGCCTGGCTCATTGCCGCCTCGGACGCCTGACGCCACGTCTCCTCACTCTGATAGAGACTGACGATCGCATCTGCAAACCGTCCGGCATCGCGTTCGACGTTCAGAGGCTCCTGCAGATTTCCTCCTTCTGCGACGCAGGGCAATCCGCAGGAAGCCGCCTCGATGCGTTGCAGCGCAATCTGACCGCTGCCTTCATCAGGCGCGATCAGGACACGACAGGTCGAGGCCAGTTCGGCAAAAGGCAGCTGCCCTGCCACGAGCGGTGCTATCTGCCGATAATGGGTCATCATCGACAGATCGAACGATTGCAGTGATCCATTGGCGACAATGAGCCTTACGGGCTCTGATAACCGCCCTTCAAGGCGCAGTAACACCTCACGCACGAACCATTTGAGAAAACTCTGCGTATATCCCGGCGCCGTAGCAGGCTGGGCCGCGAATAAAAGATCGTGCCTGTCCCCAAAGTCGCGCCCAATCGGGCTGCCTTCAGGCTGTACGGTAACCTCATCGCCGAGAATGGTCAGACCGACGAGCCCGGCCTCGCGCAGCAAAGCCGCCTGGCCGTCATTCTGGACCACGATATCCTGGCAGAACCAGGCATGGGCAAGCTCTTCGGCAAGAAGCTGCTCCTGCAAGGCGGGGTCATCGACAACAAGCTTCCTGCCGGGAATGTGCAGATCATTCTCGCGCTCGAAAGCCTCGACCTCGCGCAGATCAAGCGTCACCCGCTCTTCCGGCAGCAATCCCGCCTTGTCGCTCAGAAGCGGAAAGACCGTATTCAAGGTATGGCCACCACAGATCCAGATCCGGTCGAACCCGCGGACACGCTGCTCGATCAGGCTTCCAAGAGCGTCGACCGAGCCTGTGCGGAATTCGACGGATTCCGGCATCTCCTGCCTCAGGTACGACCGGGCCTCCCCCTCTTTCGTCAGAACAAAGAGTGTGACCTGAAGACCAAGGTCAACGAAGCTTTCGCTCAATGCCCTCAGCCGTAGCCTTTGCGACATCTTCTCTGGCGCACCATCACGGGTCAGCAGCAGAATACGATCGCCCCAACGCGACGAGCGATGCAGAATTTCGGCGTTCTGCGGCGCCTGAGGCAGATTGCCGCGCAGAATCTCGGCAAAATACCTGCGCAGAACCAGAGCCTCTCTTGCCGTGACCGAAGACAGGACGCCTTCACGATCAGGCAGGCGCACGACAAAAGACGGGTCGTAATAGAGACGCCCTGCCGGTGCCGCCTGACGCAGGCTCAACCCGAGTGCCGCCCAGATGGACTCTCGCTGGCGCAGAGTCTGCAATTCCGGGCGATGAGACGGCAGGTTGCGCAGCGCGTCAGTATAGCAGAGCAGCGCCCCCCCTCCGACCGTATCGCAGGGCCGAACGAAATCGACTTCAGGCGCAAACGCATCCTTGCCGGCACCATAGGCCGAACAACTGCCGTCACGCGCGACAGAAAGCCCTGCCTCGGCAACCCGCAGATCAAGACCAAGGCCCTGCGGCGCAACAGCAATTGCACCGTCCTGATCAAGGCGCGCCAATGCTGCATCCAGCGAGCCATAAAAAAGATGGCATCCGGCCTCGATCAGCAGCACACGCGCAGCAGCCAGCTGAGGCACGGCACGCTGCCATCCGTCCTGCAGGGAGTGAGACGCAAAGGTTACGCGCTCGACACCATAGGCATAACGTCCGATCTCGGCGGTTTCGTCCCTCGCGCCCCGATCGAGCAGGACGACCTGCATCGTTCCGCGATTACCCTCATGCAGCGACGCCAGAGTCTGCAGCACCGCGAGAAAGCTGGCCGCAGGCGAAATGAGGACACTCAGATCCGGTGTGCCGACATAACGGAAGTCGAGCGGCGAGCGTGACAGAAGCGGGATGAGGGTATCGGCGCGCAATGCCTGAAGATGGGCGAGCTGTCGAAGCGCGGGCTCGCTCTCTGATGGCACCTCAACAGGCGCCATCCCGTTTTTCACGAGGTCGATAAAGGCGTTGTCGCAGATGCTACGCCATGTTGGCACATATCCGTTGAGCACTGTGCATGGCAGGGAAATGCCATCTGCCGGGCTCCGCCCCTCAAACAGACCGTAACGGACAAAATGGTCATACCCGTTACGGAGTGAGCGGGCGCGCACCTGGTCGTTCACATCGGGATAGCGCTCAAGATATTCGCCTTCATTGAAAGCGGCATTGGGGCTGAAATGCGTTGGCGTTTCATTGGACAGATAATGATGAAGCGGCGACACATATTCACCGCTCTCGATCTTCGC
Source organism: Asaia sp. Ae19-3 (assembly GCF_059801175.1). NCBI lineage: Bacteria > Pseudomonadati > Pseudomonadota > Alphaproteobacteria > Acetobacterales > Acetobacteraceae > Asaia > Asaia sp. Ae19-3. The sequence continues at coordinate 2,935,062 of NZ_JBCHWF010000001.1, read as the reverse complement.
CGCCACATCTTCATACTGCGCCAGATACCAGACCGGATCGAAATACCAGGAGCAACGCGACGTGTTGAGATCCTGCGAAAGGATCAGGCGCGTGAATTCCCCCATCTGGGGGTCGAATGGCAGGCGCTGCTGGAACAACTCCGCGCGCAGCATGTCCGGCACGAAGAAGGGCATGCTGACGCGTCGCTCAAGCTGCCCTTCTTCCAGATAATGATCGTAGCCGTTGCTGTATCCCATTTCCCGCACCAGGGCGGGCGTCAGGTCGGGATTGAGATGGAAATAGTCGCTTTCCGAAAAAAGCCAGTGACAGGAGCGTCCCCTGTGACCCGTCTCGCAGTAATGCTGGAAGCCGGACTCGAACACACCCATCCTGATGCCAGTCTCGACATCATGATTGACCCGCCGGTACCAGATTTCGTCGAAATACCGGTTCGGCGACTGCGCATAGCGCGCGCCGTCACGCTGCCAGAATTCAAAAAGACCGCGATCGTCAGGCAGGGCACCCATCATGTCGAGCACGGCCTGGCCGTAGCGTGCCCGATACCAGACAGGGTCGAAAACGGCCCAGAGCGGTGTACGGGTCTCGCGCTCTTCACCCGGTCCGAGCGCACTCAAGGTCTCTGATATCACGGTCATCTTACCGGCCTCGATGCGTCAGGACTTTGCCCGTCGGCTTTGCATAAGGGCGTTGAAATCGACGGGCTGGATATTGGCAACCGGAAAACCGGACTCGCGGATCAGGTTCAGAAGAAGATGACGCGCAGACGGGAAAAGCTGGCGTGGTGCCTCGACGAGCAGCAGCGTCTCGATCATGTCCTGACGGGCATTCTGCAGAGCGAAGAGACCCGAATAGGTCAGATCGATTTTATAGAGAATTTCAGGCTCGGGCATTTCCGGCATAGGCGGCGTGCGATAACCAATGCCCTGGATGACAAGGCTGACCTCGAAATTCGGCTGATCCTCGCCTAGTTGCCGGGCATTGACGTCGATACGCAGCCCCACATGGGGACGAGGAGGCAGATTATAGAACACCTCCGGAGCCCCGACAGAAGCAATGCTGGAGGATTTCAGGTATTGCGTGCCGGAGACGAGCAATGTTTCCAGTGCAACCCGATCCGAGCGGCCGGCCTTGCCCGTGTCTTCCTGTTCCGACATGAAATCTCGTTCCCTCGATATCTTTTCATAGCGATGCTTTCGGATCGAAAGCATACAGCGCCAATGCTTGTGTCATGACTTGCCGGACAAGACCAGCCAAAGCAGGCAAAACGACGATCACGCTCATCATTTAATACAGGGCGGTCATCAACCGTCAGAAACCGGCCCCACGCAGAAAACCCAGCGCAGGCAGAGGAGACCAGCTTTTGGGTATTTCGGCCCGCGCGATCTGCCTCAATTCATAGCGCAAAGGCGCCTTCTGCTCGGATACAAGGAAGTGTCTGTATTCATGCACCTGCCGACTACGCCAGGCACAATCGGCCTCGGCGGCCTCGTGGCTGGCATGTACATTGGCAATACGGCTGCGACGCCCCTGCCAGGCAATGACGGCCCAGAGCCGATCGGCATTGGGCAGAGGCGGTCGGAACATCAGAAGCTGCGACATGAGGGGCACGACCTCCCTGATCACGGGGCGGAAATGACCATGAACGGATCACGTCTCGGAACCCAGCGTCAAGAAAAAGCAACAAACCTTGCCGCTTATCGGAACCCGGGGTAAGGCGATACGATCAGTCTACGGCTCGAAATTCTTGCGCCGATAACCCGTTGAAGTGAGGTCTTTCCGATGGTGCGCTTACTCGTTATCGTCGTTTTTCTTGTCGTTCTCATTACCTTTGCTTTGAGCAACCCCGACCCGCAATCGCTTTGGGTGGTTTCCTATGGCTGGCAGTTTTCGGTCGGCATGCTGGTTCTTGGCGTCGGCGCTGCCAGCTTCCTTCTGGGCGGCTTCGTGATGTTCATCGGCGAGATCAAGCAGCGCTCACGCGCCAGAAAGGCCGAGCAGCAGGTGCGTGCGCTCGAAAGCCAGGTGCTTGACCTGCATCAGCGCATCGACCGCCTGACCGTGGCAACCGACCCCAGCCGTGCCCCCTATGAAGCCCCAGCCACGACGCCCGTTGCTCCCTGATTTTACTTTTCCATCACCACATCCGTTCAAGTAAGAGAGACCATGAAGCGCACCCGCCTGATCGCCGCCCTCGACACACAGGATCTCGACCAGGCACGTGACTGGGCAGAAAAACTCGACGGCACGGTCGATGCCATCAAGCTGGGTATGGAATTTACCTACGCACAGGGTCTCTCTGCCGTGCGCAGTGTAGCGGGCGAGCGCACGCTGTTTCTTGACCTCAAACTTCATGACATTCCCAATACGGTTGCCAAGGGCCTAACCAGCCTCGCGCCGATCGGTGCCTCCCTGCTGACCATCCACGCCAGCGGCGGCTCTGCCATGATCCGTGCGGCGCGTCAGGCGATTGACGCTGCCTATCCGCCCCTGCATCGCCCTATCCTTCTTGCCGTGACGGTACTCACGAGCATCGACGAAGCGGGGCTGCGCGAAATCGGTGTTCCCACGACGCCGCGCGAGCAGGTTGTGCGTCTCGGGCGCCTGGCCATGACCGCAGGCGCAGACGGATTGGTCTGTTCAGCCGAGGAAATTGCCCCGCTCCGCGACGCGCTTGGTGAAGCGCCTGTTCTGGTCGTGCCGGGCATACGCCCCGCAGGGTCTGACGCGAATGATCAGAAGCGCATCATGACCCCGCGCCAGGCCGCGCAGGCCGGCGCAGACTGGATTGTGGTCGGGCGTCCGATCACCCAGGCGGCCGATCCTGCTACGGCGGCTGCGGCCATTCAGGCAGAACTCGCCGCCGCATGAAGACTGGGGTCAAGATCTGTGGGCTGACTGATGGTGCGGGGCTGAAGGCAGCCTGCGACGCCACAGCCGACTGGATTGGCTTCGTGTTTTTCGAGCGGTCACCACGGTTTGTGACTCCAACAGACGCTGCAGAGCTGATCGCCTCGCACGAAGGCGCTCTCCCCAGGATTGTCGGTCTTTTCGTCAAGGCCAGTGATGCGCAGATTGCCGAAACGCTTGCGACGGTCAAACTCGATATCCTGCAGCTATACGACACGCCGGAGCGCGCGCGCGCTATCAAAGCCCGTTTCGGTCTGCCGGTATGGCTGTCCTGTGCTGTCGAAAGTCGGGATGATCTTCCGAAAGACGCGGATCTCGACGGTTATGTGATAGAGCCGCGCGCGCCCGGCAATGCATCACGCCCCGGCGGCAACGGGATCAGCCTCGACTGGGCCCTGCTCCGGAACTGGCACGCCCCCTTGCCCTGGATGCTTGCGGGTGGCCTGAACCCGGACAATATCGCCCAGGCGATCGCCGCCAGCCACGCCCCTGCTGTGGATGTTTCGTCAGGCGTGGAAACGGCGCCGGGATGCAAATCTCCCGCCATGATCCGAAACTTCATCAAAAATGCCAGAAGCACTTGCGCGCCAGACAGAAACTGATATGGTCCGCCCGCGCTGGAGAGATGGCCGAGCGGCTTAAGGCGCACGCTTGGAAAGCGTGTGTACGTTAATAGCGTACCGTGGGTTCGAATCCCACTCTCTCCGCCAGTGCCTTTACAGTAAAAATTTTAGGTTCCCACTTTGTGGCACATCTCAGTGCTACCCTAGGGACCTCAGATTTTGCAGGCTCCCGGCATGATTAGACGGCATCACATATGGTATGTCCGCATTCGTGTCTCGGCTAACCAATGCCAGATTCCAGAAGAAAATATTCAATTTTTACAAAAATTACGTGTGTATAATAATCTTCTTTTTGTACTGATTAATATATGTTGGGGAAGATTTACTTCCCTGCTTTGGTCTCACTGAAGATTCAGAACGGTGGTTCCAAGCCCTGTAGCGCAACAATTCGGGTCACTGTCTTTTTTGAAATGGTAAGTGACCTTCACTTTTGATGCAGACAAGAATTTTACATCCTTATCTTCTGGTGCTGGAGCATCTGCATAAGGCTTCTGGAAGACCTTCACCAGCTTCCAGCCACCATAGTCCTTGAATTCCGCATACTGTCCAAGGTGAACAGTACCTTCTGTTGGAAAGCCAAAGACCCATGCAACAGCAGTAGTCTTGTCGGGGCCATAAAAGACCCTGTAATTCATTTCCCTGCCCTGACAACTTCCACCAGGGCTATCACACGGGATAATCTTACCCGCATCAATAGCGCTCTTCACGGCCCTATCCGCTGGACTATTGGTATCACCAGGAAGTGAGCCGGCAAAAGCCATAGCTGGCATAAGAGAAATAGTAAAAATAGCGAGGATTTTTCTCATTTTCGAATACCTCTGATTTTGCTCAAAGATTGCCCTGAAGCTTGTGTGCAGAATTGTTTCGAAGTCAATGTGCGGCACCTCATTGCGAACATCCCATCCCTCGCCTGCTTTCTCGCCACGGGGATGCTCACGGCCACGCTCTCCCATCTCCTCACAGGCAGCACACGACCATGAAGCTCATTCATTTGGCCAGCTTCGCCTGTGGCACGATTTTCAGCCTGGAACTTATTGAAGGGAAAATGATCGATCCGGCTTCTGTGGCGGCATTTCTGGATCTCCGAGGCGAGTGGAAACCCGCACTCGTTTTTGTTCTCGCTGGCGCGTTTGCTATGGCATTAGGCGGCGTTCAGATAAGCCGTTACATGAGGCGCCCCTTGCTGGATGCGCCGTTCCAGTTTCCGACGACAAAAACGATCGATCGCAACCTCATCATCGGCAGCATGCTGTTCGGACTGGGCTTGGGGTCTGGTCGGTTTCTGCCCCGGCCCTGCTGTCGCAGCCCTTCTGACAGGTAACGCGAAAGGGCTCGTTTTCCTGGCAGCGCTCCTTGCGGGAATGGCCGCATTTTCCCGATGGTCGCGACGGAGATGAGCACGACGCAACACATCGCTGCTTTCATAGCACGCCAGGACAAGAGCGCGGGTAGGCAAGGCGCATTTGCGCCTGAGAAGCTTTCTACAACAGCGCGATTGATTGTCTGCACGTAGAAAGCGGGGATACGATCATGCCCCCGCTTCCCCGCAAACCCAGTTACCTGTGGCCCCGCCAGGCCTGCGGGCTGGCGGGCTCTGTCTCAGCACATGGTTTAGCTGATAGTGAAATCAGACACCTTCAGATCGGTTACACCCAGGAATGTAATCTTGGCCGTACCATCAATCATGACCGACGTATTACCGCCAGACACGGTAGCAGTATTCAGAATATTCTGGGCCGCGGCGTCGCTGCTGGAAGGCTTGTAATTATACAGGAAGAACTTGTTATCTGCTGCCCGGAAGTCAGTGATCGTGAAACTGCCTGCCGTATGGTTGGCCAGCATACCAAACATATTGCCTGCGCCCGATCCACCAGTCACCGTTGCGGCAACCGTTGAGGACGAAACCCCCGTAAAGGCCGTTCCGAAATAGAACTGATCCGAAGCCGTTCCGCCAAGAACAGTCTGCTGGCCTGCGCCAGTCCAGGCAGAAAGCCCCCCTGCAACATTGCGCCCGTCGATCATCTGGTTGCCGGTTGTATAAGGCTGGTTCGCCGTGAAAAGCAGACGAGAAGCCGAGCTGAGGGTAGCCACCAATCCATCTGCGCCGAAAATCGTGCCGCTGCCCGCAGCAATCGAGGTCTGGCCCGTACCCGAGATGAAAGTCAGTGCCCCAGAGACGCTGATATTCTGATTGCTACCATGAACGACCTGCAGATTACCTGCAGCCGAGATGGTGTCGCCCTGCGTACCCGTCACCGTTGCCGAGCCGGAGCTCACATTCACGACTGACGACGTTCCGCCATAAACCGAACTGTTATCGCCAATTGTGATGTTATTGCCCGAAGAGAAATCCATGACAGCAGCATTGGTCTTCAGATTGGCAACCGAATTGCCTCCCTGCAGGGAGACTGTATCAATCGCGCCAGCTGCGCCGTAAATGGTGTCCGTGCCAACAGAGGTGACGAAGTTATTCGATCCACCGAGATAGATCACGTTGTTACCGGTGCCGCCCGTGATCGTATTGGTCCCGCTCGCACCGTAAATCGTATCGTTGCCTGAGCTCGTGGCGATGTTCCAGTTGCCAGTCGAGTTGGAGGCATTGAAGACGTTATTGCCCTGCGTACCTGCGTAGCTGCCTGAGCTGTTGCCCACCTTCACGGTCGAGCCATACTGATCAGCTGCAACGATATTCAGATAGCTGGCTGTGTTCTGGGTCGTATCGAGCGTGACCGCACCACCAAGTGTATTGCTGCTCGTCGAGGCAATCACGATATTCGAGTAGTTTCCGGAAACCCCGTAAGAGCCAGCCGTGTCCACGATCGCCTGAGACGCTTTCTGGGAAGACACGAAGCTGTTCGAACCCGTCGTCAGGATGGAATTGTCGAGAGACCCGGCAGCGATCAGTGACTGCAGGCTGGATGCATAGCTCTTGGCCATCGCACCGGCAGTATCCGAGGTCACATAGGGAACATAGACAGTGTTGTTGACACCTTTGACGACGAGATTGGGCATGCTGACCTCTGATTTTGTTGCTGTTGTGGTGCTGCCGGTGCCTTCTTCCGGCGTCATCGAGACGATGGGGGCGGTATTCGACTGATCGGCATAGCTGACCGTCTTCGAGGTATCGTAGGTAATGGTCGGGTCTTCGACGTTGTAATTTCCGGTCACGTCGGTCGAGAGACCGGTACCCGTTGACTCGACGCCGATATAGGTTCCACTCAGATACCAGTTACTCAGGTCCTGCAACTGGCTCGCCAGGCTGGGATATAAACCCACCATTGCCTTGATGGCTGCCATCAAACCCTGGTTCAGATCGATTGTGGTCTGGTACATGACCCCGTTATTGGAGGGATCATTGGGATTGATATAGGCTGCCTGCGAGCCCGAGACATTATAGATTGAACCACCGAGAGACTTGGGCAGGCTGACATAGGTCTGCGGAACACCCTTGTAATCGACGGTCTCAAACTGCAGGAACAGCCCGAAATTCATTGTCGCGCTATGAAAATTAATCGTGAAATTGATACCAGCCTGATAGGTACCGGTCGTGCCTGAGTAGTTGCTGATACCCTGATTGAAAGTCGCGGTCAGCTGGTGATTGAAAGAGTATTGCCCGTCTACCGCCTTTACGGCCGAAAGCTGAACATCCAGCAGCTTCCCACCCTGTGCAGCGAGCTGATAGATGTAATGCCCATTATCCGGGTCACGAAATACGTTATAGCTCGTCTTGCCAGCTACCGAGGTGGAAGAGCCCTGGGTCCAGTGACCGACAGAATAACCGAAATTGTCGTCCCATACCTGGCTGTCGTCCCCGGCAGACGGATCAAGTGCCGTTGCACCGTTCCACTGGATAATAGCCCAGTCAGGCGAACTCCCCCCATCAAGATCGGACAATTCGTCATTATAAACGATGGCACCATTCACGACCTGCTGAGTATTCATGATAAGATTGGGGCCGTCTACACTAGGGTCAGTATAGACATCAGTCAGTGTCTGTTGGTTACTGGTGCTCATCGTTAATCCGACTTTCTATCAGCTATATGTGACATACACGCTTCAAACTCACGCTAGTTTGCTATTTGTGTCTTTAAAATACCTTAATTTGCAAACAAAATGATCACTGGAATGTGATGATAATTTACATGCCAATACAACAACGATATTTCAAAGATTTCTCAATACTATCTTGTATAGAAATAAGAGATTAAAGAGAAATTTCGAAAAAAACCTCACGCAAAAATGAATTTTGCGATTTTATTATGTATACCGCAGCCATAGTTGTCAAACTTCGTCAACAAATATCCCAACAACCGTCATCTGTAATAAACGATATGTGCTTTATCGACGACTATTTCGGATAACGCTCCGCCTCGGTCCTCATTTGCGGTGATTTCGACTAATTTTTAAATATTGATGAATGGTGACAAATAGGAAATTTTCGAAACTTTTTGAGGCGATTCGAAACGCTTCTTGCGCGTGGGGAGCCCCTCCGTCCTCAAAATGATATTTCTGCCGTCGGGAAATACGGAGTCCCGCCAGCGTCGGCTCGCGATCCCGCCCTCTTTCAGAAATATTTTGTCATAGTTCTGTTGCGATTCTGGAGACTTAGGTTACCTGCCAACCATAAGACCCGGCCAGCTCAGGAACGTTATCTGCACTACGCTGGCATCATCCTGGGTGATTTGAATATTGCCACCTTAAGCCCAGACGCTGGACAGGCCCGGGTTCACGGCATGACAAGGCGGTGCAAATACAACGAGCAGCATAAAAAAAACCCCGGCAGAGCCGGGGTTCTCATATGACGCGGCATTATACCGCAATCACATCGCCATAATCAGCGCGGTGCGAGCACCATGATCATCTGACGATTCTCGAGCTTGGGCATCTGCTCGACCTTGGCCTTCTCTTCCATCTCGACACGGATACGCTCCAGCATCTTGATTCCGAGTTCCTGATGAGCCATTTCGCGACCCTTGAAGCGCAAGGATACCTTCACCTTGTCGCCTTCGGCCAGGAAGGAGTTCATCGCGCGCAGTTTGACCTGGTAGTCATTTTCGTTGGTGCTAGGACGCACCTTGACTTCCTTGATCTCGATAACCTTCTGCTTCTTGCGCGCTTCGTTCTTCTTTTTCTGCTGTTCGTATTTGAACTTGCCGTAGTCGAGAATCTTGACGACCGGCGGCTCAGCCGTGGGGCTGATTTCCAGAAGGTCGAGTCCGACCGAATAGGCGCGTGCAAGAGCATCGCGCGTTGTCATGACGCCAGCCATTTCGCCGTCGGCGTCAATCAAGCGCACCTGAGGAACACGGATTTCCTCGTTAACTCGGGGCCCTTCACGGGTAGGTGCGGCCTGCATCGGTGGTCTAGCTATGGTCGTCTCCTGTCGACGTTTTCGAACAAACTTGCTGTCGGCACTTCAATACGCGCAAGGCCGGCAAAAATTTCATCACCTTAGCGTGACGAAATTAACGTCCTGTTTGCGGGAAGCCCGGTGCCCCGACATAGGCTCGAAACACCGGAATTGCAAGGTTTACGCGCTCAGTCGTCGCAGGTCAGCCCTGCAGGCGGCGCATGTCCGGCGCCTGTGCCTCTTCTGTCAGCAGGGCAAGCGCCTCGTCGAGACCCAGGATCTCCTGCGCGGCTCCCCCCAGACGACGCAGCGCCACCTTGCCCTCTTCTGCCTCGCGACGTCCCACGACCAGGATCACCGGCACACGCGCCAGAGAGTGCTCACGGATCTTCGCATTGATCTTCTCATTGCGACCATCGACCTCGACCTGCAGCCCTGCTCGACGCAGCTTCTCGGCAACTTCCTGCGCGTAGGGCTCAGCATCGGTCACGATGCTGGCGACCACGACCTGGGTCGGGGCCAGCCAGAGCGGGAACTTGCCTGCAAACTGCTCGATCAGAATACCAATGAAGCGCTCGAAGCTGCCGAGGATGGCGCGATGCAGCATGACCGGGCGATGACGGGCGCTGTCTTCACCGATATAGGACGCATCCAGACGCTCAGGCAGAATGAAATCCACCTGAAGCGTGCCGCACTGCCAGTCACGGCCGATAGCGTCTGTCAGAACGAATTCCAGCTTCGGACCATAGAAAGCGCCCTCACCCGGATTGGTCTCGAACGCCACACCGGCAAGCGCACAGGCTTCCTTCAGAGCATTTTCAGACTTGTCCCATGTCGCATCATCGCCGGCGCGTGCGTCAGGACGATCCGAGAACTTCACGCGGAAATTCTCGAAGCCGAGATCGCGATAGACCTCGTCAAGCATCGCGACAAAGGTCGCCGTCTCCGCAGCAATCTGCTCTTCGGTGCAGAAGATATGCGCATCATCCTGCGTGAAGCCGCGCACGCGCATGATGCCATGCAGCGCGCCCGAGGGCTCATAGCGATGGCAGGCACCGAATTCCGCCATACGCAGCGGCAGTTCGCGATAGGAACGCAGGCCATGGCGGAAGATCTGCACATGGCACGGGCAGTTCATCGGCTTGAGGGCAAGCGTCTTGTCCTCATCCTCGACAGTCGCGATGAACATGTGCTCGCGATACTTGTCCCAATGCCCCGAGGCTTCCCAGAGCGCACGATCCACCAGCTGCGGCGTGCGGACTTCCTGATAGCCATGACGGGTCTGAATACGGCGCATATAGTCCTGCAGCACCGTATAAAGACGCCAGCCCTTGGCATGCCAGAAAATCTGGCCCACGGCTTCTTCCTGAATATGGAAGAGATCCATTTCGCGCCCGATGCGGCGATGGTCGCGCTTTTCGGCTTCCTCAAGCTGGTGCAGATACGCATCCAGCTCCTTCTGGTCGCGCCAGGCCGTGCCATAGATGCGCGTCAGCATGGGGTTGCGATGGTCGCCACGCCAATAGGCGCCTGCCACCTTCATGAGTTTAAACGCCGTACCGATATCGCCCGTGCCACGCATATGCGGGCCACGGCAGAGATCGAGCCAGGCCCCCTGGCGATAGATCGAGATGGTCTCGCTCTCGGGCAGATCGCGGATCAGCTCGGCCTTGAAGCGCTCGCCTTTCTCCTCGAAGAAGGCAATGGCGGCGTCACGATCCCATTCCTCGCGCTCGAACGGCGCATTGGCCGCGATGATCTCACGCATCTTGGCCTCGATCGCCTCGAAATCCTCGGGCGTGAAAGGCTGATTGCGGAAAAAATCATAATAGAACCCGTCCTTGATCGACGGCCCGATCGTGACCTGCGTGCCGGGCCAGAGCGCCTGAACGGCCTCGGCCAGCACATGGGCGGTATCATGGCGGATCATCTCGAGAACGATATCGTCCTTGCGCGTGATGAAGCGGATGGCCGCATCTTCGGCGATTTCTGTCGACAGATCGACCAGCTTGCCGTCAAGGCTCATCGCAACGGCAGCACGCGCCAGACCGGGACCGATCGAAGCCGCGACTGCCGTGCCGGTCGTGGCACCGTCGAACGTACGGACGGAACCATCAGGCAGGGTAATGGCAGGCATGGACTTGCGCTCCTGGCGTAAGAAGTAAGTGAAGCTGCTCTAATGGCCCCAGTTCAGGCAAGCCGCAACCCTGGAAACGTCCAGATCACGCAGATCATCCACCGCCAGAACGCGCATCTGCCCGGGTCGTACCCCGTTCGGAGCCGTCAGACGCGGGTTGCTCTCTGCCGAAAACAGCACGAGCGATGGACACCCCATTGCTCCTGCGAGATGCATCGGGCCGGTATCGTTACCGACGGCAAGCGAGGCGCGCGCCAGTATGCCGCCCAAGGACAGAAGATCCGTCTTCCCCGTCAGATCGAGCGCGTCGGGCACCTGCTCCAGAATGGCCGCACCAAGAGGACGCTCGGCCTGCGTCCCTGCCACCACGATTTTCAGCCCCTGATCCTGCAGGGATCGCGCGAGCGTCGCATAATGCTGCACCGGCCATCGTTTTGCCGGGCGATGCGGCGCGGCCCCAGGCACGAGCACAGCATAGGGGCCAGCGATCTCAGGCCCTTCGCGACCCAGCCAGTCAAGATCGATGCCCGTCACGTCGGGCACGCCCAGACGGGCCAGTTGGTCGCGCTGTCGGGCGACACTGTGCATCGCATCGCGATAGGGATTGTCGTGGGGATAGGCCCCACCTCTGGCGATACCGCTCCAGCGTTTCTGCCCGGCAAGGAGGAAATAACGCGTCGTGCGGCCTGACGTCTGCAGATCGATCACGAGATCATGCCCGCGCAGCTGGTTTCTGAGACGCAGCAGGCCAGCCGGATTGCTCCAGCGCGGCCGTTCGTCGAGACTGACATGATCGAAATAGGGACTGGCCAAGGCCAGGGCCTCGAAAGGGGCCGTCGTCAGAAGGGTGATATCGGCTTCGGGCCAATGCGCCCTGATAGCCGCGAAGGGGGTCAGAGCCTGAATGAAATCTCCCAGCGCGCCGAGCTTGATCACGAGAATTCGAAGCATGGATAGATCCTAGCCGAGACCGTGTTGCGGTGATACGCCGGGTGTTTCTTGCAAGCCCGGAAAGCAGCCATGTCCGACAGGCCCTCTCATATTCTCTCTTTCGGCAGCGTCAATATCGACATTACGGCGCGCGCCGAGCGTATTCCTCATCCGGGCGAGACGGTTCATGCCGCCAGCTATGCCACGGGGCTGGGCGGCAAGGGTGCCAATCAGGCCGCCGCCGCCGCCCGTCTGGGTCAGGGATGCGGCCTGCGCGTCTATATGGCTGGCCGCACCGGCACCGACCAGTTCGGCACGCTGGCCCGCACATTGCTGACGCCCTTTGGCGTCGATCTCTCTGCACTCAGGGAAGATAAAGCCCACCCGACCGGCGTCGCGCTCATCACGGTCGATGCAAAGGCCGAGAATATCATCACCGTCGCCGGCGGCGCCAATATGGCGCTCGATCTGGGCGACGTTGAAACTCATAGGCCGCTCATCCAGACAGCCTCAGCACTGCTGCTTCAGCTCGAAATACCGCTCGACATCACCATCGCCGCAGCCGAAGAGGCGCGTCGTGCCGGAACACTGGTCATTCTCGACCCTGCTCCTGCGCCCGAGGCAGGATTGCCCGAGGCCCTATGGAACGCGCTCGATATCGTCACCCCAAACGAAACCGAGACCCGTCTTCTAACCGGCATCTATCCGGAAACGGAAAAGGAGGCAGCCAAAGCCGCCCTGAAGCTGCAGGAGCTGGGCGCAACCCATGCCCTGGTCAAGATGGGCGCACGCGGCGTGTATTATCGCAGTGGCTCGGAAGAGGGCTTCGTGCCGCCCTACAGGGTGAGAGCTATCGATACGGTCGCCGCAGGCGATTGCTTCAACGGCGGACTGGCGACGGCCCTGACGCTGGGTAAACCCTTCGCTGAGGCCGTTCGCTATGCGGCAGCCAGCGGCGCACTGGCCACAACGCGCTTGGGCGCAGCAGAATCGGCCCCGGAGTGGCAGGAAGTCGTCTCTCTCGTCACAACCGGCAGCATCTCAGATCACGGCTGAGCCCCCGTAAGGTGCGGCCTGCCCACTTCATCCGGCAGGCCGCACCGGCAGACTCAGTTCTGATCCGGGTCAGAATCCATGACGGCCTCGTCCTGACGGGCGAGATAGGCCGCATGGCCATCAGGCGAGAGCGCGATGACCTGATCCCAGTCATGCCGCGCTTCGGCATAGCGGGCGAGACGCGCCTCCAGAATACCGCGCTCTAGCAATGCCTCGATATTGTCATGCTCAAGCGCCAGCGCCTGATTTGCATCGGCCAGCCCCTTTTCGTTCTGGCCGAGCTGACGATAGGCAGCCGCCCGCATGACGAGCGCACGCACAAGAAACGGATCTGTTGCCCCGCCGGGCACGCCCGGTTCTGGTAAAGTGCCCAGAGCTGCGATACCCCCGGCAAAATCATTCTGCATCGACAGGCTGCGGGCCAGAAGCAGACGCAGGCCAAGGCGGGACGGATCACGTTTCAGCGCCAGCCGCGCAGCCCGCTCCGCCGCCTTGCCGTCACCGGCGAGGAGCCAGGCTCCCGCCTCCTGCTCGGCATAGCCGGCATCCTTTTCCGCTGCGTCAGCCTGCCCCTTCCGCTCATGAGCCGGAACCGCAGAAAGTGCCTGATATTCCAGCGCCGCATCACGATAGGCCCCCAACGCCAGATCTGCCTGGGCAAGACAATCATGGGCCTCGCGCCCGCCGCCATGACGCAGCCATTCCTGCGCCTGTTCCTGCACAAGGTCAGGGGTATCGGGCAAAGGGGCGATACATTGGGCAAGGCTTTGCGCAGGAGCATGAGCCAGAGCAGCTCCTGCCCACAGACTGCTTCCTATCGCCAGAGCACCAAAAGCATGTTTCATACGTTGTGATTGGCGCGGCAGCGCCTCAGCGGTCAAGCGGGAATGGAGCCTTCATGCCACCTCACCTCGTCATTCTCGGTCAGGGTTATTCGGCAAGCGCCGTTTCGACGCTTCTGCGTGCACAAGGCTGGACTGTCACAGGCACGAAACGCGCCCCTGAGGCAGAATCGGGGCTGAAGGCCTTCGATGCTGTCGAAACCGAATTACTCAGCGCTACGCATCTTCTGGTCAGCGCCCCGCCGGGCGAGGCGGGTGACCCGGCCCTGCTCCGCTACGGCGCGATTCTTGAAGAAGCCCCCCATCTGCGCTGGATTGGCTATTATTCAACCACGGGCGTCTATGGCGACAGGCAGGGCGCCCGCGTTGACGAGAACACGTCGGTAGCCCCCGGTCAGACGCGCAGCGCGGCACGGGTCAAGGCGGAACAGGACTGGCAATCCCTTGCTACCAGACGCGGACTGGCCTGCGATATCATGCGCCTGGGCGGCATCTACGGCCCCGGTCGGTCTGCATTCGATACGCTCCGTTCCGGAAAGGCGCGCCTCATCGACGCGCCCGATCATTTCTTCAGCCGCATTCACAGGGATGACATTGCCGAGGCGACGCTTGCCGCCATCGAAACAGCCCAGGGCTGTCGTATTCTGAATTTTGTGGATGACACCCCCAGCCCGCAGGCAGCCGTCTTCGAAGAAGCCGCACGCCTCAGCGGTGCAGCGCTGCCGCCCAGACTGACGCTCGAGGCCGCATGGGAAGAGATGAGCCCCATGGCCAGAAGTTTCTGGGCAGAGCGCCGTCTGGTCGAAAGCGTTCTGACAAAGCAACGCCTCAACAGGGAGTGGCGCTATCCCAGCTATCGCGAAGGACTCGCTGCCATTTTCGACAGCGAAGAAAATCGCTCGGCAGAGTGACGGCAGAAAGCCCATTTCGTCAGCGGCGCGTGAAGAAACCTTCAATGTGGGCTGGTCGCCCCGATCACGGATACGCTAAGGCTTGTGACTTGTGCCAAGCCTCGGGGGCCATGATCATTTCACGTTCCATTTTCTCGCCCCTGCGCGCCCTGTGCCTCGTGATGCTGCCCTGCATGGTCTCTGGCTGCATCACCATCGGACCCTCACGTCTTTCCCATGATCAGCTCGATTATTCCCGCGCCCTTGGCGAGGCGGAAAAACATGCGATGCTGCTCAATATCATCCGTATCCGCTATGCTGACCCGCCAACCTTTCTCGATACAACGCAGGTCATTGCCGGTTATCAGTTCAACCGGTCGGTCAATGGCGGCTTCAACGCCTTTCCTTCCGGCGTAGGCAGCTATCTGTTCGGCGGCAGTACGGCGACACTCCAGGAAAGCCCGACTTTCACCTATCAGCCCGAGACAGGGCAGCAATATGCCGAGAACGTCATCCGGCCGATCTCTCCCGTGGTCATCATGCCGCTCAGCCTTGGCGGCCTGCCGATCGACACCCTGCTGCGCCTGACGGCACAATCGATCGACGGTCTGTCAAATGTCCGCGCCCTTGGCGCGGGCCCGACCGGCGGCGGATCGGTACGCTTCTATCTGCTGCTGCACGATCTGCGTCAGCTGCAGATCCAGGGCGCCATGACGATCCGCATCTCGACCGATGCCCCCAAACCCTCCGGCGATCAGCCCCCCTCCGGCTCGGCAAACAAGCCCTCGGGTTCACAGCCTGAACACGCCTATCTTGTTCTGACGGCGACGTCAGACCCCGCGCTGACCACCATCCAGATGGAAGTGCGCCGCCTGCTGCATCTCGACGCGCATGCCGAGGAAGCCGAAATCGTTTACGGGCCCTATCCCAAGGTGCCCGGACAGATTGCCATCCTGACGCGTTCAATGTTCGCCATGCTGTCTCAGATCGCCTATGAAATGGAGGTGCCTGAAGACGATGTGAAAGAAGGCCGCACCCTGCCGACGATCAGTCCTGTCGGCATCGAGACGCGTCCCGATGTCGTGATTCATTCGGGCAAGACAGCCCCTGAGCATAATTACGACGCCGTCCATTATCGCGGGCGCTGGTACTGGATCAGCGATGACGATTTCCGCAGCAAACTCAGCTTCACCATGATACAGATCCTGGCCGCCCTCGCCGCCACCAGTCATTCGCCCGGCGCCGTCATCACCATTCCGGCGGGTTGAACAGAAGCTGCAACGGCGCAGCGCGTATCGTAAGCGCCCAGTTCACCTAAGATCGGGTCCAGCCCCCACCCAAGGCCCGATACAGCCGCGCCATCGATACCGCCACCTCGGCCCGCGCATCCGAAAGCGCACTCCGGCTTTCGAGCAGTCCGTTCTGCGTAGTCAAGACGTTGAGAAAATCTCCCGCCCCCTGAGCATATTGCAGCTGCGCTACCTGAACGGCCGTCTCACTTTCGGTAACCGCTTCGCTCAATCGGTCGTGGCGCTCCTGTGCAGTGCCCAGATCCGCCATCGCATCATCAACTTCCTCCCAGGCATGAAGAACCGTTCGCTGAAGCGCGATCGCTGCCTCCTTCTCCTGCAGACGCCGCAAGGCGAGCTGTCCGGCCAGTTTCCCGCCCTCGAACAGCGGGATGGTCACTGTCGGGCCAAAACCGTATTGGCGCGACGCCCAAGAGCCAAGACCGCTGAACTGCAGCGCCTGAACATCCAGACTGCCCGATAGGGTGATGCGCGGGAAAAAATCGGCCATGGCCACGCCGATCGTTGCCGTCGCCGCATGCAAACGCTCCTGGGCGGCGCGTATATCCGGCCGTCTTTCGGCAAGCTGCGAAGGTAATCCTACCGGAATGGACGCCGGGAGCGGAGGAATGCTCCCATGGCCTGCAAGGCGCTGTGACAGGGCGCCCGGTTCGCGTGCCATCAGAAACGCCAGGGCATTGAGGAGATGCACCTCTTCGCGATGGAGCTGGGGCAGACGCGCCTCGAACCCGTGAAGCTGCCCACGCGCATAGGCGAGGTCGAGTTTTGTTGCCGTGCCCTGCGTCACGCGCAGAACAGTCAACTCGACACTATGATGGGCGATGTCGAGGCTTTGGTGCGTGATCTCGGTTTGCGCCTGCACATTGCGCAAGGCGATGTAATCCTGCGCGGTCTCGGCCATGAGCGAAACCAGCGTGTCACGCTGCATCTCCTGCATCGCTTTCATCGAGGCTGTTGCGGCTTCGACCTGACGGCGCACATGTCCCCACAGATCGACCTCCCAGGACGCACTGAGCCCATACTGGGGCAGGTTGAAGGCAGGATTTCCCTTCGGCCCGGCTGCGGCAGCGGGACCGAACCCCTGCGTTCCATCCGCTATCTGCGCCGGGTCACGGTCCGCTTCAGTGCCGAGCAGGCTCAGGATACCGTTCGTGCTGGCGCGTTCGCGGGCATAAGAGGCAGCGCCTTGCGCATGGGGCAGACGCGCTGCAGCCGCGATCCTGCGTTCGGCGCGGCTCTGTTCGAAATGGAGGGCCGCTTCCTTCAGGTCGAGATTGGCCGTCAGCACATCCTGTTCCAGCGCCGTCAAAACCGGGTCCTGATAGAGTTTCCACCATTGCGCCTCGACAGGCGCGGTTTCATCCGGATGGCTTTTCCGAGGCGTCACGCTCTCATGCCAGTGAGGCGACACCGCAGGGTCGTGCTTCTGGAAATCAGGCCCAACAGAACATCCGCCAAGGATCACAGGAAGGATCAGCCCAGCCGTGCGGGACATGTGTTTCATACCCCTCACTCCCACACAAAGCGCGCGTCGGCGGCATGAGCGCCATCACGAGACGAGCCAGTATCGATCATGGCCTCGACAGACATGCCGACGCGTACACGCCGTGCCAGAGGCTGCCCGCCGTCAAAGACCAGCTTCACCGGCATCCGCTGCACCACCTTTGTGAAGTTTCCGGTCGCATTATCCGGCTGGATAAGCGCGAAGGCGACATTCGTCGCTGGCGCGACACTATCGACACGGGCATGGAGAACCTCACCCGGGAAACTGTCGACCCGTATCTCGGCTTTCTGGCCGGTCTGCACATGGGCCATCTGCGTTTCCTGGAAATTGGCGATCACATAGGCCTCGCGAACGGGCACGACAGCCAGAAGCCCTGTTCCGGGGTGGACATACATCCCGACACGAACGTCACGCGCTCCGACCACCCCGTCGACAGGGGCAGTAATGGTGCAATAGGTCAGGTTGAGCTCGGCTTGACGTACAAGGCTTTTCGTCTGGGTCAGCACACCTTGCGCACGCTCACTCTCTGCGGCGAGCACAGCAAGCCCGGCGCGATCGGCGTTCAGGGTTGCCTTGTCGCGAGCAAGCCGCGCAACCGCCTCGCGCTGACGATCCTCGGCCGCCTGCTGCTGCTCGATCGTACTGGCACCTCCGGCCGAAAGAGCGCGATAGCGTGCTGCATTCTGTCGAGCGAAGAGCAGGGCAGCCTCATCCGCCTCGATTGTCGAGAGAGCCGCGTCGATCGTGGCTGACTGACGCTGCTGCGCAGCTGCGAGATTGGCGATATCGGCTTCGGCTGCGCGGTTCTTTCCCTGAGCCGTATCCAGCGCCGTGCGATAATCGTCATCTTCTATATGTGCCAGCAGATCGCCCGCATGCACTTTCTGGTTGTCTGCAACAGGCACCCGGTCAATTCGCCCCGCGACCTTGGGTGCCACACGCGTGAAATCTGCGGTGATATAGGCATCATTGGTCGATTGATGACGACCATCACCGATAAAGAAACGATCAGCGCTCCAGGCCAGACCGGTCAGAACGAGCGCGGTGCATCCCGCAAGCAGAAGCGGTTTCTTGTAAGCCATCTGAATAATTCCGTTACTGTGCTGCGAGAGAAGAGGGCACGGCCTGCGGCGAAGGCGGCGCAGGCAAGCGGGAGCCACGATCGGCTGGTGCCTTGCCGGGGGGATAGACGCGCCCGGGGAGAATGGCCGTCAGCACGACGAAGGCGGCGCAGATCACGACCACGACAAGCAGGATATCGACCAGAGCAAGCACCAGAGCCTGGCCAGACAGCATTTCGTGCAGGCGACCGGCCATATCGGCGCCGTAAGGGTCATGAGCCATGCCGGGATGATCCAGCAGCATGGTCGAATGATATTGTTCGCGACGGCGCAGCAGAGTCGAGAACAAGGCGAATGCCAGTGCATTGGCCATACCCTTGAGCATATTGACCATGCCCGAAATGAACGGCCCGTCGCTCGGCCCGAGTGCAAGCGTGGCCAGCATCAGCACCGGAATGACCACCATGGGCTGACCGAAGATCTGAAGAGCCTGGATGAGATAGAAATTGTCGCGCACCCATTCGGATGTCAGACCCAGCCCGAGCCAGGCAGACAGCCCCAGAAGGGTCATGCCGATCCCGAGCACCCATCGACAGTCGACCCGACGCATGTTGCACAGCGCCGCAACCAGAGGCAGCACGACAAGCTGGGGCAAAGCGACGGTCAAGGCGACGGGAGCCGCCTGAACAGGGCGGTACCCCTTGATCTCTTCCAGAAACGTCGTCGTGACCTCATTCATCAGGGCGCAGACGATCAGCACCGCCACGAGTGCCAGCAGAGACATCGTGATATTGCGGCTCTTCCAGTATTGCAGACGAAAGAACGGACTGTGGTGATGCCATTCATGGATCAGAAACCCGAGAAAGAGGGCCCCGCCCCAAAACGTCAGATGGGTGATGAGAGGCGACCGAAACCAGTCGAGCCGGTCACCCTGATAAAGAACCGTCACGATGCAGAGGATTGAAGGCGCACCGATCAGAAATCCCCGCCAGTTGAAGCCACGAAAACGCGAGAGCTGAACCGGGTCCTGCGGCAGCCCCCATGCGATCATGACAAGCGCGAGTGCGCCGAGCGGCAATACCTCCCAGTAGAGCCAGTGCCAGCCAAGGCGTTCGAAAAGCAGGGCTTCGAAAGGTATGCCGAGATTGGGGCCAAAGGTCGCGCTCATCGCGTAACCGCCTATGCCGAAAACCTTGAGCGGCGGTGGGAGATATTTCAGCATGACCGTCATGAGAATGGGCGGCAGACAACCGGCGCTCAGCCCCTGCATGGCGCGCAGGATGCCGATCGAGACCATATCGGTCATGAAGGGAAGTGGAAGCGACAGCAAAGCCAGTGCCGCCGTCATGAACAGGGCAAATCGATAGATCGAAAAGGTCATGTAGAACCAGGGCGTGAAGGCCATCGCCGCAATGTTGCAGGCCTCATAGACCGAGATGAACCAGGTTCCTTCATCGTGACCCAGATGCATGGCCCCGCGCAGATCGGACAGACCCAGCTCCGTCACATGTTCATTGAATCCCGCGACATGCACAGCCAGCAGCATGCCCAGACATCCGGTGATTGTCCGAAGCCCGAACGGGGGTATGGCGGCAGGAGGTGGCGAGGTCTTTGCCTCCTGCCCTGTGGGTGCGCTCATGCGGGGGTATCCTTTCCGCATGGTCTCTAGCGTCGCCCTGCCGTGCCAATAACCCGCAATCCAGGTAAAAAACCCTTCCACCTGGCGTAAGGGTGCGGCAGATCTCTTGCATTCCGTGCAGCACATCCGGAGCCACACCTCATGACCAGAAATCTGCCTGCCAAACGTGGCTACTCGCTCGATCATCTCCGATGGCTTCAGGTTCTGCTTGAAGAAGAAAGCGTCACGCGTGCCGCGAAAAGGCTCAAGGTGAGCGAGGCTGCCACAAGTCGCCACCTTGCATCCTTGCGAACGCTTTTTGGCGACCCCTTGCTGGTCCTCTCGGGAAGGCAACTCGTCCCGACGCCTTTCGCTACTGATCTGCTGGGAAGGGTACAGACGGTTCTGGCTGAGGCGGAAGCACTTGTCAGCGCGCGCGCCCATCTAGATCTGTCACAGATTGCACCGCATTTCACGATCCGCGCGCGTGACCTCTTTATCGGGGCTTTTGGCAGCGCCATTGCGCAGAAACTTCGGGAAGCCTCTCCACGCTGTCAGGTCGTTTTTTCACCAGAAACAGAAGATTCGATCGGCGATGCACTCAGACGCGGCACGATAGATCTGTATATCGGCGCCACCCAGGATCTGCTGCCCGAAATCAAGAAACAGACCTTGTTCCAGACACGGTTCGAGGCGGTTGTCCGTGCCGGGCACCCGATTCTCGATCAGGAAATCACCCCACAGACTCTGGTTGCCTATGATCACATCAGCACCTCTCGCAAGGGGCGTGCACATGGACCTATCGATACCGTTCTCGCCGAAAGATATGGTCTTGAGAGACGGATTGCGCTGGTCGTACCCAGTGACTACGCCATGATCGAAACCATGCGCGAAACCGACATGATCCTGCCCTTGCCGGAGATCATCATTCGTCGCCTCCCTCTTGAAGGTATCGGGGCAAAGGCCTTTGCCTTTCCTTTTCCGCTTCCGGATCTGGTCAGTTTTCAGGCCTGGCACCCACGACTCGATAATGACCCCGTCCATCGCTGGCTCCGTGAAACCATCCTCTCGACGGTGCAGTCAGTGGTCAAAGCCCTGCGTGATCGACAGGGGACATGAAGGAGGTGGCCATACGGCTCGTTCTGCGAACACGAACCAGAAACTTCTTGCGAATAACCTCCAGACGATATCCTGTGATCGACAAACTGAGCATCTCATCAAACGTATCAGAGTTTTCACCGATATGTGTTGCTCTGTTCTGTTCGCGTTCAGGATAGGCTGCACACCCTGTCTCAAGGAGGATTCATGACGTCTCGTTCCAGACCCAGGCGCATTGGCGACTGGGCAACACTGGGCCTCGCCATCCTGATCGTTATTTTCGGTCTCATCTTTGTCGGTGGTGGCGGCTATCTTCTGAGCCTTGGCGGTTCTCCCTATTACCTGATCTGCGGCATCGTTCTGCTGGCATCGGGGGGGCTCATGGCCATGGGCCGTCTGCTTGGCGCCTATCTCTTCCTTCTTGCCTGGGCGGCAACGCTCGTCTGGACCATCTATGAAGCTGGTTTCGACTGGTGGGGCTGGCTGCCGCGCCTTTTCGGCCCGACGCTCATCGCCATTCTGGTCGTGCTCAGCCTGCCGGTTCTGCGTCGTCAGGATACGGTTCGTCCAGTTTCCCGTGGAGCCGTCTGATGCGTAAACCAGCCCTTCTGACCGCCACCATTCTGGGCGGCATGATTTCCGCCTCAATGGCTTTCGCGCAGATTCCGCCGTCCAACAGCACACCCGGCGAAGAAACGACTACTGCGGCCACGGCGCATAATGCCGGCGCAGGGCGCTTCGGTGGGCCGGCGCCCTCGGCCCCGCAGGCCCCCGGCGTCAATGCCGCCAATCTGCCCGACATCTCTGAGATCGGCATCAACGAGGTTCCGGCCGCTGTGCCGCAGATCGACGCGACACCTGCCCGCGAAGACTGGCCAGCCTACGGACGCGATTCCAGCCAGAACCGCTACTCGCCGCTCGACCAGCTGACACCCGAAAACGTTGGTCAGCTCAAGCGCGCCTTCGTCTATCATACGGGCAGCAAGCCCGGTCCGGGTCAGGCCAATAAATGGGCCGCCGAGACGACGCCGATCAAGGTAGGCAACTCGCTCTACATGTGTTCGGCCATGAACGACATGATGCGCATCGACGCTGCCACCGGCAAGGAAATCTGGCGTCATGATGCGGGTGTGAAATACCACTCCATTCCCTACACGGCTGCCTGCAAGGGCGTGACCTACTACACCTCCTCGACCGTTCCCGAGGGTCAGGCCTGCCATACGCGCATCATGGAAGCCACGCTCGACATGCGGCTGATCCAGGTCGATGCCGAAACCGGCAAGCCTTGCGAGGGCTTCGGTTTTGGCGGCCAGGTGAACCTGATGCAGGGCATGGGTGAGTCCGTACCGGGCTTCGTCTCCATGACGACCCCGCCTCCGGTCATCAACGGGATCGTCGTGGTCAATCATGAAGTCCTCGACGGTCAGCGTCGCTGGGCACCGTCCGGCGTGATCCGTGGCTATGACGCAGAAAGCGGCAAATTCGTATGGGCCTGGGACGTCAATAATCCCGACGATCATCACCAGCCCGAACCGGGCAAGTTCTACAGCCGCGGTACGCCCAACTCCTGGGCCGCCATGACCGGTGATAACGAACTGGGTCTGGTATACGTGCCAACAGGCAACTCGGCCGCCGACTATTACAGCGCCATGCGCACGGACAAGGAGAACGCCGTTTCCTCCTCGATCGTCGCGATTGACGTCAAGACAGGTGAGCCGCGCTGGGTCTTCCAGACAGCGCACAAGGATGTCTGGGATTATGACATCGGCTCGCAGGCCACCAAGTTCGACTATCACCACGAAGACGGCACGGTCACCCCGGCCCTGCTGGTGCCCACCAAGCGTGGACAGACCTTCGTGCTCGACCGCGCCACAGGCAAGCCGCTGCCGGAATTCCCGGTGGTCGAAAAGCCGGCTCCTGCCAGCACGATGTCTGACGACCCGCGCAGCCCGACCCAGCCCTGGTCGACCGCTTTCCCGCGTCTTGCCTTCCCTGATCTGAAGGAAAGCGACATGTGGGGCATGTCGCCCATCGACCAGCTCTATTGCCGCATCATGTTCCGCAAGGCGCGTTATGTGGGTGAGTTCACCCCGCCTGCCCTCGACAAGCCGAATATCGAATATCCCGGCTATAACGGCGGCAGTGACTGGGGCAGCATGGCCTATGACCCGGAATCGGGCATCGTCATCGCCAACTGGAACTCGACGCCGATGTATGACCAGCTCATCACCCGCAAGAAGGCGGATGCGCTGGGCCTCAAGCCGATCGACAACCCCAGCTACAACCCGGCTGGCGGCGGTGCAGAAGGCAACGGCGCTCAGGCCGACACGCCTTATGGCATCGTCGTGACCCCGTTCTGGAATCACTATACGGGCATGATGTGCAACAAGCCGCCTTACGGCATGATCGAAGCGATCGACATCAAGACCAAGAAGGTTCTGTGGTCACGTCCGCTCGGCACGGCACGCGCCAATGGTCCGTGGAACATGCCAACAGGTCTGCCGCTCAATATCGGCACACCCAATAATGGCGGTTCGGTCGTTACCAAGGGCGGTCTCGTTTTCGTCGCGGCAGCGACCGACAACCAGATCCGTGCCATCGATATCCGCACAGGCAAGGATGTCTGGTCTGACGTTCTGCCCGGCGGTGGCCAGGCCAACCCGATGACCTACGAAGTCAACGGCAAGCAGTACGTCGCCATCATGGCAGGCGGTCACCACTTCATGATGACCCCCGTGTCTGACCAGCTCGTGGTCTATGCTCTGCCTGATACGGCAGACCAGAAGCACTGAACCGCCAGGGGTCTTCCCCTTTGACGGTGCATATCGAAAAGGGTCGGGGGTTTTCCCCGGCCCTTTTTTGATGGCGTCCTCCCGTTTCCTCTCCCTGCGGCGCGCGCTTCATGCTACCGCCAGACCATGTCGCGTCTCTGCCCTCATATCCTTCAGGTTCTTCCGGCCCTCGGCACGGGAGGTATCGAGCAGGGCACCCTAGAGATGGCCGAGGCAATCATCGCCGCAGGAGGGCGGGCGCTGGTGGCAGGCGCCACAGGACCGCTCGTGCCGAAGCTGCTCTCCATCGGCGCCCGTCATATCGATCTGCCGCTCGGGCGGAAATCACCCTTTGCCATCTGGCGTCATGCAAAGGTGCTCGCCCAGCTCATCAGGGACGAACGCATCGATCTGGTCCATGCGCGTTCCCGTGCACCGGCATGGGCGGCGTGGCATGCCACACGGCGCACGGGCACCCCGCTCGTCACGACATGGCATGGTGTTCACAAGGCAGGCTTCCCCGGCAAGAAACGCTATAACGCCGTTCTGGCGCGCGGCAGACGTGTCATTGCCATCAGCACCTACATCGCTACCCGCCTGAGAGAGGAATATGGCGTGGGCGATGACCGGCTGCGCCTGATTCCACGCGGGGCCGACATGACCCGCTTCGACCCCGATATCGTCAATGGTGCACGGATTCAGGCTCTTGCAGAAAAATGGCAGGTGCCGCCGGGTACGCCGGTCATCATGCTTCCCGGTCGTCTGACACGATGGAAGGGGCAGCTTCTCCTGCTCAGGGCCATGGTTCATCTTCAGACGCAGCTTCCGGGACCTTGGCTCTGCGTTCTGGTTGGCCCGGCCGACCCCAAGGACAGCTATGTGCAGGAGGTCGAGGCCACCGCCATCCGGCTGGGCCTGCGCGAACGTCTGCGTTTTGCCGGGCTGTGTCAGGACATGCCCGCCGCTTATGCACTGGCCGATGTCGTTGCCGTACCGTCCCTGCGTCCCGAGCCTTTCGGGCGCGTAGTGATCGAGGCGCAGGCAATGGGGCGTCCCGTGGTGGTCTCGGCTCAGGGTGGTGCCATGGAGACGGTCATTCCCTTCCGCACCGGGCTTCTCGTGCCTCCTGACGATGCCACGGCACTGGCCGAGGCGCTGGCGCAGATCCTGACCCTGTCAGATGGCGCTCGCACCCTTCTGGCAGAGACCTCGCGCCATCACATTGCAGAAAACTACACCACCCGGCAGATGCAATCAGCCACACTCGCTGTCTATGATGAACTGCTCGGTGGCTGCCTGTCAGACCGCTTTCTGGGACTCACCTCATGACCACGCCGCCACGCACCACCCTGACCGAAAAGGCGCAAGCCGATCTGGAAAAGCGCCAGGCGCGTGAGGCCGCTGCCCTGCGTGCCAATCTGCTGCGTCGCAAGGCGCAGGTGCGCAATCGCGCGGTCAAGGCCCCCGAAGACCAGGAAGCACCGACAGGCCCCGGCCCGGCTTCATCCCCCTGAAAGGAACATGATCATGTCCAAGGTTCTTTATGCGACCATGCGCGCCCTGCCCGGCAAGCGCGAGGAAATTGCCCGACTGCTGACGTCTCTTGCCGATGACGTGCGCAACGAACCCGGCAATGAGCGTTTCGTCGTCTATACGCTCGAAGAAGATCCCGATTTCTTCCATGTCGAGGAAACCTATCGCGACGAAGACGCCTTCAAGGCCCATATGGGCATGGAACATGGCAAAATCTTCAATAATGCCATCAAGACCCTGGTCGAGGGCGGCGGCTCGAAGGTTGTCTTCCTGACCCATATCGCCTGATCATCCCTGGCGGTTTGCAGAGCCGTGGCGCTGGCGCTAGACCTGCAAACCCCGTTCTCCTCACCGTACTGGAAATCGCGCCATGCCCATCATGCCAGATAGCTGGATCCGTCAAATGGCCCAGGAAAAGGGCATGATCGAACCCTTCGTCGAGGCCCAGAAACGCGAAGGTGTCATTTCCTACGGCCTGTCTTCCTATGGCTATGACGCCCGCGTTGGCGAAGACTTCAAGATCTTCACCGATGTCGATAATGCCGTAGTCGACCCCAAGCAGTTCGCTGCCAACAGCTTCGTCACCCGCACAGGCGACATCACCATCCCGCCCAACAGCTTCGCTCTGGCTCATACGGTTGAATATTTCCGTATCCCGCGCGACGTCCTCGTGGTCTGCCTCGGTAAATCCACCTATGCGCGTTGCGGCATCATCGTGAATGTCACCCCGCTCGAACCCGAATGGGAAGGCCAGGTCACGATCGAGATCAGCAACACCACCAAACTGCCTGCACGCATCTATGCCAATGAGGGCATCTGCCAGTTTCTGTTCTTCCAGGGCGCCTCTCCCTGCGAGACCAGCTATGCCGACCGCGCCGGCAAATACATGAAGCAACTTGGCGTCACGACACCACGCCTCTGAAACCTGGTTGGCAGAGGGCCTTGCCCCTCTGCCTCTCCAAAAAGGCGCTGCCCCTTTTTCATTCCCTTGAGGAGTAAAGGAGCGACGGCGCGTTTGCTGGAGAGCGGGGGAGCGCGCACCCCCATTCGTCTGACAACGAACCCCCTTCCCAACGCCAAAGATGATTTTGAGAAGCATTCTCAATGACTTGCCGGAAGAGGTGCATTGGCAACTTTCGCCACTCCGGGCATGTTAGAGGCGTCATCACGGTTTTGGGAACGTACCATGAGCCAGACTTCTCTGCCCCCCGCCATCGACCCGGATTATCTGGCGCTGCTGGATTCCGATCGTATCTCGGGCCGCACCCGTCAGGTCATGGAGGAACGCGCCCAGACCAGCGACGCAGGCTACAAGCCGCGTCATCTCTCACAAATCGCCTATGACGTGCTCGGCGCCCTGTCGGCGCGCGTCCTTCCCCAGGCCGCCATCCTTCCGGATGCCACCATCAATATCGCTGCACGCATCGATTCAAGACTTGGATCGGCCGGAGATGGCTGGCGTTTTGCTTCCCTGCCACCCGATATAGAGGCCTATGAACTGGCACTGACCGGGATCGATACCGCAGCCAGGCAGCGTCATGGTGCCGGTTTCACCGGGCTCGACGCCGAATTGCAGGACAGTCTCGTCCACACGATGGCAGAAGGCGCCCTCAGCACGGAATCGCTCGATGCGACCCAGATGCGCGCCTGGTTTGCGGATCTGCGTGCGGATTGCGTGCAGATCTTCATCAGTCACCCGGCCGTCCAGGCGCAGCTCGGCATTGATGCCGTTTTCAATGGCGGCGATGGCGTATTCCAAGGCTTCTCCGCAATGGGAGAAGGCGTGAGCGAAGCGTGGGAACCCGAAGTCAAGGAGCGCGCCCGATGAACAGACGCCGCTTTGACGATCATGACGTGGTCGATGTCGTTGTTGTGGGAACAGGCGCCGGTGGCGCCCCACTTCTGGCCGAACTCGCCCGGTCCGGGCTGAAGGTGGTGGCGCTCGAGGCAGGCCCGCGCTTCGATCCGCGTCAGCACACGCCCGATGAGGCGACGGCCTCTGAAATCTACTGGCTGGAGGAACGCCTGTCTGGCGGCGCCAACCCGATGGCATTTGGCGGCAATAACAGCGGCACAGGCGTTGGCGGGTCGATGCTCCATTTCGGTGCCTTCATGCCGCGCATCGACGCGCGTGACATGCGCCTGCATACCGAAACAGGAAAAGGCGTGGACTGGCCTTTCGGTTATGAAACGCTGCTTCCCTATATCGAGCGTGTTGAACGTGAAATCGGAGTTTCCGGCCCCGAAAACTACCCGTGGGACCCCGAACGCCGCTATGCCTACCCGCCGCCGCAGCGCAATGGTGCCGCGCAGGCCATGGCCCGGGGGTGCAACGCGCTTGGTATTCGCAACGCCGATGGTCCGACCGCCCTCATCACCCGTGACTGGGGCAATCGCAAAGCCTGTGTCGGCTGTGGTGCCTGTCATCAGGGCTGCCGCAACGGCGCAAAATCCGGCACCGACGTTACCTATCTGCCGCTGGCCGTTTCTGCCGGGGCCGAAATCCGGCCGAACTGCTTCGTCCATGGTATCGAACGCGACAGCGCAGGTCGTGTGACAGCGGTCGTCTATCGTGAGAACGGCGAAGACCGCAAGCAGCGCTGCGCTGCGCTCGTTCTTGCTGCCGGCGCGGTCGAAACAGCGCGTCTGCTGCTTCATACCGGGCTCGCCAACCGCAGCGGCCAAGTCGGGCGCAACTATATGGCGCATATCTCGACGCAGGTCTGGGGACGGTTCGACGAGGTCATCCGTCCCAACAAGGGCTATCCGTCGCTCACCATCACAGAAGACATGATGCGCCCCAAGGATGCCGATTTCGCAGGCGGCTATCTCATCCAGTCACTTGGCATGATGCCTCTGACATGGGCCACGGGCGTGGCACGAGGGCGTGGTCTCTGGGGCGAGGCCCTGACCAATTATCTGCGCGGCTATAACTATATGGCCGGGCTCGGTGCTCATGGCGACTGCCTGCCGAATGACAATAATCTTGTCACGCTGTCAGACGAGATCGGTCGTGCCGGTGTGCCCAAGCCAAAAATCACCTTCAGCTATGGCCCCAACGAACAGGCCATGCACGAGCATATGGCCCGCACCATGACCGCCATCTGGGAAGCAGCCGGGGCGAGGGATATCTGGGCCATGGACCGTGCCGCCCATATGATCGGCACCTGTCGTATGGGCACCGACCCTGATGACTCGGTCGTCGATCCGTTTGGTCGCAGCCACGATATCGATAATCTCTGGATCAGCGATCACTCGATCTTCCCGAGTGCTACGGCGGCCAATCCGGCACTGGCGATCATGGCTCTGAGCCTGCGCACGGCCCAAGCCATCAAGGCGAAATAAGGGGTTTCCGGAGGACGATGGCCCTCTGGCAGGGTATAGGGCCATCGCTTCCTTTTGAGCCTCGCGGGGCGCTGCCCCGCCCCTCGGAAAGGGGCGCGCCCCTTTCATCCCCTCTTTCGGAAAGCTCTTTCTTCTGATCAGAGAGACGGTCGAGCTTGGTTATTCGCTGATGCGCTCGATATCGGCGCCCACGGCGGAGAGCTTGCGATCAACGGCTTCATAGCCACGGTCGAGATGATAGATGCGGCTTAGTGTGGTCTCACCCTGCGCACCGAGACCCGCAATGATCAGCGAGAAAGATGCACGCAGGTCGGTTGCCATCACCGGCGCACCCGAGAGATGATCGACGCCACGGATAATGGCGGAAGAGCCATGCACATTGATGCGCGCGCCCATACGATTCAGCTCAGGCACATGCATGAAGCGGTTTTCGAAAATCGTCTCCGTCACCATTGAGGCGCCCTCCGCAACGGCAAGCATGGCCATAAACTGGGCCTGCATATCGGTCGGGAAGCCCGGATAGGGCTCGGTCATAATATCGACCCCCTTGAGCGGGCCATTACGACGCACACGAATGGCGTTTTCTTCCTCGAGCACTTCGACGCCCGCTTCCTCAAGCGTGCGCACCACGGCACCGAGATCGCGAACGCGGCCACCGATCAGGCGCAGATCACCGCCCGTGATACCCGCTGCGCAGGCATAGGTGCCGCATTCGATACGGTCGGCCATGATGGCGTGTTCGGCACCGGTCAGCGCCTCGACGCCATCGATCACCAGCGTACCGGTACCAGCACCAGCGATACGCGCGCCCATGCGGTTGAGGCACTCGACCAGATCGCTGATTTCCGGTTCGCGCGCGGCATTGACGATCTCCGTGCGCCCCTTGGCCAGCGTCGCCGCCATCAACAGGTTCTCGGTAGCCCCGACAGACGCGAAAGGCAGAAGGATGCGATCGCCCACCAGACCGCCAGGGGCACTGGCATTGATATAGCCGTTTTCGAGACGAATCTTGGCGCCGAGGGTTTCGAGGCCCTTCAGATGCAGATCGACCGGACGTGTGCCGATGGCACAGCCACCCGGCAGCGACACACGCGCCTCATGCGCACGCGCCAGAAGCGGGCCAAGCACCAGAATCGAGGCGCGCATTTTCGACACGATATCGTAAGGCGCTTCGACGGATGTGATAGGGCCACCGATCGACAGTGTGCGCCCTTCTGCATCCACCGGCTCAACCGCAATACCGTGCTGGCGCAAAAGCGTCTGCATGGTCTCGATATCGGCAATTTTCGGTACGTTGGAGAGAATGAGGCGTTCAGAGGTGAGAAGCCCCGCGACCATGAGCTTGAGACCGGCGTTCTTGGCGCCACCGATCACGATCTCGCCTTCAAGACGCCTGCCGCCACGTATAATGAAACGGTCCATGATCTGTCGCTCCTGAAGGATGAGGCTCTAACGGGAAAGTGTCTTCTCTCCCCCTTCATCATGGCGGCGTCAAGGCATCAATTGGGCAGGCGTCGCCTGGCTCGCAACTCAGCCACCACGGGCCAGAACTTCAAGCGCTGGCAGGTTGAGCAGGGTGATCTGCGTGACCTGGCTGATCGCTATCAGCTTTTCGCGCTGAAGCGCATTGAGCGTGCGGCTGACCGTCTCGATGGTCAGACCGAGATAATCGGCAATACCAGTACGACTCATCGGCAGATGAATGACGATTTCACGGGTGGGCGAGCGTTGATGCTGCTCCAAAAGAAAGCTGGCCAGACGCTCGCGTGCCGTCTTGCGCCCGAGCAGCATCATGCTTTTCTGCGCCTGAACCAGCTCACGCGAGGCTTCTTCCATCAGACGGTTCTCGAGATCGGGAAACTCGCGCCGCAGGAGAGCGAGGCCCGAACGGGAGAAGCGACAGAGCGAGAGCGAGCCCAGAGCTTCTGCGCTGAACGCATAGGTTGCGCCGCTGGCCAGCCCGAGAAAGTCACCCGCCTGAGCGAAGCCCATGATCTGACGCCGACCATCGGGCATCAGCGAGAAAAGCTTGGCGTGACCCGAGGTGACGATGAAGAAATCGCTCGCCGCTTCCCCTTCCTGAATGAACGTCTTGCCCGGCGAGACAGCAAGCCGATGAGAGTATTGAGCGAGTCGCGCCATGTGATCCGGATCGATCACGGAACAAATACTGCGTGATCGCGCTTCGCAATGGAGGCACTGCCCGCAACTGCCGCAAGATCCGAGCATGCTGATACTTTCCCTCGTCTGGGCATCCATGGCGAAAAACAGTCCTCTTTTTTATTCTTATTCTTGATTCGTTAACATTAAGTCATATACTGTTGCTAATTCCCCACGGTCATCAGCAACGTTGTCATGGCTTTGATATGGATCAAGGCGTCGCATCATAGCGCATGGTGAGTGAACGTCACTGTTTAATCACGGATGACGTCGATGAAGACCTCTTTCAAACTTTCAAGCGCTCTCCTGACCGGTTTCGTCGCTGCTGCTGTCGCAGCACCGGCCGCTCAGGCCCAGACGACCCCGGTCGTCAATACGCCGGTGACGACCAATATGGTTCTCGCCCCCCAGGCTCAGGCCATGGCTGCGCCCCATTCGTCGAGCGACGATTGTGGCCTGTTCAAGACCTGCTCCACCACCAAGATCGGTCTGGGCAAGGGCGACTTCATCGTCCGTCTGTCGGCTCTGGGCGTCATCCCGCAGGATCGTGACAGCAAGCTCTGGCTGAACGGTGCCGCCATTCCCGGCCGCGTCAAGACCACCAGCCAGGTCATGCCGGAACTCACCTTCGAGTATTTCTTTACCGATAACATCTCGATCGACCTGATCGCTGCCAGCACCCGCCACGAAGTGGCTGCCAAGGGCACGCCGCTCGGCAACATCGATGTCGGCAGTGCCTGGGCGCTTCCCCCCACCATCACGCTGGCCTGGCATTTCCGCCCTCACAAGCGCTTCAACCCCTATGTTGGCGTGGGCGCAACGCTTGCCTGGTTCCACAACGTGTCGCCCGCTGGCGGCCTGGTGCAGAAGCTCAATGTCGGCGTGACGGGTGGCCCGTCGGTCAATGTCGGTTTCGACTACCAGCTGGTCGGCAACTGGTTCTTCAACGTCGATGCCAAGCAGATGTTCATGCGCATGCATGCCTGGGCCAACGACCGTGGGTCGGGCGCCTTCATCAAGGCTCATGACTCGCTTGACCCGACGGTTGTCGGCGCCGGTATCGAATACCGCTTCTGATTTCTCCTCCCCGGGAACATTGGAATGGAAGAGGCTACCCGTCAGACGGGTGGCCTTTTTTTTGCGCGAAATTGCCGCCAGGCCCTGTAACAGGCCTGTCATACCCAAATCACCGAAGCTTCACACACCGTAACGAACTCTCCGAATAGGGTGCGCCGCGTTCGAGCCCGCCTTAAAGGAAAGTTTACTGATGAAGCTTCGCAAGCAGCGCCATGCCCTTACGCTGTCTCTCTTCTGCTCTCCCATCGCTTTGCTGAGCACAACCGCTCATGCCGCAGAAGCGAAGCTTCCCGTTCATCAGAATACGGCACCGGCCTCGCAGGTCCACGCCCAGAATGCCTCGCGCAAGGCAAAGGCTCTGGTTTCTACCGCACCGGCGGAAGAGGTCATCGCGACCGCACGCCGCACCCGCTCGGAGCAGAGCGTCGGCCACACGCAGCTTCAGCGTATCCTGCCGGGTGTAAGCCCGCTCAAGGCGCTGCAGATCCTGCCCGGCGTCGTCTTCAACAATGCCGATCCCTGGGGCAATAACGAGCAGAATTCCTCGCTTTTCATCCATGGCTTCAACCAGAACCAGCTGGGCTATACGCTTGACGGCATTCCGCTGGGTGACCAGGCCTACGGAAACTATAACGGCCTCTCACCGCAGCGCGCCGTGATCAGCGAAAACGTGGGCAATGCCACAGTGGCGACCGGCTCTGGCGCCCTCGGCACGGCCTCAACCTCCAATCTGGGCGGCACATTGCTGTTCTCCTCGCTCGACCCGAAGCAGAAGATGGGCGGTCAACTCGATCAGACGTTCGGCAGCTTCTCGACCTTCCGCACCTTTGCCCGTTTCGATACCGGCAATTTCGGTAACGGCAACTCGGCCTATATCTCATGGGCCCGTCAGGATGCCCGCGCCTGGGATTTTGCCGGTCATCAGGGCGGCAATCAGGTCAATGCAAAATTCGTGCACAAGGGCAGCAAGGACAAGATCACCTATTTCTTTGACTGGTCCGACAAGGTCGAACCCAATGAAGACGGGATCGTGCTACCCAACGGCTATGGCACCTATGTGCGCCCCTTCACCTATCCCGATTTCACCTACGCCAAATCCTATCTGAACTCGGCTGCCTACAAGAATGCCGGGCTGAATTATCGCAATTACTACTCAGCCGCCCAGCGTGAGGATTTCCTGACCTATCTGGGCTGGCAGCATGATTTCAACGCCAATCTGCATTGGGACAACAAGCTCTATTACCATCACAACCTTGGTGAGGGTGTGGTGGCGGGGCCGATCACGGCTGCCGGTCTGCCCACGCTGTTCAGTGCCTATTTCCCGAACCAGAGTGCCAACCAGCTCAGCAACGTGTTCGGCGGGTCGGGCTATGCCACCCGCACGACGGAATATTGGGATAACCGTGGCGGCCTGCTCACGACGCTGCGTTACAAGCTGGGCCATCACGACCTTGAGGTCGGGGGCTGGTACGAGCGCAACAACAACACCCAGGCCCGTCGCTGGTATCCGCTGGATGCCAATAATCCGACGACGCCTTATGATCGCCAGCAGGATGCGCTGATCAAGCAGTACACCAACTATTTCTATACCAACACCTTCGTCACACATCTGCAGGACAGCTGGAAAGTCACGAAGAACTTCACGCTCTCGGCAGGCTTCAAATCCGAGCTGGTCTACACCAACGGCACGCTGCCTGTGGCTGGCAAGCCAGGCTCACTCTCACCTGCCACCGCCGTGACCGTGCCTGGCGGCACGATTGCCGCGGCCAAGCCGTTCCTGCCTTCATTCGGTGCCTTGTGGAACATCACGCCGAACGAGCAGTGGTTCGCCAATATCCAGGAAAACATGCGCTCCTATCAGAGCGCCGGTTACGGCAATGCCACCCCCTGGGGTGCCACAAGCCAGGCCGCTTTCGAGGATTTCAAGAAGAACGGCAAGGTCGAGACCTCATGGACCTATGAGACCGGCCTGCGTACCCATCACCATGTCAATCTTGGGCCGCTGACCGATATCTCGGCACAGGCCGAATATTACCACGTGCATTTCTCGAACCGTCTGGTCGCCATTGCCACCACGCAGTCGCTGTCTTCCATCATCGGTTCGGCCACGACGCTCGCCAATGTGGGCTCTGTCACGACAGACGGTATGGATTTCTCCTTCACCGCGCAGTTCGGGCCGCATTTCTCACTCTATAACGGGCTGAGCTATAACAAGTCGGTCTATAACGACAATTACAACTCCGGCACGTCCACCATCCGCATTGCAGGCCGCAATGTGGCCGGTCAGCCTGACTGGACCGAGAAATTCGTCGCCACCACCAACTGGGGCAATTTCTACGGCCAGTTTATCGGTGATGTCATGGGCAAGCGCTACACGACCTACACCAATGATCTCTGGGCCTCGCCGACCGCGCAGTTCAGCATGAATGCGGGCTACACCATTCATGGTATCCCCCATATTCCGGCCTTGCGCGTTCAGGGTAATATCACCAACCTGACCAACACCAAGGGATGGTCCACGGTCAATGTGAACCAGGTTTCAAACCAGTTCACCGCCTTCCCCATCGCGCCGCGCATGTATTTCTTGACCCTTAGCGCCACCTGGTAATCCGGTTCGGACCCAAGGCGACATAAAGCCGGGACCACAAAACAGGAGCGCCATCTGCCACCCGGTCGGGCAGCATCGCTCCTGTCGTCACACCGCCTCTTCCCGGCCGGGTCATGACGGGGACAGGCTTCAGGAGAGCTGATTTGCTGTCACGTCGTCATACCCTGTTTCTCGGCCTCGCCGGGATCAGCGCCCCGAGCCTGACCACGAAAGGGTTCGCTGCTCCTTCCCTGGCACCGAAGCCGCTGGTCTTCGCGCATCGCGGCGCCTCCGCCCTGCGCCCCGAACACACGCTGGCCTCCTATGCCAAGGCGATAGAAGACGGTGCCGATTACATCGAGCCTGATCTGGTCATGACAAAGGACGGCGTGCTGATCGTGCGCCATGAGAGCAATATCGCCGATACCACCGATGTCGCTTCGCGCCCTGAATTTGCCACCCGCAAGCGCAGCTTGACCATTGATGGACAGAAAGAGACTGGCTGGTTCACCACCGATTTCACCCTGGCAGAACTCAAGACCCTGAGGGCAAAAGAGCGCCTGCCGCAGCTTCGCCCGCATAACACGCGCTATGACGGGCATTTCGATGTGCCGACCTTTGAAGAGGTCATCGATTTTGTCGCTGGTGAATCTGCCGCGCGCGGCAAGGTGTTCGGTCTTATTCCCGAAATCAAGAATTCCACCCATTTCCACAGCCTCGGTCTGGACCCGGAAACCGCGTTCCTGCGTACCATTGCGGCGCATGAATACACCCGTCAGGCCCCGCTGGAACTTCAGTCCTTCGAGACAACCAATCTGAAGGCGATCGGCGACAAGACGCGCGCGATCAACCCGCAGGCACGGGTCATGTTCCTGATGGGCGAGCCCGGCCAGACACCGCCCGATCTGCTGGGCAAGAGTGCCGCCCAAACCTTCGGCGACTTCATGAAGCCCGAAGGCCTGCGCGCCATACGCCGGTTTGCCGATGTCATCGGCCCATCCAATACGGATCTGATTCCGCGCAATCCGGACGGGTCCTGGGGCACCCCCACCACACTGATCACCGATGCGCATACGGCCGGATTGCTGGTTCATTCCTACACGGCGCGTCCGGAAAACTACTGTCTGCCCAAGGAATTGCGCGATGGTGGCGCGCTGAATGCCCGCAATCCGCAAGGCATGATTGCCGAAGTCAAACGCTATCTCGACATGGGGCTGGACGGATTCTTCACCGATGACCCGGCCCTCGGCCGTCTTGCCGTCGACACGGCGGGTTGATCTGAATCAAGCTTGTCTGCGTTACACAGGTCATGCAGGGTCTCCCACCCTGCTGACCCTGTTCTCATGACGGAGATGTCTTTTGGCCGAGCATGACCTTTTTCCCGGACGTTCCTTCGATGCCTTCCTGTTCGACATGGATGGCACGATCCTGACCTCGATTATCGCGGCAGAACGCGTCTGGACCCTCTGGGCACAGAAGCACGGTCTGGATGTTGCCAAATTCCTGCCTACCATCCATGGCGTGCAGACCATCGAAACCATTCGTCGCCAGAAACTGCCGGGTGTCGACCCGGCTGAGGAAGCGCACTGGATTACCAGTCGGGAGCTGGAAGACACCCATGGGATTGACCCCATTCCCGGCGCCACGGCTTTTCTGAACAGCCTGCCTGCAGATCGCTGGGCCATCGTCACCTCGGCCTCCCGCGATCTTGCGCTCAAGCGCATCCAGATTGCAGGCCTGCCCCTGCCGAAAATTCTTATCACGGCAGAAGACGCGCCAAACGGCAAACCCGCCCCGGACTGCTTCCTGCTTGGCGCGCAGCGTCTCGGTTTCGAAGCCAAGAACTGCGCCGTGTTCGAAGATGCGCCAGCCGGCATCAAGGCGGGTGAAGCCGCCAATGCCAGCGTGGTGGTGATTACCGCCACCCATACCCATGCAGTCGACGTCCCGCACCCGACCGTTCCGGGATATGAGGCCCTCAAGGCCCATCAGAACGAGGATGGCCGTCTGAGCATTCTTG
The DNA here is from genome assembly GCF_059801175.1 of Asaia sp. Ae19-3. Classification (NCBI taxonomy): domain Bacteria; kingdom Pseudomonadati; phylum Pseudomonadota; class Alphaproteobacteria; order Acetobacterales; family Acetobacteraceae; genus Asaia; species Asaia sp. Ae19-3. The sequence continues at coordinate 2,898,242 of NZ_JBCHWF010000001.1, read as the reverse complement.
GCGAGACAGTCTGACTGCCTGACAATGCCTGTGATCCATATTGCTGCCGCCCTGCTTCATGACGGGGCGGGGCACCTCCTTCTCGTGCGCAAGCAGGGCACTGCGGCCTTCATGCAGCCCGGCGGCAAGATCGAACCCGGTGAAACACCCTGTGCCGCCCTGCTTCGTGAACTTGACGAAGAACTTGGCCTTCAGGCCTCGGCAGAAGCCTGTCGCTTTCTGAAACGGATTGAGGCCCCGGCGGCGAATGAGCCCGGCCATACAGTACGGGCCGAACTCTTCGCCTTGCGCTGGACCGGCGCCATCAAGGTCGCCGCTGAAATTGCCGAAGCGCGCTGGGTCACGCCTGACGATGCCGTTTCGCTCTCCCTCGCGCCCCTGACGCGCGATTGCGTACTGCCCTTATGGCCCTGCCTCTCTTGAAAAAAGAGACGCGCATTTCTACTTCTCCCTGCAAATAGGCGTCGTTACGGCGCCATCACAGTCTCAAGGGATATCCATGACCGAAAACACAGAAAAAGATCAGGTCCAGGGCGCCGAAAAACATGAGTTCAGCGCAGAAGTCGGCCGTCTGCTCGATCTCGTCGTCCATGCCCTCTATTCCGAGCGCGAGATCTTCTTGCGTGAACTCGTGGCCAATGCTGCCGATGCTTCGGACAAGCGTCGTTTCGAGGCTCTGACCGACGCCGCCAAGGCCCTCCCCGCCGATGCCGCCATTCGCATCCACCCCGACAAGGATGCCCGTCTGCTGACCATCAGCGACAATGGCGCCGGCATGAGCCGTGAAGAGCTGGCAAGCAATCTGGGCACCATCGCGCGCTCGGGCACGCGCGCTTTTGGCGAGAAGCTGAACCGCGCCAAGCCTGAAGACCGCCCCAGCCTGATCGGCCAGTTCGGCGTCGGCTTCTATGCAGCGTTCATGGTGGCCGACAAGGTGGACGTGATTTCACGCCAGCCCGGTTCCGATCAGGCCTGGCAGTGGTCGTCTGACGGCAAGGGTGCCTATACGATCGCCCCTGCCACGCGCGAGCAGCCCGGCACAGACATCATTCTACATGTCAAAACCGATGCCGACGAATTTCTCGATGCCTGGCGTCTGCGCTCGATCATCCGCAAATGGGCCGATCATATTTCCTGGCCGATCACACTGCGTGAAGGTGAGGAAGACAAATCGGCCAATGAGGGCACGGCTCTGTGGCGCAAGTCGAAATCCGACATCACGCCCGAGCAGTACACCGAATTCTACCGTCACGTCGCCCATCAGTTCGACGAGCCCTATGCTACCCTGCACTGGAGCGCAGAAGGCACGACGGAATTCACGGCGCTCCTGTTCATTCCTGGTGCGCGCCCGTTCGACTTCATGGAGCAGTCGCGTGAGAGCAAGGTGCATCTGCATGTGCGCCGCATGTTCATCACCGATGACGCCGAGCTTCTGCCGGCCTGGCTGCGCTTTGTGAAAGGTGTTGTCGACACCGAAGACCTGCCGCTGAACGTCTCGCGTGAAATGTTGCAATCAACGCCGGTGCTGCAGCGCATTCGGAAGGCCGTGACCAAGCGCGTAATGACCGAAATCAAGAACCGCGCCAAGGACACGGAAAATGCCGAATCCTTCGGCACGTTCTGGGAAAATTTCGGCCCGATCATCAAGGAAGGCATCTGGGAGGATTCCGAGCACCGCCAGGAACTCGCCGCCCTGTCTCGCTTCCGCTCCACGGCGTCTGACGATCCGACTACGCTCGACGCCTATCTGACGCGCATGAAGCCGGGTCAGGAATCAATCTATTACCTGACGGGTGAAAATGCCGAGGCCCTGGCTGCTTCGCCGCAGCTCGAAGGCTTCCGTGCCCGTGGCATCGAAGTGCTGCTGCTCTCCGATCAGGTGGATGGCTTCTGGCCCGATCGTCTGTCTTCCTATGAAGACAAGACCCTGAAATCCATCAATCAGGCTCATGGCGATCTGGAGAAGTTCGAGGCTCCCACGCCGGAAGGCGAGGCTGCGGATCTCGAGAAGCTGATCCCGGCGCTCAAGGAGGCCCTTGGCGATGATGTGAAGGATGTACGCGGCACCGTGCGTCTGGTCGGCAGCGCCGTGGTCATCACGAGCGAGGGCGGTCCAGACCTGATGATGCAGCGCCTGATGCGTCGCTCAGGTCAGGGCATGCCGCCTTCTGCGCCGATCATGGAGATCAACCCGCACCATCCGCTCATCCGCGATCTGGCGGCCCGCGTTGAAAAGGGCGAAAGCGTTGCCGATTATGCACGCGTCCTGCTCGATGTGGCCCGTATCCAGGATGGCGAAACCCTGCCCGACGCCGCCGGCTTCGCGCAGCGCCTGACCGCCATGCTCACCAGCGGCATTACAGTCTGATATCAGATTACGCGTTACCGCCCCCGGAGAGCACAGTTTCTCCGGGGGCAATCTGCCCCGGCCCTGTGCGTAGGCGCGGCCTCCAGCCGGGCACCGATCTGATGAAATGGGCGTGACCTTGCCCCTTTGAGACTCACCCTTGTCGTCAATCGCGGTCAGAATTCCGCTGACCGTTTCGGCAAGAACAAGAAGGGTCTCTCATAAAATGCAGATCAGAACAGTCAGCCTTCTTTGCGCTCTCCTGCTTGGCAGCACTGCCGTAGCCAGAGCCAGTACCGCCGGTAAGGCGTGTCATAAACTCGGCCTCTCATCCTGTCCGACACCGGCCGACAAGACATTGCCTGCGGCCAAAGACATGCTCACCTGGGGACAGGCACAGCGGGTCATCGGATTTCGCAATGACTGGCGCATGTATGAAGGCGATGTCTTCAAAGCCGGCACGCCGTCACCTCTCCCCGTTGCCCTGCAGGATCTCTCGGCGCTTCACTACGAGGTCGACGCGAAACGCTACACGCTTGCGGATTATCTGAGCCGCAACAACGTCACCGGCCTGATGGTCATCAAGAACGGCCGGATCGTCTATCGCTATTATGGCAGCGGCAACACGCCAGACACGCTCTGGACCTCGCGTTCGGTTGGCAAATCCGTCGTCTCGACCCTGATCGGTATCGCCCTCAAACAGGGCCATATCCAGTCGCTCGATGACAGGGTGAGTCGCTATGACCCGCAATTCGAGCACACGGTATGGGGTAACATCACGATCCGCCAGTTGCTTCAGCATGTCTCGGGCGTCGCGTGGAACGAGGATTATACAAACCCGGCCTCCGATTTCTCACAGCTGACAGCCTGTGAGGCGGGCAAGGACCCCTATGCCTGCGTCACAACACTGGTGAACACGCCAGACCGCAAGCCGGTCGCGGCACCCGGTAACGAATGGTCCTATTCCTCAGGCGGCGCTTGGGTTCTGGGCGACGTTCTCGAAAAAGCGACAGGCAAGACCCTCGCACAAAACTTGCAGGACAACATCTGGCAGCCCTTCGGCATGACCCATGACGGCGTCTGGCACAGCTATCGCAAAGGCCAGCATGATGTGGGTGCCCACGGCTTCAACGCCACGCTGGAAGACTGGGGGAAGTTCGGGCTGTTCGTAATGAATGAGGGGGTTCTGCCCGACGGCCGCAGGATGCTGCCCAATTCATGGCTGAAAGAATGCAGCGACTGGACACGCGCGCTGCATTCGGTCACCCCGTCTCACCCCAATGGCACTTACGGCTTCGAGTGGTGGCACAACGATGTTCCAGCCACTGCCAGCCATGTCGCCCCCCGAAACGGCATGACTGCCGCCCGGACGCTCTGGGCCATTGGTATTTTCGGCCAGCTTATCGCGATCGACCCTGAACAGAAGCTGGTGATCGTCCAGTGGTCGACTTGGCCAGAGGCAGAACCCTCTTTCGCCAAACAACCGCTGGAGGCGTCCCTCATGTTCAACGCCATAGCCAACGGACTGCAGAAATGAAGTCTGCTTTCTCTCGGACAGCTTCTGGCCGAGAGAAAGGCTCGTCACGCTGCGCGCGACCGCTGACGCCGCAGGGCATGGCGGCATAGCGCGACGCCAAGAGCCAGTGAAACAAGGGCGACAGCCCAGCTGGTCGTCATGTCGCGTCCGCCATGCAGAAAAACGAGCACGGTCAGCAGCAGGTAAAAGACGCCACAGACCGCCAGAAGGGCCCGCTCCTTTATCTGCGGGATAAAGGCGCCAAAAACGAACAGCCAGAAAACGACCTGATACACCGTCATGGCGTGATGATCAGAGACCCAGCCCGGTCTGACGAGCGCCGTGTCGAGCAACATCGCAATACCGGCCATGCATCCTACGCAGCACCCGGCGGTCAAGCGGCCAAGGAACCACGTTCCGCGCGTATCGGTCTCAAGCCCGGTCGCCTTTTCCTTTCGTCGGCGGACCGCAATCCAGAGGCGGTTGCCCGTATAAAAGAGAAACGCCCCGGCAAAGCCGAGCACCAGATAGGCCCAGCGTATGGGTGCGCCACCATAACTGCCGAAATGCAGCGCGAAAAAGCTGGTAAGCGCCGCAAAGCCTCCCGGCTGGAACCCGGGCAGATAATCACGCCAGATCAGACGACCCGAATAAGGGTCCATGGTCGTAAAACCGCTGCTCGGTCCGCGCATGAGATGCGCGGGGTCATGGCCTGCAACACGCAGCATCATGGCGCCATTTGGATGCGTTGAATAATCGAGCGTATCGGGCTTGAAGCCGGGCGCCTCATGGGCAAGACGCGAAACGATTTCGGCCGGAGAAAGCGGCACAGCTCCCTCGGGCGGACGAGAGCCATGGGGCATTCCAGCCATGGCGCGGCCCGCATGTCCCCCCCGATGGGCGTCGCTCTGCTCATGGGCAAGAAATTCCGCCTGCAACGTGAAGATGACATCGTGGAAGGCAAACACCACGGAGGTCAGCGCCATGATGATATGAAACGGCAGTGAGCAGAAACCCAGCAGATTATGCAGGTCGAGCCATTTGCGACGGACACTGCCCTCCAGCCTGACCGCGAAAAGCGCCCGAGCCAGAGCTGGCAGAAAAACCAGCGTGCCGGAAACAAGCGCCAGCGCATAACCGAGAGCGATGAAACCCATCACGATCATGGCGATCTCGTGAGGCAAAGGCAGCCCCATCTGCTGATGCAGCGTATCGATCAGCTGCGCCACTTCCGAGGGTTTGCGCTGCGCTGTCACAAGCCCACCCTGCTCATCGAGCGCGGCCATCATGACAGACTGCGCCCCATGGCCGTGACGCGATGCGGTCAATGGCCAGACCATACGGGCGGGATGATCGGCATCGGGAGCGACCACGAACGTGTAGTTTTTGCGGCTTTCGGGAAAAGCCTCGAACACCTTCTGCGCCAGCTCAGGCGTCCGGTCGAGCGACACCGCCAGAGGAAGCGAGACACGCGGCGTCAGCCAGGATTCCAGTGCAGGCTCGAACATGCTTATCGCACCGGCATAAAACGCGATGAACAGGAAAAGCCCCGCCACGACGCCCACCCAGCTGTGAAGCTCGCGATAGACGGTCACGATGTCGGCACGCAATTTCATGACCCACCTGCCGCGTCAAACCCCGTAAGGAGCGTGTCGATCAGCCAGACAAGGCAGGCCAGCCAGCCAAACCCGAGCCATGCCCCCAACCCCGTGCGGAACAGGAAACAGAGACTGAGACAAATCACCCAGAGCAGGGCTGCCAGCCACATCAGCCATTGCGCCGACTGCGTCATCGGATTGCCCGTGCTGCCACAGACATGACCGATCAGCACCATTATCCCCAGAGAGAAAATCGCGCCGAGTATCAGACCCGCCAGAACCTTCGCGGGCCATTGCCGGTTATCGATGACGCGTTTTTTCATGAGGGGCGCCTTTTATGGATCGCAAGCGCCACGACCAGCGGAAACAGGCTCGTGACCGTCATCAGCGCGACAACGCTCATGAAAATCCCGACCAGAGGGCTCGTCGCTGCGGAAAAGGCCAGACAGGTAAGCACACTCAGCATTATGCCTCCTGTCACGCCAGGCCTGAATGGCAGGCGCCTGGGCAGGATCTGCTGCTGGTGCGACGCCAGATAAAACAGGACACCCGCCCCAGATGACAGCACCACACCCGTCAGAACGAAGAGCGGTGCGTGGCTCACCAGCGATACTCCAGACGCATCGTCAGGCTGCGGCCCTGGCCGTAATAGCAGGCTGACACTGCAGTGCAGGTCGCAACGAAGCGCTTGTTCGCGATGTTGCGCATGTTGAGCGAGAAAGAGAGCCCGTCATAGCGCGGCCGCGCCACACCGAAATCATAACGCAGGAACATGTCAAAAAGCGTGTAGCCGGGGATTGAGAGCGTATTGGCCGTATCGCCATAGGAATGGCCTGTATAACGCACACCACCGCCAAAACCGGCACCACGCATCGGACCATGAAGCAGACGCTGATCGACGAATAGCGACGCCATCCATTTCGGCGCGGCATTCATGTAATTGCCGACCTGCGACAGCGTGTTGGATTCCGTGATCTTGGCATCGCTGCGCGTGCCGGTGAAAATGACGGCCATATCCCAGGGCAGGGTCGCCCGGCCCTCAAGCTCGAGGCCACGTGCCCGCATTTCGCCCGTCTGCACTAGGCAGGTAGCGGTGCCGCACAGAACCCCGCTCGGGGCGGGCGTGGTCACATTGCGCTGCTTGATCTGATAGGCGCCGAAAGTGACATAGATATTCTTGCCGTACTGATAGCGCAGACCGGCTTCATACTGATCGCCCGTTGTCGGCTTGAAAGGCTTGTTATCAAGCGCGGTCGACGGATCGGAGACCTGAGGCTGGAACGAAGTCGCATAGCTGAAATAGGGGGCCAGACCGATTTTCGTGCGGTAGACCGCACCGGCCCGCCACGTAAACTTGTCATTGTTATTCTGATAGCGCTTCTGGGTCAGGATATTGAGCGTGTTGTCACGCGCCCAATCCTCTCGCCCACCCACGGTAATATAGAGGTTCTGGATCTTGATCTGATCCTGAAAATAAATGCCGTTCTGCTGTGATTCAGTCGCACCATAGACCTGCGGTGCTAGTCCGGCCGAATAACCCGTCGTGCCACGCGCGACCGGATCGAAAATATTGAGCATGGGCAGCACGAGCGCTGAATTCACCAGATCGCGGGAGCTTTCCCAGTTCGTGTAAAAATAATCTGTGCCGACGAGCAGCGTATGGTGAACGATGCCTGTCTTTGCCTTCACCTCAAGCTGGGTGTCAGTTGCGACGCCCTGTGACCGTCCACGCCCCTCAACCGCACGGCGATTGACGGTGTCATAAGGGACGCACCCCTTGATGGCGGCGGTACATTTGGTGAGCGTATCGCCCGAGAGCACGGTCGAACGATAGAGGTTATCGAGATAGGTATAACGCGTATTGTTCCGCAGCGTGAAAATGCGGCTGAAGCGATGCTCGAGGAACGAGCCTGCCAGCGCCTGCGTGCGGTCGAAATTATTCCAGTCCGGCTCGCCGATATTTGCATCATTGGCGATATAGCGCCCCTTCGACGGCACAAGCGTGCCAGTCATGGGCAGGAACTGGAAAGTCGAGCCACCGGTATCGCGCTGATACTGCGCGAGAAGCGTCCAGCTCGAGCCCGGCGCATAGGCCCAGGTCAGGCTGGGAGAGACATAATAGCGTCCACTATTCACATCATTGACCTGCGTGCCGCCGTAACGTGCCACAGCAACAATACGACCACGAACCGTTCCGGACTTGTTCAACTTGCCGGAGACATCACCCGATGCCTGACCCTGCCAGTTGCCAAGCTTGGTGTAGCCGATGGTTTGCAGGAAAAATTCGCCATGCGATTTTTCGGTCGGGCGCTTGGTTGTCAGATTGACGATACCCCCAGGCGCTGTCTGGCCGTAAAGCGCACCGGACGGCCCCTTGAGCACCTCGATCTGCTGCAGGGCAAAGGGGTCGAATGACGTACGTGTCCATTGCCCGCCCGAAGGCAGGCGCAGACCATCGACGAAGTTGTTGTTGGACGAAAATCCACCAGCACCGAAACCGCGTACCGAAACTTCATCCACACGATTATCGATGCCTGAAGGCTCGGCCTGCACACCCGCCATGTAGGAAAGCGCGTCGGCGATGGTCGGCGAGGCCCGCAATTCGATTTCTTCACGCGTAACGATCGAGATCGTCTGCGGAGAGTCGATGATGGGCGTACGTGTTTTCGTCGTTGCTCCTGCCTGCGAAAGCCCGGTAGCCGAAACGACAATTACCTCATCGGCCTTGTCCTTGTGCGCCTTGTCGCGCTTCGTTTCGGCCTGTTTTTGCCGATCCGTGTTTTTAAGCGCCGGTTTCTGTCGCAGGACTGAGTCCGGCTGGCTGTTTTCTGCCTGAGCGGCAGTCAGGGAAGAGGCACTTGCAGCGGCAAGGGCGACGAGACCGATTATCCTGCGCATCGCTTTAAATTTCACATCAAACTGTTCAAAACCCGCGCAGGATTTCTTTTGAATGCGAGTCATTGTCAATTGCATATTATCTGATGAGTCAGCTTTCGCTCTGGGGGTGCTACGCCAAAGCCACACCACCCTATCCGGTCCCGGCAAGGTGACGTGACACACCCCATGCCCATCCCTAGACACTGATGGTACAGAACCCCGCAAAGAGGGCGTCCCGCAAGAAGGAGACATACGGCATGAACGAGAAGATCGCGGCTATTCGGCGGTTCAACCGGTTTTACGTTCAGCATGTCGGCGCAATCGACGCGCAATTTCTGGGTTCGGAAGTCAATGCAACCGAAGCACGGCTACTTTACGAAATCGCAGAACGTGCCCCGGTGCGCGCTACGACACTGCAGGAAATCATGCAGATCGATCCGGGCTATCTCAGCCGCATGATCACGCGTTTCGTCCGAAACGACCTCGTTACACGAAACAGCCCGGCCCATGACCGACGCGCGCGCCCCGTTTCCCTTACTGACAGAGGGCGGGTACTCCTTGCCCAGCTCGAAGAGCGGATAAACAGTGCGCTCGCGCAGACCCTCAATGCCCTGCCCCCGATCGAACAGAATGATCTCGTGCACTCCCTTTCCCGCGCGTATCGTTTGCTGGCGCCTGTCAGCGAGGCCCGGTTCACCCTGCGCCTGGCAGGAGCGGGAGAACCAAGTCTGATTGCCTCACGACAATCGGCGCTCTATGCCGAAAGCCATGGCTGGGGACACAAGCTCGAATGTCTGATCGCTGAAACCGTTGCCAGCTACCTGCGCCATTTCAACCCCGATCGCGAAGCCTGCTGGGTGGCAGAACTCGACGGCGTGATGGCAGGGGCCGTTTTTCTGACCGATGAGAGCGGCGGCACGGCGCGGCTGCGCCTGCTGCATGTCGAGCCTTTTGCACGCAGGCGCGGCGTCGGTGACGCGCTGGTGCAGAACTGCCTCTCCTTCGCACGTGACAAGGGTTATGAGCGCGTCATTCTGTGGACCCATACCGTACTTGAAACGGCACGCCGCCTCTACGCACGAAACGGGTTTGCGTGCATCGCAACGGCACCGCACAATCTCTTTGGCGTGCCGCTTCAGGGGGAAGACTGGGAATGCCGCCTCACCCCGGACACGACATCCTCTCCCTGAGGGAGTGAGATCTCGGCGTGACTCAGCCCGCCTCCATCATGCGCAGGACGAGAAAGCCCGGCTTGCCTGCCAGATAGGCGGCAAGCGGTGTGTCAACCACTTTCATATTGGCCTTGAGCGACGAGGCGTTGCGGAAATACAGCACGCCACCTTTCCAGACGGCCAGACCGGTATGGGTCACGTCCAGCCCGTCCAGCTTCGTATAAATCCCGATCACATCGCCTGTATGGATTTTCGCAGCCACTTCCGGCGTGAGGAATTCCGGCGCCAGATGCGCAATCTCGCGCGGATGAACCGGCAACCCCTGGATATAGACGCCCCCATCGGCCCGACGATTGAGATCCTTGTGCGTCACCACGACATGAGGCGAAAGCGCCCGGGTGATGTCACGCGCATTCTGCGGTGTAAGGGCCACCCAGTCCGTCAGAAAATGGCGCCGGTCCAGATAGGCAACATGGCCATCATGATACCGGGTTTTTTTGAGCGCCCTGATAAAACCGGCTTCGTTTTCTGACAGGGTGAGCGCCCGCACCATGTCGACAAAAGTATAGCAATCAACCCCGTCAAAACGCACGACAAGCGCCTCGGCAGTCTCAGGGCCGCCGATCAGCGTATTCGCACGATAGGGCGTACCAAGAAACATCGCCGATGCCAGCGCTACACGCTCGGCAAACGGTCTGACGGGCACCAACTGGCGCTCGATCACGGCAAGGCGTGCCTGATCTTCCGCTGAAAAGCGGCCTTCGGCAGCCTGAGCCGAAAGAGGAACCAGAGAAGCAAACGCCGCCATGGCCACTCTTTTCCACAAACCACACTCACCCATGTCACCCCTCCTGCATCTGGCCGTCCCTGCGCCGCAGGATTGCAAGGAAAAACGGCGAGATAAAGAGCACCCTATCAAAGCGGCAGCAGAACCATTCGTCTCAAAAGACATACCGGTAGAAGATATGGTTTCTCCCCATCCTGAGTTCTGCGGTAGGCTAGACTAAGACCGGTCAAAAGCCGCCTGTGCGACGTGGCTGACGGGCTTCCAAACAACTGACGCTTAGAGGCAGTAATCGTGGGTAAAATCACCTGTTCGGGCAACAGGTGATACGGCCTGCCTATTGAGGGCCGCAAGCGATCCCTCGTTTGCGACCCTCAATAACAGCCACGACTACCCTCAGCTCATCCAGTTGCCACCATCGATATTATAGGTCTGCGAGACGATATAATCGGCGTCTCTGGAAGCCAGAAACACTGCCAGGCCGCCGATTTCATCAGGGCGTGCCATGCGCCCAAAAGGTACAGAAGCGCCGACAAGGCGCTTTTTTTCGCCAAGGGGCAGATTTTCGTACTGCGCAAAACGACGATCTACATCATCCCAGTGCTCGTTATCGACCACACCCGGCGCAATCGCGTTAACGTTGATGCCGTATTTGATAAGGTCCAGCCCGGTGCTCTGGGTGAGCGAAATGACAGCGGCTTTCGACGCGCAGTAAATGCCGACAAGCGGCTCACCCCGGCGCCCCGCCTGCGAGGCAAAATTGATGATCTTGCCGCCCTCGCCCTGCGCGATCATCTGACGGGCCACGGACTGCAACGTGAAAAGCAGACCTTCGACATTGACCGCAAAAACGCGATGATAGCTTTCCCGCGTTATTTCCACTGTCGGCGCCAGATCGAAGAGACCGGCATTGTTGACGAGTATGTCGATGCGACCATAGCGCGCAATGATCGCAGCCAGAGCCTCATCGATTGATTCCTGACGCGTGACATCCAGCTTTACGCCCAGATGTTCCTCGCCCAGCGCCGCAGCGGCACTGATGGCGCCCGCTTCGTTCAGGTCGCCGATCACGACCTTCGCGCCTTCCTGCGCGTAGCGCTCGGCCAGAGCCCGGCCGATGCCACGCGCGGCACCGGTGATAAGAGCAACACGATCCTGCAACGTCTTGTTGGTGCTCATGTGTCTATTCCTGCAGCTGTGCCAGTCACAGCGTTTCGTAGCGATCCAGGACATCCCGGACCGACTGGATCAGAAAATTCCCGGCCTCAGGGGCAAGGGCGCCCGCCTGCACGCGCTCGAAAAACCGGGGCAGATACTGGCTGACCATCGTCTCGGGCAGTGAATCCTGCCCCAGTGAGCGCATCAGATCCTGTACCGCTTTTTCAGCTTCAGGCATCGGCCAGTAATAGCGAATGCGGTCGCTATAGCTGAAATGGCGCAGAATACGCTGTTCCTCTGCATCGCCATGGTAATGGCTTTGCCAGTTCGCTGGCGCTGCCAGCATTACCCGCTCCATGGTCTCAACAAGCGAAGACGCCTGTGGCTGACGAAACCGGTTGATCGCGTCAAGTCCATACAGCGCTTCACGCAGGGCGAAGCTCAGCTCGGGGCCTACCTTGAGAATACAGAACCCATCGCGCTTGAGTTGCGCCAGCGAAGCCCCCGGCTGATAATCGGTGGAATGGGCCTCGAAAACGAGCCCCGAAAGATCGGCCAGACTCGTTACCAGCGCCCGGGCGGCCTCAGGCTGATAGACCGCCACATCGTCATGACCGAATTCCACACCCGGCTGCACAACAATGCCGATCACACGAGGCCAGGCTTCGGGCAGAGCCGCCCGGAAAGCTGCTTCATGCACCGCATAGGTTGCGCGCACCGCTTCCGGCGTGGTCGGCACCACATGGTCGAGCGCCTCTGTCGCCCCGCCCGGTGTCGGAATTTCAGTACCGATCACATAGACAGCCTGACCGGGCGCCGCGGTTTCTGCCCTTCTGGCCAGCATCACTGCACGCTCGGCCACGACGGCATCGGGCAGATGCGCGGCTTCACCTTTGCACCCCATGCTGGCATCGAGATGCAGTTTGGTAAAACCCGCCCCGGCATAGGCCGCAATCATGTCGGATGCTTTTTGCAGCGCCTCTTCAGGCGGCAGAGACTTCCACGGATTGGGGCCGAGATGATCGCCCCCCAGAATGATCTGCTCTCGTGCAAAACCGATGCGATCGGCAATGCCGAAAACATAATCCCTGAAACCTTCAGGGGTCATGCCCGTATAGCCGCCCTCCTGATTGACCTGATTGCAGGTTGCCTCGATCAACGCAGGCTGGTTGCGCGACGCTGCATGCAAAAGCGCCGCCTCAATGACAACCGGATGGGCCGAGCAGACGGAAATGAGAGCCTGGCCCTGACCCTTGTCGTATTGAGCACGCAGCATGGACAGAGGTGACGCGGTCATGATGCGGCTCCTGCCGGCTTTTGCGCTGCGATTAGCTGGTCAAGCTCTGCGAAGCTCGATGTCCCTTCCATCGGCCCGAAGACCGATACGGCACGAGCCCCGGAAGCGCAGGCATAGCGCAGGGAATCCTCACGGGTCTTGCCAGACAGGCGACACGTGACATAGGTGGCGCCAAAGCAGTCGCCAGCCCCTGTCGGATCGACTTCCTGAGCAGTAAATGCCGCATTGCGCACCGTCTTGTCGGCGCAGAAACACGTTGCTCCTTCAGCGCCCTGCTTCAGTACGATTTCAGAAACACCCATATCAAGAATTTCCCTGATGGCTTCTTCCTGAGTCGTACCGGTGCAGAACAGCAGCAATTCGGGCCCACTGGGCAGGAAGATATCGCATTCTTGCAGCATCAATTCGAGGGCGGCCCGCATATCCGGGATATCGAGCATTTCCTTGCGGATATTCGGATCGAATGAAATCGTACCGCCCTGCGCCTTCACCTGATGCACGGCCGTCGTCACCGCATCGATAATTGGGAAGGAAAAAAGAGACGACCCCATGACATGAAAATGCGTGGCACGCCTCAGCAGCCCCCGGGCCGCCTCATGCAGGCCAACCTGCGAACAGGCCGATTGACGTATATTATAGACAAAATCCCGACTGCCGTCCGGGCGGTAACGCACGAACGCACTACCGGTAGAATAGGACTCCGCACGCAGAATGGCCGAGACATCGACACCGTCGCGTCTGAGGCGCTCGACATTCAGTGTCCCGAAATCGTCATGTCCAACCGCGGAGATGACACCGCAATCTCCACCGAGCTTTGCCACCTGATCGATGAAGATCGCAGGAGCGCCTGAGGGATAAGGGCCTTTCAGGGTCATGGGCTCAAGAAAGCCGACGCCCTGCGTCTCGGCCATGATCTCGACCACAATCTCGCCAATCGTGACGATACAGCGTGGCGCTTCGGGATCGAGATCCATCAGAAAACTGGATGCCATGGTCAGATATCCATCCGGGAAGAGAAAAAGAGAAACAAAGAGCGCAAAAGCCCCTCAGTCGGGCGATGACTGCTTGTCAGCGAAAACGCTCCAGTCCTGACACAGCACGGCGCCGTCGGGCGGGCTGCCGCCATGCAGAACCGACATCGTGTCACGCCATTCGAACAGCTGCGGATCGTCATCGACACGATCGAGCCGGTCGGTGAGCAGAAAAACCTGCTTTGCCTGATAGATGGCAGCGTCGAGGCAATTCCCTGTCTGGTCGAGACACGAAAACCCGGTCTTGCTGATCTGGGAGACCGAGATCACTGCAAGATCGAGATCATAAAATGAAAGCGCATGATTGGCCGCCGGGCTGATCAGCGGGTAACCGAGCCGGTCATATTCGCCACCAAGCAATGAGACTGCCGCATCGCTGCATCGGCTCGCCAGATGATAAGTCTCGAAACTATTGACCACAAAACGCAGATTTTCAGCGGTCGCATGAACCGGCACGAAAGACGCTGCCTGTGAATTATCAAGAAAGACGCATTGTCCGGGCTGCAACCGGAAAGCTACCGCCCTTGCCAGCGCCCGGGCTTCGAACAAGGTCGGCGCTTCATCAAGCGGCGCATTGACCGCGTAATCATGGGCCGGTCGCGCACCGCCATTAGTTCTGATCACAAGATTCTGGCTTTGGAGATAGGCCAGATCTGATCTGATCGTCACCATGGAGACATCAAACTGATCCGCCAGCGCCTCTGTGCGCAGGAACCCGGCCCGCCTGACAGCATCGATGATGCCAAGGCGGCGTTTGAGAGTCGCGCTATTAACGCCCATGGACATCAGAAACGATCTTTCGAAACGAAAATTCTATTTTCGTTTTGTAGGCGATCTTGCCCCGCTTGTCAGGAGGCTCCGACGTTTAACACGACAACGTGTTCGTGCCTTGCAACCCGTTAGAGCTTTACACAGACAGATGCCGATCGTTTCCACCCCCTCCTCCTTAATGGTGGAGATATGATCGGCAAAAAATACCTCATCCCTCTCTTAGTTTTGTAGACACAATACAGATATATACATGTCTCGGAAAATACATTAATGACATTTCTAGTACATTTCATAAAATATATACTTACAGAGCTATTTTTTTAATATTTTCTCCCATGCGACATTTGCTTATGTATAAATTTACAAAAAATTAACCCACAGCTGGTGAACTTTATTTTCTTTACTTAGTTTTTTTCATATTATCTCAAGTATATCTTTCTATAATTATCACTTTTTTTTGCATAATTTACATAAAAATGAGAATGCTGAAATCGCAATCTCACTACGACACATTAAAAAAAGGTTTTGTCATTGGAATCGCCGGTGCTGATTGTTTATATAATCGCAACCTCACTAGGGGGAACCTGACTTGTCCGACATTTTTACGTCGTCGCAAGTATCAAAACAATAATAAGCGCGTAGAGAGCAACAACTCTACCGGAACGCAGTATTGCGGTCTGATGACCGAGAACTAAGAGATGGCCGACGTTACCTCGAGCGTTACAACTAACGCTGCCAACGCTACGGTGACGCCACGCGCGGTCGGTACAACTCTTTCTGCTGGCACATGGTCGGCTGTCAAAGTGGGAACCGAAACGGTATTCGTGAGTGGTACTGTCACCGTTTCGGCCCCGGTCACCCTCGGCGCCGCAACGCTTAACGTCACCTCCGGTGCCGTTGTGGATGGTCTGGTCCAGACCAAGGGCGGCATCATCAATGTGCAGAACGGTGGCGTTCTGCGTAATTCGACGCTGACTGACGGCACGACCAATATCCTGAGTGGCGGACTGACCTCAGGCAATATTGGTGACTCGCAAAAAACAACTGTCAGTGCCGGTGGCAGCTCAGTCAATGATCAGTTCAAGGCTGTTGCCGGAACGGCCGATACGGTCACGGTCATGAATGGCGGCTATATTACTGGCACGGATCTGGCCAACACCACCATGTCCGCCGCAAGTGGCGCAAGCGTTGGCACGTTCACCAGCCACGACGGCGGCACCGTCAGCATTGCAAATGGCGCCTCGGTGGGTACCGGCTCAACAGTTACCCAAAACCTTGCGACGGATGCTCAACGCTATAAGCAGGCTCTGCTCAATGGCTCGACTTGGTCCGCCGTCAATGTTAACGGCACCACGGTTTATCAGAGCGGAGGAGTGACCGTTTCGGGGCCTGTCGTTCTCAATGCCAATACCACGCTTATCGTGACATCCGGCGCCGTTGCTTCCGGTGTCCTGGGCGCCGCCGCTACCGGCACACCGCGCATCACCGTCATGAGCGGTGGCTCACTCATTCATTCGACTGTCAATAATGGTGTCATCACGGTCAGTGCTGGCGGTTCGACTGCAAACAACGAATTCAATAGCAACACCATCACCTATGCGACGGGTGCGAAATCGCAGAATGATGATTTCTACGTAGCGGGAACAGGTACCAGCACTGTCACGGTTCAAAGCGGCGCGACAGTTACAAGTGCCGTCGTCAACACAAATATCAGACTTTCCGCCGTAAATGGCGCGACTCTGGATGGCATCGTCGTCGGATCGGGTGGGCGAGTCACATCGGCTGGCGTTATCATCTCTTCCAATACCAGCAATGTGACGCAGAACCCCAGCCTGGTCACAAGCAATAATGCCTATACAAACGGCAATCTCAGCGGAGGCACCTGGTCCGCCGTCAATGTCAATGGCACCACCTATTATCAGAGTGGCTCCGTTAGCATCACCGGCCCCGTCTTCCTGACCGGTGCCAACCTTGTCATCACATCTGGCGCAACAGTCGACGGTATGCTGCAGGCACAGTTGAGCAGCCCGACCATCACGGTCCAGAATGGCGGTAAACTGCTCAACTCGACCCTCAATAATGGCTACGTCATCGTTCAGTCTGGTGGCTACATGTCAGGAAATTACGGCAACTCTGCCGACGTCATCATCTCTGCCGGCGGCAGCTCGGTCAATGATACCTTCTATACGACCTATGGCGGCAACGACACCGTCACGGTGATGTCGGGCGGATCCATTACCGGCCCGTCCATCTCGAATACGACTCTCACAGTTTCGAGCGGCGGTACATTGGTTCAGCCACTCAATGTCGGCTCTGGTGGCGTCGCTAATATCTATGGCGGGTCGCAGGCCTGCTTCCTCGCAGGGGCCATGATCCGCACGCCGTCCGGCGAGACCGCTGTAGAAGATCTGTCGATTGGCGACGAAATCCTCACCTTCGATCCCAAGACCGGCGCGACAATTGCTCGCCCCGTTACCTGGATTGGCAGTGGCGAAATTCACGCCAGCACCGTTCTGCCTGCTGATCTCTCCGGCTTCCCGGTGCGCGTGCTCAAGGATGCTCTGGGTGATAACGTCCCGCACAAGGATATGCTCGTTACGGCTGAGCACTGTCTCTATCTCGATGGCGCTTTCGTTCCGGTGCGCATGCTCGTCAATGGCAGCAGTATTTTTTACGATATGAGCGAGGCCCAGTTTCGCTACTATCACGTCGAAACCGCTTCACATTCGGTCATCTGGGCAGATGGCGTGCTGACAGAAAGTTATCTCGACACAGGCAACAGCCTGCGTATGGACCGAAACGATACGGTGGTGCGCCTTCCGAAAAAAGGAATCACCTGGGAGACTCACGCAGCAGCGCCGCTCACAGTCGAGCGCTCTGTCATTGAGCCCCTCTATCGCAAGATCGAAGCGCGAGCAGCCCAGATGGGTGTGGCAACGAAAATCAATCAGCCAGCCCTGACCGCTGATGCCAACCTTCATCTTGTTACGGAAGGGGGCAAGATCGTTCGACCGGTGCGGCATAGTAACGGCCACACCATCTTCATGGTGCCGTCTAACCAGAGAAAGTTCAGCCTTGTTTCCCGCACAAGTCGCCCTGTCGATACAATCGGCGCTTTTATCGATGATCGACGCGAACTCGGTGTTCTGGTTGGTGAGATAAGCGTGTTCACTGCACAGGGTACCCTGCGCCTGACCGATCATCACGAAATCGCAGCGCTCAAGGGCTGGACTGCTCTGGAAAACGATCAATCCAGATGGACGACAGGCAACGCCGAGATCACGCTGGACATCGACCTTCCGGTCGGCGGCAGCATTCTCTCGGTGCAGGTTCTGGCTGCTGGCCCCTATCTTGCCGACAAGGATGAAGTGGCCTGCTATCGCATCACGGCCTGACACGTCTTCCAGACCGGGCGGCTTCCTCCGCCCGGTCCGGTCATCCTGCCTGACCACGCTGCCACGAAGACACGACTGCTCCCAGCAGACTCCAGACAAACGGCGCGTTGCTGCTGCCAGCCACAGCCTGCGCGCCGTTCTTCCGCGCTGATCACGGAGTTGCGTCTCCCGATCGCGCTCACTCCGCGCAATAACCCGTCATGGCCTCTTGCCAAACCATGGCTTTGCGGTGGAAATCGCTCCCCATGCGCAAACTCGACCCTTTCCTGCTCAGCCTGATTGCCGCCATCGTGCTCGCGACGTTCCTACCCTGTCACGGGCTGGGCGCAACGCTGCTGACCCATCTGACGACGCTTTGCATCGCCATCATGTTCTTTCTGCAAGGCGCACGGCTTGAACCCGGAGCCGTGCTGGAAAGTGTGCGCGACTGGCGTCTGCAAGGCAGCGTGCTCGGCTGCACGTTTCTGATGTTTCCCGTGCTCGGTATCGTTCTGCACGCGCTCATGCCTGGCCTGCTCAAACCCGACATGTGGCATGGCGTGCTGTTTCTGTGCTGCCTGCCCTCGACGGTGCAAAGCTCCATCGCCCTTACCTCGATCGCACGCGGCAATGTGCCCGCCTCTATCTGTGCGGCAACACTCTCCAATCTGGCGGGTATCGTCGCAACGCCCATTCTGGTCGCGCTGATCGTTCAGCGCGGCAATGTATGGTCCGGCCACGCCATCATCGACATCGCCACCCAGCTGCTTCTGCCTTTCGGGCTGGGCCAGCTTCTGCACACACGTCTGGGCGACTGGGCACGACGCAACAAGAAACTACTTTCACTCAGCGATCGCGGATCGATCATTCTCGTGGTCTATACGGCCTTCAGCCATGCCGTGGTGGAAGGCATCTGGCATCGCGTCTCGGTGCCTGATCTGCTCATTACGGCAGTGTTCGATACGGTGCTTCTGGCACTGGTTCTGTTCCTTTCTCGCGGGATCGGCCGTTTTGCCGGATTCAGTGAAGCCAGCAGCATTTCGCTCATGTTCTGCGGGTCGAAAAAATCCCTCGCAACCGGCGTGCCCATGGCCAATATCCTGTTCCCCGCAGCCGCAGTCGGCACGGTCGTGCTTCCGCTCATGATGTATCACCAGATCCAGCTTTTCATCTGCACGCTGCTCGCAAGACGCTTTGCCGCGCGCCATACCTCCGGCGAAGAAGGTTGAAAAACCTTTTCTTACGGCTCTTTCATGGGAAACGCCTGAGGAGTCAGCGGTTAAACCCCTGACTGGGGCGCCAGGAGAGATCATGCACAGGTGACATTCTGACGCCCCTCCCGCAAAGCGTCAGGAGAGACTGTGATCAAGCAAGACTATGTACACTCCATGTCGAGGCTCCTCGCATGGTTCGACTGGCTGCCGCCCTCACTCGCCTCCACCCTGCTTCTCTGTGCCGCCGCCCTGTTCGCGCTGCTTTTCAGCCGCCTGATCACGGAAGCACTTCCCCGCCTGCCCGGCCTGCGGCGTATCGCCTTCATTCACGAGACGATCGCCCGGCTGCAGAACCATGTCCGCCTGCTGCTGATGATTGTGGCGGCCAGTGCTGCCCTGCCTGCCACAACGGGCTTTACGCCAAAGACCATCCAGTTTCTGGCCCATTTCTTCGTCTTTGCCTCGATCATCACCATCGGGTTCGGGCTGATAAAGGCCTTTCGTTTCGGCACGGATAAATATCTCGACCGCATCGCCAACCGCGCGCAGGTTGACGATATCACCGTGCGCTCGCACCAGACCCAGATTCGCATCCTGCGACGCCTGATCGAAATCACCTGCGGTGTCATTACTGTGGGTGCGGCGCTGATGGTGTTCGAATCTGTCAGACAATATGGCGTCTCGCTTTTCGCCTCTGCCGGTGCGGCCTCTCTCGTTGTAGGTCTTTCGGCCCGCCCGGCCCTGTCCAACCTGATTGCTGGCATCCAGATTGCCATCACCCAGCCCATACGCATGGAAGACATGCTTATTCTCAATGGCGACTGGGCCTATGTGGAAGAGATCAACGCCACCTATGTCGTGCTGCGCACCTGGGACCGCAGACGCTATATCGTGCCGATCGCCTATTTTCTCGAAAACCCCTTCCAGAACTGGACGCACAGTTCGCCCTCTCTCATCGGTTCGGTGTTTCTCTGGCTGGATTACCAGACGCCCATGGATGAGGTACGGCGCCTGTTCCATGAGGAACTCAAGGCCTGCGAAAACTGGGATCACGACATGAATTCGGTCGGCTGTCAGGTTGCCGACAGCAATGCCCAGGTAATCTCGATCCGCCTGATTGCGGGCGCCAGCGATGCCAATGGCATGTGGAATCTCTGCTGCGATCTGCGTGAACGCATGCTCAAACGCCTGCGCGAAGATCTGCCGCAATCCCTGCCGCGTGGCCGCACCGCCATCGTACCCGGCGCCGCAGACGAACCTGCCTGGCCAGACTCACTGGTCTCGCCCCCCGTCAACCGTCCAATGAGTGGCAGCCAGTATAATGGTCCGGACATACGCCCCACCAGCAGGTAGGCCCGGGATTTACCTCACCATAAAATCCTGTGTCTGACAGGCGCGACATGACTTGAGGGGTCGTGTTACGCCCTGTCATGGCAGTAAGTGCCCGGCTTCCCTAATCAGGGAGAGGGTTATTTCCTGTTCATCGACGTGGCTGAGGGTGTGCAGCCTCTGCTAAGTGAAGAACGCGCTGATAAAAGGCGATCCGATTTTCTGAAAATACGGTCGAGCTATGACCCGGCCTAGAATGGGCTCGCCTCCGCCTGCACTTTAGGCGTAATTCGGTTGGCAACGATCCAGCGCCTGCACGGCCACCTCGCCGAATTCGAGATCGCTCAGCTTGATCGAGGCATGAAAGACCTTGCCGAAATTCTCATTGGTGCCCCAGGCGGAATGGCCCGCGCCACGACCGCGGGAAGCGACCATTTCGACCTGATCTTCCCTGTCCTTCGGCCACCTTACGAAAACCATCGCTGATTTTGACATGGTCGTCAGGAAATCCTTGAAGCCGAATTCCTGCTGGATACGCAGCCAGAACTCACGAGACTTCTGGTTTGACTCGTCCTTTGCCGGGCGAGAGACTTCACTTGGAATTGGCGTAGGCAAGTGCGCACCGAAATCCTCACTGCTATACAGCGCCTTCTTGAGATTAGCCCCGATCCACTCTGTCGTGGCCTCTTTTCGAGGGGTGAAGGTCGACCAGCCGGATCGGGAGAAGTAACTCCCTCCCCAACGCTCCGTGCAGATCACGGCCACATATTTTCTGGTGCGGATGAGCCGGGCGCGACGAGTGGGGATCTGCCAGGAGGGAATGACGGTGCTCATGCGCTATCTGCAATCCTGAAATCGATGATTCTCATAGCCACGGAGTGGGCAAAAACGCAGTTTCCGGCACGCTTCGGGGCTGAACAGATCGCCCCTACGGGGTAGTGATCGGCCAAGCCCCCGAGGCCCTTGAAAAAGGTTTGGATAAAGGCTTGCTGAACGTCGAGCATTTCCCCGCCGGGCCGGATTCCATAAATAAAGGCTCCAACATCAACGCTACACACAAAGCGACAGCGTAAAAAGTTCTAGTAACTTCCAGAATCTCATCAAAAATAGTTTCGTATTTACCACACGGAAAAATGAGACACACCTGCCTCTGATGGTTTTCAATCAATTTCACGCATAACAGCGTGTGGCTGACGCTCTAGACGAAAAGGTGACCAGGCCGGACGAAACACCTGTCAGGTCGGCCTCACCTTTGTCGAAGGGAATTGCCCGGTGAAACTGGTTCTCGACCCCTATATGCAACGCCATCTCACCCTGCCGGAAATTGCCAGAACGGTTTCCGGCTATGGGTTCGACGGTATCGAACTCTCGCCGCGCGCCGATTTTCTGGATTGGTGGGTGATGCCACGCGCCACGTCGCAGCGTATCCGCGATTTCAAGGCTGCCTTGCGCGACCACGGCACCGAGCTTTCCACATTGCAGCCCATGTATCGCTGGTCGAGCCCGATCGAGGAAGAACGACAGATCGCCATGCGCTACTGGAAGCGCGCCATCGAGATTGCCTCCGAAATGGAGTGCCCGCTCATGGTCTCCGAATTCGGGCGCGGCACCTCGCCCGAACGGTCTGCGGGACTGCCACCCGGCGTTGCGACACCGGAAACCTGCGAGGCAGCCTTCTGGCGCTCCATGGATGATCTCGTGCCCGTTCTCGAGCGTGCAGGCATCACCCTGTCTCTGGAACCGCATCCGGAAGACTGGGTCGAAACCTTCCATCCTGCCATCGATATCATCCGCAATATCGGCTCGGATGCGGTCAGAATGTCCTATATCGTGCCGCATACCTTCTTCTACGGCGAAGACATGGCTGCCATGCTGCGCGAGGCGGCGGATATTCTTGTTCATATCCGCGTGGCCGATACATTCGACCACCGAAAATCCTCGGAACTACGCTACATCGTCAACCCGCCGGGCGCGCGCGTGCGAGTGCATCAGCATCTCGATATCGGTCAGGGCGAAATCGACTGGACGGCCTTTTTCGACACGCTGGCAGAGATACGCTTTGACGGTGTTCTGTCCTCCTGTGTCTTCGCCTGGGAAGAGCGTGCGGAAGACTCTTCACGCTTCATGCTCGAGACGATGCGGCGCGAACTGAACAAGCGGCGCCTGATCTGACCCGCCCCCGCCCAGGCTGGGCTCAGATATCCTTCGGCAGGCGCTGGACGCGCGAGCGCAATAACTGCTCCTCGAAATCCAGCTCCTGCTGCAATTCCCATTCCGTCTGGTCGTTGATCCCACGCTCGACGAACAAATCATGCAGCGTCTGTCGCTGCGCGCGCAGAACAAGCAGGCGTGTTGCCAGTTCGAGCCGCTCGCGACGCAGGGCAAGCTGGCGGTTCATCAATGTGGAGTGATGCGATTCATCAATCTGGCTCAGACGGTTTTCATAGCTCTGTGACAGACGATCGATCACATCATGCTTGAGTTCCCTGTCCTGCACGCTGCTATCGGCCGTGTCGGGTGTCTGGAAACGTTCGTCGTGCAGGAGGGAGATTGCCGTGCGCAACAACCTCTGACGCGCCATGATTTCTTCCGAGGCGTAACGATCCATGCCGGGGTCAGGCAAAAAGCGGATGCAGAGCGGCATCAGCAGCCCGGCACCAACAAGAGAAATAACAATCACACCCGCCGCAACCGTAATCAGCAGATCGCGTGATGGAAACGCCCCCAGTTCACTCCCCACCGCAGGCAGGGACAGAACAGCCGCAAGCGTGACCGCACCGCGCACGCCTGCAAAGGTCAGCAGCAGCGAACTCAGGAAACCTGGCCAGGCAAAGGGCTTTTGCGTCCAGCGCGCCACGCACCAGCGCCGCAGGATGGACAGCCATATCCCGATGAAGCGCAGCGTCGTCATGATGAGATAAACCGCGCCGACAAGGGCGACGAGCTGTAGCAGCGACACCTGGCGCTCATGCGCCATCGCCATGCCGCCCTGCACCAGAGCAGGCAGTTGCAGGCCAAGCAGAAGAAAGATCAGGGCGTTGAAGATGTAGTTGACCATGCCCCAGACCGTCGTGGCCTGAAGGCGGGTGGCGGTATTCGTCTCCTCGATCATGCCCATCATCTTGATGACCATGCACGCAGCGACAGAGGCCAGAATGCCTGAGCAATGCACCGCCTCGGCCACGATATAGGTCACAAAAGGCAGCAGGATCATCAGGGTGATCTGCAAGGGCGGATCGTCAAATCCGCGACGCAGCAACACACGGTTGAGCCGCGCCGAGACATAGGCAATGAGCGCCCCGCTGGCCATGCCACCAAAGGCAACCAGCAGAAACGCGTCAAAAGCCTGACGGTAGGAGAACTCGCCCGTCAGCGCCGCTGCCGTCGCAAAGCGAAAGCACACCAGACCCGACGCATCGTTGAAAAGCGCCTCGCCTGAAAGAACATGAATCATCCGTTCGGGCACATGGCGCCCGGCCATGAGACTCGAGACTGCCACCGTGTCGGTGGGGGAAAGCGCGGCGGCGAGGGCGAAGCAGCAGGGCAGATCGAGTGTCGGTATCAGCCAGTGAATGGCGTAGCCGCAGCAAACCGTGCTGAACACCACTAGACCGAAAGCCAGAAAGAAGATTGTGCCGCGCAATTCGTGAAACTCACGCAATGGCATGCGAAAGGCATCCGCAAAAAGCAGCGGAGGCAGAAAGACCAGCATGAACAGATCAGGGCGCAGCCCGATCTTTACTCCCAGCAGGGCAGCGCCGATCCCCAGCACGATCTGGATCAGCGGCAGCGGAATCGCATTTTTGACCAGGCGGATCAGCAGACTGCTTGCGGCGGCCAGCACGAGAAGAAAGAGAATATGATCTGCGGGTATCATGGCTTCGGGGCCCGCGTGTGGCACGACATGAGGATAGGAACAGCCTTCGTTATTCGTCCGGCGCACGCCTTTGCAAAATGCGCTAGAATAGCGGGATGAGCTCCTTTCGCTTTCTGCACGCGGCCGATCTCCATCTTGATAGC
This sequence comes from Asaia sp. Ae19-3, assembly GCF_059801175.1. Classification (NCBI taxonomy): domain Bacteria; kingdom Pseudomonadati; phylum Pseudomonadota; class Alphaproteobacteria; order Acetobacterales; family Acetobacteraceae; genus Asaia; species Asaia sp. Ae19-3. The sequence continues at coordinate 2,873,754 of NZ_JBCHWF010000001.1, read as the reverse complement.
CCACTCAAGGGGCTGGAGCGGCATGACGATTTGTCCATCGACCGTATCCGCTCGGCATCACGCCGCGCACTCGACAATATGGTTGATGCCGCCATCGAGCATGATGTCGCTTTTGTCGTGATTGCAGGCGACCTCTATGACGGCGACTGGAAAACAATCAGCACCGGGCGCTACATGGCGACCACTCTTGGGCGCCTGATTGCGCATGGCATCAGGGTTTTCCTGCTGCAGGGCAATCACGACGCGGCCTCAGTGCTCACTCGCGACCTGCCGCTACAGGCCGGCATAGACCGTTTTCCTTCCCCCCGCCCGGGCAGCTTTCTGATTGAAGACCTCGGCGTGGCCCTGCATGGGCAGAGCTTTGCCAACCGGCATATGCCCCATGACATGACCCCCGCCTATCCGGCGCCCGTACCCGGCTATTTCAATATCGGCGTCCTGCACACCTCGCTTTCGGGCCATGGGCAGCATGAAACCTATGCCCCCTGCGCGCCCGAGACACTGCGTGCCAAGAATTATGATTACTGGGCGCTGGGCCATGTGCATGAGCGCATGATCCTGACCGATGGCACCCCCATCGTCTTTCCCGGCGTGCTTCAGGGCCGCCATATCCGCGAAACGGGCGAAAAAGGCGTCGTGCTGGTTTCCGTAACCGACCATCGCATCGACTCGATCACCCCCATCGCCTGCGATGTGGTGCGCTGGCACGCTGCGCGTTTCGACTGCACCGGAATCGAGAATTTTTCGGCCTTCGAAGACCGGATCGGCGCTTTTCTGCGTGACATCGCCCACACGCATGAAGGGCATCTCTGCGTGATGCGCCTGACAATAGCAGGGACAACTGCGCTGCATGACACGCTCAAGCGTCAGGGCCAGACTCTGCGCGAAGTCGTGCAGCATCTGGCCGCCATGAGCGGTGGTGAGATCGAGCTCGAAAAACTTCTGCTCGACACCACCCCTGTCGCGACACAGACCCGATTGGCGCCAGATGAGGGCGATGGTTTCGCATTATCCGGCCTCGTGCATGAGGCTGCCAGCGATGAGGCCCTGCTGAAAGCGATTGGTGAGGAGCTCGATTCCTGCCTCAAGACGCTCAATCTCGGTGACATCGCCCCTGATTCCCTCCTCGACCGCATCAACCGTCGCGACTGGGCCTCTATCCTGCCCGAGCTGAACGAGGCTCTTTGCGACAGGCTGTCGGGCAAGGGAGACGCCTCATGAGATTTGGCTCGCTCGACCTCATCCGTTACGGCAGTTTTTCTGACCGACATTACAATTTCGCGCACAGCCCCGCTGACCTGCACGTGCTGCATGGTGCCAATGAGGCGGGCAAATCGACCATGCTCGCCGCGATTGGCGATCTGCTTTTCGGCTTTCCCAATCTCAAATCGCAGGACTGGCTTTTCGACGCTCCCCTGCTGCGCGTCGGTGCCAGTCTCGAACAGGGCGATACCCGGCTCGATGTCGTCCGCAAACGCGGGCGCGCGCAGACGCTGCTCGCCCCTGACGATACCACGCCACTCGATGAAAACGCCCTGCTTCGCTGGCTGGGCGGTGTCGATCGTACGGCTTTCGAGCGCATGTGGAGCCTCGACCATCAGCGTCTGCGCGCCGGTGGCGACGCCATGGCACGTTTTGAGGGCGATCTCGGCCAGCAGCTTCTGGCTGCAGGATTCGGACTCGAAAACGTGCAGAACGTGCTTGAATCTCTCGACGCTCAGGCCAGCGCCATCTGGAAAAAAGGCGGTCGCGGCACACAGCTCAATGAGCTGAAAAAGGAATTCGATGCGGCGCGCAGCCAGTTGAGCACCGCCGAAAGCGCCCGCTCAACCTGGACCTCCCTCACCAACGAGGCCAGCGCACTCGAAAACGACCGCCTGAGCCTTGAGCAGCGTATCACCGCCCTGCGTCAGGAGCGCAGCCGGCTGGAAAGACTCAAACGGCTCAGATCGGCACTGACCCGTCTCGATGCGCTCAACGATGCACTGAACGCCACCCCCGCCCCGCTCCTCACCCTGCAGGAGCATGAGAGTTTCGAGCGCCTGCTCAGGAACTGGACCGAAGCACTGCAGAAACGGGCTGACCTGCAACACGCCCATGACGGGCTGGTCGAAACCCGTGCGGGCTGCCAGCCTGATCTCGTTCTGCTGGCGCAGGCAGAAAAAGTTCGCGACTTCAAAAGCCGGTTCGAAGCGCTCGGCCCTGAGCGTCTCGATCGTGAAGAGGAAACCAGCCTGTCACAGTTCGAAGCCGCGTTGCAGGCACAGGGCCACACCGGGACAGCAGAAGAGATCCTGTCGCGTCTGCCGCAGGAGAGCCTTCTTGAGAGGCTACGCCCTCTGGCAAAAGCCCGTGATGCGCTCACCCTGCGTGAGACTGAATGGCACCGCAATCATGAAGCCGCGCAGGAAAGACTGGCCCGCGCCGAGGCAACGCGCGGCACGGCCAGGGCAAGCGATCTGCGCCCCCTGCAGATCGCTGTACAACAGGCCGAGGCTCTAGGAGATATCGACAGCACCGTGACTGCCCTCGGCCGTGCCTGCCATGAGGCAGAAGCAAGGATGACCCAGTCCCTGCGCGATCTGCTGCCCTGGAAAGGCACCCCGGAAGCGCTCGGCATGATGGCGCTTCCCGAACCCGGATTTCTGGAACGACAGAAGGAGATCTGGCGTGAGAGGCAGAAAGCCGTTGTTTCTGCCACAGAAGCAGCTCAGGCTTTGGGCGACACCAGAGACCGCCTCCTGCTCGACAAGGCCCAGCTTGAACAACGCGACATCATCTCGCACGCCGCGCTGAGCCAGGAACGCGTCCGGCGTGACACCCTGTTTGACGCGTTGATGACCGCCCCCCACGATGTCGACAAACGGGCAGACTATCTCGCATCACGCCTCACGGCCGATCAGCTCGCCGATCGCCGCTTCGACGATGCCGAGGAATCGGCAAAGCTGACCCAGATCGAGCAGGCACTCGAACGTTGTATTCTGGAACTGGCCCAAGCCGACTCACGACGCGATACCCTGCTGCAGACAGAGCAGGAAGCCTCGCGCTCATGGCAGGACGAAGTGGAAAAACGGGGCCTGCCGATCTTGCCGCCCGATCGTCTGACAGGCTGGCTGGAGCTCAGGCACAAGGCGCTTGAGGCGCAGGCGCGCCATCAGGCCGCACAGGCCGATCACGATGCCGCCTGTACCCGCCGGGCCGCCATGCTCACAACCCTGCATGGACTTCTGCCCGATCTCAAAACGCGTGATACGCTCGCCGACAGTCTGATCGAAGTCAGAATGCACTTGCGTGACCGCGAGAAAGAGGCCCAGCGCCTCGCCGAGCGCGAAACAGAATGCGATCTGGCCCGGCGCGAAGCTCTGTCAGAGCAGCGCAAGGGTGAGGCGCTTGTCGCCGAGCGACAGGCGCTGCTTGCGCGCTGGGCCGAGACACTTCCCGGCACAGAGCCATGGCCATCGGAAAAAGTCGAAACTCTTGAAGACGCGCGCAGAAAAGTCAGCACCCTGCTGGTGCGGCGTGCAGCCCTGACAGCACGCAAAGCCGATAGCGCCGCCCTCGAAGAGGCTTTCCGCCATTTCATGGTGGGTCTCGGTCGGGGGGAGGCCCTCGCTCTGGCGACAGCTGGCGCAGCCATGGCCTCACTGCATGAGGCCCTGCTGAAAGCACAGCTCGACAAGGCGCAGGCCGATCTTCAGGACACCCGGATCAGGGAGCACGCCGATGCCTGTGCTCTTGCCGACACCAGGCTCGACGCACTGCGCGCCACATTCACGCCCTTCATGCAGAAGCTTGGCGCCACTGAAATCGAGACCATACGCCCGGTTCTCGATGCGGAAATGCGTCACTATCGTGATCAGGAAGAGAGGACACAGCTCGAACGACAGATCATCGACCATTCAGACGGGCTCGATCTGGCCCAATTGCAAGAGCAGGCCAAAGACACCGACCCCGCTCTGACAGAAACCCGTCTCGGTGCCGTTGAGAGCGAACAGGCAGAGCTTGAGCGCCAGCGCGATGCGGCCTTCTCGCGAGGAGGCGAGATCAGGGCGTTGCTGCGTGACATCGAGAAGGACGAGGCAGCGCTGAGTGCCGCTTTTGACATCGAGTCCTGCCGCGCCAAAATGGCACGCGCTGCCGAGGAATGGGCAACCTCCCGCATCCAGTCGCTGGTTCTCACCCATGTGGCGAGACGTCAGAGGCTCGAGAACACCAACCCTCTTCTGAAAGCAGCAGAGACGATCTTCGGTTCACTGACATGCGGGCGCTATCAGAAGCTCGTCATTTCAGAGGATGGCCGGACACCAGAGCTTGCAGGCATGCTGCAAGACGAGAAAATGGTACGCCCCTCGGCCATGAGCGAAGGCACGCGTGATCAACTCTATCTGAGCCTGCGCCTTGCCGCGCTCGAACAGGCACGGGCACGCGGCGTCACCCTGCCCTTCATTGCCGATGACCTGTTCATCACCTTTGATGAAAACCGTGCCGAAGCCGGTTTCGCGACATTGGCCAGAATCGCGCAGCATCAGCAGATTCTTTTCCTGACCCATCACGCGCATCTGGCCGAAATGGCGACGCCATTTGGCGCCACGCGTCACAGCGTGTAAGCCCGAAGGCATGAATTACGGGACGATCTTCATCACCGGGGCGGCTTCCGGTATCGGGCGTGCCCTAGCCGTCGCCCTCTCTGCGCCCGGTCGCGCGCTTCATCTGGCCGATTGCCAGCAGAACGGCCTGGAAGAGACAGGCGCAGCCTGTCGGGCAAAGGGTGCCGAAACCTGCCTGACCTGCCTTGATGTGACAGATCAGGACGCCATGACCCAGTGGTGCACCCAGGCCGCCGACCGACCGGTCGATCTGTTGCTGGTCTGCGCCGGTGTGACCGGCGGTGTGGCCGCCTTGGAAGGCGACGGCGCCGCCTTTGAAAGCATCGAGCAGGTTCGGCGCATGATGGCCGTCAATCTCGATGGGGCCCTCAATGCCATCCTTCCCATGATGGCGCGCATGCGCGCCCAGCCTCTGCGCAAGACCGGTCGGCTTGCCCGCCAGCGGGGGCAGATCTGTGCCATCGCCTCGGTTGCAGGGCTCGTTTCCTATCCCGGCACACCTTCCTATTCCGCCTCTAAAGCGGCGCTCGACCGCTTTATGGTGGCCAGCGGCGCCTATAGCCGCCGGGCAGGCATTCACCTCTCCAGCGTCTGCTGCAGCTTCGTCGATACCCCCATGGTGGCGCAGAACCGGTTCCCCATGCCGGGGCTTTCGAGCGTGGAACGTGCGGTCGCGCAGATCCTGCGCGGTCTGGCGCGTCGCAAGAGACGAATCATTTTCCCCGCCTGGCTGGTTCTGGGCTCGCGTTTCATGGATGTGCTGCCCGTGCGTCTGGCCGAGGCCTATTACACGCATCAGCCCACTGGCTGCCCCGGCTCGATGCCACCGCTCGACCAGTAGCCAGGGTCAAAATACGAAAAGATCAAGACAAGAGCGTCCCGGGCTACGTATTCCCGCAAAAACTTTGCTATGAAGACGAAATGAATTTCTGTCGTCTCTTCATCATGCGTCCCGTGGCGACGATTCTGCTCGCCCTTTCGCTCCTGGCGGCAGGGGCCATCTGCTATCCGCTGATGCCCGTCGCGAGCCTGCCCGATATCGGTTCATCGACAATCAATGTCGAGATCGAACAGCCTGGCGCCAGCCCCGAGCAGATGGTCAGCTCGGTCACCACGCCGCTAGAACGCTATCTCGGACAGATTGCCGGGGTGAAGCTGATCGAATCAGACAGTGAAAACAGCTTCGCCTATATCCGCATCGATTTTGTGGAATCCCGCAATATCGATGGTGCCCTGCGCGATGTTCAGGCAGCGCTGAGAGCCGCACGCGCCGACCTGCCGCAAGGGACGCTCGACCGTGACCCCTACGCCTACAAGGACGACCCGACTTCCCAGCCGGTCTATCTGCTCTCTCTGACCTCAGACGTCATGACGCTGCCGAAGCTGTTCGACCTTGCCCAGATCAGGGTCAAGCCGCTTCTGGCGCAGATCAAGGGCGTGGGCCATGTGCAGGCCGTCGGCTCTGCCGCCCCCGCCGTGCGCGTGGATGTGAACCCCTATGCGTTGTACAAATGGGGCGTAGGCTTTGAAGACGTTCGACAGGCCCTTGCCTCGGCCAATGCCAACACACCCAAGGGCTTTCTCGATTCCGGCGGCCAGCGCCTCATGCTGGAGACAAACGACCAGGCCGAGGATGCAGCGCAATATCGCGATCTGATCATCGGCTATCGCAACAACATCAACCCGATACGGCTTTCTTCTGTCGCCGAGGTCAGTGACAGCGTTCAGGATCTGTATCAGGCGGGGTATTTCAACAACAAACCTGCCATTACCCTGATCGTTCGCGGCCAGCCCAAAGCCAATACGGTCAAGATCGTCGATGCCGTCAAAGCCCGCATGGCCACACTGCGTGCGGTTCTGCCACCCGGCGTCGAGATGGATACGGCCATCGACCTCTCATCGAGCATCCGTGCCTCACTCGATGATACGCAGCTGACGCTCGGCATCTCGATCATTCTCGTGATCGGCGTCATTCTGGTGTTTCTGCGCCGCCTGCGCTCGACCATCATTCCTGCCGTCACCGTGCCCATCGCGCTGATCGGCACGTTGGCCGTGATGAAATGGCAGCATTTCACCCTCGATATCATGTCGCTCATGGCGCTCACCATCTCGGTGGGCTTCGTGGTGGATGACGCCATCGTGGTTCTGGAAAACATTGCGCGCCATATGGAAGCCGGCATGGACCGCATGAGTGCGAGCCTGAAAGGCTCGTCGGAGATCGGCTTCACCGTGCTCTCGATCACGGCCTCTCTCGTGGCCGTCTTCATTCCGCTGCTGTTCATACCCGGTCAGGTCGGCGCGATCTTCTACGAATTCTCGATGACCATCGTCTCGGCGCTGCTCATCTCGCTGGCCCTGTCACTGACCCTCACCCCCATGATGTGCGCCTACTGGCTGGATGTCGAACATGAAGAGCCAACCGGGCCGGGGCTGCGTGACCGCACCTTGCGTCTGATCGATTTCGTGCTCGATGGCATCATTGCCCTTTACGCCCGCACGCTGCGCGTGGCGCTGCGCCATCACATCCTGACGGCGCTTACCCTGCCTCTGAGCTTCATCGTGCTCGTCACCTCGATTGTGCTGATGCCCAAGACGGGCGTCCCGGCGCAGGATATCTCTCTGGTGGGTGGCTCGATCAGCGGCGACGACACCATGTCGTTCTCCCAGATCACCCGGCGTATCCATTATGTCGGTGAGGTCATGAAAGCTGACCCGGATGTTCTGTCTGTCACCAGCTGGAACAACAGCAGCAGCGATGGTCAGCTTTTTGCCCGGCTGTCTGACAAGCGTACCCGCACACGCACCGATGTGCAGATCGTCGACAGCATACGTAAGAAGCTGGGCGATATGCCCGGCCTGCGTACCTCGTTCTTCTCGGCGGGTGATCCCAATGGTGGCGGCGGTCAGCATCGTAGCGGCGCCTATCGTTACGTGCTGCGCGACCAGGATCCGGTCGAGCTCAAGCTCTGGGTGCAGCGTCTTGCCGCAAAGCTGCGCAAGAACCCGATGATGACCACGGTCACGACTAATGTCGAAGGCCATGGCGCCTCGGTACACGTCAAGCTGCGCCGCGACACCGAGGCCCGCTATCTGGTCACGCCACAACTCGTCGGCAATGTGCTCTATGATGCCTATGGCCAGACCGTGGCGTCACGCATCCATACAGACATCACCACCCATTCCGTGGTGATGGAAGTCGCCCGCGCCTATCGGGAATCGCCTGAGCAGCTTCGCAGCGCCTGGATCTCGACCGCTTCAGGCACCCCCTCGGGCGCCGTGCGCTCGAACCAGATCCGGGTAAAAACCACCGGCAGCAGCTCGGCCTCGACCGCGACACAGCTCAGCGAGGCCTCTCTGCGCAACGCCATCGCCAACCAGATCACGGGCAACAACTCCAATGGTTCGGCAGTTGCCTCTTCCGTCGAGACCATGATCCCGCTCATCAACGTGGCCGATCTGGTGATGGAGCCCACCCCGATGGAGATCGACCATCAGCAGGGCATGACCTCGACCGCGATCAGCTTCGATCTGACCGATGGCAAGACCTATGAAGACGCCCGCAAGCTGATTGAAAGCACGATGAAGGACATGGGCGCGCCGCCCGGTCTGACCGGCGAGTTTTCGGGCCTTGCAGGTGAAACGAAGGACATGCTCGTCAACGAGCTTCTGGCTTTCGTGGCCGCGCTTTTTGCCATGTATATCGTTCTGGGCGTGCTCTATGAGAGCCTGATCCACCCCTTTACCATTCTCTCCACCCTGCCCTCAGCCGGTATCGGCGCCATTCTCGGGCTCTGGATTGGAGGCGAGTCGTTCAGTCTCATTGCCATGATCGGCATGATCCTGCTTACCGGCATCGTGAAGAAGAATGCGATCCTGATGATCGACTTCGCGCTTTATGCCGAAAAGGAGCTGGGCCACACGCCGCGTGAAGCCATCTACGAGGCCTGCCTGACGCGGTTTCGCCCCATCCTCATGACAACCCTCGCCGCTGCGCTCGGCGCTGTGCCTCTGATGGTCGGGCATGGATACGGGTCGGAAATGCGCCGACCGCTCGGCATCGCCATTGTTGGCGGCATGCTCATCAGCCAGTTGCTGACACTCTACACCACCCCTGTCGTCTATCTTTACATGGACGCGATCGGTCGTTTCGGCACACGGTTGTGGCACCGTTTTGTGCCCAGGCGCTCTGCTCCGCTCACAGCCCCGCTCCCTTCTGAAAGCTGAAAGCCCGTCATGTCTCTCAAAACCCTCAGCCCGGCCTTTCTGCTTTGCGCCAGCCTGCTGACACCCGCTTTCGCAGCGTCTGCCGCCCCGCTGCATCTGTTCAATGCGCCTGCCCTCTCGCCTGATGGCAAGCTTCTGGCGACACTGGACACCACCGAACAGCCCGATTCCGATACGACACCTGTGCCGTTTCTCGTTCTTCGCAGCCTGCCGGACGGCAAGACGATGACGATTCTTCTGCCCTGCAAGGACTGCATCCCCTCCAGCCCGAGCTGGAGCCCCGACGGCACGCATCTGGCCTTTATCGTCAGGCAGAAAAACACGCAGAACCGCCAGATCATGCGTTTGACCAGCACGGGCAAAGACCTGGAAACCCTGCTGAAATTCACGGGTTCGCTGCAGGATCTGCGCTACGGCCCCGACGGGGGGCTGGCCGTGCTCGCCATTGCCGATGCACGACGCGACCCCGGCGCCTTGCAGGCCGGTGCACCGGAAACAGGCGAGATCGACGCAAAGGAAGACGAGCAGCGCATCGCCACGATCGAGAAGAACGCCCTGCACTGGCAGTCGCCCGATGGGCTCTATGTCTATGAGTATAGCTGGCAGAAAGGCACCCAACCCGCCTTTATCGGCACGGCGGCCAAAGGCAATGGCGACGCCCATTGGTGGCAGGCCCATCTGTCGCGCTTTTCAGACGGGCAGGAGAAAATTCTCTACACCCATGCCCTGTCTCAACAGATTGGCCTGCCTCTGGTGGCGCCCGATGGCAAGAGCGTGAGTTTCGTGGCCGGTCTGATGAGCGATTTCGGCTTTTTCGGTGGCGATGCCCTGCAGATCGATCTGACCACGCCGGGCGCGGCGCCTGTCACACTGACACGGAACAGCAAGAGCACCGTGACAGGGCTGAGCTGGTGTCAGGGACGATTGATCGCCTCAGCCATCGCCAGCCCCAAGACGATGCTTCAGGCCCTCGACGACAAGGCGCCCCTCATGGTGAGTTCCGATGATCTGCTTTCCGATGGCGGCGGCGAACCGCGCCTGATCTGTGCAGGCGACCAGAGCGTCGTCATCCGCCAGAACTTCACAAAAGCCCCTGAAATCTGGGCAGGCAGGATTGGTGACTGGCAGCAGGTCACCCATCTCAATGAGGGCCTCTCCGTACCGGTCAAAGCCGCAAGCGTCAGCTGGACGAGCGACGGGTTTGCCGTTCAGGGCTGGCATCTGGCCCCCGTCTCGCGCCCCACGCCCATGACCCATGACGGCAAGGTGCCAATGATCACCGTCATCCATGGCGGCCCGTCTTCAGCCGTCACACCGCGCTTTCTGCGCGCCAATGGCGATGCCGCCGTGCTGCTGAAGGCAGGCTATGACCTGTTCATGCCCAACCCGCGCGGCAGCTATGGCCAGGGCGAGGCCTTTACCATGGCGAACCGACGCGATTTTGGATATGGCGACCTGCGTGACATCCATCGCGGCATCGACGCGCTCGAAAAAACGGCCCCGATCGACGAGACCCGTCTTGGCATTACCGGCTATTCCTATGGCGGTTACATGACCATGTGGATCGTGACACAGACGAACCGCTTCAAGGCAGCGGCAGCCGGTGGCGGCATTGCGAACTGGCAGTCCTATTACGGACAGAACGGCATTGATGCCTGGATGCCTCCTTTCTTTGGCGCCACGGTCTATGACGATCCGGCCATCTACGCCCATTCTTCCCCGATCACCTTCATCAAGCAGGTCAGGACCCCGACCTTCATTTATGTCGGCGCCAATGATGTCGAATGCCCGCCTGCACAAAGTCTTGAATTCTATCATGCCTTGCGCGCGCTCGGGATTCCGACCAGCCTTGTGATCTACCCCGGTGAAGGGCACGGCATGCGCGGGCGTGACCATGCGATCGATGCCCAGAAGCGTATGCTGGCCTGGTTCGATCGCTATCTGAACGCCCGGGATACAAAGCGTGCCACGGCGAACTGAGGGCGTTCAGTAACGTTTGGCCCGAGAAGCTTTGGAGTCGAGATGCGTAATAAAAACCAGGCACCGTTCGCCAATCTGCTGGCCCCAGTCAGGCTGGTTGTCCCGGCTTTCGTTCTCGGCTGCGCGCTCTCGGCCTGTGCCAAAGCCCAGACGGTCGAGGCCCCGCCCCTGCCCAGTGCAATCACCACGGCAAAACCGGCGGCGCCTTCCGATCACCCGGCATCAGCCCCCATCATCATTCCGCCCCTGCCCGTGGTCCCGGAAGCGCAGGCGCGTCTTGAGGCAAGCCGCCTGACCGTACAGATGAAGAAATCGGTCAAGCGTTTCACCACCTATACTCCCGAGATCCGTCAGCGCTTCATCCGCCTCGCACGTGCCGCCATTGCCAGCACCAACACGCCTATCGACCGCCCCCAGCTTCTGATGGTCGTCGATCGCAATCCCAAGGTGCAGCGCCTCTGCTTCGTGCTGGCCATGCCGGGCAACGCAGATTGGGAGACGCTGGGCGGCACGCCTGTCTCGACGGGTCGGGCCGGACGCAAATTCTATTACATCACCCCGACAGGCGTGTTCATCAACACGCCTGATCGTCTCGGCTATCGCGCACTCGGCACCAAGAACGAGAACGGCATCCGCGGCATCGGCGCCAAGGGCATGCGGGTCTGGGACATGGGCTGGCACAATGCCGTCAAGGGCTGGCGCCCCGATCACGAAACGGGCGATATCCGGCTCGAAATTCACGCGACCGACCCCGACTTCCTTGAGCAGCGCCTAGGCCAGACGGCGTCGGAAGGCTGCATTCGCATCCCCGCGACCATGAACGTCTTTATGGACAAGAATGGTCTGCTCGATGTGCAATACGAACAGGCGGCCAGCTATGACGAACGTTTCCGTGCGCTCCTGCCCAAGGACCGTACACCGAGCCCTATTGCAGGCGATGCGCTCGTTGTCGTGGACTCAACCGAAGCCGTTCAGGCCATTTCTTCCGCCACGCTCGGGCATCAGACCCTGCCCAGCCATCACGAGGGCTGATCCCCCACGCTCACGCCCGCCGTTCCGGCAAGGCAAGACCGGGAAAGGCCGCCTCAAGCGACTGCGCAACGAGGCGCGTGGCAGCGGGAAGGGACCGGGCCTGATCGACGCAGAAGCATAATTCGAACGGTCTGATCTTGCGGTTGGCAAGCGGTACGAAGGCCAGAGACCCGTCGCCTACCTCCTGCATGACATCAACAGAGCTCAGGATACTGATCCCAACCCCGTTTCTGACCAGCGATTTGATGGTTTCGATGTCGTCGGATTCACAAACCGGAAGTCCCTCCTGACCCGTCTCGGCGCTCAGCCAGGCAATCTTCTGCGCCAATGCCAGCGGTGCAGAAGGAGCAATCAGCGGGTAGGCAACTCCCTGCCTGAACCGTGCCTCATCCTGTTCCGCCAGAGGATGGCCGGGCAGGGTAACAAACCCCAGAGGGCAGGCAATGCTGGCTCTGACAGAAAGCCGCGAGGACATCACCGGATCAAATACCAGCGCCAAATCACCCTGCCCCTCAATGAGGGCTGGCCCGATCTCATGATTGGCCCTTACCAGCACACTCAGCGTGATGCCCGGATGCTCGGCGCGCAGGGTCGCGACCACACCCGGCACCATTCCGCGCGCCATGGCTTCGGGTATGAGCAGCGTCACATGACCCCGCCTCAGCCCCTTGAGATCGTCGATTTCCGTTCGGCACGCCTCCAGTTCGCGCTGCCAGCGTCTGGTCTGTACCAGAAGAAGCGCCCCCGCCGCGGTCAGCCTGAGCCCTGAGGGCAGCCGCTCGAATAGCGGCGAGCCGAGGGATTCTTCACCGAGCAGGATCTGACGATCGATCGACGACGCTGAAATGCCCAGAGCCTCCGAGGCGCGCCTGATGGAACCATGCTGGGCGACGGTCATGAAATAACGCGTGAAGCGGGAAAAGACAGGCATGGCAGGCGCTCTCATTTTTAGAACGGTCAATGAGATATTTCGATATATCGTCGAACACGTTGATAATGGGATTGTTCCTGATGTTCCAGCATCACCCGGCGAGGCCCCATGTCAGAAACTCTCGAGCGTCCGGTCCAATTGCCGCGTCAATGCAGCTTCGATGCCGCAGATTGGGCGATCCTCTCGCGCTTCTGGTATCCGGTCGCCCTGTGCCGCGATATCGGTACAGCCCCCACGGCGGCAGTACTGCTCGATGAAACGCTGGTGATCTATCGCGCGGGCGACGAGATTGTGGTCGCACAGGATCTCTGCCCGCATCGCGGCGTGCCTCTCAGCCTTGGTTCGGGCAATGGCGAGAGCATTGCCTGTGCCTATCACGGCTTTCGTTTTGGTCAGGCGGGGCGATGCGTCAAGGTGCCTGCGCATCCTAGTTCGGCCATCCCCGGCAAGCTGCATCTGAAGACCTTCCCGGTGCGTGAGCGCTACGGTCTGGTCTGGACCTGCCTCGCAGGTGAGACAGCTCATGACGTGCCGGAAATGCCGCACTGGTATGAACCCGGCTATCAGCAGATCACCTGCCCCTCGATCGACATTGCCGGATTTGCGGGAAGACAGGTAGAGGGGTTTCTCGACGTCGCGCATTTCGCATTCGTACATACCGACACCTTTGCCGACCCCGAAAACCCGGTCGTCCCGCCCTATATGCCCAGAAGAACCGAAGCGGGCTTCGAGGTCGAATATCGCAGCTCCGTTGGCAATTATCCTATCGGTGTGGAAGGTCGGGCGCCCGAGGGCTTCGAATGGCTTCGCCATTTCCGCACCTCGCTGCCGTTTACGGCGACGCTCGAGATCCATTTTCCTGATGAGGGTCGGCTGGTGATCATGAATGCCGCCTCTCCCGTTTCAGCCCGCAAGACACGCATGTTTGCGCCGATTTGCCGCAATTTCGATCAGGATATTCCGGTGGAGGCCGTCTATGAGTTCAACCGCCGTGTCTTTGAGGAGGACCGGTTGCTCGTCGAGGCACAAAAGCCCGAATGCCTCCCTCTCGACCCAACACTTGAGGCCCATATCATGGCCGATCGCAGTTCCATCGCCTATCGCAAGGGCCTGCGTGATCTGGGGCTGAGCCGCTTTTTCATCGCCTGAAAATCGACCGGCGCGTGGTTCTGACGGGAAATGCATGGCTCCTGCGCCGAGAAATCATATCCCGTCAGGCCTGTGCGTCTTGCCTCGTCTCGCCGGGTGGCTTCCTCTGACACAGGAAAAGAGGGAGCTTCTCAGGATCATGGTCACGACCAGAACCGAACACGATCTTCTCGGCACACGCGAAGTCCCACGTGACGCCTATTACGGCATCCATACACTGCGTGCCGTCGAGAATTTTCCGATTACCGGCCGCCAGATCAGCGCCTATCCGGAACTCATCAACGCACTGGCTGCCATCAAGCAGGCAGCGGCCCTGAGCAATCGCGATCTGGGGCTTCTCGACGCCTCGAAAGCACGCGCCATCATTGCCGCCTGCGAGGATGTGCGTAGTGGGCAGCTGCACGACCAGTTCGTCGTCGATGTCATTCAGGGGGGCGCTGGCACCTCGACCAACATGAACGCCAATGAAGTGATCGCCAATCGGGCGCTCGAGCATCTCGGGCGCCAGCGGGGCGATTACAGCGCGCTCCACCCTATCGACCACGTCAATATGGGCCAGAGCACGAACGACGTTTATCCCACGGCCCTGCGCATTGCGGCCATTCATGGGGTCAACCACCTGACCGACGCCATGACCGTGCTTCGCAAGGGCTTTATCGCCAAGTCACGGGAATTCCATGACATTCTCAAGATGGGACGTACCCAGCTTCAGGATGCCGTGCCCATGACGCTGGGGCAGGAATTCCAGACCTATGCCGTCATGCTGGATGAAGACCAGAAACGCCTCAGGGAGGCGACCCTTCTGATCAGCGAGATCAATCTGGGCGGCACCGCCATCGGCACACGTATTGCGAGCCATCCCGATTTTGCCGTCACGGTCTGCTCGCATCTCAACCGGATCACCAATCTTCATCTTCTGACGGCGAGCGACCTGATCGAAGCCACTCAGGATTGCGGCGCTTTCGTTCAGGTTTCCGGCGTGCTCAAGCGCTTTGCCGTCAAGCTCTCGAAAATCTGCAACGATCTGCGTCTGCTTTCCTCAGGCCCTCGCGCCGGGCTGAATGAGATCAACCTGCCGCCCATGCAGTCGGGCTCTTCCATCATGCCGGGCAAGATCAACCCGGTCATTCCCGAGGTCGTCAATCAGGTCGCTTTCGAAGTGATCGGCAATGACCTGACCGTCACCATGGCCGCCGAGGCCGGTCAGCTTCAGCTCAATGCTTTCGAGCCGATCATTGCCCATAGCCTTTTCAAGAGTCTGACCCATCTCCATGCGGCCTGCCTCACTCTGGAATCGCGGTGCATTCGCGGCATCACCGCCAATACGGCCCAGCTCGAGGCCATGGTAACGCACTCCATCGGCCTTGTGACCGTTCTGAACCCCTATATCGGCTATGAAACTGCCACGGCTATTGCGCTCGAAGCGCATCGTACCGGACGTGGGGTGATCGAAATCGTGCGTGAACGCCAGCTTGTGCCGGAAGAGACACTGGAGAAGATTCTCTCTCCCGAAGGGCTCTGCCATCTGCACAAGGCTGAGCCGCTCTGACGCGCTTAAATTCGGGACGCCTGCCTGAGGGGCCGGCGCCCTTAACGACAGGCGTTTGTACCAAGCGTCAGAATGGTCAGGGTTCAGTCCAGAGATTCGTCGGGCTTTTCGCTCCAGGCTGCCTGAACGCCGGGGATGCGCATCAAAGGCGTGATGACCTCATCGGGTTTTTTCATGCCGTGCACATGGATGGTGAGCAGAAGCGTTTCGCCCTGTCTCTCCTGCGAGACATGACCCAGCGTGAAACCCAGCCCGGTCAGGGTAGTGGCAACGGTCTCGGCAAAATCGACGTCCGGGTCGCCCCGTACGCTTATCTTGAACCCGTGACGTGGCGCGCGCGGCATGCGCAACAGCCAGCCAGGGGTGAGAAACATGATCACCAGATAACCAAGTGTTGTCAGCAGGGCAACGATGGTCATGCCCGCACCGCAGGCCATGCCAATGGCAGCCGTGAGCCACACTGAAGCGGCAGTCGTCAGGCCGCGCACGGTGTCACGTCGCATGAAAATGACGCCGCCGCCGATGAAGCCGAGACCCGAGACAATCTGTGCCGCCACACGGGAAGGGTCGACTTCGACACGGCCCGGCACCAGCACGTCATCAAAGCCGTATTTCGAGATGAGCATGAAAAGGGCGGCAGACACGCCAACAAGCGTATAGGTACGAAAACCTGCCGCTTTCTGTCGGCATTCGCGCTCGAGCCCGACCAGTGCAGACAGAAAAAACGCCAGCCCGAGCTCCTGAAGCTGGAGCAGCCCCTCACCCGGAATATGTGCAAACAGACCCGCCGCCTGCATGACAGCCTCCCCTCGAAACAACGCCCTTGCGGACACGAAGCGGAGTATCGCTCACTCATGACAAGTGCGACAGCCTCTTGGCTTGCTCGAATCGCCCGCGCCCATGATAGAGGGACGCTGTGACTATGACCGATACATCCAGACCTTCCGCGGCCGATGATGGCCTTACCGCGCTGCTGCGCCGCTCGCCCCCGGCCAACCCTGAGGCCGAACGCGCCCTGCTGGGCGCGCTTCTGACCAATAACAAGGCCTATGAGCGCGTTTCCGACTTTCTGGTCGCCGCGCATTTTGCCGACCCGCTGCACGGGCGCATTTTTGAGGCGATCGCCCGGCGTATCGACCGTGGCATGCTGGCTGACCCCATCACCATGCGCGCCGAGTTCGAACATTCCGGCCTGCTGGATGAAGTCGGCGGTCCGCAATATCTGGGCCAGTTGCTCATGGCCATGGTGGGCATCGTCAATGCCGGCGATTATGGCCGCGCCATTCATGATGCATGGATCAGGCGCCAGCTGATCGAAATCGGTGAGACGGTCGTCAATAACGCCTATGGCGCCCGTGCCGATCTGGAAGGTGGCGACCAGATTGCCGCCGCCGAGGAAACCCTGTTCAAACTCGCCACCGACAAGGGACAGGATGGCGGATTCGTCAGCTTCGAACGCGCCCTGACAGGCGCGCTCCAGGTGGCAGAACAGGCTTTCCAGCGCACGGGCGATGTCAGCGGCCTTACCTCGGGTCTGCGCGACTTCGACAAGAAAACCGGTGGTCTGCATCCTTCCGATCTTCTGATCCTTGCAGGCCGTCCAGCCATGGGCAAGACGGCTCTGGCCACCAAGGTCGCCTTCTCGGCTGCCCAGGCCTTGATGCGCGAGGCGGAAGACAAGGGAACGAAGCCACGCGGCGCCGTGGCAATCTTCTCGCTCGAAATGTCGGCCGAGCAGCTCGCCACGCGTATTCTGTCAGAACAATCTGAAGTCTCGGGCGAAAAGATCCGACGGGGCGATATCGGCCAGCGCGAATTCGACCGCTTCGTGCGCGTCTCTCGCGAATTGTCAGAACTGCCGCTGCATATCGACGACACGCCAGCCATCTCGCTTTCGGCCATGCGAACACGCTGCCGCCGTCTGGCGCGCACAAAGGGGCTGAGCCTTGTGGTGGTCGATTATCTCCAGCTCATGCGCCCCGCCATCGGCACCAAACCGGAAAGCCGCGTGCTTGAAATCTCGATGATCACGCAGGGGCTCAAGGCGATTGCGAAAGAGCTTTCGGTACCGGTCATCGCGCTGTCGCAGCTCTCACGTCAGGTGGAATCGCGCGAGGACAAACGCCCGATGCTCTCGGATCTGCGTGAATCCGGCTCGATCGAGCAGGACGCTGACGCCGTGATGTTCGTCTATCGCGACGAGTATTATCTGCAACAGCGCATGCCCAAAGACAGCGCCTATGAAAGCATGGATAAATATCAGGTCGCCATGGAAGAGTGGCAGCGCAAGATGGCGCTCGTGCACAACAAGGCCGAGCTGATTCTGGAAAAACAGCGTCATGGACCGACTGGTACCATCTCGCTTTTCTTCGAAGGCGAATTCACCCGCTTCGGCGATCTGGATACCGTCCACGACGTGTGATCGAGGCCGGCGCCATAGCAGACATGCCGGTCGTTCCGTTCTGTCCGCACAGATCTCTGAAAGATCGGCGGGCGAGCGGCGCCAATGGGTGCAGGGCGTCTTGCATGGACCGTACTCGCCAAGCGCGTTCCGCCCGCACAAGCCATCGCCGTATGCGAATATGATTCTTTTCAATAGGCGCCCATTATTGGCAGATAATTCTCTATAATTACTGCAATAAATCGACCCGTGCGGCGGAAATTACTAACAGACCACCAGCACGTGTTGTCCTGTTTCGTTTTTTCGCAAGAACGCGAGTTTGGCTCCCACAACCAGATCAATAAGCCACGATGCAACAGTGTCGGCACACCAGATTACGCTATCGTCAACGATACTTAACAGTTCACGCACCACTATAAATATTAGGGGCCCGATCATTACCAGCGCCATCGGATTCCACCGGTCACGGCCGCTGAACCCGGTGGCGCGCCGAGGCGGGTGTCGCGATGACCTGCAAAAAAATTGGCCGTGAGATCGAGGCCGGGAATACCGGCAACGGGCAGGGCAAAGGTGGTGGTAATGCCGTGCTCCATCGCGATGGGCGATGACTGGTTCTGCTCGACCGATATCGGGCCGTATCGCCGCAGCACAGACTGCATGGAAGGCGCGAAAAAGGTCTTGGGCGGGGCTTTGGCCGAAATGCTCAGATCAAGCCCTGAGCCGTGGGGCAAAAGCGGAGCTTGGGTCAGAAGGCTGCGCTTGCCGGGTTCGGCAGGAGATCCGTGCGACCGGGGTGGCGGGACGAAATACCCGGCCTCGGCAGCAAAACAATGCCCCTGCGATACCAAAAGGCATAACAGTGAATAAAACAGCGCTTTCTTATTATTTCTGTTTTCAGGCATAGAATCAGTTCTATACCTGAAAAAGCACAAAAGGGCGTCACTTTTCATGATGCCCGGTTACTGTCAGAACGAAGCCGTATAAGGGTTGGGGCCCGTGCGGCCATCAGCGCGATCAAGCGTTTCGATGCGCTTCATATCGTCCTCGTCCAGGCGGAAATCGAAAACGTCGAGATTTTCATCGATCCGCTTCGGATGAACCGATTTCGGGATGACAATATTACCGAGTTCGAGATGCCAGCGCAATGTGACCTGCCCCGGCGTCTTGCCGTGCTTCTTGGCGATGCTGGTAATGATCTCGCCATCGAACCCGGCACCGCGTGCAAGAGGACTCCAGGCCTCGGTGCGGATATCGAGCGACTCGTTAAATGCGCGCACTTCCTTCTGTTGGAACGAGGGGTGCAGCTCGATCTGGTTGAGCACCGGCTTGACCCCGGTTTCCTCGATCAGTTGGGTCAGATGCTCTGGCTGGAAATTGCACACGCCGATCGACCGGATACGCCCGTCATTCTTGAGTTTGATCAGTGCCTTCCAGCTTTCGACTGCGAGGCCCGTTTTCGGCATGGGCCAATGAAGCAGATAGAGATCGACCACATCGCGACGCAGCTTGCGGGCGCTCTCATCAAAGGCGCGCATGGCATTGTCGTAGCCAAGATCATTCGCCCAGAGCTTGGTCACAGCATAAAGATCGGGGAAATCCTGCAGCGCGTCACCGACGCCACTCTCATTGCCGTAAAATGCGGCCGTATCGATCATCTGATAGCCTGCCTTGGCCGCATAACGCACGATCTCCGCCGTTTCATCAGCGGGGGTCTTGTAGACACCAAGCCCGAATTGAGGGATGCGCGTGCCGTCATTGAGCGTCAGATGCACCTGCTCGCCATCGGCGCGCAGGGTTGCAGAAGAAAGCCCTGCGGAAGAATCGGTACGAGACATGAAGATCTCCTTGCTGTCGCTTTGAGAGCGATATTTTTCAGTAGTCTAGCGGCCCGATCTACGCCGGGTTGCAACACGAAACCGAAAACCGGTCATCAACGCGTGAACAAAGAGACGCGAGACTAAGGTCCATGGGGCAAAAACTCTTCGCTCGCCCGGTTCTTGACCGTGAGACTCTGTGTTAGGAACGAGGTGTCATGATCGCTGCAGCAGAAACCCAGTCTCACACCCCGTCCGACCCCACGGATGCGCCCCTCATTCTGGCGTTGCCGAAAGGCCGTATTCTCAAGGCGCTCGGCCCCGTGCTGGAACGCACCGGACTTTTCAAAGATGGCAGTGCCATCGGTGAAGGGACACGCAGCCTGCGCTTTCCGACGCTCGACCCCAATGTCGATGTGGTGCGTGTGCGCTCTTTCGACGTTGCGACCTTCGTGGCCCATGGGGGCGCGCAGATTGGCGTTTGCGGTGCCGATGTGCTGATGGAGTTCGACTACCCTGATATCTATGCCCCGCTCGATCTGGGTATCGGCGGCTGCCGTATTTCCCTTGCCCAGCCTGTCGGTATGGGCACGCATGACACCAATGCCGCCAGCTCGCATATCCGGGTGGCGACCAAATATCCCACCATCACGCGCCGCCATTTTGCCGCCAAAGGCGTCAATGCCGAGATCGTGCATCTGCATGGCGCGATGGAGCTGGCGCCGACACTCGATATGGCAAGCGTCATTGTCGATCTGGTCGATACCGGCTCGACACTCAAGGCCAATGGTCTGCGCGAAACCGATGTCATCGCCCATGTCACGAGCCGCCTCATCGTCAATCGCGTTGCCCTGAAGACCCGACCCGATGCCATTCGTGCCCTGATCGAGCGCTTTCGCAACGCCCTGCAGGAGAATGCCGCATGAAATGGCTCCAGAGCAGCGACACGGATTTCGAGACCCGCCTCAGCAGTCTTCTGGCCGATCGCAGCGCGGTCGAGACCAGCGTCAGCACCCCGGTTCGCGACATTATCGCCGCCATACGCACCCAGGGCGACATGGCACTTTGCGATTACACCGCGCGCTTTGACCGGCTGGCCCTCACGCCGGAAACCATCCGTATTTCCGAAGCCGAGATCGCCCAGGAGGCGGACAAGGTCGATGCAGAACTGATGGAGGCACTGACCCTCGCCGCCACGCGCATCGAGTCCTTTCATCGGGCACAGATGCCGTCTGACCTCTCCTATACGGATGATGCCGGTCTGACGCTTGGCATGCGCTGGACATCGCTTGATGCGGTCGGGCTGTACGTGCCCGGCGGCAAGGCCGCCTATCCTTCATCTGTTCTGATGAATGCCCTGCCCGCCCGTGTGGCCGGTGTCGAGCGCATCGCCATGTGCGTGCCCTGCCCCGATGGTGTGCTCAACCCCCTGGTGCTTGCGGCAGCCCGTGTCTGCGGGGTGAGCGAGATCTATCGTATCGGCGGGGCTCAGGCCGTGGCTGCGCTCGCTTACGGCACCGCTACCATACCGCCGGTCGATCGTATCGTCGGGCCGGGCAATGCCTATGTGGCAGAGGCCAAGCGTCAGGTCTTCGGCCATGTCGGCATCGACTCGATTGCAGGCCCTTCAGAAGTGGTCATCGTCGCTGATAACCGCAACGAGCCGCGCTTTGTCGCGCTCGATCTGCTGGCTCAGGCCGAACATGACGAACTCGCCCAGGCCGTACTGATCACCGATGATGCCGCCTTCGCCCAGACCGTGGTCGAGGCGCTCGAAAACGAACTGCTGACCCTGCCGCGCGCCGCCATCGCCGGTAAATCATGGGCCGATCACGGCGCGGTGGTGATCGTGCGCGACTGGGCAGAGGCCGCGCAGATCGCCAATCGCTTTGCCTCCGAGCATCTGGAAGTGATGCTCGACGACCCGGAAGGGTTTGCAACGCAGATCCGCCATGCAGGCGCCATGTTCCTCGGGCGCAACTGCCCCGAGGCCGTAGGCGATTATGTGGGCGGCCCGAACCATGTGCTGCCGACCAGCCGCACGGCGCGTTTTGCCTCGGGCCTGTCGGTTTTCGACTTCCTCAAGCGCACGACATCTATCGCCGCCGATGCCAATGGCTTGCGCGCGGTCGGCCCTGCTGGTGTTGCGCTTGCCCGCGCCGAAGGGTTGGGGGCTCATGCGCTCAGCCTCTCGGCCCGACTCGACGCGCTTGGGTGGAATCAGGGCTGATAGGGCCTTTTTCACCCCGGCAAATAACCAAGAAACTTGACGTAACGGCCTACAGCCAGCACATACGCGGCAGAATTTTTACTGCCGGGGCTGGCACAGCCCCTTTTTCTGGCCTGTTTCAGCTTCAATCCCCATAAGGACCCCAATGTCAAAAGAAGACATGATCGAATTCAGCGGCACCGTTACCGAGCTGCTCCCCAATGCCATGTTCCGCGTGACCCTCGACAACGAACACACCATTCTCGCCCATACCAGCGGCAAAATGCGCAAGAACCGCATCCGCGTTCTGGCCGGTGACCGCGTCAATGTTGAAATGACGCCGTACGACCTGTCCAAGGGCCGCATCACCTTCCGTTTCAAGTAAGAGCGTTTTCATGACGGACGGCACAAGGCCGGAGCTGATCCTCGCCTCGGCATCGCCCCGGCGGGTCGATCTTCTCCGCCAGATCGGTCTCGTCCCCGACCGCATCGACGCTGCCGATCTGGATGAATCGCCGCGCCAGAACGAGACACCACGCCTGTGCGTGGCCCGTCTGGCCCGCGCCAAAGCCGAAGCGGTTGCCGCCCGCACGACAGGGCCAGGCCTGATCCTTGCCGCCGACACGCTCGTTGCGGTGGGTCGGCGCATCCTGCCCAAAGCCGAAGATCGCGCGACGGCAGAACGCTGCCTGCGCCTGCTCTCGGGGCGGCGCCATACCGTACTGACCGCAGTCTGCGTCATGCCGAGTGCCGCCTGGGCAGAAGGACGCATTGTGGAACGTCTGGTCGAAACCGACGTGACCTTTTCCCGCCTGACCAAAGGCCAGATTACCGCCCTGCTCGATCAGGGCGACTGGCAGGGCAAGGCAGGTGGCTATGCGCTTCAGGGCGCGGCAGCGTCGGTCATACGCTATGTCGGGGGTAGCCCCTCCGCCGTGATCGGCCTGCCCCTTTTCGAAACCGCCCAGATGCTGCGCGGCCAGTCCTTCCGCTTTCTGGCATGAAAGAGTGCCGTATCGCCTGGTCACCGGGCGAGGCACGCATTGCCGTTTGCGATGGCGATGACCTGATCGATTTCGCCCTCTGGCGCCCTGGCATGCCCGATGGCTATGGCGACACGCATCTGGTCAGGGTGCAGAAAGCAGCCCCTGCGCTTGGTGGCGCGTTTGTCACTCTGGCCGATCACAGCACAGGCTTTCTGACTGGCACCCATCAGGAAGGCGCTCTGACAGCCGCTCGTGTGACCCGCAGCGCCCAGAACGGTAAGGGACTGCGCCTCAAGCCCGTTTCCGGCAAGGCGCCTGAGGGCGACACCCCCCGACTTGTCGCGTACGGCCCGACGCCACTTGAAGACATTGCCGCCCGCTATCCCGATCTTTCTTTATGCTGTGACGATCCGGCGCTCATGGCGCAGATACCGGCAGCACTGAAGCCACGTATCGAACGTGTTCCCCAGGCTTTCGACGCCGTGCTCGAGGCCTACTGCGATGAGCTGGCCACACCACAGGCCACGCTGCCGAACGGACTGCGCGCCACCATCACCCCGACCCCGGCCCTGACAGCGATCGATCTGGATGATCCCTCTCCCGATCAGCGCCGCCAGATGGATGGCTTTACCGCCAATCGCAACGCCTTCCCGGCTTTGGCGCGTGAGATATCTTTGCGCAATCTGAGCGGGGCCATTCTGATCGACCCGGCAGGGGTTCCTCTTCGCAAGCGACCGGCGCTTGGGAGCTTTCTGGCCGCCGCCTTCGCAGATGACCCGATGCAACCCAAGATGCTCGGCGCCACTTCACTCGGCCTGCTGGAAGTCGTGCGTGTCAGGGGGCGCGCGCCTCTGCACGAAGCGCTTGCCAGTCCCGGCGGGCGCGGCCTCTCGGCGCTAAGGCAGATCCTGCGTGACAGAAGCGGCAGGAAAGCTGGTGGCACCCCGGTGCTGCGCGCTTCTCTGGGCGTCGTGCGGGCTCTGGAGGCCGATCCGGAGGCGCTGGCGCAGTTTGCGCTATGCTGGGGCGCCTCTCTGACCCTTACGATGATGCCCGATTACCCGGATGCCTATTGGAGTTTTGCACCATGAGCCTCTGCCCCATCTGCAAGCGCCCCACCGAGACGGCGTTTCGCCCGTTCTGCAGCAAGCGTTGTGCCGATATTGATCTGGGACGCTGGTTCAATGAGAGTTACAGCGTGCCATCCGTGTCGGAAGACGAAGAGGAAAAAAACGTCTTCCCCCCGCTTGATCAGCATGACGGGTTAGAGTAAACCCCCTCTCACACCGTTTGGTGACGGTGCCCAAGTAGCTCAGTTGGTAGAGCATGCGACTGAAAATCGCAGTGTCACTGGTTCGATCCCGGTCTTGGGCACCATTTTCTTCCTGAAAAACTTATTTCTGCTTCTGCCAAGTGCAAGATATCCTGCAGGTAGACGCATTTCGACATTCCAGATCGGATGGACCTGGAACGTGCTCTGTCGAGAAAACGGTCGTCGCTCAGTTCGCCCAGGGCATGAAACCGATCTTCCCGAAGCGGTTCTCATCTGGGTCACCTTTCATGAAAAAAAGGACCGCGATGCCGATAAAGGGAATGAGCGAAAGGAGCGCTGCCCAGCCAGACCAACCGCAATCATGGCAGCGTCTAACACTGGCAGAGATCGTTGCTATCAGAACAAAAAGACTGATGAGCAAATAGGCGGCTGTCAGGCCGAGCTGGATGATCTGGGCGTGAGCATCCTGATCATCCAGGAGATGCGTAGCATAATCAGAAACGCGTGTACAGGCAGGCATAAACAGCCAGCAGGCAATGATAAAGATAGCGTAATCGGCTCTGGAAGTACGTCCCTGAAATTGAAATGCCTGTTTCAGTCCCATCAATACAGCGTCCATATTCTTGTTCCTTATTCAGTCTATTTCGCTTTTTAAGGCAGAAAGAGAGAATTGGAACAGCACCATTACGCGATAACGTTATGCGACAATAAGAAGCTCTTGCCGCCCTCCAATATGAGCCGGGAAGAGCCTGCTCAACTCAGGCCAGCAGACCGCCATCGACCGCGAGGGCAGACCCGGTAATATAGCTTGAACGCTCATTGACCAGGAACGACACGACATTGACGATGTCTGCAATCTCGCCATAGGCGCCGGTCGCAACAAAGCCTGCGAGTACTTTTGCGGCTTCAGTATCCGACGGATTCATGGCGGTATTCACAGGTCCCGGCTCGACAACATTGATGGTGATGCCACGATCGCCGAGATCGCGCGCCACACCCTGGGCAAAGCCGCGCAGCGCCGCCTTGGTGCTGGAATAGAGCGACAGACCCGGCAGTGGCGCACGTCCACCGAATGACGAGCCCATAAGAACGATACGGCCACCGCGCTGCATATGCCTGACGGCACACATCGTTTCGATCATCGGGCCGCGCACATTGAGATTGAGCCCGGCTTCGATGATTTCGGGCGTGATGTCGTCAATCGTGCCCTTGGGATACATGCCCGCATTGCACACCAGCACATCGAGACGACCAAAAACGCGAATTGTTTCCGCAATGACCTTCTCATTCCCCTCAACCGTGCTGCCATCGGCATTCACGGCCAGAACACGACGACCAAGCGCCTCAACTTGCCTGATCGTATCCTGCGCACTGGCTGCATCACGCGGATAGGAGAAAGCAATATCATAGCCTTCGCTGGCCAGCTGGCGGGCAATACCAGCGCCGATGCCGCGGCTGGCACCGGTCACGATAGCAATTTTTGCAGTCATCACTTTGTTTCCCTGTTCTGAAAAATGGCAAGAAAGGCGTTCAGCCCGAGATATCTGAGAGCGTCCGTCACCAGGATGAATTCGAGCATCGCTCAGGCCTGCAACAGGCGACAGGAGCGATCCAGCGCCCTGACATTGCGGCAGAAATCCTTGAGCATCTCTCGTTTCTGAGTTGCAGACAGACGAATCTGGCGTCGCTCGAGTCTGCTGATCTGCTCACGCCAGGCACGATACAGAAGCCGGATATCCTTCCGGCACGCCGTAGTCCGGTACGTCTGTGCGACATTGCCGGTGCGGGGTGCGAGGATATGGTTCTGCATGACTGGCTCCTGTTCGGGGGTAAAACACCTGTCCCTTTCGGACAGGCGCAGAATGCGCAGACACGAGCCGCCTGCGTTATCTCAGGATTCCGAAAAACTTGCCTTTTTTTCCCACAATGTGATGATTGGGCCATGATAAATCAGGATACGACTGCGCAACTCAGAGAGGTTCAGGCGCTCGTTCGTCTTCACTGCCCGCGCAAGAGCACGAAGACCGCTATCGACTATCTGACGCTCTATCACTCCGACACGACCACTGACCCGCTCCTTGTGGTCTATCAGCCGCGCATCTACCTGATCATCCAGGGTGCCAAGACCATACGCATCCATAAACGCAGCTTCGATTACGATCAGAATCACTATCTGGTCGCGACAGTCGATCTTCCGCTGTCGGGCCGCATCACCCGCGTCTCGCCTGATGAGCCCTATCTTGCCGCCTGCATTGCCTTCGATCCCGCTGAAATTGCCGAGATTATCACGCAAACCCATGCCGATCCGGGGCTGAAAACACCGCTGCGCGCCAGCCTGGGCCTGAGCCCGGTCACTCCTGATCTGCTGGACGTGCTGCGCCGTCTACTCCACGCTCTTGATAACGAGCAGGACCGGGAGTTTCTTGCGCCCATGCTCAAGCGTGAAATGATCTATCGGGCGCTGCAAGGCGACCAGCGTCATGTGCTGCACGAAATTGCCGATCAGAAAAGCGATGCCTCACGCATCAACCGCGCTCTGGCATTTTTGCGTGCGCATTTCATGGAAGAGACTGACATGGCGCATCTGCTGCGCCTTGCCGGAATGAGCCAGTCGACCTTCTACCGCAAGTTTCAGGAGGTTACGGGCATCTCGCCTGTGCAATATCGCAAACGCCTGCGCCTGCAGGAAGCACGCCGCCTGATGCTGAGCGAAGACAGGCTGGCCGCCGATGCCGGATTTGCCGTGGGTTATGAAAGCCCCTCGCAGTTCACCCGCGAATACAAGACGATTTTCGGCCTGCCCCCGCATCAGGACGTCAAACGCATTCGTACCATCGGCGTGGAGCGCTATCGCGAGCTGAACGAGGATGTCTGGATCTGAAACGCCCGCTCCCCGTCATGATGCATTGCGTTACACGATCATTCGCCCCCGCTTCTTGGCTGAACCGTGTTTTGAGCGCAGGCTGATCGGAAAAAGACCGAGGTATCGTTATGCGTATTCTGTCCCTTTGCGGCGCGATTCTGACCCTGACCGCCTGTTCGCATCCACACCCGCCGCAGGATGACAGCCGCGCCGCCCTGCTACGCCCTGTAGCCTCGACTGGCAGCGCGCCCTCGAAAGACGCCCCGCCCTCAGACCACAAGCCTCATGGCCATATGTATATGGGCTCAGGTATGGGCGCCTCGCATCTCTGATCTGCTGCTGAGGCATACCGACGGCAGAAAAAGAAACTTAGTCCTGCGTATCCGGGAGGTTATCGCATGGGGCTTTTGCGACTCTGGCTTTTTTCGAACCAATCAGTCGTCTGAGCGAGAAAGTGTCCCCTACAAAACAGCGTCTGAAAAGCAGCAGGCAAATCAGCACAAGACAGGACATGCTGAAAAACTCTCGCCAGAGCAGCTTGACTGCAATGCCATAGCTGATCTGGAGATATCTCGAAGCAGGCTGAAAAGAGATCTCATGCCATAACAGGCCAAAGAGATAGATTGTGCCATTGAACGCCAGAACGAGCGCCGTAATTGTATAGCGGACGAGAATATAGAATAGGATGATCAGAATCGCGATATCGAGCAGCTTCGAAAGCGATCGTGTTTTTCTTATCATGCCAATTGCGCCCTTCCCGCTCATCAGTCCCCTTCTTTAATAGGAAGAGACGAGCAGGTCAGCACCTAGGCCGGACAGTTCTGCGTGAGAACTGCTGCTTTACTTGATCGCGTCGAGCACGCCTGAAACGGTCAGGATCTGCGGCAGGACGACGCCCTCCTTATGGGGAGCATAATAGACATAGAGGGGCACGCCATCGCGCCCATGCGCCCGCAGATAGGCACTGATGGATTCATCGCGATTGGTCCAGTCACCCTTCATATAAGTGATGCCCTGAGCCTCAAAGGCCTTCTGCACAGGCGCAGATTGAAGGGCCACGCGCTCATTGACCATGCAGGTGATGCACCACGCCGCCGTCATGTCGATGAAAACCGGCTTGCCCTCCTCACGCAACGCGGCAAGGCGCTCGGGCGAATACGCCACGGCTCCTGTCTCAGCCTTTGCCTCGACAGGCGCATTGGCGGCAACACCGTTATCGATACGCGCCAGGCTGATCCCGGCCAGAACCAGAACCACCACAGCCACAACACGACCAAAAATCACGCCCGGTGTGGCGCCCTTGATCATGGCCTGACGCTGGGTCGTGCCGAACAGCCAGGCCACAAGCCCCAGCCCTACCGCACCGCCAAGACCTACAGGCAGGATCATCGCCCCACGCTGCACACAGGCCACCCAGAAAAGCCAGACAGCCGTGCCAAGAAGCGGGAAGGCCAGAGCCTGCTTCAGCACCGCCATCCAGGCACCCGGTTTCGGCATATGCCTTGCGAGGAAAGGAATGGTGGCAATCGCAACATAGGGCGAGGCCAGACCGAACCCCATGGCCAGAAACAGCGCGAGTCCTGCCCAGGCCGGTCCGCTCAGCGCAGCTGCAATGGCGGCCCCCATGAAAGGCGCCGTGCAGGGCGTCGCCACGATCACGGCCAGAAGCCCCGTCAGCATGTCACCCCAGACACCATGGCGCGGCGTGACATCCTGGCCGATACGCCCCAGCGTCACCTCGAAAACACCCAGAAGGTTGAGCGCCATCATGACCAGCAGCCAGGCGACGCCGATCACGAAAATCGGTGACTGGAACTGAAAACCCCAACCGGCAGCGGAGCCGACACTGCGCAGCACGATCATGGCCACGCCCAGAGCGGCGAAGCTGCCCATCACCCCGGTCGTATAAGCCAGAGCACTCCTGATCTGTTCATGGCGATGACTACCCCCCAGACGGGCGAGCGAGAACGCCTTCATGGCCAGAACGGGAAAAACGCAGGGCATCAGATTGAGGATGAGCCCACCCAGAAACGCGAAAACAAGCATACGCCACAATGCCGCCTCGGCCGGGGCTGGCCCTGCGGGAGCGGATTGTGCCACTGCCATCTGGCTGGTCTTGATCCAGAGCGCCGTCTGCTGACCGGCCTTGTCCTGAAGCACGACGATCCCGGACAGACCCGTCGGCTTGTGCGCTGCATCGATCCAGTTGAGCTTGAGGGTCAATCCGCCCTCGCTTACGCCCAGCTTCTGCGACGCAACCTGATCGATGATCCCGGTCTCAGAGGGCATGAACCACGCCCTGTCGATGCTGGCCGAAGAAAGGCCCTTGCCACTGAGGCTCAGCAGGCCGTCCGGTGCGAGGGAGGCCGCAAAAGGTGATGGCACAGGACTCGCCTGAGCTGCATGAACGAATAATGGCCCTTCGGCAGAACTGTTCGCCACAGCCTTGCCAGCAGGCAGATCAAGGGTGAAATCGCCTTGTTCGGGCACACAGGTGGCCGCGCAGACCAGCCATTCAGCGTGAGCCTTGAGCGTAACGCCCCCTGCCTGCCCTTCGAGCTTCAGCGCCTGGGGCAGAAGCACATCGCCCGTATAGGCGTAGGACATCAGCCCGCCTTCACTGATACGGACAGGCGTGGGGAAATTAATCGTCTCGCTCTGCCCCGTCATGGCGCCGCTTGCCGTCACCTTGAGCGTTGGCGGCTCACCGGCATCACCGGCATTGAGCCAGTAGGTATGCCAGCCGGGTTTGAGCTGCAGACGCAAACCGACATGCAGGGTGTCGCCGGCGGCGACCGCATCACGATCGGTTACCAGTGTAGCGGTGTCATGAGAGGAAATGACAGGCTGGCTCTCTGCGGCAGAAGCAGGTGCGTTGCCCAGGGCAAACAGGAACACAGGGAGAGACAGGACAAGAAAAGACAGCTTGCGCAGCATCAGACCGATCGCATCGTTGGAAGAGAATTGCCGACCGCCCCAAGGACGCGCCATAGAGGTCATTATGACCGGTCCCGTATTGCCCGCCAATCTCATTTCGCTTCCCGTTCTTCCTGTCTCGGCCGCCCTGCCCGAATTGCAGGACGTGCTGGCCTCCGGCCGCAATGCGGTACTGGTTGCGCCGCCTGGCGCAGGCAAGACGACTTTGGTGCCGCTTCATCTTTTACAAGCCCCCTGGCGCGAAGACGGCCGATTGCTGGTGGTCGAGCCACGCCGCGTGGCTGTGCGTGGTGCCGCCCATCGCATGGCATCGCTGCTGGGTGAGGAAACCGGCAGAACAATTGGCTATCGCACACGCACGGACTCGGCCGTCAGCGCGGCCACCCGCATTGAGGTGGTGACGGAAGGGCTTTTGCTGCGTCGCCTGCTGACTGACCCGCTTCTGGACAATGTGGCCGCCATTCTGTTCGACGAGGTGCATGAGCGCTCTCTCGATCTCGATACGGCTCTGGCCTTCGCACTCGATCTGCAACGCACGCTACGGCCCGAACTGCGCCTTGTCGCCATGTCGGCCACGACAGACGGGCGGGCGTTCACGACCCTGCTCGATGGCGCCCTGGTCGAGAGCGAGGGCCGCGCCTTTCCACTCGATATCCGCCATGCCAAACGCGATCTGACGGCCCTGCGCGAATTGCCTGACGTCATGGCCAAAAACATTCGCGGCCTGATGGCAGAGGAAGAAGGCGATCTGCTCGCCTTCCTGCCGGGGGTTGCCGAGATCAGACGATGCGCGGCAGCCCTTGCCGGGCTGGATGCGCTGATCCTCCCGCTCTATGGCGAGCTTGATACACGCGAGCAGGATCTGGCTCTCAAACCCTCCGACAGACGCAAGGTCGTGCTGGCAACCTCCATCGCCGAAACCTCGCTCACCGTGCCTGGTGTGCGTCTGGTGGTCGATGGCGGTTTTCGGCGGGAGCCACGTCTCGATGTCGGCTCGGGGCTGTCGCGTCTCGAGACATTGCGAATCTCACGCGCCACCGCCACGCAGCGCGCAGGACGCGCAGGGCGTGAGGCACCGGGTATCGCCCTGCGGCTCTGGACCGAAGCCACCGGCCGCGCCATGATCCAGCATGACCTGCCCGAAATCCTGAGCAGCGATCTGGCCGGGCATTGCCTCGATGCGGCCTCGTGGCAGGAAATCATGGGCACGGCGCCCGACGCCCTGCCCCTGCTCGACGCCCCGCCTACAGGCGCGAAACAGGCTGCCATCGCCCTGCTGCAAACCCTTGGTGGGCTGGACAAGGCAGGCAGGGTCACGCCGCTCGGCGCGGCCATGGCGCGCCTGGGCGCGCAGCCACGTCTGGCCGCCATGATGTGCGCAGCCCGCACGCCAATCGAGAAAGCCACCGCCGCCGCTCTCGCCGCCCTTCTGGAAGAGCGCGACCCGTTGCGCCCGCGGCCCGTGCCGGGTCAGCGCGCGCCAGTCACTCCAGCTGATATCCAGTCGCGTCTGGCGCTGATCGAGGGCGCGGAACACCACCCGACGGCTGACAGGGCGAGCCTTGCGCGCATACGTCAGTCGAGCCAGCGCTATCAGAGGCGGCTCGGCCTCTCCCAGCGCCTGCCCCCCGACCCGCACTGTGCCGCTGCCCTTCTGGCCGCTGGTTTTCCCGACAGGGTCGCCATGGCCGCAGGCGAAACCGGGCGCTACCGACTGGCAGGCGGCGGCTCGGCAAGGCTGAGCGCCATCGATCCGCTGGCTCGCGAAAAACTTCTGGTAGCCCCGTCTCTGCATACACGTACCGCCACCGAAATCTGTCTGGCCGCGCCGCTGGACCTCGATTCCCTGCCGCCTACCCTGCTGGCCAGAACGGAAGAACAGGTCGAAACGGCACTGGATACTGCAACAGGTGGAGTCATTGCCCGCAGGAGGCTGCGTCTTGGTACGCTGGTCCTGCGTGACCGCTCGGCCCCTGCCGATCCGGAAGAAATACAGTCCCTGCTTCTTTCACGGATCCGGGCCGATCTGTCGGGCAGCCTTGACTGGAGCGAGGCCTGCCAGCAATTCCGCGCGCGTCTTGCTCTGGCGCGGCTTCACCTCGATGAAACCCTGCCCGCTGCCGATGACGAGACCCTCGCGGCCACTCTCGAGGAATGGCTCCTGCCCTATATGGACGGCATGACGAGGCTCTCGCAGATTCAGGCACTCGATCTTCTGTCACTGCTGCGCCAGAGACTCGATTATGCCCAGCTCAGGCGCCTTGATCAGGAATTGCCGACCACGCTCGGCCTGCCCGGCGCCTCACCCTCGATCGATTATCGCGAAGCTGTTCCTACAATCTCGGCACGGGCACAGGCTTTCTATGGGCTGAAGGAAACGCCACGCATCGCCAATGGCAAGGTGAAGCTGCAATTCGCGCTGCTATCACCGGCCGGAAGACCACAGGCGATTACCGCCGATATTGCTGCCTTCTGGCAGACCGGCTGGCCGGATATGCGTCGCGATATGCGTGGCCGCTACCCGCGTCATGACTGGCCTGAAAACCCTGCTCTCGCGAGCCCACCACCGCCGAGACGACGGCCGGATCGCTGAATACCGGAGTGAAACATCGCGATGAAAAACAATAACACCAAGATGTGATGTTTACCCTTCCCATGCCGTAATTCTCGTCTTCGCGCTTGTTTCCACAGCGCGAAGGCCAGAGATCGTCTTTCAGCACGAAAACTTGTCTTTCGAATCGCAAGCTTCTCTCCCACTCCTTTCGGAACCGAACCGTGCTTTCCGACCGGGATGAGAAACGACCATGACTCTGGCCGCCCCCTTGCCTTCCACCCCCACCATTACCCCCACCCTGTCAGCCGCAGGGCAGAGACGGGTGTTTATCGCCTCCTGTGTGGCAGGGTTGGCCGGTGTCCTTTTCGGCTATGACCAGGGCATCATCTCGGCTGCCCTCCTGACACTGGGGGACAGTTTTCCACTCGATACCTTTGGCAAGCAGGCTATCGCCGCCGGTATGGTCGCAGGCGCCCTGCTTGGCTGCATGGGGGCAGGCCCGCTCTCGGACCGCTGGGGCAGACGCCTTCTGGTAGGGCTTGCAGGAGCGCTGTTCCTGCTGGGCTCGGTTGGTTCTGCCATGGCCATGTCACCAACCGAACTCACCATCATGCGCGTGATTCTGGGCCTTGCTGTCGGCGGTGCCAGCCAGATCGTACCTGTCTATATCGCAGAACTGGCTCCCGCTTCGCGGCGCGGCAGGCTGGTGCTGCTGTTTCAACTCGCCATCGTCGGTGGCGTTCTGGTGTCATCGCTCATCGGCTGGGCACTGAGCGATAACCCGCTGCTGCTTCGCCTGCTCAGCCGGGGTGGCGACTGGCGCATGATGTTCCTGCTGGGCGCGGTACCGGCACTGATGCTGCTGATCGGCCTGGTCTTTCTGCCGGAAAGCCCCCGCTTTCTTGCCTCGAAAGGCCGCAAGGACGAGGCCCTCGCCATCCTGCGCAGCCTGCGTGGACCGGAGGAAGACCCGGAGGGCGAAATGGCCGAAATCCATGACGCTGCCGGACAGCGCGGCAGCTGGCGCCTGCTCTTCTCGAAACGGCTGCGCCCGGCCCTCATTGCCGGAACGGGGCTTGCGATGTTCAGCCAGGTCACGGGCACCAATGCCGTGCTGACCTATGCCCCGACGATACTGGCTGGCGCCGGGTTCGATCGTAACTCAGCCCTGCTGATTTCCATCGCCATCGGCGTGACGATTACGGTCGCTACCATTTTCGGCTTCTGGGCGGTCGATCACTGGGGCCGCCGTCGCCTCATGTTGCGCGTTCTTCCCGGCTCCATTCTCGCGCTGATCGTACTCGCCTTCGTCTTTTTCGGGGGTGACCCACAGGGCATCGGCAAGAGCCTCGCCGTAGCCGGGCTGCTGCTCTATGTGCTCTGCACACTGGGCAGCATCAATGCGTCTCTCTGGCTCGTAGGGGCCGAAGTCTTTCCACTTTCGGTGCGCGGCAAAGGGATGGGTCTTGTCACGGTCTCGCACTGGTCTTTCGACCTGCTGGTCTCGATGATCACCCTCTCTATCATCGAGACCATGGGCGTCTCGGGCACGTTTGTCCTCTTTGCCGGACTGACGACCCTCGCCTGGCTGTTCATCCGCCGCTGTATCCCCGAAACCAAAGGCCGCTCGCTCGAGGATATCGAGCGCAGCCTGAACACGGGCGATTTCCTCTCCAGATGATATAGTTGTCTGCGATCCGCCTCAGGGAGTTGTTACAGACACATCTGCATGAGTTGCCCGAGCAAGACCCGGTAGACTTTCCAGGTCGGCGTTGAACTGCGAGCCGAACATGCCAGGTCTCATCAGCGGGACTGGCTGATCCGGGTGACCATGCATCGACATCTTCCCCCCCAGAAGCATGAACCGCATCAGAGGCGGTTTGTCCGCCAGAGACGCAGTAGGGACCTTGGGCTCGGGAATCGGCGTATCAGGCAATGCCGCAAAACGTTTCTGCAGATCCATCGAGTCGAGCTTCACGCGAAGGTCAGACAGGGCGACCTGCGACAATTGCTGCTCGACACCAAGGAGCACAAGCGGGTTTGCCTGTAGCAAACTGCCAAAGCCGTAGGTGTTCAGCAAGTCTCTTACACCTGATGGAACATTGACCAGTGTCACCGACACATCATACGTACCGGCATTCTCGAATTGTGCCCAGTGACGCACTGAAAACGTATTGCCGGATAATTCGTAAGAGCCCGCCATCTTTCCGGAGATGGAAGTATAGCCAGCCTCCAGAAGGAGGCCTCCCTGCGATCTGGCACCAAATATCTTTTGAGCCTGCAGCAAATCGACCTTCATCCCTGACGCGGAAAAAGACAAATGAGACGGAATATGCCCGGAGCTGTCGAGACCGTTCAGTGTAAAAGAGGCAATCCTTATTGCAGGGGGGGCACCCGGCTGTGCATTGAGCACATCAATACCGTTCAGGGTTACGGTACCGAAAGGCGTCGCCGTGATGCGGCGTATCGTCACGCTATCGCCCAACCCGGACGCAGCCAGAATTTCGCGTATCTGTTTGTCCGCCATCCCGCTCGCACTCTGACAGGCGAGTTCCCATCCTGCGGCGACAACCACTAGCAGAACGGCTCCGCCAATCAGCAGATACCGCCCGTAGCGAGTTCGGAATTTCTGACGTGATTCAGGATCCTGCGCGGCTGTACGCGCATCACGGACCATCTCGCCAACACGACCATGCACCTTTTCCGACAATGCCCCAAGTTTGGCATTAGCCTTGCGAGCGGCCTCTTCCACGCGTGGCCCGTGGGTCTGGGTGAAACTCTCGACCCGCCCGGCCCATTCTGCTGCCACGTCGCCAGCGTGGCGCATATCTGACGCCTCCGCGAGCGGGATGCTCGGTGGTGCAAGCACCAACACCGGCGGCAATAAGAGCCGTGGATCGGAGGGGATCCTGGCCATCAGGCCATGTGCGCTGTTCATCAATTAGCGCGGCGTCTTGAGCGCATTTTCACGCTGCCAGGCCAGTTCGTCACGAATCATAAAGATGACAAGGGTCAACTCGCTTGAAACGCGCGCAAGAACAATGCCTACAACCGCTACAATAACGCCACCAATCACCCCCCCCACCAAGCCGAGCAAGGCGGCGATAATTTTCGAGGTTCCGGCAGCTTGAGCCATTGCCATGGACCCGGAAAAAATAGAAATCAGTGTCCCGAGTCCACCCAGAATACAGATCACGACACCGATGTAGAAAAAGAACTTGATGAATTTCGGGGTGATAAGCGTATCAAAAGAAAGAAGTGACTTCACAGCTGGGGAATCCTCTCTGAGGTTTTAGCGGTTTATCTGGGGCTGCTTTGAAAGTTTGCGAGCAGAAAGAGCAACCGGATCGGTCGTTTCGGCACATTGCGCGTCGTGGCAGGCATAGAATTTCGTGGCGTCAAGCAAGGCATCGCTCAATGCTGTTCCATTCGACGGCGATACTGAGAGTTGACCTGAAATCAGGTACCACTGGCCAGAACTAAAAGCGGTACCGTCTTTCCCTACGGAAACCCGCAGATGACCAGGCCAACGTGTCGGCACCTTGTCCTTCCCGCTACCCTCTACCTGCACGAGAAGCGTGGCGGTTACCGGCGCTCCGGTTACAACCGAAGACAGCCTTGCCGCTCTGATCGTATCCAGCGTCCGACCCCATTGCAGATCGGGGGAATCATTCAGCCAATTAGCCATCATAGCAGGCTTTGACAGACTACCCGCCGCTTGCATCATGCGAGTCTTCTGAGCTTCGAGCGCGGCAGCCTGCTCATCTGCCTGTTTTTCAGCTGCAACCCGCCGCTGCTCTGCGACCAGCTTGTTGATTTCGTCCTCGCCGATCAGCGCCAGACGTTGTGTACGCGCGCGATCTGCAAAAACCTGAATACCCTGCAACGACGCCTTCAGCTCCCCCTGGAGCCGCTGTCGAGCAGCGGCAAGAGTTGTCGCATCAGCTTTCAAAGTGAGCGCAACGTAGACGGATCGATTTTCCATTCCCCACTGCGTACGTGCACGCAGAAAGGTCTGAGCATCACTCTGCTGCATCGGCACGAAAAACGGCAACTCACCGTTTTCGACCTGCAGAGTTACCATGAACGGAAAACTTCCCCCGCTGCATTCCCCATGCATTGATATCTGGTGCAGGGGCATTTCAAGCGGAAAGCCTTGTTTAGTGAAATCATACGGACCAAGAGTCGTCTGTATAACCGTCTCAATTCTCTCCGACGACGCCATGTTCGCACTCTGACGCAGATCGTCACGAGCACGTTGCATCAAGGCATGCCGCCCAAATTCATCCGCTCGAAAAAAATCACGTTGATAGCGAAAAGCTGCCCAGCAACGCTGCACGGAGTCGTCATCAAGCCAGGCAGGATTGGCCTTCGCTGCCAATGCCACGAAAGCATAGTACCCTTCGAGCGGTGGCGCAGCAGGCTGAGGCTGAGGCTGAGGCTGAGGCTGAGGCTGAGGCTGAGGCTGAGGCTGAGGCTGAACAGTAGAAGCAGACTGCGGCTGGATGGAAGGGCTTGCAGAAGGTCTTTGCTGCGTATTGTCGGAGGCAGACGCAGCGGAGGCGGGAACGAACTGCCACCCCTTCTCCCGCGTCGCATCGAATTGTTGCACCTTGCCGGAAGGTTCCACAACGCTCACGGTAACGCTTTGCGCAGCCACACAACGCGGATCACGCTGAAAGACGCCCGCAAGAAGCTGTACTAGACCTTGCTCGGCATCCACCTGTGCTATGGCAGGGCTTTGCGCATCAAGAAACATCCGCAAGGCAACGTGGCTGGCCTGACATCGGGTTGCGAGGTCGACAAAATTGACCCGAAAATGCCTCTTGGTCGAGACCACAAAGAGCGTAGGGTCGCTCTGTTGCGCCAAAACTGGGGTAGACACGAAACCCAAGGCGGCAAAGCCCGCCGCGCCCAGAAGAATTTGCCTGAAAAATTGCCGACGCATGTCAGTTTACTTCCCAGACCCCTTGTGGAGACAGGCACGCATTGCTGTTCGTAGTAGCAGATTGTGCTCCACCATTTGCCACCGTGCGGAGATCGCGACAGGTCACGCTTGCCGTGACGACGGTTGGCACAGCATTGGCAGTTGCGACCTTGTCCACGGGCTCGAGATCATCGAGATTGATCGGCGCGTTGTCATTGGCGGATTGTACGACCTGACCGACCGCTTGAGCCTTTGGAGCCGCGGTGACAACACGAGTCAGCAGTGTCGAAGGCACGTAGCCTATAGCTTGGCCGCCTCGTGAAACGAGATACCAATTACCATCTTGCACAGACCCTGTTACCCAGATTTTGTTACCATTATGCAGGGTCTCAGTAACAGAAGCGCCTGCTTCCGGAGCACTGTGCACGGCAGCTGTCTTTTTGACGCTGTACCTCTTGCCAATCGAAACGAGCCTCGTAGGCGCGGCAACAGAGGCTTGGCGCAACAAACTCACTTGCTTGGTTTCCGTACGCGTGTTGGAGGCCGTGATGACTGCCGTGGCCTTGCTATGGGTAGAGGCCCAGTTTTCGGAATCCCCATCACTCTGCTGGCTCAGAACCTGCTGCTGCTGACGCAGCAAAGCGGCACGATCATCATCATCGAGCATGGCACCGACGCGATTACCGATAAGACCAGCCAAGGCTGCACCACCGACTGCCGCAAGAGCGGCATATTTACCGCCGAAAAGCCCACCGAGTGTACCGCCCAGAGCCACACCGACACCAGTACCCACACTCTCTTTCTGACCCATCCCCAGAATACCGGCATTGGGGTCGTTGCTACACCCGGCAATAGGTAGGCAGAGCGACACTATCAGGAAACCTGCCACAGCCTGTCTGCTCTTCATCTCGCCATCACCTTATGAAATCTAATATCGTTATAAAATGTAACCTCCGCTTTAAGCTGTTGCAATAATGGAACGTTAAAATTTCACAAAAAACATTATTGACCATCATAGACCAGTGAAGCCTGCCACACGCGACGGTACCTCCACAGAAACAGTCGCATATCCTGTTCACGCGCAAAATGACGTGCGACACGTAATGCAATCCGGATCCTTACCAGCGCTGCGACAGGGTTACGAATACAGCACGACCCGGAGCCCAGGCGCAGGCAACGTCGCGTGTGCACATCGCAACATATTTGCGATTGGCGATATTGGTCCCGTTGAACTGGATGCGCGTGCGGCCTCTGTCGATATGGGCCTGAAGATCCCAGACAAGCTGCGAAGGCACTGTGAAGGTCAGGGGAATAGACCCTGCCGTATTGCCCGTATAGCGCATGCCCGCTCCAATTCCGGCCTGCCACAGGGCCGAGAAAGCAACATCGCGCTTCAGAAAGAGCGATGCCATATGCGAGGGAATGGCCACTGGCCGCTGGCCGATCTGGCTCACCGTGTTCGACTTCAGAACACGCGGGTCCTGATAGGTGAAACTCGCAATGAAATCGATCTTGTAAGGCAGGCGACCCACCCCTTCGAACTCGAAACCGCGCGTTCTCTGTCGCCCCGTCTGCACGCTGAAGGACGTATTATTCGGGTCTGCCGTCAGGACATTATCCTGCACCAGATTGAAGAAATCGGCCGTTAGCATGAAATTGTCGACGCCACGCAACGGTGTGACGGGCTTGTATTTCACACCGGCCTCGATCTGCTTGCCTGTGGTGGGCACGAAAGCCGATCCGGAATATGTCGTGCCGACCTGCGGCTGGAATGAGGTCGCATACGAAACATAGGGGTTCAGCCCGATAGCCGATTGGTAGACCAGCCCGAGACGCCCGGTGAAGGCGTTATTATTCTGCGGCGTACGCCCCCCGGTCAGGTTGCTGACCGTCATGCTCTCGGTAAAATCGCCACGACCCGAAAGGGTGAGATACCAGCGCTGCCAGTTTGCCTGTTCCTGAGCATAGATGCCCGTATCGGTTTCGGTCTCGTTGGTGCTGGTGTTGGTGGCATAGCTCGGCCAGGTGATGGCGCGATAAACCGGCGCATAGAGATTGAGCGCAGGCGCCGCACGCTGCCCGCGACGATTGGCGAGAAAATCACTGCGAAAATCAACGCCAGTCAGGATTTCATGGTGAATCAGGCCGGTATGAAAAACGACGTCGGAGCGCGTATCCAGCGTGACGTTATTATAATTGCCCTGCTGATTCAGCGCTGTACGGTTGATGCTCTGCTGGTCAGCTGAAAGCGACGAGGTGGTGACGAAGCGGTAAAGCACATCGAGATGCGCGTAACGCATGTTCTGCGTGATGGTCCAGTTGGGCAGGATATGGCGCACCAGATTATAGCCCACCGCCACCTGACGCTTGGAGTAAACGTCGTAATCAGCGTCGCTGCTCAGGAAATTGCGGGCGATCTGCCCCCATTTCGACGGCAGGACCGTGCCTCGCGCTGG
Source organism: Asaia sp. Ae19-3 (assembly GCF_059801175.1). Taxonomy (NCBI): domain Bacteria; kingdom Pseudomonadati; phylum Pseudomonadota; class Alphaproteobacteria; order Acetobacterales; family Acetobacteraceae; genus Asaia; species Asaia sp. Ae19-3. Next base: position 2,833,862 of record NZ_JBCHWF010000001.1, on the reverse strand, counting down.
CAGAAACTGGGCGGTAGATCCGGCATCGAGCTGTTCGAAGCTGGTCAGCAGGGTTGCGACCGTCTTGTCGTCCGGATGCCAGCTCAGCGACGGTGCGACATAGATTTCGTTATTCTTGATATTCTTCGCATAGGTGTCGGATTTGCGGATCAAACCGTTGAAACGCCAGAGAAGCGTCTTGCGGCTGTTGAGGGCGCCGCCAACATCCACCGCGCCCTGCACACGCCCATACGAGCCGGTCTGGAAATCGATTTCATTCACCTGATCCAGATGAGGCCGCTTGCTGACGGCATTGATGATGCCTCCCAACTGGCCCGAACCATAGAGCGCCGATGACGCGCCGCGCAGCACATCCATTTCTTCCAGCCCCCAGGGCTCGATGCTGAAGCTCTGGGAAGTGCTGGCATCGGGCGCACGCGTGCCATCGAGATAGATATCCGGCGTGAAGCCGCGAATAGTCCCGAAATAGCCGCGAGGGTCATCCTTCGATCCGTAATCTGACACACCTGCCGCATAGCGCACCGCCTCGGAAAGACTGCGCGCATTAAGCACGCTCATTCGCTCCTGCGTGATGACTGTGATGTTCTGCGGTGTGAGTTCAAGCGGCGTTGAGGTCTTGGTCGCGCTGCTCGCTGACGCAGGAAGAAATCCGCCGCGCTTGGCCGAAACACGGATCGTCTCATGAACAGCCGCCTTCTGTTTCGTTGCTGACGTTTTCTGCGACTGGGTATTCTGGGCACGCGTTGCAGGAGCTCTCGGTTTCTGTTCTGCAGCCGAAGCCGGATGGAAAACGGCCCCGGACAAGGGAAATGAGACAAGCGCAGACAGACAGAAGGCAGCACGATGCGTGGCGGACATATTTTTCCCGGGAGAATACGATGAGTAGCTGTTACAAATGAGAACGTTTCTCATTTGCATCCGGGTCGATAAAAATCTAGCTGTCTGCTGTCAATCGACCGTTGCGGTTGACTGACCGGACAGGAAAAATTGTGGTGATTATGTCACGTTTTCGTCAGATCGGGGCGCGCCACCGTCAGGATATGAGGAGCTCGCTTCGAAGTCTTTCCAATAGCACCACAAGGGGGTGGTCGAGCTTCTGCCCTCTGAAACGCTTCACCTGGCTGCGGCAGGAATAGCCGCTGGCCAGAAAGCGCTGCTCGCCTTGCCGGTCGAGATGCGCACCCCAGGATTGCTCGAAAATGACGCGCGAGGTTTCGACATTACGCGCCTCATGGCCGAAGGTGCCCGACATGCCGCAGCAGCCTGTCTTTTCAAGCTGCAGGGTGAGCCCGACACGGGCGAACAAGGCCTGCCAGTCACTGCCTGATCCGGCAAGGGCGGTCTTTTCAGTGCAATGGCCGAGAAAGACATGCTGCGTGCCAGAGCCCGCTTCCACAGATGTGACCGACGCCTCCTGCCCCGGCAGAGCCTTGAGCAGAAACTCCTGTGGCAGCAACACCGTGGGCAGGGTCTCGATGCCCGCAATCTTGCGGTATTCCTGCCGGTAGACGAGTGTCATGGCCGGGTCGAGCCCGACAATCGCGACGCCGGATGCGCCGATCCCGCGCAGCCAGGACGCGTTGCGTCTGGCCTGGCTGGCAAACATCCGCAGAAACCCGTGCACATGCAGCGGTTTGCCACATGCCAGACTCTCGGCAAGATAGACCTGATAGCCGCATCGCGAAGCCAGCTCGATCAGCGCGCAGACAAGGGGCGTCTCGAAATGGCGCGTAAACAGGTCAGGCATCACTATGACGCTGCGGGCCTTCTCCTCTGCCGAAAGAGAAGCCAGCCGCTCAGGGCGCGCCGGCTCCACGCCCCAGCGCATGCAGGTCTCGGCCAGTTTCGCGCCCTGCATAGACGGCATGTCCACAAGACCGAAAAAACGCTTCCCGAGTGCCTGAACCACAGAAAGCCGCGTTCCGGCATTATAGAGCGGCGCGATACGGGCCATGAGCGGCAGGGCATATTCAATCATGCCTACCAGATAATCGCGAAAAGGCCGCGCATAACGCTGATGGTACAGATTGAGAAAACGCGCCCTGAAATCGGGTACATCCACCTTGACCGGGCACTGGCTGGTGCAGGATTTGCACGCAAGACACGTCGCAAGACTGTCGTAGAGCTGATGAGAGAAATCGCGTGGAGCCGCTGCACGGCGCCGCAGCATGGCGCCGATACGCTGTTTCAGCGGTGGGCGTGTGGCCTCGAGCGCCGCCACGTCTGTCCCTGCCCCGGCCTGGAGACGCAGCCATTCGCGCAGCAGCGATGCGCGCCCCTTGGGTGAGAAGCGACGGTCGCGTGTCGCCTTCCAGGACGGGCACATCGGGTCGTCCTGATCGTAATTGAAGCATGCGCCATTGCCGTTGCAGTGCATGGCGGTGCCAAACCCCTTCCAGACCGGATCAGGAATCTGCGCGTCCTGCGTACCGCGCAAAGGCACGTTATCCACGCGCAGAAGCGGGCGCGCCGACGCGGCAGGGGCGGCAATCTTGCCGGGGTTGAGCTGGTTATACGGGTCGAAAACGGCCTTGATCTGCTGAAGACGCGGATAAAGCGGCCCGAATATCTCAGGCACATATTCCGAGCGCACCCCTTTGCCGTGCTCCCCCCAGAGCAGCCCTCCATAGCGGCGCGTGAGAGCCTGAACCGCATCACTCAGGGGGCGGATGCGTGCCGCATCCTTGGGGTCGCGCATGTTAAGAAGCGGGCGCACATGCAGGACACCGGCATCGACATGACCGAACATGCCGTAATCGAGCCCGTAGCCATCGAGCAGGGCACGAAACTCAGCAATGAAATCGGCCAGTTTCTCCGGCGGCACCGCCGTATCCTCAACGAAAGGCTGCGGGCGGGCTTCGCCCTGCACATTGCCCAGCAGGCCCACGGCGCGCTTGCGCATGGCATAGACCTGCGAGACGGCCTTGCGCCCCTCGGCCAGCGTATGGCCACGACGAGGCACCGTCCTGTCCTGCCTCAGATGATCGAGAAACGCGTCCACTTTCTCGCGCAGCACGGCCTCGTCATGCCCGGCGAATTCGACCAGATTGAGCCCCCTAGCCGGGCCTGCCTCATCTTCGGGAAAATAGCTCTCGACCGAACTCCAGACGAAATCCTGCATGGCCAGACCCAGCACCTTCGAATCGATCGTCTCGATCGACAAAGGCCTGAGGCCGATCAATGCGCGTGCATCGCGCAGCGCCTCCATGAAGCTGCCGTAGCGGATATTGACCAGAATACTGTGTTTCGGAATGGCGAGCAGATTAAGCTTTGCTTCAGCCAGAAACCCGAGCGTGCCCTCTGATCCGCAGATCAGGGAGGTGAGATCGAAACGCCCCTCTGCGTCGCGCAGATGGCGAAGATCATAGCCGGTCAGACAGCGATTGAGCTTTGGGAAAACACGCTCGATCGTTTCCTTTTCCTGCTCGTGGATACTGGCAACGCAGTCATGAATACGTGCCACATGGCTTGTGCCATGGCGCTGCGCCGTCAATGCAGCTTCATCGAGCTTCTGAGTATCGAGCGTCTCGCCGCCGAGAAGCACGGTCGACAGCGCCAGAACATGGTCGCGTGTCTTGCCGTAGGTGCAGCTCCCCTGCCCGCTGGCATCGGTGCTGATCATGCCGCCGATCGTGGCCCGGTTCGATGTCGAGAGTTCGGGCGCGAAAAACAGGCCGTATGGGGCGATGGCAACGTTCAGCTGGTCTTTCACCACACCCGGTTCGACACGTACCCATTTCTCTTCGACATTGATCTCGAGAATACGGTTCATATGCCGGGAAAGATCGACCACAATCCCGTCGGTCAGGGACTGACCATTGGTGCCCGTGCCACCGCCGCGAGGCGCCACCACGACATCGTGCCATGCATCCTGACCGGCCAGACGCGCCAGACAGACGAGATCGGCCTGGTGTTTAGGAAAGACGACCGCCTGAGGATAACGCTGATAGATCGAATTATCGGTGGCGTGAACGAGGCGCGTATCGTGATCAGTCTCGATCTCGCCGATAAATCCGGCATTGCGCAGCGCATCCAGAAAAGCGGCATGCTGCCCTGACGTGCCAGGCAATCTGTCGAGAACAGCGATCATGGTCATGGCCGGTCATCCATCGTCAATGGTGCGCCAGAGATCCTCCGGCAATGCCGGACGGCGCGCGTCCCTGAATTACTCCGAACCGGCGATGAACGATAGAGAGACGAAAGAGACGTCGCGCCTCAGGAACGTATGAGCACCACAAGGGCGCGCCGTTCCTGCGCGATCCCCGAACGCAGATGGCCGTGGGCGCAGAGCGCCTCACCTTCATGTTCGAGATACATGACCTTATTGACGACGGGCGCTGGTGTCGTCACCGATTGCCGCAATGTGCGGTGAACCTTGCGCGCTAGCGTCTTGCAATAATCCAGCGTATCGCTGGTAATGGCCATCGGCACAGTTTCGGTACGCGCAGGCATAAAAGCCGGATGTGTGCCGTTTCCCGCCTTGGCCGTGCCAGGCAGACCAAGGGTGCAAGTCAGGCAAAAAAGCGCAAAGGCTGTTTGGGTCATATAATCGATACTGATCAGGTCCATATTGCATCACGATGGGCGATGCATGAAGACTTGGTTAAGTAGTCAGATTCTGGACGGATTGCTCAGGCCAGCCCGTTTTCCTCGACGGGCAGACTCAGCACCACACGCAAACCACGCTGGAGCGGTTCAAGCGCCAGACTGCCGCCATGAAGCTGAGCCACTGCCTGAACGAGCGACAGCCCGAGCCCGGCACCAGGTGTGTTGCGCGCCTGATCGGCACGAAAGAACCGCTCCGAGGCACGGGCCAGATCTTCCGCAGACATGCCCGGCCCTTCATCGGTCACGCTGATGCGCACCAGATTGGTCGATACGCTACCACGCAGGGTAACGGTCGTTCCGGAAGGAGAGAACTTGATGGCGTTATCGATCATATTTGCCACGGCCTGCTGAATGAGGCGGGCATCGCCGTGAAAGAACAGGCGCTGGGGGAGGTCGAGCGCAATCTGCAGCCCGGCATCCTCAGCGGTCGCTTCGTAAAGCTCTGCGATATCATGAAGTGGTGCAATGAGATCGGTCGTCTCGAATGCCGCGCGGCGCGCGCCGGCCTCGATCTGGGCGATACGCATGAGCGCATCGAAAACAGCGGTCACATGGTCGAGGTCTGCCACGGCGCGATAGATAGCGTCATGCATCTCTTCGGTGGAGCGCGCATGAAGCGCTGCATCTTCCAGCCTGTTGCGGGCACGGGTGATCGGTGTGCGCAGGTCATGAGCGATGGAATTCGAGACCTGCTTGACCCCTTCCATGAGCTTTGAAATGCGGTCGAGCATGCGGTTGATGGAATGAGCCACCAGATCGACGTCATTGCCCACAAGCGGCATGCGCTGACGCATATCGCCATTGGCCAGAGCTGTAGTCGTGCGCGCGATGGAACTCAGGATACGGCTAAAAATACCCCGCACCACCCAGGCGCCACCCACCGCCAGTGCCGTAACCATGAGCCATGACCAGATAAAGGTCTCGGTCAGAACACGGCGCAGGATGTCCCGCCCCCTGATGTCACGGCCGACCAGCAATTGCAGACCGTCAGGCAACACATAGGCATGCATGGCCGCAGAGGTCGTGTTCCCCGCCCGGCTGATCTTGAGTGTGTAGAAACGATCGGCACGCTGCACGGCATCGGGCCATGAGGGCATGTTACCGGCCAGACGCTGGCCGCCAGGCGTGATCAGCAGATAGAGATCCTGATCCTCGACGTCCTGATCGAGTCGATCCTGAATGGCGCGTTGCAAGCTCGACAGCCCGCCCTGCATCCAGCGTTCGGCCAGCCCATGTGCATCGGCATCGACCGCCTGACCGACCTCGCGCTCAAGCGCGCCGATCGTGTGCCACCAGAGAAAGGTAAGGAACAGCGTGGCCGAGAGGGCAAAGACCAGCCCGTAGCCCAGTGAGAAACCAAGCCCCGCCGAGCGGAAGCGCCAGGCGCGCTTCCACCACAAACGAAGTATGGGAAAGCGCGACAGGCTGAACCTCATGAAACCGGCAAACCCTGCTCAATTGGCGCGCAGGATATAGCCTGCATTGCGGATCGTATGGATCAGCGCGGTTTCGAAGGGCTTGTCAACTTTCTGGCGCAGGCGCGACACATGAACGTCGATCACGTTCGTCTGCGGGTCGAAATGATAGTCCCACACCCGCTCCAGAAGCATCGTGCGGGTGACTACCTGACCGGCATGGCGCATCAGGAATTCCAGCAGGCGGAATTCGCGTGGCTGAAGATCGATCTTCTCGTCCCCACGTTTGACCGTACGCGACAGCAGATCCATTTCCAGATCGGCGACGGTCAGCTTGGTCTGCGGTGCCTGCTCGGCGCTGCCACGACGGGCAAGGGCCTCGACACGCGCCAGAAGCTCGGAGAAGGCGAAAGGCTTGGTCATGTAGTCGTCGCCACCAGCCTTGAGGCCGGCAACACGCTCATCGACATCGGCCAGAGCCGAGAGAAGCAGGACAGGTGTCGCGTTATTCTGCGCACGCAGCGTTTCGAGAATACGCAGACCGTCAATGCCACCGGGAAGCATGCGGTCGAGAATCACGATGTCGAAATTCTCGCTAACGGCAAGAAACAGACCATCTTTCCCGTTATCGGCTTCCTCAACAAGGTGCCCGGTTTCCTTCAGGCCCTTCACTATGAAGCTCCTGACGGTTGGATCATCCTCGACAAGCAGAATACGCATGGTCAGTCCTTGGTTTTGAAGACGGCTTTCGCGAAGATACGTGGTGCCGCCCTCAATTTACAGTGACCTTATTATCTTTCAGTTACGCCCCGGAAGAAAGGGCGAAGAAGCGCTTCTGTGTTCATTCATCGGCATCTGCCGGTCGTTTTCCGATAGGAAGCGTGACAGTGCTCGTCTTGCCCTTGCGAATTACCGTGAATGTAACGGCATTTCCGGGCTTGCCTGCAGCCACAATCCTGAGCAGAGCCCGCCCATTCTCGACTGGCGCATTATTGATCGCGGTGATCTTGTCGCCTTTCATCAAGCCGCCCTTCTGCGCGGGGCCGTTGCGATCGACATCCACCAGCACGACCGAACCGTCGCCGTCATCGAGCGTGACCCCAAGCCAGCCATGATCGACATGGCCCGTGCGCCGGATCTCATCGACAATCGGCGCCACGATCTCGGACGGAATGCCAAAACCGATTCCCACCGATCCACCCGCAGGTGAAACCATGGCGGCATTCACAGCCACCACCTGCCCACGCATGTTGAAGGCTGGCCCACCCGAATTGCCCGGATTGATCGGGGCATCGAGTTGCAGGAAGTCGTCGAGCGACCCAGCCCCAAGATCGCGCCCACGCGCCGAAACGATGCCCGCACTGACGGAAGAGCCGAAGCCGAAAGGATTGCCTGCCACCAGAATCCAGTCGCCCACATTCACCTTGTGGCTGTCACCCCACGTCACATAGGGAAGCGGCTTGGGCGATTCGACCTTGATGACCGCGATATCGGTTAGGGCATCCACCCCGATCAGCTTCGCCGGCAGTTCCTGTCCGTTCGAGAGCGAGACCGTGACATTATCGGCGTCACCCACGACGTGATCATTGGTGACGATAATGCCCGATGGATCGACGATGAAGCCTGACCCGGCACCCAGGATTTCTTCCTGATGACGCTGCATCTTCTCGCGATAGCGCTTCTCGAGCGGCGTGCCCTTGATCTGGGCGGGCACCTTGCCGCCGCCCTCCGAACTGATCTGGGTAATGGCGATATTCACCACAGCCGGAATCACGCGTTGCACCAGCGGGGCGAACGACAGTGGACCGGACTGCACAAGGACGGGCGGCAAGGCAGGCGTGCCGTCGGGAACGGCTGCCTGAGCCGGAATCTGCACGGCACTGGCCGGTGGCACAGCCGGAATGACAGGATGGCTCGGCTGCGGCGGCGGATGCGGCAGAAATTTTTCGAGGAAAGACGGCAGGGCATAGGCCTGCGAGACGCCAAACCCGGCAAGGACAGCGAGAGCAAGAACTGCGCGCATCAGGAAACCACAAGCGGGGTAGGATCGGGGGTCATGGCGACACGATAGCGCAGAAATGAAATGATTCCATCTCTCATCGCCGCCTCTTTTCCCTCTTCGTTCTCATGCTACAAAACAGGCCCCGCTCTGCCGGGTCGAAGAGGAAGGATTGTCATTCCTGCAAGGCTTTGGCAGGACGAGAAGGACGTATCACGCGAAAAGCGCGTCCTTCTGCCCCTGACGCTTGCAGAACGCGATCTATCAAGGACGACAGATGATTAACGACTTTACTTTCGGCCGCGTCCTGATCATCGGCGATCTTTTACTCGATTGTTATATTCACGGCTCTGTCGACCGTATTTCACCTGAGGCGCCCGTTCCTGTCCTGCTGCGCGCCAAGCACAGCACTGTGCCCGGTGGGGCCTGCAATGTTGCCATGAATGCCGCGGCCCTGGGCTGCACTGTCAGCCTGGTCGGGCTCGTGGGGCAGGACGCCTCCGCGCAGGAGTTGCGGCAGGCCCTGGCACAGCAGAGCCGCATCTCTCTCGACCATCTGGTTGACGATGCAGACTGGGTGACCATCACCAAGACGCGGGTTCTGAGTGGTCGCCAGCAAATTGTGCGTATCGACGACGAACCCTCCACTGTCGTCGCGCCCATCGTTCAGGAGAAGCTCATCGCAGCCGCCCTGAATGCGCTCGATACGGCAGATGTCATCGTCTGCTCAGATTATGCGAAAGGCGTGCTGAGCGACGAGGTCCTGCAGGCTGTCATTCAGGCAGCCAATCTGCGCGGCATCCCTGTTGTGGTCGATCCCAAACGAAAGGATCTCTCAGCCTATAAGGGCGCGCAACTCATCACGCCCAATCGCAAGGAGCTCTCTTCCGCGACCGGGCTGCCTGTCGGCAGCGATACCGAGATTCACTTCGCGGCGCTTGCCGCACAGGAGCAGTTCGGTGGCGATGTTCTGGTCACCCGTTCGGAAGAGGGCATGACGCTTCTCGAGCGCAGCGGGCGCATGACCCACGCCCATGTGCCGAAATCAGAAGTCTTTGACGTTTCCGGTGCGGGCGACACGGTCGTGGCAACCATTGCCGCCATGATCTCGGCGAAAGCCGATCTGCAGACTGCGATGGTCATCGCCACGAATGCGGCCTCGATCGTCGTGGGCAAGCTCGGCACAGCCACTGTCTCCCGCGCAGAGCTGAGCGCGGCGCTCAAGTCGAAAATCGAGAAGGACGGTGTGATCGCGTCTCTTGCCGAGGCTCAGGGCATTGTTGCCGCCTGGCGCCAGCATGGCGCGCGCATCGTCTTCACCAATGGCTGTTTCGACCTGCTTCACCCCGGGCACATCGCCCTGATCCGTTCCGCCGCGCGTGAGGGCGACAAACTGATCGTGGCACTGAACAGCGATGCCTCTGTGCGACGGCTCAAGGGAATGGAGCGACCGCTGCAGGATGAACAGGCACGGGCCACTGTCATGGGGGCTTTGCGCGATGTCGATCTCGTGGTGATTTTCGACGAAGACACGCCCTATGAAACGATCGCCGCCCTGAAACCCGATATTCTGGTCAAAGGCGCCGATTATACGGAAGATCAGGTCGTGGGCGGGGATGTCGTCAAATCTTATGGTGGTCGCGTCGTGCTGGCCGATCTGGTATCTGGTCGCTCGACGACCTCTATCGTCAGGAAAATGAAAGCCGATTAAGGCACGGGCGCCACGCTCGCAGGACACGTTTGAAATCTGGGTGACATGACGCGCGAGATCGAAGACACGACCCCCGAAACAAAGGCGCGCTGGCGCAACTGGCTTTTCGGCCAGGCCCTGCCCTTGTGGAGCCAGGCGGGCTTCGATGACAAACGTGGCCTCTATCACGAACGCCTGGACTGGGCCTCACGCCCGGTACCGATGCAGGCCCTGCGTCTGATGGTGCAGGCAAGGCAGATATCTACCTTCTGCCGGGCCGCGCTCGACGGTGTTCACGAGGCGGGCGCTCAGGCGCTGAGCTGTCTCGATACTGTGCAGCGTCTCTATCATCGCGCCGATGGTCAACCCGGCTGGGTCTTTTCGATAGCTTCGACAAATCGCCCCGCGCAGTCAAAGCGCGATCTCTACGCCCATGCCTTCATTCTCTTCGCCTATGGCTGGGCCATACGCTATGCCAACCGCCCCGAAGACCGGGCCATGGCACGGGTCATCGCCGAAGAAATCGATCTGATCTTTGCTGCGCCCAATGGTGGTTATGTCGACGCCGTGCCCGATGAGGGAGTCTTGCGCAGCCAGAACCCTCATATGCACCTGCTCGAAGCCTATCTCGTTGTTTTTGAGGCAACCGGCGACAGCTTTTATCTCGAGCGCGCAAAAGCACTGGTCGAACTGGCAAGAACGCGGCTCATCGATCCGCGCAGCGGACTACTGCTTGAGTTCTTCGGCCCTGACTGGTACCCGCTTAAGAGCTTCGGCGAAAATCAGGTCCAGCCGGGGCACCTCTTCGAATGGTCGTGGCTGCTGAGAGACTACTCTCGCCTCGCTGAGTGCAAAGGCGATGAAGCCGATTCTCTGGCCCGAAGCTCAGGCAAGCTGTTCGAGGCAGGCTTTGCTTCCGGCTGCGATCATGCCCGGTGCGTCGTGCTGGACAGCATCACTGATACCCATGTCGTTCTGGAACGTTCCGCGCGTATCTGGGCACAAACCGAGCTTTTGCGCCTGCTTCATACGGGCGAGCAGACACCGGAAAACGCGGCAAAAGCGACGCTTTTTGCCGCTTCCTTTCTGGAGCTGTTTGCCCCGCTATCGCTGAGCGGTGGCTGGATTGACCATATTGATGCTGATGGTGACAGGCTGGTTGAGTATATGCCGGCGAGTTCGCTGTATCATATTTACGGAGCGGGCCGTCAGATTGCGCTGTAGCGCTGCAACTACTATAGCGCGTCTCAGACGGCGGACGCGCGCCTGCTGTTCTGGGGCGGGTATGGACATTTTGTGTGGGGATTTTTGAGCACAAAAAAGCCCGCCTGGATTGAGCGGGCTGATGTGTTGGTTGCGGGGGCAGGATTTGAACCTGCGGCCTTCAGGTTATGAGCCTGACGAGCTACCGGGCTGCTCCACCCCGCGGGGGTGGTGTTTTTGTGGGGTGGATCAGGGGACCTGGCGGCGACCGACTTTTCCGCATCTTAAGATGCAGTATCATAGGCGCTGGGGCGTTTCACGTCCGAGTTCGGGATGGGATCGGGTGGAAGTCTCCCGCCATAGCCACCAGGTCTTCTGATCCACCCGACAACTGTGTGTCGGTGTGGGAGGTTGGTTTTTTGTATGATGAGTGTATTGCGTGGATGATTGCTATGCATGTGTATGCTCTCCTGGAGAGCGTTGTGTGAGCGATATGGGCGATTAGGACCGGTTAGCTTCACGTGTTACCACGCTTCCACACCCGGCCTATTGACGTGATGGTCTTTCACGGCCCTGTGAGACCTAGTTTTGAGGTGGGTTTCCCGCTTAGATGCTTTCAGCGGTTATCCCGTCCATACTTAGCTACCCGGCTGTGCCGCTGGCGCGACAACCGGTACACCAGAGGTATGTTCATCCCGGTCCTCTCGTACTAGGGACAAATCCTCTCAAGTCTCATACACCCACGGCAGATAGGGACCGAACTGTCTCACGACGTTCTAAACCCAGCTCACGTACCACTTTAATCGGCGAACAGCCGAACCCTTGGGACCTGCTCCAGCCCCAGGATGTGATGAGCCGACATCGAGGTGCCAAACCTCCCCGTCGATGTGGACTCTTGGGGGAGATCAGCCTGTTATCCCTAGAGTACCTTTTATCCGTTGAGCGATGGCCCGTCCACGTGGGACCACCGGATCACTATGGCCGACTTTCGTCTCTGTTCGAGCTGTCACTCTCACAGTCAGGCGGGCTTATGCCATTGCACTCGACAGTCGGTTTCCGACCGACCTGAGCCCACCATCGCGCGCCTCCGTTACACTTTGGGAGGCGACCGCCCCAGTCAAACTGCCCACCATGCAGGGTCCCGGACCAGGCTAGACTGGTCTCGGTTAGACATCAGAAAAATTCAGGGTGGTATTTCAAGGACGGCTCCACCGAAGCTGGCGCCTCGGTTTCATAGCCTCCCACCTATCCTACACAGGATGTCTCTGATGCCACTGCAAAGCTGCAGTAAAGGTTCATAGGGTCTTTCCGTCTGACCGCGGGTACCCCGCATCTTCACGGGGAATTCAATTTCGCTGAGTCGATGCTGGAGACAGTGGGGAAGTCGTTACGCCATTCGTGCAGGTCGGAACTTACCCGACAAGGAATTTCGCTACCTTAGGACCGTTATAGTTACGGCCGCCGTTTACCGGGGCTTCAATTCAATGCTTGCACATCTCCTCTTAACCTTCCGGCACCGGGCAGGCGTCAGGCCGTATACGTCGTCTCTCGACTTCGCACAGCCCTGTGTTTTTACTAAACAGTCGCTACCCCCTGGTCTGTGCCACCCGCATCTGGTTGCCCAGAGACGGGTCTTGCTTATCCCGAAGTTACGCAAGTAATTTGCCTAGTTCCTTCAGCATCGTTCTCTCAAGCGCCTTGGTATTCTCTACCAGTCCACCTGTGTCGGTTTCGGGTACGGTCTATACGCCAGAGCTATTTCCTGGAATGCTCCAAAAGCCTGGTCAATCCAATAAGACCAGACAACATATCGCATTCGTCACTTCTGGCAGGCCCAGTAATATTCAACTGGTTCCCATCGACTACGGCTTTCGCCCTCGCCTTAGGGGCCGGCTCACCCTGCGTGGATTAACCTTGCGCAGGAACCCTTGGACTTTCGGCGACAGTGTTTCTCGCACTGTTTGTCGCTACTCATGTCAGCATTCGCACTTCCGATATCTCCAGAGAGGGTCACCCCGTCTCCTTCGCAGACCTACGGAACGCTCCGCTACCGCGCATATCAAAGATATGCACCCACAGCTTCGGCACGTGGCTTGAGCCCCGTTACATTTTCGGCGCAGGGTTTCTATTAGACCAGTGAGCTATTACGCTTTCTTTAAAGGATGGCTGCTTCTAAGCCAACCTCCTGGTTGTTTTGGAATCCCCACATCCTTTCCCACTTAGCCACGATTTGGGGGCCTTAGCTGGTGGTCTGGGCTGTTTCCCTCTCGACAATGGACCTTAGCACCCACTGTCTGTCTGCCACGCTCATACTCCTCGGTATTCGGAGTTTGGTTAGGTTTGGTAAGACTTTGGGTCCCCCTAGCCCATCCAGTGCTCTACCCCCGAGGGCAATACGTGACGATCTACCTCAATAGATTTCGCGGAGAACCAGCTATCTCCGAGTTTGATTGGCCTTTCACCCCTAGCCACAGCTCATCCCCGACTTTTTCAACAGGCGTGGGTTCGGCCCTCCAGTGCGTGTTACCGCACCTTCAGCCTGGCCATGGCTAGATCACTCGGTTTCGGGTCTTCTGCCAGCAACTCATTCGCCCTATTCAGACTCGCTTTCGCTACGCCTACACCTACCGGCTTAAGCTCGCTGCAAACAGAAACTCGCTGACCCATTATACAAAAGGTACGCCGTCACCCCATAAGAGGCTCCGACTGCTTGTAGGCATCCGGTTTCAGGTCTCTTTCACTCCCCTCATCGGGGTGCTTTTCACCTTTCCCTCACGGTACTTGTTCACTATCGGTCATCAGGGAGTATTTAGGCTTGGAGGGTGGTCCCCCCATGTTCAGACAGGGTTTCACGTGCCCCGCCCTACTCGAGAACCATCATGAACACTACGCATACGGGGCTATCACCCATTATCGCCGGACTTTCCAGACCGTTCTGCTTCTTTCA
>NZ_JBCHWF010000001.1:2085000-2815000 GCF_059801175.1 Asaia sp. Ae19-3 | reverse complement strand
AGGGGGGTCACCTTTACAGTGCGGGCACGCAAAACCGGCTTCTCCTTCGCGGTCGTGGATAAAGGCAGGTCCTTGAGAGGCCTTTAGGCGCGATACCGCGCCACTGTCTCACAGGCAAGCAATCATCGACCCGTCAGGATTGACCCGATGCCTTACCCGGACCAGAGTTCGGCCAAGCGGGCACGGCATGGCTGGCCCGGCAACCCTAGGTTTTCAGGAGACCCTCATGAGCCGCATCATCCGCACGGAACCCAACCCCGTCATGTCGAAGGCCGTCGAATATCACGGCTTCGTTTTCACCCAGGGTGTTGTTGCCCGTAACCTCGACGCCGATTTCGCTGCGCAGACGGCAGACGTGCTCGAGCAGCTCGATATCCTGCTCGAGCAGCATGGCACCGACAACACCCGCATTCTGCAGGCCCAGATCTGGCTGAAGGACATTGCTGACCGCGATGCGCTCAATGTTCAGTGGACGGCATGGCTGCCGAAGGAATCGGCCCCCGCACGTGCCTGCGTTCAGGCCGTTCTGGCTGACCCGCGCATGCTTGTTGAGATCATGCTGATCACAACAAAGTAAGGCCTCTTGACCTTTCCCCGGGCTGACACAAAATTTTCTCGGGGAAAGTTCATAAATTCGCCATGACTCCGCACTACACGGGTTGCATATTCAAGGTGAACACAGTTACCTAGATGCAACACATAACGGGCGGATGCGGAATCAATGAACGTGAGACAGAAAAGTTGCCTCAAACTTCTGCGCAGGCCGTTTTTTTCGTCTCTGACCGCATTATCCGTTCTGATCGGGTCGGCGCTTCTCGCACCGAAGGCTGAAGCCCGCCAGAAGATTTCTCACAAATCTGCCATGCATGGTGTGCATGTCGCTCATGTGAGCGGCTCGCATCGCGGTGGCATTCACCAGACCCGTTTCACACCGCGCCGCCACCGCTCGGGCGGACATGTGATCCAGTGTGTTGCCTACGCCAAAGCCGCTTCCGATGTTGTTCTGAGCGGTAACGCTCGCGACTGGTGGGAAAATTCCCGTGGCGTGTATGCCCGCGGCTCCGCTCCCGAGCCTGGATCCGTTCTGAACTTCCGCGCGATTCGTCGCATGCCTTACGGTCATGTCGCTGTGGTTCGCGCGATTGAAGACAACCGCACCATTGTTATCGACCAGTCTCACTGGGCGCAGAATGGCGTGGCAAAGAACGTACGAGTCATCGACGTTTCTCCCAATAATGACTGGTCGGCAGTTCGCGTTGCGCTCAACAGCAAGACCGAGACCTACGGCAGCATCTACCCGACCTACGGCTTCATCTATGGCCGTCCTGATGACGGGGTGATGATGGCTAACAATACGCCTGCCCCGGCACATCGTTCCATCCGCTCGCATTCTGTTGCGACGCAGAGCTTTGCCGCGCTGCAGCATCCGATGAATTCGACGGAAGTTGCAGAAGCGCCGGATGATGCATTCGGCCTTGAAGGCCCGAGCCGCAACCTGCGCTAAGCACTTCTCTCACCGCATTGCCCTTGGGCGGCCCGGAAACGGGTCGCCTTTTTTATTGCCCGAAAGGCAGGCTGATCAGAGCAAGACCAATATCGTGTCGGCTACGGCCGGGCAGCGCGATGATAGGGATGTCCCGCGCTGATCGCGCGCGCGCGATAAATCTGCTCAGCCAGAAGCAGACGGACGATCATGTGCGGCCAGGTCATGCGCCCAAAGGAAATGCGCGAATCGGCGCGATTGATCACGCTTGCCTCGAGCCCTTCTGCACCACCAATAACAAAAGACACCTGCTTGCCTGTAGCCAGCCAGGTCTCGAGCATTGTTGAAAACTGCTGGGAGTCGGGGGACGTACCCCCTTCATCGAGGGCAACCACAATGCTGCCCTCAGGGCAGGCTGCAAGAATTGCTGCAGCGTCCTTGCGGCGGATTTCGAGCGCACTGCCGCGCGATTCGGCAATCTCAACCAGTTCGACCCTGGGGCGGGTGCGCTCGACATAACGGTCGAACAGTTCCCGCTCCGGCCCTCTCTTCAATCGACCGACGGCGACGATCCTGATCATGAAAGATCAGAGATCCGTGGTGTCGGCTTCGTCTGCGGCGCTGTCGTCGAGATCCTTGCCCCACATGCGCTCAAGCGCATAAAGCGCACGGCTTTCAGGCTTGAAGAGATGCACCACGATATCGCCGGTATCGAGCAGCACCCAATCCGTGCCGTTCGCGCCTTCGATGGTGATGCGCTTGATGCCGATCTCGTTCAGCTTGTCTTCAATGTGCGACGCCATGGCGGCGATCTGACGATCGGCAATACCGGTTGCGACCACCATATGATCGGCAAAGCTGGCACGACCGCGCAGATCGAGGGTCACGATATCTTCTGCCTTGTCTTCATCAAGGCTGGTCGTGATGACAGCCAGTGCCTGCTCGACAAGTTCACGCGCAACGGTTTCACGCGGTGCGGCGGCAGCGCGCGACTTGCGCGGCCCGGCAGCAGCCGCCTTCTTGCGCGGCGTGCCCGCCGTTTTCAGGGTTGCAGTCTTCTCGCCCGTGGCAGGCTTGGTCTCACCAGCGGACGCACGGCTGCGACGGGCTGGGGTGGTCGTCTCGTCGGACGGTTTTCTGGCGATGGCTCGACACTCCGGTCAATTCATTAGAGAGCGCGCGGCGGGATAATTTCCAGAATCCCTCAGCGCTGTCGCTGATATACCGTTTTGCGGCGCCGGAAGAAAAGCCCAGACACCACCTTTAGAGCGCGACATGACTGGCCCCTGCCTTGGGGGCACACGCATATGGCTGAGAGCATGGGTCGCCCGTCCTGAAAGGGCCGTCCGGTTGCTGCCCGGTCTCGGCACCACGGCCATGGGCACATGCAGGGCCAGTTCGCGCCAGCGCCGCCAGCGGGTAAGTGTGGCCAGACTATCTGCCCCCATGAGCCAGACAAAGCGGGCACGAGGAAAGCGCAGGCGAAGCAGGGCAATCGTCTCGACCGTATAGCGTTTGTTCAGCCGCGCCTCGATATCGGTGGCGATGATATGCCGCCCGTCAGCGAGCGCATGAGCCGAAGCCAGACGGTCTTCAAACGGGGCCATACCGATTCGCGGCTTCAGCGGGTTGCCGGGGGAGACCATGAGCCACACCTGATCGAGCCGCAGATGGGTCAGGGCATAACGGGCCAGTTGCAGATGGCCCGCATGGGCAGGATTGAATGAGCCACCCAGCAGACCGATCGAAATGGCGCGACTGTCACCGTATTTCGGAATTTGCGGCACGTCAGGGGCGCGTCTGGCCGGTGCCGCGCACCTCGTAACGGAAGGTCGTAAGCTGCTCGAGACCGACCGGGCCGCGGGCATGGATCTTGCCGGTCGCAATACCGATCTCGGCGCCGAATCCAAACTCGCCGCCATCGCAGAACTGCGTCGAGGCATTCCACATCACCACCGCGCTGTCGGTGCCGTTCAGAAACTGCTCCGCCACTTCCGCATTCGCTGTGATGATCGCTTCGGTATGACCGCTGCCATAGCGCGCGATATGGGCGAGCGCTGAATCGACGCCGTCGACCACCGCCACAGACAGGCGCGCATCAAGCCACTCTGTGGCGAAATCGTCGGAACTGGCGGGCTCGAGGTCATGCACGATGCTACGCGCTGTCTCGTCACCCAGAATCGCACAGCCCAGCGCATGAAGATCCTGCACCAGAAGCGGCAAGAGGCTCGCCGCGATTTCCCGGTCGATCAGAAGGGTCTCAGTTGCGCCGCACACACCTGTCCGGCGCATCTTGGCATTGGCCAGAATCTCGCGTGCCATCGCGAAATCGGCGTCCTCATGGATATAGGTGTGGCAAAGGCCATCGGCATGGGCGAGCACCGGCACACGCGCTTCGCGCTGCACACGCTCGACGAGTGATTTGCCCCCGCGCGGGATGATCATGTCGATTTCGCCCGCTGCACCCAGCATGGACGCCACATGGGCGCGGTCGGCATCCGGCACGATCTGTACGCATTCGCGCGGCAGACCCGCCTGCTCGAGACCTTCCTGAATACAGCTCTGGATGCAGCGTGCCGAATTGAGGCTTTCAGACCCACCACGCAAAATGACGGCATTGCCCGACTTGATGCTCAACCCGGCGGCATCGGCGCCGACATTCGGCCGGCTCTCGTAAATCATGCCGAGCACACCAAGAGCGGTCGCTACGCGACGAATCATCAGACCATTGGGACGCGTCCACTCAGACAGCACACGCCCCACGGGGTCAGGCAGCAATGCAATCGCATCGAGTCCCTTGGCCATGGCTTCGATACGTGCCGGGGTCAGTGTCAGCCGGTCGATGAAAGCGGCGCTTGCCTTTGATGTCGCCACATCGCGGGCATTGGCCACGAGAATATCGGCCGAATGGCGACGCAGCGATTCGGCTGCTGCCCGAAGGGCCTCATTGCGCTGGCTTTCCGGGGCAATCGCAAGAATACGGGCGGCAGCGCGTGCTGGTCCGGTCAGAGCCTTGAAGTCGGACTGGGGGGTGACGGCTTCCATCCTGCATTCTCCTGTCTGCGATGCATCGGGCGCTCTGTCAGCGCCAGGGCTGCAAAAGAGCGATCAGGCTATGTATCACTCCTGCACCGCTTGAAAAGATCGCCCGACCGCCAGCCCTGCTGCAACGTTGCGTGCACAGCGACGCAGGGAGGGGGCAGCGTCTGACAAGGCTTCTTCAAGCGAGCAGGGACGATCGAGACTACTGAACAGCGCATCAAAGCCCAGTTCGTAGAGTTTTTCGCAGTCTTCTCCCAGCGTACCCGCAAACGCCAGAACGGGCTTGCCTGCCTGTCTGGCCATGCTCGCAATCGCATGAGGCGCCTTGCCCTGCGCCGTCTGCCCATCGAGGCGCCCCTCTCCCGTGATGACCAGATCGACCTGGCTCATCAGTGTGTCCAGTCCGAGCAGACGCGCAATGGCTTCAGCCCCGGGAACGAGCGTTGCCCCGCACAGCGCGACCAGCCCCAGAGCGGTGCCACCCGCAGCCCCCATACCGGCATCCATAGACAGGTCGCGCCCGCAGCGCGCCTCGAGCAGACTGGATAACCGGGCCAGCGCCCCATTCAGAATAGTGACCATGGGGGGTGTTGCGCCCTTCTGGGGCCCGAATACGGCTGCAGCGCCACTTTCCCCGAGCAGGGGTGCCGTCACGTCACAGAGAATCTCGATACGGCATCCGGCAAGACGCGGGTCGAGCTTTGCGTCGTCAAGGGTGAAGACAGAGCCCAGCGGCCCCCCGCCCTGGGCGATTTCCTCACCACGCAGATCGCGCAGCGACACGCCGAGTGCCTGCAGAAGCCCTGCTCCGCCATCGCATGTGGCACTTCCGCCCAGAGCGAGAACGAGATGCTCGCAGCCCAAATCGAGCGCTGCGAGCATAAGCTCGCCTACACCACGGGTCGTTGTGAAAAGGGGCTCTCGCGATTCAGGGGGAACCTGCGCCAGCCCGGCAGCTTCGGCCAGTTCGATCAGGGCCGTACGCCCTTCGTTCAGAACGGCAAATCTGGCTGCAACCGGCACACCGAGCGGACCGCAGACCAGACGCGTTTCCAGCTGGCCGCCAAGCGTGCGCGCCATGATAGCCGCCGTACCCTCGCCCCCATCGGCCATGGGAAAGGCGTGATAGCGTGCCTGCGGGAAAATATCGGAAAAACCGGTGACAATCGCCTCGACCACCGCCTCGGCGGTCAGGCTCTCCTTGAAGGAATCACAGGCGACGAGGATTTCCATGGCGCGCTCCAGAACAACGCACCATTCTTGCCTGTAACGCCAAGCGGTCAAGTAGTGACCGCCCGCGTCAGGCAAAATCTCTTACCCCGATGGGGTCAAAGAGGTCAGACGTTGAAACGGAACAGCAGGACATCGCCGTCCTGCACCACATATTCCTTGCCTTCAATGCGCAGCTTGCCTGCTTCCTTGGCGCCGGACTCACCGCCACAGGCGATATAGTCGTCGTAGGCCACGGTTTCGCAGGCGATGAAGCCACGTTCGAAGTCGTTATGAATGACGGCTGCCGCCTGCGGGGCTTTTGTGCCCTTGGTGATGGTCCAGGCGCGGGTCTCTTTCGGACCGACCGTGAAATAGGTGCTGAGACCCAGCAGGCCATAACCAGCAGCAATAACGCGGTCGAGACCGGAATTGCTCAGCCCCAGCCCCTCGAGGAACTCTGCGCGCTCTTCCTGCGGCAGCTGGCTGACTTCGGCTTCAATGGCGGCAGAGACCACGACCATGGCAGCCCCTTCGGCCTCGGCACGCTTGCGCACGGCTTCGGAATGGCTGTTGCCGGTGGCAGCAGAGCCTTCCTCGACATTGCAGACATAGAGCACCGGCTTGGTGGTCATGAGCTGCAGGCGGCGCGCCGTCTCTTCCTCACCTTTCGGCACGGCGGTACGGGCAGGCTTGCCCTCGCGCAGGGCCGCGATGATGGGGTCCATGATGGCGAGCTGCTGCTGCGCTTCACGGTCATTGCCGCGTGCGCGCTTCTGCAGCGAGACCTGGCGCTTTTCGAGCGAATCCAGATCGGCCAGCATCAGCTCGGTTTCGATGATTTCGGCATCACGCACGGGGTCCACGCCACCCTCGACATGGGTGATGTCGTCATCCTCGAAGCAGCGCAGCACATGGATAATGGCATCGACTTCACGGATATTGGCGAGAAACTGGTTGCCCAGACCTTCACCACGAGATGCACCGCGCACGAGACCGGCAATATCGACAAATTCGAGGCTGGTCGGCAGGATCTTCTGCGACTTGCCAATGCGCGCCAGATTATCGAGGCGCGAATCAGGCACGGCCACGCGCCCCACATTGGGTTCGATGGTGCAGAAGGGATAATTCGCCGCCTGGGCCGCTGCCGTTTCCGTCAGCGCGTTGAACAGGGTGGACTTGCCCACATTAGGGAGCCCCACGATGCCACAATTGAAGCCCATCAGCGTTTCTCCCCGCACAGCATGGCGATTTTTGTCATTGTTGCTTCCGGCTCCCCTTTGGCCAGCAGAGGCGACGCCGCAGCCACGGCATCGAGAAGCGCTTCGAGTTCGTTCTGTTCGGCCTTGGCGAAATCGCCCAGCACATGGCCCGTCACACGGTCCTTGTGGCCGGGATGGCCGATACCGAGGCGCACGCGCTGGTAGTTCTGGTCCCCCAGCATCCTGTCCATTGAGCGAAGGCCATTATGCCCCGCTGCGCCGCCGCCCCGTTTGACGCGCACCTTGCAGAAGGCAAGATCGAGCTCATCATGAAACGCCGTGATGTCAGAGACCGGAATCTTGAAGAACCGCGCAGCCTGCTGCACGCTCTCGCCGGATAAATTCATATAGGTCATGGGCTTGAGCAGAAGAACCTTTTGTCCCTCGATGCTGCCCTCGGCCGTCTCCCCCTTGAAGCGCGCACGCCAGGGAGAAAACCGGTAGTATTCGGCAATACGCTCGACAGCCATGAAGCCAATATTATGGCGCTGCCTGCGCATGCCGGGCTCGGGATTGCCGAGCCCGGTCCAGAGTAGCATTGCGGCCACCCTGAGCGGTCTTACTTCTTCTTCGCAGGAGCGGCGGCTTCAGCAGCAGCCTTCGCAGCGGCTTCAGCTTCCATCTCGGCATCGACCGTCGGCGGTGCGATGGTGGCGATGACGAAGTTCGGCAGCTGCAGAACAGGCGTCACGTTCTCGGTGCCGGTCAGGTCGTCCCAACGCACGTTGTCGTGGATGTCGAGCGCGCTCAGATCAACCGTGAAGCTGGACGGAATGCTGTCAACGTCAGCCATGACGTCCACCGTGTGGCGAACCAGGTTCAGCACGCCACCGCGCTTGATGCCCGGAGCCTTGTCTTCACCCGTCACATGGATGGCGACGGTCACGTGGACCTTCTCGCCAGCCGCAAGACGCTGGAAATCGACATGGATCGGAGCGTCGGTCACGGGGTGCAGCTGCACTTCACGCAGCAGGGCGCGCACGGTGCCGCCTTCGAGCGGCAGCTCAAACAGGCGCGAGCGCCAGCCGCCACGAACCATTTCCTTGTGGATGATGCGCGGGTCGATCGCGATCAGCGCCGGCTCCTGCTTGCCACCATACACAACACCCGGCACCAGACCGGCACGTCTCGTTGCGCGCGCTGCCCCCTTACCAGCCTTCGCGCGCGTAGAGACTTCGAGGGACGTCATATTTGTCACGGTATTCTCCCAAATTCATTGCACTCACGGCCTCCAGGGGTGCCTGAGTGATGGGGCGCCTTACCGGAAATGGGGGGGTAAAGCAATGTTCTTCGGGATTCGGAGGGGGATTCTTCTCGGAGCTCTGCCCCGAAACCCGCAAAGGGGCACAGCCCCTTTGATCCTGACACTGTTTCAGTCAGGGATGAAAGGGATCTGTTCCGTTCCCGAGGCGCGGAGCAGCGCCCCGCATCGCTCACTCGTAAGCGGTGAGAACCCAGCCATTCTCTGTCGGGTCGCAGTAGAGTGGCACAGCATTGGCCAGACGCACATTGATCGACAGGCTCATCGCAGCACGCAGCGCACGGAAAAGCGCGCCATGGGCCACGATCATGGGGATACCGTCCTGTTCGAGCGCGCGATTGACGGCTTCAGCCGCACGGGTCTTGAGCCCCTCGAAGGTTTCGCAACCTTCGGGTGTGAACTGACCTTCGATCCAGGGATCGTACCAGTCGCCCATGGGTTCGCCTTCCATTACGCCGAAGCAGACTTCCTCGAGGCCCTGATCGGTCACCAGCGGCAGGGTGACGCCGCTCGAAACGGCAATCGCCTCCTGCGCGGCCAGCGCGGTGTCATGGGCGCGTGTCAGCGGGGAAGAAACGATGCGGGCGATGGGCGAAGCGCCATCGCGCCAGTGACGGGAGAGTGAGTCTCCCGCCTTGATGGCCTGCTCCCGCCCTGTGGCGTTCAACGGGATATCTGTCCGGCCCTGAGAGAGATTCTGTGCGTTCCAGTCGGTCTGACCGTGGCGCAGATACCAGAAGGGGCGACGAAGCAGCATGAAAACCGGTCCTTAGTCGAAAAGCGAAGAGACAGAGCTTTCATCTGCCACAGCACTCATGGCGCGCGCCAGCAGATTGGCCGTGCTGATTTGACGAATATTGGGCGATTCTTCCATGACATCCGTCGCAGGAATGCTGTCGGTGAGCGTCAGCATCTTGAGCGGAGACGCCTTGACGCGATCGACTGCCATGCCGGTCAGCACACCATGGGTCACATAAGCCTCGACCCCGGCGGCACCATGCTTCATCAGAGCTTCGGCCGCGTTGCACAGCGAACCACCGCTATCGACGATATCATCGACCAGAATGCAGTAGCGCCCCGCGACATCACCGATCACGTTCATGACCTCGGACACACCGGCGCGTTCGCGACGCTTGTCGATGATGGCCAGATCGGTGTTCAGACGCTGCGCGAGCTGACGGGCACGAACCACGCCGCCGACATCCGGCGAGACGATCATGAGGTCTTCATTCGGGTGACGGGCATTGATGTCGCGCTTGAAAAGCGGTGCGGCATAAAGGTTATCGACCGGAATATCGAAAAATCCCTGAATCTGCATGGCATGCAGATCCATGGTCAGAATGCGGTTCGCACCAGCCTCGACAAGCAGGTTGGCCACCAGCTTGGCGCTGATCGGCGTACGCGGACCGGATTTGCGATCCTGACGGGCATAGCCGAAATAGGGCATCACAGCCGTGACACGACGAGCCGACCCGCGACGCAGGGCGTCAAGCATGATCAGCAGTTCCATCAGATTGTCATTGGTCGGCGAACAGGTGCTCTGAATGACGAAGACGTCTTCGCCACGCACGTTTTCCTGGATCTCGACGAAGACCTCGGCATCGGCGAAGCGCCGCACCGACACCTTGCACAGAGGCAAACGCAGCTCCTGAGCCACGGCACGCGCCAGAGGCAGGTTACTGTTACAGGCGACGATCTTCATCGGGAAACGACTCCGGTCCGGGACGGCAGCAAACGCGGCCTTCTAACAACGCCGCGCCACGCTGTCATTAATTCATGGCGGCCCGGATCGACCGATAGAGCGTTTTTTACAACTCTGTGACTCTCGCCACCCATGTGCTGGGTATCCACCCCAAAGGGGGGGCTTCCGACGTCATCATATCCGTCCAGCATATCCCAAACACTTTCCCTACCATCAGGCCAGATGCCACCTGATATCAGCGGGACTGTGTTTCTATAGGAACGATGCTCCTGTCATCCCCCCCTCCCCGTCTCCGGAGAGAGGGAGGACAGACAGCTTCAGTCGGTATCGTATTTCACCGAACGCGGCCCGTAGAGCAGACCATCCGGCGGCCCTACCTTCAGAAGACGGTTGGCGGCTGTGCCGGCTTCGACAAAACTCTCATCCGTCAGGCTATCGACAACCTGATTGATAGCCGCATTGACGAGCACACCGATCAGACCACCAGCGCCGGAATTCTGATTCTTCTCAGCGCTCGAAGCCGTTCCGGTCCCAGTCCAGAGCACTGAGCCGGTCTTCAGATCCACGAGCTTCGCACTGGCTGTCACGACGGTGTTGCTGTTGATCACGTGATAGACCGAGCCGTAATCGGTAATGGTGGTGTACAGCACGGCATCGGCGCCATAAATCGTACGCAGCTTTTCGGCGGGGACCTGAATGATTTCATCAGGAACGCTCAATCCGTTCTGTCGGAATGTCTCGGTCTCGAGCGTGACGGGAATGACGTAATAACCGCCCTCGGCCAGCGGCAGTGTCATCTGCGACAACAGACCGCTGGTAGCCTTGATATCGGGCGTATGATTGACCGGCGGCAAAACGAGGATGGTGCGCGGCTTCGCAGCCTTGAAAGCGGTGTAATCGGGAGCTTTGACCTGTGAGGCACAGGCTGTAACGGCAAAGCAGAGCGCCAGCGCGGCAAAACGCCCCATCAAAGAAAAAGACTTCATGACGACACCTTCGTATTTTGAGGCGCACTGACATTCTGAGTCTGGGGCGAATTGGAAGACGAGCCTGGGGCCTGACCGAGATTCTTCAGCAGGAAGTCCATATAGGTGGTGGCTTCAGGAAAAAGCGTCTTTTCCTGAGTGAATTCCTGCTGCGCCAGATCGGTCTTGCCCTCTGTGGCATAAAGCAGGCCGAGATGTGCATGAAAACCAGGAGGAACCGAAAGCCCCTTGGCGCGCGCCTTCTCCATGTCTTTTTCCATGACGTTAATCTGGGCCAGCGGATCTGTCTTGCCCTGAAGGTAGAGATATTGCTGAGCCTGAAAATTCTGCCAGCTATAGAGCGGCGGCGTTGACTGCCCGGAGCAGGCAGCCAGAACTCCTGGCAGCGCTATGCCTGCCAGAATTCTTGCGTAACGAGACATGGTTTGGAAATCCATTTATTGGTTTTATAAGTAGGATCGAAGTCACAGAGAGTCAGTGAATCTGACCCGAATCGACCTCCTGGGCGAAATGGTTCACGGCATCCTGGATAGCCAGATCGAGTACCTTGCCATTGAGGGTCGAGTCATAGGCGGCTGTGCTGCCAAACCCGATCACTTCGCGATCGGACAGGCTGTATTCTGCTGCCCCTTCGCTGGTTGCCACGATCTGGGAGGTAAGAGGATTGACGATCTGCAGGCTCACCTTGGCATAGGCAATCTGGCTGTGCCCCCGACCGGCAATACCGAAAAGCTGCATATCGCCCACATCCTTGCGACCGAACGCCGTCACGTCGCCGGTTACAAGATACTGCGCGCCTTGGATCGACTGCCCCTGTCGCAGGAATCCTGCCTCCTGCTTTCCCTCGGCCAGATTATCCCGATCCATGACCGAAAACCGGCCCGATTGCTGCAGGCGCGTCAGAAGAATCACGCGCGCCTGGTTTCCCAGACGATCAATACCATCGGAAAAGATCCCGTTCATGTAGTTCGACCTGTTGGCGAATTTACCTGCGGCAATCGGGATGCGTGGCCCGTTATAGGGCGTCTGCGCTACCTGAACGGGAGGCACGGGCAGAGTATGTGAGGATTCTGTCGCACAGCCTGCCAGAAGCAGGGCTGATGACAGCATTCCGGAGATGAAAATTTTTACGCGCACGAGAACCGTGTCCTTGATCGTTATTATCCAGTCAATACACCAAAGAATCAGAGAATTCTTCATGATAAAAATAACCTCATAAAATATTGAACAATCTCCGGGTGTGATAAATTTTTCGATACTTAAGAAAGATATCCGCGATAAATTTCATCGTTTCCATACTGCCTATGTTACCCAACAGATAATTTTAAGATATTTTATCATATTGTTTTTGTATTTGTAATTTTTATCAAATAGTTATTTATTATATGTTATGTTTTATATTTATTTATCAGTGAAAATAATTTAAATATTAAAAGTAATGTTGCAAGAAAAAGATCTTCATTGCCCGAACACGTTTGGAAGGTCACTTGTTCTGACGGGAAACCCTTCGTTTTCCCATCATGAGGCCGCGCTCGTACGCCATCACACGCTTTATACACCTGCTGGTATTCTGATTGAAAACGCCACTTATTGCGCAGGGGAAAATATTGCCGGCACCTTCGATTATCATGTTTACGCTCCGCGGGTGATCTCGCCTGATCTACCTGTCTGTGACGGACCGGAAGACTGCTTCTGGCTGGGCTATTTTCACGACCATTTTGGCCATTTTCTCACCAGCACGTTGCAGCGTCTCTGGCATATTCAGAAATGGCAGCGTCATTACGCGGGATATGTTTTCCCCAATCGCAGGATTTCGGAAAAAAACCTCCCGTTCATGAGCAGAATATTCGAAATTCTGAATATCAACGAGACACAGATTTTTCATGTTCCGGAAAATACCATGATGAGAAACATCATGGTTGCCGAACCAGCTTTTATCGAAAACGCACATTGCTACGAAATCTGGGGCACATTCATGCGGGAACTGGGAAGGAAGATTCTTGGCTCCCGTGGGACAGCGCCTGAGAAATATCCAGTCTTTCTCTCTCGCAGTCTGACCCGTTCACCCACGCGCAGTTATGACGGAGAAGACGAACTGACGAGCCTTCTGATGGCTCTCGGCATCAGATCCTGTCATCCTGAATGTCTCTCATTGCAGGAGCAGCTGGCTTTTTGGGATAGCCACGCCGTTTTCATCGGCTTTTCAGGCTCGGCTTTCATGAATGCGGCATTCTTCGAGAACAAGACGCTCATCGTCCTCAATCATGACGGCTATGTTTTTGGCACACAGCGCATGATCGATTCTATTGCGGGAAACAGGGCCCTCTATCTGGATGTGTCACCCTTTCTCAAGCTTCAGGATGCAACCTCTCAGCGTTACCGTATCACGAGGCCTGGCGCTCTTGGGGCCGAGATTGTCACCGCCATACGGCGCCTTGGCTGAAGCGCGCTATAGCGCATGGGGGCGGTAATGCCTTGAGCAACATGTTGCCGCACCTGCATGGCAAGGGGGGCTATTTTTTCGTCGCAGGCGTTTCCGGTGGCAAGGGCTTGTGATCACGTCCTGAGTAATTGGTGATGATCTGATGCACGCCACCCGCTGCCTCGGAAGCTGCGGCCATGGCAACATCCCCCCAAGGCCCATCCAGTGAATGGGCGTCGATATCATGTAGCTGCGTGGCAGCGCCCGCCTCCTTGCCGTCGGCAGCCACTGTGCGCCATGAAATCTCGATATGCTGGCTTGGGTGGCCAGTCGTGCCGGCAGGGCCATCGCTCACGGTCACAATCGCCTCGACGCTGTAATCGGCGTCCTTGGGCGTGCTCTGCAACTGGTCATGCCTGTCAGGAAAGCTTGCAGTAAAAGCGCGCGCCAGCGAGACATTCCCGTCACCGGGGGCGCCCTTTACGCCTTTGAAATACACCTTGGCGGGGCGGCGCTTGAGGCTATGCGGGTCAGCTTGCATCATCGCAGCCTGAATACCGGTCAGAACCGAGCTGATCTGCGGTGCCGATGCGGCGGCCAGCGAGGAAAGCACAGGCTTTTCGCCCTGCGCCCAGACGGAAGCCGGGACGGGCGCCGCATCCCAGTGGCCGCGCGCTTCGCCATTGGGCATCATCACGACATAATGCGGCGTCACATCGCTGCCCTGCAGGGTCGCAGAGAGCTTGAGCCACCAGTCACCGGGCTTGGCTGGCTGCGCCACCGCAGGAAGTGACTGATCAACCAGCTGGGTTGCGACCTCTCTCGCCCAGAGCGCCGAGGCCGTATTATCGAGCAACGAATCAGGCGGGGTCGGCACCGCCAGACGCGGCGGCGGCGTGGTCAGTGCCAGACGACGGCCTTCCGGTCCGGGATCACCAAACGGATGCGGCATGTCCACGCACCCTGCCAGCAGGGTCATGGTGCTGAACAGACCGATACAGGCTTTCAGAGACCCCTTCATGCCCGGGCTCCTGCCCGGATGGCCGAAATCTGATGGCCAATCGCACCACCACCGGCCAGGGTGCGACGACGGTGGCTGAAAAAGCGCCTGACATCGAAACGCGTATCGAGCCCTACCGCAGAAACATGGTGCAGCCCGGCACGACGCAATCTGTGAAGGCAGTAGCCGGGCATATCGAAAAGAAAATGTCCGTCACGCAAGGCAGGCAGGAAGAAATGGGCCGCCTCAGGAGAGGTATCGAGCACGGCTTCGCGCATCTCGGGTCCGACTTCGTAACTCTCCTGACGGATGCAGGGCCCGACACTGGCCACGACATCCCCGGCACCAAGAGCTGCCATGGCCGAAAGCGTTGCCTCAAGTACGCCTCCGACCGCTCCACGCCATCCTGCATGGGCTGCGCCCACGACATGGCCATCGGGACTGGCAAACAGAACCGGGCCGCAATCGGCGGTGATGACACCAAGCGCCAGATCATCGCGATCGGTCACGAGCGCGTCGGCCTTGGGGCCACGTCCGGTCTGCCAGACAGGCGTTCCGTGCGTCAGGGTCACAACATCAGCTGAATGGGTCTGCGTCAGCCCCAGCAGCGAGGGCGCTTCGACCCCAAGAAACCGCGCAACCCGACCACGATTTTCGGCAATGTTTTCCGGCCGGTCGGCAGAGGCCAGGGAGCAGTTGAGCGAATTGAACGGGCTGGGCGAGACGCCGCCCAATCGGGTGAAGAAGCCATGACGCAGAAAGGCCAAGGAATCTGCCTGCAGCACCCAGCCACGCGGTGCCTGATCAGCCATCGACCTTTTCTCCCTCGATCGAATGCGGGTGACGCATGCCATAGGCCATAAGCCAAAGCCCGGCCAGCGCCATCGGAATGCAGAGCACCTGCCCCATCGTCACGCCGAAAGGCAGAAAGCCGATAAACGCATCAGGTTCGCGAAAAAGCTCGCAGAAGCTGCGCGCCACCGCATAGCCGAACAGGAACAGACCGGAGAGAAAGCCATAGCGCATGCGCGCCCAGGGGCGGCTCGCGACAACGAGCATGACAGCAAGCAGCAGCAGCCCTTCAGTCAGCGCCTCATAAAGCTGCGAGGGATGACGCGCGACAGGGCCGCCCGTCGGAAACACCATCGCCCAGGGCAGCCAGTCCGGCGCCGGGCGTCCCCATAATTCACCATTGATGAAGTTCGCACAGCGGCCAAGCCCAAGACCGAGCGGCACGATGATGGTGATGCGGTCGGAGAAAGACAGAAAGCTGAGCCCGTTGCGCCAGGTGAACCAGGCAAGCGCCAGAATCACGCCCAGCGCACCACCATGGAAAGACATTCCCCCCTGCCAGACCTCAAGGATGGAGAGCGGATGGGTGAGATAGAAACCCGGCTTGTAGAACAGGATATATCCCAGCCGCCCCCCGAGCACGACGCCGAGCATGGCCCAGAAGGCGAAATCATCCACTTGTTCCCGTGTCGCAGCACGCGGCGCCAGGCCGCAGAGCCGGATGGCGATTTTCCACCCGATCAGGATCGAGAGGATATAGGCCAGCGCGTACCAATGCACGGCCAGTGGCCCCAGATGAACGGCAATCGGATCGAACTGGGGCAGGATGATCGGGTGGGATTGCATGGGAAACTTTACAGATAGGGGTCTGGCGTCGCGAGATAATCGCGCACATAGCGCGTGATACCGTCTTCAAGCGAGGTGAAGGGTCGATCATAGCCCGCTTCACGCAGACGGGTCATGTCGGCACAGGTATAGGATTGATATTGCCCCTGCAAAGACTCGGGCATGTCGATGAACTCTATGCGGCGCGGCACACCCGCGGCATCGCACACGGCATTGGCGAGATCGACATAGGTACGAGCCGTGCCCGTGCCGCAATTGAAAAGCCCGCTGACCCTAGGATGGTCGTGCAGCCAGAGCATGACCGAAATCAGGTCGCCTACCCAGATGAAATCGCGTGCCTGAGCGCCATCTTCCAGATCTGGCCGGTCAGAACGGAAAAGCCTCGCCGGTGCACCGCGCATCACCTCGTCGTATTTGACCTTCACGACGGAGATCATCGACCCTTTGTGATACTCGTTGGGGCCATAGACATTGAAGAATTTGAGCCCCGCCCACTGGCGTGGCATCAGACCACCCGAGTCGATCCGGGCCTGGAGATGCTGGTCAAAGACATGCTTGGACCAGCCATAAAGATTGAGGGGTCTGAGCGCGGACAACGAGTCAGGCGCATCGGAAAAGAGCTCGGGCCTGTCTGCCGCCCCGTAAGTGGCTGCCGAAGACGCATAGAAGAACGGTACGTCACGCACCGCACACCAGTCGAGCAGGGTTTCAGACAGCTCGACATTGGTGCGCCACACCAGATCACCATCACGGGCCGTGGTACTGCTGATCGCCCCCATGTGAAACACGGCAGTGATCTCGGTCGAGTTCGACAGGAACGTCTCGAGCGCGTCCGGATCGATCAGCAGATCGGGCGGATGCTGGGCAAGATTACGCCATTTGCCCTGGTCACGAAGGCGGTCCACGACCGCGACAACCTCGCCCCGCGCCTTGAGCGCAGCGACCAGGCACGAACCAATAAATCCGGCGCCGCCGGTGACGATCATCATGGAACCTGTATAAGACGCCGCAACGCAACCTCCAAGCCACACCAGCCGGAGAAAAACGCGGCACGGGCATCCCTGACGGGGCCTCCTGCGTTGCTCTTGGCAGAGGTGAGAGTCAGTCTGGGCACAGCTTGGCCCCGACTGAACGCACGGGGGCCTCATAATCGCCCGGTCGCCAGACCGGACGCCAAGACAGCAAGGAAACCGCCATGGCAGACCGGCCCCGTTTTTTCGATGATCTTGCAGGCGCCGCCGGAGGCGCGTTCTCGGCCCTGACTGGGCTGCGCGAAGAGCTTCACGCCGTCGTACGCGCCCGTATCGACGAAGTGCTCTCCTCGCTTGATCTGGTGCGTCGCGACGAGCTCGACGTGGCCCGTGAGCTGGCCACCCGCGCCCGCATGGCCCAGGAAGATGCCAATGACCGCCTCGCCCGTATCGAGGAGCGTCTCGCCGATCTGGAAAAAGCCGTTACCGCCCCTTCATCGCACTCTTGAACTCTGCGGATATCTGCGTCCTTGCAACCGGGGCCGGGCATCCGTAACGTGACCTGATATGACGATTCGCGGTCTGATTTCCGCGGGTTTTCATATCTTTGCAGACATCATGATGCGCACCGCCTCGCGTCGCGCATCACCGGCCCAGGGAGTCCCGAATGCCTGCTCTTTCCTTCTCCTCCTCCTCGCATCAGGATACCAATCCGCTCGACGTCATGGAGCAGATCGTCTGCGGCCATGACTGGGCGTTCGACCGCCGTACCGAATCGGAAATGGCCGCCGAAGCGCCGGGCAAATGGTGCGACTATGGATTGTATTTTTCATGGTCCCGCGAAATTGCGGCCATGAACTTCACCTGCACCTTCGACCTGCGGGCTCCCGCCAATCGCCGCAAGGCTCTGTACGAACTCATCGCGCTCGCCAATGAGCGTCTCTGGATCGGGCATTTCAGCCTCGACCTCGAGACCGGCACGCCGGTTTTCCGGCACTCGGTTCTGTTGCGCGGTGCGACCAGCCTTGCCGCAGAAAGCATGGAAGACATGATCGATATCGCCATCACGGAATGCGAGCGGTTCTACCCCGCCTTCCAGTTTACACTCTGGAGCGGCAAGACGCCGGCAGAAGCCCTCGAAGCCGCCATGCTCGATTGTATGGGTGAAGCATGAGCCTGCCTTCTCTACTTCTCGTCGGCTGCGGCAAGATGGGCGGCGCACTCTGGCAGGGCTGGCTCGAACAGGGCGTCGCCCCTTCGGTCATTCTCGACCGCAGCTGCGCTGCCCCGCCTGCCCCTCATCGCCTGGCCCGCACAGCAAGTGAAATTCCTGCCGATTTCAAACCCGACATCATCATTCTGGCGGTCAAGCCAGCCGGAATGGAAGAGGCGCTCGCGTCGCTGCGTCCGTTCCTTGATGGCGCCATCATCATCTCCATGCTGGCTGCACGCACCATAGACAGCCTGCGCGCCGCCTGTGGTGACGCCGCCAGCACGAAGATCGTGCGTGCCATGCCCAATACGCCTGCGGCGATTGGCAAGGGCGTGACAGGCGTCGTCAGTCAGGATCTTGATGAGGACGGACGCACGCTCTGCACGGCGCTGCTTTCGGCCGTGGGCGACGTTGCCTGGGTCGAGAGCGAAGCCCAGCTTGAAGCCCTGACGCCAATCTCGGGATGTGGCCCGGCCTATGTCTTCCTTCTGGCCGAATTGCTGGAAAAGGAGGCCCTGCGTGTCGGCCTGCCTGCCGAAACGGCGCGGCTCATCGCGCGCGGTACGGTGTCAGGGGCAGGCGCGCTGATTGCTGCCTCGGACGAGAAGAGCGCGACCCTGCGCAAGAACGTCACGAGCCCCAATGGCGTCACTGCCAGGGCACTTGATGTCCTCATGGCACCGGAAGCGTGGCCCGAGACCATGACCAGGGCCGTTGACCAGGCCATGGCACGGGCGAAAGAGATGGCCTCCTGAGACGAAAACCCGCCTCTGAACCTGTCATTCGATTGTCACGACGCGCCCATAGGTTATTATCGGGCGCTTCAAGACAGGGACAGGTTCATGACGGATATCGATCGCGAAGAGTTTGATCTCGCACTTCTGGAGGCGGGTTTCACCCTCGCCGCTGATAAGGGCTGGCATCGTTTCTCGCTGGTAGAGGCCGCGCATCGAGCCGGACTTGCAGTCGATGAAGTCCGTGCCCGCTTTGCCTTCCGTCACACATTGCTGCTTCGCCTGGGGCGACTGGCCGATGAGTCGGCTTTCCGGGACGATGGTCTTGGCGGCTCTGTACGCGAGCGTATTTTTGACCTCTTCATGCGTCGCTTTGACGTCTTCCAGCAATATCGCGAGGGCATTCGCGCCGTGCTGCAGGCCCTGCCGACCGAACCGGGCCTTGCCGTCATTCTCGGCGCCGCAACGCTCGACACCATGCGCTGGATGGCCGATCTCGGCGGTATCGACCGCAGCGGCTTTGGCGGGGCGATGCGTCTGAATGCGCTGGTAGGTGTCTGGGGCTTTGCCCTGCGCGCCTGGGAAAAGGACGAAAGCCCCGATCTCTCCCAGACCATGGCAGCGCTCGATCAGGCGCTGGACAAGGCAGAGCGCTACGGCGCGCTCAAGCCCTCGCCCGACCGCCTGATGGAAGAGGCAACCCGCAATACGGGCATCGCCGATCATTCACTCGAACTCGAAACATAATGGCTTTACGTCTGCCGAGAGGCAGACTAAAAGCCCTGACACGCAATGGGATGTAGCCAAGCGGTAAGGCAGCGGATTTTGATTCCGCCATTCGGAGGTTCGATCCCTCCCATCCCAGCCAGCGTTTCCTTCTGAAAATCTCTGCTTGTTCTGGCGCCCTGTGCTGTCACGCATCATGACGTCCGGAAGCATTTCTTCTCCAACAGGAGAGACGTGCAGGGCAGATCTATGCTTCCCAAGGCGCCGAACAGCCTCTGGAGGCGGCGCGTAGCCATAATCCCACATAATTCAGGCAAACCCGCTTCAGGGCCTCAGGCACAAAAGCGAACTGGCCAGAGCACGATAATGAATAGAAGATCATGGTCTTCTGGTTGGGTGCATAATGTAAAGGGAGGTACCGGCGGGGCAATGGTGGGCACACAAGGGCTCGAACCTTGGACCCGCTGATTAAGAGTCAGCTGCTCTACCAACTGAGCTATGTGCCCATAGCCCCGCTCCGGTGAGGTGGCTTCTAACAGGGGGCGGAACAGGCATCAAGAGGAAAAATGCACTATTCCGCATCCGTAACTATCAGGAAGCTTTCTCCGGCGATAACAGACGCATCAGCGTGTCGAACTGGTCGAGGCTGCGATAGTCGAGACGCAGCGATCCGCCCTTGCCATTGAACTCGATCTTGACCTTGAGCCCGAGCTTCGTGGCCAGGTCGCGCTCGAGACGCACCAGCTCATTATCACGCGGGGCCTTGATCACTTCCTGTTCGGCCTTCGGGGCCTGACGGGCAAGAGCCTCTGTCTGACGCACATTGAGCCCACGAGCGATCACGATATCGGCTGCTGCACAGGGGTCAGGATGGGCCAGAAGCGCACGGGCATGCCCAGCGCTCAGCATCCCGTCACGTACCTTCTGACGCACTGCCTCGGGCAGGTTCAGCAGGCGCAGGATGTTGCCGATATGGGGGCGTGACTTGCCCACCGCACCAGCCAGCTCTTCCTGCGTCAGCGCATAATCGGTTAGAAGCCTTTGCAGCCCTTCTGCCTCTTCGATCGCGTTCAGATCGGCGCGCTGAAGGTTTTCGACCAGAGCGGCCGCCATGGCATCGGCATCATCCAGCAGACGCACATGCACCGGCACTTCATGCAGCCCGGCGCGCTGCGACGCACGCCAGCGGCGTTCACCCGCGATGATCTGGTAGCGCCCTTTCTGGTCGGGGTCGGGCCGCACCAGAATAGGCTGCAGAACGCCACGGCTGCGGATCGAATCCGCCAGCTCGTTCAGACGCCCCTCATCCATGTCCACACGCGGCTGAAACGGCCCGGGGGCCAGCAGATCGACACCGAGCATGGAGGGATTGGGAGCGCTCTCATGGCTGGGAGACTGCGCTCTGGGCATGTCGATGGCCTGATCGCCGAGAAGGGCCGCGAGACCGCGCCCAAGGCGCGGAGCCGGTTTCTTGCTCATGACGAAGCCCCTTCCTTGTCGGTGATACCCAGACGTCCGGCAATTTCCTGCGCCAGAGCGAGATAGGCAGCGGCGCCGCTGCTGCGACGATCATATTCGAGCACGGAGCATCCATGGCTCTGCGCTTCGGATATCTTGATATTGCGCGGAATCAGCGTCTCAAGCACCTGCTCACCGAAGAAATTGCGCGCATCGGCAGCAACCAGTTCTGACAGGTTGTTGCGCCGGTCGTACATGGTGAGAATGATACCGGCCACATGCAGATCGGCATTGAACGCCCGGCGCACTCGGTCGACCGTGCGGACGATCTGGCTGATCCCCTCAAGAGCGAAAAACTCGCATTGCAGCGGAATCAGCACGGCATCGGACGCCACAAGGGCGTTGAGCGTCAACAGCCCGAGGCTTGGCGGACAATCGATCAGAATGACGTCATAGCGACCCGAGAGGGCTTCCAGCGCCTCACGGATGCGAAACTCGCGTCGCTCGCCGCCAATCAGTTCGATCTCGGCGCCGGCCAGATCGGTGTTGGCTACGATGATATCGAGATTGGGCGTCTCGGTCGGGCGGGGTAGCTTTTCAGGCGGCGCCTCCTGCATCAGGGCAGCATAGCTGCCGATCTGGC
The DNA here is from genome assembly GCF_059801175.1 of Asaia sp. Ae19-3. NCBI lineage: Bacteria > Pseudomonadati > Pseudomonadota > Alphaproteobacteria > Acetobacterales > Acetobacteraceae > Asaia > Asaia sp. Ae19-3. The sequence goes on along the minus strand of NZ_JBCHWF010000001.1, from coordinate 2,793,250 downwards.
GGGCATTGTAATCAACCCCCAGCCCGGTCGAGGCATTGCCCTGCGGGTCGAGATCGACCAGCAGCACGCGTTGCGTACTGGCAAGCGCCGCGGCCAGATTGATTGCTGTTGTGGTCTTGCCCACACCACCTTTCTGGTTGGTGATGGCGAGGATACGGGCCTTCTTGCCCGTGTCGTTAGTCGACACGTCTGATATCGCTTATCTCGATGATGGCGCCCCCTGAGGCGGCGCGATTGTCCAGAATTCTATGCTGCATGTGCCAGCACCGTTCGGCTTCGGTCAACTCGTCCGGCAGATTTTTCCCTTTCAAAAACAGGGCTTTTCCCTCCGGCAGAAGAAATGGCGCGCTCCATTCCAGCAATTGTGAGAGCGAGGCCAGAGCCCGTGCCGTCACATAAGGTGCAGGCGCAACCTCTGCCTGCTCGATGCGCCTGGACACGACCTGGGCTTTCACACCGCAGGCTCGCGCCGCCTCGCGCAGGAAGGCACATTTGCGCTGGTCTGACTCGACCATGACCATCTCGGCGTCGCAGGCGATCCCGATCATGAGCGCCGGGAACCCCCCGCCGGAGCCGAGATCGATCACGCGGGAACCGTGCTCGATATATGGCACCAGCCTGAGAGAATCCTCGATATGACGCTCCCACAGATGAGGCATATCACGCGGGCTCACCAGATTGATGCGCGCATTCCATTTTTCGAGAATTGCTGCAAAGGCTTCCAGACGTTCTCTGGTTTCACGTGAAACGCCATTCATGCCATAGCCCTCACATGAGCCAGAAGCGCAATCATGGCAGCAGGTGTCACACCCGGCACACGCTGCGCGGCAGCAAAATTGGCCGGTCTTGCCAGTGAAAGACGCTCCTTCATTTCACTGCTCAGCCCGCCGATGCGGGCATAATCGAGATCGCTTGGCAGAGTGATCTGCGCCTCGCCGGCGAGCTGCCTGATCTCACGCTCCTGTCGTTGCAGGTAGCCACCGTAGCGGGCCTCAGTCTCGACATGCCGCCGCACACGCAAAGGCAACGCCGCAAACCACGGCGCCAGACGCTCGACCGCCCCCTCTTCAGTCTGGCCGCATAGCACATCGAGCAGCGAACGGCGCCTTCCGTCCTGAGATACGGTGATGCCCTGCGCTGCCAGATCCTGCGGCGCGTGAAGAGCCTGACGCGCTTGCTCCATCGCCTGAGCAATAGCGCTTTCATCTTCTTCCAGCTTCGCTGCCCGCTCGGCACCGACACAGCCCATGGCCTTGCCCAGTGCTGTCAGACGCAGATCGGCATTGTCAGCACGCAGACTCAGACGATACTCGGCACGCGATGTGAACATGCGATAAGGCTCGGACACCCCCTGAAGCGTGAGATCATCGAGCATCACCCCCAGATAGGCCTGATCGCGACCCAGAATGAGGGGCGCATTCCCCACCACGAAACGGGCGGCATTCAGCCCGGCCAGAAGCCCCTGCGCACCAGCCTCTTCATAGCCGGTGGTGCCGTTGATCTGCCCTGCGAGATAGAGCCCTGTCATGGCTGTCAGCGCAAGGCTGGGCGCCAGCTCTCTTGGGTCGACATAATCATATTCCACAGCGTAGCCCGGCGTGACGATACGCGCCTTTTCCAGCCCCGGAATGGAAGCGATCATCAGCGCCTGGATATCTGCGGGCAGGCTGGTAGAGATCCCGTTCGGATAGACCAGATCGCCGCCCGGATTACCCGGCAGCCCCTCAGGCTCGAGAAAGATCTGATGCCCGTCCTTCTCGCCAAAGCGCACGACCTTGTCTTCGATCGACGGACAATAGCGAGGCCCCCTTCCTGCAATCGCTCCGCCGTAGAGCGCAGAAAGCGCCAGATTATCGCGAATGATCTGATGCGTTTCGGGCGTAGTGGTGGTGATGCGGCATGACAACTGATCGGTCGTGATCCTGTCAGTCAGGCGGCTGAAAGGCTCCGGCAGCGCATCGCCCTTGTCTTCGACGAGCGATTCCCAGTCGATCGAGTCTCGTGCGATACGCGCAGGTGTACCGGTCTTGAGGCGCCCCATACGCAGGCCCATTGCCTCCAGCCGCTCACCCAGACGAGCTGCCGGGCGCTCACCGATGCGCCCCGCCTGCTCCTGTGTATGACCGATATGAATGACCCCGCGCAGAAACGTGCCGCTGGTGACGACCACAGCGCCGCATCTGAAAACCCGCCCGTCCTCGCATACGACACCCGTGACACGACCGTCGTGAATTTCCAGATCAGCCACCTCACCAGCGAGGATGGTCAGATTGGGCGTCTCTGCAAGAAGCGCCTGAATGGCGTTGCGATAAAGATAGCGGTCGGCCTGCGCACGCGGCCCGTGCACGGCAGGCCCCTTGGAACGGTTCAGCAGCTTGAAATGAATACCTGCCCGGTCGGCAGCACGCCCCATGAGGCCGTCAAGCGCGTCGATTTCGCGCACCAGATGGCCCTTGCCTATGCCGCCAATCGCCGGGTTGCACGACATGGCACCGATCATTTCGGGTTTCTGGGTCAGAAGAAGCGTACGCGCACCGAACCGTGCCGAAGCTGCCGCCGCCTCACTTCCCGCATGTCCGCCGCCTATGACGACAACATCAAACTCGTTCACACAGCCCTCATTTACCAATGCAGAATTGTCCAAATATCACATCCAGCAGGGACTCGACATCAACTTGTCCCGTCAGGCGCCCGAGCGCGCGCATGGCCAGACGTAGCGCCTCACCCCTCACTTCTGGCCAGGAAGCATTGCGCGCCTGGTCGAGATAAAGCAGTGCCTCCTCAATTCCGGCTCTGTGGCGCGCACGGGTCAGGGGGGCACCTACCCCAGCCGTCAGCCCCTTGATGCGTTCAGCAAGCGCCGCCTCGAAAGCCTGCATCCCTTCGCCTGTCTGCACACTCAACCCCAGGCTACCCGCAATGGCGGGCTGCAGATCGATCTTGTTGCTCACCAGAAGCGCATCAGGCCGCAACGGCATTTCGGCTTCACCCGCCATCACGTGCAGCACGAGGTCTGCATGTTCCACGTGAAACATCGCCCGCTTGATACCTTCGGCCTCGATCTCGTCTTCGGTCTCACGCAGCCCCGCCGTGTCGACGAGGCGCAGGCGTACGCCATGAAAAAGCCAGTCGATGGCAATGACGTCGCGCGTCGTCCCGGCACGATGCGTCACGATGGCCGCATCATAGCCAGCCAGATAATTGAGCAGGCTCGACTTGCCGACATTGGGCGCGCCTGCAATCACGACGGTCAGACCGCGCCGCACAATCTCACCGCGCTTATCTGCCAGATGGGCACTCAACGCCGCGCGCAGATCATCAAGTGTGTTCGCAAGCATCTGCTCGACAGAATCCGGAAGATCTTCGTCCGGGAAGTCGATCAATGCCTCCTGATGCGCCAAAAGGATTTTCAGACGCTCGCTCCAGCCTTCGTATAGACGGCTGAGCGCACCATCGGCCTGGGCCAGCGCCTGCTGCCTCTGGCTTTCGCTTTCGGCCTCAACCAGATCGCCGATGGCTTCTGCCTGCAGCAGATCGAGCCTGCCAGCCTGCACCGCACGACGCGTGAACTCCCCCGCCTCGGCCGGTCGCGCCCCAAGTACGGTCAGGGCCAGGGCAACACGATCGATCACCGCGGGCCCGGCATGAAGATGCAGTTCGAACCCGTCTTCACCGGTATAGGAACGCGGGCCCGGCAACCACAGCACCATGGCATCGTCCAGATGCTCGCCCTCATGACGCAGCGCTCGCAGGCTCGCCTGTCGCGGCAGTGGAAGGCGGTCTGAACACAACCCGGCCAGCACCTCTTGAGCGCCGGGACCACTTGCGCGCATGATGGCGATCGCCGCCCGTCCGGCCCCTGTCGCCAGAGCGAAAATGACTTCGCCCTTGCGCGCTGCCGGGCTTTCCATCGCGTCAACCATGTGAATTCCTTCTATGCCCCAGCTCTCTTTGCATTCTCCTCTCGGTCCCCTCACCCTCAGCGAGGATGAAGGCGCCATCGTCGCCCTTGATTGGGGATGGGGACGCGATCAGGAAAAGACACCCCTTCTTACCCGCGCCCAGACCATGCTGGAACGCTATTTCGATGGTGAGCCTGAAAGTTTCGACCTGCCACTGACGCCCTGGGGTACCACCTATCGCAAGGCGGTCTGGGCGGCCCTGCGCGACGTTCCCTATGGGCAGACCGTCAGCTATGCCGAACTGGCTGCCAGGGCTGGCGGCTCCGCCCGCTCTATCGGCGGCGCCATGGCGCATAACCCCATCCCCATTCTGATCCCTTGCCATCGTGTGCTCGGCAAAGGCCATCTCGGGGGCTATTCGGGTGAAGGCGGACTGGATGACAAACGCTATCTGCTGCGTCTGGAAGGTGTCGCGCTCTAACGTGGCCTTCACGGGGCGCTGCCCCGTCCCCCGGAAAGGGGCGCGCCCCTTTCATCCCGATTTAAAGGTTTCCAAAGGGCGACGGCCCTTTGGCGGGGGATGGGGTAAAGCCCCATAAAAAAAGCCGCCGGGCACCCACAGGCACCCAGCGGCTTGACCGTCACGAACTGACCCGAAAATCAGTTGTTCATGGCGTCGAAGAAATCCTGGTTCGTCTTGCTGTATTTCAGCTTGTCGAGCAGGAAGTCCATCGCATCCATCGTGCCCATCGGCGACAGGATACGACGCAGCACCCACATCTTCGAAAGCATGGCGCGATCGACAAGGAGTTCTTCCTTACGTGTGCCCGACTTGGTGATATCGATAGCCGGGAAGGTACGCTTGTCGGCGAGCTTGCGATCAAGGATGAGTTCGGAGTTACCCGTACCCTTGAACTCTTCGAAGATGACTTCGTCCATGCGGCTGCCCGTATCGATCAGCGCCGTGGCGATGATGGTGAGCGAGCCACCCTCCTCGATGTTACGCGCCGCACCAAAGAAGCGCTTGGGGCGCTGCAGGGCGTTGGCATCGACACCGCCGGTCAGCACCTTGCCCGACGAGGGCACAACGGTGTTGTAGGCGCGGGCAAGACGGGTGATCGAGTCGAGCAGGATCACAACGTCACGCTTGTGTTCCACCAGACGCTTGGCCTTTTCGAGCACCATTTCAGTCACCTGAACGTGGCGGGTCGCGGGCTCATCGAAGGTGGACGACACGACTTCGCCACGCACCGAGCGGGCCATGTCGGTCACTTCTTCAGGACGCTCGTCGATGAGAAGAACGATCAGGAAGACGTCAGGATGATTGGCACTGATCGACGAGGCGATGCTCTGCAGCATCACGGTCTTGCCTGTGCGGGGCGGGGCCACGATCAGGGCGCGCTGGCCCATACCGATGGGAGCAACGAGATCGATCACGCGCGGCGTGTAGTCGCGCTGGTCTTTCTTGCCCTTGCCGGTCGGCTGCGGCTCGGGGGCACCGACCTGCTCGACTTCCATACGCAGGCGACGCTCGGGATAGAGCGGCGTCAAATTGTCGAAATTGATGCGCTGACGAACGGAGTCAGGTTCTTCGAAATTGATCGAGTTGACCTTGAGCAGCGAGAAATAGCGCTCACCATCGCGCGGCGCGCGAATCTGACCCTCAACCGTGTCACCGGGACGCAGGCCGAAGCGGCGCACCTGGGCGGGAGAGATATAGATATCGTCCGGGCCAGGAAGGTAATTGGCCTCGGGTGAGCGGAGAAAGCCGAAACCGTCAGACAGGATTTCCAGCGTGCCTTCGCCATAGATGGCCTGATCATTATCCGCCAGGGTCTTGAGAATGGCGAACATGATGTCCTGCTTGCGCATTGAGGACGCGTTTTCGATCTGCAGCTCTTCAGCATAGGCCAGCAGATCGGCAGGTGATTTTTTCTTGAGTTCAGCAAGATGCATGAAAAGCGCCTTAGATGGGCTATAGTCCACTGCTCGGGAGACGGAATCCGTATCCGTGACAGATGATCGATCGCGAAAGAATGCCCCGTCAGATGGGCCGCAGAACCGGGCCCGACGATGAGCGAAGACGAAAGGTCTTGTGAGAGAGGCCGCGATGCAGTGAACGCATGCGGCTCTTGCTGTTCAGTCTAATGAGAAATAACGCTTTCTGTCAATAGTGCCGGTCAGCCGCGCCAGGGCTTCATCAGGTACTCACCGGAGCTGTTCTCCCCTTCCCCCAGGCCGGGCAGAAGAAACATCAGGGGCTGGGCTTTCACCTTTTCGCTATAGGCCCCCGAGATTAGGGCCGGGCCGCACATGCCGCTGAGATGCAATGTGCTGGGAAGCGCGATGTAGACACGACAGGCTATCGCAGTTTCGCCCCGGCTCGCTTCCAGAAGATGGCCGTTCAAAGGCGCGGCCTGGAGCGGGCGGTTCTCGGCATCGAGTGCAACGAATTCACCTGCAATCTGCAATCCATCGAGATGATAGCCGATCAGCACGCGGGTTGGCTGCCTGCCCTGATAGCCAGGCGCCTGACGGAAGCCGAGAGGGAAGTCGCTTGCCCCTTCAAATTTCAGCGGCTCCTGCACCAGCTTGTCGAGCATCGCCTGGGCCTGCTGAGTGGTGGTCTGTGTAACGGGACCAGCCAGAGCCTGATGGGCAATCGAAGCCAATGCGAGTAGGAAAACAGACAGAGCGTACCGGTTCACGATGAACGATCTCCAAACCATCCCCGGCGCCAGAAAATGAACAGGGGCAGCAGCACCGAGAAAGCCATGAGGCCTAACGCATAATAATAGCCGTAGCGCCATTCGAGTTCCGGCATGATCTTGAAATTCATACCGTAAATACCCGCAAGCAGGGTCGGGGTAATACCGACGAAGCTCACCACGGTCAGCAATTTCATGCCGTCATTCTGGTCGATACTGATAAAGCCCAGCGTCGCATCGAGCAGGAACTGTACCTTGACCGTCATCTGCGCCACGTAGTCGTTCAGTGAGGCCACGTCGCGACCCATGATGCGCAGCCGCGTCTGCAGCGTATCGCGAAACTCGAAATAGCGCGCATCGCCGAGGAACATCCCTATGCGATCCACCCCCAGCAGACTTTCCCTGATCGACGAGGTCAGATCGCCGCTCTCGCCCAGCTTCCTGAGTGTCTGGCGCAGCACATCGGCATTGCGCACGCGCCTGCGCGAGCGCTTGTCGGCAAAGACAGTGCGTGAAATCGTATCGAGGGTATGCCCGGCGTTTTCGAGAATATCCGCCAGACGATTGACGATGGTCTCAAGCAGGTGAATGGCGAGTTCGGGCACATCCGACAGGGCGAAATCGACATCATTGGCCGCCAGATCGCGACTCATGGTCTCGAAGGCCGTATAGCTTGCATAGCGCAGCGTGATCAGCCAGTTGGGCGAGACGACCATACCGACAGGATAGGTCGTCAGCCGGTCATCGATCATGCGTACAAGAGGCGTCGAGAGATAGATGACATCTCCCTTGCGGTAATGACGTGACGAACTCTCGATTTCCTCCAGCGCATCACGGCGTGGCAGGCTCAACCCCGTCACGGCCTCTGCCAGTCTGATCTCGTCTTCGCTCGGTTCGATCAGATCGAGCCAGGAGACGTTTTTCGCATCTTCGGCGGCAACGATCTCATGAATAGGGCGCCCCACAGGATGCGCTAGAAACATCGAACCTTCCTTTCCGGCTCAGACAGCTTTCCCCTGCGGGTCGGGAATGGACGTCATGCCGCCCCTCTGGTATCGCAGAAACCCGCTTGCCGTGTCGATCCATGCCTCAAACAGGACAATTCGCATGAGTTCTGAAGTCTCCCCCCGTCTCAACAGCCTGCGCAACGGTCCCGATCAGCGCGGCCGTTTCGGCACGTTCGGGGGCCAGTTCGTTGCTGAAACCCTCATGCCTCTGGTGCAGGATCTGGCCGATGCCTATCAGGCAGCCAAGGCCGATCCGAGCTTTCGACAGGAACTCGATTACTACTTCCGCGACTATGTCGGCCGCCCCAGCCCGCTCTGGCATGCGAAGCGCCTGAGTAAGGAACTCGGCGGCGCGAAGATCTATCTCAAGCGCGAAGAACTGAACCATACAGGCTCGCACAAGCTCAACAACGTCATGGGGCAGATCCTGCTGGCACGACGCATGGGCAAGACGCGCATCGTGGCCGAGACCGGTGCGGGTCAGCATGGCGTGGCCACGGCGACCGTCTGTGCGCTGTTCGGTCTGAAATGCACCGTCTATATGGGCGCGGTCGATGTCGAGCGGCAGAAGCCAAACGTATTCCGCATGCATCTTCTTGGCGCCGAGGTACACCCCGTGACAGCGGGCTCCGGCACGCTGAAAGACGCCATGAACGAGGCCATGCGCGACTGGGTGGCCAATGTGCATGACACCTATTTCCTGGTCGGTACGGTCGCAGGGCCGCACCCCTATCCGGAAATGGTGCGTGACTTCCAGTCGATCATCGGCATCGAGACGCGCGAACAGATCATGCAGGCCGAAGGCCGGCTGCCTGACGTTCTGGTGGCGGCAATCGGCGGCGGCTCGAACGCCATGGGTCTGTTCCATCCTTTCCTCGACGATGAATCGGTCAAGATGGTCGGTGTCGAGGCAGCAGGCCATGGTCTGGATAGCGGGCTGACGGCAGCCTCGATTTCTCGTGGACGCTCGGGTGTGCTGCATGGCAACCGCACCTATCTGCTTCAGGACGAATTCGGCCAGATTGCCGAGGCGCATTCCATCAGCGCAGGCCTCGATTATCCGGGCATCGGGCCTGAGCATTCCTGGCTCAACGATATCGGACGCGTGGAATATGTCGGCGTAACCGACAAGGAGGCGCTCGACGCCTTCCAGCTTCTGACCCGTACCGAAGGCATCATTCCCGCGCTGGAATGCGCCCATGGTCTGGCCCAGGTGATGAAGATCGCCCCGACCATGACGCCGGATCAGATCATTGTTCTCAACCTCTCCGGCCGCGGCGACAAGGACATCTTCACCGTCGCCGAACATCTGGGAGTGTCGCTGTGAGTCGTATCAAGGCCCGTTTCGAATCCCTCAAGGCCGAAGGGCGCGGCGCGCTCATTCCCTATCTTCAGGCCTATGATCCCGATCTCGAAACCTCTCTCGCCCTGCTCAAGGGCATGCCGGGCGCAGGTGCCGATCTGATCGAAATCGGCGTCCCGTTCTCTGATCCTTCAGCCGATGGCCCGACCATCCAAGCCGCCGCGCTGCGCGGTCTCAAGGCAGGGGCAACGCTTGCCGGTGTGCTTACCATGGTGCGTGCCTTCCGTGAAAGCGACAACGAGACCCCCATCATCCTGATGGGCTATCTCAACCCGATCGACAGCTATGGCCCGGCGCGTTTCTGCACAGATGCCGCACAGGCAGGGGTCGATGGCCTGATCATTGTCGACCTCCCGAAGGAAGAGAGCGATCTGCTCTCTGACGATGCGCAGAAAAACGGGCTCGATATCATCCAGCTCGTGGCCCCCAACACGCCCGATGAGCGTCTGCCCTATCTGCTCGATACGGCCTCGGGCTTCATCTATTATGTGAGCATCACGGGCATCACAGGCACGCGTACAGCGAGCGGCGATGAACTGGCAGCAGCCCTGCCCCGCCTGCGCGCCGTAAGCCCCCTGCCTGTCGCCATCGGATTTGGCATACGCACACCGGAGCAGGCGGCCCAGGCCGCCTCGGTAGGTGATGCGGCTGTCGTGGCGTCGGCACTTATCTCGACCCTCGCCACCACCCTTGAAGACGGCAAAGCCACTGACGGCACAGTGCCTGCCGTTCTCGGCCAGCTTGCCACCATCGCCAGGGCCGTACGCGGCTCATAAAAAAGGGGGCGTTCACCGCCCCCTTTTCATTACCTGACCCGGCGGCTGCATCACGCAGCCGCTCAGTATCATTTCCCGGCGTTCCTGAGCGACAGACCAAAAGACAGAGCCGAAATACCGCCAAAGATCAGTTCGATGGCGATAAAGGTCCCGATCAGCCATAGCCCGGACCAGGGCAGCGTCACGAAAATCAGAACGCCCGTCAGAAGCGCCACGACAGCACTCAGGATCAGCGTCCACCAATTGGCCACGTAACGGTGACCTGCCGCCCAGAGAGCGCGCATGACACCCGACGCCATGAGACAGCCAGCCAGAAAAGCCGTAAGGAACACAGAGCCAGTTGCAGGTTCCTGAATGAGCAGAATGCCGCCCAGAACATAAAGAAAGCCCATCAGCGCCGTGATCCAGAAGCGCGAGCCTTCAACATCGCGATGGGCAAAGCTCTGGGCAAGATAGGCCACACCCGAGAAAATCAGCAGAAACCCGATAACAATGATGCTCGCCAGAGTCGTCACCACGGTATCGACAAAGGCAATGCCTCCCAGAATGAGCAGCACCACACCGATACCGATAAACCAGTTGGGTTTGAGTTTCGGATTGATCGGGGGAAGACCGGGAAAATCACCAAGGCCAGCCATATTGTTTATTCCTTTCTTTCGCATCTCTACGCATCAACGTCGCATCCGGGCGCATCAGAGCGTTGTGAACAATATGTTATCTTCCCTGCCGACGGCGGCGATGTTTCACGTGAAACGCTGAGGCAATCAGCAGAAACGACCGTTCTGCGTATGCTTGGCGTACGCTGGTCCGCCATATTGGGGGACGCTACGCCCCACCATTCGCGCCCATCAGTTTGGCACGACGATTGTCACACTTGCATCATGACAGTATTGAACGATGCATGAGTGCAGATCTCTTCCGAAACCGGCTCGCCGGATTGCTGCCGCGACGGGGCCATGCTTCAGACAGCGCCCCTATACGCAGCAAGTCGCGTCCTGTTCTTGAAGAGAGCGCCAACTGCACGTCGTCCGGGCGTATCCATGGAAAGATCGAAGCCCTTTGCGCGAGCCTGCGTCTGGCTGGCATTGTGGTCTGGGTGCCGCTTTCGGTCGGGTTCGAAGCGCTTCTCCTGCCCATTCCCGGCGTGATGAAAATACGCTGGACACGCGTGATCTGGGGCGTGCTGTGCAAGCTGCTCGATCTGGACATCAAGATGATCGGCCGCCCCGTCGGCACGGTTGGTGGGCAAAAAGGTCGCGACCGTGGCGAGCGTCCGGTCATCTATGTGGCCAATCATTCTTCCTGGCTCGATATCCCTGTTCTGGGCACCAAGATCTATTCTGTCTTCGTCGCCAAGGGTGATATCGAGCGCTGGCCCATCATGGGGCTGGTCTCCAAGATCGGGCGCACGATTTTCGTGAGCCGTAACAGAAGCACGACAGGGCGCGAGCGTGATGAAATGATCACCCGCCTTGCCACTGGCGATAATCTCATCCTTTTCCCTGAGGGCACGTCGTCAGACGGATCGCGCGTCCTGCCGTTCATGTCGACGTTTTTCGCCATCGCCAAATTGCCGCGCCTGCCGAAAAACGCCCCGCCTGTCGACATGCCGTCATACCCGCCCGGCCTCACCCCGCTCATCCAGCCCATCTCTCTCGTCTATGACAGGCTGGAGGGGCTACCGGTCAATCGCACGAAACGCGCTGTTTTTGCCTGGTATGGCGACATGGATCTCGGGCCGCATGTCTGGCAGTTTCTCAAGAAGCGTAACAAGCGCGCCACCATCCTGATGCACCCCCCGCTGGCACCGGAAGATTTCCCCAGCCGCAAGGCGCTGGCCAACGCCGCCTGGGCTGCTGTCGCTCAGGGTGCCGCCGCACTCAGACAGAACAACGACACCGTGCAGGGCTGGTCTCCCGAACCACTTGTGGAACCAAGCCTCGCTACTGCTTCAGAAGCATGCGATCAGAAATCGATTTCGGTCGTTGCGTGATAGGTCCGGGGCAACCCGGCCACCGCTGAGTTCGTGGAAGTCGCCGCCCCATTGATCGAACTGGGGTAGACAGACGCCCAGTAGCGCTTGTCTGTCACATTCGTCACGCCGAACCTCACCACAACCGGCACGCGATACAGATGAAAACCGTAACGGGCGCCCAGATCGAGCGTCGTAAAGCCCGCAGCGAACTGACGGTTTTCGACATCGGCTGCACGCCGGCCCATTACATGGACGCTGGCATTGACAGCACCACCCCGCATCCATGACGCATGATAATCGAGCAGCATGCTGGCCTGAACCGGCGCCACACCCACAACCTGCTTATGGGCGGTAAGACCCTGGCCCGTTGCGCCCGTCTGGGCATCCAGCCAGGTGACGCCACCAAACAGGCTGAGCGCTCTGCCCAGCTTTCCAGCGACCTGCCCCTCCACACCGTAATTGCGCTGCTGCCCTGCCTCCCGATAGACGCCTGTCGTCGGATCGGTGAAAGCAAAGCCGCGTGTCATGCGAAACCCGGCGGCACTCACCATCAGATCCGGCAGCGGGCGATATTTGATGCCAACCTCATATTCTTCAGAGCGCAGAGGCGAGAGCACCTCATTGGCATTCGTGCTGGTGGCAGGGGCCACCGGCCCTGCCTGAACAGCCCGCCCCCATGTTGCATAGAGACTGGTCCGGCTGTCTGCGCGATAGATCAGACTGGTCGTAGGCGTGAAGACCGGCCCGACGCTGTAGCGTGCCGTCGTGACACCCTGGGTATTGCCGCTTGTCGTATCGAGCCAGCTCCAGGCCAGCGTCCCCATGACGGACCAGTGCCGTGTCAATGCGATCGTGTCGCCTGCCAGCAGCGATTGCGACATGATGGAGGCTGATTGATACCGGCCCGAAAAATAGGGCTGGGTTCCTGAAAACACGACAGGCGCCCCGATGCGCGCCGTACCCAGAACGGCGCTCTGGCCCTGGGTCGGGTTGAATGTCCCCATGCTGTAGCCATTCGACCCGATCAGGATCTGATGAGCGAAAGGCCCCGTATGGAAGCGGCCATTCACATAGGCCAGATTCGACCAGACCTTGAAATCATTGGCTGTTGTCGCCGCTGCGATGCTGGTCCGGTAGCGACCCACCGAGTCCGTCAGCGTGTTGGTGACGGAAAACACATTGCGCCAGGCGTCCTGATACAGACCACCAAGCGTTACCGACCAGTCCTCGTTGAAACGATGGGTAAGTTTGGCCAGCGCGGTGTTGGTCGAGGCGTTATATCCTGCGAAATCCTGTCCATAGCCGCGTCGGGACAGATCGGGTGCTGCAGGCAGGGCAAGACCCGTAGCGTAGGAGAAGCCGCCAGCATAGCCGCGCTGGGCATAGCTGTACTGGCTGGCATCGATCTGAAGCGTCGTCCTGGAATCGATCCTGAAATCGAAGGCCCCGGAAATGAGCCCCCGGCGGAGATGCGTACCGGGCGCATAGGTGCCTCCGGACTGGTTCAGCATGGTCACCCGATAGCCAAACCATTTATTGCGCCCCACCCGACCGGACGCATCGAGTGACTCGAATGGTGCGCTGGTCGAATCGACACCAAACGCCAGATGCTCACGCTGCCGATCGGTCGGTCGGTTGAGGGTATAGTCGAAAGTACCCGCCGGATTCTGCGGCCCGTAGAGCGCACCCGAGAGGCCATTGAGCACCTGAAGCGAGTCGAACTGCTCGGCGGCATAGGGCGTGGTGATAACCATATTCAGCCCATCAAGACGCGAGTTGGAAATGACATCCGCCTCGAAGCCACGCGATTGCGGTCGGCTCGTATTGGGGTCGCCGCGCATTTCGAGCTGCACCGATGGCATATATTGTGCCAGATCATTCGCGTTGCGCGATTGCTGGTTCACGATCACATCCCGTGGCACGGTCATGATCGAGAAGGGCGTATCCAGCAGATCGCGCGTGCCGAGCGGCCCGAGGGCAGCTTCCTTGCTGCCGTATTCCGCCAGCATGCCGGCGGCCTGACGCCCGCGCACTGTGATGCGCTCATCCGGTGTCCGGCCTTTTCCCGTTGATCCCGCCTGACGCTGCCCCGGCGTATGAGGTGCCTTGCGCACAGGCGCTGTCGATGCCGGTTTCGTCACGGCCTGTTCGGCACGGGCAGAGCCAACAGCCGTGATGGAAATACAAAGGAGCAGAAGACTGCGTCCACAGACGCCGGGAATGGAGAGACGAGCCATGGCTCGTTTCCACATCAAAATAAGGCGGATGTCACGTCTGTCGTGCAGCGAAAGCCGCGTTTCGTCTGCATCGGTTGCACCCGGGCCTCACTCCCGCCTCATCCGCCTGTCGGGCTGACCATCACAGATGGCAGCCATGGCCGCGGCGCATGACAATTGCGCAAGGCGAGGCGGACGCCCCCTTTCCGGAAGGACCAACATAGGGCAACCTGAGTTTCTTGGTCTCCCGTGCCAAGAAGACAGAACAGTTGATCATTCTGCTCTGACTGACACCCAAGAAGGACAAGAACGTTCCCATGGTTTCGAGGACAATGCGCATGACCCGTCATTTTCTGCGCCCTGCACTGACTGCCCTTCTTCTGTCGGCTCCCGCTCTGACAGTCACGGCGCCCTACGCCGCGGCTCAGGCTGTCATCACGGGCAATCAGAAAATGGTCGCAACCGTAGAGAGCGTGGATCATGAGACACGCACCATCCTGCTTCGCGACAAGAAGGGTGGATTGCTGAACGTCACGATCCCCAAAGGCGCCAAGGATCTGCCCCATCTGGAAGCGGGCGACCGCATCAGCATGCAGTTCTTCCAGACAATGGCCGCTGATATCGCCCGACCCGACTCACCCCTGCCTGAATCGACGGTCTCATCGGCCAAGGGATACGCAAAGCGTCATCCGCACGGCATGCTGATTTCATTCCAGCGTCAGCGCGTGCGCATCCTTGCTGTCGATGCTGCCGCCCATAAGGTGACGTTCATCGATCATGCCGATGTCACCCGCACGGCAACCATCGACCAGAAGGCTCTGCTGCCGCTTCTTTCTTCGCTGAAGATGGGCGATGAAGTCGATGTGACGACCATGGACGCCGTTTCGTTCTCGGTGCTCAACCGCACAGTAAACGGCGACGTCTCTGTGACGGAAGATCAGGGCACCCAGACGAAGCCTGCGGGCAAATAAAGGGTCCTCAGGGCTCTGCCCTGAACCCGCGAAGGGGCTTGCCCCTTCGATCCCTGCTTTGATCAGTCAGGTTTCCAAAGGACGACTGTCCTTTGGCGGGGGGCGGGGCAGCGCCCCGCCTGTCTCTCAGGGCGCTGTCGATACCGGTTTCCACAGTGTATCCGGCGGCGGCAGATGGGGTGAGTTGTCGATCACCCCATAGCCATCGGCGGCATAGCCATGATGCGCCACCCTCTGCGGGCCGCAACCGCAAAGACCCGCACCTGCGACCAGAAGCACCACAGCCAGACGTGTCATGCGCCGGGTTCCAGACGCAGACTGTCGGCAACCGCGCGGGCAAGACGGGTATAGGCCTGCGCCGCCTCGCTTTCCGGGGCTGAGAGAATGATTGGCGTACCCGCATCGGCGCTCATGCGGATATCGGCCAGAAGAGGAATCTCCCCAAGGAACGGCACATTAGCTTTCTCGGCTTCCTCACGCGCACCGCCATGGCCGAATAGCTCGGTACGGTGGTTGCAGTTCGGGCAGCAGAAATAGGACATGTTCTCGACCACACCGAGAAGCGGCACGTTCATGCGCTCGAACATGGTCAGGCCGCGACGGGCATCAAGCAGGGCAATATCCTGCGGGGTCGAGACAATCACGGCACCGCGCAGGCTGAGCTTCTGCGCGATGGTCAGCTGCGCATCGCCCGTACCGGGCGGCATGTCGATCACCAGCACATCAAGAGCGGGCCAGGCCACATCGGCGAGAAACTGGCCAATGGCGCCCATCACCATGGGGCCACGCCAGATCATGGCCTGCTGCTCGTCCACCAGAAAGCCGATCGACATGGCGTGCATGCCCCAGGCCTCGACAGGAATGATCTTGCCATTTTCAAGCGCCGGTTTGGCGGAGTGGCCAAGCATGCGCGGCAGGGAGGGACCGTAGATATCGGCATCCAGCATGCCGGTGCGCAGGCCGAGCTTGGCAAGCCCCGCCGCCAGATTGACGGCAGTGGTCGATTTGCCGACACCGCCCTTGCCGGAGGCCACGGCAATGATGGCACGCACCTGCGGCAGGGCCTTGCCATCCGGCCGCGTCGGCTGAGGATGACCGGGGCTGTTGGCGGGCTGCTCGAGCTGGAAGGGGCGATGCCCCTGTGGCTGGGGCGCCGCCTTGCCCGGGGCGCGATGCGCGGTCAGAATGATGGTGGCACGGGTAATGCCGGGCAGACTGGCAAGAGCCGCCTCGACACGGGGACGCATTGGCTCGATACGGGCGGCATCCTCACGCGATGTCGCAAGCGACACATGGGCGTGACCGTCACGCAGGGCGATCCCTTCGAGCGACGCAAAGCTCAGAACATTCGATGTGCCTGCCTCGTCTTTGACAAGACGCAGGGTCTCGAGAATCCTGCGCTGGTCGGCTTCATTGGCGGGTTTTTCAAAATCGGTCATGTTTGTCCTCTGGCGACGGGGCCGTACCCCATGTCTTTTCGTTTAGCATGGCGGGAAGTGGATCGCGCAAGCATCTGCGCGTATGAGCAGGCAAAGCCGGGGCACCGCCCCCGGACCGACCGGGCAGGAGAGCAGGACAGGAATGAGCGAGGCCAAGACCGACTCCGCCCGCAAACGCAAGAAGCGCGACCATCGTATCGACGCGCTGCGTGGCATCGCGCTGCTGATGATGCTGGCCGATCACGCCCCGCAGGATGTGCTCAACCGCTTTACCCTGCGCAATTTCGGTTTTGCCGATGCCGCCGAGATCTTCGTGCTGCTGGCCGGATACGCCTCATGGCTGGCTTACGGGCGGCTGATCCTGCGCGGCCCGCCAACAGGTGGCTGGCTGATGGGCATCGAGCGGATCGTGCGGCGATGCTGGCGCCTCTATCTGTTCCAGATGGTCATGCTGCTCGTCTCGGTACTCACCATCAGGCAATGGCGCCACTATTCTCCTGTTCCGGTCGATTTTCTCGAACCCGAACTCGCCCATGGGCATGAATGGATCTGGCGTGTCCTGTCTCTGCAGGCCCTGCCGAATAATCTGAACATCCTGCCGCTCTATATCGTGCTGCTGCTCGGCTTTCCGCTGCTGGTCTTTCTCTGGAAGATCTCGCCTTGGCTTCTGGCTGCGGCGAGTTTCGCCCTGTGGGGGCTGATCAACAGCGACCCCACGCTCAATCTGCCGAACTGGCTCGATCCGGATGGGTGGTATTTCAACCCGTTTGCCTGGCAGCTCATTTTCACGCTGGGGATGCTGGCCGCGATTGTGGCAGGCAAGCGTGACGGCAATCTGCCCGGTCCGCTCTGGGCAAAGCTCATTGCGGGCGCCTATCTGCTTTTCGGCGCGCTGGAATGCTTTCCCTATGAGAGCTGGAACCTGCCAAGCCTGAGGCCGCTTGCGGATGTGCCGCAGGCCGACAAATCAGACCTCGCCATCTGGCGCTGGGTCGACGCCATGGCCATTCTGCTGCTCGTTCAGTCTTCACTCACGGCGACGAAGCTCTCAGAAACGCGGATAGGGCAGGGTCTGGCATTACTGGGTCGCCATTCTCTCGAGGTCTTCAGCTTCGGCACGATTCTCGACCTCTTCGCACGACTGGTTATGAACAGCTTCGGCGACGGCTGGGTCATCCAGATCCTGGTCAATGTGCTGGGTCTGGCCGGTGTTTACGGCGTGGCCGTCTGGCTTGACCGCCATCGCCGCCAGGCCGCCCTCATGGCCGGTGAGACGCGAAAGGAAGCCAGAGAGGAAGAGAAGAAAGATCGTGACGCAGAGATAGGTGACGCAAACCCCTGATTTGCGTTAGCGTAAGACCATGAAACATCGCCTCGTTCTCGCTGCCCTGATGGGTGGCTGGGTCTCCGCCAGCTCTTCCGTTCTCGCCCAGCCCGCCGCCCCTCCCGTCACACCGGCGGCGGTCCCGGGCGATGGCGCTGCCACAGCGCGCAGCGTCCACGCGGCGCCAGATTCGCTGGCCGACCTTGCCGCCCGTCTGCTGCCCGCTGTCGTGAATATCTCGATCTCGGCCACGCTGAAGCCGGGCGAGGATGAAGACGATGATGACGGTCCGGATGCGAGCCCCGATGACGGCCCGCAGGTACCGCAATTTCCCCCCGGCTCGCCGATGGAGAAATTCTTTCACGACTACATGAATCATGCGCCGACCCCGTCGGACCCGCCGCGCAAGATGCAGGCACTGGGCTCGGGCTTCATCATCTCGCCCGATGGCTACATCGTGACCAATAATCACGTCATCAAGGATGCCGACAAGGTATCGGTCACACTGCAGGATGGCACAGTACTGCCCGCCAAGATCATCGGTCGTGACAGCCGCACCGATCTCGGTGTGATCAAGATCGAGAGCAAGACGCCCTTTCCCACCGTCTCCTTCGGCGATAGCGACAAGGCACGCGTGGGCGATCGCGTGCTGGCTATCGGCAATCCGTTCGGGCTGTCTGGCACGGTCACGAGCGGTATCGTGTCGTCACGCGGGCGCGACATCAATCACGGCCTGTATGACGACTATATCCAGACCGATGCCTCCATCAACCGCGGCAATTCGGGCGGTCCGCTTTTCGATCTCGATGGCCAGGTCATCGGCATCAATACGGCCATCTACAGCTCGAGCGGCGGCTCCATCGGTATCGGCTTTGCCATTCCGGCCAATGATGCAAAGGGCGTGATCGACCAGCTGCGTCGTGACGGCCATGTGTCGCGTGGCTGGGTCGGGGTGCGGGTGCAGGATGTCACGCATGAAATTGCTGACAGCATTGGTCTCAAGCCTGAAAAAGGGGCCATGATCGCAGGCGTCGATCCCAAGGGGCCAGCCGCAGCCGCCAAACTTCAGACGGGCGATGTCATCACCTCGCTCGATGGCAAACCAATCGACGGCCACGCCCTGCCGCGACTGGTGGCCGAGATCACACCCGGCACCAAGGCGGTGTTCGGTATCTGGCGCAAGGGCAAGACCTTGGATGCGACCCTGACCATCAAGGCCTCGCCCGAAGCGCCCGACATGCCGCCGACAGACGCCAAGACCAAGGGACCGAGCAAGCTCGCCCTTGCCGATCTGGGCGTGACGTTTGCCGCAATCGACGATGACACCCGCGCCAAATACAATCTCTCCGACTCACAGCGCGGTGTGGTGGTGACCGATGTCACGCGCGACGGCACGGCCGATACGCGCGGCCTGCAGCCGGGCGACGTGGTGACAGAGGTGCAGCAGGTAGGCGTCAACTCGCCCGATGCCCTCTCGAAAGAACTGGCACGGGCGCGCCAGCAGAAAAAACATACGATCCTGCTGCTTGTTCAGGGGCAGGACGGATTGCGCTGGGTGCCGTTGCCACTCTCCGGGGAGTGACCCATGCCTTTCGCCTCGCTGTTCAGGGCCCGTGAAGACGGAGAAGCACCCTGGCGCCAGATGGTCCGCACACTCGTTGCGGTCGCGCTCTGCTGGATCATTGGCGAGGCCACCGGGCTGGATGAAACGATCTGGGCGTTGATCACGGCGCTGATCGTCACACAATCGAGCATCGACCAGACTTTTTCGACGGCACGTGACCAGATCATCGGCACGCTGCTCGGCGCGGTTGTGGGCACGCTGGCCATAACCGCACGGCTGGTCTTCGGCCTTTACTGGCCGATTTTCTGCGTTGCCCTCCTGCCCCTGGCGTATATGGCCGCTGTCAGGCCCTCTCTGCGCTTTGCCGGGGTGACGCTCATGATCGTCTATCTGCTGCCTTCTCGTGGCAGCAACCCCTACTGGCCGCTGACAGAGCGACTGACTGCCATTTTCCTGGGTGTCATCGTCTCGCTGGTGGTGTCGTTTGTCGTACTCCATGCGAGTGCACGGCGTCGTGGCTTCCTGACCGCAGGGCGCATGTTTCGCGAGATGGATGAGCTGCTACAGGCCGCTCTCAGACGTGAAGAGATGTGGAGCGAGCTTGAGAGCCGTAACGACCACTGCGCGCGCAATCTGCTTGTCATCAACGAATGCGTGGCAGAGGCCTATCGCGAAAACTGGGGCCTGCTCGAAAAGCGTCACCCCATCCTGACCGTGCTGCCGGCCCTGATGCGACGGATGCTGAGTGATACCATGCTGGTGGCGCGCGCCATCAATGCCGGCAAGGACAGGGGCGGCTTTTCGGGCGTGGCGGGGCTTCATACCGGCCTCAGCCATGCCTATCGTTCGCTGGCCCGGCGCTGCGAGATCCATGCTGCCGGCAAGGCACATGAAAAGCCTTATCGCCCCGGACGCGAAGACGTGCTGAGTGCCCTGCCGACACTCGGGCAGGATGCCCTGCCGGAAATGCATTTTGTTATCGCACTGCTTCGGCAGGATCTGCGTCGTGCGACGGATGTGCTGATGAGCACACCGGAAAGCCGGGCCAAGGACCTGCGGGACATGATCGGAAAATAGCGTCGGCGCGGGCCGGCGATGAACTTGTGAACGGCCTGAGGCGTTTATCCGAACGTAATGCGCCCATAAAAGGCGACGCACCATTTTTGACGTGGGGCAGCCGATCAGGTCACTCTGCCCCGCCCGGGAACGGCAACCTGTATAAAAAACGAAGAGGGATTTAAGCTAATGATCACCCGTGAGACTCTGCAGAACCTGCCAGAAGGCGTGGCAGCGCCGTCTTATGATCTCAAGGACATCAAGCCGGGAATCCTGCATTTCGGCGTGGGGAACTTCTTTCGCGCGCACGAAGCGTATTACGTCAACAAGGTTCTTGGCCTGCCGGGCCAGCAGCAATGGGGCATCGTCGGGGTTGGCCTGACATCGGGCGACCGCTCGAAGAAGAAAGCAGACGACTTCAAGGCACAGGATTGCCTTTTCTCCCTGACCGAAACCGCCCCGTCAGGCGAAAGCAAGCGCAGTGTGATCGGCGCCCTGCGCGATTACATTCTGGCCCCGGAAAAGCCCGATGCGGTACTCGATCTTCTTTCCGACCCCGCCATCAAGATCGTCTCCATGACGATTACGGAAGGCGGCTATAATATCGATGAGCATACTGGCGAGTTTGCCCTTGAGAATGAGGGTGTTCAGCGTGACCTCGCCAATCCGGAATCGCCTTCGACGATTTTCGGTTATGTGGTCGAGGGTCTGCGTCGCCGACGCGATGCCGGCAACCGTGCCTTCACCATCATGTCCTGCGATAACCTGCGCCATAACGGCAATGTGGCACGCAAGGCGTTCCTGGGCTTTGCCCGTGCCCGTGACCCGGAACTGGCGAGCTGGATCGAAGCCAATGCGACCTTCCCCAACGCCATGGTCGATCGCATCACGCCGACAGTCTCGTCCGAAATCGCGCAGCGCCTGAACCGTGAAAGCGGTCTTGACGATCTTCTGCCGCTCGTTGCCGAAGATTTCACCCAGTGGGTGGTTGAAGATGAGTTTGCCGATGGCCGCCCTGCCCTTGAAAAAGTGGGCGTGCAGATGGTCGATGACGTAACCGATTACGAGTTCATGAAGATCCGTATGCTCAATGCATCGCATATCTTCCTGGCATTCTCGGGCCTGCTGCTCGGCTACGATCATATCGATGAGTCGATCAACGATCCCGATCTGCGCAAGCTGGTCGAGACCTATCTCGATACCGATGTCATCCCGACTCTCAAGGCGGCACCAGGCGAAGATCTCGAAAAATACAAGCAGTCGGTCATCTCGCGCTTCTCCAACCCGGCCATGGCGGACCAGAACCTGCGTATTGGCAGCGATGGCGCCTCCAAGGTTCAGGTTTTCTGGACGGCAACGATCCAGAACCTGCTCAAGGACAAGCTGTCGATCGATCGCGTGGCCTACGGTCTGGCCGCCTATCTTGAAATGCTGCGCGGCAAGAACGAGCAGGGCGGCAGCTTCGAACCGATCGAGCCGACCTTTACCGACAAAACCTGGAAGATCGCCAGAAGCGACGATTTCGAAGCAGGCTTCGCCCTTCCGGCATTCGATGGCTGGCGCAAGCTCGACCATAAGGCGCTTGACGCAAAAGTGATCGAACTGCGCCATATCATTCGTGAGAAGGGCGTAAAAGCCGCGCTTCCCGCCTGAAAAGGATGCGTGAAAGCCGCACTCGTGACAGATTTCTAAGGCAGGCGAGTTTTCCTGTGTCCCAAAGTAACTTATGGGCGTTAGGAAAATCAGACATCACCCGGCTTCCGGCCGGGCCTGCTGGAGAAAGTCATAGTGCTGCGTCGCGACCTTGTAAAAATCGGTGCTGGCCTCTCGATACTGGGGGCTAGCAAGATCGCCCGGGCGGCCCCTGCCGCCGCGCCGCAGGCGACGGCGTTCGACAATAACACCGTACGCCTCATCGCACAGAAGCTGTCGAAATCGGCTTACAAGGCGCCGCAGCAATCTCTGCCCAGCGCCATCGACAATATGAATTTCGACCAGTTTCGCGGTATTGCCTACAAAGAAGATCGCGCCTTATGGCGCGGTCAGAATCTGGCCTTCGACGTCGAATTCTTCCCGCGTGGCTTTCTGTACCGCCCACGTATCAACATGAACGAGGTCATAGACGGGCAATCGACGCCCATCGTCTATGACCCCGACATGTTCACCTATCCCGATCCGATGCTGCGCGTGACCGACGATCTCGGCTTTTCGGGCCTGCGCCTGCGCAATGCCATCAACACGCCCAATGTCATGGAAGAATGCGCCGTATTCCTTGGCGCTTCCTATTTCCGCGCCGTCGCCAAGGGCCAGAACTACGGTCTTTCAGCACGCGGCTTTGCCAATGGCACGGGCGATCCGAAGGGCGAGGAATTCGCCCTCTTCCGCGAATTCTGGCTTGAGAAGCCGAAGCCCGGTGTCGATTCCGTCGTCATTCACGCCCTGATGGACAGCCCCTCGGTCGTGGGCGCTTTCCGTTTCACCATTCGCCCCGGCGCCACCACGGTGTTCGATGTGCAGTCGAGCTTCTATCCGCGCACCGACATCACCGAAGGCGGCGTGGCGGCTCTCACGGGCATGTTCTATTTCGACGCCAATAACCGCAATCATGTCGATGACTGGCGCCCGGGCGCTCATGACAGCGAAGCGTTGCAGATGTGGACCGGGACGGGCGCGCAGCTTTACCGCCCGCTCAACAACCCAGTCGATCTGCAGTTCTCGGCGTTCCAGGATGCCAGCCCGCATGGCTTTGGCCTGATGCAGCGTCGCCGCTCGTTCCATGATTTCGAGGATCTTGCGCTGAATTATGAAAAGCGCCCGTCATTGTGGATCGAACCCATCGGCGACTGGGGCGAAGGCGCCGTCGATCTGGTTGAAATCCCGACTCCCAACGAGGTGAACGACAATATCGTCTCGTTCTGGCGCCCCAAGCAGACCATGCAGGCCGGGCATGAATATGCCTATACCTACCGCATGTACTGGGGCTGGGACACGCCCTGGCCGACCGATCTCGCCCGTATCGGCGCCACCCGCATCGGCGCCGTGACCGACCATGCCGATGGCCGCATGTTCGTTATCGACTTTACCGGCAAGCCCTTCGAGAACCTGCCGCCCAACGCCGCTTTCCATCTTCTGCCGCAGGCCTCGACCGGCACCATCAAGAATGTGGTGGTCGAGCCCAATCCTGAAATCAAGGGCTGGCGCACGACGTTCGAATTCTATCCGGGCAGCGCGAAGCTGGCGGAGCTGACCTGCCAGCTTGCCAATGAGCAGGGCCCGATTTCCGAAAAATGGATGTATCGTTGGACGCCGTGAGCAGCCTTCCCCGCAAATTCACCCCTTTCGACGTGCTTCCGGCGGAATCGCCTCTCGAGATGCCGACGCAGAACCTGCGTCAGCGTCCCGAGACGTTCGGGCGTGACCGTCATCCCCCCACCACGCCGCCCTTTCTCTGGCTGCGTCGCCTGTTCGTCATCGGAGGCGCCATCCTCCTGACGGCATGGGGCGCCTTTGAAATGAACCGGGTGCTGAACAGCATGGGCGTTTCGACGCTCGGCATTATCGTGCTTGCGCTGTTCGTCATTCTCGGGGCGTGGATCTCGCTTTCCTTCACCTCGTCCCTGGCCGGTTTCGTTTCGGTACTGCGCCATGGCGGGCTTGGGCTGGGCATATCGCGTGACACGCCGCTGCCTGCCCTCATGACACGCACAGCCGTGCTCATGCCCACCTATAACGAAGACCCCGACCGCGTTCTGGTCGGGCTGCGCGCCATTCATGACAGTCTGGTGGCCACAAGCCGTATCGACGCTTTTGATTTCTTCCTGCTTTCCGACACGACCGATCCGGATGTCTGGATTCGTGAAGAGCGCGCCTATCTCGCCTTCGTCGAGGCCGTTCATGGTCAGGGTCGCGTTTTCTATCGTCGCCGCCCCAAGAATATCGACCGCAAATCTGGCAATCTCGAAGAATGGGTTAAGCGCTTCGGCGGGGCCTATCAGCAGATGCTGACGCTTGATGCCGATTCCGTCATGGATGGCGGGCTGATCGTCCGTACCGTCTCGGCCATGGAGCGCCACGAGAAAGTGGCCCTGATCCAGACCCTGCCCGTCATCATCGGTGGCAAGACGCTTTTTGCGCGGATGCAGCAATTTGCCGGGCGTGTCTATGGCCCGCTCATCGCCCATGGCATTGCCTGGTGGCACGGCTCCGAGGGTAATTACTGGGGCCATAACGCCGTCATCCGCACGCGCGCCTTTGCCGAACAGGCCGGTCTGCCCCATCTGCCGGGTCGCAAACCCTTTGGTGGTGGCATTCTGAGCCATGATTTTGTCGAAGCGGCCCTCATGCGTCGCGGCGGCTGGGCCATTCACATGATCCCCGGTCTTTTCGGCTCCTATGAAGAAAGCCCGCCCTCGCTCACCGATGTTGCCATTCGCGACCGTCGCTGGTGCCAGGGCAATCTGCAGCATGGCAAGATCGTGCTGTCACGCGGCCTGCACTGGGTCAGCCGGATGCATATGATGGTCGGCATCGGCGCCTATATCACCTCACCGCTCTGGCTGCTTTTCCTGCTTTTCGGCATCCTGATTTCGCTCCAGTCGCATTTCGACCGGCCGGAATATTTCGGTGACACCAAGACCCTCTATCCGCATTGGCCGCAGGTCGATCCGGTACAGGCAAAATACGTGTTCATCGGCACCATGGCTGTACTGCTCGCCCCCAAGGCGCTTGCTCTGATCACGACGCTGTTCGACCGCGCCATGCTGCGTAGCTGTGGCGGGGTACTGCGCCTGACGGCCTCCATTGCTCTCGAGACACTCATCGGTGGCCTCATCGCCCCCATCGCCATGCTCATCCATACCTCGGGCGTGATCTCCATCCTGCGCGGGCGCGATTCTGGCTGGAACGCCCAGAACCGCGATGACGGTCGCGTTTCCCTCAAGGAAATCGCTCACGGCTACTGGATCTACACCGCTTTCGGTGTCGTCATGGCTGCCGCTGCCTGGTCTGTCTCCTTCTCGCTGTTCCTCTGGATGACACCGGTTCTGCTCGGCCTCGCGCTTGCCATACCGCTGGCGGCCATGACGGCCAGCCGTGATGTGGGACTCTGGCTGAAAAGCTGGGGGCTGCTTCTGATTCCTGAAGAAACCGCTCTGCCGCCCATCCTGCAGCTGGCCGCCGAGAACGATCTGCGCCGGACACAGGCTGAAGCCATGCCCAACCGTCCACCCGAAGAGGCTTTTGCCGCCCTGCGCGTCGATCCCGAACTGGTGGCCGAGCATCGCCGCGCCCTGCCCGCCCCGCGTAAACCCGGCACCGCCATCGATGCCAACCTCGTTGTCGGTCTGCTGAAACTGCGCGAGGCTCCTTCTGTCGCCGATGCCCTCAACGTGCTCACGCGTCAGGAAAAGGCCGCTGTTCTCTGCAGTGCAGAAGGCCTCGATCTGGTGCTGGCTCTGCCTTACTGAAGCGGCATCCGGGGCTTTGCCCCGGACCCGCAGAGGGGTTGGTTTTTTCAGTCCCTGCTATGCTTTTCTGACCGGGCGCAGGGCTGCATGGCTTGCAAAGCCTCGTCAGGGTGCCACCCTGAGACGCGAAGGGGCTGGCCCCTTCGATCCCGCTTCAACGACGGCTGTTCTTTAGCGGGGAAAGGGGCGAAGCCCCTCGGGAAGCCTCAACAGAAAACACCCCCGACATAGTAAAAAGGCCAGCCCTTGCGGACTGGCCCCTTCGCGAATGCTTTTACAGGCAGGACTTACTTGTAGTCCTGACCGCGCTGGCCGACCTGCGCGCAGAGCTGCGTGCGATGGCTGAGGTCGAGCGTGGACACATCGAACGGCACATTCGTGCTGGTCTGCAGCAGGCCCTTGCCGCCGAGCGAATAATACTGATCGTTCTTCACGTCAGGACGCTTGGCAAGGGTGCGACCGACAACGCGCAGGGTGGTGCCATGCACAAGGTGGTTGCGCACGCAGTAGCTTGCGAGCCCGGCCAGATTGCCAGCCTTCGCTGAGTCGAGCGAGGGCAGACCATAGGTGTCGAGCACGCCCGGCGTGGCGGCAGTCGACACCGTGTCGCTCACTTCGGCTCCGCCAACCGACTGCATGACGTTGGTGGGCGCATGCGGTGCGCCATCGCGGTGCACGGGCAGCGATCCGGCAGGCATGACGGTGGACTGAGTGCCAGGCGCAACCGAGGGAACGGGAGCCTGCTGGGCGTGAGCTGCACCAACAAAAACGAGGCTGCACAGAGCTGTCAGGCCGAGGCAAGTACGTGCGAACATGAAAAACTATCCTTTGTCTGCTCTTCGTCAGACCCCGCCTGCAAAGCCGGGGGCCGTTAAAACGCTTTCTCCCGAAGCCGAATGCCGGGGTGAAGGACGTGTGCTTTTGTAACATGTGAGCCGGGCGCAGGTTTGTTCTCACATCGAAACTTCGCAGAAACAGAATTTTAGGGCGTTGAGGCGCATCCTGTTCTGCCGCACTCTACCGACCTTGTTTCTGAACAACTTCGAGGCCTTGCCATGATCCCCCCCGCTCCCCGGCGCGTCCCGCACACCATCACCCAGCTCGGACGTGTCAGGCAGGATGATTATGCCTGGATGAAGGATGAGAACTGGCAGAAGGTGCTGCGCGACCCATCGCTGCTGCGAACCGATATTGCCGAGGCCCTGCGCGAAGAGAACGCCTACACCGAGCATTGCCTCGAAAAAACGGCGCCCGTGCGCGAGGCCCTGCTCAAGGAAATGATCGGGCGTATCCCGCCCGCCGAGGATTCCGTACCCTGGCCCGATGGCGCGTGGCTCTATTTCTCGCGCTTTGCGAAAGACGCCCAGCATCCGGTCTATCTGCGTCGCCCCCGCGCCGGAGGGGATGAGCAGGTTCTTCTCGATGTCGAAGCCCTTGCAAAGGAGCATGCCTATTTCGCGCTCGCGGGCACACGCCATTCCGACGATCATCGGGTCTTCGTCTACGCGGCAGACATGCAGGGCTCTGAAGTCTATCGCCTGCACAGTATCGACCTCGAAACAGGCAAGGCCTATGCCCCTGCGGTCGAGAGTGCCGCAGGCAGCTTCGTCATTTCGCCTGACAGCCAGTGGCTGTTCTGGGTCTATCGCGACGATAATGGCCGTCCGTCACGGGTCTATCGCCGTCCGCTCGCCGGTGGTGAGGATGTGCTGGTCTTTGACGAACCGGATTCGGGCTTCTTCGTCAGCCTGAATGTCACGGCGTCGCGCAAGTGGATCGTGATTGAACGAGGCGATCACGATACCAACGAGACGCTTCTCATTCCTGCCAGCGACCCGACACAGATGCCGCAGGTTGCGTCTCCTCTGGTACGAGGCGAACGCTACAACTTCACGCACTGGAATGACCGCTTCATCGTTCTGACCAATACCGGCAACGCGATCGATTTCCAGTTCATGCAGGTGCCGGATTCCTCGCCGTCACGCGAAAACTGGACGCCCTTCGTGCCGCACGAGCCGGGTCGCTTCCTGCTTGGCGCCGCCGCCAGCCGGGATTATCTCGCCTGGTCCGAACGGGTGAATGGCAATATCGAAATCCATGTCATCCGTCAGGATGTGCAAGGTCCGGTACGTGCCGAGGCCAGAACCATCGGCATGAAGGAGGAAGCCTTCGACCTCACCTTGCTCGGCTTTCTCGAATATGGCGATACGACACTGCGCTATATCTATGAGTCACCGACCACGCCGGCCCATTGGTACGATGTCGATATGGCGAGCGGCGCCCAGACCCTGCAGAAGATCCGCGAGATTCCGTCAGGTCATGACCCGGCCCTGTATGAAACGCGGCGTCTTTTTGCCCGTGCGTCTGATGGTGCCGAAGTGCCGATCACTGTGCTCAAGCGCCGTGACACGCCATGCGATGGCACGGCACCGCTGCTACTTTACGGCTATGGCTCTTACGGCATCTCGATGGAATCCGGGTTCAGCACCTCTGTCTTCAGTCTGGTAGATCGTGGCTGGATCTATGCCGTTGCCCATATTCGTGGCGGATCGGAAAAGGGCTGGGACTGGTTCCTTCAGGGGCGCGGCAAGCACAAGCCCAACAGCTTCACCGATTTTGTCACCTGTGGGCGTCATCTCGCAGCACAGGGCTATGGCAGGGAAGGGCGCATCGTCGCCCATGGTGGCTCGGCAGGCGGGTTGCTTATGGGGGCAGTCGCCAATCTCGCCCCCGATCTGTTCGCTGGTATCGCGGCACAGGTACCTTTCGTCGATGTGCTGAACACCATGTCTGACGACACCCTGCCGCTCACCCCGCCCGAATGGCCCGAATGGGGCAATCCGCTGGAAGACGGTGACGCCTATGACCTGATCGCCAGCTACTCGCCCTATGACAACATCCGGCCCGTTGCCTATCCGCCGGTTCTGGCCATGGGCGGTCTGTCAGACCCGCGCGTGACCTATTGGGAACCCGCGAAATGGATCGCGAAACTACGCGAAATCGCCCAGGGTGGGCCCTTCCTGTGCCGCATCAACATGGATGCCGGTCATGGAGGGTCTTCAGGCCGGTTCAAGCGTCTCGAAGAAGTGGCCTATGTGCAGGGCTTTGCCCTGTGGGCCATGGAACGACGCCCACTCTGATCAAAACAGGCCCGGCAAAGCGCCGGGCCTGATTGTCAGTCGTCATTCTCGTTCGGCGGGCGGGATTGGGCAGCCGCACAGAGCGGCGGCAGTTTGGGGTCGCTCTCGCCCTTGGTACGGCACAGCCTGCGCGCATCGGCCCCGCAGACCTCAATCGTTTCCTCGAAATCGGATTCGAGCACGTCGCGGGCGACCGCAGCATCCTGGTTGTTGCTGTCGGTATCCTGATTGGCGACGATACCCTGCGTCTTGTGCAGTTCCTTCAGCGCTTCGACGCATGTATCGCTCGCCGAGTCCGGGTCGGTCTGTAGCACACCGAGAATCCGGTTGAGCACCGACGCCGGATCGTTTTTCGGATGAGGCGCAGCCTGGGCCGCAAGTGGGAGTCCCAGGAGGAGGATGGCGAAAACAGGCAGGGCTTTCTTCATGGAATCAGGATAATTGCGTTTCTCTCCTTTGAAAACGCCCAAAATAAAGGCTTTCGGCGCCGGGAAACGCAGCAAAGAGTTGACTCCCGCCATGCCGGTTAGTATTCCGACCACCTCTCGCGGGCGCGACGCCCGTTCGTCTTGCATGGCCCGGGAAGCAAATTATCATGAAGATCCGTAACAGCCTCAAATCCGCAAAGCTCCGCGACAAGGACTGCCGCGTCGTTCGCCGTCGTGGCCGCGTCTATGTCATCAACAAGAAGAACCCGCGTATGAAAGCACGCCAGGGCTAATCTCCTGTTGATGCCGAAACGGAGCCACCGCCCCGTTTTGACGCATTGCACGGCCCTTTACCGGGCCGTCGTCAGGCCGTGTCTGCTTTTCAGCAGCGCGGCTTTTGTCGTTTCTACGCTTTCCTCTACCCATGCCGCGCCTGTTCCGGCTCTTCAGCCCAGCCAGATAGCGCCTTCTGCCAAGGCCACTTCCCCCGCCAAGCCGAAACCCGATCCGCTGCAAGAGACCAGCAAGGCGCTGCGTGCGGCAAAGACCGCAACGGAAGCCCGTGAGCTGGAGCGCCGCGCTGAAACCCTACGACAGAAGGGCCTGTCGACCAGCACGCGCCTTCTGCTCGAAAATGCCGATTCGAGCCTCAAGGCTCATGATTATCGCAAGGCCGAGGCCGCTCTGGACAATGCGCTTGTCCTCCAGCCGGACAAGGCCTTCATTCGCCGCGGCCGCGCCCGCGTACGCTACGCGGCAGGCGATTTCGAAGGGGCTATCAGCGACCTTGGCGTCGCCCTTCAGAAAGATCCTGACGATCCATTGTCATGGCAGCTCCTCTCTCAGATAGAGGAAGAGCGACATGACATGAAAGCCGCTCTCGCCGCCGCCCGGCAGGTGCTTGTCGTCGATCCGCTTGCCAGCAATGGTGCCAAACGTGTGAAGACATTGCAGGCCGCCGTGGATGGACGTCCGATTTAAAGCACGTCACGATCTCAACTCTGTCGCGTCTGCGTTGTTTGATAAGACAGAGACGTCAAAGGAGAATCCGATGTTCAAGAAGAACAAAGCCAAGGTCACTGAACTGACCGCCCCGGACGAAGGCAAGAAAGGCTGCTGCATCAGCAAGATGTGCTGCTCTGCCAAGCCGCAGACGAAAGAAGCCATTCTGGGTGGCCTCACCTTCCTCAGCCTGTTCGGCCCCAAGAAGCTGCGCCCCCATCTGCAGCATATTCTCGCCGTCATCGCCATCGTCACCTTCGTGGTCAAGGCCATCAAGCCCAAGCGCGAAGACAAGGCTGCCTGAAAAAGCCTCTCCTGTCGGGAGGTACTTCCCTTGCCTCCGACAAAAGGTCGTCGTCCCCTCAATATCCCGCAACGGGATAAGAGGGGCGATCTCCTTTTTGGGGGGCGGGACGGTGCCTCGCAACCTTCCTACAGAAACGAAATCGGATCGATATCAATGTCGATCCGCTCATGGCTCGAAAGCTTCACGCCCTCAAGCCATTGCCGCAGAATAGGCTGCACGGCTACGTTGCGCCGTGTGCGCAAAAGCAGGCGTCGGCGATGACGACCCCTTAAAATAGCCAGAGGCGCTGGAGCGGGGCCAAGCACCTGCGTTCCGGGCAGTTCGGGCGCTCTGGCACCCAGCGTGGCAGCCAGACGATCGGCGGCTTCGGCGGAATCGGCGCTGACAATCAACGCTGCCAGACGCCCGTATGGTGGCCAGAAACCGGGCTTTCTCTGAGCAGATTCCTGTTCCATGAAGGCCTGATAGTCGTTCGAGACGAGCGCCTTCATGACCGGGTGGTCGCCCAGATAGCTCTGCAGAAGCACCGCGCCCGGCTTGTCGGCACGACCGGCACGACCAGAGACCTGATGCAGAAGCTGCACGGTGCGCTCTGCGGCGCGCAGATCGCCCCCGCCCAGCCCGAGATCGGCATCGACCACACCTACAAGAGTCAGATCAGGAAAATGCCAGCCTTTGGCGACAATCTGGGTACCGATGACAAGATCGATCTCCCGGTCACTGATGCGGCGCACGGCCTCAGCTGTCGCAGAGGGCGAGCCAAGCGTGTCGGATGCCATGACCAGAATACGCGCGTCGGGAAAATGCAGCCGTGCTTCTTCATGAACACGCTCGATACCGGGGCCAATCGCCACCAAGCTGGCTTCGGCATCGCATGACGGGCAGGTTTCGGGCAGCGCCTCATGATGACCGCAATGGTGGCAGGTCAACATCTGACGGGCGCGATGCTCGACCAGCCAGGCGGAACAGTTCGGGCATTCCATGCGATGGCCGCAACTGCGGCACAGCGTCAGCGGCGCATAGCCTCGGCGATTGAGGAACAGCATGGCCTGTTCCTGACGCTCGAAGGTCGCGCTGATGGCGGCAACGAGTTCCGGCGACAGAAACTGACCGCGCTCCGGCGGGGCGCGTCGCATATCGACCAGTCTGACATCGGGCAGGGTCGCATTGCCATGACGACTATGGAGGGTGACATGCTGGTATCGCCCGTTCTCTACATTGGTCAGGGTTTCGAGACTGGGCGTGGCCGAGACCAGTATCGCCGGCACGTCGGAAAGGCGCGCCCGGACGATGGCCATGTCGCGACCATGATAGGTCACGCCTTCTTCCTGCTTGAAAGCGGATTCATGCTCCTCATCGACGATGATGAGGCCAAGATCGGGAAAGGGCAGAAACAGGGCAGAGCGCGCGCCAACGACCACAGCCGCCTGCCCCTGAGCGATGGCGTGCCAGGTCTCCCGGCGCTTCTTGCCGCCAAGCTCGGAGTGCCACAAGGCAGGCTGCACACCGAAACGGCGTGCGAAACGGTCGGTCCATTGGGTGGAAAGAGCGATTTCAGGCAGCAGAACCAGACATTGCCGCCCGGCCGCAAGACAGGCAGCCACAGCCTCGAAATAGACTTCTGTCTTTCCCGACCCGGTCACACCCTCCAGCAACGTGACACCAAAACGATGGGCCTTGACCCCTTCTGACAGATGATCGGCGGCCTCGCGCTGCTCCTCTGACAAGTGAGGGGGGTGAAATCCCGCATCGGGAGGCGCAAAAAGAGGCGCAACGACGAGCGGGGCCTCTTTCAGAACGCCCGCCGACGCGAGGCCGCGCAGCACTGCGGGAGAAACGCCGGTTTTTTCTGTCAGCGCTGCCGTCGAAAGCGGCACATCCCCTATGGCATCGAGTACGCGTTGCCGGGCTTCGGTCAGGCGTAGCCCGGCAAGATCGGCCTCCCCCCTGATCCAGCCAAGCTGTACGCGGGTCGGCTGTGTGTGGCGCGCCCTGATGGCCATGGCCAGCACGAGCCCGGGTGGGGTCAGCGTATAGGCAGCCAGCCAGTCGATGAAGCGCCGAAGATCAGCCGGGATCGGGGGCAGATCGAGCTGCCCGAGGATCGGCTTCAGTCGGGCGAGGGCAACCTCTCTGGCAGGTGCGGGCGCAAAATCGGCCGGGACATCGCTTTGCGTATCCCATACACAACCAGTTTCCTGCCTGCGCCCCAGGGGCACGCTAACCAGATCGCCGGGGGAAACACGCCCTTCAGGGGCCAGATAATCGAGCGGTGTCGGAAAAGGCAGCGGCAGCAGAACGCTGACACGCACCGCTCTCTCGCCATCTGCTGTCAGCTTCATTAAGCTCGGTTCCGTCATGTTGCCTGAGCGCCCCCTTCTGCCCTGTCCTCTTAACCGAGACGAGGTCCGCCGTCATGCAGATGCATGAATGTCTCGAAAACTGGCTGGACTGGCTGGCGCATGAAAAACGGGCAAGCCCGAACACCGTGCAGGCCTATCGCAATGATGTGGCATCGGCACTCGGCTTTCTTGGTGAGCATCTGGGGCAGGAGCCCGATCTGAACGCTTTCGCCGCTCTGCGCACGGCGGATTTTCGCGCCTGGCTGGCCCATGACGCAAGCCGGTCAGAAATGCAGCCAGGGACACCCGATGGCCGCGCCCGCTCGCGTGCCAGACGGGTCTCGGCCCTGCGGTCTTTCACCCGCTATCTCAATTCCATCCATGGGGTGAGCGCCTCGGCATTGAGCCAGCTGAGCGCGCCGAAAACCCGTAAACGTCTGCCGCGCCCCCTAGCGCGCGACGTCGCACGCACGGCTCCTGTTGAAATGGCGGCGCTGGCCGAGCACCCGCTCTGCGCCGCGCGCGATGAGGCCCTGTTCACCCTCTTATATGGGGCAGGGCTGCGTATAGGCGAGGCCCTGTCGCTGAACGTGCGCGATCATGACCGGGCCGCGCAAAATGGCCTGCGTGTGGTGGGCAAAGGCGGCAAGGAACGTCTGGTGCCGCTTCTGCCTCATGTCGCAAAAGCTCTTGCGGCCTGGCGCGTCCATCACCCCTGCCCCATACCGGAGGCGCCGCTCTTTGTCGGGCTGCGCGGCAAGCGCCTGCAGCCTGCCGTAGCGCGACGCGTGATGCAGCTCTGGCGCGAACAGGGCGGGCTGGATGCCAGCGCCACCCCGCACAGTCTGAGGCACTCCTTCGCCACCCATCTTCTGGAAGGCGGCGCCGATCTGCGCGCCATACAGGAACTTCTGGGGCATGCCAGCCTTTCTACGACCCAAAACTATACGCTGGCTGATGAAAATCATCTCCTTGCCGTCTGGCAGGCTCACCCACGCGCAAGGAAATAAGAACACGTGCTGCGCCCTGCTCTTGCCCTGCCCGCCATGATCATGGCCGGATTTCTGCCCCCTCGTGCTATGGCCACGCCTTGCGCCGCCGAGCGTATTGCAGAGATCCCGCTCCACAACGACGCGCTGTTTCTCAACGCGCCTGTCGTGCTCGACGGGCGTCAGGCGCGCTTCATTCTCGATACCGGGTCCGAAGGCAGTCTGATCACGCCCGAAGCGGCGGCGGCACTGCATCTGACGCCCGACCCTGCCCATGCAACCGTCATTCAGGGC
This sequence comes from Asaia sp. Ae19-3, assembly GCF_059801175.1. Classification (NCBI taxonomy): domain Bacteria; kingdom Pseudomonadati; phylum Pseudomonadota; class Alphaproteobacteria; order Acetobacterales; family Acetobacteraceae; genus Asaia; species Asaia sp. Ae19-3. Next base: position 2,758,982 of record NZ_JBCHWF010000001.1, on the reverse strand, counting down.
CCGAATGACCGCGGCCAGCTTGCGCCCAACATGCTGATACGCGCGCTTTCCCTCGGCCTAATCCCTCTGGGTCAGCGCTCCATCCCGCTGGGCGCGCTGCCTGGCCTGCCGATCCTGACCCCACCCATTGCCGGGCTGATGGGGGTCGATCTGCTCCAGCATTTCGATCTCGAATTCGATGTCCCCCATCAGCGTCTCACTCTCTGGCGCCCCGTCGGCCAAAGCGGTACTTGCGTGGCGAAACCGTCATGGCCAGCCGGCTATACAACCCTCAAGGCCAGACATGAGGGCACAAGACTGACCGTTTCCTTCACACTGGACGGCCAAAGCGGCACAGCCCTGCTCGATAGCGGCGCACGCTCACATATTCTCTCGCGACGCTTCGCCCATGCGATGGGCATTACAGACGATGTTCTGCGTCAGGATCCGGGCGGCGTGACCAGTGGTGTCGATCTCAATGCGCGCTGGTATCACTGGCATCGCTTCCATGCGCTGCATCTCGGCGAAGAGACAGCCGGTAGCGGTAACCCGATCTGGAAAGACCCGGTTCTGACCGTTTCGGACATGCGCGATAATGTGGATATGCTGCTTGGTGCAGACTGGTTTGCCCAGCACGATATCTGGGTTTCTCTGAGCGCTGGCCGCGTCTGGGTACGTTGAGACGGAAGGCGGGACCAAGTCGACTGGCGGGGGATCTGGAAAGGATTCCATGGTGGAGCTGAGGGGAATCGAACCCCTGACCTCCTCATTGCGAACGAGGCGCTCTCCCATCTGAGCTACAGCCCCACGGAACGCGACGGAGGCTACACGGATTCATGTCAAAGTCAAGATTGACGGCCTGTAATGCCTGGGCTCGGTTGTGCGAGGCCTGTGTCAGGCGTTAGAAGAAATGCCTTGCCTTCCTGCAGAGAGACCAGACGTGCTGATCCTTACCCTCTACAAAATCATCATGATGCTGATCCAGGTCTTCACCTGGGCACTGGTCCTTTATTGCGTCATGAGCATGCTGCTGGGTTTCAGAATTCTCGATCCCAGCAACCGCTTCGTTTACAATGTCGCCGTCTTTCTCGGACGGATCGTCGAGCCCGTTCTCAACCCGGTACGGTCGATCCTGCCTCAGTTCGGTATGCTCGATCTCAGCCCGCTGGCGGTGCTGCTGGCGCTGCAATATCTGGTTGTCCCGGCGTTGCGCCAGCTCGTCATGCTGTCCCTGCAATCCCATTACTGAAACAGCGCCAACCAACGCCTCCCGGTGAAAGGGCGTTGAAACAGCCTTAACAGGGTTACAAGACGCCCCAGAATACCCTGAAAGCGCCCGCGCTGCAGAGAATGTTCATTCGCGGGCCAGCTTCTCTGCCAGAAGAACGAGGCGCGTTAAAGAGCTCTGGCCCGATCAGCTCTGCAAAACCGGCCGGGCACATCCTGCGGCGTATCCGGACACCCGCAGCGTCCAGACATGAGACGCGCCATTGCTCGGTACCTGCCTGCCATCAGTATAACGACGCCCTGCGGGGCCCACGCAATCAGGTCGCAGATGCCCTGAAAACCCGTTCCCGGCGGCCCCCCTAGTCGGCGACATCGCTCAGCTCGTGCCAGCCCAGCTTTGCCGAAAGCTGCGAAGCGGTCTGACGTATCTGGGGCGCCAGGGCCTTCATGCGCATGAGCGGCATCTCGCCGGCACGTTCCGTCACGCTGATCGAGGCGACAATCGCTCCGGTCGCATCGCGCACGGGCGCGGCAACACAGTGAACGCCGATCTCGTCATCTTCCAGATCGAACACGCAGTCAGAGGCGCGGTAGAAGCGCATGCGGTTGATCCAGCTTGGCAGACCGGCAGGCATGTGGCGATAGCTCGCCCGGTAGAACCGCGCCCAGTCGCTTTCGCTCTCATCGAGAATCAGGGCGCGCCCCGTGCCCGTGCGGGCAAGCGGAACATGCTGGCCCGTGCGCGTGCGCAAGGCGAGCGGGTGACGACCCTCAAGACGCATGAGATAGATGACATGGCTGTCAGAGCGCACGCCGAGATGGACCATCTTGCCGGTGGTTTCGTTGAGATTCTGCAGCAGGGGGGCGGCAAGACCAAGAAGCGGCGAGGCCGTCTGGGCCTGCGCTGTCAGTGTGGTCAGCTTCTCTCCCAATCCGTAACGGCCGGTCGATTTCAGGCGCAGCCAGCCCTGCTGCAACAGCGCCGCAGTAAGGCGTTGCGTTGTACTGCGCGTACACCCGATTTCGAGCGCCAATTCGGAAAGTGTGTCGACCCCGGCCTTGACGGCCAGGATGATTGAAAGACCACGACCAAGGGTTTGCGTACCCTGGGGCCAATCTTGATCCGAATATGCCACGTGCCGCTCCATCCCATCATGAACGGTGCCTTGTTCATTTCAAGGACTTATCGTTCAATTCAAAGGTTCAAATTGCTCCACAAGGGGGGCGAGAGCATCTCATAGCGTTATTCGTGGCCCGATAAACCATTATCTGCGTTTTCTGGTCACATCTATGTAATCAAGACCGAAGAAGTGCCTATTACAAAGAAAATCAGTGCTTACGGTCAGGAAATTTTATCTGGTATAATCTTGGCCAATATTTTCCAGTAACGAATACCCTGTCATTTTTTTGATCAAAAGCGATCCCGTTGGCGACAGCATCGGGATCGAAAGAGTTAATGTTTTCTTGCAGCGCAGTGAGATCGAGCCAGGATTTCACTTCACCCGTTACGGGATCGATTCTAGCTATTTCCGGCGTCATCCATATATTCGCCCAGATTTCACCGTGGATATATTCGAGTTCATTCAGTCTTCTTACTGGTACACCGCCCGCTGTTACACAAAGCTTTGCCAGGACATGAAGTGTCACAGGGTCAAGGCGCCTCAGGCAGGGCGTTCCATCGGACATGATGAGCGTGCGGTCGTCATGAGTCAGGCCCCAGCCTTCACCGAGATAGGAAAAACCCCCGATTCTCGCCAAACCTGGGTAGCTCCAGATAAAGCCCTTTCCGCTGCGCCAGGTCAGGCTGATCAGCCGGTCACGCCACGTGACGATACCTTCACCAAAATAGCCGTCAGGCAGAACACTCTCTGCCAGAACCTTGCCCGTATCGAGCGCCACCTTTCGTATGACGGAATGCCCGACCCGCCCGGTACTCTCGAACAGGGAGCCATCCTGAAAAAAGAGACCTTCGGTGAATGAGGTCGGGTCATGCGGCAGAACGGCCACCACTTCGGCCTGCTCTACAGGCACCACAGCGCCTGCCATGGCATCATTTCGGGTCGAGGCGATCAAACCCAGACAGGCGGCAAGTCCAAATAGCCGGAAACGGAACCAATTCATCGGGCGACACTTTACGACGGGACGTTATGACGCCCGCTATAGACACTGCCACGCCGTTTTTAAAATCACATCCCGCGCCAGAACCAGAACGGCGACCCGTTTAACGCCATAGCCGCCACGAAACCGGGATCTACGCCTGCCGTGCCGCACCCTGCTCGGCTTCGGTTCCATAAATAGCGACGAACGCCTTGCCGATACGTCCGGCAACGAACCGGATCTGTTCTTCACTGCTATCGATAGGCAGTTCAAAACGCTTGCGCTGCACGAGCCGGGTCTGACAAAGCGCCATGAACTGCTCGGCAGCAAAAACCGGATCATCGGTCCGGATCGCCCCGCGTTCGATCCAGAACTCGATCCACTGGGTCATCGTGCTCAGAGTCCTGCCAAAACCGTAACGCCAGAACGTATCGGCAAGATCAGGAAAATGCGGCGCTTCGGACACGATAATGCGATACAGACGCAGCGGGCCGGGCTGAAGCAAGATGCTGATGAAGCGCTCGGCAAGCTGTGCAAACGCCTCGGCACAGGTGATGGCGGTGAGATGGCTCTGGCAGATGGCGGGCGCGAGCTTGCTTCGGCTCAGATCCTCGATGACAGCGCCAAAAAGAGCCGCCTTGTTTTCGAAGTGATTATAAAGCGTGCCCTTCGACACCTTGGCGCGACAGGCAATCTGGGACATCGAGGCCCCTTCATAGCCGGATTCGAGAAAGATTGCCTCGGCGCCATCCAGAATCTGGCGGCGCTTCGCATTGCACGAGACGCTCTCTTCCTGACGCTCTTCCGTCGTCGGCAAGGAGATCTCTTCTTTCTTGTTCAAACGGCCCACCTGTTCTCTGCGTTAATCCTGCCCCGATCCGGCGGGTCGGACATGTGTCGCATCATTCCCGTGGAGAGAGGCGACAAACTGACCGAACGGGTCGATCAGCGCAAGGGTAAACTATCAAACCCGCGTAAATCCTGTGGTTCTGCAACGAGAATGACTTCAATGTGTCCATGAAAGGTCTAGGCACGGCTTTGTCAGATAGCGATAAAATAGCCGTGACGACCCGTTATCAGAGACATGAGATCATTATGACCCCTACAAGCCCGAATGCGTCGCGCCCCAGCCGAGCCCTGCCCCCGGGAGTTGTCACAGGTGATGACTATCTCGCCCTGATCGACGCCTGCAAGGAGGGCGGTTATGCCCTGCCGGCCATCAATGTTGTCGGCACCGACAGCGTCAATGCGGTTCTCGAAGCCGCAGCCCGCAACAACTCGGATGTCATCATTCAATGCTCCAACGGCGGCGCCCGCTTCTATGCGGGTGAAGGACTGGCTGACCAGCACAAGGCACGCGTGCTGGGTGCTGCAGCCATGGCACGCCACGTGCATCTTCTCGCCAAGGAATATGGCATCTGCGTCATTCTTCACACCGATCACGCCGATCGCAAACTCATCCCCTGGGTGGAAGGGCTGCTCGATCTGAGCGAGGCAGAGGTCGCCGCTGGCCGGCCGCCGCTCTTTTCGTCGCATATGCTCGACCTCTCGGCTGAACCGCTGGAAGACAATCTGTCTGAATGCGCGCGCCTGCTGCCCCGCATGGCCAAGCTCGGGATCAGCCTCGAGATCGAACTCGGTGTCACCGGCGGCGAGGAAGACGGCGTTGGTCATGATCTCGAAGATCATGAAGACAACGCCCATCTCTACACCCAGCCCGAAGACGTTCTGGTTGCCTGGAACCGCCTCTCACCGCTCGGTCACGTCACGGTTGCTGCGTCATTCGGCAATGTGCACGGCGTATACAAGCCCGGCAATGTGCAGCTTCGTCCCGAGATCCTGCTTCACTCGCAGGAGCATGTCGCCGAGAAGACCGGCCTCGGCCCCAAGCCGCTGGCTCTCGTCTTTCATGGCGGTTCGGGTTCGGAGAAGGACAAGATCACCGCTGCCGTCTCCTATGGTGTCTTCAAGATGAATATCGACACCGATGTTCAGTTCGCCTTCGCCAATGGCATCGGGAAATATGTGCTCGACCACCCAAAGGCGTTCCTGCATCAGATCGACCCCGAGACCGACGCGCCATACAAGAAGTTCTACGATCCGCGCAAATGGCTGCGCGTCGGCGAAAAGAGCATCGTCGATCGTCTGGAAGAAGCCTTTGCCGATCTGGGCTCCAAGGACAGATCGATCGCCACGAAGGGCTGACGGAGGTGAGCTGCGAGATCGTCCGAAGCTACGCTGTCGTACCGAGTCAGATCGAGACGTTCGAATCGACCTATGGGCCTGAAGGCCCATGGGCTCGGCTATTTCGCAACGAGCCCTCTTTCAGAGGGACCAAACTCATCGCAGACGTGATGCAGACCGGGCGCTACATCGCGATCGACGAATGGGCGTCCTATCAGGATTATCTTGAGTTCAAGACCGACCACCCCGAAGCCTTTGCCGCCCTTGACGAGGCTTGTGCCCCCCTGATCGTCAGCGTCGAGTTTTTCGGCGCCTTCCGTATCGTGCGCGGATGATGGGTCAGATCTGACTGTTTGATGAAAATACGATGACCGGGTGCAAAAACTTCTTGCATCCGGGGGGTATGACCTTTAATTGCGCGGCCTTGGCCCAAGGGGGCATGTTGCCCAACAGGCTGTCTGCTGGTTTAGAGGTACGTGATGAACGCACTTGCTCAACTGGGGATGGTATCGGGACTCCCGAGAGATAACCAGACTGTCGCATCGAACACATCTCATGAAGAGGTGTGCAAGGATTACTTTATTGAGCGTGATGGTGAACGCTTCGCCGGTCATCATTTGCTGATTGATTTCTGGGACGCCAAGAATCTGGACGACCCTGCGTCAATCGACGCAACGCTTTGCGAAGCCGCGGTTACCGCAGGGGCAACAATCCTGCACAGCCACTTCCATCACTTCACGCCGAATGGTGGCGTGTCGGGCGTGATCGTTCTGGCTGAAAGCCACATCTCGATCCACACCTGGCCCGAGCGCAATTTCGCCGCTGTTGACGTGTTCATGTGCGGTGCCTGCGACCCGAATCTCACGATTCCGGTCATGCAGCGCCTGTTCCAGGCCGGTCGCGTCGTCGCTGACGAGGTGCGCCGCGGTCGCGAGAAGATCGACAACGTAGCCTGACCGATGTCAGGATCTGCGTGAAATGCAGATAAGGCCGGGCGAGCAGCCCGGCCTTTTTTTCATGAGGGAAAGGCAGCGCAATGTCTGAATCTTGGATCAACGAAACCCTGTACCCCGACTGGGGCCAGCGCTTTCGCGTCACGCGTGAACTTGCACGCGTCAAGAGCGACTTTCAGGACATCGTGGTGTTCGAAAGCGATTTCCACGGCCGCGTTCTCGTGCTCGATGGTGTCATCCAGATCACCGAGCGTGACGAATTCGTCTATCAGGAAATGCTGACGCATGTACCCCTGCTGACGCATCCCGATGCCAAGCGCGTGCTGATCATCGGTGCCGGTGACGGCGGCGTTCTGCGTCGCGTGCTGCAGCACAAGACCGTCGAAAAGGCCGTCATGGTCGAGATCGACGGCGCCGTGATCGAGCTTTCGAAGCAGCACCTGCCCAACATCGCCGGCGATGCCTGGAACGACCCGCGCGCCGATGTCATCGTCGGTGACGGCATCGATTATGTCGCCAAGGCCGAAGACGGTTCGTTCGATGTCATCATCGTCGACTCCACCGATCCGATCGGCGTGGGCGAAGTGCTCTTTACCGACGCTTTCTACAAGGATTGCGCCCGTATCCTTTCGGCACAGGGTCTCATCGTCAATCAGTGCGGCGTGCCCTTCATGCAGGCAGACGAACTGCGTGAGACCAGTGCCCGTCGCGCCAGTTTCTTCCCACATGTCTCGGCTTACGTTGCCGCTGTACCGACCTATGTCGGTGGCTTCATGACGCTGGGCGTTGCTGCCAAGGGTGTAAACCCCACCAAGCAGAGCGTGGAAGATGTCCGCGCGCGCGCCGAAGCTGCAGGCATTCTCGGCACGACACGCTACTGGACGCCGGAAATCCATGTTGGCGCGTTCAACCTGCCGCCTTACATCGCTGAAAACCTGCCCAAGCAGGAAGGCTGAAACGCTTCTCCGGGGCTCTGCCCCGGACCCGCGAAGGGGCCTCCCTTCGATCCCCGCTTGAGTCAAATCAGGTTTCCAAAGGACGACCGTCCTTTGGCGGGGGACGGGGCAGCGCCCCGTGCAGGACCGCACTCAGGGCTCCGCCCTGAACCCGCAAAGGGGCGCACCCCTTTGATCCCCGCTTTTTGATCAATCAGTTTTCAGAAACTGGCCTCTAACGGAGGCGGGGCAGCCTGCAGGCCGCTTAATACCCGGAGCCGCTCAGCAGGCGGATCACGATGGTCTGCCACTCATCCATAACCGGGCCGTGACCCATGGCGTGACCTGCGCGGCGATACCAGTAGCGCGCGTTGTCGACGTCGTCTTCCACACGGTGCAGCCAGGCATGAACCCAGTTGCATTCAGGGTCCTGCTCGTTCGCCTGCACGATTTCATGGGCGGCGGGCCAGTCAGAGCGGCCTCCCCACCACAGGGCGAGCAAAGCGGGAGAGAGGCCCTGGGGCGGAATACCGTCTTCGAGGCTTTCCTTGAAAACGGATAGGGTCATGCTCATCGAACTCTCTCCCACTCAAACCGTACACCGGTCATGTTTTCAGAAGCCTGCCAGAGCTTTTCAGCAAGGGAAAGCCCCATGGCGGAGGGGGGAAGCATGGCAGGACCGGGCGGTCCACGTCTCTCTCCGGCCCCTTGTGGACCGTAATAACCGCCATTCCGTGCGGCTGTAGAGAGCGCAGCATAGACAAACGGTGCAGCACCTGCTGTCACATCCTGCCCCATCAGGCGGAACAACACATTCCCGAGACGATCCTGGATCATGGCAAGGGCACGGCTCGCAGGCGACCGGGAGATATCCAGAGCCGCACTATTGGTGATGATGGAACTGGTCGACCAGCCGGGATGCGCGGCACGCACATGGAGAGGGGCACCTGCCGCTCTGGCTCGGCGGTCGAGTTCCAGACTGAACAGGAGATTGGCGAGCTTGCTCTGACGGTAGCGGGCAAAACGCCGGTAGCTTTCGGTAGCGTTCAGATCATCGAGCGGTATCTCGCCTTTCCAGGCGGCGAGAGAGGCAACCGTAACGATACGCGCCTCACCGGCAATCAGCGATGGCAGAAGCCGGCCGGTCAGGGCGAAATGCCCCAGATGATTTGTCCCGAATTGCAGTTCGAACCCGTCCTGGGTGCTGCGACGCTGCGGCGGCGCCATGACGCCGGCATTATTGACCAGAACATGCACGGGTTGGCCATTCATGCGCTCGGCAAAGCGCGCGATGGAGGCGAGGGACGCCAGATCGAGCCCCTCGAAACGCAGTTTCGCACCGGGTACGGTCCTTGCGATCGTGGCAAGGGCCTCGCGCCCCTTTTCGGCGTTGCGACCGGTCACGATCACTTCCGCCCCGTTGCGCGCCAGACCGATAGAAGTAGCAAGACCCAGACCACCAGTTGCGCCGGTGACGATGGCCGTTTGCCCCTGGCTGGATGGATAGACTGTCTCGCTCATGTCGCATCCTTTTCAGCCGGAGCCTCGGCCTTGGCCTCTTTCAGAGCCTCATCCGTCAGCCGCTTTTCATTTTTCTTGAGGAAATAGAGGCTGACCCCAAGGAACAGCACGACCAGAGACCCGATACCGATGGCAAGGGGGCCGGAAAGGCTGAAGATTTCCTTGCCAAGAAAATAGGTCGCTACCGCATAGCCACCCGCCCAGACTACGCCACCGAGCGCATTATGCCAGAGGAAGGATTTCCAGGGCATGTGATTTGCCCCGGCCAGCAAGGCCACGAAGACGCGCAGAATGGCGACGAAACGACCGACGAAAACGACCGTCCCGCCATGACGCTTGAACAGATACCGCCCCAGAAGCAGGCGCTCATGGGTCAGCCCAACCTTGCCGCCATGTTTCTGAAGCAGCTTGAAACCGACGGAACGCCCGATCAGATAGCCGAAATTATCGCCCATGATAGCGCCGGTCACAGCCGCGACAACCACCCAGCGTATCTCGAGATGATGGGTCGTGGCCGCATAGAGCGCTGCCCCGATGATCAGGCTTTCGGCGGGCAGGGGCAGACCCATGCTTTCCAGCATGACAACCACGCCAACAATGCCGTAGCCGTACTCCTTCAGCAGATGTTCCAGAAAATGCAGCAGGGCTCTTATCCTTGGTGGGCTTGGCGATAAAGAGTCCGACTTGATGCCTGAAAGCCGCTCCCAGGAAAACTCGTCAGATGGTTTCTGTCGGATTATCTTGAATCCTATGACGAATCCATCTCCGATCCCTTCCGGTTCCTGGCCCTCATGGGTCTCACCAGACCTTGTGGCGGGCCGCAGCGTCTCCCTTGCCGAGCTTCAGGCCGCCGGAGACAGGCTGTACTGGCTCGAAGGGCGACCGCAGGAAGGGGGGCGCATGGCCCTTGTCAGCGTTGAACGCAACGGAACGCCTCAGGATTTATTACCACCAACCCATGATGTGGGTTCACGCGTGCATGAATATGGCGGAGGGGCCTATTGTGTGTCGCCAACGCAGCGCGTGGTATTCAGCGATCGCAAGACCGGCGCGGTCTGGCTCAGGGAAGCCGACGGTACCCTGGTCAGCCTCGCTGCCAGCACAGGCTGCACCTATGCCGAGTTTGCCTTTGACGCAGCAGAACGCGGCGTGTTCTGCGTGCGTGAAGATTCTCGCGAGCCGGGCGATGCAAAGGCTGCCGTTGTCTGGCTGGACCGTCAGACCGAGAAAGTCCTGATCGAAGGCGATGATTTCTATGCGGCCCCTCGCCCCGCACCAGACGATGCCCATCTGGCCTGGATCTCCTGGTCTCACCCGGACATGCCCTGGGATGCTACGACACTCTCGATAGCACCGCTCAGCTGGCATGACGGCGTGCCGGATTCTGGCACTCATCGGGCTGTTTGCGGCGCAGCCATGCGATGCAGCGTGGTCGATCCTGTCTGGGAAAGCGCCCGCACGCTGCTCGCCAGCAGCGATGCAGACGGCTCCTGGCGACCCTGCCGGTTTTCCATCGACCCCCAACAGGCTCCGGAATGGCTACCCGACCCGAAGGGAGAAACCGGATTTCCTCATTGGGTGTTCGGTCAGCGCAGTCTGGTCCCTCTGGCCGATGGACGCCTCATGGCGCAGATCGTGACCGAGGGCGTCAGCCGAATCGGTATTCTGGAAAACGGCGTGTGGACTGACCAGCCTGAACGCAATGCTGCCCAGAGTCCCGTACCGTTCGATGGCACACTCGCCTGGATCGATACGCCGCCAGATGCTCCCCCGGCCATCGTCATTGGCCAAGATACCAACCGGATCAGACAGGCCTTCACCTTCCCCGATGGGATAGATGCAAGCGACTGCGCGGCGCCTGTCGCGCTTGCCTTCCCGTCAGCAGGAGGCCAGACCGCCCACGCGCTTTATTATGCACCAGCCAATCGTCACCACAGGCTTGCGACAAAGGAGCGTCCGCCACTCGTCGTGATGGCCCATGGCGGCCCGACGGCACGCGCCAACGCCGCTTTCTCTTTCAAGGTGCAATGGTGGACGAGCCGTGGCTTTGCCGTGCTGGACGTCAATTATCGAGGCTCGACCGGGTTCGGCCGCGCCTATCGCGAGGCGCTTGAAGGTCAATGGGGCATCGTCGATGTGCAGGATTGCATCGCTGCCGTGCGTCATGTCATCGCACAGGGTCTTGCCGACCCGGAGCGCTGCGTCATTCGGGGCAGCAGCGCGGGCGGTCTTACGGTGCTGACGGCGCTGGCGTCATCCGATGTCTTCGCCGCCGGGTGCTCGCTTTATGGCGTGGCCGATCTGCGCGCTTTGGCCGGGGATACGCACAAGTTCGAATCCCGCTATCTCGATCGGCTGATTGGTCCCTATCCCGAGCAGGAAGCGCTGTATCTGGCGCGTTCGCCCCTTACCCATGTCTCGGAAATCACGGCACCTGTTCTGTTCCTGCATGGCGAACTCGACAAGGTCGTCCCTCTGGCACAGGCGCAGGCCATGCATGACGGCCTGCTGGCACTGGGCAGGCACTCTGAACTGCATGTCTATGAAGGCGAGGGCCATGGCTTTCGTCAGGAACAGACCCTGAAGGACAGCTTTGCCAGAGAACTGACTTTCTATCAGCAGATCTTCGGCCAGCTCTGATCCGGCAAACGGGGCGTTGCCTGACAACGCCCCTAGCCCGATCCATCAGGGGGTCGGAAAGGCCGTGTTGATCAGGTCTGCCAGACGTACACCTGCCTGCTGCAGACGGGTTTCGATCACCGGAAAGGCGTTGGCCGTATAGGCCTCGCCGAGGTCTTTCTTCCTGCCTGCGGGCAGGGCGCCATAAGCAACATCACGGGCCAGGGCATGGCTTTCATCGGTCCATTTCACAACCGAGTCATGCACCGTTCCCGCCGAGAAATCGCCGGTCCAGAACGCAGCCTGGCCCGGCGTGATCTGGGCGTTCAGACGATCGGCTTCTTCACGCGCCCTAGTGAAATCTATGGAATAATGCGGCCCCACCACGAGATGACGCTCGTGATCCATGATGCCTTCGTCCCAGAGTGAGTGCAGGTTTTCATGCCCGTCACGATCCTGGCCGAAATACGAGACCTTCACCATGTTGCCGCCCTTGTCGTGATCGCGCTCGGCGGCGTGAAGAGGCTGATGCAGATCGCCAGCGAGATGCACGATCCATTTCAGGGCGACCAGACGATCGGCCGGTGCCGCCTTGGGATCGGCCAGGATTTTTTCCATCTCGGGCAGTTTTTCGGTGACGCAGATATCGTTGCCGCAATCACGTGCCATGTCATAGGTCGCAAATTTCGCGTCGGTATCGACATAGTGCCAGGGCAGGGTCTGGGGCAGGCCGCCCTTCTCCTTGGGCACATGGCCGATCGTATCGGGCCATGAGGCCACCTGATCGAGTGTCTGGTGGTTTTCCAGGGCCAGAAGTCGCGTGACCTCGCTCGTCGCCTGAGGCGTCAGGCGGCTTTGCGCGATATCAGCGACAATGGCGTGGCCATAGGGCCCCCAGGCAAGGGCCTGCCCGGAAAAAGATGTGACAAGTGTGACCGTAAAAAGCGTCGAAACGGCACAGAGCGAGCGTCGGATCATGAAACCTCGGATCGGGATCAGGGGGCGAAGGGCCTGAACGTTCCACCACCCGACCGATCATGCAAGGGATGTTATGATGACACGCGCCGTCACTGCGTGCGGTCAGTCACCGAGACGCACCGACCAGCCCGCGCACCACTGTGCACCGGGTTGCAGATGCAGCAGACCTGGTTTCTGCTCGAAGGGCCCTTCGAAATCGACAGGGCTGGCATAGCCCTGCCAGGGCTCGATGCACAGAAAATCCGAGCCCGGCTTCATCCACAGGCCAAGCTGCTCGAAACCGTGCCAGGAAAAGACGAGCGCTTCGCCTTTATCTGCATGAAAACGCAGGCTGCGGCTGGCTGGATTCATGAAAATCAGCGCATCATTTTCAAACAGGCTGTCATCAAGCTGGATTCTTGTGCCACTGACCGGGCTTGGCCGCTCCCCTTCCGCGATAAGGCCTTCGGACAGAACGGCCAGCGATTCAGGCTCGGGCGCCTCGAAATCGATGACATAGTCTGTCTTTTGCGTATCGGGCTGGAAAGGCCAGACAAAAGCCGGATGCGCGCCAAAAGAGGCATGAAGCACGCTTAGACTGTCAGGATTTGCCAGATCGTAGCGCAGATGCAGCCCCTCATCATCGAGGCTGTAGCTGAGCGTCAGTCTGAATGCGAAGGGGAACAGGGCGCGGCTGGTTGGGTCGTCTTCGAGCACCAGAACGCAGCCGGTCGGCGTCCGCTCGACCCAGCGAAAGACACGATCGCGCGCAAAACCGTGCTGGGTGAGGGTATAATCCAGCCCGTCGATCAGGGCATGATTATCGAGCAGGCGACCCACGATCGGAAAGAGTACCGGCGAATGACGTGGCCAGGCACCACCACTCCAGATCAGTTCGCGCCCCGTTTCATCGCATAACGAGCACAACTCTGCCCCCAGGGCGGCGACCCGTGCCATGTATCGCCCATTGCTGAAACTATGGCTTTCAGACGTCATCAACGCGCTCCTTCGACCAGAATTTTTCTCTCTGCGGCCAGGTGGGCCACAGAGACGGCGTTCCCTCGACCTTCCCCAAAACGCCCCCCAGATCAAGAGACTGTTTCGTGAGCCCTGGCTGTAGGGCCAACCAGGTGGTGCCGGACAACCCGGCCTGCGCGTGCCACATGCCCTCGGGCGAGCGCGCTCTGCGCTTCAGATCTTACGAGCCTGTTTTTGCTTAGATTTATTTGACACTGCCAGCCCATTTCTCTTTCGCAGACACGAGAACCAGCGCGACAGAAAGGAGTATTCCAGTGTTTCATTTTTAACACTTGTGAAATTTACAAACACATTTCGCAACAAATCAATTGAGACTCAGTCGCGCTTTCAGTAAGGAGTTGCGAAATTCTCGCAACATCACGGAGCATCGCGCCACATGCGTTCCCCTACGCGCAAATCCCTGTCTCTTCTTCCGATGCTGACTGGTCTCGTTCTTGGCGCGACTCAGACCCATGCCGCCACGGATGATGTCGATGCCCGCAACGACAAGAAACCCCAGCGCCAGCGCAAGGAAGAAAAACGCAACAGAGACAAGTCCGATGAACAGATCACGGTCATAGGGAACGGCTTCAACACGCTGAAAGACCCGATCGGCCTTTCGCGCATGCCGCAGGACGCGCTGCATACGCCGCAGCAGATCAATATCGTGCCGCAGATGCTGATGAAGCAGCAGAACGTGAAATCGGTTGATGAAGCCCTGCGCAACGTGCCCGGCGTGACGTCTTCAATTGGCGAAGGCGCGGGCGGCATGAATGGCGACCAGTTCCTGATCCGCGGCTTTCAGGCCCAGAACGATATCTACCAGGACGGTCTGCGCGATTTCGGCGTCTATAGCCGCGATGCGTTCAATCTTGAGACGATCTCTGTCATCAAGGGGCCGTCATCCGAGGTGTTCGGTAATGGCACGACAGGCGGCGCCATCAATATGGTGACCAAGACACCGACCCTGACCGATCATTATGGCGCTGAATTCAATGGCGGTTCGGGCTCGTATTATCGCGGTGTGCTCGACGTCAACAAGAAGCTCGACGACCATACGGCGCTTCGCATCACCGGCATGGGCAACGAGAACAATATTGTCGGTCGCGATTTCCTCTATTCGCATCGCTGGGGCATCGCACCTTCGATCGCTTTCGGGCTCGGCAACCGCGCCACGCTCGTGCTGCAATATATGCATCAGCAGGAGAATTCGATCCCCGATTTCGGTGTGCCTGTCGTCACGCCGCCGGGCGCCAGGATTGGCGGTCCGATTACCGAATACGGTATTCGGCGGACCAATTTCTACGGCACGAACAACGACCAGAACGCCACCAACGACAATATGGAAACGGCGCGTTTCTCCTACAAACTCAACGACCACATCAAATTCTACGATGATCTGCGTGGCGGCCAGTTCTACCGGACCTTCGCAGCTTCGAAGGCGACCTGCGACACGACCTGCGTCAATAATTACTTCCTGGGCAACCCGGCTTCGGCGCTCGTCGCGCGCTCTGGCCCCAGTGGCGCGGGCAATGGCAAAGGACCAGGCACCACTATGGCGCCCCTGCCCTATCAGCAGACAAGCTGGTCGGTTCAGAATGTCGGCTCGATGGTCGCCGATTTCCGCACGGGCTTCCTGAAGCATCAGATCGTGACCGGCTTCGATCTTGAACGCGTCAATGACGTGCGCTCGCAATCGACCTATCTCAAGGCCAAGCCCTATGCCTCTCTGGTCAATCCGAACCCCTATGTTGGCAATCTGCAGCTGGTACCAGGCGATCTGAACCCCGCCGGTCTGGTCTCGCTCGGTGCGCTGGGCGCCAAGTCGCATTCCAATGGCTATGGCTTTGACACGGGTCTGTTCTTCTATGACCAGATCTGGCTGACCAACTGGCTGTCGGTAAAGGGCGGCTTCCGCTGGGATCGCTGGCAGACCAGCTATAATCTGACGGGCGGCAACGTGAAGACCAACCCCGACATCCATTACCATCAGGTCAGCAGCGTCTTTAATCCCAATGTCAGCCTTGTCGGCACGCCGGACGAGCATCAGACCTATTATTTCACCTGGGCGACCTCGACCACGCCTAGCGGCATGTATGTGACCAATGGCTCGGTGCCGATCCGCCCCGGTACCAACTCCTTCGCCAGCCCGGAAAAGGCCACGCTCTATGAAGTGGGTGCGAAATACAGCGCTTTTCATGACCGTATGGGCTTTACGGCCTCGCTGTTCCGTCTGGAAAAGAACAACGCCATCAATGCCGACCCGGTTACGGGCCAGGTGCTGGGCTCAAGCGACAAGCAGCGCAATCAGGGCCTCGAACTCTCTGTCAGCGGCATGATCATGCGCGGGTGGAATGTCTCGGCTACCTACGCCCTGTATGACAGCGACACTCTGGCCTCCGATACAGCAGCAGCCGTGGGCAAGCAGGTGCAGTATGTGCCGCATAACCAGGCAACGCTGTGGTCTGTGTACGAAGCTTTCCCGAATACTCCCTATAACGTCTCGTTCGGTGGCGGCATGACCTGGCGTCAGCAGGTCTGGCTGAACACGACCAATACGCTGCGCGTGCCGGCCAATCTCGACTTCGATGCGGTTGTCTCGCATCGTCTCGGCAAGCACTGGAAGCTCGCCCTTAACGGGTACAATCTGGCAAACCGTCTGAATTATCAGAGCCTGTTTTCGAACCGTGCCACCCCTTCCGGCGGCCGTACCTTCCTGGGGCAGATCAGCATGAGCTACTGATCCTGCCTCAGGGAAATGTCAGGCGCGACGCAGCGCCTGAACAGTGTCTTCATCGTCGATATTTCCGTAATAAGCGGTTTCTGCCGGAAAACGCGGCTTGAGGTATGGGCCGGCAGCATCAACCCTGAGCGCGAGAAGAGTTAGCCCTCCCGGACGGCGCTCAGGCAGAGACAAGGCAGCATTGCCATTTGTCCAGCGTCTGCCGCACGGCTCGAGATTATTCCAACCATGCTGGCCAGCATTATTGAGCGCGTCCGGCAGATTGACTGTTTCCCAGCTGTCAAAAAGCGTGATCGCTCCCACCAGAACGCCGAGGCGCCGTCTGTCATCGACATAAGGCGCAATAGCGTCACTGAGGCGACTTGTGTTGGAGACGATACGCACGTCACGGGCGTTGTCCGGCAGAACGAAAACATAGTGACCGTCTCTGGATCGACTGCGTCCGATCCACTCACCTGCTTCTGTGACGATGTAGAGGTCCGGATCAAGCGTCGTCTCCAGTTGAGCCCCATCGCGGGTCTGCACATCATTAAGCGCAGCACGGGCCACCACACGCTCGAAGATCGGCTCAACAAATGCGCGGTCAGTCCTCAGTTGGGCGGCGGCGGCGATATGCCAGTCCAGTGTTCGCGCACCCAGAACATGCACCGCTCCGGTCTGCCGGAAAGACTGGCGCTTGCCGGTATCCAGATAGCTTTCGCTCCAGACACCGTCAGCCATGATCACCGAGTGATGCTCTGTTTCGATGTGATAATACTCGTATTCACTGAAGGTTCGATCATAGAAAATCGAGCTTCCATTGACCAACATGCGGACGGGAACGAACGCATCATCCAGAAAAAGGCAGTGTTCTGAAGTGATGAGCATATCCTTGAAGGGCAGGCTCTCTCCGAGAGCATCTTTCAGTATCCGGACGGGATAACCAGAAAGATCACTTGGCAGATCAGGCCGGATTATCGCGGATGCTTTTCCGGCCCAGATCACCTCGCGTTCCTCGGTCACTCCCCCTACACGGGCCAGAACCTTGTCACCGATCTCGATATCCTCAACCGCGACCATCCCCTTGTGGGTTTCGATGAGTGTTCCAGCCAGAAAGCAGGGGGCCGGGTCTGTCGTACTGACGGTGCCGCCAGATACGAGAAGCTGGCCGCCATTCTGAATTAATGTCGGGTCGGTAATCGACGCACCGGAGGACACGCGCACAACGAAACTGCCCGCACCCGCCGATCCTATATAGGGAGAGATAATACTCGCGCCACTATAGATATAGGCATCCGAATACCCATCGGCACCCGACCCACTATTGACGTAGGTATCATTTATGGATTGCGCACCCGATGAGAGATAGACAACATTCGAATTGAGGACATTGCTCGAAAGCGTCGCGCCACTCATGGCTGAGACGTAGCCGTTGAGAAGGAGAGAATTCTCCAGAGTCCCACCGCCCATGACCGATACTGTCGCCACACTGCCGCTGATTGTGACGCCAGAAACAGTTGCGCCACTTGAAATGGTCAGTGTCGATATTCCCGAGAAGGTCACGGCGCCAGTCGCAGAGACATTGCCGCTGACATAATAGGTGACCTTGTTGATCGATACAGCCGACCATGTTCCGCCGCGCAGAACCACCGCACTCTGCGGCGGAACATACACATAGGCGCTGCCACTGCCATAAGAGGTAGCCATCGACAGAACGCTGCCAGCACCCGTGTTGATGTCAGAGGCTGTGGCGCCGGAAGACACATACGCACTGGCGCCAGATCCCAAGGTCAGCCCAGACACCGTTGCGCCTGAAAATGCCGAAAGAGCCAGCCCTGCCACTGCACCATCACTCATGGTGGCACCCACCAGAGAAGCGCCCGAGCTCACATAGACATAGGCGTCAGTATCTGTCCCTGATCCACTATTGACGAAGAGATCATTGACCGAACTCCCGCCTGAAGACAGGGTGACCTCGGTGGAGTTGAGGGTATTCCCCGAAACCACTCCCCCGTTCGCTACGCGCAGATAACCGTTGAGCTCGTAAGAGGAGACCATGGTTCCGCCATTCAGGACGGAAACGGTCGGGACGCCACCCGTAACAGTTGCCCCGGACACGACGGCACCGCTGGAAACGGTGAGAGTCCCGATATTCGACAGCGTTACGGCACCCGTGGCAGACACTGAGCCGCTCACATACCAGGTCGCACCGTTTTTGTATGTCGCAGTCCAGTTACCACCGCTGAGAACTGTCACTGATGTTGCCATTTGAGCCTCCCCAACCCGCTCATCCTAAGGCTAAAATCGTTAAAGTTTCACGATAACGCGGCATATGCTAAATCACCCTCGACGATACAATTAAAATGCAGATTTTTTGACATTAAATTAACGATTGCAATCTTCAGATTGCTATATCTCAGTTAAATAACGTTAATTATTTCTGTGGGGCGAGTGTCGTGAAATACGAACAAGGCCTTGCTCATACCGACCATTCCTGGTGGAAGCCGACCGTCTTCCTGCGCTATGAAGCCCCCGAATAGCTCTTGAGGTTACCGGGGATTCCATTATGCCGCAGCATTCCATCTGCATTGCAGCCCTCTATCGTTTTACGTGTTTTGCAGATCCTGCCGGGCTGCGCGCTCCCCTGCTGGATGCCTGCACCAGTTTTGGTATTCGGGGTACGCTGCTTCTGGCGCGCGAGGGTATCAACGGGACAATTGCCGGCACCCCCGAGGGCATAGACGCCATTCTTGCCCATATTCGCACATTGCCTGGCTGCGATGCGCTGGAGTGGAAGTTGTCCTATGATGTTTCCATGCCCTTCAATCGCATGAAGGTGCGTCTGAAACGTGAGATCGTGACCATGGGACAGCCTGATATCGATCCGCTTGCCGGTGTCGGCCATTACGTGCCTGCCGCCGACTGGAACGCGCTGATTTCAGACCCCGATACGATCCTGATCGACACGCGCAATGACTATGAGGTGGCTGTCGGCACCTTCAAGGGCGCCATCGACCCTGACATTCAAAGCTTTCGTCAGTTCCCCGAGTGGTTTCGTGCCCGCCGCGCGGCTCTTGAAGCAGAGGGACGCAAGCCGAAAATCGCCATGTTCTGCACAGGCGGCATACGCTGCGAAAAATCGACCGCCTTCGCGCTCTCCGAAGGCGTGGAAGACGTCTATCACCTCAAGGGCGGCATTCTGAAATATCTCGAAGACGTGCCGGAATCCGAAAGCCTGTGGGAAGGCGAATGCTTCGTCTTCGACCAGCGTGTCACCGTGCGTCACGGCCTCGAGCCCGGTGCCTATGATTTGTGCCATGCCTGCCGCCGCCCGGTTTCCGCAGAGGACAAGCTGTCAGATCTCTATATCGAAGGCGTCCAGTGCCCTGCCTGCGCTGCCGAACGCACAGATGAACAACGCGCCCGTTATGCCGCCCGCCAGCATCAGGAAGACCTCGCCCGCGCCCGTGGCACGCACCATATCGGCGCGGAGTGAACGCGTCGACCTCTTCGCCTTTTCCTCATGCAACCATAGCTGCGGCTGAACCGCTCTGGCTCCCACCCGGGCGGAGAGAGGAAAAACCGTGCACGAACCCAGCGAAGCGCCGTTGATCATGACGCTCGAATTAGCGCCGGAAGAGCAGGCGTGGGCGCAGACGCAGCGCGACCTGTATTTTCCGCGCGAGCGGAATATCGTGCCTGCCCATGTCACCCTGTTTCATGCCTTGCCCGCAGAGTATCTGACGCAGGTTCTGACCCTCATGAGACAGCCACGTCCGGCCCCTCTCGTAACGATCGGCGCGCCTTATCTGCTGGGAAAAGGCGTGGCGTATCGCCTCTCGAGCCCGGAGGGCGCGGCAATACGCGCATCGTTCTGCGCGCTCATACCCAAAGACAGAATGACAAGGCAGGATCAGGCGCCATGGCGACCGCATCTGACCGTGCAGAACAAGGTATCGCCAGAGCAGGCGCGAGACCTGCATCACCAACTGCTGGCCGAACCGATGCGGGAGACCCGTCCTGCCGCAGCCCTGACCTTGTGGCGCTATCTGGGCGGCCCCTGGGAGCAGATCGAACGGGCGGCTTTCACACCCGGTCAGGACCACTAAGCCTGAAACCAGCCTAGAGCAGGCGGGCGAGCTTCAGGAACACCCAGGTCAGGATCATGGCGATAAAGCACACAGCGCCCGCCTCGAGTGTGCCGAGCTGCCCGCTGGCCAGATACATGCCGCCCGTATTCATGCCGAAAAATCCGGTCACGAGCGTCGCAGGAAACATGAGAATGGTGGCAGCGGTCAGAATATACAGGCGCCGGTTCGTCTCTTCGGCCTGGGAGGAGCCCAGTTCGTCCTGAAGCGAGCGTGCGCGATCGAGAAGCGCGATCATGTCGTCCAGCGCCGCATGAACCTGACGCTCGGTACGGTCACGCAACTCGTCTTCGGCCCATTCCGGCAGTTCGAGATCCTCGTCACGCAACACACGGTCGATCGGGGTCACGACGCGACGTAGTTCGGTTGCGCGACGACGGCCCTTACCGACAATACCACCAAGATGACCCAGGTCGGTGCGACGCTCGATCAGAAGCAGCGCGTCTTCGGCACGGTCGAGTTCGTCATCGAGCTTGCCGATCTGACGACGCACACTGCCGGTAAATTCGCGCAGGGCACGATCGATCACCCCAGCGGGGCTGCGCGGAATGGAGTCTGCCCGCAGCGTGCGAAACGCAGCCCCCAGAACCGGTATAGGGTTGCGTCGCGTCGTGATGAGCAGATCGGGGCGCATGGCAAAGCGCCAGGCGCAGATATCGCGATCTTCTTCCGAAACGGCATCGTCAAAAGCAGGGAGCGCCCCCCATACGAGACCGGGAAGGGCCTCCAGCATGACGCCATATTCGGTTTCGGCCAGCATGGCGCTAACGTCTTCCGGCAGGCAGGGCAGGGTGGCTACATGCTGTCGCGCCGAGCTGTGCACGGTGTCGAAATGCAGCCAGGCCCAGCTTTCCGAAGGTTTGGGATAATTCGAGGGTGGCGTGCGATCATTGAGCAGGCTCTCGATCTCATGCGGCTCGAGCGGCACAGGATCTTCACCCGGCCTCGCCCTGATGGCCCACACCAGCCCGTTGGCAATGCCGTGAGGCAATACGCCGTTCGGCTTCATGTCCTGGCCTGCGACGACTGAGAACGGCAGCTGCGAGCGTGTGTTGGACATGCCATCCTCCATCGTGAGGGATCGGAAGCGCAAGCTGGGCGCCGCTCGCTCTCTCGCATGTGTGCCCGAGACAGGCAACCGGTTTCAAACCTTAATCTTGTGACGAGGAAACCGGAACGCCGCCGGTTTGTTACCAGTTCGTCCAGATGTCCCGCAAAACGAAGAACCTGGCCCGACATCCCTACCCCGTTTTCCGACAGGAGCCTGTCATGAAACACGCATTCAAAGCCGTCCTGACCGCATCCGCCCTGCTTGCGGCCCCTCCTCTCGTTTCAGACCCTGCCTTCGCCCAGGCGACGACGGCTACCGACAGCGATCAGGCCCCGTCAGCCCAGAAGGCCGAAACGCTCAAGAACCAGTCGACCCGCATCCATAACCCGACCGAACAGAACAAGACGTTCAAGAACCAGGCGAATGAGCAGCCCGATCCGAAAACAGCGAGCGCACCCGGTGCGACGGTCGTGCCCACGGGCGAAACCTCGGACAAGATGCCCATCTCGTCGCCGCAGCACGAGCAGGCCTCCAAGCACAAGCACAGCATGAAGGGCATGAAGATGTCCGACAAATCGGCCCAGCAATAAGCAACCATAGCGTCCATCCCGCCTTACCGGGCCTGAATCAGGCGCCCGCCCTCATGGGGTCGGGCGCTTTTTTCTTGTGCGCTGGCCCAAAGCCGGAACTCGCATTATACAAATGCCCCTCATCAGAGAAACAAGGGTTTCAGAATGACCGATTACAAGGTGCGCGACATCGCCCTGGCCGAATGGGGCCGCAAGGAGATTTCCATTGCCGAAGGCGAAATGCCCGGCCTGATGGCGCTCCGTGAGGAATATGGCGCCAGCCAGCCGCTCAAGGGCGCGCGCATCGCTGGCTGCCTGCACATGACCATCCAGACCGCCGTGCTGATCGAGACGCTGACGGCTCTCGGCGCGACCGTGCGCTGGTCGTCCTGCAACATCTTCTCGACCCAGGACCAGGCTGCTGCCGCCATCGCCGCGACCGGCGTGCCGGTTTTCGCCTGGAAGGGCCTGAGCGAAGAAGAATTCTGGTGGTGCATCGAGCAGACCATCAAGGGTCCCGATGGCTGGACGCCGAACATGATCCTCGATGACGGCGGCGACCTGACCGTGCTGATGCACGACAAGTACCCCGAGATGCTGAACGACGTGCGCGGCCTGTCCGAAGAGACGACCACGGGCGTGCATCGCCTGTGGGAAATGGCAAAGAAGGGCACGCTGAAGGTTCCGGCCATCAACGTGAATGACAGCGTCACCAAGTCGAAATTCGACAATCTCTATGGCTGCCGTGAGAGCCTGGTGGACGCCATCCGCCGTGGCACCGACGTCATGATGGCTGGCAAGGTCGCCGTGGTTGCCGGTTATGGCGACGTGGGCAAGGGCTCTGCCGCCTCGCTGCGCAACGCAGGCTGCCGCGTGCTCGTGACCGAAGTCGATCCGATCTGCGCCCTGCAGGCCGCAATGGAAGGCTATGAGGTCGTGACGATGGAAGCCGCCGCACCGCGTGGCGACATCTTCGTGACCTGCACGGGCAATGTCGACATCATCACCGTCGAGCATATGCGCGAGATGAAGCACCGCGCCATCGTGTGCAATATCGGCCATTTCGACAGCGAAATTCAGGTCGAGGCGCTGCGCAACTACAAGTGGGACAACGTCAAGCCGCAGGTGGACGAGATCGAGTTCCCCGACGGCAAGCGCATCATCCTGCTGTCTGAAGGCCGCCTCGTGAACCTTGGCAACGCCACGGGTCATCCGTCCTTCGTCATGTCGGCTTCCTTCACCAACCAGACCCTGGCCCAGATCGAACTCTGGACGGCTAAGCCCGGCCAGTATGACGTCAAGGTCTACACCCTGCCGAAGAAGCTGGACGAGAAGGTGGCAGCGCTGCATCTCGCCAAGGTCGGCGCCGAGCTGAGCAAGATGAGCGACAAGCAGGCCGATTACATCGGTGTGCCGGTTGCCGGTCCGTTCAAGCACGAAGAATACCGCTACTAAAAGAGGTGCGCAGGGTTCCACCCTGCAAACCGCCAGAGGGTCATCGCCCTCTGGAAACCCTCTTGCAGGGATGAAAGGGGTTCGCTCCTTTCCGGGGAGCGGGGCAGAGCCCCGCCTCCTTCCACAAGGGAGACGCGCATGGCCCGAAAACGCTCCGCCGCCAGACCCTCCCGCTCCAGACAGCCCGCATCCCGACATTCTGCACGCCGTCTCTGGATCGTGCCCGCGCTTGTCCTGGCCGGTCTGTTTGCTGGCGCCATCGGGCTTCAGACGCTTCTTGCGCATCGGCAGAGCGCGCCGATTGGTGGCCCCTACACCCTGATCGACAGCGAGAACCGGCCAACTACCGAGGCGCGCTTTGCCGGGCAGCAGACCCTGATCTATTTCGGCTATACGCATTGCCTCGATGTCTGCCCGCTGACACTGGCTACCGTTGCGCAGGCCTATACGCTTCTGCCCCCAGACAAACGCCCCCCTGTCCCGCTCTTCATCACGCTCGACCCGGAGCGCGACCGGCCGGAAGATGTCGCCCGCTATACGAGGCATTTCTCACTCGATATTGTCGGCCTCACCGGTACACCTGCCCAAATAGAGGCCGTGGCCCGGGAATTTCACGTCACCTCCCATATTACGATGCCCGCCATGAGCGGATCCGATCCGGATCACGCCATGATGGCGGGTGAGCAGAAGGGCGATTACCGCATCGACCATTCTTCAGTGCTTTATCTGATGGACGGCCAGAACCATCTACAGGCGATACTGCCCGCAGATTCCAGCCCGGCCCTCGTTGCGCGTAATCTCATGCCCTATCTATCGAAGCGCTGAAAAACGCCGCCCGAACAGGGCATTCGCCAGCACAAGCAGAAGCAGTGACGCCCCAAGCTCCGGCAGCAGAACTCCCAGAACGACCATGACGACCAGAGCCCCTGCCGCGACAGGGCGTGGTGAGGCTTTGGGGGCGTCCAGATGACCGGGGCGGCGTCGCTTCAGCCAGATCACGAGCGCAGCCACACTCGCCAGGGTCAGAACAAACGCAACGAGCAGGTTGAGCGCGAGATTGAGCACGCCGAAGAGATGCCCCTCATGAAAGGCCACGCCATAACCGATGAGGCGATCTGAAAAAGTCTTGTCGGCAAAACGCGCTATATGCGTAACGGCGCCTCCAGCCGTCACGCTTGCCTCGATACGTCTGGGGCGATTTTGCGCGTCAGAGCGTATGTGCCACTCGCCCCCGGCTGATGTGGGCGGTGTCACAAGCACCGGTGCGGGAAAGGCGAGATGCTGCGCGGTCTCGAAAACCGCATCCAGACCGGAATGGCTTGCCCTCTCAGTCTGACGACCAGAGTCTGAACCGTTTTCGCTGCCCCCATCCATGCTGGCCATTTCGGCATCAGACATGCCCGGCATTGCCGCATGGCCCGAGAGCGTTGCCGCGATGGGAACCGCCCCGATCTCCCAATCCTGTATCGCCACAAGCCTGCCGATACGGCTTTCGACAGCCGAAAATGCGGAGCCCCAGACAAACGACCAGGGCAGCCCCGACACCAGAAACAAGACCAGCACCAGAGAGACCCACATCCCCCCGACAGCGTGGAGATCGCGCCAGAACGGGCGCCCGGCCAGACGAAGCCTCGGCACGAAACTGCCCTGCGCCCCACCCCCACGCGGCCACCAGAGCAGCAGCCCCGTCACCACGAGAACAATGGTCCATGAGGCCACCATCTCCATGATCACCGAGCCCCAGTTGCCTATCAGCAATTGCCCGTGGAGCCGGAACACCAGCCGCTCGAACCGTGTCTGCTCATCGCGACAGGCCAACACCCTGAGCGTGACCGGGTCGATATAGACGCGCGCGACATCGGCACCATGCGCCACGAGAACACGTGTTGCCTGCTTTTTCCGAGAGGGCATTTCCAGTGCCAGGAAATGTCCCCCCTCCACGGCGGCGAGAGCCGCATCGCGCTGGGCACTGACGCTTCGTGGCAGCCCGTCCGAAACCGCATGATCGATATCGCGATCCAGAAAGGTTTCGATCTGCGGCTTGAACAGATAGAGCGAGCCGGTCACGCAGAGCATGATCACGAAAGGCAGGCAGAAAAGCCCGGCAAAGAAATGCCACCGCCAGAGTGTGGTGCGGTCTGGCCACAGGACATGACTGCGACTGGAAAAAAAAGCCATGATATCTTCCCTCAGAACCGCACCCGTACACCGCCGAAAAAGGCGCGTGGGCTACCCGCATAGATCGAGCCAGTCTTTGTCGCGAGTGTGGCCGCCCCGGCCTGCTGCCCGTTGGCCAGAAGCGTATCGCTGATGGTCGTCGCACCGGCGGCATAGACAGTGTTGGCGACATTCTGCACTTCGAGATAGCTGTGCAGACGATGCACCCAGCCCAGCCGTGCCGGTGGGTCGTAATGCACCTCCAGATTGAGCAGACCGTAACCGGGGATTTTGAGCAGATTGGCATTGTCGATGTAGAAGGCGCTGCGCCATGTCACTTCGGCAAACCCACCCAGCCCCTCGAAAATCCCTGAGGGCTGGTCATAGAGCACGCGCGCATTCAGAAAATGCGGCATGACCCCGGGTATGAGATTACCCTTGCGCGAAAAGCTGCGCGACAACGTGCTGTTCGACAGGATTTCGGTGTAATTCGTGTAGATCTGGTTGTCATAGGTATAGGACAGACGCAGCTTCGCCCCCGGCAGGGACCGGGGCAAGGCCTGCCATGTGGCAGCGAGTTCCACACCGCGATGCTGGGACGCGGGGGCATTGAAGGTGTAGCTGCCCGCTTGGGTGTTCACCCCGGCCGACTGGCTGACCAGTTCGTTCCTGTAAAACTCATAGAACCCGGTCGCCTGCACATTGACTGACGGCGAGGGGTGCCATTCTGTTCCAAGATCGATGCCAAGGCTGCTCTGACTCTTGAGCTGGGTGTTGTTCCCGTAATTGCCCTGCGGCGTTACAAAGAAGCTGGAATAACCCGGCGTGGCATAGGCAGTGCCCAGTCGGGCATGCCATGTCCAGGCCTTGTCAGGCGCAAAGACGACAGAGGCTTCGGGGGCGAGATTGAAAAAGCGTCTGTTGGCCGTGATGTATTGCGTGCGCGTACCCGTGGCAGCGTGACTGGAGACGGTCTGCACGGCGCCGATATCGGATTGCGTGCCCCCCAATCCGATCACGACATGCCATCTCGGTGCGAACTGCCAGTCTTCCTCAAAACGCAGGCCAATATTCCATTGATGGCCATAAGAAGTCGATGTCTGGCTGCCGCGTGTTGCACCGGGCTGTGGCAGCAAGGCGTAAACCTGATAGCCATAATCCATATAGTCGAAATTCGCCCCGACAAAGCTTGTGAGCGGTGTCGTGCCCAGCTTGTCGTGACGGGTCAGATCAGTCTGGACGTTGTAGGAGTTGAACGGCCCGATAAAGGAGGTCGTCGAAGTTGGTTGCTCGATATGACGCTGGTCATAGGTGAACTGCGTACGCCAGAACATGCGCGGCGTGAAATCATGCTCCCAGCGCAGCCCGACGATACTGCGCCGGTCAAACCGCCCCAGATTGGCCTGTTGGGGCGTTACCGCCGTCTGCACGCCATAAGCGCCATTGCGATAGAGTGAGACTGTACCACATCCGGCGGCGGCACCAGCGGCCGTGGTACAACCCTGCTGATAGGGGTTGACGCGATACTGGCTGAGAGACAGACGCAACGGCAGAAAGGCATCGGTCACATTGTTGATGAATTTCAGTACCAGACGATCTTTCGACGACAGGGACACACGCAGACGCATGTTTTCAGTCGAGGTCGCATACTGGCTGTTGGCGATGAAGCCATCGCTGCGCACATCACTCGCAAACAGCATGAAATCATAGACGCGATTGCCCGCACCAAGCGTCATGTAGTTATTGAACATGCCAAAGCTGCCGAAATCGGATCCGAGTTCGAGCCCGTGGATCGAAGCGCCGCTGCGTGTGCGAAAGTTGATCGCCCCGTTGATGGCGTAATTGCCATAGAGGGTCGAGGCCGGGCCCTGAAAGACATCGACCCCTTCATAGGCGTGAGGGTCTATCAGATCGGCACGCGCCGTACCGTCAGGCTGCGTGACGGGGAATCCGTCTTCCGAAACCTGCAGGTTACGCAACCCGTAGGATTGACGCGCCCCTGACCCGCGTATGGAAACGACGGTGTCTCGCGGGCCGTTGCCCTGCAGGAAACTCGCCCCGGGCACAGTCACCAGCATGTCGGCCACGCTTTGCGCGACGTGACCGGCAAAATCCTTGCGCTCGGCGCTATAGCTTGTCTGCCCTGTAGGCGAGAGGGTCGCAGGGCCACGGGCCTGCCCTGTGACCTGAATGATCTCGCTTGCTGCAAGGCGCTTCTTTTCGTGTGCATTGCGCTTTTGAGGCGGGGGCGTCTGCGATGACTGAACAGGGCGCTGCATGGAGGCACCATGGTGAGGCAGCATCGGCAAAGACGGGTTTTGTGCAGCAAGAGCAGGAAGACTGCCCAGACCGAGGAAAGCAGGAAGCGTGCGTCCACAGCGGCGCACGGTCCGAAAAAACAGGGACATGATGAGATAACCTGACCGGGAAAAAGGTCATGACCGGACGAGCGCCTTCAGGCGCAGCCGTTGTCATGAAGCGGCGTGTGTCAGGTTGAGACGGGTGGCCCCTGGGGTGATCGGCTGTCACGCGCGGGCTCGGGAGGGCCACGCACGGGAGGGAAACACCAGAACCCCACAGAATGGACAAAAAGCACGATACCGCGTTGCGGCACCATCAGGGCCAGGGCAGGCCCCGATATGTCTGCACCGAGGGAGAGCAGCATGGCCCCGTCAGACAGGGTCGTGTCATGATGTCTATGGTCAGGATCATCAGGCGAGGGCGTCTCGCAAAGAACAGAGAGCGCTGCGAGAGTGCCCAGCGGGTCATCGGTTGCAACACCGGTCTGAGGAGGCGTGCCGGCCAGACGAACCATCAGGGCGAGCGCAGTCAGCAGCAGGAATGCCGCCCTCATGCCACCCGTTCGCCCCATTGCTCTCATGCCCTGATTCACTAGGCGATGAAGACGGCTTTGCCCATAGGGAGTCAGGAAATCGCGTCACTACCGTGTTCAGACAACCCCAGAGTTCGACACATGCACCGACAAGGTCAAGCCGGAACAAGCATTGGTTTAGGTAGACTTATATCGCGAAAAAATATGGTTGAACGGATTCAAGTAATATTGATGGTACGTAACAAGGTGACGACGCGCCAGAATGCCAGACACGCAATCCAGTCAATACGGCAGGACATTTGAACTCATTCAAAATATTTCCCGACATGTGGAAAACATATATATTATGATATCAGAAATAAAATGATAATATACTCCATTACTGATGACCATCAATGAATGGACATGTGGATACAGATGTGAGATAGGTTACTGACGCGATTATCACAGAAGCGGGAAATTAAGGGCAATGGACAGCGAAAATCCGGGATCAGATCCTGCTCTGGTCGATATCGATGCGTGGGATGAACTGAGAGCCGAAGAAGCACCGCAGCAGGAAGCCGCAGCTTCGCTCCCGAGTGTGCTCGCTGGCCTTGACGCGCTGACCGACGACGATTTTGCCCATGAGGCGCAGGCCATCGCTTTCTACCGGCAGAATGGCTGCTCGACACTCATGCAGGCCTTTACCCTCGCGAATATCCTGCATACCAACTTCTGTGTGAAAGAAGCTTCGCGCTTTTATCGTATTGCCTACGAGTTCCACTCGAAAAACCTTGGCGAATACCCCCTGGCGCAGTCGCTCCTGCAGGCCCGCCTGCTATGCCTGATGAAGGCGGGTCTGGAGTTGCCCGACGATGAGATTGCTGAATTGCAAACTCTCGCTCCACTCTATGCCAATTTCATCAGAGGCGTTCATTTGGCTTGGCGTGGCGGAGACCCGACGGGCGCCATGCGCTTGACGGCCAATACCTTTGAGGAATTCCATACAGGCGAGGAAATCGACCAGCTTTATCTCGGCTTCGCTCTCCAAGCCGGCTTCCCTTTCACAAAGGGACGCAGCGAACACCGCGTCATCCCCAATCAGCTTTTCCTCTACTGGGACCAGAACCCTCCCGAAGAGATCCGCGCCAATTTCGACTTCCATCGTCAGATCTCCGGGCTCAATGTCCGCATCTTCGACAAGCCTGAGGCAGAACAATGGCTCTACGACGTCTACGGCGTCGAAGCGCGCTCGCTCTTCCTTTCGGCCCGTCATCCAGCCGAGGCAGCCGATATCCTGCGCGTT
Organism: Asaia sp. Ae19-3; assembly: GCF_059801175.1. Lineage (NCBI taxonomy): Bacteria > Pseudomonadati > Pseudomonadota > Alphaproteobacteria > Acetobacterales > Acetobacteraceae > Asaia > Asaia sp. Ae19-3. Next base: position 2,729,273 of record NZ_JBCHWF010000001.1, on the reverse strand, counting down.
CACGTCATTCAGGCGCTTGGCGGCTGGTGGCTTGATGCTGATATCCGCCTGCGTGATGATCAGACCATCCAGTTCATGCTCGACCAGAAGGAAGAGAATGTCCTGTTCCTGACCCAGAACAAGTTTGTCCATAACGATTTCTACGGATCGGTTCCACAGAGCCCGCTTCTCAGTGAGTGCTTGCTGAACATCTACCGCAACAGCTACCTGCATACGGGATTGTTTATCTCGTACAAGACCGGACCCGGCGTGTTCAATCGCGCCGTAAACCGCCTGATTCATCGCGATGTTTCCGGCATCGCCCCCATGGCACCGACCAGCGTGCATGACCATCACGTGTTCAGCCGCCTGATCGAAGAATTCGATACTCCCTACAAGTATCAGATCAAGCACTGGCAGGCCGTCTGAGCCATCGCCGGACGCGTAACACGCACCATAATGGCTTCTGCCCATGCCTCGTCCTGTCTGACCTGGCATGGAGCGCCATGAATCCTCTGTGACGTTTCTACTCCCTGAACACCAACCCGACGACGCATGTCCGATCCCACGGGCCCGACGGTACACCCGGATCCCCACGTAAGACGACCCTCGGGGAAAAGCACCTTGTGCGATGGGATCGAAAATGAAACGATTGGCAGGAGTGTTTCTTCATCCTGATCAATAGGGCTTTCTGCCTATGCGTTCGTTTTTCCCGTTTCTCGGTCTGGCATTGTGTCTGGAGCCCGCCCTGGCGGCGCGACCGGCCCCCAGCCAGAACATGCCGCTCTCGATGCGTCCGGTTTTCGATACGCTGGTCCTGCCTGACGCACCCAATATCTGGCGTAGCGGTTCTGGCCGCCCCGGCTCGGCCTACTGGCAGAACCGCGCCGATTATCGCATCGAGTCCCGCATCGATACGGCCAGCCATGTCCTGACCGGCACCGAGACGATCACCTATACCAATAACAGCCCCGATGCGCTCGACGTGCTCTGGCTGCAACTTGACCAGAACCTCTATCGCAAGGATTCCCGCTCCTGGGTGGCCTTTCCTGACTGGCATCCGGCCAGTTCGGACGGCTATGCCATTGAGCGTGTGACACTCGAGACGAACGGCGTGGAAAAACCCGTTCCGTTCCGGATTTCCGATACCCGCATGCAGGTGAGCCTGCCCGTGCCCCTCGCAGCCTCAGGGCATGCCCTGAAGCTGCATGTCACCTGGCATCATACCATTCCCGGTGAGTGGGGCGGCCGCACGGCCGTTACCCCGGTCAAGGACGGAGCAATTTTCGAAGTCGCCCAGTGGTATCCGCGTCTTTGCGTCTATGACGATCTGCGTGGCTGGGACACGCTTCCCTATCTGGGGCAGGAATTCTATCTCGAATACGGCAGCATCGACTATGCCGTGACCGTGCCCTGGAACTTCACCGTGGTCGGCTCGGGCGCACTCACCAATCCGCAGGACGTGCTGACCACCACCGAACGGGCGCGTCTCGCCGATGCGGCAAAGAGCGACAAACCCGTGCTGATCCGTACCCCGCAGGATGTGCTCGACCCCAATTCCCATCTGGCGCGGTCAGGTGAGAAGACATGGCGCTTCCATATGGAGAATACGCGCGACGTCGCTTTCGCCGCATCGCCCGCTTTCGTCTGGGACGCCGCCAAACTCGATCTGCCCGCCCTGCCTGTTGCCAAAGGCCTGAAGCCGCAGCCCCGCCTCGCCATGTCGGTCTATCCGCGTGAGGGTGCAGGCCCGCAGGCCTGGGACCGTTCGACCGAATACGTCAAACACGCCATCGAGTATTTCTCGTCGCAATGGTATCCCTACCCGTGGCCAAATGCCGTCAATCTGGGCGGCCATGGCGCGGGCATGGAATATCCGGGCATCGTTTTCGATGGCTGGCAGGACAAGAATGACGTCCTGTTCTGGATCACCACGCATGAACTGGGTCATGGCTGGTTTCCGATGATCGTCGGCAGCAACGAGCGCCGTCATGCCTTCATGGATGAAGGATTCAATACCTTCATCGACGCCTATGCCTCACAGCACTTCAATCATGGGGAATATGCCCCGAAGAAAGACGCGGAATTCGCCCCCGAGACCGGCGATCCGGCGAAAGATATCGTTCCTGTTCTGACAGCGTCGGATGCTCCCACCCTGATGATGCCCGCCGAGCTGGTGCCAGAGAAATATCGCCACAAGGTGACCTATTTCAAAGGCGCCTACGGGCTGATGCTGCTGCGTGAGCAAATTCTCGGTCCAGACCGGTTCGATGCGGCCTTCCGAGCCTATATCCGCGCTTGGGCCTTCAAGCATCCGACCCCGTCCGATTTCTTCCGCTTCATGTCGAGCGAAGCGGGCGAGGATCTGACCTGGTTCTGGCGTGGCTGGTATTTTGAGAACTGGTGGCCGCAATATCGTCTGGATGGCTTCAGCCAGAGCAATGCCAAACCCGGAGAGGAAAGCACGATCAGCATCGGCGTACGCAACGAAGGCAAGCTGATGCTGCCCGTAACGCTGCGCATTACCTGGCAGGATGGCTCCAGAACCGAGCGGGTTATCCCCACTGAAACCTGGATGCTGCATGACAGGCTGAATCTCACATTCCCTGATCATGGTGCCGTCAAGGCGATCGCGCTCGACCCCGATCAGGGTCTGCCCATACCTGACCGGAATGGGCTCACGATCACGCCGGCAGCCACCAGCCACCCATGATCCCTGTTCCTCCTGCCATTGGCAGGAGGAAGCGCTTCACCCGGCGATGGACTCGACGCGTTCACCCCAACCTGCGGAGGTAACGAGGCCTGCGGCCTCGTTGCGCTCGGCGGAATCGAAACCGAAAAAAAGCTGTGCCTCGGCCCAGACGGGCGATGGCTGTGCTGCATGGCTCTGCGCGAGCAGGCGGGCAAGATCGGCGGCACCGGTCGAAAGATATCTGATCATTCAGTCTGACCCTCACGACTGCACCCCCGACCCGATCACTCCATCAGGCAGGCAAGGCGCATGAAAACAACGATCCCAAAGGCCTGAAGGCCATTTGGAAAGACGCGGAGAGCGCCCCCGCGTGCTGACGATGTGATCAGCCTATATGAAAGTGAGAGTCGTTCTCAATAACTATTTTTGTGATGATAGGGCGAGAAAGAGGCAAGTGCTTCTTTCTCCTGCAAAATCGCCTCTCGCTCTTCTTCGAGAAACGGCCTGACAGCCCGGGCGAGCGCCGGGTCGCGTATGAAGTGGCTGGAATAGGTCAGACTCGGCAGATAACCGCGCTGGATCTTGTGTTCGCCCTGCGCACCAGCCTCGACCCGGGCCAGCCCCTCGGCAATGGCAAAATCGATGGCCTGGTAATAGCACAACTCGAAATGCAGAAAGGGCCAGTCGCCTTCGCAGCCCCAGTTACGACCATAGAGCGTATCGCGCCCGGCGAGGTTGAGCGCCGCCGCAACAGGTATCCCGTCATGCAGGGCCTGAATCAGTACCACACGCTTGCCAAGCCGCTCTGCCAAGCCACTGAAAAACTGGCGCGTGAGATAGGCCTGCCCCCATTTGCGGTCGATCGTGGCCTGATAGAAAGTGAAGAACCTGTCCCAATCCCGCGCCGTGATTTCGGGTCCGCGCAGTGTGCGAAATGTCAGGCCGCAGCCTTGTGCCTCGCGTCTCTCGCGCCTGATGACCTTACGCTTGCGCGACGCAAGCACCTCGAGAAACTGCTCGAAATCGGCATAGCCCTGGTTATACCAGTGATATTGCAGGCCAATGCGTTTCATCCAGCCATGACCGGCGAGCACATCCTGCTCGGCCTCGGTGCAAAAACTCATATGAACGGAAGACAGCCCCAGCTCCTGACAGGCCTGGCGCAGCGCATCGCCGAAAACACCCGCGATCGTATCCTGCGCCAGCTGGGCAGGGTCGATCAGAAGCCGTTTTCCACTGACAGGAGAGAAAGGGACGGCAATCTGCAACTTGGGGTAGTATTGCCCCCCGGCCTGCTCATAGGCACGCGCCCAACTCTGGTCGAATACATATTCCCCGTAGGAATGCCCCTTGAGGAAGAGAGGAGCCACAGCCACCAGAGCGGTGCCGTCATGCAGGGCCGCATAACGCGGCAGCCAGCCCGTTCTGGCCCCGACGGAACCGCTTTCCTCGAGAGTCAGAAAGAAGGCATGGCTGAGAAAGGGATTATCGTCCCCGGCACAGCGATCCCACGCTGTGGCACCGATTTCGGTAATGGAAGCATGCAGCGTCAGGGACCAGTCCGTCATGCAGGGCATGTGGGCTGTCACTGAGATCGAATCAACCGCAAGCCGGACAGTTGCGGTTGAAAAACGACAAGGTCTTGCGCTGTGAGATCAGGCGATCTCGATCAGTGCTTCGACCTCGACAGGAGCATCGAGCGGCAGGGAAGGCACACCGATCGTCGAGCGGGCATGACGACCGGCATCACCGAACACAGCGACCGCCAGATCTGACGCACCATTCATGACGGTGGCATGCTGTGTAAAGTCAGGCGTGCATGCAATGAAGCCGCCCAGACGCACGATGCGCTTGACCTTTGACAGATCGCCCAACTCGGCCTGGACCTGCGCCAGAACGTTCAACAGACAGAGTTCGGCGCATTCACGCCCCAGTTCGGGAGACACATCCTCTCCCAGCTTTCCTGTCGCCTTGAGCGTGCCACCCGACAGGGGCAATTGTCCTGACACGACAAGCAGCGAACCCGTGCGTGCTACAGGCACATAGGTTGCAACCGGCGCCGCTGCCTTTGGCAGATGAAGGCCGAGCGCCGCGAGGCGCATGGACGGTGTTTCAGACATGGACCAGTCTCCTTGCTGAGGGGTGCTTCCCCTCAGCTGACCAGACGCAGCCTGCCGCGTTCACGCGGGGGAAGATCACCGGGGATATCTAGCGGCAACATCGGATCCTCTTCAATCACATGAGGATCTTCCGGCGCACTGTCGGGCAGACGCTTGCCCAGATAACTATCTGACAGCGCCCTGAATGCATAATCAAGCAGCGATGAGGCATAGGCAGCCACCGGATCGCCCTCGACCGTGCCCGCAGGCCCGAAACGGGTATGGGCAAACTGCTCGACATAAGCCGAGAGAGGTGCGCCATGCTGCAGGCCGATCGTGACCGCCTGACCCACGCTTTCAAGCAGGCCGCGCACCATCGAGCTTTCACGCCCCGGCGTCAGGGAGATCTCGCCCAGCGAACCGTCTTCATATTCCCCCGTGCGCAGATAGAGGCGATGGCCGCCAATGGCGGTGCGCTGCGTGAATCCGCCATGACGGGCAGGCAGAGGACGGCGCACACCACGCCCCAGACGCGCCGTGAGCGGCAGCGACGCGCGCGGATCGGGACGTGCCGGCATGCGATCGACAAAACCCGTCAGGGCACGATGCATAGACAGATGCGCCTCCGGCCCCGGCTGCGGAAGCGGGTTCTCGCCCAGAACGGCTGAAGCCAGAGCCGCCTCGAGGCTGAGACCGCGATGGGCCAGACGCGACAGGGCACTTGCACGCAGATGACCATCAGCGCGCAGCGGCGAGAAGATCGGTGCCAGACCGCAGGATTCGACACCGAGCAGGGCATCGACAGGGCCGGGCAGGGAGAAGCCTGTTTCGATCAACGCGCGATTGGGCAGATCCGGCAGGCTGTCTTCCATCTCGTCACGTATCTGACGGCCCGTGATCTCGAGCCCGGCAATCGGGCAGGAAATAGGCGGCAACGGCACAGGGCCAGCCCCCTGACGCGCCAGAGACGTGGCCAGCCAACTCAGATAGCAGGCCGCATCGCGCCCGGTCTCGCTGTCGTAATCGAGACCCATCAGGGCAAGGCAGCTATCAAGATTGGTCAGAAGCAGCGTACCCGCCGGTCCACCCAGACCATCCTGCTCCGGCGCAGAGGCCGAAGGTGCGTCGAAAAGCGGCAACTCGCCATTGAGCATCGGCCCGTTGACGGCATGCAGACGACGCAGCGCCACGCAGGCGAGACGCAGGGTCTCGACAAAGCGCTCACCGTCGAAATCGCCTTCCTGAACGAATGCGGCCAGATTGACCACGAAGCCGGAACGACGATCGACCTGCCCCTGCCAGAGGGCCGCAAGTGGCGCGATCTGGCGCTCAAGCAGGGCACCCGCCAGAGCAGGACCCAGAGCGGGCACAGGCATTTCCGTCTCACCGGGCAAGGCAGGCAGGCTGCCAAGACGATCGAGCCAGCGTGCTGCCTCGCTCGACAGACGCAGGGCGCCAGTCGAGCCGGAAAGCTGCATGAGCGCGATCGCCGCCTCGTCTTCCCAACTGGCAGGAAGAGTTACGGCACGCAGGGCGAGATCGTCAGGATCGGCAGCGACATGCGCGACGCGCATCCGCACCCCGTTCCACTGGAGAAGCGTTGTCATACCTATGAATCTAGGCCCCGAATTGGGGCTGGAAAAGGGGCATTCGGGCCGCCGGACAGGGGATAATGGTCCGCATAATGGGGATATGGTGGATAACATTCCACGACTCAAAGCCCGGCGGGGTGATGGACGCTGGCAAGCGAAGCCTGTAGGACTGGAACGGATCGTTTTTCCTGCGTCCTTCCCTGCGCGACCCAAGCCTGTGAGTTCCAAATCACCATGAGTTCATTGTCTGGCGTTCGCCCCCGTCGCGATCTTCTCGAACTGACGACCGGCTTTCTTGTGCTTGCGGTCCTGGCGGCCCTTCTGGTGATTGCCGTTCTGGGGCGCAGCCAGAGTGGCAATGATGGTTACAAGCTGCGCGCCGTCTTCAACCAGATCGACGGGTTGTCAGTCGGCTCCGATGTGCGACTGGCGGGCATTACGGTCGGGCACGTGACCTCCGAGACGGTCGATCCGAAAAGCTATCGCGCCGAAGTAGGCTTCACGGTGCGTGACGGCATCGAACTGCCGACCGACAGCGCCGCCATCGTGACCTCTGACAGTCTGCTGGGCGGCAAGTACATCGCCCTCTCACCCGGCGGCGACGAGAAGAACCTCAAGCCGGGCGGGATCGTGTCGCAGACACAGGGTGCGATCAGCCTCGAGCAGCTTCTGAGCAAGTTCATTTTCTCGGTCACCGACTCACTCGACAAGAGCCGCAAGGCCGCTGCCCAATGAGCAGCCCCACCCTCTGGACTGATCGTCAGGGCGCCCCCATCGCCTGCGTCGAAAAGCTCAAGGTGTTGAGAGAGAACGAGACCGAGCTGCGCCAGACATTGCAGGATGTGTTTGAGGACGCGCTGCTGATGGGGGTCGATCCTGACGCAATGCGCCGCCATCTGGTCGATATGGTCGCAGCCCTCAAGGAGCTCAACGCATGAAACGCGCCCTCTCCCGAACGGCGATGCTTGTCGCTCTGCCTCTCGCCATGGCGCCTGGTGCGATCATCCCTGCGGCCATGGCTGCAGAAGCCGTTGCTCCCCCCGTCATGTATCCGGCCGATCTGTGGCAGGGTCGCGGTGAGGCGGTTATCCGCGTACTCAACCGCACCGACTCCCATATCGAGACCCTGACCATTCCGGTTGGCGGGCAGGCGCAGTATCGCAGTCTGCATCTTGGCGTCACGCGCTGCGTCGATCGCCCCGAGACCCTGCCCAGCGATTCTGCAGCCCTGATCACCACCAGCGATGACACCGATCCGGGCGGTCATTATGAAGGCTGGATTCTGGCTGAAGAGCCGTCGCTTACTGGATACAAGAGCGCGCTTTACGGCATTACCGTCATTGCCTGCTCAGGCCCGAAAACCGATCCGGCTCTGGCGCCCCTGCCACAATCAGTGGTGCCCGTGCTCACCAATGCGACACCCGAAGGCGCACAGAACCAGCCGGGCGATCTCGACGACCCCACCCATGCGGCAGCCTCCGGCGGCGCCCCGCCACAGACCCTGCCGAACACCCCTCCGGGCTCCCTGCCAGCCAGACCTCCTGCCACACAATCCGGCGGTCCGATGGCTCTGACCCCCTTCGGCGAACAGACGACGCCGTCGCGTCCCCCGGTTTCTGCGCCCCGTCAGATGACCGGCCAGCCACAGCATCAGGACGCAGGCGGCCCGATGCAGCTTGCCCCTCTCTCCGGAGGCAGCACGTCGGGCGGCACCGGGCAGGCACTGCCGCCACCGCAGCCCTATAATCAATGACCCTGTAGCCGGAGATAAATGACCGAAGTAATCCTCTGACCATATTATGATCAGATTTGAGGGTGATAACGCGGCTGATCCTGCATTTCGGTGCAACCGCGTATCAATGAGGAAGTTATCAGTCTCATGACAACCCCCTCTCCCTCGGCTTACTCGTCATCCGGTCCCTCAGCGCCCTCGCTGGACCGTGCGGCATTTCTGCTCGATTTCGACGGGACTCTGGTCGATATTGCACCAACCCCTGACAGTGTTCAGGTCGAGCCCGGCCTTATCGACACCCTCCTGCGCCTGAGAGATCTTTGCGGCGGCGCCCTCGCCATCGTAACCGGCAGACCCATAGCCCAGATCGACCATTTCCTGCCCGGCATACCGACAGCTGTCGCGGGCGAGCATGGATTGACCCTGCGTCGCAGCCCGGACGGCGCTGAAGAGCCCGTCAGCGCCAGCCCGATACCCACCGCATGGCAGCAACAGGCTGAAGCCCTTGTCAGCCAGTTTCGCGATACGGCGCTGGAGCACAAAAAGGCTGGTCTGGTGCTGCATTATCGCGGCAATCCTGCTGCCGAGACGCCTTTCAGGACCGCCATCGAAACATGGCTTTCAGGGCAGGATATTTTCGAAATCCATCCCTCCAAAATGGCATGGGAAATCCGGCTCGCCGGTATCCACAAGGGCAACGCCGTCGAGGCCCTTATGGCACAGGCTCCTTTCGCAGGGCGCATTCCCGTCTTTGTGGGCGATGATGTGACCGATATGGACGGTGTGCGGGCAGCCAAGGCGATGGGGGGATATGGCTATCTCATCCCCGATGATTTCAGGACCGCTCATGATTTCCGGGCCTGGCTCGCCCAGCTTGGGGAGAATGCCTGATGGGTCGCCTCGTTGTCGTTTCCAACCGTGTTCCCGCCCCTCGTGAACGCAGTCAGCCTGCAGGCGGCCTTGCTGTCGGCGTGCGCGATGCCGTGCGCGGCACTGAAAGCCTGTGGTTCGGATGGTCCGGGCGTCATACCAGCCAGTCGAAAGACCAGACACCCAAGCTCGACACGCATGAGAGCTGCACCTATGCCACGATCGATCTGACGCGCAGCGAGTACGAGCATTTCTACGAGAATTTCTCGAACGGATTACTCTGGCCGCTCTGTCATTATCGTATCGGCATCATCAATTACAAACGCGCCGATTATAAGGTCTATCGCGAGGTCAACGCGCTCTTTGCCGATCAGCTCGTGCCCCTGCTGCGCGATGACGACACGATCTGGATCCATGATTACCATCTCTTCCCGCTGGGCGCGAAACTGCGCAGACGCGGGGTCAAGGCGAAGATCGGCTTCTTCCTGCATATTCCCTTTCCGCCCTGGAGCGTGACCCGCGTCCTGCCCTGTGCTGAGGAAATGCTGCGTGAAATGGCGGCTTATGATCTGATCGGTGTGCAGACCGCCGAAGACGCCCGCAATATGGATGGCTGCTTCGAAGCCAATAACCTGCCCAACCGCGCCGCGCATTTTCCGATCGGTATCGACCCGGTCGAATTCGGCGAACAGGCCATCCAGAACGTGATGGCCGAAGAGGTACAACGCCTGCAGGCCTCACTGCGAGGACGCAAGCTCATTCTGGGCGTCGATCGTCTCGATTATTCCAAGGGTATTCCCGAGCGTATCCATGGCTATGAGACCTTTCTGAACCGCTATCCCGAGCACAAGGGCGAGACGGTTCTGCTTCAGATCACCCCTGTCTCTCGCGCAGGGGTCGCGAGCTATCGCGCCCTGCGCCGTGAGCTTGATGAGATGGCGGGCCATATCAACGCCATGCACGGTAATTTCGACTGGTCGCCCATACGTTATCTGACCCAGTCCGTGCCGCGCGAGGTCCTTGCCGGGTTCCATCGGATTGCCGATGTCGCCCTTGTCACCCCGTTGCGGGACGGCATGAACCTTGTGGCCAAGGAGTTTGTGGCGGCCCAGAGCCCTGATAACCCGGGGGCGCTCATTCTCTCCTCCCTCGCTGGTGCTGCACCGGAAATGGAAGAAGCCCTCATGGTAAACCCCTATGACCATGAAGGCATTGCCGATGCCATTCATGCCGGGATCACAATGAGCCTTGAAGAGCGGCAAAGACGCTGGCAGGCTCTGCACAAGGACGTCACCCAGAATACAGCGGCAAACTGGGCTGACAGTTTTCTTGAAATGCTCAGAGAGACAAAAGGACAGGGATGATAGCGCGACTGACCGGTGGATTGATGTTTTTCGCCGGTATGGCCGCAATCGGCGTCGCGTGGTGGGCCGAGCATATTCTCGGCTATGCCCCGTGCGAACTCTGCCTGATCGAGCGCGCCCCCTGGCGCATCGTCTCTTTTCTGGGCGTTATCGCCCTTCTCATCCCCGGTATGGTCGGTTTCTGGGCGACTGTGCTCGCCCTGCCTGCACTTGCCGCCTCGGTCATGCTGGCTGGCATCCATAATGGTGTCGAGCAGAAATGGTGGGAGAGCCCGCTGCCTGCCTGCCATGCGCCAGTCTTTCATGCGGGCGCGAGCTTTCACGACCGCATGGCCTCCATGCCCATGCGCCCGGCCAAGCCCTGTGATGACCCGACCTATCTCTTTCATCTGCCTGTTTCGATGACAGTGCTTGGCGGTATCGCCGCCGCCGTGCTTTTCATCATCGTCAGCTATAGCGTGGTGCTTCAGGCACGACGCTGGCACGCCGCCCGCTGACATCCTGCGTCAGGGATTATCCCTGAACTGCAAATAAAGAGAAAATCCGCCTTTCTGCACCTGCCTGCATGGGCGAACGCCCCACGGATAGACTTCCTGCGGGCGACAGAAAGAGCCGTGTGGCATGGCGGCGTAACGGCGCCTGACCACGCAGCTGCAAAAAGACAGATCTACAGCAAACGGCCTTTACTCGACCCGCTTTCCGGAAAACGGCTGGTAGAGCCTCATATGGTGCGATTGACGACGCGCGCCGCGAGAAACGCTCTGATTTCTGCCCCCGACAAAAAAACGGGGGCGCGAATCATGGTCGCCACAACGAAGGATCTTATCCTTGTGGCAAGAAATGCCATTTATGATTAAAACCAGCCTCTTAGCGGCAATTTATACCCAAAAAGAGAGCTATTCCTGATTATTTTCGCCTAAAACCACTGCAGATTCGAGTTTGGCACGGCTTTTGCAAGAGGGAGATCATACCGCCAGACAATGGGTCCGGCGCTTCAAAAAGGATCTCACCATGTTCGGTTTCGCCAAGTCTTTCGTTGCCGCCGTCAGCTTTATCGCCATCGCTGCCCAGCCTGCTTTTGCAGAAAACCGCATCGCACCGAGCGACAACACCGCACAGATCGATATCACGCATGTCGATCTCAAATCAGACCGCGACTGGAACCGCGTTGCAGATGCCATTCATGCCAAGGCTGCCGATATCTGCGAACGCACCGTGGGCGCCAGCGACCAGCGCGCTGCCGATGTCGATGCCTGCACCCAGACCGCGTACGAAAACGCCGTGCAGCAGATGCGTGACATCTATGCCCGTCGCGTTGCTGCTGCGAGCCAGACCCGTCTGGCTCGTTCGTGAGGGCAAGGGCGCTAGAGGGCGCGCGGCAGAAGTATGACGAAGCAGGCACCGATAATCCGACCCGCTTCGTCATAACGGTTTTCGGCATGAAGCGTACCGTGAAGGGCTTCGATGATCTGACGGCTGATCGCAAGACCAAGCCCTGAGTGCTGACCGAAATTCTCCGTCTGGGGACGTTCGGAATAGAAGCGGTCGAAAATATCCTCGAGCTTGAGCGGGGGAATCCCCGGCCCCTCATCACTGACCGTAATACGGATCTGCCGGTCGACAGGCCGCATGAACAGCGTAATCCGCCCGCGTGGGGGCGAAAACGAAATCGCATTGCCAATCAGGTTGCGCAACACCTGCACCAGACGATCTTCCACCGCCAGCACCCGCAAGGGATGAACGGCGTCGTCATGGGAGTCGTCGAGAACGATAATGGCATCTTCAGGCTTGCGCGTGGTCTGATGCATCTCCGTCAGGATAGAGAGCAGCATCCCTACAGCCACAGGCTCAGACCGGGCGCGTGAGAGTTCAGCGTCGATACGGCTGGCATCGGCAATATCGGTAATCAGCCTGTCCAGACGGCGCACATCGTTGTTGATGATGGCCAGAAGTCGCGTCTGACGTTCGCGGTTCTCGATACGCGGCAGAGTCTCGATGGCAGAACGGATGGACGATAGCGGGTTCTTGATTTCGTGACTGACATCGGCAGCAAAGCGCTCGATGGCGTCCATACGGGCCCAGAGCGCCAGCACGCTGCCACGCAAGGCGCGCGCCAGAACGCCGATTTCATCGCGGCGAACCAGCAGGGATTCGGGCACGGTATCGGCACGTCCGGCCATATCGCGCATGTCATGCGACGCAACGGCGAGACGCAGCAAAGGCCGGGCGATGGTAATCGAGAGATACCAGGACAGAAGCACTGTCACGGCCATGGCTGCCAGAAAGAGCGAGAGAATGGAGGAGCGTACGGCGAAAAGTGACCGATCGACCTCCTGCGCCTGTCGTGTCAGCTGGATAACCCCTACCGTCTGACCGTCATGAATGACCGGTTCTGCCACTGTAATGACCAGCTCATGCTCAGGTGTGCGCCTGATATAAGGGGCGGCCTCTGCGCCGCGATATTCACCAGCAGAACGCAAAGGCGGCGGGCCATCCTGATTTTCGAGCGTCACAATGCCTTCGCGTGACGATAGCGGCAGAAGGGACAGCAGCCATTCATAGGCGATTTCGATGCCGTTATTGCGCGGCGGCTGCCAGCGTGGCGGGGGTACAGGCTCGCCAGCGCCAGACTGTCCCTTGCGATCGCGCCGCACGAGGGCAGCCTCGTTCAGACTATCTGCCACCAATGTGCCATCAGGCCCGACCAGACGGGCGCGCACATTGGGGCTGGGTTCGGTCAGTCGCAGTAGGAGCGGGCGGGCCTGCGCCCCGTCAAGCATGAACTCTGCACCCGGAAAAGGATGGCGTGCCGGGTCGCGCACCACGGCAATCTGCCCCATGGCGGCAGCATAGATATGCGCCTGCTCACGCAGGGCATTCACATCGGTTTCAAGCAGGCTGTTCTGGAAATCGTTCAGAAAAAGCAGCGTGACCGCAAGAATGGCCAGAGGCAGCGTGTTGAGCAGGAAGATACGCCGCATGAGCGGCGAGGCAAAACGCGGCAGGTGAAAGCGCCGTTCCGACTGCGTCCCGTCGCGTCCGGCCTCCAATGCCAGCGTATCGCCATAGCGGAAGGACCGCCTGCGCAGACGACGGATCACTCGCGCCAGCAGACCGGGCGCACCCCGGCGCGACCGTCTGCCAATGGACTCACGCTGGGGCATGGCCGGTCAGTCTTCCTTGTAACGATAACCTATGCCGTAAAGCGTCTCGATCTGATTGAAATTATCGTCGATCTGCCTGAATTTCTTGCGCACGCGCTTGATATGGCTGTCGATCGTGCGGTCATCGACATAGATGTTCTCGCCATAGGCGGCATCGATCAGCTGATCGCGCGATTTCACCATGCCGGGGCGCAGGGCAAGCGCCTTGACCAGCAGAAACTCGGTGACGGTCAGCATGATATCCTGACCTGCCCAAAGGCATTGATGGCGTGTCTCATCCAGCGTCAGACTGCCACGCACGATGGCGGCGCCACCGGTCGAGACGCCACTGCCCTCGGCGCGGCTGGCATCCTGGCGGCGCAACAGGGCGCGAATGCGTTCCAGCAGCAGGCGCTGCGAGAAAGGCTTGGTGATGTAGTCGTCAGCACCGAGGCGGAGCCCCATGAGCTGATCAAGTTCTTCGTCCTTGGACGAGAGAAAAATGACCGGCAGGGCCGAGCGCGCGCGCAGGCGCTGGAGCAGCTCCATGCCATCCATGCGCGGCATCTTGATATCGAGCACCGCCAGGCTGACCGGCCGCGCCTGAATCCCCTGCAGAGCGGCCTCGCCATCGGTATAGGTGTGCACGACAAACCCCTCAGCTTCGAGCGCCATTTGGACCGAAGTGAGAATATTGCGATCGTCATCCACCAGGGCGATGGTGTGCTTTGTCGTCTCCATGCGCGATGCATCCGCCTTCAATTTCTGCCTGTTGCCAATAACAGGGGGGTTGGCATATGGCTTGTGGCAGCCACCTATATCTTACCACGCGGCTGCGCCCAAGACGGGGCAGCTGAAAACGGTCGGACATCCCGGGATGGTCGACCGGTGTCTTTCGTGGCTTCTTGCGGCCATACTCGCCCCGAAGCGGGGGAGCACGCCAGAAGCCGACCCTATGACGCCCGGTCCTGCCGGGCCAGAATTTTCGAGGTTGCGACCACGATGACGACTGAAAACGCGCTGCACGAAGAGCAGAACGAGACCCCGACCCCCGAGACAGCAGAAGCACAGACCGAGGCCAAGACCCCGGAAGCCCGCATTACCGAGCTTGAGGCGCAGGTCGAGGAATTCCGCGACAAATGGATGCGCTCCGAGGCCGAGATGCAGAACTACCGCACGCGCGCCAAGCGCGAGGTGGAAGATGCCCGCCAGTATGCCGTGCAGAAATTTGCCAAGGATGTCGTTGAAGCTGCCGAGAACCTGCAGCGCGGCCTCGCCTCGCTTCCCGCCAAGGGCGAGAACGAAGACGGGCTGATCAGCAAGCTGCGCGAGGGCTTTGAAAGCACCGAGCGCTCCTTTGTCGGCATTCTCGAGCGCAATGGCATCACCTGCCAGCACCCGGTCGGCGAGGTGTTCGACGCCAATCTGCATCAGGCCATGGCCGAGCAGCCGAGCGACGAGCATCCCGACGGCACGGTGATGCAGGCATGGACCCCCACATGGACGCTGCATGGCCGTCTGCTGAAGCCTGCCATGGTGGTTGTCGCCAAGGGTGGAAACAAAGCGGCAGAATGAGGGTTGAAACCCTTAACAAGGCCTCCTAGATTTTATGAGTAACCCGCCCCTGCCCAGGCAGGGAGACGAAAACAAGGGCGTTGCCTGGTGCCTGATTGGGCCGGACAGCGCCGCTGAAAGGACTGAAATATGAGCAAAGTCATTGGTATTGACCTTGGCACCACGAACTCTTGCGTCGCGATCCGCGAAGGCGATGAGACCAAGGTCATCGAAAACAGCGAAGGCGCACGCACGACGCCGTCGATGGTCGCATTCACCGCAAATGGTGAGCGTCTGGTCGGCCAGGCCGCAAAGCGCCAGGCTGTCACCAACCCTTCCGATACGCTGTATGCCGTCAAGCGCCTGATCGGCCGTCGCTATGACGATCCGACCGTCACCAAGGACAAGGAAATGGTCCCGTACGAGATCGTACGTGGTGACAACGGCGACGCTTGGGTGCGCGCACGCGGCGAAAACTACGCCCCTTCGCAGATCTCGGCTTTTGTGCTGGGCAAGATGAAGGAAACCGCCGAAGCCTATCTCGGTGAGACCGTTTCCCAGGCCGTCATCACGGTTCCGGCCTACTTCAATGATGCCCAGCGTCAGGCCACGCGCGATGCCGGTCGTATCGCCGGTCTCGAAGTGCTGCGTATCATCAACGAGCCGACCGCTGCCGCTCTGGCCTATGGCCTTGGCAAGCGCGATTCCGGCACCGTTGCCGTTTACGATCTCGGCGGTGGTACGTTCGACGTGTCCATCCTCGAAATCTCCGATGGCGTCATCGAGGTGAAGTCCACCAATGGTGACACGTTCCTCGGTGGTGAAGATTTCGACAACCGCATCATCGGTTACCTGGCAGACGAGTTCAAGCGCGACCAGGGCATCGACCTGCGCGGCGACAAGCTTGCCCTGCAGCGCCTGAAAGAAGCCGCTGAAAAGGCCAAGATCGAGCTTTCCTCCTCCAAGGAAACCGAGATCAACCTGCCCTTCATCACGGCCGATGCCTCGGGTCCGAAGCATCTCGTGGTCAAGCTGAGCCGCGCCAAGCTGGAAAGCCTGGTTGATGATCTGGTCCAGCGTACGCTTGGCCCGTGCCGTGCAGCCCTCAAGGATGCATCGGTTACCCCGGCCGAGATCGACGAAGTCATTCTCGTCGGTGGCATGACGCGTATGCCGAAGGTCATCGAGACGGTTAAGCAGTTCTTCGGCAAGGAACCGGCCCGCAACGTCAACCCTGACGAAGTGGTCGCCATCGGTGCCGCCGTTCAGGGCGCTGTGCTCAAGGGCGACGTCAAGGATGTGCTGCTGCTCGACGTGACCCCGCTTTCGCTGGGCATCGAGACGCTGGGTGGTGTCTTCACCCGTCTGATCGATCGCAACACGACGATCCCGACCAAGAAGAGCCAGACCTTCTCGACGGCAGAAGACAACCAGAACGCCGTGACTATCAAGGTCTATCAGGGCGAGCGCGAAATGGCGGCAGACAACAAGCTGCTCGGCAATTTCGACCTCACCGGGATTGCACCGGCTCCGCGTGGCGTGCCGCAGATCGAGGTCACCTTCGACATCGACGCCAACGGCATCGTCAACGTGTCGGCCAAGGACAAGGCGACCAACAAGGAACAGCAGATCAAGATCCAGGCTTCCGGTGGTCTGAACGATGCCGATATCGACCGCATGGTGAAGGAAGCCGAGGCCAATGCCACGGCGGACAAGGCCAAGCGCGAGATGGTCGAGCAGCGCAACAGCGCCGAGGCCCTGATCCATCAGACCGAGAAGTCGCTGACCGAAGCTGGTGACAAGGTTCCGGCTGCTGACAAGACCGAAGCTGAAGCCGCAGTCGCTGCTACCCGCGAAGCCATGAACGGTACGGATCTCGAAGCCTTGAAATCGGCTACCGAGCGTCTGACCCAGGCTGCGATGAAGATCGGCCAGGCTGTCTATGCCCAGTCTCAGGCAGAAGAGGGTGCCGCCGGTGGCGAAGCCCATGCTGCCAAGGACGAAAACGTTGTCGACGCCGACTTCGAAGACGTGGACGACAGCAAGAAGCACTGAGTTCCACGCAGAGGGGGGCTCTGCCCCCTTCTCGGGAAGCTTCCCGCTTTCAGCGCCCGTCCTTCCCTTGGGAGGGGCGGGCGTTTCGACGTTCTGATCACCCCCGCCTTTGTCATTGCGGTGACAAGGCCTGATCTGGCGCCCCTTGACCCCTGGATCTCCTGACGAGGACTCCCATGGCCACCAAAATCGATTTTTACGCCGTTCTTGAAGTCACGCGCACAGCGACCGCCGATGAGCTGAAAAAGGCCTATCGCAAGCAGGCCATGCGCTATCACCCCGATCGTAACCCGGGTGACGAGACAGCCGAACACAAGTTCAAGGAAATCAACGAGGCCTATGACGTCCTGAAGGATGAGCAGAAGCGCGCTGCCTATGATCGCTTCGGCCATGCTGCGTTCGAGAATGGCGGCATGGGCGGCGGTGGCGGCTTTGGCGGTTTCGGTGGCGGTGGCCTCGACGATATCTTCGAGATGTTCGGCGACATGATGGGGGGGCGTCGTGGTGGCGGTCGCCGTCGCACGGGCAACGACATTCAGGTGCAGGTCGAGATCACGCTGAGTGAGGCCTATGCGGGCGTCAAGAAGCCGGTCGAGATCCGCACACGCGTCACCTGCGAAAGCTGCCATGGCTCGGGCTCGGCAGACAGCAATGCCGGTGACACCACCTGCCCCACCTGTCACGGTGCCGGCGCCGTGCGGGCGCAGCAGGGCTTCTTTCTGGTCGAGCGCCCCTGCCCGACCTGCCATGGTTCGGGCAAGGTCGTGCGCAATCCGTGCAAGAGCTGCCGTGGCGCTGGCACGACCGAGAAAACACGCACGCTCGACATCGCCATTCCGGCCGGTGTGGAAGACGGCACACGCATCCGTCTCACGGGTGAGGGTGAGGCCGGAGGCAGCAATGTGCAGCCCGGCGATCTCTATGTGCATGTCTCGGTGGGAGGCAGCGACATCTTCCAGCGTGACGGGGCCAATATCTACTGCCGCGTGCCCCTGCGCATGACACAGGCCGCACTCGGCACCGAGATCGAGGTGCCGGTCATCGATGGCAGCCGCGCCAAGGTGAAGATTCCCGCAGGGACACAGACCGGCGAGAATTTCCGTCTGCGTGGCAAGGGTTTCTCGGTGCTGCGCTCGAGCGCACGCGGTGACATGTACATCCAGGTGGCTGTCGAAACACCGCACCAGCTCAGCCCGCGCCAGAAGGAACTGCTTGAAGAGTTCGAGGCCGAAGCCGGCGAAACCCAGGATCAGGAAAAGGCCAATCCCGAACATACGGGGTTCTTCGCCAAGGTCCGGGATTTCTTCGAAGGGAAGTAAAGACGATGCGTATCGGGATTGCAGGCATTACGGGGCGCCTTGGCGCACTTTGCGCCGAGGAAGTGGTGGGGGCACAACTCCATCTTTCTGGCGGGCTGGCCCGCAAACCCGACGCATTGCGCCATATCGTGACCGACCCTGCCCGTCTGGCAGGGTGCAGCGATGTGGTGATTGACGTAAGCAGCCCCGAGGCGACCTGCGCCAATGCCGAAGCCTTTGCTCAGGCGCGCTGCGCCTGGGTGATCGGCACGACAGGATTCAACGCCGAACAGGAAGAGGCCATCATCTGCGCCTCAAGGCAGATTCCGGTTTTGCGGGCAGCAAATTTTGCTCCGGGCCTGACCATGCTGC
Source organism: Asaia sp. Ae19-3 (assembly GCF_059801175.1). Lineage (NCBI taxonomy): Bacteria > Pseudomonadati > Pseudomonadota > Alphaproteobacteria > Acetobacterales > Acetobacteraceae > Asaia > Asaia sp. Ae19-3. The sequence continues at coordinate 2,710,523 of NZ_JBCHWF010000001.1, read as the reverse complement.
TCGATCTGGCCCGTCAGCTCGGCGCCAAACTCCCTGCTGATGAATATGACGCGGAAATTCTCGAGACACATCATCGTCAGAAGCGCGATGCGCCCTCGGGCACGGCCCTCGCCATTGGCGAGCAGTTTGCAGAAGGCCGAAAGGTGGCTCTGGCCGATGTCATCGAGACAGACCGTTCGGGGCTGCGCGGCGACGGTGCGATCGGCTTCGCCTCTCTGCGTGCTGGCCAGATCGTGGGGGAGCACAGCCTGATCCTGACTTCGGGAACCGAGCAGATCACGCTGTCCCACCGGGCCTTCGATCGCCGCGTCTTTGCTCAGGGCGCCGTCAAGGCCGCGCGATGGCTGGCAGGTAAACCGGCGGGGCTCTACGGCATGACGGAAATATTCGGCGCCTGAAACGCCCCGATTTCCTTGGTGAAACATAACAAACGCTTGACCCTTGCGGCTTTATGCCTCTAAGGACAGCCCTCTCTTGCGGTACGGGCGCAGGCTGTCGCGCGTCCGCTGCTTTTCTTTCACTCATTCCCTGCGAGGTCCCTGAGTGCGTAACTACGGCGAATTTCTCTTCACATCGGAATCCGTTTCTGAAGGTCATCCGGACAAGGTCTCTGACCGGATTAGCGATACCGTTCTGGACGCTTATCTCGAGGCAGACCCGGAAGCCCGCGTTGCGTGCGAAACCCTCTGCACGACCAACCGCGTCGTTCTGGCCGGTGAAGTCCGTGGCCCTGCCTCGGTCACCAGCGAGCTGCTGATCGAGCGTGCGCGTCACGCCATCAAGGATATCGGTTACGATCAGGAAGGTTTCTCCTGGAAGAACGCCGAAATCACCTCGCTGCTTCACGCGCAGTCCGCCGACATCGCTGTTGGCGTCGATAGCGCTGGCGAAAAGGATGAGGGCGCAGGCGACCAGGGCATCATGTTCGGCTTCGCCACCCGCGAGACCGAGCACCTGATGCCGGCCCCGCTCTACTACGCTCAGTCGATCCTCGAGAAGGTTCGTGACTACCGCAAGAGCGGCCATGCTCTGGGCGTCGGCCTCCTGCCGGATGCCAAGAGCCAGGTCACGCTGCGCTATGTCGATGGCAAGCCTGTCGGTGCGACCTCGGTCGTGATCTCGACGCAGCATATCGAAGGCATGCGTCAGAACACCATTCGCGAAATGCTCCGCGAAGTGGTACGCGAGACCCTGCCGGAAGGCTGGATGTGCCCGGAAGAAGAATTCTACGTTAATCCGACGGGTAACTTCGTGATCGGTGGTCCCGATGGCGATGCTGGCCTGACGGGTCGCAAGATCATCGTCGACACCTATGGCGGTGCAGCCCCTCATGGCGGCGGTGCTTTCTCTGGAAAGGACCCCACCAAGGTTGACCGTTCGGCTGCCTATGCCGCGCGCTATCTGGCCAAGAACGTGGTCGCTGCCGGTCTGGCCGATCGCTGCACCATCCAGCTGAGCTACGCCATTGGCGTGTCCAAGCCGCTTTCGGTCTATGTCGACCTCGACGGCACGGGCAAGGACATCGACGAAGCCCGTCTCGGCAAGCTGCTGAACGAAATGGTCGATCTGTCGCCGCGCGGTATCCGCAAGCATCTGCGCCTCAACCGTCCGATCTATGTGCCGACCTCGGCTTACGGCCACTTTGGTCGCGTGCCTGATCCGGTGCTGGACAACTTCACCTGGGAGCAGACCGATCTGGTCAGCTCGCTGCACGGTGCCCTCAACCGCTGAGGTCCCCAACTGTCTGACACTTCTCTCAAGTCCCAACCTGAGCGGCTTTACGGCCGCCAGCGCGGGCACCCGCTGCGCGCCCGCCAGCAGCGTCTTCTCGATGAAGCGCTGCCACGGCTCCGCCTGAACCCCGAACAGGCCACAGATCCGAAAGCCGCCTTCACCGGCGCGCCGGTCGATTCAGTCTGGCTCGAAATCGGTTTTGGCGGGGGCGAGCATGCGCTCGACCAGGCGCAACGTAACCCCGATGTTGGTTACATCGCTGCTGAAGTTTTCGAAAACGGGCTCTGCTCCCTCATGTCCCGCATCGTGCCGGAAGGGGAAGAAGACAGCATCACGCCGCCGGATCATTTCCGTATCTGGCCCGATGATGCGCGTCAGCTTCTGAAATCCCTGCCCGATTGCTGCCTTGATCGCGCCTATCTGATGTTCCCCGATCCGTGGCCCAAGGCACGTCATGCCAAGCGACGTTTCATCCACCCGGAGAATATTCGCGAACTGGCCCGCCTGCTGAAGCCCGGAGCCATCTGGCGCGTTGCCAGCGATCACCCTGTCTATCAGGACTGGGTTTTCGAGATCATGGGTGCGCAGGATCTTTTCGACGCGCCCCCGCCCGCACAAGGCGAGCGCCCCGAAGGCTGGTCGCCCACACGCTATGAAGCCAAGGCCTACCGCGAAGGCCGCGTGCCGTTCTACTGGACGTTCACGCGTCGCGGTGCCTGACACCGAGACTGATCGGAACACCCGTATGAGCACGCAAATCGAACGCGAGGAAATGGAATTCGACGTGGTCATCGTCGGCGGCGGCCCTGCCGGGCTCTCCGCTGCGATCCGCCTGCGTCAGCTCATGCCTGAGGCCACGGTCTGTCTGGTTGAAAAAGGCAGCGAGATCGGCGCGCATATCGTCTCGGGTGCCGTGATCGAACCGCGCGCTCTGGCCGAGCTGTTTCCCGACTGGCAGGAACGCGGCGCACCGCTGAAAACCCCGGTGACGGAAGAGAAGGTACTTTTCCTGACCGGAAAGCGCGGCTTCTCTATCCCGTTCATCGACAAGCTCATGCCCGCCATGGCCAATCACGGCAATTATGTCGTGTCGCTGGGCGAGGTCTGCCGCTGGCTCGGGGCGCAGGCTGAAGAACTGGGCGTCGAGATCTATCCCGGCTTTGCGGCTGCCGAACCCTTTATTGAAGACGGCCGCCTGTGCGGTATCATTACAGGCGATATGGGTGTGAACCGTGAGGGTGAGCAGGGGCCGAATTTCGCCCCGGGCATGATCCTGCGCGCCAGACAGACCATCCTTACCGAAGGCGTGCGCGGCTCGATCAGCCAGCGTGTGATGAAGCAGTTCAATCTGCGTCAGGGGGTCGATCCGCAGACCTATGGCCTCGGCATCAAGGAAGTCTGGGAAATTCCAGCCGAGAAGCACAAACCTGGCTTTGTGCAGCACAGCTTTGGCTGGCCCATGGATGACGGCACCTATGGCGGCGCCTGGCTCTATCATTTTGGCGAAAACCTCGTCTCCTACGGTTTCGTCACCGGGCTGGATTACAGCAATACTTGGCTCTCTCCGTTTCAGGAGATGCAGCGCCTCAAGACCCATCCTGAGTTCGCGAAGCATCTCGAAGGGGGCCGCCGCCTGATCTATGGTGCGCGAGCGCTGTCAGAAGGTGGTTTCCAGTCCCTGCCGCGCCTGTCTTTCCCGGGTGGCGTGCTGGCGGGTGATTCCGCAGGCTTCCTGAACATGCCCAAGATCAAGGGCACCCATACCGCCATGAAATCGGGCATGCTGGCCGCCGAAGCCGTGGCTGAAGCTCTCGGTCATGAGGACCCCTGCGAGGCGACCAGCTATACACGCCGCTTCAAGAGCTCATGGCTGTTCAAGGAACTGTTCGAGGCCCGCAATGTGCGCCCTGCCTTTGCCCGTTGGGGCAACCGCCTTGGCGCGCTCTATGCCGGAATCGACAGCCTGATCTTCCGTGGGCGCGCGCCATGGACGCTGCATTTCCGTCATACGGATCATGAGGCGCTCAAGCCTGCCGATCAGTGCAAGCCCATCGCCTATCCGAAGCCCGATGGCACGCTGACCTTTGACCTGACTTCGTCCGTATTCCTGTCGGGCACCAATCATGAAGAAGATCAGCCGATCCATCTGAAGCTGCGCGACCCGTCGAAATGGCTGCCGGTCAACTGGAATATCTTCCGCTCGCCTGAAAGCCGCTATTGCCCTGCCGGTGTCTATGAGGCGCTGGAAGAGAACAGCACTATGCGCCTGCAGATCAACGCGCAGAACTGCGTGCACTGCAAGACCTGCGACATAAAGGACCCGACACAGAATATCGACTGGTGCGTGCCCGAAGGGGCAGGCGGCCCGAATTATCCGGTCGGTATGTGATTTTGATTCGCAATAGGGTATGAACCCAGTCGAGATTTCCAGGATCGGCGAGGAACAGATGAAGATAGTGGTCCCGGTCAAGCGGGTGGTTGATTACAACATCAAGCCCCGCGTGAAGGCCGATAACAGCGGCGTCGACACGCAGGGCGTGAAGATGTCAATGAATCCCTTCGATGAAATTGCTGTCGAGGAGGCCGTCCGCCTTCGCGAAAAAGGCGCTGCCTCTGAAATCGTGGTTGTGACCATCGGCGTGGCAGAAGCCCAGCCGGTGCTGCGCACCGCCATGGCCATGGGCGCCGATCGTGGCATCCTGGTGCAGACCGATGCCGATCTCGAACCGCTGGCTGTTGCCAAGCTGCTCAAGGTGATCATCGACCGCGAAAACCCCGGTCTGGTCGTCATGGGCAAGCAGGCCATCGACGACGACATGAATGCGACAGGCCAGATTCTGGCAGCACGCCTTAACTGGCCGCAGGGCACCTTTGCCAGCTCGGTTGCTGTTGAAGATGGCCGCATCACCGTGGTGCGCGAGGCCGATGGCGGTCTCGAGACCGTGCGTCTGGCCCTGCCTGCCGTTGTCACGACCGATCTGCGTCTCAACGAGCCGCGCTACGCCACCATGCCGAACATCATGAAGGCAAAGAAGAAGCCGCTCGAAACCATTGCTGCCGATACGCTGGGCGTGGATATCGCGCCGCGCCTCGAAGTCGTGAGTGTGGTCGAACCGCCGGTGCGTCAGGCAGGCATCAAGGTGTCGAGCGTTGCCGAACTGGTCGGCAAGCTGCGTGACGAAGCAAAGGTGATCTGAGCATGACTACTCTGGTTCTGATCGAAGCCGAAGGCGCCGCCATCAAGAAGGCCAGCCTTTCCGCTGTTGCTGCCGCCCGCGCTTTCGGCGCTGTCGATGTCCTGCTGATTGGCGCCCATGGGGCTCAGGAAGCGGCAAGGATCGAGGGGGTCACCCGCGTTCTTCATGCTGACTCCACCCCGCATCTGGCCGAGAGCATTGCAGCGCTGATCGCCGATCGCGCTTCGGACTACGATCATATCGTTTCCGCCGCGACCGCCTATGGCAAGAACGTACTGCCTCGCGTGGCCGGTCTGCTTGATGTCCAGCCGATCACCGAAGTGGTCGAGATCATCGACGCCAATACGTTTGTGCGTCCGATCTATGCCGGTAGTGCCCTGTCGACGGTGCGCTCGCGCGACGCCATCAAGGTGCTGACGGTGCGTAACGCCAATTTCGATGCTGCCAGCCTCAGCGATGCGGCGCCTGCTCCTGTCGAGGCGATCTCGGCAGCTGTCGAGGTGCCTGATGCCGAGTATGTCGGCATCGAGCTGACCCATTCCGATCGTCCCGAACTGGAATCCGCCCGCGTGGTGATTTCGGGTGGGCGCGGTCTGAAGGACGCCGCCAACTTCAAGCTGCTCGAACCCGTCGCTGACAAGCTCGGTGCCGCTATCGGTGCGTCGCGCGCTGCTGTCGATGCCGGATTTGCTCCGAACGAAATGCAGGTCGGCCAGACCGGCAAGATCGTGGCTCCGGAACTCTATATCGCCGTCGGTCTGTCGGGTGCCATCCAGCATCTGGCTGGCATGAAAGACAGCCGCGTGATCGTAGCCGTCAACATGGACCCCGAAGCCCCGATCTTCAGCGTGGCCGATTATGGTCTTGTTGGCGATCTCTTCGAGGTGCTGCCTCAACTCAAGGCCGAACTCGGCGCCTGAGTCAGGCCCCTGTCTGGTCAATGATCATCGGATCATGACCAGACAGGGCGCCGTCATAACACGCAAGGCCAAGGGTTAAGCACCCACAACGCCTTTCCCTTGTCACGTCCGGCACGCAAGCCGCGGCATCATGACGAAGCCCTTCATTGGCAAACATCAACGCTTCGTACGCTTACGCTCGGAGCTTTTAGTACCATCCACATGGCTCTCCTCTAAAGCGCGCGCCCTCCTCTGACAGATCATGGTTTAGTTGCGTCTGCAGACAGCACCTACCTCTGACAAGAAACGAGGTTACTCAAAACAGGCTCTAAGCCGGTCAACGATACGTTCCGCAGCGCCGGTTTCGAATGGCAAGAGAATATCCTTCACCTTCTCGCGCTCAGATTTTTTGCAATCCTGCCCGTCTTTCGTGATTTCTCCCAGAAGATGTCGGGTCTCTTCGACGTTTCGTACAATATAACACGCGCTTTCGATGATTTTTCCAACCTTGTTGAATGGCGCGTGGTCAGGGTTTTCCATGAAAATGAGGGGCTTTTCGGGAAACAGCATATACTCTGAAAGAAAGCTAATGCCATCGGTAAGCATGATATCGGAAGCAAGCATTAGAGAGCCATAGTCAGAATCCTCAACAATAGTAGCGTTCTCCTGACCATTCCATTCATCCAAAAAAATCTTCAGTTGCTCACCTGTCATGAGGCCAGTTCCCGTTAGCAGCGCAAACAATGCAGGGTGCGGCTTCAGAACGATCTCGATATCTTGGTCGCTCTTAACCCAAGCGAGCATATCATTGTATACTGATGGAAAAATTCCAAATGATAACCAGTCACTCTTAATACTGTGATGTGGCGCCCATATAATGCGAGCCTTATTTTTTTCTTCTAATTTAGGAAAAGGCCACTTTGGATTATTCTTACATCCAAGAAGTTTCTCCAGTTTTGGATGACCTGTTGCAACAAAATGATCACCACCACGACAATTTTTCTCTGTCATTATTTCACGAGTGATATCCGACTCGCAAAAAACTAGGCGGCAGGCGCGATGTAAATCTTGATCTGCCTGAAAATCACGCTCATTTGGGTCTGGCGTAAATCTCTCAACAATATTGTATCCAAAATAAGGAATATAAAATAGATTAGAAAAATCTAATTTATTAACATGAAATTCCGGAGGAATATCATAATCCCATGGTGATTGTCTGAAAATTCCGTCTGGTGAAATAAATTTAAGTAGTCGCAAATTTTCGTCATGATCTGGGCCACCAAATCTTATATGGGGAATCCCTTTATTCAAGAGTGCCAGATGGGTTTCCGGCTCATGTCCGAATTTGTCCTCGCCCGGGAATCTCCGATTAATAGTAATGACTACGGCATCAAAATCCGGCGCCTCCATGAGATGCTGATAGACATCTGAAAGACTATCCCAAGTTGCTATATTATGTACGAGAAATACGATCTTTCTGACCGATCCGTGTCTCTTCCCCGACCGGACACCAACGCCCAAAGTGTCGTTCATCTGCGTCATCAGGGCTTTGACTGAGTCAACACTTGTCCTTACCTCTGCAAGGTAATCTTTTTTTTCCTGATTTTCTACGAGAATATAAGAAGAGGGATTATCACCATCAAGAGATTTTCCAATAAAAATAGAGACATTGTCGTGTTCTATTCTATTATTAAAAAGGATATATAATACATCCTCACGATAGAATTTTAGGCAATTATACTCAAAAAGCCATTTATTTCCTGCTTTATGATCGATCCCGTCTATCTTATGATCGTCAGTCAGACGAACGACGGAAGACAATAGATTTCCCGATAGATTATACAGAGAAAAGCATCGATTTGAGAATTTCATATTTTTTCCTTAATTATGGCTAAAACATATAATTTACAATATATTATGTAAGTATATATTTTTCATAACACCCCAATTCCGTGCCTTATTTTCAAATTTCTTTCTAAGAGACGCTTTTTTTATGACAAATCTGTGGCATATGCGCTAGGAGCGTGCCTGTCATACCGGACTCGTTGTATTTGCACATTTATTTCAATCATCTCAAAGCATCGTCATGAAAACGCAGATTATGACATGGATGTCTCTATAGACTCGGTTTTTTTTGTAATTAAATGTTATATTATATTTCCACATGCATGCCTTTTTTAAACACCAATTAATCTTGTAGATCATAGGCTATCAGTCGCCGATCAATCCTGAGTCGGAAGGCATCGCTTACGCTCTGCGTGGAGCCACGTTTCAACGCAACGCCTGAGACAGATCGAATGCCGGACCTAGTTTTTTCCGTGGTCTCAGCTTTCGATTGTCTTTCGCCTCGCCTTGAGACATTCTTGTATACATGATCGCGACGTCAAAAATTCAAGCTGGTGGCGCACGGGCCAAGGCCCGTTGCGACGAACTCGGAACAGTTCCCTACAGCGACCAGGCTGACGGGTTGTTCCGTCCCTATCTGGGTCCTGCTCACAAGGCGACGCTCGGGCGTCTGGCCCAGTGGATGGATGAGGCCGGCATGAGTGTCGAGACCGATGCGGTTGGCAATATCATCGGCCATTATGCAGGAACGACACCGGATGCGCCGGTTCTGCTCCTGGGCTCGCATGTCGACAGCGTACGCGATGGCGGGCGTTATGACGGCATGCTGGGTGTCATGCTCGGCATCGAGGCTGTCGCGCATTTCAGTCGCTCCGGGCAGCGCTTCCCTTTCGCTCTCGAAGTAATCGGGTTTGGAGATGAGGAAGGCTCACGCTTTTCCACCTATATGATGGGGTCGCGTTCGGCTGCGGGTCTTGCCCAGACAATTGATGAGGGCGTCACTGATCGCGAGGGGATTACCCTGCGCCAGGCCCTCGCGGATTGGGGTCTTTCGTCCATACGTTTCAGGACGGCCAAGCGAGAGAACGTGCTGGCCTATATCGAGGCGCATATTGAGCAGGCACCGCATCTCGAACGGGCTGGTCTGCCCGTCGGTCTGGTGCGCGGCATCGCCTCCCAGTATCGCTACCGCGTTACAATAAAAGGGCAGGCTGCCCATGCAGGCACAGCCATGCACGAACGCCGCGATGCCCTCGCAGCGGCGGCCGAAGCCATAACGGCAATCGAGTCCATAGGCGCGGCTGGCCCTGACGATCTGGTCACGACAGTGGGCTTTCTGACCGTCGAAAACGGCGCCCCGAATGTCGTGCCGGGTCACGTGGTCATGACTGTCGATATCCGCGCGGTCACACCGGGCCTGCGCGAGGAAGCTGCAAGGCAGGTTCTGGAAACGCTGGAAGCGATCAGCCGCGGGCGCGGTGTCGCGCTCGAGTGCGAACAGGTGCAGGATCTGCAGGGTGCCCTGTGCAATGAGACCCTGAACGCGACCCTGCGCGAGGCCATCATCGAGGCAACGGGCCATGTCCCGCCGGTCTTGCTGAGTCAGGCAGGCCATGATGCCATGATCATGGCCCATCTGGCACCCATGACCATGCTGTTCATCCGCTGCGAAGGCGGTATCAGCCATAATCCGGCGGAAGCCGTCGAAAGTGACGATGTCGAGGCCGCGCATCGCACGCTGGTCAGTTTCATCAAGCGAGTTGGAGAAGAACGGTGAGCAACTTCTACGGTGAGATCGATCCCCCCCAGCGCCTGCTGATGGGGCCGGGACCCATCAATGTGCACCCCCGCGTGTTGCGGGCGATGGGTGCTGACATGCTCGGCCAGTTCGACCCCGAGATGACGGAATACATGAACCAGACGATGGACCTCTATCGTCAGGTCTTCATGACCCAAAACCGCTGGACCTTTCTGATCGACGGCTCTGCCCGTGCCGGTATCGAGGCCGCCCTGACCTCGCTCATCGAGCCGGGTGCAAAAGTGCTGCTCATTCGCTCCGGCCGCTTCGGTATGCTGCTCGGCGAAATCGCCGAGCGTCTTGGTGCCGATATCGCCACGATCGATCTCGAATGGGGACAGGTCGCGACACTGGCCCAGATCGAGGCAGCTCTCGCCGAACATCGCCCCGCTGTCTTCGCCGCCATACATGGCGACACCTCGACGACCACGGCCCAGCCGCTTGAAGGGGTCGGGGCGCTGTGCCGCAAATATGACGCACTGTCCTATGTCGATGCTACGGCAACGCTGGGCGGTATGCCGGTGCGCACCGATGAATGGGAAATCGATGTCATTTCCGCCGGCCTTCAGAAATGCATGGGCGGCCCGCCGGGTAGCGCGCCCATCACCATTTCGGACAGGGCCGCAGAGTTCATCTTCTCAAGACGCAAGGTTGAGAGCGGCATCCGCCGGGATGATATCAGTGACGGCACTCGCCCGTTCATCCGCTCGAATTATTTCGATCTGGCGATGGTGATGGATTACTGGTCAGAAAAGCGCCTGAACCATCACACCGAAGCTACGTCGATGCTCTATGCAGCACGCGAATGCGCCCGTCTGGCTCTGGAAGAAGGGCTCGAGAACCGCTTCGCCCGCCATGTCGCGGCTGGCAAGGCGATGGCCGAAGGGCTGCGTGGCCTCGGTCTCACGCTTTACGGGCAGGACGCCTATCGCATGAGCAATGTGACCGGCGTGTATATTCCTGAAGGCGTCAATGGCGAGCGCGTGCGCGCCCGTATGCGCGACGAATACCAGATCGAGATCGGCACGGCTTTCGGCCCGCTTGTCGGCAAGATCTGGCGTCTGGGCGCCATGGGCTACAACGCCGAACTACACAAAGTGCGTCTGACCCTGGCCGCGCTCAAGGCCGTGCTCGAAAGCGAGGCCTGAGCCACGCAGAAGATCAGAGGGAGGTTTCGACCGACTGGATCTCGTCGTGGATCGCCCTCAATACGCGACGCGTGGCAGCAAGATCTTCTTCTGCCACGCCGGCAATCGCCCGCATTTCGATCGCGCGTGAAAGCCGCATCACCTCCCGAAGACGAACATCACCCGCCTCGGTCAGGTTGACGAAAAAAGCCCGTCGATCCGTTTCATCGGGCGTGCGTGTCACAAAGCCCTTTTCCTCGAGTGTGCGCAGTATCCGCACCATCGAGGATTTATCGAGCAGAAGCGCATCGGCAATTTCCTTGGGGTGCAGCGGCCTGCCATGGCGTTGCAACTCCAGCAGAGGCTGCCAGGTGGCGTCCGTCAGATCGTGGGGCCTGAGCCCTGCATCCAGAATCTGTCGCCAGCGCCGTGCGATCAGCGCCATCATGCGCCCAAGTGTAGGCGTTTCGTCAGCAAGCAGGCTCATGGCGCCGCCACCGACAGATCATCGGGCATGTTGTTGGCCAGATCGAGCTGACCCGTGGCATGGGCCAGCGCCGCAGCCTTTGTGAAAGCCTGAGCGATGCTCACGGCGAGCGACGCCTGCGCCTCGAACAGGGCAGCCGCAGCCGTGGAAGCGTCCGTCATCGTGCCGACACCATGGGCATAGGCCTGGCTCGCCCCTTCATTGGCGGTCTGCGCGGCATCATTGAGAACCTGCGCCGATTTGACCTGAGCCAGAGCGGTTTCGAGCGCATCCTGACTATCAGCCACCTGACGCTCGACGCTCAGCCTGTCCTTGAGCAGGGTGGCTTCGGCTGCCTCGCGACGGGATTCCGCCATGTGAATGGCATTGGCCCGCAATCCGCCCTGATAGATCGGCCAGCTGACCTGAAGAAATGCCCCGGCCTCAGGCTGGGCAATGGCAGAAGCCGGAGCAGAACGCCCCGTGCCATAGGTCTTGAGCGCACCCAGATAGCCTGACATCGTGCCGACGAACGATATCTGCGGACGCAGCGCTGCCTTCGACGCCAGCACCGCCTCGTCTGACGCACGCAGTTTGGCGATATCGGCCAGAAGATCGGGACGCGAGGCCAGGGCCTGGTTGACGAGCTGCCTGATCTGCTCTGGCGAGCTATGCGGCAAGTCGCGCGCCGGCACGGGCTCGATGGCCAGGGCAAGCGTCGCGGGCAGACCCGTCACCTCAAGCAGGGCATGGCGCGCCCCGTGTTCGGCATCAACGGCCTTGTCGAGATCAAAACGTGCCTGGGCCAGATTGCGCTGGGACGTGGCAACATCGATGATCGTCGCCTCGCCATGATCGTGGCGCGACTGTGCCGCCCGCAACAGCAGCGCCATGTTATCAACCGCATGATGCGAGGCCGCGACAATGGCCTGCGCGGCCTGTTGCTGGTGATAGGCGCTGATCACGTCAAGAATCAGCTCCTGATGCACAGCCGAAAAACCGAAATTGGCCGCCAGGGTCTGGAATTTTGCCTCTCTGATCTGTGCCCGCGTGCGCCCGAAATCGAGCAGCAGATAATCGAGTTCCAGCTTGGGGAAAGCCGCTGCCCCGTTCGACGTCAGATAACCGCGGCTCGACAGGTAATTGGGCAGAGGCAGAGCCATGCGCTGAAACCCGCCCATGGCCGAAAAGGTCAGTTGCGGCAGCATGGCCGCACGCGACATGCCAACACCGATGGCGGCCTGTCTGGCTGACTCCCAGGCAATGCGTGTGCGAGGGTTGTTGCGCTCGGCAAGATCGATCAGCTGGGGCAGGCTGAGTGCCCGGTCCGATACGTCAGGCAGAGCCGTGGCAGCACGACCCGCAACGATCTGCCCCACGCCTGCCTCACCCGTTACGGCAGGATGGCGTATATCGGGAGGCAGAACGAGGCCGGTGCTGGTGGTCGGGTGCCAGGCATGATCAGCGGTCTGAGGGGCAAGGTCTCGTGTGTCGTTACAGCCTGCCAGCAGCGCTGCCGCAACGATGAGAGAAAGGGCCGGTCGGGTCATCGGGAAAATCCGGGTAACAGGGCGGGACATCAGGCAGCGCCTTCCTGTCCGCAAGCATCGGGGTCGTAAGTCTGCAGGATCTGGCGGGCGCGTTCGTCGAGCAGGCCGAACCAGACCATGCGCTGGGCGTCATCCTCGATCACGGGAACGGCTGGCAAGCGGGTCTGCAGCGCAAGCCCGTCACGGCCGTCATGGAGCCATTGTGCCAGCTCGTTGAACCACGCGCGCATCGTCGAGACATAATCACGCGCCGCCTCATCCGGCTCACGCCGCACATCGGAAATGACGGCAACAGGGATCGCCAGCATCTGGATATCGGTCACCAGAGGCAGAGTGATATCAGGCATGGCGCCCCCGCCCTTGAGGCGTTCTTCCTCAAAAGGCGCGTTGCGCAGGGCCATGCGGGTAGCCGCTACCGCACGACCGAATTTCTCACGTTCGATCTCCTGGCTGATATCCACTGCGGCATCGGGGTTCTTGCGACGCAGCACAATCAGGTCGCCAAGCTGTCTGACAGCACCGGCAAGATGCTTGCGGGCCACATTGGTTGCACTGACCGGCCAGAGCGCAGCTGCCATGAGATAAACGACGACATTGCCTATAATGATGCCCACCACGCGATTACGCGCTGTCTCCATATCGAGCGTCGGGCCGTATCCCTGCAGGATCGTCATGAAATAGGCCATGGCAATCTGCACCCCGGCATAGGAGATGCGCTCGCTGCCGCTTTTGATCCAGCCCGCGAAAGCCGCCACCGGAAGAACAACGAGGATGAGATCGACGCAATCGGTCAGGGACGGCATGAAAAGAAGGATCGTGCCAATACCGCAAACCGCCCCGATCATGGCCCCGACCACGCGCAGCAGCATCTTGTGCACACTGTCACCGACCGTGCCGAGTGAGACCAGAAAGCAGGTGACCACGCAGGTCTGGATACCCGGCCATGACGTGAAGCGGGTGATGGCGTAACAGATGACAACACTAAGGGCGATCCGTATGGCAGAACGCGGATAGGCCGGGTTTCTAAAAGCATCCGGCTTAAAAAAGCCCTGCGCGGCAGCCTTGATTTCAGGGGCAAAGCTCGGCGCGGTCGTTTCAGGACGCATCAGAAGCCCGTGGATGATCGTCAGGCTGCGAATGAACTCGATAGCGAGCGGATAGAGCCTGGGATCATCGCGAAATCCGGCTGCGAGTGTCTCGAGTTCGGCCTGATCGAAATCGATCGCAGGCACGCGCTCGCGCCCGTGTTTGTAGACATGGCCACATTGCGCGACGATCTGCCCGATACGCTGCAGGAAATGTCTGCCTTCCTCCCGGCCAAGCTGGCTCCAGGCCAGCACGATCATGACCAGACGCGCCGCGTTGCGGATCATCGCAAGGCCGACATGGTGGCGCGACATTTCGGGGTGAATCTTCGTGCTCAGATCATGAAACTGCCTGAGCTGCGCCACGCCCTGCTCCGCCAGTCCCTTGATCGCCCCGATTTCCTGTGTCTGGGGCATGGCACCCGTTTCGCACGCACGCGACACAGCCTCGAAACGTCTGGCAAGACCATCACGCAGCATGGTGAGCGGGTCATGCCCGGCAAGGCGATTGACGATGGCGATGATCGCGAGCGCGATAATGAAGACTGCCCCGACCCAGAGCAGCGTGTGCAGCATGGCCTCTTCGGGCGGCATGAAAGCCGCATCGGGCACGGCGCTGTCTGTCGTGTTGCCAATGAACCCGTCGAGTGAGTAGCCGACCGTCTCGAGCATATCCGCGCTCATGGACATATAGACGATCCAGAACAGCAGGATATTGGCCAGAGACCCCATGGTCATGGCCTCTGACAGAAAGCCCGCTGCCAGAGTCAGCAGCAGCATGAGAGGCAATCTGAGCCCCGGTTCGGAGAGGCTCGCCATCATCAGCAGGATGGTCAGTGCCGTTCCCGCCACAATGACCGCGCCCCCCATGATCGCGGTGCTCGTATTCGAGGCGGCGTCATTTCCCGAGAGAAAGAAGCAGATGAAGACCAGAACCGGCAGATCGGGCACACGAAACGTCTCGCCGATCAGGATCGTCACGATCACCTGAACCACCAGCAGCACCGTATTACGGGTGCGCCCGGGGGTGGTCGCCATCTCCTTTTTCAGAAACGAGAAGGTCGATGGCGTATCATGCGCCTTGTGAGGGCGCACGGCCCCAGCCATATCCTGCCGGACAGAAGTCATCGCATGACAACCACAACAACCGTCGCACCGATGCGCATCAGATCGCTCGGCGGATTATCGAGCCTGATCCTGACGGGAAAACGCTGGGCGATGCGCACCCAGTTCAGGGTGCGCGGCACCTTGGGCAGGCCACCCGCACTGGTGCCTTCATCAGGAACGACACCGGCATTCAGGCTTTCCAGTGTGCCGGTAATCGGCTTTCCGGGCTGAGCCATGGCATAGACCTTGACCTTCTGCCCCGGAACCAGCCCGACGAGCTGGGTTTCGCGAAAATTCGCGATGGCCCACCAGATCTCGCTATCGACAAGCGTGAAGACAGGCTTGCCCGTCGTGGCGTATTCACCTGCGCTGATATTGAGATCGGTCACGACACCATCGCAGGGCGCTCTGACGGTCGTCAGACGCAGATCGCGCTTTGCCTCACGCAGCTGGGCCTGTGCCGCAGCCAGATCGGCACGAAGAGGGGCGACACTGCGCACGGCCTGATGCGCGGCTACGGCAGACTGAAGCGCCTGTTGCAGCGAAGCCTCCGCACTGCGTGTCTCCGTTCTGGCCTGATCGAGCGCTTCACGCGTAACGAAGCCCTGGCCCGCCAGTGGGGTAAGACGGTTCTGGGTGGCCTGGGCAAGAGCCAGACGGGCACGGGCACTCTGCACGGCGCTGGCTTCAGCCCCTGCATGAGAGATCTGCGAACTGACCTGGCTGGTCTGTACATCGATCTGCGCCTGCAGCCCGTCGACCTGAGCCTGGGCCTGTTGCAGACGGTAGGTATAGGGCTCCGGGTCGATCACATAGAGCAGTTGCCCGCGCCGGACCTTCTCATTGTCATGTACTGCCAGGGTGACAATGCGCCCGCTGACCTCGGGGGCCAGATGCACGATATTGGCCGCTATATAGGCATCTTCGGTTCTCGGGCGATCATGCAGCCGACCCAGAACCATGAAGCCGGTAATGACACAGGCGGCGAGAGAAAGAATCAGGAGCGCGATGCCCCCGATGCGGGAGGGGAGAGAACTCATGAAAACACCGCCTGAAACCGCTCCGCGACCGGCACAAGCCGGCCGATCGGAAAGAGACATTCGCGTGATGCGGGAATGACAGGGGCGTCCGACCCTGAAAAACCGGACGTCATCTCAGTGACCGAAAAAGATCAGCCACACCACGAACGTGATGGTGACCATGAAGGCGAGATAGGTCAGCATCGGCGCAGGCACGGCTTGCTGCAGATTGAAGACGCCCAGAACCGCGCGCAAAAACGCGGCAGCGACTGCCCCTAGCGTGGCGCAGAGCATCCAGGAAGGGAAGAAAGAGCCAAGCACATCCTGCAACGGCGCCCGTGTACACCCACTGAGTGCGATGGCGGGCAGGGGGATAAGGCGCCACAGCGCAAAAGGCCCCCGAAAAGAAGTGGAACGCAAAAGGGTCATGGCTCTGTCATCTGGTTTCGTTTCCTGAATGCAGGGACAGAACACGAATATGGTTTGCATATCAACTATTTTATCGTGAAAGCCCTTAGCCAGAGCAAGGGAGCAAACCGATGCCAGGGCTCAAGGCGATCTGACGTGTTTCGAAGAGCCTGTCTTTTCTCGACAACCGGAGGTGAGCAGGGCTGCACGATCTCCTGACGCCTGTGATTGAAAAGGCGGAATCAGGGCCCGCGATGACAGGGAAAGACAGGGATGATCAGTCGGCTCAGATCGGAAAACCGGCGTTTTTAAAAGGCCAGACGCACAGAAGCCGCGAGCTCAGGCTCGTCGCAGTGCAGTATGATCTGATTTTCTGAGGATGATGGTGGAGCCAATCGGAATCGAACCGACGACCTCCTGAATGCCATTCAGGCGCTCTCCCAACTGAGCTATGGCCCCGCCGTATCAAAACCGGCCCCTTGGGTCAGGCCAGTGGCGCGGGTATAGCGGGGGGCTTATCCTCTGACAAGCCCCTAATACACTATTTTTTCGCCACCCCGTATTCACGCAGTACAGCAAGCAGGGGCAGGCGAGGCAGACCCAATATGGCATCATGGTCGCCATCGATCGTCTCGAAAAGCTGTACTCCCATCCCTTCGAGTCTGTAGGCCCCCACACAGGACAAAAGGGCATCTCCCTCGCTTGCTATATAGGTGTCGAGAAACGCTTCGCTGAAGTCACGGAAGGTCAGTTTCGGGCTCGCCAGATGCTCCCAGAGCTTCTGGCGGTTTCTGTAAAGCACCAGCGCCGTCTGAAGATGATGCGTACGCCCCCTGAGATGACGTAGCTGCTCCCGCGCCTGATCGAGTGATTCCGGCTTGTCGAAACCGACGCCATCGCACTCCAGAATCTGGTCTGCCGCGATAACAAAATCGGCGCTCATAAAATCGGTTTTCCTGAAAAACCCTAGAGCTTTGGCATCAGCGAGCGCCAGAGCGATAGCGCCATGAGACCGTTTTTCAGCCCTCATCCTGTCTCTGATCACAGCCTCATCAATCCCTACGGGACAGGACATGACCTCAAGACCCGCATCCCGTAGCAAACCAAGCCGCGTCGTCGATCCGCTGGCGAGAAACAGGCGGGCTGTGCCCGGATTCGCATATGCCGACTCCATAAGGCGTCTCCTTCTATGAGGGGGGTGAATGAGTACCGTCAGTACTGGGGTACATGGGGATTGTACGAGGCATCGAGAGCCGATGTACCGAGTACCGTGGATTGTACTTTTTCTGGCGGTACCGGTGGGTTGTACACAGCCCTTCTGTGGGTATTCCGGGATAACTTACGCAAATGCTTCAAACCAAAGGCTTTATCGTTTGTACACAGTGTTGGTAAGTCGGGGTACGTTTTCGGAAAGATGGGTACCCCGTCATCCACAGGGATCAACCTATCCGACAGGATATCTTTCTTTTTTCTTTTATGATTATTGGTCGGTATGGATAGCGAAATCTCACCTCAGCCGAGCCCTGCAAAACCGCTCCTGCGTGTCCTCCAGGGAGAGGCGGTCTGGCCCCCTCCGATCTGGCTGATGCGTCAGGCCGGTCGCTATCTGCCCGAGTTTCGGGCCGAACGGGCCAAGGCCGATTTCCTGACGCGCTGTACCACCCCCGACATCGCCGCAGAGCTGACCCTTCAGCCGATCCGCCGCTATGCCATGGATGGCGCCATTCTGTTCTCCGACATTCTGGTCCTGCCCTGGGCCATGGGTCAGGATCTGAAATTCATCGAAGGCCGCGGTCCGGTCATGGAGCCGATCCGCAATCGCGCTGCTCTGGAGGCGCTGTCTCCGTCACGCGTAGCCGAAATCGTTGCGCCGATCCAGGAAACGTTGCGGATTCTGGCTCGTGAGCTTCCGCAGCCCACGACACTTCTCGGCTTTGCTGGCAGCCCCTTCACGGTTTCCTGCTACATGGTCGATGGCGGCAGCTCACGCGAGTTCGGCGTGACACGCGCCATGGCCCTGCAGGACCCTGCCCTGTATGGCGATCTCATCGACCTGCTGACACAGGCCACTACCGACATGCTGATTGGCCAGATCGATGCGGGCGCCGAAGCCGTCATGCTGTTCGACAGCTGGGCCGGTCTGTTGCCTCCGTCGCAGTTCCGCCAGCATGTGATCGCCCCGACACGGCGTATCGTGCAGGGTATTCGCACCGCTCGACCCGGCGTGAAGATCATCGGCTTCCCTCGTCTCGCCGGTCTGATGGCGATCGAATATGCCCGTGAAACAGGCGTGGATGCCCTGGCTTGCGACACCTCCGTCGATATGGCCCAGATGGCCGCGCTCTGCCCCGACACACTGGCACTGCAAGGCAATCTCGACCCGATCATTCTCAAGAATGGCGGGCAGGCTCTGATCGTTGAGGCGCATACGATCAGAAACGCCCTCAAGGGCCGTCCGCATGTGTTCAATCTCGGCCATGGCGTGATGCCCGAGACCCCGCCGGAGCATGTCGGGGCCCTGGTTAATGCCGTGCGTGATATCGGCTGAGAGCCATGGCCCATGCCCTGTCTCCCTCGGGTGCATTGCGCCTTGTGATCTTCGATTGCGACGGCGTGCTGATCGACAGCGAAGGGCCGTCCTGCCGCCTCGTGGCGCGTGTGGCCCGCGAGCATGGCATTGACCTCAGCGATGAAGAATCGCTCGAGCGTTTCGCAGGCAAGGCGCTGGCTCAGGTCAAACGCGAGCTTGAAGTCGAAACAGGGCATGATCTCGGTGCTGATTATGTCGCGATCATGCAGGACAAGCTGGTCGAACTGATGCGTGACGAGGCGGTGCCCATAGATGGTGCTGCAGCCATGCTGGAAGGCGTTGCCGCACTTGGTCTTCCCTTCCGGGTCGGCTCGAACTCCTCCTGGCCGGAAATGGAAGTGAAATTCGATCGTGTCGGTTTCTCTTCTCTCTTTCCGCGTCATCGGGTCCATTCGGCTCGCGACATGATGCGCCCCAAACCGGATCCTTATGTCTTCCTTCATGCCGCATCAGAGGAAAACACCGACCCGTCATACTGCGTGGTGATTGAGGATTCCGATACCGGCGTTCAGGCTGCACATGATGCGGGTATGGCCTGTATCCTGCTCAGGGCCGAAGGACCGTCTCCCGCCCATGACTGGCCCGGATTGAAGCGCATTGCCCATCTGGACGAGCTCGTGCCCGTTCTTGCCGGTGTGTTGAAGGAGCAAGCAAGATGAGTGCCCTCATGCCCTGGTTTCCCTGGCTCAAAGTGCTGCACATCCTGGCTTTCACCTCCTGGATGGCGGGTAATTTCTATCTGCCTCGCCTTTTCGTCTATCATTCGCAGGTTGCCCCCGGCACCGATGAAAGCGCCCGCTTCCAGATCATGGAACGCCGCCTTCTGCGTGCGATCATGACGCCTGCCATGATCGTCACGCTTCTTTCGGGTGGGCTCCTCGCCTCTCTTCCCGGCCTGATCGACTGGTCTGCGCCCTGGTGGTGGATCAAGCTTACTACCGTGTTGCTGCTTTGCGGCTTTCACGGTTTCTGCGCCCGCTGGCGTCGCGAGTTCGCTGCCGATCAGCGCCTGCATCAGGAGCGCTTCTATCGTATTGCCAATGAGGTGCCGACGCTTCTGATGGTCGTGATTGTCATCATGATCGTGGCACGACCATTTTCGGGGTGACCGGTTTTCAGGGCTCTGCCCTGGACCCGCGAAGGGGCGAGCCCCTTCGATCCCCGCTTTGAATCAAATCCGGTTTCCAAAGGACGACTGTCCTTTGGCGGGGAACGGGGCAGAGCCCCGTCTGCCCTTCAGATCGCTCTGAACCGTCGATAAAGAAACTCGCCATCGTGACCGGCAGTGGCGGCTTCCATGACCAGTGCATGCTGGTTCGAGCGGGCGCAGACAGGATCGGTTGCTGAAGCGTCACCGGTCAGGGCGAGGGCCTGACAGCGACAGCCGCCCCAGTCCACCTCCTTGAGGCTGCAGCTGCGGCAGGGTTCGGGCATCCAGTCCGTGCCGCGAAACAGGTTGAACAGCGGAGAATCCTGCCAGATCGCACCGAGGGATTCCGTGGTAACGCTGGGGAAGACCACATTGGGAATGGTCTCGGCGGCATGACAGGGCAGCACCTTGCCGGACGGGGTGATGTTGACGAAACGCTGGCCCCATCCGCCCATGCAGGGCTTGGGCTGGTCGGCATGGTAGTCAGGAGTGACATAGTCGATGGCGAGGCTGTTACCGAAGCGGGCGCGTGCCTTCACCACGGCTTCGGTCGAGGCTTCGAGCTGCGCGGCTGAGGGCATCAGCAGATCGCGGTTCTTCAGGCCCCATCCATAATACTGGGTATGGGCAATCTCGACGCGGCCCGCACCGAGCTCATGGGCGAGATCCAGCATCTCGGGCACACGCGCGACGTTTTCGCGATGCACAACGAAATTGAGGGTGAGAGGAATGCCACGTGCCTTGATCAGACGCGCTGCATTCAGTTTCTTTTCCTGAGCGCCGCGCAGCCCACCGATGCGCTCGGCCCCTGCCTCATCGACATCCTGAAACGAGAGCTGGATATGATCGAGCCCTGCCGTATCAAGGGCTTCGAGCGTGACGTCGTTGATGAGCACACCCGAGGTGATGAGATTGGTATAGAGGTTGAGCTTGCTGGCATGGCGCACGAGTTCGGGCAGATCATGGCGCGCCATGGGCTCGCCGCCGGAGAAATGAACCTGCAGCACACCCAGAGAAGCCGCCTCATCGAGCACGCGCAGCCAGTCCGCCGTTTCCATCTCCGCAGCCCGGCGATCGAGGGCGAGGGGGTTGGAGCAATAGGGGCAGGCAAGCGGGCAGCGATGGGTCAGCTCGGCCAGCAGGCTCATGGGGGGCGGCGCAAAACTCATGCGCTCAGCACTTTCTGCTCGATGAGCGAAGTGAGCAAGGTCTGCACATCGCCTGCGATTGTTTCACGTGGCGCCTGATAGGTTTCGGCCAGCGTATCGATCAGGACGCTGAGCGGTCGGGCGCCATCGACAAGCTGCAGAATGGCAGCGGCGATCGGATCGGCAATGAAGGCTTTCTCGGGCGCCTGGATAAGCCAGACGTCGCGCACGCGGTCATGCTGAAGGCGATGACCGCGGGTAAATTTCAGAATGCTGTCTTCGGAGACGCTCACGCGCTGAAAGCCTCTGGGGTATGAGCCCCGGCAAAGGCACCGGGAGCGGGATGGCCTTCCATATACACATGCTCAAGGGCATCGAGCATCGTCCAGAGCACATTGCATTTGAAGATCAGCGCATCGATGACCTCTTTCTGCTGCTCGGCCGTGCGGGCGTGTTCCTTCACATAGGCCAGAGCAAAGTCGGAATCGCGCGGTGCCTGTGTGAGACGCGGGGCGAAATAGGCCAAGGTCTCTTCCGAGATGAAGTCGTAATGGCGCAGCATGCCCGAAACGCGCTCGCTGATGATTGTCGGCGAGAAGAGTTCGGTCAGTGACGAGGCAATGGCTGCCAGCACGGATCGGTCACGCACATAATGCACATAGGCCTCAACGGCGAAGCCCGTTGCAGGCAGCATGCCCTGCAGGCTCTCGACATAGCTGCGCGACAGGCCGAGACCATCAGTCAGTTTCAGCCAGCGCGCAATGCCACCCGTGCCCGGCTCGTTGCCATCGTGATCCTCAAGGCGACGGCGCCATTCGCGGCGCAGCTCTGCCGTGGGCAGTCGGGCAAGAAGGGTCGCATCCTTCACGGGAATGGATGCCTGATAATAATAGCGGTTCAGCGCCCAGGCCTGAACCTGTGTGCGGCTGAGCTTGCCATCATGAAGGGCGCGATGAAACGCGTGGCGGTTGTGATAGCGCTCGGCGCCGATTTCACGCAGGCGGGCTTCAAGGGCGTCGGGGGTAAGAACCGTCATGATGATACTCCCAATGTCAAGCGCAGACCATCTTCTCCGATGGTCCAGCCTGCTTCTTCTGCCGTCCGGCGTTCCGGAGAATCCGGAATGAGGACAGGGTTTGAGTTATTGATGTGAATGAAAACGCGATGCGCCGGTGCGTCATGCAGCGTGGCGATGATGCCTTCGGGGCCGGACATGGAGATATGGCCCATGCGCAGCCCCGTCTTGGGGCTGAGTCCGGCGAGGATCATCTCGTCATCGCGCCAGAGCGTACCTTCCATGAACAGGGCATCGGACTGACGGATGCGGGCGCGTATCTCCGGGGTGAGATCTGCACAGGCTGGCAGGAAGATCAGGCGGTGTTTGCCGTCCGTTATCTCGAGCCCGATCGTCTCGCCCTTCTGGCTGGGCAGATGCTCGGCATAAAGCGGCGCCTTGCCGGGAACGTCGAAGGCACTCACGGTCAGGCCGGACAATGTGCCATCCTTGTTGGGCAGGGCAACTGGCGTGGTGTCATCGAGAATGAGACGCGGGACGATCTCGCGGTTGACCGCCTCGAAAATCGGGTTGGCATCGAGCTGGGCGTGTGTCGCCTGCGTGGCATAGAGCCGGAAAGGCTCACGCTCGCGCAGGGTCAGCAGACCGGTGATGGAATCGATTTCGCCATTGGTCAGAATGACGCCCTGTATCGGGGTCGAGCGCAGCCCGGTCTGGGCCTGTAATTCAGGGGTTGCCAGAATCTGCGCGCGCAGATCGGGTGAGGCGTTGAGCACAAACCAGTTCCGGCCATCGCTGCTGACGGCAAGGGATGCCTGGCTGCGGGATGGAATTCGGCCTTCGCGAGCAGCGCGGCAGGCGGGGGCGTTCGAATTCCACTGGGGAAAGCCACCCCCCGCGCCGCTGCCGAGAACAATGATATCGAGCATGGTCGGGGTCAGTCAGTCTGTCATCGGCCAGAAACGACAACAGCCGCACGAGGGGTGCGGCTGTTGCGTGTAAGCGATCAGATGAAGAACTTACTTCTTCTGGCCGCAGACATAGGAGTTGATTTCGGCGCCGAGCGGAATTTCGGTAACCTTCGGGGTGTTCCAGGCCATGACGATATCCTTTTTTGAAAATCATAGTCGTGTGCTGAGACAGCATTACGATAGAACCCGAAAATGGGTTGCAAGCCAATGTGATTCAACCCAATAAAATGTAACGTGCATCACGTTGATGGCAACGTTTGTGATCCCGGGCGTTTGATTGGCGTTCACGACGGCGCCCAGTTCGCGCTGCAACCCGCCTCTCAGGAAAGAACCGCCCGCCATGTCAGACCCGTCTCTGACTTCGGACACGCCCATGCCTGATGCCGGGCAGAGCGAAACACTCACGCGCGAAAAGGCGTCCCGTGTCATGCCCGAGCCAGCTGTGCCCGGCGCGGATGAGAACGAAGCCTATCAGGCGGGTCTGATCCGAAAGGCGATGCTGCGTCATAGCCTGACCCTGCGCGATGTCGGCATTCTCATCCTCTCGCTGCTCGCCGTGTTCTACACGCTGTATTTTGCCGCTGATATCGTTCTGCCTTTCGTGTTTGCGATCGTGGTCAATCTGCTCATGATCGGCCCGATGCGGTTTCTGCATGGCCGGCTGCGTATTCCCAAGCCCATCGCGGCCCTGATGCTGATCATTGCGATGTTCCTGCTCGTGGTCGGTATCGGCACGGCCATCTCGGTGCCGGCGGCGGCATGGCTCACCAAGGTGCCGCAAAGCCTGCCGGCGCTTCAACAGAAGCTGGCTTTCCTACAGGGGCCGATCGATTCCCTGCAGCGGGGCTATCTGCGTGTCGTGGCTCTCATGTCGAGTGGCGGGCATCATCATGTTAGCGCCGCCAGCGCGGCCGCCTCGTCAGCTTCCAATGGTGCAGAGACGCTGCGTGTCTGGGGCTCTTCCTTCCTGATCGGCACACGTGCCTTCATGGGAGAGTTCTTCACCATGCTGCTGATGCTGTTCTTCCTGATGACCGAAGGCGACAGCCTGCTGCGCCGCATCGTCGAGATCATGCCGACCTATTCGGACAAGCGACGCATCGTGCAGATCACGACGCAGATCGAGCGCAATGTGTCGCTCTATCTTGCGACCATCACCATCATGAACATTCTCGTGGGCGCGCTGAATCTCCTGCAATGCTGGCTGACGGGCATGCCCAACCCGCTGCTCTGGGGGGTTCTGGCGTTTCTGCTCAACTACGTGCCGATCATCGGGCCGCTGACCGGGGTGGTGGTCTATTTCTGTGTGGCGCTCATCAGCTTCCCGTCTTTCCTGATGTCGCTTCTGCCTCCTTCCATCTATCTCTGCATCCATATCCTCGAGGGTGAGACCATCACCCCCATGCTGCTGGCCAAGCGCTTCACCCTGAACCCGGTGCTGGTGATGGCCTCGTTG
The DNA here is from genome assembly GCF_059801175.1 of Asaia sp. Ae19-3. Lineage (NCBI taxonomy): Bacteria > Pseudomonadati > Pseudomonadota > Alphaproteobacteria > Acetobacterales > Acetobacteraceae > Asaia > Asaia sp. Ae19-3. The sequence goes on along the minus strand of NZ_JBCHWF010000001.1, from coordinate 2,685,958 downwards.
CTGTTCTGGGACTGGATGTGGGGTATTGGCGGGGCCTTTCTCTCGGTGCCCATGCTCGCCGTGTTCAAGATCTTCTGCGATCACATCGAGGCCCTGACCCCGATCGGTCATGTGCTTGGTGGCCCCGTCAGACCGCGCTCATTGCGCACATTAGGCCCCGAGGTGAGCACTGAGGCAGCGCCCTAGCCTCCAGGCGCTCGCTTTTGGGAGGGGCGTCGCATCCTTTCTGGTGGCTTTCAGACCGGGGCGGATCGAGGCGACATATCCGGCGCTCATGCGAGCGCACACCTGTTCCTGGCCGGAAATGCTGTCGCCTATGCATGTCAGGTTTCATGAATGACGGGCATAAGGACATGTGCCAGACGCGCCCTAATGAAGGGCGTCACGACCGCCTATGATCCTTCGCGAAAGGCTTCCTGAGGCACGCGCGAAAACGGCAATGCTCTCCGCCATCGAGAAGAGACGGCATCAGGTCTCCGGTCTCGATGATGGCGTGTCCCAGGCGTGATGGGCCGGACACTCAAGCCAGCGGACTGGAAAAAACATGAAAGATGTCACCGTCGTTGTCGGTTCAGGATCGATCGGTCAGGCGATTGCGCGCCGCATCAGCAGCGGTCGCCATGTCGTGCTCGCCGATCTGCATCGCGACAAGGCCGAGCAAGCCGCGGGTATTCTCGAATTGGCAGGTTTCGAGACAAGCGTTGTCACGGTCGATGTTTCAGACAGAGAGTCTGTCCGTTCTCTCATCGAGGCGGCGGAAAAGATCGGCCCGCTTCTTTCCCTCGTTCAGGCAGCTGGTGTGTCACCGTCACAGGCTCCGGTGGAGACAATTCTCAAGGTGGATCTCTACGGGACGGCAATGTTGCTCGAAGAGTTCGGGCAACGTGTGGCCAGAGGCGGGTCGGGTATCGTGATCTCCTCGCAATCCGGCCATCGTATGCCTGCGCTCACTGCAGAGCAGGACAGGCAACTGGCGACGAACCCCGCCGATACCCTTCTGGCTCTGCCTTTCGTTCATGAGATCGATGACACGCTGCTTGCCTATCAGATGTCAAAGCGCTGCAATTCGCTGCGCGTCAGGGGCGAGGCGATGCGCTGGGGAGCACGAGGAGCCCGGATCAACGCAATCAGCCCGGGGATCATCATCACGCCGCTGGCTTATGACGAGCTGAATGGAGAGCGGGCGGCATTCTATCGCGCAATGCTCTCAAGCGCCCCTGCGGGCCGCGCCGGAACACCTGACGAGGTGGCGGCTCTTGCTGCGCTGATCAGTGGTGCTGAGGGCGGCTACATCACCGGCAGCGACTTCCTGATCGATGGTGGGGCAACCGCCCGGTTTTTCTACGGTCAATAACGGAGAGTCTGTGTGCGTGGGGTGCCAGAGCAGGCCATCCCGGCAGGTCTGTCCGGCCACGGGGCCCGGCTCGAATTCAACGTAAAATGATTTCGGTTTCGCGCATGACATGAAATTATCATGCGCGTTTCGAGACCATAGCCTATTAGAACACGGGTCTGAGGCCGGACGCCGCTTGGCGAAGCAGGATTGAACGGCTATCAACTGCAACAAATTGTTTCAATACCCCCTGAGCCGAGGTTTCCATGCGCTCCCTTGACGGCCTTGCCTGACCATGCAGGCACCTCTTATCCGCCGCCTAGGTCTGGCAGCGCTCATAGCCATCGTTCTTCTCGGGGTCGTTATCACGATCGTTCATGAGCATGGTGGTTCTCATCCAGGTCGTCCTCTGGCGCAGCTGACCCGTGAAAACGGTGTGGTGATCGTCGCTGATGACTCACCCCTCATGAAACGTCTGCATGTCGAGCCGGTCAAAGCGAGCGTGCTTGCGCACGGGCTGCGTGTGCCTGGCATGGTGTCGGCCGAGCCCCGGCGCAGCTTCAACATCCTGACACCCGTGACCGGCCATGTGATCAGGACCGATCTTCAGCCGGGTCAGATGGTGCATCAGGGCGATGTCCTGGCCGTGCTGGCCTCTGGCGATCTCGATCAGGCCTATGCCGATCTGATGAAGGCCCAAGCCCAGCAGACCTACGAGGAACGTGTGGTCAAGCGTGCACAGGATGTGCTTGCCGTTGGCGGCAATGCCCGCAAGGATCTGGACTCCGCCCTCAACGATCTGGCTCAGGCGAAGGCCGAGAGCCAGCGCGCTGCCCGTCGTCTTGAAACCCTGAACAGTCGCACGGATCAGGATGGCGAGGGGCTTGTGCGCCTCGTGGCTCCGGTAGACGGGCTGATTGCCAGCACGACGCTCGCCCAAGGGGTGAATGTCACGGATGCAACGGCAGTGCAGGCGGTTCTGCTGGACCTTTCCCAGGTGCAGATCGACGCCGAAATCCCAGAGGATTCAGTTGGTATCGTTTCACTGGGCCAGCAGATGAGCGCGCAGATCAGCGCCCTGCCGGGCAGGCATTGCGCGGCTCCCATCCAGTCGATCGAGCCGGCCTTGCACAGCGATACGAGACGCGTGATCGCTCATATCCTTTGCGACAATCCCGATGGGATGCTGCGCCCGAACATGTTTGCCGATATCGAGATTGCGGTGAAGCAGCCCGAGATGGTGATCATCCCCAAGACGGCGCTTCTGATGAACAATGACCGTCTGACCGTTTTTGTTCAGGACGGCGCCCCGATGCATTTCCGCCGTCGTGCCGTGACGGTGAGCTATGACGAGGGGGACTCGGTGCGTGTTCTCTCAGGGTTGCAGGCGGGAGAGACGATCGTCACCCGTGGTGCCATCCTTCTCAATGATCATGACTGATTTGTCAGCGCCGCAGATGAGAGCCCTATAATCCGTGATCGCGACCCTGATTTCCTGGTGCTTTGCGCGCCGTCATATCGTTTTTATCTGCGCTGTTTTTCTGGCCCTTGCGGGTGGCTATGCCTGGCGTGTTCTGCCGGTAGAGGCCTATCCTGATCTTGGCGCTGTCAACGTTCAGGTCACTACCCAGGTTTCGGGTCTTGCTGCCGAAGAGATGGAGCAGCAGGTCACCGTGCCTCTTGAACGCGCCCTTGCTGCCGTACCGGGTGTGACCGAGAGCCGCTCAAGCAGCACGTTCGGCCTGTCGCTCATCACCCTGATCTTCCATGACGGGATCGATGTCTTTACGGCACGCCAGCTTGTGCTCGAATTGCTGGGCACGGCCAGCATGCCCGATGGCGTGACACCCCAGCTTGGCCCGATCACCGGGCCGGCAGGCGAGATTTTCCGCTACACGCTGGAATCGGATTCGATGGATCTGATGCAGCTTTCCGACGTGCAGCGCTGGATCGTCATTCCCACGCTGCAGCGCGTGCCAGGCATTGTGAACGTCAATAACTTTGGCGGTCTCACACGCGAATATCAGCTGGTGCTCAAGCCCGAGGCGCTGCTGCGCTACGGGCTCAGCACCGATGACGTGGTTAACGCCATCAAGAACAACAATGCCAATGCCGCGGGCGGGCGTGTCACGCGTGGCGAGCAATCCTATATCGTGCGCGGCGTAGGCATGATCCACACGCTGGACGACATGAAACGCATTGTCGTCGCGCAGCATAACGGCACGCCTGTCCTGCTGAGCGATCTGGGTCAGGTGCAGTTCGGCCATCAGATCCGTGAGGGTATTCTCGGCAAGGACAATAATCCCGATACCATCGAAGGCATCGTGACCATGCTGTCTGGCGCCAACCCGTCTCTGGTGCTGGACAACGTGCATGGCGTGGTCGACCAGTTGCAGGAGCGTCTCAAACCGCTCGATGTGCGTCTCGTCCCCTACATTGATCGCGATAATCTGGTGAAGGCCACCACCCACAAGGTCGGTGAGACCATGGTGGAGGGTATCGGCCTCGTTCTGGTCATTCTCACCCTGTTTCTCGGCAGCCCGCGCAGCGCCGTTGTGACGGCCGTCACCATTCCGCTCGCGCTCTCTACCGTCTTTGTGCTGATGCATTTCTTCGGTATGGCAGCCAATCTCTTCTCGCTCGGCGCCATCGATTTCGGCGTCATCGTGGACGGCGCCATCGTCATCACCGAGGCCATTCTGCGTCTGCGAGAGGAATCGCCGAAAGCGACATTGACCAGCACCGAAGTGCTGAGTGTCGCCCGTATCGCCGGGCGTTCGATCTTCTCGTCCACACTGATCATCATCGTGGCCTATAGCCCGCTCTTTGCGTTCGAGGGCAGCGAGGGCAAGCTGTTCCGGCCGATGGCCTATACGGTCAGCTTCGCCCTGATCGGCGCTCTGGCCTGTGCGCTCTGCCTCATTCCGACGCTCAGCTATCTGGCTTTGTACAAGCCACGCCGCATCTGGCATAACCGTCCGCTTGAGGCGCTGCATCATGCCTATGAGCGTGGCCTCAACCATATGCTGGCCCGCCCGCTGGTGACCTATATCGGTGGTGGTGCGGCCCTGCTGGCGGTTCTGGTTCTGGGGGCGACGGTCGGTCGCGAATTCCTTCCCGATCTCGATGAGGGCGCGCTCTGGCTTCAGGTGCAGCTCCCGACGGGTATCTCGCTTGATGAAGGCAGCCGTATTGCCAGCGAAGTGCGTTCGGCCATCAGGGAGTTCCCTGAGACGTCCTATGCGATCACCCAGCTTGGCCGAAATGATGACGGCACGGACCCGTGGACATTCTCGCATATCGAAATGCCTGTCGGGCTCAAACCCTATGATCAATGGGCATCTGGCGAGACCAAGGCGCAGTTCATCGCACGTCTGCGCGAGCGGCTTTCGCAGATTCCCGGGATCAGTTTCGGTATCAGCCAGCCTATTCAGGATGGCATGAACGATCTGGTGGGTGGTGCCCACTCACCGCTCGTCCTGCGCGTCTATGGCAATGACTTTCATGAACTGCGTCGTATCGGACGTGAGATCGTGGGCATTCTGCATGACGTGCCCGGCACAGCCGATGCCTCGATCTTCCAGGAGCCGCAGATACCGCAGCTCATGATCACGCCACGCCGCGATCAGGCTGCGCGCTATGGAATCAACGTATCGGATATCAGCACGGTCGTTCAGAATGCCATCGGCGATGGCGCCATCACCCAGGTCTATGTGGAAGACCGCGTCTATAATGCGACACTTCATGTGGGCAGCAGGGATCTGAACGACCTTGCCTCGATCCGCTCCCTGCCTCTGCGTTCGACCGAAGGCGCGCCCATCCCGCTGGCGGAAGTGGCCGATGTGGGTCTGCACATGGGTGAGAGCAACATTGCCCATGAGATGGGCGAGCGTCAGATCACCATTCGCGTTGATAATGGTCAGCGCCCGCTGTCGCAATATCTCGAGGATGCGCAAAAGCGCATCTCGGCACAGGTCCATTTCGACCCGCGCAAATACCGCCTGCAATGGGCAGGAAGTTTCGAGCAGGAACAGCGTGCCCAGGCCCGTCTGGGCGTGGCGCTTCTGGTCATGTTCTCGATCATGCTGCTGCTGCTGTTCATGGAATTCGGCACGTTCCGCCATGCGGTTCTGGTGCTCAGCGTAGTGCCGCTTGCCACGCTGGGCGGTCTGATCGCCCTGCATCTGCGTGGCGAGACGCTCAACATCGCAACTGCCGTGGGCTTCATCGCCCTCTTCGGTGTGGCCGTGCAGAACGGCATCATCATGATTGCGGCCATCAACCGGCACCATCGTGCCGGTCTGAGCATTCATGATTCGGTTCTGGCGGGTGCTGCCGAGCGTTTCCGCCCTGTCCTGATGACGGCGACGGTTGCCAGCGCAGGTATGTTGCCAGCTGCTCTCGCAACTGGCGTCGGCACGGATGTGCAGCGCGGTCTGGCTACCGTGGTGGTGGGCGGTCTGGGCATCGCAACCCTGTTGACCCTCTTCGTTCTGCCCGTCTTCTTTTTCGAGATGGAGCACTTCATAGAGCGCCGCAAGGCGCGCCGTTCGGGAGGCGTGTCATGAGGCAATCCCTCTTGCTGGGCTGCGCTGCCGCCCTTGCCCTGTCTGGTTGTGCCATAGGGCCTGATTTCCACAGGCCTGCGGTGCTAGGGAATGCCGGTTATCAGAGCACGGCTCTGCCGGGCTCTGTTCATGGCACATCCGGCAGCGGTGCGGCGGGTGCTGCCCAGACCCTGACCGTAGGCGCCGATCTGAGCGGAGAATGGTGGAAGGCGCTCGGGGCGCCCCAGCTTGACGCCCTCGTTGCCCGTGCCCTGCAGAACAACCCGTCGCTCAAATCGGCGCAAGCCTCGCTCAAGGCCGCTTATGAGCAGACAAAAGTAGCCGGGGCGCCTCTGCTTCCCAGCATTTCGGCCTCGTTCAATCCGACACGCAACAAGACGTCAAAGGCCTTGTCGCCTGTGCCGGGCAATAACGAGATGCTCTATAATCTGCACACGTTGCAGCTGAACATCTCGTACCAGCCCGATCTCTGGGGCGGGTTGCGCCGTCAGGTGGAAAACCAGGCCGCTCAGGCAGAGATGCAGCGTTTCCAGCTGATTGCGACGACGAACACGCTGGTGAACACGCTGATCGTGACGCTCATCACCCAATCGAGCGTCAACGCCCAGATCGAGGCCACAAAAGACATCATTGCGACCCAGCAGAAGCTGCTCGATGTGATGGAAAAGCAGTATCGCCTTGGCGACATAGCCGAGGCACAGGTTCTGGCGCAGAAGGCCGCCCTCGCCCAGGCACAGGCGACGCTGCCCCCTCTGCATCTGCAGGCCGAACAGGCGCATGACCAGATTGCCGCCCTTGTCGGCGTCACCCCGAACGAGATGCTGCCCGAGATCCCGCTCGAGACCTACCGTCTGCCTGCCACTCTGCCGGTCAGCCTGCCAAGCGCGCTTCTGTCGCAGCGTCCCGATATACGTGCGGCTGAGTCACAGATGCACAGCGCCAGCGCGCAGGTCGGTGTGGCGATTGCCAACCGGCTGCCCAATGTGCAGCTTTCCGCAACGCCGGGTCAGGCCATCAATGCGATGAGCCAGTTCTTCACACCCGGCTATGGCAACTGGTCGATTGGCGCCATGGTGGCGCAACCCATCTTCCAGGGTTTCGAGCTGATGCATCTCGAGCGTCAGGCGCGGGACAATCTGCTGGCGGCCACCGAACAATATAAAAACACCGTGCTGACCTCGATGCAGAACGTGGCCGACACGCTCCATGCGTTGCAGGATGATTCGGATGCGCTGACCATCAGCGCAGCGAATGAAGACGCTGCCGTGCGCAGCCTGCGCATTTCCCAGAGCCAGATGTCCTATGGAGATATCAGCCCCATCCTGCTCCAGGCGGCAGTGCAGATCGAGCTTGAGGCCCGCCTCAACCTGATCCAGGCCAAGGCGACACGGTTTACCGATAGTGTTGCCCTGTTTCAGGCGCTGGGTGGCGGGTGGTGGCATCGTAACGATACCGCTATGAAGGTTCCCTCGACAGACTGGCATGCGGCGTTCTGACCTTCCTGGCGTGCCGTGTGCCGGCGCGCTTAGGAGAACCATCGCTGATGAAGTCCCCCCGTCTCTCCCGCCTTGCCCTGCTTGGGTTCGGTTGCCTTCTCGGTGCGACAACCGCGCTCGCTTCTCCGGCTCAGGTCGTCACGTCTGACACCAGCGCCGCGACGGCCTTTGACAGGCTGCTCGACGAGGAATGGCAGTATCAGCTCAAAAACGCGCCCGAGCTCGCGACCTCGATCGGTGACTATCGTTACAATGACCGCTGGAGCGATCTCTCCCTTGCCCATATCAAGGGTTCGGTTCCGGTCCTGACGGGGTTTCTGAAGCGTTTCGAGGCTATCACGCCCTCATCGCTCGATGACCAGCGCCAGATCAGCCGTGCCATGATCATCCAGCAGCTTCAGGATACGCTCGAGGGTATCCGTCTCAAGACCTATGAGATGCCCATCGACCAGATGAACGGCGCCCAGCTGCAATATCCGGGCTTCGTCTCCAGCATTCCGTTCGATACCACGAAGCATTACGAGGACTACCTCACCCGTCTGCGTGGCATTCCGAAGGCGATCGATCAGGTCATTGCCTTGGCTCGTCTGGGTGAGAAAGACGGCCTCATGCCGCCGCGTTTCCTGCTTGAAAAAGCCGAGCAGCAGGTCGAGCAGATTGCAGCACCCGAAGGGGAAAAAAGTCCGTTCGGCGAGCCTGTTACGAAATTCCCTGCCAGCGTTTCCGCTGCGGATCAGGCACGTCTGCGCAAGGCGATTATTGCCGCCATCGATCATGACGTGCGACCGGCCTATCAGCGTCTGGCTGTTTTCATGAAGCAGGGCTACGCTGCCCATGGTCGCGCTCAGGAGGGTGTCTGGGCACTTCCGGGAGGGGATGAGCTTTATCGCTATGATATCCGCACCCTGACCACCACAACCATGACGCCGAAGGAAATCCACCAGCTCGGGCTCGATCAGGTTGCAAAGATCGAGGGCGAGATGGGCGAGATTGCCCACAAGCTCGGCTTTTCCGATCTGGCAGCCCTGCGCGCCTCCGTGGACAAGGACCCCAAGCTCTACGCCACGTCGCGCGAGCAGATCATCGATCTCTACCGCAAGTATATCGCGCAGATGGAGCCCGCCCTCACACGCGATTTCGACAGGATCCCGACTACCAAACTGGAAGTGCGTCCCGTCGAGCGCTATCGCGAGGCCGAGGCGGCTGGCGCCGAATATCACCAGGGCACGCCCGATGGCTCACGCCCTGGCATCGTGTTCGTCAACACTGGCGATTATGCCAAGCGCGATATCTATACGATCGAGGATACAGCCTATCACGAGGGGGTGCCTGGTCATCACTTCCAGATCTCCACGGCGCAGTCCCTGCCGTTGCCGCCTTTCCGTCAGCAGGGGTTCTATAATGCCTATATTGAAGGCTGGGCGCTTTATGCCGAGGGCCTGGGCAAGGAGTTGGGCTTCTACAAGGATCTCTACAGCGATTACGGTCGCCTGAACGGGGAGCTTCTGCGTGCAGATCGTCTGGTTCTGGATACGGGTGTGCATGATCTGCACTGGACCCGCGCCCAGATGCTGGAATTCTTCCATGCGCATCCGCCCACCAGCGAGCCTGACATGCAGGCCGAGACGGATCGCTACATTGCCTGGCCCGGTCAGGCTCTGGGCTACATGCTTGGCCAGCAGACCATTCTGCGTCTGCGCGAAAAGGCGAAAACCGAGCTTGGCTCGAAATTCGACATCCGCAAATTCCACGATGTCGTGCTTTCAGGTGGTGCCCTGCCGCTGAACCTGCTCGCCGATCGCGTGGATGCCTGGATCAAGGAAGTGAAGGCCCAGAAGTAAGAGGGCAGGCGGGGGGCGCTGCCACGCCCCCCGCCAAAGGACGGACGTCCCTTGGGAACCTGATTGAGTCGAAGCGGGGATCGAAGGGCCTTGCCCCTTCGCGGGGCCGGGGCAGAGCGCTGGAATATCGGTAAAAAAAGCTCCATTCCGAATTTCTGTCGTTCCCACTGGCCTGCGAACAGGGCAGGATCATGGGGATATGTCTCTGACTTCGCCTCCCCCCGACAAGATTTCCCCCGATGATCTGGCGCAGCAGGAGCCACCGCCTGAGGTTGATCTCAAGGCGACCCGCCCGGCGCGCTTCGTTCATGGCAGTATCATGCGCCATGTCGTGGTCATGGCAGGGACAGGCGCAATCGGGCTGATGGCCGTCTTCGCGGTCGATCTGCTCAACTTCTGGTACATTTCGCATCTGCATGACCCGGCGCTGACGGCAGCCATCGGCTTTGCCGCGGCGCTTGGCTATGTGCAGGTAGCCGTCTCGATCGGCATGACGATCGGTCTCGGTGCCATTATCGGGCGGCTGATCGGAGCGCGGCGTGTCATACGGGCGCGACGTTTCGCATCGGCTTTCATGGTGGTGATGGTCGCGGTCACAGCCGTGCTTGGCAGTCTGACGGCGGTTCTGGCGTCTTTTCTGCTTACGCTGCTCGGGGCGCGGGGAGAGGCGCTGATTCAGGCGGTCGGGTTCCTCCATCTCGTCTCGCCATTCCTGCCTCTGGTCTGTTACGGCATGGCGCAGTCGGCCTTGCTGCGCTGCGTGGGTGACGCTCGTCGCTCGATGCAGGTCACGCTGGTTGGCGCTTTTGTCTCAGCCCTGCTCGATCCGATCCTTATCTTCGGGTTCCATATGGGTCTGACAGGCGCTGCCATCAGCACGATCATCTCGCGGGGGACCGTGGTGGCTTTCGGCTTTTACAGCCTGCGCAACCACCGCATGCTGGAACGGCCGCGTCTCTGGGCGATCGCGCCTGCAACGCGCCAGATCGGGGGGGTGGCCCTGCCCGCCATCGCGACCAATCTGGCCACGCCGATCGGTGGGCTTTTCACGACGCATTTCATGTCGCGATTTGGGCTGGAAGCGATTTCGGGTCAGGCAACGATTGATCGCATTGTGCCGGTTGCCTTTGCCTTTGTGTTTGCCCTGACAGGCTCTGTCGGGCCGATAATGTCGCAGAATCTGGGTGCCGGAAAGAAAGACCGTGTGCGCGAGACGCTTTATGCCTCGCTCAAGCTCACGGCTTTATGCGTGGTGTTGACCTGGGCCATTCTGGCGGCGTTCCATACCCCCATCCTGCATCTCTTCGCGTCGAAAGGGGTGGCGATACGTATCGTCACGCTGTTCTGCTGCTGGCTGGTGGCGAGCTACTTCTTCGTGGGTCTGCTATTCGTCTCGAACACGGCTTTCAACAATCTCGGCCATCCGCTTTATTCGACCGGGTTCAACTGGGGGCGGGCCACGCTGGGAACGATCCCGTTTGTGTGGATCGGCTCCTTTTATGGACCAATCGGTATTCTGGTCGGTCAGTCTCTGGGGGTTGTGATTTTCGGAAGCCTGGCAGCCTTGACGGCGTTCAGGGTGATCAAACGGATCTGAGTGCGCGAGAGCCCTCACGGGCTGTTTATCGACGTGTGACTCAAAGAACCCGATGAGCTGAAAAATTGTGTCATCTTCGTGTAAGGACGCGATATTGAATAGAAAATAACAGAGAATTGAGAAAAATAATAAATAAATACGAATAAAACCATTGATATTAATGTATAACGATAATTTCACTAAAATAGTATAATTCTATTTCTAACAATGATATACAAATCAATTTTCTATAAGTATCTTTCTTTAGATAAAGTTGCGTATTCTCGTGAAAAAATTCACAGAACAGTCTTCTTCTCTCAACAATTTTCAGGGTTATATGTATTTTTATTGAAATAATCTGAGCCGCCTCTCCATCTGACCCAGACATCTTTTTTTTCGTCTTCGCAACAAGAAGATACGTCTATGTATTTTGTCGCACATCGTATCTTTCCTATCCACCCTTGCAGATTATACTGGGAGAATGACAAGGCGGTGCGGATGCCCGGATTTGCCGCCCCTGAAAATGCTGTGACTGAGAGTAACGATGCGAATATTGTTGACAGGTGGCTGCGGGTTCATTGGATCTGCCGTGGTCAGGTATCTAATACGTCAGACGTCTCATGAAGTGCTCAATGTGGACTGCATGACCTATGCAGCCTCAGAGGAGACGGTTGGCGAGGTGGCTGCCGATCCGCGCTATCGTCACGCTGCCGTCAATATCGTCAACGGTGTCGAGCTTCAGAAGCTTTTTGACGAATACCGTCCCGATGCCGTGATGCATCTTGCAGCAGAGAGCCATGTCGATCGCTCGATCGATGGGCCCGGTGTGTTCGTCGAGACGAATGTGACCGGGACATACGCGCTGCTCGAGGCTGCTCGCCGCTACTGGCAGACGCTTGGTGCCGAGGCGCAGAAGGCATTCCGTTTCCATCATATCTCGACTGACGAAGTGTTCGGCCATCTCGAACTCGACGATCCGCCATTCACAGAGACGACGCCTTACGACCCCCGCAGCCCGTATTCAGCGTCCAAGGCGGCTTCGGATCATCTGGTGCGCGCCTGGTATCACACCTATGGTCTGCCCACCTTCGTGACCAACACGACCAATAATTACGGTATCTGGCACTTCCCCGAGAAGCTCATCCCGCTGGTGACGATCAATGCGCTCGAGGGTAAGGAACTGCCGGTTTACGGCAAGGGCGAGAACATTCGCGACTGGCTTTTTGTCGAAGATCATGCCGAGGCGCTGGTGAAGGCTGTCGAGCGTGGTCAGCCTGGCGAAACCTATGCCATCGGCGCCCGCCAGCCGCGCACCAATCTCGATGTCGTCAAGACGATCTGCGCAGTGCTCGACGAATTGTCGCCTGATCCGGCCGGGCCGCGCGAGCGTCTGATCCGGTTTGTCACCGATCGTCCCGGTCACGATTTCCGTTATGAGATCGACCCCAGCCACGCTGTAAAGGCGCTCGACTGGAAGGCGAAGCACGATTTCGAAACGGGCATTCGTCGCACCGTTCAATGGTATCTCGACAACCGTCACTGGTGGGAAGGCATACGCGCCCGCCGCTACACCGGACAGAGACTGGGAACAAAAGCATGAGCACCGAAAACGCCAAGCCAATGAAGGGCATTCTTCTGGCCGGGGGCTCGGGTACGCGCCTGCATCCCATGACGCTGGCAACCTCGAAGCAGTTGCTTCCGGTCTATGACAAGCCGATGATCTATTATCCTCTGACCACGCTCATGCTGGCGGGGATCAAGGATATCATGATCATCAGCACGCCGCATGATCTGCCGCAGTTCAAGCGTCTGCTTGGAGACGGTTCGCAGTTTGGCGTACATTTCGAGTATCGTGAGCAGCCTTCGCCCGATGGTCTGGCGCAGGCTTTCCTGATTGCGGAAGACTGGATTGACGGGTCGCCTTGCGCGCTTGCCCTCGGCGATAACCTGATATTTGCCGATCATCTGAGCGTATTGCTGCGTGCTGCTGCGGCACGTCCCAAGGGCGCGACGGTCTTTGCCTATCAGGTGCGTGACCCCGAGCGTTATGGCGTGGTCAGTTTCGACGAGAGCGGTCGTGCGCAGCGTATCATCGAAAAGCCCAGTGAACCGGAATCGAGCTGGGCTGTGACAGGCCTCTATTTCTACGACAGCCGTGTCGTCGAATTTGCGAAGAAGGTGCAGCCGAGCCCGCGTGGCGAACTCGAGATTACCGATCTCAACCAGATGTATCTGGCAGAAGGGTCGCTTCAGGTTGATCGTCTGGGCCGTGGCTGCGCCTGGCTCGATGCCGGTATGCCGGACAGTCTCATGCAGGCAGGGCTTTTCGTTCAGACCATTCAGTCCCGTCAGGGCATGCTGGTAGGCTCACCGACCGAAGTCGCCTATCGCATGGGCTTCATTGATCGTGAGCAGCTCATTGTTCAGGGTAACGCCAAAAAGAAGACCGAACTGGGTCGTATGCTGCTGGAACTTGCGCAGCAGACCCAGTCAGGCAGAAACTAGGAGCCGGTCCCATGAAAGTCGAACGTCTCGCCATTCCTGACGTCATTCTGGTCACCCCGCAGCGTTTCAGCGATACCCGCGGGTTCTTTTCCGAAACCTATAATCATCAGAAGATGGTCGAGGCAGGAATCGATCTGACCTTCGTGCAGGACAATCAGAGCCTGTCGGTTCAGAAAGGTGTTCTGCGCGGCCTGCATTCGCAGGTAGCGCCGTTCGTTCAGGGCAAGCTCGTACGTTGCACCAAGGGCGCGATCTGGGATGTGGCCGTTGACGCACGCACCGGTTCGCCGACCTATGGGAAGTGGGTTGCTGCTGAGCTTTCCGAAGAGAACTGGTCGCAGCTCTGGGTTCCCCCCGGCTTTCTGCATGGCTTTGTCACCTTGCAGGAAAACACCGAAGTGCAGTACAAATGCACCTCCCTTTATGACAAGGCGTCCGAGCGAGCCGTCATCTGGAATTGTCCGCATCTGGCGATCGACTGGCCGATCACCGAGAGCGAAGTTGTGCTGTCTGACAAGGACAAGATTGCACCGCATTTTACCGAAGCCAAGGGATGGTTCCAGTACTGATGAGCACGGCAACGGAAAAGCACATACTCGTCACGGGTGGTCAGGGTCAGCTTGCGACCTCGCTGAAAATGCTTGGCGGTGATCGGGTCGTGGTGGTGGGCCGCCCCGCTTTCGATCTTGCCTCATCCGAGACGATGGCGACCACGCTCGATCGGGTCAAACCGTCTGTGGTCGTTAATGCCGCAGCCTGGACTGCGGTCGATCTGGCCGAGAGCGAGATCGAAGGGGCGACCATCGCCAATGAGACCGGACCGGCAGAACTGGCGCGGCTTTGTGCCGAGCGCAATATTCCACTGATCCATGTATCCACGGATTATGTCTATGCGGGTGACAAGGGCACGCCCTATGTCGAGACCGATCCGGTCACCCCACAGACAGTCTATGGCCGCACCAAGGCTGCGGGCGAACAGGCTGTCCTGAAAGCCCAGCCGCACAGCATCGTCTTGCGCACTTCCTGGGTCTATTCGGGTCACTGCAAGAACTTTGTTCGCACCATGGTCAATGCAGGTGCGAAGAATACCCATCTCAAGGTGGTGGGCGATCAATACGGTAATCCGACCAGTTCAGATGATCTGGCAACGGCGATTCTGTCCATTTCAGATCAGGTCGAAGCCGGATGGCAGGACAAATTTGCTGGTCTCTACCATGCCAGCGGCACGGGTGAGACCAGTTGGCACGGTCTTGCAGTAGCTGCTCTTGAGGAAGCCGTCCGACATGGGCAGGCCATGCCTGTCGAGGTTGCTGCCATCCGCACGGAGGATTGGCCGACCCCGGCAAAGCGTCCTCAGGATTCCCGCCTCGATTGCAGCAGGCTCAAGCAGGTTTTCGGCATCAGCCTGCCGGAATGGCGCGATGGCGTCACCCGTGCGGTCGATGAGCATTTTGCGACCAAGCCAATCTGAACGTGTCTGTAGAGGGCAGGACGATTTTTGAAGCACCGCGTTTATACGCGGTGGGAGGAAGGGACGCCCAAAGGGCGGCACCGCCGCCCGTAGCGATCCTGCTTTCCGTCTATAACGGCGAGGCCTTTCTCAACCAGCAGCTTGACAGCTTTCTAGCGCAGACTGATGCCAATTGGTGTCTTTACTGGCGCGATGACGGGTCTCAGGATGCGTCGCGCGCCATCATGCTGTCTTTTCAGGAGCATCGTGGCCTGGGACGATGCGTCGAGATCGAGGCTGAACCGGGTAATCTCGGGGTAGCCTGTTCCTATGCCCTGCTGCTCGCCGCAGCCCCCCAGGATGCCCTCATTGCCTTCGCTGATCAGGACGATGTCTGGGTGCCGCAAAAACTTGTCTGGGCACGTGAGAAACTCGCAGGTTTGACAGGACCTGCCCTGTATTGCGCGCGTCAGTTCCTTACCGATGAAAAGCTGCAGGTATTCGGGCCATCACTGCCTCTCAGGCGTATTCCCGATTTCTATTCGGCCCTGATCCAGAATATCGCGACCGGTCATACGGTGATGCTCAACGCCGAGGCAGCGGCACTCATCCGGTCGGTTCACGCGCCGAAAGGCGTGCTCCATGACTGGTGGAGCTATGTGCTGGTGCTGGGAGCCGGGGGGCAGATTGTTTTCGATGACCGATGTGTGAGTTTTTACCGGCAGCATCGGCGTAATGCTGTGGGTGTCGAGCGGTCACTGTTCGCCAGAGGAATGCGGGCCTTGCGTCGTGGCCCCAAGGCCTTCATGGCCTTGCTCGTGGCACTGGTTGTCCGTTTGCAGGACCCTGATTGCGCCGAAGCCCTCAAGCCGGAGGCTGGTGTATTTCTGTCGCGCCTCCAGACTGTGCTTGGCGGCGGATTTGGAACACGCCTGCGTTTTCTGCTGACAGAGCGCAGCTTCATCCGTCAGCGCCCGGCCGAGACCTGGCTGTTCCGGTTCTGGTTTCTGTTTTACGGCAGCGTCAGGCTGAAATCATGACAGGTGCGGCGGAACGTATCTGACGGCTCGGCGCGCGCAGAAACCTGCTCTGTCGTAAGTGTCGCGTGCAGCGAACGGCTCATCAGATGCAAGGCACCGGTGCCGCCCCCATAACGGCCATCGCCGATAATAGGACAGCCAAGAACTGCACAATGCACGCGTGCCTGGTGGGTACGCCCCGTGAGCAACGTCAATTCAATCAGAGCCCTGCCTTGGCTGCGTGAAAGCACACGCCAGGCGGTCACGGCTTTCTGCCCATTGGCGTGGCGCGCCATGTGCCAGCCCTCTTTCGTCGCGACCTTGCGCAGCGGGGTGTCGATGACGCCTTCGTTTTCCACCGGGGCTTTTCCAACGACGGCCCAGTAGGTCTTGCGGACCTGCCCGGAGGCGAAAAGCGCCTGCGCCTCTACGAGAGCCTGCTTGCGCAATGCAATCATGAGACAGCCCGAGGTATCGGCATCAAGGCGATGGACCAGCCACGGACCATCCTTGCGTCGTGACAGAAGCGGAAACAGCGCCTCGACCGAATGCGTCGTTTTCGGGCCCGGATGAACGGGGAGCCCAGCGGGCTTGTCGATCACGACGAGACGCGGGCTCTGATACAGGATGGGATAGGGGAAATCCGACATTGGGGGAGGGGAGGATCAGTCTTCGTCGCGCTGACGGCGGGCCAGAACCTCGCGCTTGCCGACATGATTGGCCGAACTCACGATGCCTTCCTTTTCCATCTGCTCGATGATCTTGGCGGCACGATTATAGCCGATCGACAGATGGCGCTGGATGAAGGAGGTCGAGGCCTTACCTTCGCGCGTCACCAGATCGACCGCCTGATCGAAAAGGCTGGCTTCAGCATCATATCCGCCGCCATTCATGCCATTGCCGCTCGAAGAAGCGCTCCCGCCCTCGTCCTCGAGGCTGGAGATCACCTCATCATTATAGATCGGCTCGCCCTTGCTGCGCAGGTCTGCCACGACATCCTCGACTTCGCTGTCTGTCACGAAGGGGCCATGCACGCGGGTAATGCGCGCAGCACCCTGCATGTAAAGCATGTCGCCCTGGCCAAGCAGCTGCTCGGCGCCCTGCTCGCCCAGAATGGTGCGGCTGTCGAACTTGCTGATGACCTGGAAGGAGATACGTGTCGGGAAATTGGCCTTGATGGTGCCGGTGATCACATCGACTGAAGGACGCTGGGTCGCCATGATGACGTGAATGCCTGCGGCTCGCGCCTTCTGCGCCAGACGCTGTACGGCGGCTTCGATTTCCTTGCCTGCGACCATCATCAGATCGGCCATTTCGTCGATCACCACCACGATATGCGGCATGGTTTCGAGCGCGAGCTGTTGCTCATCGAAAACAGGCTGGCCCGTTTCGGGGTCAAACCCCGTCTGCACACGACGCGTCACCAGCTCACCCGTCGAGCGCACCTGACGCACGCGCTGGTTATAACCCGTGATATTGCGCACCTGCAGATGGGCCATGGAGCGATAGCGTTTGTCCATCTCGCGCACGGTCCATTTGAGCGCGGCAACGGCCTTGTTCGGTTCGGTTACGACCGGCGTCAGCAGATGCGGGATACCGTCATAGATCGAAAGTTCGAGAATTTTCGGGTCAATCATGATCAGGCGGCATTCTTCCGGCGTCAGCCGGTAGAGCAGCGACAGGATCATGGCATTCACGCCAACCGATTTGCCCGAACCCGTGGTGCCGGCGATCAGCAGATGCGGCATCTTGGCGAGATCGGCATAGACCGGGTTGCCTGCAATATCCTTGCCGAGTGCCAGACGAAGCTGCGCACCGGGTTCGAGGAACTCGGGCGTGTCGAGCAGTTCGGAGAAATAGACGGTCTCGCGTGAGGCGTTCGGCACCTCGATGCCGATGACATTACGCCCCGGCACGGTTGCGATACGCACGCTCAGCACCGAAAGCGATCGTGCAATGTCATCGGCCAGACCGATCACACGGGCCGAACGGATGCCCGGCGCCGGTTCCAGCTCATAAAGCGTGACCACGGGCCCGGCATGGATGTCGCCGATCTGCCCCTGTACGCCGTAATCAGACAGAACCTGTTCCAGCAGGCGCGCATTGGCCTGCAGCACCTCATTGGAGGGGCCGCTGCCACCATGGGCCGGCGCCTTGCGGAGCAGGCCGAGCGAGGGCGGCTGCCAGCCCGCGCTTTCCCAGCCCTGACGTGCGGCAGCAGCGGGTTGTTCATGGCTGGGGCGCTCTGTGCGGGCACGTCCGAACCCGAAAAATCCGCGCTTGGGCTCCTCTTGCGGCTGAGGTCTTGGGGCCGGTTCCTCCGCATAAGGCGTGGCGTCTTCGATCTCGGCATAACGCGTCACGGCCGCCGGGCGGGGGCCGCTTTCCTGATCGCGGGCGATCTGTGCCAGCTGCATGGCATAGGGATTGGCAGGTGCAGAGGGCTCGGCCACGGGGGACGTCTGGGTGCGCGCCTGTGAGCTCTGCGTTTGGGTATTCTGCGTCTGGGTGTTCGCAAGGGCCGGCAGCGCTTCGTCGATCTTCTCCGGAGGCTGGAGCCATCCTGTGTTGGCCGGGATGAAGGGCTGGCGCGCCGTTTCGCTGGCCTGTCTGGGCGAGGGGTAGGGATGCTCATGGCGATAGGCATTCGCCTCGATCGGCTCGTAGCTGCTCCAGTCAGGGGGTGTTGTCTGACGGGCGCGATTGCCCATGCGGCGCGCCAGATGTTCCGATCCCTTGCCCACGGAGCGGGCGCCCCTGAACAGGGCGCGCCACTCACTACGGCGCAGACCAACCGCAAGCGGAATAAGAAGGACTGTCAGAAGCAGGCCGAGCAGGGAAAAAATTACGCCGCCCGCCCGGCCGAGCGTCGCCCGCCCGGTTGCGACCAGATGATCGGCCAGAACGAGCCCCAGCTGTCCGCCAAGCCCAGCCCGCGAAGGCCAGCTTGTGGTCAGAACCGGCATCAGAACCTGCAGGGTGGCGATAAGCGCCGCCGCAACCGGCAGCAGGCACAGAAAGGCTATAAAGCGCAGGATGGGCACGCTGAGCGCATGATGGCGCACGATCTGCCACGCCCAGCACAGCATGACGATAATCGGCAGCGCGCTGGCCAGGCCAAGCCATTGCACCAGCCCATCGGCAAGGGTTGCTCCGGGTTGCCCCAGAAGGTTGGTGGGTACAGCCGTGGTCGCGGTATCAAAAGACGGGTCCTGCGGATTATAGCTCCACAGGGCGACACCGAGCGCAAGCGCAAGAGCAAGCAGGACAAACCCGCCAAGCTCCGTCAACCGGTCATGCAACTGGCTGCGTAGTCTGGGCGAGGCGTTGGCGGGTGAGAGCCAGCGGCTGAACAAAGCCAAATTCACATCTTCCTGTGCTTGCGCAATTCGTTGCACCCCGCACATGGGGCGTCGAGCATCGTCTGAAACTATACCTGTCGTATGGCAGAACTATAGCGGAACAACGCGGCGAGACGAGAGCAAAAAAGGACAGATTTCCGCCAATCTCGTGTCATGCGGGGCTCGGCCCCGCTCCTCGCTAAAAGACGGTCGTCCTTTGGCAAACCTGATTGATTAAACTGGGGATCGAGGGGGGGGGGGCTTGTCCCTCCGCAGGTCAAGGGCGGAGCTCCGGGATCACGAAGCCCGCCAGATCCTGACCTGAGCGACACCGAAGCGACGCTCGGTCAGAAGGGGGAGATCGACAGCGAGTTCGTCTTTGACGGCAGTTTCGGCCACGATAACGGCACCGGGCGCGATCCAGCCCGAGCGGGTCAGGGCCTTGAGGGCAGCGGGCACCAGGTCTTTGCCATAAGGCGGGTCAAGGAAGACGAGCGTGCAGGGGCGAGAGGCGCGCGGTGCGCGGGTCACATCGCATGTCAGCACCGAGAGGTCACGATCATCAAAGCGGCAGGCGCGGATATTGGCCGAGATCACGGCGCGGGCGCTACGGTCCTGCTCCATGAAAATGGCCGAAGCTGCGCCGCGGGAGAGAGCCTCAAGACCAAGAGCACCTGTGCCAGCGAAAGCATCAAGCACGTGGGCTTCATGCAGAAAATCCGCTCCCGCCCAGGGGGCGTGGGCCAGCATGTCGAAAACGGCCTGACGGGCGCGGTCGGAGGTGGGGCGGGTGGTTTCGCCCCGAGGGGATTGAAGGGCGACGCCTTTGCGCTCACCGCCGACGATACGCATTATTCTTCTTCGGCTTCAGGGCTGGCGATGTCGGGGGTCTTGTCTTTCACGACACGGCGAACACGACGCGGGGCAGCGGCGAGTCCGGGAACCTGTTCGCGCAGGATCTTGCCCTGAACCTCTTCAATCTCGCGCTTCTGCAGCGTGCCGAGCTGGAATGGGCCGTAGGAAACGCGGATCAGACGGCTGACATGCAGATTGAGCCCCATCATGACGCGGCGGATTTCGCGGTTCTTGCCTTCCTGAAGGCTGACAGTCAGCCAGGCATTATCGCCTTTCTGCGAGTCCAGACCGGCTTCGATGGGGCCGTAGCGCACGCCTTCGAATTCCGAGCCGTTGGCCAGAGCGGCCAGCTTGCGCTCGTCCACCACGCCGAACACGCGCACGCGATAGCGACGGATCCAGGAATTCGAGGGCAGCTCGAGGCGCCGGGCCAGTTCACCGTCATTGGTGAGCAGGAGCAGCCCTTCGGAATTGATATCGAGACGCCCGACGCTCACCACACGGGGCATGCCCTCGGGCAGGGAGTCGAACACGGTGGGACGGCCCTGGGGGTCGCGATGGGTGGTCATCAGCCCGTCGGGCTTGTGATAACGCCAGACGCGTGTGTGTTCCTTGTTGCCGATCACCTTGCCGTCGAGCTGGATGATATCGCCATCCTGCACGAAGGTGGCGGGATGCTCGACCGAAGAGCCGTTCATGCGAATGCGCCCGGCTTCGATCATGCGCTCAATGTCGCGTCGGCTGCCTACGCCAGCGCGGGCCATCCATTTGGCGATGCGCTCGCCCTTTTGTTCTTCGGTCATGCTCGTCAGTCCTGTGGTGTCGCGTGTCGGGCGGCGTTGATGAATTCAGCCAATAGACGCGCGTCTCCCGGATCGATAGCGAATTCCGGGTGCCACTGCACCCCCAGACGAAAAATTCCGTCATCCGTCTCGATTGCCTCGATCAGACCATCGGGCGCGTAAGCGCTTGTCACAAGACTTCCTGCATCGCGTACACCCTGGTGATGCGATGAATTGACGCGCATCCCTGTTGCCCCCGTGCAGCGCGAGAGCAGCGTGCCGGGTAGAATGGTCACCTCATGCCCGGCCTCGTCGCGCGGGTTGGGCTGTTCGTGGGCAATCGGGCCGGGGGCCTGTTCGGGCAGGTGCTGAAACAGCGAGCCCCCCCAGGCAATGGCCATGAGCTGCATGCCGCCACAGATTCCAAGCACGGGCAGATCCCTGCTGCGAGCGGCGGTCAGATAGGCAAGCTCGGCATCGGTGCGACCGGGTTTGAGCGTGGTGCGGGGATGTGGTGCCTCGTCGTAAAGTGCCGGATTGGGGTCGAAAGCCCCTCCTGTCACGACCAGACCGTCGAGACGGGCCATCAGTGCTGCGGCAAGTGCGGGGTCATGGGGCAATCCGACGGGCAGCCCCCCGGCGGTCGCGATTGCGCTGAAATAATTCTGGCGCAGCGCGTGGTAGGGCCAGCGCGAAAATTCCTGGGGGCCGCCCGGTTCGATATCGAGCGTGAGACCGATGAGAGGTGCGCGTGTCATGGCAACGATGTAAACAGGGTTTTGAGCAAACAGAAAGCGCCTGTGTGTCGATCACCCTGGCATCTGTCGCTCATACGTCTCTGAGTGGGAGAAGCCGTGCCCGAAGAATTCCCGCAAAACGAGCCTGATTTTCAGGCAGGAAACGAACAGGCTGACAGAGACAGGTCTGGCCAGATCGGCATGGAACTGGCCCTCGCGGCCGCGCATGAAGCCGCATCCCGTGGCGAGGTGCCGGTGGGTGCCGTCGTGCTGGCGCCGGATGGTCGCGAGATTGCCCGGGCATCCAATGAGGTCGAAGCGCGTCAGGACCCTAGTGCCCATGCGGAAATTCTGGCCATGCGGGCGGCGACTGCTGCACTTGGCACACGCTCTCTGGCCGGATGCACGCTGGTGGTCACGCTTGAACCCTGCCCCATGTGTGCGTCGGCCATGGTGCATTTCCGGCTCGGGAAGGTGATCTTTGGCGCTTACGACCCCAAGGGCGGAGGGGTCGATCACGGGCCACGTATTTTTGAGCAGCCCGCCTGTCTGCACCGGCCTGAAGTGATAGGGGGGGTCTGCGAGCAGGAAAATGCCCGAATACTGAGGGATTTTTTCATAACATTGCGGGAAACACGCGATTCCTGAAACGGATTACCACGTTTTTACGCGCGCCTATTCTGGACGAACCGGAAGCGACTTCATAAGTTTCTCTTACCACCCCGCACCTGATGGGTGCCAAAGCTGGAAAGATCATGACTGACGCCATGCCTGTTCGTTTGACGCCTTCACGAAAGCTCCGCCCGCTGGCTCTGGTTGCAGCTACCGCACTCTCCCTCGGGGTTGGCATCACGTCACCCGCCTGGGCTGAGGGGCCGATCACGCCGCAGACCCAGCTCCAGACGCTGCCAAATTTCGTCAATCTGGTGAAGCAGGTGAAGCCTGCCGTTGTCTCCATCACTTCCCATATCCGTGCCGATGTGGCCGAGCAGGAAGAAGGTGGCGGGGGCGGGGGCCAGCAGATGCCTTTCCCCTTCCCCTTCCCGTTCCAGATGGCCCCGCAGCAGCAGCCGACGCATCGCACGGTCGAGGCGCGCGGTTCGGGCTTTATCATTTCCAACGACGGTTACATCGTCACCAACAACCACGTGGTGAATGGCGCAACCAAGGTGTCGGTGACGCTTGACGATGGCACGACCCTGCCCGCCAAGATTGTCGGTCGTGACCCCAAGACCGATGTTGCCCTGCTCAAGATCAAGCCGAATGGCAAGCTGCCGTTCATCGAGCTTGGCGATTCTGACAATGTTCAGCCCGGCGAATGGGTTGTGGCCGTCGGCAATCCGTTCGGGCTTGGTGGCACGGTAACGGCCGGTATCGTCTCGGCACGCGGGCGTGATCTCAATGCCGGTCCCTATGATGATTTCATCCAGATCGATGCGCCGATCAATCACGGCAATTCCGGTGGTCCGCTCTTCAGCCAGAACGGCAAGGTGATCGGCATGAATGCCGCCATCATCTCGCCTTCGGGCGGTTCGATCGGTATCGGCTTCGCCATTCCGTCGAACACGGTCAAGAGCGTGGTGGATCAGCTTCGCACGTCGGGTCATGTGACACGCGGCTATCTGGGTGTGCTGATGCAGCGCATCTCGCCGACCCTCGCCCAGGCGCTCAATCTCAAGCCCAGCGAGCCGGGGGCACCGCCAGAAGGCGCGCTGGTAGCGCAGGTGACGCCGGGCGGTCCCGCCGACAAGGCCGGGCTGAAGAGCGGCGATGTGGTCACCGCGCTCAACGGCGCCAAGATCAAGAGCGTGCATGATCTGGTTGTCCATACCGTCTCGATGAAGCCCGGCACCGATGCCACGCTGAACATTCTGCGCGATGGCAAGCCACAGACCATCACGGCCAAGATCGGCAATATGCCGAAAGACGGTGAAGGTCAGGATGCGTCTTCCGGTGATGACAGCAGCCAGTCGGGCAGCGGCAAGATCGGCATTTCGCTCGCGCCGCTTTCCCGTGACATGCGTCAGCAGCTTGGTGTCGACGATACCGTCAAGGGCGCAGTGATCAGCCAGATCGCGCCGGGTTCGCCCGCAGAACAGGCCGGTGTGCGCCCCGGTGACATCATTCAGGCAGTGGGCAATACGGCGGTTGATAACCCCCGCGCTGTGCTGACCGCCGTGCGCGGCGTCATGAAGAACAAGCAGCCGATCCTGCTGCGTGTCCTGCGTGACGGCCAGCTGATTTTCGTGGCCATCGCGCCTGCTGGCAGCGATACAGATGATGATGGCAGCGACGACGCCAACTGATTTCGACCGATCTTCCGCTTTGCCGGGAGAATGATAGCAGAAAGGGGCAGGGTTCACGGACCCTGCCCCTTTTTTGCGTGAAGAGACCCCAACCTGCCGGGCAAGGTTTGCGGCGTCCGCCGCGCTGCGGCACAGTGGCGCCATGACCCGTATCTTCATTGATTCCGATGCCTGCCCGGTCAAAGATGAAATCTATCGCGTAGCCGGGCGCTATGGGCTGCATGTGTTCGTTGTGGCCAATCGCATGATCGCCCTGCCGGACTCGCCTTTGATCGAACGTGTTGTGGTCGATGCGGGCCCGGATTTGGCCGATGACTGGATTGCCGAACATTCGGTCGAAAACGATATCGTGATCACAGCCGATATTCCGCTGGCAGCCCGCTGTGTCGAGAAGGGTGTGCATGTGCTCGAGCCCAAAGGCCGTGTGCTTGATGGCGATGCCATCGGTATGGCGCTTGCCATGCGCAATCTCATGACCGATCTGCGCTCGGCAGGCATGATGACGCCGGGTGGCGCCTCATTCGGCAAAGCCGACCGCTCCCGCTTTCTCTCTGCGCTCGACACGCTGGTGAACAAGGCCCGTAAACCCCGTCTGCGCCCTATGATCCTGCCACCCGCATAGGCATCGCGCAGGCGAAGAATGTCTCAGGGGCTCTACACAGAGTGATTTCCTTCCCGGCTTTCCCATTAGATATCGTGCGCGCGTGACACGCGCTCACGGATGGCGGGGCAGCAGGAGAGTGAGGAATGAGGAAACTGTCGTTCTGGCAAGCTGGTCAGTTGATGCAGCAGAGCTTCGAGTTACGGTTTCTGAAGCGCGCAGACGTCATGATCCTCATCGGTGTTCTGATGGCAGGAGACTGTCTGATTGAGGCAGTCAGGCAGACAGGGTCATCCGCCGGGGGGCTGATTGATGGTGCCCTGCGTCATCCAACCCTGCACGTCCTGAGCAGTCTCGACATGATTGCGATGTGGTTTCTGACGCTGACCGTTACCCGTGCATGGCTCACGCCATGGCGAGGTATTGCCTTGTGGCGGCTGGATAGGGGCGGGTTGCAGTCCCTGGGTGTCAATGCGGTTATTCAGGCGTTCCCTGCCGGGTTGACCCTTCTGGCAGCGTCTGGGGCCAACGATTATCTGAGTGGAAGCGCGGCCTTCACGACGAAAGCAGCAGGAATAAGCCTCCTATGTGCGCTGTGCCTGTTCTGGATATGGCTGGCCGTACGGTGTTTCGCCATGAGCTACCTCGCCTGGGAAAGCGGAAATGCGGGTTTTCAAATCCGTCGAAGTTACGAGGCGATGAAAGGGCATGTCTGGAGCTACATCTTCTGGGGCGGTGTCCTGGCGATTCCCTTCGCTCTGGTAATAGTTCTCCTGCAGAAGACGGCCACCTTTACTGCGCCCGGCTCATATCTGATGTGGGGAAGCCTTTTGGTGGCGAACCTGATTGCGGCTGCAAACCACGTTGTGTTTCGCAGTTTCGATCTGCGATTTTTCCAGGCATTGCAACTCGACCAGCCCGTAAAATCAGAGACAGGCAATCTTTTCGGGTCGTACTGACAGGCAAAAGGAAAGATGGCCAAATTCTTACCAGCGTGTCATGTTTCCTGCGACTGATCGAAGCGATTCTGCTCTTGCCTGCTGGTACTGAGCGCGATGCGCCTCGATCGAGATTTTTTTGCTGACGCTCATTCATCCGGAAATGACCGACACCATGAACGCTTCTCTCTCCCAGACCTCCCTCCAGACGGCAACCGAGACAGCCCCCGATGCCCTTCTGGCCTCAATGTTGCTTGAAGCCCGACGTACCAACAAGCCGCTGCAGACTGTTCCCGAGACCATTGTGCCCATCAATCCAAAAGCCGCCTATGCCGTGCAGGATGTCGTGGCTCTCGCGCTGAGTGAATCCGGCAAGGGTGAGATCGTCGGGTGGAAAGTGGGTGCGGCTACGCCCACCGCCCTGCCTTCCTGCGCGCCGCTGCATCGGGCCACGGTCTTCGAAAGCGGGCAGGATCTTTCGCCATCCTTCTGTCGCTTCCACGGTGTCGAGGCCGAGATCGCCTATTCGTTCAGGAGCGATCTGCCAGCGCGGGCAGAGCCCTGGACGAAGGAAGAGGTGGCCGACGCGATCGGGGCCATCCATGGCGCGATCGAGTTGCTCGATACGCGCTTCGTAACCCCGAATTCGCAGCATAACCTGTCGCATCTGGCCGATCAGGGCAGCCATGGCGTGCTGGTTGTCGGGCGTGGCGTGACTTCATGGCGTGATTTCTCCCCGACCACCCTGCCCATGACCATGCTGGTCAATGGCGAAAAGCGATACGACCAGCAGGGGGGCAACAAGGCTGGCGATCCATTGCGTCTGCTTACCTGGCTGGCCAATCATGCCATTGAGCGCGGTCGCCCGCTGCGTGCAGGCGATGTCGTGACCACAGGCTCGACCATGGGCACGCTGTTCCTCGATGACCCGGCCGAAATCTGCGTTTCTTTCGAGGGGCTGTTTCCTGTCGAGGCACGGCTGGGGGCGCCGTTTCGGCTCTGAACCTGGTACGATCTGAAGGATACGGGGCGCTTCGTCACAAGGGTATAACGGCAAGGTGATGAGCGTCCCGGCGGCGTTCTTCCTAGGGTCGAAAGCTCTGTAATCCGCAAGATGGACGAGTCATGGCCAGCAAGACCGATATCCTCATGATCGACCCCATGCCTGAGAGCTTCAACGAGCAGCTCGGCACGCCTTTTCGCCTGCATCAGTTTATCTCGATCGAGGCGCTGGGGCCTCTGGCAGAGCGGATTGAGGGGGTAACGACAGGCGGTGGCAGCGGTCTGCCTCGGGCCATCATAGACCGCCTGCCCAATCTCAAGGTCATCTCCGTCAATGGGGTCGGTATCGACAAGATCGATCTCGATGAGTGCGGGCGCCGGGGTATTCGTCTTGCGACAGCTCAGGGCGTGCTGAGCGATGACGTGGCCGACATGGCCATCGGGCTGATGCTCGATGTGGTGCGCGGCATTTCCTGCAATGACCGTTTTGTGCGTGCCGGGAAATGGGGGCATGAACCCGTCGTCAACTCATGGACGATCAAGGGTAAGAAGCTCGGCATTGCGGGGTTTGGCCATATCGGCAAAGCTGTGGCCAAACGTGCGGCGTCTTTCGATATGGCGATTGCCTATTTCAGCTCACGTCAGCAGACCGATACGCCTCAATATCCGTTCTATCCGGAATTACGTGTGCTGGCCGATTGGGCCGATGTGCTGGTGCTCTGCGTGTCAGGGGGCGCACGGTCCTTTCATATGGTCGATCGCAGCATTCTTGAGGCGTTGGGCCCGAAGGGCTTTCTGATCAATGTGGCGCGTGGCTCGGTCGTTGACGAAGAGGCGCTGATCGAGGCCTTGCGCGACAACACGATACGAGGCGCCGGGCTCGATGTGTTTGCCAATGAGCCTCACGTGCCCGAGGCATTCTATGGTCTCGACAACGTGGTTCTGCAGTCTCATCGCGCGACCTCGACTGTCGAGACCCGTCAGGCCATGGGGCGGCTCGTTTTCGATAATCTCGCGGCCTTCTTCCAGGGCAAGCCCCTGTTGACCCCCGTGCTCTGACTGGGGGTTTTCGATGGGATCGCGCTGCCAGACAGCGCGATCTCAGCGCTTTTCCTTCACGCTGGTCTGCCCTTCGCGGAAGCGATCGAAATGCAGGTTCAGTCCAGGACGGGTCACCTGCGAACGGGCAGGCAGCAGAAAGACGCGGTGGTTCGGATAATCGAACAACACGATGTGCGACTGGAAGAAATCAACCCCCAGCAGCCCAACGCCCAGATCGCGCTGGGTAAAGACAGGCATATTATCGAGGGATTCCTGACCAATACGGAATGTCCCGAGCTTTGTTCCACGAAGTCTGGAGTGGAGATCGCCAAAGAGCGCAACGGTCGGGTGCTGCGCGTCATCGGCAGAATCCCCGGGGGCAGGTCTGTTCAGCCAGCGTTCTGGCAGGGTGGTGACTGGAACATCTGAATCGAGTGACAGCTCACGTTCCTTGCCCTCGATCAGACCCATTATGGTGTCATTGCCCGTAAGAGGCAGGGCCTGCGCGCCAGTACCGATAAAACCTGCCTGTGCATTGCTGCAGGCAGCATCCTGACGGAAGCGGATGAGGCCGAAAACGCCGTGAGGCATGTCGAGCAGCAAGGCGAGACGGTTGAAGAAAGTGCTGCCGATCGTACCGATCAGAGGGCGCGTGCCGATATGCTGCATCGGGTAGTCAATGAGCTGGATCATGTCCGGGGTTTGCAGATCGAGCCCGCCAAGCGTGAGCGTTCCGGCCTTGATGACAGGGCGGCTCTCGCTATGTTCCCGGTTGGTCAGGATGATATGTGTCCGACGGGTATCGTCGATGTCGAACCCTTCCATATCTCCCACATAGAGAACATCGAAACCGCTCGAGAAATAGAGGGCGATTTCCTTCCCGCCCAGCGTAGCGGGCAGGATGGGTGAGTCTCCCTTCCCGCCCAGAAGCGGTATGGAAACCGCGCCATCGATACAATCGGGGGTCGACTGCGCCAGAGCGTCGTGCATCCAGAATGCGCTCAGGGTCGCGACAAGAGCGCCGACCCGGCATGCGGCTTTCATCGAAGCTGGCTGTCCTTGCTGCCTCGACGATTGATACCGGTAAAGACGGGGCGGCTGTCACGCGCGCCCTGGCAGGCAACGCATAGTTTCACGCCTGGCACAGCCTGTCGTCGCGCCAGGGGGATGGGCTCGTCACATTCGATGCATTCCTCGGCGCTCTCGCCTTTTGGCATGGCGTGGCGCGCGCGATTGACGGCATCGGCAATCGTATCGTCGATCTGGTCCTGAACGGCTCCATCGGGAGCCCAGCCGGTCGCCATGAGCATATCCTCCCTTATCGTGACAGCCTTTGAATATGGCGATGGCGGGGCCGTGATAAAAGGGGGAGGAAGGGCTGGCATCTTCCGTCTCCCCATATGGAGGCAGGGTTTTCACGTGTCATCGAGTCATGCACTGAACCCTTGAGCCGTGGCGTCGTTCACGGGAAAGCGAGGCCGGACGAAACGAGGCGGGGCAGATGGGTCAATCAGGTGAAGGGCAGAGCGGCAGCAGTACGGTCACCCTGCTTCCGGTGCAGGCCCTGCTCGACCCGGCACAGGCAGCCGCCCATCTCGGGCTGGCGCCAGGGCTTTTCCGCGCACTGGATTTTTTCCGCTGTGGCCCGTCAAAGCTGAAACTGCGTGGCAAGATTTTCTATCGCCGTGCTGAACTCGATACATTGCGACAGGACTGGTGCGCTGCGGTTCAGGTCCGTGCGGAAGACCGTCTTGCGGTGCGATCCGACACGCAGAGGCGTGACAACACCAGCAGCGAGGAGGCGGCGCTCGACCCGTTGATGCGCCTCCTGGCGCTGCGCGCCATACGCCATCGCATCGTCATCTCCATCTTCTGGACGATGGGCATCATCGGTGGCGCAATCTGCCTCATTCTCTACTGAAACAGCTCATAGGGCCTGCTGACACCCCATCTGACACTTCAAGGATTTTCCTAATGCGCACGCGCCTTTTTGCTTCGACCCTGATCGGCTCTCTCACCTGCAATGCAGCCCTCCTGGCACTCGCGCGCAAACGCGGGTTCAGTGCGGCTCAGGGGGTCAATTGCACAGCCCATTGGCTTGTCGGGCCTGAGGCCGCTGATATCCGGGATTTTGATCTGAAACATAGCGGGACCGGCATCGCGACGAATATCGCTGCCCTGCTGTTCTGGTCCGTGTTCTACGATCTGGCACTGGGCAGAAAGCCCGGTCGTATCAGGGCGGTGCTTGTGACCCTTGCCCTGGGGCCAGTGGCGGCTCTTGCCGATTACAAGGCAACGCCCAAGCGGTTCACCCCTGGCTGGGAGCTGGTATTTTCAAAAAAGGAAATGGGGCTGGTCTATGCCGCTATGGTGGCAGGTATGGCGCTTGGGGCCAGACGCGCCCGCTAAGCCTGTCTCGGCATGGGGAGACAGGTTTTTTCCTATCCTGTAGTGCCCCGGTCAGCACGCTGACCGGGGGGGAAAGGTGCCTGATGAAGGATCAGGCTGTGCCGCCGATCGTGAGGCCCGCCAGCTTCAGAGTCGGCTGGCCCACACCGACAGGCACGCCCTGACCGGCCTTGCCGCAGGTGCCGATACCAGGGTCGAGCGCCACGTCCTGACCGATCATCGAGATCTTGTTCATGGCATCGAAGCCATTGCCGATGAGCGTGGCCCCCTTGACCGGGCGCGTCACCTTCCCGTCTTCGATCAGATAGGCTTCCGACATGGCAAAAACGAATTTGCCGGAGGTGATGTCGACCTGCCCGCCACCGAAATCGACTGCATAAAGGCCGCGCTTCGTCGAGCGGATCATTTCCTCTGTCGTGGCCTCTCCGCCGAGCATCAGCGTGTTGGTCATGCGCGGCAGGGGAACATGCGCGTAGGACTGGCGGCGACCATTGCCGGTGGGTGCCACGCCCATAAGGCGGGCATTGAGCCGGTCCTGGATGAAGCCGCGAAGGATACCATCCTCGATCATGACGGTTCGGCCTGAGGGCGTGCCCTCATCATCGATGGTCAGTGAGCCGCGCCCCTCTGCCAGTGTTCCGTCATCGACTACGGTGACACCGGGGGCGGCGACACGCTTGCCGACCATGTCGCTGAAACTGGACGTCCCCTTGCGGTTGAAATCGCCCTCAAGCCCGTGACCGACGGCCTCATGCAGCAGGATGCCCGGCCAGCCCGGGCCCAGCACCACATCCATTTCTCCAGCCGGCGCCGGGCTGGCTTCCAGACTGACCCTGGCGCGGCGCACCGCCTCATCGACGGCTTCCTGCCAGGTTTCACGGCCCAGAAGACGCGACAGCATATAGCGCCCGCCCATGCCCCGGCTGCCGCTCTCGCGACGCCCGTCACGCTCGAGCACGACCGAGACGTTCAGACGCACAAGCGGGCGCAGATCGGCGGTGCGGAAACCTGAATCGCGCATGATCTGTACGGCCTGCCACTCAGTGGCGATACTGGCCGAGACCTGAACCACTTCAGGGCCGATCCCGCGGGCATAGGCATCGATCTCGCCCAGAACGGCGGCGCGTGCAGCAAAGTCGGTATCGCTCAGCGGGCTTTCCGGTGCGTAAAGGCGGCGATTGGTCGCGTGCGGAGGCGCCGACAGCGTGCCACTGCGCCCCTGTCGCACAACGGAGACGGCACCGGCTGCACGCTCGAGGGCGCTTTTGCTGATCTCGTCGGAATGGGCAAAGCCGGTCTCGGGGCCGATGACAGAACGCAGGCCAAAACCGGAGGACGTATCGAAGCTTGCCGACCGGATGACGCCATCATCCAGCACGATGGATTCGCTCTCCCGATATTCGAGAAAAAGCTCGCCATCCTCGATGCCGTCGAGTGATTTCGTGACGATCTTTTCCGCCTCGTCGCGCGTCAGCGTGCTGTCGGCACGCTCGAAAAACAGGCGATCCGTGACGGCGAGGGCGGAGAGGGGCGCATCTTCGGCGTATATCGGCATGGGTACGAAAAGCTCCTTCTTGAACCCAGACACATGGCGCGTCCTGCCGATGAATGCGAGGGGAAAGCCGCACGGAGACGGAAAAATACGGGATTCAGCGGGCAAGACGCGCATTCAGCGCGATAAAGACCAGCAGAGCGGCAAGCAGCAGGAAGGCGACAGAGAGGCTGCTGACATGAGCCACGGCGCCCACGAGGGCAGGCCCGGCCAGAATGCCCGCATAGCCCATTGTGGTGATGGCAGCGACGGCAGCATTGACCTTCATGACCGACTGTCTGCCAGTGGCGGCATAAAGAACAGGGACGATATTGGCACAGCCCAGCCCGATCAGAACAAACCCGCCAAGCAGAAGGGGCGCATTGGGGCCATACACCACCAGGGCGAAGCCAAGAGCGGCACAGAGGCTGCCCCCTGCCATGATAAGGGCTGGCCCGGCTTTCGCCACCACATGGTCGCCTGTCAGGCGCCCGAAGGTCATGGCCGTAGCAAAAACGGCGTATCCCCATCCCGGGGCGATACCAAAGCCGACGCGTTCACCCGAGAGATAGACCCCGCCCCAATCGAGCACGGCGCCTTCAGCCAGAAAGGCGATGCATGTCAGCAGGCCTAGCAGCCAGACGATGCCCCGAGGCAGGCCGAAACCCGCCCCGCCGCCGGGTTCCGCATGGTTCAGCAAGCCGCGCCAGGCGGCACCGAACAGACCGATTATTCCCAGCTCGCCAATCAGCACGCTCACCCAGGGCTGCGCCTGCACCAGAGTCAGAATCTGTGGCCCCGCCGCACCAATTGCACCGCCAATGCTGAAAAAGGCGTGAAATCCCGAGAGCATCGGCCTGCCGCTCAGTTTTTCAACATCGATGGCCTGAATGTTCATGGCGGTCTCGACAGCCCCCAGCCCCATGCCAAGGCCAAAGACGGACGCAGCCAGAAGCGGCACGTCATGCAGCAGGGCGAGAGGCATGAGCAGCGTACCGGCGAGGGCCAGTCCGCCTGTCGCGACAATACGACAGCCCCAGCGGCCGACCCATTGCCCTGCCAGAGGCATGCCGATGATCGACCCGATACCAAGGCAGAGCAGCAGCAGGCCGAGCGCACCATCATTCAGGGCGGCATGCCGCTTTACGACAGGCACGAGGCAGGACCAGAGCGCCGACACGACTCCGACCAGAAAAAAGACGGCGCGAGTACTGTTTTGCAACCTCTGCACAGCTGTCCTGTTCATCCGGGAGTCCCTTTTTCTGGCGTTTCTGGCGTCGAGGGGGAGGAGAGCGCCACAAAACCTCACGGGGCTCGAGTCACATCTATGACAGGATGCTGCCTCAAACCCGTGCTCAGAGAAAGAAAGCCCGCGCGTATCGGGCCGGATTTCAAGGAGACCGCATGACGAGACACCGTCTTTCTTTCTCTCATGTCCTGCTTCTGGGCGTTTCGCTGGTGATAACCGGCGCTGCAGCCGGGCATGGCATGGCGCTGGCATCCGAACAGGGGGCGGAATCCGGGCAGAGTACGCCCGCAGCCCCTCCGGCGGCTTCCACTCCGCCCGAAACTTCTCCTGCAGCCGCGCCATCCCCGACAGGATCGACCGGCGCACCCTCGGCGTCGCGGGAGACCGTGGCGAGCGAGGCAGCGCAGTCTCTTCATGTTCCTTCGGTGCCGCAGGATTTGCGCTCGCCATCCATCGCGATGGGCGGTCTCTTTGCGGCCATTGGCGGGGCGCATCTGGCGCCCGATTTCAAGACGATTGCTGATTCACGCCCCGATGAGGCACCGTCGAAGCTGCTTCAGGACTGGGAGGCCCAGCGACAGCATCCGGGGTTCAGCATCAAGGCTTTCTACGCCCAGCATTTCTCCCCGCCTCTGCGTCGCGATGTGTCCTATCGGCGCAAGGCAGACGAAAATATCTATGACTATATCCAGGGGATGTGGGGCGTCCTGACCCGTCAGCCTGACAAGCCGATGTCGTATTCGTCTCTGCTGCCTCTGCCCTATGCCTATGTCGTGCCGGGAGGGCGCTTCTCGGAGCTCTATTACTGGGACACCTATTTCACCATGATCGGTCTTTACGAGACCGGGCAATGGGATCTGCTGCGTGGCATGGTGAAGGATATGGCGTCGCTGATCGACCGCTATGGCCATATCCCTAACGGGACGCGCACCTATTATCTCAGCCGGTCCGAACCGCCCTTCTTCTCGCTCATGGTCGATCTTCTTGCCCAGCATGACGGTCAGGGTGCCTATCGAACCTTCCTGCCCGAACTGCAGAAGGAATATGATTACTGGATGGATGGTGCCGACGCGCTCAAGCCGGGGCAGGCCTATCGTCATCTGGTGCGTCTATCTGACGGCACGCTGCTTCTGCGACACTGGGATGATCTCGATACCCCGAGGGATGAGAGCTATCCCGAGGATGTCGCGACCGCCGCGCGCGCGGGAACGCGTGCCCCTTCGGATGTCTATCGCGATCTGCGTGCGGGGTCTGAAACCGGGTGGGATTTCTCATCGCGCTGGCTGGCAGACGGGCACACACTGGCAACCATTCACACTACGGATCTGGCGCCGATCGAGGTGAATTGCCTGATAGCCCATCTCGAGCAGACACTCGAACATGGCTATGCCCTGACAGGACAGCGCAAGCTGGCAAGACTCTACGGGCAGCGTGCAGACGAGCGCACCGCGGTCGTGAGACGCATTTTCTGGAATGACGAGAAAAACGCGTTCTACGATTATGACTGGCGCAAGGGGCAAACCACCGACGTGCTCTCTGCTGCAACGGCCATGCCTCTGTTCCTGCGGCTGGCGACCCAGGCACAGGCGATGGCGGTGGCTGATACCATTCAGGCGAAGCTGCTCAAGCCCGGTGGCATCATGGCAACCGACCATGAAAGCGGCCAGCAATGGGATGCCCCCAATGGCTGGGCGCCGGAGCAGTGGATGGCCATCAAGGGCCTCAACAATTACGGGGCAAGCGATCTGGGCGAGACGATTGCCAGACGCTGGATGGCTCGCGTGATTGGCACCTACGAGAAATCGGGCGTGTTGCTGGAAAAATATGATGTCGAATCACCGGGCGTCAGCGCCACGGGTGGCAAGGGCGGTGGCGAATACCCCATGCAGATTGGCTTCGGCTGGACCAATGGTACGCTGCTGGGGCTGATGCGGCGTTATCCTGCCGATACAGCCCAGATCCTCAGGCACAATCCGCTGGCCAATCAGACGCCTATCGATGTTCTTCCCCCGAGCGACCCATACAGCGCCGTCGGGCCGCAGATATCTCCCGATGCACCAGCCAAACCAGCCGGTGATGTTGAAACAGGGGGCGAACCGGGCAAGTCTGCCTCTGCCGATGGCGCATCCGACAGGACGCCGACCGACGGGAACGGGTCAGCAAAGCAGGCAGCTGAAAAGACGGCATCAGGGGGGCTGCAGTCACCACAGGCGGCCCCCCTTGATCAGCGCGTGTCGACCAAGAAGATGACGGCGTTTCAGCCCTCCTGAGGGCTGAAATGGCGACCGAGACGGTCGAGCGCTTCGGTCAGAACGGCTTCGGTCTTGCAGAACGCAAAGCGAATGAGATGGCGCGGGGGTTCGGCGCCCTGCGGGTCGTAGAATGCCGAGACCGGGATGGCGGCAACACCGGACTCGACGACCAGATCGCGGCAGAAAGCGACATCATCTCGGCCATTGGCATGGGCGCTGATATCGGCGACCACAAAATAGCTGCCATCGGCGGGCAGGGTCGGAAAGCCGAGCGCGTGCAGACCCTCGGCAAACAGATCGCGCCGTGCGCGCAGGCTGTCTGAAAGCGTGGTGAAGAACGACTCTCCGAGATCCAGCCCCTTTGCCACAGCGCGCTGCAGATTGGGTGCGCTCGAGAAGGCAATAATCTGATGCGCCTTGGCGATGACGGCGGTCAGAGTCGGGCAGGCGGTGATGTAGCCGATCTTCCAGCCGGTGACCGAAAAGCTCTTCCCTGCGCTGCCAATGCGTATCGCCCGCTCTCTCATACCCGGCCGCGTCATGAGGGGGATGTGCTTCACGCCGAAAGTAAGGTGTTCGTAAACCTCGTCGCAGAGCGCATAGCAATCATGCTCCAGCACGAGCGAGGCGATCAGATCGAGCTCCTGCGGGCTGAACACCTTGCCGCTCGGGTTCATGGGCGAATTCAGCAGGATCAGCTTGGTCTTGGCTGAAAAAGCGGCGCGCAGGGCGTCTTCCGGCAGGTGCCAGTCCGGGGCTTCCACCCGTACGCAGCGCGGTACGGCACCGAGCAGGCGTAGTACGGGAAGATAGGTGTCATAAAGCGGCTCGATGAGCACCACCTCATCGCCCGGCTCTATGAGCGCCATCAGACTGACCGCCAGAGCTTCCGTCGCGCCTGAGGTAACGATCACCTCTGTCGCTGGGTCGATATCGAGGCCGTAATCGCGCCCGTTGGCGCGGGCGACTGCCTCGCGCAGCTCGGGCAGGCCGGTAAGGGGCGCATACTGGTTGCGCCCGTCCTTCAGCGCCTCTGCCGCAGCATCGATCAGCTCTGCCGGGCCTTCGGTATCGGGAAAGCCCTGCCCCAGATTGATGGCACCATGAGCCATGGCAAGCTGGGACATCGTCGTGAAAATGGTGGTCGGCAAGGAGCCGAGAAACGCGTTGGGAGTTTTCATGGCGATCCTGCACTGCAAAGGGGCTGGGGCTGCAAAGGAATAGGGCATGATACCGGCATAATCCCGCCTGTAAAACGCCCTGACATGTAGGTGCTGAAGGCAGGGGTTCTGAATCCGGAGGTCGTGAGCGTGTATTGCCGGCGGCGCCCTTGGATTGGAGGGACGGATTCCGGTCGCGATGGCGTTACGGGCCGTCCATGCGCATCACAGTCGCGTGGGTGATCGGAAAAATCGGAAATGAGGGAGTGACGCGATCCGATATGCTTTTTCTGTTGGTCTGTCATGCGTCGTTTTGATTCCGAAAGGTGTTTGAGGGCCTTACCGGGGGGAGAAGATTGCTGTTTTTCATGCGTGGTGCGTCGCAAAAAGCCTTTGGAATACTCGACAGTTCGCGAATCCTGTCCTAATCGTTTTGCAGCCGATCAGTGCGGCCCCTTGAGGCAGATACAGGTATTTGACAAATGGCGAAAAAAGCTCCAGCCGCGGCTTCCAAGGCTGCGTCTTCCACGAATGCAGCGAATGCCAAGCCCGGCAAGCCAGATAGCGCCGCTGTAAAGCGCGTCTTCGAGCTGATGCAGGAACACTCGGTCGAACTGGTCGACCTGCGCTTCACCGACCCGAAGGGCAAGTGGCACCATACGACGCAGTGGCACACCACGATCGAAGAAGACACCTTCGTTGAAGGCTTCATGTTCGATGGTTCGTCGATTGCCGGCTGGAAGGCCATCAACGAATCCGACATGGTGCTCCTGCCCGACCCGACTACGGCCGTCATGGACCCGTTCTCGGCCAAGCCGCAGCTGATCCTGATCTGCGATATCGTCGAGCCCCGCACCGGCAACTATTATGCCCGTGACCCGCGCGCGACCGCCAAGGCTGCCGAAGCCTATCTGAAGACCACGGGCCTGGGCGACACCGCCTTCTTCGGTCCGGAAGCCGAGTTCTTCATTTTCGACAACGTGAAGTTCGGCACGGGCCCGAATTACGGCACGTACCAGCTCGACAGCATCGAAGGCCCTGACGCCTCGATGAAGGACTATCCGGAAGGCAATATGGGCCATCGTCCGGTGGTCAAGGGCGGCTACTTCCCGGTTGCTCCGGTCGACAGTGAAGGCGACCTGCGCGCTGAAATGCTTTCGACGATGGGCGAAATGGGCCTGCCGATCGAAAAGCATCACCACGAAGTGGCGCAGTCGCAGCACGAGCTGGGCACCAAGTTTGCCACGCTGGTCCAGTCGGCCGACTTCATGCAGATCTACAAGTACTGCGTGCACAATGTCGCTCACTCCTATGGCAAGACGGCTACCTTCATGCCGAAGCCCATCGCTGGCGATAACGGCTCGGGCATGCATGTGCATCAGTCGATCTGGCGTGATGGCAAGCCGCTTTTCGCCGGTGACCAGTATGCTGGCCTGTCTGAAGATGCGCTGTTCTACATCGGCGGCATCATCAAGCATGCCAAGGCGCTGAACGCCTTCACCAACCCGTCGACCAACTCCTACAAGCGTCTGATCCCGGGCTTTGAAGCCCCCGTTCTGCTCGCTTACTCGGCAGCCAACCGTTCGGCTTCGTGTCGTATCCCGTATTCGGTCGGCCCGAAGGCAAAGCGTATCGAAGTCCGTTTCCCGGATCCGACCGCCAACCCCTACCTTGCTTTCGCCGCCATGCTGATGGCTGGTCTCGACGGCATCCGCAACAAGATCCACCCGGGCGAAGCCATGGACAAGGATCTGTACGAACTGCCGAAGGATGAGCTGGCCCAGATCCCGACGGTCTGCGGTTCGCTCCGTGAAGCCCTTCAAGCCCTCGAAGCCGATTTCTCGTTCCTGCTCGAAGGCGATGTCTTCACCAAGGACCAGATCGAGAGCTACATCGAGCTGAAGTGGAAAGAAGTCTACAAGTTCGAACACACGCCGCACCCGGCTGAGTTCGAAATGTACTACTCGGTCTGATCCGAGACGAAGCCCGGCTTTCGAGCCGGGCTTTTTTTATGCCTGCGCGCCAGAGACGGTATCGATCAGCATGGCCCTCAGGGCAGTCTGTGTCGGGTCGAGATCGGCGCGATCGGCCCAGACGAGGTATTTGTCAAAACCGGGCAGATCGAGCGGGGGCGCAAAGACGGCCAGATCGGACCGATCCGCTACTAGCCGGGCGGGCAATACGGCAAGCAGGTCGGTTGTCTTCAGAAGCTCGGGAACCATCAGAAACCCCGGCACAGAGACGGCCACGTGACGTTTCCTTCCCAGAAGATGGAGCTGACGATCGGTCTGCGCCTCGAAGCCTCCGCCATCTGGCGATACCACGACATGGGACGCCGCGCAGAAAGCATCGAGACTGTCCGTTTCTGTCAGAACGGGATGGCCGGGTCGTGTGACGCATAGCCAGGTTTCCCGGAAAAGCCATTGGCTGTGCAGCGAGGCAGGGCTTTCTTCGGGCGTCACGAGGGCCATATCGAGCGACCCATCTTCCAGCCTGTTGCGAAGCGAGGCCGTATCGAGGCCGTGCAGGGCCAGACGAATGCCGGGGGCTGTGTCCTGCAGGCGCTTCATGAATGGTGTGACCATGGTCGCTGCAGCATAATCCGTGGCTGCCAGTGAGAGGGTAAGGGTCGCCTTGGCCGGATCGAAATCCGGTGGTGCATAGAGCGCGCCGAGCCCATCCAGAACAGACCGCAGCGGCTTTTGGAGTGCGCGAGCGCGTGGGGTGCAGACCAGGCCTCGTGACTGGCGAATGAAAAGAGGGTCATCGAAGGCGTCACGCAGGCGGGCGAGCATATTGCTGACAGCAGGCTGCGTTACCCCCAGAGCCTCGGCCGTTCGAGTGACGCTTCCTGTGGCAATGAGGCTGTCGAGAGCGCGGAGCTGGGTGAGATCGAGCTTGTCGAGGCGGGTCATGACTATGCTTTCGACGGAAGATAGGAGAGTGATCCATCATGAATAATGATAGCAAAAATCAGAAAACATGATTTTTCATGATATCATTTTAGAGGCAGGAAAGTCCTTTTCCAGCCGGAGCGATCCATCATGATGAATGCCATCATCTGGCCAGCGGGCTATCTGCCCGGACTGTCCGATAATTTTGTCTCGAACGAAGTCATCATTCACGATCTACCAATCGCCGCAGTGTGGCACCTGCTTTGCCACCCGGCCGAATGGCCGGGTTACTACGGTAATGCGGCTGATCCGTCGTTTGATAAGGGGGCTGGGCCAGGGTTTTCATTGGGTGACAGGTTCCGGTTTACGACGTTTGGGTTTCCCGTTGAGGCACAGATCACAGAGTATGTTCCGCCTGTGCCGGGTCTTGCTGGACGTCTGGCATGGCATGGTTGGGCTGGTGAAAGAGGGACTCCCACGCGGCTTGATGTGCATCATGCCTGGCTTGTTGAAGCCATGCCGCAGAATCGCCTGCGCATCCTGACGCAGGAAACCCAGAATGGTGCCCCTGCAAGGCAACTCGCCACGACCCATCCCAACCCAATGCTCAATGGCCATCAGGACTGGCTTGATGGCCTTGTGGCAGCAGCAA
This sequence comes from Asaia sp. Ae19-3, assembly GCF_059801175.1. Lineage (NCBI taxonomy): Bacteria > Pseudomonadati > Pseudomonadota > Alphaproteobacteria > Acetobacterales > Acetobacteraceae > Asaia > Asaia sp. Ae19-3. The sequence continues at coordinate 2,646,420 of NZ_JBCHWF010000001.1, read as the reverse complement.
GATCCTGGAGACAGCATGGGTGATCATATCCCTGCCACTACGCCGGTTTGCGGATAGAGGCAGGATTGACGGCGCCTGGGCGCTTCACCTGGGAAACACCTTGACGAATCCGCGATAACCGGCGAAAAGCGGTGCATTCACGCCTTTCGCCGGGTTAGCACAGTGGTAGTGCAGCGGTTTTGTAAACCGAAGGTCGGGGGTTCAAATCCCTCACCCGGCACCAGAAATCCTTATAAATCAAGCATTCTGGAAAAGCGCATTGTGCGAACGAATAGAGCACAGCGCATGGCATGTCGGATAAAAAGCCGGATACGCGATGTTGCTTGTTCCAGCCATCCAGGACCGTTGCGCGGTCTTGCTGTTATGACCTGGCACGGCACTATAGAAACTCTCTGAAGGCCCGGTCAGGATATCCGGGGCAAGCGCGTCCGTCGGACCATAGCGATCGCGGAAATGCAGGCGATCTATCATAAGCCTCACTCGATCGTGCCGCATCCGTCACGTCGAAAACATCTGTGCTTGCAACCGGATGTGGTGATCGACCAGCCTGATTGAGTCCGGCGTTCCGACATCATCGATATCCCAGTGCGGGAGGGATTTCTCTATCTGGTGGCTCCCATCGAAAACGATGGAAGCCGAGTTCTGCGTCAAAGCGTTGTGGGAGGCTTCGATCCGAACCGGTGCGCCGGAGATTCCCAATACGGATTAAGGCCCGCACTTAATCACGACACAGCTTTGGTATGCTCCTGATTGCGCTCCTTTTGAGCAACGACATACGGGCCTGCCTCGATGACCTGCATGGCCAGAAGGGCGGGAGTATTTTCCTCTCTGGCGCCGAGCGGGATGATCGCATTGCCGTTCGTCCAGCGGACATTCCCGTCTTCCAGATTGTTCCAGCCATAAAGAGCCGATTTCTCGAGGTGGCTCTTGAGCAGATAGGTCTGACCACTCTCATACAGGAAGATGCTACCGACGAGGACACCAAGCTGGCGACGGTCATCGACGAATGGACCGATGGTGTCGCAGGGACGGCTGGCATTGGACACGAGATATACCGTTTCGATATTCGGCGGGATCATGAACACGAGATGGCCATTGGTCTCGCGCAGTTTCGAGATTACGGCACCCGCCTCCGTAACGAGGCAGATTTTCGCATCGCTGGTGAGGGGCGTTGCGACATGCTGCAGGTCATGACCTGTCTGCTCGGCGCGGCTCTCGATGCCGCGATGGATCGGCTCAACAAAATCGCGGGCCACATTCAGCGGCGCGGCAGCATCTGCCCAGGTCGATTGGCGGCTTATCGGTATCGAGACAAGTGTACCGTGCTGCGTGAACGTACGACGATTGCCGGTATCGAGATAACTTTCCGTAAGAGCGCCATTCGCCACGATGATGGAATGACCCCGTGTTTCGACATGGTAATAATCGAACGAGGCAAGCGTTGTGTCGTGATAGATCGAGCGGTCGTTGACGAGCATGCGCACTGGCACGAAGCATCCGTCCAGATACAAGCAGTGCTCAGGCGTGATGAGCATGTCCTTGAACGGCACGCCCTCGGCAAGGGCGTTTTTGAGGACGCGCACAGGATAGTTGGTTCGATCCTCTATCTGGTCGGGTCGCAATGTGCACTTCGCGCCGCCGACCCATGAGATTGTATCGGTTTCCCGGACGCCATTGCGCATGACGATGATCTCATCACCGATCTCGAGTGTTTCGACTGCGCGTGGTCCTTCCGGTGTTTCGATCAGTGTTCCCTGCAGGAAGCAGACCTCGAACGCCGTGGAGCCATCCGAACCGGACGAGAGAGTATAGCCCCACATTTTTACATTGGGGATATTCATGGTGAACGCGTTGCCATTGCGCAGATGCAACGTAACATGATCTGCATCCGGGTAGGAGACGTCGACAATATCTTTGCGCTGAATGTCTCTCAGTACGATCCGGTCAGACCTGCCGGCATCGATGCCGTTGAACCCCGACACTACGGTCGTCGGGCTGGTCGTGCCAGTAAAGGTCAACTTGGTATAGTCGTTTTTGGCGAGGTTGATCGTGCCGCCTGCTTTAACATCGATCGTGGCATCAGCCCCCATTTCAAGCGTCAATAGTCCGTTTAGCGTTGCTCCCGGGTCGATTACTGCACTTCCGCCGTTCCGGACAGTTCCGTCAGATAGGACGCCGCCTGACCTGATCAGCTGTATTCCGCCGGAAGAAATAACCGAGCGAGTAGCCGCACCTCCGGAGGCGATTACGGCGCTCGCGCCCGCGCCGACGACGCCGCCTATGAGTGTGCCGCTGATAGTCGTGACGCCTGTCAGACGGCCGTAGCCATAAGTGTTCAGCAGAACGCCGCCAGCCATGATGATGGTGTCGGTAGCGGTGCCCTCAACATCAAGCGACAGTGTTCCGCCAGAGACCGCAGTGCTTCCGGAGGTGACGCCACCAGGATTGACCAGCTGTATCCCGCCTGATGAGATAACCAGGTTGGACGCCGCACCTCCAGAGACGATCACCGCACTCGCACCCGAGCCGAGTGTGCCGCCTGCAAGTGTGCCGCTCACGTTTGTGATACCGCTCAGGATGCCTCCGCCGCCCTCATTCCGCAGAACACCGCCCAATGAGATTGTGGCGTCGACGATGATGCCACCACTTTCGAGCGATATGTTTCCGCCGGAACGGGCTTTGTCGTTGGAGGCGATGCCGCCCGATCTGATGAGCAGTATTCCGCCGGATGAGATAACCTGGTTAGACGCTGCACCTCCGGAGGCGATTACGGCGCTCGCGCCCGCACCGATAACGCCGCCTATGAGTGTGCCGCTGATAGTCGTGACGCCTGTCAGACGGCCGTAGCCATAAGTGTTCAGCAGAACGCCGCCAGCCATGATGATGGTGTCGGTAGCGGTGCCCTCAACATCAAGCGACAGTGTTCCGCCAGAGACCGCAGTGCTTCCAGAGGCGACGCCACCTGGATTGATCAGCTGTATCCCGCCTGATGAGATAACCAGGTTGGACGCCGCACCTCCAGAGACGATCACCGCACTCGCACCCGAGCCGAGTGTGCCGCCTGCAAGTGTGCCGGCTACATTCGTCACGCCGTTCAGGATGCCGCCGCCGCCCTCATTCCGCAGAACACCACCCAATGAGATTGTGGCGTCGGCGACGGTGCCACCGCTCTCGAGCGATATGGTTCCGCCTGAACGGGCTTCATCAAGGGAGGCGATACCGCCCGATCTGATCAGCTGTATTCCGCCGGAGGAAATAACCGAGCGAGTAGCCGCACCTCCGGAGGCGATTACGGCGCTCGCGCCCGCGCCGAGTCTGCCGCCTATGAGCGTGCCGCTGATAGTCGTGACGCCTTTCAGGAAGCCGCTACCCGCACTGTCATGCAGAACGCCGCCAGCCAGGATGAGGGTGTCGGTGGCGGTGCCCTCAACATCAAGCAATAGCGTTCCGCCAGAGACCGCAGTGCTACCGGAGGTGACGCCACCAGGATTGACCAGCTGTATCCCGCCTGATGAGATAACCAGGTTGGACGCCGCACCTCCAGAGACGATCACCGCACTTGCACCTGAGCCAAGTGTACCGCCAGCGAGTGTGCCGCTCACGTTCGTCACGCCGCTCAGAGTGCCGCCGGGCGCGATACTGAGTTTACCTCCTGCCTTGACAGTGGGGCTTGTTATCAGCGCTGCGCTCTGGACGTTCAGTGATACGTTGTTCGAAATAACCCACTTCTCTGAGCCGGTGTCGGTGTAGCCGGACCGTAAGTTGATTGTCCCACCACGGTTTGTGAAGGTCGTGTTTGCGCTCCCGATCGGGGTGAACATATTGATGGTCCCCCCATCCAGCGTTGTGTTCACTGCAGAGCCGCCACTGAGAATGGTGATGATGCCGCCCTGTCCGGCAACACAGTTACTCAGGATACTATTATTGCCGACATTGATCGTCCGCCCGGATAGGGCCTGTCCAGCGAGGTTGGATACATTGTAAGGGGTATTAATCAGGTTTAGTGTACCCCCAGCCCCGGTAGAAAAATCAAAGAGGCTCTGTCTGGTGGACCCGTTAGTGGACCCGTCAAACGTCAGCGTCCCCCCGCTGATGTGCACGCTGCTGAGATACCCGGTTGCAGTGAGAACTGCCCCGCTTCCAATGACCTGATTATGGATCTCGCCCGTGCTGGCTAGTGTCTCGACCGTCTTTGGTCCAGTCAGCAAGCCACCGGAAACGATGCCTTCAACGGTAATTGCCCCCCGGAAGATAGCACCGTCCTGGCCGAGCAGATTACCGCCACTAGTAATGGTCGCGCTATCAACCACGCCTCCACTCGCGACAACGTACGCCCCAGATGTTGAGACGGTGATGTTTGAAACTGTTTGCCCCGACATCACGGATGTTGTTGACATTTTAGCTTGATCCTTGACTAAAATACCCATCCATATGAATAGATTTATGGAAGAAGCGCCAACATATGTAATTCCAAGATATTTATCATGGGATTATAAATGATAATGCAAACATCATTTCTGGATGAGTATTTGGTTTATTTTCTTTATTTCAACAAAAATACATTCTGTCGCGACATCGGAGGAAAACTAGCGTATTCTCTAGTTTTGTATCCTATTCAGAATGATTCAGGGAAATTGGCAATTACGCCACAGCAGGGTGTGTTTGCAGACGAGAGGCGTTCGTGGCGCGCGCGCAGGATAAAGCGCGAGCACACCAGACGATACGACAGCAATTAAGATTGAATTGATCCACAGTTTAGACCTCCCATAAAGTATTCGCGCCGGGCCGTCCCGGACTTGAAGCTCTAGAAGAGGCAGGAACGTGGTCTCTGCGAGTGATCCTCTAACACCGTCGACAATCATTGTCACGATCAAAAATGAAATTTCGTAATTTTTCAATATCGATAGTTATTGTCGCTCGATTCCCCACTTAATTATTTGCTATAAATTAAAGCGTACCGATTGAATTGGAGGAGTTATTTGCAACAAAGTCTATCACCCCCTAATTGGCGGTTTTAGGTGTTTGATCGTCTGATTTGCCAGCGGCCAAGCTATTCATCATGCGGGCAACAAACCCAGCACCACTCCACCGCCTTCATCGATTATCGAGCGTCTGGGCAGACCATATTTTCGCGATACTTCCAGCAAGCGCAGCCTATTGCAGTGCAGGCAGATAGTTCCGCTCAACATGCGCCGACTATCGACGAGCGGCCCGCAATAGTTCTTCGGAAGAAACGGGTCTTGAGCCTAAAGGCCTATCTAATCCGCCGTGACAACCACGCCGCATAGATCTCGGTGGTTTTGACCGAGCTGTGGCCGAGTTGTTGGGACACATCATAGATCGAGGCGCCTTGTTGCAGGGCGCGGATGGCGTAGGTGTGTCTCAGGTCGTGGCAGCGGAAGTGGCGGGCTTTGTCCGGTATGGCGCTGGCCAGAAGCACGCGGAAACGGCCAGGGACATTGGTGTAGCGCTGCCCTGACGGGTTGCGGAACACATAGCCGATCGCGTTTTCCGGGCGGCTGCGTTGCAGCTCTCTGGCCTGCCTGGGCGAGAGTCTGACCACGCGGGGCGATCTCGTCTTCGTTCTGGCAAAGGTCACGGTGGGGCAGGGGGCTTTAAGGTCCAGCTGCTCCCATGTGAGCGAAGCGGCCTCTTCCTGACGACAGCCGGTCCGGGCCAGAAAGCGGATCATGTCGCGCATGCCGGGTGGGGCGCGGCGCGTCAGGCGCGCTAGGGCGCGCAAGGCCACGGGCCGAATGGGTTCGCGGCGCTCCTTGATCTCCTCCATCTCGTCCGGCACCGGATTGGCGGTAATCCAGCCAGCGCGACGCGCCACGCGCATGATGCGCCCCATCACCATCAGGTCACGGCGTATGGTGGCACCAGAGGTCTTGGTGCGTCGTCTTGCCGCCACGAACTCATGCACGTCGCGGGAGGTAATCAGGCTGATATTCCGCCCCGCGAAATAGGGGTGGAGCTGCCGCAGGCTCGTGCGGTATCGCGTCTGGGTGCTGGGGCGCAGATCGGCAAATTGCAGCTCCTCCCACCGCACCACGGCGTCTTCCCAGTTCTTGACCTCAGGAGGCTTTATGCCGGCGCGTTGGTCTTCCGCCTTTTCGAGCAGCTCTTTGAGCCGCTGCCGGGCTGTACGCCGATCAGTCGTGCGTAGCGATCGGCGGATGTCGCGCCCTTTGATCTGGATCCGAGCGTAATAGGTGCCGTTTGCGGCCTGGTAGAGATTGCTGGACACGACGGCCTGCTGGCCTCCTGATCGAGATAGTCGTCAATCGCTGACGTCGTTATGCGCCAGACAGAACCGATCTTGGCGGCGCGTAGAGCGCCCGTGGCGCAAAGCTTCTGAATGAGGCGCGGCGACACGCGCAGTTCGTTCGCCACCTCTGCCGCCGTCTTGCGTATGTGGGTCATGAGTCCTCATCAAAGTCGGAAGTCTTCAGGGCATCGAGCGTCCGAAGTTGTGTCTCCAGATCGCGGCAGCGCAGCCAGATACGGGCAGAACTCATGATCTGATGCAGGAGAAACAGGATCAGGCATGCCGTGATCGGATTTCGCGCGATCGCGCTCCAGAGCATTTTGATCATGACCGTCCCAGACGCCCGTGACGGGCCAGTAGGGCAAGAACAGGATTGGCATTGGGGGCGTCAGGAATGATGCTGCGCCCTTGGGCGGCGCGTTCCATCTGCTCGGCCTCGTGGCGCTTATTGGCTGCTGCGTTCTGCCACAGGTGCTCTGCCTCTGTGCGCCCGGCAAAGCCTGCCTGTTCGGCTAGGCTCTCCATGTAGGATGCCATGGCCCGCCTGGCCTTGATGGTATCGCGCCCGGTGAGCGGTGGTGTGGTTGGTCTGTCGGGGAGAAAAACGGTCTGAACCGGCGATGCTGACATCGGCTTACGCTCCATCGTGAACGAACGATGAAACTATTACCGGCGGTAACAGTGACGGGCAAGGATTTTCTTACCGGCGGTAAGATTAATTTTTGAGGGCGGAGATCATCTTAAGGAGGATATCCTGCTGCTCTGGAGGCAGGTCGCGAGCCTGTATAAGAATCTCACGTTCCTTTTCGGTCTGAGCTTTCACTTCTTCTTCGGGCTCGTCTCCGGTTAAGAGCCAGCCAATCGATCTGCCCAAAGCTTCTAAAAGCGCTGGAACGCGCTCCCTCCTAGGCGAAGAACGCCCAGTTTCGTATTGGGCGATCGCGTTTTCCGTAACGCCGATCATGCCGCCAAGTTGAGCTTGGGTAAAGCCTAAATGTTCGCGTTGTGTTCTTATCCTGAGTCCCATCGCTATTGCGGCTGGTGTCGGGGGATTCTTCTTGGATTTCGCACTGCTCATATCCAATTTGATGGCAGATTCCTGACGAGTTCCCACCTTAATTGTCTTGCTTGCCACACTTACCGCCGGTAATGTATTGCCATGCGTGATCCTATCCTTTCGGACATTCTCAGTCGCAAAGGCGCTGTTAAGCAAATCGCAGCGGCCTGCAAAATTTCTCATGCGGCAGTTTCGCAATGGGAAAGAGTGCCGAAACGACACCTTCACGCCGTGTCGCGTGAGGCTGGCATTCCACCCGAGACACTCCGGCCTGATCTCTTCAATTCTGTCGCACAAAGGAATGCAGCATGAGAATCCATCATGCTCTGCAGGCTATTGGCTGCATGCCGCGCCGTCATCCGAAGGGTGTCCGGGCAAGGTCGCCTTACTCCTCGCCGGGTTCCGTCGGATCGAGGGCCCAGCCATGACCACGCATGCCATCAAGACGGCCACGCAGGCTGTCATTCGCGCTGTGGGCGGTGTCGATGCAGCGGCGAGCTTCGTCCGCGTCGGGCGGTCGCAGCTTTCAGACTACCAAAACCGCCATTCGCAATCGGTCGTGCCGGTCGATGTCGCGCTCGAGATGGATCGCTGTGCGCAGGAGCCGATCGTTCTGGCCGCCATGGCGCTGGCTGAGGGGTATATCCTCACCCCGCTCAAGGTGGGTGAGGGCGATCTCGCTATTGATATCGAGAAGGTATCGCACAGCTTCAATGAGACCATCGCCACGACGCTTCGCGTGCTTGCGGATGGTGTTGTCGAGACGCATGAAGTCACGGCCATGCGGGCCACGCTTTCAAGCCTGCATCGCGCCGTAGGGCATGCCCTGCATAATCTGCGCGCCACCGAGAAGGCGATGGAAGAACCCGTTGCAGCGCTGCGGGGTGTGTCATGAGCGGCGCTCTTGCCTCCGCCCGTGGCCTCGGTTTGCGCGGCAAATCGGCCACCTCGGGCGAGCAGGCTCAGGCCAATGCCATTTTCAACAGGCTGTGCCGAACCCGCGTGGCACGGGTTGCCCTCGCCGGGCTGATCGGTCGCCAGCCTGACACGGTGGTTAAATGGCATCATGTGCCGTCGAACCATGTGCGTCCTTTCCTGCGGGCCTATGAGAGCGGCAGGCTGGAGCGGGCGATCCGGGCAATGTCGCCTGTTGTGACATCGGCCGAATGCCGCCAGGCGCGCGATATCGTACGCAAGATACGCGCCCAGCATGGCGGAAAGAAAATCCTGAGTGAGGCGCTCAAGGTCGCGCCTGACAGCGTGAAGTCCTGGAATGAAATCCCGCGGCGTCATGTGCGCACCGTGCTCGCTCGTTTCGGGGCCGATCGTGGCCTGGCTGAAAGCGATGTGCCGCCTGTCAAACCCTCGGCCAGCACGGCACAGGTGTCGGGCGTGTGGCATCGCAAGTGCCTTTATTGCGGCAAAGCCTTCTCGGTTGGCTCGCCATTCATTCGCCGTTGCGAAACACATAGGGGGGAAAGCTGATGGCTCGTCCCGCGCTCGATCGCACCCGTCTTGCACCAGCCGTGCAGGGCTATCACCGCAAAGGCTTTCCAGCACGGCTCATTGCCACGCGCCTTGGCATTTCCGAGCGCAGCACGCGTGGGATGCTTAAGTCCCTGGGTTTGACCGCCCCACGCCCCCAGAGCCGACAGATCATGGAGATACGTCATGGGTGACGTTCAACCGCTCGGGCATCTGGCCTCGGTCAATGAGCCCGAAAACATGCAGGCTGAGGCGGCGCTACTGGGGGCCATCCTGACCAATGGCCGTCGCGCCCTACCTATGGTTGAGGAATATCTGCGCCCTGAGCATTTTTACGAGCCGCTCAATGGCGTGATCTATGCTGCGGCCCTTCGCATGCACATGGCGGGTGTCGATCCAAACGTGATCCTGATCCGTAACCGGATTGGCGCATCTGAAGTGCTCATGGGCCGGGACGTGGCGGAGTATCTGGGTACGATCATGATGGCGACGGTCGGCATTCTCAATGCCGGTGATTATGGGCGCGCCATCTTCGACGCCTGGACGCGCCGCCAGCTGCGTAGCCATTGCATCGATGTCGCCCAGCTTTGCCTCACCCCTGGTGGCCAGACGGGCGAGGATCTCGTCGAGCAGATGGAAGCCGGGCTGCTGGATATCGCCCAAAATATGCGCGAGAGCCTGCCGAACGTGACGATCTCCGAGGCGATCCGCGAGGCCATTGCCTGCGGGCAGGAGAATCTGCTGCGGGGCTCGGCATTGGCCGGGCTTTCATGGGGCTATCCCGCCATGGACCGGATGACCGGCGGCCTATTGGGCGAAGGGCTATATGTGATCGGCGCCCGCCCGGCCATGGGCAAGACGGCTTTTGCCCTGGGTGTGGCCATGCGTGTCGGCGCAAGTGGTGAGCGCGTGCTGTTCTGGTCGGGCGAGATGGCGGCGCGTCAGATCGGCGCACGTGCCGGGGCCGCCTATGCTGGACTCTCAACGCTTTCGGTCTTTGCAGGGCGGCGATACGATATCCCCGAAGACGTCGAAACGGGGATGCGTGTCCCGCTCGAGGGGTGGCAGTGGCAGGATCTCCAGGCGGGAGAAAAAGCCGCCGAGGCCGTGCCGCTCGAGCTGGATGTGCGCTCCGGGCTGACCGTGGCCGGGCTGCGTTCGCGCGCGCGCCGCATGAAGCGCAGCAAGCGCGGGCTGGGCCTTATCGTGCTCGATTATGTAGGGCTCATGCATGGCAGCGATGCCGCGCGCCGTCGCGGGCGCTATGAGGAAATGACCGAGATCAGCGCCGGGCTCAAATCCCTCGCCAAGGAACTCGGTATTCCCATCATCGCGCTCGCCCAGCTCAACCGCGAGGTGGAGAAGCGCGAGGACAAGCGCCCAACCGAAGCCGATCTGCGCGATAGTGGCGGGCTGGAGCAGGACGCCGATCTCGTCGCCTTCCTGTATCGCGATCACTACTATCTCAGAAAAGAGGCCAGCGGCGACGGGCTTCAGAAGCGCGACAGGGAGACGGACGAGCAGTTTGCCAATCGCTGCTCTGAATTCCAGTTCCGCCTGCAGGAGTCGGTCGGCAAGGCGCAGATCCTGATCCGCAAGAACCGCCATGGCGGGACCGGATCGGTACGTATGCGCTTTGATGATGACAGCACCTGGTTTCGCGATGAGTGCGAAGACCCGCGCAGCCCGGCCTGGGTTCGCCAAGGCGGTGCAGCATGACGCGCCCCGCTTCGCCTCGCCCTGTCTCGCGCCGCCGCTACGGCATCCACGCCCGCGCCATCATGGCCGACCCGCGCTGGTCTGTGCTGCCGCTCGCCGCACGCGGCATGTGGCTGCATCTGGCCGACATCGCCGATGTCGTCACCGAATTGCGCGCGCCTGTACGCGGCCAGGCGCTGACTGTGCCTGACCTTGCGCGCCTGCTGGCGGCGGACCCGGCTGAGGTGCTCGGCGCCGTGTCGCATCTGGTCAATCGAGACATTATCGAGCCCGTCGCGGACGGGTATCGTCTGAAAGCGTACTGAGATGACCAAATCTTCGATCGAAAGACGGGCGCTCGCCATGGTCGCCAGTGACCTGCGCCTGTTCATGCTGGCCGCCGAGGCGGTGGTGGTGTGGATGCGTCTGATTGCGGCCATTCTGGAATACGGTGCTGACGGCATCCTGCATGCCGGCAAGGACGGTGCGCCCGACCTCGCGACGCTCGCGCGCTTCCGGTTTCATGTGACGGAAACCCAGCTCGAAACCTACATGGAAACCTACGCAAAAACCCGGCTGATAACCTACGACGCGGCAAGCGGGCTGGTCGGTCTGCCTGAAACGCTCCAGCCGACACGACGCGCCATTGCGTCACGACTGAACGGCAAAAAGGGCGGAAGACCGCCGAAAAACGCCAATCCCATGCCGCAGCACGACCCGCGCCAACGCACCGCCATGATGCCGATCTCAGGAGGAAAAACCGTGTTTCGCGAAACCCAGCACAAAACCCAAGCATCCTACGCGCGCGATAAGCTTAGCTTAGCTTGTAATATAAGCTCTGAAGATAAAGCTAAGCTTGGGGCGCAGGTGAGTGACGCGCAGATCGACACGGCTTATCAGCGCATCGGCCCTATGGCGTTCGAAGCGGCCGGGTTCGACCCGGCGCGTGACATGGGCAATTACCGCATCGTGCGCCAATGGGTGGCCGATGCCCTGCATGACGGATTGAGCGCCGAGGAAACCGAACGGCTGATCCTAGGCGTGGTGGAATCCGTGTCCGAGCGGCAGCGCGGCAAGGGCGCTTCGATCAGCCATCTGGGCTATTTCGGTAAGGCGATCGGCACCGCCATTGCAAATCGCGACGTGCCCGAAGCGCCACTGAACGAGGCCGAGATCGAAGCCGAGCGCGCCTGGAAACGGGACATGGATGCATGGCGCGAGCGTGTGGCGTCCGGCATTGCGAGTGCAGTCAATGAGCCGATTCCGAACCGTGCCGACTACCTCGAACGTGCAAGGCTGGCTGCATGAGCAGGATGTCCGTGCATTTCGACCCTGAGCGCAGCCTGCCGGAGCAGGTAGGCGAATGGCTGGACGAAGCGGCCCTCACGCTTGCGGCCCTTCCCGCCACTGGTTTGCGCCCAGCCGGTGCGAGAAGCACATGGCCGGACTATCTGCGTGATCTGGAAGATCTCGGCTGGGACCGTGAGAGTGACGAGTTCCTTCCCAGGCCGACCGCCGAACAGATCGACCGACTGGATGTCGTGCTGACCTGGATACCGCTGATCGAGGACCGGCAGCAAAAGATGGTCGTGCATATGCGCATGATCCGGCATCCGATTTCGGGCCAACACAGGTGGGAATGGCGGAAGATCGGGGTGAAACTCGGGACCGATCACAAGACTGCACAGGCCTGGCACCAGCGCGCCTGTGCTGGCATCGCAAAAAAAATCAGACCGGAAGCATTTCGTGCTACCCGGATTCCCCAATTTGCAGATATTTGAGACCCATGATCGCGAGACGCTTACCCATTCGGGCAGGCGTCTTTTTTTGTGCCTGATTTCTGGAGTGACGATCCATGGCAGTCCGCAGATTGCAATGCGTCCTGCCAGCGGTGCGTAGCGTCAAAATCGGCATTGCAAAGGCGCTGCCGAAGCAGACAAACGTCCTCTATCTCTCATCCGAATGGCGCAGCTTGATGTCCCGCCTTCTCGTCCAGCGTGGGCGAAGCTGCGAGGCCTGCGGCCGTACCGGCTGCCGTATCTTCGGCGATCATATCCATGAACTGAAAGACGGCGGCGCACCGCTTGATCCGGGTAATGTCCGGCTGCTCTGCGGCTCCTGCCACAGCACCAAGACCGCCCGCGTTCGGGCGATCCGTTGCCGCGAAACGGTCTGAGATGAGCGTCAGGCAGTTTGTTTTGAGCTCTTCTGGCCTCGGCGAGAACCATCGAGCTCGCACCACAGCATGTGAGCGGCAGCCACAATGGCTGGACCGATGAAGAGGCCTATAAGGCCGAGCATGTGCAGGCCCCCCAGGATGGCAATCATCGTGTGCAGGAACGGCAGGCGGGTCTCGTCGGAGATGAACTTCGGACGGGCGAAATGCTCACCGCAGAACAGAACGAAGAGCCCCCAGCCTGCAACGGCAATGCCCATGTTCATCGACCCTGAAGCCGCGACGATACCGCCTACGAGAATTGCCGCCGGATAGCCGCAGAACGGGATCGACGCAGCAATGGCCAGAAGGATCGTCAGGATAACTGCGTGGCTGGCATCGGCAATGAAGATCAAAGGCGAGCAGACGAGCGCTTCGCCGATACCGACGAGAACCAGTCCGTTGACGGCACCACGAATGCTGCGAACGATGTGCAGAAGAATATCGTCACGCTGGGTGAGTTCGACGCTGACCCTGCGAAGAGATGAAGTGACCCGCCCGTAGGAAAGAAGGCAGCATGCTGCGGTCAGCATGGCAATGAAAAAGGCTTCCAGGAGATGCGGGATACTTTTGAGAATTTTGAAAGCTGCGAGCCCCGCGATCTTGGAGACCGACTTGGCTTGGGCCTTGGCCATCTTCATGATCTGCTGCGGATCGATCTTGTTCGCGATGCTCGCTGGAAGAACGCTTTTGACCTTGTCGATTCTAGCGGAGACGGCAGGCGGCAGGGCTGGCGTTGCACTGTCACCTGAGCCTGCTTCTTCCCCACTATGATCTGACGGCTCGGGCTTTTCCGCACTCTCGTCGCTTCGTGGCGACGCGGCATGGTCTTGCGTAGCAGCTTCAGGACTGTTTGCTGGTGCCGATGTTTGGTGAGGAGCGATGAGATGGTGAGCTTTTTCCGAAAGCGATCCGATTTCGGTCACCGCGCCATAACCCGCTATGCCAGCCATGATCGTGAAGAGCACACATGTCAGCCCGATAAGGCTGATAGCCGCCATCTTCGCACCGATAAACTGTCCGAGTTTGCGCTGTATCGGTCGCACAGCAATGGCGATGACCGCTCCCCATGCCAAAGCGACGATGAGTGAGAACGAGATCCAGATTGCCCCGGCATAGATCGCAACCCCCATGCTGATGAGTGCGAGATACTTTACCCAGGGATGACGTTCAGAAATGAGACGAGAGGCCATGTGTTCGTTCGTTCCGTTCATTGTTGGATCGGCTGAGAAAGAGCAAAGCTAATCATGGTGCCAATTGGTTGCGGTGCATTACCAACAGAACGGAAGAGACGCGCAATCGATTGCAAACGAAGAAGTAGATTTTGAATAAAGCGTTTCGCTCAAAGACCAGGCTTTTGCCTTGGCACCCGCTAAACCCCGACCTGCTGACCCCGAGGGGGCAGGTCGAAAGTCCGGCCGGATCCTACCCCCGCAACCGCGCAAGGCTCAGCGGCAGATTTTCCGGTCTATCAAGGAAATCAAGTTATCAAGGAAAGGGAGCAGAAATGGCTCACGGTGGCGCGCGTCCTGGCGCCGGACGCAAAAAGGGTAGCCGGAACAAGAAGCAGGTGGACTGGAACGGCCCGCTCGTGGTCGATCCCTCCGCGCTTGCGCCCGGCCTCGATGCCCTGAGCGGCATGAGCCCGCAGGATCTGGCATCCTGCTCGCCGCTGGTCTTCCTCACGCATATCTACCGCAATCGCGGCCTGGCTGCCGCCATCCGCGCCGATGCCGCCAAGGCCGCGCTCCCTTATGCCCATGCCCGGCTCGCCGCCCCGCGCGACGATCAACCTGCCCTACCCGGCCTCGATAGCGGCTGGGGCGACGATCTGCCCCCGATGAACAGAAGGAACTGACATGCTGGATCTGAGTCGGAAGGATTGGGAGGCGCGTTTGCGTGCTGCCCGGTCCCTCCTGCCGGATCTGGAGCCTATCAATCCCGCTCTCGCGGCGCGGGCCGTGCGCTGCTTCGACCGGCTGCGCATTCCTGACGTGCCCGGCACGCCTGCCATGGCGCAAGCCTGTGGCGACTGGTTCCGCGAGATCCTCTCTGCCCTGTTCGGCGCGCTCGATCCCGACACAGGTGCGCGCGCTATCCAGGAACTGTTCCTCCTGGTGCCTAAAAAGAACAGCAAGACTACAAACGGCGCCGGGCTGATGCTGACGGCCGTGATCGTGAATGAACGCCCCAACGCCGAATTCCTGATCGTCGCGCCCACCAAGGAAATCGCCGATCTCGCCTTCAGCCAGGCGCTCGGCATGGTGCAGAACGACCGCACGCTGATGCGGTGCTTTCAGGTGCAGCAGCATCTCAAACGCCTAAGATTTCATGCGACCGGGGCGACGCTGCAGGTCAAGGCGTTCAGCCCGGACGTCATGACTGGCGTGAAGCCCGCAGGCGTGCTGGTGGATGAGCAGCACGTGATCGCCATGCGCAACGATGCGGGCAGCGTCATGCGCCAGATACGCGGCGGCATGATCTCGCAGCCCGAGGCGTTCCTCGCCATCATCACCACCCAGAGCGACGGTCCGCCCCGGGGTGTGTTCGCGCAGGATCTGATCCGCGCCCGCGAGATACGCGACGGCAAACGCTTCCAGCCGGTTCTGCCGGTGCTGTACGAATTGCCGCCCGATATCCAGCAACCCTCGAAACTGCCCGGCGAGGCCGCGCCCTGGGAAGATCCCGCCTACTGGCCGATGGTCCTGCCTAATCTGGGCCGGTCGATCACGCTGGACCGCCTGAAGCGCGAATATGACGACGCACGCGAGAAAGGCGTGGGCGAGCTGGCCAGCTGGGCCTCGCAGCATCTCAATGTCGAGATCGGCCTCGCCCTGCGCTCCGATCGCTGGGTCGGTGCCGATTACTGGCAGGGCGCAGGCGATGACACGCTGACCCTCGAGGCCCTGATCGAACGTTGCGAGGTGATCGTGGCGGGCATCGACGGTGGCGGGCTCGACGATCTGCTGTCGCTCGCAGTTCTCGGCCGCGACACTATCACGGGCCAGTGGCTGCACTGGCAGAAAAGCTGGGTGTTCGAGGGCGTGCTGGCGCTTCGCAAGCGCGAGGCCAGCCAGCTGCGCGACCTCGAGGCGCAGGGCGATCTGGTCATCACGTCCGAGCCCGGCACCGATATCGAGCAGCTGGTGGCGGTACTCGGTACAATCGACCGGAGCAACAAGCTCGCGATCGTGGGGCTCGACCCGATGGGCGTGGGCGCCATTGTCGATGCGCTGGCCCAGATCGGCATCGCCCATGAGCGCGTGGTGGGCATCTCTCAGGGCTGGACGCTCTCGGGTGCCATCAAGACCGCCGAGCGCAAGCTGGCGGATGGCACGCTCTGCCATGGCGCGCGGCCCATCATGGCTTGGGCCGTCTCGAACGCGAAGGTCGAGCCCAGGGGCAATGCCATCATCATCACCAAACAGGCGGCGGGCTATCTCAAGATCGACCCGCTGATGGCGCTGCTCAATGCGGTGACGCTGATGAGCCGCAACCCAGAGCCGCCCGGTGGCGGCCGGATGGATGACTTTCTCTCAACCGGGATCATTGCCGTATGAGCATCGCCACGAGACTGCGCGGCATGGCCTACAAGGCCGCGAGCGCGGCGTTCCAGTCCGTCACGGGCGTGTCGCTCACCGATCTGCGCCTAGGGGCCTTCATGGCGGGAGGGCCGAGCATTTCGGGCCAGAACGTCTCGGTCGATACCGCGCTGCAGCTCGACACGGTCTGGGCCTGCATCCGGCTCCTGTCCGAGACCATCGGCGCCATGCCGCTCAAGCTGCATGAGCAGCAGGGTGACGGGCAATCGTCCCTGGCCCGCGATCACCCGCTTTACCGGGTGCTGGCCCGCGCGCCGAATGCCGATATGACGCCCATCGAGTTCTGGTCGTGCATGGCCGCGTGCTGCCTCGCCTGGGGCAATGGCTTCGCGCAGATCATGCGGCGCGGTGACGGACAGATCCTGGCGCTCAATCCGCTGCGCCCCGACCGCATGACCGTGCAGCGCGATCCCAGCACCGGGGCGGTGGTCTATCGCTACAGCTATCAGGGCAGGACACTCGCGCTCGATGAGGGCGACATCTTCCACGTCAAGGGCTTCTGTTTTGACGGGCTCATGGGCATTTCGCCGATCACGGCGGGACGGCAATCCATCGGGGCCGCGCTCGCCGCCGAGGAAACGGCCGGGCGCATGTTCCGCAACGGCCTGCTCTCGCAGACCTATATTTCCGCTCCGACCTATCTGAGCGCAGCGCAAAAGGAACAGGCGAAGGCAATCCTCGCCGATTACTCGGGCGCGATGAACGCGGGCAAGACGCCCCTGCTCGAGGGCGGGTGGAAGGTCGAGAGTATCGGGCTCAAGGCCGAGGATCTGCAACTCCTGCAAACCCGTCAGCTGGGCGTCGCCACGCTTTGCCGGTGGTTCGGGGTGCAGCCTGTCATGATCGGGTCGATGGAGAAATCCACCGCCTGGGGCACCGGGCTCGAGCAGATGAATCTCTGGTTCCTGCAATACGGCCTCATGCCCTGGCTGCAGCGCATCGAACAGGCCGTTGCGCGCTGCCTGCTCATGCCCGCCGAGCGCGACCGATACTTCGCCCGGTTCAACGTTGATGCCCTCCTGCGCGGCGATAGCACGGCGCGTGCCAGCTACATGCAGACCGCGCTGCGCTCGGGCTGGATGACCGTCAACGAGGCCCGCGCCAATGACAACCTCGCCCCCATGCCGGGCGGCGATATGCTGATGGTGCAGGCGCAGATGATCCCGCTCACCGATATCGGCAAGCCCCGCAACCTCACCGGGCTCGGCTCGGGTGGCCAGGGTCCGCCCGGTAACGAGCCAGCGCCAGGCCCCCGCAAAGACCTGACAGGAGATGACAATGAGTGAGTATCTCGCCGCCCCGTTCGAGTGGAAGTTTGCGCCCGACGCGCCCGAAGGCAGCTTCGAGGGCTATGGCAGCGTGTTCGGCCACCAAGACGCACACGGCGATATCGTCCTGCCCGGAGCCTTTGCCGAGACCCTGGCCGAGCGCAAGGCGCAGGGGCGCAGCATCCCGATGCACGTCATGCACGGCATTCTTGGTGGTGACGGCCTGCCGGTGGGCGTGTGGGAAGACGCCAGCGAGGACGCGCACGGCCTGCATCTGCGCGGGCGACTGTCTGGCATGGATACCGATTATGGGCGCAGGCTTTACGGCCTGGTGAAAGATGGCGCACTCGGCGGCCTATCAATCGGGTTCTCCGTGCGAAAAGATGGGGCCATACGCGGCACCGACCCGAAAGGCCCACGCCGACAGATCAGGGCCGTCGATCTGCACGAGGTCAGCCTTGTCGATGATCCGTCCAACGCACTCGCCCGCGTCACCGAAATGCGCAGGCGGTTCTACCCGGTGGCACGTCCCGATCCGGGACCGGAGGCCGAATTGCGTAACGCAGGCCGCGCTCTGCTTGAGGCGCTCAGCCCGTATCGTTATCCGGACACGGGCTGAAACCACGATAACGTGTTCGGGTCAGAACCTAGGCTGCTTCAAAGGGTGAACCGGTACCCGAGCATGATCTCGTGCAGATACAGGTGCCCCTTGAGCTGTTCGTCCTGGAGTTGTCTCACATTGGAAAATACGTTCAACCCACTATGGACGTTGCCGAGATCGACAAATCTGTAGCCCAAGTCGATTGCGTGATGTTCTCCGAAATGGCGGGTGACGCCCGCTCCCACATTATACATGACACTTGTGCTGTTATTGGGCGCAAATGTCCGCGTCGGGTTGCCTTGCCATCCGGATGTGCTCGAAATCGCGGCGCCAACGCCGGCCATCACGTAAATCGAGGTTGATTTCGCCACCGCGATATCCCGGTACAGATTGATCGTGACGCGCTGCTTCCTGTTCTTGAAATGATTCAGACTTGTCGGAAAAATCGAGGAGCCACTGGTGTATTCCGTGCTCCTGGGCAGAACGTATTCGGCCTCTACGCGCCAAAATTGTCCGATCCTGTCACCTACAGCAAACGATCCGCCGGGATATGAGGCAGTCTCTCGCCCGCTCACGTAGCGCCCCACGCCGGGGCGCAAACTCGTATCCATCGCTGAGATATGCTCGAATGAGCCGAGTAGACGCGCCGAGACGTAAACGGAATTCTCGCTGGCAGCACATGCTGCACCAGTAAGAAATACAGAAGCCAATGCCATAATAGGTATATATCGAAACATGTCTGACCTGTATGATTTTTACATGAGGTTTTCCAAATATACAATGCATTGTGGTTCACAAATGAAATTGTCGTGTACGCTTATTCGCCTTAAATGACTTATTTATATCCACACTATACTTTTAGTTTAGTGTAGTGAACTTTTTGTTTACCCGCTGCGGGCCTCAAGCCCGATATCGCCATGAATTCCTGACTGACAATGACAACGCAAGGCGCCTCAGGCGCCTTTTTTTGTGAGGATTACCCCCATGTCCGATTACGAACAGGCCGCCCGAGATCTCAAGGTTGCGACCGACGAGGTAAGGCGTTTTGCCGAGACCTCGACAACCGAGCTACGCAATCTCGGCAAGGTCACGGAAGAAACCAGAGCCAGCGCCGACAAGGCCCTGGCTGAGATGAACGGGCTTTCGTCTCGCCTGACCGATCTGGAACAGAAAGCCGCCCGTCACCACGAACCGTCCAGGGACGCTACCCGGTCGCTTGGCGAAGAGTTCATGGCCAGCGATGCGGCACGCGACCTCAAATCTTCATTCCAGGGGCGGGTCAGGACCGAGATGGAGCGAAAGGCGCTGACGACAGGGCCTGCCACCATGGGCGCGACGACGTCTGCCGGAACATCCCTCATTCCTGCGATGCGCCTGCCGGGTATCGATATGATCCGCCTGCTGCAACCCACCTTGCGTAGTCTCATCCCTTCCGGAGCGACTTCGTCACCCATTATTGAATTCGTCCGGCAGAAAAGCTTCATCAATAAGGCCATGCCGGTCGCTGAAGGCGCGGCCAAGCCGTATTCGGATATGAGTTTCGAGCTCAGCCGGGCGAATGTCGCGGTCATTGCCCATTTGTTCAAGGCCTCGAAGCAGGCTCTCGACGATGCTCCTGAACTCGTCTCGATCATCAATGCGCAGGGCGTCGCAGGGCTCGAACAGGTCGAGGAATACCAGTTCATGTACGGCGACGGGACCGGGGCGAATATCCTTGGCCTCATGAAGCAGGCTACAGCTTTTGCGGCGCCAGCCGGTCTTGCGGTCCCGGATGCCGCTCTCGATACGATCCGGATGGCTATGCTGCAGGCTTCGCTGTCGCTCTACCCGGCAACCGGCATCGTCCTGCACGAGATCGACTGGTTTCGTATCACCTCCGTCAAGGACGGCATCGGCCGCTATGTCCTCAGTGACCCGCAATCCGTTGCGGCGCGGTCCCTGTGGGGTCTGCCGGTTGTCGTCAGCAACACGATCCGACAGGGCGATTTTCTGGTGGGTGCCTTTGCCACCGGTGCGCAGATTTTCGACCGGCAATCCGTCGCGGTCGAGGTTGCCACGGTGGGTGACGACTTCGAGAAGAATATGGTCACCGTTCGTATCGAAGAACGTACCGGCCTCGTCGTTTATCGTCAGCAATCCTTCATCACCGGTACCCTTCCGCCGGATGCCACGGCGGCAAAGAAAGCCTGATCGGGGGCTTCGCCATGACGCTCACCATCCTCGAAAGTCCCGCCCAGGGGCTCGCTCTGGCTTCGCTCGCCGCATTGCGCGAGCAGCTGTCGGGCGAGCCTACCGCTCAGATCAGCGACCCGGCGCTGAGCGAGTATCTGGCCCAGGCCACGGCGCTCGTTCAGTCCACGCTGGGTCGCCCGGTCCTGGCGGGTCTGTATCGCCAGACCCTGCGCGTCGGGGACGGCGAGCGCCGCCTGTCTCTCGCCCTGGCCGTCACGCCGCTGATCTCGATCTGCGACGTGACGCAGGACGGTTTCGTCCTCGATCCCGGGCCGGATGGCTGGGAATCCGGCGCATTGTCCGGGCTGCTCTGCCCGTCGCTCCTGCAGGGTGCCTGGTGGTGGCCGGGGCGCTATCGCGTGACCTATCGGGGCGGCTGGATCGTGCCGGGCATGAAAGACGATCAGGGTAACGCTCTGGCCACGACCGTGCCCGCCGATATCCGCGCAGCTACGCTCTCGACGGCTCGGGCCCTGTTCTACACGGCGCAGCGCGGCGATCCGCTCCTGCGCTCGGAAAGCGAGCAAGGCGTGGGGGCGAGCAGCTGGGCCACGCCTGATTCAAGCCTGGGCGGTCTGCCACCAGATGCCGCAGCCATCCTTGCCCGCTATGCGCAGGCGGGTCTGTCATGAGTTTGGGCGCAAGCCGACGCAGGCGGCAGATCCTGCGGACCGGTCGCCCCATGGTCCTGAGCCGGGCCAATCTCTCGGAGAGTCTGACCGTCACCGGCTACGCCCCGCCTCCGCAGGCGGCGCAGCTGGCCGAGGGCGCTGGCAAGGCCCCGCTCATCGTCCAGATCACCGCCGACGAGACAACGCGCAGCGGCTACATGCCTCGCAAGGGCGACACGCTGCGTGACGGGCCGAAAACCTACACCCTGACCGATGCGAGCCCGGTTTACGACCGGGGCACGCTTTGCGGCTGGACCCTGATCGCCTCGGGAGGCGCCTGAAATGCTGTCCGATACCGTCTGGAATGACGCCTATGCCCGCGCCTCGCTCGTGGCGGAGGATCAGGGCCTCCAATTGATCGATGTGCTGATGCAGCCGCCAGAGGATCGCCCGCCGCTCCATTGGCGCATGGAAGCCCAAGCCAGCCGATCAGACCGGCTCGGGATGGGCGAAAACGCCATGGAAGAGGAAGGCGAGATCGCACTGCATCTCACCATGCGCGTGGGCAGGATCTCGACGCCCGATGCCCTGACCTACTGCAAGGCCATGAGCGCGATGTTTCGAGCGCAGCAGGCCGACGCGCTGCCCTGGCCCGAGGGCCTCTATTACGACGGGCAAAGCCTCTACCCGCCCGATCCCGACACCACCGGCAACTGGATCAGCATGAGCCTGATGATCCGCTACCGCTATCAGGACAGAA
Organism: Asaia sp. Ae19-3; assembly: GCF_059801175.1. NCBI lineage: Bacteria > Pseudomonadati > Pseudomonadota > Alphaproteobacteria > Acetobacterales > Acetobacteraceae > Asaia > Asaia sp. Ae19-3. The sequence continues at coordinate 2,624,620 of NZ_JBCHWF010000001.1, read as the reverse complement.
TAATTCACGAATCAGACTGAAATAGTTTGTCATGATATACGCGGCCCTCTAGCTTTCTACTTACATGAGCTTATGGAGGAAAAAACGATGGACGCTGGTCCGCGCATCTTCATTGCTGCACTCTTTGCTGCTCAATTCTCATTGATGATAGCCCATGCACCACCGCGCTTTTCTTTTGTCGCTGAGAGTACGACTTACACGTCGATTCTGGCTGCCCTCGGGGGATGTGCTGTCGCCTATGTGATGGCCAGATCGATCGCCGGCATAAAAGGGAGACGTCATCGTCTCTGATCTCAGCCGGGATCGACTACCAGTTCTTTGCAAAGCCGCCCCATACGGGCGGCTTTTTTCATGCGCGCAACATGGCGGCGACGACCCGCACTCGCGGGCGGACCACCGCCGCCATCTCCTCCCCCTGAAAGGCACAAGATGAAATTCTTCTCTCTTGCGGAGACCGCTGCTGGCAGCGGTCTTTTCGAGCTGTCCGGTGCTGCCCTCGACGCGCCCGGCACCTCAGTCGCCCTGATCAGGACCGCGAAGACGGTTGCGGCCGGGCTTCGTGTAGCTGTCGCCCCTTATCGGGCCATGAGCGGGATGCCCGCCCCGGTCGCGCCCGTGGGCGCCGAACAGGGCCAGGCTTATGAGCTGCTCATCGAGCAGGCCGACGATGCGGGGCTTTTCGCCACCGAAAAGCAGATCCTGGTGAGCGAGACCAGCGATGCGGCGATGACGGCCTATGCGCTGCAGCTTTTTTATGGGCGCCGCGTCGCGCTCACGCCCCAGCTTGAGGCTGCGACCGACGCTAAGCCGGTCGAAGCCAATCCCGCACCGTCAAACCTCGGCAGCGTGTCCTCGTCCGGGGCGCAGACATCCGGCGGCAGCGTCAGTTCGGGCGGATCTGTTAGTTCGGGTGGTGCCGTCACCTCGGGGGGCTCGGTGTCCAGCTCGGGCACCAGCTCTGCCGCGAAGGGAGCGTGATATGAATTTCACTGGAGCCACTGCCGGTTATCAGGCCGGTGTGCAGGCCAATGACACAAGGCTCGCCTATGCCCGCGAGGCGACTTATGGCGTCGCGCCGAAAATCGCCTATCAGCGCCTGCGCCTGACCGGCGAGAATTTCCGGCGTCAGAACAATCGGCAGCGCCCCGAGGAAATCGACCCGCACTGGGAGGCCTCTCAAGCCGTCACAACGCAACAGACCGTGGGGGGCACGCTTTCGGGCGCGCTCTCCTTTGGCAGCTATGATGCCCTGTTCGCATGTGTCTGTTCCGGCAATACGGTCGATCTGGCAGCACATATTCCTGCAGGAGTATCGCTTGCTTTTGGCTTGGCGGACTGGGAAAAAAGAGGCGTTGCAGTCTCAACGTCTGGCAGTTACCTCTGGGGCGATCTTCCTTCAGCCGGATTTATCCGTCTCGCCTCGGAATCCGGCAAGCTGAACAAGATCATCCCCTATATGAGAGGGGTCGCGGCAGACTATATTGCGATCCCGTTAGATGCATTTGCAATCTTGCCTGACCCCATCGTGGATGGGGCGAATGCTACGACAAGTGTGATTTCTAATGGGGCTATTTTCAACAGCATCACGCTCATCGAGCAGCTCGGCGATGACGTCCTCGTGCGCACGGGCGGTTTCGTCAAGCAGATCCAGCTTTCGATCGCCCAGGGCCAGTTCGCCACCTTCTCGGCCGATTTCGATTTTCGCGATGAGCAGAGACTGACTACTTCGCCTGCGACGGATCTGCTCGCCCCGACCGACAGTTTCGTGCTCGATCCCGTCAACGGATGGGGCGCGATCTGGATTGACGGCAAGAAGGTCGACGCCCCGGTGCGCCAGTTCTCCGCCACGCTCACGCGTGACGGAGCCGGTCAGGATTTCGCACTCGGCAGCGTGGCGGCCGTGGGGCAGCGGCCCGGCAGTCTCACGGCAACGGGCCAGATCCAGCTCTTTTTCCGCAACAGCACGGAATACCAGCGGTTTCAGGACAACTGGCAGGGGCCGGTGCAGGTAATGCTCAAGGATATCAAGGGCAATATCTACGGCCTGACGTTCTTCTCATCGACGCTGCAGAATCCGCAGGTCAATGGCACGTCCAAGAACAGCACGATCGTTGCGACCTTCGACATCGAGGGCAATCCGAAACCGGGTGGCGGCACTTTCTCGCTCAGCATCTTCCCCGCCTGATTGCATCACACTGCGCTCTGCAGAGGACGCAGGCTTCACATCGACACAAACAGAAGAAAGATACCGCAATGGCAAAACTCTCTGCCTTTTCCCGTGATGCTGCCCGTGTGCAGGAGGGCGAAATGATCGAGGTCGGCCCGCTCGGCAACACGTTTCTCATCACGACACGCGGCTTCACACCGCGTTACCGCGATGCCCTCTTTACGCTCAAGTCTGAAGCGGCCAGCCGTCTCAACCGCTCGCTGCAGCCAGGTGCCACGCGATACACAGCCGAAACCCTGCCGCCGAGCGAGGATGACCGTTTGCAGGGTCAGGCGATCGCCGAGCATTGCGTGATCGATGTGGACGGCCTGCAGAACGATGACGGGTCGGCGATCACGGTCGACGCGTTCCGCAAGCTGCTCGCAAGCGGTGAGCATCCGATGCTGATCGCGCTCGCCATCTCGGCGGCGTCGCGTGTCGGTGACGAGCAGGCGCAAGCCCATCGGGACGCGGTGGGAAACTGACCGAGGCGCTAGCCTGGGAGCTTGAATTCGGCCAGTTCACAGGGCCTGACGAGCTTCCGGCGCACCGTGAATTCGTGCTGGCCAGCAAGCCCGAGCTGCCGCCATGGCTCGATCGTCCATGGCGCGGCTGGCACGATCTGCAGCACGATCGCTGCTGGATCGGCGAGACGCTCGGCGCAGCCATGGGCAAGATCCGTGGTGTATCCAGACCGGGCGGCATCAGCTGGCAGGCCCTGGCGCATTGGTGCGAGGTCAACGCCGTTTCGGAAAACGACCGCCCATGGGTCGAGGCCCAGATACGCGCCATGGATGCCGTTTTCATCGCGCATCGCAATCGCAGGATCACCCAGGATATTGACCAGTTCATGAGGGGGTAAACCATGGCCCGTGCTGCAACCTTCAGCCGGTCGCTTCGGCTTTTCGTCGATCGGAACCTCTCGCCTGAAGCCCTGCGCGCCGAATTGGCCCGCAGGGCGATCGCTGCGCGTGAAGATCTCATCGCACGCGGCGAGGCCCCGCCCAGCTGGCGGCGCTATGTGGATGGCAAGGCCAACGCGCCTGAATCCAGCGTGCGGCTCGACGGGGCCATTCTCTATCGTTTCAATCTCACGGGCGAAGCGGCAGAGGTCGCCCTCGATTTGTGCCGCTCGACATCGCCCGTGCGCAGCGGACGCTTTCGCGATTCCTGGCTGCTGCTTTGCGACGACAAGCTGTGGAAACAGCCGCTCAAGGATCTGGCCGCCGGTGCCACGATCCTGATCGTTAATCCGATGCCCTACGCCCGCAAGATTGAAACCGGGGCGCTGGAACCGCGCATCAGGCGCAATCAACTCGAGCGCGTGCGCCAGAGCCTGATGCGGCGCTTTCCGACGCTCGTTTTCAGCAAGATTTTTATCCGTCTGGGCGGCGGTGTCGCCCCATCTGCCCCCTACATCCTGCGCGGCGCCTCGGGCGAGCGCAGAACGCGGGCGGGCTCTACCATGACTTATCCGGCGCTCGAGATCAGTCCTCGGTCATGAAAGCCGGAACGGTAATGATCAGCCCTTGATCTCATGGCATTGAAGCATGGCGCTGGCATCCATCTCGCTCGAGAACATGGCATCGTTGCCCTTGCTCCACCAGACATATTCGGCCGCTACATATTTGGCGCCGCTTGCCGCAATCACGTTGGTGAAGACCTGCGTTTTCCCATCGACCGGAAGCACTGCAAGGCTGATATCGCCCGCATTGATATAGCTTACCTTGACGATTTTCTCGGGCAGGACGGCGCGCAGCTTGGCTGAACTCGCACCCTTTTTTGCCTTGCAGCTGTAAGCGACGGTCTGACGCTGGATGTCGGTCGAAGCTGACAACGGGATCGAGAGTGAATCACCAGTCGCTGCCTGCGCAGGCATGATAGCGGTCACCGCTGTGAGCACGATCGCTGCTCCCGTCAGTTTTCGAAACATGGTTCTGCTCCTTCTTTCGTTGCGCATGTTCTGTCTCTTCGGGACATGCGCGGACTTTCCTACCAGATCACGGCAATACTCGGGCGTATTTGCGTTCCAGACGCAAGGTCTGATGCCGCACGCATGGAGCCTTGCGATGACCACCACCATCTCCGAGCTATACATCGCTTTTGCGAGCAATCTCGCGAAAGCACAGGACGACGCGGCCTCGTTGCTCAAGCTCGGCGATGCGGCGGAAGCGGCTGACACGAAAGTAACGCGCCTCGGGCGCTCCGGCGCGTCGGTGGCCCGGCAATTCGATGAGACAACGCGCGCCGAGACCAAACTCAGCAGCGAGATCCGGCAGCGCACGGCCAACGTCGAAGCCTTGCAAAAGGCTCTTGCTGCCGGTGAGATCACACAGGAGCAATATGCAGGGTCGCTGGCCGGCATCGCCAAATCAGCGGCAGCACAAAAAGAGAAATTCGACGCGGCCACGGGTGCCAGCAAGCTCCACAATGCCGCCCTAGCGGAAGGTGCAACGGCAGCAAAGCTGTCGAGCTACCAGATCGGCATTCTGGCTGGAGAGGCCCATAAATTCGCCGATCAGGTGCTGGCCGGTGGCGGCGCTATGAAAGCCGCATTCTATCAGGTGCCCAATATGGTCACGGTGATGGGCGGGTTTGGCAAGGCCACGCAAATCGTGGGCGGATTACTGACGGGGCCGGTGGGTCTGGCGGCTCTCGCTGTCGCGGCCGGTGTAGCCATCTACAAAATGGGCAGCGCGGCCGAAACCGAAGAGGGCCATCTCGCAGCCCTTGGTCAGACCCTGCGTGCAACTCGCAGCGATTATGCGGCCATGGCTGGCGCTGCAGAGGATGCGGCAAGGCGCATCGCGGGCAAGAGTGGCCTGTCTCTCAATGACAGCCGTTCGGTCACCTCGACCTTTGCGGCTGTGCCCTCGGTCAGCGGTGGCAATCTCGATGCGCTCGCCACCACCGCCCGCAATCTTGCAACGGTCCTGGGCAAGGATGTGCCCGACGCGGCAAAGGAAATGACGGCGGCGTTTGCAGATCCAGCCAAGGCCGCAGAGGATTTCGCCGAGAAAGGGCTGCTCGGCGTCCATGAGGGGCTGGTGCAGCAGATCCGCGATATGCAGACCAGCGGTGATCGTATCGGCGCCTGGGGGCTGCTCATGGGGCAGGTCGGCAAGGCCACGGCCAATGCCGCAGACCAGGGCGTGACGCCCCTCCACCGGGCGCTGCATGAAGTGAACGTATCGCTTCATGAGGGCTTCGCCCCTCTCGGGCAGTTCGTGAACTGGCTTGGCGAAGGCGTGTCAGGCGCCGCCCTCAAGGCAACACAGATTCTGCAGGCCTTCCTGGACAAGACCAAAGAGATCCGCGCATGGGAGTCTGCGCAACTCGACAAGATCCCTGCTGTCCATGACTACATGCAGCGCCGCGAGGTGGCTGCGTCCGATGTGGCCGGGGTGGGCAAGACCATCGACACCGTGGGTGCAAGCCTGGGCGCGAATAACGATGTGATCGCGCTCGCCCATCGCATCCAGCCGGTTGAAAGCGCAACGGGCCAGTATGACACGCAGGGCCGCGTGGTGCAGTCATCGGCGGGTGCGCTGGGCGCGATGCAGGTCATGCCGGGCAATGCCAACGGCAATGATCTGCGCACGACGACCGGCAATGTTACGGCGGGCGTGCAGCTGCTCACGCGGCTGTACGCGAAATATGACGGCAATCAGGCGCTGGTCGCCATGGCCTACAACTGGGGCGAGGGAAACGTCGATCAGTATCTGTCGGGCAAGATCGCCAAAGCGCCTGATAGCGTGGCGGATTATGCGCAAAAGGTCACAGGTGGCGAGGTCTTTGGCGCCCAGGCGACCGCCTCGCGTCAACTCAGGGTCGATGACCAGCTGCGCGGCAGTGATGGCAGCATCGCCGCCCAGATCCGCGAGCGTGAAGAGGCCATCACGGCCCTGACCACGGCGCAGAAGGCGCTCAATGATCTGCACACCGCAGGCAAGGTGTCCGATGCCGAGTATGCCGCCCAGACCGGCGTACTGACCGACAAGATCAACGGGCAGCGTGGCGCGATCAGCGAGTTGCGTGACCCGTTACAGGCGCTTGCTCATCAGCAGGGTCTAGCGGCTGAAAGCGCCAGAACCTACTCGGCGGCGGAAGCCTCGATGGTCCAAGTGCATCAGCAGGTCGAGGAAGCTGCCAGGCGCATGGGGCAGGAACACGCCACAGCCGCCCAACTGGCCGAAGCGGAGGCCAGACAGCAGGCGATTCTGACGGGGCAATTCAACCAGTCGGTGGCAGCCATCAATGAGCGCACGCAGGCCGAGCAGGATCTGCTCGCTGGCTACAAAGCGTCGAAAGGCTCGCTGACGCAGTACCAACAGGCGATGGAAGCCGCCGAGAAGGTGCGCGCCACCTCAATCGACGGCACGGCCGAGCAGGCCCGCCAGATCGAGATCCTGACGGGTGCCATGAAATCGGCAACCGCCTCGCAGGTCGATATGGCCAATGCGGGCAAGCTCTACAGTCAGTCGCTGGATCTGGAAGTCATCAAGGCCCAGACGGCGGCGATCGGGCAAAACAGCGATGCCACCTCGGTGCAGATTGCGGTGCTCAAAGAGCGCAACCGCATTCTGAAAGAGGGGGGCAACGTCAATTCGGAAACAAACCGGGCCTATCTCGACAACGTGGCGGCCATCCAGACCGCGACCAATGCCTATCAGCATCAGAAATCGGCAATGGATGACCTGACCGGCAGCATGGAGGGGATTTTCAACGCCATGACTAGCAGCGTGACTCAGGCATTCGTGCAGGGTGGCAAAGGGGCTGTGAGCTTCGGTTCGATCCTCTCTGGGCTACAGACGCAGGTAGTGGGGCTCGTCGCAAAGCTCGGCCTCATGAATCCGGCCATGAACGCTCTGGATGGTGGAAGCCGCAGCACGTTTTCGAGCCTCTCCGATGCCTTGGCGTCGGGCGGATCGGTCGGTGGCGCCGCAGGCAAGGCGGGCAGCGTGTCCATTCCCGGTGCTGGCACGGCGACAAGCGGCGTTGCCAGCTCGAGCAGCTGGCTATCGAGCGCGATGGGTACGAAGCTCTTCGGCACGGCTACGGTGGGCAATACGCTCGGCGGCATTGGCGGCGGCATGGGCCTCGGATCGGCGCTCGGCAATATCGGCGGCGGCACCTATGGGCTGCTCGGCTCGGGTGTTGGCGCCGCGCTTGGCGCAGGGCTGGGCTCTTTCATCCCCGGTATCGGCACGATGCTCGGCGGGCTGATCGGCGGCGGCGCCGGTGGCCTTCTGGGCGGGCTCTTCGGTCACAAGAAAAACCCCTACACGATCGACCAGGTGCTGCTCGAGGGCGACGAGTTCAAGATGGGGCAAAGCTGGAACCAGAAGCAGACCGACACCATCACTGCTCAGCTAAAAACCGAGCTGGCCAGGCTTAACACCATGATGAGCAGCCTTGGGCTCAAGGCCGAGAATGCCTATCTCGGCACGGTGCGCGACGATCCGAACAACAAAGACCCGGATCAGCGCTCCGTGAGCCTCAAGGATCTGCTTGGCGGCGTGAAGTTGCGCAGCGATGACAATCCGACATTCAGCCAGGCGCTTTCGCAGGGGATGCCCGCGAGCTTTGATAGCGTGGCCTCGTTCCAGAGCGCGGTGACGCAGCTGAAAAGCATGGCCGACACGGTGGATGCGCTGGGTGTTGCCGTCTCGAAATTCAATTCTGATGGCACGGTGACGGTCTCGGGCTTCACCGAGGCCACGGGCGATCTGCGCACGGCGCTCGATCATATGCTCAACGGTAAGACGCTCGCGACCAGCGATCTGCAATCGCAGGTTGCGACCATCACCGAGTTTGTCAGCAACACCATGCCCAACTTGATGAAGGCCACGGTCGACGGGCAGCAAAGCTGGGTCGAGCAGATGGAGGCGCTGAAAAAGACCTATGCGGACGCGGCCAGCCAGGCCGGTTCCTACGGGCTGGATGGCAACGCGCTCAATAACAAGTTCAGCGCGCTTTATCGGGAGGGTTACGATCAGAACATGCGCAGCCTGACCGAAAGCGGTCAGTCGGTGAAAGCCCGGCTCCTGGCGGCGCAGGGCAATCAGCAGGGCGCCGATCTGATGGATTTCGATCTCTCGGCCACGCAGCAGAGGCGCCAGCTGGCCGAGTCCTGGAAGGGCTTTCTGGGCGACGCCTATGCCGGGAATAAGACCTATCTGCAGCAGGCGACGGATCTCGATCGGACGCTCGCGGCAGAGCGTCTGGCCATCCAGAAGCAATATGCCGACAAGGCGGTCGAAACGGCGAAGCAGGAACGCGACCAGGCCTCGAATTCGGCGGCGTCCGTCGTCAGTAACCTGCTCGATTTCGCGAAGGGGCTCAGCACATCCAGCTATTCGCCTCTCTCGGCCGAAGCGCAGTACCGGGCCGCAAACGATAATTTCAACACGCTCGCGAACAAGGCCGGGCAAGGCGATTATGAGGCGCTGCAATCCATGCGCAGCGCGGCGGAGGCCCTGCTCACGCAGAGCATGAGCTATAACGGCTCAGGGCAGGATTACGCGGCGGACTACACGCGTATCCAGCAGATGCTGCTCACGGTCGGCGCACTCAAGCCGGACGTGATCACTGAATCGGCGCTCAAGGCGATGCTTGCCAGCAATAACCAGACCCTGGCCACATTGCTGCAACGCCTGCTCGAGACGGCGAACAAGCAGCTTGCCGAGCAGCGCCACCAGGCGCAGGGCAAGGCAGCATGAGCGGCGTTCTGTTCCATGCGGTCGAGATCGATGCCGAGCGCCCGCTCGATGTCGAATTCGTCCGTGGTCTGGGCACATCGGCGGCGGGCACGATCACGCTCCTGCCGTTTCGCAGCAGCGCGATCGACACGCTGCGCCTGTCCGATGCGGGGTATGTCGATGAGGCCGGTCGGCCCTATCCGCCCTTGCTGGCCGATGCCTTTGCGATCGATCGCAGGCTCGATCTGTCGCCAGCCTCGCCCTCGGTGCGCGAAAGCTGGGGCGCCATCACCCTCGCCAATCCCGATGGGCGTTTCGATGCGCTCATCCGCGATCGCGTGATCGACCGGATGCCGGTGCGTATCCGGGCCGGTTTCAAATCCCGCGATACGGCGCGTCAGATGGATCTCGACCCGGCGAGCGCGGCGCTTGTGCCCATATTCACCGGGCTGGGCAGTTCGTGGCAACCCGACCGGCTCACCGTGCAGATTGCACTGCGTGAGGTCTCCGGCTGGCTCGATGAGGTCATCATGCCGGTCGGCTCCTATGCCGGGTCGGGGCGCGTTGGCGGAGATGCCAACGTCAAGGGCCGCTCGATGCCGCGCCTGCGTGGCACGGCGCTCAATCTGACGCCGGTGCTGATCGATGCCGTCAATCTCGTTTACCAGATCAGCGACGGGCCGGGCTCTGTGGCGGCGCTTTACGAGGGCGGGTTTGCCGGTGGCATCGCCTATGGCGGAGCCGTGAGCGATCTCTATGCGTCACCACCCTCACCGGGCACCTGGCAGATGCAGAGCAGCTCGGGCGGGTTGTTCATCCGGCTCGGCACAAAGCCCGTCTATGGGATCACGGTCGATGCCACGGGCGATTTCCCCTCGGGGGCAGCGCCGCGCACTCTGCTGCCGCTCCTGCGCCAGATGCTGATCGAGGATCTGACCATGCCCGCGCAATGGCTTGCAGGATCATGGGAGGATACGCGCCAGGCGGGCTGGTACTGGGACGGTAGCCAGGCGGTCACGGGGCGCCAGATCGTCAATACCTGGCTCTCGGGGCTCGGTATCCGGCTCGTGCCCAGCCATGAGGGCACGCTCACGCCCCTGCGCCTGCAAATGCCCGGCGGCACGCCCTCGCGGGTGCTGACGGCCGACCAGGTCACGGCCCTGTCGGGGATTGCGCTCGATAGCGGGCTGTCGCCACCGCCTTTCCGGTGGCGCATCGGCTATGCGCATAACCAGACGGTACAGCAGGGCGGCAATGCGCTGCATCCGCGTATCACGGCCGATCGGCAGAGTTATGTGCTGCAGGAGGACCGTGTGGCGGCCTGGTATCTGCCCACCATCAAGCTGCGCTATCGCCAGCCCGGCGATCTGCCGGTGATCCCGACCGCGCTCATCAACGAAAGCGATGCCCAGAACGCCGCCAACAGCCATGGCGATCTCTGGGGGGCGGAGCGCCGTCTGTGGAGCCTGACCCTGCCGCGCTCGGTCGCGGGCGGCATCGATCTCGGCCAGGCGCTGCGGCTCGATCTGCCAGCGCCGGGTCTGCGCGGGGGCGTGACCGGGCTCGTGATTGGCGAGCAGATCCGCTCTGCCGAGGCGAGCGTGACCCTGACCGTTCTGGTCTAGGGCGCTGAAATCAGGGCGCCCTGCCTCTCTCGTTTCCATGTGTGGCCGTTTATCCACGAGTATACTCATGAGACCGTGATGACGACAAAGGACCACTCTTTTCGCGGTCTCTTCTACCATGAGGGTCAGTGTCAGGGAGCGAATAACGCGGCGAGCGACGCAACATCCGATTTAATACCACTGCAGTTTTGTTATCTTAACGATACGAATATTGTTTTTATAAAAAAAACAACCTGTTAAAGTGGTGCAATTTTATTAGGGCTAACGTGGTCTGCATTCTTGTATACCTAAGAGGTTTGTGGTGTTTGCAGATTGCTAACTACAATGTGATTATATATAAGTAGTAATCATCAAATATATAGCTATCACAAAATCGTGATTACAAGTATATGGAAAAAACAAAATCATCAACTTATTTAACGTCCGATCGCGTCGACTCATGTCGCGCTAAGGTCTTGGATATAGAGGAGTCGCAAGACTCTGCATACTACGGTATATCTAAATATTTCTCGAATTTAGTTCGATTATATATTTATATATGTTCCGTGATTACCCACCACAGAAGTGGGCGATATCTAAAACGCTTTTGGGTTCGATATTAAAACTTCGTGGGTGAATGTTATGACCGTAAACTGGAATGGAAAATCAGCAAACTATAATGTCGATGACGATGTATTCTACATAGATGCAAAGAACGCGCCGGTTGGGGCATGGTATACGAGTCACATCTATAGCGTGAAGGCTTCTGGCGATAGTATTGTTCTATGGACTTACCTGCCTCAGAATGCGTATCAGGGAAACAGCTACAGATTTAAAATCGATGCGCCGACCGGAGCGAATGTTACTTTTTATCTCGACAATGATAGCGCGAGAGAAAAGCTTGTGAAATATATATACGTTCAAGGCGCAAATAAAACTATAATTACAGTAGAACTCGGAATAACGAATGCAGGGACATTTACATATGAGATACCAGGAAACCCATTCAATCTGAATCCGAATGCTGTAACTCAAGTCACGATTCCCAAAGGGGGATCTCTGAACTTGAACGGTTTGGTATGCTATCTTCCAGGTACGCTAATCCGAACAGACAGCGGGGACATTCCAGTCGAACACCTGCAAGTCGGCTGTCTTGTCGAAATTTGGGATCCAGTCAACTTGGAGAAAAAACTTGAGCCTATTACCTGGATTGGTAAGGGAACGGCTATCCCGGCCGATAGTGAACCGAGTGACATTACCCATCATCCGATAAGAATAACCAAAGACGCCATTGCCCCGAACGAGCCTTACCAGGACTTGCTCGTCACAGCTGATCATTGTCTTTTTATAGATGGATCGTTCGTTTTAGCTCGTATGCTCGTCAACGGCGCAACGATTTCATATGAAAATATAAAAGGCTCATATGAATATTATCATATCGAGACAGCTGATCATTCGATAATATGGGCAAATGGTACAAAAGCCGAGAGCTATCTAGATACAGGTAATCGACACGGCTTTAGAAAAAACGGCCATCTGGATCTCAGCGGGAGTAAAAAAGGAAAAAGCGAAAATGACAGTACCCATTGCTTCCGGGTTGATGAGGGTTTCGTGCGCCCTATCTATGATCGCTTACTAGAGCGAGCGATCGCTTTGAATCATTTCCCGACTCCCAAGACTCATATCTTGAGTAAGGATCCCGGTATTTTTCTTGAGACTGATTTAGGACAGGAAATTTTTCCCATTCGGGTTCGTAATGGCCTAGCTACCTTTATGATACCCGGTAGCATCGCGAGCCTCTGGATACGATCCCGCGTCGCCAGACCATGCGACACTTTGGGACCGTTCGTCGATGATCGTCGTCAGCTTGGTGTGCTCATAGGCGAGATCAGCCTTTACACGAGTACGGGCGTTATTTTTCTAGATCAGCATCTGAAGGACGAGGAGGTGACCGGTTGGCGTGAGTTTGAAGGTGATGCTCAACCTCGATGGACGATGGGAAGAGCATTTCTCGATTTACAAGAGCCTCTTTCTCGATTGCCAGACGAGCCCTGCCTTCTCGCGATAAAAATTATCGCAGGAGGTCCCTATTTGAGTTCAGAGGAAGAGCAGAAGAATACGTGCTTATCTGAAAATTCCAGTTTTTCCTGAATCGGAAAATCTTGTTTTGGGAACTCTGTAAGGCTGCAAATTCAAAATCATTGCTGATCGTTATCTGGTTTAATCCGTAGCAGCGCGCAACCCTCGTACGATTATGCGAAGGAAGCGCGCTGCTACGATTATTCAATTCGAAACCGAAGACGGGCTATTCGGACGCTCGGGCAGTACGAGAGATAAAAGCGCTCTCTTGCTCCGGACGAGTGGAGAACACTTTTAATAAAAAAAATAACACAAAAAAATATAGAACAGATACTTGTTCGAAAATTTCGGGTGAATCCGAAAAGATAGTCGTTATCCCACGATAATATATCAGAAAGGAACGGCCATGGCCGAGGCCTGGACCTGCGCGTTCGGCGCAGAGAACGCGCTCATGGAGGCGCGGCTGGAGGGCAATGCGCAGGTGGCTGAACTGCCCCTGATCAATCTGCAAAACGATCAGGGGGCGCCTTCGACCGCCTGGCGCGTGCCGGGAAAGGAAGCCTATCTCATCGCGCATCTGCCCCGGCCCATCCTGTGCCGGGGCTTTTCATTTCACCGCACCAATCTCTCGGCGGGAGCGCGATATTCCCTCGTTGCCCGCAACGGGACGGGTGTCGTTTACGCCTCGGGCGGGCAGCAGACGCAAACCGTCTCGGGCCAGTTCCTCGTTGTGTTTCCGAACGATCAGACAATCACGCAGCTCGATATCTCGATCAGCGATCAGGGCAATCCTGACAGCTTCCTGTCTTTCCCGCTCGCCTATCTCGGGCCGCTCTGGCAGCCCGAGCGCAATATGAGCTGGCAGGGCAATGAGAGCCGGCAGGCCACCATCGACGAGGCTACCAGCCTCTCGGGGGTGGAATATCCGACCCTGCGCTATCGACAGCGCGCAATCGCGATCGATCACCAGTCTCTGGGCATCGCCGAGCTGCCAAAGATCCGCCGCATCGAGAGCACGGCTGCGACGGGGCGAAACATCCTTTTCGTGCCCGATCTCTCCGCCCCCGATCGCAACAGCGCGATGATCTTCGGGCGCCTGACACCGGGTGACATTACCTGCCCGGCAGGCGCTGCCGATCGGCGGGCCACGACCATGACCGTCAAGGAGCGTCTCTGATGCCGAAATTCGCCCCGTTCGTGCTCGAGCGGTCCAACAACCCCGGCACAGGCCCCTTTGCCCTGAGCGGGGCGCCACCCGGTCGACGCGGCTGGAGCGGCGCCTTTGCCGATGGTGACGTGTATTATTTCGCCGATGACGGCACCCAGGCCGAATGGGGCATCGGTCGCCTGACGCATGGCCAGCCCGCCACGATCTCGCGCGATCAGGTGCTGGGCAACACGTTCGACCGGCAGGACCGGCTCAATTTCACGGGGCTGGTCTATGTCTATTCCGACATTCCCGTGGAGGCCATCACTCCGCCCGTCACGCAGGGGCGCATATCGGTTCCCGCTGTTGAACTGAACGATCAGCGACGGGATTTTTTCAGCCAGGATATCCGGGCCAGCGGCCCCACGCTGAAAGCGGAATTTGCCGGAATAATCCAGCTCAAGAACTGGGGCGACGTCAAAGAGACCGACTGGGGATTTCTGCAAATCATCTGCAGCCTGTATCGCCTGAATTCGGACGGTTCGTCCTCGCTCTACACGGCGGAGCAAAGGCGCCTCCGCGTCGACCGCAATGGCCCCATGCCGATCACGGTCAACGCTCTGGCCGTCAATCTCGCGCAGGGCGAAACGGTCAGGGCGGTGATCACGATCGCGACGCTCGACAGAAGCCGTCCGAATTTCACTTTCATCCCGCTTCTCTCCGACGCCGCCCTGACATGGCTTTCGGTCTGAACGAACAGGAGGACAACGCCATGCGTATGCAGGAATTCTGCCTCGGAAGCGCGCTCGCCCTGTGGGCCTGCCTGCTTCTCTCACTACCGCAGACGGATGTGACATGGCCGGGCATAGGGCAGCTTCTCGCCATTCTGCCCCGCGCCGACGATCCAACGCTTGTCTATGCGCTGCTCGCCTGGCTGACGGGCGGCGCGCAGATCGTGGGGGCGGTTTGCAATCAACCCGCCCTGCGTCGCGCCTCGGCGATCGCGGCTTTCACGGCCTGGGCGTTCATCGCTTTCGGACTGATCACCCCAAGCGCGCTTGTGCCCGCGATTGCGGCCTATGGCGCGCTTGCCCTGCTCAATGTCCGGGCAGCGTTGGGGAGAGTGGGCAATGCCTGAAAACCTCACCCCGCAGCCCTGGTGGGTTGCGGTGATCGGCGGGTTGCTTTTCACCATCCGCTGGCTGATCGGCTTCGGCGCATCGAGCGCGAAGGCCACCATCGCGTCGCAGCAGGAAGAGATCGACCGGCTGAATGCTCGCGTTGACAATCTGGAGGCACGGGAGAAAGTCAATCTCGAGCTGATCGAGGAATTGCGAGAGCAGAATGGACTGCTGAGAGAGGCCCTTGGTCGAGCCAATTCGGCGGCGGTCTGTTAGGCCGAAATGGAGGGGAAGCAGAAAGTCTGCTTTTAAATCGTGAGAATGAAAGGACTGCCATTGGTTGCGTCTACGTTGATGACGAGGCCACGTGGCATGGAGCATTAGATGCGCGGCAGTTGTCCGCGTGGGAAGCAAAGAGAGTTGATATTGTCCTTGCCTAGCCAAGCTGGCTTCTGGGGACAGGCAGCAGAATTTACAAATTTTCTCTTCCTTTATCCAAGTGCATATATTTACGCGACTGAAGAAATCCAAGTAAGATATTCAGAGATTCAACTCGAGTTTATTCAATGTCATCGTCTCCTGTTCCAGCGTCTGACAACCTCTCCCCCCCTAGCGAGAACCGCCTATACCCGGAGTTATTTGCGCTTCATCGTGAAATTCATGATTTCTCCGAAGATTTAGAAAATTTTTCGCGTCTCCTAAAAATTCAAAGACAAATAATATCTTCTATTGAGGAAGCAGAAAATGAAATCCGTGATGCGAAAATTCATGGAAATAATCCGAAAGACTGGCAATATGTGCGATATAATTTTTTGTGCCTCGGGGATTGCTTAGCATTTCTCTACGTAGACAGATTTTCTTTGAAGCAAACCTACTTCGATACGAATACCTACAATATAAAACAAAGTGGT
The DNA here is from genome assembly GCF_059801175.1 of Asaia sp. Ae19-3. NCBI lineage: Bacteria > Pseudomonadati > Pseudomonadota > Alphaproteobacteria > Acetobacterales > Acetobacteraceae > Asaia > Asaia sp. Ae19-3. The sequence goes on along the minus strand of NZ_JBCHWF010000001.1, from coordinate 2,608,851 downwards.
GGCTTCATCTTAGGAAAAGATGGTCATAAAAACGAAATGATGGCCCTGGAAAACGCAATCTCGCATAACATTCCTGCAGTTCTATGCGATATTACAAATGTTCTCCGTTACGGTGATATTTGCCTGCTGGGGGATAGTGACCCCGTTCCTATCGAGGTCAAATCATCCAAGACGAAAGATCGTCGTAATAAACGACAAAAGCTTAAACTGCAAACGCTATCTGATTTTTTGAAATCGGATCATGCAGAGAACTTTCGTGGTGTTTCTGGCTCTACTATTAGGGTGGAATGTTCTACTTCTCCCAAATTGTATAATAGAGAGCTGCAAGATGCCGTTAAAGAGGCAATCAAACGAGGCTCCGTGAGTTTTGAGGTTGATGAGTGTCTAAGGGTAGTTATAATATCAGAAGATAATGTAGATTATGCGAAGCTTTTTGGAGAGAAAAATTTATTATCGAAATCTCTAATTACTTATGTGAACGAAATAAAAACCAATATGCTATGGGGTTGCTATTATCCATACCCTTTGACATTTTCAGATCCAGCGTCTTTTGAAGCTTTCGTCCGAGGTGAGATTCATATTTTTACTATTCTTTACTTGGAAAAATTTGAAGAAACACTAGCTTCTGAGCATGTCACACTAAATGTTGAAGCCAGCGAATATAAAATCGAGTGCCACATGCATTTTCCAGATTTGGTTATTGAAGATCCAACTGCAAGATTTACAATCGGAGAGCATATGATGTGCCGTATATGGACAGATTTTATTAGCCCGCGTTGGATAGTTGATAACTCCATTTTATCAGTAAGAAATGCTATCGGTAAGAGACGGGCATAGTTAGAGGCTGTAGATCGCCCTCAATAGGTTCAATTCATATATACATAAATCGAAATCGTGTCCGCTATACGGAAAGCTTCTGCGTAGAACGCATATCCGAATTGAAGGCGGGAGCGGTCGGTCGTTACGCTTCCCGTTCCTCCTCACCCGGAAGCGCCATCCCTACACAACCCTCTGATCACCAGCATAATGGCCGCACGCTCGCAGGATGATCCGGCAGGCGATAATCCACCATCGAGAGCCAACGTGGCGAGGCCGTGAACAGCGGCCCAGCAGGCGAGTGTCGCGGCCTCCAGGTTATCGGGTGCGACCTGCTGGACCCGTCGGACCATGACGCCATATGCATTGTCTTCGACAGGTGGGGGCCCGCCATCATGTCCGGCGAACATCAGGCGGAAAAGCTGAGGCTGTTTCCGGGCGAAAGCGACATAGGCCTCGCCCTGTGCGAGCAGGGCCTTTTGGGCATCCGGCTGTTGATCTGCGGCCAGCAATACTACGCGAAGCGTCTCGAAGCCATGCAGGGCTACAGCGGCCAGAAGAGCCTCCTTGTCTCGAAAATGTCGGTAGGGCGCCATAGCTGACACGCCAGCTTCGCGAGCTACGGCGCGCAGCCCCACTGCCTCTCCTCGCTCGAGAGACGCCAAAGCTGCGGCGACAAGGCGTGTCCGCAGATCGCTGGAAACGGAATCATTCATGTTTACAATGTACACCAAACTCAATACGCTTACATTGTAAACTCCATGGAGCTGCATCATGCAAGCCGCAATCAACCGCCAGTCCGTAGACCTTTCTGCTTACCCAGATCTCGTGATGATCATGCTCGGTTTTAGGATGCGGGGCATGCGCAGCCTGCTTGCGATGCGACGGATCGGGCAGGGATTGGCGCAAATTGCTCGTGATCGCCCAGATGGTCTGCTCGCTGACGAGGGCCTGAGGTTCAGTTTGACGCATATCGGCTTTCGTCAATACTGGCGCGATATGGACGCGCTCGAGCGTTTTACGCGCAGCGAACCGCATGCCGACTGGTGGCGCCGTATACGAGAGATGACGGCGGGTGCGGGTTTTTGGCATGAAACCTATCACGCCCGTGGCGGTATCGAGGCCGTATACGTCGGGATGGATCAACCTGTTGGCTTGCAGCATTTCGCCCCTGAGAGAAGCCCAACGGGGCCTTTCGCGTCGGCTCGGTCGAGAATTCAAGGGGGCGCCGCAAACGCACCAACGCAGCGCGCGCCTGAACCAGTAGAATAAACGCGCTCTGGCACACTAATATCGATCTAGATATTTTCGGCTGACCGCGACAGCCGACGATGATTTTAGCCCAAATCCGACCACCAAGCCGCCCCAATCCGGGCGGCTTTTTTCGTTCTGGAGACTCCGGTAATGAGTGATGCGCTCAACATCGCCACGGCGCTTTTGCGTCGGGACGATTTCGAGGGGCTGCGTCTTGCGCCCTATCTTTGCCCTGCGGGGTATTGGACAATCGGCTATGGCAGTCGTGCGCTGGCCGATGGGTCGCCGGTTACGCGGCTGACGGAGCCGATCAGCGAGGGCGAGGCCGTGGCCTTGCTGGAGCGCACAGTGGTCGGGTTGCAGCGGGTTCTGGCTGATATGGTGACCGTGCCGCTTCTGCCCTGGCAGGAAGGGGCTTTGCTGTCGTGGCAGTATAATGTCGGGAGCGCTGCTGTGCGGGGTTCGACATTGCTGCGGCTGCTCAACGAGCGGCTTTACGCGGCGGCGGGGCAGCAGCTTCTGCGGTGGGACAAGGCGACGGTGAATGGCCGTCTGGTGCCCCTGCCCGGCCTTCAGCGTCGTCGCCGTATCGAGCTTTCTGTTTATCAGGGCCGCCCTGTTTCGGGTGTGCCGTTCACGGTCTGATCGACCGTCTCTTTTCTTTCCCACAATTGAATATGAGGACACACTGCCATGACACTGGACTGGCAAAGCCTTTACGCGTCCGTACTCCCGTTCATTCCGGCCGAGATCGCGGCCGATCTGACGCTGATAGGGACGTTTCTAATTTCACTCTGCGCTGTGATTGCACGGTTCTGGCCAAGGCCTGCGAAAGGTTCTAAGTGGCTGACCATCTATTGTTTGGTCAATCGTATCGGCATGAATTCTCGGCACGCCGTTAATCTGAACAACGATTAACCTAAAAGGGTCTTGTGACGCTACTCGACTTACCTCCATCAGATCTTAAATGGCTAAAAGCGCCGTATCCGATCATTTACGTGTTAAAGTATAAGTATAATTCTGCCCTAGTGCATTGTCAGGGAGGCATATAAGATCGATGGCTGATAACTTAATTTTAGATTGTTATAATGTGTTGCATATGCATATTCCCACAAGTGCGGACACATGTGCAGCGGCGAGAGCAACTATCCGAGCAGCTGAAATTCAAGGCAAAGCTAGCCGATATGCTGGAGATTACACACTTATTGCCGGTGTGCTTGCATTTCTTGGTGGTGCATTCTCTATAATTGCGACATGGATCATCATCTGGAACGAACGAAGAAAGTCACGCAATAGGCAGAAGAATAAGTTATTTACATTAAAAGAATTAATAAATTATTCAATAGTTGAATTTGGAAAGATATCTAATTACGTTGATAGATATATTGAAGTAATTAAGGATTCGAATTATAGAAAATCGTATATAGACTTTAATATCCTAAACCAAACATCATTTATGAACAATCTTACTAAAATCATCTCCTATAATAACTGGGACGAAATACCATGCGTTGCAGACGATATAACCGGTAATCTTATTTATGTTGGAAATCTTACTGAAAAATGTTTAGAAGAGATATCGACGATCACAAATATGAATTATAATCTTAGCAGAATTAGAGAAGAAATTAATAGTGGCAACGATACCATAGCTAGTATTATAACTATAAACAAGAACGCTGTGATTCATCTTGATATGCTAAAATTACACTTATCAATAGTGGTTGACCGAATGAAAAAAATAAAGGTTGATATGATATAGATTATTACTTTCCATAATCTAAGGATTTTAATCCCAATAATATCAGATTCCGGATGGCCTCCGCTTCTGATTTTATTCTGTTTTCAAAACGGTACTCAGCTATCGCATTTGCCATTTCCTTCGGCATTGAGATCAGCTTCTGAGTCGTTTTGTCTTTGTTAATAGCCATAAAGGTTATCTAACCTAGTAAATCTCTTGCTGCCAAGGTTATATTGGTTATATAACCTTCAGGCGATGGGAGAAGTCCTACCTTCTCCCATCGCCCTAACCTCCAGCAGGGATGACACCCCATGCCACAGGCTGATGCCTCTCCTAGCACATCTCGACGTGCTGTTCTCTCCCAACTTGCCGTTCTGCCTTTTGTCGGCTCAATCGCCGCCTTCATTCCAGCCGCGCAGGCACTAGGCGAGGCCGATGCCACGCTACTGGGGCATATCGCTCGCGCTATCGAAACGCATCGGGTCATGAATGACCGAACGCACAAGTCTACTGATGAGGAATACCTCGCTCTCCTGGGCGAGTTCGACAGTCAGCTGGATGACCTGGCCGAGATCCGGGCCGTCACGCCCACGGGGCTTGGGGCCAAAGCATGCCTCATCCAGCTGTATCTCCCCTCCTATTTCCACGCGTTTGAGGTGGACGAGCGCAGCCCGGAAATCCGTCTCCTCTTCAGTTTCATCCAGGACGCCACCTTCTTCGCACAAAGGAATGCCGTATGAATGAGATGCTTATCCCCCTCAGCTTCGAGGGCAGGGAAATCCGTGTGGTTACGATCGGTGGCGAGCCGTTCTTTGTCGGCAGGGATGTGGCCGAGCGGCTGGGCTATGCCAATGCGACAGATGCGCTGGCCAAGCATTGCCGTGGGGTCGCGAAACGCTACCCCATCGTCGACGCGCTCGGACGGACACAGGATGTCCGCGTTCTGTCAGAGCCCGATGTGCTGCGGCTGATCGTCCGCAGCAAGCGCCCCGAGGCCGAACGCTTCGAGCGCTGGGTGTTCGAGGAAGTCCTGCCCGCCATACGCAAGACCGGCGGCTACATGACGGCCACCCCGGAGGAAACGCCCGAGGCCCTCGCTGCGCGGGCTCTGGCCGTGTTGCAGGCCACAGTGGCCCGGCAGAAAGCGGCCCTGGCAGAAACCCTTCCCAAGGCGGAGGTGTATGACCGGCTGGTGAATGCCGAGGGCAGTCTGTGCATCACCGCCGCCGCCAAGAACCTGCATATGCGCCCCAAGGCCCTGTTCGACTGGCTGGCGCATAATGGCTGGATCTACCGCCGCCCCGGCGCCGATCACTGGCTGGGCTATCAGGCTCACACCTCCAATGGCGATCTGGACCACAAGATCACCACCGTTACCCGCCCCGACGGCTCGGAAAAGGTGACAGAGCAGGTGCGTATTACAGCGAAGGGCCTCGCCAGACTGGAAAAGCTGATGCCTGAGCGGCTGCATAGCGTGGCGTGAGCGTGCGCCGTAGATGTGCACTTACTGAAAGGAATGTCGGCATCACCGGATAGAATATCGCGAATTACATCTTATCCTATTTTCGTGTATAGTCGAACTATATTCTCCTTGAACAAGAGGTAAGTCCTTGAGACATCGAATTCCCACCAAAATACTACGTTCGTCCTGTCTTATCGTACCTCTTGTCCTCGCTGCCTGTCAGAGCGGAACGGTTCCTGCGCCTCAAGACGCAGCAAGGTCGAACCCTGACTATATCGACCCAACCAAATCCGTTTTCCCTCTCACAAACTACTCGCAGTCGGTCGATCAATGGATCCTGGCTGGCGCAGACCCGACTGCGGCCATTATCGACGCAGCAACCCAGCAGCGTTATTTCGCGGCGCTGAAATCACAATATTTCGGTATGGGTGATGACGGTCATTCCCCTTGGAATCCTGTCTTTGTGGGCAAGCTGCTCGCAGCCGGCGTGGAGAGCACGCGCGACTGGGGCATCAATGCTTATCTGGGTGCGGCGCGTCAGTCCTGGGGGCAGAACTTCAGAATTCACGATGACGCCTGGAAAAATGCCGTGCGCGATAACGCTGCGGTAGACATCGATAACGGCTATCACGCTGCCAATCGCGGTATCGCTCTGCGGGAAACCCTCGTGCGGGTGCTCCCGACAGATGACCCCGCCTATAACGACCCGCGCAAGGCAGGCGAGGGCTATCCGTTCGACAATCTTCAGATGTCGTCTGTGCGGCCTGGCACGCCGGTCTACACACTGACCGTCAGCCGCGATCATCGCTGGAGATATGTTGTCTCGCCGGATGTCACAGGCTGGGTGCATTATGAGGATATCGCTCAGGCACGTGAGCCGTTCGTGAATAGCTGGGTCAAAATGGCGTCAGCGCATCTTGGTGCAGCAACCCGCCAGCCTGTCTCGATCTTTGACGATAACGTTTTTCATTTCACGGCCCGCATCGGTACGATTCTGCCGTTCAGGAGTGCCAAATCCGGCGTGACCGAGGTGGCTATCCCAGTGAGCGATGCCACGGGACATGCGCAGATCGCCTGGTACGCAGACCAGGATCAAGCCTTCGCGCCAATGCCGCTAGCGATGAATCGCGCCAATCTCGCCATGCTTGTGCGCTCGCTCGTCAACCGTCCCTATGGTTGGGGCAATTATAACTTCTACAACGACTGCTCGGCGGAGCTGCGTAGCCTGCTCATACCCTTTGGCATCCTCATGCCGCGCAACTCGCTGGCCCAGATCCAGGCGACAAGCCGCATGGTCGATCTAACGAAAGCAGATCTGGACGCGCGACTCGACTATCTCGTAAAAAACGGTAAGCCGTTCACGACACTTATCCACATCCCCGGCCATATCATGATGTATATCGGCAACACGACCGTGAACGGACAGATTGTGCCAATGACATATCAAGATGTCTGGGGCCTCCGTCCCAAAGACGCTGACGGCCGCAGCATCATCGGCGGGTCAGTATTCTTTCCACTCATGGAGTCCTACCCGGAAAACACCAGCCTGCAGTCGCTTGCTGGCAAGGCAAAGTTTGAGGTCGGCTTTATCAAGTAACGAAGGCGATGCGGAAGATTCTACATCTGGGGATCTTTCGCCATCCGCTCATACGAGCTAATCATGCAACCATGGCGCTCACCCGGATAGAAAGCCGGATAATCTTCCATAGGAAGGGGTAATTAATATAGATACATCAGTACGTTACGGACTATATGAACAGGTTTTGTAAACCGAAGGTCGGGGGTTCAAATCCCTCACCCGGCACCATTTTCAGGCAACTGAATCAGCTGAAAAATCTTTGTCTGATGCTGGGATATTGTTTCCCGGCTGGTGACGTGAATGGGGATGAGTGCCTGTTCGTCTCGGCTGAATGATGTTTTCTCAAGCGGCATACATCAAATGTTCAGCGCGGTATCAGATAGCGCGACGTTTCTTCGCTGGGCAGGCCGGGGCAAGGCCCTAGTATCGCATTAATTGCCTGATAGTCTCGTCACAAAAGCGACACAGCCTGAGATTAATTATCTATGATGCTTAGAGCTCACAACAGGCCTCCGTCTCCACGGGAAGACAGAAAAAAGGCTCAAAAACCTTCCGCGATCCTTCCATCTACCTTCTATACAGATCAGGATAAACTTGATATCGCAGCCCGATTGATGAACAAATCACTCTCCGGCAGCCCCGGGTACTTCAACTTTGAGTGAATCCCAACCTGTGAGTTGCATAGAGAACATCCAATGACAACACGTCAGGCCAGCTCTGGTCCTGTTCACATTTATGTCTGCCATCATAGCGCAGGCTTCACGTTTGAGGATGATGTCTTTCGCCCAATTCAGGCGGGTAGGGCTCTGGCTGACACGGCATTGCCCATGCCAGGTGACGATACGGGTGACAATATCTCCCGGAAAAACGGCGAGTATTGTGAGCTGACAACCCTGTATTGGGCGTGGAAAAATGACCGCAACGCCTCCTGGGTCGGCTTCATGCACTATCGGCGTTTTCTGGACTTTGCGTGCACGGGTCTGAAAACTGACCGCTACGGTTGCATCGCTTTGCCTGAGATGACGACCGGGTCTTTGCAGGCGATGGGGCTGAATGCAGAGACAGTTCGTAAAACGATAGAAAACAATCCGGATGCCTGCGCTATCCTTCCGGAAAAATGGTCGGTAAGAAATGTTGGATACACGTCATTCCACCAGCATTACGTCGATTCTGACTATCATTTCGCCCATGACCTTGATCTGACACGTTCCGTTATAGCCGATTTGTATCCCGGTGATCTGGCCGCATTCGATACAGTCATGGCGTCAGATGAAGGATATTTCACTAATGTCTTCGTATTCCGTCGTGAATTGTTTGACAGCTATTGTACATGGCTTTTCGCTATTCTCTCAGAGGTCGAGCGGCGAGCCGATCTAACCAACTATTCAGCACAGGCACGCAGAATTTATGGTTATCTGGGAGAGCGGCTATTCAACATTTTCATCGCCTCCTCACACGGTCCACACACAGGTTTGATTGAGCGTGCGCGTTGCTTTTTCGAGAACACGGGAACAGGGCAGAAGAGCGTGCTACCTAGAAGCCTTCCTGCTCCGCCAGACACCGCCGTGACAATTGTGACGGCTGCGGACGAAAATTTTGTTCCGCATCTGGGCGCATTATTGGAGTCTATAAAGTCGTCTTTCAGCCCCGACCGTTTTCTCGAGTTGATCGTGCTGGATGGGGGAATTCCGGCATTCAAGCGTAATCTCCTCAGGCAGCAGTTTCATAGTGGGCTGCCCGAAGAGAAAGGCAGTCTCACCTTTCTGGATTGCCGGCATATGTATCGCGACGTCAGTACGCATATGCATTTTTCCCTTGCGACGTTCTATCGACTCTCGCTTGGAGAGCTACTGCTCAATCATCCGCGGGCTCTTTATGTTGACTGCGATACCATTGTTCTGGCCGATCTGTGCCAGTTGTGGGACACACCGCTCAATGGTGCTGTGATCGCTGCCACGCCTGATCTGATCATGAAGAACTTCGTAAAGGCAGGTGTTCGTTCGCTCGCTGAAACCGGCGCTCTTCCTGCGGGCCGTTATCTTAGTGACTATCTGGGATTGCAAACCGGAGGAGACGCCTATTTTCAGGCGGGCATTATTCTCTTCGATTTGAACGCCTTCAGAAATGCTGACATTGCCGATGTCGCTATTAAAGATCTGAGTAGCCGATGCTATTGGTTCCTGGACCAGGATATTTTAAATAAATATCTGATTGGAAAGGTCAAGATGCTGGATACATCGTGGAACTGCGTCAATAGTATTGGCGAGATCTTCCCTCATTTGAGTGCCGATTGGCGGGCCAAGGTGCTTGAGGACCTTCAAAATCCGAAAATCGTGCATTATGCCGGATATGAGGCCAAGCCTTGGAACAACAAGAACGCAGCGTTAGGTTTCTATTACTGGTTCTTCCTGCGTAAGACATTCTGGTATGAAACCATCTTCCATGGCAGCCTCGGCCCAGGGGATGAGCCGCGCCCTATTCAGTACAGTCTGGTTCGTCGTGTATTGACGCGCGGATGGCATTGCCTTCCCCCTCTGCTGCGCCGACCGTTGTCTGGTGTCGCCTCGCGCGTCAAGCGGGCTCTGTGAGGCACGACATGTCCCTCAATTCTGCCTCCTCAACCGGACAGGGCCCTTGCAAGGTAACGGCCGTTATTGTCACCTATAACCGGCTATCGATGCTCAAAACGGTTATAAAGCATACACTTGCACAGAATTTTTCTTCTGTGGTTGTCGTCAATAATGCCAGTCCCGATGGTACCAGAGGCTGGTTGGCGAGCCAGACAGACCCACGCCTCCACATTCTGAATGAGACTATCAATCTCGGTGGCGCGGGTGGGTTCGCACGTGGCATGGATTATGCCGCCCGTCAGACAGATTGTGAATGGATCGTCTGTTTCGATGACGACGCTTGGCCTCAGCCTGGAGCGCTCGGTCAATTTCAGTCTCTCGTCCTTTCATCGGAGACCGGGGGTGTTGCTGCAGCGGTTTATTTTCCGGACGATACGGTGTGCGATATGAACCGCCCTGGATTAAGTCCGTTCAAGAAAATAGGAAGTATCATCCGCCTCATCAGAGAAAGGAAAAGAACATTTGCAATAGACTCAGCAGCCTATGAGAAAGATGAACTGCTGTCTGTCGATTATGCATCCTTTGTTGGTTTTTTTGTTCGCGCTGAACTGGTACGTGGCAGCTTGGGATTGCCGCAGAGAGACCTGTTCGTTTACGCCGATGATACGCTGTATACTTGGAAATTAAGATCGCTCGGATGGAAAATAAAGTTTGTTCCAGGAATTCGATTTTACCATGACTGCAGCACTACGGTAGATTTCTCGCATAGTCATTGGAAGATGTACTATATTATTAGAAACAGAATAATTTTTTATAGAAAAATGTGCGGGATTCTTTTTTTTCCATTCTCGGTGCTTCTTATTTTCGGTATTTTTAGGTTGTACCTGAAAAACAGAAATATACGCAATGTACGAAGGTTGGTGCTTACCGCTGTATGGGATGGTTTTCTCCAAAATACGGAACGAAAGCATGAGTTTGTAGTGGGTATATCCGAAATGAGTAGATAAAAAACATGGAATCTTATTTTTTATTTTGAGGTTTGTGTTGTAATTTTATATATAAAATAAAATCACGAAAATTATTAAAAATAATGAGCTTGCGTTATTTCTTGATTTGATCTTTCCTAAGAGCCCTTTCGGAAATTCACGGATGAGCGTTTCGGCGTAGCATTAGGCTTCCCATGGCGATGTGGATCATGGCCTCTGCCACGTCGATACGCTGTTCGTAATCCCTCACCAGTCGGCGCCAGCGGATCATCCAGCCGAATGTCCGCTCAACGACCCATCGACGTGGCAGGATTTCAAATCCTTTTTCCGTATCTGAGCGCTGGATGATCTCGACCGTGAAGTTAAAAAAGGCGGCTTTGTCTATCAACTGCAAGCGGTCATAGGCCCCATCTGCGAACAGATGCTTCACCCACGGCCAGCGTTTGCGGATAGCACCCAGGATCATCTGTGCACCCGCACTATCCGAAATATTGGCTGGGGTCAGCCTGACCAGAAGCAGTCGGCCATCTGTATCAACCGCAATATGGCGCTTACGACCAACGATCTTCTTGCCGGCGTCATAGCCACGGGTCTTTGCATGAGGAGCCTTGATGCTCTGGCTGTCAATGACACCACCGGATGGGCTGGCTTCGCGTCGCGCTGCTTCACGATCCAGCATCAGGCAGACATCATGGATCGTCTGAAACAGAAAACGGCGCATCAGCCTGCGGAACCACCAATAGACGGTCTGCCACGGACCAAAGTGAGCCGGCAGCATCTCCCAGCCGCAGCCCGAGCGGACAAGATAGCGCAGTGCATTGATGATCTCACGAAAATCGGTCACCCGTTTCCGGCCACGCCGGTTCGCAGGCGGCATCAGGGGCGCTATGCGCTCCCATTCTTCATCGGTCAGATCAGATGGATAGCGTTTCGTCCTACCGGTGATGTCGGCCATTCGGCCTCGTTGTTCTGGCGTCCACATCCTGAGTGTGAATCACACGCCAGACGCCCTGAAAACCCCTCACGCTGAATTTCCAAAAGGGCTCTAAAGCCCATCATCTAGGATCATTGCATAATGTTCAATAAACGAGTCGGCCATTTTGAAGGAGGGATCCACCATAGAATGGTTTTCTGCTCAATCGGAGTATTCAGACTGGAAGATTTTTAGAACCCGAAGTCAGTTAGGCGTGAGTGACTATCCGAAGGTTTGCAACGGTAAGGGAGGAGTGATACAGCATGCTTCAGTTCGAGTGCTTGCAAGCCATTCCTGACCTTTTCTGGTGCGATGGTACGACCAGCTGATCTGGTTCAATGGTGGGAGAAATTTCGCCGATGGTCTGCCTCTGGCAATTACAAAGCGTGTCTGCTCGCCGAATTTTCCAGAAATTGCATAGAATACGCTCCCGAAAGAGCGTTCCTTTTTCATCATACGAGCACTAAAGAGTCAGGAATAATGAAGAAAATAGCGATTGTTGGAGCTGGTTTCTCGGGTAGCGTCATCGCAAGAGAATTGGCCGACCGGGGATATAGTGTCGATGTTTTCGATGTTCGTGAGCATGTTGCAGGCAACTGCTACACGGCGCGCGATGTCGAGAGTGGGATCATGCTCCACGTATATGGTCCTCATATCTTTCACACCAGCAACGAGCGTGTCTGGGAGTATGTGCAGCGGTTTGATCGCTTCATGCCGTTCATTAATCGGGTCAAGGCGCATGCGCGTGGAGAGGTCTTCTCCATGCCGATCAACCTGATGACGATCAATCAGCTTTTCAAGAAGCAGTTCTCACCTGCGGAAGCCCGTGACTTCATCGCCGAACAAGGCGACCAGAGCATTACGGAGCCGCGTACGTTCGAGGATCAGGCCCTGCGTTTTGTCGGTCGTGAGATCTATGAAACGTTCTTCCGCGGTTACACGCGTAAACAGTGGGGGCTTGAGCCGTCCGAATTGCCTGCCAGTATTCTCAAGCGTTTGCCTGTACGTTTTGACTATAACGACAACTACTATGGAAGCAAATATCAGGGAATTCCCGAGAACGGCTATACGTATATTGTAGAACGTATTCTCGACCACGAAAATATTCGTGTTCATCTTTCCACTAGCTTTTCCCGGGCTCAGGCCGCTGACTACGCCCATGTCTTTTATAGCGGTCCGATCGATGCCTGGTTTGACCATACTGAGGGTCGCTTGAGCTATCGGACGCTGGACTTTGAAACCGTGCGTGCTGAGGGTGACTATCAGGGCAATCCGGTCATTAACTACTGCGATGAGAACGTGCCCTGGACGCGTGTTGCCGAGCATAAGCATTTCACGCCTTGGGAAAACCACGAGAAGACAGTTCTGTTCCGTGAGCACAGTCGTTTGTGTGGAGAGAGCGATACACCTTATTACCCAATCCGCCTTGTTCACGATAAGGCTCGCTTGCAGCGTTATGTTGAGTTGGCCAAAGCAGAGCAGGGCGTCACTTTTGTAGGTCGTTTGGGCACGTATCGTTATCTCGATATGCACATTACGATTGCAGAAGCGCTGGATGCAGCTGAACAGTTTCTGTCCGCGCAAGACGCGGGCACGTCGGCTCCTACGTTCTGCATTGATCCGCTCGCTTAAAGAGACGGTCACTCAGATCCAGATGCCCATTCCTCTTATAAGAGAAATGGGCTCAATGCCGGTTTGTAGCCACTCCAATAAGCAGGCTCCCACGTCTGTCAGACCAGTCAATACGGTCAATCTCACTTCTTGCTTGTTTACCTCGCTACCTGAGCATGATGACACCATGGAATGGCTGGCTGAGCTCGTCTAATTGGAGACAATTGCTAGGTTCCTGACGGCATGCAGCCTGTTCTTCGAACCGGCTGCCCCTGGCGGGAGTGGCATGAGCGCTATAGCAAAGTGCAACTCTGTGTCTATTCGGTCCCGTCGTCCAGCTAAACAAGGGGTGTGGGATGCCATGCTATAAACCTTGAAGACACATGTCTGAGCGATGACTGGCAGCACAATATCAACGACGCCATGGTCTGTGCTCATTCCCTGCCCCAGAGCCATACTGGCTGATCGGGACTTTGATAGTGACAATTTCGGCCAAGATCTGCAGGTAACTGGATCCTGCCGGTCATTCCATCAGGAAGAGGACGTCACTAGGTGTTTAGTCCCGGGGTTTGATGGTGTGGTATTTTCACGAGAGTGGAAGGAAGCCTCATGGCTTCGCCGCACCAAGGCTCCGAATCAGGTCTTTTTTCGACACGACCCAATCAAATTGATATATGCTCGGTCACTGGCGCCGCGTGGAAATGAAGGGTTGGGTGGCATTCCAGCGAGCGCACAGTGATGCGGGCCATTACCGGCCCAATGCGTCCGGCGCTCAAGCTTCCCGCGGAAGTCAGATTAGTACAGTATATTGAAATTAAATCACTTATCCTTGCGGCACTAACCGACTAGCGTGTGACAGTGCTTGCGTGGGCAGCTACTTTGTTTCAAAAAAGATAGTCGTTTTCATCTTGCGGCGTTTTGCCTCATCCTAAGGGTACGGAAGTGAATAATAATACCTATACGTCGACACAGACATATTCATCTGTGCCCCTGTATCCATTGCAGCGCCTAATAATGCCTAGCCTTGAATTCGGTGGCAATGACGATATGTACGTCCGCCTGCTGAATCAGAGTGTTATATCTGTCCTTTCGGAAGAAAAAACCGTATTTTTCCCGGGTGGAAAATGCTCGTTTGATACTTTTTACAATGGCCTTACGGTCCAGTCATGGCAAGATAACTGCAAGATTCCTGATCTGCTATTTTCCCTTGCAGGCAGCGGAACGTTCGTCGTCCGAATTGGGTTGCATCGTCTTGAATGCGATAGAGTATCGCTGATTGAAAAACGGGTCAGTCTTATTGAAGGTTCTACGACGACCCTGAATATCGAAGCTTGGCCGTCGCTCGTGAATGGCATGATCTATGTCGAACTTGAGGCTATAACTGAGGGATGTCTGACCGGAGGGTGCTTCAGCACAACAAAAGCCCCTGAAAGGGAGGTCTGCCTTGGCATCGTCATCACTCATTTCAAGCGAGAGAAATATGTTATTTCTGCCGCCCGCCGTATTCGAGAAGGGCTACTGACCAATCCGACCTATAAAGATCAAATCTCTCTTGTCATCGTAGATAACTCTCAAACTCTCGCTTCGGAGGATGTAGAAGGTGCTACGTTGCTTCCAAATCAGAATCTTGGGGGATCAGGTGGTTTTACGCGGGGTCTTCTACATCTGCAGGACGAAAAATCTTTTACCCATTGCTTGTTCATGGATGACGATGCATCCTGCGAACTTGAATCCATTCTAAGAACGCATGCGCTTCTCGGCTATGTTGTCGGGGAAAAGGTGGCCGTGGCAGGGGCGCTGCTGCGAGATCTCGCGCACCATTTCCTCTTCGAGAAAGGTGCGCGGTTTGACGGGATGTGCCAGCCGCTCAAGCACGGGTTGGACATGCGGCATGTGCATCATTTGCTACTGAGCGAATATGTAGATCAGAAGCCGGATTTCGGCGGATGGTGGTTTTTTGCATTCTGCTTGCGTGATGTGCAGCACTACGCCTTCCCGTTTTTCGTGAGAGGCGATGATATCATGTTCAGCATGATGAACAAATTCGACATCATCACGCAAAATGGCATTGCCTGTTATGGTGATGACTTCGGCTATAAGAGTGGTCCATTACAAATTTACCTGGATGTGCGTAATCATCTTGTGCAGAAGATGACGCATATGGATGCAAATGTGGAAGATTGCATCAAGCTCTTACGGCAATTTTTCAATGCAGCTATCTATTCGTATAATTATGCGACGGCGCAAGCTATCTCTAAGGCTGCCTTCGATGCTATGAAAGGCCATGCATTCTGGCTTGAGAATATGGATACTTCGGCAATTCGCAAAGAATTTTCCGCTCTTATCCAAGAAGAAAAAATGCAAAAAATCCGTTTGACCGACATTGCGCCGACGTTCGCGAGAACAGAGCCACATTGGCACGAGAGCAGGAAACGTCGTCTTTTGCGTAGCTTGACGCTTAACGGGACCCTGTTGCCTAATTTCCTCAGGAAAGACACATGGCTATTTCTACCGAAAAATTTTTCGGGCGATATCCGAGCGACCTTCAGATATAATAACATATTATATTACTATGGTCCTACGCAGGAGGGGTATTGTGCTCGTCGTGATGCAGTTCGACTCGCAAAGGAAAAAAGAACTTTCTCAAAGGTGGAGAAAATTGTCAGGCAGAAATATAGCAGTGTAAAAAATGACTATAAAGATAATATAAAATACATGACTAGTGAGGGATTTTGGAGAAAAATTTATAAAAACACTTAAAAATTTTGTTTTTACATACCTCATGCATAAAGATTTCTAATTTGATAAATTTCTTGGCGTATGTTAGGTCCTTTTAAGTTTTGGGATAAGCGGCGGTTGCAACGATACAGATGACGGTCATGAAGGATGTGGCGGTTTTTTCGTATCGTGTGACGACTGCTTTCTGCGCCTTGAGATGCGCTTACAGGTTTTCGACCATTTTTCGGTGGTGATAGACCGTTTGGGGGCAGGCTACTCGCGGCTCGTCGCATTTCACCGGGATAGTCGTTCATGAATCCCCCTTGGCTTCGCCGCACCAAGGCTAGGATTCCAATCACGTATATTTTTCGATTGTCCGTCTTGCGGCGCCCCATCGGAGAGCCGCCTCCCACTTTACGTCTCAGAACAGCGCAAGGGAATGCTCAGGAGCCATATCCGTCAGGATGGATTTCTCGCCAACGCAGGGCTGTCTCTACGATGCGGTCAAGCGTTTCGAATTTTGGCTCCCAGCCGGTTTCGTTGCGGAGGGTCGTGGAGTCCGCCACGAGCAAAGAAGGGTCGCCCTCCCGTCGCGGTGCGGCTTCCCACGGGACCTTGCGGCCACTCACGCGCTCGACGCTTTCGATCACTTCGAGATTGGAATAGCCCTGCCCATTACCGATATTGTAGGTGACGCTCCGGCTGTCGATCTGGCCGAGCGCACGTATATGCGCATCGGCAAGGTCTGTCACATGGATATAATCCCGGATGCACGAGCCATCACGTGTCGGATAATCTGTTCCGAAGAGTTTTAGTGCAGGACGGCGGCCGAGGGCAGCATCGATTGTCAAAGGAATCAGATGCGTTTCGGGTCGGTGGTCTTCTCCGGCCCGGCCGAGAGGGTCTGCGCCGGCGGCATTGAAGTAGCGCAGGCAGGCACTTCTCAGACCATAGACGGCATCGGCCCAGTAAAGCACTCGCTCGATCATGAGCTTGCTCTCACCATAGGGCGACCCGGGCTGGGTGGGGGCCGTTTCGGGAATGGGGGTCGAGCGCTCGGGACCGCCGAACAGGGCTGCGGTCGAGGAGAAAACGATTTTCCTGACGTGATGTTCGACACAGCTCTGAACGAGGTTGAGAGCGGTCAGATAGTTCTGTCGCAGATAGTGGAATGGATCACGCATGCTGTCTCCTACAAGAGAGAGAGCGGCGAAATGCAGGACCCCATCCCATGGGCCCTGGGCAACGACAGCAGATGTAGCGGCTGCGTCCAGAAGATCGACTTCATGTAACGCCACGCCTTGAGGAATTGCCTGGCGGTGACCCGTGCTCAGATTGTCCAGAACAACAACCTCATGACCCGCATCGAGCAATGCCAGGACTGTGTGGCTTCCGACGAATCCAGCTCCGCCTGTGACAAGATAACGCATATCGGTCTGTCTTCATCCTCTTGGCGCGCATCGTCGCTCTGCCGGGATAGAGAGCATACCATGCACCTGGGTCCTTCTCGCGCCAATCGCGTTTCTCGACAACCAGTAATTTCTTTCAGAAGTCACTATGTAGCCAATAATGATCTGGAACTTTCGTATCCTCTCGAAAGCTAACTTCAGCTTGAAGATTTCCAGCTTCGTCAAGGTTAAGGCAGCGCCGACTACCAGAGCGGGACTGTATCGCAGTGGACGAGAAGACGATCCCGGTTGAAGGCGTTCCTATTGTGAATGCGTCGAGTGCTCATGGACAAAATCTGATGAGGCAGCGTGAGATCGATTTGATACAGTTATCTGGAGGCAGAATCGGCAGGATGATGGGCATGGCGCATGCCGAGGGGATTCTTGAGGGCCGTGCGCCGTTGACGCGCTCCCTTCCGCCCGGTCCTTCATCTGGCGATAATAAAGAGACGAATGCTCTCGGCGGAGTGCGCCTTAAAACTACATCATCAGCAGTATAATAGGACCTTCATGCATGAGCTGAACTGATCGGCTTGCAGGGAGCCAAGCGAGTAACAAAAATTTCTTGTCCATTCAGGCAAGATATGAAAGGCTAAATTCGTAACGGAATCGAAATATCGCGGAGATGATATGCGTTCTTGCCGCTCAGCCCTCTTTTTCTCGCCCACAATCGTTGCGATATCGATCTGCTCAGCGCATTCGACTCCGTTGGCTATAAACGAGCGTGGTTCCCACCAGCCTGACCGGAGTACTGCGCGTAAACCACATAAGTCTGAAGAAATAACGGTGTCAGCGCCAGGTCATAAAACGGCCAATGGTGTCACCGGTCAGCAGGTGGGGGGTGGTCTGTTACGCCGCGAGACCCGTGCAGGCACGATCCAGACGGTGACACGCGATTATATCGCCAAGCAATCGCCCACTTCCAACCCCGTACAGGTGCTGGCGCTCGAGCCTTCGGCTTATGTCGCGTTGATGGATCCATACGGTATTGTCGGCGGCAATATGTATCTGCGCGGCCTGCCGGGTGATCAGATCGGCTGGATCTATGAAGGCGTCCCGGTCAGCGATATCGGTTCCGGTGGTTTTTATGCCAATCAGACCTCTGATGGCGATAATCTGCAGCAGGTTTCATTGATGCCTGGCTCGGTCGATCTCTCGACCCCGGCCATCTCTGCTGCTGCCGGTAGCGCCTACGCCACCTTGCGTGATCCCTCTCATCATCGCGAGGGTTATGTGAACATGACCTACGGCACCTATAATCTGGCACGTGGTCTTATCCGCGCGGATACAGGTGACATCGGGCAGAGTGGCGTGCGGGCTTTTGCTTCTTTTTCCTATACCCGGGCCAATAACTGGCGGGGGCCGGGCACCAATATGCGCAAACATATCGACTTCAAGCTGGTGAAGGATATTGCTGCCCATAGCCGCACGTCGCTCGTCATGAGCTATAACGATAATACATTGCAGTTCAGTCGGTGGCCTACTGCCGCAGAGTTTGCGCAATATGGTGCGGGTAATGACCTGTCGCGTTCCTACATGGCGGGGCTCGGCTATCACCTCTATGCGCTCGATGCGTTCCAGAATCTGGTTGCTTCAGCCCCGACCGAGCTTGATTTCGGGCATGGGCTGCGTTTTCACGATACCCCTTATCTCTGGTGGGGATCAGGATCGATCGGTGGAGCCGCTCTGGCAACCGAGGGTGCCACCTATTCAGGGTCGTCGCCGGTCGATGTTGATCTGAATGGTGATGGCCGTCTCAGCAGGACGACGTCGCAACTGGTCTATACGCCCAATTATTACAGCTATCATCGCGGTGGCAGCAACGCATCGCTCGACTGGACAGAGGGTCGGAATACTCTGACTTTCGGTTGGTGGTATGAATGGTCCCGTCTGAATCAGGCAACGCCTGTCTCGCGCATCAATCCGGTCGATGGTGGGCCGGAGAATATCTACGGCGATTATGGCCCGCTCATCTACCGCACGACATCGGGGCAGAAATGGTACGCCTCAGATTATAATACCTTTACCCAGATCAATATGCTGTATCTTGGTGACAGGCTTTCGCTGCTGCGCGATCGCCTCGAGGTAAAAGCAGGGCTTCGTGCGGCCATGGTGTCACGTGGGGTCGACAGCTACGTCCCCGTCTCGACGCCCCGGCGCGGGCAGAATGTATTCGAGCCTCTGCCGCAGATCAGCGCACGCTACCAGATCGACAAGCACTCGGAACTCTATGTGCTTGGGGTCACAAATTTTCGCACGACCAATAACAGTACGCTGTTCGAGCTTTACAGCCCTGCCGGGGGCGCCCTGCAGAGCGCGCCCTCAAGCGTTAAACCCGAATACTCCATCGAGGAAGAACTCGGATATCGTTATCATGATGACCTTATCGTCGGCGAAATCTCCTTCTTCAATTACAATTTCACCAATCGTCAGCTGGCGCTCAACAGCTATGTGAACGGTGCCCTGACCCCCATGACCCTGAATGCAGGAGGACAGACATCACGCGGTGTGGATGTGCAGATCGGCACGCGCCCGATCCTGAAGCATCTGCGCCCTTACGCGAGTTTCGAATTTCTCGATGCGCGTATCGACAATAATATTCCGATCAATGGCGATCTCCTGCCGACAAGCGGCAAACACGCCGTTTCTGCGCCAAAATATCAGGCGGCTCTTGGGCTGGATTGGGATGATGGGAGCTTTTTTGCCAATCTCGGGCTGAAATATATCGGCGCGCAATATGCAACGCTGATGAATGACGAAAAAATGCCCGCTTATATCAACAACAACGTGACGCTCGGCTACCGCCTGCATCAGACCGGATTTTTGCATAGCCCTCAGCTTCAGATCAATATGCAGAACATGATCGGCTCTATTTATCGCAACGCGGTCTATGCGTTCACGCCGAATGCGAAAACTGTGCAGGGGATCTACGGCACGAGCATCGCCGGATCATCGTCGCTTTATACAATCCAGCCGACTTTCGCGATTTCCGTCTCTCTTTCGACCGGTTTTTGAGAAAAAGGTCCAGCACACACAAACCTGAATATCTGGTCAAAATTATCTTGCATCAAAGACGAGTACGCCCGTAACGTTTGGAATATGGAATGATGTGGATGAGAGCTGCCCATGTGTCCTGATATTGCCTGCGGTCGCCTGCCAGATGACGCGCTAAGCCGGAATTTCGCCGATGCTCATCCCGGCCTGACCGCAGAGCAGGCGGCGCTTGAAGCCGATCGCTGCTTTTATTGTTATGATGCCCCCTGCATCGAAGCCTGTCCGACCGATATCGATATCCCGCGCTTCATCAAGGCCATTGCCTCCAAGAATATCGCCGGTGCCGCCAGGACCATTCTTCAGTCCAATATTCTGGGCGGGTCCTGCGCCCGGGTGTGCCCGACGGAAATCCTGTGCGAACAGAAATGCGTTCATACCGCAATCGAAACACACAAGGCTGTCCGTATCGGTGCCTTGCAGCGCTATGCCACAGACTGGCAGATGGCGCAGGAAGCCCACCCCTTCACGCGGGCAACGGCCAGCGGGCGTCGTGTTGCCATTATTGGTGCTGGGCCAGCCGGTCTGGCCTGCGCCCACCGTCTGGCGCGCCACGGGCATGATGTCACGATTTTCGACCGTCACGACAAAATGGGGGGTCTCAATGAATATGGTGTCGCCGCCTATAAGCTGGCGGATGATTTTGCGCGCAAGGAAATCGATTTTCTGCTCGCAATCGGTGGCATCAGCTTTCAGGGCGGCGCCATACTTGGTGACACCCTGACCCTTGCCGCGCTGAGGCAGGATTTCGATGCTGTCTTTCTGGCAATCGGTCTTGGCGGTGTGAGGGCTCTGGGTCTTGAGCACGAAACCATTGCCGGTGTGCAGGACGCGGTGGCTTTCATCGAGCATCTTCGTTCTCACCCGCTTGCGGAGAGTGCTGTCGGGCGGCGGGTCGTGGTCATTGGCGGCGGCAATACCGCCATTGATGCTGCCGTGCAGGCCAGGCGACTGGGGGCAGAGGAGGTGACGCTCGTCTATCGTCGGGGCGAAGCAACCATGACGGCCACCCCTGTCGAGCGCGAATGGGCACAGACCAATGGCGTCACCATTCGTCTGTGGGCGGCTCCCTTGCGGCTGGAGACCGAAGATGGCGGCCTGCGTGGAGTGACCTTCAGGCGGACCGATCCTGATGGGCTGCCTGCAGGCACGCCTGAGACCTTCACGCTTGAGGCCGACATGGTGCTGAAAGCCATCGGGCAGGTCTTTTTGCCAGATCCGATCGCGCAGGATCAGATCCTGATCGAAAACGGGCGTATCGTTGTCGATGCGCAGGGCCGCACAAGCCTGAATAATGTCTATGCCGGGGGCGATTGCACTGCAGGTGATGACCTGACCGTTGCCGCTGTGCGTGACGGGCGTGAGGCGGCCGAAGCCATTCATGCCGATTTCAGCAATGCCGGGATGAGAGTAAACTGACCATGGCCGATCTGCGCACGAATTTCGCCGGAATTACATCTCCCAACCCGTTCTGGCTGGCCTCTGCGCCCCCGACCGACAAGGAATATAATGTCCGCCGCGCCTTCGAGGCAGGCTGGGGCGGCGTGGTCTGGAAAACGCTGGGTGAAGACCCGCCTGTGGTGAATCTCAGTTCGCGTTATGGCGCGCTCGCATTCGAAGGCCGCCGTCTGATGGGGCTGAATAATATCGAGCTGATTTCGGACCGGCCTCTGGCGACCAATATTGCCGAGATCAAGCGCGTCAAACGCGATTTTCCTGACCGCGCGCTGATCGTCAGTCTGATGGTGCCCTGCGAAGAGCATCGCTGGAAGGCTATCCTGCCCCTGATCGAAGAGACTGGGGCTGACGGGATCGAGCTCAATTTCGGCTGCCCGCATGGCATGTCCGAGCGCAACATGGGCTCTGCGGTCGGTCAGGTGCCGGAATATGTCGAGATGGTCACGCGCTGGTGCAAGCAGAACACGCGTATGCCCGTCATCGTCAAGCTGACACCCAATGTGACCAATATCCTCATGCCTGCCCGTGCTGCGCGCCGGGGCGGGGCCGATGCCGTCTCTCTCATCAATACCATTCAGTCGGTCATCGGGGTCGATCTCGATGCCATGGCGCCCATGCCAGTCGTAGGCGGCAAGGGCACGCATGGCGGGTATTGCGGTCCGGCGGTCAAGCCGATTGCACTGCGCATGATCGGCGAAATTGCGCGCGACCCGGAAATGGCGGGCATACCGATCTCAGGTATGGGCGGGATCAGCAACTGGCGCGATGCGGCCGAATTTATGGCCATGGGGTCTCACGCGCTGCAGGTCTGCACCGCAGCCATGCATTACGGCTTTCGCATTGTCGAAGACATGATCGATGGCCTGTCGAACTGGATGGATACGAAAGACTACGCCACCTTGCCCGATCTGAGCGGCAGGGCCGTGTCGCGTTTCGTGCCGTGGAATCAGCTCAACATGAATTTTCGCACGCTCGCACATATCGACCAGAAAAGCTGTGTCGGATGCGGGTTGTGTCATATCGCCTGCGAAGACACGTCTCATCAGGCCATCGCCAGACAGACCGGCCCCGATCGCCGCCATTACAGCGTGATCGAGGATGAATGCGTCGGCTGTAATCTCTGCGCCCATGTCTGCCCGGTGGATGACTGCATCACCATGGTGCCCCAGCCCGTCGACAGCGAGATGACCTGGCTCGAGCATCCCTCCAATACGCATCGTCTCACAGCGTAAAGAGCGAAAGGCAGAGCATGAGCAATATTCGCATCGACGGTAGCGCCCTCTGGGCCGATCTGATGGAAACCGCCCGTTTTGGTGGCACGGAGAAAGGCGGCATAAGGCGGCTGACCCTGACAGAAGAAGACCGTCAGGTGCGCGACTGGTTTGCCGCTGCCTGCACCCGGCTTGGCTGTGTCGTGACGGTGGATACACTCGGGAACATGTTTGCCAGACGCCGGGGCCAGGATGAGACCTTGCCCCCGCTCACCATGGGCAGCCATCTCGATACCCAGCCTACGGGTGGAAAATTCGATGGTATCCTCGGAGTGCTGGGCGGTCTCGCCGTGTTGCGCGCGCTTGAGGAGTCGGGTCATGTCACCCGTCATCCGATCGAGCTGATCAACTGGACGAATGAGGAAGGCTCGCGCTTTTCGCCTCCCATGATGTGCTCTGGTGCCTATGCAGGCGCCTTTACCGAGCAGGAGGTGCTCGACAAGCATGACCGCGCTGGCATCCGGTTTGGCGATGCTCTCGATGCCATTGGCTATCGTGGGGAGAGACCCTGTCGTGCCACACCGGTCGCGGCATATTTCGAGCTGCATATCGAACAGGGGCCGATTCTCGAGGTGGAGAACCGTGTCATTGGTGCCGTGACGGGTGTGCAGGGCATGCGCTGGTATGAGGTGACGATTGGCGGAAAGGATGCCCATGCCGGCTCTACCCCCATGACCCTGCGCAGTGATGCCCTTCTGGCAGCCGCCACCATGATCGGTGCCGTTTCGGATATCGCCCGCGCTCATGCGCCGCAGGCTCTGGGTACGGTCGGACTGATCGAAAACAGGCCCAACAGCAGCAATGTCGTTCCCAGCGAGACCTTCTTTACGGTCGATCTGCGTCATCCCGATGACGGCATCGTTGCCTTGATGGAGCAGGAGCTGAGGGCCCGGTTCAAGGCGATTGCCGAGACAATGGGGGTGACGCTCGCCATCCGGCCGATCTGGGACGCGCCAGCCGTTCCCTTCGATCCGCGCTGCGTTGCCATGGTCAGTGACGCTGCCGCCGAGGCCGGATTTGAGTCGATGAAGATCGTCTCAGGTCCGGGCCATGATGCCGCCTATATGGCGCGTGTTGCCCCGACGGCCATGATTTTCGTTCCCTGTCGCGACGGGCTAAGTCATAACGAATCCGAAAGCATTACGGAGGCCGAAGCCGAGGCAGGCGCCAATGTGCTGCTGGGGGCGTTGCTGAGGGCCGACCGGGCTTTCTGATGAGAGGATCGACGGTGTGACAGATCTCTGCGAGCCGACAAGAAGCAGAAAACCCAGCGCGCCGCGACGCGCCACCTTGCCGCAGATCCTCAATGCGGCGGAATGGACATTCGGCACGCGAGGGCTGAAAGGCACGCGTGTTGAGGAGATAGCCGGGCTCTGCGGCATCCCGAAAGCCAATATCCTCTATTATTTCCACTCCAAGGAGGCCCTTTATCAGGCCACTCTGGCGCGTCTGCTCGATATATGGCTGGCAGATGCCGATGAATGGCTATCGCCAGAGCGCGACCCGATGGAGGGGATGGAGGGCTATATACGCGCCAAGATGGCCTTCTCGCGCACGCGCCCGGAAGGGTCGCGTCTTTTTGCCCAGGAATTGCTTTCAGGCGGCCAGATGATTCAGGGTTTTCTGAAAGAGACCCTGCGCGCCCATGTGGAGAGACATGCCGAAATCTTTCTGGCCTGGCAGGCAAAAGGGCTGATGCGGGTGATCGATCCGACGCATTTCATGTGTCTGCTCTGGTCAGGTACGCAGGCCTATGCCGATATGCAGGTGCAGTTCGAGGCCCTGCTTGATCGCGAGAGCCTGCTCGACACGGATTATGAAGCCGGAATCGAGACTTTCCTGACCCTCATCAGACCGCTTTTCGTGCAGCTGGGCTGAAGTGCGACAAAAGGGCATGAGCAATCCCGCCAGCAACAAAACCGATGGCCCATGAGAAGTTCTGCAGCGCGGCGAGTGCGGGCAGGAAGACAACCAGCAGACCGAGGATGACAGACAGACCAAGGGCTGTCAGCGCCCTCGGGTTCATGCCGCGGCTGTACCAGTAGGTGTCGTCGTGAGCGGTGCTGTAAAGCGCCGCGAGATCAAGCTGTCTTTTCTGCACGATGTAGTAGTCGACAAGCAGGATGCTTGTCACAGGGGCGATAAACAGTCCCAGAATATCCAGCGTCAGATGGATGAGTTCGGGATGGGCGTAGAAATTCCACGGTGTCAGCACGATGGCGCCGATCGATGCGATGATCCCGCCCTGACGCCATGAGATGGCTGACGGGGCGATATTCGAAAAATCGAACGCAGCCGAGACGAAATTGGCCGAGATATTGATGCCGATCGTTGCGGCCACAAGCGTCAGCGTGCCGACAAGAAGAATGGTCTGGCTGTCGAAAAGAACGATGGTTTCAGCGGGGTCGAGCACAAGGCGGCCTAGTGCAGGCTGCGTCAGAATGATCGTGGTCAGCACAAGCAGGACAAACGCCATGAAATTGATTGGCAGCCCCCAGAAATTACCCCGACGCACGTCACCCATACTGATGCCATAGCGTGCAAAATCGCCGAAATTCAGAATGATGGGTGAGAAATAGGCGAGGGTAAGAGAGGTCACGGCCAGCGCGCCGCCTGCTGTGGCAGATATCGATAACCCGCCCTGAGGCAGAACGGAGAAATGCCACTGCCCATGGGTCCGGATCAGAAGCGCCGCATCGAGAACAAGAATGACGCCATAAATGGCCGGGCCAGCCCAGTCGATGAAGTGACGAATAGCCTCCATGCCGCGCCAGAACACTGCCAGTTGCAGCAGCCAGACAGAGAGGAAAGCCGCCCAGCCCAGCATCGAAAGACCCAGTGCCCCATGACGGTGCAGATCGGCATAAGACAGCGTGGAGGGAAAGAAATGCAGAACGAACAGAACGATGGCGTTTGAGGCAAGCCAGGTCTGAATACCATACCAGCCGACCGCAATCACACCACGTACCAGTGCCGGAATGATCGCGCCATAAACGCCAAAAGCCGCCCTTATCATGACGGGAAAGGGCACACCGCCTTTCTGGCTCGGCACGGCCACGAGATTGCACAGGAGATGCACCAGCAGAATGGCCAGAACGAGCCCGGCCAATACGGCACCGACATTCAGCCCCATGGTGAAAAAGCTGCCGAGCGTCAGATAGCCTGCAACGCTATGGACATTGGACATCCAGAGAAAGAGATAATCGCGCCATGCCCAGTGCCGCTCCTGAACCGGAGCGAGATCGGCATTCGATAGCGGCCCTGACGGAAAGACTATCCCTGACTGCGCCATTTCCTTGCCCCTGCCTCAATAAACCCGACAGAAATCGAGCAATAGATTGACCATCTGGTCAGGCTAGCTCTATGATTTCGATAATACAACGATATTCTGTTTCGGGCTTTTTGGCGACGGGAACAAGCGCATGCTACTGATCAAGGGCGGCCTCATCGTTACGGCAGAACGGCGCTTCGATGCCGATATATTATGCGACGATGCGGGTCAGATTGCCCGGATAGGCGCCAATCTGGAAGCGCCGACAGGCTGTACGGTCATCGATGCCAGCGGGCTACTGGTCATGCCGGGCGGTATCGATCCGCACACCCATATGGAAATGCCCTTCATGGGCACTACAGCAAGCGATGATTTCTTCACCAGCACGGCGGCAGGTCTTGCGGGTGGGACGACAAGCATCATCGATTTTGTCATTCCCGATCAGGGGCAATCGCTTTTCGACGCCTGGCGCGACTGGCGGGGCAAGGCTGAAAAAGCTGCTTCGGATTATGGCTTTCATGTCGCCGTGACGCATTGGGATGAGCAGGTTCATGACGATATGGGGCGTCTCGTCAGGGAAGGCGGGGTGAACTCCTTCAAGCATTTCATGGCCTATAAAAATGCGCTGATGATCGATGACACGGTCTTTCTGCGCTCGATGCAACGCGCACGAGAGCTGGGCGCCCTCTGCACTGTTCATGCCGAAAACGGCGATGCCATCGCGTTTCTGCAGGCGCAGCTTCTGGCGAAAGGGGAGACCGGCCCGTCATCTCACCCGCTCTCACGACCGGCAGCCATTGAAGGGGAGGCCGCGCAGCGGGCCATTACCCTGGCCGAGCTCGACGACACGCCGCTTTATATCGTGCATGTCTCGACCGAAGAGGCGACACAGGCCATTGCGGCGGCACGGCTTAAAGGGCTTAAGGTTTATGGTGAGGTCCTGCCTCAGCATCTGGTCTTTGACGAGAGTGTGTATCATGACAGCGACTGGCTTCAGGCGGCGCGCCATGTCATGAGCCCTCCCTTTCGCCCCAAAGCCCATCAGAAGGCCCTTTGGGGCGGCTTGATCTCAGGACAATTGCAGACGACAGCAACCGATCATTGCTGCTTCTGTCAGGACCAGAAAATGCGCGGGCGCGACGATTTCACCAGGATACCCAATGGCGTGCCCGGCATCGAGGAACGCATGAGCGTTCTGTGGCATCATGGCGTGGTCAGCGGTCGTCTGAGCGCTGAAGAATTCGTGGCCATCACCTCCACCAATACGGCGCGCATCTTCAATCTCTACCCGAGAAAGGGCTGTATTGCGCCAGGGGCCGATGCTGATCTTGTGCTCTGGGACCCGTCAGCCAGCCGTACAATCACGGCGGGCGCCCTGCATCAGAATGTCGATTATACGCTCTATGAGGGCATGACCCTGACAGGACTGGCGGTGAAAACCATCAGTCAGGGCGTTGTGGTGTGGGATGAGGGTACGCTTCGCGCCGAACGCGGCAAGGGCCGCTATATCCGGCGTCCGGCTCTGGGTCGCGAGCGACCTCTCTAGCAAAAAGCGTAGGATCTACCGGTCGGCTGCTCAGGCGCGGGGGTCCTATTGCGGGATGGAGCCATCCTGCTTCAACACCACACCTGCGAGATAGAGGCTGCCGCAGATCAGCACCCGGGCGGGCGGTCCCTGCAGACGCGGGAGAATAGCGCTGATGGTCGGTCCGGGCAGAGCGACGCCACCAGAGGCCGCAACGATATCCTCGACGGGCAAGGCAAGGTGCTGGCCTTCTTCGCTCACAGCATGAAGCGTCGTGGCATGGCGCTGCACCGGACGGAGAAAGCCTGAGGCATCCTTGCTCTGCTTCATGCCTACGATCACATGCAGGGGGCGGTCCGACCAGGCTGCGAGTGTCGGAGCCAGAGCTTCACCTGCATTGGGGTTATGACCGCCATCCAGCCATAGCTCCCACCCCTCGGGCAGTTGTGCGGCAAGCCTGCCTTCCAGACGTTGCAAACGGGCGGGCCATTGCGTCTGGGCAATACCGGCCCACGCCGTTTCAGGGACAGGCAGACCACTGGCGCGCAGAGCCGCCACGGCAAGGGCAGCATTGCCTGCCTGATGGACCCCCTTCAGACCGGGGGCTGGCAGGGAAAGGGCGCCCAGCGGATCGTGATAGGACAGCCCGCCCCCTTCATGGAGCGTAAAACCGATCTCGCGTCCGACCTGCCATAGCGGGGCGGCGCAGGCTGTTGCCCTGGCCTCGATGACAAGCCGTGCCGCCTCCTGCTGGGCGGCACAGACCACAGGCACACCCGGCTTGATGATGCCCGCCTTCTCGGCGGCGATGAGCGCCAGCGTCTCGCCCAGAAAGGCCTGATGATCGAGATCGACAGGTGTGATCACACAGGCGGCGGGGCGGGCCACCACATTGGTGGCATCCAGACGCCCGCCCAGACCGACTTCCAGAATGACCAGATCGGCCCTGTTTCGCGCGAAAAGCAGAAGCCCCGCTGCTGTCAGGACCTCAAAAACGGTGATGGGGTCGCCCGCATTGACGCGCTCGATTTCCTCGAGTGTAGCGACAAGCGCGTCTTCACTCACCAGTTTTCCGGCGATACGGAAGCGTTCGGTAACATCGACCAGATGCGGGCTGGTCATGACATGCACCGACCATCCGGCAGTCTCGGCGATGGCACGCAGCGTGGCACAGGTGCTGCCCTTGCCATTGGTGCCCGCCACATGAATGACCGGCGGCAGCGAGCGCTCAGGATTACCCAGCTTGCCCAGCAGGGCATGAAGACGATCGAGAGAGAGATCTATGAGCTTGGGATAAAGCGCCTGAACCCGGGCCAGAACGGCGCCGGTCCGGCCCTCATATTCATCGCTGAGCTTGGCCGGGGGCGCTTTGGTCGTCATGGAAATCATCCGGTAGGCAGTAAAAACCCCGCTCTGTCGCCAGAGCGGGGGCAGTCATTCTGTCAGGCGGCTTCGACCGCCGCAGCAGCAGGCTTGTTCATCATCATGCCGATCAGGCTGCCAAGCTTCGCATGCAGGTCATGACGCGACACGACCATGTCGACCATGCCGTGGTCACGCAGATATTCCGAAC
Source organism: Asaia sp. Ae19-3 (assembly GCF_059801175.1). NCBI lineage: Bacteria > Pseudomonadati > Pseudomonadota > Alphaproteobacteria > Acetobacterales > Acetobacteraceae > Asaia > Asaia sp. Ae19-3. The sequence goes on along the minus strand of NZ_JBCHWF010000001.1, from coordinate 2,579,544 downwards.
GCTGAAAGCCTTCGGGCAGCTTCTCGCGCACCGTGTCCTGAATCACGCGGGGGCCGGTAAAGGCGATGAGCGCCTCCGGCTCGGCAATCTGGACATCGCCCAGCATGGCGAACGATGCAGAAACACCGCCAGTCGTCGGGTTGGTCAGAACAACGATATAGGGCAGGCCCGCATCCTTGAGCATCTCGACGCCGATGGTCGTGCGTGGCATCTGCATGAGCGACAGAACGCCCTCCTGCATACGGGCGCCACCAGAGGCCGTGTAGATCACAAGAGCGGCCTTCTGCAGCACAGCCAGACGGCAGGCGGCGATAAAGGCTTCACCCAGTGCGGTGCCCATGGTGCCCGCCATGAACTCATAGGCCATCACGGCTACGACCGCATCGTGGCCGCCGATCTTGCCATGCGCCACAGCCAGTGACTCATCGAGATGGGTCTTGGCCTTTGCGTCTTTCAGACGATCGGCATATTTCTTCTGGTCGCGGAAGCCGAGCGGATCGCTCGGCACCTTGGGCAGTTCGATCCTGGTGTATTTGCCGTCATCAAACGTCCAGTCGAGGCGTTCGGTGGCCTTAACCTTGCCGTGATGGTTGCAATGCGGGCAGACGCGCTGTGCCTTTTCCAGATCCTTGATGAGGATCATCTGTGAGCAGGATTCACAGCTGGTCCAGAGGTTGTCGGGCACCTCGCGCTGCAAAAGGCCACGGATTTTCGGTCGAACGTATTCGGTCAGCCAGCTCATCTTGATCCTACTTCTCGCCTGTCCCGCATGCGGAAAGCCCCATGCGCCGGGACGCTGCGGTCTGGATGGCTCCAGTCACTATGAGGGTGCTTTTAGCGATCTTCTGATCGTAATGCCAGTTCCGCAAACGGGGTGGCTCCTGCTGTAGGAGCTACCCCGTTCATCATGTCCTGATCAGGCAAAGATCATTACCCTCAGGCGGCGGCTTCTTCCTGTTCGTCCTCTGACACGATGCGTGTCTGGCCACGGGTCGGGCGGAAGCGCTTCTCATGCAGGGCCAGTTCGATATCTTCAAGCGTGGCGCCAGCAGTCTCGGGCACGAAGAAGAAGATGAACAACACCGAGGCCAGATTGACCGCGGCATAGAACCACATGGTGCCACCCAGAGTGATGAGCTGCACCAGTGTCAGCGCCGTGCCGGTCACGAGCAGGTCCGAGCCCCAGAGCGTTGCGGCGTGCAGGCTGGTGGCCTGACCGCGCATGGAGAGCGGGAACATCTCGGCACCCAGCAGCCAGCCACAGACCTGGATACCGCCCGAATTGAATGCCATGAACAGCAGCAGGAAGACGATCACCAGATAGGAGCCGACACTGTTCGGTGCCGGATGCATGGCGAAGACGATGCCAAGCCCGATCAGGCTGACGATCGAACCCGGACCCATGATCAGCATGAGGCGGCGACGCCCTACGCGATCGACGATCAGACAGCCGATAAATGTCATGATGCAGTAGGTGATGGCCACACCCAGCGAGGCCATCAGGGCGGAGGAGGCCCCGAAACCCGCATCGCGCAGAAAGGTCGGCGCGTAATAGATCATCATCTCCAGACCGCCGCACTGCGTGAAGAAGGCCACGCCGAGCGCCGCCACCAGAGCAGGGCGCACCCATGGACGGAACAACCCCTTCCAGCCACGGTTCCTGGGGTCGGCTGCTTCCGCGTTCTCGCGCATTTCGCGCACTTCCTTGCGGATGACCTTCTTGGAAGTGCGGATGCGCCCCAGTTCGATGATGGCGCGTTTCATGCCTTCGTTTTCTGCCGTCCAGCGCGGGCTCTTGGGCATGAAGAACATAGAGACGAACACGACGGCAGCAGGCAGGGCGGCCAGCCCGACCATCGGGCGCCAGCCCCAGGCCTCGCGCTGGGTGAAGCCGATGATATTGGCCAGAAGAATGCCGAGGCCGATGGCCACGTTGAACATGGTCACCAGCGTGCCGCGCTTTTCAGCCGGGGCCAGCTCGGAAATGTACATCGGCACGACCTGGGTTGATCCGCCAACCGCAAACCCGAGGAACACGCGCGCGACGATCAGCAGCCACACATCCGGCGCAAAGGCGCAGGCCAGGGCGCCCAGCACGAATACGCCGCTTACCAGGGTCACGCAGGCGCGCCGCCCGTATTTCTCAGAAAACGATCCCGCCGCCAGTGCCCCGATGATGGCACCCGCCAGAATGGCGGAGGCCACCATCTCCTGCATTGTGCTGCTGAGATGGAAATCATCCGAGATCAGCAGCAGGGCGCCCGAGATGATGCCCGTATCATAGCCGTAAAGGCCGCCGCATATGGCTGCCACAACGGCGGCCAGAATCAGGATGTATTTCGCATAGGGCGAAACCTCGATCGGATGATCGTCGTGATGCGTCGCTTCGGGGCGAACCGTCTCTGAATTATTTTTCATGACGATATAACCGGATACCCGCTAATTGGTTTAAACCAGCCGGGTAAAAAGGAAGAAGGAGCCGTTCATGGCCAAGATGTCCAAGCTTAAGCCCGATGTGCCCACGATCAATCTGCGTGAACTGATCATCATGCATATCGTGCTGGCAGCCTTTATCGTGGGCATCATGCTGCTCGATTGGCATATCGACTGAAGGACGCCTGACGGCGTCATTGCGGGAGAAACGCCTAGCGCGTTGCGGGCGCGAGAAATCTCACGGCGATATAACTGAGTGCGGCGCCAAGGCTGATCCAGAACGATACCGGCGCATCCGTATACCATGACAGAACGAGCCCGCCCCATGACAGGGCCAGCGCCAGAAGGGCTGAGCCGGTAAGGCCTGCCCATGGGGCCAGACCCAGCCTCAGCATGCAGGCCGCAGGACCGACAAGCAGGCTGAACACCAGCAATATGCCGGTCGTTTCCGAGCAGATGGCCGTGGCCAGCGCCACAACGCTCATGAAGCCACACGCGACAAACCGCAGCCTGACGCCTTTTGCCGCCGCAAGATCGGGGTCGAGGCTGGCAAAAAGAAGAGGCCGCGCCAGAAAACACAGCCCTGCCAGACAGAGCCCGGCGAGAAGAAACAGCAGACGCAGCGTGGCGTGATCCACCCCCAGCACGTTGCCGAACAGGAGTGCTGTCGTGCTGCTGACAGGTGCGTGCTGCCATTGCAGAAACAGAAGCCCCAGCCCGAGACTCGCAGCCAGAACAAGGCCGATCACGCTGTCTCTATGATTGGCCGTTGCGGCATTGGCGCGCAGATCGCCTTCGGCTTCCCACCCCAGAACCAATCCGGCGATCACGGCTGAAAGCGCCATGCCCATGAGCGGTGACAACCCGATCAGCACGGCGCCCGTCGCCCCGGCAAAGCCGATATGAGAAAGGGCATGACCCGCAAAGCTCTGACCACGCAGAACGAGAAACCAGCCAACGAGGCCGCTCAGTATGGCGACGACACCGGAGGCCAGAAAGGCATTCTGCATGAACTCATAATGCAGCATCGCTCAGCTCCAGTTTGTGCTCAGAGATCTGCAGCAGATGGTCGGCAAAGGGTCTGACGATATCGAGCCCATGGCACGACATCAGCACGGCCATGCCTGTCTCGCGGCAGCGGGCCTGAAGCATGGTCAGGATTTTCTGCTGCCAGTGGAGATCCATGCCGCTCAGCGGCTCGTCGAGTACGAGCAGGGCGGGTTTGTCGAGCAGTGCCTCGGCAAGAAACAGCCTTTGTCTCTCCCCGCCGGAAAGCTGGCTAAGCGGTTGTTCGGCCAGAGCTTCGGCACCAGTCAGCGACAGGGCTGCCTTGAGATCGTCCGCAAGGCCACGCCCCCAGCCCGGCAGACCGAAACGCGTCCCATGCCACGAGGCAGCAATCAGGGCGCGCCCGGTCAGTTGCGGGGCGGGAAGCCGACGTTCCTGGGGCATATAACCGATCAACTGGCGCGCGGCGCGCGGCGCGCGGCCCAGAACCGCAATCCTGCCCTCACGGGCGGGATGCAGCCCCAGCAGGGCGCGCATCAGCGTCGTCTTGCCATGGCCGTTGGCACCCGCCAGCACCGTGAAGCTGCCCGGTTTCAGGGCGAGATCGGCCTTTTCGACAAGGAGACGCGCACCATGGCTCAGCGTCACCCGATCCAGCAGGATCGCGGAAGGGATATCAGCCATGAACACCGAGCGCCGCAACCAGCCGGTCCAGCCGGGCTTTCATCCAGTCCTGCCAGGGCTGTCCCGCCTCGGGAAATTCGTCAAAGCTCACAATGGTCACATGTGAGTCGCGCGCCAGCGCTTCTATACGCGCCAGAGAGGGGCTTCTGACGGTCGGATTGATGAGCAGAATCCGGACCTGCTTTTTGCGAAGCGCGTCTTCCAGACGGGCGACATCGCGTGGCGCCGGGTCGTCGTGGTTCATTGCCGCCAGAGCGAATTCCGGATCGATTACCTCGATACCGAGGGCCTGCAGCAATGGTCCGCCTACGGGTTCGGCCACGGCAATCTTCATACCCTTTGTCTGGGGGCGAAGCTTTTTCAGGCGATCGGCAAAAGACGTCATCATGGCTGTCAGGTCGTTCTGACGGGCCCTGATCGATGGCGCGTCATCCGGCAGATGCCGGGTCAGCTCAGTCGAAAGCGCCTCGACCATGTGTCTGACCGCTTCGGGATCGTCGAAGAGATGCGGGTTGTCATTGGGCCCAAGCCCCGCCAGTGAGGCAACGGAAATTACATGGCGTGACGTGCTGGGCTGTGCCGCCAGAAGAGGCGGCACCCAGTCGTCATAATGCCCGCCCATCATCAGCACGATATTGGAATCGGCCAGTTTGCGCGCCATATCGGGCGTGACCTGAAAATCATGCGGGTCGATGCGTGGGGAGGTCAGAATGCTGGTCGTGCTGACAGCAGCGCCCCCAAGAGCCTTGGCCAGATCGCACCACAGCGCCTCGGCACAGAAAACCCTTACCGGCTCGGCGCGTGCGGAGCCCAGCAGGGACAGGAAGCAGATCAGCAGGAACAGGGTCTGGCGCAAAAAAGTCGCCTTTAGTTATATTATAACGACTGAGATACGCGATATAGAGGCGGAACTCTGGTCAGGACAAGCCGGAAAAGGAAATCCCTCATGCTCAGCAGCACGGCCATGACCGATCAGGACCCGTTCTCTCCCCAGATTCTTGCGCTTCTCGATCGTGCCGCCGCGTTCTGTGCCACGCGCGCCAGTCGTCTCACGGATACCAGACGCCTTGTGCTCGGCCTGATCCTCGATAGCAGCAAGCCCGTCGGGGCCTATGATATTCTCGATCATCTGCGGCAGTATCAACGCAACGCAGCCCCCCCGACAGTCTATCGCGCGCTTGATTTTCTTCTGGCCCAGGGGCTGATTCATCGCATCGAGCGTATGAGCGCCTTCATTGGTTGCGCGCATCGTCTCGAATGCCATCATGGCCATGGCTGCGGTCATCGCGCCCAGTTTCTGATCTGCAGTGGCTGCGGTGCGGTCAGTGAGGTGGAAGACAGCGAAATTTCGCATGCCATTGCCAGTGCGGCAAAGAAGATCGGCTTCAAGCCGCATCAGTCGACGGTCGAGATCGAAGGGCTTTGTGCCATTTGTCAGCAGGGCTGATTTCTCGGGGTGGATTGGCAGGCGATGGCCCGCGCTGACGGTTTGCCGCTTGCTGGCGGTGCCCTTCATTCCCGTCGTGAGCGCGCCTCCCGTGTCGCGCGACCGGAAGAGGCGCCCTGCGCGCAACCTGACCTGTTCGATTATGTTCCCCCTGTCAGACGCACGCATCTGCTGCCGGAAGAAGCACCACTTCTCATCGTCACAACACGCGCTTTTTCGGAGAAGGAGCGGGAGGATGGGTGGCTTTACAGCCTGCTTCCTGAGGCAGAGGCGCTGAGGATGATGGAGGAGGGGCTGATTCTGGATGCGCGTCAGCCTCTGATGTTCTGCGAGCGGCCAGCGCTTCTGCCGCTTTTTGCCGCCTTCTCTGAAGAACCTGCCGAGACCGGGACGATTCTGCTGCGCGTGCGTAAGGCCCATATCGCGCCCTGGCTCGAGGATGACCCCGATATGAGTGCACGTCTCGGCGCAGCCTGCTATCTGCTGTCGCGACAGATACCGATCGGCTAAGGCCGGTTCTTTCTACCCCTGATCGTCACATAAGGATCCCGTCATGGACGATATCGCCCTCGCTGAAGTCACGCGTGGCGGACGCATCGAGTCCCTGCATCTTGGTCGAATTGCCGTCATGGACGATTCCGGCCGGGTCGTTCAGGCGCATGGTGCCATCGACAAGGCGGTCTTTCCGCGTTCGACGGTCAAGGCTCTTCTTGCCCTGCCTCTGGTCGAGACCGGTGCTGCCGATCGTCTGGGTCTGAGCGATGCCGAACTCGCGCTTGCCTGCGCTTCTCATGGCGGCGAGCCTCGCCATGCCGAAACCGCTGCGGCCATGCTGGCCAAGGCAGGCAAAACTCTCACCTGTCTGGAATGCGGTGCCCACTGGCCGACTTATGACAAGGCCGCCCACGCCCTTGCCGCCTCGGGGGCCGCGCCGACAGCCCTGCATAACAACTGCTCGGGCAAGCATGCAGGGTTGATCTGTCTGGCGATCGATCAGTCCCTCGACCCGGCCGGTTATATCGACCCCGGGCATGAGGCGCAGCGTCAGGTGACCGATGCGCTTGTGATGGCGACATCTGTCCCACATAATGAGGCCAATCGCGGTCTCGATGGTTGCTCCATGCCGACCTACGCCATTCCCCTCTCGGCGTTGGCCACGGGTTTTGCCCGTTTTGGTACTGGAAGAAATTTTTCATCGGGTCATGCGTCGGCAGCCGCACGTCTGCGTTCTGCTGTCGCGTCCGAGCCCTTCATGGTGGCAGGGAGCGGGCGTTTCGATACGACATTGATGGCGCATTTCGGTAACCGAATCTTCTGCAAGATGGGTGCAGAAGGGGTGATGGTCGCGTCTCTGCCCGAACTCGGGCTGGGCATAGCGATCAAGACCGATGATGGCGCGAACCGGGCGGCAGAGGTGGCTTTGGCCTCGCTTCTGCTCGGCTTCGACGAGGCTGGCTGGTCTGATTCAGACCGCGCCGTGCTGACCGGATTGTCGCATCAGGTGATGAAAAACTGGAATGGACGCGAAGTCGGCACCCTGCGTGCCGCCGGAAAAGGATAAGACCAACCCATGGCGATAGATTCAGATGCCGGAAATACGGAAGGCGTACTGGCGTCGGTTTTCGATGCAACAAAATTCAAGATCCTGGTCATCGGCGTACTGGCAGCCCTTGCCGGTCTGATGTCCGGTCTGGATATCGGCGTTGTTGCTGGCGCGCTCGATTTCTTCGCCAAACAATATCATGCCTCGACTTTCGCTCAGGAATGGGTGGTCAGCTCCATGATGGCCGGTGCCGCTGTTGGCGCACTTGCTGCGGGCTGGATGTCACATGCGCTGGGTCGCAAGCGGTCGCTCATCGCTGGTGCCTCGATTTTCGTGATCGGTTCGATCGGCTGCGCCCTCAGCTGGTCCATTCCTTCCATGATCACCTTCCGTGTGGTCATGGGTCTGGCTGTCGGTATTTCTGCCTTCACGGCACCGCTTTATCTGTCGGAAATCGCCAGTGAGGCGACACGCGGCGCCATGGTGTCGACCTATCAGCTCATGGTGACGGTCGGTATCTTCCTCGCCTTTCTGTCCAACACCTATTTCTCCTATTCAGGCGACTGGCGCTGGATGTTCGGCGTGGCTGCCATTCCGGCTGCGCTGTTCCTGATCGGTGTGCTTTTCCTGCCGTACAGCCCCCGCTGGCTGATCATGCAGGGGCGCCACAAGGAAGCGCGTGAAGTGCTGCTGTCGCTGCGTGAAGACCCGCTCGAAGCCGCCAAGGAAATCAAGGCCATCCGCGAACAGCTCGAGATCAAGCAGCATGGCTTCGAACTGCTCAAGACCAATTCGAATTTCCGTCGCTCGATCGCGCTCGGCATCATGCTGCAGGCCATGCAGCAGCTCGCCGGCATCAACATCATCATGTATTATGCGCCGAAGATCCTTTCCAGCGCCGGGTTCGATGCCACGTCGCAGATGTGGTGCACGGCCATTATCGGTCTGGTGAACATGCTCGCGACGTTCATCGCGGTTGGCCTTGTCGATAAATGGGGTCGCAAGCCCATCCTCTATATCGGCTTTTCGGTCATGGCGCTGGGTATGGCTGCGCTTGCTGTGCTGCTCAACACAGACATGTCCGGCGAGACGTCGAAATTCATCGCCATCTTCCTGCTGCTGCTGTTCTGCACGGGTTTCGCCATGTCGGCCGGGCCGCTCATGTGGGTGCTTTGCTCCGAAATTCAGCCCATGCAGGGTCGTAACCTTGGTATCTCGCTCTCGACGCTCACCAACTGGATTACCAACATGGTGGTGGGTGCCAGCTTCCTGACGTTGATGAACACCTTCGGGACGTCAGGCACGTTCTGGCTTTTTGCAGGTCTGAACGCCTCGTTCATCCTGCTGACCTTCCTCTTCGTCCCTGAGACCAAGGGCATGTCGCTGGAAGTCATCGAGAAGCGTCTCATGGCAGGCGAAAAACTGCGCAAGCTCGGACGCTGACATCGCGCGGGGCTTTGCCCCGCCAACCGGAAGGGTTTTTCCCTTCTTTTTCATGACACTGATTTTCGAAGGGCATCGCCCTTCGGCCGGGTGTGGGGCAGTGCCCCTACCTTTCCCGGCATCGCCGTAAGACAGAGCGATGCCGGCTTTTGCCCCGTTCTCCGAACGAGGGGCCTCCCCTTGGCGTCTTTCCCAAAGCGTGGCTGCGCCGCAGCAGAGTCTGGTCATAGTCTCTGACTGCAGAAAAGATGAAGTTTATAAGAAATTTAACATGCTTCTCTTTGCGAGAGCGGACAAATGCCGGAAATTAGGAAAGTTTTTACGCGAAGGCTGTCAAACACATGCTTCAGTTCGCCCCTTCCTCTACCGGCTCGCTTGTCATGCTGGCGATCTGCTTCGTCCTGGTTTGCGTCTTTGAATTTGCCAATGGCTTTCATGATACGGCCAATGCTGTCGCCACAGTCATCTATACCAATTCGCTGAAGCCACGTGTGGCGGTTATCTGGTCCGGGCTGATGAACCTGCTGGGCGTGCTGCTTGGAGGGATTGCAGTGGCCTATACACTGGTGGAGCTGCTGCCCCCCGATGTTCTGACGCCGCCCAATGGCAACCCGGCAGTGCCGATGCTGGTATCGCTGTTCGGTACGGCTCTGGCGTGGAACCTCTGCACCTGGTGGTTCGGTATTCCCAACTCGTCGTCGCATTGCACGATCGGCGCGCTTATCGGGATTGCGATCGGGGATTCTTTCGTTCATGCGCGTGATCTGGGCCATAGTGTCGATTGGGGGCAGATCTGGAAAGTGCTTCGTGCTCTGGCGATCTCGCCATTGCTCGGCTTCTTTCTGGCGGGGCTGCTCTATCTGATCATTCGCTTTGCGATCAAAATGCCCGCGTTGTTTACGCCCCCCAAGCCGGATGAGAGCCCCAACCCCATCGTGCGGGCACTGCTGATTCTGACCTGCACGTCGGTCAGCTTTTCGCATGGCAGCAATGACGGGCAGAAAAGCATCGGTCTGATCATGCTGACCATTATCGGTCTGATGCCTGCCAGCTTCGCCATGAATCCTGATCATCCGGTAGATCGCGTTCAGTTGGCGCAGATAGCCCAGCAGGCCCGCCCGCTGATCGAGCAATATGACCGCTACAGTTTCAAGCCAGATGCTCTGGCGGCAATCGACAGTCTTTCCAAGGTTGAAGGCCCTGCGACCCCGGCGCAGATCCGTGGCGATGTTTATGAAATCCTCTCCGGGCTGAGAGATGTCAGTGCCAACCCGGCTTCTTCAGGAAGTGAGAAGGCGACGAGCAGCCGTCTTGCGAAGGAACTGCGCCCTAATGTCGAATATGCGCCTTACTGGGTCCGTGTCCTGAGTGCGTTGTGCCTCGGAATTGGCACCATGATTGGCTACCGGCGCATCGTCAAAACGCTTGGTGAGGGCATTGGCAAGCGCCACCTTACTCCGGCTCAGGGCGCGGCCTCTGAACTGGTCGGTGCCGGGCTGATTGCCTCTGCGGGCTATACGGGCCTGCCGGTCTCGACCACCCATATCATCACCTCTGGCGTGGCGGGCACGATGGTCGCGGCAGGTTCGGGCATCAATATGCGTATGCTGACCAAGATTGCCCTGGCCTGGATCTTCACCCTGCCTGTCACCATCACAGTCGCTGCCTGCGCCTTTTACGTACTGGACTGAGAGGCGCTCCGGACAGCGCTGGGGTGTTTCGAGGCATGAGGGTGCATAAGAGTGATGGCGATGCTGCTAGGGCAAAGCGCCGATTCAGGCACTGGAGAAATACGCCTCAGAGGCTGACCCGGCGAAGACAGGATTATTTCTGGGCGGCGCGGGCGTAGCCGCCTCGGGACATGTGGTGGACGATAGACGCCCGTAAAAATCGCTTATGCGATATAAACACCCATGATGCTAAGGAATTTCCGCACAGCGAGCATATCATGAAAGTCTAGAGTGGAGCGGTCGGTCTCGAAAACCGAAATATTACAATTTAGATAGAGAAACGACTACAATGAATTCGTAAGGAACTTATTTTTTTTGCTATCAAAAAAATTGTTGATGATAAAATGACTATTTTAATAATTTCAATATTATTTATATATTTAAATTATATTTTTAAATATGAATACCGCACGATAGTGGATGCTTTCTGTGGAAAAACATCAGTTATTGGGGAGGCACTTTTTTTGTCTTGAGTGGCGAGTTTCACGAACCCGTGACCCTTTGCCGCGTTCGGCAACTCGCAAATCTGAATGCAGGGGGGTTTTGCTCGATGATTGCGCCATTTTGGTCTCGAGGTAAGCGTAAACTCTGCAAAGGATGCAGCGACGATGCCGGGTTCGATCTGCCGATTACGATGGCCTTCCAGCCTATCGTGGACCTTTCCAGCCGTCGCGTCTTCGCCTATGAGGCCCTCGTTCGTGGTGTTAACGGGGCTGGAGCGCAGGAAGTGCTCTCGCAGGTCACGCCCAAAAATCGCTATGCCTTCGATCAGAAATGCCGTGTTACCGCGATCACTCTGGCTGCAGAGCTGGGGCTTGCCGAGCAGGGCGCCTATCTGTCGATCAATTTCCTGCCCAATGCTGTCTACGAACCCAGCGCCTGTATCGGTGCGACCCTTGAGGCAGCCGAACGCGTCAATTTCCCCACCTCAAACATCCTCTTCGAATTTTGCGAAAACGAGGCTGTCGATACGGAACACCTGCTCCATATTCTGCAGAGCTATGACTCAATGGGATTCAAGACGGCAATCGATGATTTTGGAGCCGGATATGCTGGCCTCAACCTTCTTGCCCGGTTTCAGCCCGATTACGTGAAGCTCGACATGGGCCTTTCCCGTGACATCGATACGACCCCCGTCAAACAGGTCATGATGCGCCATACGGTGGCCATGCTTGATGGTCTGGGCATTACACCGATCTGCGAAGGGGTCGAGACACCGGAAGAAGCCAGCGTTCTCTCTGAAATCGGCATCTCGCTGCAGCAAGGCTATGTCTACGCCAAACCGGCCCTCGCAGAGTTGCCCATGGTTCACTGACCGGGCGTCAGGAGCAGGGATGCGGGCATTTCGTGGTGCAATATGCTATGGGGTGCGTCATGGCAATTTCCATTCTCCCCGGCTTGTCCCTTGCCGACAGCGAGCTTGAGGTCAGCTATATTCTGGCGTCCGGGCCCGGCGGGCAGAACGTCAACAAGGTAGCAACCGCAGCGCAGCTGCGATTCGATGCAGCGCGTTCCGCGTCTTTGCCAGAACGGGTGCGCGTGCGGCTGCTGGAGATCGCCGGTAGCCGGGCAACGCGAGATGGCGTGGTCGTCATAACGGCCCGGCGCTTCCGCACGCAGATACGCAATCGCGAAGACGCAATCGAACGTCTGGTTACAATGATCCGCGAAGCCGCCCATCGTCAGGCGTTCCGGGTACCCACGCGTCCGGGGCGCGCGGCGCGCGCCCGGCGGATGGACGGTAAATCCCACCGCGCGGGGATCAAGCGCGGACGGGCTACGCCCCGGGAAGACTGAAACGCGCGGTTGGACTTGTGAGAGCGTCCATGTTTCGAACATAAGCGCCGCTAAGTGGAAAGACCGCCCCCCTTCATCCGCTCCTTCCGTTGCGTCCTATGTGAGCGGCGGGAGCTTCGTAATCTGGCTGGAGGGACGTAGTGTAGAGCATCTCCGTGAGGAAGGACTGTGCGCCCACTCAAATGCGCTAGAAAAAAATGAAAAAATATCTTGATGAATTTCAGAAATATCCCGTTTTCGGGAAATCAATTGAAAAATACATTATCAAGTATAGGTATATACCGAACCTGACATTCATGGAGATTGGAAAAATTATCGGAGATAACATCGAAAATATTGATATTGCGCAACTAAAGGAAATATTCCTCTTGGTAGAGGAGGGTGTATCATCCAAAGATGATCATATTAGCACTATAATGGCTACACATCTTCTTGAGGTATTTTATAATTCCATCTCTGGAAAAGATTGTTATTCTATTTATAAAAAATACCTTGGGGAAAATTCCTGTAACTATATCGAAGCTTATTTTTTAAAACCATGGGGGAATGAAACAAAGTTTCAGGACTCATAGCAGTGGGGAAGCTAGTATATCCGTCAAGGTGTTGATTTTACGCTTGGGGTTAGGTCCGCGGCGGTTTTTCTAGCCCGTTTACCGCTGTTTCCCTCACATCCAACCCGCCTCCGATGGATCAACAGGTTATTGGAAGTAGGGGAGGGGGGTACGATAAGATGTCTATCTGACAGACGTTGGTTCAGCCACCTCGATCTTGTCTGCAAGTTCCTGCATGACGGGCTGGTAGTAGCGGTCGAGCGATTTAAGATCGCGGTACCCGGTGACCCGCATCAGATCGAGCGGGTTCGCAAGATAGCGCGCCAGACGCGACGTAGTCTCGTGGCGTAGATCGACCTTGGCACGTTTTCCAGTGAGCCAGCGGCGAGACAGTGCTGAGGATGCGAAGGTCTTTCTCAGGCGTTTGCCATCGACCATCTTGTGGGCCTGATACTGGCCCGCGCCGCGGTATCAAACCCCTTTTGGGAGCGGTTTATCTGTGGCCGGGTCGATGCCTGATCTTTCTGATTCGCTCATGCGAAGCCCCTGATACCTAAGAGCCATAATTTCCTGACAGGCTCAGGAATGGCTCAAAATCAACATTTTGGTGAATCAGGATTTCGCTTCTAGCCGGCTGCATCCCGCAGATAACTGCGGTAAATGCCGTGGTGTCCCGTACGGGATTCGAACCCGTGTTACCGCCGTGAAAGGGCGGTGTCCTAGGCCTCTAGACGAACGGGACTGGAGGCGTGAGCGGCTGATTATCCCAGCGGGGGGGAGGGGTCAACCCTAAATCGTGGCAGCGTCCAAAATAAAAAAGCTCAGCATGTCCTGACCTTGCCATTGCTCGCAGCGCAGCTGCCCAGCCACGTGCAGAACAGGCATGGACCGGTCTTCCAGCAAGGCAGCAAATGCCTTGTCGGCAGCTCTGAAGACGAGCCCGCGCAGTCTGCCACCGTCCTCGCCCTGAAGAATCACGCGCAGCGTGTTGCCGTCGCGACCGATGCGCTCTGTCTTGACCGCACGAACACGGCTGATTGCAATGACTGGCTCTTCATGACCAGCCCCGAAAGGACCGAGCCGGGCAAGCTGGGTGGCGATCTCGGCTGTGGCGCCGCGCAGGCTCAGAATGCCGTCGATGCAGAGCGAGTCATGACGGGGCCGTTCGCGCGCCTCGGCAAGAAAATCGTCCAGAAAGGCATGAAATGTCGGCGCCTTCTCTGCGGAAAGAGAGAACCCTGCCGCCATGGCATGGCCACCACCGGTCAGAAGCAACTCTGACTGACAGGCGCCGATGATGGCGGCTCCGATATCGATGCCAGGAACAGAACGGGCTGATCCCTTGATCAGGCCATCCTGCAAGGCGCCCACCAGAACGGGGCGATTGCATCGTTCACGCACCCGGCTGGCGACAATGCCGACAACGCCCGGGTGCCAGTTCTCGCCATATAGAAACAGGGCGGCATGGCCTGCCTCAAGCTGGGCGTCGCCCTGCTGGTAGGCTTCGGTCAGGATATCGGCTTCGACGGTCTGGCGCTGGCGATTGATCTCATCCAGCTTCTCGGCTAGAGCGCGGGCTTCGAAGGCATCATCGCTCAGCAGAAGCTTCACACCTAACTCGGCCTGGGCGATGCGCCCTCCGGCATTGATGCGTGGCCCTATGCCGAAGCCGCAGGCCATGGCGCTTGCCGTTTCCTTGACACCAGCGACAGAGGCCAGCGTGGCGAGACCCAATCTTTCCCCGCGCCCCATGACGCGCAGCCCCTGCGCGACAAAAGCTCGGTTCAGATCGCGTAACGGCATGACGTCGCAGATCGTCGCCAGCGCAACCAGATCGAGCTTGCGCAGCAAGGCGGGTTCTTCATGCGTGTCGAACCAGCCCGAAAGTCTGAGACTGCGGCAGGTGGCGATGAGGGTCAGAAAGGCGACAGCCGTGGCGCAGAGATGCCCAAGCCCTGAATCGCAGTCGAGACGGTTGGGATTCACCACGATGCAGCCGGGCAGAACAGCCCCATCCGGCTTGTGGTGATCCAGCACGATAATATCGCCGCCCTCACGCAGACGGTCGAGCAGAGACACTGCTGCCGTGCCGCAATCGACGCAGATCAGGAGCGTAGCGCCCTTTTCGCGGAGTCCTTCCAGCGCGGGCCCGTTCGGGCCGTACCCTTCCTTCTGCCGGTCGGGGATATGAAAATGCACTGCGCAGCCAAGATCGCGCAGGGTTTCGGTCAGAATGGTCGTGCCGCAGGCGCCATCGACGTCGTAATCACCGAAAACACCGATCGTCTCGCCATTTCTGACGGCCTGGGCAATTCTGTTACAGGCCTCATCCATATCGCGCAGGCAGGAAGGGTCTGGCAGCCAGTCGCGCAGACGAGGGTCCAGAAATGCGGCAACGCGGGCGGCTTCAACGCCCCTGCTGTGCAGGATACGGGCCAGGATTTCGGGAATGGCGGCGCGTTGCGCCATGGCCAGAGCCAGTCGGCCATCGCCAGTGGCGAGGCTCTCATCGCGCCAGACCCATGCTCTTCCGCTACCGCTGGAATGGACCGAAAGAACCGGTTCTGGTGAGGCGATGAGGGAGGGGGCGTCAGACATACGCCCCCTTATAGTTCGGGATCAGTGACCTGCCCACGTCTTGGTGGAGAAATCATGACGCCCTTCGATGAAGCGCACTGTGGCCGATTTCGACCGCATGACGATGGAATGTGTGCGGGCAATGGTCGGGCCATAGAAACGTACGCCACGCAGCAACGTGCCGGTGGTCACACCCGTGGCCGAGAACAGCACGTCACCACGCGCCATGTCATGCAGGCCAAGCTTGCGGGTGGGGTCGTTGCCCGGGTCCATCGAGCGTGCGCGCTCGACCTGGCTTTCGTCCTCGAACATGAGACGGCCCTGCATCTGACCACCGACGCAACGCACGGCAGCAGCGGCCAGAACGCCTTCCGGCGCGCCGCCTGAACCTGCATAGATATCTACGCGGCTCTCATCCATACAGGCGGCAATGGCGGCGGCAACGTCGCCATCGGTCAGAAGCATGACGCGGGCGCCAGCTTCACGGGCGCGGGCAATCAGCTCCTCATGGCGCTCGCGATCGAGGGCGCACATGGTGATGGAGGAAATATCCTTGCCCTTGGCTTTGGCGAGGTCACGCAGCGTGGTCTCGATTGGGGCATCGATATCGATCAGATCGTCCGGCAGGTTGGGGCCGACCACCAGCTTCTGCATGTAGATGTCAGGAGCATGGAGGAAATTGCCACTTTCAGCCAACGCCACCATGGTCATGGCGTTCGGCATATCCTTGGCGCAGAGATTGGTGCCCTCAAGCGGGTCGACGGCGATATCCATCTTCGGCCCGCCAGCGCCTACCTTTTCGCCGATATAGAGCATCGGCGCTTCATCCATCTCGCCTTCACCGATGACGACCGTCCCCTCGATCGCCACTGTGTCGAACGCTGCCCGCATGGCCTGAACGGCCGCACCGTCAGCCTCGTTCTTTTCCCCACGGCCTGTCCAGGCCGATGACGAGATGGCTGCTGCCTCGGTTACGCGAACGAGTTCGAGCGCGAGGTTGCGATCCGTCACTTTATACTTAGGAGAGAAAGGCATCCGGTAAATCCTATCTGTACTCTATCCAGCTGAGCCGGAATTGCGACACGCCCTGTTATGCCGGGATGTGCCGCCTTTGCCACATCACACAGTCTCGATTTTCATGAGCAGTGGAGTGCCGATGACGGTTTCAAGCGGTTTCAGGGCCGTCAGAACGGAAAGCATGGCCGCTTCGCTGGTTTCATGTGTGACAAGTGCAAGCGGTACAACCGTCTGTGAGGATGATTGCTGGCTGGCCTCTTCCGCGGCGTGCTGCGACAGGGCGCGCAGCGAAACCCCATAGTCGCGAAGGGCTGCCGTGATGTCTGCAACGACACCCGGACGATCCTGCACAAACAGGCGCAGATAGTACTGCCCGCGCAGGCTTTCACGCGGTGCGCAGGCGATTTCGGGCTGGGGCGCCATGCCCCAGACAGGCAGCGCCGTGCCACGGGCAAGGTCGATCACATCGGCCACAACCGCACTGGCCGTCGGGCCAGCGCCGGCGCCACGCCCCTCGATCAGCATGGGGCCACTGAAGCGGCCTTCTGTCAGAACAGCGTTGAACACGCCGTCGACATTGGCGATCGGCGCCGATTGCGGCACCATGCAGGGGCGCATCGACGCCTCGATCTGGCCTGCGTCATCACTGCGCGCGCTGCCCAGAAGCTTGATGCGATAGCCCATTTCGCGCGCAAAAGCCTGGTCGCAGGCGGCGATGTTGCGAATGCCCTCGACATGCAGGCTGTCAAAGCGCACGGGCCGACCGAAGGCCAGACCGGCCAGGATGGCCAGCTTGTGCGCCGCATCCCAGCCATCGACATCGGTCGTGGGGTCGGCTTCGGCATAGCCCAGAGCCTGTGCCTCGGCGAGGATATCGCCGAAGTCGCGCCCTGTCTCACGCATGGCGGTCAGGATGTAGTTGCAGGTGCCGTTCAGAATACCGCCGACACGCAGCAGATGATCGGCAGCAAGACCTTCACGCACCAGTTTGATGGCAGGAATGCCGCCAGCAACCGATGCTTCGAACAGGAGTGACGTGTTGTTCTCGCCTGCCAGTGTTGCAAGGGCCGCGCCATGGATGGCAAGCAGCGCCTTGTTGGCCGTGACGACCGGCTTGCCGGCGCTGAGGGCTTTTTCGACAAGGGCGCGGGCAGAGCCCTCTGCGCCGCCGATGAGTTCCAGCACCACATCGACCTTCGGGTCGGCAGCAAGGTCGATGGCGTTGTCATGCCAGGTCAGGCCCGACAGATCGACGCCGCGGTCACGATTGCGGTCACGCGCCGAAACGGCGACCACTTCGATACGCCGCCCGGCGCGGGCGGTAATGGCCTCGGCATTTTCACGCAGCAGTCGCACCACGCCAGCCCCGACCGTGCCGAGACCAGCGATACCAAGATGAAGAGTTTGACCGTTCACGAAACTGCCTCTGCCTGTTTGACACCATGTTTGTTGAGAAAGGTCTTGATGGCGCGCGTTGCCTGACGCAGGCGCTGCGTGTTCTCGACAAGACCGATACGAACGAAGCCTTCGCCATATTCGCCAAAGCCCAGGCCCGGCGCCACGGCCACCCCGGCTTCCTTCAGCAGTAGCTTGCTGAAATCGACGCTGCCCATCTCGGCAAAGCGCTCGGGGATGGGCGCCCAGGCGAACATCGACCCCTGCGGCGAGGGAACATCCCATCCGGCGGCATGCAGCCCGCGGATCAGCACGTCGCGCCGCTCGCGGTACATGTCGCGGATCTCGGCCACGCAATCCTGAGGGCCGCTCAGCGCGGCCACGGCGGCAACCTGAATCGGGGTAAAGGCGCCGTAATCGAGATAGGATTTGATGCGCGTCAGGGCCTGGATCAGATGCGGGTTGCCCGCGGCAAACCCCATGCGCCAGCCCGCCATCGAATAGGTCTTCGACAGCGAGGTAAACTCGACAGCAATATCCTTCGCTCCCGGCACCTGCAGGATCGACGGCGGCGGCTCATCACCGAAATAGATCTCGCAATAGGCGAGATCGGACAGGATCCAGATCTGCTCGCGCCGGGCGAAAGCCACCAGCTCCTTGTAGAAATCGAGAGAGGCCGTGAACGCCGTCGGGTTGGAGGGGAAGTTCACGATCAGCGCAGTCGGCTTGGGCACGGAGTGACGCACGGCGCGCTCGAGCGCACGCAGCATGTCTTCATCCGGTGTGGCCGGAATAGAGCGCACGGAAGCACCCGCGATGATGAAGCCGAACTGGTGGATCGGGTAGGACGGGTTCGGCACCAGAATCGTATCGCCGGGGCTGGTGATGGCCGAAGACAGATTGGCCAGACCTTCCTTGGAACCAAGAGTCGCGATGACTTCGGTCTCGGGGTTCAGATCCACACCGAAGCGGCGCTCGTAATAGCCTGCCAGCGCACGGCGCAGGCCGGGAATGCCGCGGCTGACCGAATAGCGATGGCTGCGCGGATCGGCCACGGTCTCAACCAGCTTCTTGACGATATGGGGCGGTGTCGGGCTGTCGGGATTGCCCATGCCCAGATCGATGATGTCCTCACCATGCGCTCGGGCCGCGGCCTTGGCCTTGTTCACCTCGGCGAAGACATAGGGCGGCAGGCGGCGGATGCGGTGGAACTCTTCGGTCATTTTTTGGGCTCGGGGGCACAGGGTTGAAATAAAATTACCGGAGTCAGGGCGACTCCGACAATCTTCACTAACCCGATTCCAGAACCGGAGGAACCTTCCTCAGTAAGGAGAGCGGTCAATTCTCGCGCCGCGTCCCAGCGCGCCAGCGCTGATGCGGATATCCGACGCCGGTACACCACGCAGGATCAGGGTCTGTGCCAGAGCACGCGCGCGCAGCAGGCCCAGCTTGATCCCGAGCACCTGCTCGGCAGGCTGGAAGGAGGTGATCTCACCAAAGCCCTTGATGAAAATCATGTCGTGCGGGCCGCGCGCGCCCAACGCCTTGCCGATCACGCCATCCTGTCCGCTCGCCATCTGGTCCGATGCCTGGTTGAAGCGGATCAGCGTGCCATGAGGCTCTGTCAGATCATAGGCGGGCGGGGCGATATCGGGCAGTGCTGCATCGCGAGGGATGGCAAAACCCGGAAAACTGGGCGCAACAGGGGGCAGATCGCCGATCTGGGGAAGCTCTCCCGGTTTGATGGGCGGCGGCGCGAAGCGGGTGACCTCTGGCAGAGCTGCCTCTGGGGCAGGCTTCGCCTCATCTGCTGTCCTAGCTTTGGCAGGCTTTGCCTCGGGGGTTTTGGAGGCCGCAGCAGGCTGGGCGGGCTTGTCCGTACCGGCGGGTTTGGCCGAGGTATCGGCGGCCGTTGTTGTCGGTGTTGCGGGTGGCGTCTGACCGGGGGCCGTAACGCTCATCGATGAGCCGTTTTCATCCGTGGCCGGGCGCGGTTTCGGCGGCGGCGGCGGGGCGGCAATCGTCAGCGGGCCGTCGGCAACGACGACATGCTGGCTCAGATTGCGCTGGAGCGTCATGCGGGCAGTCAGGGCCTGACGGGCCTGCGCGCTGGGCAGATCGACAGACGTTCTGGGTGTCAGGCCGACACGCGGATAGTCACCATGGGCTCCGGGCGCAGGCGGGCGTTGCTTGGCAATCTCGCCACCCTGATACTGGTTGTACCAGTTGCCGACCGTATCGACGGCGTCTCTGTGCCCACAGGCGGCCAGTGTCATGATGCCCGTCATGGCAAAGCCTGTTCGCAGCCAGCCTGTTTTCTGCATGTCTTCTGATCGACCCTTGCGTTTCTTGTCCGGTTTTCCCGCGCTGGCGCCACCCTAACCCTTCCCGCCTTCTCTGGCGAGATGCTTGATTTGGTGCAAAAATCGGGGGGGCTCTTGTGAGGGGCGCCTATCGAGCGCAACATATAAGGGATGAACAGGCTCCACCGACATAGGAACCCCAGCATGCGTGGTATGACACCCCAGGATCTTTCCCGTCTCACCCCGCGTCTCGACGATGAAGAGCCCGATCCGCAGTCCCCCGACGCGCCCGAGCAGAAGGAAGCGGCCGAGAAGCCGCCCGGTGCCGAGATCGAAGGCAAACTCTTCGAACAGCGCAAGGTGCTGATTTTCGGCGGCATCAACGACAAGGTCGCCCGCGACGTCACCGGCCGCCTGCTGGCCCTGGCTGGCGCTTCCGACAAGCCGATCGATATCTACGTCAATTCACCGGGTGGTCATGTCGAGAGTGGCGATACCATTCATGACATGATCCGCTTTGTCGATTCCGTTGCCCCCGTGAACATGATCGGCACGGGCTGGGTGGCGTCTGCTGGCGCGCTTATCTTCGCTGCTGGCCGACCCGAGCGCCGCCTGTGCCTGCCCAACACGCGCTTCCTGCTCCATCAGCCGATGGGCGGTGTGCGTGGTCCCGCAACCGATATCGACATCGAAGCGCGCGAAATCATCAAGATGCGCGAGCGCCTCAATCGTCTTTTCGCCCGTGAGACCGGTCAGTCCTACGAGAAGATCGCCAAGGATACCGACCGCAATCACTGGATGTCCGCAGAAGAGGCCATTGCCTATGGGCTCGTCTCGCGCGTCATCTCGAAAATGAGTGATATCAAGGAATAAGAAGAGGAAATCTCTCTCATGTCTCGTCTTGCAGATCTCTACAGCCATCTTCCCGATGCGCCGTCAGACAAGACCCTGGCCAAGGCCGATTTCGAAGCCCGTCACTGGAGCAGCGCCATTCCCGGCCCGCTCAAGCCGGGCACCGAAGAACACAAGCGTGCCGTGGCCGACATGTTCAGGGAGACCTTCAACCCCTACAAGCCTTCGGTCATCGAATGGCCAAAGCTCGACCCCGAGACCCTGCATCGCATTACCTCCCTGCCTATCTGGGACATTGCGGTGCAGACCGAAGGCAAGGCCCGTCTGCGCATGGCGGCCTATGCCGACATGATAGACGACCCCGACATGAAGGACGCCCTGCGTCGCAATGCCTGGGAGGAGAACCGCCACAAGGAGGTGCTCTCCAAGCTGGTCGAGGCCTACAACATCCCGATGGCGCCCGAGCCGCCCTATATCGAGCCGAAAGACACGGAATGGGCCTATCTGGTCACCGGGTTTTCGGAATGTGTCGACAGCTTCTTCGCTTTTGGCCTGTTTGCTCTGGCCGAGCGCGCCGGTCTCTTCCCGATGGAGCTTATCGAGACCTTCGAGCCGGTCATGCAGGAAGAATGCCGTCATATCCTGCTCTTCGCCAACTGGCTGGCCTGGCATCGCGCCACCATGCCCTGGTGGAAGCGCCCGGTTTTCGAAGCGCGCGTTCTCGGCGTGTGGGCTTTCCTTGCGTATGAGCGCATGGATCTGGCCCGCTCGATCGATTCCGAGGGCAACGAGCACACGCAGGACAATAATTTCACCGTGACCGGCGCCAAGGACATGACAGATATCGACATCAAGGTGCCCGAGCTGATGCAGCTCTGCCTCGACGAAAACGACCGTCGCTTCTCCGGGTACGACCACCGTCTGCTGCGTCCCACCACAACGCCGACACTCGTCAAGACCGGGCTGGCTGCCTATCGTCTGTGGGGCAAGGCGTCCGATGCCGTGCGTTCGCGCTTTGGGCATAAAGCGCAGCACGCCCCTGCATGAGTGTGATCGAGCCGGGATCAGAAGCCCATAAGCATTATTTCTGTCAGCAGTTCATCGACACCCATCAGGTTTTCGACCCCGAAACTCTGCCATGGCCCGAACTGACAGAAGAAGAATTGTCCCGGCTCCGTGCGGTCCCGTTCTGGCAGGAGGTGTATCACACCGAGCGCCGGGCCGGAGCCATTGTCGATGCCTTCACACCCCAGATCATCGACCCTGAAGTCAAGGAGGCTGTCAGGCTTCAGGGCTATGAAGAGGCGCGTCATGCCGATCTGATCCGCGTCATGATCGAGCGTTACGGTCTTGATGCCCAGAAGCAGCCGATCGAGAAATTCCCGGCCGATCTGGAGAAAGCCTTCATCGATTTCGGCTTTGGCGAATGTCTCGACGCCTTTCTGGGCTTTGGTGCCTTCAAGAGCGCGCGTCAGTCGCAGTTCCTACCCGAGAAGATGTTCGAGATCTTCGACATCCTGATGTTCGAAGAGACACGTCATATCGTCTTCTTCATCAATTACATGGCCTGGCGTGAAAAGCGTCGCGGGCTTGGCCGCGCGAGGCGGTCATTCAAATCGCTGCATTTCTATCTGCGTGCGCTCAGCCGCCTTCTGGGCATGGTGCGTCGTGGGCAGGAGCCCAATGACGGGCGTGATTTTGCCGTGACCCAGACTAATCTTTTTCTCGACGGCTTTTCGTTTCGCGGCTTTGTCGAAGATTGCTACCGCGAAAACGCCCGCCGCATGACGGCGTTCGACCCCGGTCTCATGCAGCCTCGTCTGCTGCCCGGTATTGCCGATCTGGCGCTGCGCGGATTGCGCCTGTGGGATAAAGGGCGCGGCCTCTCGCGCTGACAGGCATGGGGCTCTGCCCCATCCCCCGCCAAAGGGTGGTCGCCCTTTGGAAACCCTGAATTGGGTAGGGGAAGGGGCGTCCCGTTTATTCTCCTGTCGCGCCACCGCCTGCATGACGACGATCATAACCGCCGTAGAACTGCCCGTCGGGATGCGCGCCGAGTTTGGCACCGCCTGCAAGAACGCCCTCGGCTGAGCCCCATGGCTGATGCGTCTCAATCGTATAGCCATGAGCGCGCAGGGTGGCGATGACGGGTTCCGACAGGGCGCCGGGTTCGATCTCGACGGCTTCTGGCTGCCATTGTTCGTGAATGCGGGGCATGTCGACCGCTTCCTGAATGGTCATGCCGTAATCGACCACACCCAGAATCGCCGCGAGGGTAATGGTGGGAATGCGTGAGCCGCCCGGGCTGCCAATGGCCATGATGGCCTTGCCATTTCTGGAGAGAATGGTGGGCGACATGGAAGAGAGCGGCGTCTTGCCGGGGGCAATCGCATTGGCCTTGCTGCCGACAATGCCGAACATGTTCGGCTCACCGGGTTTGGACGAGAAATCATCCATTTCGTCATTCAGGAAATATCCGGCGCTGCCTGCCATGACCTTCGCCCCGAACCAGCCATTGAGCGTATAGGTGACCGAGACGGCATAACCCGAGTGATCCATGATCGAATATTGCGTGGTTTCGCGCTTTTCGGGTTGTGGGTCGCCAGCCACAAGGCTGGCAGAAGGCACCGCATCTTCGGCTGGAATGGCGGCGCGGATTTTCGCGGCATAAGCCGGGTCGATCAGATGAGCCACAGGGTTTTTGACGAAAGCCGGGTCGCCCAGATCGCGCCGGTCCGAATAGGTGTGGCGCATCGCCTCGATTTCCTGATGCGTCGAGCGCGCGCTGTAGATCCCTTCGGATTTGAGGTCGTAGCCTGACAGGATATTGAGCATTTCGCACAAGGCCACACCGCCGCCACTCGGCGGGGGGGCGGTATCGATCTGATAGCCACGATAGCTGCATCGTATGGGCGCCATGATTCGTGGCTTGTAGGCGGCGAAATCGGCCATGGTCAGCAGGCCACCATTCGCCTTGCTGACCCGCACCGTTTCTTCAGCAATCCAGCCACGATAAAAAACGTCCGGCCCCTTGTCGGCAATGGCCTGAAGCGAGCGGGCGAGGTCGGTCTGCTTGAAGCGTTCGCCAATTGTGAAGGGCTGGCGATCGGCGCGCAGAAAGATCTTCGAGGCGTAGGGATCGTTGATGAAGGCCTTGGTTGAAGTGTTCAGCAGGTGAACATCGTTCTCTTCGAGCGTGTAGCCTTCACCGGCCAGAGCGATGGCGGGTGCCATGACCTGAGCCCGTGTCAGATGGCCCCAGCGTTTCAGCGCGAGATCAAGCCCGGCCACCGTGCCGGGCACGCCCACGGATTTCCATCCGATGGTCGAGAGCCCCTTGATGATCTTGCCGTCCTTGTCCTGATACATCGTCTCGGTGGCGGCAAGCGGGGCATGTTCGCGAAAATCGATGAAAAAGGCTTTGCCATCCGGTGTGTGCAGGGTCATGAACCCACCGCCACCGATATTGCCTGCAGCCGGATAGACCACAGCCAGCGCATAGCCCACGGCAACAGCGGCATCGACTGCATTCCCGCCGTCATGCAGGATCTTTGCCCCGACATCAGACGCCAGATGCTGCGCCGAGACCACCATGCCATGCGCGCCCAGCGTCGAGGGAATAGGGGGGCGGCTGGTCGCGGCGCCACCAAAATTGAGCGCGTCGCCACCCGGGGCTGCCTGGGCAGAGCCGAAGGCCGAGAGCGTGACGACACAGGACAGGGCGGAGGCAGACAGAAGCTGACGCCAGCGGCCCGGCGTTGAGGCAGGGAAAAACATAAGACGGTCCTGAAATCAGTGAGAAGAAGCGGGTGAAGAGGGGGGTGGCGCCGGGCTGAGCGCATCATTGCTGCGATCGATATCGGGAATGGCATGATCCGGGTCGAGGCTGGCGCGCCGCACGGGGCTGCCGCCTTTGAGCGTCACGACATGGGTATTGCCGCCGCTCCAGACTTCTGTCGGAATAATAAGGCGTTCGACGCTGCCATCCTCACGGGTGACGGCAAGTGTGACCGGCAAAGGCAGCCACCCCTTGTTGCTGATCGTCAGCGAGACGCCCCTTTTCGGGTCCTTATCGGTATAATCGATGGCATCGAGCGCATAATCGGGGCTGCGATTCTCAAAATACCAGCCGCGCCAGAACCAGGAGAGGTCTTCACCGGCATCGCTCTCCATCAGACGGAAGAAATCCGAGGGGGTCGGGTGCTTGTAGGCCCATACGGCGATGTAATGGCGAAAGGCGCGGTCGAAGCGTTCCGGCCCCAGGATCTGGCTGCGCAGCAATTCTAGACCGTAGGCAGCCTTGAAATAGGCCATGGCATGACGATTGCCGTGACCCGGAATGGTGGATGAGGTCATGAGCGGGTCATAGACCGGGTCTTTCAAGATTTTGACGATGTCATCTGCTGGCTTGCCCGTGTCGGGGGCATATTCGCCATCCTGCTTGGGGGCGAATTCTCCCTTGTTGAAATGTCGGGAGGCGAGGGAGTCGATGAAGGTGTTGAACCCTTCATCCATGAAGCCATGGCGGCGCTCATTGCTGCCGACAATCATGGGGAACCACCCATGGCCCAGCTCATGGGTGGTGATCCAGAAGAGCTTGGCATCACGGTCCTGCATGCCGTCAAAAACGATGCCGGGATATTCCATTCCGGCGCCATGACCGCCGACATTGATCGCTGTGGCCCAGGGATAGGGGTACCAGCTCGACGAGAAATACTCGATGCTGTGCTTCACATATTCTGTCGATCGGTCCCAGGCCTGTGGGCCGATGCCCTCCACGGGGTAAACCGACATCGCCAGTCGTGGTGTGGGTTTCAGCCCCGGGGCCGGGGCAACAGGCGGCAGATCAAGTTTCGCCGCATCCCAGAGCAGGGCAGCAGAGGCAACAAAGGCCACATCGCGCGTATTGGGCATGAAAAAATGCCAGCTACGGGTGCCTTTCGCCGATAGATGGGAGGCAGTTTCGATATCGGCCTGATTGCGTATCAGGACGCGTTTTTCGCTCATGCGTGCCTGCGCCAGATGCTGGCGCTCCTGCGCCGTCAAAACGTCTTTCTCGTTGAGGAGCGCTCCCGATCCGACAACGAGGAAATTCGATGGCACCGTGACGCGATAATCGATATCGCCGTAATCGAGATAGAATTCGCCACCCAGATAGGGAGCCGTGTCCCAGCCACGCAGATCGTCAAAGACGGCCATGCGCGGATAAAACTGGGCAATTTCGAAAATATCCCCATTCCGCGACGGGGTGACTGCCGTACGACCACCCCATGTTCCGGGGACTTCATAATGCCATGATACGGTGAATTTCACGGTGCTGGCAGGCGCAAGCGGAGTGGGGAGGGCGATCTGCATCCGCGTGTCGGAAATCAGCGGCGTGACAGCAATTTCCTTTCCATGCGCGTCAAGCAGCGCGACACGGTCGATCTGCATTCCCTCGGTGTGGCCGTGCGCCTTGAAGCGCGCTGGCATGGCGGCTGCGCCTCGTGAGGTCTCACGATAGATATTCTGTTCAAGCTGCAGCCAAAGCACGTTCAGGGTGCTGGGGCTGTTATTGCGGTAGGTGATGGTCTCCTGCCCGGTCAGGCGATGGGCAGGGGCATCAAGCGCGACATCAATCCGGTAATCGGCCCGGTTGTGCCAGTAATCGGGGCCGGGCGTTCCATCAGCGGAGCGATAGCGGTTGATCGCGGTCGGATAATCGATGGGCGCGAAGATATGTGCGGGTTTTGGCCCCTGCTCTGGCCCTGTCTGGGCCGGGGGCGGCGCCGCCGCGACAAGGAGGGTGGCCAGCCCTGTTGCAGCACTGGCCTTGAGAAGGGGCTTTGTCGCCGCCCGACAAAGCGGCTTAGAAATTCGCATCGACACGACCGAAATAATAGGCGCCGGTCATGGAAAGCGGAGAGGCTGAATCGTAGATCTTCGGCCCAAGATAATTCACGACAGCAGGCACCATGCGGGGACGCTGGTTGAAGATGTTGTTCGAGCCGATCGCCAGACGCCAGTGCTTGTTGACGCGATAGGCCACTTCGAGATCGGTGGTCCAGACAGGCGTGTTTTCGAAGGGCAGGAAGGTGGTGGTGGAATAGCGGATGGAAGACGGTGCGAGATCTTCATAGGTAAGCAGGGTCTTGTAGGAGCCAAAGCGCGTCTCGCGGATATTGACCCCCCATTTGCCGTAATCCCAATGCGCATTGAGGATGATCTTCGAGCGCGGCACACCCTGGGCCGAAGCCTGCGTCTGGGCGTTGGCAAAAGGATTACCGAAGATATTGGTGTTGAGATGGCTCACCACCGTGCGGTTCAGGTTGAGCAGCAGGGAGAGATCAAGCGAGCCGTAGCGATGCAGCAGGAAGCGGTAATCGCTCTGGATATCCAGACCCTGTGTGCGGGTGCTGGCTGCATTGGCGTAGTAATAGGCCTTGATATTGCTCAGGGAGACGCTACCGCCTGTTGCGATATCGACACCGGCCGCCTGAATGGCTTCGAGAGCCGATGTGCCTGCGATGCTTGAGGCGGCCAGGATACGGTCACGGATGTTGATCTGATAGACATCGGCAGAGATGTGGAACCGGTCGATCGGCTCCAGCACGATGCCGCCTTCAGCACTGGTTGACCGCTCGGGCTTGAGTGATGAGGCCCCGATGGAGCGCGCCGCAGTGCTGTTGGCTCCGAGCAGGCCGGAAGCGCCTGTCGGAGAAACGCTGAGCGAGCTGTAATGCTCCTCGGCCAGTGTCGGCGCACGGAAACCGGTGCTGATCGTGCCGCGGATGGCGATGCGACGTGTGAAATCATAGCGCGTGGTGATTTTGCCGGTCTCGGTGTTGCCGGCATCGGTATAGTGTTCGAAGCGACCTGCAAAATCGAGATCCCAGTGCTTCAGCGGGTGGAAATCGCCATCGAGATAACCTGCCCAGACATTACGCTGCCATTCGCCCGCGCTGACGGGTGAGATGCCTGCATAGCCGGATGTGCCGCCATAGAGATAGGAGGCGTCATTGCCTGCGCCCACATGGTACATTTCCAGACGATGTTCGGCGCCCATCGCAAACGTCATGGGGGTGGCCATACCGACATTGAAATTGCGGCGCATGTCGAAATTGCTCGTCCACTGGGCCATGCTGTAGGTCGCCGCGCGCGTGGTCGTCGGGGAATAGCCATACACATTGGCATAGCTGGAATTATAGGTGTTCTTGACGCCGATATCGTCGTCATCCTGCCCGTAAAGCGTGCTCAGATCCCAGCTGAAGCCGAAAAGATCATCGCCTTTCAGGCCAAGATTGGCCTGGAAGTTGTTTTCGTCGATCGTTTCCAGTGGTGAGAAACCATAGGGATAGATCGTGGTCGGCGCCGAGGCCCCGGGGAGGCGATAATTCTCATAGGCTTCGGCGTGACGATGGGCATAGGTGACCAGCCCGTAGGTGCGCAGGCCCTCGACAATATCCTTGCCCCATTCGATCGAGAGGTTCTCACGCGTTTCTTCGGGCGTACTTTCGATCTTGTTTGAATTGGCAGGCCAGGTCGAACTGGCAGTCCAGCGATGATCACGCGTGCTCTTGTTATCGGCCACGAAATGATCGGTGTGGTAAATCTGGCCCGAAATATGAACGAAGCCGTCCTGACCCCATTTATGGCCGCCATCGGCGCCAATCAGATATTGCCACCCGTCGCCATTATAGGCGTTGGCGCCTGTCTGGGCATAGGTATGGATGCCGTGATCGCTTTTCTTGGTGATGATGTTCACCACACCGGCGATGGCATCAGACCCATACATGGCAGCGGCGCCATCGCGCAGCACTTCCATATGGTCGATGGCCCCTGCCGGGATCATGTTGAGATCGACCGGTGTAGTCCCACCCGCCATGTTGCCGGTGATATTGCGTCGCTTGCCGTCAACCAGCACCAGAACCTCATTGGCCGATAGTCCGCGCATACGAACGGATGAGGTCAGGGCCGCCGTATCATTGCCCAGTGCAGAGACGCTGATGGACGGATCGAGACGTGACAGAACACTGGCGAGGTTGAGCTCGCCAGTGCGCTCCATCTGGGCCTGTGTGTAAAGCGTGATGGGAGACGAGCTGTCCCGAACGCGTCGGTTGGACGAGCGCGTGCCGGTCACGATGATGGCTTCGTTTCCACCATCGGCTGCAGCCAGCGCCGCCTTCTTTTTCCGGAGCGAGGTGGCAGGGGCTGCTTGCGCTGCCGTCGGCTTTTGTGCGGCACCGGGTGCTACGGCATGATTGCGGTGTTTATGCGATTTTGTGGAGGTTGAAATCGTGTCTGCGCCGAAAGCCGGAAGTCCGAACCCCTGAAACAGGGCGGTTGATGAAACGAGTGCAAAGGCGAGGGTTTTTCTGGAAACGGTCCGCTTTCTTGGCATTTCTTCGACTTTCAGGACGCTATCAACACGATACGATTTCGTAATATCCGATCATATGCAAGTGCTTTGATCAACAAACAAAAAAGAAACATTATGTAACTAGGTTGTCGGATATGGAATTTGATCAAGTTCAATATATTTTTTGGGATAGAACAATTTATAAATTGAATATGCTGTATAAAAATATCTCATATACAAATAATGACGGTACCCTCTCGGTGATAGGAGAATTTCTCTCATCAGATCCGGGAGGCGTTACTATGACGATGCGATACGATAGAGATGCCATGATTGCTGCCCCTGCTTTACAGGAGGCGGGTAAACCTTGGCAAAAAGCGCATGAGCAGGGGGGCACGGGGAATGACAGCCCCTGTTTTCAGATCGGGTCCTGCACCGGTGTCGATTATTGGTCTGGAAAGCGCGCTTCGGCCTGAAGGCGGAGTATTGCGCTGTGCCCTTCCGGGCGTGAAATGGCGGCGTCAGGCCGGTTTGCGTTGATAGATGCTGCGAGCGGAGGTCATTTCCTCTTTTTCGCAGCATTGTCCGACCGGATTGCGGTTCTGAGCCGCGGGCAGGCTTGCCCTGCCGGTAACATTACCGGCAGGGCGCACAGGTCAGGCTGCTGCGCGGCAGTCTGCTGCAGTCATGTCCGATTCAGCCGGGTAAAGACTGGTCGATACGATCTCGATGCTGAGCGTCGAGCTGTCCGAGGTATCGGCGTCGTCGAGCGCGATCCGGGCTGATCCGGCCGTCCAGCGTGTCAGGTCATTTTCAATCGTATGCCAGCCAGAAGCCATCTCCTGTGTCAGATGCGCCCGCAACTGGTGGGTTTCCGTAGCGCAGAAATGCGTCACTTTGCCGACCAGAACGCCCAGTGCGCGGCGATCATCGACAAACGGACCGATCATTTCCGAAGGCTTGCCGGTGCGCGTGACGAGATCGACGAAGAATATTTCGGGCGGCAGAATGAAGATGTGATGCGTGTCGCTGATCCGGTCCGAGAAGATTTTTTCGCCCTTGTCGGTGACCAGATGGATATCGGCTTCTCCTGTCGCTGCGACAACAGGCATTTCGGCGGCTATACCAAGAGCCTGCGCGCGGTCGCAGAGACCACGATAAACCGGTTCAACGAACGCTCTCTCTGTGCGCAGGGGGAGGGCGCTGTCATTGCCCCAGGTTTTCTCCTGCGGAATATGCAGGGTCACGAGGGTGTCTGATCCGGAAATGCTCGTGAAATTCTCTTTAGTGCCCGTATCCAGATAGCTTTCGCAGAGAAGGTTGTTGGCCCTGATGATGGAATGTCGGGCGAGTTCGATATGAAACACCTCATAGGACGGTGTCTGTGTATCGAGCACAATCGACTGTCCGTTCACCAGCATGCGTACAGGCACGAAGGCGTTGTCGATGCACAGGCAATGCTCACCCGTGATCAGAAGATCGGCAGATGGTTCATTCGGCGCAAAGGCGTCTTTTTTGATCCGTACCGGATAGCCCTCTTCGGCAGAGAGAATGGTTCTGCGGCCGGTCCAGATCACCATGCGAGACGTGTCCTGCTGATCGCCGAACACGCGCACCTGGCTACCGATACGCAGATCTTCGACAGCGACGCTGCCCAGAACCGTCTCGATCAGACTGCCCGCCAGAAAGCACTGTGTCACCGCAAAAGAGGCCGTGCCGTTTGGTTCCCCATGAGGGGCGGTAGCATAATTGGAGGTGATCGTTGTGCCAAAAGGAATCGAAAGGGATGCGCCGGGGGAGACATTTGAATAGAACTCCAGCCGGGTTGCCGCGCTACCGCCCGACGCGCCGGTAAGCCCGATGCGATAGGTGCCAGTCGGAAAATCCGACATCATGATTTTCGATGTCTCATTGAAGCCTGAAACAGTCGGGTAAGCAGTCAGGCCAGAGGTGAACTGACCCGCCGCATATTGGAGAATGCTGTAATCACCCGAGAA
Organism: Asaia sp. Ae19-3; assembly: GCF_059801175.1. Taxonomy (NCBI): domain Bacteria; kingdom Pseudomonadati; phylum Pseudomonadota; class Alphaproteobacteria; order Acetobacterales; family Acetobacteraceae; genus Asaia; species Asaia sp. Ae19-3. Next base: position 2,548,429 of record NZ_JBCHWF010000001.1, on the reverse strand, counting down.
ATTCACCGAGACGCTGTTGCTGGCCATGATGACCTGGCTTTCGACATAGGCATTGCCCTGAATGTTGATCTGGCCAGCTGTGAGATAGGCCGGGCTTGCCCCGAGATCGTTGATGATCAGGACGTGAGAAGCATTTTCAACATTGAGCGTGCCACCTGCCTGCAGAAAGCTCGCCTGCACATAGACAGTATCGTAAGCGTCAGTGACGGTGATGGTATCGTCGGTCTGGATTACACCTTTTTGGGCCATCGTCCGGTTCTCTCTTTTTGATTATTTATATTCGGGAGATTGTGCGAAGGAAAAAGGATTATGCAAACAGATAATACAAACGAATTAAGCAATTAACGTTTTTACAGAAAAAATAATATTGCGTGGTTTAGAATCACAGGAATTAACTCTATCCGGGTCTTTTTTGGGCCGGCGGTGCTGAAGTTACGGTCCTTTGAAGGTCCGTTTCGGACACAGTCAGGCAGATGGCTTTCTGCCCCTTGTCCGGCTCGCCAGGGGGCGAGCCGGTTGCGGTGCGGCTAGAGGCCGAGAAACTGCGCCGTGTCCGGATCGACAGGAATACCGAGTTCCGCGCGTCTGCTCGCTTCTTCCCACTCCTTGTCACCGGGTGCACAGACAGGCACATCGGCTTCAGCCGGGGGAGAATTGCGAAGCACATCGAGATAGCGCTCCATTTCCGCTTCAAAAGCCTCCTGGCCGATGAAGCGGGCCGGGTCGAAGGCCACCATGATGTGACCGACATTTTGTGGCTTCAGGCCTTTTTGCGCCTCGGCAGTCGAGATCATGACGGGGTCAGGGTCAGCTCCGGCCAGAATGGCAGAAAGAATCGTCACCATACCCGCAAGCGCTGCCCCTTTATGGCCATAGGCCATGCCGCCAAGCGGTTGCAGAAACCGTGCCTGCATGGCGTCGAGTGTCGGGTGGCCTTCCTCGTTCAGAGCCACTTCCGGCGGAAGGGGCAGGCCAAGGCTGCGATACAGCTTTACGCGGTTGAAGGGGATGGATGACGTGGCCATGTCGAGCAGCCATGGCTGGCGGTTGCGCACCGGTGCGCCCATGGCAATGGGGTTGGTACCATGAAAGGGCGCACGCCCCCCTGCCAGAGACACGGCGGGGTCTGAATTGCTGAGCACGAGCGAGACGAAACCCTGTTCGGCAGCTGCCAGCGCATAGGCGCCCCCTGCGCCGTAATGGGTGGAATGATGCACGGTCACGGCACCGATTCCGGCATGGCGGGCCAGAGCGACGGCCTCGTTCATGGCACGATAGGAAGAGGCATGGGCAAGGCCATAATCGGCATCGAGTCGCCCAGTCGCCGGGGCTGTCTGTTCGAAGCGGCGCAGCGGGCGCTTGTTCACACCGCCATTGTTGAGCATGTCGACATAATAGCCGATCAGCCTCACGCCGTGGCTGTCTGTCCCGAGGCATGACGCATGCATCAGGGCCCGCACGGTTTCGGCGGCGTCTTCAGGCAAGGCATCTGCGGCAACGAGCCTGGACTGGCAGGCTTCGGCAAGCAGAGCGGCCGGATAGCGTATAGCGTCGTTCATGGAAAATCCGTTTTCAGCGGTTATTGAGAGCCGAGCATCTTCCGTGCCCGTTCGCGGTCGAGTGCGCCCTGCCATGCTGCAAGAACAACAGGCGCAACGCAATTCCCCGCCAGATTGCCGACGGCGCGTGCAATACCGCTGAACCAGTCGACGGCAATCAAAAGAACAAGGCTTGAAAGCGGAATGGAGGGAGCAGCGGCCATGGTGGCGGCCAGTACGACGATGGCAATGCCCGGCACGCCATGCGCCCCTTTCGAAGTGATGAGCGCCGTGGCCAGCATCGAGAGGATCTGTGTGAGGGTGAGTGGCGTGTGCGTTACTTCAGCAAGAAAGACGACGGCAAATCCGAGATAGATCGAGAGCGCATCGAGGTTGAGCGAATAGCCCGCAGGCACGACCAGTCCCACGACCTGACGCGAAATGCCCATCGCCTCGAGTTTGGTCATGATGCTTGGCAGGACGGAGTCGGAACTGGTCGTGGCCGTGACGATCAGGATCTCTTCTCGAAAATAGCGCGCAAAGCGCAGCGGGTTGACGCCGCTAAGCTGAAGCAGCCCGCCAAGAATCACGATGATGAAAACAGCGATGGCGCCGAAATAGAGAATGACGAACAGGGCCAAATGGTCGATGGCATCCAGCCCGTATTCCGCCACCGTGGTCGAGACCGCTCCGAAAACGCCAAGCGGGGCCGTGGCGATGATGACGCGCATCATGCGCGAGAACAGGGAGGAAAAACTTTCGATCAGCTTCGTGATAGGCGCGCCAGCCTCGCCCAGTCGCGACAGGCAGCAGCCCAGAAGAACGGCAAAGAACAGGATCTGGAGAATATTGCCTTCGGCAAAGGCGGCGACAGGCGAACGGGGAATAAGGTTGAGAATGAAGCCCGTGACACCCTGGCCATGCAGGGCATGCGCATTGGCGGCATAACTCGCCACCGCCCGCGCATCTTCGGGGCTGGGCGTATAGCTCATGCCGCGTCCTGGATGGAGCAGCAGCGCGGCCCCGACCGAGAGCAGCAGAACCAGCGTGGTCATGGCCTCGAAATAGATCAGGGCCCGGCTACCCAGCTTGCCCACCGCACCGAGCGACCCTGCGCCGGTAATGCCGCTCACGACAATGCAGAACAGAAGCGGCCCCACGATCATGAGGATGAGGCGAAGAAAAAGATCGGTCAGCCAGCGGCATTGATGGGCAAGATGAGGGGCAAAAAGCCCGATCAGAATCCCGCCTATGGTGGCGATGATGACCTGAATGAAAATGCCGGGGCGATAGCGGGCGGATTTCTTCAGGTCATGGGCGCTCAAATCGGCTCTCCAGTCAGAAAGGCGGGGCCGGATCAGACCCCGCCATAAGGGCGGTCGTGTCGTGCGATCAATAGGTTACGTTGATTTTTGCGCCAACAAAACGGGGCAGGCCGGGAATGACGCCGTAGAAGGTGGCCTGTGTCCCGCCGGACAGCCAGTAGCGGCGGTCGGCAAGGTTCTGGCCATAGACGGTCAGCGACCAGTGTTGCTTGGGTGCGGCGAAGGTCAGGAAGGAGTTGACCAGGAAATAGGCAGGGGCGCGATAGATGCCGCCATCGCCAATATGCTGGGGCTGTGTCTGGGCACCGCGATAATTATAGTCGACATCGAAGGTCATGCGATAATCGCGGAACATGGGCCAGGTATAGACCGCGGCCCCGGACAGGGTGAGATTGGCCAGCCCCATATTATAGCCGTTGTAATTCGTATAAACGGGCGACCAGACACCCGTGGAGGCAAATTGGGCGGTCGTGGCGCTGCGGTTCAGGCTCTGGAACTGGGTGTAGACACCGTTCTGGTAGCCGAAATTCTGCGTGAGCGTCAGGCCATGAAACGGATGCGCCTCAATGTCGAATTCAGCGCCGTAGATATAGGAGCGAGGGGCGTTTACATAGCCACCGAGCACGCCATAGGGGGGCACCAGAATGCTGCCCAGAAGCTGCTGGTCGCGATAGTCATAATAGAAACCGGCCGCGTTGAAGCGCAGGCGACGGTCGAACAGCATCGACTTGAAACCACCCTCATAGGTCAGCACGGATTCAGGCTTGAAGGGGCGAAGCTGGTTGGCGTTTTGCGTGATATTGGCTGAGAAACCGCCGGGCTTGAAGCCTTTCGAGAAGATGGCATAGCCCATGATATTGGGGGTTACCTGATATTGCAGGCCAACACGCCCGCCAAACTGGTTGGTCAGGGCACCGGCGCTGCCGAAATTGGTCTGTGCTGTGGCGAGGCCCGTGTTGAGATTAACGTTGGTGCTCGTCAGGTTGAGCATCTGTCGATCGTCTGATTCGTGATTGATGGCCCCGATCAGCGTGAGCTTGGGCAGGATGCGGTAGCTGAGCTGCACATACTGGTTGAAATTCTGCTGGTTCTGACGATACGAGGTTTCGTTCAGCGGCGTGGTGCCGGGCCGGTCGGAGCTGTCATACCAGAAGCTCTGGGCCATGCGGGCGCGGCTGTAATACATCCCCGTTTCCCAGTGGAAGCGCGCCTTCGGGTCGCGTGATTCCAGCTTGATCTCCTGAGAGAACACATTGGTCTGGTTATTGCGGAACATGTTGCCGTAAGACAGAACCGAGTTGGTCTGGTTGGTCAGTTCGTGTTCATCGACCATTTCATAGGCGCTTTGCGTCCACAGACGCGCCCAGCTGAAGTCTTTAGTATAGCGGATATTCGCGCCCCAGAAGAGATTGTCCTCACGCGGCTTCGGGTTATTGGCATTGATGCCGATAATTTTGGCAAAGCGCGGGTCCAGGCCCCAGGCGGTCTGATAGATGTCGTTCGTGACCGGCACGCCATAGGCATTGTAGAGATTATGCCCTGATGACGATTCAGACTGGTCGGTCGTCCAGTGGCCGCCAATATCAAGGCGTGAGGTCTCGTCGATCTGCCAGCGCAGCTTGCCACGCAATGCGCCGATATTGCTGTTGCCATAACCGACGCCCTGGCCGTTATGCTGGAAACCGCCTCCCGTGAGCGATTGCCCTGCAATACGATAGGAGACGCTGCGTGAGAGTGGGCCGGAGACGAAACCTTCGACACGATTGCGGCCGTAGCTCGCGATATCCTCGGTCAGGCCTGCGTGGAATGTCTGTGTCGGATCGCCCGTGTGAAAATTGATCTCGCCGCCCGTGGTTGACTGACCATGGGTAAAGCCCGAGGCACCGGGAGCGACCGAGATATCATCCATATCGAACAGCATGCCGGTGGTCATGATGCTGACCGGATAGGCGACACCATCGACATAAGGCATGACCGACGGTGTGTTGTTCTGGGTAAAATCCATCAGCCCGACGCCGCGCAGGGCAAAATTGAGAGCGGCGCTGCCAAAGCTCGGCTGAATGGTCAGGTTGGGGGCGACGCGCACGATATCGGTCAACTGCCGAACGTTGCGATTCTGCAACTCCTGACGCGACAGGATGGTTTCGGAATGGGCGTTGTGCTGGCCGGCGCTGGTTACGCCGCGACGGGCGGCAACCTGAACCGTTTCGCTGCCGCCATTGAGCGGCGCATGAGAGCGGGCCTTGCCATGTGTCGCGGTCTTTGTGTGCGTGGATGCAGGGGCGGCCTGTGCCGTAACACCAGCCAGAAGAAACGGCGACGCCACAATGGTGGAAACGAGCAGAATTGTCCGACAGGACATCATGCGCGAGGGGCGATGGCTCTTCATGGGGGACATGGGCGGCTCCGACATCGGTATTTCTCGTATGGGCAAGACTTGTATACTAACTAGAATACAAAATAGAACAGTTCCATAACGAAATGAAAAATTTGTGAAAACTGCGTCTGACTGTTGCTGGTCCGATACGATGTAACCCGCTTGCCTTGGGTCTTTCCCCAGCGCATAAAACACTCATGCAGCATCAGAAACTCGACCCGGAACGTGCCAGCGGCCTCGTGATCGAGGAGCGTATCATTCACGCCGTGCTTTCAGGCCGAATCGCCCCAGGCGAGCGCTTTGGCGAGAAAGAGGTCGGCGAGATCTTCGGGGTGTCGCGCACGCTGGTGCGCGAGGCGATGATACGCCTCAGTAGCCGAGGGCTGGTCGATGTCTCACCGCGTCGCGGCTGGTTCGTCATCGAGCCGACCGTGGCTGAGGCGCGTGAAATCATCGAGGCCAGACGTGCGGTCGAGACAGGGCTGATCATGGATCACGCCCTCGTCTCGCCAGAAGCCATAGCGCGGTTGCGGGCGCATCACGAGGCCCAGCAAGGGGCTATTGCCGGACAGGATCTGGCGAGGCGCTCCTATCTGCTCGGCCATTTTCATGTGCATATGGCCGATGTGCTGGGGAATTCGGTTCTGGCCGATATTCTGGAAAATCTGACGGCGCGCACCGTGCTGATTTCTGCCCTGTATCAATCCGAAGAAGACGCCCAGCATTCCTGCAACGATCATGGCGAGTTGATTTCGGCCATGGAGCGCGGGGATAGGGAAGAGGCCATACGCATCACGCAGGACCATCTGGTGCATCTCGAAAAAGCCCTGCGCAATCGCGCAAGAAGCAATCGCCATACCGGGTTGAGTGGCGCACTGGCCGAGTCATGACCAACCCCGCCCTGTCATGCCAGGGCGGGCAGGATCAGGGCGAGCGGTGTCAGCGACGGGTCAGAGCCGTCCGTCGATTGTAAAGCCGAAGGCGCGCGGCTGGCCGATCTGGGCCTGAAGGCCAGCCCAGTTGGTGCGGCCACTGAACAGGATGTTCTCGTTGGTCAGGTTCTTGCTGTAGAACCGTATCGTATAATGGCGTGTGCGATAGCCTATATGGGCATTGAGCACATTGTAGTCTCCCGCTACCAGCCCCGTGCCGCTTTCCACCTGCGAGGTATAGCTGCCGACGCGGTTGAAATTCGCCCCCATGAACAGGCCATTTCTGAAGCTTTTTTCGACACCGATATTGAGTGTTGCCGAGGGGGCATTGCTGAATTTCTTACCTTCGACTGAACGATAGGCTGCAGGGGCATCAAGAATCTTGGTGTCCAGAAGGCCAAGTCCGCCGAAAAACTCGAGGGTTTTCGTGGCATGGTAAATCGCCTCGAGCTCGAGGCCCAGACTGCGCCCATGCGGGATATTGACGAAGGTATAGTTCAGCAGATCCTGATAATCGTGATAGTCATTGTAAAACAGATTGGTGTTCAGGCTCAGCTTGCGGTCCAGCAGTTCGGTATGGCCGCCAAGCTCATAGGTCGTCACCGTTTCCTTCCCGTACTGATAATAGGTGCCGTTATCCCAGTCGATGGCCCCGCCGCCCGGGTTATAGCCGCGTCGTACGGTAAAACTTGCGCTCGTTACCGGGGTGAAGCTGTAGCTCAACCCACCTTTTGGCAGGAACATGGTCGTGCCGGCATTGAGCGCGACCTTGCCCCATGAGAGGGCAACATTGCGTGCCTGTTCTTCTCGTTCGACGCGCGCGCCCGCAATCAGGCTCAGCCCGCCGACAAGATGAAGTGTGCCGTCGACATAGCCTGCATAGGTGCGTTCGGCGTCAGGGCCATTCACGCCCATATCCGATCGGATATTCTGGTCGCGGTTGAAATAATAGAACCCGGCGACACCATTGAAACGACTCTGCGCCGGGGCAAGAACGAGCCTGTCCTCGACCGTATTGTTCTGCTCGCGCAAGGCCAGATGGCCAAGGCTGTTGGCGCTGCCGATAGCGTTACCCTGATGGAACAGCGCGTCATACCAGACATGGCCATAGGTCAGTTCATTGGTCAGGGAAGGAGAGATCCGGTAACTGGCGCGCAGGCTTGCCTGATCGATGCTCGAATCCGAGATGCGCGTGTTCATATCCGCATTATCGAAGCGATAGCGAAACAGGTCGGGTCCCGTAGCGGTGTAGAGATATTCGCCGTGCTGTTCGCGGTGCCAGCCCATGAGCGTGACCTTGAGAGCAGGCAGGATCTTCGGTGTCCAGAGCAGCTTGCCGCGTATCGAGGTCTGGCTCACTTCATGCGGATTGAACGGCCAACCGCTTCCCGGATAGCGGATGTAGCTGTCGCCGCGCACGCCGTCTGTCGTGAGGCGAAAAGCCAGCTCATCCTTGATGATCGGGCCGGATAGCAGCCCGGCAAAAACACCTTTGCTGCCTGCGCTTTCATAACCGCCCCTGACGCCAGCCTGCCAGTACTGCGTCGGTGCTTTGGAATTCAGCGTGATGGCGCCTCCTATGGCGTTTCGGCCCTGTGTCGTGGCCTGAGGGCCGCGCAGCACGCTCACCTGATCCATATCCCAGGTTCCGGCATCGACATAACGCTGGCCTGAATAGGTTTCGGGCAGGCCATCGATAATGGTCGCCGTTCTGGGGCGACTGCCTGACATCAGGCTGAAAATACCACCTGCCGCGCCAGAGCCCGTCACGCCACGTATTGTCGGGATGTCGGCAGCATTGCCGATCATGTTGGGCACGCGATTGACCACGTCATAAAGCGACCGGTATTCGCTTGCGTCGAGATGACGCAGGACCGTTACGGCGCTGTTCGTGTTCTTCAGGTGGTCGAGCTTGTCGCCAACAACCACGATCGTCTCGGTCGGGTTTCCACTGTCATTATTGCGTGGCGCTTCCTTTTTACTGCCTTGCTGCGAGGTGGAAGCCGTTTTCCTGTTCTCTTCTTCGGCCTGCGCCGTATCGGGAAGACAGAGAGCGCCACTCACCAGGGCGAGCAGCAGGGTGCCGGCTATCGGGATATTCCGGCCTCGTGACAGAACAGCAGGACAGGGGGGCATTGAAGAGGGGCCTTTCACTTATTTTATTCATAATGATAATGAGAATCATTATTAATAAAAGGTATTAGCCCTTTCCATGCCTGCAGATCTGTCAATTTGGCATAACTTGTTGCGAAGAAGACACGAGGCAGGAACCGGCACAGAAGGAGGTAGCAGCCCGTGTCCGGTGGCGGACAGGCGCGGTATTGACAGGTAATTCCTGTTACTGATCGTAGGACAAACAATTACACCTTGAATTACCGGGGCAGTAAGGCTGGGCGCATGACGATCCTGCCCGCCTCCTCCCTGATGACCGATCTGAATTTCGCCGCGACCCTGTCGTCTCGGCCACTGCCGCATCCGGTCTTCGGGCGTGATCTTCGGGTAGGCACCCGCGCATCGCCTCTGGCGCTTGTTCAGGCACGCAGCTTCATGGCGCAGCTGGGCGAGACTTTTCCGCTTCTGGAAATATTCGGCTCCCTGCAGGAGTGCCGAATCTCGACGAAAGGCGACCGTGATCAGGTCAGGCGACTGGCCGAAATCGGAGGGAAGGGGCTTTTCTCGAAAGAGATCCACGAAGCCCTGCGTGCTGGCGAGATCGATTTTGCCGTTCACAGCCTCAAGGATCTGGAAACCTTTTTGCCCGATGATCTGGTGCTGGACTGCACGCTCAGGCGTGAAGACCCGCGTGATGCTCTTGTGCTGCGCGATCGCAATGCCGTGCAGCCTGGTCAGGACCCGCTGGATTGCCTGCCGAAAGGAGCCGTTATCGGATGTGCCTCTGTCAGACGTCAGGCGCAGATTCTCGCCAGAAGACCCGATCTGCGATTCTGCCTCATAAGAGGCAATGTGCAGACGCGGCTGCGTAAGCTGGAAGAGGGGGCATGCGATGCCACGTTGCTGGCTCTTGCCGGGCTGAACCGTCTGGGCATGGCCGCGCGGGCTGATGTGGTTTTCGAGCCTGATGACATGCTCCCCGCCTGCGGGCAGGGCATTATCGGTATCACCCTGCGCCGCCGCGACACCGGGCTGCGCAAGCTCATGACGGCAATCGAAGATCCGGCAACCCGTCTGGCTGCAACGGCAGAGCGCGCCTTGCTCGAGGCGCTGGACGGGTCATGCCGCACGCCCATCGGCGGCTTTGCCAGGCTCGAGAACGGGCGTCTGGTGCTGCACGGGCTGATCGCTGCCGAAGATGGCAGCGTCGTGGTGCGGCGAGAGATTGCCGGTCTGCCGGAAGAGGCGTCGGCGCTCGGGGCCGAAATGGGCGCCATGCTGCGCCGGGACACGCCAGCCGCTGTTTTCTCCCGGCTGATCGGTCAGCCGGGGTGGTAGGACGCCGCTGTGAAGTGGGGTTTTTCCTATAAGAGATATAATTACAATCGGTTTGATAAATAACAATACTGAAAATAAACCGGGAACCACAATAATGATCCTCAAAATCAGGAGGATCATAGAGAATACTCAGGGAGTAATGAAATGAAGCTTCTGAAGTTCGGGATGGCAGCGCTGATCGCTTCCACCACATTGACCACGCTGCCTTCTTCAGCCCGTGCAGACGGCATCGAGAAGCCCCATGAGTTCTATTGGCCGACCCGCCTCAGCCTGGCACCGCTGCGTCTGCATGCAGCAGAATCGAACCCCTATGGCGGCGATTTCGATTATCCGCGTGCTTTCCAGAAGCTGGATCTGAATGCGGTCAAGGCTGATATCCGCAAAACACTTACCCAGTCGCAGCCCTGGTGGCCTGCAGACTACGGCACCTATGCGCCGTTCTTCGTGCGTATGGCCTGGCATGCCGCTGGCACCTATCGCGCCATGGATGGTCGCGGCGGTGAGGAAGGTGGCGAGCAGCGCTTCGAGCAGCTGAACAGCTGGCCCGACAATGCAAGCCTGGACAAGGCGCGTCGTCTGCTCTGGCCGGTAAAGAAGAAATATGGTCGTGACCTGTCCTGGGGCGATCTGATGGTGCTGACGGGTAACGTCGCCCTCGAATCCATGGGCTTCAAGACACTCGGTTTTGCCGGTGGTCGTGCCGATGACTGGGAATCAGAGCTAGTCTACTGGGGCCCCGGCACCCAGTTCGGCGCATCGAACGTGGACTCGCAGATCAAGAAGTCCAGCGTCGAGCCCGGCGGTCATCTCCCCAAGCCTCTGGCCTCCACCACCAAGGGCCTGATTTACGTCAACCCGGAAGGCCCGAACGGCGTGCCTGACCCGGCAGCGGCTGCCCAGATGATCCGCCTCGCTTTCGGCCGTATGGCCATGAATGATGAAGAGACTGTGGCGCTGATCGCTGGTGGCCATACCTTCGGCAAGGCTCATGGTGCCGCTTCGGCCACGAAATGCGTCGGTGTTGCGCCGGCTGCCGCACCGGTCGAGCAGCAGGGCCTCGGCTGGGCCAATCACTGCGTGCAGGGCAAGCTGAAGGCGACCGACGCCATCACCAGCGGTCTTGAAGGCGCGTGGTCGGCTGATCCGATCCACTTCACCTCGCAGTATCTCGACAATCTGCTGGGCCATGAGTGGGTCAAGACCAAGAGCCCCGCTGGTGCCATCCAGTGGATGCCCAAGGATGCGGAAAACATCGTGCCGGACGCCAGCGATCCGAACAAGGCGCATCCGCTCATGATGTTCACGACCGATATCGCGCTCAAGACCGATCCGTCCTATCACGAGATCATCACACGCTGGGCGGCTCATCCCGAGCAGTTTGCCGATGCTTTTGCCCATGCCTGGTTCAAGCTGACGCATCGTGATCTGGGGCCGAAATCGCGTTACTTCGGGCCTGAAGTCCCGGTTGCCGATTTCCTGTGGCAGGACCCGCTTCCCGCTGCGCAGGGGGCAACGATCAATCAGGCTGATATCCGCGAGCTGAAGAAAGCCATCGCCTCTTCGGGTATCTCCGAGCGTGACCTGATCAAGACCGCCTGGGCTTCTGCCGCGTCGTTCCGCACGTCCGACCATCGTGGGGGTGCCAATGGTGCCCGTATCCGTCTGGCACCCGAGAATGACTGGGCTGTCAATGATCCGGCCGATCTGAAAATCGTTCTGCCGAAGCTCGAGGCCGTGCAGAAGCACTTCAACAGTGCCAACCACCATGGTCGCAAGGTCTCGCTGGCCGATGTGATCGTGCTGGCCGGCAATGTCGGTGTCGAACAGGCCGCGAAGAAGGCTGGTGTCAGCCTCGACCTGCCTTTCGCACCGGGTCGTGTGGATGCCGGGCCGGAGCAGACCGACAAGCAGAGCTTTGCCCTGCTGGAGCTGAGCGCCGATGCTTTCCGCAACTACTATCGTGCGGAGCAGGATGAGAAGTCTCCTACTGAGATGCTGGTCGACCGTGCGGGTAATCTCGATCTGACAGTGCCTGAAATGACGGTGCTGCTGGGTGGTCTGCGTGTGCTGGATATCAACACGGCGCATTCAGAGCAGGGTGTTCTGACGACCCGCCCCGGCGCACTGAGCAACGACTTCTTTGTCAACCTGCTCGACATGTCGACGCGTTGGGAGAAGTCGGCTTCTCAGCCTGGTGTCTATGACGGGTTCGATCGCGAGACGAACAAGCAGCGCTGGACGGCCTCGTCTGTCGATCTGGTCTTCGGTGCCAGCTCCGAATTGCGGGCCGTGGCTGAAGTCTATGCGTCTGATGATGCACAGGCCAAGTTCGTGACCGATTTCGCCAAGGCCTGGACCAAGGTGATGACGCTCGATCGCTTCGATCTGCACCGCAACTGAGCTTCTGACGAAGCAGATTCACGCCAGCGCCACGGTGCTGGCGGGTCAGGAGAGTAGACCATGTCCAGAATGATACGTGCTCTGGCGCTCTGCGCCGCCATGATGCCTCTCGCCGCTCAGGCTGCGACGGTAGAAGTGAAGATGCTGTCTCACGCTGCCAATGGTGGCCGGGGCTTCGAACCCGCCATCGTGCATATCCAGCCCGGCGATACGGTGCATTTCATTGCCAGCGATCCGGGGCATAACGCCCAGTCCATTACCGGCATGATCCCCGATGGGGCCACCCCGTTTGCCGGTCAGATGGGGCATGATCTCAGCGTGACGTTCTCCAAGCCGGGTCTCTACGGTTATAAATGCCTGCCGCATTATTTCCTGGGCATGGTCGGGATGGTCGTGGTGGACAAGCCGGTGAATGAGGCCGCAGCCAAGGCCGTTTCACAACCGGGTGCGGCGAAGATCCGCTTTGATCAGCTTTTCGCTCAGCTCGATCACTCCTGAGAGCGGATGCCATGGCCGGGTCTGATACAAGCACAGGGACACAGCGCTATACGCGTGTAGCAAGCCTGCTGCATTGGCTGATTGCCGCTCTTGTTCTAGTACAGATCGGCCTTGGCCTGACGATGGATCACGTGACTCTTGATGACATGGTCACGTTTTCCTTGTTCCAGACCCATCGGGCTCTGGGCATGATCACCCTGGTTCTGGTGGTGCTGCGGGTGGTCTGGCGTCTGCGTCATAAGCCGCCTGTTCTGCCAGCCTCAGAAACGGTATTGATGCGCCATATCGCCTCGATGACTCATGCTCTGCTCTATGCCGGGCAGATTCTGTCGCCGCTCAGCGGGTGGGCGCTGGCATCAGCTTCATCGCTGGCTCTGCCACTCAGCATGTTCGGTCTGTTTGACTGGCCGCTTCTGCCATTATCGGCGGATGGTCGCTTCGAAGACCCGCTGCGTCTCGTCCATCACTGGGCCGGGTGGGGTTTTGCCGCCCTCATAGCCCTGCATATCGGTGCTGCCCTCTGGCACGGTGTTGTCATGCGCGACGGGCTGGTCTGGAGAATAATCCCCCTTTCCCGCCCCGCGTCCAAACCGCAGCAAAATCCGTTAAGGCCGGATTTTCCGTCCTGCGGGGCGTCCGGACAACAGGGATGGTGTCCGGGCCGGTTTTTTTGAAACCCTCTCCCGAAAAGGAGAGGGTTTCATGTTTTCAGGCGTTGAACAGGGCCGAGATAGCGGTCTGGGCATCCTGCTGGATCTGTTTCAGATGGGCCTCGCTGACGAAGCTTTCTGCATAGATCTTGTAGACATCTTCCGTGCCTGAGGGGCGGGCTGCAAACCAGCCATTATCGGTCGTGACCTTCAGGCCGCCAATAGCGGCGTCATTGCCCGGTGCGCGGGTCAGGGTTGCCGTCACGGCGTCGCCTGCCAGATGCGTCATGGAAAGCTTTTCCGGGGTGAGCTTCGACAGAATGGCTTTCTGCTCTGCATTCGCAGCCGCATCGATGCGCTGATAGAAAGGCGCCCCCAGTTCGGCGGTCAGGGCATGGTAGTGCTCTGCCGGGGTCTTGCCGGTTACGGCGGTGATTTCTGCGGCCAGAAGACCCAGAATCAGACCATCCTTGTCAGTCGACCATACGCCACCGTCACGACGCAGGAAGGATGCGCCCGCGCTCTCTTCGCCACCGAAACCGAGCGTGCCGTCATACAGCCCGTCGACAAACCATTTGAATCCGACAGGGACTTCAACCACTTCGCGGCCGATCTTTTTTGCGACGCGGTCGATCAGCGCCGAGCTGACCAGCGTCTTGCCGATCTTCGCGTTCGCTCCCCAGCCCTTGCGCTGGGTAAAGAGATACCAGATTGCGACGGCGAGATAATGGTTTGGGTTCATCAGCCCGTCGGGGCGCGAGACGATACCGTGACGATCGGCATCCGTATCGGTGGCGAAGGCGACATCGAATTGCGAGCCCATGCCAATCAGACGGGCCATGGCATAGGGTGAGGAACAGTCCATACGGATCTGCCCGTCCCAGTCTGCGGTCATGAACCCGAATGCCGGATCGAGCTCCATGCTGACGATCGTGGCCTTGAGGTCGTAACGCGCGATGATGGCAGGCCAGTAATCCAGCGCCGCGCCACCCAGCGGATCGATACCGATGCGGATGGTCGAATTGCGGATGGCCTCCATGTCGATGACCGCGCCCAGATCATCGACATAAGGCGTGATGAAATCATGGCCGCGTACACAATCGGCCTTGCGGGCCTCTTCGTAAGGCAGACGATGCACGTCCTTGAGACCGGCAGTCAGAAAGGCATTGGCCTGATCCTGAATGACCTTGGTGATGTCGGTATCAGCCGGACCACCATGGGGCGGGTTGTATTTGAAGCCGCCATCGACCGGCGGGTTGTGCGAAGGCGTAATCACCACGCCATCGGCCAGCCCCTCGCTGCGTCCCTTGTTGTAGGTCAGGATGGCATGGGAAACGACCGGGGTAGGGGTGAAGCGGCTGTTGCAGTCGATACGCACTTCGACGCCATGGGCGGCGAATACTTCGATGGCCGAACGCTGTGCCGGGTCTGACAGGGCATGGGAGTCGATGCCGATGAAAAGCGGCCCCGTAATTCCCTTGTCCTTGCGATAGCGGCAGATCGCTTCTGAGATGGCGAGGATATGGTTCTCGTTGAAGCTCGTATGCAGTGACGACCCGCGATGACCGGAGGTGCCGAATGACACGCGTTGGCCCGCAATCGCCGGGTCTGGCTTGCGATTGTAATAGGCCCCGATGAGTGCCGGTATGTCGGCGAGGGCGGAGGGATCCAGCGTCTTGCCGGCGAGGGGGCTGACAGCAGTCATGAGTCTTCGGGTCCTTGATCTTGCAGGCGGTCCTGATGGCGCAAGGTGACACCGCCCGATGGCGCCGAGTCAATGCGTCGGAATACTTTCATGAACACATCACATGGCCGTTATGCGGCATGGAAGTGACGGCCCGGCTCATAATCCCGGGCTGACAATAACTTGATACAAAACTCATCTCGTCCGGATTACGGTGCCAGACGTTCCCGCCGCGACAGCAGGAACCGTAACGCTCACAGGATCACATGATGGAACTCAAGATGCCCCTCGCCCGCAGAGGGTTTCTGACAACGGCTCTGGGCGGCGCTGTCTGCGCTGCCCTGCCGGCCCGTGCCGCGACAGAGGCAACGGCAACACCGCCCAACGTGATCAGCCAACCGCCCCGCCAATGGGGTGCTGCTGCGGGACCGGCCTATTTTCCTGACCCCGATGTGATCGCGCTCGATCCGTCTTTCAGCAATCTGACCTATTTCGCTGCTCCCATCCGTCGGATCTACGACAAGGGTGACTGGACGGAAGGCCCCGCCTGGAGCAGCGAAGGGCGTTATCTGGTTTTCAGCGACGTCGTTCAGTCGAAGGCGCTGCGTTATATCTGGGAAACGGGCGAGGTGACGGAGTTCCGTCCGGACAGTTATGCCGCCAACGGCAATTGTTTCGATTTCCAGGGCCGTCTGATCACTTGTGAGGATTTTTTCCGTCGGCTCGTTCGCTTCGAGCATGATGGCAGTGTGACGGTGCTTGCCGACAAGTTCGAAGGCAAGGGGCTGAATTCACCCAATGACGTTGTGCCGCATCCGGATGGCAGCATCTGGTTTACCGATCCGGGTTACGGGACCAACATCTCGGAAGGCCATGCGGACGAGCCGGGTGGCCCGACCAATCCCGATGGCAAGATCCGCTGGAAGATCGGACGGGAGCTGATTGGCGAGATTGGTGGCGTGAGACGCCAGCAGGACCATGTGTTCCGTCTCGCCCCCGATGGTACGCTCAAGGCCGTGTTGATGGAAAAAGACGTGACCTGCCCCAATGGTCTCGCTTTCTCGCCCGACTACAAGAAGCTCTATATAGCCTCGACCCCTGCCGGGCCCGGTCAGAAGAAGGGCGGAGATCAGGCTATTCATGTGTTCGACGTGCAGGACGACAGCCTGACCAACGGGCGCGTCTTTGCAGATATGCGCTTTCATGGCGCCCAGATGAATCCTGACGGATTCCGGGCCGATGTGTTCGGCAATCTGTGGTGCGGTGTGACCGGCCCGCTCGGCTTGTGTGGTGTGTTCGTGTTCAGCCCGCAAGGCGTTCTGCTCGGGCGTATCCGTCTGCCGCAGGGGTGCTCGAACCTGACATTTGCGGGGCCAAAGCGCGACCATATCGTGATGTGCGCAGGCAGCGCCCTTTATATGCTTCAGGTCGGTGTGCAGGGCGCGGCATCTTCCTGACGCCCAGGAAACTTAGCACCAGTCTGGTCTGATCAATCGCGGCCTTCACAGTTACGGATTGTCGTTTGTAGGCCAGACTTTGCCCAAACCTACACCCATGCCGGTAGCGCGGGGAGCGAGCCGCGCCCCCTGACGCTGGATCTCCCTGAGGCAGAGCCTTGACCCAGCGAAGATGGAGTAACCGGGGAGCTCTCCCGTCTCTGAACCGCCTGATCCAGCATGGTGCGTGCATATCAAAAAGGCAGATTTGAGGTTGCCCGTGCAGGGGCGCCGAAGAAACCCGGCAGGCGATGAGACGCTCGTGTCCCTTGATGAAACCGTGCCATAATGGTTGCCCTATCCCAAGTTTGCGGGGGGCGACGTGCTCCCTCAAGGCTGCTAAACGATTCTCATGATCCGAGCCTCTACTGCCCTCTCATCCGACACGTTCTCATCCCTGTGGCTTTCCACTGCGACCGGTGGTGGCACTTCAGCGACTGCGCCAATGGTCGGACGGCGCGGCGGTGGGCGCAACGGGCCGCCGCGCGGACCACGCTTCCGTCGCTGGCGTCAGGGTCTGGCCATTGCGGTCGGCGTCATGCTGGTCGGTGTGGCCGGGTCGGGGCTTTTTGTCTGGCATCAGTATGAGCAGATCGCTTCCGACCTGCCGAGTGTCGACACGCTCAAGACCTATCAGCCGCCCACGGTCAGCCGGATCTATACGTCTGATGACCGGATCATGGCCGAGCTTGCCGCCGAGCGCCGGATCTATATTCCGATCAACGCCATTCCCGAGCGCGTGAAGAACGCCTTCATCGCGCCGGAAGACCAGAATTTCTATACCCATGCCGGGCTTGATCCACTGGCGATCCTGCGTGCCGAGCTGACCAACCTGACGCATCGCAGCAAGCGTGCCCTGGGGGCCTCGACCATCACGCAGCAGGTGGCGCGCAACATGCTGCTCAACAGCAATGCGCGCACCCTCGAGCGCAAGGAGAAAGAGGCACTCCTCGCCCTGCGTATCGAGCAGACGCTCAGCAAGGACAAGATTCTCGAGATCTACCTCAACGGTATCTATCTCGGTAACGGCGCCTATGGCGTTGCGGCGGCCGCACAGACCTATTTCAACAAGCCACTCGACCAGCTGACCGATGCCGAAGCGGCCTTTCTGGGGGCGCTGCCGAAATCGCCCGCAAACTACAATCCCTATCGCCATCCCGAGCGGGCTATCGAACGCCGTAACTGGGTGCTCGACCGGATGGCAGAAATTCATGCCATCACGCGAGAGGCTGCAGAGGCCGGGCAGAAAGAGCCGCTCATCCCGCATGATGCGGTGCGCTTCGGCCCACTGCCCAATGCCGAGTGGTTCGGCAGCGAAGTTCGTCGCCAGCTCATAGACCGCTACGGTCCTGACCGGGCCATGCAGGGCGGGCTTGAGGTGCATACCAGCCTCGACCGCAAGCTTCAGGATGCGGCAACTCTCAGCCTGCGGCAGGGCCTCATGGACTATGACCGCAGCCATAGTCGCTGGCGTGGTCCGGTCACGAAGCTGCATGATCCGGGCGCCATTGCAGGCTGGGCCACGGCGCTTAAAGATATCACGCCTCCTGCTGGCATGATCGACCAGTGGCGCCTGGCCGTTGTCCTCAAACCCGCCCAGGGCCGTGTGGGCTGGCTTTCGCATGGCGAGGCACAGGAAGGACAGGTCCTGCCGAGGGATCTTGGCTGGATGCGCAGTGGTGGCGCTCTGGCGGCTGGCGACGTGATCATGATCGAGCCGCAGGCTGAACCGGGCCGTGTGGCGGTGCGTCAGGTGCCAAAAGTCGAAGGCGCTCTCGTCAGTCTCGACGCACGCACAGGGCGTGTTCTTGCCATGGTGGGCGGCTGGTCGTTCAAGGAGTCGCAGTTCAACCGTGCAACGCAGGCACTTCGTCAACCAGGTTCATCCTTCAAGCCCTTCGTCTATCTCGATGCGATGGAGCAGGGGATTCCGCCGTCGGAGAAATTCGACGATGCCCCTGTCTCCTATGGCGACTGGCACCCGAAGAACTACGAAGAGGATAACTGGGGCCCGACCACGCTGCATGACGCACTGCGTGAAAGCCGCAACCTCGTCACCATTCGTCTTGCCGCCCATCTGGGTATGAAATCCGTGGCTGACATGGCCATCTCCATCGGTCTTGTCGACCAGATGCCGCATGTGCTGCCAGCAGCGCTCGGTGCGGTTGAGACCACGGTGCTGCGTGAAGCAGGGGCCTATGCGACCATCGCCAATGGCGGCAAGCTTGTCACGCCGTCGCTGATCGATGCCGTCCTCGACCGGGACGGCACCGTGCTCTGGAAACCCGAGGGCGTGTCTCTTGGCACCACCATGCAGGCACCCAACCAGACAGCTGTCATTGCCCCCGCCCTTCCGGCCACGCCCGATGCCGGTGTGCCGCCGGCAACGCCGCCGGTTGCGCTTGTGCAGCCGGCTGTGACCCAGCCCGTGGCAGGCAGTGTAGAAGTGCCGCATCTGCAGGACAACCGGCGTCAGGTCGCAAGCGCTGCGAGCACCTATCAGATCACGGCAATGATGCAGGATGTCATCAAGCGTGGCACCGGCACGATCGCAGGACAGGGCATCACGCGCGAGATCGCGGGCAAGACCGGCACCAGCCAGGATTTCCGCGATGCCTGGTTTGCCGGTTTTACGCCCGATATCGTCACCATCGTCTGGGTTGGGTTCGACACACCGCAATCCCTCGGCAAGAGCGAGACTGGCGGGCGTATCGCGGGTCCGATCTGGAACCGCTTCATGAAGGTCGCGCTCGAAGGCCGGCCCGAACTCAAATTTCGTGTGCCCGAAGGCGTGACACTGGCCCGCTACGACACGGGCCGCCTCATGGCGGTGGACGGGTTCAAGGCCGATCAGGTGCCAGGCATGAGCATCGCGCTGCACGGCTTCGGTGCCGGTACCGAGGCGCTGACAGCTGCCGATACAGGGACCGATCTGTACGATACGGAAACCGATATGGCCGGGGCAGCCAGTCAGGCGGGTTTGGGCGACCCCAATGGCGAGAATTCGGGCGCCCCCAAGAAACTTCAGGCCCCCAATGCGCAACCTCCGGGTGACATCGGCAT
Source organism: Asaia sp. Ae19-3 (assembly GCF_059801175.1). Taxonomy (NCBI): domain Bacteria; kingdom Pseudomonadati; phylum Pseudomonadota; class Alphaproteobacteria; order Acetobacterales; family Acetobacteraceae; genus Asaia; species Asaia sp. Ae19-3. The sequence continues at coordinate 2,529,016 of NZ_JBCHWF010000001.1, read as the reverse complement.
GGGCGGGCTTTATTGAGGCACAAACCTTTTCTGGGAGCATGAACAATGTCGGCCGAAACCGAGGCCCTATCGGAGCAGATCAAGCAGTCGGTGGCACTGCTGAGGAGGCATCTTTGACTGGGATGCAGCACAGACACGACTCGCGGAACTCAATCACCGCGTAGAAGACCCCGACCTCTGGAACGATGCCGACGCTGCACAGAAGCTGATGCGTGAACGCACGCTTCTGGCGACGCAGATCGAAGGCGTCGAGAAGATCGAACGCGACACCGTCGATATGCTCGAACTCGTCGAACTGGCCGAGGAAGAGCAGGATCAGGACACCGTGGCCGAAGCCGTGGCAACCCTGCGCAAGCTGGCCGAGCAGGCCAATGCCCGTCAGATCGAGAGCCTGCTCTCGGGCGAGGCGGACAGCAATGACTGCTATATCGAGGTCAATGCAGGCGCTGGCGGCACGGAGGCCCAGGACTGGGCCGAGATGATGCTGCGCATGTACACCCGCTGGGCAGAGCAGCGCGGCTACAAGGTGACGGTCATGGAAACCAGCGAAGGCGAACAGGCGGGCATCAAATCCGCCACGCTGCTGGTGACGGGTGCCAATGCCTATGGCTGGCTCAAGACAGAGGCCGGTGTGCATCGCCTGGTGCGCATCTCGCCCTTCGATGCGGCAGCGCGTCGTCAGACGTCGTTTGCCTCTGTCTGGGTCTATCCGGTGGTGGATGACACGATCGAGATCGAGGTCAATGACAGCGATCTGAAGGTCGATACCTTCCGCGCTTCCGGCGCCGGTGGGCAGCACGTCAACAAGACCGATTCGGCGATTCGCATCACCCATATCCCGACGGGAATTGTGGTGGCGTGTCAGACCGACCGTTCGCAGCACCGCAACCGTGCCACAGCCATGCAGATGCTGAAGGCCCGCATGTATGAAGCAGAGCTTCAGAAGCGCGAGGCGGCGGCGGCGCAGACCGAGGCGGCCAAGACCGATATCGGCTGGGGGCACCAGATTCGCTCATACGTTCTGGCACCGTATCAGTTGGTGAAGGATCTGCGCACAGGCGTGGAAAAGGGTAATCCAGACGCAGTTCTGGATGGAGCGCTGGACGATTTCATGTCTGCTGCTCTGGCACAGCGCGTGGGTGCAACGCGCTCGGAAGCAAGCGCCACAGCTCAATAAGCTGGGCTATGGAGGAGGGGCTGAATCTCTTGCTACGCAAGACTTTCAGCCCCTTTTTTCGTCTTTCATAAATATTACTCTTGCAGTGAATTAATGTTCCGTTTCACTGTGTCTCAAAGTGTCGTGTCGCTGGTATGCAAACCAACGCGCTCCGGGAAAACGGCACGAACGAAACGAAACTGACTTGACAGCAGTGCCTTACCTTTGCCCAATTTGCACGGGAGCCATGCGTCAGAAGCATGGTAAACATTTCGGGATGTGTCGGCCAAACTGACGCTTGACCGGAACGCAAGTCGCATGGGGCGGTTGCGATAATTTCAAGTCGGTCCGCCCCTCTCGCAAGAGAGGTGTGGGGCACAGGACAGAGGGTTTGGAGTGACACAACCGATGAACTACGCCGAGCAGGAGCGACGCCCGACGAAGTACATCGTCGGCATCGCAATCGCTGTGCTCTTCCACGTCGTTGTGATCTACGCCTTGGTGAATGGTCTGGGTTCGAAAATCGTCGAACAGTTCCATCCGCCGATCAAGACGAAGATCATTACGGAACCGAAGAAGCCACCGCCGCCGCCGCCGCCACCGCCGCCGCCGCAGATGACGACGCCGCCGCCGCCGTATATTCCGCCGCCGAAGATCCAGATTCAGCCGCCGCCGCAGAAGCACGTGATCAAGCAGGTGACGCATGAGAAGCCGCCGGCACCAATGCCGCCTGCGACTGTCTCGGCTCCGCCCACGCCGTCCGCGCCTGTAGGTCCGCCGGTTCCTGACCACTCCGCTGGCGCTGTGCCGATCAACGGTGCGAAGCCTGTCTTCCCTGAGGAAATGCTCGAGGAAAACCGTGAGGGTAGTGTGACAGTGGCCTGCGACATCGACACGACGGGCAAGCCGTCCAACTGTCAGGTGCTGAACTCCTCCGGTGGCCACGCCTTCGTGGAAGCCGCGATGGAATTCCTTCGCAAGGCCCGTTACCAGCCCGCCGTCACCAACGGTCAGGCCGTGGTCGAGCATCACCATACCCTGCACATCAATTTCGCCCTAGGCGACGACTGAGTGCGGACCGGTCGGGTTCCCCCCGACCGGAAATAGAGAATGGGGTGAGGGGTCCGCAGGATCTTTCCGCCCGGCGGGGACGGGGGCAGGCAGCCTCCGCGCCCCGGATAGTGAGAAACCAAGCCGCTCCCCCCAGAATGGGGCGGCACTGCCAGAGTCCTTCTTGATAGGGGCTCTTTTTCAGAGGATTTGGAGTTAATGACGAGACTGTTCCGCCTTCCCGCTCTCGCCGCCCCGGCCCTGGCAGTCACGCTTGCCGTGGCGCAAGGTGTGGTCGTGCCGGCCGTTGCTCTTGCTCAGGACGCCCCGGCTGCCCAGCCCGCTCCGGCTGCACCGCAGGCAGCGCCTGACGCCGCAGCTCCTGCTGCGCCCGCACCTGATGCAGCCGCTCCTGCTGCCCCGGGCGCTCCGGCACCTGACGCGGCTGCTCCGGCTCCGGGTGCACCGGCTCCTGACGCCGCAGCCCCTGCCGCTCCGGCTCCCGATGCCGCTGCTCCGGCTCCGGAAGCTGCTGCTGACACGGCTGCTCCGAAGTCTCAGGAAAACCCGTACGGTCTGGGCGCCCTGTGGTCCGGCGGTGACGTGATTTCCCGTAGCGTTCTGATCATCATGGTGATCATGTCCGCAGGTACCTGGATCATCATGGTCACGAAGTTCATGGAGCAGGCCAAGGTATTTGGTGCTTCCAAGGAAGCCGCTCGTGAATTCTGGACCAAGCCGACCGTTCAGGAAGGTGCTGCTGCCCTGAAGCCGGCTTCGCCGTTCCGCTACATCGCAGAGACGGGTATCGTTGCTGCAGAGCATCATGAAGGCTCGATGCGCGACGCCATCGACCTGCACAGCTGGACCGCGATGTCCGTGCAGCGTTCGGTCGACACCATCAACACGCGTCTGCAGGGCGGCCTGGCCTTCCTCGGCACCGTGGGTTCGACCTCGCCGTTCGTCGGTCTGTTCGGCACCGTCTGGGGTATCTATCACGCTCTGACCGCCATCGGCATCGCAGGCCAGGCATCGATCGACAAGGTTGCCGGTCCGGTTGGTGAATCGCTCATCATGACGGCTATCGGTCTTGCTACCGCTGTTCCGGCCGTTCTGGGCTACAACCTGCTCGTTCGTCGCAACAAGGGCGCCATGGACCGCGTGCGCAACTTCGCCGCCGACGTTCAGTCTGTTCTGCTGGGTGGCTTCCGTCACGGCGTAACGCCGACGACCGGTGGTGACCACAGCCCGATGACCACGACCACCAGCTCGCGAGTTGCCTGATCATGGCAATGAACGTCGGTGGGGGTGGTGAAGAAGACGAAGTCGTCTCGGCGATCAACACGACGCCGCTCGTCGACGTGATGCTTGTTCTTCTCATCATCTTCCTGATCACCATCCCGGTTGCGACGCATTCCGTGAAGGTGCAGCTGCCGCGCGACGCCAACCAGCCGACCCAGACCAAGCCAGGCAACGTTGTCCTGGCGGTCACGGCGAATGGTCAGGCGTACTGGAACGAGATTCCTTTGCGCGGTCATCAGGATCTGCTCGATCGTCTCGAGAAGGTCGCAGTCATCAAGCCGCAGCCCCAGATCCAGATCCGGGGCGACGGCAAGGCACGGTACGAAGCTGTCGGCAAGGTCGTTGCTACATGCCAGGAAGCTGGCATCTACCACATCGACTTTATCACCGAGCAGCCTCACTCCTGATCCCGGTCAGGGCCCCAGCTACAGGAAGACCCCGCTCACAGGGCAGGGTCTTCCGGCTCCGTTTTTTCCAGAATCCGGCCTCTGCCGGTTTTCCGCCTGTTGGAGAGTTCTCTCATGGCCATGAGCGTCGGATCCGACAGCACGCATGAAGACGAGGGCATCGTCGATATCAACACGACGCCCCTGATTGACGTCATGCTCGTGCTGCTCATCATGCTGATCATCACCATCCCGCTCCAGACCCATTCGGTCGCGCTGGACCTGCCGCAGGGCAACCCGCCGCCGAGCACGGAAGAGCCCAAGGTTGTCACGGTTGCGATCGATTTCGATAACTCGATCAGCTGGAATGGTGCCCCCATTTCGTCCGAGGCCGATCTCCAGGCTCATTTCATGGATGCAGCCAATCAGCCTGATCAGCCTGAAATGCATATTCACCCCAATCGTCTGGCCGACTACAAGACGGTAGCTCACGTGCTCGCCGACGCTCAGCGTCTGGGCGTCACCAAGCTCGGTATCGTTGGTCAAGACCAGTTCATGGAAGGACAGTAAGTGCGTTTTCCCCGTTGTTCTCGCGCCCTCCTTGCAGCCAGCTCGCTTCTGGCGGTTTCCTCTTCCGTTCCCGTCATCGGTGCCTGGGTGGCCCCTGCCGCTTACGCTGAAGACCAGCTGAGCGCCAAGGTTGGTAAGCCGCTCCAAGAGGCGCAATCGGCTCTGGGTGCGAAAAACTATGCCAAGGCCATGGCTGCCGTTGATGCTGCCGATGCCCTGCCGGGGAAAACCGAATACGAGAAATACACCATTGCCCAGATGCGCGCGGCTGTTGCTGCGTCGTCGGGTGATGTGGCGGCTGCGTCGAAGGCCTATGATGTTCTCATCGCCTCGTCGCGCACGCCTGCTGCTGCCAAGCAGCAGATGCTCATGGCCAATGCGACCATGGCGTATAACGCCAAGGATTATGCTCACGCTGTGCCGGCTATCGAGCGCTATCTGAAGATCGCCGGCCCCAATGCGCAGATGCAGGCTCTTCTGGTGCAGGCCTATTACCTGCAGCAGGATTACAAGAATGCTGCCCGTGTCCAGCAGGATCAGATCGACGCCGAAATCAAGGCGAAGCACGTCCCCAGCGAGAACCAGCTTCAGTTCCTAGCGACCTGCTATCATCAGATGAAGGATTCGGCCAACGAGACGCATGCCTATGTGCTGCTGGCCAAGTTCTACTCAAAGCCTGATTACTGGGCGATGCTGATCCATAATCTCGCGGCTGACCCGCAGATGCCGGATGCGCTGCAGTTCAATCTAGAGCGCCTGCGCATGGCGACCGGTGTTCTCAAGGACCCCTCTGACTATATGGATATGGTTGAGCGCGCGGTTCAGGCAGGTCTGCCCCAGCTCGGTCTCAACCTGATGGATCAGGCCTATGCGTCTGGTGCGCTGGGCAAGGATGCCGGCGCCGCCCGCGAGGCACGCCTGAAAGCCATGGTCGTCAAGCGTGTTGCCGAGACAAAGGCCAGCCTTGCGGCTGATGCCGATGCGGCCCGCAAGATGCCCAACGCGGCCCCGTCACTCACGGCAGGCTATAACCTGGTGCTGAATGGTCAGGTCGATGCCGGTCTTGCGTTGATGCGTGAAGGCTTGGCCAAAAAACCGGCCGCGCCGGAAGGAGCCAAGCTTCAATACGGCATGGCGCAGATGGATGGTGGTCGCAAGGACGACGCCGTCAAGACTTTTGCTGGTGTCCATGGCGACCACGGATCTGCGGATCTGGCTCAGCTTTGGACGCTTCTTGTAACGAAACCATCAAAGTGAGGTAAAGCGCGTGTAAACGCGCTCCCAACGGTTGTCCTTGCGCCGTGGTAGACATAGATTGTATCAAATCTCGTTTACCACAGCATGATCGATGGGATAAATGACGACAGTAACTCCAGCTCCTGACCTGCCGGCTCGTATCCTTATCGTTGAAGACGACCCCGGCATGCGAACCCTGATCCAGCGCGCCCTTCAGGGCGATGGTTTCCGGGTTCGCAGTGTGGCTTCAGGAGATGAGATGTGGGACGCCCTCGCAGTCGGTCCGGTAGACCTTCTGGTGATGGATGTGATGCTCCCCAAGACCAGTGGCATTGAACTCTGCCGTGCCATCCGCAACGGCCAGGGAACCAACCATCCGGGCGAATCGCCTCTCGCCCAGACCCCCATCATCATGGTTTCCGCACGCGGTGAAGAGCGTGACCGCGTTCTCGGCCTCGAGATCGGTGCCGATGACTACGTGGCTAAGCCCTTCGGCCAGCGCGAGCTTCTTGCCCGTGTGCGCGCTGTCCTGCGCCGCGGCCAGGGTGCAGCGCCGACCGAAGTTTCCCGCAAGGAAACCATCCTGTTTGCAGGCTGGAAGCTCGATCTGCGCCGTCGCGAACTGACCGACCCGTCCGGGGCCGTCGTCGATATTTCAGGCGCAGAGCATGATCTGCTCATCAGCTTCCTCGACAACCCCCAGCGTGTCATCGCTCGTGATCGTCTGCTCGAACTGTCGCGCACACGTCTGGGCGATGTTTCAGATCGCAGCATCGACGTTCTGGTCAGCCGCCTGCGTCGCAAGCTCGGCGCCGATGCTGACGCGTTGATTCGTACGGTGCGTGGCCTCGGCTATATCTTTGTCGCTGAAGTCGAGCGCGTCTGAGGGTAAATGCCTTTCACCCTGGGAGGGGGCAGCACGCCCCGCATCATTCGTCTCTGGCCTGTCGGGCTTGTGGGGCGTGTCAGCGTCGTGCTGTTGGCGGCAGTCATTCTCGTCTTTGTGGCCAGTGCGTTCTTCTATGAGGAAGCCGAAACCTATATCGACGATGACAGCCGCATTACCCAGCTTGCCGAAGAGCTGAGTACCGATCTCAGGGTGTTGCGTACAACCCCGATCAGCCAGCGCGGGCTGCTGGGGGCGCTGCTTTCAGACAACGGAATCAGCGTGGCCTGGCGGTCAGCCAATCAGAGTTTCGAGCGCGATCAGCCCCATCGGCTGCGTCATGTCGAAGACAGCCTGATCGCCAATGATCGCGATCTGGCGCGGGCCGATCTTCATGTCTGGGCCGATCGCGCCGATTCATCGAGCATCCACGGCACCTTGCAGCTGGCTGATGGCAGCCGCCTTGTCTTCAATGTGCCCGGTATTCTGAAGCATCGTCATATGACGGGTGGCCTGGCCTCTGCGGCGATTACGGCCAGTGCCGTCGCGATTGCAGCAGCCATGATCGTGCGGTCGCTCAGCACCCCGCTGAGGGCGCTGGCGGAGGTGGCCGATAGCATCGCCAAATCCGATGACATGCAATGGACGATGGTCGATGAGCGTGGGCCGCGAGAAGTGCGTGGTCTGGCCAATGCAATCAACAAGATGCAGCATCGCATTCGTCGCCTTATCAATGACCGCACCGAAATTCTGGCCGCCGTATCGCATGATCTGCGAACACCTCTGGCGCGTCTGAGACTGCGCGCCGGCTTCATGGACGACGAGGAAACACAGGCAGCCATTGAGGCCGATATCGATGAGATGGAGGCCATGGTGACAGGCGTGCTTGCCTATCTGGCTGGCGATCTCGATCCCGAGCCGGTCAAGCAGGTCGATCTCGTGGCCATACTCAATACCCTGCTCGACTCACAGAGCGATCGGGGCAGGGAGACGAGCTATACCGGCCCTGACCGTTGTCAGGCCTGGGTGCGACCGCTTGCCATCAAGCGTGTCTTTGCCAATCTCATTGATAATGCCTGCAATTATGGTGGCGATGCCCATGTCACGCTCGAAACCGCGGGGCAGGCAGCCATAATATCGGTCGTCGATGATGGTCCCGGCATTCCCGAAGCCGAACTCGAAAAGGTACTTTCTGCTTTCTATCGTGTCGAGGGGTCGCGCTCTCGTGCGACGGGCGGCATGGGGCTAGGGCTTGCCATCGTTACCCGCGAGGTGGGCCGCGCCAGAGGCAAGGTTGATCTGCACAACGTGCCGGGTCGCGGACTTTGCGTTCAGATCACGCTTCCTCTTGGGGCCGCAAAGGTCTGAATTCGGGATAAGGGACTTGCGTAGTCGCGATTGATGGCACATCTCACAGCGACAACTGCAAATTGAGAGTCGTGATGTTCATCGAGACCGAGGATACACCAAACCCCGCCACCTTGAAATTCTTGCCCGGTCGCGCCGTGACCGGCCATCGCGGGACGGCCGATTTTGCCGAGGCCAAGGCAGCAGAGGGGCGCTCTCCCCTGGCGACGACGCTGTTCGATGTGAACGGTGTCTGTGGCGTTTTCCTCGGGGCCGATTTTATCTCTGTCACCAAGACAGATGAGTTCAGCTGGAACACGCTCAAGCCGCTGCTTCTTGCCGCCATCACCAGTCATTTCGAGTCGGGCGCGCCCAGCCTTGAGGCCGCTGCCGAGACGCAGGAAGAAGCGATTGCGCCGGAAGATGAGGCTGTTGTCGCCCAGATTCGCGAATTGCTCGATACACGCGTTCGCCCTGCCGTTGCGGGGGATGGTGGTGATATCGTATTCAGGGGCTACCGTGATGGCGTTGTGCGCCTGACGATGCAGGGTGCCTGTGCGGGCTGTCCTTCTTCGCGTGCAACACTCAAGCACGGTGTAGAGAACATGCTGCGCCACTACGTTCCTGAAGTGGTGGCCGTCGAACAGGTTGAGGATTGAAGACGTGAGCGAGACCCATCCAGAGACCATCATGACGGCCCCCCTGGATGAGACTTCACTCGATCAACTCTTCCGCCACGCGCGCTCGCCGCGTGGCTGGTCCGACCTGCCGGTCGAGCGTGAAACGCTTGTTGCGCTCTATGACCTGCTCAAGCTCGGACCGACTTCAGGCAATTGCTGCCCGGCGCGCTTTGTTTTCCTGACATCCGATGACATGAAGGAGCGACTCAGACCGGCTCTCTCATCCGGTAATATCGCGCTCTGTCTGCAGGCGCCTGTCGTGGTGCTCGTGTGCCACGACCCACTTTTCTTCGAGCATTTGCCAAGGCTGAGTCGCGAAGCCGATCTGCGTAACTGGTTTGCCGCCGATGTTGGCTTGTCGGAAGAAACGGCCTTTCGCAATGGCTCCCTTCAGGGAGGCTATCTGATCCTGGTGGCCCGCGCCCTGGGCCTGTCCGTGGCGCCATTCTCCGGTTTCGATTCATACGCTGTGGAAGAGATTTTCCTCGGTGACACAGGGTGGCGGATCAATTTCATAGCCGGGCTCGGTTATCCCGATGCCCAGGCTCTGCCCGAGCGTGCCATGCGTCTGGGCTTTGACGAGAGCTGTCTCGTTCTCTGATGCAGGCAGATGGTGCAACGCGCAGTCTGGTGCTGAATGGCGCCACGCTTGGTGCCGGGTCATGTGGCGATGTGGCGGCTTTTCTCGGGAGTGAGTGCGTCGCCCAGGAACATCTGGAGGGGGTCGGGGCAACCGCCTCTCTGGCCGCTACCTGCCAGAACCTGCTTCGCACGCTCGGTTGGCAAAAGGGTCCTCATCGCATCATCGCCGTTACCGGGCCCGGGTCATTTACCGGGCTGCGGGCCAGTCTGGCTCTTGCCGATGGTCTGGCATTCGGCTTTGGAGCGACCCTTCATGGCGTGACAACCGGGCAATGCTTCAGATCCAATCCCGCATGGGAAAACAGTATCTGTGTGACGCAGGCAAGGCGGAACAGGATCTATGTCGAGTTTCAGGACGGCAGATTCTGGGCTGGTGCTCCTGACGAACTTGCCCTGCCAGAGGGCAGTTGCGTGATCGGGAACGGGGCTTCCCTGCTCCAGAGTGCAGACCTTGCACGTATCGATGTGGTGCAGCCTGATATTGCCCTGATCTTTGAAGCCGGATCACGAATACCCGCCAGCGGTCCTTTGCAGCCCTTTTATATCGATGCGCCAGAAGCCAAGCCGCCTGCGCAGGGCCTGCGGCCTGCGCCGCTTCCTTGACCGGTTCTCCGGCCTGCATCCCAGCAGGGCCTTCTCATGCTTCGCTGCTTTCTGATCTGCATTCCGCCTGCTTTGAGGAAGACGAGCGCTGGAATGAAGACGCTTTCTCGGGACTGTTTGCGACCCCCGGTATCATGGCGTGGGTTATTGTGGTCGGCGAAGATTCAGCCGGGCTGCTGATGCTGCGGCAGAGCGCCGACGAAGCCGAAATTCTGACTCTGGGTGTTCACCCCCGATATCGAAGGAAAAACCTGGCAGCGCAACTGCTGGTCGCAGGCTGCGCAGCGCTCAGAGCGCGCGACGTGACCACCCTTTTTCTCGAGGTCTCAGTCAGGAATGATGCGGCGAAGGCACTTTATCTGAAGCACGGCTTCATTCTGTGCGGGCGCAGAAAGGCGTATTATCCCGACGGGAGTGACGCATCAGTCCTGAGCTACGATTTGACGAGCATCACGCGGTAATCAGCTATCGTATCTTCGCCGAGCGGCTGACAGTCACTTTCCTGCCCAAGTGTTCTGAGAAGAATTTCCACATTCCGTCTCGTTTCTTCGCCGCGTAAAATAATTTCCAATGCTTCACCGGGACTGCTTTTATCCAGAGCAAGTCTGACGTGAACCGTCGTCATGGGGCAGGTCTTGTCACGGATGTCGATTGTTTTTAACGGCATAATATTTAAACTTTACGAATAGTTGTTATATTTTCTTGAATTCATTTTACCAATCAGTATATCTTTCCTCGAATACGTTCTTTGGGGAGAATTCACATGTCCGACGATCCGGATAACTTGACCCTTCAAAAGCTAACTACACAGATTATTTCCGCTTATGTAACTCATAACGAAATTGCTGGTCTGGATCTACCAAACCTGATCCGTTCGGTGCATCAGACGCTCTCAAGTGTTGCCCATACCAAGCCCGAGACCGTCAAGCCAACTCCGGCAGTCCCTCCCAAGAAATCAGTCTTTCCCGATTACATCATTTGCCTTGAAGACGGAAAAAAGCTGAAATTACTGCGTCGTCATTTGCAGACAGTGTACGATATGACGCCTCAGCAATACCGTGAGCGCTGGGATCTGCCACCCGAGTATCCGATGGTCGCCCCAAATTACGCCAGTCACCGTTCGAATCTTGCCCGCAAAATCGGCCTGGGTCACAGACGGTGAGAAAGCCGCCCTTTGCCTGCCACTTAACGTTGGCAAAGGGTTCGTTTTTCGGCTACGCCCTATTTTATGGTATCTGAAGCGAAAGCTGACGCAAAGCGAAGCGGGCGGGCTCAGGATGAGTCGCGCATCGGTCAATTATGCATCGAACGTGGCCTGAAAATGACAGGGCAGCGTCGCGTTATCGCGCGCGTTCTGTCAGAGGCTGAAGATCACCCCGATGTCGAGGAGCTGTATCGCCGCGCGTCACAGCTCGATAGCCGGATCTCGATCGCCACGGTCTATCGCACGGTCAGATTGCTCGAGGAAAAAGGCATTCTCGAGCGTCGTGATTTCGGCGGCGGTCGTGCGCGCTATGAGGCCAGTGAGCCGGGTCACCAGCATCATTATCACCTTATCGACGTCGATAGCGGCCATGTCGTGGAATTTGAGGATGAGGAACATGCAGCCCTGATGGAGACGCTCGCGCGCCGTCTTGGCTTCGATCTGGTTTCCCATCGTCTCGAACTTTTTGGTCGCCGTCTGCCGCAGAAGGCAGGTGAGCCGACAGGTCAGGACGGATGAACGCCAAACCTTCGCACGCCGAGATGTTTCGCCTTCTGGTGACAGATGGCGACAGCACGGGAGCGTCCAGTCAGTCACTCTCGACACTTGATCTGGCGCGGGATGCCTTTCCTGAATTACGCGGCGGGCAGTTGGGTGTCAGGATCGCGACAACCGATGCCGAGCGCGAGGCAGCGCAGGCGCTGCGCTATCGCGTCTTTTTTGAAGAGATGGGTGCGCGCGCCGATGAACGCACCGCCCGGCTGAAGCGCGATATCGACGATTTCGATGAAGTGGCCGACCACCTGCTGGTTATCGACCATGCCGTCTCTTCCGGAGCGGAAGGTGTGGTGGGCACCTATCGTCTGCTCACCAGTGACAAGGCAGCCCTCCTTGGGCGTTACTACACGTCCAGCGAATACGATATTTCCCCCCTGACCGAGTTTCCGGGGCGCCTGCTGGAGGTTGGTCGCTCCTGCGTCGATCAGCGTTATCGCGGTCGTTCGGCCATGCAGCTCCTCTGGCGGGGAATCGCCTCCTACATTTTCCTGCATCGGATCGATGTGCTGTTCGGCTGTGCCAGTCTGCCCGGTACCAATCCGGAGTTGATGGCAGACGAACTGACCTATCTCTATCATAACCATCTGGCGCCTCCGGCGCTGCGTATCCGTGCCCTGCCAGATCGTTATGTCGATATGCAGCGTAGTGATCCGCATCTGCTTGATCACCGTAAATGTCTCTCCAGATTGCCGCCTCTCATCAAGGGGTATCTGCGTCTGGGTGGTTTCATTGGTGACGGCGCTGTCGTCGATGAGCAATTCAACACGACGGATGTTGCCGTTCTCGTCAAAAGCGAGCTTCTGGCGGATAAATATTACCGTCACTATGAGCGTCGCTTGAGGGACGCTCTCGAATAAAACCAGGAGCAAACTGTGACTTACCGGCTCTGGAATTCTCCTTTCCCGCCGAGCCGGCTTCCATTTTCCACCGGGAAAATGATTCTGGCTGATCTTCTCGTCGGGGCGTTTGCAGCCCTGGCGCTTCCGCCCCTCTTTTTTCTGCCGGCACTGGCACTCGGGCTTCTCTACCTTTATCGCTGCACCCAGGATGCGTCGAGCGCCCGACAGCTGGCTCTCCACGCCTTCTTCTTCGGCCTTGGCTACCATACCCTGGCGCTTTCCTGGCTGACCAATGCCATCCTGACCCGCGCCCATGAGTTCTGGTGGGCTGTGCCTATCGCTGCGCCCGGATGTGCCCTGATTCTGGCTCCGCTTACCGTGGTGCCCGTCCTGCTGTGTCGTCTGGCGCCTTCCGGTCTGTCCAGAATGATTCTGCTTGCAGCGCTCTGGACACTCGCCGACATGGCACGTGTCTTTATCTTCACAGGCTTCCCCTGGAACCCGACAGGCAGCGTTTTCGAGCTTCCCGGTCTGGCAGGAGACATCCTGATCCAGCCTGCGGCCTATATCGGCGTCGACGGGTTGAGTTTTCTCGCTGTTCTCACCGGTCTCCTCGTGTGGCACTCCCGCCGGGCGCGCATTTTTCTAGGCATCTTCTATGCCGCATGGATCGGGGCAGGCTGGTATCGCCTCTCTCATCCGACCCTGCTTCCGGTAACCAATCCGGTGGTCGCCCTGCTGCAGGGCAATGTGCAGGAACGTGATATTCTCTCGCGTTCGGGAGCGCTGGATGCGTTCAGGCTCTATCTGCGTCTGACGAATGAAGGGGTCGCCCGGGCGCGTGAAGTGGCCGCGGATCGCAGCGTCGTCTATCTCTGGCCTGAATCCGGATTTCCAGGGCTGCTGGATGAGGATGAAGCCGCGCGTCGGCTGATCGCGCAGGCCGCAGACGGTGCGTGGGGCATGATCGGGTCTGATCGGCGCGATACCCAGAACCGCTTTTACAACAGTGTCATGGCGCTGGACGAGAGCGGCAAGATTGCAGCGGTCTATGACAAGGCGACACTCGTTCCGTTTGGTGAGTACCAGCCGCGCTTCATTCCGTTCAACCTTCTGCCTGACCAGCTGACACCCGGTCGCGGCCTCGCAACCTGGTCCCTTCCTGCTATGGGGCAAGTGGGCCCCATGGTGTGCTACGAGATTATTTTCTCGGGGCATGTCATCGGGCCAAGCCGACCCAGCTGGCTGGCCAATGTCACCAACGATGCGTGGTTCGGCAATAGTGCCGGACCGCGCCAGCATCTCGCCACGGCCAGAATGCGCGCCGTCGAAGAGGGGCTTCCGGTCGCTCAGGCGGCAAATATGGGTATCACCGCGGCATTCGATGCTTCGGGTCACGAACTGGGTCGTCTGTCCTGGGGGCATGCAGACAGTCTGGTCATTGCCTTACCTTCGCCTCAGCCACCGACCATCTTTGCCCGCTATGGAAGGAATCTGCCGCTAGTTCTCTGTGCTTTTGGGGTTTTTCTGGCTGTTTTCCTTGGGCGCCAGCGAAGATAGATAATAAAAGGTTAATGGATTACGATTGGCACCTGTGATTAACCCCAGTATGAGTCCTTGTGTATGAGTAATACCACGAAAAGCGCTTCGGCCGCGGGTCCGATAGACGCCCTTGTGGGAGCGCGTATTCGGCTTCGACGGACTCTTCTGGGTATCTCTCAGGAGAAGCTTGGCGCAGCACTTGGATTGACCTTCCAGCAGGTGCAGAAATACGAGCGTGGTGCCAACAAGGTTGGTGCCAGCCGTCTCTACGAGATGTCGCGCGTATTGAACGTGCCGATAGGGTTCTTTTTTGATGATCTAGCAGGTGTCAGGCCGTCGAACCCGGGATTTTCTCCGCAGGGCGCGGGGTTCTCCGAGGTGCCGCCAGGCTTCAATGGCAAAGGAAGCGAGATGGGGCGTGATGCATCGCGTTTTGCGGCGAAAGGCTCTGATCTTGACGAGTCATCGTTGGAGCTTCTCCGGGCGTTTCAACGCATTTCCGACGAGCGTGTCAGGCGACAGCTCGTTAATCTCGTGAAAAGCATGGCCTCGCCCGAATAGGGCGTGCGCCCTGCAGGTTCTATTCCCGACGCAGAACCTGATCCGTAAGAAAAGATGCCAGTTTGCCGGCCACGAAATCCTGCTTGAGCTGAACCTCGTCATATTCGTGCTCGACCCAGTCGAGAAACGGAACTCGACCTTCGGCCTGCCTCTGATAGCGCAGAACGAAGGCGTCCAAAATGCCGGTACGGGCGCGATTAAAATGGCCAAAACGCCAATGGAGCTGCTTGAGCGCCTCGGCTGCAGAGCCTCCCTCAAAGAGAATGACCAGAGCAGAGGCCAGACCGGCGCGATCGGCACCCGACTTGCAATGCATGAGCATTGGCATGTCGATGGATTTATAGAGACCGGCAAAGCGCAAGATGCGATCGCGATGAGGGGCGCCACGGCTTTCAAAGGCCATGTCGACATGGGCAAGACCAAGGTTCTGTGCGGCATCGCGAGAAAGCGCGTCAGAGCCACAGCGCCGATGACCGCGCAGATTGACCAGCGTATGCAGTCCCAGGCGGCGCTTCAGACGCGCGAGCCTTGCCGGCGTCGGGTGATTGCAGCGATAGACCTTGCCCGGCACCACAGTTGCCAGATTGGTCCAGGGTAGGCGAAAGATCGCATGATCGACAAACAGGCTGTCGATCCACGCCCTGCGGCGACCACGGGGTGAGGCAAGCGATCCATCGAACACGAAACTCTCTCCTTGAGACAATTCGCCCTGCCTGCCGCAGCGGCGCCCATCCGTCAATTGCCGCGCGTGAGTGGGGTTGATACAACTCATTGCATGCGTGCCTTTTCGCTTCTCTTCTTGATGACGGTTCTTACCGGCTGCGCGGCAGAGACGTTCGGCCCGCCCAGGCCTGATCTGGCTGTCAACGGCCCGCCCGGCCATCCGCCGGGGCGACCGCCTCATCGTGACCGTATGGCCCGCGCCTATGCTTCGTTGCCCATCGCCATTCCAGGTATGGATGGGCAGTCTGGCCCGCCAATGCTGCCCGGGCTTGCAACAGAGACGGTTACCAGTGAGGTCAAACCGCAATACGCGGTGCCTGACGCAGAAGTCTCTTACGGCAAGAAGGATGTGGGGCATGAGTGAGTTCGTGACCGGGCAATATGACCCGCGTGCACGCGATTACGTGCAGAGTGCGGTCCATGCCGCGGGTGCAGATCTGGATCATATGGCTGCCCTTGTCAAAGCATCAGAGGCGCGCGTTGTTCTTGATCTCGGTTGTGGGGGAGGGCATGTCAGCTACGCTGTCGCGCCGCATGTCGATCGGGTTGTGGCGTATGACCCGACACGCAGCATGGCGCGGGCGGTGCAGGAAGAAGCGCACAAGCGTGGCCTTGTCCAGCTGAGCCCGGTTTGCGGTTATGCCGAGAGCCTGCCATTTGCTGCTTCATCGTTCGATGCTGTTCTGAGTCGCTTCAGTGCGCATCACTGGGCCGATCTGGAAACGGGGCTGAGTGAATGGAGGCGGGTCCTGCGTCACGGCGGCACAGGGATTCTGGTCGATACGGTCGCCCCGGAAAATGCCATGGCCGATTCGGTGCTGCAGACCATAGAAACGCTGCGCGACCCGTCTCACATGCGCAATTACAAGGTATCGGAGTGGCGCCGTCTGCTTGCCGCTGCCGGTTTTCAGGTCGAGGCCGTCACCAACAGGCGGCTGCGCCTCGATTTCGCGTCCTGGGTGGCGCGTACGAAAACGCCAGACCTGCATCAGCAGGCCATTCTTTCCCTGCAGCGTGCGACCAGCCCCTCTGTCAGGGAAATGCTGGAAATCGACGAAGATGGCAGTTTCACGCTGGACACGGCCCTGTTCGTCCTGCGCTGACCCCTTGTGGGGTCGCGCCTGCAAATCTGCCTGTCAGTCCGAAATATGACGTGCTTCTTCTGGCAGCATCACCGGAATGCCGTCGCGAACGGGATAGGCCAGCCCGGCCCCCTTGCTGATGAGTTCCTGCGCATCGCGGTCATAGACCAGCGCTTCTTTGGTGACCGGGCAAACCAGCATGGAGAGAAGGCGTGGGTCGAGATCCTGAGCCATGTTCGAAATCCTGAAATGTTGAGAGGCCGTATCGCCGGGGCGTCTGTTCATGAAACATGACGCCTCGCCTGGGGAAATCCGGCCCTGATCTGTGATAGGGCCGGAGAAGGCTCAGGAAAAGAGCAGGGCGGAGAGCTTGCGACGGGCCGGAAGTGTTGCCGGGTCGCTGTTTCCCCAAGCTTCGAAGAAGCGCAACAGTTCGGCCTTGGCGGCACCTTCATTCCATTCACGGTCCTGGCGCAGGATCGACAGCAATGTGTCGGCAGCTTCCGCCTTGTCACCCGCGCCGTTCAGCGCACCCGCAAGACGAAAGCGCAGGGCGAGGTCATCAGGCGCGGCGGCACATTCAGCGCGAAGCCCGTCCAGAGCCGAGGCAGCCTGACGGCTTTCCTTGTGAAGGGCCAGAGCAGAGCGGGCACCGGAGACGCTGGGGTGCTCTGCCAGCTTGGGCGGCACCTGACTCAGGGCTTCATCGGCACCTTCATCGTCATCGAGAGCGATCAGGGCACGGATCATGCCTCCCCAGCCTTCGGGGTTCTCTGGTTCCATTTCCAGCAGTGACGCATAGAGACTGGCCGCTTCTGCCGCCTCGCCGTCCTGCAGGGCAGCATTAGCGGCAGCAAGCAGATCGGCGCTTGGCATGGTGGCGCCTGTCGCCTTGAGGACCTGCTCTATGAAGCGACGCACTTCGCTCTCAGGCTGGGCGCCCTGCATGATGTCGAGAATCTGTCCCTTGTAGAAAGCAGCGACCAGCGGGATCGACTGAATGGGCAGGCCGATCTGTCCGAGCTGTGCAGCCAGCGCCGCATTGGCTTCGACATCGACCTTGACCAGCTTGACCCGGCCGCCAGCCGCCGTGACGGCGCGTTCAAGAATGGGCGTGAGCTGTTTGCATGGCCCGCACCAGGGGGCCCAGAAATCGACCAGTACCGGAAGCTGGCGGCTGGCCTCCAGCACTTCTGGCATGAAGCTGCGCTGGTCGGCATCGACGATCATGGCGCCAGCATTCTGGGGGGCGCCCGTTACACCCTGCGGCTGGGGAGGGTTCTGCCCGATGATGTAATCCATGGAATCTCTCTGTTCTAAGGCGATGCCGGTGAGGGGCTTTGCCGCCCGGTAAGCTTGGCTACAAGATTGTTCTGAAGCCCTTAGGAAGCAAGTCCGACAGGGCCTGACGCAGGGAAAGTGAAAAAAAACGCGTTTTTTGAAAAAACCCTCTTGCGCCATAACGCTGTAGGCAATATTAACCCGTCCAACGGAACGCGGGCGTAGCTCAGGGGTAGAGCACAACCTTGCCAAGGTTGGGGTCGTGGGTTCGAATCCCATCGCCCGCTCCAGACAAGACTTTCATTTGTCTGGAGCGGCGCTTCCGAAATCCAGAATAAAATCGAATACAGCAAAATGAGTTGCAGTGATTACTTTCTCACTTTTGCGTGAGGCGGTTCCTGTATAACCCTTGCCTGTTAATGAACCTGTCTCCCTGTGCAGAAAATACCGCCGGGATAACGGTTGCGTTCATAAAATAAGAAATTAAACCGTTGCGAAGAAACAAAAGAACAGCACGGCGTAATTTTGAGACAAAATCCCACTTTTGCAAAAATAAGTCGTCCAGTCTTGTCTGGATTACCTCGCTTATTCGTGATCGCTTTTGCTTTTTGCATGACGATTTCGGCGCGTGCCTCTGATGACGAGCCGCAACCTAAACGCGAGCAATGGTATACTGGCTCGCTCATCTCGCCATCTGGTCCGCAGTTCAAGGCGGGTGTGCTCGGGATCGAACCGTATCTCACCTATAATCAGGCAGTCGATTATCTCGGGGCCAACGGCTCGAGTGCGCCGATGGATGGTGGACAGAGAACCATCAGCAACTCGACCATGGTGAAATATGGTCTGACCGATCATATCAGTATCCAGATCTTCCCCGCGATCAGCTATGGCTGGAAGAAACATGACGGCAATACGAGCGGGCTCAAATTCGGCGACATGCCGGTCGATTTCCTGTGGCGCTTCCTCGATCCTGATCCCAAACGCTATATTCCGGTCATGAGCCTTTTTGTCGGCATGCTCATGCCGACAGGCGATTACTCGCAGCTTGGCCGCAGCCAGGATGGTGTGGGTAATGGCGCCTATGTCTTTCGTACGGCCCTGGTCGAGCAATCGACCTATGAACTGCCCCATGACTACACGCTGCGTCTGCGCATGTGGGGCACGTTCCGGCGTGCGGTCTCTTCCGCACAGCTGCAGGACATGACGAGTTATGGCACGACCAAGGGCTTTGTCGGGCGCGGGCGCCCCGGCATGAACGGTCAGACCGGCTTTTCACTCGAGTTCGGTTTCAACCAGCGTCTCGTGCTGGCGGTCGATATGGTGCGCGACTGGTCCAACGGGTCGCGGGTCTGGGGCTCCTATCGTGACGGACGACGCATTGACCGTATCGGGGCCTCGTCAGGCGACTGGATGGTGGCGCCAGCCCTCGAATACAGCTGGTCACCACGCTTTGGTGTGATTGCAGGCGCCTCGACCTTTTTTGCAGGCCACAATACCAGTCTGACCGTTTCGCCACAGATTGCCGTCAACATGATGTTCTGACGGCGTCAGCTGTCGTTTGCCGGGCTTGTGGGCTTGCCTTGCGACAGGGAGCGCGTCACGCTTCCTTTTGTTCAAGCTCTTGAGGAAAACGGCATCATGGCGGCTGAAGGCCAGTCTCGCATCCTGCATCGTCAGCTCGGGCCGTTCAGCCTGTTGATGATGGGTATCGGCAGTGTGGTCGGTGCCGGTATCTATGTTCTGCCCGGTATTGCCGCCGCCCATTATGCCGGGCCTGCCGTCTCCCTCTCATTCGTTCTGGCTGCCATAAGCTGCGGCTTTATTGGCCTGTGCTATGCCGAGCTTGCTTCTGCCCTGCCTGAAGCCATGGGGGGGGCCTATGGCTATTCGCGCGTTATTCTGGGCATTGGCCCTGCGTGGTGGGTCGCCTGGATGCTGGTGCTTGAATATGCTCTGGCTGGCTCGGCCGTGTCGGTTGGCCTGACCGGCTATCTTTCCGGCCTGCTGGCATCCTGTGGCCTGACCCTGCCTGGTGCTGCAACCAATTCGACGGTCATCTGGCATGACGGGGGTTTCCATCTGGCTGGCCAGATCAATGCGGTCTCGCTCTGTCTGGTTCTTGTGCTCGGTCTGATCCTGTCTCGGGGCATTCGTCAGGCGAGCCGGGCGAATGGCGCTTTCGTTCTGCTCAAACTGGCCGTTCTCGTCGTTTTTGTCTCCGTGGGCTGGAGCCATGTCAGGCCTGCTCTGTGGCATCCTTTCCTGCCGCAATCCGAGGGCGGGTTCCATTTCGGTCCGGCGGGTCTGCTGCGTGCCGTCGCGGTTGTGTCCTTTGCCTATCTCGGGTTTGACTCGATCTCTATTGCCGCATCGGAGGCGCGCAATCCCGGACGTGATGTGCCGTTCGGTCTGATCGGTGCGCTGGCGATCAGTGCGGTACTTTATGTGATGGTGTCGCTGGTCATGACCGGGCTGGTGCCGTTTCGCGCGCTCGATGTCGCAAGCCCTGTCGCCCTTGCCGTGCAGGCCCTCGCCATGCCGTCTCTGGGATTCGTTCTGCAATTCGGATCGGTGATCGGTCTGGGGTCTGTGCTGTTCGTCAGTCTCTATGGTCAGTCACGGCTCTGCCATATCCTGGCTCATGACAGGCTGATCAGTGAACGGTTCAGTCTGGTCGATCCGAAAAGCGGCGCACCGGTTCTGGCGATTGCCATGACGACGGCGCTCACAGCCCTGACCGCGGCTCTGCTGCCCATCGCGCTTCTGGCCGATCTGGTCAGTATCGGCACCATGATCGGCTTTGTCGTGATTGCAGTGGCGGTCATGAAGCTGCGTGGCGATGCCACACGCGCTCCGGCGCGTTTTCGCGTGCCTTTGCCCGGTCTGCGCGTCGGGACTCTCTGGATCGGTATTGTGCCCGTGCTGGCGATCGTGACCTGTCTGGTCAATCTGACCACTGTGCTGAGTGATCTGGTCGCACAAAGCCTGAGAGGCGACTGGATCCCGCTCGGGTTTCTGGCGTTATACTGTGTCGCAGGCTGGGTGCTCGGGCGTCGAAGCACGAGGGCGATCCACAAGGCGGGATGATGCAACGGGAAAGTGGTGCCGACACTCGGAATTGAACCGAGGACCTACTGATTACGAATCAGTTGCTCTACCCCTGAGCTATGTCGGCGTCCTTGGCGCGGTGCTATAGCCGAGACTGCGGGGGACTGCAACAGGGCAAACACCTATCTCTCAACGGAATCGTTCGCTACACTATGATTCATGTCTGATCGCTTCCATAAGCGTCTGTGGCGCAATGCCGTCACGATGACTTCTTCCGTGACGCCTTCCCCGACGCTGAAAGTCGTGGAGGGTGTGCGCGAATGCCCCTATTGCGGGCTTTTCCAGACAGTGCCGCGTCTCAAGCGCGGGCAGGTGGCCTTCTGCACGCGGTGCGATGCCCAGTTGGCCCGGCGCAGGCGCACGGCGCCTATCGCTGCCCCCACGGCCTTCTGTCTTGCCTCGGCAGCGCTCTATCTGGCGCTTCTCATCACCCAGTTGCTGACGATCAATGTTCATGGTCGCGTGAACACGGTCACGATTCTGACAGGGCCGATCGAACTCGGCAGAGAAGGATTTGGCGAAATTGGCGTCATTGTCGGCCTGACCACTCTGGTCATGCCAGGCATCGTGATTGCGCTTATGGGGGCCATTCTGATCGGGGCCAGCCGGCGGCATATGCCGGATTGGGCGCCGCGCCTCATGTCCTGGTACGACAGGCTGCGCGAATGGTCGATGATCGAGGTTTATATTCTCGGCGTGTTCGTCGCCTATACCAAGCTCATCGATCTGGCGATTGTCGATCTGCAGGCTGGCGTGTTCCTGATCGCGGCGCTCATGTTCACCATGGCGGCTACCGATTCCACACTCGATGTCGAGCGTATTTGGCATAACCGCGACATTCGCGAAGAGATGGCAGATGGCGAGGGACGTATCCTGCCGGTCGAGCATCTGACGGCAACTGAAGAGTTCATGCCATCGCTGCAGCACATGCTGTCCTGCCATTCCTGCGGGCTGGTCATGGCATTCGATCACCCCGTGTCGCGTGAAGGCGATATGGGCGATTGCCCGCGCTGCCATCAGATCCTGCGCCGACGCAAATCCAACAGCCTGACCAATGCCGCCGCCCTGCTGCTGGCCGGGATCATCTGCTATATTCCGGCCAATCTCCTGCCGGTCATGACCTATACGAAGATGGGTCAGCCCGACACCAGCACCATCATCCATGGCGTGATCGAACTCTGGCAGTCTGATCTGATCCCGTTGGCGCTGCTGGTGCTTTTTGCCTCGATCACCGTGCCGGTGCTCAAGATCGTCTCTCTTGCCGTCATGGTTATCGGCACATGGCGCAAGCAGAAAAGGGGCCTGCGCAATCTCACCAAGCTGTATCGACTGATCGATCTGATCGGACGCTGGTCGATGATCGACGTGTTCATGATCTCAATTCTGGTTGCGATCGTACATTTTAACTTTCTCGCCAATGTTCTCGCCGATCCAGGTGTGGTTTTCTTCACCATCGTCGTCATTGTGACGATATTTGCGGTGCATAGCTTCGACCCACGCAGCATGTGGGACGCCGCAGGGGAAAACGGCCCGGTTCCGGCTCCCGACGAGGCAAGACAAAATTCCGCACCGGGAGGGATCTCCGAGGGCGGTACTTCATTTCCTCCTCACGATATGGAGCCTGAGCGCGCGTGAGCGACCAAAACGATCAATCCCGTCAGAATTCACCCGCCCCCAAACAGGCCGGGGTCAGAAAGACGCGTTTCTCGGTCATCTGGCTGATTCCGATCCTAGCGATCGTGATTGCCGGATGGCTTGCCTGGCGGAGCCTTGCCAATCGCGGGCCGGACATCACCATTACCTTCGATACGGCTTCCGGCCTGACTGCGGGGCAGACCCAGGTCAAGAACAAGGCCGTGACGTTGGGTACGGTGCAGGATATCAGCCTGACGCCGGATATGCGCCGCGTGATCGTACATGTGCGCATGAATGGCGATACCGAGGATATCCTGACCGATCACACGCGTTTCTGGGTCGTGCGCCCGCGTATCAACGGTGCCAGCATTACCGGTCTCGAAACGCTGCTGTCCGGGGCCTATATCGCGATCGATCCGGGTGAGAAGGGTGGTCGCTACGAGAGCAATTTCACAGGGCTTGAAGCAGCCCCTGGCGTGCGCTCGGACCAGCCCGGTTCCACCTTTATGCTGGTAACGCCCACGCTTGGCTCGATTGGTGAAGGGGCGCCGGTCTTCTTCCGTGACATGTCGGTAGGTGAGGTGCTGGGTTACACCATGCCACCGGGTGGCGAAGGCCCGATCATGGTCCAGGTCTTCGTCAAGTCGCCCTACGATCATTACCTGCGCACTGATACACGCTTCTGGAATGTCTCTGGTGTTCAGGTCGGGCTCGGTGCAGGTGGGCTCAAGGTTCAGCTTACCTCGCTTCAGGCGCTGCTTTCGGGCGGCGTGGCTTTTGGTCTGCCAACAAGACGCCTCAAGGTGGATGCGCCCCAGGCGCCTGCCAATTCGGTCTTCAGACTGTATGGCAGCCAGGCCGAGGCCGATAACGCGCGCTATCATCAGAGAATCAAGGCCGCCACCTATATCGACAGCTCCGTCAAGGGCCTCACAAGCGGGGCAACGGTCAGCATGTTTGGCATTCAAGTGGGCAGCGTGACCGATGTTTCGCTCAAGGTGAACGAAAAGGATGCTTCGGCCCGCGTCCGTGTCGAGATGGAACTCGAACCGGAGCGTGTTCTGAGCACCGAAGACAGCTCACGCGACGCACGGCACAAACTGCTTGAGGCATTTGTGGCGCGAGGGATGAGGGCTTCGGTCGAAAGCGCCAGCTTCCTGACCGGCGAATCGATGATCGGCCTGCAATTCGTCAAGAACGCCAAGCCCGAGAGTCTGACCTATGAGGATGATGTCGCCATCATTCCGAGCCAGCCTGGCGGTATCGACGGCATCATGGCTTCTGCGGCGACGACCATGGACAAGGTGGCGGCCATGCCGCTTACCCAGATCGGTGAGCATCTGAATGATCTGCTGGCACATGCCGATCAGCGCCTGGCGAGCCCGGAAGTGAAGCAGTCGATTGTCGCTCTGCGCGATTCGCTGCGTCATATTTCCGAGCTGACCCAGAATGCCGATAAGGGCATGAAGCCCCTGCTCAAGAAGCTGCCCGCCATGAGCGATGCGCTTCAGGGTACGTTGAAAAACGCGCAGGTAGTGCTGGCCAGCTATGGTGGCGATACCGATTTCCATCGCGATTTGCAGGCCATGATCACCCAGCTCGGCCAGGCGGCGCGTTCCATACGCTTCCTTACCGACTACCTGAATCACCATCCTTCGGCACTGATTACGGGACGCCACTGACGTGAAGATATTGCTTTCTCTCCGCTCGCATCGCGCCATGCGCCGTCCCGTCGCTGTTGCTGCCCTGTCGCTTCTGACGATGACGGGGCTCTCGGCCTGTGGCAGCGATCCGACACTTTACTCCATCGCGCCCGTACCCGGCGTCGCCCAGCAGGGCGGCCCGGTTGTGGTCGAGGTGCGCACGCCTGTCGTGACCGCCAGCCTTGATCGCGACGAAATCGTGCGTCAGGACAAGGACTACAAACTGGGCATCGCGAAGGGGAATGCCTGGAGCGAAGGGATTGGTGACATGATCGGGCGTGTTTTGACGCAGGATCTGGCGCAGCGCCTGCCGGGAACGACCGTTTTTGCCCAGAACGACGCGGTTTCGACCAAGCCTCTCGCTTTCGTCGAGCTGACGGTTACGGCCTTCAATGCCGATCAGCAGGGGAATGCGTCCCTTGTCGGATCGCTCTCGGTTCATGGCGAAAAATCCGGCATTGGTCCGAATCTCACGATTCCGGTCCAGCTGCAGACCCATCTCGAAAACAAGCAGGCCAACACGCTGGTGGCTGGTCTCAGCACCCTGACAGGGCAATTGGCCGATCTGGCAGCACAGAAGATCCGCGCCCTGCCGGTATTGCCAGTGCTTCCGGCCACGCCCTGAGGGCTTGCGACGGCTTCTCCCTTGTTTTCAGGGAGGAGCCTTTCGGGCTCTGCCAAACAGGCACAAAAAAACCCGCTTCCTTTCGGAGGCGGGTTTTTTCAGGCTTAGAGCCGAATAATCAGAGCTTCTCGACCTGTGTGTAGTCGAGTTCCACCGGTGTGGAGCGACCGAAGATCGAGACGCTGACCTTGAGGCGCGAACGCTCTTCGTCCACTTCCTCGATGACACCGTTGAACGAAGTGAACGGACCATCGGCTACGCGGATCTGTTCGCCGATCTCGAAGGTAAGAGCCGAACGCGGACGCTCGACACCTTCTTCAGCCTGCTTGAGCATACGCTCTGCCTCCGCCTCGGTGATGGGCGAGGGACGGTTGCGCGTGCCCAGAAAGCCGGTGACCTTGGGGGTATCCTTGACCAGATGCCAGGCATCGTCGGTCAGTTCCATTTTCACCAGAACATAGCCCGGGAAGAACTTGCGCTCGGCATTGATCTTGCGACCACGGCGCACTTCGGTAACGTCCTCGGACGGTACCAGAACTTCCTCGAACTGATCGCTCAGACCTTTCTGAGCTGCCTGTTCCTTGATGTGGGTGGCAATCTTCTTCTCGAACCCGGAATAGACATGCACGACGTACCAACGCTTAGCCATGGTTGTTCGTCTTAGCCTCCAATGCCAAAGAGTTCGCGCACGCCAAGCCCGATAACCTGGTCGACGACGAAAAAGAAAACAGAGGTGAGGGCGGCCATGGCCAGCACGGCGCCCGTTGTAACCAGCGTATTGCGGCGAGTCGGCCAGGTGACCCTGGTTGCTTCCGCGCGGACGTCTTTCAGGTATTGCACCAGATTGAAACGGATTGCTGGTTTTGCAGAGGGTTTCGGGGCGCCACCCTTAGAGGGCGAAGACTGCTGCGACCCGTTTTTGGGGGTAGTGACCGACACCGTCATCCTCATGTTTATCTGAAAGCCGCGCGTGGCGGAATACCGCGCCCGACTCCGCTCGCTGACTTTATCAGCCAGCGGCTGCGGCGTGGTGGCAGGGGCGGAGGGTCTCGAACTCTCAACCTCCGGTTTTGGAGACCGGCGCTCTAGCCAATTGAGCTACACCCCTAACGTCGTCCGCCTGGTCAACCATCGCAGATGAAACATCCGGTCCGGTTGGGTCATGACGAGACCACTTGCGGCGTAATGCGGCGCCGGAGCGCTTAAGTCAAGAGATCATTTGCAGTTTTTCGGCCAAAACTGTCACTTGCCTCGCGCCGGGATCGGCGTTAGGGAGGGTCATCAGCTGAAGCGCGGGCGTAGCATAGTGGTAATGCAGTAGCCTTCCAA
Source organism: Asaia sp. Ae19-3 (assembly GCF_059801175.1). Taxonomy (NCBI): domain Bacteria; kingdom Pseudomonadati; phylum Pseudomonadota; class Alphaproteobacteria; order Acetobacterales; family Acetobacteraceae; genus Asaia; species Asaia sp. Ae19-3. Next base: position 2,502,968 of record NZ_JBCHWF010000001.1, on the reverse strand, counting down.
GCTTCTGAGGAGGGTTCGATTCCCTTCGCCCGCTCCAGCCGATCCTCTCCCGAAAAATTACATCAGAGTGCCTTTGTTCAGGCGCGTGTCCGCGTGCTCACTCTGTCAGGCAGGGTTTGTGGCTGGGCGTTGCTGACGCAAACTGCGTGATCATGAGGGCGACAGGCGCATCGCCGACATTGCCCGAGAGATGGCCGATATGACCGTCCCTGTCGGCTTTGGCGCCAACGTCCTCACTCAGCAGGGCGTCGCCCGGGTTCAGTTCCACCCGTGTGCCATCCATGCTCTGAACAAACCACACGCCTTGGATCGGGATGATCCATTGCACGCTCTCCGGCGCATGCCAGCCGCCCTTCCAGTGTGCAGGCTGCACACTGGTCACCATACGGGCCTGCCCCTGCTGCGCGTGATTGACCCATTGCGGGTCCGCATGGGGTGCCAGTTGCCTGAGAGTGAAATTGCGCAGTTTGCATTTTGTCAGATGGCTCACGCCCTGCTCATCGGTCCAGTTATCCCAGTAGGGCACACCTGCAGGTTGTTCCGGTGGGGCTGCGGCCAACGCGGGTGAGGAGAGAATCGCCAGAGAGCAGACAAGCGGGGCGAGACTGCGTCGGGAGGGAATGAGAGGGGCGCAGGAAATGAGTGACATAACTGTCCTTGTTCTGAGCAGGGAGAAGCGCCCGGTTGTGGCAAAAACCGCCGCGAGAGTGCAAATCCGGAACAAAGCGCTTGCGGAAGGTCTGGTGAAGCCGGGAAGGTTCCTGTCCGTGGCCTGCTTTGCACCAGAGTGTCAGTTGCACAGGGCGCTAGACGCGTGCTAGACGCCCCGCGAGGCCTGATCCGTTATTGCGGAATCGGGATGAACAGTCTCGTTACCTGAGTCATGATCAATCGGTTGCATGAGTGGTGCGTTGGGGCAAAACCCTGCACGGCTCCCCCGTTGGTCGTCAGGATGTTTGTGTAATTGGGGTGGGAACGCCAGACGTGACAGTGGTCGAAACAGCCGAAGCACCGCAGGTCAGCTTGGACTCGCCAGGAGGCGTGGCCCATCGCTACGCCCTGGCGCTCTACGAGTATGCCGAAGAGAAGTCGGTACTCCCTGAGGTGCTCGATCAGGTGCGTGCGCTGCGCAAGCTGATTGTGGAAAGCGCGCCGCTGCGCGACTTCCTCACCGACCAGAGTCTTGATTCCCGTCAGGCTGGCCAGGGACTCGGCGCCGTGCTGAAGGCCCAGGGTTTCAGCGAAACGCTTCAGCGTTTCATTGGCGTCATCGCGCGCAACCGTCGCGCCGCACGCCTCGATGATATTCTCGGTGCGGTTATCGCTCTTGACGCCAAGCGTCGTGGTGAGACCGTGGCCGAAGTGCGCAGCGCACAGCCGCTCAGTGCGGCACAGCGCAGCGCCTTGCAGACTCGCCTGGCAGAAGCGGGCTATGCCCGTGTGTCCATGATCGAACGCGTCGAGCCCGAGCTGATCGGTGGCCTTGTCGTGCAGATCGGCGCCAAGCTATTTGATACCTCCATTCGCGGGCGTCTGACCCGCATCCAGAATGCCATGAAGGGAGCCGCGTGATGGATATCCGTCCCGCAGAGATTTCGGACATCCTCAAGCAGCAGATCGCGTCCTTCAATGACGATGCGCAGGTCTCCGAGACGGGCACCGTCCTGTCGATCGGTGACGGCATTGCGCGCGTCTATGGCCTGTCCAACGCCATGTCAGGCGAAATGGTCGATTTCCAGACCACGGGCGACCGTGGCATGGTGCTGAACCTTGAAGAAGACAGCGTCGGCGTTGTCGTGTTCGGCGATGGTGACGGCATCCGCGAAGGTGACACCGTCACCCGTACGGGCGCTGTGGTCGAAGTGCCGGTCGGCAAGGGTCTTCTGGGCCGCGTTGTTGACGCTCTCGGCAACCCGATCGACGGCAAGGGCCCGCTGACCGACGTCGTCATGAAGCGCGCAGAGGTCAAGGCGCCCGGCATCATGCCGCGCCAGTCCGTCTGCGAGCCGATGCAGACCGGTATCAAGGCCATTGACGCCTTGGTGCCGATCGGCCGTGGCCAGCGTGAACTCGTGATCGGTGACCGTCAGACCGGCAAGACCGCCATTCTGATCGACACCATCGTTGCCCAGAAGCCCGTCAACGCCACGGGTGACGAGAAGCAGAAGCTCTACTGCATCTATGTTGCCATTGGCCAGAAGCGTTCGACCGTTGCCAACCTCGTTCGCACGCTGACGGAAGAAGGCTCGATGGAATACTCCATCGTTGTCGCTGCAACGGCTTCCGACCCGGCACCGATGCAGTATCTTGCTCCATACTCGGCCTGCTCGATGGGTGAGTTCTTCCGTGACAACGGCATGCATGCCCTGATCTGCTATGACGATCTGTCGAAGCAGGCCGTGGCCTATCGCCAGATGTCGCTGCTGCTCCGTCGTCCGCCGGGCCGTGAGGCTTTCCCGGGTGACGTGTTCTATCTGCATTCGCGTCTGCTCGAGCGCGCTGCCAAGATGTCCGACGAGTTCGGCGGTGGTTCGCTGACGGCTCTGCCGGTCATCGAGACGCAGGCTGGTGACGTTGCTGCCTACATCCCGACCAACGTGATCTCGATCACCGACGGTCAGATCTTCCTTGAGACCGATCTGTTCTACAAGGGCATCCGCCCTGCCGTGAACGTCGGTGGTTCGGTGTCGCGCGTCGGCTCCGCAGCCCAGATCAAGGCGATGAAGCAGGTTGCCGGCAAGATCAAGCTGGACCTGGCCCAGTATCGTGAAATGGCTGCGTTCGCGCAGTTCGCTTCCGATCTCGACCCCGCAACCCGCAAGCAGCTGGAACGTGGCGCCCGTCTGACCGAGCTGCTGAAGCAGCCGCAGACCTCGCCGCTGCCGGTTGAAGAGCAGGTTGTGGTGCTGTTTGCCGGTACGCGTGGCTTTGTCGACGTGGTAAAGGTCGATCAGGTCGTGCGCTACGAAGCCGCTCTGCTTGCCGAGATGCGTGGCCCGGGCAAGGACATTCTCGACGCCATCCGCAATGATCGCCAGATCAAGCCGGAAGTCGAAGCCAAGCTGACCGAGCTGCTCACGGCGTTCAACAAGCGCTTCGAAGCCTAAGGACGGATCATGCCCTCGCTGAAGGAACTGCGCGCCCGGATCGCGGGCGTGAAATCACAGCGCAAGATCACGAGCGCCATGAAAATGGTTGCAGCGTCAAAGCTGCGCCGTTTTCAGAAGCATGCCGAGGCCTCGCGTCCCTATGCTGCTGCCATGCGTCGCATGCTGGCCGAGCTGGCTGTTGCAACAGCCGGTCAGGGCGAGCTGCCGATCCTGCTCGAAGGTGGCAAGGGCTCGACCCATCTCGTCGTTCTTCTGACCAGCGATTTCGGTCTTGCCGGTGGCTTCAACGCCAATCTGGTGCGCGCAACGCGTCAGATCGTGGCGCGTCTCGAGGCACAGGGCGAAACGGTGCGCATCCTGCCCGTCGGCCGCAAGGGCGGCGATGCCATGGCGCGCATCTTCCCCACCAAGCTTGTTGACCGTATCACGGGCACGGGCGGCCGCGAGGTGCAGTTCCAGGCTGCTGCCGAGCTTGGCGAGCGTGTGACGGAATTGCTGACCTCGGGTCAGGTCGATCGCGTGACGGTTGTGTTCAACCGCTTCGTGAACGCCATGACGCAGACACCGACAGAAGAGGCCCTGGTGCCCCTGACGGTGCCTGAGAACGACAATCAGACAGAATATAGCGCTCAATACGAATTTGAGCCCAATGAAGCCGAGCTGCTCGCTCAGCTTCTGCCGCGTAACATCCAGGTGCAGTTCTACGCAGCGCTTCTCGAAAGTGCAGCTGGCGAGCAGGGCGCGCGCATGACCGCCATGGATAACGCGACACGGAACGCAGGCAAGGCGATCGACGAATTGTCGCAGCGCTACAACCGCACCCGACAGAGCAACATCACCAAAGAACTTATCGAGATCATCTCCGGCGCTGAAGCCGTCTGAGACTTTTACGCAGGAGCCGAAATACGATGTCCGAAACTCTGTCGTCTGCCAGCAGCAACGTCGTGGGTCGCGTGACGCAGGTCCGCGGTCCCGTGGTCGATGTCCAGTTCGAAGGCACGCTGCCGCATATCCTCAATGCGCTGCACGTCCAGATTGGCGACCAGACCCTCGTGCTCGAAGTGGCACAGGAAATCGGTGAGCGCGAAGTGCGCTGCATCGCCATGGACAGCACCGATGGTCTGGTCCGTGGCAGTGCCGTCAAGGATACTGGCGCGCAGATCACCGTTCCGGTTGGTCCGGCCACGCTTGGCCGTATCTTGAACGTCATTGGCGAGCCCGTCGATGAGCGCGGCCCGGTTGTGTCCGACAAGCATTATCCGATTCACCGCAAGGCCCCGTCCTTCGAAGACCAGGCTGCTGCGTCCGAAATTCTCGTGACCGGCATCAAGGTTGTCGATCTGCTCTGCCCTTACCTCAAGGGTGGCAAGATCGGTCTGTTCGGTGGCGCCGGCGTCGGCAAGACCGTTATCATTCAGGAACTGATCAACAACATCGCCAAGGCCCATGGCGGCGTGTCCGTTTTTGCCGGTGTCGGCGAGCGTACGCGTGAAGGCAACGACCTGTATTTCGAAATGCAGGATGCCGGCGTGATCAAGATCGGTGAAGACGGCTCGACGGCTGGCTCCAAGGTCGCACTGGTCTATGGCCAGATGAACGAGCCGCCGGGTGCCCGCGCCCGCGTTGCCCTGTCTGCCCTGTCTCTCGCAGAATATTTCCGCGACGAGGAAGGCCAGGACGTGCTGTTCTTCGTGGACAACATCTTCCGCTTCACCCAGGCCGGTTCGGAAGTTTCGGCTCTGCTGGGTCGTATTCCTTCGGCCGTTGGCTATCAGCCGACGCTGGCCACCGAGATGGGCGCCCTGCAGGAGCGCATCACCTCGACCAAGAAGGGCTCGATCACCTCGGTTCAGGCCGTTTACGTGCCTGCCGACGATCTGACCGATCCGGCTCCTGCCGCGACCTTCGCCCATCTTGACGCCACGACCGTGCTGAACCGCTCGATCGCTGAAATGGGTATCTACCCGGCTGTCGATCCGCTCGACTCCACCTCGCGTTCGCTCGACCCGAAGATCGTCGGTGAAGAGCACTACCAGGTGGCCCGTGACGTGCAGCGTATCCTTCAGACCTACAAGGGCCTGCAGGACATCATCGCGATCCTGGGCATGGACGAGCTTTCGGAAGAGGACAAGCAGGTCGTGGCGCGCGCACGTCGCATCCAGCGCTTCCTGTCGCAGCCGTTCCACGTGGCTGAAGTCTTCACGGGTTCGCCGGGCAAGCTCGTTGCGCTTGACGACACCGTGCGCAGCTTCAAGGCGATTGTGGCCGGTGAATACGACCACCTGCCGGAAGGCGCTTTCTACATGGTCGGCCCGATCGACGAAGCGATCGCCAAGGCCGAGAAGATGAAGGAGTCGGCGTAAGCCCATGCCGGTTCAGGTCGAAATCATCAGCCCGGAGAAGCTGCTCTTCCAGAAGGAAGTAGACATGGCTGTCATCCCGGGCGAGGAAGGCGATATCGCGGCCATGCCGGATCACGCGCCGATCATGCTGCTGCTGCGCGGTGGCGTCGTCAGTCTCTATGAGAATGGCGTCGTTACCGAGCGTTTCTTCGTCTCCGGTGGTTTCGCCGATATCACGGCCGATCGCTGCACCATCCTTGCGGATGAGGCGCTTCCGATCGAGGATATCGTTCTGAGTGAAGCAGAGAGCCGCCTCGAAATGCTGGAAACCCAGCTGACGAATGTGGCCGCTGACGACATTGCCGATCAGGATCGTCTGTCTCGCAAGATTCAGGCGACCAGAGCGGCCATCGAGGCCGCCGAAGCGACCCACCCGCTTCACTGAATTCTTGAAAAAGGCCGGTTCCCTCTCAGGGCACCGGCCTTTTTCATACCGGAAAGCGATTTTTTACGATCGCTTCTATTCCGCCCCCGTCCTGGGGGCGATGGTCGCGTGATCTAGCCGCGACCGCGATAGCCGGGCACGTCCTGAGCCGGAATCCAGACACCCTTCGGTGCTTCACCCGTCTGCCAGAAGACGTCGATGGGAATACCGCCGCGCGGATACCAGTAGGCGCCGATACGCAGCCATTTCGGGTTCAGGATCTCGACCAGTTTCACGGCGATACTGACCGAGCAGTCTTCGTGGAAAGCGCCATGATTGCGGAAGCTGGTCAGATAGAGCTTCAGTGACTTGCTTTCGACGATCCATTCGTCTGGAATATAATCGATCACGATATGTGCAAAATCGGGCTGGCCCGTGACGGGGCAGAGCGAGGTGAACTCCGGTGCCGTGAAGCGCACGACGTAATCGCGGCCTTTATGCGGGCTCGGTACGCGTTCAAGCGTTGCGGTTTCCGGGCTGTCCGGCTGGGTTGTCTGACGGCCGAGCTGGCTAAGCGCCGCCAGATCGTTCTCTGATGTGGTCATGATGGTCTGCCCTGATGTATGGAAGGGAAATGCAAGTGTCTCAAGCCGGTTTCCCAGCCCCAGTCATCGTGTCTTCTACAGAAGATTTGGCGCAACTTTGCGCCCGACTCAAGCAGGAGCCGTTCGTCACGATCGATACGGAGTTCGTGCGCGAACATACATACTGGCCTGAGCTTTGTGTGGTGCAGCTGGGTGGTGTGTCCGATGTAGCCGTCATCGATACGTTGGCGCCCGGGCTGGACCTCGCACCCCTTGCGGATCTGCTGGCGACAGAAAGCTGCGTGAAGGTCTTCCACGCAGCCCGCCAGGATCTCGAGATTTTCCTGCATCTCTTCGATGCGCTGCCTCGCTCCATTTTTGACACGCAGGTGGCCGCCATGGTTGGCGGCTATGGCGATCAGGTCGGCTATGACACGCTGGTCAATGCCATTACCGGCGCGAGCATCGACAAGACGCATCGTTTCAGCGACTGGGCAGCCCGCCCCCTGTCGAAGGCGCAGATCGCCTATGCAGCGGCAGACGTCACCCATTTGCGCAATGTCTATCTGACGCTGCATGACGAGCTTGAAAAGCAGAACCGCCTGCGCTGGGCCGACGCCGAGCTTGCTGTGCTGAATGATCCGGCAACCTTCCGTCCCGATCCGCGCCGCCAGTGGGAGCGCCTCAAGGCGCGCACCAATAATCGCCGCATGCTGGCCGTGCTGCGTGAGGTTGCTGCCTGGCGCGAGACCGAGGCGCAGGCGCTGAATATTCCGCGTCAGCGTCTGATCCGCGACGAGAGCCTGCTGGAAATCGCTGCTGTTCGTCCTCAGGATTCCGAGGCGCTGTCGCGTGTGCGTGGTGTCTCGCGTGGTTTTGCTGAAGGCAAGGCCGCACCGGGGCTGCTCGCTGCCATACAGATTGGCATTGATCTGCCGGAAAAAGACCTGCCCCGCCCGCCGCGCAAATCGGATGGGGCCAAGCCATCTGCTGCGCTCGTGGCGCTGCTCAAGGTGGTGCTGGCTGCAAGCTGTGAGGCCAATCGCGTGGCGCCCAAGCTGGTCGCGACGAGTGATGATCTGGACAGTCTCGCGCTGGGCGAGACCGACAGCCCCGTCCTGCAGGGATGGCGTCGCGCCGTTTTTGGCGAAGACGCGCTTGCTTTGCTCAAGGGAGAGATCCATCTCGTGGTCGAGGGGCGCAGTGTTCGCCTCGTCAGGTCCCCCAGCGCGGAGTGAATGCGCGTAAGTGGCGATGCCTTCTGCGTCATGACAGCGGCTCGCCCCTCATTCTTTGGTAATTCGTGCGGGTTCAGATTGACTTGAGCAAGAGCTCCGTGTTTATCCGCCAGTCTCATCATAGAAAAATCCGCTTTACGGATTGAGCAAGTCGTAGCGACACCCTAGTTTTACGTCACAGGACTGAATGAGGAGCACGGGCGATGGAATGGACTGACGAAATAATCTCCCGTCTTCAGACGCTTTGGCAGGAAGGACTATCCACTGCCGAGATTGGCAGGCAATTGTCGATCACGAAAAACGCCGTTGTCGGCAAGGCCCATCGCCTGGGTCTGCCACCGCGCCCATCGCCGATCCGCGCGACGGCCAAGCCACGCAAGGACGCAGCAACCGAAGCTCCGGCCGCGCCTGTCGCCGACGAGACGGTAACGGTAGCTCCGGCTGCGCCGCAGACCGCGCCCGTCAGCGAGGCGAAACCGTCAGTCGCAGCTGCACCCGCAGCGCCTGTCGCCGCCGAGCCGGTCGCGCCGCCTGTTTCCAGACCGGAACCGGTTGAAAAACCCGCCGCAAGCGCCAGTTCTGGAGTGCCTGATAACGCTGCGCCTGCTGCCAGCAAGCCCAGCCCGACCCGCAAACCCGCCGAGGCCAAAACCATGTCGCCAGACCTGATGCTTCGCCCGCTTCTGCGCCCGTTGACGACAGAAACCTCACCGCGCCGCGGTCCGGCCTGCTGCTGGCCGAACGGTGATCCCGGCACGCCCGGGTTCCATTTCTGCGGTGCCAAGCCCGTTCCCGGCAAGCCTTACTGCGCCGAGCATTGCGCAATTGCCTATGTGAAGCTGCGTGACCGTCGCGAAAGCGTCGGCTGATCTTTCCAGCTTAAGGCTTCGCCCTATAAAAAAGCCCGGTCATCAAGGACCGGGCTTTTTTGTATCTGGTCCCTGGCGGGCTCAGGCGGAAGGGGTCGTTTCTTCCGGCTTTTCGACAGCCGGCGCCGACGTTTCGAGCGAAGCGGGGCGCGGCGGCATGTCACCCGTGATCATTTCGAGATGACCCGTGATCTGGCCACCATCTTCGACCTGCAGGCGGCGGCAACGCGTCTTGCCGATCAGTTTGCCGGTAGCGCGCACGGTCAGGTTGCCGCGCACGGTCAGCGTGCCGTCAATCGTACCGGCCAGATCGGCATCTTCCACTTCGATCTCGCCGCGGAAAACACCGCCCGGTGCAACGGAAAGCTCGGCTGCCTGAAGCAGGGAGGCTTCAACCGTCCCTTCGACCACGAGACGCTCTGCGTCCTGAATCGAGCCCTGAACCGAGATGCCGCGTCCCACGACGAGCGTACGGCGATCAGAGGTTTCACGACGGCCGCCGGGGGCAGCAGCAGCTGCTGCTGCGGGGCGTGCCGGAGCTGCCGGGGCCGCAGGCGTGGCAGGCGTGGCAGGAGAGGGAGGGGTGGGGAACGGCGAACGACCCATCGCGGCAGAATCCTTGATTTGAGAGGCTGGTGAAGCGTCGGCTGCTGGGGCCGGACGCTCAGGAAAGAGCGAAGCGCTGCCCGAGCCGGGAGCAGTCGCTTTTTGACCAATACTGGCCGAAGCACCTGAAGATTGAGGAGCTGTATCTTCTGGTTTGCGTCGTTTGAACAAGAGAACCCCGCTGCGCGTTCAAAGAGGTGGCGGTTCGGGTGCCGCTGGCGGCTTGGGACAGGCGAGATGCCAGTAAAACAGCATCTCACGCCCTTACCCGGCTTACACGTTAAGATGCGCAAGCGACAAGCCGATAAACGGCAGGTTTTCGCGGTTTTTGACCCTGACCGAGTCTTGTGTCATGGCCTTTGGCGAAGAATGCCGAACCTGTCGTTCACGCAGCGTTACGATCGCGATTGATCATGTTGATTTCATGGCGTGAATAAGGGTTCTTCCGCTTTAATTCATCTCTTCTGGAGACTTCATGACTGCGCCTGCTCTTGATCTGCTCTGCATCGGCAACGCCATTGTCGATATTCTGGCCCCGGTTTCCCAGGAGACGCTGACCGCACTCGGTTCGCCCCTGGGCAGCATGACCCTGATCGATGCCGCCCAGGCTGCAGAAATCGAAGCGAAGATCACGCCTGAGCAGGTCATGGGTGGTGGCTCCGCTGCCAATACTGCTGTTGTTGCCGCCCGTCTCGGCGCCCGCGTGGGCTATCTTGGCAAGGTTGCTGCTGATGAGGCCGGGCTTGGCTATGCCAGAGATCTGACCGCGCAAAACCTGCTTTATCCTTCTGTTCCGGTCGAGGGGGCTGACCGCCCGACGGCGCGCTGCATCATTCTGGTCACCCCTGACGGGCAGCGCACCATGCATACCTATCTCGGCATCTGCACCGAGTTCGGGCCTGAAGATGTCGATCAGCAAGCAGTTTCCAGCGCTGCCGTGACCTATATGGAAGGCTATCTCTTCGACAAGGATCGCGCCCAGGCCGCCTTCATCCTTGCCGCCGAGACTGCTCACAAGGCAGGGCGCCGCGTCGCTCTCACCCTGTCGGATACGTTCTGCGTTGCCCGTCATCACGATGCTTTCCGCGCGCTTGTTGCTGGCCATATCGATATTCTTTTCGCCAACGAAGCCGAGATCTGCGCTCTCTACGGCACCGATGATTTCGATGCCGCCTCGGCTCAGGCAGGCGCCGATGCCTCCCTCGTCGTGCTTACCCGCGCCGAGAAGGGCGCTGTCATTCTCTCTGAAGGCCAGCGGCTCGTCGTGCCGACCGAACCGGTCAAGGTGGTCGATACCACGGGCGCTGGCGATGCCTTTGCTGCCGGTTTCCTTGCCGGTCTTGCCAGGGGGCACAGCCTTGAGGCCTGCGCCAAACTCGGCAACCAGTCGGCCGGGGCTATCATCACCCGCATGGGCGCCCGCCCTGCAGAGGATTTCGCGCTCAAGGCGTGAGGTCTTCATGGGGCTCTGCCCCATCCCCCGCCAAAGGGCAGTCGCCCTTTGGAAATCCTTTCGAAATCAAGCAGGGATGAAAGGATCTTGCTCCTTTCCGGGGCGCGGGGCAGCGCCCCGTATACCTTGCCCGCTAGAAGTCCAGCCCCTCGAGCAGGCACGATTTCACCATGTGATGCCTGAAAAACCCGTCTTTTCGGAACCTTTCATTGCACTCTGACGGGAAATTGTGCAGAACACGGCCATTCTGTCAGTCCCGGCTTTGTGTCGTTCCCAGGGAGCGATCCGGCAGGGCGTGACCCTGCAAGCCCGATCAGGACCGCTTCATGGAAATCCGTAACATCGCCATTATCGCGCACGTCGATCATGGCAAGACCACCCTTGTTGACCAGCTTCTCAAGCAATCCGGCTCGTTCCGCGAAAACCAGCATGTTGCTGAGCGCGCGATGGACAGCAACGACCTCGAGCGCGAGCGTGGCATCACCATTCTTGCCAAGTGCACCTCGGTCGTCTGGAACGAGACGCGTATCAACATCATCGACACGCCAGGCCACGCCGATTTCGGTGGTGAGGTCGAGCGTATCCTGAGCATGGTGGACGGCGCGATCATCCTGGTCGACTCGGCTGAAGGCGCTCTGCCGCAGACCAAGTTCGTGCTCGGCAAGGCGCTGGCCCGTGGCCTGCGTCCGATCGTGGTCGTGAACAAGATCGACCGTGGCGATGCCCGTCCCGATGAAGTTCATGAAGAAATCTTCGACCTGTTCGCAGCTTTGGGCGCCGACGAGCATCAGCTCGACTTCCCGATGCTGTACGCTTCGGGCCGTCAGGGCTGGGCCGATCTGGAAATGAACGGCCCCCGCAAGGATCTGTCCCCGCTGTTCGACCTGGTGCTGCGCCACGTGCCGACGCCGGGCCTCGACAAGGAAGCCCCTTTCGGCATGGTTTCGACCATTCTCGAGAGCGACAACTTCCTGGGCCGCATCCTGACGGGTCGTATCGAGCAGGGCCGCGCCCGCGTGAACATGCCGGTGCGCGTGCTGCGCCCCGATGGCACGATCGTGGAAACGGGTCGTCTGACCAAGCTGCTGTCGTTCCGTGGCCTGGACCGCGTGCCAGTGGATGAAGCCGAAGCCGGTGACATCGTGGCTGTGGCCGGTCTGTCCGACGCAACCATTCCCGACACCATTGCAGACCCGGCTCTCGATGCGCCGCTGCCCTCGACCCCGGTCGATCCGCCGACCCTGACCATGACCTTCCGCATCAATGACGGCCCTCTGGGTGGTCGTGAAGGCAAGAAGGTGACGTCGCGCCAGATCCGTGATCGTCTGTTCAAGGAAACCGAAGGCAACGTCGCCATCAAGGTTACCGAGAGCGCCGAAAGCGAAGCCTTCGAGGTTGCCGGCCGTGGTGAACTTCAGCTTGGCGTGCTTATCGAGACCATGCGTCGCGAAGGCTTCGAGCTGACCATCGGTCGTCCGCGCGTTCTCTTCCGTAACAACGAAGAGACTGGCGAGCGTGAAGAGCCGTACGAAGAGGTTCTGGTCGACGTCGACGAGCCCTATTCGGGCGTGGTCGTCGAAAAGATGTCGATGCGTAAGGGCGTGATGCAGGACATGCGTCCGTCGGGTGGTGACAAGGTTCGTCTGACCTTCCTCATCCCGTCGCGTGGCCTGATCGGCTATCACGGCGAGTTCCTGACCGACACGCGCGGCACAGGCATCATGAACCGTCTCTTCGCGGGCTATAAGCCCTATGCAGGCACGATCGAAGGCCGTCGCAACGGCTCGCTGATCTCGGCAGAAGACGGTGCGACCACGCAGTACGCCCTGTTCTCGCTGCAGGATCGCGGTACGCTTTTCGTCGATGCTGGCGAGAAGATCTACACGGGCATGATTCTCGGCGAGCATTCGCGTGAGAACGATCTCGATGTGAACGCCGTGCGTGAAAAGAAGCTGACGAACATCCGCGCCGCCGGCAAGGACGACGCACTGCTTCTGACCCCGCCGCGCAAGATGAGCCTTGAGCAGGCCATTGCCTATATCGAAGACGACGAGCTGGTCGAAGTGACGCCGACTGCGGTGCGTATCCGCAAGCGCTACCTCGACCCGAACGAGCGCAAGCGCATGTCCAAGGTCAAGTCTGACGTCTGATAAGGATGTGTTTCCTGACCGGTTGGCACCAATCGGTCGGGCGGCATCCTGACAGGACGACAAGGCCCGTTCACAAACGAATGAGCTTTTGAAGAAAGGTCACCGGTAGCGGTGGCCTTTTTTTATGATCATGTCGCGATTAAGGCGAATATGCGCCTTTACCGTGCGATTACAGTCATTTTATCTAATTTCTTTCGAGACGATTTGAGAAAATACTGTTAGCGTCCACGAGGTCATGAGTTCAGACGGCCCTTTTCTTCGGACTGACTGACGCCTGTGATTATGTGAATTCGTTTTCTGGAGCTCGTTTCATGCTCGTTTTCAATCGTCGCCTTCTCACCGGTGTTGCCGCTCTTGCCATGACGCTGAGCGTTCCTGCTTTTGCTCAGGATGCGGCTCCGGCTGCCCAGGCTCCTGCCGCTGCTGCGCCGGCCGCTCCTGCAGCGCCGGAAGCCACCGCTCCGGCTCCGACGTCTGAAGCTGCTCCGGCGGCATCGACCGACGACAAGGCTGCCAAGCACAAGCATAAGGGCAAGCACAAGCACAAGCACCACAAGAAGGGTGCAGAAGCTGCCGCCGAGAAGGACGCTTCCGGCAACTGATCAGTCCTGAGACTGGTTACGGAAAAGGGGCCGGAAACGGCCCCTTTTTTGTGCCCGATGCGCCATGTCCCGGGAGGTATGAGGCGATGGCCCACAAGGCCTGCTTCAGCTTGTCGGTCAGGCTGCTGGACATGCTTCAAAGCTGACGGCCTCCTGTAACAAAAGACCGAGCAGAGCTGTTTGTATCGTGCAGTCATGCCGCCTGAAGATCAGATCGTGATCTTCAGGCCGGGGTGAAGGGGGCAAGCCCCCTTCCGGGTTCAGGGCAGAGCCCCAAAGCCCCTCAGGAAGTATAGCGATCCAGCGACAGATCGAGCGCCGGAATATCCGTGCGCTTGCCGCTGATGCGGTCAGCCAGAATCCGGCCCGAGCCACAGGCCATGGTCCAGCCCAGCGTGCCATGGCCCGTGTTGAGCCAGAGATTGCTGTAACGGCCGGACGGGCCGATCACAGGCGTACCATCGGGTGTGCAGGGGCGCAGGCCGGTCCAGTAGCGGGCGCGGCTGAGATCGGCGCCGCCATACATCTCGTTGAACGAGAGTTCGAGCGTCTCGCGACGATCCTGGCTCAGCTTGAGACGCCAGCCAGTCAGTTCTGCCGTGCCGCCAATACGGATACGGTCGCCAAGGCGAGTCATGGCCACCTTGTAGGTCTCGTCATTGACCGTCGAGGTCGGCACGCGGCTCTCATCGGTGATCGGCGCCGTGAGCGAGTAGCCCTTGACCGGATAGACCGGCAGGTCGAGCTCGATCGGCTTGAGCAGACGCGGCGAATAGCTGCCAAGCGCCAGCACATAGGCGTCGGCTGTCAGGCGGCCAGCACTGGTGCGGATGCCATAAATGGCATCGCTTGCTGCCTCGATGGCCTGGATCTCGGTGCGGAAGCGGAAGCTCACGCCTTTTTCCGCGGCCATGGCGGCCAGGCGCTGGGTGAAGAGATAGGCATCACCCGACTCGTCGCCCGGCAGACGCAGGCCGCCCTTGAGCAGATGACGGGCGGCACCCAGACCAGGCTCGTATTTCAGCACCTCGTCCATGCCCAGAAGCTCATGCGTCACGCCGCTTTCGGCCAGCAGACGCATGTCTTCATGAGCGTGCTCAACCTGCTTGTCGGTGCGGAAGAGCTGGATCAGCCCCTTCTGGCCGTCATCATAGGTGATGCCGGTCGAGCGGCGCAGTTCGGCCTGACAGTCGCGGCTGTATTCCGCAATACGCAGCATACGGCTCTTGTTGATGTCATAGGCATGATGCGTGCAGTTGGTCAGAAGCTGCGTCATGAAGCGCAGCATGGGCGCGTTGACAGCAGCCGCGCGCACCACGAGCGGCGCATGTTTCTGGAACATCCAGCGCGCTGCCTTGAGCGGCAGGCCCGGCATTGCCCAGGGGGTGGAATAACCCGGCGAGACCTGACCCGCATTGGCAAAGGAAGTTTCGAGGCCGACACCGGGCTGGCGATCGATGACCTCAACCTCATGGCCCTGTTCGGCGAGATACCAGGCAGTAGTGACGCCGATCACACCGGCGCCCATGACGATGATCTTCATTGTGAACTCTCAATGTATTCACGATGGAAGCGCTTCCCGAGACTGGTCAGCAGCTCATATCCGATCGTATCCAGCGCTGAGGCCAGTTCGTCCAGCGGACGGTGGGGGCCGATCAGCTCGAAACCCGTGCCGGGGGGCAGATCCATATCTCCCAGCGCGGTGACGTCCAGCGCCATGCAATCCATCGAGATCCGCCCTACGACAGGGAGCGAAATCTCGGGTCTTGCAGGCAGGATCGCGCTGGTGAGGCCACCGGCGCGGCGATGAAAACCGTCGGCATAGCCGACGGAAAGCGTGGCAATGCGGGTCTTCTGTGTGGCCACAAAGCGGGCACTGTACCCGACTGCAGTCTCCGGGGCGATCCACCGATCCTGAACCAGCCCACCCAGCATGGTAACGACCGGATGCATCGGGTTGGGAAGGGCAGGGGTCGGATTGCCGCCGTACAGCGCGTAGCCAGGGCGAACCAGAGAGAAGTGAAATTCTTCGCCCAGAAAGATACCGCTCGATGCCGCAAGACTGGCTGGCAGGGCAGGGAGCTTGCGCCTCAGCGTTTCGAATGCCCGGCGCTGCCCCTCATTGCGTGACGAGGTGGCATCATCCGCGCAGGCGAGATGGCTCATGACGAAGGCGATATCAAGCGCATCGGGCAGACCCTCTGCACAGAGCGTGTCGAGATCCCCTTCCGAAAGACCGAAACGCGACATGCCGCTATCAAGCTGAAGCAGACAGGCTGCCTTGCGCCCTGTTTCCCGGCAGAGCGCCGCCCAGCGCCGCGCCTGGTCAAGGCTGTTCAGGACAGGTGTCAGGCCCGAGGTAAGAAGAAGCGCTTCGCTGCCCGGGGGCGGACCGTTCAGAATGCAGATGGCCGCATCTGCGGGAAGGAGCGGACGCAGGCCCAGCCCCTCGTCAACCGTTGCAACAAAGAAGCGACGGCAGCCCGCACGGTACAGGGCCGGGGCGACACGCGCCACGCCCAGCCCATAAGCATCGGCCTTGACGGCAGCGCCCACGGCAATTTCTGTGCCCACCTTCTGTTGCAGCAGGGCGTAGTTCTGCTTGAGGGCATCAAGGTCGATTCGCAACCACCCTCCGGCGCGATGTTTCGCGCCTGCTTCCACCTCGCTCTGCTGTACTGTCATAAGGGTTCGCGTCTTTCGATCATTTCGGAATCATTCTAAACCGCGCCCTGCCGTCGCTCAAGAGCCTGCGGGCACACCCTTGCTGGTGGAATATTCGAAATGCAGCGCCTGGTCAGGATGAACGATGGGGTGGATGGCATGAGCGGCCATTGCGCCCTCGCTGAAGCCCTGCAAAATCAGCTTGAGCTTGCCGGGATAGGTCGCCACATCGCCAATGGCAAAAACGCCGGGCAGGCTGGTTTCCATGGTCGAAGGCGTCACCGGCAGGGTGCTGCGGATCGTGTCGATATTCCAGGTGGCAATCGGGCCGAGGTCGGTCGAAAGCCCGTAGAAAGGCAGCAGCGTATCCGCCTCGATACGGCGCACCTGCCCATCGAGATCAATCACGTCGACAGCTGACAGGGCGCCATTGTCACCCTGAAGCGCATGAAGCTGATACGGCACCACCTTCTCGATGCGGCCTTCTGCCACCCGGGCCTCGATCTGAGCCAGTGTTTCCGGCGCTCCGCGGAAGCGATCGCGGCGATGTAGCAGATAGATCTTTTCAGCGATGTCCGAGAGCGACAGCGCCCAGTCGAGGGCGGAGTCGCCACCACCAGCCACGACAATGCGTTTGCCGGCAAAATCGGCGCGCTTGCGGACGTAATACTGAACGGCTCCGCTGGCCTCGTAGGCGTCAAGCCCCTCCAGCGGCGGGCGATTCGGCCCGAAAGCACCGGCACCGGCTGCAATGATGACAGCCCGTGCCGTCACGATCTGGCCCTTGTCCGTCTCGAGCGTGAATGCGCCACGGGCGCCAGAGAGCTTCTCGACACGCTGGCCAAGCAGACGCGGCACATCGAACGGGGCGATCTGGGCATCAAGTGCCGCAATCAGTGCGCCGCCTTCGATCGAGGGATGGCCCGGAATGTCATAGATCGGCTTCTCAGGATAAAGCGCCGCACATTGGCCACCGATCTCTCCCAGAGCGTCGATCAGAACGCAGGAGAGTTTGAGCATCCCGCATTCGAAAGCCGCAAAAAGGGCGGTCGGCCCTGCACCGATAATGGCGACATCGATGTCGAGAGGAGTCTGGCCCATAAGCGCGTTCAATCCTGTCTGTTATGTCCTGTGTTCCTCATAGCAGCTAACAGAAACCGCGAGGCTCGCCCAGAGCCGGAGGATGGCTTGCGTTAGCGCCTGTCGGACAGAAGCACATTGCGTGACACTCATGGCTTTGATACGAAAGCCGCCAGCATCAAGAGCCGACAGGTCCTGTCGGCGCCAACCTGCTCCCGGGCAAGGTGGTATCTCCGGTTTCCGCCGGAGAGATGTGGCCGCTCCGGCAATCTCGGGACACGCCACACCCCCCTTTCGCACGGAGCCCCTGTACGTCCAGAAAGGACTGATCATCGTGGCCCAGCAATTTGCCAGTGACAATTATGCCGGTATCTGCCCCGAAGTCTGGGATGTGATGCAGCAGGCCAATGCGGGTTCAGTGCCGGCTTATGGCGATGATGAATGGACAAACCGCGCCTCTGACAGTTTCCGCGCGCTGTTCGGCACCCAATGCGAAGTGTTCTTTGCCTTTAACGGCACGGCAGCCAATTCACTGGCGCTGGCATCGCTCTGCCAGTCCTATAACAGTGTTATCTGTTCATCTTTCGCCCATGTCGAAACTGATGAGTGTGGTGCTCCCGAATTTTTCTCCAATGGCTCCAAGCTGCTGGTGGCTCGCACGGACCACGCCAAGCTGTTTCCGGCAGACATTCGCGCTCTGGCGACGTGTCGAAGCGATATCCACTATCCCAAGCCCAAGGTCGTGACGATCACCCAGCCGACCGAGACGGGTGAGGTCTATTCTCTGGCGGAAATACGCGCCATTGCCGATACCTGTCGCGAACTGGGGCTGCGTCTGCATATGGATGGCGCCCGCTTTGCCAATGCCTGCGCCGCTCTGGGCTGCACGCCCGCTGAAATGACCTGGCAGGCAGGGGTGGATGTGCTGTGTTTTGGCGGCACGAAAAATGGAATGGCCGTTGGCGAGGCGATCCTGTTTTTCGACCCGGCCCTGGCCGAAGGCTTCGATTATCGCTGCAAGCAAGCCGGGCAGCTGGCGTCGAAAATGCGCTTCATCTCCGCACCCTGGGTCGGTCTGCTGGAGAGTGGCGCCTGGCTGCGTAACGGCCAGCACGGCAATGACAGCGCCCGGGCTTTGGCGGAGCGGATCACGGCAGTTCCCGGTCTTTCCCTGATGTTTCCGGCGCAGGCCAATGCCGTGTTTCTCAAGGCACCGGAAACCGTGCTCGAAGGGCTGCGCAAGCGGGGATGGCGTTTCTATACGTTCATCGGCGGGGGGGCGCGCTTCATGTTTGCCTGGGATGCCGCACCCGAACGCGTGGCACAACTCGCCGCCGATATCGAGGCGCTCGCGGCGTGAGCCCTGCCACTCTTGCCAGTATTCATGCGCTCTCGGCATCGACATTGTCCGATCTCGACATGGCGGGCACGGCTGTGTTTGCGATATCGGGCGCGCTTGTTGCTGCAAGGGCAAGGCAGAACATGGTCACCTTTGCGTTCTTCGCGGCCATGACCGGCGTTGGAGGCGGCACGCTGCGCGATCTGCTGATCGGCGCGCCGGTATTCTGGATGCATGCCACGGCGCCGATTGCCGTCTGTCTGGGCATCGCCCTGCTGGTCTGGTTTACGCCTCATCGTGTCTGGCATGAGCGTGCCATCGACTGGTTCGACGGGCTGGGGCTTGCCTCTTATGCTGTCTATGGTGCCGCCAAGGCCACAGCCTATGGCATTCCTTGGTTGCCAGCGGCCATCATGGGGGTGGTCACGGCCTGCATGGGCGGCATTATCCGTGACGTGCTGGCAGGTCTGCCCTCCATCGTGATCCGGCCCGAGCTTTATGTCACCGCTGCAGCCCTCGCCGCAGGGTTATATGTCGGCCTGGATGCTGTCGGTCTTCCTCCAATCGCGGCAGGGGCGATTGCCGTGGTGCTGGGTTTCTGCCTGCGCGGCTATGCCATCCTCGGCAAGGTCGACCTGCCCGCCTATCGCCGGTAAGAGCTTTACCTTCGGGCCTTTTTGAGGCCCTTCAGGTCAGATCTGCCAGAAGCGTCAGACATATCGGGCTCGCTCGCTTGTCAGCCCCCTACCCATCCAGATAGCCGGGCTTTACACTGTCAGTATGAGCCAAATCGACCTGCCCGATCAGCCCGCCACCGAAGCTTTCGCCGCCCGTCTGGCGGGTCTTGCGCAGCCGGGAGATGTGATCGCGCTGCATGGCGAGATGGGCATGGGCAAGAGTGTGTTTGCCCGGGCCTTTCTGAGAGCGCTGGCGCAGGATCCTGCACTTGAGGTGCCCAGCCCCACCTTTTCGCTGGTCCAGACCTATGACACCGCCAAAGGGGCTGTGGCGCATTTCGATCTCTGGCGTCTTGATGGGCCGGACGCTCTTTTCGAGCTCGGCTGGGACGAGTTGCAGGAGGGCATCATGCTGGTCGAATGGCCCGAACGCGCAGAAGACGAACTGCCCGATCATGCGCTGCATCTCACCCTGACCGAAGGGGAAGCCGAAGAGGCGCGCAGGATGACCATCAAGGGCTGGAGCGGCAGGCTGTGATTCTCGCAACCATCCCCGCAGACCGTTCCTTTCTTGATGACGTGGCAAGACGCTGGCTTGAGGGGGGTGCTGCTCAGGACGATGCCAACGCGCTGATTCTTGTGCCGGGGCGTCGTGCGGCACGCAACCTCACCGAGGCGTTCCTGCGTTGTCTCGATGGCAAGGCGGCATTATTGCCGCGCATCCTGCCAGTGGGCGATGTGAGCGAAGACGATCTGGCGCTTTCGGGTGTCGAGGCGTTTTCCTTTCCTGCCGCGGTTGATCCGCTGCGTCGTCTGTCGGTTCTGGCGGCGCTGGTTCTGCGGGCGAAGGGCGTATTCAGCGCGGAACTGACGCTCGAACAGGCCTGGCCTCTGGCCTCGGCTCTGGCGGAGTTGATGGACGATGCCGAGCGTGTGGGGGTCGATCTGCGCGAGCGCCTGCCCGATGCCGCCGAGCCGCGTTTTGCCGATCACTGGCACAAGACGCTGCAGTTCCTGCATATCGTCACCGAAGCCTGGCCCGCCTGGCTGAGCGAAACCGGTCTGATGAACCCGGTGGCGCGTCAGGTCGCCGTGCTCAGGGCGCAGGCCGAACGCTGGACGCAGGCACCCCCGCAGGGAAGGCTCTGGGCTGTGGGTTTCACCGATGGCATGTTTGCTGTCTGCGCCATTCTTCGCGCCGTGCTCGATGCGCCTCAGGGTTGCGTGATCCTGCCCGGTGTCGATCTCGATCTGCCCGATACGCTGTGGGCAACCCTGCCGGAAAGCCATCCGCAATCGGGCTTTCGACGTCTTCTCGATGATCTGGGTGTTTCCCGTGAAACCATCACACTCTGGGATGACGGGGTGCTACCGCAAGGGATGGTTTTTCGCGAAGCCATGCAGGACCGCATAAAGCTGGCAAGCCTGATGATGCGCCCCATGGAGGGACTTTCTGCCTGGGGAGAAAGCACAGTGCCTCTGCCTCTGACCGGAATCACCCGTCTAGATGCGGCCGATCAGCAGCAGGAAGCCGCCAGCATCGCCATGATTCTGCGAGAGGCAGTTGAAAGCTCCGGCAGAACGGCATCGCTTGTCACCCCGGACCGCGCTCTGGCCAGACGAGTCGCGACCGAATTGCTGCGCTACGGCATCGTGGCGGATGACAGCGCAGGCGAGAGCCTCGCGCTCAGCCCGGCTGCGATCCTTCTCCGTCTTCTGGCTGAGGCCGCTGCCGAAAATCTGGCGCCGGTGGCGCTTCTATCCCTGCTCAAGCATCCGCTCGTGGCGCTTGGCAGCACACCCGGCAATTGCCGTGCAACGGCGCGCCGTCTCGAGCGTCTGGTTTTACGTGGGCCTGCACCACCACCGGGCATGAAAGGCCTTCGTCAGGCGCTCGATCGTCAGGACCAGAGCGAGGCCGAGAGTGCCGATCGCCCCGATCAGGCCGAGCCGCTCGATCTGTTTCTGGATCGTCTCGACGCGGCTGTCTCGCCCTTGCTGAATTGCGGTGCCCTGCCTCTGCCGGAGCTGCTGACACGCCTTATCAGGGCGGCGGAAGCTCTGGCCAGCACGCAGGAGCAACCGGGTGAAGAGCGTCTCTGGATGGGCGCAGAGGGCCATGCCCTGTCACGTCATCTGGTCGGTCTGATGACGCATGGCGCAGTTCTGCCGCCCCAGAGTCTGGTGGGGCTGCCTGCATTCCTGCTGGCGTCGATGGCCGGGAAAATGGTGTTCGGTCAGCGCGTTCTGCAGGGGCGCGATGGCGAGGCGCTGCATCCCCGCGTGTCCATTCTGGGTGTGCTTGAAGCGCGTCTGCAATTCGCCAATCTGGTCATTCTGGGTGGGTTGAACGAGGGAATCTGGCCCCCCGCGACCGATCCCGGGCCCTGGCTGAGCCGCCCCATGCGCACACGCGCCGGTCTGCCCTCGCCGGAGCGGCTGATCGGCACCGCAGCGCATGATTTCACCACGGCCTTTCTCTCGGGTGAGGAAATCGTGCTGTCGAGTGCGGCCAGACGCGATGGCGCCCCTGCTGTTCCGGCGCGCTGGCTGGTGCGTCTTGAGGCGCTGCTCGAAGGGCGAGGGCAGAAGTTGCCCGCCCATCCCGCCCTGATCTGGCAGGCCACCATGGATCAGCCTGCAGGAGCAGCGCGCCCCGTGCTGCCGCCCGAGCCTCGCCCGCCCGTCGCCCTGCGTCCGCGCCGGCTTTCCGTGACCGAAATCGATTCCTGGCTGCGCGATCCTTATGCGATCTATGCGCGTCATGTGCTGAAGCTGAAGGCGCTGCCCGCGCTGGAGGAAGCTGCTGATCGCTCCGATATCGGTGTGGTGGTGCATGACGGGATCGATCGTTGGCTGGAACAGGGACAAAAGGGCGGCAGGGCCTTGCATGAATGTCTGCTTGCGGTGCTCGAAGCCCGTGAGTTGCGCCCGGCCCTGGCTGCCTGGTGGCGCCCGCGTGTGTTGCGCATTGCCGACTGGGTGTGTGAGCGCGAGGCACTGCGTGAGAAACCTTCCATGCTGAAAACCGAGCAGAAGGGCACACTCACCCTGACGCCGCCTTACGCCCCGTTCCGCCTGACGGCCCGCGCCGACCGGATAGAGATCGGGCAGGACGGTCGTGCCACGATCATCGATTACAAGACGGGCTCTCTGCCCAAGGTGAGCGATGTCGAAGCCGGTTGGAGTTCGCAGCTCGTGCTTGAAGCGGCCATGCTGCGTCTGGGTGGTTTTGCCGGTCTGCCAGCGGCGGAGACCGCCTCACTGCTTTACTGGCGTCTGACGGGCGACCGTCATCGCGGTCAGGAGCTCAGCGTGCCGCGCAAGCCCGAAGATCTGGAGCCCCTTGTCGATTCCGCGCTCGACAGGCTGCGTCGACGTGTCGAGGTTTTTGACGATCCGAAGACGGCCTATCGTTCTCACCCTCACCCCGATTATGTGCCGCGCTACAGCGATTACGCCCATCTGGCCCGTGTGTCGGAATGGAGCGCCGCGCGTGAGGAGGGCGGAGAATGAGCGATCTGGCAAAGCTGAATTCGCAGGTCATTGCCACAGCCAATGACATCCAGAGACAGGCTTCCGATCCGCTGGCGTCGGTTTTCGTCTCGGCTTCGGCGGGGAGTGGCAAGACCAAGCTGCTGATCGACCGGCTGCTGCGCCTGATGCTGCCGGTGCTGATGCCCGACCCCGAGACGGGGGCGCCGGTATTGCTGCCGGGGAGTGACCCGGCACGTATCCAGTGTCTGACCTTTACCCGTGCGGCGGCGGCGGAAATGGCCAATCGCCTGCAATCCCGTCTGGGACGCTGGGTGTCTCTGCCCGATGACGCCCTCGATCGCGAATTGCACGGGCTCAGCGTGCCGGTATCGCCTGAAACCCGTCAGGCGGCTCGTGCCCTCTTCGTGCGCGTGCTCGATCTGCCGGGAGGCATGAAGATCGGCACGATCCATGCATTCTGTCAGTCGCTGCTCAGGCGCTTCCCGCTGGAAGCGGCCATCAACCCGCATTTCACCCTGATGGAAGAGACGGATTCAAGCCTCGCTCTGGCCAATGCCATCGAGCAGACGCTGTCTCGCGCCAAGGGTGACCCGTCAATGGAGGCGCGTCTCACCCTTCTGGCGGGGCAGGTCGGGCTGGAAGATTATCTCGATCGCATCAGGGCGTTGCAGGGCCGTGTTTCGCGGTTGAGGCAGAGTTTTGCGCGCTGGCAGATCGAGCCTGGCGCCATCGAGCGGGCCTATCGCAAGGCTTTTGGCGCCGAAGATGAGGTCGATCTGGCTGATCTCGAAGCCCAGCGCTGCGCCTCACCGCAGGAAGATGTCCTGCGACGTTGCGCGCAGGAGGCTCTGCCTCTTGGTACCGCCACCATGCAGGCGACCCTGACCAGGATGCTCGACGCGCTCTCGCGCCCGGCAGTCGAGCGCGATCCTGCTCTGTGGGTCGAGTTCTTTGTGACCGGCACCGGCACACCGAGGGCCGCGCGGGCTTTTGTCCCCGCTGCCATCGCCCGCGATCGGCCTCATATCATGGAGGCGTTCACCGCCGAAGCCGAGCGGCTCATCGCACTGGATCAGGCGATTGCCGTGCAGCGCCTGATTGCGCTCAATCTGGCCCTGTTCGCTCTCGCAGCCCCCACGCTCGACCGTTACGCGCAGGACAAGACGCTGCGCGGTCTGGTCGATTACGACGACCTCATCGCCAGCACGCGGGATCTGCTGCGCGATCCGGGTGCTTCCTGGGTATTGTACAAACTCGATGGCGGTCTCGATCATCTGTTGCTTGACGAGGTGCAGGATACGTCCGCAGCCCAATGGGAAATTGCGACGGCGCTGATCGAGGAATTCTTCGTGGGTGAGGGCGCCCGCGAGATGGAAGGCCGCCCGCGCACGGTTTTCGCGGTGGGTGATTTCAAGCAATCCATCTATGCCTTTCAGGGCGCCGATCCTCAGGGTTTGTTCGGCGCGAGAGATCGCTTCCGCGAGATGGTTCTGGGTGCGGAGCAGGACTGGCGCAATCCTGAAATTGGCGTGTCCTTTCGTTCCGTCACGCCAGTGCTCGATCTGGTCGATGCGGTCTTTGCCAGCCCCCTTGCCGCTGATGGTTTGCGCGAGCCGGGGCGTGACTCCCTGCCGCCGCATCGTTCTGCCCGCCCCGGTCAGGGCGGGCGCGTCGAGCTCTGGCCACTGGTCCCGGCAGATGAGAAAGACGCCATTGACGACCCATGGGCGGCCCCTACCGGCAATGCGGGACAAAGTCGTGCCCCGCAGAAACTGGCCGATACGCTGGCTCAGTGGATCGCCCGTCAGATCGGCAAGCCGCCCCAGCCGGGCCAGGCGCCGTTGCGTGCGGGTGAGGTTCTGGTTCTGGTGCCACGCCGTTCGGCCTTCCTGCGGGCGCTCATTCGCGCATTGAAAGGTCAGGGCGTTGAAGTGGCGACACTCGTCGGTGTCGGGCTCACCGATTCACTGGCGGTGCAGGATATGATGGCGCTGTGTCATGCGCTGCTTCTGCCTCAGGATAACCTGACCCTCGCTACGGCGCTGACCTCGCCTTTCGGTGGCGTCAGCGATGCCTCGCTCATGGATCTGGCGATGGAGCGTGGCGAGCGCCCGCTCTGGACGGTCCTGCGGGAGCGCCATCTCGAACGACCCGAATGGCAGAGTGCGTGGGAGCGACTCTCCGCGCTTCAGACCCGTATCGATTTTGCCACCCCCTATCAGATTCTGGCCGATGCGCTGGGTCGTCATGAAGGGCGCGCCCGGGCACTGGCCCGTCTCGGGCCGGAGGCGGCAGAACCGCTGGATGATCTGCTTTCTGCAGCGCTGCGTTTCGAGGCGCTGCACGCGCCGTCGATGCAGGGCTTCCTGCACTGGCTTGCTTCCAGCAGCCTGACCGTCAAGCGCGAGGCCGAGTCCGAGATCGATGCCGTGCGCATCATGACCGTTCACGGCTCCAAAGGATTGCAGGCCCGCCTCGTGATCCTGCCCGACATGACGGGTGAGGTGCAGGGCGAGACGAAGCTTCTCTGGACGCGCCAGAACGGGCTTGATCTGCCTGTGTGGATGCCGGGCAAGGAATTGCCCTCCAGGCTTGGGGACAGACTCAAGGAGCAGGAAAAGGAAGCGGCGCAGGCAGAGCGTAACCGCTTGCTCTATGTCGCTCTGACACGTGCCAGCGACTGGCTGGTCGTGTGTGGCTGGGAGCCGCGACGCAAGCCGAGCGAACACTCCTGGTATGCGCTTTGCGAGGCCGGGTTCACCCAGCTGGGCACATCAGCCTATCCCTTCGAGGGCGGGTGGGATGGCGAGCGCCTTGTGATCGAGGCAGAGCCTGAAAGCGCCCCTCAGGCAGCGAGATTGCGCACTCCTGTTTCTCCTGTACCGATGCCTGCCCTGTTCGGTCATGCTCCGGACTGGCATGCGCAGCCTGCACCACATGAGGCGCCGCTCACGCGGCCTCTGGCACCCAGTCGGCCGGATAATGCCTCCTATGGCGCGGCACCGCCGGCCCTGTCGCCTCTGCAACTCGCTGCAGGGCAGCAGAGCGGGCGTAAACGCGCGCTCGATCGTGGCACGCTGGTGCATCGTCTCCTGCAATGGCTGCCCGACCGTGACGAGTCGGAATGGCGTTTTCTCGCAGAGGATTTTCTGTCCCGGCCTGCCCATGGTCTTGCGCCTGACGCCGTAGAGCGTCTGGTGACGCAGGTTCTGGCTATTCTGAAGGATAAGACGCTCGCCCCGCTTTTCGCGCCTGGCAGCCTTGCGGAGCAGCCGATCACAGGCCTTGCCTTCGGTCAGGTTGTCCTTGGTCAGGTCGATCGTCTGCGTGTGACCGAAAGCTGCGTGATGCTTTGCGATTTCAAGACAAATCAGCACCCGCCCCGCCCCGGTCAGGCAGTGCCTGCCGCCTATCGACGCCAGATGGCGGCCTATGGTGCCGTGCTCAGGCAGCTCTATCCGGAGCATGAACTTGTCATGGCACTGGTCTGGACCGAAGGCCCGACCGTCAGTCTTGTTCAGACGGAGGCGTAGCGCCGAAGCGTGACGGATGACTGACGCTTCATGGGGCCGAGGCTCGTGAGAAGCGCAGCTGCCCGTTTCGGTGACGCGGGGCGCTTCGACGGAGTTTCCTGAGGCCTGAGCGCAAGAACCCGGCGGTGCGTCAGATTATCCATTCTACGTGCCGCGGCCGGACCGCTCAGGCAAGGCCTGCATCAATGGTGGTGATGATCGCCGCCATGATTGCCGTTGCGCGGGCCGCGATCGCCGCGCCGGTCATCATAGCGCGGGCGATAGCCGCGGCCCCCCCAGCCGCGCCCGGTATAATGCGGCCCGACAGCGTAGCCGCCATTCCAGCCTTGGCGTCCCCAGCCTCCGGGATAACCGTAATAGCCGCCGCCATAGCCATCATAGCCGCCACAGCCTGACAAACCGAGAGAAGAAATCACCGCGAGGGCGAAAAGGGCGGATGCTTTCTTCACCGGGGCAGCGCTCCTTCAAGCATGTCTTTCTGGGTTTCGATAACACCGAACACGGCCCCATCCGGATCGGCCAGAACGGCAATCTGGGCGCCATCACGGTCGACATGTGTCGGCACAATCACCCGACCACCCAGCTTCTGCGCTCTGTCAGCAAGGCTCGCGCTGTCATTTACCTCGACGAACTGCACCCAGCGCGCCCTGTCACGCGGCTCGATGCCCGGAGGCAGTGTGTTGATGCTGGCGCGCTCCTTGTCCTGCGCGGTGAGCATGTAATGCTGGGGACTATCGGCTTCGGGAGAGGCGACGATCCTGTAATTGAACAGGAGCTGATAATAACCAGCCGCTGCTCTCGGGTCCGGGGAGAGCAGCGTTGCCCAGGACCAGCTGTTCAGCGTCGGGTCAGTGCCATGGTCAGCCGGATCGCCTGACTGGGCGCTGAGGGCGGCATAGAGGCCATGCTGCGGGTCGGCAACGATCACCGCCTGCCCCAGACCGGCTATGGGTTTAGGGCCGAAAATCGCCTTGCCACCATGCTGCTTCGTGACCCGAGCCACGGTCGCGGTATCCGAGGTCGACAGGAACGGCATCCAGAACGGAACATCACGTTTGGGGTCATCGAGCTTGTGCGCCACCATCATGCCGACCGGCTGGGTGCCAAGCGTGATTTCGACACGGGGTGTCCTGCCATCGTCGATCGGACGGAAACCCCAGCCGAACAACCCGCCATAGAAACGTTCCGCACGGGCGAGGTCGGGTGTGACCAGCATCGAGAACACGATCTTGCCCGGTAGCAGGCGATGTGTTGCGGGCACGGTCAGCGCGTCGAATGCGCCGGGTGCAGCAGGCGCTACGACGGGAGAGGGGATATGTTCGGGCGTATAATTCTCGGGCGCAGGCGGCAGGGGAGCCAGCGTGGGTTGAGCCAATGCGGCAGGCACCGCCGTCAGGAGGCTCGTGCTGCACAGCACCGATAGCCAGAATACGCGCGAAACATGACGCATCGACAAAAGAACCTCTCCGGTAACGTGATGACCTTGCTTCTTAAAACGCGTCGGGAGGAACTGTGTTTCTTGATACGGGGCGATTCCTGCTTCACTAGCTCTTGAACGCTTTGCCTGAACTGCTGATATGTCGTGTTGAGACGGACCCGAACGGTCTGCATTGCGAATGGAGAACAGGATGAGCGACAACACCGTAGCTGTCAGCGACAGCGGTTTCGAAAAGGACGTGCTGCAGGCTGAAGGCCCCGTTCTGGTCGATTTCTGGGCAGAATGGTGCGGCCCCTGCAAGATGATCGCGCCCGCGCTCGATGAGATCGGCGGTGAATACAAGGGCCGTCTGACGGTCGCCAAGATCAATATCGACGAAAATCCTGAAGCACCGACGCGTTTTGGCGTGCGCAGCATCCCGACGCTCATGGTCTTCAAGAACGGTGAAGTCGTCGCCCAGAAGACCGGCGCCCTGCCCAAGAGCGCGCTCAAGGCATGGGTCGACTCGGCACTCTGAGTGTCGTGGAGAGCCTTCTAGAGACGAAGGCTTTCAGGCACGGGGCAGGGTATTTCCTGCCCAGTCGCTCAGGGTAATCTTTGCTGAGCGCACCGCCTGACGCAGTTCGGGGCTTATCAACGCATCGAACTCGCCACGCTGGTCATAATCCGGCATGAGGCGCTGCAACAGCGCGCTCTGTTCCAGTGCCGGATGAAAATAAAGCTCCGACAGACCTTCGGGCAGATGCGGTATCAGCCCTGCCACACGACCAGGTCGCATCTGGCCGCTCCAGGCCAGGCCGAAACAATGGTCGTTGGTCGTCATGCCTGCCCGCGAGATCTGATGGCGCAGCACACCGCACCAGCGACGCAGCGCGGCAGCCCCCAGCGAGTCGAAATGGGTCTCAGCGGCGGCAAGCGGTTCGGGCGGTTCGCAGGGCGTGCGCACATGGCGCAAACCATAATGCTGTCCGGTTTCGATCAGCATCCGCCCAATGGTGGGATGGAGATGCATGTGCTTGTGCGCATTGGCATGATCGAGACGCAGGCCTGAGGCCATGAAGGCCCGGAACTGGGCTTCGATCTCGCGTGAGAGAGCACGCCTTGCGGCTGGTCGGAAGAAATAGGACACCCCGAGACCAAGCTGGCTGGTGCCAAACTGGTCGTCCGGGGTCGCAATGGCGCCGATGCTGGCGCCGGGCAGGGCAGTATCGCCCTCGATGACAACCAGATGCAGCCCTACACGCAGATTGGGCATCCGGCGCGCACGGCGCACGGCGTCCATGCTGGCCGGGCCTGCCACCATCAGGCTGGCCGTCGAGAGCAGCCCGTCACGATGGGCGATCTCGATGGCCTCGTTGACTTCCTCGCTCAGGCCGAAATCATCGGCCGAGACAATCAGACGACGCATGGGAATAAACGACGCCTGAGTGATCAGGCGGCGTTACGGCCCTTGAGGAACTGGAAGAATTCCACACCCTCGCGCAGACGACGCTTCATCATCTGCGGGCTGCGAACCATCTCGTTGACGATCGAGGCGATCTTCGGCGCGCGGAAGTAGAACTTGCGATAGAATTCCTCAACCGAGTTGAAGATCTCGGTATGAGACAGATGCGGGTAGTGCAGCGGGGCGATCTGCACACCGTTCTCGTCGATCAGCTCGGCTTCAGCTTCGTTGAACCAGCCATTCTCGGTGGCCTGCTTGTGCAGCGCCGTGCCGGGATAGGGAGCTGCCAGCGAAACCTGCAGCGTGTGCGGGTTGATCTCGCGGGCGAACTGGATGGTTTCCTGAATGGTCTCCTTCGTTTCGCCGGGCAGGCCGACAATGAAGGTGCCGTGGATCTTGATACCCAGCTTGTGGCAGTTCTTGGTGAACTCGCGAGCCGTTTCGACGCGCATGCCCTTCTTGATGTTGTGCAGGATCTGCTGGTTGCCGCTCTCATAGCCGACCAGAAGCAGGCGCAGCCCGTTTTCCTTCATGATCTTGAGCGTTTCATAGGGCACGTTCGCCTTGGCGTTGCACGACCAGGTTACGCCCAGCTTGCCCATTTCACGCGCAATGGCTTCCGCACGGGGCAGATCGTCGGTGAAGGTGTCGTCATCGAACATGAACTCCTTCACCTGCGGGAAATACTGCTTGGCGAGACGGATTTCGGCAGCCACATGCTCGGGGCTGCGCGTGCGGTAGCGATGGCCACCCACGGTCTGCGGCCACAGGCAGAAGGTGCAGCGCGACTTGCAGCCACGGCCGGTATAGATCGAGATATACGGGTGCATCAGATACCCGATGAAGTAATCCTCGATCTTCAGGTCGCGCTTGTAGACTTCCGTCACGAAGGGCAGGGAATCCATGTCCTCGATCATGGCGCGGTCACGGTTGGCGATGATCTCGCCATCCTTGTTGCGCCAGGTGATGCCGTCCACGTCCTTCAGCTCGCGGCCTTCGGCAATTTCCTTAATCGTGAAATCGAATTCGTTGCGCGCCACGAAGTCGATCGGGCTGCCCTTGGCCATCGATTCGTCAGGCTGCACCGCCACCTTCGCACCGACCATGCCGATCATCAGCTTGGGATTGGCGTCTTTGAGCATCTGCGCAACGCGTACATCAGAGGCGAAAGACGGTGTGGAGGTGTGCATCACCACGAGGTCGCGGTTCATCACGTCCTTCAGGATCGGTTCCATGCCAATGCCAGCCGGCGGGGCATCGATCAGGCGTGACCCTTCGACCATGGCGGCAGGCTGTGCCAGCCAGGTCGGGAACCAGAAGGAGCGGATTTCGCGCTTGGCCTGGTAACGCGAACCGGCTCCGCCATCGAAACCGTCGAATGAAGGGGGCTGAAGGAACAGCGTGCGCATCATGGTGAAGAAAATCCTTGGGTAAACCGTCGGATCGCAGGATCCGCAAAGGTGAAGGGGTCAGATCTGTCTGACGAATGCCCCAGCATATGAGGCCGAAACACTAAAAAGTCTAATCTCCGGGTTCGACCGGTTGTATTGGCGGTGTAATCGGCGCTGCCCGACGAATATGCAGCGTCTGCCCGCGCCAAGCGACACGCTGGCCTCTGGCGCTGCCGACCATGATTGCGGCCGACAACCATTCACGCAGGGGAAACAACGCGTAAACTGCAGGTGTGAGCCGACCCAGAGAGCGGTCGATAACCAGAGCCGAAAGCCCGCGCACAGCCCAGGCTGCGATAAAAAACCACAGCGCCCAGCGTGCAGGCCAGCAGCAGAACAGCACCACACTCGACCAGAAGAGCGGAAGCTGGATGGCGGAAAGCCCATAGCCGACTGGCTCGACATTCTTGACCGTCCGGCCCCAACGGAGCTCGTGCTCGATCATGTCGCCCGCCGTGTCTTCCGCGACCGTGGTCCAGGTCATGCAAGGGGCGAGGGCGATCTTTTTGCCATGAGCGCGGACCAGCTGGCCGAGAATGGCGTCATCGGCGACATGATCGGCCAGAGCAGCCAGTCCACCGACCCGTTCGAGCAGCGAGCGTCTCAGGGCCATCGTGGCGCCGAGGCAGTCCTGACGGCCGAGCAGACGCGACATCATCACGCCCGGCATGAAATTGTGATTGATCTGGGATGCGGCAAATTCCCTGACCAGCGCGGTCGAGGCAGGAAGACCCGCATAGAGTGTGGTGACGAGACCTGTATCCGGCTGCTGGATTGTTGATACAACGTCGCGCAGATAATCGCGCTGTACATGAATATCGGAGTCGGAGATGACGAGAATATCGTGCTTCGCCGATGGATACATGTTGATCAGATTGGCGATCTTGCGGTTGGTACCGTGCTGCGTTCCGTCGATCACCAGCGTCATGTCCCGCTCGGGATAGTCGGCGATCAGTCGTCTGACGATTTCTATGGCGCTGTCGTCGTGACGCTGGACACCGAAGACAATCTGATAGACCGGATAATCCTGCTCGCAAAAACTGCGCAATGCATCTTCAAGAAGCGGTTCGTCCCCATGCAGGGGCTTGAGGACGGTTACCGCAGGCTGCGGCCCTGGCGAGGACGGTATTCTGGCGATGCGTCGCTTTTCACGGCCCCGAAAGGCAATGATCAGCCCGGCGCCGATAGCCGATTGGGCGCAACCAGCCACCGCAAGGGCAGCCGACGCATAGCCTAGCCAGTTCAGAGCGAGAGCCACGTGACTCCTTTTCCCTTTTCACGGTATGCTATCTGGGGAAACTGGCCACGCATCTTAATTATTCATGAACTTTGCGGTCTTGTGGTTGAGCAGGGTCACGAGGGCATCAACACCGCCACGGGCCAGGGTCGAGCTGAAATCGGCGCGTTGCGCGGCGACCTGGCTGATGCGGCCATTGAGAAGAATATCAACGATGCGGTATCCGCCACCTGAGGGCATCATCACATAATTGATAGCGGTGCCGGAATCGGATCCATCACCAATGGTGGTGCTGACAATCGTGCTGCCGCCGGTCGGAGCGGGGCGCGTGGTCGGACTCACAGTAAATTTGGCGTCGCCGCCCTTCTTGAAGCTCGAAACGTAGCGGGCAATCGTGAACTGGCGGAAAGCAGTCAGAAGCTTGCTCTGCTCATCGGCTGAAAGCGTCGTGTAACGCATGCCGATCGAGCTGTGCAAAATGGTCGAGAGGTCGAAGCTGCGATCAATGACAGGAGCGATGGCCTGTGCGCGGGCGTCGGAGGTGCCGCTACCCGAAGACTGGATCTGACCGAGAGCTGCATAGAGAGCGTTGATCGGAGCGACAGCGGCAGACTGGGCATAGGCCGGAGCAATCAGGGCGGAGGAGGAAAGCGCGACGGGGGCAGAAAACAGGGCCATCAGTCCCAGAGCGGCGCGCCTCGTGCGCGCTGTACGGGCGGTCTGGGGCACTCTGCTGGGGAACTGTGTCATGCTGCGTCCTCAAATCTGTCCCGCCAATCGGGAGAGACATATGTCTGGATCCGTAGTCGGAAAGCTGGGGAGACTCCCTGCAAAAACAAGTCATCCGGCGTTCAACTGCGGCGGCATATGTCCGACATAACGTCGAAAAGTGCAATCTTCCCGCCGTCCTGCAATAACGAAGGCAGCGAATTCGCCCATCGGCAGGGGGCGCGCAACAGATTTCAGCTTAAAATTTGGTTAGCTGGTGAAGATAAATGTCGCCAAAATGACACAGTAGGCGCTACGAAGCGCCTTCGATATTGAGGCGTGGCCCATGCGCGGTGTATAGGCCACGTTTTACCAGCCCGCGCATATCATTTTCAGTCTTGCACACCACCCCTTATTCCGGTGTTGTTTTTCGAAATCATATGACCAACGGGTCTTACGTATGACGGCGACGCGGTATTCATGTCGGGCCTTTTCTGACACCGCGCCCGCACGTCATCTGGTGTAGGAGCATAGAGATACATGGCCGTTCCATTGATGCAGGCCGTCCGTGTCGGACGCTATGTGGTCAAACAGCATCTGCTGGGTCGCAAGCGCTATCCGCTCGTTCTGATGCTCGAGCCGTTGTTCCGATGCAATCTGGCCTGCTCGGGCTGCGGAAAGATCGATTATCCGGCACAGATCCTGAACCAGCGCTTGAGCCTGCAGGAATGCCTGGATGCCGATGCCGAAGCTGACGCCCCCGTCATCGCCATCGCCGGTGGCGAGCCTCTTCTGCACAAGGAGATGCCCGAGATCGTCAAGGGTCTGACGGCACGCAAGAAATACGTCTACCTTTGCACGAACGGGCTTCTGCTCGATAAGAAGCTCGACGATTACGAACCCAATCCGTTCTTCTCGTGGGATATCCATCTCGACGGCGACAAGGCGATGCACGATTCGTCAGTCTGTCAGGAAGGTGTTTACGAGCGTGCGGTTGCCGCCATCCGCAAGGCGAAGGAGCGCGGCTTCCGTGTTTCCATCAACTGCACCCTGTTCGATGGCGCCCAGCCCGAGCGCGTGGCGCGGTTCTTCGATGAGGTCATGGCGCTTGGCGTCGATGGTGTCATGACGGCACCGGGCTATGCCTATGAGCGCGCACCGGATCAGGAGCACTTCCTGAACCGTCAGAAGACCAAGCAGCTCTTCCGCGACATCTTCCGTCTCGGCAAGGGAAAGAAGTGGCGCTTTACCCAGTCGCCGCTCTTCCTGAACTTCCTGGCAGGCAATGAAAACTATCATTGCACGCCCTGGGGCAAGCCGCTGCGCACCGTGTTTGGCTGGCAGCGCCCCTGCTACCTGCTCGGCGAAGGCTATGCCAAGACGTTCAAGGAGCTGATGGACGATACGGCTTGGGATCAATACGGCACCGGTGCCTACGAAAAATGCGCCGATTGCATGGTCCATTCCGGCTATGAATCGACGGCTGTCATGGATGCCGTCAAGCGTCCGTGGCACATCGCCAAGGTTGCGCTGTTCGGCCCCGAGACCGAAAAGCCGATGGTCCCTGAGATCTCTCTCGCGAACCAGCGCAAGGCCGAATACAAATATGAGGCTCAGGTGGCCGAGCAGGTAACCCTGCTTGAATCACGCAAGCCGGCTCGTGGCCCGCGCGTGCGTGTGCACAAGGCCGAAGACAAGCCGGTCGAAGTGGCTGACGCGGCAGACTGACGTCTTATATCCAAGGGGGTGAGGCCCCGGGAGGGTCGGGCAGGTGCCCGCTCTTCAGCGCTCTGGTCAAACAGGGCGCGACAGCTTTATCCTGAAAAGGCGGACATACGATGTGTATGTCCGCCTTTTCTTTTTTCCGATCGAAGGACCCCATGCTCACCCCCATTCTGGTCATCTGCCTTCTCATTGCGCTGAACAGCATTTTTGCCATGGGCGAAATGGCGCTGATCTCGGCCAAGCGGCCGCGCCTTGCAGCGCTGGTCAAACGGCAGGTGCGCGGGGCAGAGCGGGCGCTGCGTCTGGCGGATGAGCCGCATTCCTTTTTGCCGACCGTGCAGATCGGCATGACGCTGGTCTCGATTCTCGAAGGCGCCTTTGGTGGCAGCCAGATCGAGGAAAATCTGGCGCTTCTGATACGCCGCAGCGATCTGTTGCGTCCTTTTGCCAATGAGCTGTCCATCGGTATTGTGGTGATGGGCATCACCTTTGCCATGCTGGTCTTCGGCGAGCTGGTGCCCAAGCAGATCGCCCTGCAGCAGCCGGAAAAGATCGCGGCGCGTCTCTCGTTCATTCTCTCGGCGCTTCTGACCATCTCCCGTCCGGTCGTGGCTCTGCTGAGCGGGGCGTCATCTCTTGTGTTGCGTCTGTTCGGCGTCGGCCGCCTGACACGTGCGGCCATTACCGAAGAAGAGCTGCGTGCCATTCTGGCTGAAGGGGCGCAGGCTGGCGTGCTC
Source organism: Asaia sp. Ae19-3 (assembly GCF_059801175.1). Taxonomy (NCBI): domain Bacteria; kingdom Pseudomonadati; phylum Pseudomonadota; class Alphaproteobacteria; order Acetobacterales; family Acetobacteraceae; genus Asaia; species Asaia sp. Ae19-3. Next base: position 2,468,059 of record NZ_JBCHWF010000001.1, on the reverse strand, counting down.
GAGACTGAGGAGCGCATCATGATCGAACGCCTTCTGCGCCTGGCCGATCGTCCTGTGCGCGCCATCATGACGCCACGCAATGAGCTTTTCTGGGTCGATCGCCATGCAAGCCGCGATGCGCTGATCGTCAAGCTGCGCCAGTCGACCTATACGCGTATTCTGGTTTGCGAGGGCGATGTCGATCACCCGGTCGGTGTCGTTCTGGCCAAGGATCTCATGGATCGCCTGCTTCAGGGGTTGCCTGTCTCGATCGAGGCGGCGCTCCGCCAGCCTATCGTGGTGCCCGACAGCCTGACCGCGCAGGACATGATCGAACGCATGCGTGGCGAGCGCCTGGGTATTGCTTTCGTGCTCGACGAATATGGGTCTTTTGAAGGCATCGTGACGCCTTCCGATATCTTCGAGGCGATTGTCGGTGACGAAAATGCCGAGAAGAACAAGACCGAGCGTGAAAATCCGCAGCGGCGTGATGAGTATGTGCTCGACGGGTTCATGCCTGCCGATGAGGTGCGCTCGGTGCTCGATCTGCCGGATCTGCCTGCTGCGGGCAGTTACCACACGCTCGCCGGTGCCATTCTCGCCCTGCTGCGCCGCGTGCCGGCCAAGGGTGACAAGGTGGTGTTCGCCGGATGGCTGTTCGAGGTTGTCGAGATGGAGCAGCGCCGCGTGACTAAGGTGCGTGCCAGCCGTCAGGTTCTAGCGGAAAATTAATCAGAACTCGTTTGTTACCCGCGGGATTGTAACGCTATCATTCTGAATGAATGGGGCGGGGGACAAATGTCAGGCTTGAGATCGACCCGTGCAAGTTCGGGTTTCACTTTCTTTTTCAAGCTGCGGGCCCGTTATCTGCTTCATGCTGCAAAAGCGTTGCTCATGCAGCGCTGGATGATGTTGGTGGGGGCCGTACTGGCATCCCCTTCCATTCCTTTCGTGGCCATTTTTCTGCAACTGGGCCATTTATCCATGGCGGTGCTGGCGGGCCCGCAAGGCTTTCGGGCGCATCTCATAGCGGTTTTCGCGGCTCAAACCGGTTTCGTAGCCTGGTCCCAGGGGTTGTGCCGCTTCTTGCGCGGTGGGAATTTTCGCCCTTTTCTCGATACCCTGCCCATCACGCCACAGACCCGTCTGCTGACAGCAGGCGCCCTGCTTGCGGCACTCGATCTGCCGCTTTTCCTGCCTTTCGTGATCGGTGGCATTCTGACCGGCGCGGCGTCGCTATCAGCCCTGTGTCTCTATTGTATGGCGCTGATGGTTTTTGCGGGGCTGGTCCTGGTTCTTCAGGCAGCGCTCGTTGAGCGCCTTATTCCTCTCTGCATCGCGATTTTTGTGGCGGATTTTCTGCTCGCTGGCGGCTGTGTAACGCAGCCCGTCTGGTCGAGGGTATTGTGCCTTATTGGTGCTGCCGGATCTGGCGCAGCCGGATTTGTTCTGGCCGGTCGAGAGCCTGGAATTGGTGCTCTTTCGGCATGGCTGTCTGCGCATCGGAGGCTCCCGCGCCATGTCAGAGCCAGGCCGGTCGACAGGCTGGCGCGGCTTTCTCCCGTACTGCGTGTGCAGCTGCGCAGCTGGTTGGAGCCTGAAAGTGGTGTCGGGGTGGTACTTGTCATCGCCCTTTTGCTGCCGATCGGTTTATGGGTGCTGTTATCGGTCTTTGCCTATGATGGGCGATCCATTCCGGTGATGATTGTCGGGATGGCCCTCGTTTCGCAATGCAGCCTTGCACCATTCGTCGCGCTCGATACCGCGCATCGTCGGGCGAAGGCTTTTATTGCAACACTTCCGCTATCGCGCTCTTTCTGGATCAGGCGCGATCTTGCGCTCGTGCTGACCGTCTTTGCGCCCTCTGCTTTCGTCTTTGTGCTGCCTCTGTGTCTGCACGCGCTCGCTTCTCCGGTCGCGCTGATCGTGATCGTGGTGTCCTACGCCCTGCTGCTTGTGGCGATGCGATCGAGCCTGCGCATCGATACGCGCTGGCGGCCCATGGCCAGTGTGACCCTGAGCATTCTCTGGGTCAGTTTCATTCTGATGGAGGTGACGGCATGACCGCCATCCTGCGCTGTTCGGACCTTTGTGTGGCTTATGGAGGGCGACCCGTTCTCTCTTCGGTCAGCCTGTCGCTCGGTGTCGGATTCTATGGTCTCTGGGGAGCGAACGGCACCGGCAAATCGACCTTGCTGCGCATGTTGTCCGGCTCGGCAAGACCCGATCATGGCGATGTCTGGATCAATGGAAAGCACCTGGTGCGTGACGACGTTGCGGCGCGGCAGAGCCTGGCCTATGTGCCCGACGAGGCAGTGGTTTATCCCTTCATGACAGGCCATGATCTGATGGCGCTCTGCGCCTGGGCACGCAAGGCGCCGGATATAGCCCCTTCAATAATAGAGGGGTTCGGCCTCGCGCCGCATCTCGACAAGCGTTACGACGCGCTGTCGCTGGGCACGAGGCGAAAAATGCTGATTGCCTCGGCCTTTATCGGTGAGCCGTCGCTTCTATTGATGGATGAACCGGCAAATGGTCTCGATGCACAATCGCACGCTTTTTTCGGCGCGCTGCTGGCCGAGAAATCCCGAATAGCCTGCGTGCTTCTGTCAACGCATGACGGGGCGTTTCTCGAGACGATGGGAGCGACGATCATCCGTCAGGAGAGTCTTGGTGCCTCCTGACGGTAGAAAATGCGGTCAGTGATAGGTCACAGGCCGCGCACTGGCGATTTCCTGCTCATCGGCAAAGCGCGGCCACTGGGCGCGTGCAAGAGCATGAAGCGACGGGGCAGGCAGGCCCAGCTTGTCGGCATAGATCCAGAGATAGGCAAAGGCGTGATGAACATAATCCCGCGTCTCGCCATTGGGCAGCAGTTCCATGAAAAGCAGCGGATCATGAATCTGTCCGGCTTCGCCCGGTGCACCGCTTTCCCAACGCGCAATGGCGCCCGGCCCGGCATTATAGGAGGCGAGGGTGTGAATGAGATCGCCCCCCTTGGGTGCTTCTTCTGAACGCTCCGACAGACCGGCGAGATACTGCACATAGAGCTGACCGATTTCGAGATTGACGGCCGGATTGTGCAGACGCCCGACCATATCGGCCGGTACGTTTATGATGGCAACGCCATGGGCGTCGAGCGCAGGCTTGGGGCCACTGACAAAGCTGGCGGTCAGGGGGCGGATCTGCATCAGTCCATGGGCACCAGCGCTGGATGACGCCTTGGGATCGAAATTCGATTCCAGACGGGTCAGCGCGTAGACCAGTGCCGGGTCCATTCTGAAGCCGTGACGTGGGGCAAGCTGCGGCGTCGGGAACCCTGCCAGATGGGCGGGGCGACCGTCACGTGCGGCCAGAATAGTGGCAATCTGCTCGGACAGATCATGCAGACCGGCCGCCGCAGCCACAAGCTGTACCGAGTGGCACAGGGCCGTGTCCGACGTGATGTCGGGCCACATGCGGCGCAGCAAGGCTTCGGCACGCGAGGTTTCGCCGATCTGCAGCAGGGCGAAGAGACGATGACCCTGAGGGGTGGCCGCAACGGCCTCGACATCGATTTCACCCATGACCGGGATCGGGTTCTGAAGCGCCGTCGTGTCATCGGCAGAGATGCCGTCATGCCCGTCTTTTTGCGTTGGGTCCTTGCCGGGGGTCATGCCTGCATGATGCAGTCCCAGCATCTGTCGCGCCAGAATACCATAGAATGTGCCTGGTTCGGCGGCGGCGCGCTGCAACCAGGAGGTGGTCAGGGTCGGCGCATTGCCGAGATGACGATGGGCACGTGACGCCCAGTAGGCGGAGGCGGCGCGCAGTTCATTGGTTGTCGTGCCCGCACGTGAAGCCTGTTCGAAATAGCCCAATGCCTCGTGCAGGGCGCCCTGACGCCAGGCGGCAAGCCCGGCGACATATCCGGCATAGCCGAGTTGATGTGCGCTCTGGGCAAAGCCGTCACGAGCGGTTTGCAGGGCAAAGGCGGTTTCGCCTGCGCTGAGCATGCCGAGTGCAATCTCGGCCTTGAGCTGACCCGCATAGAGCGGCGTCATGCCGGGGGTTGAGTTCACCAGTTTGACGGCGCTTTGACCGCCCTTGAGACCCCAGGAAAGGCGCTCGCCGATCGTGCGATCGAGCAGGGGATTGCGGTTGAGAAGATGCGCCAGAGGATCTGGCGCTGCCGTTGTGCCCGTCGATGAGACATCCGATGGCGCGAGTGGTGTCGGGAAGCTCTGAGGGGCGACGCTGCCCTTCGGGCTGATCGAGACCAGCAGGTTCTGGATGGCACCGGCATCGGCCAGACTGGGAAAAGTCTTGAGCCACAGGCGCAATTGCACGGGTTCGGGATGGTAGGCCGGGTTGAGATAGCGCTCGGCGAGCAGGTCGCCGATGAGCACGTTGTCATGGGCCGCACGGGAACGGGCGATTGCGGTTTCGAAATCGCCGGAACGCTGGGCGCGGAAAGCCTCTTTCAGAAGCGCAGCATCTGAGGCGGAAAGGGGGTGGGGAAGACCATTCGAACCACCAGGCGCAGACGAATGCGGCGTTGCAAACGCCGTTTCCTCGCTCTGGCTGTTGTCATGATCGGCAGGGTTAAGCGTCGATTTGCTTTCTTGTGCACGAAGCGGATTGAACGTCGCTCCCGCCACAAGCACAGCGCACAGCATCAACGCACGGGCACTGTTACTCGACGCGAAATAAGAAATTCCTCGCATGGTGGAGATGCTGGTAGCCCCCCTTGCCTGATAAAGCAAGAGTGGCCAAAAGGTCACACCAGAGGAGTTCGCTATTCTAAGATCGTTTCTCGAATTCTACCAGAGGGATAACACTAAAAAACCGCATTTTCCGGGGCTAAAATCGTTTTTTTTTATGACGCTCCTGAAACCAGATGCGTACTCACGAAGACGAGAGCGTTTCTGCCAGAAAAACAAGGTCTTTCCACATCTCCCGACGGGCTCTGGCGCTGGAAAGCAGCTGTTGCGGGTGCTGCATGGCCAAGGCCTCGACCATGGTCCCGTCATCGAGTCGCACCTTGTGCCAGGCGCCACGTGACCGTGCCATGCTCGCCTGCTCATCCAGCAGGAGTCGCAGGGGGGTCAGACCGAGCAGAACGAGGCGTTCGGGACGGGCCGTGACGATGGCGGCATTGAGCAGAGCGCGGCACTCGCGGCTTTCTATCAGCGAGACAGCGCGGCCGCCTGGAGGACGCCAGGGCAGGGCGGGCGCCTGAGAGAGGCTGGCGCGATCAAGCCCGATACTGGGAAGGATCATGTCCAGCAGGCGCCCCGTTTCCCCCGCAAACACCTCGCCTGAGCGGTCTTCATCAGCATCCGGCGCATCGCCAATCAGCATCAATGGGGCACCGGGCACGATGCGTGGTCGCACACTGGTCGAGGCCGTGCGCGCAAGGGCGCATTCCGGGAATATTTCCACCCCCCAGGCCTGGGCGGCCTGCGGATCGATCGGGGCCTGACGCGGCTGGGCGGGAGAGGGAGGGGCTGGTCTCGCGGCTGGCGCGCGCGCCGGGCGTTGACGCACTCCCTGAGGCAGCGCGAGCGACGCCGCCCGGTCGAGCCTGTGCGGCGCGACCTCGTCGAGGGCACAATCGACTCCCCAGTCCCGATACAGGTCCAGCAGGGCAAGAATCTCGGAGCGGTCCTGACCGGACAGGGAAAGGGACATGGTTTCTTATCAGTTTGGTGTCTGAACGGGTTCAGTCTAGATTGTCACACGATGCAAACCAAGCGCTCTCCGTCCCGGCTCGTTCTTCTTGCCTGTCTGGCCTCTGTTGCCGGTGTGCCTGTGACCAGAGCTCTGGCCGCCGACACTCAGGGCGGTGTGGCGCTTATGGCGCCCGATTATTCCCTGACGGGCAGTCTGCTTGGCAGTATTGTCTCGGTGCAACGCAATAATGTGAGCGATGCCGATCATGCCCTCTATGAGGCAGTGATGCAGGGCTATCGCGATCCCGATTTCGTGCTGATGGCCCTGCGTTTTGCCGCGATGGATGCCGGGTCGGACTCTGCCGCGCGGGCGGTCACACTTGCCAGGCTGATGCCACAGCAAAACCTGGCGCGTCTTGTTCTGGGTACGGCAGCGTTTCGTGATCGTCACTGGAAGAGCGCCGAGGGTTTTTTCGCCCTGCACAGCAAGGAGACCGATGGTCTGCTGCGCATGGCAGGGCGCGGCCTGCGTGACTGGTGCCATTACGGGGCAAATCCCGCCAATGGACAGGAAGACGACATCACGCTTCCTCAGGGGGGGATCGACCCGGTAACCTGGCTTGCGCTTTTGCAGCAGGCGCGCATTGCCTCGCTGCGCGACGAGGCGCGTACGGATAGTCTGTTTGCCCAGCTTGATCGCAGCGCAGTCGCCGTGCCGCCTCTGGTGCGGGTACAGGCATTGCAGTTCGAGGCGGACTGGCTGGCCTTTCGTCATCACGATGCCGAGGCGCGCCAGAGGCTGAAGAATGTCGGTGGTCTTCTGCCTGCCTTTCAGCTCGTCGCCGGGCGCCTGCGTCCGGGCAGGATTGGTACCGATTTCTCTCCCAATCAGGGACTGGCTGAATTCTATATCGGTGTGACCGCCCTTCTGGGCGATACAGCATCGCATGACAGTGGCAATGCCGGGGCGCCCAACCCGGATGACGACAAGCTCAAGGATCTGCGTCAGCTCAAGATTCTGCTGCTGCGTCAGGCCCTGTTGCTCGCCCCTGATCTGACACTCGGCAAGATCCTGCTGGCCGAAGAACTGCGCAATGACGGCCAGCTCGACATGGCACAATCCGCGCTCGACGGCGTGGCGGAAGACGATCCTCTGGCACCGCTCTCCGATCATGCCCAGGCGCAGGTCGCTCTCAAGCGTCACGATCTCAACGCGGCGCTCCATGCGCTGGAGCGGGTGGTCAAGGCCAACCCCGGCAACCCCGATATCCTGAACGAACTCGGTTCGGTTCAGGACCAGCTTGGCCATTCCGACGCCGCCATCGAGACCTTTACCCATGCGCTCAATAAGGTGAGCGTCATGGAATCACGGGTCTGGCCGCTGCTTCTGGGGCGCGCCATTGCGTGGGACCATCTCAAGCGTCGTGACAAGGCCCAGGCCGATCTCGATCGCGCTCTGGCTCTGGCCCCTGCCGAGCCTGTTCTGCTCAATTACGCGGGCTACTCGGATGTCGAGCATAATGAGCGCCCCGAGCAGGCCCTGCTGCTGTTGCGTCGTGCCATGGACATGGCGCCGGATGATGCCGAGATACGCGACAGCTATGCCTGGGCACTGCTCAAGCAGAAGGGCGATCTGGCCCAGGCGCTGCCATTGCTTCTTTCCGCAGTCAATTCGGCCCCCGCCGATGCAGAGATCGCCTATCATCTGGGCGTTGCCTACTGGTATCAGGGCCGCCAGCTCGAAGCCCGCGATCAGTGGAGCCAGGCGCTCAACAACAAGCCCGAGCCCGAGACAAAGGCGCTGATCGATGCCGCTCTTGCCGGTGGGCCGGATCTGCCCGTCATGCGCGGTCGTGCCATTCCTTCGCCCCGATGAGTTCGTCGATGTTACCTGCCCGTTCGCTGGCACATGCCAAGATCAATCTGTTTCTGCACATCACCGCACGTCGCGATAATGGCTATCACGAGCTGGATTCTCTGGCCGTATTCGCCCAGACGGCCGATCTGCTGACACTCGAGGCGCCCCGTCCTGCTGAGCACGGTATGAGCCTTGCCATCGACGGGCCGTTTGGCGCGGGGCTCGAGGCCGGGTCAGATAATCTGGTGCTGCGCGCTGCATCGGCCCTGCGTCTGGCTGCCTCCCTTTCTGACACTCTGCCTGCCTGGCAGATGCGGCTCACCAAGAACTTGCCCGTGGCCTCGGGTATCGGAGGGGGCTCCGCTGATGCTGCCGCTGCCCTGCGTCTGCTCGCAGCAGCCTGGCAGTGCGAGGATGTCGACCTGGCGCCGATCGCTGCCTCGCTCGGGGCAGATGTGCCGGTCTGTATCGCCCAGAAATCCCGGCGCATGCAGGGTATCGGTGAAATTCTCGCCGCAGCGCCACGCCTGCCGCGCTGCGCAATGGTGCTGGTCAATCCCGGTGTCGCCGTGCCGACACCTGCCGTTTTCCGCGCCTGGAAGGAATCCGGCGCTGCGTTTCGTCCTTCTGCCAAGCTGCCAGCGCAATGGCATGATGTGGCGGCTCTGGCCGAAAGCCTGCGATCAACTTCGAATGATCTTCAGGCCCCGGCGATTGCTCTCTTTCCCGTAATCGGTGAAGTCTTGAGCCATCTGGAGCGTTCGGAAGAATGTCACTTTGCCCGCATGAGCGGTTCGGGAGCGACCTGTTTTGGCCTTTATGCCGATCTGGATGCGGCATGTAGGGCGGCAGAAAGCCTTCGTGCTCAGGGATGGTGGGCAGACGCCGGATGGGTTCAGAACACAGAGGATCGTCGCTAGATCGCCCGGTATGTCTCCGGGTATTCCGATCGGGTTCCAACCCCGCAAGAAGACATAACCTTTTTTGGTCCGGCGGCTTTTGCGCGCCGGCCCGCCTTGGGAAAATGCGAAAAGAGGGAGCTTCCGGTCATGGGTGCAAGAATGCAGGTCATCCAGAAAGAGGATGGCACAGGGGCGACGCTGCGTTTTCTTGAAGGGAGCGGGATCGAGGGGGAAATAGACCTCACGCTCGACCAGCTGAGCCAGCTCATCACAAGCCTTGGTCGCGTACGCTATGCCATGACGGCCAGTCAGCCCCAGCCTGCGATCGGCAATGTGCCGTTTCTGCCCGTATACAGCACGAACTGGGCATTACAGATCGACGCGCTGACCGAGGGTTCAACGCTTGCCTTCCAGCATCCGGCCTATGGGCCGGTGGGGCTGGTTCTCGCCCCTGAGGATAGTGAGAAACTGGTCAATGGCCTCAAGCAGCACCGCGCCCTGATGGCAGCCGGCACGTCGCGCCAGCCGAGCTAGGCCTTGCGACGCAGGGCTGCCCAGCCGAGCAGCACCCCTGCCAGAGACAGAAGCGTAGCGCCAAAACCGATCCGCCTTGGAATGGTCAGCAGTAGCGGCTTGCGTCCCTGATCGCGCAGGGGGATGCCTTCATAGGGGCCATGGGCGGCATAAGCGCCGGGCAGGCTTTCGTTGAGCGTGTCGCTTTCTGTTTCCGCCTTGCCCGATGCGTATTGGGCGACAATGCCTTTCTTGGCGAGATAGCGGTCACGCAGCGACGGCGCGATGCCATTGATCAGGCTTGGCAGGATCGACGAGGCGCCGACCCAGATATCGCGATGATGACCCAGTACGGCCTGACCGATTGCGTGAGCCGCCACTTCCGGCTCATAGATGCGGCCAAGAGGCTTGAGCGCATGGCCAGAGCGGTTGCGGCTCCAGCCGAGGCGTGGCGTGTTGATCGAGGGCAGATGCACGACTGTCAGGTCAATGCGATCTGAAAGCGCACGGATTTCGGGGCGGACACTGTCGCAAAAGGCGCTGATTGCAGCATGGGCGCCATTGATGGCTGCCTGAAGCGGCAGGCCACGCAGCGGGTGGGCGAGCCCCAGATTGACGATCGTGCCACTGCCGCGTCGGCGCATGCAGGCCAGGGCTGCCTGTGTGCCGAATACCGAGCCGAGATAGGTCACGTCGGTTACGCGCCTGAGCGTTTCGGCATCCAGCGAGAGGACCGGCCCTATGGCCGCTACACCTGCCGCGTTGATCCAGACCGTAATCGGGCCGAGCTCGCGCTCGACACGCTCGGCTGCGTCGAAGACCGCTTTTGCGTCCGAGACATCGACCGGCACGATAAGCGTGCGAATGGCGCTGGTTTCGAGCTCATCCGCAGAATCCTGCAGGCGCTGCTCGTTCCGGCCAAGCAGGGCGATATCGAAACCATAGGAGGCCAGCATACGCACCGTGGCGCGCCCGATACCGGCTCCGGCGCCAGTGACGACGGCAATCTGGTTGGGCATGGCGGCAATCCTCATACGGTCTACAGAAGGGTGACAGCCAGAATGCCAGCGATGATCAGAAAGAGAAAGCCTGTCATGACCAGTGTCAGGCGGCGCTCGATGAAGTCCTTGATCGGGGCGCCGTAGAACCAGAGCAGGGTTGCCACCAGAAAGAACCGCGCACCGCGCGTGACCAGACTGGCCGCCAGAAACGGCAGAATGGCAAAATGGGCTGCACCGGCAGCGATGGTGACAATCTTGAACGGAATCGGTGTCAGGCCCTTGAGCAGGATGATCGCCACCCCGTACTGCCTGAATTTTTCCTGAAGCGCCGCGAGGCTGTGCTCGGCATGATAGAAATGAACGATCGGCATGGCGACATGCTGCAGCAGAACCGCACCGATCACCCAGCCCAGCATGGCCCCCATGACCGAACCGGCGGTGCAGATCGCCGCCAGCACGAAGGCCCGCTCGCGCGCCGCCAGCACCATCGGGATCAGCATGAGATCGACAGGAATTGGAAAGAACGAGGCTTCGGCAAAGGCAACGGCAAAAAGCCACCAGCCAGCATGAGGCGAGGCCGCAAGGGCGAGCGTGCGACGATAGAGCGGCTGGAACACGAAAGGCCTCCGGAATTCAGGAAACCCGTCAATGGCCCAAGCCGCGTTTTATGTCGAGCGTGGTCCCCAGAGGATGAGCGCTGCCCCGCACAGGCAGATCGCCGCGCCTGCCAGCTCCCATCGGTCCGGGCTGCGACCCTCGAAGAGGCGCATCCAGATCAGCGAGGCGGTGATATAGACACCGCCATAGGCCGCGTAGGCCCTGCCTGCGCTGTCGCTGTCGATGCGGGTCAGAATGAAGGCAAACAATACCAGGCTGAACAGCCCGGGGATGATCCACCAGATTGACCGGTCCAGACGCAGCCATGCCCAGAAGGCAAAACAGCCGGCAATTTCGGCAAAACCTGCCGCAAGATAGAGACACAGGGTCAGCATAAGGCGCGTCCGTCAGGGTGGTTTCACAGGATGGGCTGTTTTGAGCAGCATTCCGGCCCGAGGGCAAAAACGCGCTGCAGGCCGAGAGGAGAGAGCGATGAGTGAGGCCTTGTCTGTTGCGGGGCAGTGGGACGGGCAGTTTACCTATCCCCGTGATTATGAGCCGGAATTCTTCCAGGCGGCGCTTTTTGAGGCGGAATCCGTGATTGGTGGCACCATCACCGAGCGAGCCCATGCCAGCACAGAAGATTCGGCCTGCTTTGTCGCCCTTGTCAGCGGGACACGTCAGGGGCGGCATGTGCAGTTTCGCAAGACCTATCAGACAGATCGCCGCAATCACACCGTGCTTTATGAGGGCATGCTGAATGAGGCAGGGGACGAGATTGAAGGCACATGGATCATAATGGGCAGCTGGCAGGGCGCCTTTCTCATGGTCCGGCGCAAAAGGGACGCCGTGTCCAATACCGTCAAGGTTTCGGCGCAGATCGATGGCGACATCTGAGGGGGCTTGCCCAGATCGATCATTGATTTATGGGGCGTTCTGTATAAAACACGGATAAATCGTTGAATGCGTCGAGACTGTTTATAATAACGATTAATAATCGTTCAATTTACCGACTCGCGCCAGAAACCGGGTGCTCCTCTCATGTCCTTTGCCTCGCTGCCGCGTCGTTCGGTGTTGTCTACGCTTCTTGCCGCGCCTCTGGCTCTTGGCCTGCGCTCTGCGCGCGCAGCAGACAAACCGATCCGTGTCGGTATCATGGCGGGTGAAGATGAGGATATCTGGCGTCTTGTCAGCCAGAACGCGCAGAAATCCGGGCTGACCCTCAAGATCGTCACATTTTCCGACTACTCCACGCCCGACGAGGCGCTGGCATCGCATGATCTCGATGCGAATTCGTTCCAGCACATGCCGTTTCTGAAAGCCCAGAATGAAGGGCACGGGTTCAAGATCGTGCCCGTAGGCAATACCTATGTTGCGCCGATCGGGCTGTATTCCCGCAAATGGAAGACGCTCGCCACCCTTCCAAAGGGCGCGGTCATCGGTGTGCCGAACGACCCGAGCAATGAAGGGCGGGCGCTCCTGCTGCTTCAGTCGCTCGGTTTCATCAAGCTTTCGCCTTCGGCGGGCCTGCTGCCGACACCGCTCGACATCACCGAGAACCCGCATGACTTCACGATACGGGAGCTGGATGCCGGTGTAGTAGGGCGCGCGCTGCCCGATCTCGACGCTGCCGTGATCAATACGGACTGGGCGCACAAGGCGGGTGTGGATGTGGTTCACGAGCGTCTGGCCCGCGAAGGGGTGAAGGACAATCCCTATATCTGCGTCATTGCCGTCAACAGCGATGAGGCGCAGGCCCCCTGGGTCAAGCCGCTGGTGAGCGCCTATCAGCAGCCCAATATCCGTCAGGCCCTGATTGACGTGTACGCCAATACCGTGATCCCTGCCTTTCCATGAGCCTTCTTGACGTTTCGGGTCTGTCCTGCCGTTTCGGGTCACAGACGGCGCTGAGTGATATCAGCTTTAAGGTCGACAAGGGTGAGATCGTCGGGGTGATCGGCAGTTCGGGGGCGGGGAAATCCACGCTTCTGCGCTGCCTCTGCGCGCTGGAGCGCCCGACCGAAGGGCATATCCTGCTTGATGGCGCTGATCTCACGCAGCTTTCCGAGCGTGATCTCGTGGCGGCCCGGCGCAAGGTGGGGCTCGTTTTCCAGCATTTCAATCTGCTGAATTCCCGCTCGGTGGCTGCCAATATTGCCCTGCCGCTCGAGATTGCCGGCTGGCCGAAACCGCGCATCGCGGAACGTGTCGAGGAACTCCTCGCGCTCGTCGGGCTCGAGAGCCACGGTCACAAACGTCCTTCCCAGCTTTCCGGCGGTCAGAAACAGCGTGTCGGTATTGCACGGGCCATTGCCAATTCGCCCTCGCTTCTGCTTTGCGATGAGGCAACCTCGGCGCTCGATCCGCATACGACCGCCTCCATTCTCGAGCTGCTGGCCGATATCAATCGCACGCTTGGCCTGACCATCATTCTCATCACCCATGAAATGGAAGTCGTGCGTCGCTTTGCCCATCGCGTTCTGGTGCTCGATCATGGCGCGCTGATCGAAAACGGCAGCATGGCGACGCTGATGCGTGATAGCCGGGGTGATCCGAGGCTTGAGCGCCTGTTGGCCGATACGCGCCCCGGTCTGCCTGAGACGATCAAACGCCAGTTAAGCGCCGTCCCTGTGCCGGGTGGTCTGACACTCATGCGCATCGTGCTGGGCCCTGAAGCCGCTAAGACGCCCTTCCTGTCACTCCTGACCACGCGTTTCGATCAGCAGATCACCCTGGTGCAGGGCGGCACCCTATCCTGCGGAGGGGATCTCCTGACCGACATGATTCTGGCATTCTCTGCCCCTGTGACCGAACCGCTTGCTGCTTTCCTGGAGCAACAGGCCCATGTGACGGAGGTGCTCGGTCATGTACCGTCTGATCGCTAGGCTCATCGCTGAATCGACGCTGCAGACCGTCGAGATGGTTGCCGCATCAAGCCTTGTCGCTGTTCTTTTCGGCCTGCCTCTGGCTGTGCTCATGATCGCGACCCGTCGCACCGATCTTTATGATCTGCCCTGGCTGGGTCGCCCTATCGGCTGGGTCATCGATGCGGTTCGCGCCATTCCGTTCATCATTCTGCTGGTGCTGCTGATCCCCGTCACCCGCTTCATCGCAGGCACATCGCTCGGCACGTTGGCAGCCATCGTACCGCTCTCGATTGCGGCCATTCCCTATTACGCGCGTATTGCCGAAATCTCGTTGCAGGAGATCGAGCCCGGTCTCATCGAGGCCGTGCGTGTCATGGGGGGCACGCGCTGGATGGTCATTCGCTATGTGCTGATTCCCGAGGCGCTACCCGGTCTTCTCTCCGGCCTGACCGTGACGGCAATCACCCTTGTCGGGGCCTCTGCCATGGCAGGCGCCATTGGCGCCGGTGGACTGGGCGACCTCGCTATCCGCTATGGTTATCAGCGCTTCAACACGACCATCATGTTTGCCGTGGTTGCCGTGCTGATCCTGCTCGTGGGGGTCATTCAGGGGGCCGGGACGCTCGCTGTCAGGGCTGTACGGCGATAAGCAATGGGGCGCTGTCCCAGACCCCGCCAGAGGCTTGCCTCTGGACTCGTTTTGTCTGTGGGAAGCGGGGTGCAGAGGCCGAGGTCCGTGCCGGGTTCGGGCGGAGCCCGACACACATCAAATCGGCAGAATGACGCTCGCCCGTAGCCCGCCTTCAGCGCGGTTGGTCAGTGTCACATCGCCGCCCTGGCCGCGCAGGGTGGAGCGGGCGATGGCAAGACCCAGCCCGGTGCCGCCGGTTTCACGGTTGCGGCTGGTCTCGGCGCGGACGAAGGGTTCGAACATGCGTTCGAGATCTTCCGGCGGCAGGCCGGGGCCGCTGTCGTCAATGCGGATGCAGACGGATTTTTCCTGCTCCGGGCCACGCACGCAGGCGACGCTGATCGAGACCGACCCGCCATATTTCAGGGCGTTCATCACCAGATTGGTCAAGGCGCGCTTCAGGGCAAGCGAGCGTGCCTTGATGCGGATAGGTGTCGGCGGGGGGTCGTAGCTGACGTCTTCAGCCAGATCGGGGCGCGCCTCGGCGGCTTCGTCAGCCACGGTCTGGAGCAGGGCACTCAGATCGAGCGCGGTCATGGGTTCGAGGGTCGAACTGTCGCGCCCGAAGGCGAGAGTCGCGGCGACCATGCTTTCCATCTCGTCCAGATCGGCGAGAAACTTGTCGCGCAATTCATCATCATCGATGAACTCGGCACGCAGCTTGAGACGGGTGATCGGGGTACGCAAATCATGGCCGATGGCGGTCAGCATGAGCGTGCGATCGGTCACGAAACGCCGGATACGGGCGGCCATGGTATTGAAGGCAACGGCCGCCTGACGGATTTCCGTCGGCCCGGCTTCGGGCAGAGGCTGGGCATGGACGTTGCGTCCGAGTGCCGTGGCGGCATTGGCCAGCGTCGCGACAGGCGCAATGAGACGATGCGATCCCCACAGGATCAGCCCGCCACCGCAAATGGTCATGAGGGCAAACGAGATCATGAAGGTAGGGGAACCAAACGGGTTAGGCGGCCTCACCGTGTAGCTCATGACCAGCCAGCGATGGTCGTCGGGCATCTGGAAGGAAAGGGCGTAATGCCGCGTGCCGGGCTTGTGCCCGATGATGACGCGCTCGGGGCGCAGCCTCGCGGGCAGCATGCCGATGCCTGCCAGTGGCGGTGGCATGAAAGTCTGGTTTCGACGCTCTTCAGAGGGAAAACCCTCACCGCCATTAGGGGGAGGTCCATTTTCGAAAGGGAAGGGCGGACGGCCTTCGCCACCCGAGAAATCGCCTGGGCCGCCAACAGGGGGCGGTCCGCCGAAATTGGGATCTTCCTGTCCGCCCGGTGGGCCGCCGCGCATCATGGGGTTCATGCCGAAGGGGAGCGGAATGAAGGAGCCAGGAAGATGCGTATCCGGCTTGTTATCGAAGATGATCTTGAAGTTCGACGGCACCTCGAGGGCGGCCAGACTGGCTTCACGATCCGAGGGGGGAAGCTCGACCAGGGTATGATAGATGGAAAAGGCGTGATGCTCGTTTTCGTGCATCTCAGCCCGGTCGGCGATATTGAGGTGATCCAAGGCATGGATGGTCAGACCGGCAGCCTGAACCACGCAGAGCCCGGCAATCAGAAGCAGATTGGTGCGCGCTCTCAGTGAGCGCGGCAGCAGATGCAGCACAGCGTCAGAGGCGTTCGACATCGGCGGCGAGAACATAGCCACCACCACGTACGGTCTTGATCATCTGCGCATTGCGCCCGTCATCTTCCAGCTTGCGACGCAGACGGCTGACGGCAACGTCGATGGCGCGATCGAACGGACCTGCCTGTCGGCCGCGCAGCAATTCGAGCAGCATGTCGCGGGTCAGCACGCGGTTCGCGCGCTCCAGAAAAGCCAGAAGCATGTCGTACTCGCCGCCGGTCAGCGGAATCTCGGCGCCTTCAGGGTTGAGCAGGCGGCGACGTGCGGGCTCCAGGGTCCAGCCTGAGAAGCGGATCGTACGGGAGTCAGCAGAGAGTTTCTTGTCCGAGCTGTCGGCGGTGCGACGCAGAACGGCACGGATGCGGGCCAGGAGTTCACGCGGGTTGAAGGGCTTGGCGACATAGTCATCGGCGCCGAATTCGAGGCCGATGATACGGTCCGTCTCATCGCTCATGGCGGTCAGCATGATGATGGGCACATTATCCTGGCTACGCAGCCAGCGTGCGATGTCGAGGCCGCTTTCGCCAGGCAGCATGAGATCCAGCACCACAAGCTGATAATGCCCGGCAGCCCAGGCACGACGGGCTTCTCGCCCGTCGCGTGCGGCTGTCACGCGAAAATGGTTGCGCTCCAGAAAGCGGCAGAGCAGCTCTCGGATCTCGCGGTCATCATCAACGATCAGAAGGTGCGGGTTCGTATCCATAAATGTAACATTGGTCCGAATCGCATTGGCGCCACAAGAGGGTGTTTCACTCCGTCACAAGTTGCGAAACCCTGTCTCAATCGAGCCAGGGTGGGGTCGGCAGGTTTTTTGCCCGCAGAAAGGACGGATTGAAGATCTTGGACTGGTAGCGCGCGCCGCCATCGCAGAGAATTGTTACAATCCGATGCCCCGCACCAAGGCGTCTGGCCACGCGAATCGCGGCGGCCACGTTGATTCCGGCCGAACCGCCCAGCGAAATGCCCTCACGATCCTGAAGCGAGAAAATCTGCTCCAGAGCTTCGGTATCGGGAATGCGCTCGGCATCGTCGATCGTGACGCCTTCAAGATTGCCCGTCACGCGCGATTGCCCGATCCCTTCGGTGATCGAACCGCCAGAGACGCTGAGATCGTTGGATTTGACCCAGCCATACAGACCCGACCCTTCAGGATCGGCCAGAACGATCTCGGGGCGCTTGCGGCCGGCCTGCTCGGCCAGATCGCCTAGGCCGAGGGCAACGCCAGCCAGTGTGCCACCCGTGCCGCAGGCGCAGGTAAAGGCGTCGATCTTCCCGTCGAGCTGATGCCAGATCTCTGCTGCCGTGGTCGCACGATGGCCTTCGCGATTGGCGGTGTTGTCAAACTGGTTGGCCCAGACCGCATTATCGGTTTCTTCGGCAATACGGCGCGAGACATGCACGTAATTGCCCGGATCGCGGAATGGCTTGGCAGGCACCAGGCGCAGATCGGCACCGATCATACGCAGGAAATCGATTTTCTCCTGACTCTGCGTTTCAGGCATCACGATGATGGTGCGATAGCCGCGCGCCTTGGCAACGAGGGTCAACCCGATGCCTGTATTGCCAGCCGTGCCTTCCACGATCACGCCGCCCGGCTTGAGCACACCGCGTGACTCGGCGTCGAGAATGATGGCAAGGGCGGCACGGTCCTTGACCGAACCACCCGGATTCATGAATTCCGCCTTGCCGTAGATGTCGCAGCCCGTCGCCTCGGAAGCGAGTCTCAGGCGGATGAGCGGCGTGCCGCCAATCGCACCGATCATGCCATCGGAAGGGTGCTTCCACCCGGGAATAATGCCCGAAGAAAGCGGAGAATTCGGGGTCTGCGTGGTCATCTGCATTCCATCCTATACGTCTGCGGTTTCAGAGTTTAACGTCGCGACATGTAAAATAAATGAGGAAAAACGATGGTCGACTGTATTTCAGCGCGCGAAGCGTGGGAACGTCTGGGCGCCGACAAGGATGCCGTTCTGATCGATGTGCGTACGCCGGGTGAGTGGCAAGCTGTCGGCCTGCCCAATCTGAGCACGCTCGACAAGGAGGCGATCGCGCTGAGCTGGGACCCGTATGACGCGGTCGGTTTTGCCGAGGCGCTGCGTGAGGCCGTGCCTTCGCTGAATACGCCGCTGCTCTTCCTGTGTCGCTCGGGTATGCGCTCGCAGCAGACGGCGGAACTGGCCGCGCATCTGGGTTATGAGACGAGCATCAATATCGTCGAGGGTTATGAAGGCCCCCCTGATGCCACCGGGCAGCGTGGGCGCGTTTGCGGCTGGCAGTTTCAGGACCTGCCACGCTTTTTCCCCGGCTGACGATCAGGCGCCCTGCACGCCCAGCGTCAGGGCGAGTTTTTCCGCCTCGATGGCGACACGCTCTGGTGTGACGTCGTCGAGAAGTGGAATTTCAGCCAGTACCGCGATCTTGCCAAAGCGTTCGATGGCGGCACGATTGCCCGCGTTCGGTACGCCACTCATCACGATTCCGGCGGTTTCGATGCCCCGTTCACGCAGGGCGGCGAGGCTGAGCAATGTGTGGTTGATGGTGCCAAGGCCGCTGCGGCAGACGAGAATGACCGGCAGATCGAGGCCGGCCAGCCAGTCGATCAGCAGCGTGTCGTCATTGAGCGGCACCATCAACCCGCCAGCGCCCTCAACGACCAGAGGTTTGTTCGTATCGGGCAGTGTCAGCGTATCCGGCCTTACGATTATATCCTCGAGCGCTGCCGCATCCTGCGGTGAGAGGGGGGCCTGAAACGCATAGGCAGGCGGGATGACACGATCCGGCGTCAGCCCCGCCAGAGTGGTCACACCTGCCGTATCGCCCGCCTCTTCATTCAGCCCGGTCTGGAAGGGTTTCCAGTAGGTGGCGCCGAGGGCTCTGGTGAGAATGGCAGAGACAAGGGTCTTGCCGATGCCCGTGTCGGTGCCGGTGACAAAAAAACGCGCCTGTTTTTCGGCAGAGCCGAAAGCGACCTGATAATCCATGCTGTCTGCGGTCCTGTCGAAATGCTGCATGACCCGGCGCAGATCGCGTGCGGGCAGAGGCGTGCTGCCGATTCTGGGGGTGGTCGCACCAATCGCTTTCAGATCACGCAGAAAATCCCGTGCCGATCTTACTGGGTCGCGAAGGAGCGTGACCGTCCACTGGCCTCGAAGCGCGTGCGGCCATTCGGTCTGCAAGAGAGGCAGCGCCGGATAATCCGGAAAGCCGCAGGGCAGACCGAGCGCCTCGCAGGAGGCCCGCCATTGAGCGAAGCTGCCCTGAGCGAGCGTGGTGACCTCGATCCTGCCGCCCGGTGTCAGCAACCGGGCCAGCCGCCGGAAGGCAGCTTTGCGATCGGTAAACCATTGCATGCAGAAGCTCGAGCAGATCAGGTTGAAAGAGCCGTCTAGCGTTGGTGTCTCGGCATCCATCACACGAACGACAGCATCCGGCACGGCCTGACGGGTGCGCTCGACCATTCTGGGAGAGAGATCGATTGCCGTTAGCCTCGCTTTCGGAAAAAGCCTGCGCAGGGCGCGGGTGAGAATGCCGGTTCCGCAGCCGAGTTCGAGAATACGCTTCGGAGCCGGGCGATCTGCATAAAGCGCCGTCAGCCTCTCAGCGAGCGCAGAGGCGGCGATGGCCTGCACACGCGCGGCCTCTTCATAGAAATCGGCGCTGTCGAACCGCGATGCAATCGTGCTGCGCGCATCGGTCATGAGGCGGCTTTCAGGATATCGTCGATAAGGGCCGCGCAGGCGCGGGGAGCGGTGACCGGCAGAAGATGCCCGCCCTCCATCACGAGGCGTGTTGCCTCGGGAAAGCTGGCTTCATGCATGGCGGTCGAAATCAGCGGGTCCTGCGCGCCATGAATGGCGGTCAGGGCGCGGCCCCATTCACGCGCTCGGTCGCGTCCATCCGCGTCGAGAAGTTCGGTCAGCCCGGTTTCGAGCGCCTGCTTGTCGAGCGTGGCAGCGCAGGGCAGAAACGGCTCGAATTGCCGTCTGAACTGCGTGACCGTCTCTTCCGGCGCGCTGGCGAGGCGGCTACGCATGCGTGTGACCACCCGTCCGGGTATGCCCGGTGCGAAATCCGCCGACTGGCTGAAGCGTGAGAAACCGTTGAAGGCGATGATTCCCCGACAGGCGGGCAGGGATCGGGTCAATGCCCAAAGCACCCCGGCTGAATGGCCAATCAGGAAATACGGTTCTTCAGGCAGGGCGATATGGGCAGGGGCGCCGCCATAACCACGGTCGGGAAAGAGCGCGTCAGGCTGGTTGAGCGCCTGATGAAGCGGGCGCCAGAAGCTGGCGTCAAAACTCCAGCCATGGACAAAGACGAGCTTCATGCCGGGCGGGACTGGCTGGCTGTAATGACCGCCTCGGCCAGGCGCGTGATATCCGTGCTGTCATGAGCGGCACTCAGGGCCAGACGCAGCCGGGCCGAGCCGGGTGGCACGGTAGGCGGTCTGATGGCGATAGTGAGAAAACCCTGTTGCTCCAGCCTGCCCGCAACAGCGAGTGTCGTTTCTTCATCGCCGAGAATGACGGGCACGATCTGGGTGGTTGAAAGCCCGGTATTGATTCCGGCGTCGCCGAGCAGGCCGCGCAATGTCGCAGCATTCTGCTGAAGCGCGTGTCGCTGCGGGTCGAGACCGGGCACGAGTTCGAGCGCGGCATCCATCGCGCCCAGCATCGGGGGCGAGGGTGCTGTGCTGTAAATGAAGCCGGAACTCGTCGTGATGAGCCAGTCGCAGAGTGCGCGCGATCCGGCGATATAGGCACCCATGCCGCCAAGTGCCTTGCTGAACGTGCCCATCACGAGATCGACCTCGTGACCATGAGAGAGGCCGCGACCCTGCGGACCGAGTACGCCGGTCGCATGGGCTTCATCGAGATAGAAGAACGCATCATAGCGTCTTGCGAGCGCTGAAAGCGCCGCGATATCGGCTGTGTCGCCATCCATCGAGAACACGCTCTCTGTCAGGATGAAGCGCATACCGGGCAGATCGGCGTGGCGCTTGAGCAGGGCTTCAAGATGGTCGAGATCGTTATGACGAAAGCGGATCTGCCTTACGCCTGAGGCAGCGCAGCCCTGATGCATGCTGGCATGGTTGAGCTTGTCGCAAAAAACAAGCGGTGCCTCGCCGGTCTGTTCTTTCGCAAGGCGGAACAGCGCAGGCAGGACGGCAGCATTGGCCTGCCAGCCAGAGGCGAAAAGCAGCGTAGCCTCTGTGCCCTTAAACGCGGCCAGCCGGGTTTCGACCTGCTCGTGAAGGTCGAGCGTGCCCGAAACCAGTCGCGACGCGCGTGACCCGGTGCCATGGCGCAAGGCCCAGTCGGCAGCACGCTCGCGCAGCATTTTGTGACCCGAGAGGCCGAGATAATCATTGGATGAGAAATCGCGTATGGCCTGCCCGTGACGCAGCACCTGATCTGGCGTTCGTTGCAGGGGGCGCAGTCGACGACGCAGGGCGCGTGCCTCAAGAGAGTCGAGGGCCTGTCTGAGAAGCGGATCGAAACGCGTCATGCCCTGTCCCTGCCGTCGTGACCCGCCCTTGTCAATTGCGCGTTATCATGCCCGAGGTTGCGTTACCGCTTCATGGCCTTTCGGTAGCCGCGCCGACCGAGAAGGCCGAGCAGCGGCAGACAAAGGCGCAGCAGGCAGGGGGCCAGCATGCATAACCGGCCGAAAGTGCCATCAATCGCTGGCAGGAACCGTTCTTCCCGATGCCGGGTAAGCTGATCGGTCACGGCCCTGGCAACCAGATCGGGGTCGAGGGGCGTGCTGACATAATTCAGCATCGACCCGCCCTGCTGCATTTCGCGGGTCAGCATGTCGGTCTGCACGGCACCGGGGAAAACGGTGCTGACCAGAATGCCGCGCGAACGCACTTCCTGAGCGAGCGAGAGGGCAAAACTGCGCAGCCCGGCTTTTGCGGCGGCATAGACAGCACTTCCCGCCAGCGGCATGACCGCAGCCATCGAGTTGACGAAAACGATGCGGCTCTTCTGTGGGCCATCGACCGTTTGCATCAGAGGCAGCATCAGGCGTGTCAGCAGAATAGGCGCGCTGAGGTTGAGAGCGATCTGATCGGCAATAGCGGCTTCATCGCTTTGGGCGACGGGTGATGGCGCAATCGTGCCTGCACAGTGAATGACGGCGAAAACGGGCTCGCTGTTTTCACCGATCAGGGCAGAGGCCTCGCTCAGTGCGTCAGGTGAGCCGAGATCGCAGGGTAGGTGAATAAAGGCATCGTTCTCGATCGCCGGCGCTGACCGGCAGAGCGCGATAACCTGATAATCGAGGGCGAGCAGGCGCCTTGCGATCAGAATACCGATTCCGCCCGATGCGCCGGTCAGAACCACGCGCTTCCGATGTCGGGGCGAGATAGTCAGGCCATGTTCGGTCTCGCGAGAGAAAGAAGTCGCGAGAGAAGCGCCCTGCAGGGGGGAAGAAACCGTCATGCATTCCGTCTTACCCTCGAAATTCGGCATGAGACATGCGAATTCGATAGGGTGCGGTCTTTTTTAATCTCGACCTTTCCCCTCCCGCGCTCTGACGCAGGAGGGCGCCCGGTCAGGGGCGTGACAATCGGGCTGTCAGTTCAGATGGCCGAGATTGCGGAAATCCTGCTTCGTCTTGTCGGAAAGCGCTTTCATGCGTTCGTGCTGCGCCTTCTGGTCGGCACGGAACTGGTCCAGCTTCTGGGTGCGCTCTTCCTTGATCTGGTTGAGCTTGTTCTTCTGATCCTCGATCTTGCCCTGGATCTTCTCGCGCTCGCGCTCAGGAGCATTGGTATATTTGTCGCGCAGGTCGTCGATTTTTTTCTGGCGCGCTGCGGCGGCGTCGCGGTTCTTCTGCTGCCAGTTTTCCACACGCTGGTTCAGGCAGTTTTCCTTGTTGGCCAGGCGACCGATCATATCGGTGCCGGAAGTATTGTTGTTGCATCCCGAAGTCTGGGCATGAGCCAGAGGCATGGAAACCAGAGATGCTAACGCCATGGAGGATAAAAAACGGGTCTTGTTCATGATTTCTCTCGATCAGATACTGATGGCGTACTTTAAATGAGCTCAATGTGTCGAATATGCGGCGTGAAAGTCAGATATCTATCTGAATTTCCGGCTCTTTACAGAGCGATCACGCATTTTCTGCAGCAACTGGCGTGCCGCGACGAGATCAAATTTCTGCGCCTGCCTGCGTCCGCGGGCCATATATTCCGCCCTGAGTGCCGGATCGCCGATCATGCGCAGCAGCGCCCGCTCAAGGGCATCGCCATCATCGGGCAAAGCGAGGAGGGCGGCGTCTCCGACCACTTCCGGCAGGCCGCCGCGAGGCGAGGCGATGACCGCCGCACCGCTGGCCATGGCTTCGAGTGCGGTCAGGCCGAAAGGTTCAGGCCAGCGGCTCGGCACCACCACGATCGACGCGGCGGCCATGGCCTCGAGCACCTGATGATGCATCTGATAACCGCAGAGCGTGATGCCCGCTGCGCGCGCATCGGTCTCGACCCGATCGACGAAGGTCGTGCGGGGTGAGTTGAAGCGGAAACGATCGGCGCCGATCATGATGGCGCGCCATTCCGGCGCTTGCGCGCTGATGGCCGACCAGGCGCGTACAAAGGCGTCGGCGCCCTTGTCCGACACCATGCGCCCCGCAAACAGGACAAGCTTGGCGCGCTCTGCCGGTGGTTCGGGCAGGGTTGAGAGATCCAGACAGTTCGGCATGACCGTAACCGGGCCGTCATCCAGATCTTCCAGAAAGCGGCGGCGCAGCCAGAGAGAGACGGTGAAGACGCGCACACGCTGCATCAATTCCTGTCTCTGGCGGGGACGCTTGGCGCCGTGCATGTCCTGCGGGTCGTTATGCAGGATGAGATGAACGGGAATGCCGCACCGGCTCAGGGCATAGGCGAGGGCAGGGCGGTTATGCACCTCGATGAGATCGGGCTTGTGCCGACGAATCTCACGCTGGCAAGCAATGCGGTAACGCGTGCCATCGCGTCTCCAGCGATGCAGGCCGCCCGGCTCGGTGATGGCAAAAAACTGCCCGCCCGGCAGGGGCGTGCCCGTTACCTCGGTGCCGATGACGATGTCGTCAGGCGTGGCGAGACGTGATACCAGAAGCGCGATGGCGCCCGCCCGGTCCGGCGCATAGCCTTCCCGGCGGGGGAGAACGGTCAGAACTCTCATGGTGTCAGTCGTAATCCGTCGCCAGCTCGGGGTGGTCGTAATGATCGAACATGCGGGCGAGCTGAGATGGCTGCAGGCGACCGAGAGAGAGATCAGTCGGCAGATCGTGTCGATCGAACCAGCCTATGCCGGAGGTTTCGAGATTATCGATCGTTGGCGTGCCCCCTGTCAGGCGACAGAGATAAAAGACTTTGGCGCAGCTGAAGAGATCGGGCGGGTGCCCCTGCCGGTCGCGATCCCACAAGGCGGCAAGCTTCGTGATCTCGGCAGTATAGCCGCTTTCTTCCAGCACTTCCTTCAGGGTGTTCTGGGCCGTGGTGAGGTTCACATCGGCCCAGCCGCCGGGCAGCGTCCAGCGATCGTGGTCGATCGCCTCGCGCACCATCAGGATCTGGCCCTGTTCGTTGAAGACGGCGCCGCGCACATCGATTTTGGGCGTGGCATAGCCACGTTCATTTTCCAGAAGGGTCAGAATGGGCTCGGGTGTCGTGTTGCTCAGGGCTGCGAGCATGTTCGATGAAAGCAGACGAAGCTGCTCATAACGTTCGCGATCATAGGGATTCTGGCAGAAGGTCAGACCATTCTGGGCGATTGCCTGTACATCCCTTGCCCAAACCAGCCATTGCGGTGCGCTCATCCCGAGGTCCTTCTGCTCAAGCCTCAATATAGACCGGATCGGTGCGGTCGTAAAACACTCTCCCGACCCGTGGGATGCGTCATGAACGCAATTGTCTCATGTCAGATCCATGAAGACTTTACGTGCAGAACAGGAAAGAACGTGCAGATAACTTGAGTCCTTCTCCCTTATTTGCCACATGGAAGGCCTCTGATCCTGACGCCCGAAAGACGGATATTCACGTGAAAATCAACGGCACGCCCTATCGCAGCGTCTGGCGCGACGCACATGACCCCGAACTGGTACATATTTTCGACCAGACGAAACTGCCCTGGACGCTCGATATTCTCGCGCTGCGCGACGAGGCGCAGGTGGCCCATGCCATACGCAGCATGCAGGTGCGCGGTGCGCCGCTGATCGGCGCCGTGGCCGCCTATGGGCTTGCTTTCGCGCTTCAGAAGGATGCGTCGGATAAGGGGCTCACGGAGGCTGCAGCGATGCTGGTCGAGACGCGACCGACCGCCATCAATCTGCGCTGGGCCATCGAGCGCATGGTCGCGCATCTAAGCCCGCTCTCGCCCGATTCCCGCGTGGCAGCTGCCTATGCAGAGGCCGATGCGATCTGCGATGAAGACGTGCAGGTCAATGAATCCATCGGTCGTCACGGGCTGGAACTGTTTCGCGCCCTCTGGGAAAAGCGTCGCCCGGGCCAGGAGCGTCTGAATATCCTGACTCATTGCAATGCGGGCTGGATTGCGACTGTCGACTGGGGCACGGCTCTTGCGCCCATCTACATGGCGCATGATGCCGGTCTGCCGGTGCATGTCTGGGTGGATGAAACCCGTCCGCGCAATCAGGGGGCCCTGCTCACCGCATGGGAACTGGGCGCGCATGGCGTGCCGCATACCCTGCTGGCCGATAATGCTGGCGGCCATCTGATGCAGCATGGCGAGGTCGATCTGGTGATCGTTGGCACAGACCGTGTGACGCGTCAGGGCGATGTTGCCAACAAGATCGGCACCTATCTCAAGGCGCTTGCCGCACAGGACAATGACGTACCGTTCTGGGTGGCGCTGCCTTCCTCCACCATCGACTGGCGCGTGACCGATGGCGTGAAGGAAATCCCGATCGAGGAGCGCTCGGGTGAGGAAGTGACCTATGTGCACGGTCTCGACGAGCAGGGTCAGGCGGCGCGTCTGCGTGTCACGCCAAAAGGCACCAGGGCCGCCAACCCGGCATTCGATGTGACACCGGCGCGTCTCGTCTCGGGGCTTCTTACCGAGCGCGGGCGATGCGATGCCACTGCCGAAGGTCTGGCTGCCCTGTTCCCCGATCTGGCAGGCTGACTTGCTGTTGAGAGGGCGGCACTTGACCGAAGGGTCGCTCTCGTTCCTATCTCCTTGTCATGAACCGGCGCTGTTCGGCTCTCGTTACGCGTTTGAGGAATAGGAACAAATCATGAGCGCCGGACTGTCTTATCTGCCATCGAACCGCCTGCCTTCAGCACGTCTGACCTGGCGTCTGCTGCCGGCTCTGGGCCTGCTGGGCCTGATCCCGGGCTGTTCGGAGCCGGTGCAGCCCGTCGCCCAGGGCGTCGCGCAAACGCCCATGGCGCAATACGCGAATGGCCGAACCGGCCCCTATGGCGTCGATGGCCATGTGCCCGATTTTGCCTCGCGCAATTTTGTCCCGTTCAATCGTCAGGATGTCGTAGCCATCGCCATGCGCGAATGGCGGATGTTCGGCATGCCGGTGAGCGATGACGATCCGGAAGAGCGCCCCGATGCCAGTGTTCCCTCGCTCAAGCCGGAGCGTATTCCCGGTCTGTGGCAGCGCGTGGGTGAATATTGGTGGATCGGGCAGGACCCTTATGAGACCGAGGTCTCCTGGAGCGGCAAATACAATGCCGATGGCCAGCTCTTCCGCCCGGAGAATGACGGGCATTACGCGTGGTCTGCCGCATTCATCTCCTATGTGATGCGCGTCGCTGGCGCGAATGACCGCTTTCCCTATTCGCCCAATCATTCGACCTATATCAATGCCGCCGCCTCGGGCCAGTCGACCGGGCTGCGCGCCCAGGACCCGAAGACCTACATACCGCAGCTCGGCGATCTGCTCTGTGTCGGTCGTGGCAAGAGCCGCAGCGTGACTTTTGCCATGCTGCCGACCTCCTACGGCTTTCCGTCGCATTGCGGCATCGTGGTGGCAACGCATCAGAATGCCCCGCCTTTCGGCAATGAGCTGAGCATCATTGGCGGCAATGTGGACGACACGGTGTCGCTCACCCATGTGCCGACCGATTCGAACGGCGCCCTGGCGACAGCCGAGGGGCAGTTCTACGATACGCGTTATCCCTGGTGTGCCGTGCTTCAGGTACTTTACGACGCCGATCGCGAGCCGGATAGCGGGCAGTAAGGCAGCCCTGCATGAGCACCGACATCTCGACCGGCCTGCTGCAAATCTGGCTGCCCTATACCCAGATGAAGACCGCGCCGATGCCTTTGGTCGCGACGCGCACTGAAGGCACGACAATCGTGCTGGAAGACGGGCGCGAACTGGTCGATGGCATTGCTTCGTGGTGGACGGCCTGCCACGGCTATAACCATCCGCATATACGTGCCCGTATAGGCGCGCAGCTCGAGCGTATGCCGCATGTGATGCTGGGCGGTCTTGTGCATGAACCGGTGAAAGACCTGTCGCGTCGCCTTGCGGCCTTGCTGCCGGGTGATCTTGACCACTGCTTCTATACCGATAGCGGTTCGGTTGCTGTCGAGGTCGCCATGAAAATGGCGATCCAGTACTGGATCAATCGAGGCGTGACGGGGCGGAAAAAGCTGTTGTCCTTCCGTGATGGCTATCACGGCGACACGCTGGCCACGATGTCGATCTGCGACCCAGAAGAAGGGATGCACAGCCTTTTCGCGGGAGCTTTTCCCGAACAGGTGCTTGCCGATCTGCCGCGCGACAAGGCGCTTATCGACGCGCTTGATACGCTGCTGGCCGAACGCAATCATGAGATCGCGGCTATTATCGTCGAGCCTCTGGTTCAGGGGGCGGGTGGCATGATCTTCCACACTCCCGAGGTTCTGGCGCGTCTGCGCGTCCTGGCCGACAAGCACGATGTGCTGCTGATTCTCGATGAAATCTTCACCGGCTTCGGGCGTACCGGCACGATGTTTGCCTGCGAACAGGCCGGTATCGTTCCCGATATCATCACGCTTTCAAAAGCACTGACCGGCGGCACCATGGCGCTGGCGGCCACAGTGGCGCGCCGCCATGTATTCGAGGCCTTTTTGTCAGATTCGCCTGTGGCCGCGCTGATGCATGGGCCGACATTCATGGCAAATCCGCTCGCCTGCACGGCGGCTTGCGCCTCGCTGGAGATCTTCGAGCGTGAGTCGCGTCTCGATCAGGTCGCCGCTATTGCGCGTCAGCTTTGTGAAGAGCTGGAGCCGTGCCGTGCCCTGCCTGGTGTGCGTGACGTGCGCGTTCTGGGCGCAATTGGCGTGGTGGAACTTGATTCAATCGATGACATGAACCGCCTCAAGGCGGCGCTTGTAGCTCATGACGTCTGGGTGCGCCCATTCCGCCAGATCGTTTATCTGACGCCAGCCTTCACGATTACCCCCGACGCTCTGACGAAGCTCACCGCCGCCATTCAGAGCGTCATTCGCGAAGGGGCCTTTCGCAGGGCTGCCTGATCGCCCGTCAAGGAACGATGTGATGAGCCTTCTTCTTGTGCCGCCTTTCACGCATGACACGGCACGTCAGAAAGTACGCCGTGCCGAAAATGGCTGGAACAGCCGCAACCCTGAGCAGGTCGCTCTGGCCTACAGCCCCGACAGCGTCTGGCGTAACCGGGACTGCTTTCTTCAGGGACGTAAGGCGATCATCGCGTTTCTCACGGAGAAATGGGCGAGGGAGCATGAATACCGCCTGATCAAGGAACTGTTCGCCCATGACGATGCGCGTATTGCCGTGCGCTTTGCCTATGAATGGCATGATGGTACCGGCCAGTGGTTTCGGTCTTATGGCAATGAGAACTGGGTTTTCGATGCCGAGGGGCTGATGGCGCGGCGTCTGGCGTCAATCAACGATGTTGCCATAGCCGAAAAAGACCGCCTGTTTTTCTGGCAACAGGGCACAAGACCTGAAGATCACCCGTCTCTGAGCGATCTCGGTCTCTGAGCTGAGATTTGTGGGGCGCTGACCCACCTGCCGGGAAGGGAGGCTTACCCTTCCCATCCCAATTCGAGAATTTCCAAAGGGCGACCTCCCTTGGGTGGAGAATGGGGCAAAGCCCCATGAACCCGCTCAGTTCAGCACAGCACAGGCGACACGGGCACCAGCGCCACCGATGGGCTGGGTCGTGTAGTCGTCAGGGCTTGTATGGACGATCAGGGCCGAGCCATCGGCGTCTTTCAGGGCGGGACGGCCATCGGCGCCATGCAGGGACACAAGGGTCGAGTAGAGTTCGACGGTCGCCGTGCCATCCTTGGCGACATAGAGATTGGGCAGATCGCCTGCATCCGTCGCATTGGGGGTCAGTAGCCCATGTACGACGGGGGTGACTGCATGCACATGGCCACCGGCGCTGGTGAATTTCGGCGGGGTGCAGCTGCCTTTTTCATGAAAATGCATGCCATGCCAGCCAGGAGCGAGGCCCTCGGCGACAACACGCAGCAGGACGCCCTTGGGGGCATCGGTAACGGTCACGGTGCCATGAGGCTTGCCATCGGTGCCCAATAGCGTGCCGCTTGCTGTCTCTGCTGCATAGGCATGGGGGGCAGCGGTGACGGCAAGGGCAAGAGAAAGAAGCGAAAGGGTATTTTTGAAAACTGCGCGCATGGATCGGGCCTTTTGCAGACGGCGTTGGGCGGAGCATAATGAAAATCAGATCGAAACGATTGGAGCTTGCCTGAGATGAGAGCGCTTCGCAACTTTGAGGGCTATCCCCACCCGCTTCTTTCTGAAACCTGTGAACGACCCCGGATGCGTTTTTATTGTGCAATAAAGGCTCATAGGCAGAAACGATTGGCTCTCCGGGTTATCGGCACGCACAAAGGAGAGACGACATGCTTGAACTCAGACCCGGCTGTGAATGCTGCAATCGTGATCTGCCCCCGGACACGGATCAGGCCATGATCTGTTCGTTCGAATGCACTTTCTGTCTGGACTGCACGACAGTCAGGCTTGGCGGGCTCTGCCCCAATTGCGGGGGCGATCTCGTCAGGCGGCCAACCAGACCTGTCCGGTTTCTGGGCAGGTCGCCCGCCTCGACACAGCGGGTTTTCAAGCCGCTTGGCTGCGCGTGATGCGTGTGCCTGATTAAAACGGATTTTCGTAACGATCCTGACGGGACTTCAATAGGCTCACGGTAACGAGTGTTTTCAAGAGCGGCTATCTGCCTCTTTCAGCTTCTCTCATGCGTACAGCTCGAACTGCCCGGTGATGACAATCAGGAATAGGAAATACGATGAGCGCAAACGCGTCTGGTGGTTCTGGGAGGCTGATACGGTGGCTGGGCGTTGCGTCTCTGCCTTGCCTGCTGGCCGTCGGGTTTGCGGCTGCCGGAGGCTGGCTCAGCCCGCATCGCGTGACACCGAATACAATGCTTGCCGCGCTTCGGGGTGTCGATGGCGCGCATCCGGGGTTTCGGCGCAATCACGCCAAAGGTGTCTGTGTGGCGGGGTGGTTTGAAGGCAATGGCCAGGCAGCATCTTATTCTCCGGCTTTTGCGTTCGATACGAAGCGTGTGCCGGTGATCGGTCGCTTCGCGCTGGCAGGCGGGATGCCCTACCAGGGTGATGCACCCGGCAAGGTGCGCAGTATGGCACTCGCGCTGAAAGGGCCGGGTGGGCAGGAATGGCGCATGGGGCTAAACGATATCCCAGTCTTTCCCGTCAGTACGCCGCAGGAATTTCAGGCTTTGCAGCAGGCGGTCCGCCCTGTGGCGGCAACAGGCAAACCTGATCCGCTGGCCGTCCAGGCATTTCGCGCGGCGCATCCATGGCTGGCGTCGGCCGGAAAGGCACTCGCAGAGCGGCCGATCACGTCCGGTTTTGAGAACGACACCTACCTTAGTCTCGATAGTTTCGTGCTGCAGGGTGTCGATGGGCGCAGCACTGCCATAAGGTTTGCGATGGTGCCAGAGGAGGCCAGATTTGCCGATATGCCTGGCAAGGGAAAGAACGCCTCCTTCGACCAGCTCGATGAGGCCATTTCGGCCCATCCGTTGCGCTGGACGCTGGTGCTGACACTGGCGGGAGCGGACGATGCGGTAAACGATCCGAGCCGCCTCTGGTCGGGGCAGGACAAGCAGATTACGGCGGGTACCCTTACCCTGACCCACCTCGCGAGCGAGGCGGGGGGCGACTGCACCGACATTGTCTTCGACCCGCTGGTCCTGCCCGAGGGCATAATGCCTTCCGATGATCCGGTTCTTCAGGCGCGCTCGGCGACCTATATGCGTTCCTTTGCCGAGCGTTCGCGCGAAAAACGACCTAGGCCTGCTTTCGATCCGGCGGTGTCGCCCAGTGAAAAAACCGGTTCGGAGTCTGTTTCGTCGGAGAAAGCGTCATGAACCCGATCGAGTTTTTTGCGCGTTCCTCGCGTGTGCTGCACTGGCTTATGGCAGTTCTGATCCTGGTGATGTTGTTTGTCGGCGTGTTCATGGCAGCGAGTGTCGGGCCCGCCTATCACGCTCTTGTCGGGTTTCATCGCCCTCTCGGGATTGCCTTGCTGGCGCTTGTCGTATTGCGTCTGATCAATCGCTTCTTTCATCGTCCGCCTGCCTTGCCCGCCGATCTGCCGCCGCTCATGGCGCTTGGCGCCAAGGCCTCTCATTGGGCGCTCTACGCGCTGATGATGGCTTTGCCTCTCATAGGCTGGGCCATGCTTTCAGCAGGCGGTTACCCCATTCCGCTATTCGGGAACGGCGTTCTGCTGCCACCGCTTCTGCCGCATGACGCGGCGCTCTGGGGCTGGCTGCGTCTCACGCATACGGTGCTGGCTTTCGCCCTTTTTGCCCTCATCATGGCGCATGGCGGGGCCGCCCTGTTTCACTTTCTGATCCGCCGCGATGGCGTTCTTCAGAGCATGATCGGCGGCGGTTCAGTTTCTCCGGGTGGGGAGCATTCTGCCTCGCATGACTGAGTGAACAGCAGCATCAGGTGAGCAAATCTGATGGCGGCTTCTGGTCGGGTCGAGCTGAACAGCCCTACCGACAGACGAAAGCCGCCACAGCCCTGCGCTATTTTGTCACCCGTTGCTGTCTGCCCGGCAGTATTGGGCGAGCGGCATTGTCTGCTGAAGGCACAAAAAAAGCGGCCCGAAAGCCGCTTTTTCCGATCACCGAAAGAGCGGTGATCAGTCTTCGATCTGGAATGACAGACCCTGACCGCCAGCGGCCAGATGGGCGCCACGTGTTGCCGTGGTGATCTTGATCTTCACGCCATTGCTGTTGCTCAGGATCGCGCCGCCGATTCCGCGATCGAGCGTAGCGTCGCCATTCAGGGCGCCATAACCGCCGTCGAAATCATGCAGGTTCTTGAGGTTGTAGACGATGCCCGTGGCTTCGATCTTCGAGAAACCCACAGCTGCAATGTTGCCGCCCGAAATCTTGAAGCGATAGGTCTTGTGACCGAAGGTCAGTGTGCCCTGACCCCAGGTGTACCCGATGCCGACATCGGCCGACTTGGCCGTCAGCGTGATGTGACCGACCGGCGTGCCGAGAGCGTCAGGGGCAGCATGGGCAACCGGCATCACGGCCAGGGCGGCTGCAGCGAAAGTGGAAGCGGCCAGAGCCCGGCGGGTGAATGAGCGCATCTGTTTGTTCCTCTCAAAAGGGAATGCGTTATGCAGCGTTAACTCACCGCATCGATTTTCGTTCCCGTCTTCTCGTGTGATCGCGAGGCAGTGAAAAGGATGCAGTCTTATCGGTCCGATCTCGCTGATGAGACCGGACGTGAAGCGTGTGACAGAGGCTTTCTGGTCCTGACGCGGTCTTATTGGATCGGATCGTCCGGCACTTGTGGAGACGGCTAGGGGCAGTCAGATGGCGCAAGGACGATGAAGAGCGTTTCGTTGTCCAGCCCTCTGTATGTCCATGACATCGAGTAACCAGCATCGCGCAGGAGCTTCGTTGATTTTGAGCAATAGTATGCTTCTACTTTGGGTCGCAGTTCGCTCAGGAGTTTTTGTCTCAGATCGTCGGTAACGGGGATAGGGTCGCCAGTTCTGACACGCAGATCGAAATCATTGGCGATCGTCTGTTTCTCTAAGGTGATATCGACAGCGACAATCGAGTCACTGAGACGTCGCGGCAAATTTCTCTTCTCTTCCTTTATTGAGTTCAGGAGAGCGTCTGGCGTGGTTGTCTCCCGGGATCCGCGGAATGATGTCAGAATGTCCTGGACAATGAGAAGAGCCACGATGCCGATCAGCACTCTGGTCTCATTGCCCCGTGGGCTCAGAACGACCGTTTTGCAACGTCTGTCCCATGAGGCTCCTGAGGCGCCAGTGCTTGCGAACCACTGAACGATCAGGGCGACGATATTCAGGCCCGGGATCATGCAGCCGAAGCCAAGCGACCATATGTAAAAATTGCGTTTCAGATAGCTCGTTAATCCCGGATCGGGATTTCCGTCGGATCTGATTGAAATGCCGAATATGAAGTTGCCAATGTTATTTCCGAAAACACAAGATATCATGGAATCTGAAATAAAATATATTCCTGAAGTTAAAAATGCTATTATACAATAAATAAAAATGAAATAATTAGCACTATGCGACGTTTTTGGTGTGATGTCGTCTATAAGCCCGCATTGCGAGATAATGTATTCTACGACAGGCCAGATGAGGCTGCACCAAATTGCGGTATCAAGGCATCGCGAAAGAAATCTGACAGTCGGTCCCGCAGGGGTGAGTTCGTATTGGCGTGTCATGGATTTTTCTTGCTGTTTTATATTCTCTCCTGTTTCAGATATCCTGACGGTTCTGGTCAATACTGGCAGAAAAATAGCTCTTCACGATAATAATATCAGGAATTCGCGCACGGTTCCGGTGAGTGCGGAATGCCTCGTTCGCCGGTTCGTATAGTCTTTTTCAGCAAAGAGGTATTCGCGCCGTCGGATCTGATAACCGGGACTGCCGTCAAACAGCCTCAATCCTGTCTACGCGCGCCATTCAGGCATTTTGCGGCTGCTCTGCCAGGCGGACGACAGGCGGTGCAAGGTCGCCGTTTCCGGCGACCTTGTGCTTGGCGCAGCTTGGCTTCAGTCGCGCTGTGGCGGTGCCATGAAATCGGGCTCGATCGGGTCAGGCACATGTGTGCGCAGAATGGCCTCGATGTCGCTCTTGTCCTGCGCGCTCAGCGCCCAACCGAAGGCGGCGTCGATCCCTTCGATCTGTTCGGGCTTGCGTGCACCCCAGAGTGCTACTGTAGGTCCCTGATCGAGCACCCAGCGAATGGCGAGGGCCAGCATCGATTTATCGTGGCGGGCAGCAATGGCCTTGAGGGCCTCGACGGCGTCCAGATAATGCTCGAATACTGGTGGCTGGAATTTCGGGTCAGCGCTTCTCAGATCGTCTTTCGGGAAACGCGTCCCGCTATTCATCTTCCCGGCCAGAAGCCCGCGACAGAGAGGGCCATACGCCATCACGATTGCGTTATGGGCTTTGGCGTAAGGCAGGATATCGCGCTCGGTGGTAACGCGTTCGAACAGATTATAGGGCGGCTGGATCGTGCTGATCGGGGTGACGGCAGCAAACCGGTCCATATCTGTCACCGAGAAATTGCTGACACCGATGGCCCTGATCTTGCCCTCCTGCCGGAGCTTTTCCAGCTCGTGGGCGGTTTCCTCCACCGGGGTCTTACCGTCCGGCCAATGCACCTGTTCCAGATCGATCACATCGGTTTTCAGGCGACGCAGGGAGTCTTCAACCTCCTTGCGGACACGTTCCGGACGGCTGTCGCGATAGACTTTCTGGTCATCTGTCCACGCTAGACCAAGCTTTGTTGCTAGGATGACATCCTTGCGCCTGCCGCCCTCAAGGGCGCGACCGATGACCTCTTCACTATGACCGAACCCATAGACAGGGGCCGTGTCGATGAAGTTGATCCCGCTATCGAGCGCGCGATGAATGGTGCGTATGGCGTTGTCGTCGTCAGGGCCACCCCACATCCACCCACCTATGGCCCAGGTGCCGAGGGCTATGCGTGTGACGGGCTTGTCGAGACCCTTGATGGTAATTGTATCGGTCGTCATTGAAAACACTCCCTGATCGGAAAAGATGACATCGTGTTCCATACGGTTGCACAGGGTAATCGTTGCCTCCCTTGCGCCCTGTGCAGCGACGGGGCATCACCGTTTCATGACCAGAACCGACCGTTTCCTCCCTGTGCTTGATCGTCTCGGTCTGGTGGCAACGCTGTTGCTGCCGGTGTTTCTCATCCATGGCCGGGTCTTTTCAGAGATCCTGATGGACCTGCTGGCAATCGGCCTGTTGGCACGTTCCGCATCAGGGCTTGGCTGGGGGTGGGTGAACCAGTTCTGGGTGCGCGTTGCCCTGCTCTGGTGGGGGTGGCAAATCGTCTGTTCGTTGCCTCATATCGGGCTTGGCTCATCCCAGGCGCTCACACAGGCTGTTCTCGCCATACGCTTCCCGCTGATGGCCGCGGCGCTGCAGGTCTGGACGCTTTCGACCGGCCGGGCACGGTGTGCGATGGCCGGGGTGCTGGTCGCGTGCTGCCTCTATTTCGTGCTGCAATTCGTCGTGCAGGCGGTATTCGGCCATAACCTGTTCGGCTATCCGCGCTATTTCGATGGTACGCTGACGGGGCCTTATGCTCATCCGCGGGCAGCTGCGCCTTTCTCACGTCTTGTTCTGCCGGTCATGATGCTGGGATGTGCTTGGCTTGTGGATCATGCGGGCAGGAACGGGGCAATGCCCGATCGTGCAGCAAAGCTGCGTGGATTTATGGGCATGAGCGTTCTGGCCATCGGAGTGGTGGCGTTGATGGTGCTTGCCGGTCAGCGCATTCCGATGGCGTTGACTGTTCTTGGCATGGCAGTCTGCGCGTTGTTCTATCGCCCGCTTCGCCCCGCCGCGCTGGTTGCTCTGTGCAGCCTGCCGATGCTTGTGCTTCTGGCGCGCCTCTTCGCCCCCCAGGCCTTCCATCACCTTGTCATTCTGGCGGCACAGCAGCTGGGCCATTTCTGGCAGTCGCATTACGGTCTGGTCTTTACCCGCGCTGTTGTCATGGCACAGGCCCATCCCGTCACCGGGCTCGGTTACGACGCGTTTCGACATGCCTGCGCCAGCCCGGCCTATCAGCATGGCCTTTCCTGGCTCAGTACGGCGCAGGATGGAGGCGGCACGCAAATCTGTGTGCAGCATGCGCATAATCATTATCTGCAGGCCCTGACCAATGCCGGGCTGCCGGGGTTGTTCCTGTTCGGCGGTTTTGTCTTTGCCTGTCTGCGGGCGCTCTGGCCCCTGCAGGGCGCCTATCAGGCCTGGCGCATCGGGCTGTTTGCCGCTTTTTTCGTGCAGGAATGGCCGCTGGCCTCTGCCAGCGATTTCCTCAATCTGCCGCTTGGTGGCTGGGCGTTCACACTGCTCGGTGTGGGGTTGGCCGAGGCCATGGCACGCGCTGCCTCTGTTCCTCCATCGTCTGCCACCCTATATGCTGAGCCCACAGCAACCCTTCGCTAGCACCCGGAGTGCCGATGTCAGAGACCAAGATTCCCGTCACCGTTCTCACAGGCTTTCTCGGTGCCGGAAAAACCACGCTTCTCAACCATATTCTCGCCACCGAGCACGGGCGCAAATATGCCGTGCTCGTCAACGAGTTCGGTGAGCTTGGTGTCGATGGCGATCTGGTTGTCGACGCGGATGAAGAGGTCTTCGAGACCAATAATGGCTGCATCTGCTGCACGGTCCGCGGCGATCTGATCCGAATTCTGGGCAGTCTGCTGCGCCGTCGCGGCAAGTTCGATGGCATCATTGTCGAGACGACAGGTCTGGCCGACCCTGCACCTGTGGCCCAGACCTTCTTTGTTGACGAGAACCTCCGCGAAAAATCCCGTCTCGATGCCGTTGTGACGGTGGTCGATGCCTTCAACGTCATGCAGACTCTTGATGAGAGCCCTGAAGCCGTCAGTCAGGTGGCGTTTGCCGATGTGATCATTCTCAACAAGACCGATCTGGTCGACGAGGCCGGTCTTGAAGCCATCGAGGCCCGTCTGCGTGGTATCAATGTCAGCGTGCAGATCCATCGCGCCTGTCATAGCGCCGTTGCGCTGAGCACGGTGCTTGACCAGGGGGGCTTCGACCTGGAACGTGCGCTGGAAACCATGCCCGACTTCCTAGAGAACACCGAGCACTCGCATGAGGAAGGCGTGACCAGCATGTCTTTCTCGGTGTCAGAGCCGCTGGACGAACCACGCTTTCAGGCTTGGATCGGTGCGCTGCTTCAGGAGCGCGGGGCTGATATCCTGCGTTCGAAAGGTATTCTTCATTTTGCCGGTCAGGAGGAGCGCTTTGCGTTTCAGGCTGTCCATATGATGGCGGATGGCGATTATATCGGCAAAGGCAAGGAAGGGGACAGCAAGGAGTCCCGCATCGTGTTCATCGGGCGCGATCTGAATCGCCCGCAGCTGCGTCGCGGCTTCGAGAGCTGCCGCGCATGAGCGAGATGACCGAACTTCTCGCCACGCGTGGTGCAGAAAAGACAATTGGTTCGCCTGTCACTGTCGTGGCCTGTGCCCGCGATGGCCAGACCTTCGCTCTGGGCACGGTTGAGGGCGAGATCTTTCTCATTCCCGTCGCCGGGCTGAAGCATCCCGAGACATGGCAGCGGGTCGAGGCTCATGACGGTGCTGTGCTCTGTCTCGCCCCCGATACGGGCAAGACAGGCTTTGTCAGCGGTGGTGAAGATAACCGTCTGTGCCGCACCGAGACCGATGGCAGTGTCACCGAGCTTTATTGCGGGCGCCGCTGGGTCGATTGCGTGGCGACCACGACGGCCAATATTGCGTTTTCTGTCGGCAAGCAGCTCGAAATTCGCGATGCTGCCGGTCAGGTCACGCTGAAGACCCTCGATCACCCTTCGACGGTCACCGGCATTGTCTTCGACGCCAAGGGCAAGCGCGTTGCCGCGTCGCATTACAACGGCGTGTCGATGTGGTTCATCGGAGCCAAGGTCGATACGGTGCGCCCGCTTGAATGGAAAGGTAGCCATACAGCGCTCGCCATTCATCCGGGTGGCGAGGCTCTCGTGACGGCCATGCAGGAGAATGACCTGCATGGGTGGCGTCTGTCAGACGGCCATAACATGCGTATGAGCGGCTACCCCAAGCGTGTCACGTCGCTCTCCTTCACCCGCAACGGCCGCTGGCTGGCGACATCGGGTGCCGACGCCATTGTGCTGTGGCCGTTCTTCGGCGGCGGCCCCATGGGCAAGCCCCCCACGGAAATGGCACGTCTGCCCGGCGTCTTCTGCTCCGCTGTCTGCGCGCATCCGAAGAACGACATCATCGCGGCTGGCTTCGAAGACGGGTCCGTGCTGCTCGCTGAACTCGGTTCTGAGCGGGTGCTGCCAATCTGTCTTGGCAAGCGCGGCAAGGTGACGGGCCTCGTTTTCTCGCCTCTGGGTGGGGTGATGGTGTTCGGCACCGACGATGGGGTGATTGCAGCAATCGATCTTTCATCAGCCGGGTGAGGCTGCCTTAGGCCTCCGTGCCTCCCTTCCTGTCAGATGACGGTGGTTTATCTCGAAAGCTGAGTAGAGATGAGGAAGGGGCGCGCCCCTTTCTTTGGTGCGACACGGCTCTTTATCCGCGGGGGCCTCGCGTTACCGGGCTTATCAGAACGGCAGTGACTCGAAGCCTTTGAGGCTTGCCCCTGTCAGCACCAGCAACTCGGCGATGATGGCCGTCGCGCCAAGAACATCGCCGGTATAGCCGCCGATCAGGCGATAGGCGACGCTGCACAGACCCAGCGTGCCGAGGCAGGCGACCAGAAACAGAGACAGGGCGCCGAGCACGGAAAGCGAGCTTGCGATCACTGCCGTCAACAGCATCGCGATCAGAAGGCAGCGTGCGGGCAGATGCCGGAGCTGATGGGCCAGCCCATCTGCGCGGGCAGGGTGCAGCCAGAGAAGAGGCAGCATGAGCGCCAGACGTGAAAAGGCACCGGCCGTCATAAGAATGGAGACGATATGCAGTGGCTGCGTGGCAAGTGTGTTCATTGTCCCGGCCCGCAGCAGCATCACGAGACTGAGTGCCAGCCCGCCATAACTCCCGATACGGCTGTCACGCATGATTTCCAGGCGTTTCTGAGGGGTTTTTCCGCCGAATAATCCATCGACGCAATCGGCGAAGCCGTCTTCGTGCAGAGCGCCTGTCAGGACGAGCTGGACGACAATAGCCCAGCCGGTAGCAACGATGGCAGGCATGCCAAGGGTGATACCAAGCACCAGCACGGCGCCGGTCAGGGCGCCAATGGCTCCACCGATCAGAGGCCAGCACCAGCTGGAGCGGGCAAGGTTGATGTCGCCCTTGGGCGAATAGAGCCATCCTGTCGGGAGCCGCGTGAGCAGGCTGAGGCCCGCCGCCAAATCTGCGCGTATCTCAGTCATCTGTTTTTATTTTTGTTGTTTTTCGTTCGTTCATGTCGTCGATCGAGGCATCGGCAAAGCGCGCCATGCCGTTGTGACAGGCGAGTGCGGCACGCACAAGCGGGATGGCCAGAGCCGCGCCCGAGCCTTCGCCAAGGCGCAGTTGCAGGTTGATCAGGGGGTCGAGGCCGAGACGCTCGGCCAGCTCGCGGTGTCCCTGCTCCTGCGATTGATGGGCGAGACGCGTGTGATCGAGACCTGTCGGGTCGAGCAGGGCAAGCGGGGCAACGGCGGCGGTAACGACAAAACCGTCCAGAAGCACCGGTATACGGCGGTGACGTGCCGCGAGCGTGGCGCCCATCAGGGCGGCAAGCTCCCACCCGCCATAGAGGCGCGCCAGATCGAGCGGGCTGTGATTGCGTCCATGAAGGGCGAGCGCCCTGTCGATGGCGCTAGCCTTACGGGCTAGTCCCGCTTCGTCGAGCCCGGCGCCACGCCCGGCCCAGTAGGCGCCATTCTGACCGAAGAGTGCGGCGGCGAGGGCGGCGGCGGCGGTCGTGTTGCCAACGCCAAGTTCACCAAGCGCCAGCAGGTCGCACCGGGTCGGAACGGCGTCATATCCTGCCGATACGGCCGCGAGAAAATCTTCGGGAGAGAGGGCCGGATGCAGCGTGAAATCGGCGCTGGGTGTCAGGTCACTGATGGGCACGATATGCAGATGCGCATCGGCAACCCGCGCAAGCTGGTTGATGGCTGCACCCTGCTGAGTGAAATTGGCGACCATGGCGGCGGTGACATCGGCGGGCCATGACGAGACGTTCTGGGCCAGAACACCGTGATTGCCAGCAAAAATGCAGAGATCTACCTGATCGATCTGCAGGGGGCGCCAAGCGCCGAACCATTCGACAAGTTCTTCCAGTCGCCCGAGACTGCCTGCAGGTTTGGTCAGAACCGCCTCGCGTGCCCGTATCCGGGAAACGGCCTCTTTGTCCGGCATGGGCAGTGTGGTGCAGGCCGCGTGCAGCGCATCGAGCGAGTGGAAAGGTGACATCAGGCCTTTCTGTTGGGATAAGCGCTGTTCTGCAAGAGGAAGCGGGTGATGAATTCCATTCTGGTTCTGGGCGGCGCGCGTTCGGGCAAGAGCCGGCACGCCGAGGCGCTGGTCACGGCGCAAGCGGGGCCCTGGCGTTATGTTGCCACGGGACGCGCCTGGGATGACGAGATGCGCGCGCGTATCGCCCTGCATCGTGCGCAGCGCGGGGCGGGATGGGAAACAATCGAGGCCCCGCTCGACCTCGTCTCTGCCTTGCATGGGTCTCAACCGGTTCTGATCGACTGCCTGACTTTATGGCTGACCAATTTAATTTTGGATGAACACGATATTGAAGCGGCGACGGAAAGCCTGCTTGATACATTGAGGCAGCGCGCGGCCCTGACGGTTCTTGTCGGCAATGAGGTCGGGCTCGGGATCGTTCCGGAGAACGCGCTGGCCCGGCGTTTCAGGGATGAAGCCGGGCTGCTGCATCAGAAACTGGCCCATGAGGCGCGTCGCGTATTGTTTGTCGCGGCAGGATGCGTATTGGAGATGAAATGACGGCAGAAGACGACACCGCCCGTTACCGCGAGAAAATGCAGCACCGCAAGGCGGTGCAGGACCGCGAAGTCGCCGAAAAGACGATCGAAAAAGGGCTCCTTGCCGTGCATACCGGGCCGGGCAAGGGCAAATCCACGGCGGCTTTCGGTCTGGCCCTGCGCATGCTGGGCTATGAGCGCAAGGTGGTTGTGGTTCAGTTCATCAAGGGGGCATGGGACACGGGCGAGCGTCGGGCGCTGATGCGCTTTGGCGACCTGGCGCAGTTCCATGCGCTGGGTGAGGGCTTTACCTGGGAAACGCAGGATCGCGAGCGCGATATCGCCGCCTGCGCTCGTGCATGGGAGCAGGCTCTGATTGCCCTGGCGCAGGAAGAAGTGGCGCTTGTCGTGCTCGATGAGCTCAATATTGCCCTGCGCTATGGTTATCTTGACGAGGCAACCGTGATGGCGGGGCTGAATAATCGCCCGCCGCAGCAGCATGTGGTGATTACCGGGCGCAATGCGCCAGCGTGGCTGACCGAAGCTGCCGATCTGGTGACCGAAATGACGCTGGTGAAGCATCATTTCAAGAACGGGGTAAAGGCGCAGCAGGGGGTCGAGTTTTGACCCCACGCGCCCTGATGTTTCAGGGCACGGGGTCCAATGTCGGCAAGTCGGTTCTTGTTGCTGGGCTCGCCCGGGCCCTGACACGACGTGGGCTGAAGATACGACCGTTCAAGCCACAGAACATGTCCAACAATGCCGCTGTCACGTCAGATGGTGGCGAGATAGGCCGGGCTCAGGCACTGCAGGCTCTGGCCTGTGGGGTGATGCCCAGCGTGCACATGAATCCCGTCCTGCTCAAACCGCAATCCGAGCAGGGATCGCAGATCATCGTGCAGGGCAGGGTATGGGGGCAGCGTCAGGCGCGTGGCTATCAGGAGGTCAAGCCGCTGCTTATGCCTGCCGTTCTCGACAGCTTTGCCCGGCTGCAGGCCGAGGCCGATATAGTGCTGGTCGAGGGGGCAGGCTCGGCATCGGAGGTCAATCTCAGGCGCCATGACATTGCCAATATGGGTTTTGCCGAGGCGGCGGATCTGCCGGTTATCCTGATCGGCGATATCGACAGAGGCGGTGTGATTGCAAGCCTTGTTGGTACACAGAGCGTTCTGCCTGCATCGGACCATGAG
Organism: Asaia sp. Ae19-3; assembly: GCF_059801175.1. Lineage (NCBI taxonomy): Bacteria > Pseudomonadati > Pseudomonadota > Alphaproteobacteria > Acetobacterales > Acetobacteraceae > Asaia > Asaia sp. Ae19-3. The sequence continues at coordinate 2,426,187 of NZ_JBCHWF010000001.1, read as the reverse complement.
CGTATCAGGGGTTTCATCGTCAACCGGATGCGGGGCGACCTGAGCCTGTTCGATGACGGGATGCGTTTCATCGCTGAAAGAACAGGCTGGGCACCCTGCGGGCTCGTACCTTTTTTCGGGCGTATGAGGGAATTGCCGCCCGAAGATACCGGCGATCTCGCTGCAGGCTGGCAGGGCAAGGGGGCGCTACGCGTCGTTGTGCCACTCATGCCCATGATTGCGAATTTCGACGATCTCGACGCCCTGCGCGCCGAGCCTGAGGTCGCAACGGCTTTCATATCGCCCGGCGAGGCATTGCCGCCATGTGATCTGGTGATCCTGCCGGGATCGAAAGCCACGATTGCCGATCTCGATTTCTTTCGTACCCAGGGCTGGGATATCGATCTCAGGGCGCATCATAGACGCGGAGGGCGCATTCTCGGTCTTTGTGGCGGTTATCAGATGCTCGGGCGCAGCATAGCCGATCCGGACGGTCTGGAAGGGCGTGCGTGTCGGCGCGAGGGCTTGGGTTATCTGGATATCGAGACCGAGCTGCGACCGATGAAGACCGTGCGGCAGATCGAGGGCCATCTCTTGCCATCGGAGGCGCCGGTCGCAGGTTATGAGATTCATGCGGGCGTAAGTGTTGGGTCGGGGATGACGCGTCCGTACGTCAGGTTTGTCGATGGCCGATATGATGGGGCGCAGTCAGAAGGGGGACAGGTCTGCGGGACCTATCTTCATGGGCTCTTCGATAGCGCTGCGTCGCGTGCGACGGTTCTAACTCAGTTCGGCCGGATATCAGAACCGTTTGATAACACGCAGCGTATTCTTACAGCACTGGATGCGCTGGCAGATCATCTCGAGGAACACCTGTCGATCGAGAAGATGCTGTCGCTCTGTTGATGGGGAGTGGTCGCCAGACACACAGAAAGCAACAGGGCTTTTACTCAGTACGCAGGAAAGGCTCTGGCCTGTTCCGAAAACAGCATGCGGACGTAATTGAGTGCATCGAGCATGACACCGTTTTCGCGTACGGAATAAGGGTCGCCCTTAACCGAAAGGCAAACAGTTTCCTTGTCATCTGTAGCTGCGAGTTTGGGGAGATAGACCCGGCTCACATTTTCCAGAAGGTTCCAAACCACGCGCACCGAGACCGGTTCTTGCTCAGTCTTGCTCAGGAGCGCGGTATCGGAATTGAGAAAAGAGATGGCATCGCTCAGATGATTATCCGATTCGAGGTCATTTCTTGTTATTGCAAGGTTTTCGCCCGATTCGTTTTTGGCGAATACCATTTTCGATTCGTAGTAATCGTGATGTATTTCAATCGAATTCTGTACTATTTCAGAATTGACCGCCGGATTGTTCCAGCGATTTTCTGTCATATACTGACTGCCGCTGGGGGTATTGAAATTATGCATTTAGATCTCCGGTCTTGATTATGTATCAGTTGCCGCGTTTTCTAGTGAGACATTCGTAAATGCAGTGTTACCTACGCATGTTGTCGAAATGATTTAACGGTCTATAACGAACATGATTGTGTCAGGCGACTTTGTTGACCAAAATTTACGTTGCTGAACATTTGCTGAAATGCTGTGTAAAAACAAGCCCAGTTTTGGCAACGCATCGTTCTGTTTTTGAGAACGATTTCCGAGAGAGAGTATGAGAAAAAAGATCAATTTCAACGCGATGGTCTATTTCATCTCTGTTGTCGACGCAGGGTCCGTATCGGCAGCGGCACGAAGCCTCGGGGTGTCAAAAAGCGTCATCAGTAAATCCATCAGCGATCTCGAGGCTGCACTGCAGACCAGTCTGCTTGTGCGCACGTCGAAGCAGATCCTTCCCACCCGGGCGGGAGAAGTGTTCTACAAGAGGTGCAATGTCGGTCTCGGGGCGATAGAGAAGGCCTATCTCGATGCCCAGTATCATGGCACCTCCCCTCAGGGAGAGCTGCGTGTCCTCGCCAATGCGGCTTACGGGCGCTATGTCGTCTTCCCGGTCGTCCAGGCTTTTGCGGCGCGTTATCCTGCCTGTCGTGTAAATTTTACCCTTGCCGACGACGTCTCTGATCTGAAAATGACGTGGTTCGACGTGGCGATCCGCACACGTGCCTTCGGTAGCAACGCCTTGCATGTACGCCGTATTGGCAGTTTCAAACGTCAGATCATGATCGGACGCGACCATGCCGATCGTTTTGGGCCGATCGATACGCTTGATTGTCTGCGCAAGCTGCCTTTCATTGATTACGTCAACCATATTGACGAGGCGGGCTGGACATTCACGAATGGTGTTACGGAGCGCCATATGCAGTTCGATGCCTGTCTTGCCCTTGGCCCCATCAATCTGGTGCTTGAGAGCGTCATGGCCGGACAGGGTTTTTCAGTTCTGCCCAGCTTTCTTTATGATCATCCCGATCTGCAACCGCGTCTGAAAAGAGTGCTGCCGGAGTGGTCTGCAGAAACTGGCAGTATTCTCGCCTATACCTATCCCACGAGACAACGCTCGGCCGCCGTGCGCCTCTTTGTCGACTGGGTGGCCTGTGCGGCTCAGGGGCTGCCTTTTCCGGCTTAGAGGCGCCAGAGCGGTTTCTTCAACAGGAACGCTGGTGACGGCAGGCCAATCTAGATAGCGGCATCAGCGCATGATCCAGCGCTGACGCTCTGTTGCCCGTTTTTCCCAGCCTTTGCGTTCGAGTTCGGGTGTGTCGTGTTCCTCCTCCGGATAGCCGACGCAGAGATAGGCCATGAAACGCCATTCCGGTGCCGTACCGAGAAGGTCGCTCATATGATCGGGGTCCAGAATGGAGACCCAGCCCAGCCCGACATTATGGGCTTGTGCGGCCAGCCAGAACCCGTGAATGGCCATGACCGCTGACCACTGGACGGTTTCCGGCATGGTCAGGCGCCCAAGCCCGCGCCCCTGGGCAGGATCGGGATCGCAGAAGACCGCGATATGATGGGGGGCCTCATCGAGCCCTGCCAGCTTCAGTCGGGCATAGGCGGTAGAATCGCTCTCGCTCTGTGCGGCCAGAGCCTCGGCATTGCGCTCTCGGAATTCCGATTTGACCGCAGCGCGTCGCGCCGGGTCATCGACGCGTACAAAGCGCCAGGGCTGACTGAGCCCAACCGAGGGCGTGGCACAGGTGAGAGCGAGCATATGATCGAGCACAGATTCCGGTACCGGGTCGCGCCGGAAGTGACGCACATCGCGTCGCCAGAGAAATAGGGAGTCGAGCTGCTCGCGGAAAGTATGATCAAATACAGGGGCGGTCATGCATATACTCCACTCAAGAGGCCCAGCAGACAGACCGCCTGAATCAGGCAACCAAGGCGATACAGCGTCAACGCCTTTGCGAGATCCTCTGGTCCGGCATCGTCCCTCCCGTTTCCCATCCAGGAATCGGCAACGACAACGCCATTATACTGTCTCGGGCCGGCCAGACGCAAAGCGAGGGCGCCCGCCATGGCTGCCTCGGGCCACCCTGCATTCGGCGAGCGATGACGTGTGGCGTCCCGTCTGATGGCCTGGATTGCGCCTTTGACCGAAGCGCCGGAAAGCAGGGCGGCGAGGCAGAGCCATGATGCGGTGAGACGTGAGGCGGGCATATTGACGCAATCGTCACAAAGCGCTGCGGCCCTGCCAAAATCGCGATAGCGGGGGGAAAGATGGCCGATCATGCTGTCGGCGGTATTGATCGCCTTGTAGGCGACTGCGCCGGGCAGTCCGAACACTGCCAGCCAGAAGACGGGCGCAACGACGCCATCTGAAAAATTTTCGGCCAGACTCTCTATGGCGGCCCGCACGACCCCGGCCCTGTCGAGCGTCTCCGGGTCGCGCCCGACAATCAGCGAGACAGCGCGGCGCCCTCCCGCAAGCCCGTCCTGCCTCAGCCCTGTCAGCACGGCGCGAACATGCTCATAAAGCGCACGCTGGGCGATCAATGTGCTGGCGCACAGGGATTCAACGGCGAGGGAGAGGGCTTGCGGCAGGAAACGGTGCAGCAGGATCTGCAGCAAAATCGTGATGCCGACCGGCACGGCAATGATCAGTCCCAGAGCGAGCAGCCCGCAGGCCCGCTTGTGCAAAACGGAAGTCTTCCCACCAAGCCGGTGCTCGAGCGTCGTGATCAGGCGGCCGATCCATGTTACCGGATGGCCGATCCGGCGAAACAGCGCGTCCGGATACCCGAAAGCCGCCTCGATCAGAAGGGCGCAAAGGGTCAGGGAAAGGAACATGGAACAAAATGACCGGGCTGCATGAGAAGACCGACCATAGCATGACACCCTGGCCAGTGCATGGTGGTCGGTTGAGCGAATTGGCGCGGCTTTTTCCCGCAGCGCCGACGCCCTGGATCGATCTGTCGACCGGCATCAACCCGCATGCCCATCCGCTGGTAAGGCTCGACCCCTCCCTGATGCAGCGCCTGCCGGACCCGCTGGAGGAACAGGCCCTGCGCTTTGCCGCCGCAGAGGCCTATGGCGTCTCGCCGGATCATGTTCTGGTCGGCGCCGGTACGCAGATGCTGATCGGTCTTCTGCCTGTCTTTCTACAGCGCTTTTTCACGCCCTCGGTCATTCGCATTCTGGGGCCGACCTATAGCGGTCACGATGCTGCCTGGCGCGAAGCCGGTTTTGCAATCGACACCGTGCCCTATGAAGCGGCGCCCGCCATGCCGGTCAGTCACATGGTGAGCGTTGTGTGTTCACCCAATAACCCGACCGGGCATCGTCTCACCCTTGGCGAAATCGCGTCGCTTGCCGAAAGCCATGCCCGTCTTGGAGGCATGATCGTTGTCGATGAGGCCTTTGCCGATTTCTGCCCCGAAAGTGCGGCTTCGCTTCTGCCGCATCCGGGCCTCGTTATCTGTCGCTCCTTTGGCAAGGCCTATGGTCTGGCAGGGGTGAGAATCGGCTTTCTTCTTGGCTCCCATCCGGTTTTGCACGCGATGCGGGCTGCCATGGGGCCCTGGCCTGTCAGTACGCCCGCCTGTCATATCGGCCGCGACGCTCTTTGCGACCGTGACTGGCGCATGGCCATGGCGTCACGTCTGGAGCGGGAGATGGCGGCCCTGCGTCAGGTTGTGACGCGGGCAGGGCTCGATTTTGTCGGTGGAACCTCGCTGTTCAGCCTCTTCCGGTCGCCTCAGGCAAGGAAGATCTGGGAAATGCTTGCTCAGGCTGGCCTCCTCGTGCGCCGTTTCGAGTGGGACGAAACCCTTCTGCGTTTCGGTCTGCCACCGGATGAGGCAAGCCTCAGAAGGCTCTCAAGGGCTCTAGGGTGACGCCCTGCCCGATCAGGGGGAAAGTATTCGGGAAGCGCCAGCGCGCCTGATATTCGCACGCTGCCATATGACTCGATCTCTGATTGCTTCGGGCAGGATGCGTCGGTATTCTTGAGGAATCATGAGCATTTCTCCTTCACCTGACGTGGCTGGGTCGCGCCGCGCCCTTGACCTGCGTCCGATTGATCTCGGTGGTGGCGTCGTCATCGAGACGCCGGTCATTCTGGCTCCGATGTCGGGCGTTACCGATCTGCCGTTTCGTCAGCTTGCGCGCGACTTGGGTGCCGGGCTGGTCGTATCGGAAATGATCGCCTCATGGGCGATGGTGCGGGAAAACGAGAACACGCTGCGCATGGCCCGCAGCGCGGAAAACGGTCCGAATTCGGTGCAGCTTGCCGGATGCGATCCTGAGGCCATGGCGCAGGCGGCAAAGATTGCTGTCGATCAGGGCGCCGATCTCATCGATATCAATTTCGGCTGCCCTGTGAAGAAGGTGGCGGTCGGGCAGTCTGCAGGTTCGGCGCTGATGCGCGATGAGGTGAAGGCGGCAGCCCTGCTTGAGGCCACGGTCAAGGCCGTGAAGGTGCCTGTCACGCTGAAGATGCGTATGGGCTGGGACCACCAGTCGCTCAATGCGCCCCGTCTTGCCCGTATTGCCGAGGATGTGGGCATCCGACTGGTGACGGTGCATGGTCGCACCCGACAGATGTTCTATAATGGCACGGCAGACTGGGATTTCGTCAGGACGGTAAAGGAAAGCGTGAAGCTGCCGGTTATCGTCAATGGTGATATCGTCTCCATTCAGAATGCCCGTGACGCGCTTGCGGCCTCAGGCGCTGACGGGGTGATGATCGGTCGTGGCTGCTACGGCAGGCCGTGGTTTCTGGCTCAGGTGGCGCAATCTTTGCGTACGGGCGAAGATGTGCCCGACCCTGATCTGACACGTGAGAAAGACATCGTGCTGCGTCACTATGGCATGATGCTCGATCATTTCGGCGAGCGTCCGGGCCTGCGCCTCGCACGCAAGCATGTGTCCTGGTATTCGCACGGGCTTCCCGGCTCGGCGGCCTTTCGTGCCAGTATCAACAAGATGGATCAGGCACAGGACGTGATCGATCATCTCACAGCGTTCTACGATCAGCAGATCGCCAATGGGGTGACCCGCGATCGCGAGAGCACCCATCAACGCCCTGACGCGATCGAAGAAGCCGCCTGAATGCGCTCTGACGAGGCTCTCTTTAGCACCCCAGTCCGTTTGTGAGGGGCGCGCCGCTCGGTCAGGGCAGTGCCCCTGCCAGTCTCGGCTTCGATGGGCAGTCCGATTCCGTCAAGCAGTTGCGTGACGGGCTGGACAGCAGTCTTTCTGCTTTCGGGCTTCATGTGCTGACAGGCGAATCCGGCAGCGGCAGAACGCGCGCGGCGCGCTATCTCTGGACCCAGTCCGGCAGGAGTGGTCGCTTCGTTCCTGTGATCGACCGGCTTTCCTTCGAGGACGCTGTGTCGGATGCGACCACGGGCTGCCTTTTCATCAATGAAATCGGTCTGGCAGAACCCGGCTTGCAGGCGGCTCTGGTGCAGATGCTGCAGGGCACAGTCAGCTCAACACGCCCGGCCGTAATCTGCACAAGCTCCTGGTCCCCTGCGCGTCTGGTTCAGGATCGCCGCATGAGCGAGGCGTTGGGTGCTGTTCTGGCCCCGCATAATCTGTCGGTCCCTCCGCTGCGTGACAGGCGTGACGATCTGTCGACAGTATGCGCGGTATGGATGGGGCAAAACGGCAGCCAACTTGTTCTGCATGACGATTGCCTGCCCTGGCTGGCTCATCAGGACTGGCCTGGCAATTTCCGACAGATGCGGCAATTGCTGCATCATGCATGCCAGAGCGTGAAGGGTGATCTGCTTACCGCCTCGCTTCTGGCCGATATGCATCGTGTCGACACGACGCCCGATGCGGCGTCTTTTCAGGGGCTGATGGCGCGTTATCTGCCTTCCATGCTCGATCTTGAAACCGATACGCAGGGCACGCTTCATGCGCGTGTTCTGGCAGAGGTCGAGCGCCCTTTGTTCCGTCTGGTGCTGAAAGCAACCGATGGCAATCAGATCAGGGCGGCGGCTCTGCTCGGGATCAACCGCAACACGCTACGCAAACGTTTGCAGCTTCTTGGCATTGAAGTGGGCCGTTCTCGATCATGACAGGCAATGACGCGTCGCATCGCGCCTCCGATGAGGGACGCATGACTGAAGAAACTGATTCCGTGCCTGAGGACGGTTCTCTTGCAAAGCGATCGCTCCTTCGTCACGTGAGCCGTCTGAAAACCGCCATGGTGCTGACCTGTGCGGCGCTCGTGCTGCTGGTCACGACCTTTGTCGTTCTGGCGCGCGGGCTTTCCTTTGCCTATCGCCCGCAGATCGAGGCCGTTGTGTTTCTGCTCGATTTCATCGTGCTGCTCCTTCTGGGTACGGCCGTCATCATCCGGGTCGGGCGGATGCTGGCCGAGCGTCGCCGAGGGCTGGCGGGGGCGCGGCTTCATGTGCGGCTGATCACGCTCTTCGGCGTGGTGGCGGTGGCGCCTACCGTCGTGATCGGCGGTCTGGCGGCGCTGTTCTTCCATTTCGGTATCCAGATCTGGTTCTCGAACCGGGTCAATACCGCCCTTACCGAAGCGCGCGATGTGGCTGCAGGCTATCTGCAGGAGCATAACGACAATATTCGCACAGAGGCTTTTGCCCTGGCGAATATCATCATCACGGCCAATAACGACGAGATGTATCGCCATGGTGTGGATCTGATGCGTGATCCCACCCAGCTCGGGATGATGCTCGACGTCGAGGCGACCGAACGCGGGCTGAACGAGGCCGTGGTGTTCGATTCCTACACCAACAAGGTGGTCGCTTCAGGTGGTCTTGCGGCTCTGCAGGGCCAGCAGCTGGCTCTGCCCCCCAAGGATGCCACGACGCTGGCCCGCACCAATGATGTGGCCATTCTCGACAGTCCTGATGAGAAAACCGTGCGCGCTGTGGTGAATCTCGGGCCAAGCTCGGGTCTGATGCTTGTCATCACGAGGCCCGTGGATGCCAAGATTCTGGAGCATATGCGCCATACGGATGCGGTGGTTTCGGAATATCAGCGACTGAACGCTCACCGATCGGCCATCCAGATCAGCTTCGTGCTGATCTTTGCCATGCTCGGATTGCTGGTGTTGAGCATCGGCATGCTGACAGGGCTCGTTCTGGCCAAGCAGATCACCCAGCCTCTGGGTCTGCTCATTCTGGCGGCGCGACGCATCAGCGAGGGCGATCTCACGGTGCGTGTGCCTGAGGCGCGGGGCCGAGACGGACGAAAGGACGATGAGGTCGGCACGCTCTCTCGCGCCTTCAACCGCATGACGGATCAGCTTTCGACCCAGCGAACCGAGCTGATGGTGGCCTATGAGCAGATCGACGAGCGCCGTCGCTTTACCGAGACCGTTCTTTCCGGCGTGTCGGCAGGGGTGATCGGTCTGGATGCGGATCAGGTGGTCGAACTGCCCAACCGTGCGGCGTCCCGTCTTCTGCAGCGCGACCTCGATCTGTGCATCGGTCAGCCCCTGAGTGTCATGGTACCCGAGTTTGTCGGGATGCTTGATCGGGCGCGGGCCGAGCCGGGTCAGGCGCATACGGCAGAGATCCAGATCGATGCGCCGGAAAAAAGCGTGACCCTGGGTGATGGTCCAAGTGTCGGCAGTGCCGGGCGTACGTTGCTCGTGCGCGCAGTGGCCGAGCAGCGCAGCGACGAATCGACCGGCTATGTGGTGACGTTTGACGATATCACGGCTCTGCTTTCTGCACAGAGAAAGGCAGCCTGGGCTGATGTGGCGCGCCGTATTGCCCATGAGATCAAGAATCCGCTGACCCCCATCCAGCTTTCGGCCGAACGGCTGAAGCGTCGTTTCATGCGCGAGATCAGCTCCGACCCCGAGACGTTCGGGCAGTGTGTTGATACGATCGTTCGTCATGTGGGCGATATCGGCCGAATGGTTGATGAGTTCTCGTCTTTCGCCCGTATGCCGCAGCCTGTGCTCAAGGATGAGGATCTGGTGCGTCTGGTGCGCGAGGCGCTGGTGTTGCAGCGCAATGCCCATCCTGAAATTATCTACGATACGGCGTCCCTGCCGCCTCAAGGGCCGATTGTACGCTGTGACCGGCGTCTGGTTGGGCAGGCGCTTACCAATCTGCTGCAGAACGCGGCCGATGCCATCGCCATGGTGGTGCCGGATCATGAAGTCGATTCAGAGGGACATGGGGGTGACGCGGGGGCGACAGTGGGGCGTATCAGGGTCTCTCTGGCGGTGAACGGGGTGGAAGCGGCTGTTCAGGTGACAGATGATGGCATTGGTTTGCCTTCAGTTGACCGCCACCGCTTGACGGAACCGTATATCACGCACAAACCGAAAGGAACGGGACTCGGGCTCGCGATCGTCAAGAAGATCATGGAGGATCACGCAGGTGGGATCAGACTGGAGGACCGAACGGACGGGCGCGGTACCGTCTCGACGCTCACCCTGCCGGTGCGTGATCAGGGTCCCGAACCAGGTGAAGCGCGCAAGGAGCAATGAACGTCTGATGGGGGATGCGCATGGAGCATGAAATCCTGATCGTCGATGACGAGCCGGATATCCGGCTTCTCATTGAGGGACTCCTTCGCGATGAAGGCTATGAAACGCGCGTAGCGGCGAATTCGGATCAGGCTCTGGCAGCGTTCCGGGCGCGCCGTCCGTCGCTGGTTATTCTCGATATCTGGCTTCAGGGGTCGCGTCTGGACGGGATCGACCTGCTCAAGACGCTCAAGGCCGAAGAGCCGGGTCTGCCTGTCGTGATGATTTCGGGTCATGGCACCATCGAGACGGCGGTTTCGAGCCTGCAGCATGGCGCCTATGACTTCATCGAAAAGCCGTTCCAGACCGACAGATTGATCCTGGTGGTCCAGCGTGCGCTTCAGGCGGCGCGTCTCGAGCGCGAGAATGCCGAGCTGCGGTTGCGCTCGGGCAATGAGACCATGCTTTTCGGTGAAGGCCCCGGCATCAGTGCCGTGCGTGGCCAGATCGACCGGGTGGCCCCTACCAACTCGCGCGTGCTGATTACCGGCCCGGCTGGCTCGGGCAAGGAAATTGCCGCGCGGATGCTTCATTCGCGTTCACGTCGCGGGTCGGGTCCGTTCATTGCCCTCAACTGTGCAACGCTCGCGCCCAATCGCTTCGAGGAAGAGCTTTTCGGTATCGAAGGCCAGGCCGACGGCACGATGCGCCGCACCGGCGTGCTGGAGCGTGCTCATAAGGGGACGCTGCTTCTCGATGAAGTGGCTGACATGCCACTCGAGACCCAGGGCAAGATCGTCAGGGCGTTGCAGGATCAGACATTCGAACGTCTGGGTGGTGCGGCACGGGTCAAGGTGGATGTGCGCGTTATTGCCACGACCAATCGCGACCTTCAGGGCGAGATCACTCTCGGGCGTTTTCGTGAGGATCTCTATTACCGCCTTGCGGTGGTGCCGCTGCGTCTGCCCTCACTGCGCGAGCGTCGCGAGGACATTCCGGCCCTGGCGCAGCATTTTCTGCAACGCTATGCCGAGAATGCCGGTCTTGCGCCGCGTGAACTGTCGGTGGATGCGCTGGCAGCGCTGCAATCCTATGAATGGCCGGGCAATATCAGAGAGCTGCGCAATCTGATGGAACGTCTGCTCATCATGATGCCGAACGGCCAGGATCTGATTCGCGCAGACATGTTGCCCAGCACTGTGAGCCAGGGGGCGCCGTCGATGACCCGTCTCGATGCGGGGGCTGATGTCATGGCACTGCCGCTGCGCGAGGCGCGCGATCTGTTTGAAACCCAATATCTGCAGGTGCAGCTTTTGCGTTTCGGTGGCAATATCAGCCGCACGGCGAATTTTGTCGGCATGGAGCGCAGTGCCCTGCATCGCAAGCTGAAGCAGCTGGGTGTGACGCCAGAAGATAGGACCCTGTGAGTCTGGAAACCAGATTTCAATGAAGATAAGATAAGGACACAAATCCAGAGCAGCGTTTGTGACGTTGATCTCTGACCCCCGAAAATGGGGCCCGTCTCATATACCTGATAAAAAGAAGAGCAACATTGGCCAGAGCTAATCCCAACCCGACCCCGAACGCCGCCCCCTTTACCGAATTTAACCAGGGCGAAACTGTGCAGGATGTCTTCCTGCAGCACCCCCAGCAGAACGGCCTGCCCGTGACCGTGTTTCTGGTCAATGGTGTGAAGCTGCAGGGTGTGATCCCGCGCTTCGATCATGAGACGATCATTCTGCGTCGCGACGGTCATACGCAGCTTGTCTACAAGCATGCCGTCAGCACGATCATGCCCGTCGCTCCCCTGTCGCTGTTCGCGCAGGATGGCGAGATCGAGCTGTAAGGGCAGGAGTTTTTCCAGAACGTGTCAGTAACTACCAGTACGACACCTCCCGCGACACGCGCCGCGGTTGTTCTCCCATGGGAGCGCCCGACACCGAATGACGAGTTCCGCGCTGCGGAAGCCCGTCTGGAAGAGGCTGTCGGGCTCGCCTCCTCGATCGGTCTTGTAGTTGTCAGGCAGGCTGTACTTGCCATCAGGGCTGTGCGCCCGGCCACCCTGTTCGGCAAGGGACAGGTAGAGCAGCTTGCCGAGATGGTGGAAGAGAACGACGTCAAGGTCGTGATCGTTGATGCCAAGCTTTCGCCGGGCCAGCAGCGCAATCTCGAAAAGGCGATGAACTGCAAGGTTCTCGACCGTACAGGCCTCATTCTTGATATCTTCGGTGCCCGTGCTGCGACGCGCGAAGGCGTGTTGCAGGTCGAGCTTGCCCATCTCGAATATCAGCGATCGCGTCTTGTCCGGCTCTGGACCCATCTGGAACGCCAGCGAGGTGGCTTTGGCTTTCTTGGCGGTCCCGGTGAAACCCAGATCGAGGCCGATCGCCGCATGATCGACGAGCGGCTTGTGCGTCTGCGCAAGGATCTCGATCAGGTGCGTCGTACGCGCGGGCTGCATCGTTCGGCGCGCAAGAAGGTACCGTTCCCCGTCGTTGCGCTGGTAGGCTATACCAATGCCGGCAAGTCGACGCTTTTCAATGCACTGACCGGTTCGGCCGTGCATGCGCAGGATCAGCTTTTTGCAACCCTTGATCCGACCATGCGCGGGCTTCGCCTGCCTTCGGGCCGACGGGTCATCCTGTCGGATACGGTGGGCTTCATCAGCGAATTGCCGACCGAACTCGTTGCAGCTTTTCGGGCCACGCTCGAAGAGGTGGCCGAGGCCGATATCATCCTCCATGTACGTGATGTGGCGCATCCTGACAGTGCCGCCCAGCGTGCAGACGTGATCAATGTGCTGGATGGCATGGTGCGCGATGGGATGCTGGATGAGAACTGGCCCCAGCGTACCATCGAGGTGCTGAACAAGGCCGACCTCATGGGTGGGATAGAGGCAGTGCCCCGTCATCCGGGCTGCGTCGCTATCTCGGCGATCACGGGCGAGGGGTTGCCCAATCTCTATTCGCAGCTCGATCAGCATATGACCGCGTCGATGGTTCTGACGCGCATTCGTCTTGAGATTACCAATGGTGCAGCGCTTGCCTGGCTGTATGAGCATGGTGAAGTGCTTGAGCGGCTGGATCAGGAGACCGAGATCACGCTCGATGTCCGGCTTTTCGAGCAGGACCGGTCACGCTTTGGCCAGATCTACCCGGATTGCCTTGTATCTGCCTGAAATCGTCTCGATACTGGTCACACGAAGGGCGCTCGGAATGAGGGCCCTTCATGGGGAGGGCAGACGGATTGAAGGCTGAGGACATCATGATGACGGCGCGCCCCTCGGTTGCGACCCGTGCGCTTCTCGAAGATATTTCCCTGATCGCCCGTGAGGCGGCATCCCGCATCATCATGCCGCGTTTCGGACGGCTGGCAGAAAGGGATATCCGAACCAAGACGTCGCCTTCCGATCTGGTGACGGTGGCTGATGTTCTGGCTGAAGAATATATCACCGACCGGTTGAAGCTCCTGCTTCCCGAGGCGCTGCTGATTGGTGAGGAGCGGTGCAGCCAGTATCCGTCCTTGATCGACCAGGCCGCCAAAGCCGAGCTGTCTGTCACCATCGACCCTATCGACGGTACGGCCAATTACGCGGCCGGTCTGCCTGCGTTCGGTGTCATGATGGCGGTGCTTGAGAGGGGCATCCCGGTGGCCAGTGTTATTCTCGATCCGGTCACGCAATCGGCGTCTCTTGCCCTGAAAAATGAAGGCGCATGGTCAGAGGACGAGACAGGGCATGTCATGCCCCTGCATGTGGCGGCGCCTTTTCATCGCATCGAGGAAATTACAGGCAAGATAGCCTGGCGCACCCTGCCGGTGAACGACACGGCACTGGCCGATCACAATCTGCGTGCCATGACCGGACTCTGGGATCTGCGCTGCGCGGCTCATGAATATCGTCTGGTTGCGTCAGGCCATGGCCATGTACTGGCCTATAGCCGCACCTGCCTGTGGGATCATTGTCCTGGCTGGCTCCTGCTGCACGAAGCCGGAGGGTACGGCGCGCGTCTCAATGGCGCGACCTATCACGCCGCCATTCCAGGGCGTGGTCTGCTTTACGCGCCAGACAGGCAGAACTGGCAAATGGTTCATGATGCACTGGTGCTGTCTTTGTGATGCACTCTCAAATATCCGTGTAAGCAGAAACGGCTTTTACTCTCCAGCGTTCTTTATTCAGGAACATAGGAGAGGTTTTATGGCCGTTCAGGACCCAGTACTTTATGCAGTATGCGATGGTGAGAAAGCCCGCTTTCTGCGCTATGATGGCCAGCAGATGCGTACGATCCAGCGTTTCGGTGCCCATGACAAGGCAACCGATGCAGCAGGTGATGTCGCCTCCATCAAGGAACCCCGCTCGGATCCCAAGGTTCAGGTAAAAGAGCGTTTCGCCCGACTGATCGCCGATGAGATCGAAGCCACGCTCAACGCCAATGCTGCGCTCGAAGGTCTGGTTCTCGCTGCGGCACCGCATGTGCTGCACGATATTCGCGAGCATCTGTCCAAGGCGACAAGCAAAAAGCTGATCAAGAGCGAAAGCAAGGACCTGACCAATATCCCGGATCAGGATCTGCTTGCTCACTTCGACCGCCCTGCGACGGGTTGGCCGAAACCCTGACGTTATTCCGGGCAGGATGCAACGTGGTCTCTTGCGGGAGCATGCGTCCTGTCTGGGCGTCCGCCCTAAGTGTACAGGGTCTCCAGAGGGACAGTCCAGAGACAAGGCCCCTTCTAGGAGACTATTAAAGCACGATTCCTTGCGCGTGCATCGCGCTACTGGTCGCGATCAGAGCAAGATAAGGGGCTTTTCAGACGACGACGAAACGCTCCCATGTATTTTCGGTATCGGTCCAGAATGCTATGGACCCGCCGTGCACGGAGGTAACCAGTTTCTGGCCGAGTCTGATCGTGTAATGGGCTCCCTGCGACTGGAAAATCAGGGTCCCGGGTCTCACTTGTCCTGTAGGGACAAAGTCAATGGTTTCTCCTGTTGCGACCAGCATGAAGCGTTCTCCCAATATCGTCACGCAGGCGAGAGAATTCTCTCCCGGATAAACCGGCAGTAAGCGTGAAGCGCGTACGGTGAGGCGTTCGACGGTGAGGCGTTTTTCTACGGGATCGTAGTACAGGACCCGTTCATGAAAATCGAGGCAAAGTGGTCCGGTGATGTTGTTGGTCGCGAGTACCTCATCGAAGGATATGCCAGGCCCTTGAGTGGCAAGGTGCATCATGAGCTTACGCTTGAGCCGCACAGCAAGAGCGTGATCGCCGCGCAATGCAACCTGATAGATGATCCCGGTGACGAATCCAGTATGGGCGAAGATAAACATCCTGTTCTTCATCGCGTCGATCTGGTCGGAAATCAGGGTCAGGGCGACGAGCCTCGCATGGCGCGATGAGGCCAGAAAAAGCCGATTTCTCAGATTGGCTGGGTTGCGTCGACGCTGAATACTGACCTCGCGCCTGACAAGGGTGGGCTGACCGCTTGCGAGGGCTTCGATGATAGATGAGATGGACTTGGAGCCAGAGACGCTCTCATAAACGACGTGTCCGCTATAGAAAGTGGGCACATGGACAATATCCGGGCTAACGTTATGCAGTAGATGCGTATGATAGGCGTCGACCCTTTCTTTAGGATCTGAGAGAAGAAAGGAGCGTCCTCCGATATCTTCCGGCTTGATGGACATATTGACCATCTTGTCCGTCAGGTATTTTCCGTAATCTTTCGTAATATCGCATTCATCGGGGTGAATGGAAAATTTTGGCGATAGCGCCATGACGTAGTCGGCGGAGAGCCTTCTGGAAAACTTGAGCGCAGCATACCCCCCCATGGACTGTCCTAACACCAGACGGACTCTATCGGGGCCGATTAATTGATCGACTACTTTGATCGCCTCGTCCATCTCGTCGCTGAGAAACCAGTTTGGTTTCTTCGTTGCGAACCCGATGACATCGAGATCTCTAATGCGGGCGACATGTTTAAGCAAGAAGGTGTCTCTCGCGACACACTCGTAGTTAATGCCGATGAAAGTAATGATCGTGTAGGCGGAGTTTCCTTTGTGATGATGAAGTACAATCTCATCCCCTTCGTACACAATCATTTTCAGCATCCTGTTCTGATTTTTGGACACTAATAACGTCATTATTTGCTGTGAAGAACGATAAAATTGCTACTTTGTGTTGCGTGATTTAGACAATATTTTATTGCTTTCTAATCAGGCAAAGAGGAAGGCGACGATTTTTTTGTCATGAGGCGGGTTGGCGATCGCCATAGTAACGGCAGTCTCTGTCCAGACTGAAGCGTTTGTCCCGCCCGGGTGTTTCTCAGGCGGGACCGCAAGAGGTCCTACATCGACAGCAGAGGCTCGTCGGATTGTTCGGCAATCAGACCGTGGCGGCGGCTATGCAGCCCTTCAACACGGACGTCGATGGATCGCCCCTGTAATTTGCCAACGATCTTTTCAAGTATATCGACCGAAGTGATGTCCCAGAACGTCGCATCGGCCACATTGATCTCGACAGACTTCGCCTTGGTCTGAAAATCAACAGCGTCATAGAGCATGTCAGCCGACGCGAAGAACACTTGGCCATGTACCGTATAGACATCCACCTCTTCACCCTTGTGGGTCTCAATGCGGAGCATGCCCATTGCCCGCCAGGCAAAGAACACACCACTCAGAAGAACGCCGACAGCCACGCCAGCTGCCAGATCATGGGTTGTCACTGTCACGATTACGGTCACGATCATGACGAGGCTCGACAATTTCGGGTGACGCATAACGTCTCGCAGCGACCCCCAGGCAAAGGTGCTGACCGATACCATGATCATGATGGCGACGAGGGCCGCCATGGGCACCTTGGCGACGTAGTCATGCAGAAGCACCATCAGGGCCAGAAGGAACGCACCTGCCGTAAAGGTGGAGAGGCGCCCGCGTCCGCCATAACGCAGATTGCCAACGGTCTGGCCGATCATGCCGCAACCTGCAATGCCGCCGAACAGCCCCACGGCGATGTTCGAAATGCCCAGACCCGTGCATTCCATGCGTGGTTCGCCATGCGTGTCAGTATGGTCGTCCACCACACCGGCGGTCATGAGAGATTCAAGCAATCCGACAGCGGCCATCGCCAGCGCATAGGGCATGACGATTTCGAAGGTTTCGAGCGTGAATGGCACATGCGGGAAAATGAGCGAGGGCAGGCCATTGGGGAGTGCACCGAGATCGGCCACCGTGTGAACGGGCATGGGATGCCAAATTGTGATCAGGGTTAGCACGACGATACAGATCAGCGGCGAAGGAATGGCCGTGGTCAGGCGCGGCAGCAGATAGATGATGGCGAGGCCCAGGGCGATCAGGGCATAGGTATGCCAGGTGACATGCAGCATTTGCGGCACCTGTGCCGAAAAGATCATGATGGCCAGGGCGTTGACGAAGCCCGTCTGCACCTCTTTCGACACGAACCGCATCAGCACATGCAGACGCAGCAATCCGAAGACGATCTGCATCGCCCCCGCAATAAGCGTTGCCAGAAACATGTACTGGATGCCGTGATGATGCACGAGGGCGGCCGCAACGAGGGCGACCGACCCGGCGGCTCCAGAGATCATGCCCGGTCTGCCGCCCGTGATGGCGATCGCCACACTGATGACAAAAGAGGCGTAGAGCGAAACGGCCGGAGAAACGCCTGCGATATAGGAAAAGGCAATGACTTCAGGAATGAGCGCAAACGTGCCCACCATGCCAGCCAGCACCTCACGCAGCGGGCTGAAAGCCCACTGTGCGCGATAGGTCGAGAGGTTCAAGAGACGACTCCTTCGGATGAAAAACGATCAGATTTTTTCGTCGTATTCCGGCCCGACGCGGCAATGGCGTCGCAAAGGTAGAAAGAGCCGTAACGGTTCGCAAGGGGGAAGCTGACGGAAAGCGTATAATCCGGCGCCGTTTGTCGGGAGGGCCCGGTCTATCCCTGTCCTGAAAGGATGTGACGGACGTGTCGTGCGAAACCGGTCAGGGCTGAAAAAAGAATTTCGATAAAGGGGCTAGACGCCTGCCCCGCATTTCTTTACATCGGGCATCGCTGTGTGGCGGATGTAGCTCAGTTGGTAGAGCGCCGGTTTGTGGTACCGGTGGTCGCGGGTTCGAGTCCCGTCATTCGCCCCAGCATTTCCTATAAAATTAGGTTTCACAAGAGACGCATCCCGGTATGCGCCTTGTATCCTGCCCTTCATGTGCTGGGGCAGGATCTTCCGATTTTCTGCGCTCTGGTCGTTTTCGCTGCGGTTACTTCCGGGCGTAAACATCATCGAGGCGGATGATATCGTCTTCGCCCAGATACGGACCGGACTGTACCTCGATCAGGGTCAGGGCGATCTTGCCCGGATTGGCCAGACGGTGGGTGCAGCCTAGAGGCAGATAGACACTCTCGTTTTCCCGCACGATCAGTTCTTCGCCATCGCGCGTGACCACAGCAGTTCCTGCCACTACCACCCAATGTTCCGAGCGATGAAAATGCTTCTGCAGCGAGAGCACCTCGCCCGGATCGACATGGATACGCTTGACCTGAAAACGGTCACCACGGATCAGGCTCTCGTAAAAGCCCCAGGGGCGATACATGCGGTTATGGCTGGTGGCTTCAGGACAATTTGCATCGGTCAGGCGTGTGACTATTTTCTTGACGTCCTGGGCGCGATCACGATGCGAGACCATTACGGCATCCTCTGTCACGACCACGATGAGCTCATCCACGCCCATGACCGCGGTGACAATACCATCCGAGCGGACATAGCAATTGCGGGTATCCTCCAGAAAGACGTTACCAGCGGCGACATTCCCGCTTGTGTCCTTGCTGCTGATTTCCCAAAGGGCATCCCAGCTGCCGATATCCGACCAGCCAAAGCGCGCGGGGACGACGACCGCGCATTGCGTGCGTTCCGCTACAGCGTAATCGATTGAGATATCGGGTGATTTATCGAACACCTCGGGAGCGAGGCGTTCGAAGTCGAGATCGGTCTGACGCTGGGCAACCGCCTGTCCGACACAGCTATGAATCTCAGGCTCGAATGTCTCGATTTCGCGCAAAAGGACATCGGCGCGGGCAACAAACATTCCCGAATTCCAGGAGTAACGTTCGTTTTGGACGAGTGCCGTCGCCTGCGCCAGATTGGGTTTTTCCATGAAGCGGGCAATGTGAAAGGCACCCTCCACAGTCGAGAGGGCCTCACCCCGCTCTATATAGCCATAGCCTGTTTCCGGCTTGTTCGGCTGTATGCCGAATGTCGCGATATAGCCTTGCGACGCCGCGGCGACAGCAATGTCGAGTGTCGCATATAGAGCTGCAAGATCGGTGATGGCCGCATCGGCAGCCATCACCCATAAAATGGCCTCAGGGTATCGTTCGGCAATCAGGAAAGCCGCCGCCGCGATGGCGGGTGCAGAATTGCGCGCCGAGGGTTCCAGCAGAATACAGGCGTCGTCGATGCCAATAGCCCGCAACTGTTCGGCGATGATGAAGCGATGAGACGCATTGCAGACGATAACGGGCTGGCCGAGCCCTGCTTTCTCCCCGCGCAGGGCCGTCTCCTGAAGCAGGGTCTTGTCAGTGAGAAGAGGCCAGAACTGCTTCGGAAAGCTGCTGCGGGAGACGGGCCAGAGGCGACTGCCAGAACCGCCGGACAGGATCACCGGAATGATGAGAGGCTGTTGGGATCTGGTAAGAGACGGCAAGAGCTTGTTCCGTATCGCGATGCCCTTGCGGGCGTCTGATGAATGGAGAAGGGATGGCTGGAAGCGAAGGGCTGGAAAACCGGTTTTAGTTTAATCACGCCATGGGGCAGCCAGAGCAAGCCCCATCTGCAGAAGTTGCCCGGCGACATCTTCATTTCCCGCCTCGGCATAGACACGCAATTCGGGAGCATTGCCCGAGGGGCGGAAATGGACAACGGCATTGTTTTCAAAAATCAGGCGCAGCCCATCAGTCTCATCAAGGCGGCTTAGGGGGCCGCATGAGGCGCTGAAAGGCATGAGGGATCCTGTTGCGATCGTTTCTTCGCGCAATCTGGCGATCCCGGTCAGGCTGCGGGTGCTGGCAAGCGGCGCCAGTCTGTCACTCACGGTGAAACGTGGGGGTAGAGTGTCGAGAAGAGCCGTCAGATCATCGCCGCAGCCTCGTGCGGCCACAAGTGCGCAGAGCATTGGCAGAACGGCATCGCGCGTTGGCAAGGCCTCAAGCGAGCGCCCCTGCAATGCGACCGGAGTTGCCAGAAGAAAACCGCCATTGGCCTCATAACCGACCGACGGGGCGATGCCCTTCTGCGCCGCTTCTGTCATGGCCTGCACGACATAGGGTGAGCCGATCCGTGTGCGAGAGATCTCCTCTGCGAAACCCGTCTGTTCGAGCGCGGTATTGCTGTTGACTGGCGTTGCAACGGCTCTTGCCTGCAGAAAACGCGCCGCCAGAATGCCAAGCACGTCCCCACGAAGCCAGATGCCATGACGATCAGCCAGAAGGGGGCGGTCGGAATCGCCATCTGTCGTCAGAAGCGCGTCGAATTCATGTTTCAGTGCCCAATGTCGGGCCTGAGCCCGGTCCTCCTGACGCACGGCTTCGGTATCGACGGGAACGAAGCATTCGGAGCGCCCGAGTCTGATCACCTGGGCGCCGAGAGATTCGAGCACAGAGACCAGCAGGTCGCGGCCGACGGCCGAATGCTGATAGACGGCAAGTTTCAGTCCGTGGAGCGCCTTGCTGCCGAAGAAATCTGCATAACGTGCGCAATAGGTGCTGAGAACGTCGATCGGCTCGGGCAATGGATCATTGTCGATCAACATGCCCGTATTATCGAACCGGCCTTCGGGCAGGGTTACCTGCTGAACGCGCATGCCGGCTTCGTCTTCCTTGAGAAATTCGCCTCCGGCCCGGTTGAACTTGATGCCATTGCGGTCTGACGGGATATGGCTACCCGTCACCATCAATGAGGGGATGGATCGGCCATAGGCGTAAAGACACAGGGCGGGCGTAGGCACAAAACCGCAAAAGATCGGTACACCGCCTGCGTGATGTATGGCTGCGGCACAAGCGCGAAGAATGCGCGGTGTGCTTGGGCGCAGATCGCCAGCGAGGGCCACTGGACTTCCCGCACCGAATTCTCCGCAGGATTCAAGATGGCGCAAATAGCCCAGCGTATAGGCAAAACACACGGCGTCGCTCATGGCGGAAACCAGACCGCGCGCGCCACTTGTGCCAAAACCCACGCCGGAGCGGGTCATCCATTCAGCAATTGTCATCGCGGCCGGGGGCTCGTTCAGACTCCCGACCGCCATATGTTCAGACACGTCCATAACCGAAACTGTCGCGCGCGCGGGGGGCGAGGCGGCAGCAGAGCCAGCCGCTCTCGCCCATATCGGGTGTGTTCTGATCTGTGGCCGGGGTCAGATAGCCATTGGGCAGCAGCACGTAATGGGTGATGTGCAATTCGGGCCCCTTGAGGAACACGTTACGCCAGATCTTGCCGTCGACCGTGTATTCCTTGAGCGTCCAGGTGCCATCGAGCGTGTCGGAGCGGTTGAACATCATGTCTTCAGCCCAGAAGGACTGACGATGCAGCCGATAGCTGCCTGAACTGGCTGTCGGAGCCCCATCCAGAACCAGTTCGATCGAGATATTGCCCTGTGGCGTGGGGAGGGGGTTGAACCCGTACCAGTCACCAAAGACCGGGCCTGTCGGATCGGTGCAGCCCGCAAGCGTGCCGAGCGCGGCAAGGACAAGAGCAAGGCTGCCGAGGCGCGACAGGGATTTGAGCGGGCGGGTCATGGGCGTATTCCTGCGGGCAGGGAGGAGGCTTCGGTCGGTTGTCCAAAAAGAAGAGCGAGCCCGTCTTTCAGGGGAAGAGGTGTAAATCCGAGGCGGTCTTGCATAGGCTGTATCGAAAATGCCTTGTCTTCAAGCAGACGTCTCACTTCCGCGCGTTCAATCGACGGAAATCCGGGTAGTTTCTTGGTCAGAGGGACCAGAAATTCCAGTATGGCAGCTGGTACCGGCAGAAACAGGCGCTTGCCAAGGCCTGCAGTTGCAAGAATGGCCTCGACGAGCGCGCGGTAGGTCATGGGCTCAGGCCCGGCGATGACAAGTGCTTCCGGTGCGTTGAGGTGGCCTGATCTGGCCAGATCAAGGGCTGTCACAATCGAACGGATAACGTCACCCTGATAAATTGGCTGGATCAGCGAGCGACCGCCATTGGGTAGGGGGACAAGTGGCAGATAGCGCAGCAGGGCGACAAGACGCTGCACGTTGTTCTCGCCCTGTGGTCCATAGATCATGGTCGGATGCAGGATCATGCCGGGGCGTCCCGATTCCATCAGCGCGCGTTCCCCTGCCAGAACGCCATTGCCATGCCAGTCGGGCCATCGCGTGAATTTGCGCGTGCTGCCGATCGCGACCAGGCAGGAATTATTGGGAGACGCTGCCAGAATGGCCGGAATGAAGCTTGCATGAGCGGTCGAGACCACACGCTTTGCATCCCAAAGGGCGGCCAAGAGGCTGTCGGCGTTTTCAAGATCGGCCTGGCGGCCCTGCTCACGCAGATCGGACGGCAGGCGATCCGGATGGCGGACGACAGGGATAACGGTCTCGCCTCGCTCTCTGAGAGCATGGCAGAGGGCCGCCCCCATGCGACCAGCCGCGCCGATGAGATGGACCGGAGAAGCCATGCTTATTTCATGCTCGATGTCAGGACCGGCGGGGCCAGCCAACGCTGTGCCATGGTCGGGTCGGCGGAAAACTGTGCCGAGAGCGCCTTGATCGCGGTGACGTCGATCGGTTCCGGCGGATGAAAGGAGACCGTCAGGCTATGCCCGGACGGCGCGAGCACAAAGGCGGGCAAGGCATCAAGACCGGGTGCCTTCTGGGCCATAAGAGCCAGTGGCAGGGCGAATGTACTTTTGAGTTCAGCGATGGATTGGCCGCGTAACGCAGCAATGCGCCCGAACAGATCATCGAGATTGGAGGCATCGTCGCGATAGGTAAGGCTCATGGAGATCAGCGTCGGCCCATGCTTCGGATCGGGCGTTACGACGTTGGCGAGTTCCATGGTGGCTTCATAATCGAAGGATTTCGGTGTCGTACCCCTCATTGAAATGACACTTACATTGGTTTTGGTATCAGTTGTGGCGCTCTGCGTCAGAGTCTCGATGTGGATGCCATCAGGCATAAAAGGAGCCAGGGCATAGGGCTTGCTGAACTGGATCGTAGTATTGTTGAGCGTCCCTTCGCCAAGACGCTTGTCCCCCTCTTTCCACTGTCGCGACAGAAGCTTTTCGTACTGGAGACGCATACCCAGCAGAGCAATGCCGATATTCCTTGCCTCCGATTTGCTGGGAACTTCAGAAAGATCTCCTTGCGCCTTGAGGGCAGATAAAGACTTTGCCTCACCGGATATGTCTGATGGTACCCATTGTTCCACCAGAGCAACGGCGCGGGCATAGCGGATGCCGCTCTCGCGCAGATCGCCGATATCCAGAGCCAGGGGCCCCGTGGGTATTTTTGTCAGCGCACTAAGCCGTTGCGCCGGAAGGCTGTCTTCGGCGCATACAGCGTGGGCTTCGTGAACCATCCCGGAATTGCCATCATCATGGCCATAATTATCGACTGCCGCATTGGCGAGATTCAGGGCGCAGTGATCGGGTGTGCCGAGAGCGACGTCGCGAATCTGCCCGTGGTGGAAGTGGATTTGTGAAAGAGGCGGTAAGTCACTGACATCATGTTTCTCCCGGCTTACGGGGGGCAGAAGCAGCTTGTTGAGCGTGAGTTCGCCGATCCTGCCGCTTACCGGCCCGCTGAGCGTGATGCCTTCTGCGTGGATTTTCGAAAAGCTCAGCCCTGTCGTCAGATATCCGCTGGGATTGTTGACCGTCAGCACATGCGCCGTGAGAGTCGTGCCACCCCGAATGAAGCGGGCATTCTCGAAACCGGCACCTCGTGCAAGGAAGCGTGGATAGGCGTGATCATATTCGAACCGGGCATCCGGGGGCAGGTTGGCCCTGAAGCTGGCGAGCGCGCGTTGCAGTTCGGCGCTGGATTCGTGACGCACGCCGATTGTGCCCAATCCGACAAGCACGAGGCAAAGGCCCGCGGCCAGTAAAGGTCTTTTCACGTCAGATCATCCCCACAAATACCGCTTCGACAGACAGCGTGCATGTTAGTCCGGCTTTGCAACAGGAACAATCTCGTGACTTTTTTATGCGGTATCATGATACCGATAACAAAAAAATGGCGGAAATCAGCCGTTTTTCGTAAGGTGGTGTGAGTCGAAAAAGCTTGACCTCAGGCGTTTGCGGTCTCATAAGGCGCCCCCAATACCAACACATGTTGCTGGATCAGTCCGAACCATGAAGACCACACCTTCGTTGAAGCCTGCAGAGGTGACGAAAGGCTGGACCCTGATCGACGCCGAAGGGCTCGTTCTTGGCCGCCTCGCCACCATCATCGCGACCCGCCTGCGCGGCAAGCACAAGCCCCAGTACACCCCGCATGTCGATTGCGGCGACAACATCGTCGTGATCAACGCCGAGAAGATCGTTCTGACCGGCAACAAGGTGGGCCAGAAGCTCTTCCATTACCACACGGGCCATCCCGGTGGCATCAAGGAGCGCACCATCACGCAGCGTCTCGAGGGCAAGAACCCCGGCAGCGTGATCGAGAAGGCAGTCGAGCGTATGATCACGCGCGGCCCGCTGCAGCGCGCCCAGATGAAGCATCTGTATGTCTATGCCGGTGACAAGCACCCGCATGAAGGCCAGCAGCCGGTGAAGCTGGATGTTGCGTCCCTGAACCGCAAGAACACCCTCAATGTGATCGAGGCCTGAGAGATATGTCTGAAACTCAAGAGCGCACAGGTACGCTTCAGGACCTCGCCGGCATCGCTCCTGCCACGCAGGCTGCTCCGGTTCACGAAGTCAAGCGCGATGCACAGGGCCGTTCCTATGCAACGGGTCGTCGTAAGGACGCCACGGCACGCGTATGGGTCAAGCCGGGCAAGGGCGATATCATCGTCAATGGCCGTCCGGTCACGACCTATTTCGCTCGTCCGGTTCTGCGCATGCTGATCACGCAGCCCTTCCTGCTGACCGATCGCTACAACCAGTTCGACGTGTATTGCACGGTCAAGGGCGGCGGTCTGTCCGGCCAGGCTGGTGCAGTGCGTCACGGCATCTCGCGCGCCCTGACCCATTATGACCCCGCTCTGCGCGGTATCCTGAAGGTTGCAGGCTTCCTGACGCGTGACAGCCGCGTCGTCGAGCGCAAGAAGTACGGTCGCGCCAAGGCACGTCGTTCCTTCCAGTTCTCGAAGCGCTGATTTCTGCCGGGGCCTCCGGCTCCGATGGAGATCATGTCTTCAAAAAAACCCGCCTCTCACGGAGGCGGGTTTTTTTGTGTCTATTTTCTGAGTTTGTTAAATACCAACCCCAACATGCGCTACTTATAGTCACATAATCGCGATTTCCTGTTACAAACCCTGACGAGCACTGCCTGCAAAACCTTATGGGAAGGTCGCATTGGAGCCGAGATCGTAATGTATCGAATTTAGGTTCATAGCCCTGAACCTAAATTCGATTGTTTGCCTTCAGGTGACGCATATAGGGAGAAGCATCAATCATCGTTAACCGAAACTAATAATCGAGAAAAAATAGGTTCTCACAAATCGTATTTCCTAAAGAAATTCGCTTTGGAAATTGTGGGATCTTTTCGATTTGAATGTGGAGGTTATGCGCTCCTGTTTCCACGGTTTTCGTGGCTGAAATTTCTCCCTGCGGACAATGGATGAGACATTAATTCATGACTACAACGATCAGTGGCGTATGGAGCGCGGTTCTCGTAAACGGCAAGACCGTGTACCAAAGCGGCGCATCCGTTATCGACGGGCCGGTCTCTCTGGGGGGCAATTCTCCGCTTCTCTATGTCACGAGCGGCGCGATAGTTACAGGCCTCACGTCACCCTTGTCCGGTTATTCGGCGGAGTGGGGAAGCGCCATTGTCCAGAGTGGCGGGACCCTGCAGAACTCAACGCTGCAGACCGTTGTCGCGATCATAAGTTCCGGTGGTGTACTGCAAGACAACACCCTGAATCATACGGGTGATAAAATATCCGCAGGCGGGATAGTCAGGAACAACGTCAAATATAATGGTGGAGATCTCTCGGCTGCACAGGGTGCACAGATTAATAACCTGTCGATCAGCCAGGGTAGTTCGCTTCTGAGTGGTGCTATTTGGTCCGGCGGCACCGTGCTGTCGGGTGGAATCGTCAGCGCGACAAGTAATAGTCTTGTCACCAAAGCTTTGGTTTCGAGCGGCGGACAAATCCAGATCCTTTCAGGAAGCACCGCGCAAGGTGTGCTGACCTCGGGAACGGGGCTCGGAAATGCCGTAAACGGTATTCAGGGATCGCTCATCCTGAGTGCCGGCGGCACAAGCTTTAATGCCGTAATCCAGGGCGGGTATATGGCAGTGCAAGGGACAGGCGCTCTGTCTCAGAGTGCTTATATCACCTCAAATGGCTGGCAAGATGTAGGCTCGAACAATAATGGCGCGACGGGCGGCGGCACTGCATCCGCCACAACGCTGATCAATGGTGGTGCGCAATTCGTCAAAGGGGGGACTGCGGTTGACACTTATGTGTCTTCTGGCGGTTTGCAGGAAGTCTCGGGAGGAGGGCAGGCCTATGGCGGAACAGTTTTCTCAAATGGAAAACTGCAAGTCTATGCGGGTGGCACCGGCACTAACAATGTGGTTCTTGCAGGCGGGCAGGCGAACATATGGGGTGTTGCTCAAGCTTCCAATGGTTTGGCATCCGGACTCACAATCCAGAATGGCGGTTCTGCGGTCAGTCTGAGTGGCGGAAGACTGACCGCTCTCTCTTTGATGAGCGGGGGGCGGGCTATTGTTTCGTCAGGCGGTTCTATCGACCAGTCTGTCCTCTCCGCAGGTGGGCAGGTGCGGATTCAGTCTGGCGGCACGGCATCCCAGCTGACAGCGTTGGGCACCGGTTGGTGGAGTTATAGCGCGGGTGCCGTTTTGGTAGGGTCTGGTGGCACTGCGCTCAACACTGTCTTGTCGGGTGCCTATCAGGCGGTCCAGGGGCAGGGCGCCTATACGGAAAATACGCTGGTCACGAATAGTGGCTGGCAGGATGTCGGCCTCAATTCATTTGATGGATTGTATGGCGGCGGTATCGCCTCAGGCTCTGTCCTTGTGAGCGGAGGCAAGCAGTTTGTCAGTGGCGGTACGGCCCTGACAACCATGATTTCTGCAGGTGGCACCCAGACGGTCATGCTGCGAGGCGTGACCTCGGGCACGATTACGGCTTCTGGCGGTACGATGGCTGTGCTTTCTGGTGGCACAGCCTTCAATGCCAGCGCAGTGACCGGTGCGGTGGCGACGGTGTCGCAAGGGGGCACGGCTGCTGCTTCCGGAGGTGTTGCCTCAGGAATTGTCATCCTGAGCGGTGGGTCAGCGCTTGGTCTTGGCAATGGCCGGATGACGGGCTTTACAGTGCAGGGCGGTGGCCAGGCTGTTGTTTCATCCGGTGGCACTATGGATAACAGTGTGTTGTCCCTGGGCGGACAGGCGCGGATTCAGTCCGGCGGCACGGCATCACAGCTGACAGCCATAGGTAATGGCTGGTGGGGTACTGGTGCTGGTGCCGTTTTGGTAGGGTCTGGTGGCACTGCGCTCAACACTGTCTTGTCGGGTGCCTATCAGGCGGTCCAGGGGCAGGGCGCCTATACGGAAAATACGCTGGTCACGAATAGTGGCTGGCAGGATGTCGGCCTCAATTCATTTGATGGATTGTATGGCGGCGGTATCGCCTCAGGCTCTGTCCTTGTGAGCGGAGGCAAGCAGTTTGTCAGTGGCGGTACGGCCCTGACAACCATGATTTCTGCAGGTGGCACCCAGACGGTCATGCTGCGAGGCGTGACCTCGGGCACGATTACGGCTTCTGGCGGTACGATGGCTGTGCTTTCTGGTGGCACAGCCTTCAATGCCAGCGCAGTGACCGGTGCGGTGGCGACGGTGTCGCAAGGGGGCACGGCTGCTGCTTCCGGAGGTGTTGCCTCAGGAATTGTCATCCTGAGCGGTGGGTCAGCGCTTGGTCTTGGCAATGGCCGGATGACGGGCTTTACAGTGCAGGGCGGTGGCCAGGCTGTTGTTTCATCCGGTGGCACTATGGATAACAGTGTGTTGTCCCTGGGCGGACAGGCGCGGATTCAGTCCGGCGGCACGGCATCACAGCTGACAGCCATAGGTAATGGCTGGTGGGGTACTGGTGCTGGTGCCGTTTTGGTAGGGTCTGGTGGCACTGCGCTCAACACTGTCTTGTCGGGTGCCTATCAGGCGGTCCAGGGGCAGGGCGCCTATACGGAAAATACGCTGGTCACGAATAGTGGCTGGCAGGATGTCGGCCTCAATTCATTTGATGGATTGTATGGCGGCGGTATCGCCTCAGGCTCTGTCCTTGTGAGCGGAGGCAAGCAGTTTGTCAGTGGCGGTACGGCCCTGACAACCATGATCTCTGCAGGTGGCACCCAGACGGTCATGTATGGTGGTGTTGTGTCAGGTTCTGTCGTGGCCTCAGCAGGCTTCATGACAGTTCTCTCAGGAGGGGCTGGTTACAACGCTAATGCGCTTTCGGGTGGGCGTGTGGTTGTCGCGAGTGGGGGCACTCTTTCTGGCGGTATCATAGCATCGGGAGCAACTCTGAGCGGCTCCGCAGGTGCTCTTTGGGGAGGTAATCTCAAGGTTGGAGGATCTATCTCCGGAGGCAGCATTGTCTCAAAGGGGGTCGCAGAAATCTCGTCGGGGGGAACAGCGCGTGATTTGTTCGTTGCGTCTGGGGGCTCGCTTCAGGTCGACGCCGGGGGGACGCTGACTGGTCTCGCCAATCTTGCCGCCGGTGGGATTGCAACACTCGACGCGAGTGCTGGGGGAACCGTCAATCTTGGCGGAAACGGATTCAGTCGTCTCACACTGACTGGAACGACTAGCCCGTCTTCGATTATTTCGGGCTTCAACGGTACGTCGCCCGGCTCTTCGGACCAGATCGTACTACGCGATGTGCCCAAGTCGGATATACTCGGGCTAACATATCCTGACGCCGATCATGTCAAATTTCTCCTGACGGGTAATCGCTCCCTTGTCCTGAATATTCCAGGCGTGAAAAATTTTGGGTTCGATCTCTCAGAAGGATCCGGAAATTCGACTGTTTTTTCCGTATGCTTCCTGTCTGGCACGATGATTCGTACCCCTGATGGAGAGCGCGCGATTGAGACGTTGTCCGCAGGTGATGCCGTTCATGTTTATCACAAAGGCTGCGTCGAAACCCAGAACGTCATTTGGGTGGGATATCGTTCGATCACGGAAGAGGATAGCGCCAGCTACGACATTACGGATTATCCGGTGCGTATTGAGGCTGAAGCGTTTGGGGGCGGGATGCCTTACAAGGACCTGCTGGTAACCCCAGAGCATTGCGTTTTCATAGCTGGCAACCTTGTTCCGGTTCGTATGCTCGTGAATGGCCGGAGCATACGGCACGATACGAGCCTGAAAACTTATAGTTATTACCATATCGAAACAGACTGCCATTCAGTAGTCATGGCTGATGGGCTGCTCTGTGAAAGTTATCTGGACTCGGGAAACCGGCATGATCTCGCAGCTCGATCATGGGTGGATGCGCCGCTGTCCGTCGTTTCCGGCATGTCGGGAAAACATCGGATGGCTGCACCGCTCTGCGTATCACGAGCCTTCGTCGAGCCGATCTGGAAAGGGCTGGCTCGTCGCGCCGGACAAGTCTGCGACGCGAGAGACATAAGGCACATCGATCCGATGTTCCATCTGTCTACGGAAGATGGTCATATCATGGAGCCTCTCCGCGTGGCTGGTGATCGTTATATCTTCCAGATTCCAGGGCATTATGGGGCCGTTTATCTCTGCTCTCGTGCTGCGCGTCCGAGTGATGCGGTCGGACCCTATGTTGATGATCGTCGGCAGCTAGGCGTCCTGATTGGGGCAGTAACCCTCTACGATCCCTCCTCGACCCAAGAAATCGACGTCCGTGATTTCCTTCATGCAGCGCGGGGATGGCATGCCGCGGAGAACGGTCAGTTAAGATGGACGAGCGGCAGGGCGTTTTTGCCACTGGACACGCTCAAGGATGCGGGGATGCGTATCCTGGCTGTACAGATCGTTGCGGGTGGTCCCTACCATTCTGCCACTCACTGAGAAGCGCCATTTCAGGATCGCGGAAAGCTGAATCGGCCTCAGCTTTTGCATTCTGACTGAGGTCTGCTGCTGGACCGGCAGTATTTCTCTCGGACTGCGCATTCATGCTTGGCGCATGCAGTTGGAATGATGCCGCTTTGGTGAGTGGCTTGGCGCCGTGTTGCGCGCGGCAGCCATAAAGATGCTACGCGACCCAATCGGCAAATATGCACCTGATATATTAATTATAATTTCGTTGGATCGACCTCGTTATGAAGCATGATCGTTGCCAAAACCAAATTAGGCTACGGGCGTCAAAGAGGGTAGACATGAATATAGAAGGTTTTGACATCGAGCCGCATAGTGCGATGAAAAACATGAAGTTGAGATACTTCCGTGTTATTGAAGAGATATTCAATGCTCAGTCTCTTGTTGGCGCTTCATCGAAACTGAATCTTACACCTACGGCTGTCTCAAAAGCTTGTCTGGAAGTGGAGAATATACTGGGTGTAAAGCTTTTTACGCGTTCCAATTCAGGCATGATGCCGACTGAGATCTGCCAATCAATCGTTGAAACCAGTCGTATTATAAAGGCCGAACTTGAGAAGCTCGCCCATAAGGTCAATGAATTCAAAGAGATCAGGACTGGCACCGTGAATATCGGCTTCCAGGCTCCGGCTTTGGAGAAGCGCATAATGAGTGGGATTGCGCAACTCAAGACAAAAGATGCGGCACTCAAGATACGGATTGTCTATCGTGAAAGACCCTATCTTCTGGATATGTTGGAAAGCGGTGATCTTGATTTTGCTTTTGTTGATTTTTTTCAGCTCAATCAGAATAAAAGCTTCGATATGAGTGTTATGCATCGCGATAACTGCTTTGCAGCATCACGTGAATCTTCAATGTCTATCCCCGAATTGCTTGAGGGCTGGGAAGAAAACAGGAAAAAACTCTGGATACTGCCAGTAAGAGGTGTGGCTTTGAGAGAGCGTTTTGATGCGACCCTATCCGCCCGCGATCTGCAGCCACCCAATAATATTATAGAATATAATTCATCTGTCGGATTGGAGGATTTATTTGTCTGCACGAACGGATGGGGTATTTTGCCTCTTTATGCTGTGCCAATAATAGAAAAATACATAATATTAAATGATCATTACGATATGCTGGAAGAGATGAAGCTGGAGAGTGGTCTTGTGTGGATGAAAAACCATACGCGCACGCCTCACATTGAAGAGGCAATTGGAATGTTTTTGAATAACCAGACGGATTAGTAGGAGCATTTTCATGATAATAATGATCTATTATTTTGCCTCAGATAGACCCTTTTTTTCTCGGCAAAAATCAGAGCAGTAACGCACATTATCCCAGTCTCGCTCCCATTTTTTTCGCCAGGTAAAGGGTCGTCTACATACCGGGCATATCTTCGACGGGAGGTTGGCCTTGTCCGGCCTTGACGGCGCTGGTCCTTTGCCTCGACTCATCATGTATCCTTTCGGTGCTGCTGTTTTTCTGACAACGCAACACGGCAGTCGTGTTTCATTCCCTCATGCAGAAGGAACCCCGCTTCGCTTCACGCGCTTGCCAAAGGATTTCTGATCCGGTCACGCAATCGCGAGGAATGCGCCATGCCCCATATTACCGCCAGCGACGGAACGCAGCTCTATTACGAGGAAAAGGGCCAGGGTCGCCCGCTGGTCATGATCCATGGCTGGACATTTTCGGGGCGGTTCTTCCATCGCAACGTGCCGGTTCTGGCCGAAAAGGCGCGCGTCATCACGCTCGATCTGCGCGGGCATGGAGAGTCTGGCAAGCCCGATCATTCCTATCGCATCCCGCGTCTGGCCGCAGATCTGCGTGACCTGATGGAGGCGCTCTCGCTTGAAGACGTGACCGTTCTGGGCTGGTCAATCGGCTGCCCGATCATCTGGTCCTATCTCGAACTTTTCGGCAAGACGCGGCTGCGTAATGCCATTTTCGTCCAGCAGACGCCCAGACAGTATTTCTCATCAGAATGGAAATATGGCCATGCGGCCTGTTACGATCAGGCCGGGCTGGCGGAGACCATCCAGAAGCTGACCCTGACTCCCGAGGCATTCGACAGGCAGAACCTGACTGACTGCCTTGCGACCGAGCTTGGAGATGATGAGCGCAGCATGCTGCTTGCTGAAATGGCGAAGAGCCCGGCCCATGCCCGTGCAGCCATGATGTCTGATCACACCGTGCATGACTGGCGCGACGTGCTGCCTCATTTTGATCTGCCCGCTCTGATGATGATTGCCGAAAAAGACGCGGTGCTGGTGCCTGAAGGGCCGTCATGGGTGGCTGAGCACATGCCGCATTGCGACTCCGTGCGCTTCACGCAAAGCTCGCACATGCTGTTCATCGACGAGGCCGAGAAGTTCAATCAGGCAGTTCTGGAGTTTCTCGCAAGATGACCGATTTCCCGTTCCGCTTTGGCGTCAACCAGTTCACGACCCAGCCCTGGTCTTTCGAAGAAGATGTGGCGCGTTATGCAGCCCTTGAGGTTGACGCCATAGAAATATGCGAGGCCAAGCTCGACCCGGCTCACGCAGGGCAGCAGATGCTGGCTGCCAGGGAGGCCGGGCTGTCGATCAGCGCCGTTCAGCCCAAGATTAGAACGTTTTTCGGCAGCAAGATGGCCCCGCAGCCCGAGAGCGTCGAAGAGCGTGTCGCGGCCTTCGCCCAGAGTCTGAAAACGCTGGCGCCTCACGCAGAAGGGGCGTCTTTCGTCATGAATACGGGCGCCCCCCCCGATGGCAACATGCAGCGTTGTCTTGATGAAACGGTGCATCATCTGCGCCGTCTGGCGCCGCTGGCAGCCGATCTGGGCGTCACGATTGCCATAGAACCGCTCAACCCGACCTCGATCAATGTCGAGACAGCAATCTGGACAGTCGATCAGGCCCTCGATCTGCTTGACGCAGTAGGACATGCGTCCTGCGGTCTGTGCCTGGATTACTGGAATATCTGGCAACAGCCTGATTGTGCCGCTTCTATCCGCCGTGCGGGCGAGCGTATTTTCGTATTGCAGGCCAGCGACTGGCGCACACCCTGTTCCGGCATGGATCGCCTCGTTCCCGGGTCGGGGTCTATCCCGCTTGGGACCTTGCTTCACGCAACCTATGACGCCGGCTATCGCGGTGTCTGTACGCTTGAGATCTTCTCATCAGGCGTGCCGGACAGTCTTTACGATCAGGATCTGTCAGAGGTCGTGCATCAGGGGCGTCTGGGGTTGATGCGGGCCTGGAGCGGATACGGGAAACAGCGCTGACCCCTCTCGGAGGTTTGCGGCGTAAAGACGCGTGGCGCTATCAGGCGCCACTATGAGGTCAGGGGCGGTATATTACTCCGCCCCTGACATTTATCGGCTAATCAGCCGTTGATGATCGTGCCGCCATTGACGTGCAATGTCTGCCCCGTCACGAAAGACCCGTCTTCGCTGGCCAGATAGACATAGGCTGGGCCAAGCTCAGCCGGGTCGCCACAACGATCCATCGGCACGGAATTCGCGAGTTCCGAAACCTGCTCCGGGTCGATCGGCCCCCAGCTGGCAGGCTGCAAAGGCGTCCAGACCGGCCCAGGGGCGACGGCATTGACGCGAATGCCCTTCGAGACCAGTTCGAGTGCCAGAGCGCGGGTGAATCCCATTTCAGCGGCCTTGGTTGTCGAATAGGCTAGTAGTCCGGCACTGCCCCGATAGGCGTTGATCGAAGAGGTATTGATAATCGCGCTGCCTTTGCCGAGATGCGCGAGCGCTGCACGGGTCAGGTAGAAATAGCCATTGATATTCGTGTCCATATGACGCTGCCATTCGTCATCGGTAATGGTGGCGCTGTCCTCGTTGACCACCTGCCAGCCAGCATTATTGACCAGAATATCGAGGCCGCCGAAGGCTTCGGCCACCTCGGCGACGGCCTTGTTGCAGAACGCGCTCGATCGTACGTCGCCAGCAATGGCCAGCGCCTTGCGCCCCTCTTTTTCGATCAGACGCACCGTTTCCTGAGCGTCTTCATGTTCTTCCAGATAAAGAATGGCGACATCGGCGCCTTCACGGGCGAAATGCAGGGCAGCGGCCCGACCGATACCGCTATCGGCGCCGCTGATGAGCGCCTTGCGCCCTTCAAGCTTGCCGCTTCCGCGATAGCTCTCGCGAATATGAATCGCGGCGGGGCGCATCGGCGCCTCGACGCCGGGCTGATGGGATTGCGATTGGGGAGGAATCTGGTCGGGCATGGATGACGCTCCTGCTGTGCTGCCCGTCAGGGGCAGCTTTCACGGATATGTGAGAAAGCCCTCCCAGCCATGTATGTTCCGGTCTGATATAATGCTCAAGGTTTTGTGAACGATGGCGTGCTGCCCGGCGCGGTCACAGCTGAACGTGTGCATACTCTTCCACAAGCCCTTGATCAGCCCTTTTCCTGAGCTGTTCCCGGCAGGGCCGGGCGTGGTTTTTTCAGCTGTGCCCTGCGCCGGGCGCGTCTCTTGCGGTCCCAGATCAGCACTCCGGTAACGGATAGAAGGGCAGTCACAACACCGCTTGCACAGACAAGAATACGCCCCGTCATCCCTGCAAGGCGCCCGCTATGGAAAGGGTCCTGAAGTTGCAGGATCAGATCGCCCAGTTTTCCCTCAGGCGGTACGCTGGCCTGCACCGTTGCGCCGGTGTCGAGGGCGATTGTGATTAGGGGGCTGCCAAAACCGGCCGGTAACTGCCCTGTATCGCTGAAGAGATAGAAAAGCGCGCGTTCCGGCGTGTGGGTCAGCATCACGGCGGCGGGGCGCGCCTGCCAGCCCCGTTCCTGTGCGTCTCGTCCGGCCAGGGCTTCGGCCTCGTCCGGTTTCACCATGTGAGGGCCGCCCGGGAGGGGAGTTTCTGACGCAGGCGGCGCAACCGGGAAAAGCGTGCGAACAACCGGCTGAAAGATCTGCGGACCCAACGCCAGCGCAACACCACTGATCGCCATGCCAAGCAGCAGGATCCAGAGCCATAGCCCTAAAGCCCGGTGCAGATCGAAAAACAGGCGCAGGGCGTTTTTGGGGGAAGCAATCTGCCAGGCAGGTTTCCAGCCGCGCCAGAAACCCTTGCGCCAGGGTGGTGTGACTGGCGGCAGCGTCAGCAGCAGCCCGTTGAGGCAATCGAGTGTCCAGATCAGGGCCGTGATGCCGACAATCCACAAACCTGTGGTGCCAGCAGCGAGTGAGTAATGCAGCCTGTAGATGAAGGGCAACAGGACGCGCCGGTTTAGGCAGCATCCTTCGGCGACACGAGCGCCCAGCTCATGGGCATCGCCGGGGTCGAGAAAGATCTCGTCAGGCCTTGAATGGCCCGAAGGCGTGAGTGCGGGAGTGAGATAGGCATGAAGCGTGCCACCGGGGGCAGGCCGGTATTCGAGCGCGATCAGGGGCTGATCGGGGTGAGCTTTCGCGATGGCTGCGGTCAGGACCGAAAGCGGCAGATGCCGGTCCGGGCTTTGCGTGGTCCAGAGATCCGGGTTGAGCACCCGGTCGAGTTCGGTGCGAAAAACGCTGATGCTGCCCGTCAGCCCGATGACCACCAGAAGAGGCGCCAGAACCAGACCGATATAGCGATGTAACGCCACCATCGCGCCACGCGACTGACGCAGCGGCCAGAAGGGACTCCCCCCTTTCGGGCCGGATTTCGGGCGCGGTACGGCGCGTTCTGATCTGTTGAGGATTGGCGCACTCCATCGACGCAAGCCTGTGCTCCGACCCCATGGGATCGGCACTCGCTCTAAAGACCTCGCAACTGAGAGTCAATCGCAACCTTTGGTTGTGACAGGGGGAGCGGAGTTCAGGCCTGGCTGGAGGCGGATGCCGCAAGGGAAGGCGCTTTTGCGCGCTCCAAAACAAAAACCCCGCCATGAAAGGCGGGGTTCTGACGATCTTCCCTCAGGCGCATGGCGCCTTGAAGGGCGATGAGGCGACGTATCAGACGTCAAAGCCATTGGGCAGCAGCACCAGATCGCGCACCACCGTGCCCTTGCGGCGCGTGAGCATGAAGATCAATGCTTCGGCCACGTCGGAAGGCTGCATCATGCCGCCGCCTTCGAGAGCAGCCTTGCGGCGCTCGGGGTCCCAGTCATTGATCAGCGGCGTGACAACCGGGCCGGGCTGGATTGCGCCGACGCGAACGCCATGCGGTGCCAGCTGGCGGCGGCAGGTATGGGTGAAAGCCTGCACAGCGTATTTGGAGCCAGTATAGATCGGCTCGGCCACGATCGGCACAACACCTGCCACAGAGCTGGTGATGATGATATCGCCGCTGCCCTGTTTGATCATGGGCACCATGGCGACGCGCGCCGAATGGAAAGCCGCATTGATGTTGAGGTTCAGCATGCGATCCCACACATCCGGGTCGCCTTCCCAGGCGTTACCACCGACATAGGAGCCAGCATTGGCAAACATGATGTCGAGGCGGCCCTGCTCGGCCAGAACCGTATCTACGGCCTGCTGGATGCTGGCATGACGGAAGAGATCGACCTCGACGCCGTGCAGCTTGTCGCCAAGCTCCTCACGGGCCTTTTCCATGGCCGCCTTGTCACGGTCGAGGATATAGACAATGGCGCCAGCCTTGATGAGGTGACGAACGCATTCCAGACCGATGCCGGAAGCTCCGCCCGTTACGGCGGCGATCTTGTCCTGAAGCGGAAGCGACATGCTTGCATACCTTCTTGTGTATAGGCGCCGCCCATAAGGAGGGCACCGGAGGCCCGCCATTCAGGTCGTGCCTCACTATACGGGTATAGTCGCATGAACCTTGTCAGGGTCTAAATAACGATGTTGTCAATAAGACGCACAGATTCGAGAGCTGCTGCTACCAGTAATCGCAGTCCGACATTGTCATGTTTTGTCGTGAATACAGTCGTCACGGGTGTCAGACTCTCTGCCTCGCAGCAGGCGAGATAGTCGATCGGGCCGAAACCCGCCGCCACAAGCGCGGCTCTTCCTTTATCGAGCGCCTCTGCGATGGGGTGACCCTGCCTGATGGCAGTGGCTGTCTGCTGCAGAATGGCATGCAGGGCTGGCGCGTTCTTTCTGCCCTCGGGTGACAGACGTCTGTTGCGCGAGGAAAGCGCCAGACCGTCGGACTCGCGCAGCGTAGGGCAGGCCACGATGTCGATCGGCAGGTTGAGGTCCTGCACGAAGCGTCGGACGATCTGCAATTGCTGCCAGTCTTTCTCGCCGAAAAACGCGCTGTCGGCTTCGGTCAGAGAGAAGAGCTTCGTGACGACGGTCGCCATGCCGTCGAAATGACCCGGCCTGTGCGCGCCCTCCAGTATCCCGGCCATCGCACTGACCCTGACCGTGCTGCTGAACCCTGCGGGATACATGGTTTCGGCAGCCGGAATGAAGAGGGCATCCACGTGGCCCAGAAGCGCGATATCCTCGGCTTCGGTACGCGGGTAGGTGGCGAGATCGGTCGGGTTGTTGAACTGGGTCGGGTTGACGAAAATCGATACGATGACGCGTTGTGCCTGGGCACGCGCCTGTGTGACGAGGCTGAGATGGCCCTCGTGAAGCGCCCCCATGGTCGGGACGAATCCGATTGTTTCGCCCGCCTGTTTCCAGCCTCTGATTGTCTGCTTCAGGGTCGCGATATCACGGATGATCATGTCCGCTCTCCAAAGCTGTGTTCGGAACCGGGAAAGGCGCGACTGCGGACATCCTGTGCATAGGATGCAAGCGCCTGTTCGGTCTGTTCGGCGAGATTGGCGTAACGCTTGACGAATTTCGGTTTGAAATCGGCAAAAAGCCCGAGCATGTCGTCAATTACGAGAATCTGCCCGTCGCATTCCGGTCCGGCACCGATGCCGATGGTCGGAATGCCAAGACGGTTCGTAATATCAGCACCAAGGCTGCGCGGCAGTTTCTCCAGCACGATCGCGAAGGCACCGGCCTCTTCGACCGCACGCGCGTCGGCTAGCACGCGCTGGGCGTCTTCATTGCGCCCCTGCACCTTGTAGCCACCAAGCACATTCACCGCCTGCGGCGTCAGTCCGATATGGCCCATCACAGGCACGCCGCGTGCGACCAGAAAGGCGATGGTCTCTTTCATGGAAACGCCGCCTTCGAGCTTCACCGCTGCCGCACCTGTCTCGGCCAGCAGGCGTGACGCGTTGCGAAAGGCCTGTGCAGGGCTTTCCTCATAGCTGCCGAACGGCATGTCCACCACGCAAAGCGCCTTGCTTATGCCGCGCATCACCGCCTTGCCGTGCAGAATCATCATGTCCATCGTCACGCCCAGCGTCGATGGCAGGCCATGCAGCACCATGCCCACACTGTCTCCCACCAGCACGACATCGCAGGCTGCATCGGCGAGCCGGGCGATCGGGGTGGTATAGGCCGTCAGACAGACGATGGGTTCCTTGCCCTTACGAGCCTGTATGGCCATGGGTGTCAGGGTCTGGATGGGGGTCGATGCGCTCATGAAGGCCCTCTCAAATCTTTCTGTCCGCCGCGTGATCGCAGAGCTTCAGGTCTTCGCCAAGGCACTTGCTTATCGAAAAAACCTGCCATCACGATGCAGTCAGGCACTGGGCGCGTTCTTCTCTCTCCCTTTCAAAGGGTGTCAAGATGCAGCGAACGGGATAGAGTGCCGTCACAATTGACCAGAAGATGGAACAGACCATGGTTTCCGAAAGCGCTGCGCTGCAATTCACCATCGAGCCCACGAGCAACCCGACCCCTGCGGATCATCGTGCCGAGCTTATCGCCAACCCCGCTTTCGGCCGCGTATTCACCGATCATATGGCCATCGTGAAATACAGCGAGAGCCGTGGCTGGCACGACGCGAAAATCACCGCGCGCAAGCCGATCTCGCTCGATCCGGCAGCCTCCGTCCTGCATTACGCGCAGGAGATTTTCGAGGGCATGAAGGCCTATCGTACCGAGAGCGGGGGTATCGCTGCCTTTCGTCCGGAAGAGAACGCCAGACGTTTTCGCGCTTCTGCCGACCGTATGGCCATGGCCGATCTGCCGCAGGAAATCTTCATGCAGGCCGTCGACGAACTGGTGAAGATCGATCGCGACTGGGTGCCGGAAGGCGAGGGCAAGAGCCTTTATCTGCGCCCCTTCATGATTGCGACCGAGGTTTTCCTCGGTGTGAAGCCTGCCTCCGAATATCTCTTCATGGTCATTGCCTGCCCCGTCGGCGCCTATTTCGGCTCTGGCTGCGTGTCGGTCTGGGTGTCTGAGGATTATACGCGTGCAGCCCCCGGTGGCACGGGTGCGGCCAAGTGTGGTGGCAATTACGCGGCAAGCCTTGTGGCGCAGCGCGATTCCAAGTCGCATGGCTGCGATCAGGTCCTGTTCCTCGACAGCCGCGAACAGCGCTTTGTCGAGGAAATGGGCGGCATGAACGTCATGTTCCTGCGTGATGACAACACGCTGGTCACCCCGCCTCTGACGGGCACCATCCTGCCCGGTATCACGCGTGACGCCATTCTTCAGCTTGCCAAGGATCGCGGTTTGAAAATCGAGCAGACCCCGCTCGGAATCGACGAGATTTTCGCCGGCGCCGCGTCAGGCCGTTACAAGGAGGCCTTCGCCTGTGGCACAGCAGCGGTGATCAGCCCCATCGGCACGCTGCGTCGCACGGGTAGTGAAGCGGTCTTCGGCGACGGCAAGACGCCGGGTGAGGTATCGCTCGGGCTGAAAAAGGCCCTGACCGATATCCAGGCGGGCAAGACAAATGATGCCCATGGGTGGATTCACGCGATCGTCTGATCCGATGCCTGATGGCGGGTTGGTTGCGTACCCGCCATCAGCGATGAGAGTCCTTGTGCCGCTTCAGAAGTTCGAGCGCAGGGTCAGCATGTTGCTGCGCGGCTCGCCATAGAAATTGTAGTCATTCAGATTGCCGAGCCGTTGATAATAGCGCTTGTTGGCGATGTTGTTGAGCGTGGCATCGAGGGACAGATAGCGGTTCCACTGATAACCGGCCTGTATCGAGGCCACGACGTAGCCGGGCTGGGTAACCAGATGGTTCGTGCCCCAGGTGTCGGTCTGTGCATCGAGACCACCCCCGACACTCCAGACATTGCTGCGGGCGCCGCGATAAGGCTCAAAGCGATAATGGGTCCAGAGCTTCCAGAGATGGCGCGGCGAGTTGCCCGCATAATCAGCCCGGCCTGGGTTGCATTGCCGTTATTGACGATCCGGTTGTCGTTATAGGTGTAGCTGGCATTGCTGTCCCAGCCTTGGGCGGGGCGTCCGATCAGTTCGGCTTCAGCGCCCTGACTTCTGGTCTTACCCGCAGCGACATAGCAATCAGACACGCCACTCAGGCCGCACACAGCCCCTATGGCACCATGAAGGACGCCCGATGAACGGCGCGTCCCTGCATGGTCGAAATCTGCTTCCCGTCCCGCCTCATGTCAGAAACCGTCTGCGGCTTCCGCAGTATTCGGGCGGGGGCAGTGCCTTCAGTAGTTTTCGTCGATTGCCTCGGGTGGTGGGCCATGACGCTCCGGTGTCATCGTGCGGCTCATGGCCGCGACTTCCTCATTATTCGAAGCGGGCTGAGGCGTGAAGCCCGGGTGCTCGCTGCGTCGTTCAAGAAGCACGCTTTCGAGGGCCGAAGGATCGGCCGCTTCTGCCTGACGGAAAAGCTGTTCTGCCTTTTCCTGTTCGCCTTCCTCCTCAGCGCGGAACGCTGCCTCGGCAAGGGCGCGGGCGCTCTGGTGCTTGTTATCTTCACCGTCGAAAATGGGGGTGTCGAACTGGTCGTTGGCCATGATGCGTCTCCTTCTTGCCGGTTCAAACAGCCATGGACGGGCGCGGTTCGTTTTTCTGGACCTGTCTGCTCCCATACTTTATGAGCGTGTTTCTCTCAGTCCCGACGTGAATGGATGTTATGGAAGCGGCCGGTTCCGCGGTGCAGAAGGCTCAGTGGCAGGGCAGGCGCGATGCGCTCGTCGCGGCGATACAGGGCGCGCATGGGGCCTACGTCCCTCTTGTCATGGGCATTGTCAACGCGACGCCCGACTCATTCTCCGATGGGGGGCGGCATGATGCGCCCGATCAGGCCATTGCCCATGCCCGCCGCCTTGTCGCCGAAGGGGCGTCGCTGATCGATATCGGCGGAGAATCGACCCGGCCCGGCGCCGATTTCGTGCCTGCATCCGAAGAAATTGCCCGCACCCGCCCGGTCATAGGCGCTCTGAGCGCTGGCCCTGCCTTTCTCTCAATCGATACCTATAAAGCCAGTGTCGCGCGTGAGGCCGTGCGTGCGGGGGCGGTCATGATCAACGATGTCTGGGGGATGCAACGCGATCCTGCCATGGCGTCGGTGATGGCCGAAACGGGTGCGGTGGCCGTGCTGATGCATAACCGCGAGACGATCGATCCGGCTCTCGATCTGCATGATGAATTCCGGCGCTTTTTCGATGCCATTCTGGTTCAGGCCGGGCGGGCAGGTATCCGGCGCGAGCATATCGTGCTCGACCCCGGTGTGGGCTTTGGCAAGACAGATCCGCAAAACCTCGAAAGTATCCGGCTGATCGGCTCCCTGCGCGAGGAATATGGCGTGCCGGTCCTGCTTGGCCTGTCGCGCAAATCGCTTTTTGGTCGTCTGCTTGGCCGCACGGTGGATGAGCGTCTGGCCGGAACACTGGCGGCCAATCTCTGCGGCCAGTTGCAGGGGGCTGCCATTTTGCGTGTTCATGACGTCGCACCCCATGTCGATGCCGTGCATATCACTGGCCTGCTTGCCACCAAGGCCGTGCCAGCAACGGGGAGTTCGCGGTCATGACCCAGTCGATCATTCGCCTTGACGGGATTCATGTGTTCGGTCGGCATGGTGTCCTGCCGGAAGAGACACGGCTCGGGCAGAAATTCCTAATCGATCTGGTGGTCACGGTCGATACGGCCCGGGCCACGAGAGACGACGATTATCTCTTTGCGGTCTGTTATGCGTCCCTGTGCGACAGGGTGGTGGCGCTTGCCGCAGGCGAGCCCGTGCGTCTGATCGAAACGCTGGCCGACCGGATAGCCGAAGATCTTCTGGCGCATTTTCCGACCATCGCGCGCCTTACGGTGCGGGTCAGCAAGCCGGGCGCGCCCATTGCGCATCCTTTCGGCATGGTCAGTGTCGAGACAACGAAAGAGCGCCATCTGCCGGTCGGTTTTTCGCTCGGGTGCAATATGGGCGATCGCAAAAGCGCTCTGGACCTTGCCGTGACCTGGCTCGGCCTGACGCCTGGCCTGGAGATCGACGCGGTCTCGAGCCTGTATCGCACCGCCCCATGGGGCGGGGTGGAACAGCCCGATTTCTACAATCTCTGTGTCACGGGGCGGACCAGTCTCGATGCCATGGCGCTTTTGCGTGTGTGCAAGGAAATCGAGACGCGTCTCGGTCGCGTGCCTTCTATACGCTGGGGGCAGAGGGCAATGGATGTCGATCTGCTTTATCTTGGCGCGCAGGAAATGAGCAATGCCGTGCTCACCCTGCCACATCCGGGCATTGCGCAGCGGGCTTTTGTGCTCGTTCCCCTTGCAGAAATCGCTCCCGAACAGAAAATCAGTGGACTTTCCGTTTCGGACATGTTGGACAGGCTCCCCCGCGAGGCTGATGACGTTGTCCCCTGCGCGGAAGACCCGTCTTGCATTGCCGAGGACCAGAAATGACCAAACCG
Source organism: Asaia sp. Ae19-3 (assembly GCF_059801175.1). Classification (NCBI taxonomy): domain Bacteria; kingdom Pseudomonadati; phylum Pseudomonadota; class Alphaproteobacteria; order Acetobacterales; family Acetobacteraceae; genus Asaia; species Asaia sp. Ae19-3. Next base: position 2,383,429 of record NZ_JBCHWF010000001.1, on the reverse strand, counting down.
ACTGCCGATCTCGTGGCGCTGGATGCCGCTCGCCACAAGGGGCAGGGTGGGGAGCGCCCCATCGCACCGATCGCAAAACCCGAAGATGCCGAAACACGCATTGCCGGTGCGGTGCGTGAAATCCTTCAGGCGCTGGGTGAAGACCCCGACCGCGAAGGGCTTTTCGAGACGCCGGGTCGCGTGGCGCGTATGTATCTCGACGTGCTGGGCGGGCTGCATGAAGACCCGCGTGAGCATCTGCACAAGCAGTTTCTGGCTGACCAGCATGAAGGCGCCGTGATCGTGCGCGATATCGGCTTTCATTCGATGTGCGAACATCATCTGCTGCCGTTTTTCGGCAAGGCGCATGTGGCCTATCTGCCCGAGGGTGGCCGTCTGACCGGGCTGAGCAAGATCGCCCGCACCGTGAACGTGCTGGCGCGCCGTCCGCAGCTGCAGGAGCGCCTGACGGATCAGATCGCCGCTTCCATCATCGAGGTGCTGGAACCCAAGGCCGTCATGGTTCTGGTCGAGGCCGAGCATATGTGCATGGCGATGCGCGGCATTCGCAATGTCGGCAGCCGTACGGTTACGACAGTTGTGCGTGGCACCTGGCAGCGTGATGCTGCGTTACGTGCCGAGATCATGTCCTTGCTCAAGGGCTGAGCCTCACGCCGCTGTGGTTTGACGCATAAGCCCCGATCTCTTTCATGATGGACAGGAAGAGGGAAAATGAAAATGCGTCTGGCCCTTTATGCCCTGATGACATCGGCGGCACTTGCAGTTTCCTCTCCGGCGCTCTCATGGGCGGATGAGAGTGGGCTGGCCCCTGATGGGGGTGACAGTGTCGATCAGGGTTATGCGCCTTCGGGCAATGTCGAGATTATCGGGCGCTTTCACGAGGCACAGCCTTCCGGCATTGCCATTCTTTCCGATCACCGGCTTGTGCTGGGTTTTCCGCGCAGCCTGCATGATCATGATGGGCCAAGGCTCGCCTTGTTCGACCATGGCAAACTGACGCCCTTCCCCGACGCCCAGAGCCAGGGGCGTTTTGTTTCGCCTCTTGGCATGACGGTTGATTCCAGCGGTCAGCTCTGGGTGCTCGATGAAGGCATTCTGGCCGATAAGGGCACGGTGCCGGGTGCGGCAAGACTGATCCATATCGACCCGGCCTCAGCGCGCATCATCGAGGAAATTCCGCTCACGGCGCCAGCGCTTCGGTCGGACAGTCATCCGAACGATCTGCGTATCGACCTGACCCATGGTGATCGCGGCACGGCCTTCATCACCGATTCTTCGCTTACCGTGCATCCGGCGCTCATTGTGGTGGATATCGCGACCGGCACCCAGCGCCGTCTTCTGGCCGATACCGAGCCGGTGATGCCGCGTCATGGTTTTCTGGCCGTGCTTGATGGCCAGGCGTCTCGTTATGACCCCGAGCATCCGACCATGGCGCAGGCCGGGGCGAATGGCATTGGGCTGAGTGCCGATCAGCAGACGCTGTTCTGGCAGCCACTGACAAGCCGCGAGCTTTATTCGGCGCCGACCGCCGTGCTGGCTGACCCCAAGGCGAGTGAGACCGAAATCGAATTCAGCGTGAAGGATGAAGGCGAGGCCGGTATGGGCGATGGCATGGCCACCGCACCCGATGGTCGTCTGTTTCTGACCGATATCGAGCGGCACGGTATTCTTGCCCGTGCGCCTGATGGCCGGATTTCGGTCATTGCGCATGACCCGCGGCTGATCGCGCCCGATGGTCTGGCCTATAGCGATAATGTGCTCTACGCCACGATCGGCCAATGGTCGCGTCAGCCTGCCTTTCATGGCGGCGTGGACAAGGAGCAGGGGCCCTGGCTTCTGGTCAGGATCGGGCTGCCAGCTGCTCCGGCCCCCTGAGGCCTGTGCGAAGGATCAGGTGTCGGCGTTGAGTGAAAGCGACGCCGCCATCACGCGGCTGTCCTGCATCAGGGCCGAGATCAGTGCTTCGAGTGCGCCCGGCCCGTTTGAGGAGACCATCAGGCTGACATTGATGGCGGCCTGTTCGTCTTCTTCCTCATTCAGAGACAGTTTGCCGATCGTGTAATCGGCTTCCTCAAGCTGCTCCTTGAGCAGGGCAGTCATTTCCTGCACCGATTGACGGCAGGTCAGGACGCGCAGCCCATAACCGGCTTCCATCGATTTTGCCTGAAGGGGAATGCGGTCGATGGCTCGCACGATGGGCCGCAGCAGCGTGTTGCCTGCGATGATGAAGAAGGTGAGCAGGAACCCTTCGGCCAGCATGTCGCTACCGACACAGGCACCGACTGCCGCTGAGCACCAGAGCGTCGCGGCAGTATTCATGCCGCGCACTGTGGCGCCCTCCTTGATGATCGCGCCAGCGCCGAGAAAGCCGATGCCTGACACGACATACGCAATGACACGCAGCGATTCGACATCGCCCGCAATACGCTGCGCAAGATCGACGAAGGCTGCGCCGCCAAGGGCGACGAGGGCATTGGTGCGTACCCCTGCCGTGCGCTGTCGATATTGCCTCTCAGCTCCGATCAGCGTGCCGAAGACGAAGGCTGCGAGCAGGCTGATGCTCGAATCCGTGAAGGAATGGAGGTCGAATGTTTCGATGAACCGCACGGGAGCTCCAGTCTGTTGCAAGAGGGCTGGCCCCGCTGGTCTAGTCGGTTTTGTCGCCTGCGCCCACCCGGCAGACGGTGGATGAGGATGAGGCCCGACCAGCGTTGCAACATTAAGTCACGTGAATGTGAGGTGGTGCCCGGTCCAGAGTGCCGCGCGTTACGGGGCGCGCCCCCCCGCAAGGAATGATTTCAGGAGGGACGACGATGGAGAGGAGAGGCTCAGGCCTGTCAGCCGCGCTGTTCGCGCATCTGACAGTCATGGTTCTGTGCGGGCTGGCTGCGTCTATGGCCGATGAGGCCCATGCCGTGACAACCCTTACAGCGCAAAGCCAGACGACCCCGGCGCAGATCCCTCACGGAAAGTCCGTCCCGCTCGCCGGTGAGGCGCGTCCAGACAGTGTGGCGCGGCGCAAGGCAGCGCGCGCCCGTCCCTCGCGCCCTGTCGCGCCTGTGCGTCAGCCTGTATCCCAGAGCTTCTGGAGCGGTATCAAGACGCATATGACCATCGAGGGTGGCATTGCAGCCAATCCCTGGACGCGATCGGGGCGCAATTTTGGTCAGTTCTTTCTTGATCGCGCGAATACCGCCACGCTCAACCAGATCCTGGGCTCCGTCTCGCATGACATGGCCGAGATAGGTGGAGGTTATGGCATCGGCTTTGTGGCAGAGGCGATGTACGGCTCTGACTCCCGCTTCGATGTGACGGTGGGTATGGGCGACCGCGCTCTGAGTGGCATGTATCAATGGGCGCCGACTCAGGCGCATATCGACCTGCATACACCCTGGATATTCGGCAAGGGGATCGATTTCCAGATCGGTCAATCCTACGGGCTCATGGGGTCGGAAGGCCCGGCGGCGCTGTCCCGTCCCTTTTACAGCTATAATTACAGCTCCGATTTCATCGTGCCGTTCCAGACGGTCGGCATTATCGCCACCGCGCATCTCAGCCCTCATGTCGATGGTATTCTCGGCATTGATGCGGGTAATTCCACCACCTTCGGACAGAGCGGCAACAACAACAGGCCCAAGGGCTATCTGGGTGTGTCCTTTACCCATCTGATGAAAGGCCGTCTTGACGGGCATCTGATCGGGCGCGCCGGGCCGCAGGGCCATGATGGAGACCCCCGTATCTCGCCTGAGGGCTGGGTCAGTGCCGGAATCGGTGATCAGGCAGCGCATCGCATGCAGTACAATGCCGATCTGCTGCTGACCTATCATGCCAGCAAGACGCTCAGCGTCACCTTTGCGAGCACCTGGCTTCATGACGAGATCCCTGATGACGATCTCTATGGCAGCACCGCCTATCTCGCCTGGACGCTCACGCCGTCATTGCAGCTCAATCTGCGCGGCGAGGTGTTTCGTGACAATACGGGGGTGATGATTGCCGCCTATCCCGGTACGACGTCCTTCGGCAAACAGCTGCGTAACGAGCCTTATCCGTTCTATGCGGCGCCGCCCACGACCTATGGCGATCTGACGCTCGGGCTGCATTACGAGCCCGCTTTCATCAACCGACACATGCCGCTAGGCCGCTTCGTTCTTCGGCCCGAGATACGGGTTGATCACAGCCTGAACGGGACAAGACCCTTCAATCGCGAAGCACCAGCGAGCGATCCGATCGTACGCAATGGAGATTCGACCATGTTCTGGTTCTCCTGCGATGTGGTCTGGACGTTCTGATTGCCTGCCGCAGGAGCGGGGCCTAACCGGGCACCGCAGCGGAGCCTGCCAGCAAGCCGCCATCGATCGAGAATTCGGAGCCGGTGATATAGGTAACCTCGTCAGAGGCCAGCATGACGCAGATTGCGGCGACCTCATCGACTGTGCCGAAGCGTTTGAGAGGTGTGTCGGCGACGAGGGCCTTCATGCGTGCTTCACGATCAGGCCCGTCGCCGAGCATGGCTTCCCACATCGGCGTGAGAATGGCCGCCGGGTGAATGGAATTGCAGCGTATTGCCCAGCCTTTCTGGGCGGCATAGAGCGCAACGCTTTTCGTGTGATTGCGAATGGCAGCCTTTGATGATGCATAGGCAGCCGCACCCGGTATGCCGACAAGTCCTGAGCGCGAGGAGATATTGATGATCGACCCGGTGCCGCGCGGCCCCATACCGCGCAACGCGTAACGACAGCCAAGAAACGTGCCGTCCAGATTGGTTCGATGCACCGCGTGCCAGTCTGTCAGGGTCGCATGTTCAGGATCATGGGCGACAACGCCGTTCTCAAATCCGGTAATTCCGGCATTATTGACGACAATATCAGGCGATGGACAGAATGAGGCCAAGGCCTCCCAGTCCTTTTCGGAGCGCACGTCCAGTGAGAGAAAACGGCAGGAAAGCGCCTCGGCCTCGCGCTGGCCATTCTCTGCATCGATATCGGTCAGAATGACGTTGCAGCCCTCATCGCGAAAATGGCGTGCAATTGCGAGCCCTATCCCGCGTGCTGCGCCCGTAATGACAGCAGTCTTGTCTGAAAGACGCATGAGCGAGTGATCCTGATGATGAGACAAGTAAGTCCAGGAATTTATCCTGTTTCACTTCCGTGTTTCCTCTCAATTATTCGGGATGGCAGAAGGCTCATGCCCGATATTAATATGAAAGCTGTTAGTCGAATGGTTGAAATGCCTCTTTTCGAGCCGGTTCATTTCCAGGAGTGTCATTCAAGGGTTATTCACGCCTCTGCGGGCGCGTGCCTTGATGCGGTCGAGGCGTTTACGGTCGAGCAGGATCCACTCATCCGGTTTTGTTTGGGGGTGCGTGATCTGCCGGGGCGGATGATCCTGGGGCAGGCTGCGCATCGCTTCAGCATGAAAAGCTTTGTTTTTCTCGGGCGCATTGGGGATGTTTCTCTCGCGTATGGGCTGGCTGGCTCATTCTGGCGCTGGGATTATGGTCTCGACCAGCAAGCGGCCCAGGGGGCCAGCTTCTGGGCAGGAGACGGCCCGTCGTGTCGTCTGCTCCTCACCTTCGAAACCGACTTTATTAGCGATGATCAGATCCGGCTTCTGACCCGAACGCGTATCTCCTGTCCCGATTCTGCCATGCGCAGCCGAATGGCGGCCTATTGGATGGCCATACGACCCGTGAGTGGTCTGATCCGGAGGCGCCTGCTTGCAAGAGTGGCGCATTATGCCACGAAACAAGGCGCTTATTGATCGATATTTTAATACTATAGAAATAGTTTCATTAAAATGACGTTATTTGACGGTCATAGGTGTGTTCTAGACATCATCCGATAGATTTTTTATGAAAAATGATTGTCCAGTTCTCACCTATCAGTGAGATCGGCCCTTTCGATAAAAACCACTTTTTTCGAAAAATAAATAATTGAATCGCCGTATCCCCTTGTGTTTCAGGGGTTGTCACATTGCGATACGATGCAATATCACGGTTCCGTGTTCACGGGCGGTGGCGAGCCGTTCCATGTGGAAAAGTAATCCAAAATAGAAATTAAAAATCATAAGTATTGAGGTGGGCTTGTCCATTTTCTTCCAAAGACGTAATGTTACAGTTACGAATGGCTCGACCCGTTATGTTCCCGCAGGGCGTGTAACATCGGGTGACGTTGTCTATGGATTGAATGGCGGCACGGACTGCCCATCGGTGGATCTGGCGTCGGGAGGAACCATCTCCGGGGCCACGGCTCTGTCAGGTGGCGTCGTGGCTGCAGCGGCCAATGGGACCACTTTTGGCGGGACTGCACTTGAAAGTGGTTCTTTTGCCGCCCTGAATCAGGGTGTGGTCGTAAGCGCGACGATCACCGCCCGTGCCGGTCTGGCAGTGGGCAATCTCTCTGGCTATCAGGGTACGCCGGCCTTGGCGATCGCTCCGCATGTCATGAGCGACGGTCATGCCCTGGCCGGCGGCGGCTTCACGGTCAAGGGGCAGAGCTTTTCTGGCTCCGGGGTGATTTCAGGTGGCACTTTCGATGTCGGCTCCACTGAAAATCTGGCCAGTGGTGGAACCGATGACAGCAGCTTTTTCGGCGGTACCCAGATTGTTTCCGCAGGTGCGCTGGCGCTCAGAGGCATTTTCAGCGCCGGGGTGCAGCTGATCAATGGCGGGTCTGCCTCCAGCTCGGTCGTGTCGGCGGGTGGCACCGTTGTCGTGGGGCAGGGTGGACGTGCTTCAACGATGACAGTCGGCAGTGGTGGGACGGCGGTCGTGAATGCTGGCGGCGTCTCGATCAACCAGAATGTTCTCGCCCGAGGGGTATCAATCGTTTCCGCTGGCGGTACGCTTAGCGGGGCGACAATTGCTTCGGGGGGCTCCGGCATTGTCCAGTCCGGTGGCGTCGTCAGCGGTGCAACGATACTTTCCGGTGGCACGCAGGATGTGCGGGCCGGTGCGACTGTCCAGAGCGCCGTTGTCGCGGCTGGGGGTTCCATGATTCTCGCTTCGGGCGCGACGGTCGCCAATCTTCAGGTAGCTGCGGCACCATCCGCTTCTGAAAAGGGCGGCAAGCTGGTGGTCACGCCCGGTGCCGTGATGAGTAATGTCAGTGTCGGCTGGCGCGGCGCCATCGATATCGAGGGCCTCGCCTACAAACCGGGCGGCTCGGTCTCGTTCGAGAACGGCATACTCAAGGTTACCTACGCAGACGGATCGACCTGGTCGACTCCGCTGAGCGGTTCCTACAGGAAAAACGATTTCCACCTCGAATCCGATGGCGATGGCAGCACGATCGTCATGTACGACAAGTGCTTTCTCGTGGGCACGATGATCCGCACGCCGTTTGGCGAGTGTCCGGTCGAGATGCTCGCCGTGGGCGATCTTGTCTCGACAGCCACTGATTTGCCCGGGGCCACCAGTCGGATCACATGGATCGGCTCGGCGGAAATCATCGTCGAACCCTCAAGGAGCGACGATCACGCGGGCTATCCTGTGTGTTTCAGGGCAGGGGCTATCGGCCCTCATTCTCCTGACCGCGATCTTTTCATCACGCCCGAGCACTGCGTATTCATGAATGGCGGGCTTGTGCCTGCGCGTATGCTCGTCAACGGGGCAAGCATCGATTACGACCGCAGCCGCACGCGTTTTACGATCTATCATTTCAGAACAGAGGCGCATGCGGTGGTGTGGTCCAACAACATGGCCACCGAGACCCTTCTGGATGATGGAGAACTGCATGGGCTGGAGCCCGATGCGGCCTCGCGTCATGTGCAGCCTGCCTCTCTGCCTCAGGGTCGCGTTGCGCCGTTGCGGGTTGAGCGAGCATTCGTCGAGCCTCTGCATCGTGCCCTGATGGCGCGGGGCAAGGCGCATCTTGAGGCATTGCAGGCGGAGACCCCCGGCGCAGAGGGTGAGGGTATTGCCTCCTCCATACTTCAGGACCCTGACCTGCATATTGTCTCGAATGAGGGGCATGTCGTTCGCCCGTCGCGCAGCACGGAAGATATGGTCATTTTCCACGTGCCTGCCGAATGGGAAGAGGTGCGTATCCGGTCACGGGCAGCGCGGCCCTTCGATGCGGAAGGGCCTTTCATTGACGATCGGCGGTCTCTCGGGGTGCTGATTGGTGATATCCATCTCTGGGACAGTCAGGGGGCCACGCAGCTTGACACCCATCTCAGCGATGCGTCGCTGGAGGGGTGGAATAATATCGAAGCTGTTCCGATGCGGTGGACCACAGGAGATGCGCGCCTGCCGCTCGGAAGACGTCGGGTCGGGTCGCCGGGGGTTCTCGGTATAAAAATCCGTGCAACTGCCGCTTATGAGCGTATCGCCTGCTGAACACGTTGCCTTGATATGACATGAGAGACGCGAGCGCGATGCCTCAGGGGAAGAGCTGCTCCTGTCGGCTCATATCCCTGCCTGAGCGCAGGGCCGCGCCACGGCGCACATGTCTGGCCTGGGTCAGTCTGAAAAGTTCATCCGGCGGCGCAAGAGCGAGCTGTCGTTGCAGGATATGCGCGGTTACATAGGCATCTGGCCCCGCTCTGTGGGCGGGCGCGGCAAGGCTGCGATCAAGGTCGAGTTTCAGCCAGTAGCGCAAAATCTGGTTTGTGTGACGCGGCGCCTCCGGCCAGAGCTTCTGTCCGATGCGCAGTGTGCACAGCCATCGCAGGCCGCCCGTAATGGCGTCGGTCAGGAAATGCCTTTCGAACGCAATATGATGGGCGGCCAGCATGTCGGGGCAGGGGCTGTGCTGAACCAGCGCGCCAAGGGCATCGGGCGTTGCATGGGGCAGATCGGCGGCAAAATCTTCCTCCATCAGGTGATGAACCGCCTGGGTCTCTGGTGTGAGCGGTGCGGAGGGTCGAAAGAGCTGGGTGCGCGGGGGCTCCATCTGCCAGGCGCCGTTGATCAGAACCAGATCGACCGAGCCGAACTCGATGACTTCAGAAGAGGCGGGATGATTTCCCGAGGTTTCGAGATCAATAACACGCAGGCGCATCGAGTCGACGGGTTCCGGTTGCAGGGCACAAGATGAGTCTTGATTTGCCCGTTTCTTTGGTAAAAAGCGCAGTTACAAGAAACAGTTCGTATCGATGGTTTTTCCGTCTGAACTTTTCACGGCATGTGACGTTTTGTTAATGTGGAACGCAAAAGCCGTCATGCGCCTCATTGTTTCATAACGATGCCAGATTGACGCCATGTTCCCTTGATGTCCTGAAATAAAGGAGAAGGCCATGAGCAAGAATTCGACTTCGCACCGAAATGATGTTCCCGCCCTCGACGCTGACGTCAAGGCGGCTCCTCAGAGCTCAAGAGACGTCAAGACAGACGACCATGGCGCTTTTCGTGTCCATGTTCAGCTGCTTGGTCAGGAATGGTCACAGACACATTGATCGCTGCGTCTGGAGCTGCGCGTGATCGGATGCTGCGCGTCCGGCTCAGAGCGCTGCCCTGACGTCTGAAATCGTCGGGTCGGCACGGTGCCACCAGTAATCTGTCGCTTCGCCTTCCATGAGCGGCAGAAAAGGATCAGGGGCGCCCGTCAGCCTGACCGTGTTGGTTGGCGTCTCCTCCAGCGTGAGACTGGTGCAGCAGAGCACATCGCCGTCCGCACGCAGGAAAGCCTTAAGCTTGGCGTAGAGCAGGGCAGCCATCAATTCGGTAGTCGGGTCGCCGGGTGTCACGACAATCCGGTCGACGCGTGCGGGTTCGTTCGCAAGAAACCACCCAAGCAGCGGGTCTGACGACGAGATCTGGAAAGCGTGGTCGAGGCGGGTATCGATGAAATCGTGCCAGCGCGCTTTTGCCTCGGCAAAAGGCACGACCATGTTGCGCGCGCCATCCAGGCGCGATGGAGTGCGTGCCTGCAGCGTGACAGTGACGAACTCGTTATGTCCGTGCGGAATGGCACAACGCTCGGAACTGCCTGCAATCAGGCGATGCCCCATGCTGAAGCGCCGGGTAAAGCTGAGTTCAAGCGCCGACATAGCTTGACCATCCCTTGGCGCGCAGTTCGCAGGCGGGGCAGGTGCCGCAGCCAAAGCCCCAGTCGTGCTGATGCGCGCGGTCGCCCAGATAGCAGCTATGGCTGTCGCGGTTGATCGCCGACACCATGTCCTTGCCACCCAGCGTTTCGGCAAGGCGCCAGGTCTCCGCCTTGTCCAGCCACATGAGTGGCGTGTGCAGCACGAAGCGCGTCTCCATGCCAAGATTGAGCGCCACCTGCAGCGCCTTGATGGTGTCGTCACGACAGTCGGGATAGCCGGAATAGTCGGTCTCGCACACACCGGTGACGATATGACGGGCGTTGCGTCTGACGGCCAGTGTTGCGGCAAAACTCAGAAAAAGCAGGTTGCGGCCCGGGACAAAAGTCGAGGGCAGGCCGTTCTCGTTCATCTCGATGGCCGCCTCACGCGTCAGTGCGGTCTCGGAAATCTGGCCAAGAACAGAGAGGTCGAGCGTATGATCCTCGCCCAGCCGGTCCCGCCACTCCGGCCTGGCGTCGATCATGGAAATACGCAGCCTATCGCGGCACTCCAGTTCAACGGCATGGCGCTGGCCATAGGCAAAACCCAGGGTCTCGACATGTGCAAAACGATCAAGCGCCCATGCCAGACAGGTGGCGGAATCCTGCCCGCCCGAGAAGAGAACGATCGCCGTGTCATTGGAGAGCATCAGGGAATCCCGATCAGCTTGTGGGTTTGCAGCGACAGGCGCCAGCGCGGGTTTTTCAGGCAGTAGGCAACGGCTTTCTGCGTGTTTTCGATGCGATCGGGTCCATCCATGGGCTGCAGCCAGAAATGGGTGAAATCCCAGGTCTCAAACAGTTCGGGGGGGAGAGCCTCCTGCGGGAAGACCAGCTTCAGTTCCTGTCCCGAGCGCTGCACAAGGGTGCTGGCTGGCTTGGGGCTGATGCAGACCCAGTCAATTCCTTCCGGCGCCCTGATCGTGCCATTGCTTTCGATGGCGATCTCGAACCCCGCTTCATGCACCGCTGCGACGAGAGCGTCATCAATCTGCAGCAGGGGCTCTCCCCCCGTGAAGACGACATAACGGCGTTCTGGCTCGGCCGATGCCTGATCCCAGCAGGTGACCAGAGCCTGAGCCAGGTCTTCTGCTGTGGCAAAACGACCGCCACCCTCGCCATCGGTGCCGATGAAATCGGTATCGCAGAACTGGCAGGCGGCTTTATGGCGGTCTTCTTCACGGCCAGACCAGAGATTGCATCCGGCAAAACGACAGAACACGGAGGCGCGCCCTGTATGGGCACCTTCTCCCTGAAGTGTCGCGAAGAGTTCCTTTACGGCGTATGGCATGCCTCGCATGTCGGCGAGCCGGGCGCGCGATGCAAGTGAAAAATGGGTCTTTTTCGCAGCAGACCTTATTTGGCGGCAGTTTCTGGGGCTGCGGAGGAAGGCTGCGGCTGATCTTCGTCAGGCGGTATCTCGGATATATGCTGCACGTACATCGTGTGCTGCGTCGTGATCCAGACGCGGTGATGACGCAGGAAATCGGCGCCGAACAGAGCGTCATCGAGCGTATCATTATCCATGATGATCACTTCAGGATTATGGATCGTGAAATCCCCAAGCGTCATCGTTTTGAAATGGTGATGATAGGCGGTGACCCTGTCGCTGCCCACGGCCTCGAAATCGATCGAGGCTCGGTCTTTTTTCAGCATCTCATCAGTGACACCCAGTTCATGTGCCAGGCGAAGTGGCAGAACGGTGCGTGAGGCGCCCGTATCGAAAATGGCACGTATCGGCTTACCCCCATCGAGTGTGAACTGCAGATGGAGTTGCATCTGATCGAGATCGCGCTCGATCGGGACGGTATGCATCATCCCCTTCCACAATGGCGCCGGATAGGGGCAGCGCTTCATGTCGAGCAGTTGCATCTGATGATGCGGCATATCGATGACGAGGTCGGTTGCCAGCAGGATCTCGGCGCCCAGAAGCCCCACCAACGGCGGCAGAGGGGGTTTGGTGGCACCGAAGGATTGTGTGGTCATGGCAAAGGCGTGGTTTGTGTTCGTGGCGCCACCAAGCCCGATATCGTCCACCTGCACGATACGCTGGAGTTCCGTGCCTTTGACCCCGGTCGTTCTCACCATGCCGGTGGAATAGGTCAGATCGAGCATGTCTGCGTATTTTTCACTCAGCACGCTGTTGAAGGCCCCTGAATCGACAGTGAACAGGACGGGATGCCTGTTGATCGTAGCCCGCACCACTGGCGTATTCTGGTACGAATCAAGCGGCAGGCGCCCAATCGTACCAATGACGCAGGAGCCGTCTTTTGCAGGCGTATCGCAGCCGGCCAGCAAACACATGGCAAGCAGGAAAAGCGGGCATGAAATCGATCGCGCAATCGGTCCTGATCTGACGCTTTTCATGGTGTTTCCACGATTCTTTCTTTGGACTTCAGTGGTATTATTTGTAATTGCAACGACACTGTAACAGCCTTGGCTTTCTCGCAAGTAGGTCGTTTCCTGATTCCTGGTCGCACCATGCCGCGTATCGGGTTTGCGCGTTCACCTTGTCTCAACCGGATGATGCCGATACCTGCTCGTTAACGGCCTCAAAGACAGGAAGGCGAGGAGTGAGTTGCATGCGTGCCAGGTTCAGACAGATTGCTCTTATCGGCGGGTTTATGGCGGCCATGCTTTTCCCCGGTGAGTTGGCACGGGCCAGGGGCTTTGACGTAACGGTACTCGGCGCACATGGCGGGCTCGAGGATGGTAATCTGAGTGCTTATCTCGTGCGCGAGCAGGGGGCAGATGTCGGCGTTCTTCTGGATGCCGGTACGGTCATGAATGGCATCGAAAAAGCAAATGCGGCCCATGATTTTGATCATCTTGCCCTTCCGGATGACCCGAAAACCTCGCGTACCGGCTTGCTGATCCATCATGTCATTCAGGGCTATCTGCTCAGCCACGCGCATCTGGATCATGTGGCGGGGCTGCTGGCTGTGTCTCCCGATGATCGGGGCAAGCCCATCTATGCCCTGCCTTCGGTCCTGTCGGTAATGCAGGATGACCTTTTCAATCATCGCGTCTGGCCCAATCTGGCCGATCGCGGGGCAGAGCCTGCCCTGGGGCTGTATCATTATCATGATCTGCTTCCCGAGCGGACCGTACCGCTCTCAGGCACGGAACTGAGCGTCACCGCCTATCCATTGAGCCATGGTGCTGTTGAATCGACGGCATTCCTTCTGCGCTCCGGGTCTGATGCGCTGCTCTATCTCGGCGACACCGGGCCGGATGCTCTGGAGAAAGGAGACAGGCTTGCCGCACTCTGGAAAGCCGTTGCCCCTTTGATCCGTGCTCACCAGCTTCGTGGCCTGATCATCGAGTGTTCCTATGACAACAGCAGGCCCGACTCACAACTATACGGCCATCTGACCCCCGCCTGGCTGCTGCGCGAGCTTGCTGCATTGAAGGCTGAGGCTGGTGTGTCGATGAAGGGCTTCCCGGTGCTTGTTGCCCATATCAAGCCTCTCCTCACCAGTGGGGTGTCGGCAGAGGATCTTATCGCAGCCCAGCTTCAGGCAGGTAATGTCGAGGGGTTTCGTTTTCTGATCGCCCGACAGGGGCTTGCCGTCTCGTTTTGAAGGAATGACGCCGCCATGCCTGTGTGTGGCGGTTTCTCTAGTCGTCGGAAGAATTGAACAGGTCCGACTTGTTGATCCGGTGAATCAGAAGCCCGGCCATAAGCGGGCCGATCGCGTAGCCGGCGAAAACAAAACAGATCATGAAATAATCGGCATTGGTCATTTCTGCTGAAAGGCCTCGATCGCTGCTGCGCGATCATAGACCAGACGCGCCAAGCGATCCATCTTGCGCATGGCGGGCGATGGTTTTCGCTTCGTCGAGAGGTGGCTGAGAGCGCGGACCCTTGGAGCGACGCGTCTGAAAGGCTAGAGCTTCTGCTCTGGTCAAGCAAAGAGCGAGAAGCATGAACACGACGCAGCCAAGGGCAGGCGACAGGGAAACGATACTCGATCTGTTTCCCCTGTCAGGATGGGGGCGATTCAAGGCGGCATTCGTCGATCTGCGTGAGGGCCTTCGTCTCCTGCCTCTGGCCATGACCCTGGGGTGGCTCGATATCAAGATGCGCTATCGCGGGTCAGTTCTCGGGCCATTCTGGTTGACAATCACGACGGCTGTCATGGTGATCGCGCTGGGGTTTCTCTACGCCGAGTTGTTCGGCATCGTGCTGAAAACCTATCTGCCTTTTCTGGCGCTTTCTCTCGTTCTCTGGGGATATATCTCGACTCTCATTACAGAGAGCACGACCGTCTTTTCACAGGAAACGCGCCTGATCCAGTCTGCCCGCAGACCGTTCAGCGTCTTCGCGATTCAGGCCATTATCCGTAACCTGCTGGTTCTGGCACATAATGCCGTCGTCGTTCTGGTCGTCTTTCTCATTTTCGATATCGTGCCCCTGAAAATCTGGCTGATTCTGCCTGCGCTCGGGCTCTGGATTATCGATAGTCTTGCCATCACGCTGTGCCTCGGGCTTTTCGGCGCGCGTTTTCGCGATATCCCGCCAATCGTGGGCTCGCTGCTTCAGGTATTCTTCTTTGTCACGCCGGTGATCTGGAAGCCTGAACTTGTTGGCACCCTTGGAGGCTGGTTGTTGATCGATCCGTTCTATCCCCTCCTGGCCATCATTCGGGCACCGCTTCTGGGGGAGACTCTTCCGCTCGTCATCTGGGAGGCGGCTCTTGCCCATAGCGCCGTTCTGATTGTCCTTGCGGCTGTCTTCTTCGCCCGTTTCCGCGCGCGCATCGCTTATTGGGTTTGACCATGACCAGAGTTCTCGTTGACCGTCTGTGCCTGCACTTTCCGGTCTATCATTCTGAAAACAGCACCCTGAAGCGCTCCATGGCCAGTGCCGTCAGCAATCGCAGCGGGCAGCGGGCCGGTAGCGCCCTGGTGGAAGATGCGCGTCATCGCGTGACGATCGACGTGCTGAAGGATATCAGCTTCACGCTGGACAAGGGTGAGCGTCTGGGTCTCATCGGGGGGAATGGTGCCGGCAAGACGACGCTTCTGCGCGCTCTGGCCGGTATTTATGAGCCGGTTTCAGGGCGCGTGCGTGTGCGTGGGTCTATCGGCACATTGCTCGACACGCAGCTTGGAATGAATATGGAACTGACAGGTCTGGAGAATATCCGCCTGCGCTGCCTGTTCCATGGGTTCGGTCAGGCCCAGGCCGGGTCGATCGCGCAGAATGTTGCCGAGTTTGCAGAGCTGGGTGATTTTCTGGCTCTGCCGGTCAAGACCTATAGTAGCGGCATGCTGGTGCGCCTTGCCTTCGGTCTGGCGACGGCCATTACGCCTGATGTGCTGCTGATGGATGAATGGCTCATGGCCGGCGACATCACCTTTCTGGAAAAGGCGAAAAAGCGCATCGAGAGCCTCGTGCAGGATTCCGATACGCTGGTCATGTCGTCTCATCAGCCTGAGATCATCAGACGCTGGTGCACACGCCTGATCTGGCTCGAGAACGGTCAGATTCGCATGGACGGCCCAACAGATGCGGTTCTGGACACTTATCTGGCGGCTTGAGGGCCGCACCGTTCTCCATAAGACGTCTGCTTCCGCTTTCTGCTCCGGCAGAAAGCACGCACACGGAAAACCGGCGCTTGATTAAGCAAGCACACTAAATTTTCTGATCAAATTCTCGGAGAAAATGGCGCGAGTGACGGGGCTCGAACCCGCGACCTCCGGCGTGACAGGCCGGCGCTCTAACCAACTGAGCTACACCCGCATGAAGCTTCTCAGCTTCAGCAACCGCTTCGGAGGAGGCCGTAACGTCCTCGTCTTCGGTGAAGGGGGAACTACCAGTCTCGATTTCTTTTGGCAACAGGGGGTAGCGATTTTTTTTCATTTTTCTTGTTCGCCTCGCCGTTGGATCGGGGAGGGCAGCCAGGCGGGAAGTCAGCACGGAGCGGGTTCTCGATGCCCGTCTGGCTTGGATATAGGCGCGTTCAACGGGCTCTGTGGGGCGGCACGCTGGTGGCGAGAGGGAGAAGGGTGATTCTGGCTCTCTCGAAGGCGGCCTGGCAGGTCGTATGAGCGCTCCTGATCACTGAGAGAGCCGGAATCGAACGCGCCTCTCCGTCGGGTGCGGCAATTTCTCTGCTCACAGGGCAGTGTTCGGTCTTGCAGAAGTGCCGGGTAGGTTATCGAGGGAAGGCCTTCGGTCGGGACCGAAGGCTTCCAGGTTGCACCGAGTCGATCATGGGAGCAGGGGCATAATCCCCGGCAGCCGTGAGGGACGCTGCCTCTTTCAGGGTTCGAGCGCGTTGCTCCGGCATGAAGCCGGAGCATTAACCGGGTTGCAGCGTGCGACCAGATTCGGACCGAAGCTGACCGCGTAATCATGCCACGGCGCCGGTTCGAAACCGGGATAATCGGTGCTGATGAGATGCGCGCCGGAAGAGAAAGCGACATTGCGACGTTCGAGATCGTTCTGCCGCGCTTCGATTGTATTGGCATCGGCGCGGGTACGCACGAGATAGCCCTGTTTCACCAGATTAGGGATGATACGCGCAGCCGCGGCGTTGTCGACAGCCTCGCTGCCATTGCCCTTGGCCCCGATGAAGCCCTCATTGATTTCGGTAAAAGCACAGTCAGGGTCGCCGGGTTTGGCGTTGGTAAAGACGATACGGTTGCGCAGGGCCGGGTGGCCTTGGGTATAGCGCGCTGTGTCATGAGGCCGGTCGAACAGGAAAACGACCTTGCCACGCGTCTGTGACAGGCTGGGCCAGCCATGTTCATGCACGGCGCTGTCGAGCGTCTCTGCCGAGCCGCGCACCTGGTCGGGAGTAACGATTCCACCCTGTCCGAAAACCGAGATCAATTCGGCATCGAGCCTGTCATAGGTGGCAGGGGTAAACACTTCCGGTGGCGTGAAATCGAGCTTGCCGCCTCCAAAGGGAATATCCTGCTTGGTTTCAAGGTCGATGAAGACAGGCACATGGTTCGGATGCGCGTCCGACCAGGCCTTGATTTCGGACAGACAGACGCGGAGCGGCTGGCAGTTCGATCGCTGGTCGATATCGACGATATGCATGACCTTGAAATCTGTGCCCTGCATTGCCTGCGGCGGAGTCGGGTCGCGATCGGGCGTCAGCCCCGCCTTGCGCTCCCATTCAGGGCCCTTTGGATGGGCATAGCGGCCACCCTTGCTGTCAGCATAGATGTCGATTTCAAGCTGGCGCACACCGTGATCGAGCTGCGACGTGATTGTGTCATGATGATAATCGAGCGCAATCGCTGCCTGAGGCGAGAGCTTCGTCAGCCATTTCAGCGTGGTGGGCGAGATGTCGCGCCGGTAGCTGTTATGGGTGCCGATCACCTGTATCTGGTTGAGATGGACCGTCTCATCCATCGGCCCGGCATGAGCAACGCCCATCACGGCCGTAAGGAGAGTCAGGGGCAAGGCAGAGCGTAGGCGCATCGACAGATCCTGAAAGCGGGCCCTGAAATCGGGCCAGGGAGCCGCGATAAGGACATGGCTTTGAAAGGGCCGGAAGGCGCCAAAGGGCGCGTCATGAAATCTTCATCGGGCCTATAAAAAAATGCCACAGAGAATTCATGGTCGACGATCAGGTTTCGAGAGCAGAAACCAACCCTCTATCGTGATCGGGCTTCTTTCTCGATCAATAATACTGGACGTTTCTTGGGTTTTCAGCCGGGCCCGGCGTCGCACCACGCAGAAATGTGTGACGGTTCAACGTGGGCGCTGCCCTATACTGCGTGTCCCTCAAGGAGGAGACAGCATGGGCGATGGCCGCGTTTGTTGGGATGAAGTCTATTCGGGCAAGGCAGCGACAGAGCTGAGCTGGTATGAGGCGCATCCCGACCTGTCTCTCAAACTGATACTGGACCATGCGTCCGCACGCCGAGCGGTAGTCGATATTGGCGGCGGCGTCTCATTTTTGCCGGATGCCCTTCTCGACGCTGGTTTTGATGAGGTGACGAGCCTTGATCTGTCTGCTGTCGCGCTCAAGTGTGTTGCAGCAAGGCTGAAAACTGCCGGAGCACGTTTTCAGCCGGTTGTCGCCGATGTAACAGAGTGGGAGCCGGGGCGAGTTTACGATGTCTGGCATGATCGTGCCGCGCTGCATTTTCTGGCCGCCCCCGAGGCTCAGGCACGCTATGCACGCGTTCTGCGGAAGGCTCTGAGCACAGGCGGTATCGCGGTTATCGCGACTTTCGCCCCAGACGGCCCAACCCGTTGCTCGGGCCTGCCGGTTGTGAGGCATGATGCTGTCTCTATCGCTTCGCTTTTGGGGGAGGGGTTCACATTGCTGGCAGAGCAGCGACACACCCATCACACGCCCGGCGGCGCACGCCAGAATTTTCAGAGCGTGGTTTTTCAGAAAACTGGCGGTGTCTGAACGATCACCGCTCATCAGGCATGGGAGGGGACAAAATCACGAGTTGTTCTGGAGGGCAGTTTTACGTGAGAAATGTGTCCCGCATCCAGTCGATCACGGCCGCGCGCTGCCTTCCCTTATCCGTGTCAGCATCAACGGCCCAGAGAGACAGGGGCGGTAGATAGCGAATTGTCGTCTTCGACTTCATGAAGAATACTCATTGGGGAGGTCATTGATCATTCCTTTCGTTCCATGAGCGTGGCATCCGGCGCTGGACGTTCAGGGGGCGTGATGAGAAGGTCTGTCCCCCGGTGTAACCCTTGATAGCAGCAGGAGGCGAAGCGTCACATGATCGAAATCCGGGTCGATGATCTCACAGGGGCAGAAACCCGGGCCCTGTTGGCCCTTCATCTGGCGGGCATGGCGGAGGATACGCCTTCAGCCAGCCGGTTTGCCCTTGATCTTTCAGGTTTGCAGGTGCCTGAAGTCACGCTCTGGTCAGCACGGATTGAAGGGCGTGTGGCAGCGATCGGGGCGTTGAAAATGCTTGGGGAAGGACTGGCTGAGGTCAAATCGATGCGTACCCATCCCGATTTTCTGCGACGCGGGGCCGGGGCGAAAATTCTGGCGGTCATCATCGCCACGGCGCGAGAGCGCGGCCTGAAACGCCTGAGTCTGGAGACCGGCACCGCCCCGGCATTCGCCTCAGCAATCGCGCTTTATCGCAAGAGCGGTTTTGTCAGCGGGCCAGCTTTCAGTAGCTATCAAGCGAGTGCGTATAACCAGTTTTTTCATCTTGATCTGTGAAAACCAGCTAGAGCACGCGCCCTGGCCGGTTTTCGGGTTGTGCCGTGAAGGACACGTTATCGGCTGATCATAATCTCGATCAGATTGGTGGCCCCACTCGCAATGCTGGCCTCAATGGCCGGAGCGATATCCTGTGCGCGTGTCAGGCGACGCGCCGGAACCCCCATCGAGGTGGCAAGCGCCTGATAATCGATGGTCGGATTGACGAGATCCATGGCGATGAAGCGACCGGTCTGGGCTGCCGTATAGTTTGCCTGACCGCGCATGAAATTCTTGAGCACGTTATATTCGCAGTTATTCATCACCACGAAAGTGACAGGCAGTTTTTCATGGGCGGCGGTCCAGAGCGCCTGCGGTGAATAGAGGGCGGCGCCATCGCCTACCAGGCATACGACGGGCTCGCGTTTGAGGCCGAGCGAGCAGCCAATGGCGGCTGGCATGCCCCAGCCAAGCGCGCCCCCACGCAGAAAGGAATATTGCGCCGGGTCATCACTCTCGAGAAAACTGCGCACGAAAGTCGATGTCGCGATGGCTTCGTCGACGATGGGTGTATGTGGCCCGATGGCACGCACCGCCTCGCGGGCAGCGAGGATGGGCGGAATGCGCTCAGCATCGAAGCCTGCATCGGCGCGTGCATGCAGGGCACGACGCTCTTCCTGCCTTCTGTCTCGGGCGGCGCTGCCGAGTGCCGCATAGTGAAGTGCATTTTCGGCGCTCGCTGTCGAGAGAAGAGGCAGCAAGGCCGAAAGAGACGGCTTGAGAGCGCCACAGCTCGAGAGAAGGGTCGGATAGGTACGGCCCAGATCGGTCACATCCGACGAAAGCTGGTACACTGCGCATCCCTCAGGCACGGCAGAGCCTTCGGTATAGAGAATGGTGATGAGCGATTTGCCACCAATGGCAAAAATGGCATCGTAATCCGACAGGATCTCGGCAATGCCGCGCGCCGTGGTCGGCAGATTGCCCCGCCAGAGAGGATGTGCGGTGGGGAAAGGCACGCGAGACGGCCAGGATGAGCCATAGACAGGCGCCCCGAGCATTTCCGCCACGGCAACAGCCTCCGAGGCAGCCTTGCTGGCGTGAATCTCATCCCCCGCGATCAGGGCCAGACGCCCCGGTGCGATGGCTGAGAGTGCCTGGGCCAGTTCTGTCAGACCCCCGGCAATGGAATCGCGATTGATGCGTGAGGGGGCGCCGCTCCCGATGGTGCTCATCTCTTCCATGATATCCATGGGCAGCGAAAGAAAGACCGGGCCGGATGGCGCTGCGTCGGCGTCGTGAAAGGCGCGTCGGACGAGGGTCGGCAGCTGGTCGACAGAGGCGACCTCCTTCCCCCATTTCACGGCAGGCTCTGCAATCTTGAGCAGATCGCCGAAAAGCAGCGGATCGGTGACGGCGTGACGCAGATCCTGCTGCCCGGCGGTTACGACGAGCGGCGTTTGGGATACATGGGCGTTGAGCAAATTGCCCATACCATGGCCCAGACCGCCTGCCGTATGCAGGTTGAGAAAGCCGGGGCGTCCTGATGATTGCGCGTAACCATCGGCCATGGCGACGGCACTGGCTTCCTGCAGGGCCAGAATATAGCGGATATCGGGCTTGCGCAGCAGGCTGTCCATCAAGGGCAGCTCGGTCGTGCCGGGATTGCCGAAAATATACTCCACTTTCTCCGTGGCAAGAATTTCGAGCAGGATATCGGCGCCGCTTCGGGCATTGAGCGTGCTGGTTCTGGCAAGGCTTGCTGTCATGGTCTCGATCCTGAAGAAAGATGCGAAAAACAGGATCGCAAGCCTAAAAGGCAGCGATCGTCTGACGAGACGATATCACGCCAGTTTCTGATAAAAATTGCGTTTTTCAATGCGTTTCAGCTATTGAAAAGAAAAAACAATTCGAATTTACGGCAATCTGGAGCATAAAAATTGCTTGAGGAACTCGATGCCATCGACCGGCACCTGCTGGTCCTGCTGCAACAGGATGCATCGCGTTCGACAGCCGAGCTGGCCGATCTGGTTGGCCTTTCCCAGGCGCCCTGCTGGCGGCGCATCCAGCGTCTGAAGGATGCGGGCATTCTGCAAAAGCAGGTCTATCTGGTTGATCGACGCAAGATCGGGCTGAACGCCCAGCTCTATGCGCTGGTCAAGCTGACGGCGCATGCGCGCGGTAATCTCGCCGCTTTCGAGGAAGCGATACGCGATTTTCCCGAGGTGCAGGATTGTTATGTGCTTCTGGGGTCGACGGATTTCATTCTGCGCATCGTGACGCGCGATATCGAATCCTATGAGCAGTTCTTCCTGAAAAGACTGGCAAGCGTGCCCGGTATTCAGGAAGTCAATTCGATGGTGGCGCTTTCGGAAATCAAGCACACGCTCGAATTGCCGATAGAGCGCCTGACCTCCTGAAAATCGGGATCAGAGGGGCCGATGCCCCTTTGCAGATGTCAGGGTATCCCTCTGACGGGAATTACCAGCAGCAGAAGCCGCCATCGACCAGCAGATCGACGCCCGTGCAGAAAGACGCAGCGCGGGAAGAGAGGAAAATAGCTGGTCCGACCATTTCGCGCGGCAGGGCGATGCGGTTCATGGGAGTGTCGTTTTCGAACACTTTCACGCGTTCGGCCCATTCGGGACGGGTGTTCATGGGGGTGGCGGTATAGCCGGGGCTGATGGTGTTCACGCGAACGCCACGGGTTGCCCATTCCATGGCCAGGCTTTTGCTGAGATGGATCACGGCAGCTTTCGAGGCGTTGTAATGCGCCTGCATGAGCCCACGATTGACGATCACGCCCGACATCGAGGCGATGTTGACGATCGACCCGCGGCCATTGGCGAGCATGGCGCGACCCTCGGCCTGAGACGAGAGAAACACGCCAGTGGTGTTGATATCGAGCACACGCTGCCACTGATCGCGGCCCATTTCCTCTGCCGGAGCCGCATTGGCGATACCTGCGGCATTGACCGCGACAGAAAGCAGACCCAGCTCGGTCTGGGTGGCGGTAATGGCATCGGCGAGGCTCACCTCATCCGTGGCGTCGCCCGTGCAGACCAGAACAGAGCGCTTGAGCCCGCGAATGCGGTCAGCGGTTTCATCGAGTCCCTTGCGTGAACCCGGCAGGTCGAAACAGGCCACCGAGGCGCCTGCTTCTGCAAGGCCGATGGCAATCTGCTGGCCAATTCCGCTGCCAGCGCCGGTTACGAAAGCGATGTCGCCCGAGAGGTCGAAAAGATCCATGAGGGTAATCCAGTGTTCCGATGTCAGGAAAAAGGGCGGCCCTCATGGGCCGCCCTGAAAGCAGAAAAATCAGTGGGTCTTGCGGCTTTTGACGCGGGTCAGAACCGCCTCGGCGCGGGTCACGACATTGTCGACAGTGAAGCCGAAATGGCGGAACAGATCCTGCGCAGGGCCGGATTCACCAAAGCCGGTCATGCCCACCACATCGCCATCAAGCCCGACATAACGAGCCCAGTAGAGGGTGCTGGCGGCTTCAATGGCCAGGCGTGCCCTTACGGCATCGGGAAGCACGCTTTCACGATAGGCGGCATCCTGCGCATCGAATGTTTCGGGCGAGGGAAGCGAAACCACACGGACGGCCACGCCCCTGGCGCGCAGGGCCTCGGCGGAGTCGAGGGCCAGGGTCATTTCAGAGCCCGTGGCAATCACGATCAGATCGGGTGTGCCGGTGCTGTCTGACAGCACATAACCGCCGCGCCATGCATCGCGCAGCTGAGCCTCGCTGCGGTTATGCTGTTTCAGGGGCAGGCGAGAGAGCGAGAATGCTGTTGGCCCATCCAGACGTTCAAGCGCGCTGACCCAGGCGATGGCGGCCTCGACCTGATCGCAGGGGCGCCAGGTGACCATGTTCGGCGTCTGACGCAGGCTGGCCAGCTGTTCGACCGGCTGATGTGTCGGCCCGTCTTCGCCCAGACCGATGGAGTCATGCGTATAGACCAGAATCTGACGCTGTTTCATCAGGGCGGCCATACGCACGGCGTTGCGTGCATATTCCATGAACATCAGGAACGTCGCGGTATAGGGAATGAGCCCGCCATGCAGCGCAATACCATTGGCCATGGCGACCATGCCGAACTCGCGCACGCCATAATCGACGTAATTGCCTGCAGGATCGAAGCAGACCGAAGAAGAGCCCGACCAGCGTGTCAGGCAGCTCGGGGTAATATCGGCACAGCCACCGAACATTTCCGGCAGATGCGGCGCAAAGGCCTCGATGGCATTCTGCGAGGCCTTGCGTGAGGGAATGTCCTTCGGGGCGTCCTGAAGACTGCGGACAAAGTCGCGAGACAGGCTTTGCCAGTTTGCCGGAAAGCCCTTGTTCTGACGACGCGTGAATTCGGCTGCAAGCTCCGGATGCGCCGCCTCATAGCGGGCGAAGAGGGCGTTCCAGGACGATTCCGCCTCGCGGCCGGCCGGTCGATGATCCCAGTCGCGATAGATTGCTTCAGGGATTTCAAATGCCGGATGAGACCAGTCCAGACGAGTCCGTATCTTCGCGATCTCATCGGCAGGAAGGACGCCTCCATGCACCTTGTGGGTGCCGGCATAGCCTTCGGAGCAGCCCTGACCGATGGTGGTGCGGCAGATGATCAGGCTTGGGCGGGCCGCTTCGGCACGAGCCTTTGTCAAGGCATCCAAAACGGCCTCGGGGTCGTGCCCGTCGATCTCGCCGATGACCTGCCAGTCATAAGCCTCAAAGCGCTTGCGGGTGTCGTCGGTATAGACGCCGTCGATCGGCCCGTCATTGGTGACCATGTTGCGGTCATAGATCGTGATCAGCTTGCCCAGACCGAGCGTGCCTGCAAGGGCGCAGGCCTCGTGCGAGATGCCTTCCATCAGGCAGCCCTCGCCGACATAGGCATAGGTATGGTGATCGACGATCGGCAGTCCGGGGCGGTTGAACTGTGCCGCCAGCGTTTTTTCGGCAAGGGCCATGCCGACGGCATTGGCGATTCCCTGGCCGAGCGGGCCGGTGGTGGTCTCGATGCCCGGTGCGTAGCCGAACTCAGGGTGGCCCGGTGTCCTGGAGTGAAGCTGACGGAACTGCCTGATATCGTCGATGCTCAGGTCGAAGCCGGAGAGATGCAGCAATGCATAAAGTAGCATCGAGCCATGGCCGTTGGAATAAACGAAGCGATCGCGATTGCACCAGGCCGGATTGGCGGGGTTGTAGCGCATGACGTCACGCCAGAGCACTTCCGATATGTCGGCCATCCCCATTGGTGTGCCGGGATGGCCTGACTGTGCCTTGAAAATGGCATCGATGGCGAGAATGCGAATGGCGTTGGCGCGCTGGGTACGTGTGGACATGGAAAGACTCTTGTCTGGCCCCATGGTGGCGGGCGGTGAATGTTAGAATTCTGAATGAAATGATATGTATTAAACTCTGTTCATGATCATGGTTTGACAGAAAGAAAACCTGCTTCGTTTCATATGAGATGGAAGAGAGCGGGCTCTCATTTATGATCGAACTAAATTTCAAATATGACCTATTTCAGGTATATATAAATCATAAAAATGTGATGAATGTCCTTGATTTGTATTTGTATGGGAGAGGGTGGAAGACGCGTATTTATATAATAATAAAAAGGTTTCATTCAAAAATACGTCATAATGCGCGATATATCTCCTTTGAGTTCATGTATCGTTCTTGAATGAACCCATTAAAAAACGTTTATCATATCAAAGCTGTCAGAGTGAACGTCTCATACGAACATATGATCTGGTATCTATAACTCTTTTTTGTGATTTGCCGGACCCCGCCAACCCGCGCAAAGGAGGACGGGCCAGGCACGCTGCCCAGCAGCTAGAGGCCTTTTGTAAGACTCAGGAGACACACGATGGCAGGCGGGACATTCGTCGGGGGGGCACGGTCCGCAACCGGCACTCTGCAAGACATCGAACCAAAAACGGCTTTCGAACGCTTCGTATCATGGGCAGGTATTCCGCCGGTCATGATCTGGGGTTTCATCGGCACGCTGCTCTTCATGATCGGCGATGGCGTGGAAAGCGGCTATCTTTCGCCCTACCTCGTCTCGCTCGGCTTTCAGGAGCATGACGTCGCCGGTCTCTTCACCATCTACGGTCTGACCGCTGCCATTTCCGCATGGGCCTCGGGCGCGCTTTCAGACATGTGGGGCAGCCGCAAGGTCATGCTGGTCGGTCTGGCAATCTGGATCCTCTTCCAGATCGGTTTTCTCGGCTTTGCCCTGCCGTCCAAATCCTGGGCGCTGATCACGCTGTTCTACGGCCTGCGCGGTTTCGGTTATCCACTCTTCGCTTTCGGCTTCCTCGTCTGGGTTGTCAGCACGGCCCCCGTGCAGAAACTCGGCTCGGCTGTGGGCTGGTTCTGGTTCTGCTTCACGGCGGGTCTGCCGACGCTTGGCACGACCATTGCGGGTGTCCTTCTGCCGATCATTGGCGGGTATTCCACTCTGTGGGTCGCGCTGAGCTTCGTTATCTTCGGCGGAGGTCTGGCTCTTCTGGGCATGCAGCGCGTGCCGCGTGTCGAGACAGGGAACAAGGGGGCTATCAAAACCCTGTTCATGTCGCTCGCCATTGGCTGGCAGCGTCCGAAAGTGGGTATTGGCTGCATCGTGCGCGCCATCAACACGTCTGCCGAGTTCGGCTTCCTGGTGTTCATGCCGCTCTATTTCACCCATACGCTCGGCTTCACCATGGGCCAGTGGCTGGCAGTTCTTCAGGCTATCTTCATCAGCAACATCTTCTTCAACCTGTTCCTGGGCATCATCAGTGACAAGCTGAGCTGGAGATATACGGTTCTGATCATGGGTGGCGTTGGCTCCACGCTGAGCACCATGGCCCTGTATTTCGCACCGACCCTGCTCGGCCCTGACCATCTTTTCATCGTCATGATCGCCGGCGCCTTCTATGGCATGACCCTGGCTGGCTATGTGCCGCTCTCTGCCCTGATGCCCTACCTGGCTCCCGAGAACAAAGCTGCCGCCATGTCGCTGCTCAATCTCGGTGCTGGTGCCAGCGTCTGGATCGGCCCGGCCATCGTCTACATCTTCGAGCCTGCCTTCGGCGTGTTCGGTGTGATGGTTGTCTACTCCATCATCTACTGCATCAGCGCGATCCTGACCTACTTCCTGAAGCTCGACCCGGAGGTGGAAGCCCATCTCCACGCTACCCGAGCTTCAGCCAAGGGGCTGGCTCACTAATCTCCCGGAAGCATCTGTGAGACGGAAAAAGGCGGGGCCCATGGTCCCGCCTTTTTTGATTCGGGCAGTTTCTGACGATACATCCCTGACCGCGCGTAATTAACGATTAGGATAGTGATTTCCATGCCGTAACGGTGTGTCGGTTGTGCCTCGGATAAATATAGAGATTGGTGATAATATCATAACATATTGATGAATAACGGTATTTACTCAGAATAACGAGGGAGATCCAGTGTGACATTGTTGCATGATCGTAGCTAAACTTTGTAATAAAGTTGTAACTCGCCTTGCGGGCGTTAACGAACTCCCGTTACGAAATAGGAATGTTGTGACGATCTTTGTCGCAAAATAACCCATTTTGACGGAACGCCCGATGACGCCCCTCAATCGAGAGACGAATGAAGCTGCAGGGATCTGCAGCATGGTTGCCCCGTCACCCCGACGGAAACGAGGACTCGCTGCCGGACTGATGGGCGCGACTGCTTGTGTCGCCCTGTTGCATTTCGCAAGTGAGGCACAGGCACAAACTGTTTCATCGCCTGAAACATCCACGATTCCTGCTAATGCTGCTAAGACACCCGCCAAATCCAGGGTAACAGTGCCTGCGACCAGCACTTCAGCGCGTGCGAAAGTCGTTTCGGCCCGCGTCTCCAACAGCTCTGCGGCCAATGCGTCGTCGGGTGCCGAGACCATCATGGTCACGGGTTCGCTGTTCCGCGACCCGAACACGACCAGCGCCTCGCCGATCACCCATATCACCATGAAGGATATGCAGCAGCGCGGCATCAAGACCGTTACCGATGCGCTGCAGCTTCTGTCTTCCAACGGTGCGGGCAATCTGACCAATGCCTGGTCGGCCGGTGGCGGCTTTGCTGCTGGCGCTTCTGCCCCATCGCTGCGTGGCCTGAGCACGGATTCGACCCTGGTGCTCATGGACGGTCAGCGTCTGTCCTATTATCCGCTGGCCGATGACGGCGAACGTAACTTCGTCGACACCAACTGGATGCCGCAATCCATCATGCAGAGCGTCGATGTGCTGCAGGATGGCGGCTCCGCCACTTATGGTGCCGATGCCGTTGCCGGCGTGGTCAACATGATCACCCGTAAGGAGATCAAGGGCTTTGAGGGCAATGCCGAGGGTGGTCTGACCCAGCGCGGCGATGCGGGCCATCAGCGCCTTTATGCCACCTGGGGTCATGGCGACCTTCATAAGGACGGCTATAACTTTTATATCAACTCGGAATATCAGCAGGACGACCCACTTTATTACCGTCAGTTGAACGCGCCCTATAATAACGGCGACCTTACCGGTATTGGTGGCAGCAACGGCAACGCCAATATCGTTTCCGATGGGGCAATCACCAATTTCTCGCCTTCCACGACGGCTATCGTTCGCCCGGTTACGGCCACAGGCACTGGTACAGGCCCGTGGCAGCTCCTGAACCAGCAGGCAGGATGCCGCACCGGCACCGACGGTCTGGTGACAGGCACCGTTTCCGGCACGACAGGCGCCAGCCAGGCCTGCTCCTGGAACACACAGAAATATGCCCAGCTGGCGCCCGACCTGCGTCGCGTCAGTGCCACGGCGCATTTCACGGCCAATGTCACCGAGCGCTCTCAGCTGACCGCCATGTTTACCTGGTCGCAAGCGCGCTCGATCAGCACCGGTACACCGGCTTCCACCTATGGTGGTTCGTCCTACAGTCAGGCCAAGCTGGCCACGGCGCAGAACACTTATCTGCCTGTTTATCTGGCTGACGGCTCGCTCAACCCGAACAACCCCTACGCAGCGCTCGGCGAGCAGGCCCAGGTCAATTACCGTTTCGGCGATCTTCTGCCCACCACGACCGAGACCAGCCAGAATTTCCGTGGCTCGGTGCGTTATAACGGTTGGCATCCTTCGCGCTGGGGTTCTGACTGGAATTACGACGTCAATTTCGTCGGGATGAACACGCTTCTGAACCAGACCATCACGGGCGTGCCCACGATTGCCGGTATCCAGAATGCGATCACGAGCGGCAGCTACAATTTTGTCGATCCGTCGCTCAATTCGCAGTCTGTGCTCAATTCGATTGCACCGCGTAATGTGATCAATGCGCGCACCCAGGAATATTCGGGCGAAGCAACCCTCAGCAAGGGCCTGTTCCGTCTGCCGGGTGGCATGGCCAAGCTCGCAATCGGCGGTAACATCCGATACGAGGCATTGAATGACCCCAATGCCAATCCGCTCGACACGCTGAATCCGGCCAATCAGTACACCGGCATCATCAACCCTGTGAACGCGCAGGGCAGTCGTTGGGTCGAATCAGGTTTCTTCCAGGCAGATGCGCCAATCGTGAAGATGCTGGATGCCGAAGCTTCGGGCCGTTACGATCATTATTCCGAAGGTTTCAGCCATTTCTCTCCGAAATTCGGTCTGCAGTTCAAGCCGACTGAGAAGCTGACCCTGCGTGGCACGTTCCAGAAGGGCTTCCGCGTTCCGAGCTTTGCCGAAACGGGCGGGTCCAATGTGGGTTATACGACTTACACGCCGAATAACGCCAATTTCGTCAGCCAGCATCTGAACTCAAACGGCACGGCCAATAACTACGCGCAAACCTATTACATTGGCTCGAACACAGCCGGTAATCCGAATCTGCGCCCTGAAACCTCAACCAATTTCTCAGGCGGCCCGATGTTCCGTCCGACGCGTTGGCTGACGCTCGGGGCTGACTATTATTACATCCGCAAGAACCACTATATCGCCCCGAACCCGGTCGGGACGACGAACGTGGCTAATGCCTATCTCGCAGGTGAAGCACTGCCGACAGGCGTGACCGTCACGCCGGATATTGCCGATCCGCAGAACCCGAGCGGTCAGCTCCGTCCGGGCATCATCAATCTGGGCTACGTCAATACGAACAAGCTCGTGACCGACGGTTTCGATCTGACCTTTGAAGCCAATACGCAGCTTCCCGGCGTGTTCCGCGAAGTGCATTGGTACAGCAAGGGCACGGCGACCTTTGTCCGTCGCATGAACCTGACCAATCCTGATGGTTCGGTTTATCGCTTTGCCGGCACGCTCGGTCCTTATGGCGCTGTGTCAGCCTCGGGTACGCCGCGCTGGCGCGCCAACTGGTCCAACACGCTGTCATGGCGCAAGCTGGCGGTGACGCCGACGGTCTATTACACCAGCGGCTATCGTACGACGGCAGAAGACCAGACGGGTTCGAATACGGCAGGCAATTGCGCCGATGCGCTCACCATGAGCAGCTTCGTTCCGAGCGGGCAGTGCAAGGTCAAGGCTTTCTGGGATGTCGATCTGACGGTGAACTATCAGTTCAATCGCCGCTGGAGCGCCTATGCCAACGTCTACAACCTGCTTGGCTTCAAATCGCCTTACGATTTCGGAACCTATGGTGGCTATCTCTACAACTCGTCCTGGTCGCAGAACGGTGTCGTTCTTCGTTCCTTCCAGTTCGGTGTGAAGGTCGTTCTCTGATCTTTCAGAGCGCTTGACACGAAAAAACCCTCCGGGCTTTGCGGCCCGGAGGGTTTTTTATTGCCCCCGCTCCCCATGCCGTAAGCAGGCTGAAGGGAACGGGCAAAACCGGATCAAGAGAGCGATTGGCGTTGACGATACCGTTCTCGTCTCTGAGTGAAGAACAGAGGGGCCGGTATCAGTTCCTGTAATCGGGCTGTTCGCGGTCCAGCTTGCGGCGCAAGGCTTTCCAGATCATCTGGCCCTGATCGGGGTCGGTCTCGAACTGGGAACGAGCGCGCAGCACTTCGGCTTCGCTGGGGCAATGGAGTGGCGCACCGGTCGATTGCGCGGCCAGCTGCACGCGGCAGGCCTGTTCGAGATAATACATGCGATAAAAGGCCTGAGCGACGGAACTGCCTATGGTGAGCAGGCCGTGATTCTGCAGGATCAGCCCCATATTGTCGCCCAGATCGCGCACCAGACGTTCGCGCTCGCTCATATTGTCATCTGCTGCGATGCCCTCATAAGGGTGAAATCCGATACGTCCGTAGAACTCCATATTGATCTGGTTGAGCGGCAGAATGCCGTCCTTCTGCGCGGCGATGGCCATGCCTGCCAGGGTATGGCTGTGCATCACACAGGCCGCATCGGGATGGGCACGATGGACGGCGGAATGAATGACGAACCCTGCTGGGTTGACCGGCCAGCTTGTCTCCTGCTGTGGGTGACCCTCTGAATCCACCACGACAAGCGAGCTTGCCGTGATTTCCTCGAACAGCAATCCGTAGGGATTGACCAGAAAGCGATGCCCTTCTCCCGGCAGGCGCACGGAGAGATGGGTATAGACCATGTCGGTCAGATCGAATTGCGCATAGAGGCGATAGGCGGCAGCCAGTTCCTCGCGCAGTTCCTGTTCCGTCTGAGCCGTCACGGTGTCACCCCTGTCTTGCTGAAATGGCCGAATGTATTGGTGCGTCGTGTGCCCTCGGGCAGGGAAATTTCGCCGCGCTCGCGTTTGGCGATGAGATAGGAATAGGTCTGCATGGCCTGAGCCCACATATGATCGCCGATCTTGACGGCCTCATACTCCGTATCGCCTTTTTCGAAAGCGGGGAGGGGGCGGATTTCGTGATGGTAATCGCAGGCGTAGAAAAGCGGGAAGGAATAACGCTCCTCTTTCACGCTGCGCACACGATGGGCGGTTGCCACAAAGGCGCCTGCCGTCATCATTTCGAGCATATCCCCGATATTGACGACAAATGTGCCGGGAATGGGAGGCGCATCGATCCATTCGCCGTTGCCGTTCAGCACTTCCAGACCCGGCTTGTCGGCCAGAAGAATGGTGAAACATTCATAGTCGGTATGGGCGCCAATACCCGGCGCATCCTGCGCCTCGCCGTCATAGGGATAGTGGATCATGCGCAGCTTCGACGGGGGGAATTGCGCGACGTCATCGAAAGCGTTTTCATCGAGCCCAAGGGCGAGCGCGAAGCCGCGAAACAATACGCGCCCCAGATCGAACACCGCCGCATAATAGGCGCTGGCTTTTTCGCGAAATCCCGGAATTTTCGGCCAGTCATTCGGCCCGAGCAACGGGGTTCCTGACTGAACGAGTGGGTGATCAGCGGGCACCTCGAAGCCGATATCGAAGGCTTCCTTATGGTCGGGGCGGGATTTGTTATAGATTTCCTCACCTTCCGGCACGAAACCTTTGTGAGAGGCCGAGGCGCCGATATAGCGCTCCATCTTCTTCTCGAAGGATTGGGCAAAAAAATCCTTTGCTGCCTCACGCACATTCCCGATCAGTTCGGGGGCAACCTGATGCCCGGAAATATAGAAAAATCCGATCTTGCTGGCTGCGTGCTGCAGGGCTGCAGCCACTTTCTGACGCTCGGCCTTGTCATCGGCATACAGCCCGGCGATGTCGATCACCGGAATGGACGTGAACGTCTCTTCTGTCATGTCAGAAACTCCTTGCTGGAGATGGAGCAGGAAAACACCCTGCGAAAGACCTGCGTTGTGCATCGAGCAACCAGCGATTCATGGCATGCCGGTCTGCAACGGGCAGGTTGGTGAAGGGCAGCGTATGTGTATAGCCATCAGGCCCGCATTCGGGTGTCAGCGTGGTGCACGCATAGCCACGCCGGGCCTGATCCATCCAGATGGTGCGCCAGAAATTCTGATGAAAACGCAAGGCAGAAGCATGTTCGGGCGCACCGGGATGTGAGACCTGCGGTCCCTGATCATAGCCTACGCGCGCCTGCACATGATGCACGCGCGCGATGAAGGCGCTGAAATCGTCGCAGGGATCATCGAGCAAACGTTCGCAGCCAACCACCCAATGGCTGATATCGGCTGTGAACAAGGTATCAGGAACCTGGGCGACGACATCGAGCGCGACCCAGGGAGTGGCGCAGAGCCGGGCGCGATGGGTCTCGAAACTCAGAGTCAGGTCGTGCGTGCGCCCGATCGCCATGGCGCGGGAGATGAAGTCGGCCTGTTTGGCGGCAGGCCACCGGTCATTGCCGCCCAGAACATTGACAAAACGCGGTGCGAGCAGGGCGGCACGAGCCAGGGCGACGTCCAGATCGGCCAGATGATTCTCAAGCGAGGCTTCCTGACGGGGCACTACCCCGCCGCCGGTCAGGGCGATGGCGATATAGGGAGCCCCGGTAGCGAGCAACGCCTCGCGACAGGTGGGGAGGTTCTGCAAATCCGGAATGCGCCCTTCGATCCCGTCAAACCCTTCTGCGCGGGCTTCGGCGATACTGTCGGCCCAGGGGCGGGTATCGCCCCAGAGCGTGCGATAGGTCTCAAGGCGCATCGCGGCTCCGTCAGAAATTATAGCGCAGGTCGCAGCCGACCCAGCGCGGGGTTTGCAGGAACTGCACGCGGGAATTGTCAGACCCGGTGAAGGAATAGGTATTGCCGTGCTTGTTGAGCATGTTGTCGACATAGACAGCTGCTGTCCATTTGCCGGTTTTCGGACCGACTTCCATACGCATGCCGAAAGAGCTGATCTTGTCGGTCACGCCATTGGGGTCACCCAGCGCCACCAGCATATTGTCTTTCCAAGTGTAGCTGGTCTGGAGCGTCAGGCGATAGGCGCGCGGCAGATCGATGCCGTAGCGGGCAACCGCATTCCAGGAAAAGCGCGGTGCAAAAGGCAGCACCGAATGGGCACTGACCGTGGAAAGCAGCGGCAGGCCCCCGATATCGTTGACCGGGCTGATATTCTGCGCATCGAGATAGGCAAAGGAACCGCGCAGATCGAGATTCGGGATCAGGTCATGAAGCGTGCTCGACAGTTCGCCACCACGGGTACGTGCCCGGGGAATGGGGCCGAGGCTGAGCGAGGTGATGTTCATGGGCATCTCAGCCACGAAAAGCGTCTGACGGTTGTGATATTCGTAATCAAACAACGCGCCTTCGATCTGCACATGATTATGCAGAAGGCTCGTCTTGGCGCCAATCTCGTAGGCGATCATGTTTTCAGGGCGCACATAATCCAGCGCCTGAGGCGCCGAGACAGGAGCTGCGAAATAGGCGCCTGCCTTGTAGCCGTTCGAAATAGTGCCATAGACGAGCGTCCCGGGAACGATCGTATAGCGGAGCCCCACGCGCCCGGTCAGGCGGGCATAGGAATGGGTGGTGTCGAGGCGTGACAGATAGGCGCCTTTGGTGGTGAGTGCGCCCGCATCGTCGATCGTACCGCCATTGAAGCCGCGATCATCCCATGAGAAGCGGCCGGAAGCGATGAAATCGAGATTTTTCAGAACATTGGTGACCGTGCTGACATAAAGCCCGGTCGAGACATTCTGCTGCACGAAGCGGTCTGTCAGATTGCCGTTCGGCACGCCAAGCAGGAAAGAGCGATAGCTCGTATAGGCGCCGTTGATCTTGTCCCAGGATTCATAGATGCCGACGGTAAGGTGAAAGCGTTTTGCCAGATCCATCTTGAGATGCATGTCATGCGACTGCGCAAGCGACGTGTCATTCCAGTGATAATCGCCGACGCTGATCGATTCACCGTCGTAATTGTCGTAATCGCTGCGGCGGAATGCGTCGAAGGCAGTGGTGGAAACGAATTGTCCCCAGTTGAAATCATGGGTGTAATTGATCGAAACCCCGCCGCCATTTTCATTGCGTCCCACACGGTTCGATCCGACATTCACGGCCTTGTATGAGGCGTTCGGCCCCACGCCCACTGTGCCATTGGCAAAGCCGTTCACCGCATCGCCATCCACATCCTGAGGCGACATCGAGATGCCCTTGTCGCGGGTATAATGGATGTTCAGCAGCAGGTTCGACCGGTCATCGATCAGAAACCGTGTCAGATTGCGCAGGCCGAGCTGGTCCTGAGACCCGTAGCGTTTGCTGGTGTGAATGTCGCGCTGCCAGCCATCGCCGTTGATATAGGAGAAGGCCGTGCGGTTCTGGATCCTGTCGCTGATGGGCACATTGATGGCAGCGCTCGCGGTGTTGGTGCCGTAGCTGCTATAGCCCCAGTTTACATACCCCCCGAATTTGCCATCGGGCTTGGTGGTCTCGACAGCAATATTGCCACCCGTGCTGCTGCGGCCATAATCGAAGCCCTGCGGCCCTTTCTCGACGCTGACCATCTGGGTGTCGAACATCTGGCCGGTATAAAAGACGGGGTAGGGCGCAAACACGCCATCCTGATAGATGCCGATCCCGCCCATGTTGTTGCCGGTATAATCATCAAGGCCGATGCCACGGATCGAAAACACTGGCGTGCTGCCTGAGGTTGCGTTGACCGCGGTCAGGCCGGGCGTATAGGCCGCGAGATCCTTGGGGCTGGTGATATGAAGCGCCTGCAATTCGCGGCCGCTCAGCACATTCACCGTTGCGGCAGTCGTCAGAAAGCGCTGGGCGCGCGAGCCCGTCACCTGGATGGCCTCTGGTGCGGCATGCACGGGCTTGTGCCGCGCTGCTGTCTTATGCCCCGTGTTGTGGCGTGCGGCCGCCTTCTGGGTTGCGGCCAGCGTCGCGTTCTGGGTGCCGAGAAGCACCAGTCCGGCAGAGAGCGAGAGGGCTGTGCTGGTAAGGCGGAGAAATCCTTTGGGCAGGCGCATCGTCATGAAAAGGACTCCCGTCAGTGGCTTCCTGCTCATTGAGAAGGCGAAACGACCTGTCTTTCGATTGAAAAAAACCAAACCTCACTTTGTCAGATCATTACCCATGATGGATCATCTGGTTCAGAAAATGACGTGCGCGCTCGGTCTGCGGGTTCGAAAAGAAGGATTCCGGTGGGGCGACCTCAAGGATCGTGCCCTTGTCCATAAAGACCACGCGATCGGCGATATGGCGCGCAAACCCCATTTCATGGGTCACGCAGATCGTGGTAATCCGCCGCTCTGAAAGCGCGTCTATGATGCCGATGACACCCTTGATGGCCTCGGGGTCGAGCGCCGCCGTGGGTTCATCGAAGAGGATGATATCGGGCGCCATGCACAGGGCGCGGGCGATGGCCACACGCTGCTGCTGCCCTCCGGAAAGCTGGATCGGATATTTATCGGCCTGTTCAGCAATGCCGACCTGTTCGAGATAATGGCGGGCAAGGGAATCGGTTGCGTCGTAATGCGCTTTGCGCACCAGTCTGGGTGCCAGCATGCAGTTCTGCAGCACGGTGAGATGCGGGAAGAGATTGTAGTTCTGGAACACCATGCCCACGGCGCCACGCAGCAGGGGCAGGCTGGTCTTGTCGTCAATGATCTCGCCATCGATCATCAGCACACCGCTATCATGGGGCTCGATACGGTTGAGCGTGCGGATCAGGGTTGATTTGCCCGAGCCGGAAGGGCCGAGCACGACGATCTTCTCCCCATGGCCGATATCGAGGCTGATCCGGTCCAGCGCCAGAAACTCACCGTAGAATTTGCTCATCTTGCGCAGGCTGAGGGCGCAATCGGGATTGGGGGGCAGATTATGCAGCATGACGCGGCCCTCCTGCTTCGGGCAAGGCCCGGACGGATTTGCCGGCTTCTCTTGCGGCGCCATCACGGCTTGCCCAGACAAAGCGGGTTTCTATGCGTTTCTGCAGATGCAGGAAGGCAAAGACCATGGCCAGATAATAGACGAGCGCCGCCGCATAATATTCGGTGAATTCGAAGCTGCGTGCGACCTGAACCTGTGTGATGAATAGCAGCTCCTGCAGCGAGATAACCGAGGCCAGAGAGGTCGTCTTCAGCAGGGAGATGAACTCATTGATCGTGGGCGGCAACGCCACGCGCAAGGCCTGCGGAAAGATCACATGGCGATAGATCTGGGCCTGGCTCATGCCCAGCGCCTGCCCGCCAGCCAGTTGCCCCGGGTCGATGGCGCTGAGGGCGGCGCGATTGATCTCGACCTGATAGGCTGATTCATTGATCGACAGGCAGATCCAAGTCGCCAGAAACGGTGAGAACCAGCTTTCGCGGAAAATCGGAAAGAATTGCGGCAGCGCATTCCAGATGAACAGAAGCTGGAGCAGCGTCGGCGCCCCACGAAAGACGGCTACATAGGCCCGCAGAAAGGGATGCCAGAGCGAACGCGGGGCATTCAGCTTCAGGGCAATCGGGATGGAAAGCACGATGGCAGTGGCATGAGAGGCGAGGGCGATGGCCAGCGTCATCCCCGCGCCCTTGAGAAAGGCCATCGAGAACAGGGCGGAAAAGAAGGTCGTCGTATTGAAGCGGGGCCGTTGTGTTGCAACGCCGAGGGCCTTGCGCGCAGCACTGCCCACATTCCATTTCTTTTCCAGTGCGGCGATGTCGCCCTTCTGCCTCAGCGTGTCGAGCGCACTGGCCAGAAGGGCGCGGTCCTGACCGGCGCGGCGAAGATAGAGCGCGAATTCCGAATAGCCGGGCAGATGAGGGCTGTAGATGACATGCAGTTTTCCGCCGAGCTGGGCCTCACGGTAAAAAAGCTCGACATCCTGGCTCAGGAAATTCTGCACACGCCCCACCAGAACCTGCTGCACAACCTGATCTTCACTCGGGTATTGCTGCAGCGCGATGGGTGGCTTGCCACGTGCGGCAAGTTCCTGATTGATTTCCTCGATGCGGGCGGCGTAGCTCGTGCCCGATTCCACGGCGAGGCTCTGCCCTGCCAGAGCGTCGAAGCTGTTCACCGGTGCAATCTTTTCCGGCGCCACGATCACGGGGGAGGTTTCGAGATAGGCCACGGCATCGAACAGACGCTCACGGGATGTCTGCTTCAGCACGCCACTCATCACCAGCCCGCAACGCCCGGCGCTGAGGCTCGGGAACAGCCCGGTGAAGTCCATGGTTTCGAATTCGACCGGTACCTGCCAATAGGCGCCAAGCGCGCGGGCG
The DNA here is from genome assembly GCF_059801175.1 of Asaia sp. Ae19-3. Lineage (NCBI taxonomy): Bacteria > Pseudomonadati > Pseudomonadota > Alphaproteobacteria > Acetobacterales > Acetobacteraceae > Asaia > Asaia sp. Ae19-3. The sequence goes on along the minus strand of NZ_JBCHWF010000001.1, from coordinate 2,346,235 downwards.
AGGGCGATATCGAAGCCGTCGAGCGCCGAAAGATCAGCCCCGTTGACAAAGGTCATGGGGGGCAGCGTCGGATTGGTGCAGACCCGCAGCACCCCGCCCTCAATGAAAGAGGGACGCTCCTGCGCCTGTGCCTTTTCGCCTGTGAGGCAAAGAGCGATCAGGGCCAGAATCTGAGAAAGGCGCCGCATCAGCATGTCTCTTCGAGAATGGAGCGGAAGGTTTCGGCCATGAGACCGTTTTCCGGGGTGGGGCGGATCAGGAAATAGAAATGATTGACCAGATGCAGGTCATTGAAGGCGATGTGACGCAGGCGGTCCTGCTGAATCATCTGGGTCACGAAGAGTTCGGGCAGGAACCCGATATACATTCCTGATAAAATCAGGAGCGCGCGAGAGTCGATATTGTCTGCTTTTGCGGCAAAATTCATGCTCGGGCGCAGTTCGTCCCATCTCGGCGAAGACGCGGCATCGCTGACGCTGATCATGCGCGCTTCGGCAAGCGAGGCAATATCGATTGTCTCTTCCGGACGGTCGAAAAGCGGATGGCGCGCGCCGCAATAGAGATTGGAGCGCTCACTGAACAGGGCCGTGGCCTGCATCTCGGGCTGCTGATGCGGATAAAGAGTGATCCCAGCCGTTGCGGTGCCGTTGCGGACGGCAAATTCGACATCGCGTGTCGAGGCGGAACGTACATCCATTTCGACAGCTGGATAGCGGCTGGTAAAAATCTGGATGGCGCGCAGCAGCGCCGTTTCGCCATGAAACTGGATATTATCGGGCAGATAGAGGCAGAACCGGCCCGAGAGCGTGCCGCTCACATCATTGATCCGCTGCTGGAACAGATCGATATCGTTAAAAAGCTTCGTGGTGGCTTCGAGCACACCTTCGCCTTCACGCGTGAGAGCAAACCCGGCCCGGCCGCGATGGCACAAAACCATGCTCAGCCTGTCTTCAAGGGCGGCAATATCGATACTGATAGAGGATTTGCTTTTGCCCAGCGCCAGCTCTGCTGCTGCAAAGCCGCCATGCTGCGCCACACAGGCAAAGACGCGCAGAAGCCGCAGATCGACCTCGGCGATACGCCCCTGAAACCCGCTGGCACGGGGCAGGCGTCGGGGAGTGGGTGCAGGGCGTAGACGGGACAAGAGCAATGATCCTGTTTCAGACAACATGCGATGATAGCTCTCCCTGCGACACGATCAACCGTTTGTACCGCTCCCGATACGCTTGACGTATCCGGCGAGTATGGAGGGCAGAGGGGGTATTTTTAATTTATGAAACGCCAAACCAAACTCCACCTCATTGTGATTGAGGAATGATCAGGCCCGTCCTAGCGTCTGGCCCAGCCCGGCAAGGGCGGCATGGCATCAAAATGGGAGAAGACGATGACCGTTGAGCGCTGGTTCATCGATAGTGAAACCGGAACCCTGTCGGATGTGCTGCTCTGCCCACCCGATTTCTATACCTGGAATCCGAGCAATGACATTGCCATCCGCACACTCGCCAGTGGGGCGCGGCCTGATCCGGCGCTGCTGAAACAGCAATTCGACGGTCTGGTGGCGCTTCTCGAAAAAGCCGGGGTGAAATGCCATTTCCTGACCCCTGAAGAGGGGTTGCCCTATCAGGTCTATACGCGTGATTCGTCCCAGACCACGCCATGGGGCACGGTGGTGACGCGTCTCATGCGCCCCGAGCGTCAGCCCGAGGCGCGGAGCATCGAGGCATTTTATGGCGAGAGCGCCATCACAGCCCGTTGCACCGAAGGGTTCGTCGAGGGGGGCGATATCCATATCATCCGGCCCGGCCTTCTGGCCGTAGGGGTAAGCGGTGGTCGCACGACGATCGAGGGTGCGCAGGCTTTCATGAAGCCTTTCGAAGAGGCGGGGTGGACCTGCCGCATGATCCATTTCCCCGAGCATTTCCTTCATCTCGACGTGATCTTCACGATGGTGACGGACAGCCTCGCGATCGGCGTGGTCGATGTGCTCGAAGACGAGGATCTCGCCTGGTTCGAGGCGCAGAATATCCGCATCCTGCCTGTGACCTACAAGGAGGCCATGCGGGATATGGGGTGCAATGTGCTGGCGCTCGGTGAAGGGCGCGTGGTCAGTCCCTCGCATTCCCGGCGCATCAACGCCATGCTGCGCGACAACGGGTTGACGGTGCTCGATACGCCGCTTGACCAGTTCTCTCAGGGCGGTGGCAGTATTCACTGCATGACGATGCCGCTCAGACGTGCCAGTCTGAAAGACTGATCCTTCTGTCTGGTCATCAGAAACAGGACGATCTCTGGAAACTGGAAAGGGGCAGTCGATGGCACCGCGTCTGATCATCAGCGCCGATGGCGCAGAGGCCTTCGAAGGCTGGCGCGACTCTTTCGCGCGCCATGCTCCCGATATCGGGGTCCTGTCCTGGTTCGATCCTGCTACCCGTTGTGAAGACGCCGATTATGCCCTGGTCTGGGAGGCGTCCGATGACGATCTGCGCGCGATGCACCATCTGCGCGGCATTCTCTGCACCGGGGCCGGTGTCAATCATCTGATTGCCAGCCCTACGTTCCCTCATCATGTAAGACTTGTGCGTATGGGCGGCGGAGAGACCGGCGCGCTCATGGCCGATTATGTGCTCTGGGCGCTGATAGGCCTTCTGCGCGATGCCCGCACATGGGCGCTGCAACAGGCACGTCATGTCTGGGCGCGTAATCTGGTGTCGCGGACCTCTGATCAGACTCGCGTCACGGTTTTAGGCTACGGCCAGATTGGTGCTGTGGTGGCGCAACGACTGGCCCGTTCGGGTTTTGCCGTGTCGGCCTGGCGTCGTTCTGGCGAGAGCGGGCAGGATGAGGGCGTTGCCGTGCATGTCGGGCGCGATGTTCTGCCTGACCTGCTGGGCAGCACGGATATGCTGGTCAATCTTCTGCCCAGCACGCCCCAGACGCGCTTCCTGCTTGATGAGGCCTTTCTGGCCAGGCTGAAACCGGGCGCGGGACTGGTCAATGTCGGGCGTGGGGATCATCTGGTGGAAGAGGCGTTGCTGACGCTTCTCGAAACCGGGCATCTTTCGGGTGCCGTGCTGGATGTTCAGTCACAGGAGCCCCTCGGACCGGACTCCCTGCTCTGGGATCACCCCCGGATCACCCTGACACCGCATATTGCGTCAGAGGCGTCGAGAGAGGCGCAGGTTCTCTATCTGGCTGACGTCATTCGTCAGCTTGAACGCGGCGAAACCCCGGCGCTTCTTTACGACCGCGCCAGGGGGTATTGATCACAGCGCCAATCGGGGTGCTGTCCCTTTCTCCCTCATGCGCGGTATAAGATCAGCCAGTATGATCGGGCTGTTTGCCGCGAGGGAGAGCAAAAGACATGCGTCGCGTCGTGATCAATCGGGAAGTCGACAAGGAACGTCTTGCCTCGTTTTTCAGGTCGAACGGGCATGTCGGCCTAATCGAGCGCGTTACGGGCGTTGAGGGGCAGGCTGTTTCGCTCGATGATCTGGTCAGGCGCGGTGTGGCCGAAACCGGCCTGCGCTATACCCAGGGTGCGCTTGGTGCGGCTCTCTCCCATCTTGGCTTGTGGAGCCAGTCGGTGCAGCAAGGCGCCCCATTGGCCATTTTCGAAGATGATGCCCTTCTCTGCCGGAATTTCGACACCGAAAGCGAGAGGCTGATCGCAGAGCTGCCCGAAGGGTGGGATGTTCTTCTGCTGGGTTATAATTTCAACGCACCGATCACGATCGACGCCTTGCCCGGTATTACCCGTGGCACCGTGACACTGGATGAAAAACAGATGCAGGGGAATGCAGGGCTCTTTGCAAATAAGGAGGTCGTGGCGCGGGCCTTTCGGCTGCAGCAGGCCTTTGGGCTTTGTGCCTATGTGGTGTCGCCCAAGGGGGCACGTGCCCTGCTCGCACGGTGCCTGCCCCTGCGTGCGCAGGAATACCAGCAGCTCGGCCTGGAGCGCATGGTGCGCAATGTCGGCATCGACGTCGTGACATCCTATCACTACAGGCAGCTCGATGCTTTCGGGGCCTTTCCGCCACTGGCTATTTCGCCGAATGACAAGTTGGATTCATCAACTAGAAGAGGAATATAAATAGGGAGATTATATTTTTCAGAAAATAAAGATTTTATAATCTAGAATAATATAATTGTAATACTGTAAACTATACAAAATTATCTTATTTTCCCGGATTTGTTAAATAAATATTATAGAGATTCCCTTAACTTTTTTGAAATCAGTTTTTCCATAATCCCGAATGATCATGACTGTATGTGCCTGATGAATCGGTAAAGAGATGACGAAAAACATCAGTATTCTGGGAAAATTGACGCTGTCATTCTCCATCATTGTGGGGGTGGTGGTCATCTTCTCATTTGTCGCTTTCCGCTCGCTCTCGCAGATCAGGACAGCAGATCTGGGTAATGAGCAGGCGCAACAGACGATCACCGCACTCAATGATCTGCTCGATACGCTGGTCGAAAGCCAGAATGCGATGCGTGGCTATGTCGCCAGCACGAACAGGCAGTTCATTACCCGTATCGATGGCTATCAATCGCGCGTTCCGCCCCTACTGGCTCGGCTCGAGGTCACAGTGCCGCGCGGTCAGATCGACAGCGACTATCGACCGCTGCTGACCGCGATCGATGTCTTCAATGCCCAGATGGCAGGAACCATTGCGGCAATGTCGCATCCGGAGCTTATCGACCGGACGCGTGTCGATATTGCCAATACGGCCCGGCTCACGGCGATCCGTCTGCATATCGGCAATCTCGTCAAGGCTGAACGGGAGACGGTCTTATCGCGAAGCGCCTTGGCGGTGCGGGCTCATCGAACCGGCACGCTCACCCTGTTCGTCGGCGGAGGTGTGACGGCCCTTATTGCCATTGTCATGGGCGTGGCCCTGCTGCGATCCATTGCCTCCCCGGTGGTCAGGATGACAGGCGCCATGAATGCACTGGCGGCCGGCAATACGGCGATCATGGTGCCCGGTTCGGATCGACGTGACGAAATCGGCATCATGGCCGGATCTGTCGAGGTTTTCCGTCAGGGGGCGATTGAAAAAGCCCGTCTTGAAGAAGAGGCAAGACAAACGCAGCGCCTGCAGGAGCAGGAAAATCTGAAAAGACAGGCTGAGAGCGAACTCGCCGCCCGGCAGGTGCAGGAAGCGACCGATCTTCTTGCTGAAGGGCTCGCCAGAATGGCCAAAGGCGATCTGTCGGTTCAGATCAGCAAGGAATTTGCCCCGCAACTCGAGCCATTGCGCGCAGATTTCAATCGATCCTTCGTTCAGCTCTCGCGTGCTTTTTCCAGTGTCTCGGGTTCGGCACTCGGAATCGGCAATTCGACAGAGGAGCTCGCCACGGCTTCTGATCATCTCTCCAGACGGACCGAGCAGCAGGCCGCAACGCTCGAGGAGACAGCCGCCGCCCTGATTGCCATTACCCATCGTGTGCAGGAGACGACGGATGAGACGACAACCATGCACAGGATTATCGATTCCTCGAAGGCAGATGCCGAGCAGGCCGAGACTGTGGTGATCCGTGCCATTGAAGCCATGGGCCGGATCGACGGTTCGTCCAGATCGATTGCCAAGATCGTGCAGATCATCAGTGATCTGGCATTCCAGACCAATATCCTGGCCCTGAATGCAGGCGTCGAGGCCGCACGTGCTGGCGATACGGGACGCGGTTTTGCCGTCGTGGCGGGAGAGGTGCGCAATCTGGCGCACCGGTCGGCTGAGGCGGTCAAGGAGATTTCGGCTCTCATTGCCACGTCATCCGGGCAGGTCGAGGCGGGCGTTTCTTCCGTTCGTGAAACCGGTGAGGCGCTGCAGAGACTCCTTGGCCAGTTTGCGACGACGAGCACCCTGGTTGCCAACATCGCCCAGGCCACACGCGATCAGCTGACCAGTATCAGGCAGCTCGATGCGGCCATGAGAAGCATGGAAACTGTCACACAGCAGAATGCGGCTTCTGCCGAACAAAGCGCGGCAGCCAGCCGCCACCTGGCCACTATGGCGGGTGGTCTGAAAAAACTCGTTGGGAGTTTTGAACTGGCGGAATGAGAGAAGTCGCGCTCAGCCCCGGCGCTCTGCCACGGCAGCGGCGAGCGTCGAGACCAGAACCATCGAGGCGGCGTTTGAGCGAAAGCCCTGAAAATCCGCCTCGTGTACTTCAAGCCATAGCCCTGATTGCGGAATGACCGGACTGGCAGCGCTGTCGGTCATGGAAATGACGGGCACCTGTCGTGCCTCAAGGGCTTCGAACAATTCCACGGTGCGTGGTGCATAGGCCTTGTAGCTCAGAAGCAGGGCGGCATCTTTCGGCCCGGCATGGGCAAAGCTTTCTTCTTCCATGCCGGTTTCGAGCCCGATGATCTGGTGACGGATATCGAGCTTTGCGAGAAGATAGGACAGATAGCGAATGACCGGCATCGAGCGTCTCAACCCGAGAAGATAGAGACACTCGGCCTGGGCCAGGGTCGTGACCGCAGCCTCGAGTCTGTCTGGCATCAGCTGTGTCTGAAGTGCACGCAGCGATTCCTGGGCTGCTTCATAAAACCCGTTGAAAATGACCGAGGCCTCCACCGCCTCGCCATCGACGCGGTGTAGCGCATTGACCCGCTCCCGATAGGTGACATTGCGCACGCGCAGCCTGTCGCGAAAAACGGCCTGCATATCCGAAAAACCGGCAAATCCAAGCGTGCGGGCAAAGCGCACCACGGTTGAGGGCTGCACCCCGGCCTGGCTGGCCAGAGAACTGACTGTGCCCAGAGCGACTTCGTCGGGCGCATCGCTGACGAAATCTGCCAGCTGCACCAGTCTTTTCGGCAGTTCGGCGTAGCAAAGGCGCAGCCGGTGATGAAACGCGTCGAAATCGGATTGGGTGGGTGAGGGATCTTCGGGAATCTCGGTCAAGGCTGCACAATCCGAAAAGGGAATAAACATTCCATAGCATTTCACGCCCCCCGGACGAAGCGGCCGCACGATGCGCCCCGGGCGTTCGGCCAGACTTAATCACATAAGCGTGCGAAGTTAAAGAAAATTAGGGAATGTACGTTCTACGGCGTGACCATGAACGGAATGTATGTTCTTATCATGTGCAACGTAACATGCTGCAGGAGTCGGGGATGCGCGGACAGGATCTCGATATCGTCGCAATAGGACGTTCTTCAGTCGATCTTTACGGACAGCAGATTGGCGGCCGTCTCGAAGATATGGCCAGTTTCAGCAAGGCTGTCGGCGGGTGTCCCGCCAATATCGCGATCGGCACCGCCCGTCTCGGGCTCAAATCGGCGCTTATCACGCGCGTGGGGCACGAGCATTTCGGCCGGTTCATTACAGAGCAGCTTCAGCGCGAGGGGGTATGCACCGACGGTGTGCGTATCGACCGCGACCGCTTCACGGCTCTGGCCATTCTGGGTGTGCGTGACCGTGAAAATTTCCCGCTGCTTTTTTATCGTACCGATTGCGCCGATGCGGCGCTTGATGAGGGCGATATCGATCCGGCGCTGATTGCACGCACCAGAGCGGTTGTCGTGACCGGTACGCATTTTTCACGTCCGGCATCGGCCAAAGCCCAGCGCAAGGCTATGGATCTTGTCCATGAGCATGGCGGCAAGGTCGTCTTCGATGTGGATTATCGCCCCAATCTCTGGGGGCTGGCCGGGATCGGTGACGGCGAGTCACGCTATGTCAAATCTGACAGCGTGACGGCCCATCTGAAAGAGATCCTGCCGCATTGCGATCTTATCGTGGGGACCGAAGAAGAGCTGCATATTGCAGGCGGCAGCGAGGATACGCTTGAGGCCATCCGTGCCATCAGGGCGGTGTCGAAAGCCACGATCGTCTGCAAGCGCGGACCGATGGGGTGCGTCGTGTTCGAGGGCGCCATTCCGCCTTCGCTCGAGGACGGCATTTCCGGCCCCGGCTTCCCCGTCGAGGTCTATAATACGCTCGGTGCAGGCGATGCCTTCATGTCAGGTTTCCTGCGTGGCTGGGTGAGGGGCGAGAAAATCGCCGAGTGCTGCCGTTTCGCCAATGCCTGCGGGGCTTTTGCCGTATCGCGCCTGCTCTGCTCGTCGGAAATTCCGACCTGGGAAGAGCTCAGCTATTTTCTGGCAAAAGGCAGCAGCGAGCGCGCCTTGCGTCATGATGACGCGCTCAACCACCTGCACTGGGTTACCACGCGGCGTCAGCAGACCACGCCCATCATGGCTCTGGCCTGTGACCATCGTCTGCAGCTTGAAGAAATCGCGGCCTCTGTCGGCGCTTCCTTCGACCGCATTCCCGCTTTCAAGAAACTCGCGGTCCAGGCGGCAAAATGGGTGGCGCAGGGGCGTCCCGGTTTTGGTGTCTTCATGGATGGGCGCTACGGTCAGGAGGCGCTGTTCGAAGCCTCTCATGCCGGGCTCTGGACGGCACGTCCCATCGAGAAAACCGGTTCGCGCCCGCTCGATTTCGAAAGCGGCGGATCGCTTGGCGCCCATCTTGTGGAATGGCCGAGCGAGCAGGTGATCAAATGCCTGTGCTTCTACCATCCCGATGACAGCGCGGAACTCAAGGCGCGGCAGGAGCGCGAACTGATCCGCGCTCAGGATGCCTGCCGCAAACTGGGCAAGGAAATCCTGATCGAGATCATCGCGGGCAAGAACGGTGCGCTCACCAGCAATACCGTCTCGTCCATTCTCTCGCGTCTTTACGATGTTGGGCTGCGTCCCGACTGGTGGAAGCTTGAAGGGCAGCGCGACCCGAAGGCCTGGGAGAACATCGGCGCAGTCATCGAAGCGCGTGATCCTCACTGCCGCGGTGTGGTGATTCTGGGCCTCGATGCCCCGGCAGAAGAGCTGATGGAAGCTTTCAGGGCTTCGGCAGCCACGCCCTGGGTCAAGGGCTTTGCCATAGGGCGCACCATTTTTGCCCAGCCTGCTCGTGACTGGCTGGCTGGAAAAACCACCGATGAGCAGGCCGTTGCCGAAATGGCGCGTCGTTTCAGCGCCTTTGTAGAGGCCTGGACATCGCGCGACCAGTCGGCGCTGTCCGGCGCCAACGCCTGAAGCCAGGGAGCAGGGGAATGAAAACGATCCGTTTGACCATGAGCCAGGCCCTTGTGCGGGCGATGATGGCACAGAAGACCGAAATCGACGGGCGTATCGAGCCTTTCTTTGCCGGTGTCTGGGCTATTTTCGGCCATGGCAATGTGGCCGGTCTGGGCGAGGCGCTGCATGCACAACGCGATGCGCTGCCGACGCTGCGCGGTCATAACGAGCAGGGCATGGTTCATGCGGCCACGGCTTTTGCCAAGGCGTCGCGTCGCCGTCGGGCGATGGCCTGCACCAGCTCGATCGGGCCGGGCGCATTGAACATGGTCACGGGTGCCGCCGTCGCCCATGTGAACCGTCTGCCGGTTCTGCTTCTGCCGGGCGATGTGTTTGCCAATCGTATTCCCGATCCGGTGCTTCAGCAGGTTGAGGATTTCGGCGATGGTACGGTCAGCGCGAGCGATGCCTTTCGTTCGGTCTCCCGCTATTTCGACCGTATCACCCGGCCGGAGCAGATCATTCCCGCATTCAACCGTGCCATGGCCGTTCTGACCGACCCGGCAGAATGCGGCCCTGTCACCCTCTCTCTGTGTCAGGATGTGCAGGCCGAGGCCTTCGATTATCCCGAGAGCTTTTTTGCAGAGCGCCTTCATCGCATTCGCCGCCCTGTTGCAGATGAGGTCGAACTGGAAGAGGCCATTGCCCTGATCAGCCAGTCGCGCAAGCCATTGGTGATTGCAGGTGGTGGTGTGCTCTATGCCGGTATCGAGAAGCAGCTTGCAGCTTTCTGTGCCGAGCGAGGGATCCCCGTCGGTGAGACGCAGGCCGGGCGCTCCTCCCTGCCGACCTCGAACAGCCTGAACATGGGCGGTATTGGTGTCAGCGGCAGTTCGGCAGCCAATGCGATGGCCGCTGAGGCGGATCTCGTGATTGCCGTAGGCACCCGCCTTGCCGATTTCACCACCGGGTCCTGGGGGTTGTTCTCCAATCCCGACATGAAAATCGTCTCGCTGAATATCCAGCCTTTCGATGCCACCAAGCATCAGGCCCTGGCAGTTGTTGGCGACGCCGGTAAATCGCTGACGGCGCTTCAGAACGGTCTCAAGGGCTGGAAAGCCGCTCCTGAATGGACGGGCAAGGCGGAGCGCGAATATCGAAACTGGATGGAGATTTCTGCCCGCTATCAGGCACTGCCCGATGCGAGCCAGAAGACGCTGCCAACCGATGCGCAGGTGATTGGCGCCGTGCAGCGCGCCGGTCGCCCCACCGATACGGTCGTGTGCGCGGCGGGCGGTCTGCCAGCCGAATTGCAGAAGCACTGGCAGGCCGAGCAGCCCGGCGGATACCATATGGAATATGGCTTTTCCTGCATGGGCTATGAGCTGGCCGGCGCTTTGGGCGTCAAGATGGCCTGCCCTGATCGCGAGGTGATCGTGATGCTGGGCGATGGTTCCTGGCTGATGCTGAACACCGAAATCGCGACATCCGCGCTGCTCGACAAGAAGCTGATTGTCGTGCTGCTCGATAATCATGGCTATGGCTGCATCAACCGGCTGCAGCAGGAATGCGGCGGGGCCCCGTTCAACAATCTCTGGGAAGATTGCCGGCAGGTGCGCCCCTTCGCGATCGACTTCGTGCAGCTCGCCCGTGGGCTGGGCGCGCATGCGGAAAAGGTCGCTGGCCTTCCGGCACTGACCGAGGCTGTCGAGCGCGCCCGTTCTGCCGATCGTACCACGGTTCTGGTGATCGACACCGATCCCGCACCGACCACGACCGATGGCGGTGCCTGGTGGGACGTGGCCGTGCCGGCGGTCTCGCCAAGACCTCAGGTGGAAAAAGCCCGTGAGGGTTACGAACGCAAGCGCGGCGCACAGCGCATCGGCAACTGAGACAGGTTCATGCCGCCCCGCCCAAGACAGGCGGCGGGGCAAGGAGACGAGTATGACGATCAAGATCGGCGCCAATCCTATCATCTGGTCCAATGACGACATGCAGTCGGTTGGCGCATCCACAACGCTTGAGATGTGTCTGGCTCAGGCCAGAAAGGCCGGGATCCAGGGCATGGAACTTGGGCATAAATTTCCCCAGACCGTTTCCGGCATGAAGGCGGCACTCGAACCGTTCGGGCTCGAATTCATTTCCGGCTGGTGGTCGACCGAGTTGCTGACGCGCAGCGCCGAGGAGGAAATTGCCGCCCTCAAGCCGCGTCTCGAACTGCTCAAGGGCATGGGATGCAAGGTCTGCATCGCAGCCGAGACATCGAATGCCATTCATGGCCAGATCGATACCCCGCTTTCTGCGCGCCCCTATCTGGCTGCTGGGGAGTGGCAGGAATTTGCCCGCCGCATGACGGTCGTGGCCGGTTTCCTCGCCGATCACGGGATCGATCTTGTCTACCATCACCATATGGGCACGGTCGTGCAGTCGCGCGAGGATATCGCGCGCTTCATGGATCTGACGGGGCCGTCAGTGAAGCTGCTGCTCGATACGGGCCATGCGCTCTGGGGCGGCTCCGATCCGGCAGAGCTGGCACGTTCCTATCGTGAGCGCATCCGCCATGTGCATGGCAAGGATATTCGTCCGTTCAAGCGCGCCCAGGCTGATGTCTATGACTGGAGCTTCCTGCGCAGTGTGTTGTCTGGTGTCTTTACCGTACCCGGCGATGGCTGCATCGATTATGCCCGCGTCATGCGCGAACTGCCCGATTATTCCGGCTGGATTGTGCTCGAAGCCGAACAGGACCCTGAAATTGCCAATCCGCTCGTCTATGCGCGCATGGGCCGCAATTATCTGGTCGATACGCTGATCGCGACGGGCCATATGAAAGGGGATGCGTCATGAGCTCCCGGCTTCTGGTGCATTCGCACAAGCCCGACGAGAAGAAACGCACCGTCTCGGTCACACCGCAATCGGCGGGGTGGGGTTATATCGATTTCAATGTCCGGTCTCTGGCCGCGGGTGAGCAGATTGCAGACCGCACAGGGCCGAACGAGGTCTGCCTTGTGCTGGTGAGCGGCAGGGCACGAATTATCGGCGCCGGGCAGGATTTCGGTGTGCTGGGCGAACGCATGGACCCGTTCAGTGGGGCGCCCTGGTCGGTCTATCTTCCTTCAGGTGCGGAGTGGCGCGTCGAGGCTGAGACAGCGGTGGAACTCGCCGTCTGCGGCTCGCCCGCCAAGGGGAAATATCCGGCAAGGGTCATTCCCCCGTCAGAGGTCGGCGAACTGACGCGTGGCACCGGCACCAATCAGCGCTTTGTGCGCAATATTCTGCCCGATACGGCGCCAGCGGAAACGCTGCTTGTGGTTGAGGTCATCACACCGGGCGGGCATTGGTCGAGCTATCCGCCGCACAAGCATGATACGGATGATTTCCCGAACGAGACCTATCTCGAGGAAACCTATTACCACCGTCTGAAACGCGGCAGCGGTTTCGCGTTGCAGCGTGTCTATACCAAGGATGGGTCGCTCGACGAGGCCATGGCTGTGGCCGATCGTGACGTGGTGCTGGTGCCCAAGGGCTATCACCCTGTCGGTGCCCCGCACGGGTTTGACCTCTATTATCTCAACGTGATGGCAGGGCCGCGCCGGGTGTGGAAATTCACCATGGATCCCGACCAGGCCTTTCTTCCCTACTGATCCGGAAAAGCGGAGTTCAGAGACATGACTCTCAAGATTGGTGTCATTGGCACGGGTGCCATTGGTGAAGACCATATCCGTCGCTGCATGCAGGCACTCTCTGGTGCCGAGATCGTTGCCGTGACGGATGTCAATCTCGATCGCGCCCGCGAGGTGGCTGAAAAATACGCCCCCGGCGCAAAGGTGCCCGATGACGGTGAATCGCTGATTGCCCTGCCCGAGGTCGAGGCGGTGATCGTGACCTCCTGGGGGGGCACCCACGCACGATATGTGCTCGAGGCCATTCGTCACAGGAAATATGTCTTCTGCGAAAAGCCGCTCGCAACAACGGCTGAAGATTGCCTGAAAATCGTCGAGGCCGAGGCGGCCTACGGCAGGAGGCTGGTGCAGGTCGGTTTCATGCGGCCTTATGATACTGGCTATCGCGCGCTCAAATCGCTCATCGACAAGGGTGAGATTGGTGAGGTGCTGATGATCCATGCAGCCCATCGCAACCAGCGTGTGGGTGCAAATTACAAGACCGACATGGGGATCACCGATACGCTCATTCATGAGCTGGACGTGTTCCGCTGGATGCTGGGCGATGATTACGTAAGCGCGCAGGTCATTTTCCCTCGCAGCAGCAGCAAGGCCATGGCGCATATCCGTGATCCGCAGATCGTTCTGCTGGAAACGAAAAAAGGCATCCGTATCGATGTCGAGATCTTCGTCAATTGCCAGTACGGCTACGATATCAAATGCGCGGTGGTCGGCGAGCTCGGTGAAGCCAGCCTGCCGATGCCGCCCGCCGTTGAGCTGCGCAAATCGGCAGCCCGCTCGACAGAAATCATGACCGACTGGAAAGAGCGTTTCATCGCGGCCTATGACGTCGAGCTGCAGGACTTCATCAACGGGGTGAAGGCAGACGCGCTCAATGGCGCGACGTCATGGGATGGTTACTGCGCCTCTGTCGCCGCCGATGCCTGCGTCAGAGCGCAGGAAACCGGCCAGATCGAGAAAATAGACATGACAGCACGTCCGTCTCTCTACGGCGGCTGACCATTTTCAGGCGGAAGGAAGAAAACCGCATCGACAGGGCCGTCGGGATCTGCCGCGTCATCGCAGGCGCATGAGCAGCACAGGGCGCACAGGATCCAGAACGGCTGTCTGAACCCAATCAATGACTGTCCCTCCCGGCGATAAAACGCCGGGAAAGGAGAACATTTCATGAGAAGAGTAAAAGACGTCGTCATGGTGCAATCAGAGCGTCATGATGTGGGCTATGTGCTGCGTATCTGTGCGATCGCGGCCTTGGGCGGTATCCTGTTTGGCTATGACACGTCGGTCATTTCCGGCGCGATTTCGCCCTTGCAGGAATATTTCCATCTTTCGCCGGCCCAGACGGGCTGGGCTGTCTCCAATGTCGTGATCGGCTGCATGGTCGGTGCCATTGTTTCGGGCGCCATGGCAGACCGTTTTGGTCGTCGTATCACCCTGTTCATCTGCGCTCTTCTGTTCAGTGTGCAGTCGATTGGCACAGCGCTTGCCACCGATTTTACCTGGTTCGTCATTTATCGCATGCTGGGTGGCGTTGCTGTGGGCGTCGCCTCTGCCGTGTCGCCCATGTACATGTCCGAAGTCTCGCCAAAGGACATGCGCGGCCGTGCGCTCAGCATGGAGCAATTCGCGATCGTCTTCGGTCAGGTCGTGGTGTTCATCGTCAATTACCTCATTGCCCGTTCGGCCACGCCCGAATGGCTGCTGGATATGGGGTGGCGCTGGATGTTTGGGTCAGAAATCGTGCCCTGCATCCTGTTCTGCGCGATGATTTTCTTCATTCCGGAATCGCCGCGCTGGCATGTTCTCAAGGGGCGTCATGACGAAGCCCTGAAAACGCTCACGCGTATCTCCAATGAACATCATGCCCGCAATCTGCATGCTGAAATCAGGCAGTCCCTCGGCGCGGTTGCCAAAAGCTCGCTGGGTTTCAGCAAGGTGCTGGGTGACGCCCGGGCGCGCTGGATCATTTTCGTGGGGGCCAGCATCGCTGCGCTGCAGCAGGTCACCGGCATCAATGTCATGATGTATTACGCACCGATGGTGCTGAAATCGACCAGTGGCAGCCTTCAGGCGGCCCTGTTCCAGACCATCTGGATCGGTTTTGCGCTTTTGCTCGGCTGCATCATCGGCGCCTGGATTGTCGATCGTCATGGTCGCAAACCCCTCATGCTCTGGGGTTCCATCGGGATGATCCTGGGTTTGCTGGTCGTGTCCTGGGGGCTCTACACGCAATCCACCGGTCTGATGGCGCTGTCAGGCATGCTCGTCTTCATGCTCATGTTCGGTCTGTCCTGGGGGCCTGTCTGCTGGATCCTGATTTCTGAAATCTTCCCCAACCGTTTCCGCGCCGTGGGCATCAGCCTGGCCGTGACGTCGCAATGGGGCATGAATTTCATCGTCAGCCAGTGCTTCCCCATGCTGAGCGAAAACAAATACCTCTCCGAGCAATTCCATGGTGCCTTTTCGATGTGGCTGTTTGCGCTGCTCGGTCTGTTTGCCCTGTGGTTCGTGATGAAATTCGTACCCGAGACAAAAGGGGTCTCGCTCGAAAAAATCGAGGACACGATGATCAATCACCGTACGGCTTCGGCTTCCGCCTCGACGGTTGCCTCCAACACCACGCGTCATGTCTGAGCGAGGAATAACGACCATGAGAAAAATCCTTCGCGTCGGTCTGATCGGTACTGGCTTCATGGGTAAAGCCCATGCGCTTTCCTATCAGGCGGCAGGCAATGTGTTCGACGATATCCCGCGTCCGGTTCTGCATGCCGTGGCGGATATCGATGGCGCACGGGCTGAATTGTTCAGGCATCAGTTCGGATTCACCAGAGCCCTGACTGACTGGCAGCAACTGATCGAAGACCCCGAAATCGATGTGGTGTCGATCACAACACCCACCCTGTTCCATAAGGAAATGGCGCTGGCAGCCATCGCTGCGGGCAAGCATGTGCATTGTGAAAAGCCGCTGGCCATCAGCGCCACCGATGCGCAGGAAATGACGCTTGCCGCCGAACAGGCTGGCGTGCGCACGGCAAGCGGGTTCAACTATCTCAAGAATCCGCTCCTGAAATATGCCCGCGAGATGATTGCTGCGGGTGAACTGGGCGAGATTACCGACTTCAACGGCATTCACGCCGAAGGCTTCATGGCCGATCCGCAGACGCCCTGGTCATGGCGCTGCGACCCTGCCGGCGGTCAGGGCGCAATTGCCGATGTGGGCAGCCATATCATTGCCATCGCCCGTTTTCTGCTCGGGCCTGTGACACAGGTTTTTGCCCAGCTCGATACGCCCATCAAATCGCGCCCGGTCAAACCGGGAAGCAGCGAGCACAAGCCGGTGGGCGTGGATGATATTGCCCGCATGATCGTAGGGTTCGAGCGTGGCTGCTCGGGGACATTGCAGGCCAACTGGCTGGCGACAGGCCGCAATATGCAGCTCGGTTTTCAGGTTTCGGGCAGCAAGGGCACGCTGGTGTTCAACCAGGAGCGCATGAACGAACTGCAGTATTTCAAGGCAGGGGAAGACACGCGAAGCAATGGCTTTCGCGTGATCGAGTCCGGCCCGCAACATGCGCCTTATGGGGCGTTCTGTGTGGCGGGCGGTCACCATCTTGGCTTCAACGACCTCAAGACCATCGAAATGGCCGAGTTCATCCGGGCCATCGATCAGGGTGTCGCGGCGAGCCCCGATTTTCGCGAGGCATGGGAGGTGCAGCGTCTGATCGATGCCGCCGTCATGTCGCACGAGGACAGAACCTGGCTCTCGCTCTGAGCCCCGGCCTCCTCCCCGTGGCCTAGTCCGGGGAGGGGGCGTCAGAAACAAGGAAGTATCATGCCGCTGCTGCATTTTCATGTCGTAGAGGGACGCAGTGACGCCGAGATAAAGGCGATGCTCGATGCGGCCCATGAAGCCATGCTTGAAGTATTCGAAGTGCCTCGCGGGGATCGCTACCAGATCGTCTCGGAACACAGGAAGACCCATATGATTGTCGAGGATACCGGTCTCGATATCCCCAGAACCGACAGGATGCTGGTCTTGCAGATGTTCAGCAGACCTCGCGGTGAGGCCAAAAATGCCGCCTTCTACCGGCGTCTGACCGAGCGCCTTGAGCGTGACTGCGGCATAGTGCCGTCTGATGTCATGGTTTCGGTTATCGAGAATGAAGACGCGCACTGGTCTTTCGGTCATGGCCGCGCACAGTTCCTGACTGGCGAGTTGTAAGAGGCGTTTCTGCGTCAGGAGGAAAGCCATCATGCGTTCCGGAACCGGGCCGGAGGGCCAGTCAGATCAGTTTTCTCTCGCCGTCTGTGCGGAGATGGTGTTTCTCGATCTGCCGTTCATCGACCGGGTGAAACATCTCGCAAGGGAAGGGTTTCTGGTCGAGATCTGGGACTGGACGCGCCATGACCTGAAGCGTCTCGCCGCCAGCGGCGCTGTTTTCTCCTCCATGACGGGCTATGTCAGTGGGACACTCGCTGATGACGCGGGCGCTCATGAGATGCTGCGCACGGCAGAACTCTCGATCTGGGCGGCGAAGGATCTGGGTGTGCCGCGGCTCAATCTGCATGGCACGGGGCTTGGGCCTGAGGGGCTGCCGGTCAAACCCTGCGTCAAGGGGGCTGATGGGGCCATGTGGATGAAGGCCCGTGACACCCTGTCACGTCTGGCTGACTTGGGAGAGAAGCACGATGTCATGTTCGTGCTCGAAAATCTCAACGCGGCGGTCGATCATCCCGATGTACCCTTCGGTCGGGCGGAGGATTGTCTGAGCCTTGTGCAGGCAGTCGATCATCCCTCCCTGCGCCTGATGCTCGATCTTTATCATGCGCAGATCGGGGAGGGGAATCTGATTGCCCTGCTGGAACGCGCCATGCCGTTCATTGGCGAAATCCAGGTGGCTGACGTGCCGGGGCGGTGTCAGCCCGGCACGGGTGAAATCAATTATCCTGCCATTGCCAGAGCCCTTCGCCGCCTTGGTTATCGGGGGGTAATCGGTCTTGAAAGCTGGGCAGAGGCGGGCGACAGCGACCGCGCCCTGCGCGATTTCGCTAAGGCTTTCGCGGCCTATCCGGTCATGGTGCGGGGTGTGTCCTGGCCTGATCGGTCGGGGATGCTTTGAGAGGTGGTTTGAGAGCTACCTCGGCGAACATCGCGTTTTGCTCGTTCCAACCGTTTGCTTTGAGACGGACGAATAGCGGAATGAGCGGGCAAAGTGTCAGGCGCAGCCGGAAGATCTGGAAGCCTTGACTGAACCTTTTGACTGCACCGGACGTTGGTTAATTTCTGTTTATTAAGTATTCGAGCTTCTATTTCGCCTGCTCGAGCTTCTGGAATCCATAGAGATAAGACTCATTCTTAACTGCTTATAAATTTCAACCGGATTTCTGTCTGTTTTTCAAAATATACCGATAAAGGGCTTAGGGAACCGTCTTCGTTACGGGCCTTTATAGTGTCACGTGATTATACCGGAGAGCCTCCATGTCTGACACTCGTGCCAAACAAGCCACCACTGATTCAGGCGCCCCTGTCGCCAGCACCGACTATTCGCTGAGCGTCGGCGCTGACGGTCCGATCCTGCTTCATGATCACTATCTCATCGAGCAGATGGCCGCCTTCAATCGCGAGATGATCCCTGATCGTCAGCCTCATGCAAAGGGCGGCGGCGCGTTTGGTCATTTCGAGGTCACGCATGACCTGAGCCGCTACACAAAGGCGAAGTTCCTTCAGAAAGGCGCGAAGACCGAGACGGTCGTGCGTTTCTCGACGGTTGCCGGTGAGTCGGGCAGCCCGGATACCTGGCGTGACCCGCGCGGCTTTTCGGTGAAATTCTACACCGAAGAGGGCAATTTCGACATGGTGGGCAACAACACGCCCGTCTTCTTCGTGCGTGACCCGATGAAATTCCAGCATTTCATCCACTCGCAGAAGCGTCGTGCGGATAACGGTCTGCGTGATAATGACATGCAGTGGGATTTCTGGACGCTCAGCCCGGAAACGGCCCATCAGGTCACCTGGCTCATGGGTGATCGCGGTATTCCTGCCAGCTGGCGCCACATGGATGGCTTTTCGAGCCATACCTATATGTGGGTCAACGAGGCTGGTGAGCGCTTCTGGGTAAAGTATCATTTCAAGACCGACCAGGGCATCAAGTGCCTCACGCAGGATCAGGCAGACAAGCTGGCTGGTAGCGACGCCGATTACCACCGTCGTGATCTGTATGAGGCCATCAAGCGCGGCGAGCATCCCAGCTGGACGCTCAAGATGCAGATCATGCCGTATGAAGATGCCAAGACCTATCACATCAATCCGTTCGATCTCACCAAGGTCTGGCCGCAGAGCGAATATCCGCTGATCGAGGTCGGCAAGCTCGTGCTTGACCGTAACCCGACTGATTTCTTTGCGCAGATCGAGCAGGTGGCTTTCGAGCCTAACAACCATGTGCCGGGAACGGGTCTTTCACCCGACAAGATGCTGCTGGCGCGTTCCTTTGCCTATGCCGACGCGCATCGTGCCCGGCTGGGTGTGAACTACAAGCAGATCCCGGTAAACGCGCCGAAATGCCCGGTTCACTCCTACACCAAGGGCGGAACCATGCGGTCGCATAACGCCTCCGACCCGGTCTATGTGCCGAACTCGAAGGGTGGACCGGTCGCCAATTCCGAGCGTTTCCCTGAGAATGCCGTCTGGGCAGCCGATGGCGAGTTCGTTCGTGCAGCTTACACGCTGCGTGCGGATGACAATGATTTCAGCCAGGCCAATGATCTGGTCAATCGTGTCATGGACGACGCAGCCCGCGAGCGTCTCGTTCAGAACGCAGCCGGTCATATTGCTGGCGGTGTTGAAGAGCCGGTCCTGTCGCGTGTGTTCGAATACTGGTCGAACGTCGATGAAAAGATCGGCCAGCGTATTCGTGATGCGGTTCTTGCCCAGAAGGGCTGAACGCGTTCCGAAACCGGGTTTTTCTGAAAAGGGGAGAGCTTTCGGGCTCTCCCCTTTTTTTTGACAGGGGCTTTAGTGTCGCGCCTTCGATTTGAGGCGGATAGCGCTCTTTCAGCACGGTTCCGGGCGTCTGCTTTACGGTAGTCCCGTTTCTGCCGGGTGGCTTTTGGCTCTGCCGTTCAGGGCCGAGATTCCGACGGCTGCTCCGCCGAATGTTCCCGGGATTGCGGCCCTTCTGCCCTCGCGCTTCCTAACTGCGGCGGGCCGAGAGAGTCTCAGCCCGCGCTGTCGCGATCAGTCCAGATAGAGACTACGCAAGGTCGTCAGTTGCTGCGGTCCGACATCGAGCTTCTGCGCCAGATAGGCATCGACCGATCCATACTGCTTTTTGATTGAGTCGAAAGCGGCCTTCAGATAGGCCGGATCGGAATCGAGCATGGCGCGCATGGATGGCGAAGCAGCCATGGCCCCGCCATTCTTCTGGTCAGCCATGGCCGCCTTGAAGCTTGGCGTCATATGGGCGCGCAGCAGATCACCGCTCATTGCATAATCTGTGAGGATCGTCTGCTCGGGCACACCGAGCGCATAGAGGATCATCGCGGACGCGAAACCCGTGCGGTCCTTGCCTGCCGTGCAATGGGTGAGGGTCGGCGTCTGGTGCGCCAGCAGACGAGCGAAAAGAGCCTTGAGTTCGGGCGCGTAGTAATCGGGCATCTTCGCATAGAAGCCTTCCATCAATGCGCGTGCCTGGGCTTCGCCCATCGTCGCAAGACGGGTCCGGTCCGTCATGTCGGCGGGCAGGGTCGGTTTTTCTGAGGCGAAGAAGGCGGGGGAGGCGCCCTGCCAATGTGTCGGCTGCTTCTCCTGCTCGGCCTGGGTGCGCAGATCGGTCACGCTCTTGATGCCGAGCGTATCGACAAGGGCGTAGTCAGCCTGCGTCAGGCCACTGGGAGCAGCAGAACGATAGAAGACATCCCAGCGCACATGATGATGGTCGGTTGTCTCGTAGCCGCCCATATCGCGGAAATTGGCCACACCCTCGAGCGGAAGAATACGATTGGACACCCAGAGCCCGGCGCCGCCCTTGCGGGGCTTGAGATAGAAATAGGCCCTGTTCCTGCCTGACAGCGGAGAGGCAAGGCTGAGTGACGTGGCGGTCACATCGTGTCTGATGAGCGTCATTTTGCTCTGATCGGGCGCAGGTGCGGCATAGATATCGATCGGCCCAAGCCCGGCTGGCCAGCTCAGCGTGTAATGCGGGGCCATCGTTACCTCTGCCCTGACCGCGTCAGGGGCTGCGCTCTGGGCATGGGCAGCGGAGACAAGGGTCATGGCTGAGGCAAGGGCAAGGGTCGTCTTTTTCAGAATCATGAACTCTGGTTCCTTCAGCCCGGTCATCTCCGGGCATGGTGAACAGGAATCCCCACGCCATGTGGGGCCTGGACTAGGCGTTGCGGCCCGTATTTCTGACTGGATCTTCCTGCAACGGAAACAGGACACAAGCTGACTGCACGGAGCAGTAAAACCGGCCATTGCGGATCAGGACAGAAGGTGGACAGAATGAAATATCGGGCAGAAGCGTTAAACCGGGAGAATTGTCCCGAGCGCCTGTCATGGATAGTGAAAGTTTTCTTGCAGTATCCGTCCATCCTCATTGGATAGACAGGTTTACATCTTTTGTCATCTTCTGCGGACAAGGCCCGGTCATGACGCGTTCTTCCCGACTGCTTGACCTGCTTCAGCTCTTGCGTGGCTATCGCCAGCCTGTCACAGCAAAAGCGCTTGCTGAAGCCCTCGAGATCAGCCCGCGCACACTCTATCGCGATATTGCCTCTCTCATGGCCATGGGCGCGCCGGTGAGAGGAGAAGCCGGGGTCGGTTATGTGCTTGAGCCCGGGTTTCTTTTGCCGCCGCTCATGTTCACCTGCGAAGAAATCGAGGCACTGGCGCTCGGGGCGGATTACGTGGCGTCGCACACCGACTACGCGCTAAGTCAGGCGGCACGCAACGCCCTGACGCGCATCGCGGCCATTTTGCCGGACGGCCTGCGGCACAGGGTGGAGAATGCTTCGCTTATGACGGGGCCTTCGGAGCGCTGCGCCCCTCCTCGGGTGGACCCTGCGTTGCTCCGTCAGGCCATTCGTGATCAATCCATTCTTATACTGGGCTATAAAGACGGACAGGGACGCCTCACGCAGCGCGAGATCTGGCCTTTTGCCATGGCCTATTTCGACAAGGCTCAGATCTTGGTGGCCTGGTGTGCATTGCGCGCGACATATCGCCAGTTTCGCCTCGACCGGATTGAAACGATGAGCGTGACGGCCAGACGCTACACCCGAACCAGAGAGGCATTGCTGAGAGAATGGGAGAAAGCCCGTGTCGTGAAAGACGCGCAGGATGCTGACAGGAACTGACGCATGACCAGTCTAGTTGAGACCTGCCTCCAACTGTGGAGGGGGGAGAAACCTATGAAAAACATGATATTGCTCGCACTCTATGTACGTGACGTCGCGCAAAGCGCCCTTTTTTACGCGTCACTGCTCGACTGCGAGCCGGGTCATCATTCTGCGAATTTTGCCCAGTTCGAGTTGCGACCGGGGGTAAGGCTTGGCCTGTGGCGTCAGGGGGATGTCGTTCCTGCTTGTGACGGGTCAGGCTGTCGGACAGAGCTCGATTTCATGGTGGAAAATGCCCGGCAGGTCGAGGAGTGTCACGAACGGTTCGTGGCGCTGGGTATCACGATACTTCAGCCGCCGACCCAGCTTGATTTTGGCTCTTCTCTTCTGGCCTGCGATCCCGACGGTCATCGCCTGCGGGTTATCGCGCCGCCTGGCTGATGTCATCAGGCGGACGGCGTTCACGCAGCACACTACAATGCGCCTTGTATCGATGGTTCACTCAGATCGTCTCGCGTGTATGCATGCAGAGCGGGATGAGTGGACCATCCAGTGGGGCGGGGCTGCGCCCCAGATGATGGCTCAGCGTCGAGAGTGCCATGCGTGCTTCGAGCAGCGGATTCTGATCGAGTACGAGGTCGATCATGCCTGATTTGAGCAGGCTGGCGCGGTGCAGGGTCAGTTCATGGGTGATGAAAACCAGTTTCTCCGGAAGGGCGAGTTTTTCGAGCAGGCGTGCAATGGCGTCTGCTCCTGTAGAGAAGTGGTAAATTCCGACGATATCCCGATGTTCCTGCAACAGGGCATGGACGGCATCAGCCGCACGATCGTCGTTCTCAAGGCACTCCCGTGCGGGGGGGGCACAAAGCGCGGCATAACGCTCATCAAGCGCTGCCATGAAGCCCCTGTGACGCTGCTGGTGGCCGATATAATGCATGGTGCCCGCAATCAGCGCGACACGCCCGGTGCGTGGGCCAAGGAGACGCCCCATCATGTCGGCTGCGATGCGCCCCGCCCGGTAATTGTCAGAACCGATATAGGCCAGTCTGCCTGGTGACGTGATGTCCGAGGCGATGGTGACAATCGGCAGTTTCTGTCCCGCTTCCGTGACTGCCTGTCGAATGGCCGGATGATCGGGCAGACACAGAGCAAGCCCGTCATAATCGCGGGCGAGAGTGCGAATGAGAGCGGCTGAGCATTCGGGATGCGCGAGAGGCGAATGATGCTCGAAACAGGCAATATTCTGATCGCGATAGGCGGGCATGATTGAGCGGAAGGAATTCTGCAGGGCGGCATGAAAAAGATTGCCCGGCGGCTGCGTCACAACGGCGATACGCGCGAGTCTGGCGTGCGGCGCGATCAGTCTGCGCCTATCGCCCAGCTGACGGGCGGTTTCCAGGACGACACGTTCCTTGGCGAGCTTTACGCCACCGCGCCCATTGATCACCCGGTCGACGGTTGCGGTCGAGACGCCTGAATGGCGGGCAATGTCCTGTATCGTGGCACGCTGCGACATGAGAGACCCGACAGATATGTTATGTTGTCTGTGTGATCTATCTCATTCTCTTGGCGCGAACACATCAACTCTGCGCGTGTCCGTCTTGGCGCCCTGCGTCGCACACACCGTCCAGGGGAAGCGTGAAATCGGGCTGGAAGGCGCCATACGCCTATGCCCGTGGAAGTGAGTACGCGGTGCAGCGTCCAGTCATGGCCCGATGATATTCATAGCGGTACGATTACGCTGGTTGGTAAAGGCCGCCTCAGGGTCGCGTGTCTGCCCGATTATCATGCATTCCAGATTGGCTATACTCACCTCAAGAAGCTGCGCTCTGTCATTTTCGAGCGTGTAAAGAAAAAAGGCTTCAACTCTGAAGCTATTTTTCTCCGTTACTGACCGGAACGGTAGCGTAATGAATCAGGTTGTCCCGCAAGCTTGTAGCGCGACCAGTCTCTTCAGGTCAGGCCAGTCTCGTTCCGTATCTCCGAACCGTGTTTTGAAATCGTTCTTGTTCAGATATCGGTAGGAATTCACAGGATAAGGCTTCTGGTCAAGGCTATGAATGTCTCCACACCAGTCACAAAGCAATATTATCGTATTATCTTCATGCGATAGGCCATACGCCAGGCGACCATTCCCATACCACCCTGATTTACACTCCGCTTCACAATATAGAATAAAATATTCCCTTATCATATCGAAACAGTATTCCTGAAATATTTTGGGATTGGATCTTTTTTGTGAGTCCAGCAGACAGGATACGGTCTCAAAAGAGTCATTGAAGGGGCAGTAGTCGAATATCATACTGGTATCGAGGGGATGATCGAGAAGGATTTCAATTTCCTGTTCGGCACGTTTTAACTCTCGCCCTCTCATCGCTCCTATATTTCCGTATAGGAAGGCAAGCTGTGCGCGTCTCTCTGAAAAAATCATTATATACACCGAAAAATACGGATTTTATTGCAAATAACTATATCAAAAACATAGTATTGTGAAGATATTTATTCGCATATTTTTATATGAGCATATATCGTTAAAATAGATGTTATGGCGCATGTTCATGTGGGGTCATTTAATTTCCGCACTTCTCTTGCTCCTGACACCCGTCGATCGGAAGCATGGCAAGTTCAGCCTGCATCCCGAATGTTTCATGAACGACGCGCATAGGCCCATGCCGGATTCATGATCTAATAAGCCGCGCCATGCCACTCTAGGTTCTCGTTGACCGTGCAGGACGGAAGAGGAGGATCAGGTCATGGCTGGGAAAAACGATACGGCTCAAAAGGCTTTTGGCGATGTGGCACCGGATCTGGCGCGCTATACCGATCAGGTTCTGTTTGATGAAGTCTGGGCACGTCCCGGTTTGACGCCGCGCGAACGCTGCATGGTGACCGTCACCTGTCTGATTGCGCTTTATCGCGGCAATGAACTCGGGTTTCACCTGCGCAAGGCGCTGGATACCGGGGTCACGCAGGATGAGATCATCGAAATCATCACGCATCTCGCTTTTTATTCCGGCTGGCCCACTGCCTCTTCTGCGCTCGCTATTGCACGGCAGGTTTTTACAGATAGCAGGGAATCCTGATCATGACCCAGAATATTGCCGGAAAAGTTGTTGTCATTACCGGGGCGAGCAGCGGTCTTGGAGAGGCTGTAGCGCGCCGTCTGGTTGAGGAAGGCGCAAAGATCGTGATCGGGGCACGCCGCATGGATCGGCTGGAGGCTCTGGCAGACTCTTTGGGTCTCGATCGCGCTGCACTCGTCAGGACAGATGTCAGTCAGGCCGATCAGGTGCAGGCGCTCGTCGATCAGGCGATCAGTCTTCATGGCCGTGTCGATGTGCTGATCAATAATGCCGGGCTCATGCCATCATCGCCGCTTGAAAAGCGCGATATTGCCGCCTGGGATGCCATGATAGATATCAATCTCAAGGGCACGCTTTATGGCATCGCCGCTGTTCTGCCGCAGATGCAGCGCCAGAAGAGTGGTCATATCATCAATGTTGCCTCCGTTGCCGGTCACAAGGTCGGGCCGGGGGGCGCTGTCTATTCGGCAACCAAAACTGCCGTGCGCGTCCTGTCTGAGGGGCTGCGTCAGGAGGTGAAGGCCTATAATATTCGCACCACCATCATTTCGCCCGGTGCCGTGGCCACCGAACTCACCGGCAGTGTCACCGATGCAGATACGGCCCAGCGCATGAAGGCGTTTTACGAGCAGGTGGCCATTCCGCCCGAGTCATTCGCCGAGACGGTGCTTTTCGCGATGAGCCAGCCCGAAGCAGTGGATATCAACGAGATCCTGTTCCGCCCGACAGCTCAGGAATACTGACCACACTCTCGTCGCGCGCTGGTCCGGAAAATCAGCCGCGATAACGCAATGCTTCTACGACCAGCCTGAAGGCTGCAGAGGCATTGCGACGGCTCGGGTAGTAGAGATGATAACCGGGAAAGGGCGGGCACCAGTCCTCCAGCACCCGGATCAACCGACCGGCCTGTACGTGCTCGTTCATCTGGTCTTCCATCACGCAGGCCAGACCGAAACCGTCCAGGGCTGCCTGACGCACCATTGAGGCGCTGTTGAAGGTCAACTGGCCTTCAACGCGTACACGCAGGGCGCGCCGGCCGTTTTCGAGTTCCCACGCATAGACACCCCCCGAGCTGCGCATACGCAGGTTGATGCAGCGATGCTGTGCCAGATCCTGAGGGCGTAGCGGTTTCGGGTTGCTGGCGAAATACTCGGGTGACCCTACGACAGCCATACGCAGGGGCGGCCCGATGGGAACGGCAATCATGTCGCGGGCAATGGTTTCTTCCAGCCTCACACCCGCATCGAAGCGATCGGCCACGATGTCGGTCAGGCCGGAATCGAGCGATAATTCGACATGGATATCGGGGTGCGCAGGCAGAAGCCTCTTGAGCTTTGGCCAGAGCAGGCTGGTGGCGGCATGTTCCGAGGTCGTGATACGCACCGTACCCGAGGGTTTTTCGGATAATTCGCTTAATGAGGCGATTTCCTCGGCGATGCTGTTCAGGGCAGGGGCGAGGGTCTGAAGCAGGCGTTCTCCTGCTTCTGTTGCCGAGACGCGCCGTGTGGTGCGCGTCAGCAGGCGCACGCCCAGGCGCGTTTCAAGCCGTCTGACAGTATGGCTCAGAGCCGATTGTGAGGTGCCCAGCCTGGCGGCGGCACGGGTAAAGCTCTGCTCTTCGGCTACGGCCAAAAAGGCGTTGAGATCGACCAGTTCGTCGCGTTGCATTCATGAAGTCCCGATATAGGTTCGTGCATATTATAGCATCTAATCGCATGGGCCTGTCTGTGGTCTTCTTCACCCTGTCGACAGGACGCTCCAGTTGCGTCTTCAACCCGAACAGGGAGTTCCTTCATGGAAATCAGACATCCAGGCTACGCCCCTTCTGCGCAGGGGCCTTCGGACTGGTTCACCGGAACCGTGCGTGTTGATTCTCCTTTTGCAGGCAGCGGCGCTCTGGCTTGCGCCACGGTAACCTTCGAAGCTGGCGTCCGCACGGCCTGGCATAGCCACCCTCTGGGCCAGACCATTCTGATCACGTCAGGGCTTGGCTGGGTGCAGCGCGATGGCGGGCCGGTCGAGCAGGTTCAGGCGGGTGATTCTGTCTGGTTCGAACCGGGTGAGAAACACTGGCATGGTGCGTCTGCCAGTTGCGCGATGACCCATATCGCCATCACCGAAACGCTGGATGGCAAATCTACCGAGTGGATGGAGAAGGTGAGCGACGACCAGTATCGCCGGTAAGCCTGACATTTTCCCATTCATGAGAAAAGGAGCGCGCAGATGAAGAAGCGTCTTCTCGGACAGAGCGGTCTTGAGGTTTCCGCCCTCGGTCTTGGCTGCATGGGGCTGAGCTATGGCTATGGACCTGCTACCGAACGTAATGAGGCTATTGCCCTGCTGCGCAGCGCCTATGAGCAGGGCGTGACCTTTTTCGACACGGCGGAAGCCTATGGTCCGTTCAGGAATGAAGATCTGCTTGGTGAAGCCCTGGCGCCCTTTCGCAGGAATGTCGTCATCGCCACCAAATTCGGTTTCAGGAATGGCGATGTGTCCCAGGGAGTGGACAGCCATCCCGCCCGTATTCGTCAGGTGGCCGAAGAGGCACTGAAACGCCTGCGCTCCGATACGATCGATCTGTTTTATCAGCATCGCGTCGATCCTGATGTGCCGATGGAAGAGGTGGCAGGGGCGGTCAAGGAACTGATCTGGGAAGGCAAGGTCCGCCATTTTGGCCTGTCCGAGGCGGGGGCTGCGTCCATCCGTAAGGCTCATGCCGTACAGCCGGTTACCGCTCTTCAGAGTGAATATTCCTTGTGGTGGCGCGAGCCGGAAAAGGAGATCCTGCCGCTTCTCGAAGAGCTCGGTATCGGCTTTGTGCCGTTCAGTCCGCTCGGCAAGGGCTTTCTGACAGGCGCCATCACGTCCGAAACGGTTTTCGGCAAGGATGATTTCCGCAGTATCGTTCCGCGTTTCGCAGCCGAGGCTGTTTCGGCCAATCAGGCACTTGTCGAGGCGCTGAAAGCTTTGGCGAACGAGTTGGAAGTCACACCAGCGCAGATTGCCCTGGCCTGGCTCCTGTCGCGCAAACCCTGGATTGCACCGATACCGGGCACCACCAGACAGGCGCGCCTGACCGAGAATCTGGGCGCTGCGACGCTGGAACTGTCAGCGGAAGCGCTCGCCCGTATCGAGGCTGCCCTCGAGCGGATCGACATTGTGGGTGAGCGTTACCCGGCCCATCTGCGCGACAGGACCGGTCGCTAGTTTTCCGTAAGCTGATCGAGCAGCGCCCTGTTTTCCTCGCCCCAGCAATAGAGCATTTCGAGCGGCTCGATGAAGCGCTGCCCAAGCGCTGTCAGCCTGTATTCCACTGCGGGTGGCATGGTTTGAAGCACCACGCGCTCTATGATCCCCAGATCCTGCAATTCACGCAGGGTCTGGGTCATCATTTTCTTTGAAATACCGGGCAGGTTGCGTTGCAGGCTGCCGGGGCGTGCGGCGCCGCCCATCAGATGCAGTGCATGAAGCACCATCGTCACCCATTTGCCTGAGAACAGCCTGAGCAGACGGCGCGGGGCGCAATCCTCGGCGAAAGGGCCCTTGCGATAGGGTTTAAGCGGGTCGGGTCTGGTTTCGGTCATAGTTCCCATCTGGTGCCCAGGGCACAAAAAAGTGCCGGATTGCGTTTTGTATCCATGGCGCCCAGCTTCGGAAACAGGAAATGGATTTTCGGAGGGGGTCATGACCCACAAGGCTCTTGTTATCGGTGCAACCGGCATGGTTGGCCAGAATCTGGCCAATCGCCTGGTTGCCGAAGGCTGGACTGTTTATGGTCTGGCGCGTCGCGTCGAAGCGCTGCCCTCGGCTGTGCTTCCCATCAAGGCTGACACGCTTGACCCCGCCGCCTTGCGAGACGCGCTTGCAGACGTCGCACCGAGCCATGTGTTCTTTACTACCTGGACGCGCCGCGCAACCGAGCGCGAGAACTGCATCGCCAATAGCGCGATGCTGCGTAATGTCTTCGAAGCGCTGCCGCATCCTGAGCAGATCGTTCATGCGGCGCTCGTCACCGGGCTCAAGCATTATCTCGGGCCGTTTGAGGCCTATGGCAAAGGCGTGCTGCCGCAGACGCCATTTCGCGAGACATTGCCCCGTCTCGACATCGAGAATTTCTATTATGCCCAGGAAGATGTCCTGTTCGAGGCGGCAGAGAAGTACGGTTTTTCATGGAGCGTCCATCGCCCACATACAATCATCGGTCATGCCATTGGCAATCTGATGAATATGGGCACCACGCTTGCGGTCTATGCATCGCTTTGCCGCGAGACAGGTCTTCCATTTGTTTTCCCCGGCTCGCCCGTTCAGTGGTCAGGTCTGACCGATGTTACTGATGCGCGCCAGCTTGCCCGACAGATCCATTGGGCGGCCACGAACCCGGCGGGGCGGAACGAGGCCTTCAATATCGTCAATGGCGATGTCTTTCGCTGGAGCGTGCTCTGGCCTGAGCTTGCTGCGTGGTTCGGTATCGAGGCAGCCCCTTATCCGGGAGAGACAGGTTCGCTCGAGACGATGCTGGCCGATAAGGGGCCCGAATGGGCGGCGCTGGCGAAAAAAGCCGGTCTTGTCGAACCTGCCTTCGATCGACTGGCCTCAGCGTGGCACACGGATGCCGATCTGGGCCGCCCGGTCGAGTGCCTCACCGATATGAGCAAGAGCCGTGAAATGGGCTTTACGGGCTATCAATCGACGAGAAGCTCATTTTTCGATCTTTTCACCCTGCTGCGCGCCCAGCATTATATTCCCTGAAACGCGACGTCCACTCCGACCTCAGGCGAGCGAAAGGCAGCGGCTCAGTTGTAACCAGTCGCCTGCGGTCGATGGTCAGCCCATTGTGTTGGCGTCCAGCATGGTAAAGAGGGCGGAGAAAGGAGGCTCCGTGGGCTGAATTGCTGATCTGCCTGACGCTGCGCGTGCCCCCTTGTTGTGTGTGTTTGAACGTCGGTTATCCGTATTGCGAAGACACGGAGATGAGTCAACGGCGGCTTCTAATAACTGGGGCAGTGTATTTAATGTAAAAACAGATTTTTTCGCCTAAAATGAGACTATTATTTATTTTATAGCGTGTTTATATTGCCGCAATATATGAATAACATCATAAATATTAATTATTATTAAACAATAAAATATAGTTTGAGTGATATATTAATCGTATCAAAGTCTCAATGCGCAAATGTGAATATCTGTCCGCAAAAGTGAATGCTAACTGTCGGTAAGGACTGACAGATTGCATGAGCGGAAAATGAACGAATTTACCAGACTGATCTCTGTCAAGAGGGACTCGCTGGGCAGAGGATCTGTATTCAGGTTTCCGGCAAAGTACCCTTACGAGAGTACGGTAGATTTTATGATTTACGAATGCGAAGACAGTAAGAGTGGATACGGTCTCATGGTCATGACAGGCTACAAGGCTGGCTGTGTAGCGCAATTACTTCCTAGTGAGTGTCTATACTCTGATTGTACGATTAGCGTGGATTGGATTATCAAAAATTGGAATCACTGGATTTACATGGATTGTCCAGTAAGCCAGGTTTTGTTCCTTGACGGGTATAGCGCAGAGGCTCCAACGCTGTCAGGCCTGACAAAAGAAGCCATTGCAAAACTATGGAGGTGGGTTTTCAGGTGCGGGATTGGCGCGGCTTGTATCAAAAATATATGTCAATACCCGCTTGATCATGAAAAGGGCGTCCTTCGCTCCGTCAAACGTCTGGCGCTCAGCCTCATCACTTTTCCCGGCTATCTGTTTAATCGGCTATTTCACCGCGCAGGTCAGTCCGGAGGTAGCAAGAACAGTAAATATGAGCTGCTGGAAAGCTGTGTGATCGAGACACACGATGGGCGGCCGCTACGGCGCATTCGAGCAATATCTGACATCACTGCGATTGGCGTCAAGGCTGGTGATCTGGGAGGATATATAGAGGGTGAGCACAATCTGGAGGTTTCTGGCGAGAGCTGGATATCAGGGCAGGCTCAGGTTTTCGGGAATGCCAGCGTTTCAGACAACGCACAGGTTTTCGGTCAGGCGCGAGTATATGATGACGCTCGTATCTACAATCATGCGCAGGTGTTCGGTAACGCTCGGGTTTCGGGTGATGCGGCGGTTTCCGGTTGTGGTCGGGTATATGGCAACGCTCGGGTTTGTGGCAGCGCGGAGATTTTAAGCAGCGCGCAGGTCGCAGGCGATGCGTTTATCCACGGAGAGGCGATGATCTTCGGCAAAGCGTTTATATTCGGTGATGCAGTGATCCGAGGAAATGCAACTGTCTCCGGCGATGCGCGAATTTGCGGGGACGCCAAGATTTTCGGCGATGCGGAGATTTCGGTGGATGCGAGGATCGAGAAGGGATGTCACATCGGATGGTTCAGCATCGTGGGGCCAAACAACGATACCATAACGTGGTATCGGTCCTCCAAAGGTATAAACATAAAAAAATCGGATTTCGATGGAACATTGGAAGAGTTCTATTTGGGTATTGATGGTAAAGATAACTCACGTGAGTATAAATATCTTATAGAATTCGTAAAAACGAGATCTAATTCGTTTTAAATAAACAATCTTTATTTATATAGTATAATTGCGATTATGCAGTAAATATTTTCACCATCGAACGGTATTCCGGTTTTTATGCAGTGATGAGGCTGGAGAGCGGTTCTACCGGGGCATCGGGAAAGACTTTTCTGAGGGCGCTGCGGGGCATCTTCAAATGGGTGCAGAGCACCCCGGCGATGAGGCTGCGCAGATCGGTTGTGGGGGCCAGATCACGGTTTTCGAAAAGCTGGCCGGGGCGTAATCCCGGCCAGGTGCCCGCTATACGACCACCTTTGACCGCGCCTCCTGCCAGAAAGGCGACGGCTCCCGTGCCATGATCGGTCCCTCCTGTGCCGTTCATGCGCGCCGTACGACCGAATTCCGTCATGGCTACAACCACGCTCTGTGACCAGGCCGGACCGAGGCTGGTTTTCAGGGCGTCGATCCCTTCATCCAGTCGTGTCAGCGGGGCTTTCAGAGCGCCGATCTGACCGGCATGGCTGTCCCACCCGCCGAGTTCGAGAGCCGCAACACGCGGGCCATCTGCCCGCGCCAGCATGAGCCCCGCCGCCGAGGCCAGGCGGGTGAAAGCATCGATTTTCCGGTCCGAGCCAGAGAACGGCGTCGGGGCGATATCGTCGGAGTAGCCGCGCGCTTGCAGGCCCTTGCGTAATCCGGGGCCGATCTGGGGATCATGAGCATTGAGCTGGGCAATGGCGTGATAAAGATCAGCCGTCGGGTGCTGGCTCCCCGCCGGGGCATAGCTGCCGATAGAGGCAGGACCGCGCAAAAGCAGGGGCACGTCGAGGCCAAGGGCAAGGGCAAAGCCGTCAGGACGCGTCTCTCTGCTTGAGATGCTCTGACCTGGGAGGGCGGAAACGGCCCGGTTGAGCCAGCCACTATCGAGGCGGTGACTGGCGCCGCTTTCGAGATAATCCTGCGCGTCGAAATGGGAGCGTGTGCGATAGGGCGCTGCCACCGCATGGACCGGCAGCATCTGGCCCTGCACATAGAGTTGGTGCAGTCCTGCAAGGGCCGGGTGCAGCCCGAAAAATCCGCCCAGATCCAGAAGCCCGCCGTCACGCCCCGGCTCGGGCAGGAGCAGGTCGCGGCGCAGCGCCACCAGTCCGGAATCGCCATAAGGGGTGACGGCGGCCATGCCATCCAGCGCGCCACGAAGAAGGATGACGACCAGACGCGGGTCCTGCGCGCCCGAAGACGGCGCAGCGAGAGCGAGGGAGGCCCGGCCAAGTGACCAGCTTGCAGTGAGCCCGAGCAGGGCAGAACGACGGGAGAGTCTCATGACCTAGCGCCTCTGGAATTCGGGGGAGGAAAACAAAAGGGTCAGGGCATCCTGACGACTGCCTGCACGGTGCAAGGCCAGTTGGGTTTCCGGGCGCAGCGAACCACCGAGTGCGGCATGGGCAATTGCCATAGGATCGCGATCACGCAGCGTGGCGGCATAGCGATAGGCCCAATCCGTTCGGGCCAGCAGATCGGCCGGGGCCGACCATTCTGCCGCAGCGTCGCTCCAGCCATTAGGCATGGGGGCGGTCCAGAGGGGCTGGCCCAGAGCTGCGCAGCCGCTAACCAGAATGCGGGTGGGGTTGTGAGGCGCGTCGGGTAGCATAGCCTCGGGCGTTGCTCCCGAAGCGCGCAGAACCGCCACGACAAACTCCATGGGAGAACGCAGCTTGCCCATGGTTGCACCGGGTGCGGCAGCGCCGGGAAGGTCGATCAGAGCCAGAGAGGCGGCGCGCAGACTGCCCTGTGTTTGGTGCAGCGCGTCGAACACAGGGGCGACCTGAGTGGCTGAGGGCGTGTCTGTCAGGAAATGCCTGACCATTTGCGTCGCGATATGGCGGTAAGTAACCGGATGGGTGCCCAGAAAATCCAGTGCTGCGAGACCGCCTTCCTCTCCTTGCGGGAAGCGTTGACCAAGGAGCATTTTTTCGCCGGGCTGATGTGCGCGCGGAGCAAAATGGAACCCAGGGCGCTCGGCCTTCATATCGACGCCCCATCCGGTCAGGATCGCAGCGAAAGACGTGACATCGCTCTGGCTGTAGCCCGCAGCGGGCGAGACTGTGTGCAGTTCGAGACATTCGCGGGCCAGATTTTCATTCAGACCGCGATGCTGGCGCAGCCCTGCCGGGCTATCTGGCCCGACCGAGCCGGTATTATCCAGATAGAGCAGCATGGCCGGGTGGCGCATGACCGCCATGAGCAGATCGACAAAGCGCCCTGTCACGTGAGGCCTGATGGCCTCGCGCATATAGGCACCCACTACGCCCTTCACGCGGACCTGTTTCTGGCTGACCGTGAAATGATTGAACCAGAACCAAGCCAGTCGGTCTCGAAAGGGCTGCTCTGTGGAGAGAAGCGCCGCGCTCTGGGTTGCAAGTTCGGCCTGGAGAATGGGTTTGACCAGAGGGTTGCCGCGCAGTTTGTTCTCGCGCTGCGTGCGCAGGGCAATCAGCCCATGGGCGCAATCACCTACTCCGGTGAAGCGGGTCAGATCGTCAGGGCCGAGCTGCGCCGCCAGCCAGTCCCGCCATGGCGTTGTGCGTGTTTCGCCGGGGCGTGCGCCCCAGCCGAAGCGGTTTTCGACCTGAATGCCTTGCATGAGGCCTCCGTGAGGGCGTCTTCACGTAAGAATTGATTATGTCAAACCATGTTGGGATTTATGGCGTGTTTTATGGCGAAAAGACAGCGATGATGTGACGCTGCGATGCAGCCGGATGTTTGCCTGTTACGCCCTGTCTGGGGCCGCCCTGTTTTCAAAAGCCGTCCGAGCCGCTATGGCTCAGCACGGCACCCGGAAACGATGATGGAGGAATGACATGACGACCGTAGCAAGACGTGGCGTCTGTCTCGTTATTTCCGCGCCTTCGGGGGCGGGTAAATCCACCATTGCCAACGCCCTGCGCGCCGGGGATTCCAGCCTCGCGCATTCCGTCTCGGTCACGACCCGTGCCCCGCGCCCCGGTGAGAAGGAGGGGGTGCATTATTACTTCCGCTCGCTGGAAGAATTCCGGGCCATGGCAGAAAACGGCGAGTTGCTTGAATGGGCCGAAGTCTTCGGGCGCGGCTACGGCACGCCGCGCGCGCCGGTCGAGGCAGCGCTGGCCAGCGGGCGCGACATGGTGTTCGATATCGACTGGCAGGGTCATCGCCTGTTGCGCGATGCGCTGCCCGATGATGTCGTGAGCCTGTTTGTTCTGCCGCCTTCGATGAAGGAGCTGGATCGTCGCCTGCGTTCACGGGCCTCTGACGATGCGGCTGAAATCGACAAGCGCATGGGAGCGGCTCTGGCCGAGATCTCGCATTGGAGCGAGTTCGACCATGTGATCATCAATGAGGAACTCGATCGCGCGGTACGTGAGGCGCAGGCGATCCTCGTTGCAGCCCGGCTGCGCACCAGACGCCAGCATGGTCTGGCTGCGCTGATGAGGGAATACGAGGCGCATTGACGCCTCTGCCCCGGTTGAAGAATACGCCTCTGCTCGGGGAAAAACCGGTCGACCGAGACCGGTAATCAAAAGATGATCTGACAACACACCCAATATTGCAAATAATTCATGTTCGGGGCTGTGCCTGTATCCGTAACGCGGGTGAGGGCGCGCTTCGCCTGAGTGCAGTGCAAGGAGCATGATATCGAGATGACTGGCACCGATCAGGAGACCGTCTTGCGCCCCTTAGACCAGCCGGCAGCCCCGCCCCGACCGGGGCTGATCAAGGCAGTCGGGCAGGTTGCGAGCGGCAACATGCTCGAAATGTACGATTTCATGGTCTTTGGCTATTACGCTGGCGATATCGGCAGGGCGTTCTTCCCTTCGGGGAATGCACAGGCCGAACTGATGCTGTCTTTCGCGACATTCGGCGCCGGATTTCTGATGCGTCCGCTGGGGGCGCTCGTTCTTGGAGCTTATGTCGACCGGCTTGGGCGTCGTCGCGGTCTGATTCTAACCCTTACTCTCATGGCGATCGGCACGATCACCCTGGCGCTGACGCCGGGCTATAATCGTATCGGTATCTTCGCACCGCTTATCGTCTTGTGCGGGCGGTTGATTCAGGGGTTTTCTGCCGGGGTCGAGGTCGGGTCGAGTTCCGTCTATCTCTCAGAGATCGCGACCGAGAAAAATCGCGGCTTTGTGGTTTCCTTCCAGTCCGCGTCCATCCAGCTGGCTGTGGTGGTTGCGGCGGCTGTTGGGTTTGGCCTGACATCCTGGCTCGGATCGCAGACGATGTCGGACTGGGGCTGGCGTCTGCCACTGCTTTTCGGGTGCCTTATCGTGCCCGTTCTGCTCTTCCTGCGCCGCAATCTGCAGGAAACAGCGGCTTTTGAAGCCGAGACGACCCATCCCGACCTGCGCGAGATTTTCACCACGCTGCGTGATCACTGGCGTCTCGGTGGCATCGCCGTTCTGACCGCCCTGATGAGCACCGTCTCGTTTTATGTTCTGACAGCCTATACCCCGGCCTACGGTACGCGGATTCTTCATCTGGGCCGGCTCGACAGTCTTTTCGTCACGCTTTGCGTGGGGCTGGTCAACTGTCTTCTCGTGCCCGCCTTCGGCGCCTTGTCCGATCGCATCGGTCGCCGGGCGCTGCTCAAGGGCGCCACCATTCTGGCGATCTGTTCGGCCTATCCGCTCATGCACTGGCTGGTCGCAGCGCCCGATATGGGGCGCCTGATGGGGGCCGAGATCGGGCTGGCGGTGCTTTACAGCGCGTATAACGGGGCAGCCATTGCGTGGCTGACCGAAATCGTACCGCCGCGCATACGCACCACCGGGTTCTCTTTTGCTTATAGTCTGGCCACCTGTATCGGCGGCTTCAGCCCGACGATCTGCACCTGGCTGATCGAGACTACCAGCAACCGCGCCATGCCCGCTTTGTGGCTCTCTCTCGCCGCTCTCTGCGGCCTGCTGGCGGCGTTTATCGCACGGCCCTATCGTGAAACGGAAACCTCATCGCAAGGCTGATGGCATGAAAGGTTAACGTGTCGTTTCCTGATGGAGGCAGGTCGTATGCCTGCCTCGGGAAACACCGCCAAATGGCGTTTTCAGTGAAGTTCCGTGACGAATGCGCAACAGATTGACGCATGGTGGGAGATGTGGCTGAGTCACGTCTTATTTACGCACGTCGTGTGACGATCGCCCCTCACGCTCTCCGGTGTGGGAGCGCGGTATAGCGGCGTGTCAGCCAGTCTATTTGATGGTAGCCGGATCGGAGAATTTCAGATGGTGCCCCCCTCGTCGCAGCCGCGCACGTCTCTTTCGACGAAAATCATCCTGATCTGCGGCCTGTCTTTTGTGCTGATCCAGCTTGTTGCTGTCACGCTTTCCGGCTGGCTGATGAAGCAGCAGGTCGAGAAAAACGTCTATGCCGAGGCAATTTCCAAAAGCCAGATCCTTGGTGAAAAGATCATTCTTGCCCTGACGGAGCAGAATACCGTCGTGCGCAATATCCAGAGCACGATCGAGACGGCGCACAAGACCGGCATTCTGAACAAGCAGTTCATCGTTGATCTGCTCGTCGAGGACATGAAACGCTTTCCTGCCATCTATGCGATGGATTTCAAGGAAATCCCTGGTGGTTTCGATGGCACGCAGGTGCCCGGTGGACCAGGCACGAACAGCCATGGCATTTTTTTCCCGTCCGTGCTGCGAGGCCCCGATAACAGGGTAACGGTCTCGACACCGCCCGAACATTACAGCGCGGTCTACTGGAATATCGTCAAGACGGGCGAACTGGACGGTCTGGAACCTTATATCGATCACGACACCCATGTGCCGATGGTTTCTCCGACCTATCCGATTACCTTCGATGGCAAGCGCATCGGTGTGGTTGGGGCTGATATTCCGCTTGGCTGGCTCGCCCCGCTTCTGCGCAGTGTGCAGATTGCCGATGGTTCGAGCATCGGGCTTCTTTCGGCTCAGGGGGCATGGATCGTCACGCCGGATCCGGCGCAGGCGATGAAGCATTTCAGCGATAATGCCAGCAACGACCTCACCCGCGCCCTGGCGACCCGAAAGATCACCATTCTGCCGGCTCATGGCACGGGCATCGATCGCATTCTCGTCCCGCTGAAAATGGGTAATTTCAACATCTACTGGACACTGGTTGTCGAAATCCCGAGAGCCGCCATCACGACACCCATCTGGCACACCATTTACATGCTGGTCGTGCCCGGTGTGGCGCTGATCGCCCTGTCACTTGTTATCATGGTGCTTGTATTCCGTCGTCTGCTCAATGCCCCCCTGCGCGGTTTGCAGAATTCCGTCTCGGCCCTTGAAGAGGGACAATATGAGGTCGTCGTCTACGGTACGCGCCGCCATGATGAAATCGGCTCTGTTGCGCGCGGGCTCGACAGCTTCCGTGACGCGCTGCTCAAGGCACGCAAGCTGGACGAGGCTGTTGCCGCTGATCGCATCAGACATGAAGAAGATCAGGAGCGTCGCCATAAGGAAGACGAGCAGCGTCTGGACGATGTGAAGCAGGTGATCGAGACGATTGGCAGCGGGCTTACGGCGCTCTCCAATGGCGATCTCTCGGCGAAGATCGATAAGCGCCTTCCCCGCGAATTCGACCTGCTGCGTGAGGATTTCAACCGCTCGGTCGAGCGTCTGGCGGGAACGATTTCGGGCATCTCCCTTGCGGCAGACACGATCAGCGAGGGTAGCCGCAGCCTCGCTACAGGCGCAGAGGATCTGGCCAAGCGGACGGAGCAGCAGGCCGCTGCCATCGAGCAGACAACCGCGGCCATTAGCCAGATCACGCACAAGGCAGCGCATTCCGAAACCGTGCTGACTTCTGCCCAGGCTACGGGTGAGCAGGCCTGCCAGTCTGCAGGCTCTTCGTCTGAAATCATGCGCCGTACGCGCGAGGCCATGAAACAGATTGAAGACAGCTCGTCTCAGGTGGCGGCCATCGTGCAGGTGATCGAGAACATCGCTTTCCAGACCAATGTTCTCGCCCTCAATGCGAGCATCGAGGCGGCACGGGCCGGTGATTCCGGCAAGGGCTTTGCGGTTGTTGCCAACGAGGTGCGGACACTTGCCCAGCGTTGCACCGAGGCTGCAGGAAGCATCAGCGAGCTTGTTGGCAAGACGGTTGAGGAGATCCGTGCGGGGGCCGTGTGCGTGCGGGATACGGAGCAGGCGCTGGAGACCATCACCACGCTCGTGACGGCAATGGGCGAGAAACTCGACACCATCGTCCATAATGCTTTCGAACAGGCGGCCAGCCTCAAGGAGGTCGGCACGGCGATTGCGGTGATGGATCAGAGCACGCAGAAAAGCGCCTCGATTGCCGATGAAACGCGTTCCTCCTCGATCATTCTCTCGGATGAGGTCGGGTCGATGGGTGAACTGGTTGCGCGCTTCTCTCTGCCGCGCGAAACAGCCCGCTCTGTGGAAATGGCGTATTGAAAAAGTGCCTGCCCCGGATCTGAGAGGACCAGATCTGACAGGACCGGGAACAAGAAAGGGGGCGCCGCAAAGGCGCCCCCTTTCTGTTTTCAGTGACTGCTTGTGTTGCGCGCCTGTCGGGCAGGATTATTCGCGCTCGACCTGCAGCTTCTTGATGTTTGCGATGGCCTTGGCCGGGTTCAGACCCTTGGGGCAGGTCTGGGTGCAGTTCATGATGGTGCGGCAGCCATAGAGCTTCATGGAGTCATCCAGCGCCTCCAGACGCTCGCCTGTATGGTCGTCGCGGCTATCCATGATCCAGCGATTGGCGGCCAGAAGCGTCGCAGGGCCGAGATAGCGGTCGCCATTCCACCAGTAGGACGGGCAGGACGTGCTGCAGCAGAAGCACAGGATGCATTCCCACATGCCGTCCAGCTTCTCGCGCTCTTCGATGCTCTGCAGGCGCTCGGTATCGGGTGGCGGCGGGGTGTCGCTCTTCAGCCAGGGCTGGATGGATTCGAGCTGGGCGTAGGCGCCGTTCAGATTGGGCACCAGATCCTTTACCACCGGCATATGCGGCAGCGGGTTGATCTTGACCGTGCCCTTGATCGAGCTGATGGGCTTGAGGCAGGCCAGCGTGTTTTCGCCATCGATATTCATGGCGCATGACCCGCAGATTCCCTCGCGGCAGGAGCGGCGAAAGGTCAGGGACGCGTCGATATGGTCCTTGATATACAGCAGCGCGTCGAGAACCATCGGCCCGACCTTGTCGAGATCCAGCTCGTAGCTGTCGAGGCTCGGGTTGGAATCGTCATCGGGCGACCAGCGATAGACCTGAAACGTCGCCTTGTGTTTGGCATCGGCAGGAGCCGGATAAAACTTGCCGGGGCGGGTCGTGCTGTTTTTGGGCAGGCGGAGTTCAACCATGGTGAGGCTCCTCAGTAAACACGTTTCTTGGGCGGAAAGACCTCGACGTCGTTTGTCAGGGTCTGCATCCGCACCGGCCGGTAGAGCAGGCTCACCGCTCCGTCCTTGTCGAGATAAGAGACGGTATGCTTCATCCAGTGCTCGTCATCGCGCTCGGGATAATCGTCATGCGCGTGGGCGCCGCGCGTCTCATGACGGGCATGCGCGCTTTCGATGGTCACGGTCGCATTGGCCAGAAGATTGGCAAATTCGAGCGCTTCCATCAGATCGCTGTTCCAGATGAGCGAGCGATCCGCCAGACCCATATGCTGCGCGTCTTTCCAGAGGTCCCGTATCTTCGCGCACCCTTCGGCGAGCGATTTGGTGTTGCGGAACACGGCGGCATGGCTCTGCATGATGCGCTGCAGGCGCT
Source organism: Asaia sp. Ae19-3 (assembly GCF_059801175.1). Classification (NCBI taxonomy): domain Bacteria; kingdom Pseudomonadati; phylum Pseudomonadota; class Alphaproteobacteria; order Acetobacterales; family Acetobacteraceae; genus Asaia; species Asaia sp. Ae19-3. Next base: position 2,305,822 of record NZ_JBCHWF010000001.1, on the reverse strand, counting down.
CGCGCAGCTCGGCAACGGTAAATTTGCCCGAAGCCTCACGTGTCTTGTCGAACGCCTCAAGGATGGCGTCCCCTGCGTTCTTCGGCAAAGGCGGCACGGGTGTCGTCGGATCGATGATTTCCGCAGCCCGCTTGCCAGCGGCGCGACCGAAGACGATCAGATCGAGCAGGGAATTGGTGCCCAGACGATTGGCGCCATGCACCGAGACGCAGGCAGCTTCGCCAACGGCCATGAGACCAGGCACAACTGCCTCAGGGTTTTCAGCGGTCGGGCGCAGAACCTCGCCATGCAGATTGGTCGGTACGCCGCCCATGTTGTAATGCACGGTCGGCAGCACCGGTGCCGGTTCCTTGGTCACATCCACACCGGCGAAGATGCGCGCGGTTTCGGAAATGCCTGGCAGACGCTGATGCAGCAATTCCGGGCCGAGATGCTCCAGATGCAGCATGATATGGTCCTTTTTCGGACCACAGCCACGCCCTTCATTGATCTCGATCGTCATGGCGCGCGAGACCACATCGCGTGACGCGAGATCCTTCGCCGTCGGGGCGTAGCGCTCCATGAAGCGCTCACCCTCGGAATTGGTCAGATAGCCGCCTTCACCGCGACAGCCTTCCGTCAGCAGACAGCCTGCGGGGAAAATGCCGGTGGGATGGAATTGCACGAATTCCATGTCCTGGGTCGGTACGCCAGCGCGCATGGCCAGACCGCCACCATCACCCGTGCAGGAATGGGCAGAGGTGCAGCTCTGGAAGGCGCGACCATAGCCGCCTGTTGCCAGAACAACCATCTTGGCGTTGAAGCGATGAATCGATCCGTCATCGAGGCACCAGGCCACAATACCGCGACAGGTGCCGTTCTCGTCCATGATCAGGTCGAGTACGTAATACTCGACGAAGAAATCGACGCGATGCTTCAGGCATTGCTGATAGAGCGTATGCAGAATGGCATGACCCGTGCGATCGGCTGCCGCGCAGGCGCGGGCGACAGGGGCCTTGCCATATTCGCTCATATGGCCGCCGAAGGGACGCTGATAGATCTTGCCATCTTCGGTGCGCGAGAAGGGCACCCCGAAATGCTCCAGCTCCATGACGGCGCTCTCCGCCTCACGGCACATGAACTCGATGGCATCCTGATCGCCCAGCCAGTCCGACCCCTTGACGGTGTCGTACATATGCCAGCGCCAGTTATCTTCGGACATGTTGCCCAAAGAGGCACCGATGCCCCCCTGTGCTGCCACTGTATGGCTGCGCGTCGGGAAAACCTTGGTGACGCAGGCCGTACGCAGGCCTCCGGCGCCCATACCCAACGTGGCGCGCAGACCCGAGCCCCCGGCACCGACGACCACGACATCATAGGCGTGATCGACGATACGGTATTTCTTGGCGGATTCCGCGCTCATGACTGGCCCTCCTTCGGGCGGGAAATCAGAATACGGGCGAGCGAGGCACAGCCCAGCGCCACGAAAAGAAGCGTGCTGAGGCGAATGACCAGACGCAGGCCGAAGCGCCGCCAGCCACGTGAATAATCAGAGGCCACGACCTCAAGCCCGAGCTGGGCATGACGTGCGGTCAGGGCAATAAGCAGGCCCAGAGGGGCGGCATTCTGCACCCGCCCGGCCCAGGCAAGAATGGACTCGCGGTCACGCCCGGCCAGACGCAGAACCTGCGCAACACCCCAGATCGTGAGCGGACCGAGAAGGGCGGCGGAGACACGCTCGGCTGTCCAGTGTTCGGCACCATCGGCCAACCCGCCCAGCCCCTTGGCGCGGGCGAGCGGGGTGCGCATGTCGGAAAGGCGGTTCATGCGCGTGTTCCCTTGCTGCGGAGACGTGCCAGCGTGACGAAGGCAGCGGTCAGGGTGACGCAAAGCCCGGCGGTCACAAAGACCGAGCGACGGCCATCCTCGTCAATTTCCTTCTTTTCGAAGCGGGCGCCGCTATCCCAGATCAGATGGCGGATACTGGCCACGAAATGATAGGTGGTGGCCACGCCCCAGCCGAGAAACACGAGGCGCCCCAGCGGGTGGGTTGCAACGCGCTGTGCGCGGGAAAAGGCACGCGGTCCCTGGGCCAGGGCTGCCAGCCAGGCAACGGCCAGACCCGCACCGAGCGACGAGGCGACGCCTGCCATGCGATTGCCGATCGAGAGCGCCATGGAGAGGCGAAAACGATAGACATCCAGATGGGGCGACATGGGACGCCGTATGGCCCGTCCCTGCGTGTCGGTGCCGTGATAGAACGCTTCGCGTCCGTCGGAAGCCATGGCGATACCTCGGAATTCTGTCTTCGGGCTATGCGATACCTTACCCACATAGTCGCATTCCCATGGTTCGTCATGTGCATATTGATGTGAGAATTGGCACTGAATTTGTCTTGTATTTCATGCAATTCCGAGGCTTTCGCATCTGTATCGTCTCACCAAGGCGTGACGCTGTTTCAGGGGCGCGTTACGCTTTCCCGCGTGATAGGACTGATTGAAGAGCCCGGTAGAACCCGGACAAGCGACAGCAGAGAGAGCCCGATGTCAGAACTGAATCCTGCCGCCATCAGCCGTCCTTCAGGCAGTGTGTCGAAGGCCTATCGACGTCTGATCGAGCAGGGACAGATCGAAGCTGACGCCGTGCAGGCGCGCGCTGCCACGGCTCTGGATCAACTGGCGCAGGCACTCCAGGCGCGCCACGGCGTAAAGGACAGCTTTTTCTCGCGCCTGGCAAAGCGTCGCCCGGCTCCCATCAAGGGGCTTTACCTTGTTGGCGAAGTCGGTCGTGGCAAGACGATGCTGATGGATCTTTTCTGTCGCGAGGTTGCGGTCGCCAAAAAGCGGCGTATTCATTTTCATGTCTTCATGCAGGAAGTCCTTCGTGCGCTGCACAAGGGGCAAAGCCGTGGCGAGCGTCGCGAAGACCCGGTGCGCGAACTCGCGCAGAAAGTGCATGGGCAGAATGACCTGCTGTGTTTTGACGAATTCCAGATCAACGACATGTCAGATGCCGTGCTCGTGCTGCGCCTGCTGGATATGGTGATGGAGCTTGGAACCGTTGTCGTGGCCACATCGAACACGGCGCCAGTGGATCTGATGAAACATCAGGCACAGAACCGCGCCACGATGCGGCCTTATCTCGAGGCATTTTCGGCACATATGACCGTTCTCACGCTTGAATCGGCACGCGATTACCGGCGGGGTCGCGACATCGACGCACAGAGATGGCTGGTGCCGGATACGGAAGAGAGTCGGGCCCATCTTCGGCAGAGATTCGAGACCATGACTGGGGGCGAGGCCGCACCGGGTGCGGTCGAGATAGGGTCACGTCGCATTGCTGTGCCCTCCTGCCATGGAGACAAGGCCTGGTTCACTTTCGATACGTTGTGCGGCCAGCCTCTCGGGCCTGCCGATTATCTGGCTGTTGTTGGTCGGTTCAGAACCGTGTTCATTGAGGGTATTCCGGCACTGGTGCCCGATCAGTATGACAAGGCCCGACGCTTCATCACCTTGATTGACGTCATGTATGAAAGTCATACGGTTCTTTTTACCACCGCCGCAGCTGAGCCCGAAGCTCTGTATCAGACGGGTGAAAACGCCAAGGCATTTGAACGCACAGCATCACGTCTCGATGAAATGCGTTCGAGCGGATGGGCCGTTTGAGCGCGGGCCAGCCCTTCAGGGGGCAAGTGCCTTTGTCAGTTCCTGTATCTCGCAGCTTCCGTCTTCCATCCGGCAGGCGGGAACAGCCGGATAACTCGTGAGGAGTGAGGCATGGTCGGGATTGCGCCGCACCGCCTCTGGTATTTGCGAGAGAAAAAGCACCCGGACAACGCTGCGACCGCTCTGGCTTCGGTAAAGGGCAAAGCCGAGTGCAGCCCCGACGGGAATCTCGTTTTGGGCATAGCCAGGCGCCCTGACATTGATGTCGAGTATGCCGAGCAAAGGGGCGATGGTGTCGTCATGCCCCATATAGATTTTGAGCCTGGGTCTGTCGGGCGTCGTCAGATCCCTGATAATCGCCTCGCGTAGCGGGCGGGAGGTCAGAGAGGCTAGCGGTCTCGGTCGCACCAGAGCGTCGAGCATGGCCGCATGCAGGCCGGAGAGTGTCTCAATCATCGCTGCGTCGACCGGTTTGCCGGCGTGATCGGGCAATGTTTTCCCATCGAGAAAACCGAGTTCCAGCGCCTCGGCATAGGACGAGCCTTCGTTGATCGAACCTGACAGAATGAAACCGCCCCTGCCGTGACTGAGGCGGATATGATTCGGCTCATGAAGGAACGGGCAAAGACGCTGCGTGCAGTTCATGATAGTGCCAAGCAGGGTGAGTGCGTTGCCCTGTGAAGCAAAAGCCTCGTTCGGATCGGGCATGGCCGCCATAAGGCGCGTCATGTCGGTCGCGCCATCCCAGAGTATCTGCTGTGAAAAAAGCGGGTCGGCGATGGCTATCGGGAGATGATCGACCGTGACAGCACAAGCTGGCGCTATCCCTCGTGCAAAGGCATCGGCACTTGCGATGGTTCGTGGCTCGGTATTGGCATGAATGACGATCTGCCCCGATGCAGGGCAAGTCGCAGCGGAAAACAGGCCGTTCAGATTCAGCCATTCCCTCAGAGAGTGCGCTGCCGCAGACAAGGCTCTCGCGCCGCGGGGTGTCAGGTCTCCCGCGCGCCCATCCCAGACAGGCCATGAGGCGGGTAATGTTGCCAGTGAAGGGTGCTGTCCGTTCAGGGCAGATCGTATGCCATGGCGCATGACAAGCACCAGACGGCTTAGTACGAGATGATTTGCCCCATTGGGTTCGAGCCTGTCATCGCGGCAGAAACGCGGTTGCGTGACCGGATTGCAGCGCGCTGCCCCCCCTGCAGGAAACCCGACATGATAACCGCTCCAGCGTGCCGGCTCGCTATCGGGATAATCTGTGCTGACCAGTTGAGCCCCGCTTGCCATCAGCGCGTCACGTCGACCTGCGGCGCCTGTGCGCCCTTCGATCGTATTGGCATCGGCCCGAACCCGGACAAGCCAGTGACGTGAGACGAGGGCAGGAATGGCGTCTGCTGGCCCGTCATTCAGCTCTGTGAAAGCGGCATCCGGTGCGTCACTCTGCTGAGGCGCCACGTTGGGGAACGCTATGCGGCCTCGCAGTCCGGGATGGCCTTTTTCGTAGATCGGGCCGTCAGCGCGCTGGTCGAGCAGGAACACGACCTTGCCCCGGCTTTTTTCGAGGTCAGGCCAGCCGCGGGTCGAAACGGCGTGGGCAAGCGTCTCGTCGGGTCTATGCAGATCGTCTGGCGTCAGCAGGCTGGCAGCCGGAAAAATCGAGCGGATATCGGTATCAAGGATGTCGAATGTTTTACGCGAGAAAGGTTCTACCGGGGTCGTGCCCGGTATGTCGTTGTGCTGTTCAGTCTCGAGAATGACGAATATGGGAACATGGCCGGGATGGGCACGTGACCATTGGCTTATCTCAGCGAGGCAAGCGGTAAAGGGCTGGCAGGTGGCGTGCTGGTCCAGATCAGGGATATGCATGACCTTGATGCCGGGCTGTCTCATCACCGCCTCTTCCCGGAGGGAAAGAGGCCAGCGCTCATCGGCATGACCGGGACGATGCGGCGTGGCGAAGCGCCCACCCTGTGTGTCAGCGTAAAGGTCGAGCTCGATCTGGCGTATGCCGTGATCCAGCTGGTTGGTCAGACTTGCATGACGGTAATCGAGAAGCGATGCCAGTTGAGGTGCGTCTTCGGCGATCAGGGCCAGGCGCGCGGGAGCAATGCCTGCATGATAGGAGTTATGCGACCCGATGACCTGTATCTGGTCGAGGCGGATGCTGGCGTGACTTTCCGATAAGCCATCCTTGCTCCTGCCCGGGTCTGGCGAGAAGGAGCCGGGCGCTGCAAGTCCCGCTGAAAGCGAAAGGAGGCTGACGCCCAGAGTGAGGATTGTCAGCGCCCGGGGCATGCGTGGGAAAAGAGGCATTTTTCAGAACTCGCCGTTGAGCCCGGCGAGATACATGCGTCCTGTACGGACATAGGCACCATTAGACCCGCCATCATAGGCGAGATAGGATTTCCCCTTGCCATAGGTTTCCCAGAAGGCGGGGGTATTCAGCAGGTTTTGCATGGCAAGCGTGCCGGTGATGCCCCAGCCGAATTTGTATTTCATGCTCAGATCGAGGCGCTGCGTAGGCTGCAGGTAGAAATCGGGAGATTTTGCATTAACGCTTAGAAGCTGGGTACCGATATAATTGTAGTTCAGATCGAAATGTATCGGACCACGGCTGTAATAGAAGCCGAGATTATACATCATCTCGGGCGCGCGCGGCAGGGCGGTGTCGGCATGGCCCGCAATACTGCTTGTCGCATTGGAGTACTGGAGCGTCACATTGCCGTTCACCCCAAAACCGCTCATCCAGCCAGGCAGGAAGTAGAGATTCTGCTGGGTAGCCAGCTCGATGCCTTCAAGCGTTGCGCCCTTGCCATTGGTTGGCATCGAATAGAGCGTCCCGCCATCTGTGAAAGAACTGGTAGGCACATTGCCGCCAAGCGTGGCGCTGTTGCTGGTGTTCGAAACAGAAGTGAAAATGAATTTCTGGATCTGCTTGTAATAGACGGAGGCGGAAATGACGCCTGCATGCCGGTTATAGAGCTCGCCCGAAAAATCGAACATGGTTGCGGTCGTCGGGCGCAGATTGGGGTTGGGTTGCGAGATGGACAGGATCTGGTTGGTAACGGGATCTGTCGAGAGTGTGGTGGCGCCATTGATCAGTCCGAAAGCCGGACGTGTAAGCCCTCGTCGGACCGAGAAGCGCAGAACGCTCAACTCACTTGGGCGCCAGTTGACGTTCAGATAGGGCAGAGGTGAACCGTAGTTCTGATGGATCCTGACAAAACGGCCATTGATGTTATCGCCAGCTGACTGCCAGTGAGTCCCGCCGAAATCGGTGTATTCGTAACGGAAACCAGGATGAATATCGACCGGACCCGCCTGAAGATTCAGGGCAACAAACCCGGCATAAATCTTTTCCGAGCCGGTGCTCGTATTCGCGTTCCAGTCGTTCCTGGTATAATTGCCGGCACCATTCGGATCGTTCTGATATTTATAAGGTAGCGTTGTATTGCGCACCCAGTCGCGATCGAGGATGCGAAAATCGCCGAGCTTGCCGCCAAACGCATCAACCTGATAGCCCGGGATATTGCCGATACTGGGCCCTGCGGCGTTAGTGGATGGCCAGTTCTGGCCCCCGAAGAACGGACCGTTATAAATAAAATTATTATTGTTATGAAAAAGAGGATGGGACCATGACAGGCGCTCGGTATCGCTGATCTTGAAGCCGAAAATGATCGATTTCAGGATATCATTTCTGAAGCGATAGGCTGCGTCGGCATGGATGCCGAACATGTCTGCCGTGCTCTGTGAATCTCCACCCTGCGTTTTCCAGAAGCGGCTCGTATTCTGGTTACGCAATTGGCTCATGGCCGAAGCGGGGCCGCTTGCGACAGGCAGGGTTGTGTTGGCGGTGTCGAGATAGAAGGGGCCGGCTATGCTGCCGCTGCCATACATACTGGCTTCGACCGTGTTAGGGGTGGCCTGCACGCCATAGCTGTTGAAGATATCGTAATTGACGGTCCAGCGGTCGAGATGGCTTATGCCGCCGATTTTCTGGGTAGTGAGAAGCTGAGCCGAGTCATTTGTGATGAAATATCCAGCGCGCTGGCCAAGCTGCGAGCGATAGATACCATCTGCCCCATAGCCTGAATTGCTTCCGCGGAAGCTGACCTGATTGTCATCCATTTGCACATTGTACTGACCCCATGTGCCAAGGGCATAAAACTCGTGACGATCGCCCTTGTAGTTGAGGGAGAGCGAACCACCATAGCGTTTGATTGAGCTGGTGAAGAGATCATATTTGAGCTGTGTGGTGGTCAATTGCGACGCCTGATCGGGTGTTTTGACGCCCGCCTCGGACGCAAAACTGGGCACATAGCTTCTGTTTGGCGCTGCGGCATCAGCGAGAACGTTTTTCGACGAGTAGTAGCCGGTTGCATAGACACCAAAGCGTCCATCACGCCCAAAGCGGCGGGCAAACTCGATTTGTGCGGTACCTCCAAGCGCGGGTGTTCCCGTCTGGGCGGCATTGTCGTTCAATTGCCCCTGGAGGATGATTTTCCAATAATTCCCGGAGAAGTCGAAAGCTGTCGGGGTACGAATATCGATGGCCCCGCCTATCGAATCGCCATCTGTTTCGGCAGTCGTGCTTTTGGAGACCTTGATGGATGTGATGCCATAAGGTGCCAGCATGTCGAACGATATGGCGCGGGTCGAAGGGTCGGCCGGTGCGATGCGCTCGCCGTTGAGCGTATAGGCATTATAGCTGGAATCGAGGCCACGAATGGTCATGTACTGGGCCTCACCCGTCGCAGCCTGGCCGTTGCTCATATTGCTATAGGCTGAAACGCCCGGCAGACGGGTGAGGATATCCGACAGATTGGTTTCCGGAGCGCGGTCGATCTGCTCGCGGGAAAGAACCGAGGCCACGCCCGTGCTACGGCGTTGCTCGTCCAGCGCCGCAGCGACTGTGCCGCTGCGTAGGGCTGTCACTTTTATATGCTCATGCACGGAGTCTTTTTCGAGCGGTTTTGTCGGGCCAGTCGGGGTTGAAGCAGGCATCGAAGCGAGCCCGGAAGCAGGGCTGACGGGTTGGCTTGCACTCTTTCGCCCCTCTTTTTTCTTGTGATGCAAATTCTGAGCGTTTACGGGGGCCACCGTGCCCAATGCGACAAGAGTGGCCAGGCAACCGGTCAATACAGGCTTACAGGACGTCATTGGGCGCAACCTCACGAGCGCGCACGAGCACTCCCCGCCATCTGGATTGCGTAATACCTTATTATATAAGTGAGGTATTCCGAGATCCGGAAAGGACGATGCGTCGTGGGCGAACTATTGATTTTTTACTTGATTCATAAAACCGTAAAATGACGAACAATGTTTGTGTATTGCTGCCACTTGTTTCGAATCGATATTTAAAATGAATCAGCCAGGCAGAGTGTGAAGGCTTTATTAAATGTCGAATGACATCACAATGTAACGATCGGTTGCGATCGAGATTCACTCTGTCTGCGGGGAGCTCTTTTTGTCGAGGGCGATGGGTGCCGGCAGTGTCCGGCTCTTCTCCCTGTTTGCGCCTGTATCAGACACGAGAATGAGAGAAGGAGAAACGCCCATAGTGGGCGACGTGAGAAAGCGTTTGTTGTGGCCGCAGAGATGACCCTGTCCGGTCGTGTTGCTGCAAGAGCAATACGACCGGACAGTGGAAAGGATTTTTACTTCGCTGCGGGCAGAAGGCCGCGATGGGCCAGCATCGGGCCGATTTCGGGGTCCTTGCCATAGAAGGCCTTGAACATCGGGCCGTAATCCATGGTGTGACCCTTCGACAGGATCATGTCACGGAAGCGCTGGCCGTTTTCACGGGTCAGACCACCATGCGACTGGAACCAGGAGAACACGTCCTGATCGAGCATTTCGGTCCAGAGATAGGCGTAATAGCCAGCCGAGTAGCCATTGCCCCAGATATGCAGGAAATAGCTTGAGCGATAACGCGGCGGCACATTGGCGACGTCGAGACCGGTCTCCTTGAGTGCCTTGGCTTCGAACTGATCGACATCCTGACGCGGTGCATCGGCAGACAGGCCGTGCCACGACATGTCGAGCTGGGCCGCTGCCACGATTTCACCCAGTGCATAGCCCTGATTGAAATGCGCGGCCTTCTTGATCTTCTCGACCAGTTCGGCAGGCATCGGGGCGCCGGTCTTGTAGTGACGGGCGTAATGGGCGAACACTTTAGGGTCCATTGCCCAGTTTTCGTTGAACTGCGACGGGAATTCCACGAAATCGCGTGCCACTGCCGTGCCCGAAAGCGACGGATAGGTCTGGCTGGCAAACAGGCCGTGCAGTGCGTGACCGAATTCATGGAACATGGTCGTCACGTCATCAGACGTGATGAGCTGCGGCTGGCCCGGAGCCGCCTTGGTGAAATTCGCCACGTTATAGATGACAGGGCGCGTCTTCAGCAGGTCGCTCTGACCCACGAAATTCGACATCCAGGCGCCGCCCGATTTGTTGTCGCGCTTGAAATAGTCGAAATACATCAGACCCAGCGGCGAGCCGTCCTTGTCCTTCACCTCGAAGACCATGACGTCGGGATTATAGACCGGGATATCCTTGCGCGGCTCGAAGGTGATTCCATAAAGCTGGTTGGCTGCATAGAACACGCCGTCGGTCAGCACGGTGTGCAGCTCGAAATAGGGCTTTACGTCATTCTGGTTGAGGTCGAATTTCTGCTTGCGCACGCGCTCGGCATAGAAATTCCAGTCCCAGGGCTTGAGCGCGAAATTCTGATGGTCGTCGCCGATAGCCTTCTGCAGCTCCTCCGCCTCACGATGCTGCTCTGCAGCGGTCGCCGGAACGAGCTGGTGGATGAAGCTGTTCACAGCCGCCGGGGTCTTGGCCATCTGATCGTACAGCGTATAGGCGGCATAGCTCGAATAGCCGAAGAGCGCGGCTTTCTCAGCGCGCAGCTGGGCAATTTCTGCAATTGTCTGGCGCGTATCGTTGGCATCGCCTTTTTCAGCGCGTGTCCAGCTCTGATTGAACAGGGCTTCACGCGTGCTGCGATCGCTCAGCGAAGCCAGATCGGGCTGCTGGGTCGTGTTCTGAAGCGGCAGAACATATTTCCCGCTCAGCTTGCGGCCTTCGGCGGCTTTCTGTGCGGAGGCAATGGCGCCGTCATCAAGCCCGGCAAGAGCCTCTTTCCTTTCGACCACAAGGGCGCCAGCCTTGGCGCTGGCGATCAGCTTCTGGTTATAGGCCGTTTCCAGTTTCGAAAGCTGGGTGTTGATGGCTCGCAGCTTCTGCTGGTTAGGGTGAGACAGTTCGGCGCCCGAATGGACGAATTGCTGATACGTCACCTCAAGCAGCATCGCCTGCTCGGGGTTCAGGTTCAGCTTGGCGCGGTTGTCGTAAAGCGTCTTTACGCGGTGGAAAAGCTTCGGGTTGAGATAGATCTCGTCCGAATGCTGGCTGAGCTTGGGCGCTTCCTTGCTGTCGATGGCGTCCATGGCGTCATCCTTGTCAGCCGAATAGACACCGTAGAACACGTTCTGCACGCGGCCCAGCAACTGACCCGAACGCTCCATGGCAACGATCGTGTTGTCAAAATTCGGCGCCGCCTTGTTGTTGGCGATCGCCTGCATTTCCTTCAGCTGGTCTGCCATGCCCTTTTCGAAGGCCGGCACGTAATCGCTGTCCTTGATCTTGTCGAAGGGGGGCGCCTGATAGGGCAGGGGGCTTGCCTGAAAGAGCGGGTTGGCAGGGGCTGCCAGCGCGGTGGAGGAAAGCAGGGGAAGGGCAACAGCCGCCAGAGCGGCGGCGTGTCTGAAAACGGGCATGAAAAAGGATCCTACGATCGTAACATGATATGTTACCGTAGGAAGGAAAGAGGGGAGCGTCAAACCCCGATGGTCGTTTCACCTCCGCTTCGATTGGCGCCTACTCGAAGCCGGGCTCATTCTCCTCATCGAGCACCTTGATGGCGGCACTGCGCAACAGATCCTGCAAAATGTTTCTGACAGTCTCGGCCTCGCGCAGCGGCACGGAAATTTCCAGCCCCGCGCCGGTTTCATCGAACAGGCAGCTCTCCTGCAGTGCGCTCCACTCGTTCAGACGTGCCTGGATGATCGGCAGAACCCCGAAGGACGCATGGAAACCGAGGCGCTGCATGGGCACGATCTCGATGGCGTCGCCCTGCTTGAGGCAGGAAGCGGCAGCCCCGCCATAGGCGCGCACAAGCCCTCCTGCACCCAGCTTGATGCCCCCGAACCAGCGCACGACAATAACGGCCACGCGGTCGAATTCCTGTGAATCGATGGCTTGCAGGATGGGCCGTCCCGCTGTTCCGCCCGGCTCGCCATCATCGAAACTGCGATAGCGTGCGCCAAGCCGCCACGCCCAGCAATTATGGGTGGCGTCGATTTCACGGACGCGTTCGAAAAAAGCGACGGCTTCTTCCTCATGGGCGATGGGCGCAGCATGAACGCGGAACAGGCTCTTCTTCACCACCGTATCCAGCTGCGTTTCGGCTACCAGGGTCCGGGTCATGAAGGGTCTTCCTGTCCTGTTTGTTTGACTTCAAGAAGCAGGGTCGCCGCGTTCTTGCAAGAAGTGTGTTCCGGTCTCGCAGGTTGTCCGGGATTTATCGCGTTGAGAGAAAATCCTCCACCTCCTGGTGCACCTTCACGGCATAGGACAGTTCCGGAAAGATCAGCTTTACGTAGCGCGCGTCCTGCATCCCTGGCTGCCAGGAGAGAACGACGGCACGAAGGTCGCTGGCTGCCCTGACTCCGGCCAGACCTGACGCCATCTGAAAAAGAACGAGGAGTAACGCAAAGCCTGTCGCTGTTTTCAGATCGGCTTGACCAACACAGCAAGGGCGCGAGCGGAGCCACACGAGCGCGCGCATGATCAGTCCTGCATGGAGCAGCACGACATAAAGCGCGTAGCGCGCCGGAGCGATAAGCTCGACGTTTTCATTGAGGCGGCCGAGGCTCGCCATGAGGGCGACCCCGAGACCGATCAGGATCAGCCCGGTTGAGACAAGCGAAGCACGTGTGGCTGTCTTCCTGCGCAGGCAGTCATTGACAAGCACGGCAAGAGCAACCAGCCCAAGGCAAAGGCCGAACACCATGGCAGGCAGGGCGAGGGCTGCAAGCCTCGAAAAAGGCAGGCCGAGAAAGATACCGGCATAGGCGATCATACGCTCAAGCGCGGCAATGCCGTGTGCGCCTGAATGCACTGCAGGCGCTGTTGAGTCGTGCCACAGATAGAGGCTCGTTTCGATAACTGCCAGAGACAGTATGACCGCGAGGATCGACTGTTTTGCTTTGGCCTGCCAGCCGAGCCAAAGCAGCACGGGCCAGATTCCAAGGCCTGTCATGTTGCTGAATGGCGAAAGAAGCGCACAGAGCATAGCCCCTGCGAAAAGAGGCGTGACGTTCTGCTGTGCGGTCACGGCACGTGCAAAGAGCACGATGGCGGCTACAGAGAAGACGAGGGAAATCGGATAGACGCAGTTGATCGGTACGCCGATATCAAGTGCCGAGGTGCTGCTCAGAATCAGCATCGGAACAAGGAGAGCCAGCAGCCTTTCCCTGTTCGAGGCGCCTTCTGACAGGATGCGCCAAAGCAATCCGGCTATGATAAGAACAGACAGAAGCGATGCAGCGATGAAGGCGATCTGATGGCCGCCGCCAATTTCGAGGTCGACCAGCGTGAGTGCCCGCTCAAAGGCGATGCGATGCTCGTTATGCGGCAGCAGGAAATGATGGAGCCAATTGGCTCCATCATTTACCCTCAGCGCCTCAAGCGCTTCATGCTGCCAGGTCAGCATGTCGAGATAGGGCGTTGTCATTGCCGTGCCCCAGACGACGAAGGCAAAAATAATGACATGCACGGCAAACAGGCTGACCAGCCAGACATCATAGGGTCTGTTCTGGCGATTATGCATGAACATTGAGAAGGGAGAGCGGCGCTGTCCGCCCGGATTTGAGGATGGCGCGGCCAGCATAGGGCATTCTCCCGGGATGAAGCGACAAGGGAGAAACCTCTCCCGCGTCATGTCAGGCAGTTAAAGAGCAGAAGTCGGGCGTAAAGCCGCCATAGTCAGAGCTTCTGCGCCAGTCGAATTCTCGGTCCATTCGTTTACACGAAGGATATATCTGCGCAAATGAGACTGGATGAAGGAATTGCTCGGGCAACTGCGGTAAAAACTGCCGGGCAGCAGTAATAGGGGCATTCTATGCTCCCGACTGCCCGGTATCAGACTGCTGGTTCAGTCTTCAACCGGCTGGAAAAGTTCGACCAGATCATTGAGATGCCCGATCTCCTTGAGCGCCAGACCTTCAGGGGGTTTGGCGCGCGCGGCGCCACTCGCGACACGGCGCGGCAGGATAGCTTGGGCGAAACCGAGCTTCTGTGCCTCCTTCAGGCGCAGATCGGTCTGGGATACCTGACGCACCTCGCCGGACAGACCAACCTCGCCGAAATAGGTAGCCCCTGACGAGGTCGGTACGCCGGTCGCTGCAGAGATCAGGGCCGCCGCCACCGCCATGTCGCAGGCAGGCTCGCTGATACGCAGGCCGCCTGCAATATTCAGATGGACATCCATCCCTGCCATCTTGAGACCGCAGCGGGCCTCCAGTACGGCGAGCAGCATATTCAGTCGTGCCGTTTCCCAGCCAACTACAGCCCGCCGTGCCGCGCCCTCTCCGGCCTTCGGGGAAACGAGCGCCTGGATTTCCAGCAGAACAGGGCGCGTGCCTTCCATGCCTGCGAAAACGGCAGAGCCTGCTATATTGCCGCGTCTTTCGGCCAGAAACAGGGCAGACGGATTGGGTACTTCGGTCAGCCCCGTATCGGTCATGGCGAAAACGCCAATTTCGTCTGTCGCCCCAAAACGGTTCTTCGCAGCACGAAGGATGCGGAATTGATGGCCGCGATCGCCTTCGAAATACATGACCGCATCGACCATATGTTCCAGGACGCGCGGACCCGCCAGAGCGCCCTCTTTCGTGACATGGCCGACAAGCACGAGTGAGAAGCCAACTGTTTTTGCAAGCCGTATCAGCTCGAAAGCACAGGCGCGCACCTGCGCTACTGAGCCCGGCGCACTTTCGATGGTTTCCAGCCACATGGTCTGGATGGAATCGATGACCACCACATTATGCTCGCGGTCCTGTTCCAGCGAGCTCGCGATTTCCGACACGTTGATGCTGGCTGCCAGATCGAGCGTCGGCGCTTCCAGTTTCAGGCGCCGCGCGCGCAGGCGTATCTGGTCTACGGCTTCTTCGCCCGACACGTACAGCACGCGCCGCCCTGCCCTGGCGAGGGCGCAGGTGGCTTGCAGCAGCAGCGTCGATTTGCCGATACCCGGATCGCCGCCCACCAGCACAACAGAGGCAGGTACCAGCCCTCCACCAAGCACACGGTCGAACTCGGCAATCGATGTTTCAATGCGCGGCGGCGGGGTGAGATCGCCGTCGAGATGCATGAGTGTCAGCTTGCCTGCGCGCTTTCGGCTCTCACGGTTCGTGGGTTCGACCGCCTCTTCGACAATGGTGTTCCATTCACCACACCCATCGCAACGCCCCGACCATTTGCTGGTGATCGTGCCGCAGGCCTGACAGACGAAACGGGCAGTGGGGCGTTTGGCCATTCTGGGGGGGCTTTCAGGCGAGAGGTTCAGTCTGAAAGATAGGGCAGGCGTGGAAACATAACAAGAACGAAGGGGGTGCTCTATTTCCGCAATTCCATCCCGATCGGCCCATCCTTGCGTCCATGGGTAAACTGATCGACCATGGCGTTGCCACTGTTCATCAGTTCCGAAGCGAGGCCCTTCCAGACCAGCTTGCCGTGGTAGAGCATGGCGGCCTGATCACCGATGCGCTGGGCAGAGGCCATGTCATGGGTGATGGCAATGGCGGTCGAGCCAAGACGCTTGACGCAATCGACGATCAGACCGTCGATCACAGCGCCCATGATGGGGTCGAGCCCCGTCGTAGGTTCATCGAAAAACAGGATGTTGGGTGTGCCTGCAATGGCGCGGGCGAGGCCGACACGTTTCTGCATGCCCCCTGACAGTTCTGAAGGCGCGAGTGCCCCGACCGTCGGGTCGAGACCCACCTGTTTGAGAATATCGCCCGCCTGTTCACGCGCCTGGGCTTTGGTCAGGCGATGCGCCTTGCCGCGTCCCTTGGCACGCAGACCGAACATGATGTTGTCTGCCACGCTCATGCTGTCGAACAGGGCCGCATTCTGGAACAGCATGCCGATCTGTTCGATCAGGGCGATACGTCGTGCAGGCGTCGCGGTCAGAACATTCTCGCCATCGATTTCGATCGTGCCGGAATCTGGCGTGATGAGCCCCAGAATGCAGCGCAGCAGCACCGATTTACCGCTGCCCGACCCGCCGATGACGACGAAAGACGTACCGGCCTCGACATCGAGATCGATGCCATCCAGCACCGTTTTTGAGCCGAAGGACTTGGTCAGGCCGCGAATGCGGATCTTGGGCAGGGCGCTCATGAGGCGAAGAACAGATCCGTCAGGAGGTAATCGAAAGCCAGAAGCAGGATCGAAGCTGCAACGACGGCGGCGGTAGTGGCAGAGCCTACGCCCTCTGCGCCACCCCGGCTAGTATAGCCGTGATAGCACCCCATCAGGCTGATGATGAAGCCGAAGACGGCAGCTTTCGAAAGGCCGACAATCACGTCGAGCGGCTTCAGCGCGTTGAACGTTGCGATGATGTAGTTCTGCGGGTCAAAACCGAGCTTGGAGACAGACACGGTAAATCCGCCCAGCACACCGAGAATATCGGCCACCAGTACCAGAAACGGCAGGGCCAGGGTGCCCGCAAGCAGGCGCGGCGTCACCAGATATTTCATCGGGTCGGTCGAGAGCGTACGCAGCGCGTCGATCTGGTCGGTCACGCGCATGGTGCCGATTTCAGCCGACATGGCGGCGCCCACGCGGCCCGCTACCATGAGACCGGCCAGCACGGGGCCAAGTTCGCGTACCACGGCCAGAACGACAATGCCGGCAATGGCGCTTTGTACGTGATACTGGGCAAATCCGGCATAGGATTGCAGGGCAATGACGCCACCCGAGAAAATGGCCGTCAGGGCGACCACAGGCAGCGAATAGAAGGCGATCTCTATCAGGCTGTTGAAAAACACCCCCCAGTAGAAAGGGGGGCGGAGCAGATGAGACAGGCCTGCCAGCGCGAAAAGTGCCAACGCGCCGGCCTTGCGCACGATGCCGAGAAAGGCACGCCCAATGGCTGCGACAGGATCGAGGATGAAATTCACGGTCAGCAGCCGCCAGCAAGGAGGATCATGATTCAAGCCCTAGCCTGACTGGGGCGTCACGTCAAAGCCCTTGCTGCGCCCTTTGGGCACAGGCATGGGCTGCTGCCTGCTCAGCCACTATTGCGATCCAGATCGCGGAACTGCGTGTGCAGATGGAAGTCGCGAGAGGCCACGCAGGTCTCGACTGCCCCGATACGCCGGTCGAGCTTCCGCAGCCGTTCGGTCAGGTCGAGAAGCTGCGGCAGCTGGGTTTGCGGCATGGGCGTGGTGACACGCGTCATGAGCGAGAGAAGAAACGGTTCCAGCCGTTTCGCGAGGGCCGGATTGGCGGCGTGCAGCAGGGGGATCAGTCTGGGAATGATCCGCCGACGCAGCAGCACGATCCCCAGCACAACCAGAACGATCACCCCTGAGGTCATGCTGCCACTATCGGTCGAGACACTGAAAGATGCCTCGGTCTTAGGGTGACTGTCAGTATGCGTGTGAATGGTCGTGGCGTGCATTGCGCTATCTGTGGTTTCCGGAGGGGTTGGCGGCTCGGGCGGTTCAGGAGGCTCTGGCGGTGTCGGCGGCACAGGAGGCGTTGCTTCGCTGGCAGCATGACGCAGCGCATCGAAATCGACGATCGTGCCATCGGCCTTGATCATGCGATGGGCATTGATGCGCGTTCCGTCAGGCAGCAGCATGTCATCAGACGTGATGCGCGTGCCGTTATTCGTGATGCTGCTGTTGGTAGACCCGGTGAACGTCTCGCTGTGACCGGATGAGTGCGCAATTTCTATCTCGCCACTCGCGCTCGAATGGGTGTGTTCTTTCTCCACCACCTGATGCACACGGATATCGCCTGACGCGCTGGTGCGTAATGTGGCAATGCGCGCCGCACCGTCGAAAATTGCATCGCCGGGGCCGGAAAGGGTGATGGCAAGCTGATCGACCGAGCCACCCCCTATCACGACATCGCCCGGACCGCTGGAGCCGATGATGATCGAGGGAGATTGTGCCTTTTCAATATGGATATCGCCCGGGCCTGAAATGGCGATGGTTGCCGGGCCGGTCAGGCTTCCCATGATGAGGTCGCCGGGGCCGCCGCCGCGATAGAGCAGGGCACTGGCCTTGTCGACATGGATCGTGCCGCGTCCCTGACGCAGCGAGAGCGGCCCTTCGACCCAGTCGATCTTCAGATCGTCGTAATTCATGGTGGTCGAGACGATCGCTGCCCCGGCTACAAGCTGAATGGTTGCGTTCTCGCCACAGGCACTGCCTGTGAGCCAGGCATCATGCGATCCGGCCTGAAAAGACAGCCCGGACGGCACATCACGCATATCGGCTTGCTCATGCAGCCCGGCAGCACCCTGGATATGGAGTGTGCCGATGCAGCTGGTTCCGACATGCAGCGTATAGGGCGCTGCGGTGAGGGCGGCCTCGGGTGAGCTGGGCGCTGCGGCCTGCGCCAGCGCTTTCTGGGCAGGGATAGTCGAGACCAGAATCAGAGAGAGAGCGCTCAGGTGAAGACGGTTCACGGCGTGTTTCCCTTTGTTCCTGCAGGCCTCGTATCGGGCGTCAGCATAATCGGTTCGTTTCTCACCCGCAGCGGCGAGAGAGGGTGTGAAATTCGCGATGCAGATGGAAATCACGCGAGGTCACGCAGTGCTCGACGTCACCCACCCGTCGTTCCAGACGTTTGAGCCGTTCAGTCAGATCTGCGATTGCAGGCTGCTCTGTCACGAAGGCAGGCTGGCGGTCTGAAGAGACGACCCGTGAGCCCATGATGCGGCGCATGAGCGGGACAATCCGTTTGCGCTGGGCGACGCAAAGCACCACGCCCAGCAGAAAGAGCCAGCCCGCAGAATGATGATGGTGCGGCGCCTGAGAGGTTTGCCCCGTATCTGCCGCCTCGTCATCTTCGGCTTCCGCCTTGTCGAAGGCGATGATCGTCCCGTCGGGTTTGACCAGATCATGGTCTGTCACCACCGTCCCGTCAGGAAGGGTCAGCAGAGGATGGGTGGCTGGGGGGCTTTTGGGCGGCGCCTTTTCGTGGCGGACAGTCACCGAAGCCGCGCCATGAGCCTCCTTCTGAACCTCACCCGTCACTGTATCAACGGTGATGGTGCCAAAGCCGGTGGCTTCCAGCGTGGCTTTTTGGGCAACGCCGTTGAAATTGAAATTGCCCGAGCCATGCAGATGGGCGTCGAGTGCGGCAATCCTGCCAGCAGACAGGGTGATGTTGCCAAAGCCGCCTGACCGTACCGCAACGCTGGGGGAATCGACCCGACCGATCATGATATCACCACTACCGTTCAGGGTAATGGAGGCAGGGCCATGCAGCCAGCCGAGCTTCAGCGCGCCGAAGCCGCCTCCGTCGAATGCAAGTGCCGTCACCTGATCGGCGGTGACCTCACTGCTGCCTCTGTGCGTGACAGAAAGAGGCCCATCGACGCGGGAAATGCGCAATGTGCCGAAACGACTCATCCTAGCGATGATGGCGGTGCCCACAGGAACACGCAGATGGGCAGGGCCTGTGCATTCCTGCCCACTGAGGGTGGCGGAATGGGTATCCGAGGTGAAGGACAGCCCCTCTGGCGCCTTGTCACCCTCTGGCAGCAGCGCCGCACCCTGCTCACCTGCTGCGCCTTCAACCGTGATGGCCGAGGCGCATGGCGCCTCGAGCGTCAGGGTAAAAGGCGCTGCATCCAGCGCCGCCTTGGGCGTATCCGGGCTGGCAAGAGCGAGTGTCGGTAGCGCGCCAATGACGAGCGTAAGGCTGAGGCTGAGCCGTATCACCTTGTCTGATCTCCCTTTGCCGCCGGTGTAGCGCTTGTGGCTGGTGCCTGCGCCGGAGTCGTGTTGACCGTCGATCCGTCAGGCTGGGTCCTGCCCTGAGCGGGGGTAGTCTGGCTGTTGACTGGCCCGCCTTGCGGAGCCTGTGTCCCGGTGGAGGGGATATCGGTGGGGGAAACCGCCCAGGGCTGCTCATCCGGAACGGCAGGGCTGTTCTGACCGGGCTGTGCGGTGGACGCGCCCGGTGTGGGCGTTGTCGGCGTGGCAGGCTGTGGCACAGGCTGTGTGGGTGGCGACGCCGTGGCGGGAGCCGAGACTGTCGCTCCATTGACGGGTCTCGGCGAGGCCGGTGTCGCGGGGGGAAGCGGCAGGTTCGCGCTGCCCGAAACAGCGGAGGAGGGCGTCGAAGCGGGGGGCGCAGAAGGGGAGACCGGCTTCGTCGGGGCGACTGGCGGCGAAGGGGGCTGTGTCTGGCTTGCCGGTACGCCGACACCCGAAACGGTCGGGGCAACCGGCGCAACCGGCGGGGTGATGACCGGGGCGGCCGGTGCCGCAGGTACAGGCGGCGCAGGCTGTGCGGCTATCGGGGCGGAGGGCTGCGTAACGGCTGCGGCGGCCACTGGGCCTACCTGCACGTTGCCGGTACGTGTCAGGGCGCCACTGACCGTCGGAATGGCGACAAGGCCCGTGCCATTGGCTGAGACCGTGGCGGTGTTGAGCGTGCCGCCCAGGCGGGCGCTGGCCCCGTTTTCGACCATGAGCGTCAGCACGTCGACACGGCCATCCGTCACGGTGAGATGGCTGGTTTCGGAAAGCTGGGCCGAAAACGCATCAAGCTCGGCATGATCGACCACAAGACCAGAGGCCCCTGTTTCGACAACCTGCGCCGCCCGATTGAGATGAGCGATATGCACCTGCTCGGTACCGCGCAGGCTGAGGTCGAGCGACTGGATCGTATCGGCGTCGAGCTGTCCGGCTTCGAGGCTGGCTTCAAGAGAGGCCAGCGTGCCGTTGATGACGAAATGCGTATCGTGGCTGTCGTGGATCAGAACGCCCACGCTGGGGGCGACAAGAATCGAGACCTTTGCAGTAGGGGCGCAGCTCTTGCTGGTGATGAGAACCTTGGAAGAGCCCTGTGTCTTGCCCGTGCGCATGGTGAGATGCGCGCCGCCTGTTGTCGAACTGTCGATCGAGACCCCGTCGCTCATGGCCGGGTCGACCGTAATCTCGAAGCGCCCCAGACAGGGTACGCTCAGATCGAGGTCTTCTGCATCCATGACGACCTGAGGCGCCGCGTGAAGCGGCGTGGTCATGGCAAGGCCGGAGAGAAGCAGAGCCGTCAGAGCGATACGCTGCATGGGCGGGGTCAACAGGCGGACAGATATCATGAGAAGCTCCGTGTCCTCCATCCCGGCACATCCTCATCAAGAATGCGCTCAAGCTGATCTACACGTTCCTCGAGTCTCCGGGCCTGGACATGCGCCATGTTGAGCGCTGCCAGGTCGGATTCCTGAAGCTTGCTGGCCGTGGCACGGGAGCGGGCACGAATGGTCACGATATACATGACCATGACGAAAGGCATGACGACCGCCGCAAGGGCGACCAGATCGCCCAGATCGATTGCTGAACCATGACTCATAACCGGCCACCCTTGCTCTTAACGCGTCTCATTGCTGTCTTTTACCCTTGGCGGTTTCTGATCTTGGCCCGCAGCGCCTCGAGTTCGTTCTCGACGGCCATATCCGTTTCAAGTCCTGCCAGCTCTTCCTGCAGGCTCGGCTTGCGCGTGCCACCGGGACCACGGCCGAGATCATAGGATTCAGCTTTCCCTTCGAGCGCGTCAAGCGCGCGTTCCACCTGTTCGAAACGGTTGAAGGCATTCTCGACACGGGTATCGTACAGGCGCTCACGCGTCTTGATGCGGTTGGTAGCGGCTTTGTGACGCAGGGAGAGGGATTTCTCGCGCGATTTCGCATCTGCCAGCTTGGCCTGCAGCTTGCCGATATCATCGTGCTGCTGGTCGAGGCTCTCATTGACCTGAGCGATCTGCTGCTCGAGCGATTTGCGTGATTGTTCGATGGTCGATTTTGCTGCGAGCGCGCCCTTGGCCAGATCTTCACGGTCGCGGGTCAGGGCGAGTTCGGCCTTGCGCAGCCATTCATCCTCTTCCTGCACCATGGCGCGGGCGCGGCGCTCGAGCCCCTTGCGTTCGGCAATCATGGTGACAGCCTGGCTGCGGACTTCGACCAGCGTGTCTTCCATTTCCTGGATGATGAGCCGGATCATCTTTTCCGGGTCTTCTGCGCTGGCCAGAATGGCGTTGAGATTGGAATTCACGATATCCGCGAGGCGGGAAAAGATACCCATTGTGATGCTCTTTCTTTGCTGAAACGATTTTAACAGGAAATGATCGCAGGAGAACACCAGCTTCTCTTGTCAGCGACGCGATACGGGGTGAAACATGTGGGCCCCGAGGCGTGAGATGCGAGACTGGCCATAAAATGGCACGATCCCCCAGAAACGATGAAAACCCGACACCGATCGGACAATCTCCCGCCTTTCTGGAGATGCTCGACCATATTTCGCGCCTGGCCCCCCTCGACCGTCCTGCCCTGATCATCGGAGAGCGCGGCACGGGCAAGGAGCTCGTTGCGGCCCGACTGGCGCTGCTCTCTCCGCGCTGGGACAGGCCGCTCATCAAGCTGAACTGTGCGGCTCTGCCGGACAGTCTTCTCGACAGCGAATTGTTCGGTCATGAGGCTGGTGCCTTTACCGGGGCCCAGCGTCGCAGGCTGTCGCGCTTCGAACAGGCCCATGGCGGTACGCTCTTTCTCGACGAGATCGCATCGGCTTCCATGGCGGTGCAGGAGAAGCTGCTCCGCGTGATCGAATATGGAAGTTTCGAACGCGTCGGTGGCAACGAGACCATCCATGTCGATGTGCGTCTGATCGGCGCGACCAATGCCGATCTGCCCGCTATGGCGCGAAAGGGCGATTTCCGCGCCGATCTGCTCGACCGTCTGGCTTTCGATGTCGTCATGCTGCCGCCCTTGCGCGCCCGTCAGGAAGATATCCTGATCCTGTCCGAGCATTTCGCCACCCGCATGACCGCCAGTCTGGGGCGCAAGGTTTTTGCCGGTTTCTCGGACCGGGCGCGCGATGCCCTCATGCGCTATGACTGGCCCGGCAATGTCCGTGAGCTGCGTAATGTCGTCGAGAGAAGCGTCTATCGCATGGACAGGCCGGAGAGGCCCCTCGACGATATCGTGTTCGATCCGTTCAGGAACGGCCCGGACTGGCTGCGGCCGCTTGCCACGCCAGAGCCTGAAAGCACTCCGCTGCCTGCGCGTGAAGCTCCAGCCCCGCAAGCCATGCCCGACACCCTGCCCGAGGGGCTTGGTTTTACCGAGGCCATCCGCGCCTATGAGCGCAATCTGCTCGAACACGCTTTGCGTCACGCCCGCTTCAACCAGAAGCAGGCCGCTACGGCGCTCGGCCTGACCTATTATCAGCTCAGGCATTTGCTCCGACAGCACGGCCTGGCCGATCGCAATGCGCGAAAGCCGGTCGGTCCGACGGATTGAAAGAGGGGCGAAGAACGTCATGGAGTTCTTCATGCAAATACCATGCCAAGTCCGTAGGGCGGTAGCGTTTATCGAGACGCGCCGGAATCAGGGGTGATATTTGCCACAAAATGGCGTATTTCTCCCTTTGATTTTCATTGCCTTGTACAAGATGGCAGTCTGGGTCGTATCTTTCTCTTCATGAAGCTTTTGGACCGTCGCCTTGCGCCGCTGAAAGACGTAGAGGAGAAAGTGCGGAAACGGGGTGTTCATACGGATGTCATGGCCGCGCTTGGCGAGAGCACTCGGGAACCAGTTTCTTTGCTGAGAGAGATTTGACAACTTGGTCAGCAATTTCTCCGGCAGCGTCTTCGTGGCTATCGAGAGGAATTCCCATGAGGGAGGTGTGCGGGATCGCGATAGCCAGCTCTCCTGCCCAGACATATCTGGCCTTGGAAACGTCATAGATGTAGGTGACGAGCTTTTCGTCTGCCAGCCCAGCTACATTGTAGAGTGACATCCGATTTTTGAGGATGAGAATCTTGTCGGCATCGACCTTTCTGACCGCCTCTTTCGTGGCTGGCATGTCGGGATCTGTTGCAGTCTCATCGTCACTGGCAAAGAACATTACCCCGCAGGTATTCATCCTTTTGTTGAGTGCTTTAAGGATATGCGCACCTTGCTTCAGGCGGATACCGTTGATCTGATCTATCAGCAGGATATGTCTCGCAGGGGAGATGCCATCGAGATCGGAGAGCTCTTGCACGGATTGTACGCTCGGTCCGCACGACGCGAGAGTGGCAAGAGACAATAGGGCTATCAATCTTTTCATTGCTTCAATTCCCGGTAGGTCGGCTCTTATTTTGCTACCTGCGTCGTTGCGTCTTTCGACTCAGTCCGAGCATCGCAATTCAGGAAGAGACCAGCGGAATGGAAAGCATGAAAAATAGTATCGGTTATTTTGGGTGTATCAAAGCGTGATTGAAGGCCTTTCTTTTTTCCCATTAGCAAGCTGCCGACACCGACGCTATAGCGCCCAGACCAGATTTTCTTCCCTGGTATTTGGTAGACGTTTACATAAAGATCTTCGGACATGATGTAATTATATGCGCCCATCTCCAGATTATCGGCTCTGATTGTGATTATTTTATCTGGCTGGAATTTTTCTGTTGCAGTGTGAAGTTCTTTTTTCCAGTCCAGTCGAAGTTGGCCATAATAGAATATGTCAGTTTTTACGTTGCATTTTGCGAATTCTTTCGAAAAATCTTCGTATAGAATTTTATCATGATGTTCTTTTTCATCTATCATATTTGAGAAGAAGAACACTCGATGTGATTCGCTGATTGGCGCGTCTGTCTTTTGAAAGGATTTGAGTCGTATCTGTGTTTCGCAGCCACATAATAAAGTGGTGACCAACAGGATTATTGTTTTTCTCATCTCTGTCTCGCTGTATTCGTGAATGTCAATACATTCCGATTTTGGCGTGTGAAAATAAACCTCATATAGATCGGACACGAATCACATTGTAGTGCAATACGTTGGCTTTGGGGTTGTTGTAGAGAATGGCTGGATTCAATCTTCCGATATGCAGTTTACGAAAATGGGTCTCATCGGTTATGGTTCGGTGAATGAAGCGCACTGTGTCATGCGTACTGGCTGCTTCGGTAATTCGCGATAATCTTGTCAAATATTGCGGTTTCTTCTTGCGTCGTATCAGGGTTCTCACGCGAAAGCAGGTTTCCAAAGTCGTGATCTGAAGCATCCAGTGACTAGTCGCCGAAATCATGCATGATCCGCCTTCCATGGTATAATCGGGGCTTCGGGGAGAAGGCTGGGCAGGCGCTGACGCATCTTTATCGCTTCAACCGGGAGCCACCGTAGCGTGAGTCTACGTTTGCGTTGACGTGCCAACAATTCGCCCGCTAAAGGGCACCTCCGCAGTCTGAATGCCCACCAAGGCGCAACCGATTTTGTGCGCCGGAGGCGCTGTTTCTTCATGACCATGACATTCGACGATCTTGCTCTGGCGCCTGCCATTCTCAAGGCGCTGGCCGAAGCCGGATACAAGACGCCTACCCCCATTCAGGCACAATCGATCCCCCTGCTTCTGCAGGGGCGTGATCTTCTGGGCATGGCTCAGACAGGAACAGGCAAGACGGCCTCTTTCGCACTGCCCTTGTTGCATCGTCTGGCTGCCAACCCTCGTCCCGCACCGAAAAACGGGGCCCGTGTGCTCGTTCTGGCCCCGACGCGCGAGCTCGTCAGCCAGATTGCCGATGGGTTCGAGGCATTCGGCAGTCATCTGAATTTCAGCGTGACCACGATTTTTGGCGGTGTCAGCCAGTTTCATCAGGTCAATGCGCTGCAGGACGGTGTTGACATCATCGTTGCAGCGCCCGGCCGCTTGCTGGATCTGATCGAGCAGGGGCTTTGCGATCTGTCGAACCTCGAAGCCCTGGTGCTGGATGAGGCTGACCAGATGCTCGATATGGGCTTTGCCAAGCCTATCGAAAAGATCGTCGCTGCGACGCCGGGCGAACGCCACACGATCCTTTTTTCCGCGACCATGCCGAAATCGATCGCAGCGCTGGTGGATAGTCTGCTGAGCGATCCTGCGAAGGTGGAAATTGCGCCGCCTTCCACCACGGTCGATCGCATTGAGCAGACTGTCATGTTCCTTGATGCAGAGCACAAGAAGGCGGCCCTGTTGTCGCTGCTGAGCGCGCCTGATGTCGGACAGGCCGTTGTGTTCACGCTTCAGAAGAACATCGCCAACGAGGTCTGCTCGCATATTACCGAAGCGGGCATTACGGCTGAGGCCCTGCATGGCAACAAGTCGCAAGGTCAGCGCGAGCGTGCGCTCGAGGCGTTCCGCGAAGGCCGTGCGCGCGTTCTGGTGGCGACCGATATCGCCGCGCGCGGCATTGATGTCGATACAGTGACCCATGTGGTCAATCATGATCTGCCCAGCCTGCCGGAAGCCTATGTTCATCGTATCGGTCGCACGGGCCGCGCAGGACGCAGCGGCCGGGCGATTACCCTGTGCGATGCCGAGCAGCGCGCCTGGCTGCATGATGTCGAGCGCACCATCGGGCGGGCGCTGACAGTGCATGAAAACCATGAATGGCATTGCGAGAAAGCACGCTACTCAACTGCACGCGCCCCCGTGCTGGGCGGTGGTCCGGTAAAGAAGATCAAGGAGCCGAAGGTCCGCGAGCGTAAGGTCTGGACCGAAGAAGAGAAGGCTGCGGCACGTGCCGCTGCTATGGCAAACCGCGCAAACTGAGACTTACGGCTCTCGTGAGTATCGGGAGCCATCAGCTTTGTCAGGTATCATGACAGGGTGAGGGGGCGTCATTAATGTGGACGCTCCCGTGCCTTGCTTCCCTCGGGCTGGATCCGCCAGCGCGTTCTCTGGCGGTCTGCCCCTTGCAGCATAAATGCCAAAGTAAAGGGGCGCCAAATAGTGTCGAACCCGGCAATGATCGCGCTGCGTATCGTCGCTTTGAACCAGATAAAATCCGAGCTGAAAGCAGGTCATTGTCATAAATTCACGCCGCCTTATTGCCGGTGGCGCTTCTCCTGAGAAGAAGGCTCCTTGGTTGTTTTTCCAAGGCCTGTTGTATGAGCAAGTGACGCCGATTCTGCCTGGCGCATTCTGCGATCCGCCTCTTGGGCGTCTTCGCGAAAATCGATGTCTCGTATTTCATCGGGCGTTGCGGCAATGAGCCGCGCGCGTCGAAGCAGCGGTCGCGCACCATTTTCGCTATCAGGGTCGAGTGTTCTCAGGTCGGAAACCGGGAAAACAGCCGGTGGCCCTCTGTAATCGAGGGAGTGCGATGCGAAAATCTGATCTGGAACCGCTTCACTGGCCGCGCGCAGCGTGCCGATCAGATCTGTCGAGATGAACGGCATATCTGCCAGACAGACGAGCACTCTTGTTTCAGGTGGCAGGCCGGTTATTCCCAGAGCGAGCGATGCGCCCAGACCGCGCTCCGATGCGGCATTGATCAGGGACTGAAATCCTGCCTCCTCATAGGCCTCGTGCCAGTTGCCGTTGGCGCGGTGAACAACACGTTTCTGCTGCCAGTTGAAGTTCCCGACGGTGCCCAGAAGGTGATGCGCCAGCTTCCGCTGGCCGATCACGGCTTCAAGCTTGTCATCCTCTCCAAAGCGACGGCTCAGACCGGCCCCCAGAACAAGCAGAACGCAATCTTGCCCTGTCATGTCCGCGGCGCTGCCTTTCGTGCTTCGATCAGGGAAAATATCTCGGCCAGAACCGAGACCGCAACAGACCGCGCTTCACGCGATGGGCCAAAAAGACCGATCGGGCCGCGTATGCGTTCGAGGGAGGCATTGTCATGACCCATGGCCCGCAGGGCTGCAAGACGTCGGGCCTGTGTCCTGCGGCTGCCAAGGCAGCCGATGAAAAAAGCCTCGGTCTGCAGCGCGGCTTGCAGCAGAGGCAGTTCGCGGTCGAGATCGTGATGGAGCAGCACGAGTGCGGTGTCCTGATCCTGCGCATGGTGCATGATGCATGTCACGTTACCTTCCATGATTGTCAGTCCGGCAGCAGTGGCGAGCGCGGTCAGAAAATGGCTTTCGAGCCCGCCGCCAAAAATCATGATCTGGGGGTCGGGGCGATACCCGGCTGTAAAAACCGTGCCCTGCCATCCTGTGGGCGCCTCGCCCGTTTCTGTCCGCAGGGTTTCGCCTGTGCTGTCATAATGCAGCATGACCGCCTGTCTGGACTGACGGTGTTCCAGAAACCCGATCAGGGCAGTCAGGTCGCGCAGAACGTGCAAATGGAGCCCAATGCCACCACGGCATGGCAGGACGATATCGAACCAGGGGGAGCCCTTGCCATAGCGACAGATGCGGTCGCGCTTCTCTGTCATGGCCGTGCAGGCTTCGCTGACGACACTGGCTTCGACACAGCCGCCAGATACCATGCCGACATAATGACCATCATCACGTATGGCCATGAGTGTGCCCAAGGGGCGTGAGGCGCCCTCAATGATATCTGTCAATATTGCGAGGACGCAGTCCTGGCCTGCCTGATGGCTCTCAACAAGGAAGCGCACGACATCATCAGGATGATCGCTGGGCATGGCGCAGACCGCCATGACAGGAATCGCCGTCGGTCTGGTCGGGTCTTGCATGGTTTCCTGTTTCGATAGGGGCAGGAAAGAGAGACTAGCGCTGACTTTCACGGCTGTCCGCCCTCATTATGGAGATTTTTTTGACAGGAAATTGTAACCGTCATTATTTCTTCAAAAAAATTGTTGACCGGATTTTCCCCTCATGATCTGATGTTTCGTATTCGGATCGATTTGAAAAATTTCCCACGCAAACACGCACCCGAACAATTTGAGGCCGTCAATGTGTCGCCACGAGCAGAGCCGATATCGCACGTCCAGTCGTTACGATACCGAACCAGACTCTTTCTGGCCCCGCGTCGCGGCAGGGGCGTGTCGCCCCGTCAGAGGCAAGGGCGTGCTGTCGCTTCGCTTCTGGCTTTCCTGTTCGCTCTGCATTCTGCCGGTTGCGGCGCATGCCCAGACCTCTTCTTCTGTGCAGGCGCATCCTAAACATTCCGGTTACGCAACAAAAAAGAAGACTGCGAAACCCTCTTCTGCCCGAGGCAGCGGTGTTGAAGAGGTGATGGTCACCTCGCGTCGGCGCAAGGAAACGGCGCAGCAGATACCTGAAACCGTACAGATCTTCACGGGCAAGGAACTCAACCGCCTTGGCGTGCAGACCCTGCCGGATTTGATCAAATACACGACCAACGCACAGAACCTCGATTTCTATGGTGGCGCCATGCCGACCTGGGTGATCCGTGGCGTCAGTCTTGCCGATTTCAACCCAAACTCGACCCCCGCAGCTCCCATCTTTTTGAACGACGCCTATCAGCCAAGCACGGTCATGGGCACGGGCAGTTTGTTCGATATTTCCCGTGTCGAAGTTCTCAAGGGGCCGCAAAGCGGTCTTTATGGACGCAATACAATCGGCGGCGCCGTGCGTGTTCTGACGAACAAGCCCAATTTCGACAAGGCAACCGGCTCGGTAGCGGTTTCCTACGGGCGCTGGGGTGATGGCCATATCAATGCAGCCTATGGCGCGCCGATCACCCGTAATCTGGCCTTCCGTATTGCCGAGACATCGGACCATGGCTGGAGCGGCTGGCAGACATCGCTGCAGAATGGCGCGAAATGGGGGCGCAAGAACCGTGACTCCGTCCGTCTCGAAGTGGCTGCAAAACTCGATAACTGGACGCTCAATTTCGATCTGCATGGCAGCCGCGACAAGTCGCAGCTCGCTCTGGCAACGGCAATTGGCGTTTACAATAATACGGGTGGTTTCTGCTCGGCCATGATTGCCGGTTATGCCGATCAGCAGAACTGTCTCACACTGCCTCAGGCTTTCGGCGATGCCAGTCAGGCGGCATCACGTCAGACGCAGGATGGCACCAAGGTGCTTTCCTCTCCGGTTAATCAGCTCGACAACAAGGCGGGTGGGGCGCAATTCAGCGCGGTGGGCGATCTGGGTGGTCTTGAGCTGACTTCCATCACCTCGCTCGATTATTTCGATTACGGTCTGAATTACAACTACGCTGCGACCGGCCCCGTTTATGCCACGCAGGTCGAGCATACCCCCATGCGTATGGCGCAGGAAAACCTGCGCCTCAGCTCGGGCAAGCCCAAGCGTCTCGACTGGCTGCTCGGTCTCGATGTGGCTTATGAGGATCTGGAAGAGAACAAGCAGTTCCAGCTTTTCGATAACGCGCTTCAGACTCTCTATACCGGTCTCTCCGGCGCGGCCAATGAAGGGATTCTGAGCTACACCCAGAAAACGCAATCCTATAGCGGATACGGGCAGATCACCTATCATATCCTGCCCAAGCTCTCGCTCGATTTCGGTGCACGCAGCACCTGGGAATACAAGACCTATAATGGCGCTTTCCAGCAATCGCCGGGTTATTACGTCGCTTCTGACGTGACGCGCCAGTACCAGCTGAAAGACCATGTCACGGGCAAGGCCGTGCTGCGCTACCAGTTCGACCCGCTGAACATGGTCTATGCCTCTGTTGCGCGCGGATATAAGTCGGGCGGTTTCTACGGCGGCTTCCCCATTGCCAGCACGGCACAGATCGACCCTTATCGTGAGGAGCAGGTCTGGGCAGTCGAGGCCGGGTTCAAGGCCCAGACGCGTGACCGCAAGCTGATCGTCGACGGCGCGGCCTTCTACTACCGCACCTATAATTATCAGAACTTCACGACCGAATATTCGGCTGTCAGCAAGACGATCACTTCGACCCTGACCAATCTGGGCACGGCGGTCAATCAGGGCCTCGAAGGCAATATCGTCTGGAAGCCCGTACCGACCCTGACCTTCAATCTCGGGGCTGCCTATAACGACGCGAAAATCGTCAGATCCTCGCAGTACCAGCTGGATTACGCCGGTAACCTGGTGTCGTGGCAGGGGCAGCGCCTGCCTTATGCCCCGCGCTGGAGCCTGACGCCCTCGGCCCGTTATGAGCACGAGATGTTCAACGGGGCTTATACCGCAGGGGTGCAGATGAATTACAGCTTCCGCACCACGCTGAATGCGTCGCGCGGGGTAGGGGCCTGGATCAATAATATTCCGGGTTACGGCCTGCTGGATGTGCGTCTCGATCTGCTCTCCCACAAGCAGCACTGGAATCTGGCGCTTATGGGGTTCAACGTGACCAATGTGCATTACCGCACGGTCGGTCAGACCGACGGGGTGAGCGACTTCCAGCAGATCTACGGAATGCCCGCCAGCTATCGTTTCCAGATCGGGTATGATTTCTGAACGGACCCGGTTTCAGAACAGGTTTTTCTCTCTTTTCAGGTGGAACATGACAAAGAAACTGTCTCTCAAAGCCAATCTGCTTGCCATGCTTGTGCTCTCGACCGGGCTGAGCGGGCTTGCTCATGCCGGAGAGCCACCCTTGCCGACCGATCCGGCCGTCACCCGTTCGCTCGAAGCCCAGGATGCCCTGCCGCGCACGGCATTCTACAGCACGCCCGCCGATATTGCTGCGTCTGCACCGGGCGCATTGCTGCGTCAGGAAAAAGCGCCTGAATACAGCCTGCCCAAGGGCTTTACCGCAACGCGCATTCTCTATCGTTCGACTGACTCGCACGGTAATCCGGTCGCGACATCGGGCGTCGTTGTCGTGCCTCCCGGCAAGGCGCCAGAAGGGGGCTGGCCTGTCATCGTATGGGCCCACGGCACCAGTGGCACCGCCCAGTCCTGCGCGCCGTCGCTCATGAAGGATGTCTATTACGGCGGGCTGCGCGTGTTCGATCTGGCCGCTGCCGGATTTGTGCTTGTCATGACCGATTATCATGGTCTGGGAACTGACAGCCCGCACCAGTACATGAACAAGTTTGCCCAGGTGGCCGATATCCGTAATGCGGTGCCCGCAGCCCATGCCCTGCTTCCCGATCTGTCGCAGAAATGGTTCGTGGTCGGTCACTCCCAGGGCGCTTATGCCGCGCTCGCCACGGCAGAAGCCGAAGCCAAGGCAAATGATCCTGGCTATCTTGGCGCCATTTCGATTGCACCGGCTGCGCGTGTCGGCATGATAAATGCCAATATCTCTGCCGTGAAAAAGGCAGGCGGTCCCTACATGTCATGGCTCGCTTATGCCATTCACGCGCAATATCCTGAATTCAAGCCTGAAGATCTGCTGTCGAAAACCGGTCTGTCGCAATATCCCGAAGCAACAGGCAAGGCCTGCTGGCTGACCGGCAATGCGCTCTATTACCCCTATTCGGCCAAGGAACTGGTGCGGCCGGACTGGGACAAGAACAAATACGTCAAGAAGTTCTTTGCCGAGCAGACGGTCGGATATGAAAAGGCCAAGGGGCCGATCCTTCTGATTGCTGGCGGTGGTGACACGACCATTCCCATCCACACGCTGGAATCCTATGCGAAGGATGCCTGCCATGCCGGATCGGACGTGAAATACATGGTTGTGCCCAATGCCGAGCATGGCGCCGCCATGGTTGAATCGATGGACACGCAGATTGCGTGGCTGAAATCGGTTCTTGCAGGGAACGCCCCCTCCAATACCTGCCAGCGTCACTGACCGCGCTCATGACGGCAGGACGGTCTTCTCTGGCAGGTCTCTGCCTTGGTGTTTCGCTGCTGGCCTTTCCCTGCGTGGGAAAGGCACAGGAGGCGCGTTCAGGTGGCAGTGTGATTGCCGCCGTTTCGGGATATAATCCCGAGCTGGTCAGAACGGCGCCCTTCTGGGGGCGACGTGTCGTCGGTTATCTGCCGACGCGTGATCATACGCCCCTGCGCTACAGCGTGCTCCTGCCAAAGGGCAAGGGGCCGTTTCCCGTCGTGATCAATTACAGCGGTTACGACCCCGGCGGCATCGGCAGTTCGGCCTATCTCAAGGGCGATACAGCCATGTCGGTCAGCCTCGATCGCGATCTGGTTGCGCATGGCTATGCGGTATTCGGGGTCAATGCCCGCGGGACGGGGTGTTCGGAAGGGCAGTTTACCTTTCTGACCCCGAGCTACGGCCAGGACGGCTACGACATCGTCGAATTTGCAGCTTCGCAGCCATGGTCTGACGGGCATGTCGGCATGGCAAACTGGTCCTGGGCGGGCATGTCGCAGATCGCGACCGCCTCGACACGCCCCCCGCATTTGCGGGCCATCGCGCCGGGCATGGTTCTGGGGGATGCGCGTCTGGATAGCTGGGCGCCGGGTGGCGTGCCGAACATGCAGTTTCCCTCCGGCTGGCTGCTTTATCTCCAGTCGCGCTGGGATGCGTTGAAGGAAGGCGCCCAGACCGAGCATGACCAGCGCTGCCTAGATCGTCTTGCCATCAATACCGACGCCAATCGCAAGGATAATCTGCGTGATCTGATCCTGCGTCATCCGCTGCGCGACGCAGAAATCGAGAAGCGCAATCTGGCGGCCAGAACCAGCCAGATCGAGGTGCCCGTTCTGTCCATGGAGGCTTTTCAGGATGAGGCTGTGACCTCACGCGAAGGCTATTATCAGGACACGCTTGCCCCGGAAAAGACATGGCTGGTGCAGACCAACGGGCAGCATGACGCTTATGAATCGCTCAGATATCGCAGTCTGTTGCTCGGGTTTTTCGATCGCTTCCTCAAGGGGCATGAAGCGGCCTTCAGCGATACGCCTCATGTGCGCGTCTGGCTTGAAAGCGGCTCTCATGGCGAGGGACACGAGAAGGTCGAGCAGATGGCACCCCGCCTCACCCTGAGCGGGGCGCATTATCCGATCGCGGCGACACCTCATGTGTTCACGCTCGCCGCCAAAGGTCTGCTGGAAGACAATGCCACGCCCTCAACCGGATCTGACAGCTATGCCTATCCCGTACGCGGGCCGGATGTGGATGTCGATGCCGATCATTATGGCTGGGGTGCCCTGCCGGAACACTGGCGTGAAGGGAGCCTCGCCTATACCTCGGCGCCTCTGGGCAAGACACTCATTGCCTATGGGCCTGCCAGTGCAGATCTCTGGCTGTCATCCGACATGCCCGATACCGATGTTGAGGTAACGCTGACGGAGCTGCGCCCCGACCATCAGGAAATGTTTGTCGAGCGTGGCTGGCTGCGTCTTTCCGATCGGGCGCAGGACCCGACCAGATCCACTCTGTTGCGCCCGTTTCCGCTGGATCATGTCGATACCACGCAAAGTCTTGCGCCCGACGAGCCGGTTCTGGCGCGCGTCGAACTGAGCAAGATGGGCCATGTGTTTCGTGCCGGGTCGCGTTTGCGCCTCTGGATCGATGCACCAGGCAATTTCGGCGGCTACGGGTTCTCGCCCTGGCTGCTGCCTGCCACCAACCGCCTCTGGCATGATCCACAGCATCTGTCGCGTCTCGTGCTGGGCACCGTGCCCGAGCAGGGCGCGCCGGGTCTTGCTGTTTCCGCCATTCCTGCAGCGCCTGGGCCATGCAACGACGTGCTCATGCAGCCCTGTCGGCGCGATCCGCTGCAGTGACCCTCGTTTTCTCTCTTTCTAGGTGATTTGACATGAAGAGCCTGAAATCAGCACTTTGCGCGCTTACCTGCTTGGTTGCATCAGGGGCGGCCCATGCGGCGACAGAGGCCCCGTTCAACGGCAAGGTCTATGATCCGGTCAAGACCGAGCTGGTGCTCAATCTAGTCGTGACCTGCACCGACCCCGTGCGCCCCGGCCCTGAAGGCGCCAGCAAGGATGGCGAACGCACGGAAATCTGGCCGATTATTGGCGGGCGTTTCGATGGCCCCGGTATTCATGGCACTGTCGAGGCTGGCGGGGCCGATCTGCCGGTTCTGCGCCCCGATGGGGTCGAGGTGGTGGATGCCTTTTATCGCCTCAGGACCGATGACGGACAGATTATTGTCATCCACAACAAGGGGCTCGCCTACCCGATTGACGGTGGCAAGGATTACAAATATCGCCTGAGCCCTGAATTCATCGCCCCGAAGGGTAAATATGACTGGTTGAATAAAAGCATTTTTGTTGCCACTCTTGTCTATCCGGTCCCTAAAGGGATGGAGCTCGCCAAAGGCCCTCATCAGAACGACCGGTTGATTCAGGTGCTCCGACTTAACTGATACTTTCTCCGGGATCTGGTTCACGCGAAATGTCTTTGAACGAATCTGTCGTTATGACGTCGAACATCGATCGTACTCTGGGCAACACCATCCGTGAGAGAAGAAAGCAGAACGGATATCTGCTCAAGGATGTCGCGTCGCGTGTCGGTATCTCGCTCAGCCATCTGAGCCAGATTGAACGTGGCGCTTCATCGCCGAGCATACGCGATCTGATGAAGATTTCAGACGTGCTCGAACTCGACATGTCGACGTTCTTCGGGGCCATCAAGGGCCAGTCCCTTGATACCCCTGCTTTCTATACCCGTATCGAGGATCATGGCCTTCTAAGCTTCGGCGAGGGGATTACGAAGGTGATGCTCAATTCACAGAACCCGGAATTGCTGCGTACCTATCTCATGATCATCGAACCCAACGGGCATTCGGGTTCCAAGATCCTGACCCATAGCGGCTTTGAATCCGGTCTGGTCCTGCAAGGCTGTCTGCATCTGCAGGTGGGCGGTCAGGACTGTATTCTGCGTGAGGGAGATTCCTTCTCCTTTCCCAGTGAAACGCCGCATCGCTACAGCAATGGCTCGCAGCAGGTCACACGCGTCGTCTGGGCAAATGTCGATACGCCCTGAACGGCTTGAAGGCCTGACCTGAGGCCGCTGCGACGCTCATGGAGAAAGTATTTTTCTCCATGAGCATTTTCTGATCCTGGCTGGAAAATACCAGTCTCGTATCAGACAGGGCCTGAACACGGGTTTTCAGGCCCCTACGCGTCACCGGTTACGAGGCAGGGATTCAGGGTCTGAATTTTGTGGGATCGACCGAGGCATTTACCCCGCCGAAATGATGCAGCATCCAGGAAGACAGCGCTGAGAGTTCTTCCGGCGTGTAGGCAGAGGTGAATTTCTGCATCGTCATGGCGCCATGAGCGGTCTGAAGGGAAGTGCCCTCTCTGAGCACGGAAACCAGATTGGTGGCTGACGGGTCGCTCAACGAATGACTGCCGCCAAGAGCGGCCCAGTCCGACTGGCGGCCCGATCCATCCTCCATATGACATCCGGCGCAAGCCTGCTGGAATACATGCCTGCCCGCCGAGGGACCATCATTTTCGGCAATCTGCCCATGGTTTCGACTGGGGCCATCAGGCTGCGCCGGGATATCGCGCAGATAGACGACCATCGCACGAATATCATCAGCGGGTAGCTGGCTGAGGCTGTGCTCTATGGCTTCTGCCATGGGGCCGGAGGCAGGGCCGTGGCCTTTGGCGTGGCCGGTTGAGAGATAGCTGAAGAGGTCGTCATCGCTCCAGGCCCCAAGCCCATGCTCGCGGTCGGAGGTCAGATTATAGGCGGTCCATCCCACCTGCACCGCCCCGGCATAGGCGCGGCTGCTGAGGCCGAACATGAAATTGCGCGGCGTATGGCACTGTCCGCAATGGCCCAGCGCCTCGGCAAGATAGGCCCCGCGATTCCATTGCGCAGAGTGGGTGGTATCCGTCGCCATGCGTCGGTTTGGATTATTGAACCAGTTCCAGAAAATCATGGTCCAGCGCTGGTTGAACGGAAAGGACAGGCTGTTTTTCGGGGCAGGGGCATGAATGGCGGGCAGGGTGAACAAATAGGCCTTTATGGCCAGCGCATCGTCATCGCTCAGCAGGGTGTAAGAGGTGTAGGGCATGACGGGATAGAGATGCTTGCCCCCCAGACCCACACCTTTGCGAAGCATTTTCAGCCAGGCCTTGTCGGTATAGGCCCCAATGCCCGTCTCACGATCCGGGGTGATGTTGACCGCATGAATCGATCCGAAGGGCAGGGTGAAGACGCGCCCGCCCGTCAGGGCACGGCCATCCTGCGAGAGGTGGCACGCTGCGCAATCGGCTGCGACGAATAGGGCGCGGCCGCGTGTAACTTGGGCGCTTTCCCCCGAGGCAGGCTGCTGCGTTTCCGGCTGGGCCTGTTGTGCCTGTGCGGCGCTGCTAAGCCCGATGGTCAGGGACATCAGGGCGGAGGCGGAGAAAACGATGCGGCGTTTCATGCGCCTTTCTCCCCAGTATTTTCGGGGTTTTTCGGGGCATTCATCTGCGGCACGAATGGAATGCGCCTCAGGCGTTTTCCGGTTGCTGCGAAAATGGCATTGGCCAGCGCGGGGGCTGCCGCCACGGTGCCGACCTCGCCGATACCACCGATCTCTGCTGTCGGATCGGAGACGAGATGCACACGGATATCGGGCGCCTCATTGAGGCGCATCATGCGATAATCATGAAAATTGCTTTGCTCCGCCTGACCGTCGCGAAAGGTGATTTCGTTGTAGAGCGCCATGGTCAGACCGAAAATCAGGCCGCCCTGGATTTGCGCACGCACGGCATCGGGAAAGACGACAGGCCCGCAATCGACCGCCGTATCGGCCCTCACCAGATGGATCTGCCCGTTTTCCTCAACCCTGACTTCGAGAATGGTCGCAGCCCAGCTCTGGAAGGAATAATGAAGCGCGATGCCGAGCCCGTGCCCTTTTGGTAATATGCGTCCCCAGCCTGATTGTTTCGCGGCTTCGTCGAGAACTTTCAGCCCTCTGGGGGAGGGACCGAGATGTCTGCGGCGAAAGGTGAGCGGGTCATTGCCGGCGGCATGGGCCAGTTCGTCGATCATGCCCTCGACAACAAACACGTTATGGGTCGGGCCGACGCCGCGCCACCACAGGGTTGTCAGCCCTTCCGGCTCGCATTGCACGGCCTCGTTACGCTGGGCGGGAATGGCATAGGGTGTTTCGGTAGCGCCTTCGACGGCATCGGAATCAAGTCCGTTCTGCAACCCTTCAGGCGCCCAGCGCGCCAAGACGAAGGACCCGGTGGTACGGTGGTGCCACGCCTTGATCATGCCCTTGTCATCAAGCCCGGCCGTGATGCGGTCATAATAGAACGGGCGGAACTGGTCCTGACGGATATCCTCCTCACGCGTCCAGAACAGCTTGACCGGATAGGGTACCTGTTTTGCAAGGCGTGCCGCCTGGCCGATCGAATTCGAATCAAGCCTGCGGCCAAAACCGCCACCGATCAGGTGATTATGCACGGTAATGCGCTCTGGTGGCAGGCCAGTGGCGTCCGCAACCTCCTGCCGGGCGCGTATGGGCACCTGCGTTCCCACCCAGACATCGGCGGAATCGGGGCGGATATGCAGCGTGGTATTGATGGGTTCAAGCGCCGCATGGGCCAGAAAGGGCAGTTCGTAGACAGCGTCGATGCGGGTAGAGGCGCTCGCAAGCGCGGACTCGACATCGCCGGTCTTTTTCGCGACGAGCCCGGTTTTTGCCGATGCATTCTTCAGTGCTTCGAGCAATGTGGCGCTCGATACCCCGGCATTCCGGCCGAAATTCCATTGCGGATTTGCTGCCCTGAGCCCCGAAATGGCGGCCCAGCTATGCGCGCCGATAACGGCAAGCGCATCGGGAAGGGTGATAATATCGATCACACCGGGAATTTTCATCGCCGCGTCGCGGTCGAAGCCTGCCAGCGTTCCCCCCTTGACCGGACAGGCCATGATACGGCCGATTTTCATGCCATCGACACGCACATCCATACCGAACAGCGCGCTGCCATTGCTCTTGGCATGCGTATCCATCCGCTGCGGGCTGGTCCCGATCAGGCGGAACTGCGCGGGGTCTTTCAGGGGAATGGGGTCGGGAACAGTCTGACGGGCGGCATCTTCTGCCAAGGCACCATAAGGAAGGCTGCGGCCTGAATCCGGATGCAGAATGGCCCCTTCTCGTGCCACACAGCTTTCGACCGGAACCGACCATCTTGCGGCAGCGGCGCGCAGGAGCATGATCCGTGCTGCTGCCCCCGCCTGACGCAACGGGATCCAGCTATCGCGTGTCGAAGCCGAACCTCCCGTCACTTCCTCACCGGCAGCCTTGTCGACATAGCGCGTATCGGCAGGGGCGGCTTCGAGGGTAATCTTGTCGAGCGGCACCTCAAGCTCTTCGGCGATCAGCATGGCGACCCCGGTATAGATACCCTGGCCCATTTCGGCATGACGCATGATGAAGGTAATGGCGCCCTCGCGATCGATGCGTATGAAGG
The DNA here is from genome assembly GCF_059801175.1 of Asaia sp. Ae19-3. NCBI lineage: Bacteria > Pseudomonadati > Pseudomonadota > Alphaproteobacteria > Acetobacterales > Acetobacteraceae > Asaia > Asaia sp. Ae19-3. The sequence continues at coordinate 2,266,897 of NZ_JBCHWF010000001.1, read as the reverse complement.
CGTTGGGTGTGAAAGCGCCTGCTGCTTCGGCGCGGGCACCTGGCAGGCCGGGAATAACACCGGAAAGCATCAATCCGCCGCCTGTAGCGAGGGCGGCACGCAAAATGGCACGGCGGTTGAGCACAGGGCCGATCTGATGGGGCTTACGCATTGCTGGCAGCCTTGTGAATGGCGGCGCGTATGCGCACATAGGTGCCACAGCGGCAGATATTACCCGACATGGCGTCATCGATATCGTCGTCGCTCGGTGCCGGCGTGGTCTGGAGCAGGGCGGTTGCCGCCATGATCTGCCCGGACTGGCAATAACCGCACTGAATGACCTGTTCTTCCAGCCAGGCCTCCTGCACGCGTTGACCGAGCGCGGTCTGACCAATGGCTTCGATGGTGGTTACGGGTCGGTCGCCCACAAGTGAAACAGGCAGCTGACAGGCGCGCGCAGGCTGGCCTGCCACGTGCACGGTACAGGCACCGCATTGTGCGATGCCGCAGCCATATTTTGTGCCAGTCAGCCCCAGAATGTCACGCAGAACCCATAAGAGCGGCATGTCATCCGGAACATCGACGTCATGCGATTCACCGTTGATAAGAATCGTTCTCATGTCGTTGTGATCTCTCGCTTTTTTGTGGCGCCGCTCGTTTCGGAAGGATCACCAGTGTCGCGCAGGATTGCAAGTGCGCTCTTCTATTTCGACGCGGGAAGTTGTTTTGATGTTGACACGATTTTGCGAGCCCGGGATGATTAAATCATCCTATTCAAGCAGGACTTCATGACTCAGGACGCAGACCGCCCCACCCCCTCTCCCTCCTGTCCGATACCTGGAGGAGGGGCGAGGCGACGCGATGTGCTGTCGACTGTCATTGTGGGGGCCGGATGTGTTGGCGCCTGCGCCCTGGCCTATCCCTTTCTCGACAGTCTGAACGGTGCGAAAAATACGTCTCTTGGCGAAGATGACTCGATCGATGTCGATATCGCCGCCTTGCGCCCCGGCCAACAGCTGGTCGTGACCTGGCGCGGCTGGCCTGTATTTATACAGAAGCGCACACCCGAAATGCTCGCATCGCTGAAAACAGCCGATATCGTGCAGCGTCTGCGCGACCCCGACTCGAAAATCCTGCAGCAGCCGAAAGACGCGACAAACTGGCATCGCTCTGTCGTGCCCGAAATTGGCGTGCTGATCGGTATCTGTACCCATCTCGGCTGTGTGCCCTCCTACGCCACGCCGTCACCCAACGATAAATCGGGAAAATATTCCTGCCCCTGCCACGGCTCGCAATTCGACGTGGCGGGTCGCGTCTATAAGGACGCGCCTGCACCCTATAATCTTCCCGTGCCGCCGGTTACCATGCTTTCTGCCACCCATGTGCGTATTGGCCAGAGCAAGGGCGACCCGGCATTTTCCATCGCCTCCATCCAGCAGATCTGAGCGGCGACCATGAGCAAACCGGACAACACGCCTGCAGGCTGGCTGGAAGCACGCCTGCCCATCATTTCGGCATTTCGGCGCGAATATGTCGATTTCGCCATGCCGCGCAATCTGACCTATCTCTGGAATTTCGGGGCGTTTGCCACCATCGCCCTGGCGCTCCTGATCGTGAGCGGCATTTTTCTCGCCCTCAATTACACGCCGAGCGTGGCCGAGGCGTTCAACAGCATCGAGACGATCGACCGCCATGTGTCATCGGGCTGGCTTGTGCGCGCCATCCATATGGGTGGTGTCTCGATGCTTTTCGCGGCACTTTATGTGCATATGGCGCGCAGTCTTTATTATGGTTCCTACAAGGCGCCGCGCGAACTGCTCTGGCTGACGGGGCTCGGTCTGTTCATTCTGGTCATGATTGCTGCCTTTGCGGGGTATATCCTGCCCTGGGGCCAGATGTCCTATTGGGGGGCAACAGTCGTCATCAATGCCATGAACGCCGTGCCATTGATCGGCCCGGCACTGGCCTCATGGCTGCTGGGTGGCGAGGGGCTTGGGTCGGTTGCCCTGCACCGGATCTATGTCCTGCATTTCGTGACGGCTTTTTCCATCATCGGCGTGATCGTGCTGCATGTGGCGGCGCTTCACGTGGTGGGGTCCAACAACCCGACAGGGGTGGAACCAAAAACATCGGCTGATGTCGTGCCTTTCCATCCCTATTACACCACCAAGGATGGACTTGGTCTTTGCCTTTTTCTCATGGTGTATGCGGCGCTGATCTTCTTTGCGCCCGATCTCCTGACGCTGGCCAATAATTATGCGATGGCCAACCCGCTGGTGACGCCAGGCGATATTACGCCGGAATGGTATTTTGCCCCTTTCTACGCCATTTTGCGCGCCGTTCCGTCCAAGCTGGGTGGCCTCATTCTGACAGCGGGTAGTCTTGTCGTGTTGTTTGCCGTACCATGGCTTGATCGCTCACCCGTCAGATCGGCGCGATATCGCCCGGTTCTGCGCTGGGCACTTCTGGCATTATTCGCTGCCTTCATCGCGCTGGGCGTTGCGGGAATGCACAAGCCCACCGGGCTCTGGCTCGCACTCAGTCGCATCAGCGTGGCGTATTACTACGCCTATTTCCTGATCCTGCTGCCATTTCTGCCAAGGGTGGAAATTACCCGTCCCGAGCCTGCCACCCTGAGGGGAGAGGGCGCATGAAGCGGTATTTCCTTGGCGTGTTTCTGGCTCTGCCTCTGTCGGCGCAGGCTGCCACGCCCGAACAGCGAGGGTTTCAGGTTTATCGGCAGGTCTGCAGCACGTGCCACAGTCTCAACCATGTGACATTTGCCGATCTTTCCGGAATCGGCCTCGCTGTGCCCGATATCAAGGCCTATGCGGCCTCGCGTCAGGTTCCCGACGGGCTCGACGACGATGGTGATCCCAAGACACGTGCGGCGCATCCCTCCGACCCGATCGGGTCGCCCTATCCAAATGAGGCCATGGCGCGCCTGGCCAATCATGGTGATTTGCCGCCTGATTTCTCGCGCCTTGCCATGACCGAAGAAGGGGGCGCCAGGCGGATCGAGACCATCCTGCGTTCCTATGCCCCCAAACCTTCGGATGTCGTTCTGGCACCGGGGTCTTATTACAATACGGCTTTTGCCCAGAACCATATCGGCATGCCGCCGCCGCTTCATGACGGGCAGGTCACCTATGCTGACGGGACAAAGGCGACGATACCCCAGATGTCACACGATGTTGGTGCTTTTCTCGACTGGGTGGCCCATCCTCACCGCGAAGCGCGCTCGCATACCGGGCTGGTCGTTCTGATCTATCTTGCGGGTCTCGGGACACTTCTGGCCCTGCTCAAGCGTCGCGTCTGGAAGCGTGTGAAGGAAACCCGTCAATGAGCGACACGACAACACTGATCTGCGCGCAATCTGTCATCTGGCTGGTGGTTTTCGGCCTGTGTGCGGTAATCGCGCTGCTGTTTCAGCGTGTGAGGGGCTTCTATCGTCGTATCGCGCCTCTGGGGGCTCTGGCGCCCACGGCAGCGGCCATCGATCATCTGCCAGCCACACGCCTGCTCAGCCTTTCAGGGCGTGAGGTGACGGCAGGGGGAAGCCGCGATGACGGGCGGCCCCAGCTTCTGGTTTTTGTTTCCGGCTCCTGCCCTGTTTCGCGCAAGATGGTGCCCATCATCAATGATTTTGCCCGGCGTGAGCACCTGTCTTTGCTCTATTGTGGTGATGAAAGCGACGAGGCGCAGAAACGCACAATCGCTGCACTGGGCCTGTCTGAAAACGGCTTCGTCAATGATCCGGCGATTGGCCGCCTGCTTGGTGTGGATCGCGTGCCTTTTGCCGTGCTACTCGACCCCACAGGTGCGGTTCAGGCACGCGGTCTGGTGAATAATCTGGAGCATCTGGAAAGCCTGCTGGGTGTGCAGGAAACAGGATATCGTTCCCTGCAGGGCTTCATGACGGCAAACCCGCAGGTTTTGGCGGGCTGAAAAGACCGCTTGAAGGGTTTGAAATGCCGCGCCTGCCATCAATACCAGCAGGCGCGTGAGCAAACGTGATCTTTCTCTCAGGAGGCTCTGTCAGCAAGGCGTCCCCGATGAGCGTCTGTGCTGGAAGTAGCTGCGGCTTATCCCAGGTAGTGTTTCGCAGGACATGGCAGGAGGGAGCAGGGGCCAACGTTCCGCATCGTCTCTGGTGTTGATAAGGCCGTCTGCAGGGGTAGTCCTGTGTCACCTTTGAGGTCAGTGAGACGTTTATTCCATGGGCTGCCAATGAGGGGCTGCCGGGCCTGCTTTTCCCATTCTGTGTCACGCGCCGGGCTGACCTCTGCTTACTCCACAGCTTGTTCCTGACGGATACGCAGCCGAGCTGGCGAAAGCACCCCACCGGCTCAATGCTGTTTGAGCAGAACCCGCCGTCAATGGGGGCAGGCGGCGCGGGCGCGGCTGAGCACTTCGGCACGTAGGGCCATCAGGTCGTCGGTCTGTAGAGGCTGGGCCCGCAGCTTATGCACTTCCGCAGCGGTAAATGGCCTCGTTCCTGTCGGTGTGCTGGAACCACCCAGACGGAAGACGACAAAATTCAGGACATCAGCCAGTTCCTGATCATCACGTATCAGCGACATCGAAATTCCCGGAACACGCACGAGATAATCCCGGCCTTCCGGTGAGCAGACGAACCATCCGACCTGATCGCGCAGTGTGGGCACGAATGTCCTGCCTGAAATTCCCTCGATCCCGTGGCAGCCGCCGCAATGGGTCAGATAATTCGTTACCGTATGGGTCTGTGTCGCCGCCCTTGCCCCGCCCGCACCCGCGAGGCCGAGCAGGAAAAGAGCGCCAACGAGCAGAAAATCAGGGAAGCGGATGCGCGTCATTCAGGGCCTTTCTTTCGGCGAGAATTTCTTTGGCCTTCTTCGGCGCGGCGCGCGCAGTCTTGACCTCATCGGCGGTAAAGGCCGGGGCGCCCGGCGAATTGAGGGAGCTGATATAGGTCAGCACCATGGCGAGTTGGTCGTCTGTGAGAGCCTTGAACGAGGGCATGAAGCCCATATAGCTGGCGCCGCCTGCCTCGATCGTGCCGTGAACGCCATTGAGTAGCACATCGGCGACATAAGTCTTGCCTTCAGGCGTTGCAGCGATCTTGCCGATACGTCCGGCCAGCGGGGGGAACTGCCCCGGAGAGCCTGCGCCGCCTGCCTGATGGCAGACGCTGCAATTGGCGTTGTAGATGGCCGCACCGTCTTCGGCATGGGCGAGGCCACCGGTAAGAAGCGGCAGGGCCAGAAGGCTTGCGAAGGGAAGGAGACGTCTGATCATGAAGCGTTTCCGACGATGACGGATGTGGAGCAGTTATAGACGAGCGCACCCGTGCCGAAGCACCAGATGATGTCGTTATTGGCCTGGGGGCGATAGCTGGGCTGGTCGCCATCCGTGCCGAGACAGGGGGGCTGGCTGCAGGCATCCTGCCCGCAGCAATCGCGATAGGCCACGAGATAGGACTGGCCGTCACGCGGGTTGAAGCAGGTGCCGATCCATGAAGTAGGCGACGGGCGTGTGCCCGGGGGGCAGCTATGCACACCGCCGCCGCATGACGCGCAGAGAAAGCCGTCGATGGCGCAGTAGCGCCAGTAGTCACAGGCGGTCGGATCGGTTGTCTGTGCCTTGGCAGCAAAAGGAGAAGGCGCCTTTGCGGTAGCCTTATCGTCCTTCTTCGTAGGGGTTGCAGCAGAGGCACGTTCGACCGGCAGAAGCGGCACGATGGCGCCGAATGTCGCCCAGGCGCCAAGGCGACCAAGCACGCTGCGTCGCGAGCTGTGGCCGGCGACACGCCGTGTCAGGCGTTCCGTTAGCCGGTCGAGCGGGCTGGACGAGACACCGTCCTGGATCGCGCGGCCCGAAATCAGTTCAGACTGCGTCATGGAGGAACTCCTTGGTCTCAAGCGAGGGGGAAGGGGGAGCAGGAAGGGTCGCAATCAGCGCCTCGACCTGTTGTCTGGTATTGGCCACGTCACGTGCTGTGATCACGCCACGGGCATCGAGGGTAACGAGCATGGGCAGTCTGCCGATCTGAAGCAGCAGGAGCAGCTCCTGGCTGGTCACGAAAGGTGTTGCCCCAAGACGGATGCCTGCAGCCATGGCACGCAGGGCCACGACATCGCCTTCGCCTGCAAGAACAAGATCGAGATCATGGATGCTGGCCTGAGCCTGCACGATGGGCAGAACGCGTTTGCAGACAGGGCAATCGGGCGAGACAAACAGGATCAGGCTCGACCTGCCGGTGTCATGCTGTCCACCCAGAATGAAAGGAGAGTCATCAAGGCGCCGCGCGGTGATACGGGGCAGGGCCTGCCCGGCCTGCAGGCCGGAGAGAACAGGCTGTTGCCCGATAGGAGCGATACGTTCATGCAGCACGCCGATCTGTCGGGCCAGCACCAGAACGGCAAGGGCGAGGGCGCAGCACAGCCCCGCCAGAAGCAGGGTGGAGATGAGCAGAAAAACCGTCATGCCGCGTCTCCTGCGTTGCCGAGCTGAGAGGCGGCGAGCGCCAGAAGCAGAAGGGAAACACCGCCCAGCAGGGTAATCGCGCCCAGCAGGGCACCGGGGGGATGACCGATGCTGCCGGCTCCGAGCATGAGCAGCGCCAAAAGAAGGGTCTGCATGACGGACCGGCTGGAAAGCGGCGTGTTGCGGCCGGGGAGGCAGCCGCAGGAGAGTCCGGTACGGCCGCGCGCGACATTGATGCCCATGGCCAGCGCGAACGCAACCAGCAGTATCACGGCACAGAGACAGGCCGCGCGGGTCAGAACGCCGGAGCAGAGCCAGACTCCAAGCAGAATCTGCGCGCCTGTCAGCAAGCGTGCAACAGGAAAGGCTGCGCCGAGCGGGACAAGACGATAGGACGCGATGACCGAGGCAAAGCCGGGCTGGTCGAGCATTTTGGCAATGCCCGTGCCCAGAAACAGGGCCCCGACGGCATCGGTGCCCAGAGCACTGGCCATTTGCAGAGCAAGCGCGCCCATCATTCCCCCAGAGCAACCGTGAAATAGAGATCGTCACCCAGATGCTTCATGGTGTGGACGATCTTGCCCGATTTCAGATCCCAGATGAAGAAATCACCTGCCTCGTCATCCGTGAAGAGCAGGGGGTTGGCATCCTGGGTGACGCCAACCATCGAGCTTGGCTTGGGCAGCTTGATGCGGCGCAGCAGCTTGTGCGTGGCCACGTCGAGTTCCCAGATCTCCGAACCGGCCACTTTGTGCGTCCAGAATGTACCCTGATGCATCGCGACATAGAGATGGCCGCTTGCATAATGCAGGGCCGCAAGCTGCCAGCCACCCGGGCGCCAGGTGACGGTAAACGGGCTGTCGGCGTTGGTCGCGGCTTTCATGCCTGCGGCTTCCTGAATCGACCAGGGCTTGTCGATAACCGTATGGGCCGAGAGCGTCGCAGGGTAGACCAGACCGCTATAGGAAATGAAATAGGTCTTGCCATCTTCGCTATGGGACGGGCTGTGTTCGAACACAGCGTCTTTCTCGGGGTCGAAAAACGGCTTGGTATGGGTGATGTCGGCCTTGTCGGCGCCAATGCTCACATTGGCGAGGCTGCCATCGGCACAGATCGAGGTGAAACCGGCATTGCCCCAGGGATAGGTCAGGGCGCAGCCGGGAAGCCCGACATTTATGGCGACCTTGTGGGTGGCCGTATCGACCACGTGAACGGCATTTGTCGGCACCATGTCATAGACATAGACGCGGCCGCCATCGTGGCTGATGGTCAGATCGTTCTTCTTGGGTGTAACGAGCGCCCGGCCGGGCAGCACTTCGTCATTGGTGATCTCGAGCGTCTGCGGGTCATAGGTTGCAAGCAGATCGGCGCGGTCGCCACGATTGCCGCGCGACCAGACGGTTTCGCCGACATAGAAGGCGCGCCCTTTGGGGTCCTGGACGACATTGCCGTTATAGGCCGCCTGCACCATGCCAAGCAGTTTGCCCTGGTCGGCGTCGACAACATAGACACGCCCGTCCTTGGCATGATGGCCGACAGGGTCCTGAACGAGAATACGATGGGGCGTGACCGGAGAAAGCTTGATGATGTCGCTTTCTTCCGTCTGCAGAACGGGATCATCCGCAAGGGCCTTGCCGCAGGGTGTCAGGGCTGCGCCAGCGAGCAACAGCGCTGTCATGCCGGCCAGTTTTCTGGAGAGGAAACGCATTGGGGTTCGGTCCTTGCGGAGGGGCGGAAACGAGAAGGCGCTTAAGGGCGAAAAATCTGGAAAATGAAGGTGCCGCAGGGGACATGTGCCTTTGCACGGTCTCGCCTGCGGCGAAGGGAGCGGAGTCAGAACTCGGTGCTGACCGTACCGAAAAACTGTCGTGGCGAGCCGCGTTCGAGCGACTGGTAATCGCCCGACATCGGGTTGCCGTTTTCGCCCATCATCGAGATATATTTCGAGTTGAGCAGGTTATAGACATTGAAATCGATGGTGATGTTCTTGGCAAAACCGTAATTGCCGACATTGTATCGGGCGCCAGCACTGGTCAGCCAGTAACCGCCGACTGAGGTGTCGTTGGTATAGCTGAAATAACGTTTCGAGTAATAATGAACATCGAAATGCGTTTCGAGGCCTTTCCAGCGATAGGACAGATTGGCCTTGTACATGAACTGCGGATAGTTCACGACCTTCTTGCCCTTGGTATAATAAATACCATCGGCCGTCGTGATGTTGCCACCATAGGTAGAGTGATTGTAGCTCACGCTGTTATACAGGGAGAGACCCTTGATCGGGGTAAGGGTCAGGGCGGCATCCACGCCATTGGTGTGAACACTCGTCTGCGCGACGCTCGATACCGGGTTGGTAATCGTGCCTTCAGTGGCAGCCTGCAATCTGTGACTGGCATCGGCGTGATAGCCGGCCAGGCTGGCCTGGAGGTATTTGTCGGTATAGCGATAGCCGACAGCATAAACCCAGTCGCGCTCGGGTTTGACGGTCTGGCGCAGCTGGTCGAAGGTCGCCTGGTCCTGCACCGACCACAGCGCATTACCTACACCATTGGGCAATACCTGATAGCTGCGCATATTTTCGGCGAGGTCGAAATAGAATTCATGATGCGGCAGAAAATGCCAGCTGCCGCCCACATGGGGCAGAAAGGCCGAAGAGGCGGTCATGCTGCCATTGGGCAGTGCGTCGGCACCGGTATAATCCGGATTATTGTAATTGGCGCCACCCGCCGTGGTGGAGAGCATGGATTTAAATCCGGCCGTCAGGCGCAGATTATCGAGCGGCCGCCAGGTATCTTCAAGATGATAGGTGAATGTGTTGGTGTGCCACATGAAGCCATAGCCCTGAAGAAAGGCAGGGCCATAGGTGTCATAGGGGCCCACTGTTTTCAGCGGGGATCCGGTGCCGAGAAGGGGCTCGTTATACCAGAACAGATCGGCCTGCTGGTTGTTGTTCTCAAACCAGACGCCCGTATCGATCGTGTGATGCGCGATGCGATAATTCAGGGCCGAGGTGAAGCCATAACGCTCCTGCCTGGTCTGCCATACTTCTTCCGAGAACGGGGCACCCGTTCCGGCGGAAGGGGTGCTGTAATCGGCATAGGTATAATAACCCGTCTGGCTGGTGCCATAGAGCGTCGATTTCCAGCGCAGGTGATCTGTCAGCGCCAGATCCATGTTCAGACCGCCGGTATAATCGACCTCTGCCTGGCCACCGTCATAAAGATAGGGCTCGTCACCATTGGCCTGAATAGCGGCTGAGGTAGGCAGTGAAACGGCACCTGAAGCATAGGCCGTGGCCAGGGCATAATTCGGATAAAGATGCGGCACACGCCAGCCAAGCGCGTCGATCATGGCCAGAGACGTGTCCTGATAGCCCCATTCCTGCAGGTCGCTCCAGTTGAAGAAGGCCTTGATCACGCTGTCATGGCCGACAGGCTGCACGATTTTGGCATCGACCTGCTGCTGGAACTGGGTGCCACCCCCCATCCATTTGCCTTCCTCACTGCGCGAATAGGCCACGAAGGCCTTGGTGCCGCTCGGATTCAGGACGCCGGAATCACCGCGTATATAGGTGCGATAGGAGCTGTATGTGCCAAAGCCCTGCGAGATCTTTCCGCCCATCTTGTCCTTGGGGTCGCTGGTTTCGAATTGCAGCGTGCCACCAAGCGTGGAGGTCGAGGGAACATCGACGCCGCCAGGGCCCTCGGAGAGCACAGAACGCTCGATATCATCCGAGATCGAGGCCTGAATGACGTTCAGGCCGTTATTGCTTTCATAGGTCTGGTCATTGAGCGGAATACCATCCAGCGTGACGCCGAGCTGGTCCATGAAAAAGCCGCGCACATAGATGCTCGACCCCCATGTATCGATGCCCAGCGGGTCGGTGGAGCTGAAGCTGACGCCAGGGAGGCGATCAACCGCCTTAAGGACACTGGTGCCGGGGGTGAACTGGGCCATGACGGCTTTGGAGATGACGTTTTCGGCGCCACGCGAAGCCGTACGGCTGGCACTGACTGTCATCGTCTCATTGCCACCCGAGCGGGCAATATGGGTGGGAGACCGTTTTATTTGGGGAGTATGCGCCGATGTCCCTGCGGCACGCGCAGAAGGAACGCCCGATTTTCGATGGCTCTCCGCCTTGCTGGCAGCGTGGCCGGATTGGGGAAGAACGACGAAAAGCGCCGAGGCGCAGAGCAAAGTTCGAAAAGAGAGGGGCGGGACGCGACATCGTGGATCAAATCGGGTGGGGCGGGTGAATTTGATCATATCCGTTCCATCTCGTTTGGTGTTCGTAACAATTTGAGCGAAACCGCCCATGTCAGTCCCCTAAATACGGTCTCGGGGCGCTGTGCGTTGTCAGAGCACGATTTTCTTGAAGATGAGGGGAGCGCTGACATCATGCCCAGGGCACGGGTCGGGCTGCGCCGTCATCCTTTGTCAAACTCTATGTGCATAAAATCGAACGCGCAACGTTTTTGTGGAAATAATAGGAGCCTGTTTCACCGGGGGGCGGACAGGGCCGTTTCAGCGCGTTGCGCGCCCCTGTTTGCGGCTCGCCACTGATTGAGAAAGGTGAATATCTCAGGCCTGTCGCATTGGGTGATATTGAAGCGCAGCCATGGCGATGGCGCGCCATCGGGTGAGAAATAACTTCCCGGTGCCAAAAGAAAATTGGCTCGGGCGGCGTCGCGGGTGAGTTGCAGCACGTCATGTTCCTGGGCGAATCGCATCCAGAGAAACATGCCGCCTTCAGGCTTGCAGAACGGCACGAGGCCGGTTTTTGCAAAGCGTCTGAGCGCCTTTTCCTGAAGATGTGTCAGCCTTTCGCGCAACCTGGCCAGATGAAGGCGATAACGCCCATCGGCGAGGCAATGATGCACAATGGCTTCGGAAATCGAGGTGCTGGTCAGGCTGCTTGCCATTTTCAGCTTGAGAATTTCCCGTGCAATGACCGTGCTGGCAGCGACATAGCCGACGCGCAGGCCGGGCGAGATGGTTTTCGAGAAGCTGCTGATTCGGATCACGTGATCGAGCTGGCCCAGATAGGCGAGGGTCGGGCTCGTGTCGGGGGCAAGATCGCCAAAAATATCATCCTCGATCAGCATGATGTCATGGGCTTCGGCAATGCGCAGCAGCTTGTGCAGAACGGGCGCCGAGCAGCAGGTGCCGGTCGGGTTGTGCAGGCGGGTATTGATGATGAAGGCCCTGGGTCGCTTCTCGCGTGCCAGTCTCGCAAAGCTCTCGGTGCAGGGGCCATCCTTGAGGCGGGGTACCCCGCACAGGGTGAGACCCAAGGCCTGCAGCGCGGGAAAGAGATTGCAGTAGCCGGGGTCTTCAACCAGAATCGTGTCACCCGGTCGTGTCAGGCAGCGTATGGATAATTCCAGAGCCTGACTCGCGCCATGGGTGAGAATGATACCGCTGCGCTGGCAGGCTATGCCCTGACGCGCAAGACTGAGCGCGATCTGCTCGCGCAGGCCGTCATGCCCATAGGGGTTGCCATAGCCGAGGCCCTGCATGTCAGGCCGACGACCAAGGCTGTTGAGCGCATAGCGCACGCCGCTGGTATAAAGACAGCTTTCGGGAAGCCAGCCGCACCCCGCCTGAATCTGCCGGACATCGCCTTCATAGGCGCGCTGCAACAGCCAGAGCGAGTCGACCGAAGGATGGGGGCTGGCCGTCTCGACTGCACCGGAAGCCGCATTTGGCTCATGCGTCACAAAATAGCCGCTGGCCCGCCTGGCCTGAAGAAATCCTTCTGCAACCAGCCGGTTATAGGCATTCGACACGGTAAGGGGGCTGACGCCGCATCCTTCTGCAAGTTTGCGGATGGACGGAAGCTTCATTCCATCCATCCAGGTGCCAGCAACGATGCGTGTGCGTATGGCATCGACGATCTGACCGACCAGAGGGGTGGCAGCATTATGGTCCAGCCTGATCATGATCGCATGTGCTCCAATAAAAAAAGACAGGGTCTGACCACGCGAAAATCCTCTGCCCGTATGGCGATATGAAGCTGTATCGCTGCACGGACCGGCACAGATACGCAGCGGGATCGCCTGACTGTATATAGACAGGTTTATTTCGGGATTGGAATAGTGAGGCCATCGCGAGCCTCGCCTGTGCGAGATGCGTGCCAGCCATGCCCCGATCGAATAACAAGAGAGTCCCCTTATGGCATCGTCGCCTTCCGATTTCGATCCTGTGCGCAGTCTTGCGGCAGGAACGTACTGGATGCCATTTACGGCCAACCGGCGCGTGAGGCAGAATTCGGCGTCGCGCCTGATCGCCTCTGGCAGAGGCTGTTATTATCGGACGCCCGAGGGCGCTACACTTTTCGATACGCTTTCGGGCCTGTGGTGCACCCCCCTCGGTCATGCTCACCCGCGTATTGTCGAGGCGCTGAAAACACAGGCCGAGACGCTCGATTACTGCACGGGGTTTCAGGTAACCAACCCGGTCACGGTCAGGCTGGCTGACAGGATCGTTGCGATGGCGCCAGACGGTCTGGACCATGTGTTTTTCACAAATTCAGGCTCAGAGGCCGTCGATACGGCGCTGAAAATAGCCCTTGGTTATCATCGTCTGCGCGGCGAAGGCGGCAGATTTCGCATGATCGGGCGCGAGCGGGGTTATCACGGGGTTGGTTTCGGTGGGCTCTCCGTAGGCGGCATCGTGCCCAATCGCAGGATGTTTGCGGCGGGCATGCTGAATGGCGTCGATCATCTGCGCCACACCCATACGCCCGACACAGCAGCATTTTCGCATGGTCAGCCTGCGGCAGGGGCCGATCTGGCAGATGATCTCGACCGTCTGGTCGCGCTGCATGATGCCAGCACAGTTGCTGCTGTCATCGTCGAGCCGGTGCAGGGTTCTACCGGGGTGATCGTGCCGCCTGTCGGCTATCTGCGCCGCCTGCGTGAACTATGCACTAGGCACGGAATTCTCCTGATTTTCGACGAGGTCATTACCGGGTTTGGTCGCCTTGGGGCGCCCTTTGCCGCGCAGAGATTCGATGTCGTTCCCGATATGATCACCTTTGCCAAGGCGGTCACGAATGGTGTCGTGCCCATGGGGGGCGTTCTCGTACGCAGCGATCTCTATGGGACGTTCATGACCGGACCCGAAAATGCCATCGAATTCGCGCATGGTTACACCTATTCGGGTCACCCTCTGGCAGCCGCTGTCGGCAATGCTGTGCTTGATATCATGGAGGAAGAAAACCTGTTCGAGCGTGTTCTTTCTCTGGAGACCGTGCTGCAGGAGACGGTCCACAAGCTCGATCACGCGCCGGGAGTTACCGATGTCCGCAATATCGGTCTGGCTGCAGCCATTGATCTGCAACCCGACTCAATTGCCCCCGGTGCGCGGGGGCTGAAGCTGTTCGAGCTTGGCCTCAGCCACGGGCTGCTTCTGCGCTGCACAGGTGACACGGTCTCCCTCGCGCCACCTTTTGTCGCGACACCGCAGGAGTTGCGCGCCATGGGGGAAACACTGGCGGGCCTTATCGCAACCGTGACCCACTGACGATCCTCATTCTTTATTCAGGACATAGTCATGCCATTGCTGCATTTTCATCTCTTTGAAGGCCGTACCCCGGAGCAGATCAGGGATATTCTGGATTCGGCACACGAGGCCATGCTCGAGGCCTTTCAGGTGCCCCGCAGAGATCGTTATCAAATTGTAACGGAACACAAGCCCAGCCACATGATTGTCGAGGATACCGGTCTCGATATTCCGCGCACAAAATCCATGGTGCTGCTGCAGATGTTCAGTCGTCCGAGAGGGGCTGAGTCCGTTGCGGAATTTTACCGGCTTCTCACGAATTATCTCGAAAGGGATTGTGGCATTCTCCCTTCCGATGTCATGATTTCGGTTGTTGAAAATGGAGATGCCCACTGGTCGTTCGGTCACGGTCGTGCCCAGTTTCTGACCGGTGAGCTTCCCCTGCCAGCCGAATCCTGATCGAATACGGAACGTTCCAGTTACAGGGCTCTATCGCAGGCCGCTTCATAGGATCGTGCATGACAGAAAACGCGCTCGCCCGCAGTCTTCGACCGCGCCATATTGCCATGATCTCCATCGGGGGCGTGGTTGGCGCAGGATTTTTCATAGGTGCCTCGACGCCGATATCCGTGGCGGGGCCGGGCGCGTTGCTTTCTTACGCTCTTGCAGGGCTCATGACCTTTCTGGTCAATCTGATGCTGCGCGATATCGCCTTGCGGGCACCGGGTCACGGGTCTTTCGTCAATCAGATCCGTCATGCCCTCGGGGGGCATGCAGGCTTCATGACCGGCTGGACCTACTGGCTTGTCTGGGTCACGACGCTCGCGATCGAGATCATGGCTGCTGCCGCGCTGCTGGCGCCGCTCGCCCATCTGCCTTTCGGTCTGGTTGAGGTGATCATTCTAGGCACCATGACAGCGGCCAATCTGCTGGCAGTGCAGGCCTATGGCGAGCTTGAATACTGGTTTGCCATGCTCAAGATCGCGGCGATTGCCGTGTTCATCCTGATCGGCCTCGGGGCCCTTATGCATGGCAACAGCCCACCCCATGCAGCCATTCTGGCTGGTGGCTTCGTGCCGCATGGCTGGATGGCCTTGCTTGCGGTCATTCCGGCCATCATCTTCTCGATGTCCGGTAGCGAGGTGGTAACCATTGCAGCGCTCGAATCCGATGCCCCCGATCGCAATATCGCCAGGGCTACGCGCGCCGTTGCCCTGCGGGTTGTTGGTTTCTATCTCTGTTCTGTCGCCCTCATTCTCTGTCTGGTGCCCTGGTCGCAGGTCGTGCCGGGTGAATCGCCTTTTCTGCTGGTGCTCAACCGATTGCATGTGCCTTTTGCCAGTGCCGCGATGGAAATCGTGATTGTCTCGGCCATGCTCTCCACCCTCAATTCAGGGCTTTATGCAACGTCGCGCGTTCTGTTCGAACTGGCCGATGTCGATGATGCCCCCCGTCACTTCATGCGTCTCGACCCGCGCACACAGGCGCCGCGCATTGCCGTGCTGTTCAGCGCTGCCGCCGCTCTCGCCATTGCCGCTGTGGCGATTGCCTCACCCAATGCCGTTTTTGCCTTTCTGCTCAGTGCCACCGGTGCACTGATCATTTTCCACAATGCGCTGATCGTGCTGACGCGCATTCGTCTGTGCGGCATGGGTCTCACGCCGCTTCTGACGCTCGTGTTGCTGATGGGCGCTCTGGTGGCGATGGCACTCGTTGCCCATACCCGACACGAACTCGCTCTGAGCACCGTCACCATGATGCTGATGGGCGGTGTTGCCCTGTTGCGCCAGCTCATGGGCAAGGCGCCACGGCGCGTCTGTTCGCTTTCCCGTCCGGGGGAATAATCCTTTTTCCGCTTCCCGCTTTTCCGCTCTCAGGATCACGCTCTCTCATGTCCCATGCTCTCGAATTCTATATCAATGGTCAGTGGATCAAGCCGCATGGCACGGCAAAGATCGACGTTATCAACCCGGCCAGTGAGCAGCCCTGCGCGCAGATTGCGTTGGGAGATGAGGTCGATGTCGAGCGCGCTGTCGCGGCCGCAAAAGCGGCTTTTCCTACCTGGTCAGTTTCGAGCCGCGAAGAGCGTCTGGCGGTGCTTGAGCGCATGCTCGCCATCTACAAGCGACGCAGCGAAGATATGGCTCAGGCCATTTCGCTCGAAATGGGGTCGCCCATTGCCCGGGCGCGCGACAGCCAGAGCTGGGCAGGGCTGGCGCATCTGGAAGAAATGATCGCGGTTCTGCGCAATTTCTCATTCGAGGGACCTGAGGGGGATGTCTATATCACCCGCGAGGCCGTAGGCGTCTGCGGGCTGATCACGCCCTGGAACTGGCCGATGAACCAGATCATGTGCAAGGTCGCCCCGGCATTGGCGGCAGGCTGCACCATGGTTCTCAAGCCCAGCGAGGTTGCGCCTCTGAGCGCACTGGTTTTCGCCGATATCCTGCATGAGGCGGGTGTTCCGGCAGGTGTCTTCAATATGGTCAATGGCGATGGTCCCGGCGTCGGCGCGACACTGGCGGCCCATCCCGATATCGCGATGATCTCGATCACCGGGTCGACAAGGGCGGGGGCTGCGGTCGCCAAGCTGGCTGCCGATACGGTCAAGCGCGTGCATCAGGAACTGGGAGGCAAATCGGCCAATATCATTCTGCCTGATGCCGATTTTACCGAAGCCGTCCAGCGTGGCGTGCGCGGCTGCCTGAGCAATTCCGGTCAGTCCTGTGATGCGCCTACCCGCATGCTTGTGCCCCGCGCCCGCATGGAAGATGCGATGGCTCTCGCCGCACAGACCGTCGCCACCTTGCGTCTGGGTAACCCTGCGGATGAAGAGACCCAGCTCGGACCGGTCGTGAGCGAGGTGCAATATGGTCGTATCCAGGCGCTCATCACCAAGGGGATTGAAGAGGGGGCGACGCTTGTTGTGGGCGGCGCAGGCAAACCCAAGGAGCTTGAGACCGGCTATTATGTTCAGCCGACGGTCTTCGGCCATGTCACGACCGACATGACCATCGCCCGCGAAGAGATTTTCGGGCCCGTGCTGTCGATCATTGCGTATGACGATGAAGAGGACGCCATCCGCATAGCCAATGATACGCCTTATGGTCTCGCTGCCTATGTGCAGTCAGGCGATCTCGCTCATGCGCGCAAGGTGGCGCGGCGTCTGCGCGCAGGCAACGTGAACATCACGCGCAGGCAACGTGAACATCAACGGTGCTGACTGGACGGTAGCCGCGCCTTTTGGCGGTTTCGGTCAGTCAGGCAATGGCCGTGAATGCTCGAAATGGGGATTGCATGATTTCCTCGAAATACGGGCCCTGATCGGTTACGGCGGCTGAAGCGCAGCGCGCAGGGGAGATCGCATGAATCCCAGTCTCTACGCACGCAAGGAGGCCTCTCTAGGGCTTGTTTCTCTGACCGGGGAGGCGAGGGCGCAGATCGTTGTTATCGGTGCCGGTCTGACAGGGCTTTCTGCGGCACTCCATCTGTCAGAGGCCGGGCACGATGTGGTCGTTCTCGATGCGCAAGAGCCAGGCTGGGGGGCATCAGGCCGCAACGGGGGCCAGATCAACCCTGGCCTCAAGACGACGCCAGAACAGGTTTTGCGTGATTTCGGCCCAGAGCGTGGGGCGGTTCTGGCACAGCGGGCCTGGGCCGCGCCGGATCTCGTTTTCGACCTTGTCGCCCGGCACGATATCGCCTGTGACGCCCTGCGCAGCGGGACGATCCGGGCGGCGACGGCCGAAGGCCAGATGGCGCCGCTCGAGACGCTTGCCCGGCAATGTGTGGCGATTGGCAACCCGGCCGAAATTCTGACGAAAGGGGCCATCACGGCGCGTAGCGGCACCAGCCTCTATCATGGGGGTATGCTGGATCGTCGTGGTGGCCAGCTCGACCCGCTTGCCTATACGCGCGGTCTGGCGCGCGCTGCCATGAAAGCCGGGGCGCGGCTGCATGACCGGTCGGCCGTCACGTCGCTCAGGCGCTCAGGGGAGGGATGGCGTGTCATCACGTCCAACGGCTCAGTGCGCGCGCAACAGGTCATCCTCGCCACAAATGCGTATTCCGGCCCTTTGCTCGATACGTTGCGCCGCTCGATCGTGCCGGTCTACAGCGCCATCGTCGCCAGCGCGCCGCTGCCATTATCGCTGCGCGAAAGAATTTTGCCGCAACGTGAATCACTTTATGAGCTTGGCGAAATCACCACCTATTATCGTGTCGATGCCGAAGGTCGCCTGCTGATGGGCGGGCGCTCTGCGTCGCGCGATCTCGAAGGAGCAAAGGCCTTTCCCTATCTCATGGCCCGCGCGCGACGACTCTGGCCCGAGCTTCAGAAACTGGAATGGGAGACCGGATGGAACGGGCAGCTGGCTCTGACCCTCGATCATTACCCTCATTTGCACCGACCCGAGCCGGGGCTGCTGGCCTGTCTGGGCTATAATGGCCGTGGCGTGGCCATGGCCACGCTCATGGGTCAGAACCTTGCCGAGATGGTACAGGGCGGGGCTGTGCTTTTTCCCGAGCGGCCGATCAAGCCTATTCCGCTGCATTTCGCTTGGAAAGCGGGCGTCGTTGCGGGGATCATGAAAGGCCGCATCAAGGATCGTCTCGGTTTCTGATGGCAGTTCAGACCCGGTAAAGCTGGCCGAGTGTCTGATCTGCGAAGGCTGGCTCTGCGCGGGAAGTGGAGCGTGCAGAGAGGCTGACGGATGCCCTTCGGGGCAAGCCCGAGTATGTCCGAAAACCCCTCGATCGCAGGTGCGCCCGAGAAGCGTTCTGCTTGCGTTCAGCCGTGTTGACCTTGTGTCCCCAGAGCAGGTGATTTCTTCTTTTCAGCGCCGAATGTCGTGTGCTCATCCCCCCAGCGCTTGAGCGCCATTACGACCGGCTCAAGGGTTCTGCCGAAATCGGTAAGGCTGTATTCTACCTTCGGGGGGATTTGAGGGTAGATTTCCCGATGGATGAACCCGTCTTCCTCGAGTTCGCGAAGCTGCATCGTCAGCATGCGTTGTGTCACGTTGGGCAGGATCTTGCGCAAAGCGTTGAAGCGCATCGTGCCATGAAACAGATGGTACAGGATCACGCCTTTCCATTTTCCATCAATCAGTTCGAGCGTGGCCTCGACGGCGCAGCCGGGGCTGCAATCGAGGCTCTTGTGACGGATACGGGGCATGACGGTATCATTTCCGATACTATGGACAGAATATGTGCGTTCTTGCGCGAAACAATCATAAGGTCCCATCTCTGCGTCATTCAACCATGGAGCAGAAGACATGCGGGCCATCGGCTATAAAACTCCCGGAGCAATCGACGATACCAGCGCCCTGAGCGATATCGATCTGCCCATTCCCGTTCCAACCGGGCGCGACCTTCTCGTGGAAATCCGGGCCGTTTCGGTCAATCCGGTGGATGCGAAAATCCGTGCCAGCGCGACCCCGGAGCCGGGTCAGTGGCGCGTGCTGGGGTGGGACGCAGCCGGCATCGTGAAAGCGACAGGACCGGACGTGCAGGATTTCGCTGTCGGTGATTCCGTTTTCTATGCTGGCGCCTTGCTGCGGCCCGGCACCAATGCCGAGTTCCATCTGGTGGATGAGCGGCTTGTCGGTCGCAAACCCGAAGCGCTGGACTGGGCTCAGGCTGCGGCCCTTCCGCTGACCGCCCTGACCGCCTGGGAAATGCTGTTCGATCGGCTGGAGATTACCCGCCCTGTGCCGGGAACGCAGCCTGCCGTGCTGATTATTGGCGGCGCGGGTGGTGTCGGGTCGATTGCTATCCAGCTTGTGCGTGCGCTGACGGATGTGACCGTCATCGCGACTGCGTCACGTCCTGAAACCCGGGAATGGGTGAAGGAACTCGGCGCGCATCATGTGATCGATCATCGTCAGGATCTGGCATCGCAAGTGGCAGCCCTGCCAACGGGCGCACCGGGTTTTGTGTTCTCCACCACCCAGACCGCCGAGCATATGGCCGACATCGTCGCACTTCTGGCGCCACAGGGGCGTTTCGGCCTCATAGACGACCCCGCCACGCTCGATGCTGCGCCTCTGAAGCGCAAGAGCCTCTCACTGCACTGGGAGTTCATGTTCACTCGTTCGATGTTTGCGACGGCAGACATGGCACGACAGGGACATATTCTGAACGAGGTAGCGGCTCTTATCGATGGCGGGCGCCTGCGTACGACGCTTGGGGCGCATTTCGGACCCATCACGGCGGCCAATCTGCGTCGCGCCCATGCCCTGATCGAAAGCGGCAAGGCGCGTGGCAAGGTGGTTCTCGAGGGATTTGACCCAGCGTCCGAGGCTGAATGAAGCCTGACGTTCACCCGTCCTGTCGCCGCCGAGATATGTCTGGCGATGGCGGCGCCGGGGTGTCGGGATGGTCGCGCTGGATCGGAGTCCGCGCGGTCCATCCCTATTTCAGCCCGTTTTACGTCAACCCCAACGCTGGTCTCTCCTGTTAACGCTTCACCTGACGACGGCAGGAACAAGACAGGCGCATTTTCCGGGAAGGATCAGATCACATGAAGAGAGTTGGGGCTTATTTTCATCACTCGTCAGGTCGACGCATGTCCGTCGCAGCGATTGCTCTGAGCCTTCTGTTAGGCTTTGGTCCTGCATTCTCGATTTCAGGTAGGGCAGAGGCCACCTCGCTCCGTGTCGAAACGTCCGGCACGACGCTCGACTGGAACGCGGTCGCCCATGCGGGTGGACGGATCTTCGTGAGCGGCCCGCGCTGGACCGGATTTTCCGGGCCTTCCGTCGCTGTCCTGGAGCCTGGAAACAGACTCCGCCCCTTCCCTGATCAGGCATGGAATGGCTGGAAACCCGGTCTTGATGCGAGACGGTATTTCGTCAACGTCAATGCCTTGCATGTCGACGGTGAGGGGCAGTTATGGGTTGTCGATACAGGCACGCCGCGCTTTGGCGGCCCTGCCGTTGCGGGCGGCGCAAAGCTGGTGCGCCTTGACACCAGAACGGGCAAAATTATCCGGGTCTATCCGCTGGGCGAAAATGTCGCTCCGGTGGGGAGCTACATCGACGATATCCGCTTCAATGGCGCACATGCCTATCTGACCGATGCCGGTACTGGCGCGTTGCTGGTGCTCGATATCGCCAGCGGGGCGTGTCGTCGCGTGCTGGCTGGCCATCCTGCGGTCATGGCGCGGGCAGACCGTCCTGTCGTCATGGGGGGTAGGATCCTGCGCGACGACAAAGGCCAGCCGCTGCGGATCAATGTCGATCCTCTCGAAGTCAGTCCGGACGGCAAGACGCTTTATTTTGGCCCGCTGGAAGGGCCATGGTCGCAAGTGCCGACAGCAGCTCTCGATGATGCAGCATTACCGCCAGACAAACTGGCCGCGCAGGTAACCCCATGGGCCGATCTGCCCCCGATAGGAGGCAGCACGATGGATCGCGCAGGCAGGCTTTATTTCACCGCCCTGAAGGATGACACCGTCTATCGGCGTGAGGCTGATGGTCGGATCGTGGCCCTTCTCCACGACCCTCGGCTGCATTGGGCCGATGCGCCCATACTCACCGGGGACGGGCGGCTCTGGCTGCCTGTGGCTCAGCTCGACAGATTGCCGCAGTTCAACAAAGGGAAATCGAAGACCCTGCTTCCGTTCCAACTGGTCTCGATGCAGCCAGCTCCATGATAGAGCAAGTCGCGTCTGCCCCGGTTTCGCCTCAGGGCCTTTATCTGCTGCGCCGAGCACTGGCCTGAACACCGCATGTACGGTGTTCAGGGCGGTCGTTACCGACGTGCGAGCTGTCGCGTTTCAGCTCAGGGGCGACCGATCGAGCGATAGGTAAAGCCCGCAGCCCTCAGGGTCGTCGGGTCCCAAATATTGCGGAAATCAGCAATCACGGCACCACGCATCGCGGCTTTCAGCTTGGACGGGGCAATGGCGCGGAACTCGTTCCATTCCGTCAGCACGACCAGCGCGTCGGCGCCGGTAGCGGCTTCCTGCGCCGAGTTGGCATAGATCACGCTCTCGGGCAGGAGCGGGCGGGCGGGCTTCATGCCTTCAGGATCGAAAGCCTGGATGGTGGCCCCTTCCTCGATCAGGCGCTGGATCAGAGGGAGTGACGATGCCTCGCGCATGTCATCGGTGTCGGGTTTGAACGTCAGCCCCAGAATGGCAATGGTCTTGCCCTTGACCGTGCCTTCGCACAGGGCGATCACGCGCTCGGCCATGGCAGCCTTGCGGGCTTCGTTGATCGCAACCGTTGCCTCGACCAGAAGCGAGGGGCTGCCTGCATCGCGGGCGATGGCTGTCAGGGCGCGTGTGTCCTTGGGGAAGCATGAGCCGCCATAACCAGGCCCGGCATGGAGAAACTTGCGCCCGATGCGCTGATCGAGCCCCATGCCTCGCGCGACATCATGAATATTGCCGCCCACTTTCTCGCACAGATCGGCCATTTCATTGATGAAGGTGACCTTCATGGCGAGAAAGGCATTGGCGGCATATTTGGTGAGTTCTGCGGTCTCGAGCCCCGTCATGACGATGGGCGTCTCGATAAGATAGAGCGGGCGATAAAGCTGGTGCATCAGGGCGCGGGCATTGGCACCGCCATCGGTGGCCGTATCGTCGATGCCGATGATCACGCGATCGGGCCGCATGAAATCGCCGATGGCATTTCCCTCGCGCAGGAATTCCGGGTTGGAGGCCACGCTGAAGGACAGGTCAGGACGCTCTTCACGCAGGATGCGGGCCACTTCGCGTCCGGTGCCGACAGGAACGGTCGATTTGGTGACAACCAGCAGACCCTTGCGGGCATGGCGGGCAATCTGCCGTGTCGCTTCGTACACATAGGTCAGATCGGCATGGCCATCGCCACGGCGCGTCGGCGTGCCGACCGCGATGAACACGGCATCGACCGTGTCGATGGCGCTGTCGAGCGCATCGGTAAAGCTCAGGCGACCAGCCGCAACATTGGCCGAGACGATCTTGTCGAGACCGGGTTCATAGATGGGAATGGCACCAGCCCTGAGTGCGGCCAGCTTGTCCTGATCCGCTTCGACAATCACGACCTCGGTGCCGAATTCCGCAAAGCAGGCGCCGGAAACCAGTCCGACATAACCGCCGCCAATCATCGCTATGCGCATGTGATCTCTTATCCTGTGCGAACTCTCTTTGTGCAGGGCGTAGCCCAAACCGGGCACGGGATAAAGCGTGCGGGAGCGAAAGCGGATAGCGGTCTGTCAGGCTTACGGCGCAGATTCAGGGCCTGACCCTGGCTGTTTAGGGAAATGCGAGACATCGAACATGAGGAAATCATAGCCGGTGTGCCGGTCGATCATCAGACTGACAAGGCCTGATGGTGCGTCGGGTGAGGGTAGGAACTCGAAGCTCTTGATCCTTCTGGCTCCGGAGATGATGAGCGGAATGCGCCGCATGGTCGGATCGTGGGGCCTGATGGAGACAATTTCGTGGTCGGTCTCTCGATCGAGGCAGATATCGGCTGTTGTCGAGATGTCGCGGCAACGCCTGTTCTCACCATGATCGTCGTGTGCGGGGTTAAACGGTCTGCCGGTCCCTTTGAGGGCTAATCCCTGCGGAGTGAGTTTAAAGAGCTCGCGGTAACGCGTCATGAAAAGACCCGCATTGAACCAGATGATATCGGGAACGCAGGTGTTGAAATCGAGATGAAATACAGGGTGTAGTGCCGCCGCCTTGAGCGTGCTTTTCTGGCCCGGATACTCGTTGGTTTTTTCACTGGTCAGTCGGGTGCCTGACATAACCTCCTGAGGATTGACGCAGTCTGGCAAAGGACTGGCCTGTATCCGGGCTGGTATTATAAAAATTGCGATTATTATTGAAAAAATAAACGCTAATTTTATTTTATAATTCATATTCTTCTCTTATGATTATTTTACAAAACCATGATAAATTATATTGTATTTTTATATTTTTCTGCGTTGTGGTGCGATCAATTTCGAGCTGGCCATCCGTAGTGTCTCTACCTACCTGTGATCCTGTGCGGCGACGTTCCCTGATACGCAAGACAAACGGTGACGAGGCACGACATGCCTGGCCGTGAGGTGAGGCTGCCACACAAACCCGTTACAGCCTGGGCGCAGGCAAGGTCAGTGCGAAAACGCCGGTTGCCTTTCGGGCAGGGGAGGAGGAGAAGGGATTTCTATGTCTGACAGACACGACTCCCCCTGAGAAACCGGGCCTTGCCCTCTTTCGGGTGATGACCAGCGCGTACCATGCGCGTTCGGCATGTTTTCGTGTCTCGACGGCCAAGACTGATTGGACCCGGTTTTCCCGTGCTGACCTCATCGCCTCATCCCGCCATACGCTTTTCAACCGGGCAGATCATTCTGCTCGGGCTCGTCAGTACGATCGGTCCGATCTCGACCGATATGTATCTGCCAGCCTTCCCCCAGCTCGAGCGCGATCTGGGTCAGGGGCCCGGCTCGGCACAGCTCACACTTGCTGCGTGGTTCATCGGGCTTGCCATCGGGCAGTTCTGCCTGGGGCCGCTTTCCGACCGCTTCGGGCGACACAAGCCCATGGTGGCCGGGCTTGCCATCTATGTTCTGGCAACCATCGCTCTGGCGACGACCGGCTCCTACTGGTCATTCTGCCTGTTGCGTCTGGTTGCGGCTCTTGGTGGCGCCATTACCAGCGTGATTCCCCGTGCCATCGTGCGCGACGTCGCCACGGGGCATGAAGCGGTGAAGCTCATGTCGCAACTGACCCTTGTTTTTGGCGTGGGGCCCATTCTGGCGCCAACACTGGGCAGTATCTTTCTGGCTTTTGGAAGCTGGCGCCTGATTTTCTGGGCCGGAGCTGTCGCGGCCGCGTTGCTTGCGGTGTTGTGGCTGGTGGTCATGCCAGAGACCCTGCCGGAAGAACGACGCTATGCCCTGCCGCCTATCGAAATTCTGCGTCGCTACCTCAGTCTGGTGCGTGAGCCGGTCTTCATGTCGTCGGCCACGCTGTCGAGCTTCAGCACTTTCGTGATGTTCGCCTATCTCTCCAACGCGCCGCTTCTGTTCGAGCATCTGCTGGGCTTCACGCCACGGGCCTTTGCCATCTTTTTTGGCATCAATGCGGGCGGATTCATTCTGGCGACACAGATCAATGGGCGTCTGTCGCATCGCTTCAAATTTACTTCGGTCATGCAGGGCGGCCTCGTGGCCTGCCTTGTTTCGGGGCTGGTCCTGCTGGCAGTCAGTGCGAGCCATGTCGTGGGGCAGAATGACCCTTGGCCGCTTTGCGCCCTGATCATCACCACCACCTTCACGCTCGGTTTCATCGGCCCCAATGCCAATGTTCTGGCATTGACGCATCATGGCCATCAGGCGGGGGCAGCCTCGGCCCTGCTTGGCACGATGGCATTCGCCATTGGCGGGTCGAGCGGTATTTTGATGGCGGCCCTCCCGCCCGGGAAACTGAGTTCGACCGCCTTCGGTATGCTGGCTGGCATTCTGGGTATGGTTCTGTGCAATTTCTGGCGTCGTGCGGCGGAAAAACGCCAGATGCCCCAGCGCGATCTGTGAACGTCTGTCACTCGCGGAGCTGATTGGCTGCGTCGGGCAGTGGCCTTGTTTCGGGTGTTGAGCCACCCCGGATGCGTGGAGAGAAGCGCCACCTGAGGACAGGGCTCCGATGCCTTGCGTTTAGAGCTCATGCCATGGGGCAGCGCTTCGAACGTGGAATGAGGGCGCCCGGAAAAGCCGTATCGCCCACCTACTGTTTCTGAAAAAATGTGGTCACCGATGAGAGGGGCAAAAAATACCGCCCCTCACGGCACTGGTCTGCTTCCGAAAAAGGCTCAGTCCTGCACGCCGAAGATATCGGCCAGCGTTTTTTCCATGACCTCAGGATCGAGCTTGGCGCCTACGACCAGTTCAGCACCGATTATTCCCTGATTGACCAGCATGCCGAGACCATCGAGCGTCCTGCAGCCCTGCTTTCTGGCCTCGCGCAGAAATCTGGTCATGGGCGGGTTGGGAATGACATCGGCCACGATGGCCGCATGACCCAGCGAGCCGGTATCGACGGGGGGCAGCGCATCAGCATCGCCCAGGCCGATCGAGGTCGCGTTGATAAGCACATCGATACCTTCGGGGATGCTTAGCCCCTCAGGCCAGCCCTGAGCCTCGGCCTGGCATTCGGTATGTTTCGCCAGAAGTTCGGCAATGGCCTGCGCCTTCTCGATGCTGCGATTGGCAATGGTGATATGGCGCGCACCGGCAAGAGCCAGTTCGACGGCGATGGCGCGCGCGGCCCCACCGGCCCCGAGGAGGAAAATGGTTTTTCCTTTCGGGTCGGCCAGCTTGCGCAGCGAAGCAAGAAAGCCTTTCCCGTCTGTGTTGTTGCCGGTCAGCTTGCCATCACGGATCTGCACGCAATTGACCGCGCCAATGATTTTGGCCGATTCCGCAAGCTCGTCGAGATGGTCGATGACGGCAATCTTGTGAGGGATGGAGCAGTTGAACCCGGCCCATTCCATGGCCTTTGCCCCGGCAATCGCTGCGGCGAGATTATCGGGCTTCACATCGCAATTGATATAGCGGGCATCGATGCCAGCCTTGGCATAGCCTGCCTCCATCATGGCGACTGTCGGGTTTTTGGCACAGGGCGTTGAGAAAGAGCCGGTCAGGATGGAGCGGAAGGAACGGTCTGTCATGCGGGGCCTCCTGGGCAGAGCGGGGCAAGGTCAGAATATTGCATAGCTATGCAATAAAGCGGGCAGAGGAGCAATGGTTGCGTCAGGCAATCAGGAGGGCAGACTGAAAAGCCCCTTCAGGCGCCCGCATATCGGGCCTGCAAGGCGCTGTATTCACGCATCACGGCATGTTGCTGCGGTGAGGTCGGCTCGCATGTCCCGCCAGTCAGACGGGTTTTTCCGTGCTGCGCCGAAGCACCAGAGTCGCGTCGATGACGCAGGTTTCGGAAAGGCGCTCCTCCGGGCTTGCCAGAGATCGGGTCAGGATATCGAGAGCCGCAGCCACCAAGGCATCGGGACGCTGGTCGAAACTGCTCAGCTGATAGCCGTGCCAGGCCGATTGCGGGATATTGTCATAGCCGATCACCATGATGTCCTCGGGACAGGAAAAACCTGTGCGATCGCGCAAGGCGTCGAGTGCGCCACATCCCATCAGATCATTGCTGCAGAACAATCCGTCAGGTCGATGGCCGTCGGCGAGCGCTGTCGTGATCGCATCGAACCCGCTCTGATAGCTGTCATCGCCGCCCAGCATCGTCACTTCCATGCCAGATTCAGCGCAGCCTTCAAGAAAACCCGCTTTTCTTGCCTGAGAGGCCGCATTGCGGTCGGGGCCGCCCAGCCAGAAGGGTTGTCTGACCTGTTTTTCGGCCATCATGTGCGCCACGCGGCGCCCGGATTCCCTGTTATTCGAGCGCACTGACGAGACGCCCGGTCCTGTCAGGGGGGAGTTGAACGCAATGACAGGTATGGCAAGCGCCGAGAGAGCGGCAGCCGTTTTTTCCGACCCTATGGCGAGTGCCGTGACAAGGGCATCCACGCGATATCCGGCAAGCTGGTCAATAGCGGCGTCGAGGGTGACGGTGTCGATGACCTGCACCAGCAGAACCTGAAACCCGGCGTCGCGAATACCCGACGAAAGCTGTTCAAGAGCCGAGCCGTAAAGCGGATTGCGCAACCCGCCCACGATAATGCCGATCATACCCGAGCGCCCCGTCAGCATAATCGAAGGGATGCGGTTGGGGCGGTAATTCAGCGTTTCCGCTGCCCGGAACACCCGTTCCTTGGTGGCGGGCGCAATGCTGGCCGTTGAGGAAAAAGCCCTCGAAACGGCCGATTGCGAAACGCCTGCAAGGCGGGCGACATCGATGGAAGTGACTATACGCTTGGTCATGGCGTCATGATGCCACGAATGATCATGGTCAGGCGATCACAGCCTTGCGGTCGGGCGTTCAGTGATAGCGGCAGGGCTTGTTGATTTCCGGCGGGTTGGCCGACTGGATGACAAGCAGTGTCACCTCGTCATCGCCGACATTCCCGGCATCGTGGCCCTTCTTGCCCTTGTATGGGCCATCGGCCATGGGGTGCACATCCTGATCCTCACCAAAGAGGATATCGCCCGGGCCCATTTCGACGCGTGTGCCATCCATGGCGCGCACCCACCAGCGCCCCTTGAGCGGAATGATCCATTGCGGCTTCGGGTCAGGGTGCCAAGCGCCGTTCCAGTGCCTGGGCTGGACTGTCATCATGAGCGTCGCTGTCTGGGGCGCCATAGGATTCTGCCATTGCGGCCCGGCTGGCGGCGACATGCTCTTGAGAAAGAAATTCGAGACCGGACAGCGCGCTATATGGCTCACACCGTTCTCGTCGGTCCATAGATGCTGATAGCTGCGCAGCGGTTTTTCCGGTGGCTTTTCAGCAGCTTGCGTCAGAGCGGCTGCCGCAAGAAAGGCGAGCAGAAGCGGGAGAGGCCATAAATATTTCATTGATCTGACTCTCGACAATCGGGTTTCGGAAGGTCACATCCTTTTGACTACGCCTCTGCCCGAAAATCGTTCCGAGAGCTTCAGTCTTGATCAGATATTCCGCGATCTTCCTTGCCTGCCTTGTCGCCGTCTATCTGCTCGTGGCGGGGTTTCTGTATATCCGGCAGGATAGTCTGGTCTTTCCGGCTGACTCAGCCCCTCTCGACGATCCCGCAGCGCTCATTCCCGGTGCGCGTATGGTGACGTTACACAGTTCTGACGGACTCAATCTCAAGGCCTATTATCGGCCGCCTGCTGTCGGCGCCCCGATCCTGCTTTATCTGCATGGCAATGCCGGATCGATCACGTCACGCGCGCGCCGTTTTGCACTTCTGGCGCAGGGAGAGACAGGATTGCTGGCGGTCGAATATCGTGGCTATGGGGGCAATCCGGGGTCACCGAGTGAAGCGGGTCTCGTGCTTGATGCGGCGGCTGGCATGAATTTTCTGCGCAATCAGGGCATCGCACCAAACCAGATTATTCTCTACGGCGAGTCACTTGGCACGAATGTCGCGTTGCGAACCGCGCTCGACTACCCGGCAGCGGGACTTGTGCTCGATGCGCCCTATACCAGCATCGCCGATGTGGCCTCGTCGCGTTACCCCTATATGCCGGTCCATCTGCTGCTGAGAAACCAGTTCGACACGCTCAGTCGGGTCGCGGGTCTGAAAATGCCGCTTCTTGTCATGCGCACCCTGCGCGATGGCACAGTGCCGCCAGCGCAGAGCCTCGCCGTTTTCAATGCGGCGCCAGAGCCGAAACAGATATGGACGACGCAACAGGGGGCGCATTCAACCCTGATCGAAAATGGCGGTCTGGCTGTCGTGCAACGCTTCGTGCAGAAAGTCAGCCCGACCGAACTGCACTGAGCATGGTCGTTGAGGGGAGCCACCCCCTCTGCATCCTTCCCTGAGGGAAATCGTAGCGGTTTCTCTCTCTGGCTTACGGAATAGTTTTCAGCGCCGGGTAAAGCGCCCGATAGCGTGCATAGGCCTGACGATAGGGGCCGCTCAGGCGGTCATCCGGAGCAATGGAGGCCACACGCTCTGGCGGCAGGCACACAGCGCTGACATCTTCGCCAGTAACGGCGATGCGCGCCAGACGGGCTGCACCGAAGGCGCCTCCCTGCTCGCCATTGGCGAGGCGATGAAGGGTGACACCCAGCACGCTGGCAAGGATAGCCGTCCAGAGCGGGCTGCGTGAGCCGCCGCCGATTACATCGGCCTCGGTAATGACCGTGCCGGACTCGGCGAGGCCTTCGAGCGCATCGCGAAAGGAGAATGCAACGCCTTCCAATACGGCCTGGGTCATCTCGGCGCGTGTCGTGTCCTGAGTGAGGCCGACGAATCCGCCCCGCACCGAGCCGTCATTATGGGGTGTGCGCTCCCCCGAGAGATAGGGCGCAAACAGAACGGGTGAGGGGGCCTCAGGGGCTTCTGGCAATTCGGCAAGCAGGGCTTTCTCATCCATGCCCGTCACGCGCGACCACCAGGCAAGAGAAGCCGCAGCAGACAAGGTGACACCCATCTGGTGCCATTGATTGGGCACGGCATGACAGAAGGAATGAATGGCGTGATTGCCGCCGGGGTGAAAGGAGTCGGTGGTGACCCAGACAACACCCGAAGTGCCAAGGGACAGAAACGCATCGCCCGTGTGAATGGCACCGAGTCCCACAGCACCAGCCGCATTATCGCCAGCGCCCCCGGCAAAGACGGGGGCTTCCTTCATGCCCCAGCGCGTGGTGAGTTCGGCATTCAGCGTGCCAGCTGCGTCAGTGCCCTCGCAGAGCGCCGGCATGGCGGCAAGGCGCAGATTGGAAGCTTCGAGCGCCGCGTCAGACCAGAGCCTGCGACCGGTATCGAGCCAGAGCGAGCCAGATGCATCCGACATGTCGTCAATCAGCGCGCCTGTCAGGCGAAAGCGCAGCCATGCCTTTGGAAGCACGACATGCGTGACCTTGGCAAAGACTTCAGGCTCGTGTCTGGCAACCCACAGCACCTTGGGCGCAGTAAAACCGGGCATGGCGATATTGCCGGTGATCTGGCGGCAGAGCGGAAAGCGATGTTCGAAAAGCGAGCATTCCGTTTCTGCCCGCGTGTCGTTCCAGAGCAGACAGGGGCGTAGTACGGCGCCGTCTTCACCTAGCAGAACAGCGCCATGCTGCTGGCCCGACAGACCAATGCCCCGCACAGCAGCGAGCGCTTCGGGGTGGCTGTCGCGCAGGGCATCCAGAGCCCGCAGGGTCGCTTCATACCAGTCATTCGGGTTCTGCTCGCTCCAGCCCGGATGCGGGCGGCTGACGCTCAGCTTTTCGGTATGAGCGGCGATGACCTGCTGGTTCTGATCGACCAGAACCGCCTTGATACCCGAAGTGCCGAGATCGATACCGAGATACATGGGGACAGGTCTTTCATGATGGTGGCGTGCGGGATCGCCCGGCAGAACAAAAGAGGCGCTTTCGCAAGGGGGCAGAGGCAGGCCCAGCATATGAGGCGCTCTCCGGTCAGATGAAAGACCCCGTCATCAGACGATGTCGCGTCACAATCGGGTGAAATATCGGGCCGCCCGGCAGGAGATCCCGGGCAAACCCTGACAAATCATCCCCATGATCCCCATTCTCTGGGTTTGGCGCGCGTGGTGCGTGGAGTAGGCACGCGGACTGTTCCTGTCTATGGTCGTTCGAGATGCTGCGCGACAGAAGTCCTAACGGGCAAAGGGAGAGATGATGTCGGTCGAGATTAGGGTGCCGGTTCTCGGTGAAAGTGTCACCTCGGCAACGATAACCCGATGGCTCAAGCAACCCGGGCAGGCGGTAGCCGCCGACGAACCTGTCGTCGAGCTGGAAACCGACAAGATCAGCGTTGAAGTGCCTGCGCCACAGGCTGGTGTTCTGGGCAATGATCTGATGGCCTCCGGTGCGGAAGTGGCCGTTGGCAGCGTTCTTGGTACGCTCGATCCCAATGGAAAGGCCAGTGCCCCCTCAGCGGGTTCGCAGGCTCCGGCTGCACAGACGCCAGCCAAGGCAGCCCCTGCTGCCGCCCCGCAGGCGCCTCAGCCTGCGCGTGATCCGATGCCTGCAGCCGCACGACTGATGGCCGAAGAGCAGATCGCGCCGGGAAGCATTGCCGAAGGAACCGGGCTGGATGGACGCGTCACCAAGGGCGACGTGATTGCCCGTATGGAGCAGCCCCGCCCGGCAGAGCCGGTGCAGCCCCAGGCTTCTGCTCCCGCCGCCGCCTCTGCGGCACCGGCTCCCGCAGCGCCGTCTCCGGCGGTTGCGAATGCGCTGGCCGCGCTGCTTGGCAAGAACGAGCAGGATAGTCGCGAGCAGCGCGTGCCCATGACGCGCCTGCGCCAGACGATCGCCAGACGCCTGAAGGATGCGCAGAACACGGCTGCCATCCTGACCACGTTCAACGAAGTCGATATGAGCGCGGCCAAGGCCCTGCGCGCCGAGTATCGTGAGGTGTTCGAGAAGAAGCACGGCGTGAAGCTGGGCTTCATGTCGATTTTTGCACGCGCCTGCATCAAGGCGCTGCAAGAATTTCCGGCTATCAACTCGACGATCGACGGGGATGACATCATCTATCGTCGCTTCGTCAATCTCGGCATCGCGGTCGGGAGCGAACGCGGTCTGGTGGTGCCGGTGCTGCACGATGCCGACCAGATGAGCTTCGCCGAGCTGGAACGTCATATCAATGATTACGGCTCGCGCGCCCGCGCAGGTACGCTCAAGCTTGACGAGCTGTCGCGTGGTACGTTCTCGATCACCAATGGTGGCGTGTTTGGATCGCTGCTGTCGACGCCGATCCTAAACCCGCCGCAATCGGCCATTCTGGGCATGCATGCCATTCAGGACCGCCCGGTTGCGGTCGATGGTCAGGTCGTGATCCGCCCGATGATGTATGTCGCGCTGTCCTATGATCATCGCATGGTCGATGGGCGCGAGGCGGTGAGCTTCCTCGTGCGCGTCAAGCAATATGTGGAAGATCCCCGTCGCCTGCTTCTTGATGTCTGAACGGAAAGAGACCGCCATGTCGGAGAGTTTTGAATTCGATCTGGCCGTCATCGGCGCTGGCCCTGGCGGTTATGTCTGTGCGCTCAAGGCAGCGCAGCGCGGTCTGAAGGTGCTGTGTGTCGACCGGCGCGAAACCCCCGGCGGCACCTGCCTCAATGTGGGCTGCATCCCCTCGAAGGCATTGCTGCACAGTTCGGAGCGCCTGCACGAGGCCGAGACCGAATTCGCCGCCCTAGGCATCGACGGTGTGACGCCCACACTCAATCTGGGCCAGATGATGGCGCGCAAGGAGCGCGTTGTCGGCGATACGGTCAAGGGGATCGGATTTCTCTTTCGCAAGAACAATGTGACCTTCAAGGTCGGCGAAGCGACGCTGACCGGTCCGCACAGCCTGTCGATCAGCGGCGAGACCGTGACCGCCAAATCGATTGTCATCGCTACGGGCAGTGCCCCCGCGGCCCTGCCAGGCGTTGCCTTTGATGAAAAGCGCGTTGTCTCGTCCACCGGGGCCCTGTCGCTTGAGTCGGTGCCCAAGCGTCTTGCCGTGATTGGCGCCGGTGTCATCGGTCTCGAACTGGGCAGCGTCTGGAAGCGTCTGGGCAGTGAGGTGACGATCATCGAATATGGCGACCACATTGCCCCCGGTTTTGATCGTGGTCTCGGTCGTCAGTTCCAGCGTGCTCTTGAAAAACTCGGCCTCAAATTCCGTCTTTCCACTCGGGTGACCAAAATTGCCATCGAGGGCAGTGCGCTCGATCTGACCCTGCAGAAAGTGGGGCAGGAAGCGACCGAGGCGCTTGAAGCCGATGTCGTGCTCGTCTCCATCGGTCGTAAGCCCTATACGCAGGGGCTCGATCTGGGGACGGTCGGTATCGACACTGATGAGGTCGGACGAATTCCTGTCGATGCCCATTTCCGCACCTCATGCCCCAGCATCTATGCCATTGGTGACGTGATTGCCGGACCGATGCTGGCGCATAAGGCAGAGGAAGAAGGAATCGCCCTGGCCGAACATCTCGCAGGGCGCGTGGGTCATGTGCCTTATGATGCCATTCCCTCGGTCATCTATACCCAGCCCGAATTCGCCATGGTTGGCCGCACGGAAGAGCAGCTCAAGCAGGATGGCGTTGCCTACAAGACCGGCAGCTTCCCTTTCATGGCCAGTGCGCGCGCACGCGCTATTGCGGCTACTGATGGTGGCGTGAAAGTGCTGACCGACGCCAAGACCGACCGTATTCTGGGTGTGCATATTCTGGGCGCCTGTGCGGGCGAACTGATTGCCGAGGCCACATTAGCCATGACCTTCAAGGCCAGTGCAGAAGACGTGGCTCTGGCCTGCCATGCCCATCCCACGTTGTCTGAAGCCCTCAAGGAAGCTGCCCTAGGTGCCTACGACAAGCCGCTTCATCTCTGAGAGCGGCAAGACCTGCCCCGTCTGTGACGGGGTAGGTTGAAGGCGATCCCCCGGCGATGCCTGATGTCTCGGCCGACCGGGTTTTACTCTGCCTTCGTCGGGGCCATGAGGGCGTTCAGAAGCCTGTAGGTCGCTTCGACACGGGCTTCATTCGGGGTGTTCCTGTTGGCCAGCATGACAACACCGATTTTCTGACTCGGGATCATTGCGACATAGCCGCCAAAACCGTCGGTTGAGCCGGTCTTGTTGAAAATGACATCCTGATCGTCAGGCTGATGCGGTTCGACGGCCGTGACCGGATGCGGTTTCATGATGAAATCATAGCCATTGCCGAGCAGCATCGGTTGCAGAGGCGTCGGCCAGGGATAATGCTCCCAGATCATGTCCTGGGTGAAGAATTCTGTCTTGTAGCGTCCCTGCTGCGTCATCTTTACTGCGCGCCGCAAGTCGTCCGGGGGATGGCCGAGACCGAGTTCGATATCCAGCATTCTCAGCATGTCGCTGGGTGTCGATTTGACGCCATAAGCCTCAGCTGCCAGCACGCCGGGATGGACCCGTTCGGGGGCATCGGTCTTTTTGTCATAGCCGTAGGCGTAGTTTTTCATCTCGCTGGCCGGTACCTCGATCCAGCTATGTCTGAGCCCAAAAGCAGGGAAGAGGATTGTCTGAACGGCTGTTGTGTAGGTCATTCCCAGTGACCGGGCGGAGATATAGCCCAGCAGGCCGATACTGATATTCGAATAACTCCGCGCACCCGGTTGCGGTGGATGCCAGACGGTGAGCCACTCTGTCAGTCCTCTGACATCGGTGATTGTGTCCGGCACCTGCAGGGGAAGGCCCCCGGAATGGTGGGTCGCCAGATCAAGAAGCGTGAGATCATGACCGATACGGCAATGATCGTCGCACAGGTGATGCGCAACTGTATCACTCAGGCGCATCTTGCCGCGTTCGACAGCAAGAGCGGCGAGGGTGACGTTGAAGATCTTGCTCATCGAGCCCAGCTCAAAGAGCGTATTTGGCGTGACAGGGCGATGATCTGCCCGCGAGGCGAGCCCCACAGCGTAAAAATGATGAACGCCATTCTGGGTTACGCCAACCACAAGACCTGGTACGTCATAGCGGCTGACCAGCGGCGCAAAGGCAGCCTTGATCTTGTTCTCAACATCATCAGCCTGTGCAGGCGCCGTAAGGGCCAAACCACAACCGACCAATAGCGACCACAGGAAAGAGTGCCTGCGCTGAACCATGAGTTTCTCCCATTTTCGGATGGTCTCATGATGCAGGCTTATGATGGCGGAAAAACGTCTGGTCTGCGCACGTATGGGGCGGGGCCTCATGACGCCCCGCCGGAGTAGTCTCAGCCCAGAGCTTCCTGAACGAGCGCGGCCTGTTCTGCGATGTGCTCGCTGGCAAGGCCTGTTGCGGGCGAGGCCGAAGCCTTGCGTCCGACATAGATCGGCCGTGGCTGGGCATGAGAGCAACGTTCGGCCGAGTTCTCGATGCGACGATCGACAAAGGCCCAGGCGCCGCCATTCTGCGACTCTTCCTGACACCAGACGATCTTCGCATTCGGATAGCGGGCGAGTTGCTGTGACAGCACGTCGCGCGGGAAGGGGTAGAGCTGTTCGAGGCGCAGGATCGCCACGTCCTTGCGATCCATCTCGCGTCTTGCCGCGCGCAGATCGTAATAGACCTTACCCGAGCAGAGAACGACACGCTTGATTTCCGCATCCGGCAGCAGGGCATCGGTCTCAGGGAGAATGGTGCGGAAACGCGTTTCCGGCCCGAAATCGACCAGATCCGATACGGCCTCCTTGTGACGCAGAAGCGATTTCGGCGTCATGATGATCAGCGGCTTGCGGCACTCACGCGCGATCTGGCGGCGCAGGGCATGGAAGTAGTTTGCAGGCGTGGTGATATTGCATACGCGCAGGTTATTCTCGGCGCAGAGCTGCAGATAGCGCTCAAGCCGCGCCGAGGAATGCTCGGGACCCTGACCCTCATAGCCATGGGGCAGAAGCATCACGAGGCCGGAGGTGCGCAGCCACTTGGTTTCACCCGACGCGATGAACTGGTCGATAATGACCTGTGCGCCATTGGCGAAATCGCCGAATTGCGCTTCCCACAGAACGAGGGAGTTCGGGGCGGCAAGGGTGTAGCCATATTCGAAACCCAGCACGCCGAATTCGGAGAGCAGGGAGTTATAGACCTCGATCTTTGCCTGACCGTCAGCGATATTATTGAGCGGCACATAGTCGCTCTGGTTGAGTTGATCGACCAGAACAGCGTGACGCTGGCTGAATGTGCCACGCTGGCAATCCTCGCCCGACAGACGCACCGGATGATGCTGGAGCAGCAGTGAACCGAAAGCGAGGGCTTCACCAAGAGCCCAGTCAATCCCTGAGCCAGTCTCGATTGCCTGACCGCGTGCCTGAATGACCCGACGCAGGCGCGGATGAAGGGCAAAGTCTTCAGGAATACGAGTCAGGGCTGCGCCAACGCGCTGCAGACCTGAAATGCTGATCCCGGTAACAGGCTGCTCGCGCAGAGGCTCATCGGAAAGTCGCGACGGGTCCTGATTGCATTCCAGCCAGTCTTCGCGGCTTGGTTCATAGGATTTGGCCGCTTCGAACTGGTTCTGCAGATGGTCCTGAAAAGACTGGAACTGGTCGTCTGCCGTCTCGGCATCGATGATCTTTTCGCGGGCCAGACGCTTGGCATAAAGTGCGCGCGTGGTCGGGCGGGCCGCAATGGCCTTGTACATCGTAGGCTGCGTGAAGGCAGGTTCGTCAGCTTCGTTATGGCCGTGACGGCGATAGCAGACCAGATCGAGCACGACATCGGCAGCAAATTCGCGACGATAATCCGCAGCCAGGCGCGCGCAATAGGCGGCGGCTTCGGGTTCGTCGCCATTTACATGCAGAATGGGGGCATGAACGGCCTTGGCAATATCTGTGCAATAGAAGCCCGAATGCGCATGGGCCGAGATGGTGGTGAAGCCGATCTGGTTGTTGGTCACCACGTGAATGGTGCCCCCTGTGCGATAGCCGATGAGCTGCGACATCGCCATGGTTTCGTAGACGATGCCCTGACCCGCAAAGGCAGCATCGCCATGGATCAGCAGGCCGAGATGACGGTAGCGGTTTTCGAGCCCGACACAGCCTTCTGAATCCTGGATGGCGCGCACCCGCCCGACCACGACCGGGTCGACCGCTTCGAGATGCGAGGGGTTCGGCAGAAGGGTGACGCGCACCTTCTCATTCGAGACATGAAGCGTGGCAGCCGTGCCGAGATGATATTTGACGTCGCCCGAACCCTGCACATCGGTCGGCTTGAAAGACGCGCCTGCGAATTCGGAGAAAATGGCCGCAAACGGCTTTTGCACCACATTGGCCATGACGTTCAGACGGCCGCGATGGGCCATGCCGACCGAAACGCTGCGCGTGCCGTGGCGCACCGACTGCTCAATGATGGCGTGAAGCGCCGGAATGGTGACTTCACTGCCCTCGAGGCCGAAGCGCTTGGTACCGGTGAAGCGCTTCTGGCAGAAGCTCTCGAAGCCTTCGGCTTCGGTCAGCTGGTTCAGGATGATCTTCTTCTCTGCAGAAGAGAAGGTGCGGCGCCAGTCATCGCCTTCAAGGCGATGCTGGAGCCACAGACGCTGCGCCGCGTCCTGAATATGCATGTATTCCACGCCGATCGGGCCGCAATAGGTCTGACGCAGGGCAGCCAGCAGCTCGTTGATCGTCGCGCTGGCCCGTTCGGGCAGAAGCGAGCTGACCATCTGGCCGAGATAGATCGGGCGGTCACGGTCATTGGGACCAAAGCCATAAGTCGCCGGGTCTAGTTCGGTATAGGATTTGGGTACCTGAAGCCCGAGCGGGTCGAGGCGTGATTCAAGATGACCGCGCACGCGATAGGCGCGCACCAGCTGAATGGCACGAACGCTGTCATCGACGCTCGAAAGCAGATCGGTCGCCGAGAACTCGGTGTTCGGTTTGGGGGCCATCTGACCCTGCGAACGGGAGTCGAGCAGGGATGCATGCTCACCCCAGGCAGGACGATCGGCGCCCGGATGGACGGCTGGCTTTTCCGTGGCCCCCGTCAGGGCAGCGAGGCTCTCGGCGTCGAGTGCCTTGAACAGGTCGGCGAAGGACGGATCGACGCTTCTCGGATCTGCGCTCCACTTTGCATGAAGGTCGGCCAGATAGACTGTGTTGGCCCCGTTCAACGCGCTTGGTAATGAACCGATCTCACCCATGCTCGCAGCCCTCCCCAGCTGTTTTTCGCAGATCTGCATAGCGTCTCAAAATGGCACTCTCATGGCGCAAAAAACCATGGAACTCTTGCCCAACAGCAACAAGCATAAAACTTTTCCGAACGAAATCAGTTCACAATCGCACGTTCTGAAGATGGGACCAGAAAGAGTCGAAACTTTCAATGACAGATCCCGTCTATAGACTCCGCACCAGAGTGCGCTGAGGGTCTAACTGATCATCGCGTGTTCCGATATTGCAGTTTGGAGGGGTCTGTCATGCGTCGCATGCCCATACTGGCGGCAGTCACGTTTTCGCTACTGGTCACGGCATCCGGCGTAGCCTTGGCAGGCGCAGAGCATCCTGTCGAGCAATCGGGGCGCCGTCTGGATTTTGACAGCCGGGCAGCACTGAGATGCTCGACGTCGCCGCATCTCGTGCGCACAGCCTATGTGCCGGGGCAGGACCATCAGGAAAAACCGGTTTCCCTGCGTGCCTGCTTTACCGATACCGACCGCATCGGGGCTGGCTACACCCAGTTCGTGCGTAACAGTGCCGTGCGTCATCCGCATCATCGCATGAAGGGCTAAGAAGCGTCTTGTCTGCGGGCGGCGGCAGGAATAGGCTCGCCTTCCATGTCACAGATCGCTCTTCAATACGAAGCCCTTGAACGGACCCCGATCAGCGAGGCACCGTTCAGACATGTGGTCGTCCCCAACTTCGTACGCGAAGAGGACCTCCAGACACTCATCAATCTGATGCCGGAGATGCGCTCTGGCGGGTCCTTCCCGCCAGAGGGGCTCAAGCTGCATCCGACGGTCAAGGCGCTGACAAAGGAGCTTCAGGGCCCGCGCCTCAAGAAGATCGTGGCCGAGAAATTCGGTCTCGATATCGAAAGCGCCCCGAGCATGCTGACCCTGCGTGGTCGCACGCGTGAGAAGGATGGGCGTATCCACCGTGACTCAGAGGCCAAGCTGGTCACGATCCTGCTGTATCTGAACCCGGAAAGCGCTGCCTGGTCGGCTCAGGAAGGGTGCCTGCGTCTGCTCAACGGGCCGGACAACCTTGAGGATTACGATGTCGAGGTGAAGCCTGCCCATGGCACGCTGCTGATCTTCCCCAATGGTCCCAAAACCTGGCATGGACACAGGCAATATGTTGGCCCGCGTTACACTATTCAGCTGAATTACATGGCCACGAATAACAAGGCACGCTATGAACTGCGCCGTCATCGCCTGTCAGCGCTGTTCAAGCGTCTGTCTTTCGCGCGGTGACCGTCGAATTCTGACTGAGGTAATGTGATAATGGGATACCGCGTTGCGGTCGTTGGTGCGACCGGTGCTGTAGGTCGTGAACTCCTGCGCATTCTTGCCGAAAGAGATTTTCCTGTATCCGAGGTCTCGGCACTCGCCTCGGCCCGTTCCACGGGTCAGGATGTGTCCTTTGGCGACAAGAAGGTCCTGAAAATCCAGAACCTCGAGAGCTTCGACTTCACAGGCTGGGATATCGCGCTTTTCTCTCCCGGCGCCTCGATCTCTGCCGTTCACGCCCCGCGTGCCGCTGCGGCGGGATGCATCGTGATCGACAACACCTCGCATTTCCGCATGGATCCGGATGTGCCGCTGGTGGTGCCGGAAGTGAATGCCAATGCGCTGAAAAAGATGAAGCGCAACATCATTGCCAACCCGAACTGCTCGACCGCGCAGATGGTGGTGGCTCTCAAGCCGCTGCATGATCTGTTCACGATCAAGCGTATCGTTGTCTCGACCTATCAGGCCGTTTCCGGCGCGGGCAAGGACGGGATGGATGAGCTGTTTGCCCAGTGCAAGGGCAGCTTTGTGGGCGATCCTCCGACCATCGCCCAGTTCACCAAGCAGATCGCCTTCAACGTCATTCCGCATATCGACAGCTTCATGCAGGATGGCTCCACCAAGGAAGAGTGGAAGATGGCGGTCGAGACACGCAAGATTCTCGACCCCGATATCAAGGTGGCAGCGACCTGCGTGCGCGTGCCGGTCTTCATCGGGCATTCCGAAGCCATCAATATCGAATGCGAAGAGCCTGTCGATCTGGCACGTGCGCGCGAGGCGCTGCGTGAGGCGGATGGCGTTATCCTGCGCGATGAGCGCGATGATGGCGGTTACGTCACGCCGATCGAATGCGTCGGCGAGGATGCGACCTATGTATCCCGCCTGCGGATTGATGACACGGTGGAGAACGGACTCGCGCTGTGGTGCGTCTCTGACAATCTGCGCAAGGGGGCGGCCCTCAACGCCGTTCAGATCGCCGAAGCGCTGATCGCGCTCGATCTGATCAAGCAGAAGGGCTGATTCAGCCCCAAACCATTACATTTTTGTCATTCATGTAAGTTTGGCATTGCGCGCACAACGCGTGATGCCAAACTCTCCTCAAGGGTGGATGCGGGGTTGTGCCGCAATGGCCTGAACGGAGATGACAATGCCCGTTATCGACACGATCGCCGCCGGCCTGTTTGCCCTCGTCGCTCTTGGCGCCCTGCGCCTTGCTCCCACGCCGAAACTGGTTCCGGTGCGCATCAAACGGAAACCGAACTCGCGCTGAGCTGTTTTTGTCTCTCTGCACTTTGATGATTTGATTGAGAGACATGGCGTTCAAGAGCAACATCCCCACGCATCCGGTTCCGGCTGGTGGCAAGACAGGCGTCCTGATCGCCAATCTTGGCACCCCTGATGGCACGGATTATTTCTCGGTTCGTCGCTATCTGGGCGAATTCCTTTCCGATCGCCGGGTTATCGAGGCACCGCCTGCGATCTGGCAGCCGATCCTGCAAGGCGTGATCCTGACAACCCGCCCGTCGAAAAGCGGCGAGGCCTATGGGCGCATCTGGAACCGCGAGGAAGACGCAAGCCCGCTTAGGGTCTATACGCGTTCTCAGGCGGAAAAGCTTGCTGCCCGTTTCGAAGGCGAGTTCCCGGTTGCCTGGGGCATGCGTTATGGCAAACCTTCCATTGCCGATGCAGTCGAAGAGCTGATGGATCAGGGATGTGACCGGCTGGTCTTTCTCCCGCTTTATCCGCAATACAGCGCTACCACGACGGCCACGGCGAATGATCAGCTTTTCCGCTATCTGATGACGCTTCGTCGCCAGCCCGCGGTACAGACCCTGCCGGCGTTCCCCGATCACCCCGCGTACATCGCGGCCCTCGAGAAAAGCGTGCGCGATCATCTGGCGTCACTTTCCTGG
Organism: Asaia sp. Ae19-3; assembly: GCF_059801175.1. Lineage (NCBI taxonomy): Bacteria > Pseudomonadati > Pseudomonadota > Alphaproteobacteria > Acetobacterales > Acetobacteraceae > Asaia > Asaia sp. Ae19-3. The sequence continues at coordinate 2,225,545 of NZ_JBCHWF010000001.1, read as the reverse complement.
AAGCCGCAGCGGCTCGTCGCCTCGTTCCATGGGCTACCGAAGCTCTGCGTGGAAAAGGGGGATTATTACCCTGATGACTGCGAGAGGACACTGAGCGCATTGCGCACCGCACTCGGTCTCAGCGAAGAGCAGATGCCCATCACCTATCAATCGCGTTTCGGACCGATGGAATGGGTTCAGCCCTATACGGCGCCGTTCGTGTCGGCGCTGCCCGAGCAGGGCATCACCCGTATTGCAGTTATCATGCCGGGCTTCATCAGTGACTGTATCGAGACGCTCGATGAAATCGGTAATGAACTGCGAGAGGAGTTCATTGAGGCAGGCGGCGAGGAACTGACTCTTGTACCCTGCCTGAACGACAGCGGCGACGCTGTTGCCTTGCTCGAAACCTTGGTGCGTGAGGCGCTTCCGAAGAAGTGATCGGCCGGCGCTGATTGAGACGGGGCAGCGCATTGTTATGCTGCCTCGTATTAGGAAGCATGGAAACGGGATGGCCCTAGGTTACGAAGCGTTGCTTATACCCTTTCTGTCACAGTGATTATTTCTTTTGATTGAAATATACGGCGAACACTATTCTGTTCTGTTACGAACTGCTTGCAGATAAAGTTTGAATAACGTGCGCTCTCTGGATTGCCGAAACAATATATGCGATAGTCCTCGCGTCTTCCTTCGAATGAGCGAGTTTTCTTATGGCCGAAAATCTTCCCAGCGTTGCCGTCGCGCTATTCGTGAAGAATGAGTTTTCCGACATTGCAGGATGGCTTGCCTGGCACGCCGCTCTCGGAGTCAAGACATTCCTGATCTATGATGATCATTCATCGGACGGAACGTGGGAAATATTGCAGGCTGCGGCCAAGATCTACGATATCCGTCTCAAGAGAACTGATCCGATTGGCCAGCCTGATTTCTACCAGCGTCAACGCGACTCGTTCATGGCGGCTGCAGCGGAAAGCAGGCACCAGTTCGATTGGATCGGCTTCCTTGATGGAGACGAATATGTCTATCTCCGTCATTTCGATAATCTTCCCGAATTTCTCCGTGGCTTCAAACACGCTGATGCCATTGCGTTCTCATGGCGTATTCAGGGAAGCTCCAACCGCGTCGTCAGGCCTAAGATGACGACGGTGGAAGCTTTTACCCAGCATTCGAATAAGTCCCTGAACGACAATGTTCTGGTCAAAAGCTTTGTTCGCCCCGAAAAGATGGGCATTGAATATATCAACCCCCATTGGTTCGATGTGGCCACGGAGCGTTATGTCCGACCGAGCGGGCGATATGTCCAGAATGCCAATGCAGTGCAAGAGATCGAATGGTCTCACGCCTTTATCATGCATTATATCTGCCGCAGCATGGAGCATTACATCCAGCGCATCAAGCGCCGCCTGAATGTAGATCTCTCAGACTCGGTGGGTTATTGGGATCATTTCAACCGGAATGATGAAACCGACCTTGAGCCGCTAAAATTACTGTTCCGTATGGATCGTTATCTGGCCCCGATCTATGAGCAGATGATTACAAGCGCCATTCTGCGTCTCAAATCTGCGATTGTTATGGATGATCGGGGGCAGACAGGCGCCTCAGCCGCGATGAGTGCCGATGAAAATATCGTGCCCTCCAGTTTCCGTATTCGCAGCTATTTCAACACCTATCTTTACTACGCGCCCGGTACCGGACAGGTCGTTCATGCTGATGAGAGTTATGCGATAGAGCAGGGTTTCGAAGAGGTTCTGGGCTGTATCAATCCGGTGACGCCTAAACTGATCACGCTCTTTGCACCAGGAAATATCGACACATTCATCAAATTCTCTGCTGATCCCCGACTGATGAAAACGATCATTTTCGAAGTCAGATCCCAGAGTGATGACAGGATTGCGCTGCTGAGTCCGATGCAGAATCTCTATCTTGCATTGCTTCCCCCGGAATCCGGCGTCGGCATTGCGGAAGCCAATCGACATCAAGCGAATGAGTGGGAGTATCTTACGCTTGAAGCCGTCAATGTTTCCGGTCCGGAGACATACGCTTCGCCGCCGCCCTTCGTGCCGGGTCGCGAGACCACAGTCAGCGATATCATCAACTGGATCAGGCACGCCTCTGTTCTGCCGAGCAACAATGAGTTCCTGCGCGTGCTTTATTCCGTCACGCCTTCCGTGCGTGCCGAGATTTCGCGTCTCGTTCCGGGGTTGCTTTGGAACGCGCTCGCCTGATCTCGTTCAGGCGGTCAATGATCTTGTTTTGTTCCTGCCCCTGATGGCATAAAGGTCTCATGGTCGAGACCACCGAGACAGGAATAACGCGTCGCATCATCCATATCGACATGGATGCTTTTTATGCATCGGTAGAGCAGCGCGACGCGCCTGAACTGCTTGGCCGCCCGGTTGCGGTAGGGCGCGGCGAGGGGCGTGGCGTCGTCGCAGCGGCCAGCTATGAGGCGCGTAAATTCGGAGTGCGCTCGGCCATGCCCTCACGCACCGCCCTGCGCCAGTGTCCCGATCTGGTGTTTGTGCCGCCGCGTTTTGATGTCTATCGGGCAGTCTCGCGGCAAATTCATGAAATCTTTGCCCGCTACACCGATCTGATACAGCCGCTCTCTCTCGATGAGGCCTATCTCGACGTAACAGGCAGCTATCGGGAACATGGTTCGGCGACGGATATTGCCCGGTTGATAAGAGCCGAGATCCATGAAGAGACGGGGCTGACAGCCTCAGCAGGCATCTCCTATAATCGTTTTCTGGCCAAGCTTGCCTCGGACCACCGCAAGCCGAACGGGCAGTTTGTCATCACTCCCGCAATGGGGCCGGAATTCGCTGCTTCGCTTCGTGTGGAGCAGTTTCATGGCATCGGCCCTGCGACACGGGCGAAGATGAACCGGCTGGGTATTTTTACAGGTGCCGATCTGCGTGCGATCCCGCTTGACGTCCTCGCCCGTCATTTCGGCAAGGCGGCAGCTTTTTACGCGTCGATTGCCAGAGGGGTCGATGATCGCCCCGTCGTGTCTGACCGGATACGCAAATCGATCGGCACGGAAACCACGTTCGAGTCGGATCTCTCGACATTGCCAGAGGCACGCCGTGTCGTTCAGGCGCTTTGTGCCAAGCTCTGGCGGCAATGTCAGGCCCAGTCGCTGAGCGGTCGTTCGCTGGTGCTGAAACTGAAATATGCCGATTTTCAAATCACGACGCGTACCCGCTCGAACCCCACCATGTTCGTGAACGAGGCGGCAATAGTCGCTCAGGCCGAAAGTCTGCTTGAGGGATTTTTCCCACTGGAGCGTGCCATCAGGCTGATCGGCGTCACGTTGTCAGGCCTTTCGACAGAAAATGACGAAAAAAAGGCGCAGCTGACACTTTTTGGTGAGTCCTGACGGAGCTTTTTCTTGTCCTGTCGCGTTGGAAAAACACCTTCAACCTGCATCAGGAACAGCCATCATGCTCACGGTGTTTTCTTCCTCATCCCTCTGGCTTGGTGCAGCCTTTTCGGTTCTGATCTGTGCACTGGGCGCAGCGTGATCTGGAAAAACGGGAGCAAAAGCGTCCGAATGGGGTGACAGCCTGCAGCCGGGCTGGCAGAACCCAAGGTCTCACAACGAGTAACGTATCAAGGAAATCGAGATGGCTGCGGGGCAGGATGTGGTGCCGCGTTCTCCGATCGGACGCATCCTGCCGGTCGTTTCGCTCAATCTGATCATTTATATCGTGATCGGCCTTCCGATGGCCGTCATTCCGCTCTTCGTTCACACTGTTCTGCATTGCAATACTGTGATCGCCGGGTTTGCCGTCTCGCTGCAGTATTTTTCGACATTTGCCTCGCGTGCTTCTGCTGGTCGACGCATCGATACACAGGGGCCCAAACCCGTTGCAGTGGCCGGGCTGGCGCTCGGAATAGGCTCGGGTCTGCTCCTTCTTGTCTCGGGGCTGACTGCCTCTCTCATACCCCTTTCCCTGGTCTGTCTTTTCGTCAGCCGTCTTGTGCTTGGTTGGGCAGAAAGCTGGGCGACCACCGCCGCGATCGTCTGGAATATCCGTCGCGCAGGTGCGGCCAACACAGCCCAGGTCATTTCGTGGAACGGGATTACCTCCTATGGCGGCATCGCGCTTGGTGCCACCATCGGCGAGCAGATGTCCCATCTGGGCGGCGGTTGGGGCGGTCTCGTCACGCTGGGCATTGTGTCCATCATTCTCCCCGCCGTAGGGACGGCTCTGGCAATTTCCTATCCTGCCGTGGCGCCCATCAGACATGACGCGCCTGCCATGCCGTTTGCGAAGGTTTTCAAGCTCGTGCTGCCGCATGGCTGCGCGCTGGCTGCGGGTTCGGTGGGGTTTGGTGCGATTTCGTCCTGTCTCGCGCTCTATTTCGCTGCCGAGCATTGGCCTGACGCCGCTCAGGCACTGGCTGTGTTCGGCATGGTGTTCGTGATTGTGCGCTTCGTGTTTGCCCGGCAGATCGGTCGTATCGGCGGCACGAATGTGGCCCTCATTTCTTTGGCGGTCGAAACGCTGGGGCTCCTGATATTGGCTTTTGTCCCTTCGGCTGAGGCGGCGACCTTGGGGGCTGCGGTGACGGGGGCAGGGTTCTCTCTCGTCTTTCCGGCGCTGGGTGTTCTGGCTGTTGACAGGGCAGGGGCAGAAAACCGTGGTGCGGCGCTTGGGGCGTTCTCGGTATTCCTCGATCTTGCCGTCGGTATTTCCGGCCCGCTGCTTGGCCTCGTGATTCACGCATCGGGCTATATGGCTCTGTTCATCTTCACGGCATGTATTACATTTCTCGGTATCGTGCAGGTGATCCGGCTGCGTCGCGTGGCCAAAGCCTGACACCATTGTTCAAAGGATAAGTTCGAGATGACGATCGCTGCCGCCGCTGTTTTCTGCGGCTCGCGCCATGGAGCCTGGCCAGAATTTGCCGAAGCTGCCCGCGCAACGGGCAAAGGCCTTGCGGAGCGGCATATTCACCTCGTCTATGGTGGCGGCGCGGTTGGTCTGATGGGGGTGGTTGCTGAAGCCGCGCTTTCGGCGGGTGGTGAGGTGACGGGTATCATCCCGACCTTTCTGCATGATCGTGAGGTAATGAATGATCGGGTGACCGATCTGATCGTCACCGAGTCGATGCATGAGCGCAAACGGTTGATGTTTGCCAAGGCAGATGCGTTCCTGATCCTGCCCGGTGGCCTCGGGACATTCGATGAACTCATGGAGATCCTGACCTGGCGTCAGCTTTCCCTGCATGACAAGCCGATCCTGATCGTCAATGTCGCCAATTGGGCGGTGCATGTCATTGCGGCCCTCGAAGCGTCTATCGAACAGGGGCTGGCCGATCCGTCTGCACGCCGCCTGTACACCGTCGTCTCAAGTGTTACCGAGGCATTCGATGTTCTGGGCCGCGAGAAAAAGCGCGAGGAAAAATCCGAAACCCATCGACTTTGAGAGTCACCCCCCCTTGCGGAGCCGCGCAACTGGCAGTATAGCCCCATCCATCGGTTCGGAGTGTAGCTCAGCCTGGTAGAGCACTGTGTTCGGGACGCAGGGGCCGGAGGTTCGAATCCTCTCACTCCGACCAGATAATTTCCCCCTTTGGGGGGCTTCTCCCGGAAAATCTGATCTTTTTCTCGCTTTAGGGTGAGGCGATCAGAATTCCGGTCGAGTTAATTACCCCCTTTTCCCTGTTTGCTGACAGATCGATGTCATTCGGTGTGGTTTCACTCTCGCCAATTGCGCAGATGATCCGTATCGCTGAACTGGATTGTCGTTCAGGTCGAGCAGGCGCGAGGCAAAGATGCTGCGTCGGGGGAAAAAGCTTTCATGCGCAGTCGCCTCTGCTTTGCCGCTGCTCTTCTTGTGCTCGCGCTGGGTTTCGGTCTGAGCCTGATCATCGGGCGCTACGCCCTGAGCCCTGTCGATCTGCTTCATAGCCTTGAAGGGCGGGGCGCTCCCGAAATCCGGGCGGTGCTGCTTCAGGCAAGATTGCCACGCATGATTGCAGCGCTTTTTGTGGGGGCAGCGCTTTCCATGTCGGGAAGTGCCTTTCAGTCGGTATTCCGTAATCCGCTCGTGTCACCCGATCTGCTCGGTGCGCTGAGTGGCGCTGCGTTTGGTGCTGCTGGCGCGATCATCGCCCATGGCAGCGCCCTGACAATCGAGATCTCGACCTTTCTGGGTGGATGCTGTGCAGTAGGCTTCGGCTTTATCGTCGCGCGGCTTGTGGGCAGGGAGGGAGTCCTGCCTCTTCTGCTGGGCGGCCTGATCAGCAGCGCGCTTTTTACGGCTTTGCTGTCGCTGCTCAAATATCTGGCTGATCCTTTCGATCAGTTGCCGACCATCATCTACTGGCTGCTCGGCAGCCTCGCCCAGACCGACTGGCCCCAGCTGGTCGTCCTGGTGCCCCTGCTTTCGCTCGGTATGGGCGTGCTTTGGGCGAGCGGACGGGTGCTTGATGTTTTTGGTCTTAGTGATGACGAGGCCCGCAGCCTTGGCTTGCCTATCGGCCTGTTGCGCCTCGCTATGCTGGCTGTCGCAACAGCGTTGAGCGCGCTTACCGTCTCACTGGCCGGTATCATTGGCTGGGTCGGTTTGATCATGCCCCATATGGCCCGTCTGCTGATCGGGCCAGAGCACAGGCGCTTGCTGCCCTTCGCTGCCCTTCTCGGGGCTTGCTGCCTGCTCCTGGCTGATACGGCGGCACGCAGTTTGTCCCCTTCGGAAATCCCGCTGGGCATGATGACAGAGCTGCTGGGTGCCCTCGGATTCATTCTCGTCCTGCGTCAGCTCCGACGGGAAGGGCGGCTCTGATGGCATTCTTGTCGCTCGACTCTGTCGGTTTCGCGCGTTCAGGCAGGGTTATCCTGCGCGATCTGTCGCTTGCGTTTCGCAAGGGTGAGCTGGTGAGCATTCTCGGCGCCAACGGCGCTGGCAAGACCACTCTGCTGCGTCTGATGCTGGGCCTTTCACGCCCCGAAACCGGCAGGGTGCTGGTCGACGGAAAGGATCTGTCTGGCCTCTCGCGCCAGCAGATCGCGCGGCTCATGGCCTATGTGCCGCAAAACCGTGATGTGCTGCCGCCCTACAGCGTGGCGCAGATCGTCGGACTGGGGCGTCTGCCTTATGGTAGCCTCACGCGAGGGCTTTCGGACCAGGATATGTCTCGGGTCGAGGCCGCCCTCGCGTTGCTCGGTCTGGCCGATCTGCGTGACAGGCCCTGTACAGCATTGTCGGGGGGCGAATATCAGCGCGTCCTGCTGGCGCGTGTGATGGTGCAGGACGCACCGGTTCTCGTGCTCGACGAGCCGCTATCCGGGCTCGATTACGGTCATCAGATCAGGCTCATGGCGCTTCTGGAGCAGCTGGCGCGGGAAGGAAGACTGGTCATCATGACGGCGCATCAGCCCGATCTTGTCTATCGTCATGCGTCTCACGTGGTGTTGCTGGAGCATGGTCGTGTGCTGGCCGAGGGGCAGCCGGAAACCGTGATGGATTCTGCGAGGCTTGCTGCATTCTATGGTGTCTCGCTGCGTCATCACGATCATGACGGTCAGCGCTTTTTCATGGGGGGAGACGAAAAATCGTGAAACGGATTCTGGCAGGTTTATCGCTGTGTCTCGGTCTTGGCGCACCCGCAGCGCTGGCGGCGCCTGAGCGCATCGTCGATGGGTGGTACGCCCATAATGCAACGCTGATCATGCTCGGGGCTTCTGACCGGATTATCGGCACGGTGATTTCACCCAGCCGCTTTCCCTGGATGGTTTGTCTCGCGCCCCAACTACGCCACGCACAGTTTTTCAGCAGCATGACTCTGAATGCCGAAGCGGTTCTGGCGCTGCATCCCGACCTGACTTTTGTCACCACACAATCGCATAGCGTCGAGGGGCTGCAAAAGCTCGGCCTGAATGCCGTTGCAGTCGGGTTTACCGATTTTGCAGGCTTGCTGAGCACGCTCGACCAGAGCGCCACGCTTCTCGATACGCCTGTCGCAAAGGCCCAGGCCAGACATTACAGGCAGGCCCTCTCGCATCTTCTGGCCGAGCGCGCACCGAAAAGCGGAACACCCCGTATCCTGCATATCGCGTCATTCGAGCCCCTGACGGTGGATGGCGATCAGAGCATCATCGATGAATGGATACGCGACGCGGGCGGCGTGAACGCGGCGACGGGTCTGCACGGCAACAAGCGCCCCGTCTCGCTCGAGCAGATCCTGAGCTGGGCGCCTGACATCATCATCATGGGGGCGGATTCAGGCAGTCCGGAGCGGCTGGCGGGTAATGCCCTCTGGTTGCAGATCCCGGCTGTGATGCAGCACAAGGTGTTTCGCAATCCGGCTGGAGTGTTCAACTGGGATCGCTACAGCCCCGAATTACTGCTGCAGATCGTCTGGGCGCGTCAGATCGTACGCAACGGCGCGGTCGACCGACCGGCCATGATAGGGCAGATCAGGGATTTCTATCGTGATTTCTACCGTCATACGCTCGATGAGGCCGATGCTGCCCGCATTCTCGATGCCCAGCCGCCCTTGCCCGAAAAATGCTCAGGCATGTCCGACAAGGTTGGACAATAGAAGCGGGTCGATATTGATGGCTGCCAGGGCCTTGCGCCATTTTGCCATGTGATTGGCCCCGAAGATCAGCTCATCCGAGGCGGGGGCGTTGAGCCAGGCATTCTGGCGGATGATTTCGTCTTCAAGCTGACCAGGCTCCCAGGACGCATGGCCGAGCGCCAGCAGCGCCTGACGCGGGCCTTTGCCATTGGCGATTTCATGCAGGATATCGAGGCTTGCCGTCAGGCAGTTCTCGTTATTGATCAGCAGGCTGTCATCGCGCTGCCAGTCGGCGGAATGCAGAACAAAGCCGCGTGTTGGCTCCACAGGCCCGCCCATGCACAGATTGATGCGACGACGTGGGGGTGAGGGCGTGATCTCAAGCTGTTCGAGCAGGGTTTCCAGCGTCGGGTGAGGCGCGCGCTTGTTGATGATGAGGCCCATGGCGCCATCTGTGGCGGAATGGGCGCAGACATAAACAACGCTGCGGGCAAATTCCGAATCGCCAAGCGTCGGGCTCGAAATAAGCAGGCGCCCTGTCAGATTGTCAGCGGAATTTGTGAAATCAGAAGCCATGGCTGAAAATGTCGGCCATCGCCTGTGGTTTTGCAAGAGTTGGTCCTTGCGGCAACCATAGGCGGCGTCACCCGTCTGAACGGGTGCGTCCTGCGCATGACCTGCAGTCTGAGAAGGGAAGAGACAATGGCGGTAATTCTGGTGACTGGCGCGACGGCCGGTTTTGGTCGGGCCATAGCAATGCGCCTCGTAAAAGAGGGGCATAAGGTGATCGGCACGGGGCGCCGCAAGGAGCGTCTCGACGCGCTGCATCACGAACTTGGCGATGCGTTCCTGCCTGTGGAACTGGATGTTACCGACGAGCAGAAGATTGCCTCTCTCCCTGAAAGTCTGCCCTCTGCCTGGCGTCAGGTCGATGTGCTGATCAACAATGCCGGTCTCGCTCTGGGCGTTGGAAAAGCCCAGGATGCCGATCTCAGGGACTGGAGAACCATGATTGACACGAATGTGACGGGTGTCGTCGAGGTTACTCGTGCGTTTCTTCCCCAGATGATCGAACGCAACCTCGGATACATCATTACGCTTGGCAGTGTTGCTGGCACCTATCCCTATGTCGGGGGTAACGTCTACGGCGCCACCAAGGCCTTCGTCGGCCAGTTCATGCGCAATCTGCGTACGGATCTGCTGGGAACACGTATCCGGGCAAGCACGATCGAACCTGGTCTGTGTGGTGGCAGCGAGTTCAGCAATGTGCGTCTGCGCGATAACCAGAAGGCTGCGGATGTCTATAAAGGCACCGATCCGCTTACGCCTGAGGATATCGCCTCGACCGTCTCATGGCTGCTGAGCCAGCCTCCGCATGTGAACATCAATGCCATCGAAATGATGCCTGTCTGCCAGGCAGCCGGTGGTCTTGCAGTGGATAGAAAAAGTGACTGAACTCACAGCGAGCGTAGCCCGTAAACTCCCCGGGCGTTACATGGTAATTGACGGAAAAAGCTTTCAGCTCGATTCCGTCAAGCCGGACGACCATGGCGGTTTCGACAAGGACGAGGTCGAAACCTGGCTCGATAAGCGCAGGCAGCGCCTCGGTGTGCTGCAGGAGCGTCTTGCGGCCGAGCACCGCCATTCGGTTCTGCTGGTGCTTCAGGGCATGGATGGTGCGGGCAAGGACAGCCTGATTCTCAACGTCATGACCGGCATGAACCCCCAGGGTACGAAGGTCGTCTCGTTCAAGAAGCCGAGCGATATCGAGCTTTCCCACGACTATCTGTGGCGCGTGCATATGGCCGTGCCAGGTCGTGGGCAGGTGGGTGTATTCAACCGCAGCCATTATGAAGATGTGCTGGTGGCGCGTGTGCATGCCGATACGCTCAACACAAACGGGATGAAGGGTGACCCCAAGAAACAGGAGTTCTGGGATCATCGCCTGGAGGATATCACCAATTTCGAGGCCTATCTCTCTCGTCAGGGCATTCATATCCTCAAGGTCATGCTGCACATGTCGCCTGATTGTCAGCAGGAGCGGCTGCTGCGCCGCCTGAACCGTCCGGATAAACGCTGGAAGTTCGACGAGAGCGATCTGGCCGAGCGCAAGTTCTGGCCCGATTATCAGGCAGCCTATCAGGAGGCGATCCGCGCTACCGCCTGCGAACACGCGCCCTGGCTCGTCGTGCCGTCCAACAAGAAGTGGTTCTCGCGCATGGTGGTCATGGAGGCATTGATCGAAAAACTCGAGAGCCTGAGCCCTGAGCCGCCGCCGCCTTCACCGGAAATTCTCAAAAATCTCGAACGGCTGGAAGCGGCCATCAAGGCGAGCCATCCGTAAAGAGGAGGAAGCGGGGCGCTGCCCCGCGCCCCACCAGAGGGCAGTCGCCCTTTGGGAACCCGCTATCGTGACCGGGGTGCAGGGCCCTGGTCTCTGCCGGGTACTGGCAGAGACCAGCTGGGTCAGTGAGCAGCGCGCGCGTTCTTGATCTGGGCGCGCATTTCCTCTGCCGAGACGGCGCCGGGAATGATAGCACTCGTGCCGAACACAAAGGTAGGCGTGCCGTCCAGGCCGATCAGCCGGGCTTCAGCTAGGTTCTCGTTGATCTGGGCGGCAACGCTGGAGGCGTGCATATCGCTGACCAGCTTGTCGGCACTCATGCCGTTGGCTGTGGCGAGCTGACGAATGCGGTCGAGCGTCGGCGGTGCCGTGTCCTGCATCAGGGCGCGCTTCATCTTCTCATAGCCCCCCTGAAGGGCCGCAGCAAAAATGGCCTGGGTGTCGAGCACGCTCTTCTCGCTCAACACCGGGACGATCTTCTCGACGAGGCGCAGTTTCGGATCGGCCTTGAGCAGGGCATCCACGACCGGCACCATGCTGCGGCAATAGCCACAGCGCGGGTCTAGAAATTCCACAATCGTCAGATCGCCATTCGGATTGCCACGCACCGTGTAATCCGGGCCTTTCTGCAGGCGCTCACGGTCGGATTTCACATGGGAAAGGGCGTCATCGCTTGCCTTTTGCTGTGCACCCTGACGTAGGGCGACGATGGCGTCGCTCAGGATGGTCGGATCGTCCTTGAGCGCCTGATGCAGGATGGAGACGATTTCTGCCCGCTGCTGCGGGGTAAAGCTGCTCGCAGGGTCGGCGAAGGCGGGAACGCTGGCCGATGCGGTCAGGCCGAGGGCGAGAAAGGCACCGGCAAGCCGGGCGCGGGTCGGGCGGGTCATGAGAGCGATCCTGCTGGGCGGGAGAAGAGAAGCTTCTGCATAAGACAGAGAAGACGATTTCGCAAAACAGGGACACGTCTGGCAGGTTGCCCATCGTCCTGATCACGGTTAGATGCGTTAACGAACCCAATTTCCGAAGGGTTGCGTCTTCGGCTGCGAAGACAGGCCACGCGGAACAGAAGAGAAGAGGCTTGCCGGGTCATGGAGACACCGCACGTGGCGCATCGTCGGACGAACGCCCCCTGTCGCCCCGCAGAGCGCAGCACGCGCAAGGCGGGTTTGCGCTCGGCCTGCGCCCTGACTGCGGCAATGCTTCTGGCCGGGTGCAGCGATGTCGCGCATATCGGTCATAACCTGTTCGGCAAGACCACGCCGATCGTCACCGGTTATATCGGCACCGTTGTGGCTGATGAGCCGCGTGCGGCGCTGATCGGGCGCGACGTGCTGGTGCATGGCGGCAATGCTGCCGATGCCGCTGTGGCGGTCGGCATGGCGCTTGCCGTCACGCTGCCCTCGCGTGCCTCTTTGGGCGGCGGTGGCGCCTGTCTTGTGAGCCGTGGGCGCGAGGCGCCTCAGGCCTTCGTCTTCCTGCCGGCTGCAGCGCCGGCGGTACCGGCCACGCGTCAGGCCGCCATTCCGATGACGCCGCGTGGCCTGTTCACCATGCAGCTGCGTTATGGCACGGTCGAATTTGCCGATCTGCTCGGCCCGTCTGTCCGTCTGGCTCGCAGCGGCACGACGGTCAGCCGCGTTCTGGCGCAGGATATCGCAGCCGTTCAGACGCCGCTCTTTGCGGATGACGCAGCTCACACCGTATTCAGCCGCGCTGACGGCACGCCGCTTCAGAACGGCGATGCGATGGTACAGCCGCAGCTCGCCAGCTTCCTTGAGCGCATGACCAATCTTGGCGTGGGCGATCTCTATAACGGTGCGCTCGGTGCGATTTTCGTCGAAGGCGCCAACAAGGCTGGGGCAGGGCTATCCACAGCGTCGTTGCGTACCGCCATGCCTGCGCAGCTTGCTGCCCTTCAGGTGGAGCAGGACGGCTATACGGCCTCGTTCCTGCCGCCTCCGGCCGATGGCGGAATCGGCGCTGCTGCTGCGTTCCACTCAGGCGCCTCGGCACAGGGTGTAGTCGCGACATGGCGTAGCGAAGACCGTCACGCTCTGAGTGGCGATGCCCTGCTGAGCGCAGCGCAGACGCTGGTCAATGCCGGTTCCAGCCGCTCCGGCGCTCTTCCTGCGCTTCCGGCCTCGACCTCGTTTGTGGCCACCGACAACAAGGGTGGCGCCGTGGCCTGTGCCCTGACCAACAACAACCTGTTCGGTACCGGGCGCATGGCCGACGGCACGGGTGTGCTGCTCGCGGCTTCACCGGGGCGCTACCCTGCGCCGCTGCTCTCCGCCGCCATCGTCCAGAGGCGGGGCAACCTCGTGGCAGCTTTGGCCAGCTCCGGTCAGAACGATGCCGCTGATGCCCTTGCTTCAGCAGCCCGCGCCGCCATATCGGGCACGGAAGTGCCGCATGAAGGCCAGGGGCGTGTGAATGCCTCGCTCTGCAAGGGTGACACGTGTCATGGCGACACTGACCCCCGCGGCGGCGGCTTGTCGGTTGGCAGCGTCAATAACTGATCAGGACACGGTTTCATGCCCCCTCGAAAGAGGGGGCATTTTTCTTTGTCCCCCTTGTGCAAAGGGGAGATGATCATGATATGTTCCCCAGAACAAAAGTGAACGATCAATACGAATCGCTCGGCGCCCGATTGCCGTTCAGACGGAGTTCGGCGAGACTGATGCGAGCGGAGGACAGGACATGAGCGTAGACAGGACGAAAGCACTCGAGGGTGCGCTGAGCCAGATCGAACGTGCTTTCGGCAAGGGCTCGATCATGCGTATGGGGCAGCGCCCCAAGGAACAGGCGGACGTGATTTCGACCGGTTCGCTCGGACTCGATATCGGTCTCGGTATCGGTGGTCTGCCGCGCGGTCGTATCATCGAGATCTACGGTCCTGAAAGCTCGGGCAAGACGACCCTGGCGCTTCATGCAATCGCCGAGGCCCAGAAGAAGGGCGGTACTTGCGCCTTCATCGATGCCGAGCATGCTCTGGACCCCGGTTATGCCCGCAAGCTGGGTGTGGACGTCGACAACCTGCTTCTCAGCCAGCCCGATGCCGGCGAGCAGGCGCTTGAGATTGCCGACACGCTCGTGCGCTCCGGTGCAGTCGATGTGCTGGTGGTCGACTCTGTGGCCGCTCTCGTGCCGCGCGCCGAGCTTGAGGGCGATATGGGCGACAGTCATGTCGGTCTTCATGCCCGTCTGATGAGCCAGGCCCTGCGCAAGCTGACCGGCACCGTCTCGCGCTCGAACACCATGATCATCTTCCTGAACCAGATCCGCATGAAGATCGGCGTGATGTTCGGCAATCCCGAAACCACGACGGGCGGTAACGCGCTCAAATTCTACGCGTCGGTTCGTCTCGACATCCGCCGCATCGGCTCGATCAAGGATCGTGACGAGGTGGTTGGCAACCAGACACGCGTAAAGGTGGTCAAGAACAAGATGGCCCCGCCTTTCCGTCAGGTCGAGTTCGACATTATGTACGGTGAAGGCATCAGCAAGGTCGGTGAGCTGATCGATCTTGGCGTCAAGGCGAATATCGTCGAGAAGTCAGGCGCCTGGTTCTCGTACGATAGCACCCGCGTCGGTCAGGGGCGTGAAAACGCCAAACAGTTCCTGCGCGATCACCCCGAGATGGCCGCCGATATCGAGCGCCGCATTCGCGAGCAATCCGGTGTGGTGGCAGACGCCATGATGACGTCGCCCGACGAGCAGGAAGACGATTCAGAAGGCTGAGTGGCCACAAGTGCAGGGCTTCTACCCTGCACTTTCCAAAGAGCTGTCGCCCTTTGGGACCCTGATCCGGGGAATGAAGAGAAGGCGCCTCTTTCCTGAGGGTAAAGAGGCGTCTTGTCTATTGCGATTGTGATTGCCTGCTGAGAGCAACGGGCTCTGCGGGCGGCCAATAGGCTGCTGCAAGGCTGTTCTGGCAGGCTTCGATCTGCTCCTGTATCCAGTGCATGCATTCATGCAGCCCGCGGATGATGATCTCCTCGGCGGTCTGGTCTTCCAGCATGGCGCGCAGTTCGGACAACCTCTCCTGCACATCCGAGCACTGACGTCTCAGGTTGTAATGGGTCGAAAGCGCCCCGAGAACAGAATCGGCGTGGCGCAGATTGAGGGCCAGAGAGCGCGGAAACCCCTCATTCTTGAGCAGGAAGCCTACGACATTGGCCGGGGTGGTCGTGACAGGCTTGAGCCGTCTGAAAGCGTGATAGGCCGCAGCTGAGCGCAGAACGGACGCCCATTGCGTCATGTCGATCTCTGAACCGACTTCAGATGCATCAGGCAGAAGCGTGTGATAGCGCGTATCGATCAGACGGGTGATCTGGTCGCTGCGCTCAAGATGCCGCCCCAGCAGGTAAAAGAGCCAGGCCTGATCGCGGTAAAGCGTTCCCTCGGTAATGCCAGCGTGAGACTGACAATCCTGCTTGATACGGTTGCAGAGCGCCGAAAGTCCCGTGCGGCGAATATCGCTCATGTCGAGATCGAGCACCCAGCGGGTAAAGACATTGAGCTGCATCCACATTTCGGTGGAGATCAGCGGGCGCGCCGAGCGGGCATTTTCGCGCACGCATTGCGCCATCGCCTTGATCGAACTCGGATTGGCGCAATCGGTCACATAGAACCGCAGATAATCCTCTTCACTGGCCGCTGGATAAAGGGCGCGAAACCGCTCTTCGTCCGAATTGATCTGCACGATCGATTCCCAGACGGGGCGGCCATCGGCACCGCGGACGAAGGCTTCGGTCACTTCCAGCACACGGGCCAGGTTCTCGATGCGCTCCATATAGCGGGCGAGCCACATCATGTTCTCGGCATAGCGAGAAAGCAATGTGTTCAGGTCGGGCAGCATCCCGGCCATATGCGGATTGAATCGGCTCATTTCGACATCACCCAGGTGTCTTTCGACCCCCCGCCCTGAGAGGAGTTTACGACCAGAGAGCCCTTGCGCAGGGCCACACGTGACAGGCCGCCGGGCAATACCCAGGTGGATTTTCCCGTTACGGCGAAGGGACGCAGATCGACATGGCGGGCCTCGACCCCGGCGGGGCAGAGGGTCGGCACCACCGAGAGGTCGATCACGGGCTGGCTGATATAATTGGACGGGTTCTCGAGCAGCTTTTCGCGGAAGGTCTCGAGTTCCTCGGCCGAGGCATGAGGCCCGATAATGAGCCCGTATCCACCGGAATCCCCGACAGGCTTGACGACCAGATTGGCCAGATTGGCCAGAGTATAGGCAAGACCTTCCGGCTCGGCACAGATATGGGTCTCGACACTGTCGAGAATGGGGTCTTCGCCGAGATAATAGCGAATGATGCGCGGCATATAGGCATAAACGGCCTTGTCATCGGCTACGCCTGTGCCAAGTGCATTGGCAAGGGTCACATTGCCACGACAATAGGCGTCTACAAGTCCCGGCACGCCAAGAAGGCTCTTGGGGTTGAAAGCCAGGGGGTCTAGAAAGGCGTCGTCGATGCGACGGTAGATCGAATGGACCGGTCGCAGCCCCGCTACGGTGCGCATGAACACGTGGTGGTCCTTCACCACCAGATCACGCCCCTCCACGAGTGGCACACCCATCTCACGTGCAAGAAAGACATGCTCGAAATAGGCCGAATTATAGATGCCCGGCGAGAGAAGAACGACCTGCGGGTCAGCCACGCTGGCTGGGGCGACATCACACAGCGCCTTGTGCAGGCGCACGCCGTAATCCTCTACCGAGCGCAGTGCCATGCCTGACGCCAGATCGGGCATGAGACGCAGCATCATATGGCGGTTTTCGATGACATAGGACACGCCAGACGGTGTGCGGGCATTGTCTTCCAGCACGAGAAAACGACCCGAGCGGTCGCGTATCAGATCGGTGCCATTGATATGCACATAGACGCCGCCGGGCACGTCCACGCCTATCATGGCCTTGCAGTAATTGGCGTTGTTCTGCACCAGATCGGCAGGGATGATGCCGTCATCCAGAATGCGTCTGTCGTGATAGATGTCCCACAGAAAGAGATTGATGGCCTTGACGCGTTGCTGCACGCCGCGCTCGATGAAGGACCATTCCTCTGCGGTCAGGAGGCGCGGGATCAGATCGAAAGGCAGGATGCGATCGATCGCTTCCCGCTCTGTATAGACGGTGAAGGTAATGCCAAGGCGCCAGAGCAGATTTTCGGCATTATCCGTACGCTCGCGCAGATCGCTCAGGGTCAGATGCGAGAGCCTGTCCTGCACCTGTTGCAAGGCTTCAGGCAGAGCCGCGCCGCGATTCATCAGTTCGCAGTAATAAGAGGGTTTGTCGTAGGTGGAGAAAATACCCGCCTCGTGGGGAGACGAATTGTCAGACGCCATTTCTTCTCACCTTTAGCCTGCAATGACGTGGCGCGTATTGCGGTGGAACGTTACGAATGTTTATTAAACTATCAGTTTTTCCGCTTTGCCAAGATACAAAAAACAGGCACAGCCAGAGAAGAAGAGTAATGTGAACTGTCTTGGGTGCAGTTCATCACAATAATCCGGGCTGACACCCTGAGTTGCCTTTCGGGGTCGCGTCGCTACGATGACGTAATTGCGAGCCGGGCATTATAAAAAGGGTGGGAACAGGTCGTCATGCAGTCTGGTGAAGGGAGGCGAGGGAGATGAGCAAACCGATTCTGCTCAATCATCGCACGACCTACAGCTATGACCGTATGGTTTCCCTTGGGCCCCAGACCATACGCCTGCGGCCGCCTCTGCGTATGCGCAACGCCATGACGAGCTATGCGCTGACCATCGGCCCCGGTGAGTCCAGTCTCAGCTGGGCGTTCGACGGGCATGATAATCTTGTTTCGCAGGCTGTGTTTGCCGGGCGCATGGACCGCTTCGTTGTCGATGTCAGCATGATCGTCGATCTGGCACCGTACGATCCTTTTCATGTGTCGGGGGAGGCACGGACTGGTTTCGGTCAGCAGGACCCCGGCTATCGTCGCCCCATCACCGACGCCGCTGTATTGGCGCCTTTTCTCGCTGAGGCAGATCTAAAGCCAGAAGAGGGGTCTCTGACTCAGCTGACCGCGCTTGCGCGCCGGATTGCAACCAGGCTTCATTACATGCGGCGTATGGAGCCTGGGGTATGGGCGCCCGGCGAGACGCTCGCGCGCGAGGCGGGGTCATGTCGCGACAGTGCCTGGCTGCTGATCGCTCTGGCGCGTCATCTGGGATACGCAGCCCGTTTTGTCTCGGGCTATCTGATCGAGCCCTCGGCCTTGCAGGCCGATCCGGACCGTCTGGTCTGCGATCTGCATGCCTGGGCGGAAATCTGGGTGCCGGGTCAGGGATGGGTAGGGTTCGACACGACGTCAGGCCTCGTGGCAGCGCAGAACCATATTCCCCTCGCAGCCTCTGATACGCCAGAGACCGCCGCTCCGGTTTCCGGGCTGCTGGACCAGTGCGTTGCCGAATTCGACGTGTTGATGCAGGCGCATTATCTTCACAGGGAACCAAAACCATGACACGGGGTTCCCGATGATATCGCCACCGGGATGATCGATCCGTGAAACTCTTTTCCTGCGAATGCTGCAACCAGCCTCTGTTTTTCGAAAATACACGCTGCGAATCCTGCCACCATGCGGTGGGCTATCTTCACAAGGTGACGGATCTGACGGCGCTCGAACCGGGGCCCGAAGAGGAAACATGGTTGCCTCTGGAATATGGCTATGAGCGCATCCCTCATCGTTATTGCGCCAATCATGCCCATGATGCCTGCAACTGGCTGCTGAGCCCTGAAGAAAGCGCCAGTGGGACGCTCTGCTTCGCCTGCCAGTTCAACCGCACGATTCCCGATCTGAACGACACCCGTAATCTCGAACGCTGGCGCAAGATCGAGACAGCAAAGCACCGTCTGTTTCACGCCCTGATCCGCCTCAGACTGCCGATTGTGTCCCGTCGGGAAGATCCGGAGAACGGCCTTGCTTTCGACTTCCTGCAGGACGCGCCTGACGGCTCTGCGCCGGTCATGACAGGGCACAGCAACGGGCTGATCACGCTTGCCATACGCGAGGCCGATGATGACCAGCGCGAACGCATGCGCGTCGAGATGGGTGAGTATTATCGTACCCTGCTCGGGCATTTTCGCCATGAAATCGGGCATTACTACTGGAACCTGCTCATACGTGATGGCGGCAGGCTGGAAGAATGCCGGGCAATCTTCGGGGATGACCGGCAGGATTATCAGGAAGCGCTCAAGGCGCATTACGCCAAACCACCCTCCGATGACTGGAAGGAAGAGCATGTCAGCGTCTATGCGGCATCTCATCCCTGGGAGGATTTTGCCGAGACCTGGGCGCATTATCTGCACATCGTCTCGACGCTCGAAACCGCCTGGCTCTATGGCATCGCTATTGCGCCGCTGACGCCTTCAGCCCCGAAATTCTCGGCGCCTGCAATCGGCGGCGACCCTTATCTCACACTGAGCTTCGACGCGATCATGGGCGCCTGGCTGCCGCTCAGCATGGCCGTCAACAGCCTCAACCGGTCGATGGGATTGCAGGATTTCTATCCCTTCGTGCTGACGGCCAGCATCAGACGGAAGCTGGCTTTCAT
Source organism: Asaia sp. Ae19-3 (assembly GCF_059801175.1). NCBI lineage: Bacteria > Pseudomonadati > Pseudomonadota > Alphaproteobacteria > Acetobacterales > Acetobacteraceae > Asaia > Asaia sp. Ae19-3. The sequence continues at coordinate 2,206,098 of NZ_JBCHWF010000001.1, read as the reverse complement.
CCATGACGTCATACGCGACACCCAGGCAGGGCAGACGCCGCGTTGAACGTGGCTCAGCCTTTCAGAAGGTCGCTCAGCGGGCCGAGATAGGAATCGAGCGAGACGCGCAGTGGCATGAGATAGGCGTTCTCGTTCCTGCGCCGTATCTCGGCCAGCAGGCTACGCGCGAAAGCGATATTGGCCTCAAGGCTCGGGTCGAAATCATGAGGGAAGACCACATGATTGACCCGCTCCCAGTAAGCGCGGGATTTTGGCCCGATTACCGGAGAAAGGCCCCAGAAGACGCGATCCCTCTCAAGCCATGAGGCGCTGAGCTCGAACATGCGCTGGTCGAAAAGCGGCTGTGTGAAAAAACCGGCAGCACCCGCATCGCGCTTGCGCTTCAGGTCTTCGAGCTCCTGCCACGGTGCGCGGCGATAGGGATCAAAGGCGGCATAGACCGTCAGATGAGGCGCCTCGCGTCGATAGCGCGCGATGATCTGCGCCGAACTATTGGGCCAGACCTGGTGCGTTGCATCTGGCGGTGGATCGCCGGCAATCACGAGCACTTCACTGATGCCTTCCTGCTCGGCGCAGGGGAGGGGCGCGTCAGGCGCGATATCGACGGCGCGAATATGAGGGATGGCTGTGTAGCCGTGATTCTGCGCCAGAGCGGCGCCTTCCCACGAGCGCAGCGGGAGGCGAAGCAGGTCGGGAAGATTGATCGTCTCGACCGTCGGGGCGATCTGGCGCAGCAGGGCCAGATCGGCATTCAGGCTTTGTCTGTCCCGCGGGATCAGCTCTATGGCAACGCGGCTCATGCCTGAGGGCGTTCCAGTACGGTGCGCGCAGCCTGAAGGGTGTTGTGCAGCAGGCAGGCAATGGTCATGGGGCCGACACCACCCGGCACAGGGGTGATATGGCCCGCAATCGGGGCGGCCTCGTCGAAGGCGACGTCGCCGACAAGGCGTGTCTTGCCATCCGGCAGCGAGATGCGGGTGATGCCCACATCGATCACCGTTGCACCCGGCTTGATCCAGTCGCCACGGACGAGACCATTCTTTCCTGTTGCTACCACCAGAATATCGCCTTCGCGGGCAAGGCCCTGAGGGTCTCTGGTGTCGATATGACCCACTGAAACCGTGCAGCCTTCCTTGAGCAGAAGCTGGGCCATGGGCTTGCCGACAAGATTCGAGGCGCCGATCACCACGGCATGCAGGCCGCGCAGATCGGGCAGTGTTTCCTTCAGCAGCATCAGGCAGCCCAGCGGGGTGCAGGGCACGAGTCCGTCAATGCCAAGGCTCAGGCGTCCGGCATTGACCTCGCCCAGACCATCGACATCCTTTTCAGGGGCGATGGCATTCGTCACCACGATCGGGTCGAGTTGGGCCGGCAGGGGCAACTGTACGAGAATGCCATGAATTTGCGGATCGGCATTCAGCCGGTCGATCAGTTCCAGCAATTCGTCCTGTCCGGTGGTTTCGGGCAGCATGTGCATGAAGGAGCGCATCCCGGCACGGTGGGTCTGGATGGCCTTGTTCTTCACATAGACTTCACTGGCAGGATCGTTGCCGACCAGCACGACAGCGAGTCCCGGTATCTTGCCCGTGCGTTCGCGCAGGGCCTCGGCTTCCGCCTTGACATGATCCGTCAGGCGGCGGGCGATAGCCTTGCCGTCGATGAGCTTTCCTGACAGCGCCGGATCGTGTTTCATGCGGGGGATTCCTGTAACAAAGGGCCTGGCTGGTCGAAAAACTAAGGCGCGGCCTGCAAACGAAGTGAGGAACGGACGTGACCGAGGCAATACGCAAGAACTTCGCGAGTGACAACATCGCCCCTGTCTGCCCTGAAGTGATGAGGGCGCTCGACCGTGTCAATCATGGTTCTGCTGCCGCTTATGGAGAAGACAGGACGACTGCGGCTCTTTCGGCTCTGGCGCGTGAGGTGTTCGAGCACGATGTCTGGGTCTTTCCGGTCGCAACCGGTACGGCGGCCAACAGCCTTGCCTTGTCTGCGGCAACCGATCCTTTCGGTGCAGTGGTGTGCGACCAGAGCGCCCATATCGCCAATGATGAAGGTGGCGCCCCGGAATTCTTCATGCACGGTGCCAAGCTGGTGCCGCTTCCCTCTGCCGATGGGCGCATGGCCCTTGCCGATCTTGACCGGGCACTGACCGAAAATGGCGGTCATGGTGTGCATACCAGCCCGATCCAGACCCTGTCTCTCACCCAGAGCACAGAGTGGGGCACGGTCTATACGCTCGAGCAGCTCGGCGCCCTGACGGCGCGGGCGCGAGACGCGGGGCTGGCCACGCATCTCGATGGGGCCCGTCTGGGCAATGCCATTGCAGCGCTTGGCTGCCGCCCTGCCGATGTGAGCTGGAGAGCCGGGTTCGACATGATCAGCTTCGGCGGCACCAAGAACGGCGCCATGGCCGCTGAGGCAGTCGTGATCTTTCGCGAGGATCTGGCGAAGAACTTCCTGCGGCGCATCAAACGCAGCGGTCATCTCTGGTCCAAGCAGCGTTATCTCAGTGCCCAGATCCATGCCCTGCTCGAAAACGATCTGTGGCTGCGCCATGCGGCTCACGCCAATACCATGGCTCAGCGTCTGGCCCATGGCCTGCGCCGCCTCCCGGTGGCGGCCCTGCCTTTCGAGGTGCAGGGCAATGAGGTGTTCGTCGTATTGCCCGAGCGCGCTGTCGCAGAGCTCGAAACGCAGGGCTATGAATTCTACCGCTGGACCAATCCGCCGGGTCTCGATGGCGTCCTGATTCGTCTCGTCACCTGCTGGGCGACCGAATCCCGCGATGTCGATGCGCTGCTTGCAGCACTCTGAGGCGGGCTGATGTCATGAAAAAAGGCGCAGCCCCTTTCGGGACTGCGCCTTTTTTGTCTCTGACCCCTGTTGTCAGAAGCCGATCATGGCATCGCCACCGAAGGTGAACATGCCTGTATTGCGGCCATCGTTGAATGGCGAGGTGCCGTTGAGCGAGCGGTCGAAGCGGATTTCGGGGCGCAGGGCGAAAACGCGCACGCCATGCCCCAGATCGGGCCGGTAGGTAACGCCCAGCGTCAGCGCGCCATAGGTGGTGGCTGGCGCCGTCTGTACCGGAGCATAGCCGCCCAGGAAGGCGTTCATGTACGCCTGGCTCGTCAGGAAGTTGACGACGAACATGCCGCTGTTATCGCGATAGAGCTCGCCGCGATAATTGAAGGTCAGGCTCGGGGTGATCTTGTACGCGGCAAAAGTGACGACGCTCCAGGTCTCGGCGCGCAGGCCATCGTCATGCAGGAAGTTGAATTCGCCCGTCAGGCTCAGCTTGTCATTGACCGTGTAGAAGGCGGCAATGTCATTCCACCAGCGCTGTGCCGTATTGGCACGCGGGCCAATGGCGGCAACCGCGTTTTCAGGTCCGACGCGAGAGAGTTCGGCGATGTTCAGCTTGCCATGGGCGAGGCCGTTCAGATTGAACCCGAAATAGCCGGCTGCGGCATTGTTGTTGTCATTGCGGCCCCATGTGGTCTGGTTGCCGGTATCGACGCCGAAATTGAAATCGAACATCGGGGTGACATGCCAGTGGAACATGGCGCCGAGATGCTCGAAGGGCACGGAATACTGCGACGTATAGGCCAGTGAGTAGAAGGGACGCAGCGTCGGGTCGAGCACCTCGACGCCCATGGGGGCGGGCAGGATGCCAGCCTGCATGTCGATACCGCCCTTTGAGAGGATCGGTGCGTGAACATCGACATGGGCCTGAGCCGGGAGAAGCTGGTACCGGTCGCTCGTCATTTTGTTCGACAGGCCGAGCAGGTGGTAATAACGGGCGTCAGAGCCGTAAAGCGCCTCGAGCATGAACCCGACCTGAAATTCGGATTTGGTCGGATCGATGGCCTTGGAGAGGGTGAGGCTGATCTGGTTCAGCTGCGCCTGGTTGGCGTGATCGCCAAGAAAATTGCCGAAATTGATGCCGTTATCGGGGCGGGCCGGATTGGCCATGATGCCGCCTTCGATGAGGCCGGAGAGATTGATGCCCTGCAGCCAGGGGTTGGACGCCGTCTTGAACAGGGCGATCTCGGCATGGGCCGATTCCTGCATCGCAGTCGTGGCGAGGAGGGTCAGGGCGCCAGCAGCGAAAATCTTGCGACAATGGCGCGGAAAGCGACGAAGCAGGTTCATGACCCATCCTTAAAAGATGACCCCGAAGGGCGATTTCGTTCCAACAAATTCTGTCTATTTTGAAATGATAATTGTATCAAGAAGGCAACATATTTTGTCATTCATTGTGGCTTTGGGATGACAGATCGTCGAAAAACGCATCATACAAATAAAGAAAAAAATCTATTCTTTGTGCGTATAATGAATCGATATTTTTCCCCCGTGGAAAACTGCTTTCTTTGCCTGGCGCGGAAGGGGACAGGAATGGTAACTCTCCAGAAACCAGAAACTCCTGTTTTGCTCTTCGGAAATCCCTGTCGTTATTCGGAGAAGGCAAGGCGCGGCCGATCGATATTTCAGAGTAACGAACTCGCCGCGTTATCCATGCGGTTCGGAAAAAAGAGGTTCTGCCAGGCGCGGATACGTGCTGCCATGACGCCCAGTTCGTTCCCCCCTTGCCCGGAACCGGTGACATGGCTCTCAGACAAATTCTCTGCTTCGGCGATTCTCTGACCTGGGGCTGGGTCCCTGTCCCGGAAGGCACGCCCACCACGCGCTATGCCGCAGAAAAACGCTGGCCCGGTGTGATGGGACGATGCCTCGGGCCGTCGTACCGTGTGATCGAGGAGGGGTTGAGCGCACGCACCACCTCCATTGCCGATCCCAATGACGCGCGTCTGGATGGTTCTGCCTATCTGCCGACCGCGCTGGCCAGTCACCTGCCACTCGATCTTGTAGTGGTCATGCTCGGCACAAACGACGCCAAGATCGCGTATGGACGCACCCCTCATGAGATCGCCCTCGGCATGGCCCGTCTGATCGGGCAGGTGAAGGCGAGTGGGGGCGGAGTCGGGACAGCCTATCCGGCGCCAAAAATGCTTGTCGTGGCGCCTCCACCCCTTGGTCCTATTCCTGGCCCCTGGCTTGCTGCCCAGTTTGCCGGAGCCGAGCCCAAAATGGCTGCACTCGCGGCACAGTATGAGGGGCTGGCCATCGCCAAAGGGGTGGGTTTCCTCGATGCAGGGCAGCATGTCACCACTGACGGGATCGATGGCGTTCATTTCACGCCAGAGAATAACGAGGCGCTTGGCAGCGCTGTCGCAGCGGCGGTGAGGGCCCTGCTGGATGGTGAACAAAGCTGACCGGGCATTAACCCCGTTCACACTATGGTGATATTTGCGCCACAGTAAGATTGGGGAAAAGTAACGTTCGGATAACTTAAATTGCGAATGACTCGCACTAACGCTAAGCGTCTGCCGTTTTCTCACGGCAGGACGATTTTATGCGCGCGGATTTTACCCGTATGGGTCTGGCGATGTGTGTTTCCCTCACGGCTCTGATGAGCGGGAGCGCATGGGCACAGGAAAAACAGCAGGATGCGACAGTCCAACCCGATGAGGCCATCGCGTCGAAATCGGCCGTGCATCGCGCCACGTCGTCGGAAAAGGCGGCCAATGTCGAACACATGACGGTGCGCGGGCAAAAGGGGGCCACGATTGCTTCTTCGGCCACCAAATCAAACACGCCGCTGATCGAGACCGCGCAGTCAGTCACGGTGGTCACGCGTAACGAGATGGATATCCGTGGCGTTCTGACACTCAATCAGGCCATTCGCTACGCAGCCGGTATCACGCCTGACCTGCGCGGTGGCGTGGGGACGCGTTACGACCTCTTCCAGCTGCGCGGCTTTACCATTCCCGAGTTTCTCGACGGTCTTCGTCTGCAGGACAGCCCGACGGGCTATGCCATCGCCCAGATCGACACGTCCCGTCTCGAGCGGCTGGAAATTCTCAAGGGGCCAGCCTCGGCGCTTTATGGCCAGTCCAGCCCGGGTGGCCTTGTGGCGCTGCAAAGCAAGACGCCACTCGACAAGGCCTCCTATGGCTCGGTCAATGCGACGGGCGGCATGTTCGACCTTTATCGTGTCGATGCCGATATGGGTGGCTATGCGACCAAAGACGGGTCAATCCGCTATCGCGTTTACGGCACCGTCAACGGTCAGCATACACAGCTGACCCGCACAGGCAGCCGCCGTTTCTCGATCAGCCCGACCGTCAGTTTCGGCGGTAACGGCCCCGATACGCTGACCCTGATCGGCAATTACCAGTATGACCCCGAGGCAGGCACCTATGGCGGTGTGCCGCTGGAAGGCTCACTCAAGCCTGCGCCGTTTGGTGGCTATCTGCCGCGCAATTTCTATGATGGCGATGCGCGCTTCGAGAAGTTCAACCGCAAGCACGGTGCCTTCACCTATATCTACACCCATCGTTTCAATAACGACTGGAGCTTCTCGACACGCGGTCGCTATGACGATCTCAGCACGCAGTATCGCAGTGTCTATAATGCGGGTTACTGGGATGCAGATGGCATGTTGCCGCGCTATGGCTTCGGCACCACCGAGCACACACGCAACCTCGCCTTCGATAGCGGCTTCCACGGCAAGCTGCGCACGGGCCCGTTCGTCCATATGCTCATGGCCGGTTTCGACTATCAGCAACAATGGGCCAATGAGACAGCCGGGCAGAGCAACGCGCCTGATCTGAATGTCTTCGCGCCCAATTACGATATGGGGATCGACCCTCTCGAGACCTATGCGCGCTACAAGGTGGATTCCCACCAGATCGGCGCCTATGGACAGGACGAGATCCATTGGGGCGGGCTGATCCTGACGGGCAGCATTCGCAATGACTGGTTCCGCTCGCGCCAGATCGAGTATCTCTCGGACTCGAACTCGAAGCAGAGCCCGAGCCAGATCACCTGGCGTGCATCGGGGCTCTACCACTTCAAGTTCGGTCTGGCGCCCTATATCAGCTACGCCACCTCGTTCCAGCCGCAGACCGGCGTGGTGCTTGAAACGAGCGGTTCAACGCATCAGGCGAACCCGTCTATCGGCAAGCAGCTTGAAGGCGGTCTGAAATATCAGCTGCCCGGCACGCCAATCCTGCTGACGGCGGCGGGTTTTCACATCGAGCAGACCAACGTGCTCGTGTCGATTCCCAACTCGATCTACAACACCCAGCAGGGTCTTGTGCATTCCGATGGCTTCGAATTCGAGGCCCATATGGACAGCTGGCATAATCTGACCGTCGATGCCGCCGTCAGCGTGCAGCGCGTGCATGATGATTCCACCGGCAAGCCGCTCATCCAGTCCGGCCGCGGCAATGCCTCGCTGTTCGGCTTCTACACCGTGCCAGGCGGGCGTCTCAGGTCGCTCGGCTTTGGCGCAGGCATGCGCTACTCGGCGTCGGCCTATGGTGGCGAGGCCAGCTATGGCAGCGCCAATGTGCCGCAATATGCGCTGTTTGATGCATCGCTGCGTTACGATCTGGTCAATGTGTCCAGATCGCTCAAAGGCTGGACGGTGGGCGCCAATGTGCGCAACCTGTTTGACAAGAACTACGTGACCAACTGCCTTGCCTATGCAGCCTATGGCCAGGCCTTCTGCTATTACGGCGAACGCCGCAATGCTCAGGCGACGCTCGGTTTCGCCTGGTAAATGCCCGCAGCCGGAGGGAGGTTCTCCCTTCGGCGAGGTCTGGACCGGGCAGAATTTCCGACCGGTGCAATAACGAAAAGACCTCGGAGCGCAGACGCGTTCCGGGCTCTTTCTGTATCAGGCCAGACTCGCCAAGCAGGCGCTTCAGGGCAGGCGCGACAGGCGCTCTGTCAGTACCTGGTAGAACCCGTCTGAATCGACATCGCGCAGATAGAGCGCATTGGCGGGGCGTCCTGTGACGCTCCAGTAATCGACGACGGTCTGGCCGGCAGAGAGCGCGCTCTGGGTCTCGATTTCGACATTGACCAGACGGCCCTGAAACAGATCAGGGCGCAGCAGCCACATGATGGTGCAGGGGTCGTGCAGGGGCGCGCCGGGCCAGCCGTATTTTTCAAGGTCGAAGCGCTCGGAAAAACCGAGCATCCCGCCGACGCAGCGACCGGCTTCATTGCCAATGGCCCTGATACGGCCGAGGCGGGAAGGGGTGGTCAGAACCTGATGCGTTACATCGAGCGGCAGCATGACCACGGGCACACCCGAGCCGAGCACGATGGCGGCGGCCTCAGGGTCGACATAGGCGTTGAATTCGGCATTGGGGGTAATATTTCCCCCTTCGAAACAGGCACCGATCATGGAAACCACGCGGTTGATGCGTGGTGCGATATCAGGCGCTTTCTGCAACGCCGTCGCCAGATTGGTCATGGGCCCGAGCGTGACGATGGTCAGGCTGCCCTCAGGCTCGTGGCGTAAGGTCTCGATCAGGAATTCCACCGCATGGGGGGAATCGGCCTGTTTTGTCGGGCGTGGCAGATCGGCGCCATCAAGCCCACTCTCGCCATGAACATGATCGGCCCGTACCGGAGGGCGCGACAGGGGCAGGTCACAGCCGCTGTGCAGCGGAATATCGGCGCGCCCGGCCAGTTCGAGAATGGCGGCGGCATTGCGCGTGGTATTGGCAATGCCGCTATTGCCGCCCACCGTCAGGATCGCCTCGACCGTGATGTCTTCGGGTGAGGCCAGCGCCAGCAGAATGGCGACGGCGTCGTCCTGACCGGGATCCGTGTCGATGATGATCCGTGTGGGCGTCATGGGTGTACTCCTTGCCTGTTGTCTCAGGCGTTGTCGCCCTCAGGGCCCTTGACCCAGGCTTCAACCTTGCCCGAAACCTTGATCGTCATTGGGTTGCCCTTGCGATCGAGCGTCTTGCCAACGGCCAGGCGCACCCAGCCTTCGCTGATGCAATATTCCTGCACATTGGTGCGCTCTTCGCCATTGAAGCGAATGCCGATTCCTTTTTCCAGCAGGGCCTCGTCGTAAAACGGGCTGCCCGGAGTGGCGCTCAGACGGTCTGGCATGGTGTCGCTCATGGGATATCCTCCGGTTTGGCGTGTGTTCCAGTTCTTGTGATGGGACATAACCCGAGTTCCGGCCTGCGCAAAGCGCCGGAACGCCAAACGGGCGCGAGGGGGAGACCCTCGCGCCCGTTTGGGGCCGTTTTGCGGCGCCGTGCGACGGAAATCCCGTCAGCCTAGCGTGGGCATGACGAAATCAGCACCCTGGCGGATGCCGGTTGGCCAGCGTGAGGTAACGGCCTTGTATTTCGTGAAGAAGCGCACGCCCTCGGCGCCATGCATGTGATGGTCGCCAAACAGCGATGCCTTCCATCCGCCGAAGGAATGGAACGCCATGGGCACCGGGATCGGCACGTTCACACCGACCATGCCTGCCTGCACCCGGTGCGTGAAGGCGCGGGCGCTGTCACCGTCACGGGTGAAGATGGCTGTGCCATTGCCGAATTCATGCTCATTGACCAGCGTAAGGGCGGTCTCGAAATCGGGCACGCGCACCACGGCCAGAACCGGGCCGAAGATTTCCTCGCGATAGATACGCATCTCCGGTGTCACATGATCGAACAGCGACCCGCCGATGAAGAAGCCATCGGGGTTCTGCGGTGATTTGAAATCGCGCCCGTCGACCAGAAGTGTTGCCCCTTCCTCTGCGCCGATCGTCACATAGGAAGCCACCTTCTCGCGATGCAGTTTCGTGACCAGAGGGCCCATTTCGGTTGCGTCTTCGGTGCCATTGCCGATCTTGAGCGCTTCGACCTTGGGGATCAGCTTCTCGATCAGGGCATCGGCGACGGGCCCGACGGCAACCGCCACGGAAATGGCCATGCAACGCTCACCGGCAGAGCCATAGGCAGCGCCCATCAATGCATCGACCGTCTTGTCGAGATCGCAATCGGGCATGATGACGGCGTGGTTCTTGGCGCCGCCGAGTGCCTGCACGCGCTTGCCATGAGCCACACCGGTCTCGTGGATATAGCGGGCGATGGGGGTCGAGCCGACAAAGCTGATTGCCTGCACGTCGGGGTGCTTGAGCAGCGCATCGACCACCAGCTTGTCGCCGTGAACAACCTGGAAGACACCGTCTGGCAGACCGGCCTGCTTGAGCAGATCGGCCAGTATCAGCGAGGCCGAGGGATCGCGCTCGGAGGGCTTGAGAATGAAGCAATTGCCGCAGGCGAGGGCCATCGGCGCCATCCAGAGCGGCACCATGACGGGAAAATTGAACGGGGTAATGCCGGCCACCACGCCCAGAGGCTGGCGCATCGACCAGGCATCGATCCCGCGCCCGACCTGCTCGGTGAATTCGCCCTTGAGCAGTTCAGGGGCGCCGGTTGCGAATTCCACCACCTCCATGCCGCGCGTGACCTCGCCGAGCGCATCCGACAGCACCTTGCCATGCTCGGCTGTGATGACTGCCGCCAGATCGCGCGCATGTTTCTCGATCAGGTCACGAAAGCGGAAAAGCACGCGGGCACGAGCGAGAGGCGTCGTCTGTGCCCAGCCAGGGAAGGCCGCCCTGGCAGCCGTAACGGCGTCATCGACATCCTTTACATCACCCAGGGCGAGCTGCGCCGTGACCTGACCCGTGGCCGGGTTGAACACATCGCCCCGCGCGCTGCCATGACCTTCGGTACGTGACCCGTTGATGTAATGCTGAATCAGACTGCTCATGAAACGTCTTCCTCTCCTCTGCGACCGCAATCGGCGTGGCGCGCTGGACCCGCGCCCGATGCGGGCCTTATAGCATCTGCCACCGGATGCGGTTCTCAACTCTCGCGCCGACGGGCACCCTCGCGGTACGGGAAATTAATATTCTCTTTCTCAATACATAAAAGAAAAATAATTCTATTTTTGGCAGGGTGCATTCACGTTCCTGTGAATCGCTCCGGGTCTTTCTGCATTGCAACCGGCCTCCGGTCACGGAGCGTATGGCCTGACCAGCCCATTGCCACAGGGCGTCATGCTCCGTCCGGCTAAGGGGCCGTGTTACAGAAAACGTCTGGCTGAGCCGGGGCGAACGAGGCAATACCCGTCATGATTTTGCCAGACCGTCAGGTCACCCTGCCGGTCGCTTCTCCCGAACCTCGCGTGTCACGCGGCGTTTGCCGTTTTCCTGTCGCCTGGTTTCCGCCCCTGAGATCGAAGAGGTCCGATGCGTTCTGTCTTTGCCATGATGGCTGTTTCCGCCCTGACCCTGACCGCCTGCGCCATGGATGCCGATGAAGACGCCGAATCGCGCTACGCTCCTGTGGCTGCCGGTCAGGCCATCAAGATGGAGCAGAAAAACGCGCCTATCCCTGGCACGGCCTATCGCATGGCCTATCGCAGCACCGATGCGCATAACCCGACCCATCTTGTTGCCGTTTCTGCCGAAGTCATGGTGCCACGCGGTACGCCGCCTGCCGGAGGGTGGCCCGTCATGGCCTGGGCTCATGGCACGAGCGGTATCGGTCTGACCTGCGCCCCGTCGATCATGGGGATCGGCGGCCCGCAGGCAAGTTTCTACGGAAGCTGGCTGCGGCGCGGCTATGCCGTGGTTGCGACCGATTATCCCGGTCTCGGCGAGCCGGGAGCGGCGCTGTATCTGAATGCGAAATCCGGGGGCATGGCTGTGCTGGATTCCGTGCGTGCGGCGCGGCGTCGCTTCCCGTCCCTGAGCGGTCATGTCGTGCTGCTGGGTCATGATCAGGGTGCGCAAGCCGTGCTGGCGGCTGCGGCTCTGGCGAAAAACTACGCGCCGAGCCTGCAGATCAAGGGAACGATTGCCCTCGGGGCGCCCTATTTCGATGGTGATTCCGGTCATATCCTGACCCAGGCGCATGGCGCGCGCCGCTTTGCGCCCGGTGTTGTCTATGGTCTTCTGCTGGGGGCGTCTCTTGGGGCGGCTGACACCTCATTCGATCCGTCGAGCGCCTTCAAGCCTCGCGCCCTGCCTCTGTATCGCAAGGCGAGTGAACTATGCCGTGGTGATTTTTTTGGTGCGGTCGAACATGCCGGTCTAACGCCTGACAATACGTTCCAGCCCGACGCCGAAAATGCCCTCGCCCCTGCCTTGCAGTGGGCACGCTATCCTTCGCTCAAGCTGGCTTCACCGGTCATGCTCGGTATCGCCACCAACGATACGCAGGTGCCCCCGGCCCAGCAGGAGAAGCTCAGCCAGGCGCTGTGCTCTGCCGGAACGCGCGTAAGCATCCACCATTACCGTGTCGAGCATTCTCCGCTTCTGAATGCCGCCGAAAGCGAGGCCCAGAATTTCGCTGATCGCAGCTTGCAGGGGGATGCGATCTCTTTGGATTGTCAGTGACGGGAAACGGGTTCAGGGCGTTGCCCTGAGCCTGTCAGAGATCGCGTGCCTTTTGGCAGAAGGATGCGCGATCTGCGTCTGGCGCAGGGCATGAGTCAGAATGCGCTGGCCAAGGTGCTGGGCGTCTCGCGTCAGACTATCAATGCGATCGAGAATGAGCGCTACGACCCGAGCCTGCCCCTGGCTTTCGCCGTAGCAGAGATTTTCGATCTAAGTATCGAAGCCATCTTCACCCCTTGATTCAAAGGGGATGAAAGGGGCGAGCCCCTTTCCGGGGAATGGGGCAGCACCCCATAAGCCTTCACTCCACGAAAACACTCGCGGGATAACCCTGTGCGAACAGATGGGCGCGCAGGGTCGAGTGATTGACCTGCATTTCGATCATCTGACGGACTTTCGGTTTCGCCTTGTAGGCGATGCCCAGACCGGCCACGGCGAGCATCGGCAGATCATTGGTGCCGTCTCCGGTGGTCAGGGCAGCAGAGGCCTTTACGCCACGCTCTTCGAGCAGACGCTGCAGGTGCTCTTCCTTGCTGTCGGGGCCCAGCACCGGGGCTGCGAGCTTGCCGGTGAAGACACCATTCTGAATGTCGAATTCGTTGCCGTAATGCTCGTCAAAGCCGCAGGCTTCAGCGACACGGCTCGTAAAGTAGGTAAAACCACCCGACACGAGCGCCGTGCGGGCATTATGGGCGCTCATGGTCTTCACCAGGGTCCGGGCACCGGGATTGAGTCGTGATTTCTGCCAGACTTCCTCCAGGCAGTCGGTCGATTTGCCTTCCAGAAGTGCGACACGTGTCCGCAGGGACTCCTCGAAATCCAGTTTCCCGTTCATGGTGTCGAGGGTGAGCTGGGCGACAGCATCACCTACTCCCAGCAGGGCTGCGACCTCATCGAGGCTTTCACCGTCGAGAATGGTGCTGTCCATATCGGCGACGAGCACAGCCTTGCGACGGCCGCGTGTCTTGACCAGCAGCGCATCGACCTTATGCCGCGCAAGCGTTGCGCGTATGGTGGCAATGGTTGGCGCGCCGGGAGCTGGCGTGGGGCACGGAATTTCGACGGCTTCGCCCGCCGAAAGCACGACGGGGTTCTTGCCCTTGACCATGTTCCGGGCGATGTCGATGGCATCTTTGGACAGGGTGCCCTGTGCAGGGTCGGCAACGAGAACGAGAACGTAAGGTAAGGTCATCTTGGCCCATCAGAGAAGAACGCTTGGGACAGTTAGACAAAATGGCTGACGCCCCGATCGCCCTTATTGTGGCGGGACCGACCTGTTCGGGCAAGTCGGCACTGGCGCTTGCGCTGGCCGAACGTGTCGGGGGCACGGTGATCAATGCCGATTCCATGCAGGTCTATGCCGATCTGCATGTGCTGACGGCACGCCCCGATGAGGCTGACGAAGCGCGCGTGCCGCATCGGCTTTACGGGGTCCTCGATGCCGCGCAGCCGGGCAGTGTTGCCTGGTGGCGCGAGACGGCGCTGAATGACATGCAGACGGCATGGGCACAGGGGCGGATGCCCATCCTGTGCGGTGGGACGGGCATGTATATGCGCGCACTGCTCGACGGTCTGGTGGAGGTTCCCGAACCGGGCGACGAGGCGCGTGAGGCGGCGCGTGCGCTCGTGGCCGAACAGGGGAGCGAGGCGGCACACGCAATCCTGATGCGCGACGATCCGCAAACGGCGCAGGGTCTGCGCCCGAGCGATGGCCAGCGTGTTGGAAGGGCGCTCGAAGTGCTGCGTGGCACAGGGCAGGGGCTTGCGTACTGGCGCAGTCAGCCAGGCCTGCCGCCAGCACCGTGCCGCTTTGTCTCTGTCAGGCTGGATCCACCGCGTGACATGCTGCGCGAGGCAATTGGCAAGCGGTTCTCGCACATGATCGATTCCGGAGCCCTCGATGAGGTCAAACGCCTTGTCGCACGGGGGCTTTCGCCCGCTTTGCCCGCCATGCGCGCCCATGGCGTTCCGGAATTGAGCGCCGCTCTTGCGGGAACGCTCACTCTGGACGAGGCTATCCGCCGCGCTGTCATCGTGACGGGGCAATATACGAGACGTCAGGCAACCTGGTTCAATCACCATGCGCTGGGCGCAGAGCAGGATTGCATGATTTCGTTGCAAAGATATGACGAGAGTACGCAATTTTCGAAAAGGGAATTCGAAAAAATAGCAACTTTCATTCAATCGGCCATTGACGAATCCTCACACCCGTCATAAACCCGCCCGCTCAATGAAAGGGGTGCGCTCACATGAACGCGTCAACACAGCAGACCGGAAAAACTTCGACAGCGCCGCTCAATGGTGCCGAGGTGCTCCTGCGCGTGCTTGTGGAGCAGGGCGTCGAGGTCATTTTCGGCTATCCCGGCGGCGCGGTGCTGCCCATCTATGATGCGCTGTTCAAGCAGGATCATATCCGCCATGTTCTGGTGCGCCATGAGCAGGCCGCCGTTCATGCGGCAGAGGCCTATGCGCGCTCGACCGGCAAGGTGGGCGTGGTGCTGGTCACCAGTGGCCCCGGTGCCACCAATGCCGTGACCGGTCTGGTCGATGCGCTGATGGATTCCATCCCGCTCATCTGCCTGTGCGGTCAGGTGCCAACGGCGCTGATCGGCAATGACGCGTTTCAGGAAGCCGATACGACCGGCATCACGCGTCCTGCCACCAAGCATAATTATCTGGTGCGTCGCGGTCAGGATCTGGCGCCGATCGTTCGTGAGGCCTTCGAGGTGGCCGCAGGTGGTCGCCCCGGCCCCGTTCTGATCGATCTGCCCAAGGACATCTCGGTCGGCAACGCGCCTCTGCCCGCGCCGGGCGAAGGGCGTCTGCATCGCCCGTATCGCCCCAATCTGGACGCCGATGGCGAGGCGATCCGCCAGACCATCGCCGCCATGAAGCGCGCCAAGCGTCCGCTTTTCTATACGGGTGGCGGCGTGATCAATGCCGGGCCCAAGGCTGCGGAAGGCCTGCGCGAGCTGGCACGCCGTACCAATTTCCCGGTGACTTCCACCCTGATGGGTCTGGGCGCTTTCCCGACCACCGACCGCCAGTTTCTGGGCATGCTGGGCATGCATGGCAGCTACGAGGCCAATCTGGCCACGCATGGCTGCGACCTGCTGATCGCGCTCGGCTCGCGTTTTGATGATCGTGTGACCGGGCGTGTGGATGCGTTCTCGCCCAACTCGTTCAAGGTTCACGCCGATATCGACCCTTCGCAGATCAACAAGATCATCCGCGTCGATGTGCCGCTGGTTGGTGATGTCGGCCGCACGATCGAGGCGCTTCTTGCTGCCTGGGATGGCGATGGTCAGGATCTGAGCCCCTGGTGGGCGCAGATCGAGGGCTGGCGCGCACTGGATTCCTTCGGCTTTGTGCAGGATCAGGCTCCGAGCGCCATCATCCGCCCGCAATATGCCATTCGCCGTCTTTATGAAGCCACGCAGGCTCTGGGTCGCGATACATTCGTGAGCACGGAAGTCGGCCAGCATCAGATGTGGGCGGCGCAGCACTTCCAGTTCGACAAGCCCAATCGCTGGCTGACCTCTGGCGGCCTCGGCACCATGGGCTACGGTCTGCCTGCGGCGGTCGGCGCCCAGGTGGCGCATCCCGATGCGCTGGTGATCGATATTGCCGGCGAGGCGTCGACGCTCATGAATATTCAGGAGCTCGGCACGATGGCGCAGTATCGCCTGCCGGTGAAGCTGTTCATCCTGAACAACCGCTATATGGGCATGGTGCGTCAGTGGCAGGAATTGCTGCATGGCTCGCGCTACTCACAATCCTATAGCGAGGCGTTGCCTGATTTCATCCGTCTGGCAGAAGCGTTTCACGGCAAGGGGCTGCGCGCCACCTGCGTGGGCGAGCTGGATGGCGTGATCGATGAAATGCTGCGTCATGACGGCCCGGTGGTGGCGGATATCTGTGTGGCGCAGGACGAGAACTGCTTCCCGATGATTCCGTCGGGCGCCCCGCATAACGAGATGCTGCTTGGCCCCGATCAGGAGTCCAATGCAGCCCGGATTACACAAGAAGGCATGATGCTGGTCTGATGGCACAGGATATCCAGAGAGCCGTCATTGCGGTTCTGATCGAAAACGAGAGCGGTGCCTTGGCCCGCGTCGTCGGTCTGTTTTCAGGACGTGGCTATAACATCGAGAGCCTTACCGTCTCTGCCATCGATGCCTCGCGCAATCTGTCGCGGATCACCATCGTGACGTCTGGCACAGAGATGGTCATTGCCCAGATCAAGGCCCAGCTTGCGCGCCTTATTCCTGTGCATGGCGTGCGTGACCTGACGGAATGCGGCCCGCATGTGGCGCGCGAGCTGGCCCTGATCAAGGTGGTCAGCAAGGGCGAGATGCGTACCGAGGGTATGCGTATTGCCCAGGCGTTTCGTGCCCACGCTGTCGATACGACGGCAGGGTCTTTCGTTTTTGAACTGACGGGAAGTGCCGAGAAAATCGATGCTTTCGTCGAATTGATGCAACCGCTTGGTCTTGCGGAAGTGTCCCGGACCGGAATCGCCGCTATAGGCCGTGGTACCGAAGTCTTTCAATCCATCGAGGAGTCTTTCTGATGCGCGTCTATTACGATCGTGACTGTGATCTGGGCCTGATCAAGGGCAAGAAGGTTGCCATCATCGGTTACGGCAGCCAGGGCCATGCCCATGCCAACAACCTGAAGGACAGCGGCGTGACCGATATGGTCATCGGCCTGCGTCCTGAGTCGTCGGCTGTTGCCAAGGCAGAAGGCGCTGGCTTCAAGGTCATGAACCCCGCTGACGCCGCTGCATGGGCCGATGTCGTGATGGTTCTGACGCCTGACGAAGGCCAGGGCGCGCTCTACAAGGACTCGCTGGAAAAGAACCTGAAGCAGGGTGCAGCGCTCGTTTTTGCTCATGGCCTGTCGATCCATTTCCGCATCATCGAAGCCCGCCCTGACCTGGACGTGTTCCTTGTTGCGCCGAAGGGCCCCGGCCACACCGTGCGTTCTGAATACCAGAAGGGTGGTGGCGTGCCGTCGCTCGTGGCGGTTGCCCAGAACGCAACGGGTCAGGCGCTTGAAATCGCCCTGTCCTACGCTTCGGCAAATGGTGGCGGCCGCGCTGGCATCATCGAGACCAGCTTCAAGGAAGAAGTCGAAACCGATCTGTTCGGCGAGCAGGCCGTGCTTTGCGGCGGTCTGGTCGAACTGATCCGCGCCGGTTTCGAGACGCTGGTCGAGGGTGGCTATGCTCCCGAAATGGCCTATTTCGAGTGCCTGCACGAAATGAAGCTGATCGTGGATCTGATCTACGAAGGCGGCATTGCGAACATGAACTACTCGATCTCGAACACGGCCGAATATGGTGAATATGTTACAGGCCCGCGCATCGTGACGGCAGAAACCAAGGCCGAGATGAAGCGCGTTCTGACCGATATTCAGGATGGCACCTTCGTGCGCAACTTCATTCTGGAAAACCAGTCGGGCGGCGTCGGCTTCAAGGCCATCCGCGCGCGCAACGACGTGCACCAGATCGAAAAGACCGGCGAAAAGCTGCGCGGCATGATGCCCTGGATTGCCAAGGGCAAGCTGGTCGACAAGGCCAAGAACTGATCTTTTGTCCCTTTCGGGATCGGAAATGAAAAGGCGGGGGCTTTGGTCCCCGCTTTTTTTATGCCTGGCGATGACGGAGTTTCTTCTAGAAGATCCGGCAGGCTGCCAGTGCCAATACGAGTGCAAGGATAAACCAGTGCCAAGAACACCCACCGAGATCTTTCTGATTGCGATGCTGGTGATCTATGCCTTGCCCTATCTCGTCTGGCGCCTGCTGCGTACCGATTTCTGGGCCCCTCTCGTGGTGGTGCAGATTATTGGCGGTATTCTGCTCGGCCCCGGCGTGCTGGGGGCGTTCTGCCCCGATTACTACAAGACCGTTTTCACGCCTGGCACGATCACGGCCCTGAACGGCATTGCCTGGTGGGCGGTCATGATGTTCGTCTGGGTTGCGGGTATCGAACTGGATATCCGCGAAGCATGGCGTCGTCGCGGCGAAACCGGGCTGACGGCAGGGCTTGCTCTGGCCGTCCCTCTTGTAACGGGCAGTCTGGCAGCGCTGGTGATGCTTCGTTATCCGGGGTGGAGGGGGGCGGCAGGGGCAAGCTGGCAGGTCGTTCTTGGTATCGGTATTGCCTGTGCCGTGACGGCTTTGCCGATCCTCGTCCTGTTTCTTGAGAAACTCTCCATTCTGCGGACGCCGTTCGGGCAGCGTATCCTGCGTTATGCCTCTCTGGACGATGTGGCCATCTGGGGCGTTCTGGCAGTCATTCTGCTCGACTGGGAGCGTATGGGGCGCCAGCTGGGCTTTCTGGTCCTTTTCGGTCTGGCCACCCTGGCGTTTCGCGTGCTCATGGCCCGCGTTGCAGAGCAGGATCGCTGGTATCTCGGCCTTGTCTGGCTTGCAGGCTGCGGTTTTGCGGCTGACTGGGCCGGGCTCCATTTCATGGTGGGTGCCTTCCTCTCGGGCGCGGTGCTCGATGCTGCCTGGTTCAGACAGGAAGACATGGACCGTTTCCGCCATTTCGTACTTTTGACAATCATGCCGGTTTTCTTCTTGTCAACCGGTCTGCGCACCGAGTGGACCATAGGCGGAGGAGCCGTCTTTGCCGCCGCCGCTTTGCTGTTATGCGCCTCGGTGGGCGGCAAGCTGATAGGTGTGCAGATTGCGGGCAGAGTTCTCGGCTGGCCCAAAGGCGACGCGGCCACGCTTGGCTGGCTGCTTCAGACAAAAGCCCTTATCATGATCATCTTCGCCAACGTGCTTCTCGATCGGCATATCATCACGAACAGTACCTTCACGGCACTGCTCCTCATGGCGCTCGGCAGCACAATGCTGACTATCCCCATGGTCTCTTCGCGTCTCTCTGCCTATGTGCGCGGTGACAGGGTGTAAGTCCGTGCGTACTTCATACGGGAGTTAATCGCGTAGGGGGCGGCTTCGGGTGGGGTATTCGAAGATCTCTCCCTGAACTGGCAGGTTGTGCGCAATAGCGACGTGAAACTTCGAAATCGACTGGCTCTTCATCCTGTCGTTAGTCAATGCACTATTGTCCCATATACGTTCATCAAATGGGCTGTTCACGCGTCGGTTCGCCTGAGGCAAGCATGTCAGGACAGGGGTAAGAACCCAGCTCGTACAATTCAGAGCCATTGCACAACTAGACAGTGGTCAGATGAATGGAGTCCAGTCCTGCTGCTGAGATTTTTCGATCTCGGTTAGCCAGTCGGATCTATATCGCTCCATAAGCGGAATATAGCCGCCAACTGCGGGTGCTCTGGTCTCTTCGGTGACGATCAGGCCGCTGATCGCAGGAAAATGTTGTTCAAATACCCATTCGGCCATGTTGGCCAGACCATTCAATTCGAGACTTCTTCCCCATGTTTCTGACCGTCTTGGGAGTCTGAGCTGCTCATGAACTTGCTTGTATCCGATGCAGTTTTTAACGATGTCTGCACGTCTGTCCACAATAGCACCTGGGAGGATCTCTTTGACGAGAAATCTCAGAAGCGCTCTTCCCTCGTGACTGAGTTCTGTTTTCATGGCGGTACCCTTCTTACGTGGAAATTGAAAATTAAGCGAGCATGTTTCTTATAATACACTCAAGGCATAGAAATATTTATTTGGAATTGGCGAAATTATGACTAATTTCGCGACAGGCGTGACTGAAGAAACTATATGGTTCAAAGCCGTAATAAGCACAAAAATTTTACTATAAAATTAATATCCTATTCTTTTGGTGCGGCAATTATGAATTATACTCGACTGATATGTCATGGTTCTTGGTGCTGCGGAAGTTACTCGGATGTTCGATATAAGATTTGGAAGAAGGGCGATTTCGTATGACGAAGATGGCTATTTCGGATCCCTCTACATAGAAGAAAAAAGGGAAGGTTTCTTCTCCAATCTGAGCTTTTTCAGTAAAGAAAAATACGAAGAATCGTGGAGAAATTCGGCGAAAAGACTTTCGGAAACAGGGAAGTCTTATTTTCTGACCAATGTTTATCGACCGAGAAATGCCAATTTTATCAACTCATGGCCATGTCAGATATTGGAAAATAGAGTCTTCATACAGGAGAAACTTCTATTCAGGTGGCAGCATAGCATGAAACGAGCGATAAATTTCGATCTAGTGCTTGATGATATGGACTTCGTGAATGAAGATGGCGAAAGAATATCCACTTGGTCGACGAGCATAAACTCTGTTGAACAGTTTCTCGCACGACAAGCCTGATCAAGGATTCCCGGATCACGTCCGCCACTTCCACCCGGTATAAAAAGTGACTGGGACGTCGGTAATCAGTAAGTAAAAGAGTAAGCCGTAGATGACACTCATGGTCGCCGGTATCTGATGAATCCGTTTCAGGCATGCTGGCGTCGTTCAGTCACAGCGTAGCTGTTCCGTTAGCCTGAGGGTGATTATTTTTTCGAACTGGGGTGAAACCCGCTGGGCGAGAGCTTGCGAAGCGTAAGTTAGCGAAAGGGTGAGGGCGGACAAAACGCGAAGAGCGGATATCTTCCGGGCAGCGCGGGACATGTCTTCATTCTTTTTATCAGGGAAGATGCAAAAGACGAGAGTACACGTCCTTGTCGCATCGCATCGCCCGTGATTACGCGCGTCGGGGGCAGGAACGTCGTCAACCCCATCGGAGTGAGACCCTCATGCATGATCGCGCCAATATGCCTCTTCACGCTCGGGTTTGGCTTGGCTTGTCAATCGGCGTGTTGATCTCGATGTCGTGGCAGGGTCGTCCTGTTTAAGGTCAAAGTTGTGGCATAATCACCTGGAGAATGGGGCGTGGTCGTGCCGATGATGAGCGTGGAGCGTTGCCCCGCGCGCTACAATGACAGTCAGGCGCATGGCTGATGGGCGTCTGAATTAAGTTAATAATTGTGACTCTTGGGAGATTTCGAGGCCCGAAATCCTCGCAATTCACTGATGACTGGCTGTTGCGCATGCATGGTTCATAGCGTGCCCCTCATTTGGGAATCATCGTGGTCTGGGCTATAAAGCGGCCTCTTCATGACAGGATGGCGCCGCGTGCTTGCAGAAAAAGTGACGGATAGTTTGTTGGCAGCGCTCGACCGCCCTGACCTGCAAAGTCTTTCAGACCGTATCGTCTTCGATCTTTCGCCGCGCCTTCATCTGCCCTTCACGGTCTCTGCCGACACCATCGTTCTTGGCGCGATTGCTTTCGAGCGCCCTGATATGGCGCCAACCCTGCTGCGTTACGCGCTTGAATGGGGCTTCCTTCTTCAGGGTCTGCCCACGCATGATCGCCCCCTGGCGGCTATCGTCGCGGCGCGCGTGGCGGCGCTTTTCCATCAGCTCGATTGCGATACCCCGACATTGCCTGCCGGGCTGGAATGGCTGCATGATTTTGCAGCTGATCAGCCGCCTTCGGCGTCGCGTGTGACGGCGCTCTGGCCCAAGCTGACGCAGTTCTGTCCCGAGGCTTCCGTGTCGGTGGTCGAGCCCGCCCTGCTTCTGGCGCGGCTCAAGCCGCTTTGGTCGTGTCTGGCGCCGGCGGAATATCTGATGGCAGATGGCGGCGATGAAAGGCTGAGCATCGACCCGGAGACCGGTCTCAATCGCTATGGCTGTTCGCATCGCCCGCGCCCCTGGGCGGTTACGTTCTCATCTTCTACGGCGTCATCCCTCTCCGAGCGTGGCTATCTGGGGGCCGAGCGTGCCCGACGGGCTTTCCTGCTGGATGCGCTGCACGGTACCCCGGCACCGCGCGCGCGTGAGGTTTCCTGCCTTACGGTGAAAGACGGTCTGGCCGCGCTCTATGGTCTCGACTCACGGGATAATGTCGTTCTCGCTGCCTCAGGCACTGATTGCGAACTGGCGGTTCTGGCTGTCGGTCTGATGCGGGCCAGGGGGGCGGCGATTACCAATGTGCTGATCGCGCCCGATGAAACCGGCAGTG
Source organism: Asaia sp. Ae19-3 (assembly GCF_059801175.1). Taxonomy (NCBI): domain Bacteria; kingdom Pseudomonadati; phylum Pseudomonadota; class Alphaproteobacteria; order Acetobacterales; family Acetobacteraceae; genus Asaia; species Asaia sp. Ae19-3. Next base: position 2,183,846 of record NZ_JBCHWF010000001.1, on the reverse strand, counting down.
GCGTACCGCTTGCCGCGCAAGGGCGGCATTTCGCGGCGGAGACGGCGCTCGGTAACAGCGCTGACAAGGCCCGTCTTCTCGACGGTTTTCCCGAACAGACACGCCTGCTTGGTATCGCCATACGCAATCCTGATGGGTCGCCAAGAGAGACGAAGGCGCTCAATGACGAGGTGCGCGCCTGCGTCATGCGCGAGGTGGCCGAGGGGCGCCATGTCATTCTGCATCAGCTCGATATGTCCAAGACCGGGCTGGTCGGGCCGTGCCACGATTTGCTGGCGGAGCTGGCCGGTCTTTACCCCGATGAACTGACTTTCGTTGTCGATGCCTGTCAGGCGCGTCTCGCCCCCGAGCGCGTCGGCATGATGGTACGCAGCGGCATGATGGTCATGACGACCGGGTCGAAATTTCTGACAGGGCCGCCTTTCTGCGGTGCCGTGCTTCTGCCGCAGAGCCAGGTCGAGGCGCTGGCTGGCTTCTCTCTGCCCGAGGGGCTTTCGGCGTATTTCAATCGTTGCGACTGGCCGGCAACGCGCACGCCCGATCGTCTGGCCCGTGATGGCAATCTGGGCCTCTCCCTGCGCTGGCAGGCGGCGCTTGCCGAGAGTGAGGCATTCGGTGCTGTGCCACGAACACGCATCATCGAGACATTGAGACGTTTCGAGTTAACGGCACGCGATGTAATCGCGCGCCATGCGGCTCTGACCCTTTTGCCTGTGCCCTCTCTTGAGCGCGCGCGTATCGACGGTCAGGAAGTCTGGGATGTCGTGCCGACCGTCTTCTCCTTTCTCGTCAACGATCCGCAAGATGCGGAAAAGCCTTTGTCGCTCGAGCGCGCCCGCGCCCTGCATCGCTGGCTCAATGCCGATCTGTCGCCCTGGATTGCTGGTGAGAAGCTGGCGGAACTGCTCTGTCATCTGGGTCAGCCTGTGCCGGTGCCGCACCCCGCACTGGGCGGCGATAATGCCGGGGCGCTGCGTCTGTGTGCCGGGGCACGTCTGGTTTCAGGCGAGCCTTCTCATGCGGGTCTGACAGACCAGTCGCGCCTTGCTCGTGAATTTGCAGATATACGCCGCGCCTTTGCGAAAATATCGCTTATCCTTGCGCATTGGGATCGGCTTGAAGCCGCCGATCCGGTGCCACGTTATGCGCCTCATTCCCATTTCTCGCGAAAGTCTCTGGTATCATGACCCAGTCCCCAACGGCCTCTTCCTCTGAACCAAAGGCGCATGGTCATTTTCTGGATTCCATGCAGTTGCCTTCGGGCGTGACGCGCATCTGGCTGATCCGCCATGCCATTGTCGAGGCAACGGCACGGCTGCGCGTCTATGGTGCGCTCGACGTCGATCTCTGCTCCGAGCATCTGGCGTTGCAGGTGCCCTATTATACCGCTCTGGGTCAGAGATTACCTGCTGATGCGCAATGGGTTGTTTCGCCGCTCAAGCGTGCCCAGGACACGGCCAAGGCCATTTTCGCGGCGGGATATGGCACGCGCAACCTGACGATCGAGCCGCGCTTCACCGAGCAATCCATGGGTGAGTGGCATAATCTTCCCCATGAGGAACTCCCCCTGAAACTGCGTCAGACGGCTCATAATTTCTGGTCGCTTTCAGCCTCCGAGCAGCCTCCCGGTGGTGAGAGCATGCTTGATGTCTGTGCCCGCGTCGGCCACGCGCTGGATGAGCTGGCCGACCGAAGCGAGGGGCAGGACAGTGTGGTGGTAAGCCATGGCGGGGCCATTCGTGCGGCGATTTCGCATGCCCTGAATGTCCATCCTGACACTGCCCTGCGCTTCTCGATTCAGAACCTGTCTCTCTCCATTCTGGAGCGGATCAATGGTGTCTGGCGTGTCGTGACAGTCAACGAACTTCCCGCGAGCGTCAGCCAGTCCTGAGTTCATGACAGGAGGGCGCTCTGATCGCCCTCATGCTGCCGGGATTATGACTTCTGGCCCTATTTTTCTTTTTTGTGCCGCAACAATACCGGAATTCATTTTCGTAATGATCGGGGGCGGCAGTAAATCCATGGCGATTCATGGTCCTGCGCCCGGGAAGCGTGGCGATGAAAAAGAAAACAGCAACGGTGCATCGATACACCGAGGCACTGTTGCAACTAGGGGCATTGGGTCTTTTTTCCGTAACCGCCCAGGCAGCGCCGCTGCCTGAACATCAGGTGGCGGTAACCTTCGATGATCTGCCCTATGTCATGCCGGGCAAAACGTCCCGCAGTGATAATCAGAAAGACGCACTGGCTGCCAATCGCGCCATTCTTGCCGCCTTGCGTCATGACGCAGTACCGGTCACCGCCTTCGTGAACGAAGACAAGGTGCAGGCCCTTGGGTGGCTTGGCACCGAAATTCTTGCCCAGTGGAATCAGGGCGCTCTGGCACTGGCCAATCATGCGGCGCATCATGTCGACAGCAATGTGCTCACCCCGGCGCAATTCGAAAACGAGATAAAAGAGGGCGAGCGCAGTATCGGACCGCTCGCTCACAAGGCAGGACGGAAGCTCGAGTTTTTCCGTTTTCCGTTCAATCACGTTGGCGATACCGAACCGAAGCGGATTGCCCTGTCGGAGATTGTCAGGCGTCTTGGATACAGGCAGGCCGCCACAACGATCGACGTGGAGGATTACCTTTTCAACGATGCCTATGAATGCGCCCACTCAGCAGAAAACTCGGCGGATGAGGCGCGTATACGGCAAGCCTATATCGACTATGCGCGTATCGAAATTCCCTATTATCAGGCGCTGGATGAGAAGATCATGGGCCGTGATGTGCCGGCGGTCATGCTTTTTCACGATAACCGGCTGAATGCGGCGGTCCTCCCACAGATTCTCGACCTGTTCAGACAGCAGCATTATCGCTTCGTCACCCTGGCGCAGGCCCAGTCAGACCCCGCTTTCACGCAGGAGCCCAAGATCGCCACAAAATTCGGCCCCATGTGGGGATATCGCTGGGCGCAGGAGCGGCATATCCCGATCGATGGGCGTCTCGAGCAGGAGCCGCCGGAATGGGTACGCCTCTATTGTCACAAGCCATGAGACCTTACTGACAGCAGGGATTCCTCTTATCTGACAAAGAGGCATTTTTCCTTCCATGCTTCGGCGCTGATACGAAAAACGCAGAGATTCTGGCCTGGCAGAGGCCGTCGCAGCCGGATCGTCAGACGCGGGCATGGAAGAGAATGACGGTAAATGACAGAAACGTCATTTCCCTGATATGTGAAATTCATCTTACGTCTCTTTTCGGTTAAACGTTTAACCGATTGAGGGGCGTCTCATGTCACGCAAAGGTGCCAAGGTATCGATCCGCGATGTCGCAGAAGAGGCGCAGGTTTCTGTCGCGACCGTCTCCAATGTCGTGCGCAACCGTAAAAACGTGTCTGACGCTGTGCGTGCGCGTGTCGAAGAGGCCATCAACAGACTGAATTACCTGCCCGACAGGGCCGCCATGCAACTGCGCGAAGGGCGCAACCGCATTATCGGTGTGCTGGTACCAAGTCTGGATAATCCGTTTTTCACGGCCCTTATTGCCTGTCTGGAAGACCGCGCCCGCAAGGATGGCTACGATATTATCGTGGCCAGTGCGGGCGAGGACTCCGAGCTCGCGTCATCGCGACTCAAGGCGCTTTTGTCATGGCGTCCAGCGGGCATGATCGTTCTGCCCAATGACGATCTTTTCGCCGATGCGTCATTTCTCGACGCGGCTGGCGTGCCTTATGTGGTGATCGACCGGCTGCCGCATTCCTGCAATGCCGATACGATTGCGGTCGATAACGAGCAGGCCGCTACTGAGGCTGCGGCATATCTTGTCGGGCTAGGTCACAGGCGCCTTCTGGTGGTCGCCACCACGCTGTCGCTTGCCAATATCCGCGAACGCTGTGCCGGCATTACCGCGTTTTGTGTACAGGCCGGTCTGCCGGTGCCAACGGTTCTGGAAGTGGGGCACCATGCCGAAGAAGGGCCTGAGGTGCTGACCGAGATGCTGACAGGCAGTGAGGCCCCCACAGCCATTATCGCTCTTACAAATTCCATCACTCTGGGCGCGCTGCGTTGTCTGCACCAGAGCGGATGTGCCGTACCCGGCGACGTGTCGCTTGTCGGATACGACGATTATGCATGGATGCGTGCCACCCATCCCCCCATCACGGCCATTAGTCAGCCGGTTGATGCTCTGGGGGCTCAGGCCTGGTCGCGCCTCATGCATCGTATTGCGGGCGAAAGCACCGCCCCCATGCAGGTCAGATTGTCCTGCACGCTTGTGGTGCGCGGTTCGACCGCCCCCCCCAGAACAGGAGAATTCTCATGAACAAGCTTGGATTGCATGCTTTTGTCTGGACCGCTGGCTGGACACCTGAAGACGCCGCCATGGCCATACGTTCGACCGCCGAACTCGGCTACGACCTCATCGAGGCCTCTACGATGGACCTCAAGGGGTTCGATGTGCCGGCCACCTTGCGCGAACTCGAGCGCAACAAGCTCGGCATCACCATGTCGTTCGGTCTGACGTCAGAGATGGATATTTCTTCTGGCGATGCCGAGCGTACAAAGCGTGGTGAGGCGCATCTTCTCGATGCCATTTCGCTCGCGCGCGATGTCGGGGCTACCCATGTCTGCGGTATTCTTTATTCGGCTTTTCAGAAATACGCGACACCCGTGACTGCTGACGGCATTCTCGGTTCCATCGATGTAGTGCGTCGCGTCGCCGAAAAGGCGCAGGCGAGTGGCATCACGCTCGGGATGGAAGTGGTTAATCGCTATGAGTCCAATGTGCTCAATACGGCGCGTCAGGCGATCGCGTATGTAAGGAAAGTCGAGATGCCGAATGTGAAGCTGCATCTCGACTGCTATCACATGAATATTGAGGAAGCCGATTCAGCCGAGGCCATTCGCGAAGCTGGCGATCTGTTGGGTTATTTCCACACCGGCGATTCCCATCGTGGCTATCTGGGCTCCGGCTCTGTCGATTTCCCGAGCATTTTCCGTGCGCTGGAAAGCATTAATTACCAGGGGCCGATCACCTTCGAATCCTTCTCTTCTGCCGTGGTCGGGCAGCCGCTGGAAGGTATTCTGGGCATCTGGCGCAATCTCTGGGAAGACAGCCGTGATCTGGCAGCCCATGCCAAGGCCTTTACCGATGTGCAGATGAAATCGGCACGCGAGGCGCTCGGCCGCCAGCGCCGCTGACGTCTTCTTTTTCTTCCTGCCTCTCCCCCCGGTCGCGAGCGCGTCTGTGTGGCGCCTCGTGACGACCTGAAAAGGTTGAGACCATGATCGTATCCCGTCGCGGCTTCATGGGTGCCGCTGCCAGCCTTACCGCTCTTGCGCCTTTTGCATCAGCCCGGCTTTCGCCGGTCTTCGCCGGTGATGCCCCGAAGAAGATTGCCGTTGTCGCCAAGATTGGTGGCATTCCCTGGTTCAACGCCATGGAGCGCGGCATACAGAGTGCGGGCAAGGAGGCCGGATGCAATGCCTGGATGATTGGCCCGACACAGGCCGATGCCGCCCAGCAGGTCAGCGCGATCGAGGATCTGATCGCCCGCAAGGTCGATGTCATCGGCGTGGTGCCCAATGATGCCAGCTCACTGGTGCCTGTGCTGCAACGCGCCCGTGCTGCAGGCATCCATGTCATCAGCCATGAAAGCCCCGGCCAGCAAGGCGCGGAATGGGACCTCGAGTTCACCACCCCCGCTGCAGATGGCGAACGCCATATGGAGGCGCTGGCCAAAGCAACGGGTGGCAAGGGCGGTTACATTATCATCGTCGGTTCGCTGACCGTGCCGCAGCATAAAATGCGCGCCGACGCGGCAATTGCGCTGCAAAAGGCAAAATATCCCGACATGCATCTCATCGGCGATCGCTTTGGCTGCGGTGAAAGCGTGGATGACAGCTATCGCACCGTCATGGATCAGTTGCGCGCGCATCCTGACCTCACCGGGATTGTGGCCTTCGGGTCGCAGGGGCCGATCGGCGCTGCCCGCGCCGTCGATGCGCGTGGCAAGATCAGGACTGTTTCTGTAGTCGGCCCTTTCTCGCCCGGTCAGGGGGCAAAATATGTGCGCTCCGGGGCCATTCGCTGCGGCTATATCTGGAATCCGCTTCTTGCCGGTCAGACACTCGTGCGTCTGGGCGTCATGCTGGCCAATGACAAGCCGATCACCAATGGCATGGAGATGCAGGATATCGGCGCGCTGCAGGTCGATCCGGCACAGCGCAGCATTCTTGCGCCTAAGATGCAGATTATCGACAGATCGACCATCGACGAGCTGGTGGCGCTCGGGCTGTGACAGCGGCTGTCTTTCTGGAATTGCGGAATGTCTTCAAGACATTCGGCAATTTTCAGGCCCTGCGTGGCATCGACTGGGATGTGCGTGAGGGCGAAATTCATTGCCTGGTAGGCGAGAATGGATGCGGCAAATCGACGCTCATCAAGGCAGTTTCCGGCGTTCATGCGCCTGACGCAGGCGGCGAGATGCGCATTGCGGGGCAGGAAATCCTGTCATTCGACCCGATGCGGGCGCGGGCGCTGGGCATTCAGGTCGTATTTCAGGATCTGGCGCTTTTTCCCAATCTGAGTGTTGCCGAAAATATCGCGTTTGATGCCAATCTCGGGCGCGGATTCAGCCCGAAAGCGGCCATAAGGCGCAAGGCGCGCGAGACTCTCGATCGGCTCGGTCATGATCTGCCCCTCGATTTGCCCGTCGACTCATTGTCGATCGCTGAACGCCAGATTGTTGCCATTGCCCGCGGCCTCGCCGGATCGGCCCGCCTGATTTTCATGGATGAGCCAACTGCTTCGCTTACGCGTGCCGAGGTGCGTCGTCTGCTCGATCTGGTGCGCAAGCTTTCGGCTGCAGGGATTGCCGTCGTTTTCGTGTCGCACCGACTGGATGAGGTCTCGGCCATAGCCGAGCGGATTACGGTCATGCGTGACGGGCGTATGGTTGGCACCTATCCGGCTTATGCGCTTGACCAGCGGACATTGATTCACCTCATGACCGGCATCGAAATCGCCTCGCATCATGTCGCGCGCGATTGCACGTCGCGTGATGTGGTGCTGGAGACGCGCCATCTGAGTCGTCGTGGTGAATATGATGACGTGTCGCTTTGCCTGCATGAAGGCGAGGTTCTGGGGCTGACGGGTCTGCTCGGCGCGGGGCGCACCGAATTGGCACTTTCGCTTTTTGGCATGACAAAACCCGATTCCGGGGCGCTGATTGTCCATGGGCAGGAGCGTCGTTTCCGTAATAATCAGGACGCTCTGGCTGCAGGCCTCGCTTATGTCTCGGAAGACCGATTGAATCTGGGCATCAATGCAGAGCAATCCATCGTCGATAATCTGGATATTGCTGTCCTGCCCGGCCTCGCAAATCGCTTTGGGCTGATTTCGGATGCGTCACGCACGCAACTCGCCCGTGACTGGGTCGCACGTCTGAATATCAAGCTCAGCTCGGTCGAAGATGCCATCAATACGCTTTCGGGCGGCAATCAGCAGCGTGTCATTTTGGCGCGCTGGCTGGCGTCCCATCCGAAAATCCTGATTCTCGATAGTCCGACTGTTGGTGTCGATATCAAGAACAAGGAAGGCATTTATGCCCTGATACGCGAATTGAGCGATCAGGGCGTCGGTATTCTCGTGATTTCCGATGAGATGATCGAGCTTTTCGCGACCTGCGATCGCATTCTGCATATGCGCAATGGACGTATCGCTGGCGACTACAACCCGTCTCTCATAACCGAACAGGCCCTTGAGGAGCGGATCTATGCCTGACCTCTCATCCCTGCGAAACCGGCCTGAATTCTGGCTGGCCTGTGTCATCGCTATTTTCATCGTCGCACTTTCTCTGGCGACGCCTAATTTTCTCAGCATTTCCAATTTTGTCGATCTTACCGAGAGCTATGCCGTCCAGGCCATTATGGCCACCGGGCTCTTTGTTGTGCTGATCGCGGGCGGGATCGATATCTCTTTCGCAGCGACGGCATCGGTGGCGCAATATGTGGCAGCCCTTCTGGCCACGCGTTTCGGGCTGTCGCCGGTACTGGTCATTCCGGCAGGGTTGATTGTCGGCACGCTGCTCGGGTTCATCAATGCGACACTGGTCCATTATGCGCGGGTCAATTCGATCATTATCACCATCGCGACCATGAATGTGTATTTCGCCCTGCTGATGTACGCGACGGGCGGGCATTCCATTTATAATCTGCCCGAGTGGTGGAGCGATCGGATTACCTTTCTGCAGTTCGAGACGGCAGGGGGCGATCTGGTGCGCATCACCTTGCCCATTATTGTCATGATTGCCTCGCTCGGGCTGTGCTGGGTGCTGCTCAACCGATCGAAAACAGGCCGCCAGCTTTACGCCATGGGCGGCAATGCCGAAGCCGCGCGCCGTATCGGGCTGAATATCTCCCGATTGCAGTTTTTCGCCTATGGTTTTGCCGGGTTCATGGCCGCTCTGGCAGGGCTCGTTCAGGCCAATCGTGTGGGTGAGGCGGTGCCGAATGCCCTTTATGGCACCGAGCTTTCCGTGCTCTCCGCTGCCGTACTCGGGGGTGCCTCGCTCCTGGGCGGTGTTGGCACGATTGGCGGCATTACACTCGGCATCCTGATGCTGGCCATCATTCAGAACGGCCTCAATCTGCTCGATATCTCGCCCTATTGCTTCGAGATCATTACAGGGGCGATCATCCTCGCCTCGACCAGCCTCACGGCGCTGTCGGTGCGCAGTCGTACCCGTTCCCGCCTTGTCGAGGAGGCACCCAATGTCTGAAAATCTGACGGGACGGAACGTCTCCATGGACGATCTTCTGGGGCCATTGCGGCGGGTGTTTCCAGCGCGTGTTTCGGGTCAGGCTCTTGCCACACTTGCCCTGGCGGTTGGATTCAGCCTTGTCGTGCCAGGGTTTTTCAGCCTCGGCTCGATGCGGTCGATGATGTTCCAGCTGCCGCAGCTTGGTCTGCTGGCGCTGGCCATGGCCATCCCCATGATGTCCGGAGGGCTCAACCTCGCCATTATCGCCATAGCCAACGCCTGCGGTCTCGCCATGGTAACGGTACTGGCGCATCTGCCTCTGGCAGGGCATGGCGCAGGTTATGTCACGCTCTGTATTCTTCTGGCGCTCATGACGGGGATGGTGCTGGGTACGGCGCTCGGCGGGCTGACGGGCTGGCTGATCGTGCGCACCAGAGTCCACCCCATTCTGGTCACGCTGGGCGTCATGTCGATTGTTGAAGGTACGAGTATCTGGCTGACGCGAGGCGAGGTGATCTCCGGTCTGCCATCGCTCTATGGTCAGATCGGCAATGCGTCTCTGCTTCAGATACCGCTCGCCTTTCTGGTATTTCTGGTGGTGGCTGGCGTCATGCATGTCGTGTTGCAGCACACATCTTTCGGCATCTCGATCCGTATGATCGGCTCCAACGCGCTCGCCACGCGCTATTCGGCGGTCAATGTCGACCGGGTAACGATCAGGATCTACGCGCTCTCGGGTTTTCTCTGCTTCTGCGCTGCCTGCCTGATGCTGGCACGGTATAATTCCGCCAGTGCGGCCTATGCCAAATCCTATCTGCTGGTAACCGTTCTTGCTGCGGTGCTGGGTGGGGTCGATCCCAATGGCGGGTTCGGACGTGTAACCGGGCTGGTTCTGGCCATGGTCATGCTGCAGCTTATCGCAACAGGCTTCAATCTTCTGGGATTCAGTGACTACCTGACGCTCGCCATCTGGGGGCTCGTCCTGATCGGTGTCGCCTGTGCGCAGGCATTGCTGAAGAAAAGGCGCTGACACAGATTTCCCGAAGGAAAGGTTTTCGGGACGGGTGTGGGGCCAAAGCCCCACACCGGCTCATTCATTCACTGTCTGCGGCAGGCATGACGTCTTCCGGAATGAGCGTTACGTAGGGCTGCACGGCCAGACGCTCGGCATGGTCCTTTTTGGCGGCTTCCAGCAGATCAGGGTTCGTAAACAGGTCGAGCCCTGTCATGGCCATGACCTTGGCGACATGCACCATGCCCTTATGGGCGACGGAAGACTGGCCCTGAGCCGTCATCTGCCATGAATGCAGCTGCGTGCCGATGGCGCATGTCGCACCAAGGGCCTGCACGGTGGGAACGGTCCAGCTCACATCACCCACATCGGTAGAGCCCAGCGACGAGCGGTTGCCGCCTGCGGGAAGCACGAAATTGGCCAAGGGCTGGTCGAGGTCGGGCTTGGCGCCAGCGTGATGGAAGGCAGCAATGATATCGCTTTTCGGGAAGGTCGCCTGCATCTTGCGGGCGAAATCGCGATCGTCCTCGTCGAAAGGGGGAGGCCCCAGACGCTCGACATGGCCTTGCATGGCGGCTTCGAGAGGCGGGCAGGGCAGGATATTGGCCATGGCGCTTATCACGCGCTCCTGCACCGTCGTTTCTGTCATCAGCGCAGCGCCCTGAGCGATCTTGCGCACGCGCTCTGTCAAAGGCACGAGATCAGCCAGATCGAGCGTGCGCACGACATAGCGGATGGTTGTCTTGGCCTGAACGACATTGGGGGCTGCGCCACCAGCGTCGAGATAGGCGTAATGGATACGTGAGCTCGGCAGCATATGCTCTCGCAGGTAATTCACACCGACATTCATCAGCTCGGCAGCATCGAGTGCGGAGCGACCGAGAAAGGGCGCTGCTGCTGCGTGGGCGGCCTTGCCGGTGAAGGTGAAGTCGAGACGGATATTGGCCAGCGATGAGGGCGGAAACACGCCGGTGAAAAAGAGCGGATGCCAGGAAATGGCCGCATCGACATCATCGAATACGCCTTCACGCACCATGAAGGCCTTGCCTGCGCCACCCTCTTCGGCGGGGCAGCCATAATAGCGCACACGCCCGGGCAGATCATGCGCTGCCAGAAAGTTCTTCAGTGCGGTAGCTGCCAGAAGCGCTGCCGATCCCAGGAGATTATGCCCGCAGGCATGGCCATTGCCGTCACCGGGCAGGGGCGTATGCTCCGTTACCCCTGCCGCATTGGTCAGGTCAGGCAAGGCGTCATATTCGCCCAGAAAGGCAATGACCGGGCCGCCTTCTCCGGCTTCGCCCATGACCGCGGTCGGGATGCCTGCGACATTACGTGTAACGCGAAAGCCCTCTTCGCCCAGTTTTTCAGTATGCAGCGCGCAGGAGCGTATCTCTTCGAAGTTTGTCTCCGGCACTTCCCATACAGCATCGCTCAGCGCGATCAGGCTTTGCGCACGGTCATCGACAAAGGAGAGAATGGCATCGGTATTTTTCATCAGGAAAATCCTTGTCGGAGGAACAGGGTCAATAGGCCCGATCGGCCTCGGAGGTGATGATCGTCGCGCCGGGCGCGGGCGGGATCATGCGCCTGCGCAGGGCAAGATAAGCCAGAAGCGAGAGCGGCATCAAAACCCCCAGCATCCAGGCGGGCACCATGGGGTCATGGAAACGGGCGATCAGCAGCACCGTGACGGGTTGGGTCAGGCCACCAAAAACGGACACGGCCAGAGCATAGACGAGCCCGAAGATGAAAGCGCGGCTATGGTCGGGAATGGCATCGAAGAGCAGCCGCCAGACCGGCGCGATGAGCAGGCCGGAAGAAAGAAAGACCGTCAGGTTCAGGCCGATCTGTGTGCCAAGGCCGGGATAGGTGATGGAAAGCGCATAATAGAGCATGCAAAGCGGTGTGCCGATGATGGACACCATTATGACGAAAAGCTTCGGGTCCGGGTTGTTATGGGCAATACGCATGCCCGCAATGACTGCAACCACACCGCAGATCAGCCCGAGCGCCATGGCGAGCATGGCCGTGCCGGGCGGAAGATGCAGAACGGCGATCGCATAGCTCACACCGAATGTACGCAGGTAATTGGTGATGGTGCCGCAGATGATGAGGGCAAAGACCAGCAGGATCTTTGGCGTGACCAGCAGGCGCAGTGTGGCGCCGAAAGGATGCGGTTCTGCGTGATGATCATGCTGTGCCGGGAGCTGGCGACGCAGCCAGAACCCGAATGGCAGGATGGCAATGCCGATGAAGAACGGAATACGCCAGCCCCAGGCATAAAGAGCGTCATGGGAGAGGGTGAGGGAGAGGATCAGCCCGAAAATGACGGCCACGACCATGCCCAGAAGCTGGGTGACATATTGCATGATGCTGATGATGCCGCCCTTTCCGGGTGGGGCCGCATCGTAGAGCATGGCAGTGGCAGGGCCGACCTCGCCACCATCTGAAAAGCCCTGCAGCATGCGGGCCAGAACGATGAGAAAAGCGGCAATCAGGCCGATCGAACGGGTCGATGGGGTGGCAGCGAGCAGAAGCGAGCCTGTGGCCATGATCGCAAAGGTGAGCATGAGCGCGGCCTGATGGCCGTAGCGTCTGGCATAGATGCCCACGCAGAAGGCGCCGAGCGGACGCAGGAAAAAACCGGCGCCGAAGGTGATCAGGGCATCGAATAGCCCTGCCAGCCCCGAACTATTGGGAAAAAACGCCTTGGCAATCATGGGAGCGAAAAACGCATAAGCCATGAAATTGTAGAATTCGAGGAAATTGCCCACACAGGCGGCCATGATGACCCGTTTCCTGTCCTGATCCGATCCTGTCATGAGACATGTCTCCTTGCCGGGTAAGGCGCTCAGTAGGTGAGGCCGATGCGGCCGCCGATGAAGCGTGGCGGGCCGGGTATGCGGAAATAGGTCGTGGTCGATTGCGAGCTCGTGGTGAAATACTCCCGGTTCAGGATATTCGACGCATAGATGGTGGCTGTCCATGGGCCTTTGAGCGGATGCACGGTGACATGCGCACCGAGCAGGAAATAGGCAGGAAGCTGGTAATTGCCGGTGCCACCGGGAACCATCGATTGTGCCGAGCGGAAATTCCAGTCGACGCCTGCTTCGCCTTCATAGCGGCGCAGGAAGGTGAGACGGTAATCGCCCGAGCCATTCAGGGTGAGCTTGGGGTTCATGCCTTCAGTGCCGGCATAATCCGTGTAGATCGGTGCCCATATGCCGGTCTGCTGATATTGTGCGTTGACAGCCGACGCGTTGATGGCCTGGAATTTCTGGTATTTGCTGCGCAGGAAGCCGAAATTCTGCGTCAGATAGACGTGACGGATGGGGTTGATTTCGGTGTTGAATTCCACACCCCAGATTTGCGATTTCGGAATATTGTCGAAGCGCCCCAGAGGTCCGTAGCCGGGAACGACATAGCTGCCGAGATATTGCTGGTCGTGATAGTCATAATAGAAAGCAGCGGCGTTGAGCCGGAACCTGTTGGGAATGATGTCGGCCTTGAAGCCGAGCTCATAAGCCAGAACGGTTTCGGGTTTGAACGGGTCGAGCTGGCCCTGCACCACCGTATTATTGGCGGTCATGCCGCCGGGCTTCATGCTGCGGCTTACCTTGAAATAGGTCATGAGATCCTTGGTGGCCTGAAACTGCACGCCAAGTGTTCCGGCAAACTGGTTCATGTTCGAGCCGGTGGACTGGAATTGCAGGCTGCGTCGCCCGAACTGCACCGTACGCAGATTGAGCAGCTGGCGATCATCCGCCTCATGCGTCAGCCCCCCGATCAGCGTCACCCGATAGGGGAGTTTGTAGGAGAGGTGCACGAATTGCGAGAAAGTCTGCTCGTTCTGGCCGAAGGAGGTCTCCTGCAGATAGCCACGTGTCGGCACGTAATCGGTGAAATCGAAGAACGATTGCTGCGTCATGCGTACGCGGTCGTAATAGGCCCCGACTACCCATTCGAGCGGCTGCTTCTTGCGTGATTCCAGACGCAGTTCCTGAGAGAAGCTGTTGGCGACGATATTGCGGTAATTATCGCCGGTCGCCCAGAGGGTGCCGTCCTGATCGGTATATTCGCCCACGCGTTCGGTCTCGAAGGCGCTGATGCTCTTGAGCGCTGCGAAGCCGAAATCATGAGACATCTTGAGGTCGGCACCCCACATCGTGTTGTGCGCGCTGGGTGACAGGGATGTCGAGCGGCCGATCAGCTTGGCCAGGCGGGCATTATAATCCCATTGCGCCTGCTGGTAGGAGAGTGTCGGGTAGCCACGGCTGGGCAGGAAATTGATCACAGGCTTTGCGGCCACGACTTGCGAATTGTCCTGCACCCAATGGCCGCTCAGCATGATTTCAGTATGTTCTTCGGGGCGCCAGCGCAGCTTGGCGCGCAGGGCACCGAGATTGGCATCGCCCAGATGGGCGCCAGTGCTCGGGTTGGTCTGCCAGCCGCCGCCCTGCATGGTCTGCCCGGCGATACGGAAGCTCAGCTTGTCGCTTATGATCGGGCCGGAAACGAAGAGATTGGTGCGGCTGCGGGCATAGCTCGCAATATCCTGCGATACGCCACCATGCCAGTCATCGGTCGGGTCCGAGGTGCGAAACGCGATTTCACCGCCCGTATCGGTCTGGCCATGGCTGAACCCGACGGGGCCCGGTTCCACCGCAGCGCCCGCAATATCGAACATCAGCCCGGCCGCCATACGGGCCAGCGGGTAGGCGACATCGTCATAATAAACGAGCACCGAGGACATGTTGTTCTGCGTGTAGTCGTTCAGCCCGATACCGCGCAGAAAGAAATTGGTCGAGCCGGTGCCATTGACGCTTTGCACGGTGAGGTTGGGCGCGACACGGGGTAGATCGAGCAGAGAGACGACGCCCTGTCGGGTGAGTGTCTCTGACGTGATATGCGTCGTGGCATCAGCTTCGTGCTGGGCCGAATTGAAATGCAGGCGTCGGCGGGCGGTGGTGACTGTCAGGGTTTCGGCACCACCAGCAACCGGTTTGTGATGCGTCGCACTACGAAGCGGGGCCGCCTGCTGCTTCTTGGCGGTTTTTACGGCTGCGCGGGAGTGCGGCAGGGCGCGGTCCGGGGCATCAGGGCTGGAAGCGGCTTCGGCAAGGCTTGAGAAAGCCGGGGCGGACACAGAGGCCAGCAACAAAAACATCGATGCTTTGATACATTTCTTGGTAAGGCGTTTTTGTTTCTGGGAATCTGTCATCATGCTTCCTGCCGGTGATTATTGGAGCAAAGCGCGGTAACCGCTTGTGTCGGTAAATGGCCGATGAAAGATTATGGAATTAAAACGTTTCGTTATTGAAGCAAAATAGGGTTATGTCATGTCAACCATTTGGTTGACGCTCCGAAGGAGAGAGACATGGCCAGATCAGGCATCACGCTTCACCGACGGCTCAAACTGCGCCATCTGCATCTGCTCGATATGCTCAATACGACACGCAGTATGAGGCAGACGGCAGCCCGTCTGGGCATCTCTCCCGCCGCAGTCTCGAAATCCTGCATCGAGATCGAGGAAATTCTCGGCAAGCGTCTGTTCGAGCGCGTGCAGGGTCATCTCGTGCCTCTGCCGGGTCTGGAGCGTGTGCTGGTGGCAGCGCGGCGCATCGATCATGAATTACAGGCATTGAGCGAGGATTTTACGCGAGAAACCGCGCTGCTGCACGGTACGCTGCGTATCGGATTTCAGGCGCCTATGCTCGAGCGTCCGCTGGTAAGCTGGGTGGCGCGCATGAAACATGAGCAGCCTTTTCTGACTGTCAGTATCGAATACGGTATGCGCAAACGTCTGCTGGACGATCTGCATGCAGGCCGGACTGATATCGTTGCCGTCAATCTGCTCGATGTGGCGTCGTCGGGCCGGTTCGAGACGCGAACGCTGTGCCTCGAACATTGTGTGATCATCATAGACGATGTGCTGATGACCAGTGCGGAGGTGTTCGACCAGTGGGCGCATTTCGTCGATCGGGTCTGGCTGCTGCCCCTGAGAGGCATGGCGATGCGCGATCGCTTTGAGCAGATCCTTCTGGCACGTGGCCTCGCTTTTCCTCCAAGGCTGATCGAGATCAGCCTGCCGACGCTGATCGAGCATCTGGTGGAGTCCTGTGATGCGGCAGCACTCATGCCCGTTTCCCTGCTGTCTGAGTCCCAGCTGGCGCGTCTGCCCGTACTGGAGGGTGGGGCAGCGGGTGATGATTTCTATATGGAGCATGGCATTGCCTGGGCACGGGGCGGACGCATGAACCCGGCCACGCAGTATGCGCTTTCCATTATGTCTTCCCTGCCATAGCGCAGCCGGTTTCAGGTCATCATGCGTACATGCTTTGTCATGATTGACGGTATGCGGTCACAAAACCGTGAATATTGCGTAGTGATGAATATGTGATGACGTAAAGGAAAGTTTTGCGCGGCACATTACCCATCCTTTGAGCTTTCAGGCTGGTTCTTGACTTGATTTTTTCCTGTTTTCGGGTGGTTCACGCGGCAATGGTTTCGGGTTCTGCCGGTTTGAAAACGCTCAATGCTCAAACGGCTCGCCATGGCTGACGCCCTGTGATGGTGTCAGGCTTGGGGGGCGTAGCGTGAGGATTGCTCGTGAGAAGCCTTATCCATCTTTTATGTGTCGTGATCGGTCTGGTGATCGCGCTGCTTGGCGTCGGTCTGGCGCTTGGCGGGGCTGACCTCGCCTGGCTGGGCGGAAGCTGGGCCTATATCCCGCTTGGTCTGCTTATGGCAGCAGTTGGCCTCGCGCTTATGGCGCGTAAGGCTTTTGCCCTGCCGCTCTCCATCGTTCTCAGCCTGATTGCCGTCGGTTGGGCCTTCAACGAGGTGGGCGACGTCTTCTGGCTGGTCGTGCCACGCGTGGTCGTGTTCCTTGTGCTGCCAATCGTGGTCGGGGTGCTTTCACCCTGGTTCGGTCCGGCTGTCCGCTCCGGCGAGAGCGCCGGACGCGGTGTCGGGGTACGGCGCAGCTGGGGGCTCGGGATTGCAGCGCTCTATGCAATCATCTTTGCCGGTGTGTCGCTCAACATGTTCCGGCCGCATGCCGAGGTTACGGCTGATCCGGCGCACAGTCCCAAGGTCGATACGGCGCTCGGGCAGCAGAATGGCAATGACTGGCCAGCTTGGGGGCGCAATCTGACGGGTGACCGTTTTGCCCCTTATGTCCAGATCAACGCCGATAACGTCTCGGGGCTGAAACTCGCCTGGACGTTCCATACGGGTGATCTGGCCATTGATGGCTCGGAATATCAGGTGACGCCGCTCAAGGTGGCAGATACGCTGTATCTCTGCACACCGCTCAACAAGGTTATTGCTCTCGACCCGGTGAGTGGGCATGAGCGCTGGCGTTTCGACCCGCACATGCAGGTGACGCGCGGTAACAAGGGCTGGAAGCGCTGCCGTGGCGTCAGCTACGCCGATCTGACAACCATGTCGCTGCTGGCCCCCGATGCAAAGGCTTTCGGTCCGGAAGAAGCGACACCGACGCCTGCGGAGCAACCGGCTGACCCTGCTGCGCCTGTTCCGGCACAGGCTCCGGTTGATGAGACCCCGGCAGCGCCTGCACCGATCACGGCGCAGACACCTTGCGCCCGTCGTATCGTCAGCACCACCAATGACGCCCGCCTCTTCGAACTCGACGCCTCTACTGGCGCGCTGTGCGAGGATTTCGGCGATCATGGCATGGTCAATCTTCTTGAGGGTCTCGGCCCGACAGCGCCCGGCTCCTATTATCTCACCTCTGCCCCGCTGGTGGCAGACGGTGTGATCATGGTGGGCGGCAAGATCAACGACAACATGACGGTGGGTGAGCCTTCTGGCGTTATCCGCGGTTATGATGTGCGCACTGGCCGTCTCGTCTGGGCGTGGGATGCATCACGCGGCAACAGGGACAGCCGTCCGCTTCCGGCCGGACAGATCTATGCGCCGGAAACTCCGAATTTCTGGGGTACTGCATCCTATGATCCCAAGCTGGGTCTTGCCTTCATTCCTCTGGGTAACCAGACGCCCGATTTCTGGAGCGGCAACCGCCATCCCTATTCGGATGAATATACCGACGCCGTTCTCGCCCTTGATCTGCGTACCGGTCAGGAGCGCTGGCATTTCCGTACGGCCAACCAGGACATGTTCGATTATGACGTGACCTCGCAGCCGATCCTCTATGATCTGCCCGGCGCCGGTGGCGAGACCACGCCTGTCGTCGTGGCACTCACCAAGCGCAGTCAGGTTTTCGTGCTGGATCGTCGCACGGGCAAGCCTGTCGTGAAGGTGACGGATCGTCCCGTTGCGACTGACGGCATGCCCGGTCAGCGTATCAGCCCGGTTCAGCCCTATTCCGATCTGTCGATCGGTGTCGCCCCCCTCAAGGAGAGCGATATGTGGGGCGCGACAATTTTCGATCAGCTTTATTGCCGCATCGCTTTCAAGAAAATGCGCTGGGAAGGTGAATGGACACCGCTCTCTGACAAGCAGAAGACCCTGATCTGGCCGGGTTATTACGGCGGTTCGAACTGGGGTGGCGGTGCCATCGATCCGCAGACCGGTGTGCTGGTGGTGAATGATATCCGCATGGCGATGTGGGGGCAGTTCATCAAACGCGAAGAGGCGGCCAAGGCTGGTCTCGTGCCCTCGACGGAAGGTGAGTATTCCGAGCAGCTAGGCACCCCCTGGGGTGTGGAACGCTCCATGTTCGTCTCGCCGATGGGCGCGCCATGCTTCAAGCCGCCTTTCGGCTCTCTGACGGCGATTGACCTCAAGACGCAGAAAACCCTGTGGCAGGTGCCTGTAGGCAGCATCCAGGATGCCCGTATCCACGGCATTTTCGGTGACAAGGGGATTATTCCGCATCTCTATATCCCGGTCGGTATGCCCACGATGGGTGGCCCGCTCCTGACAGGGGGAAATCTCGCCTTCTTCCATGGTTCGCTCGATAATTATCTGCGTGCCTTCGATCTCCGCACCGGGAGAGAGGTCTGGCGTGAGCGTCTGCCAGTTGGCGGTCAGGGTACGCCCATGAGCTATGTCGAAAACGGCAAGCAATATGTGCTGGTCGTCGCCGGTGGTGCTACCCGTACGGGTACGAATGCCAACAAGGGTGATTATGTTCTGGCTTACGCCTTGCCCTCGGCTGACTGATTTCGCTCCCCTGCCACAAGCCGATGGCCTGCGGCAGGGGCATTCCTGCGAAACAGCTCTGGTTGGGACTTCAGCAGCCGGTCTGTTCCGATCGTGCGGCTGAAGCCTCTTCCGCAACGAGCAAGAAAAAACCCTCTCCCCATGAAGGAAGAGGGTTTTTTTTTGGGCAGGTTGACGTTTGAATGTTCGGGTCAGGGAGCCCTGTCCAGAATGCGACGATAGAGACTGGCGAGCTCCTGAGCCTGATCGTCATAGCTCGGCAGGCTGGCCTTGTTCGGATTGATATACCCGTCGAAGCGGTCCTTGCGGTCAAGCAGTGCCTCGATGGCCTCCTGAAGCGGCGCAGGATCGTCAATAATCGGGATGAGCGAACCGTTGACGCCATCGACGATTTCCTCCGCCTGCCCACCGGGCGCCGTAGAAATGACCCAGACATCGCGCGACAGCGCCTCGCGAACGGTCAGCCCATAGCTCTCGCGCCATTGCGACGGGAAAAGAAGCACATCGACCTGATCGTAAAAATCATCGAGTTCTGCCTGGGTATAGGCGGGTACGGTGCGGATTGTACCCTTCACCAGCCATTCCGATGTATCGATGGAAGGGTAGCCGAGGTTGAGGGTGTTATCGACCAGCACCAGCTCCCAGTCGCCGCGTGTCATGCTTTCCAGAGCCTTGCGAATCAGCCCTGAGCCCTTGATCTTGCCAGTCCCGCCCACGAAACCGAAACGTAGTTCAGCGCCGCTAGGTCTTTTCGCCTTCGGGCGTGATGGCCAGGTGAAACCGTTGCGGTTGATCTGGATACGATCCGCAGGCACGCCATTACGGACATAAAGGCTCTTGTGTTCTTCGGATGGGCTGAGAATGGCCGCCGCGCCGTCCAGCGCCTGACGCATGAGTTTGCGCCGCTCATTCAGATAACGTGTACGGGTCGAATCGCCAGGGGCAGGGGGGATCTCACTGCTTTTGAGATGGTATTGACCGTCATCGCGCGTGATGAAGAGATTGTCTGATAGCCACCAGCAATCATGCAGACTGACGACGTAAGGGATGCCACGCCGCTGACAGGCCCGGGCCATGCCTACCCCCATTTCCTGGATGGCATGGAAGTGAACCAGATCGGCATCCCAGGCGTCGATCCAGCGTTCGATTTGACGCTCGATGGTCAGGTTGTCAGCCCCGCCATTGCGCCCGGCGACAACTGAAAACACATCCGTGCCGAGTATGCGATAGCGCAATGCGCCGTCGGGTAGTTCATCAATGACCGGACGCGTGGTCATGACGCTGTTTTCGAAACCGGCTTTCGCCAACGGGTCGAGCATGGCCTCGACGACGATCGTCGCCCCCCCGTATGAACGTGGCGCGAAGAAAAGATTAACCTGCAATATGCGCGGTGCCTTATGGGCGAAAGCGGGAGGCCTGCCGAAAATCGGAGCGGCCTGCTGCGTCAGGATACGCTCTGGCGCATAGAGCGACAGGGCCGTCTCCCTTGCTCTGCGACCGAGGCGCTGCCTTAGGGCAGGGTCGCGCGCCAGCAAGAGCAGGGCGTCACGCCAGGCTTCTGCCTTTTCTGCCAGAAAGCCGTTTTGCCCCGACTGGATCACCTGCCGATAGGTGTCGGTTGGTGAACAGATGGAGGGTAACTCGAGGATCGCGGCTTCGAGAAACTTGATATTGCTTTTGCAATCATTGAAGACAGTGGTCTCGAGCGGGGCAATAGCAATGTCGGTCTGCGCCAATTCTCCAAGATAGGCAGCATAGGAAAGCTCGCTTCGTCGCTTCACCCTCGCGCCAAATGGAGCAAAGTCCTTTGAAATGCGGAGCGGTCCGACAATCAACAGGTTGATCCGGGGGTCCTGCTGCATTGCTTCAATGAGACCGGTCTCAGCGCATTTGAAATCTGCGTCATGCGCGCGGCTTCCCGAGCCATAACAGACCCAGATTTTCTCAGGATCGCGAGAGGGGGGCACTGCAAGAAGTGCCTCTGCAAGTCGCAAGGTTTCTTCATCCAGAGCATTTTCAAGCACAATGACGTCTTCGACGCCGGCCTCGCCCATTTGCTTGGCGAGAGCCTCGGTCGAGGCTAGTCCGCATCCGCAGGCATGCAAGGCTCTGAGGTAATTATCAGAGAGCTGATAGAGTTCCTGTTGCTCCTGATGAGAAAGCGTCGCGAGATTGCCGTTGCGCCGATAAAGAATCTTGTTGAACAGGAGGTCGTCGATCTCCCAGCGAGGTTTCAAACCGAGACGCTTTGCCTCTGCGATGAGCGGGAGAACAGATGCAACACCAGGTACACGATAAAAAAGGACTTGGGTGGCGACCTGAAGTGACGAGAGGGCTTCGTTGCTATCTTCCCAGTCGACGATCTGTACGGTCCAGCCGAGACGCCTGAGAAGCTCCGCTTTCTGCGTCACGCGATACTTTGTACATTGCTGAAGACCCATATCAGCAATGAGCAGATAACGGGGGCGGAGTATGGATGACGCCTTTAGCGTAGGCTGTCTCAGAAATGCAGCCTGTGCTTTTGTCGAAACGAAAAGCGGATCATTCGCCTGATCGCGATGACGCGACAGGCGTCTTTTTGCTATGCCGCCCGCGACGAAGCGGCTGACCGCTTTTTTGACACCCTCAGTGCGCAGCGCATCCTGCATGTGCACCCAGGCTTCATTGAGGGGAACACCGCGAGGCAGCCTGCCGAGGGTGAGCGCTCTTACCCAACGCAACGGTTCCATCATGCGCCATGAGAGCGAGCGACGCATGAGCTTGAGTTGCTGCGTTGCGAGACGCAATTCCGCTTGCAGCGAGTCAGCACGATGAGTCGCAAGATAAAGAGAGGCAGAAATTACCTCATGATCGGCAGCCTTGGAAACAAAGGGGACGCCTGTATTAGGATCGGGTAATTCGGGCAAAAACCACTCACTCAATGATGAGGACGCAAGTGGCCTTTTATAGCCTTCAAGATCTCCACGTCCAAATTCATCGCTAGAAAAACAAAAAGGCCCGGTTTTGCAAACCGGGCCTTCGGTAGAAGCGCAGTTAAAAGCTCGCGCTGGTAGACATTAGCTGATGACGATGCTCGAGGCCTTGAGATCGGTCACGCCAAGGAAGGTCACCTTCATGTTGTTGTCCAGCTGCAGCGTGGTGTTACCGCCGCTAACCGTGGCCGTGGCAAGCAATGCCTGCACGGCCTTGTCGGCATCGGCGGGCTTGTAGTTATACATGAAGAACATGTTGCCCGCGGCGCTACCGAAATCGGTGATGGTGATGTCACCACCATTATGGCCTGCGAGAACGCCGAAGGTGTTCGCCGCGCCGCTGCCACCCGTAACGGTCGCAAAGCTATCGCCATTGGAGTCGGCGAACTGCGTGCCAAAGACCATGTGATCGGAGCCAGACGTTCCGATGATCGTGTTGTTGCCGGCACCGGTCCAGGCTTCGAGCGTGCCTTTCGAAGAAGACGCATCGATATACTGGCTGCCGGTAGTGCTAGGCTGGTTTGCCGTAAACAGGGCGAGACCGTTCGTGTTAACGGTGGCGCGCAGGTCGTTTGCACCCCAGATCGTGCCAAGGCCTGCATTGATAGAGGTGCTGCCCGTGCCCGAGATGAATTTCAGGGCGCCGGAGACGCTGATCGACTGATTTGTACCGTGATAGACGTCTAGATTGCCAGCTGCGGAAATGGTGTCACCCACGGTGCCCGTGATAGTACCCGTGCCGCCCGTGAAATTAACAGTTGAGCCAGTGCCACCGAAGACCGTGCTGTTGATGCCAACGGTGATCTGGCTCCCGGAAAGGGCCGAATCGACGACAAGCGAGTTGGACTGCAAGGTGACGACGGATTTGCCGCCGAGGATTGTGACCGTGTCGGAGGAGTTCTCGACCCCGGTGATCGTATCCTGACCTTCAGAAGCAACGAAGTTGGTGCCTGTGCCAAGGGTAATAAGGTTCTGACCTTCACCTGCGCGGATATTGTTTGTTCCGGCTGCAGCGTAGATCGTGTCGTTGCCGTCGCCAGTTGCAATCGTCCAGTTGCCAGTATGGTTGCGACCATCGAACAGGTTGTTGCCCATAGTCGAAACGAAGGTGCCGTTGTAATTGCCAGCGTAGAAGGTCACGCCTTCCGTATCGCCAGCCAAAACAGAGAACGTACTGGCCGTGATGCCGGTACCGTCGACAGTCACGGCTTTCAGATTCGGTGTGACCGGCGTTTCCTGAGCAGGGCTGTTGAGTTCCGCACCCAACGTACCGATAATAAGGTTGGTGTAGTTACCTGACATCGAGAAGGCACCACCTGTGGTGATGACGCCCTGGACGAGGCTTGTCGTGGCAGACGGGCCGGTATTGCTACCCAGTGCAAGATCGACAGAGGTGACGTCACCTGTCGCGACAGCGCCAAGAATCTGCGCTGCGTAGCTCGAGGCGAGTGTCTGCATGCGGGCACCTTCCACGGTGACCTGTACAGTCATGCCAGACGAACCAACTACCGTTACGATCGCCATGCGACCAGCTCCTTATATTATTATTGGAGGCTTCAGACAAAGACCGTTACATTTCGCGCAGGACACCGCCCCTGCTGTCGGTCGAGCCGTCTACCAAGATCTGCATCGGAAAATCAACTTTTTTATAAATGTCTTAACCAATCCCTCGAGTCAATAAATCAAAGGTATTCGACATGATTCGATACTAGTTTGCCTCAAACCCACATAATGAACGCAATTTTGTGATGAGGAAATAATTTGCAATAATCAAAAATGAAGAAACCCTTGGAATTTTGAGGTTTTTTGATCTTTTCCGACCGCATTGTGGAAAGGCGATTACTCACATTGTTGCGATGAATGTGGTTTGTGTCATGTTACAGTGTCGTGACGATGGGCGAGATATAATTTATACTGAGAAAGAAAAAGAGACGAATTATTGATAAAATAATTTCATCTTCCTGATACGTTTCCGGTTTTCCGAAAAACCCCTTCCTCTAGTCCATTGATATAAAGTCGGAAAATGTGAGAGTGGTGGATAAGGGGCTTCGAAAAATTCTGCCCAGTTATTAGTTCGATTTGTGTTTTTTTTTCTGCCAAAGCAAAAACGCGGCTCACGAATTTCTGATCAATGGTCGGGACGAATTCGAATCTGCGCAGACTGCACCTTTGAAGAATGCCGCTAAATTCGCCTCCTTCTGACATGTCAGCTGCGAAAGCGAGGCTTTGTGCCGATCCTGCTTCGTGAAAGGAAAGAGACGTTTTCGCGCTCGTGCTGTGAGCTTGGAAAGAGGCAAAGCTTCGCGCAGGGTTTTAGGCCGCTGCCTCGCGAAGGAGAGCGGGTTCGGATCGGTGGGGTGGACGGAATGTGTGTCTAGAGAGTGGTCTGCTCGAGCTCTTCAAGCCACGCTGCTGCTGTTCCGTCTGAAGGCGCGCGCCATTCGCCGCGGGGTGACAGGCTTCCTCCCGATGAGAGCTTGGGCCCGTTGGGCAGAGCCGATCGCTTGAACTGGCTGAAGCCGAAGAAGCGCGTCAGAAACACCTTGAGCCAGTGGCGAATGACGGTGGCGTCATAAGCCAGTTTCCTGTCTTCGGGGAAGTGGGCTGGCCAGACACCGCGACCCTGTTCTTCCCAGGCCTGCAGCGCGAGGAAAAGGATCTTGCTCGGGCGAAAGCCGTAGCGCAGCACATAATAGAGTGTGAAATCCTGCAGGGCGTATGGACCGATCTTGTCTTCGGTCTTCTGCACGCCCTCGGCACCGGCAGGCACGAGCTCAGGCGTGATTTCCGCCGAGACAATGCTTTCGAGCACAGGGGCGATCGTGTCGCCGAGCCTACCCTTGCGGGCCAGCCAGCGTATCAGATGCTGGATAAGCGTTTTGGGCATGCCAGCATTGACGTTATAATGCGACATCTGGTCGCCCACGCCATAGGTGCACCAGCCGAGCGCCAGTTCGGACAGATCACCCGTGCCGATCACAATCCCGTTGCGCTGATTGGCAAGGCGGAACAGGAAGTCGGTACGCAGCCCCGCCTGAACATTTTCGAAGGTGATGTCATGCACCGGCGCACCCGAGGCGAAGGGATGCCCGATGGTCTCCAGCATCTGCATGGCCGTCGGTCTGATGTCGAGTTCGTGGGAATCGACGCCCAGCGCTGTCATCAGCCGGTGGGCGAGACTCAGGCTGGCATCGCCGGTTGCAAAACCCGGCATGGTATAGGCAGCAACCCGGTCGCGACTCCACCCGAGTTCGTCGGCAGCGCGGGCCGCCACCAGAAGGGCGAGCGTGGAGTCGAGGCCGCCAGACACGCCGATCACGCAGCGTTCGACTCCGCTCGTCCTGAGGCGTTGAGTGAGGGCGCGCACCTGAATGGTCCAGGCTTCGTAGCAATCCTGATCCAGTCGGCCCGGATTTTCGGGTACAAAAGGAAAGCGTGGGACGACGCGGTGAAAGCCGATATCGCCCTCGACGGGCGCCAGTGTGAAGCTGATTCGGCGCCATTGCCCATGATCATTGGCGCGGGCGCAGTCATGGAAGCTGCCCATGCGCATGCGCTCCTGACGAATCAGGTCTAGATCGATATCAGCAAGCGTCATCTGCGCCGTGACAGGAAAGCGGTCTGACTCGCCCAGAAGACGACCGGCCTCATAGACGGAAACCTGACCGTCCCACGCGACGTCAGTTGTCGATTCACCGGCCCCCGCCGCAGCGTAGACATAGGCGCAAAGGGCGCGTTGCGATTGGGCCCGACACAGCAAATGGCGGTCTTCGGACTTGCCGATGGTGATGGTGCTGGCCGAAGGATTGCCGATCACCGTTGCGCCTGCCAGGGCGAGCGCCGTGCTGGGCGGGTTGGGGACCCAGAGATCTTCACAGATCTCGATGCCAAGCGTGAAGTCGGGCAGATCCTGCGCTTCAAAAATCAGATCGGCCCCAAATGGCACGTCCTGTCCGCCAAGCCGCAGCGTCTCGTCACTGATGTCGACTCCCGCCACGAAATGGCGCGAGTCATAGAATTCGCGATAATTCGGCAGGTAGGATTTCGGCACGATACCGAGAATCCTGCCCTGATGGAGTACCACCGCACAGTTGAAGAGCCGACCTCGCTGCACGAGTGGCGCGCCAACGACGATGACAGTCTTCCAGGCGAGACTTTCGGTCTGCAACCGGAGCAGGCAATCGGTCACACCATCGAGCAGGGCGTCCTGCTGGCGCAGATCGTCAATTGCGTAGCCCGAAAGACAAAGTTCGGGGAAGACAGCGAGAGCCGCACCGGCAGCGGCGCTTTCATGGGCCAGCGCAACGATCTGCTGCAGGTTATGGCGAGGGTCGGCAAGGCGCACAGGAACCGTGCAGGCCGCAACCCGGGCAAAACCATGACGATAGAGAGATCGAAATGCGCTCATGGGATCATCTCCTGCAGCATTGGCCCGGGAACAGGCTGCCGGTTCCCGCACCGGCTTTCGCCCAGAAACGTCTTTCCAGATTAAAAGACAAGGCCCTGTCGTTACGAAGCAAACCGTTGCGTGGCTGACCCGTTCACCCAAAGACGCGGGATCATGACGATTTTGTTATGTTCCATTCAAGGAGTTATCGCCATGGACCTTCTTCGCTGGACAATCGTTTTCCTGATCCTTGCCCTGCTTGCCGGGCTGCTCGGTTTTGGCGGCATCTCCGCTGACTTTGCCTCGATCGGCAAGATCCTGTTCTTTATTTTCCTGGTGCTGTTCGTTCTCAGCTTCATATTCGGCCGCGGCCGTATGCGCTGACCCCGGGTTCAAATGCGGGTGCAGGCCGATCCGGCCTGCACCTTTCTTTATACCTGGCCTAGTAGCCGTTTGGGTCCGGGTCGCCGGGATAGGCGTTCGGATAGGTTCCCGGATATGTGCCGGGATAGGTATAGCCCGGAGGGGGTGCGCAATTGGCATATCCCCCGCATTGATAGGTATAGGGGGCTGCCGCATAGCCGCCGTAATAGGGATTGGCGTAGTAGGAGCTTGTCACGGCAGCACCGATGACAGCGCCGGTTGCGACACCGAGGCCCCATCCGCCCCAGCCTCCACCCCATCCGCCCCAACCCCAGCCGCCGCCCCATCCGGGCGAGCCCCAGCCATAACCGACCCAGCCCGGGCCACCCCAGCCCCAGCCGGGGCCACGCCAGCCACCGCCCCATGGGCGACCCCAGCCACCGCCATAATAGCCTCCGCGACCGCCCCAGCCACCAGGGCCTCCACCGCCGCGCCAACCGCCGGGCACGCCGCCACCACGCCAGCCACTGGGTCCGCCGCCGCCGGGGCCTCCGCCATGCCAGCCACCGCCCGGTCCACCGCCTCCGCCACCATGGAAGCCGCCGCCCGGCCCGCCACCACCGTGGAAACCACCGCCGCCGCCCCGCTGCGCATGGGCAGAGAGGGGCATCAGCAGAGGCAGGGCAAGAAGAGCCGCCCTCAATCTGTATGAACCTTGCATGGCTTCAGTCTTCCCTTCCATGGAGAGCGGTAAAACGTCGCTTTCCGGTTTTTCTGCATATCGTGCCGAGTGGGGGCGGAATAAAGACGAAAGCGTAACTGCGCGATTTCGTTTCGTGACAAATGGTCGGCGCAGGCGAAAATCAGGCGGGGCAAGAGGTTTCTGGGCAGGAGTCAGCGCCGCGGTCTGCGCTTTATATGCCCCCCCAGACGCGCCAGAACGGCTTGCAGATCGCCTTCCTTCATGTCTGGTATGGAAACGGGTTGCGGCATGGGGCGAGCGGCCGGCGTGACAGGACGCACAATCGACGGATCCTGCAAGATCCTGAGTTTCCTGACCAGAATGGAGCCGTCATCGAAGCGCAGGTCGCGCCCACTGCGCAGGGGGCCGCAATGGGTATTGATCCGTTCGATAAGCTGGGGGGCCAGGTGCTGAAGCTCCAGCGCGACAGGCCCGGTGCAGGCAATTGTCAGCGTGCCTGCGCTGACCCGTCGGGGCTCCGTCTGCGCTGCAAGGGCGGGGCCTACGATTTCGGCCCAGTCGAGAATAAGCCTGATGGCTGGGGCTGCGCGTTTGCTGAAGGCCGGTTTCGTGACCTGAGGCAGGATCGAGCCCAGAGCGCGCCCGGTCATGGCGCGGCGTTCCGGAGGACGTTCGGCGGCAGCCGGAGGGAGTGATTGCTTCTGAACGCCGGATCTGGCCGCTGGCCTGTCACTGCCGGGGCGAGACGCAGCCTTGTAGCGCGATGGTTTATCGGCGGCTGTGCGCGTCTGGCCCTTGTCCGAAGGCAAATCTCGCTTCATATCGCCGGGGTGACTCCTTCAGCTTCCGCACTTCTCGACTGGTATGCCCATCAAAGGCGTGTCTTGCCCTGGCGCGCTCTGCCCGGCCAGGTGGCCGATCCCTATGCCGTATGGCTGAGCGAGATCATGCTGCAGCAAACCACTGTGGTGACGGTTATGCCGTATTACGAGCGGTTTCTGAAGTGTTATCCCACTGTGCAGGATCTTGCCGAAGCGCCCTTGCAGGACGTTCTCGCTCTCTGGGCAGGCCTTGGCTATTACAGCCGCGCGCGCAATCTTCATGCCTGCGCGCAGGCTGTGGCGGCGCTCGGCGGCTTTCCCTCAGATATTGCCGGGCTTCAAGCGTTGCCGGGCATCGGCGCCTACACGGCGCGTGCCGTGGCTGCAATCGCGTTTGGCGTGCCGGTCGTGCCGGTTGATGGCAATGTCGAGCGCATTACGTCGCGTCTGTACGCCGAAGACGCGCCTTTGCCCGGTGTACGTCGCAGGCTGGACCATCTGGCCACTCTGCTCAATGACGACCCCGCAGCACGCGCTGCACCGAGCGATTTTGCCCAGGCACTTTTCGATCTGGGGGCCGGTCTCTGTACGCCGCGTCGTCCGTCCTGCCTCATGTGCCCCTGGCGCGGCGTGTGCAGGGCCTATGCCTCGGGAGAGCCGGAGCGTTTTCCGGTGCGCGCGCCGCGCAAGGCAAAGCCGGACCGACATGGCTTGGTGTTTCTTCTCCGGGATGATTCAGGGGCTGTCTGGCTGCGCCATCGCCCGGAGAAAGGTCTGCTCGGCGGGATGACGGAACTGCCCGGCACGTCTTGGCTGGACGAGGCACAGGATCTGGCGAGCGCGCTGGAGGAGGCGCCAGTAGAGGCGCTGTGGAAAGAGGCTGGACAGATACGTCATGTTTTCACACATTTTACGCTGCATCTGAGGGTTATGATGGCGCGGGTGCCCGATTTCGGCGCGTTGCATAACCAGCCCGGTTTCGCCTGTCCGTCAGAGAGCCTTTCGCGTCAGGCTCTGCCCAGCGTGATGCAGAAATGTCTGACCGTCGCTGGTGCGACTGCTGCTGACTGAAGAAAGAGAGTTCCGTTCATGCTTTATGCGTCTGCCCGTTTCTGGCTTCTCGATTTCTTCGGTCAGGTTGTCGATCACGACCCGCTGCGCGATTGTCTGTTTTCGGTGACACCGCCCCCCGGACGCTATCCAGGGCTCTTCTTCTTTGCCGACAACGCCTCGCTTGCCGAATTTACGGTGACCCTGCGCAAGGTCGTTTCCCTGCCCAAGCCAATCCCACAGTTGCTTGCCAATCGCTTGCCGAGCGGCGTCGTTACCCTGCGGCGTATGGATGGTACGGGTCGTTATCTGCGCAGCATTGAAAATGAGGGGATCGATTTTCAGGCAACAGAGGCCAAGGACTGGGAGCAGTTTTTTATCCTCTCAGAGCCGATGATGCATAGCTACGCCATTCTCAGTCAGGCCGCGGTCAGCACGATCACCGATGAGCAGGGCGCCGTTCGAGCGCCCCTGCGCTTTGTGCAGGGCCATAACGGCCAGATTGGCGACAGGGTCTTTTCACTGGCCGCCAATCTTCCGGCACTTGAGGAAATTGCCAGTCTCGGGGCTGGTGCCGCTGCGCCGCTGGTTCTGAGCGCGCGAAACGGCGACTCTGTGACCCTGCAGATCACCCGGTCATGAGCCGCGCGTCTTGCGATAGGCTGCCATGGCGCGATCGCGCCCGTCACTGAGCGAGACAATCGGTCTGGGATAGGTCTTGCCAATCTTGACGCCAGCTTTTTCCAACACCTTTGGTGCCGCATCCCAGGGGGCAGCGATGGCGTCATCAGGCAGTCTGGAAAGCTCGGGCACCCAGCGGCGGATGTAATCGCCCTTCGGGTCGAATTTGTCCGTCTGGCGCAGGGGGTTGAAAATGCGGAAGAAGGGCGAGGCTTCAATCCCTGTCCCGGCGACCCACTGCCAGTTGACCGCGTTGGATGCCGGGTCGGCGTCGATCAGCGTATCCCAGAACCAGTTCTCTCCTTCACGCCAGTCGATCAGCAGATGCTTTGCGAGAAATGAGGCCACGATCATGCGTGCCCGGTTATGCATCCAGCCTGTTTCCCAGAGCTGGCGCATTCCGGCATCCACGACGGGAATACCGGTCTGCCCTCTCTGCCAGGCGGCGAGGTCTTTCCTGCTGTGGCGCCAGCCGAGCGAATCGAACTGTGATTTCAGATTGCGGTCTGGCAGATGCGGGTTGTGAAAGAGCGTGTACCACGAGAAATCGCGCCATCCGAGTTCCGAGAGATAGATCTCACGGTCTTCCTTGGCGCCCTTGTCGGCGCAGTAATGCCAGACCTGCCGCGGGGAAATGACGCCAAGGCGAAGATAAGGAGAGAGTCGTGAACTCTCCTCGGCTGCCATGTCGTTGCGGCCAGTCCCGTAATGGTCGAGCGGGCCAGAGGCGAAATCCTGTGCGATTTCCTGAGCGGCGTCTTCTCCGAATTCCCAGTATTCGGTCATCTTGCTGGCCCAGTCGGGTTGGGTCGGAAGCAGCGCCTTGCCAATGTCGGCAGGCTTCAATGCCTTGCCAGCGTCTTTCAGAATGGCATCCCAGGATTTCAGCGCGCATTTGCCTGGCGTGGCAACCGGTTTGGAAGGGGTGCCCAGGGCCTTGAAGCCTTTCCACCACGCCGTGAAGATCTTGTATGGTGTTCCCGTCTTTGTGGTGACTGTCTCAGGCGCGCGCAGCAATGTTCCATGCAGGCGGACCATTTCACTCCCTGCCTTTTCCAGCGCCTCGGCGATGGCATCGTCCTGATCGCGTGCCGCCTTCTGATAGCGGTGATGGCAATAGAGCTTTTCTGCGCCCGCTTTCTTCATCAGTTGCGGGATCAGCTTTTCCGGATCTCCCTCAAGAATGAGGCAGTTGCCGCCATGGGCTTCCACGCTCTTGCTGAAGGCAGTGAGGGTCTCATGCAGGAACCATTTCAATGCTCCCCCCGGGCTGCGCGTCGAGCCGGAATTATCGAGGATATAGACGCACAGACACTCGCCATGCGCATCGAGGGCTGCGTTCAGTGCGGGATGATCGGCAAGGCGGAGGTCGTCCCTGAACCAGAGCAGGGCGGGTGATGAATGGGCCATGAAAATCCTGATGCAGCGGCGATAAATCCGAGAGGGATGCAGGGGAAGCGCAGCAGATCAGGCCGGGTTCAGTAGTGAGGGCGAGAAGCCTCTCTTTTCCGTGAACAGACAACGCCGCCCATACGCCGGCCGAAGCGTCAGAGGTAAAAATCGTCTCTTTATGTAACTGTGAAAACCGTTTTCTGATCCGGGCGTTGAATGGCCCCAAACATTTTAATAGGGAAATGTTCCATGACCACGGTTTCCTTCCTCCGCACGGGTGCTCTTGCTGTTATGCTGGCTCTTCCGGCTCTTGGCCTCACCGCCTGCAACACGGTTGATGGCGCAGGGCGCGATGTCAGCTCCATCGGGCATAATGTGAGCAACGGCGCCAACGCCACGCAGGGCGCTATCCATAATTCGGTTCCGCAGGCAGCAACCCGCTGAACCCGGCTTTTCAGCCACGAATTATGAAAAAGGGGCGGGGTCATTTCCCGCCCTTTTTCATGTCTGCCGCATGGGCTTTTCAACGGTATCGGGGCAGGCTCAGCGCCTGCTCTTGCAAATTGCGGCCAAGACAGCACATAGTGAGCGCCCGGTCATGAAGACCGGGTTTATAATTGACGTTCTCGGGGCGGGGTGAAACTCCCCACCGGCGGTAGGTGCATTGGCACGAGCCCGCGAGCGCCTTCGGCTTTTGAGCCGGAGGGTCAGCAGATCCGGTCAGAACCCGGAGCCGACGGTCACAGTCCGGATGGAAGAGAACAGAAAACGCTCTCACCCTGGCGTGCCACGGTGAGAACGAGGGATGTTCGCGCCTGGGGACCGTCCTGATGGGATGGGACCGTATTGCTGTGCCGGGAGTTTTCTCCTCCAGACCTGACCTAGAGAAAGGGGCCCTTTCAGGGCCCGCTCTGGACGCCATCCGTCTGGGCTTCGACGCTGCGCTTGCTGAAGCTTCGCGCTATCTTGGCGCCACCTCTCCCAATCCCGCTGTTGGTTGTGCCCTGCTCGATCGTGAGGGGGAGATCCTTGTCACCGAGGCGCATCATCGCACAGGGGCGCGCCATGCCGAGGCGCTGGCGCTGCATAGGGCGCGAGAACTCGGTGTAATCGATCGGGTGTCTACCGCGCTTGTGACGCTTGAACCCTGCAATCATGTGGGTCGGACGCCGCCTTGCAGCGAGGCCCTGCGTGACAGCCCGGTCAGCACGGTCTGGATCGGCATGCGCGACCCCAATCCTGTCGCCGGTGGCGGTATTGCCCGGCTGAGGCAGATGCCTGAAGGGCGCATAGTCCATCTTCTGGAGGATCATCCTGCACTGGCCGAGACCTATCGAGCCTGCCAGTCGCTTATCGCGCCTTTCGCAACCCGGATCGTGAAGCAGCGGCCCTGGATCACGGTCAAACAGGCCTGTGACGCCAAGGGCTCGATGATCCCGCCTGAGGGCAAGACAACCTTCACCAGCCAGAATTCGCTCGAGATTGCCCACCGTCTCAGACGGGCGAGTGATGCGATCATCACGGGCATTGGCACGGTTCTGGCCGATCGTCCGCGCTTTACCGTGCGCCATGTTCCCGATCATGAAGACCGGGCACCGCGTCTGGTGGTTGTCTGCGATCGTCAGGACCGGCTGCCGGATTCATGGCGGGAGATGATGATAGGAAGCGGCTACAAGGTGATCGCATCGCACAATCTCGCCGAAATCCCGGCCCTACTGGGAGATCACGGCGTGAACTGGGCCATGGTCGAGGCCGGACCGGCGCTTCTGGCTGAAATCGAGACGCTCGGCCTGTGGGATGACTGGCTGACCATAAGAGCCTCGCATGAAGGCCCCGATCGATGTTCGGTGCGCTCCCACGGACCTTCTCCCTTGCGTTTCATACTTGATGAAGGGGCAAATCCCCTTCCTGCTGACGAGGCTGCATTCTGATGTTTTCAGGCATTATCGAGCATATCGGCCGTATCAAGACCGTCGAACCCCGTGACCAGGCAATTCTGCTTCAGGTCGAGACAGGTCTTTCGGACATGGATCTGGGTGAGAGCATCGCCGTCAACGGAGTCTGTCTGACGGTTGCCGCCTATGACTCGTCAGGTCTCGCCGATTTCTTTGTCAGTGCCGAAACCCTCGCGCGCACCGCCCTCGAGCGACTGAAAGAGGCCTCACGCGTCAATCTCGAGCGGGCCAGCACACCCGCCACCCGTCTGTCAGGTCATATCGTTCAGGGTCATGTCGATGGTCTGGCCGAGTTTGTGGCCGTGCGGCCGGTCGGGGAATCGCACCATATCACGTTTCGTCTTCCGGCGGCCCTGCGCGGCTATGTGGTTGAAAAAGGCTCGATCGCGCTCGATGGCGTCAGCCTGACGGTCAATGAGGTGAGCGACGTGGCAGAGGGCAGTTTCACTATTGCGCTCATGATCATCCCTCACACCTGGGATCATACCGGGCTGTCCGAACTAACCCCTGGCGCTCCGGCCAATGTTGAGGTCGATGTTCTGGCCAAATATGTCGAGAGCCTGCTGAAATACGGGGTGCGGTCATGAGCACGACGCCGTCCTATCCGCTCGCCAGAGCCATTGCGGCTCTGCGTAACGGACGCATGGTGATGATGGTCGATGATGAAGGGCGCGAAAACGAGGGCGATCTCGTGATCGCAGCCCAATTCGCGACAGCTGAGGCGGTCAATTTCATGGCGACCCATGCGCGGGGCCTGATTTGCCTGCCTCTCGAGGCCGAGCAGCTCGAACGCCTCGATCTGCCCATGATGCCTCGACGCGGCCATGATCCACGTGGAACAGCCTTCACCGTTTCCATTGAGGCGACGACGGGGATTACGACAGGTATCTCCGCTGCCGACAGGGCGCGCACGATCCAGCTTGCCGGTCATCCCGACGCCCGCCCTGAAGATATCAGCACACCGGGCCATATCTTTCCGCTGCGCGCCCATCCCGAAGGCACGGTCGCGCGCGATGGCCATACTGAAGGCGCTATCGATCTTGCCCGTCTTGCCGGGCTGCATCCGGCAGCGGTGATCTGCGAAGTGATGAGTGCCGACGGCACCATGGCGCGTCTGCCGGAACTGCAGGAATTCGCGTCCCGTCACGATATGCCGGTCATCAGCATCGAAGAGATCGCGGCCTGGTGCCGTGTGCATGGACGCGAGGCGCTGAGCGACCTCGTGGTGCCGACACCTGTGCCCCCTGCGGTCGAACGCATTGCCGACGCCGCGCTGCCGAGCGTCTATGGCGGGCATGATCTGCGCATCCAGGCGTTTCGTGCACCGGACGGCATCGAGCATGTGGCACTGGTCAAGGGCGATCTGACAAAGGGCGTGCCTCTCGTACGCCTGCACTCGGAATGCGTAACCGGCGATGCGCTGGGTTCCCTGCGTTGCGATTGCGGTCCTCAGCTTCGCGAGGCGCTCGAGCGGATCGCGGCGGCGCCGTCGGGCGCCCTCGTCTATCTGAGGGGCCATGAGGGCAGGGGCATCGGCCTTGGCAACAAGATCAGGGCTTATGCGCTTCAGGATGAGGGTAAGGACACGCTCGAGGCCAATCTCGAACTCGGCCTGCCCGGCGATGCGCGTGACTGGGTGACTGGGGCCGCTATTCTGGAGCTGCTCGGCATCCATACCCTGACCCTGCTGACCAACAACCCCAGCAAGGTATCGGGTCTGGAGGCAGCGGGGCTGAAAGTCGTCAGTCAGGAGCGCCTCGAAGCCGGATCGAATCCGTTCAATCGCGCCTATCTTCATGCCAAACGTACCCGGATGGGACATCAGCTCAGTGATGTCTGGCCGGAACTCGTCGAGACTATGGTTCAGAAATAAGGATCACCCATGAGCAAGACCATCCCCGTCGCCCCCGATCTCAACCTGGTGCCGACCCCCAAGCTCGCTCTGCTCGTCAGCCGCTTCAACACCGATGTCACGCATGGTCTGCGCGACGGCGCGCTTGAATGGCTTGAAGAGCACGGCATTCGCGATGTCGACGTGTTTGATGCTCCCGGCGCTTTCGAACTGCCGCTCATGGCGCAGGCTCTCGCCAAGACCGGCACTTATGAGGGCGTGATCTGCCTTGGCTGCGTCATCAAGGGTGATACGGCCCATTTCGAGTTCATCAGCCTTGGTGCGACGATCGGAATCATGCAGGCACAGCTTGCCACCGAGACGCCAATCTCGTTTGGCGTGCTCACCACCTATACCGACGAACAGGCTCAGGCCCGCTCGCGCAAGGATGTCCATAACAAGGGACGCGAGGCTTCTGCTGCCTGCGTCGAGACGCTGGCCTTCCTGCGCAACACACGCAGCTGATCGAGGTGTTACAAGAGTGTGACGGATGAAGTTTCCCAATCGGGAAACAATGCTCTAAACCTGCCCGGACCGTGACGCCTTGGCGTCTCACCGTGGCAGGGTTCATCGCACTCCAATGCTAGCAAACTTCATCGGCTCGATCGTCTCGTTCTGCACAAGACGCGCCTGGATCGTTATTCTCCTTTTCGCGCTTCTGACGGCGGGCAGCCTGTTTCTGACAGTGCAACGCCTTGGCGTGACGACCGATACTGATGAGATGTTTGCCGCCAGCCTGCCGTGGAAACAGCGCGGTGCTGAGCTCAGCCGCCTTTTTCCGCAGAATGACGACCTGATGGTCGCCATCATCAAGGCTGATATGCCCGAGCAGGGGCGGGCGACAGCGCGTGAACTGGCGAAGATCCTGCGCGCCGATCACAAGAATTTCCGCACGGTCAGACTGCCTGACGACTCACCCTTCCTGCAGAATCACGGGCTGCTCTATCTCGACAAGCCGGTGCTGGGGTCCTTGCTCGACTCCATCGTAGCCGCGCAGCCCTTTCTGGGCACGCTCTCGGCAGATCCCTCTGCGCGCGGGATTTTCTCGGCGCTTGGCCTGATGGGGGAGGGGCTGTCAGCCGGTGAGGACATTCCCGAAAGCTTCACCCCGGAGCTTCAGGGCTTTGCCTCTGCGCTTCGTGACGCGGCTCAGGGTCATCCCAAGGATCTCTCGTGGCAGAATCTTCTGGCGGGGCCGCTGGCCGACATGGCGGGCAATTATCAATATGTCATGACGCAGCCGCATCAGGATTTCGGCTCGCTCCAGCCGGGTGGCGAGGCGAGTGCTGCCATGCGCAAGGCCATCGACTCCCTGCCTTTCATCAAGAGTGGCAACGCCATTGCGATGATCACAGGCCCGGTGCAGCTCAGCGATGAGGAATTCTCGACTGTCGCTCATGGCATGGGTCTCGGGCTGCTGACCTCTCTCGTTCTGGTGGCGTGCTGGCTGGTACTGGCCGTGCGTTCGGTGCGTGTCATCGTGCCCATTCTCATCACGCTCGTGATTGGCCTGCTTCTGACCACCGGGTTTGCCGCCATCGCGGTCGGCAAGCTTAATCTGATCTCCGTCGCCTTTGCCGTGCTGTTTGTCGGAATTGCCGTCGATTTCGCTATCCAGTTTTCGGTGCGTTTCCGTGGTCAGCGTCTGACATCGGGAGGCGAGATGTCACCGGCCGATGCGCTGGCCGAAACAGGGCGTGAAACGGGACACCAGATTCTGGTCGCCTCGCTCGCGACGGCGGCTGGCTTCCTTGCTTTCGTGCCGACCAATTTCGTCGGTGTGGCGCAGCTGGGGCTGATCGCCGGTATTGGCATGATCATCGCCTTTCTCTGCACCATGACGCTGCTGCCTGCGCTGCTCTGTCTGTTCCGTGCGCGTCTGAGCCGTGGCGAGCCTGGCTTCAGGAAGCTGGCAGGGGTCGATCACTGGCTGCGTCATTATCGCAAGCCGGTGCTCGCCTTCTATGCCCTGCTGGCCATCGCCGGTCTGGCGCTTATTCCGCGTCTCAGCTTCGATGCCGATCCGCTGCATACCAAGAACCCCGATACCGAGGGTATGCGGGCGCTTCACCTGCTGGAGCAGGACCCCCGTGCGTCGCCCTATGACGGCGAGGTCATTGTGCCCAATCTCAGGATTGCGGCTGAGCGGGTGAAGCAGTTCGAGGCGCTGCCGAGTGTCTCGTCGGTCATGTGGCTCGGCATGTTCGTGCCCGAAAACCAGACCGAAAAACTGGCCATGATTCAGGATACGGCGTCCATCCTTCTGCCGACGCTTGTGGGGCAGGAGGTTGCGCCCGCTCCTGATGCCAATGCATTGCGCGCCAGCGCTGCGGCGGCGGCCAGCAAGCTTGGGGCTGTTCTCGACAAGACGGCGCCAGCTTCGCCCCTGCGTGACATCCAGAAATCGCTTGCCCTTCTCGCCAAGGCGTCGGATGCGCAGATTCTGGCGGCCAATACGGCGCTGACACGCTTTCTGCCTGAGCAGCTTTCGCAACTTGTGGATGTGCTTCAGCCGACCCCCGTGACGCTTGAGGGCATTCCCCAGGATATCGCGCGCGATTATGTGCTGCCTGACGGGCGTGCGCTGCTCAAGATCCTGCCAAAGGGACGCATGTCTGACAGCAAGGTGCTGTATCACTTCCTCAACGACATGCTTTCGGTTGACAAGAATACGGCAGGCACGGCGCTTGAGGTGGTCGAGAGCGCCCATACCATGGTGCATGCCTTCTCGACGGCGGCACTCTCAGCTCTGGCCATGATTGCGATCATTCTTTTCGTCGCCCTGCGCCGTCTGCTGGATATGGTGCTCGTTCTGGCGCCCCTGATGCTGTCGGCCCTGCTGACGGTCATCCTGATCGTGACGGTGCCTGAGACGCTGAACTTTGCCAATATCATCGCCCTGCCGCTGCTTCTGGGCGTTGGCGTGTCGTTCAATATCTACTTCGTCATGAACTGGCGCGCCGGCATCAAAAGCCCGCTGACCTCGCCTACGGCGCGCGCTGTCCTTTTCTCGGCGCTTACCACCGGGACGGCTTTCGGCTCTCTGGCGGCGTCGCAGCATCCGGGTACGGCAAGCATGGGGCGTCTGCTTCTGATGTCGCTGGCCTGTACGCTTCTGGCGACCCTGACCTTCATCCCGGCCCTGCTTCCCAAACGCAAGCTCGACGCTGAATAAGAGTGAGTTGCCTATAAGGCAGAGCAGCTCCGCCTCAAAAGCAGGTGGCAGGCGGGGCTGACCGGTGCTAGGGACATGAGACTAACGTTTTCGTGAGCCCTGCCTATCGTGTCGAAATCCCTTTTTCGCTGGAGCCTCACGGCTGCCTGTCTGGCCGGGTTGACGGCGCCGCTGCCCGCCTGGGCCGGTGAGGACAGCGACGAAGAAACCGGGTCCGAACCCAGCTATCAGATCAATGATCCGTTTCCTGACCGGCAATTGCAGCCGACCAGTGTGCCGGCATTCGGCCAGCCGAAGGCTGTTTTCTACAATCCATACGGGCTGACAGACTGGCTGCGTCGTCATGGCATTGGCGTGTTGCTCGACAACATCAACGAATATGCGGCGGCGGTCACGGCGCCCACGAAAAACGTCGGCGATTACCGGCAGGGTTCGAGCAATGCCGGGCAATATGCCCTTTCCCTGAACGTGGACTGGGAGCGCATTGCCCATATCAAGGGCTTTGCCACCCATATGGTCGTGACCGGACGCTATGGGACGCCTGCCAACCGCATGTTCGGTGACTGGCTCAACCACTCATCCGAAATCTATGGCGGCGGCGGCAATGTGGTCGTGCATCTCGTCATGGCCTATGGCGAAGAGACGCTTTATGGCGGCAAGCTCTCGATTGCGGCCGGACGTATGGCCGAACTTTCCGATTTTGCGGCCAGCCCGCTTTTCTGCACATTCCAGATCAATGCGATCTGCGGGCGACCGCGCGCCGCTGCCGATACAGGCTATGCGTCGACCTTCCCCGCCGGAAACTGGGGGCTGCGTGTGCGTGGTCGTCCCCTGCCGCAATCCTATATCCAGCTCGGCCTCTATCTGACTGAGGAGGGGATGTTCTCCTACGGGATGAACAGAAGCGGTTTCAAATTCAACAGTGCCTATATCAATGGCGTCAGGCTGCCGCTCGAACTGGGCTGGGAGCCCAAAATACGCAGTCATCTGTCCGGCCATTACAAGATTGGCGTTGCCCTCACGACCGCCGCACTCTCGGATATTCATGAAGATGAATATGGCGAGCCTTACGTGCTGACCGGGGTAAGCCAGCGTCAACACCATGCCAGCCTGAATAGCTGGGTCATGATGGACCAGAAATTTGCGACCTACCGGCGTGATCGCTTCGGCAACGATTCCGATGCCGGCCTGACGGCGCTCTGGGGCTTTCTGTACAACGACAAGCATGTCGCACTGCGCAACTGGCAGGCCTATGGTGGCCTTATCAGTCGCGGTACCTTCGCCTCGCGACCGGAAGATACGATCGCGGTGGTGTTCAGCTACACCGCTATTTCACCGGGCGTGCAGCGCACCGAGGAATTGCTGCGTGCGCAGGGCAAGACGCTGCCCTATCGTGCGACAGGCATCCAGCGCCATGCCATTGTGATGGAAGCCAATTATGGCTGGCACGCTTTTCGTGGCGTGCTGATGCAGCCGATGGTCCAGGCCTTCATCCGCCCCAACGGGCAGGGCAATCTGCGGGATGCGGTGCTTCTGGGCTTCAAGACCCATATCGAGTTTCTCTGACGGCGCCTGCCTGGAATTCCGCTTCAGACAGCGGGAGTAGCCCATTTTTTCGCTGCATCGAACGCAGTGATCGTGCCAAGCTTTGTGTCTTACTATTTCAGGAGACTCTCGCATGGACGCGCAAATTGACGGATCGCTTTTTCCGGTGCTTCGCATCGCGCTTCAGCCGGGCGAGCGCCTTGTGGCCGAGACGGGCGAACTCTCCTGGAAGAGCCCGAATGTGACCCTGAATACGAGCACGGCTGGGGCCGGAAATAGCGGCTTTTTCGGCTCGGTTTCGCGCATGATTGCAGGCGGTGGTCTTTTCATGACCGAATACCGTGCCGAAGGGGCACCCGGCATGGTGGCCTTTGCCGCCAAAATTCCAGGGCATATCAGCGAACATACGCTGGATGGCTCGCGCGCCTATCTCGTGCATCGCCACGGCTTCATCGCAGGTACGGAAGGGGTGCGCCTCGACCTCGCCTTTCAGCGCAAGCTTGGTGCGGGCCTGTTTGGCGGTGAGGGCTTCGTGCTGCAACGGATTTCGGGCTACGGCCAGTTCTGGGCCGAGCTTGGCGGTGAGATCATCGCGCATGATCTGGCACCCGGTGAGCAGATAGATGTGCATCCCGGTCATGTCGGCATGTTTGAAGAGAGCGTCCAGTTCGATATCACCATGTTGCCCGGCATACGCAACAAGCTCTTCGGCGGCGACGGGCTGTTTCTCGCCAGACTGACCGGGCCGGGGCGCATATGGCTGCAGACCCTGACCCTGTCCAATCTGGCAGGGGCGATCGGCCCCTATCTTGGCGCCACGGAGGCGAAAGGAGCGGCAGAAGGCACGCTGCTCGGCTCGCTCGTTCGCAAGGCCTTCGACTGATCCGGGATCAGCGCGAGCTGGCCGGAGTCAAGGTAGTCGCACCTTGGCCAGTCGTGCCAGCAGCTTTTTCTCTGCCGGAGGATGCGCATAAAGAATCCGGAGAGGAATATCGTCGTGCTCGAGCATCCAGGCCACTTCCAGATGATAGCGGCGGTAAAGGCCGCTTCGGGCCACATCCATCAGGGGGTCATGTGCCTGATAACGCGCCAGATTGTCTCTCAGGTCGAAGTCACCGCCCTTACCCACAAGATCGGCATAGCCCTCATTGAGCCATGCTGGATGGATTAGAGCGAAGAAACGACCGAACGCGCGGCCTGGCATGACATGCGTTGCCTCATGGGCAATATAATAGGCGAGCGGACGTTCCTTCGCATCCAGCATAGGCCCCGCAACAGGGGGAATGATCCTGTTTTGGCTGATATCGGCTTCACGAAGATAGATATTGGATGTGAGAGGCGCGATGACGATGCCGCCGACACGGGGATGGAATATCCCGTAGAGTTGCAGGCGCCAGCGCGTGTTGCAGATGAAGACGTGAAAACGCTGCTCTGGCGTATAAAGGATGGATGTCTGCAGCCGTCGCGTGGCATCATCCAGGACCGCAGAGATAGGATCGTCGATGGGTCGATCCGACCAGATATCGAATTGCCGATAATGCAGACGATAGGCGAAGGCGGGCTGGGGATAAGCCAGTATGGCGATATACAAGCCTAACGCGCCCGTCAGTGAGAGGCCGACCCGGCAGAGGGCCCTTTGGCTCTTTTTCAGGCTGGGTCGTTTCACCGGTGTCGTGTCTCCAACTTTGGTGCGCTCGTTCTGTCTGTCCGGTCAGATCACGTAATCGACAGGCGGTAGGCGCTGGTCCATGGCAAGGGCGGGCATGTTGGTGTGACGCGTGCCGATGCGGCGGGCCGGGTTGCCGACGACTGTGGTGTAGGGGTGGACGCTTTCCAGAACGACCGAACCGGCACCGATCTTGGCGCCTTCGCCAAGCTCGATATTGCCGAGAACGATCGCGCCAGCGCCGACCAGAACACCGCGACGCACCTTGGGGTGACGATTGCCCGTCTCCTTGCCGGTGCCCCCCAGCGTCACACCCTGAAGAAGTGAAACATCGTCTTCGATGATGCAGGTCTCACCAATGATGATCCCTGCGCCGTGATCGAAAACGAGGCGCCGACCGAGCTGTGCGGCGGGATGGATGTCGAGGCCGAAACGCTCGCTCACGAGGCTCTGGATATGGCGGGCCAGATGCTGGCGGTCATGCTGCCAGAGCCAGTGGGCGATGCGATAGGCCTGAATGGCGTGATAGCCTTTGAAGAACAGGAAAGGCGTTACGTAATCGGGGCAGGCGGCATCGCGCTCGAAAATGGCGATCATGTCTTCGGCGGCGGCTTCGGCAATTTCGGGTCGTTCGATCAGAGCCGAGGTGACGAGGGCCGACAGCACGGGCGCCGACAGGGCGCGG
Organism: Asaia sp. Ae19-3; assembly: GCF_059801175.1. Lineage (NCBI taxonomy): Bacteria > Pseudomonadati > Pseudomonadota > Alphaproteobacteria > Acetobacterales > Acetobacteraceae > Asaia > Asaia sp. Ae19-3. The sequence goes on along the minus strand of NZ_JBCHWF010000001.1, from coordinate 2,141,651 downwards.
TCTGCCAGTTTTGTGCCGAGTAGGGCAGCCAATGCGCCCTGAAAATTGCGATGATCGCTGATGCCGGTCGCGAAAACGCCCTGAATAAGTACGTCGCAGCAGACATCGCTCTGCTTGAGCATTTCCTGCCAGATGGCGTTGAGATCGGGTGGTGTGCTCATAGACCCATGGCCTTCTTCACAAAGGCGCGTCGCAGGCCGGGCAGGCGGCTCATCGCTTCCAGACCCAGATCGCGCCCGAAACGCAGAACGGGGTTGTCGTTGCCGAAAAGCCGCTCAAGCCCGTCACAGGCGGCCATCATGGCCATGTTACCCGGGCGTACGCGACGTTGATAACGGGTGAGCAGATCTGCACCGCCAAGATCCCCGCCTGTCGCGAAACGCTCTTCGAGCAGGGCTGTCAGGGCAATGACATCCTTGAAGCCGACATTGAGCCCTTGCCCGGCAATCGGGTGCAGACCATGGGCGGAATCACCCGCCAGAGCGAGGCGAGGGCCGATATAGCGCTGCGCATATTGGGCAGAGAGCGGATAGATCCAGCGGCGCCCGACCGGCACGGCGTTGCCGACATCATCGCCAAGGCGCTGCATGATGGCTCTGGCAAAGCCGGTTTTGTCGAGAGCGTAGAAGCGTTCGGCGCGTCGGGTCGATTCTGCCCAGACAATGGCCGAGCGATAGGGATGCTCGGCATTGCCTGGCAGAGGCAGGCGGGCAAATGGGCCCTGAGGCAGAAAATGCTCGAGCGCACGATCCTCATGCGGTCTTTCATGATGGATGATGCTGATTAGACCGCACTGGTTATAGGGCAGACGCGTGACCATGATGCCCGCCTGCTGGCGCAGAGGGCTTTGCCGACCCTCAGCGGCAATGACGAGGGCTGCGCGATAAGAGGCGCCCGATCCGAGCGTGATCGCGACATGGTTGTCTTCGAAGACGAAACTGCCGGTTTCCGGGGCGGCAATTTCGAGCGCGCCCTCATGCGCGGTCAGGGCATGATTGAGCGCGGCACGCAGGTCGCGCGCTTCGATCATCCAGCCGAAAGGGGTTTTCGCGCCATTTTCGACGGGGGCGTCGTCGGGTGAAAAACACAGGCCGTGGCGCGAGGCGGCTTGGCCGGGGCGGCCGTCACTGACGGTGATGCTGCGTATCGGCTGCGAAGGGTTGGGCAGATGCTGCCAGATACCGGCCGCATCGAGCATGCGGCGTGAACCTTCGGTAATGGCATAGGCACGACCATCGAGCGAAGGGTGCTCCATGCCGGGCAGGGGGGCCCGGTCGATCAGCAGGATTCGCAGACCTGACGCCGCGAGACGGCAGGCCAGAGTCGCGCCAACCGGACCGGCGCCGTTGATGCAGATATCGACCTGTCGCATGGGGTGCATTTCCTCGCAGCCTGAATAACCGTGGCTTTTTTAATGCAGTCCTAGGAAATGGGAAATGGATCGTTATAGGCCCTTGCCAATCTCGTTATGAAACTGGCACGATTTACGTTCATGATAACTGGCAGAACTGTTTGCCTAAACAGGGGCCTGTTGCGGCGCGGAGGGATGTAATGAAGCTCATCACGGCGATTATCAAGCCGTTCAAACTGGACGATGTCCGTGAAGCCCTCACCCCATTAGGGGTACAGGGTCTAACGGTTACCGAGATCAAGGGTTTCGGTCGTCAGAAGGGACAGACGGAGATTTATCGAGGGGCAGAATATCAGGTCAGTTTCCTGCCCAAGGTCAAGATCGAGATCGCCGTGACCGACGATATCGTCGATGAGGTGGTCGAGGCGATCCTGAACGCCGCGCGTACCGGCAAGATCGGCGATGGCAAGATCTTTGTCTCGCCGCTGGACACTGTCATCCGCATCAGAACCGGTGAAACGGGAGAAACAGCCATATGAGCCGCATGTACAAGGCGCTTGCTCCTCTTTCTCTCGCCCTGATGCCGCTGCCCGCTTTTGCAGCGCCCGCCGCCATTGATACCGGCGACACCTCTTGGATGCTGGTCAGCACGGCTCTTGTCCTGCTGATGACCATTCCGGGCGTCGGCCTGTTCTACGCCGGCATGGTACGCAAGAAAAACGTGCTGGCCACGCTCATCCAGTCTTTCGCCATCTGTTGTATCGCGAGCCTTGTCTGGCTTGTGGTGGGCTACAGCCTTGCCTTTGGTACGGGCACGCCCTGGATCGGCGATATGTCGCGTTTCATGCTGAACGGCGTTGCCGAGCATATCAGCAAGGGTGTCGATCAGGCCTTCACCATGGGCGCCAATTCCGCCAACCCGGTGGCGATGACCATTCCCGAAAGCGTCTGGGTCATGTTCCAGATGACCTTCGCGATCATCACCCCCGCCCTGATTGCCGGCAGCTTTGCCGAGCGCATGAAGTTCTCGGCACTTTGCGTGTTCACCATCCTGTGGTCGCTGGTGGTCTATGCCCCGATCGCTCACTGGGTCTGGAGCCCGCTTGGCTGGGTGGCTGGTATCGGCGCTGTCGATTTTGCCGGTGGTACGGTCGTTCACATCAATTCCGGTGTGGCCGGTCTCGTCGCGGCACTGGTTCTGGGCAAGCGTCGTGGCTACGGGCATGAGGATCTCTCGCCCTTCAACCTGACCTACGCCATTATTGGTGCCTCGCTGCTCTGGGTTGGCTGGTTCGGCTTCAATGCAGGTTCTGCTGGTGGTGCCAACGGGCGCGCAGGCATGGCCATGCTGACCACGCAGATCGCGACCGCAGGCGGTGCCATGGCCTGGATGGCAGCAGAATGGATCCATTCGCGCAAGCCGACGGCTCTGGGCATCATCTCGGGTGCGGTGGCCGGTCTGGTTGCCATCACCCCGGCTGCCGGTTTCGTTCTGGCCGGTCCGGCGCTGATCATTGGTCTTGTGGCCGGTGTGGTCTGCTTCTGGGCGTCTGCCATTCTCAAGCCGCGCCTCGGCTATGACGACAGCCTAGACGCCTTTGGTGTTCATGGAACGGGCGGTATCGTTGGTGCGCTGCTGACCGGTGTGTTCGCCTATGGCCCGCTTTCGGCAACCGATGCGAACCCTGCCGGTGTGGTGGGCTCCTTCGCCCAGTTCGTCCGTCAGGCCGAAGCGGTTGGCGTGACCATCGTCTGGTGCGTGATCTTCACCTTCATCATCCTCAAGGCAATCGACCTCACAATCGGTCTGCGTGTCACGCGTGATGAGGAACTCGAAGGTCTGGACATGGTTCTTCATGGCGAGCGGATCAACTGATCCGCATTGTCCTTCAAGGGAAATACCGATGGCACTGAAACGCTCACATGGCCATGCTCTTCTGGCCAGTCTCATGCTCGGAGGGGCGGCGCTTGCCAGCCCTTCGGCTCTGGCGCTCACCGCCAAGGAATGCCATGCGAAGTTTCAGGCCGCTGAAAAGGCAGGCACGCTGAACGGCCAGAAATACAAGGATTTCAAGGCCGCCCAGTGTGGGGATGTCTCGACCCAGACAGCGCAGCAGAATATGCCCGCTGCCGAGAAAGAGGCCGCCGCTGACAAGCCGGTCACCACCGACGCACCGGCTTCGCCCGGGGCAGGTATTGCGTCAAAGCCCAGCACGGCGTCGTCTGGCAATGTAGTGTTTCCCACTGCCGTATCGCCACAATATGCCAAGCTTTCAGCAGGCAAGGCCCGTATGAAGACCTGCCTCGACCAGTATCATGCCAACCAGCAGAGCGGTGGTAACGGCTCTCTGAAATGGATTCAGAAGGGCGGCGGGTATTACTCGCAGTGCAATGCCAAGCTGAAATAAACGGCCGCTTTCTGCCAGTTTCGAACGCCGCTCCTTCCTGTCAGGGGGCGGCGTTTTTTTGTGCCTGCTGCTCAGGAAGCGATCATCTCGTCAGAGATCGTCCCCCAGGGCCAGCAGGGCGCGGGCGGCGCCGATATCGGTCACGAGCGTATGGCAGCCCAATCTTCTGATCGCAGCAAAAATGGCAGGGGCTCGGCTCACACCGCCCGAGGCGATCACCAGATGGCGCGTTTCAGCCAGAACAGAGAGCGCGACAGACATGATGCGGCTATTAAGAGGGTGGTCGATTTCACGCCCCTGACCATCGAGCGCATGACACATCACATCGCATAGCGCGCCACGCTCGATGAGACGTTCGTATTCCTCTGCGGAAATGAGTCCGCGCGACAATGACGTGGCCTCTGCGCCGATCTCGCCAACACTCACGATCGCCATGTCGAGCGAGGCGGCCATCTGATCGAGCCGATCAAGCCCGCATTTCTCGCGCAGGACACGCGCTGTCTCCGCCGAATCGACCAGAAGCGGTGCCGGATAGAGAAAGCACTCCGCCCCCATCCGGCTGGCGAGTTGCCAGGCATAATCAGTGCTGTTTTCGTGCCCGGCTTCGATCATGCCGCCAAGAAGGGAAATGACCCTTGTATCGGCCAGGCGTGAGGGGCGAAAACTGCCCAGTGAGGCAGTAAGGGTGCGGCCCCAACCGACTCCAAGACTCATGCCCTCATGCACCGTTTCCGAGAGAAAGCGCCCCAGCGCGGCCCCGACGGAACGTGTTGCCTCGTCCTGATCACGCGCTTGCGGCACGATGATCGCCTCTGCCAGGCCAAAGCGCGCCTCCAGATCGGCGGCAAGGCTGAGACTTTCTTCTGAATCGGTGGCGATCCAGATCTGCACCTCACCCCGACGCAGGACTTCCTCCAGCAGGCGGATAACCGTGGTGCGAGCCAGACCCAGCGCTTCGGCGATGTCTTTCTGGGTCATCCTGCGATCGTAATACATCCAGGCCACACGAAGCCGCGTAGCCTTGTCAGACGTCACGCCCTTGCCCTGCATTCGCTTCACTCGCGTCATGGTCGTCTTTTCCGCAGCCTCAGCGCCCCGCTTTTTCCGGGTGACGCATATGTGTTCGCTCACTCTAACATGTGTCCTGACAATAGGACAAAAGTACGTATTCTCCCCTCTATTATTGCTGAATTCAGGAGAGTCGAATGGTCCAGAGAGCCGAGCCGGGCGCCCGTCCGGGTGTAAGATTATTTCTCGATACAGCTGACCGTGAGGCCCTGGCCCGTTGGCTGCCGACCGGTCTGTTTCATGGTGTCACCACCAACCCGACCATTCTCGATCGCGCCGGACTACGCAGCAGCTTCGATGACATTGCGCCGCTGATGCAGGAGATCCTGACCTATCCGGTGCAGGAAGTTCAGGCCCAGTGCTGGGGTACAGAAACCGATGCCCTGATCGAGACCGGCCTCGCTCTTGCCGCGCTCGACCCCCGTCTTGTGGTCAAGGTGCCGATTACCGAGAACGGCATCCGTGCCGTTGCGGCGCTTCATGCGCGCGGTGTGCGAACGACCCTGACGGCGGTCTATGTGGCCCATCAGGCCCTGACGGCTGCCGCTTCCGGGGCGGATTATGTGGCTCCCTATTTCGGGCGTATCAACGATAGCGGTCGCGATGCCCTGGCCGTGATCAGCGAGATGCAGGCCATTCTCGGTTCGACAGGCACGACGACACGCCTGCTTGTGGCCAGCCTGCGCCATGCCGAAGACATGGCCCGTCTTGCCTCCCTCGGCTGTGACACTTTCACGTTCAGCCCAGTTGTTGCCGAGCAACTCTTCTCTGATCCCCAGACGATTGAAGCTTCTGCGGTTTTCGAGGCGACGGCAGCAGGGGCCTGAGTCCGGCACCTTTTCACGATTGCCGCGCATAACCCGCTTTTGCGGACGGAAAGACAGCAATGACCCACTCTGTTCTCTGCCTCGGCGAGGCGGTAATTGATTTCATTCCCGTGCAGGCAGAGGGAGGGGCGGCGTATCGCCCTTGTCTGGGTGGGTCGTCCTATAATGTGGCGCGGGCCCTGGGCAGGCTCGGGGTGCCGACAGAGTATGGCTGTGCCGTCTCCACCGATCTTTTCGGCGACCAGTTTGTGGCTGGTCTGACAGAGAGCCGGGTCGGGCAGCGCTTTCTGCAGCGGCTGGAGGCGCCTTCGACCCTCGGTTTCGTCAGCCTCGATCAGGCAGAGCCGGTTTATGCTTTTTACGATGAGAGCGCGGCTGACCGCATCTGTGAGGCCATGCCCTCCGGTCTGGCACTGGCCGGGGTCGGAGCACTTCATTTCGGCTCGATCGCGCTCATACGCGAGCCTACGGCGTCAGCCTATGAGACGCTTTTTCTGCGTGAGGCTGGTGGCACAAGGCTGGTGAGTTTTGACCCCAATATCCGCGCCTCGCTTGTGCGCGATGAGGCAGGCTACCGGGCGCGTATCGACAGGCTGCTTCGGGCCGCTGATATCATCAAGATCAGCGGCGCTGATCTCGACTGGCTTTTCCCGGAAATATCGCATGAGGCCGCGGCAGCAGACTGGCTCCGGCATCGGGCCCGGGTGGTGGTGATCACCCATGGCAAGGATGGCGTCAGCGGATGGAGCCGTGTTTCGCACGCCCATGCCAAGGCCATCCCGACGGAGGTTGTCGATACGGTAGGGGCCGGAGACAGTTTCATGGCCGGGTTTCTTGCGGGCCTGCATGAGGAAAACCTGCTCACCCCCGAGACACTGGGCCACCCGTCAGCCGCTGCCCTGCATCAGGCGCTCGCCTATGGTCAGAAAGTCGCCAGCGCCACCTGTGCCCGACGCGGGGCAGATTCCCCATGGAGAGAGCAGATCGCACCCGGGGGGGAATAAAGCGCTCCGGATTTAGGTCCACGTCGTCGCTTCTGCAGGGCATCCTGTAAGGGAGGGATGCTGGGGCGGCGTATCTGTATCCCTCTTTTCAAGCCGGTTTCTTCGCCTCGCTCCAGCGGTTAAAGCCGGAATCGGGGTGCGGCGCCGGGGGCGGATCAAGTCTACACCCCGGCACAGATCGGGCTGATCAGGGCAGAGGTCTGCCGCTGAGGGGCTTCTGGGGGGCTGCGACGAGGCGGTCGATGAGGTCCTCGAAGCGAGGGATGTCGATTCTCTGCACCACGATGGTTTTGCCCTCGCCAAGACCGGGCTGATAGCCGGGCGACCAGGAGAGGATATCGCCGTAAGAGGCGCTGAACTGCGTGTTCACATCGACATAGAGATCTGCCTTCTGCGTGATCAGGCTTGGATCGAGCCAGACGGCCGCAGCAATCTCATCCCAGAGAGGAAAGCCGGGCTCGCGCGTTTTGAGCGAGCGGGCAACAGGGGTGTCGGAGCGCGAAAGGCGCTTGAGCAGGGCGGGCGTGAGTTCGGTATCCGTTGAAGGATCGACCGGGATCATGGTGATTTTCGGCCAAGGTGCCCGCAGGGCGATGCTGGCGGCTTCGGGGTCGAAGCGGATATTGAATTCGCGTCTTGGTGTATTCAGAAACTCACGGGCGAATTGATGGGCGACCTCATCGGGGCGCGTCTGTCGCGGGTTGAGGCTGCCCCCCATATAGACCAGTTCTTTCGCCAGAGACGCAAATTGCGGGTCGAGACGCTGGGCCAGTGCAAGATTGGTCAGAGGGCCGGTCGCAATGATTGAGATCTGATGCGGATAGCGATGCACCATGTCGATCATGAAATCTGCTGCACGCTCCGACTGCGCCTTGATGGTCGGGTTGCCCTGGGGCAGATCCGGCACGACATCGGGCCCATGATAGGGCGGGAGCTTCTGCAGGGTGGGCTCCACCCAGTGCTTCATCCAGACGCCCTTCCAGACCATCTTGCCATAGAGGGCCTCCCAGCGTTCTGTCTGCGCTTCCGTGTTGACCAGCGGAAAACTGGCGCCGGTATAGACCGGCAGATCCGAACGCCCGGCAATTTCCACACCGCGCAGGGCATCGGCTGTCGCCTCTTTCGCCCAAGCGTCGCCGGTCACGGTCGTGACCCCCATGACCTGAACATCAGGGGCCTTGATGACCATCCACTGCGCGAGGGCAAAGCCGTCATCGTCGAGAATGACCTTGCGCGGTTCTGCATGAGCCGCACTCAGGCCAAAACAGGCCAGCCCGAGACAGGCAAAGCTTAGCCGGACCATTTTCGAGCGGTCAGGACGAGCCTTTTTCGCGCGGGTCATATCGCGTTGTGATGCCAAACCAGAACCCATCACCAATCCACTCCTCAAACTCACGGTCGCGCAAGGCAAGCTGCGTCGCCCGGGCAGGGAGACGGTTTATCCGTCTCCGTAACGATAAGGAGAGTGTGTAACGTGCAGCTCATTGCGCGCAATGCGGCAAGGCCACGGAAGACGAGCAAAAAAGGAGGAGTGGGGTCGAAGGCGGTCCGCCGCAGCAAGACGCTCCCTGCAAAAAGGGAAGAGCGAGAGGGAGAAAGCCTTGCAGAACGAGCCTCAGGCGAGGCCCGGTAATCGCCATGAAAGCAGTTGGATCATAATTGGATTGTCAGGAAGGGGACCTGGTGGAGAGAGTTGGATTCGAACCAACGTAGGCGTACACCAGCGGATTTACAGTCCGCCCCCTTTAGCCACTCGGGCATCTCTCCAGGTCGGGACGGGGAATATGGCGGATCAGGACTGGTGTCAACGGGCATTCTTCATTTTTGTTGCATGATGAGAGGGTTCCTCTAGAAGTGCCCTCATGTCGAAACGCCCCTCACGCTCGCCCTCTCCCCGTTCTCCTTCAGGCCGTTCGGGCCGCTCCGCCGAGGGGCGCGCCGCAGCCAGTGGCTACTGGATGTACGGGCTGCATGCGGTAGAAGCCGCCCTGCGCAACCCGGATCGTCATCTGCATGAACTCCTGGTGACGAAAGAGGGATTATCGGCGCTCGAATCCAAACAGGCGCCCATCCGCATTTCCCCCAATGTAGTAGAGCGCCAGCGTCTCGATCTGCTCTGCGAGCGTGATGCGGTGCATCAGGGTGTATGCCTGCGTGTCGAACCCCTGACCCCGCCTTTTCTCGATGAGGTGCTTGAAGGTCGCGAAGGCCCGCTGCTGATTCTCGATCAGGTAACCGACCCGCGCAATATCGGGGCTATCCTGCGTTCTGCCGCTGCTTTCGGTGCGGCGGCGCTGGTGGTTCAGGATCGCAATACCCCGCAGGAAGGGGGCGCGCTGGCCAAGGCAGCCTCAGGCGCGCTCGATGTCGTGCCGGTTCTGCGCGAGGTCAATCTGTCACGCATCATCGCCCAGTTGCAGAATGCCGGTCTCTGGACTGTCGGGCTCGACGCCGGTGGCTCGGTGCTGAATGGCCCAAGCTATGCGGGGCGTCGTGTGGCGCTGGTGCTGGGGGCCGAGGGGGCAGGTCTACGCCGCCTGACACGTGAGAGCTGTGATGAGATCGCCAGCGTTTACATGCCCGGCGATATGGAGAGCCTGAACGTATCCAACGCCGCGGCTGTCGCCTTGTACGAGCTGGTGCGCCCCGCCTGAGTCTGATTCTGCCCAAAGCGACAGAATGCTGCTTCGGGCGTGGGGGCTGTGCTAGGCTTCTCTCTTCAGCGTGTTTTCACGAAAAGGGAGATCCGCATGAAAGCGGTCGGCTACAAGGCGCCTGGTGCGCCTGACATCCTGCAGGATATCGAGCTTCCCGATCCGGCGCCGCCGCAGGGGCGTGATCTGCTCGTGCGGGTCAAGGCGGTCTCGATCAACCCGGTCGATACCAAGATCCGTCAGCGCGCTGGCGCGCTTGAGGGCGATGACTGGCGTGTTCTGGGCTGGGACGCTGCCGGAATCGTCGAGGCTGTCGGGCCAGATGTCAGCCATTTCCGACCCGGTGATCGTGTTTTCTATGCAGGCGCGCTGATGCGCCAGGGCAGTAATGCCGAAAAGCAGCTTGTTGAGGAAACACTGGTCGGCCACATGCCCGAGGGGCTGGACTGGGGACAGGCAGCGTCTTTGCCCCTTACGGCGGTAACGGCGTGGGAAATGCTTTTCGACCGTCTTTCGGTCACTCATCTGACCTCTGGCGCGCTGCTTGTCGTGGGCGGTGCCGGAGGGGTTGGGTCGATACTGATCCAGATCGCACGCAAGCTGACAGGGCTGACAATTATTGCCACGGCATCACGCCCCGAAACGCGTGAATGGGTCGAGAGAATGGGCGCGCATCATGTCATCGATCATCGAGGTGACATGGCGGCTCAGATCAGGGCGCTTGGCCTTGAGCATGTCAGCCATATCGCGTCTCTCACAGCCAGTGACCAGCATCAGAAAACCTATGAGGAAATCCTGGCACCGCAAGGGCATCTCAGCCTGATCGACGATCCGGCGCATTTCGATATCATGGGGTTCAAACGCAAAAGCGCCGTGATTTCGTGGGAATTCATGTTCACACGCTCTCTTTTCGCCACGCCCGACAAGGCGCGCCAGCATGATATTCTCGAGCAGGTCTCGTCTCTGGTTCAGGCGGGCGATCTGGTACCGACCGAGCTTCGACGCGTGACGGGGCTCTCTGCCGAAACCCTGATGGCGCTGCATCGTGACAGTGAAGCTGGCACAAGCATTGGCAAGACGGTTCTCGTCTTCTGAGCATACGCCGTCTCAGGCGAGAATACGCGCACCGCTTTCTCCCGCCTGAGGCCGACGCCAGAACATGCCGCCAGCCAAGGTCTCCTGCACAGCGGGCGGCAGGATGCAGCGCCTCTCTTCATAGCTGACTTTCGGGCGAAGCTGATGCAGGCCCGGTGTGGAGAGTGCCTGATCGAACGCCGTGTGATCATGGCTTTCGACATGCGCGAAATCATAGTCATGAGCAGGCAGGCCGAGCTCCCGCGTCAGAGTAGCCAGCGTGGCTTTGGGGTAACGGGCGAGATAGTCGTAATCGACCAGAATGAGCCGGTTGGCGAACGGCCCGTGAAACGCCTCGATCAGCACCCGCCAGGCATAGCCAAAGACGCCATCGGCAGAGAGCAGATGGTCGAGCCTGTCATGCTGCGTGGCGCGCTTGCCGATCGGTACGAGATGCGATGAGAGAATGGGGTCACGAACGATCAGGCGCTCAAGCGAGTCCATGATCCAGATCGGGTCGCGCACGCAGCAGATGACTTTCGCTGCAGGAAAGATTGTGTCGATCAGCCCCAGCCGGGCGCACCAGTCGCGATGGGTGTCGATGATGACCCGTCGCTCAGTGCCCGAAGCATAATAGCTGTCGAGAATCTGGCGCAGCACACGGTCGCGCTTTCTGGCATCGAAATCGCCCGCATATTCACCTTCAGCCATGAGGGACGACACGCGCAGGATCATGGGCGCTACGGGCGAGGATCGGCCCGATGTGACGAGGGCCGGGTTTTGCGAGAGGAGAGCGGAAAGCAGGGTCGAGCCCGAGCGCGGAAGGCCGGAAATGAAATGGACATCTGGGCTGGGCGACATAGCGCGGGCTGATCCTCTGAAATGGCAGAAAACCTCGCCTATCCGGCTGTCAGCGTCTCAGCAATGAGGCATACGCGCCTCATTGCTGTGTTAAAAAAATCACTACGCAAGAGAAAACCTTTATGCGCTTAAGACGATAAGGTATTTTCCATCTCAATTGATGCCTTGAAGCAATATGTCACTTTTGGTTACGGCATGAAATATTCAGAAATACGCGACAAGAAGCGTGATTCGGGCATCGTTCGCCAGGGAGAGCCATAATGGGCATTTTCAGCACGATCATGACGAAGATCTTCGGCCACGCCGAAGCGGCACCGGCAAGCGGCTCGGCGGGCAGCGCTGCGGCGTCACCGATCGATACCAATGCTTCATCCGCCACACCTTCGGCACCGAGTGCGCCTGTCGATGTCGATGCCGTCCTGACACGTCTCGCTGCGGAGAAGGGCCAGCCTCTGAACTGGCGGACCTCCATTGTCGATCTGCTGAAGCTGCTCGACATGGATAGTTCGCTTGATGCGCGCAAGCATCTGGCACAGGAGCTGCATTACTCGGAAAGCACGGAAGACAGTGCCGCCATGAATGTATGGCTGATTCGTCAGGTCATGCAGAAGCTGGCCGAAAACGGCGGCAAGGTGCCGGAAGAACTCCGCCACTAAGAGACTATTTTCCTCTGAGGGACTCGAGACAGTGGTCTGAATGGCCACTCTTCGGCGCTATGACCGATGGCCTCACGCCTCGGTCGTGGCACTTTCGCGCTCGCACGGCTGGGGGGGCAAACGCATCCCACGGCCTGCCTCTCTGACAAGCAAAAATCAGCAGGCGAAGCTACGCACCAGTTCCGTAAGCTGGATGGGGTCTTCGACCAGCATTGCCCGGCGATAGAGATCATCGCATGCGTCGATGCTCAGGGAGCGTATCATGCGTTTGACTGCTGGAAGCGAGGCCGCTGACATCGAGAATGAACGTAGCCCCATACCGATCAGCAGGGCGACACTGCGCGGGTCAGCGGCCATCTCACCGCAGACACAGATCGGGCGATGGGCCCGCAAGGCTTCATCGACCGAAAAGCGCAGCAGCTTGAGCAGGCTCGGATGAAGCGCCGTATAAAGCGCCGATCCCATTGCGGCCGAGCGATCAACTGCCAGCGTATACATGGTTAGGTCATTGGTGCCGAGCGCGAGAAAATCCGCCTGACGCACAAGAGCCCCCGCAGTCAGGGCGGCTGCCGGTGTCTCGATCATGACCCCGAGCGGGGGCAGATCATTGGGGAGCTTCACTCCGCGACGACGCAGTCTTCTGGCGCAGCGTTCGTAGATCTGCCTTGTGGCGATCACCTCATTTATCGAGCTGACCATAGGCAGCAGAATGCGGCACTTCCCCTCCAGGCTGGCGCGCAAGATGGCGCAGAGCTGAGCTTCCAGAATTTCGGGATGGCGCAGCAGCAGGCGCAGCCCTCGCACGCCAAGGGCCGGATTTTCCTCTTCCTGCTCGTCATGAATGCCAAGCTGCCTCAACCGGGCCAGGCCCTTTTCGCCGCCCCAGTCGAGTACTCTGATGGTCGTCGTCATGCCCTGCATGTCGGCAAGCAGCCCGGCATAGACGGCATATTGCCCGTCTTCGTCGGGTAGAGGCTCGCTCTCATCGAACAGGAATTCGGTACGCAGAAGGCCGATTCCCGTAGCACCATTGCGATGCAGCAGGGGCAGCTCGTTGGCGATCTCGATATTGGCCAGAAGCTCGACATCTTCACCGCTGATCAGACGGCTCGGCAGGCGGCGCAGGCGGCCAATGCCCTTGCGTTCCTTTGCTTCCTCGGCCATGGCCGAGCGGGCTTCTGCAAGTGTCGAGGAATCAGGATTGATGATGACCCGCCCGCTCGATCCGTCGACAATCAGCAGGCTGCCATCCTCGACGAGACTGGTCAGTTCGGGCACGGCCAGCACGGCAGGCACATTCAACGCCCGCAGCATGATGGCCGTATGATCTGTCGCGCCGCCGCCTTCCGACAGCACGGCAGCGATGCGGTTCGGATCGATGACGGCAGCATCGGCGGGGCGAATCTGTTCCGCCACCAGCACCGACCCGCCCGGAATATCGGAGAAAGCGCGAAATGACACGCCGGTCAGATTCCGGAGCAGCCTGCGGGCCACCTCTCGAAACTCGCCTTCGCGCCGCCTTGCGCCTTCGATTTCCTCTTCCGGCATGCCGGGCTGAGGCCCAGCCTGGGCGGCCAGTGTCTCGCTTTCGTGTTGAACGGCGGCCTCTGCCGTCAATCCGTCTTCGGCAATGCGTCGATAGGCGGCGCGTACCAGTCGCGAATGGTTGAGCATGCGCTCATAGACCGTGAGCATCGCATCGATTTCGATCCGGCCCTCATCGGGCAGGCTGGTCAGCTTGCCGCGCAGTTTCTTGAGCTGCTTGAGGGTCAGGGCGATGGCCTGATCGAGGCGTGTGCTCTCTGCCTCTGCAGGCAGTTGCGACGGTACGGCCTCAATGACTGGCAGAGGGCGCTCATGGGCGAGGCTTGCTCGCGCAATGACGATTCCGGCGGAAATGCCCGTACCCTGCAGGATTTTCATCGGCCGGTCGTCGGGCAGGGTAATGTCGCTCGACGGGCGGCGCAGTCTCTTAATCACGTTCGCCAAAGCCGTCGGAGACGAGAATGATCAGCGCATCAATGGCCGCGCTGGCCTGAGGGCCGCTTGCCTGAATGCGGACCATCTCGCCACGACCGGCGCCAAGCATCATCAACCCCATGATCGACAGCGCCGAAACGCGCTGGTCATGACGGCTCACGTCGATGACGGCATCGAAGCTTTCAGCAAGCGTGACGAATTTCGCTGCGGCGCGGGCATGCAGGCCGAGCCGGTTGACGATGGTCACATCGCGTTCCAGCGTCGGGCCTGCGCTCATCGGGCGACCTGACGCAGGGGCGTCAATAGCGGGGAAATGGGAGGGACATAGCTCATGGTGGTATTGACCACCATTTCACAGCTTTTGCCGCCTTGCAAACAGGACTCAGGCAGCTGATAGGCGGCGGCTATATATTTGCGGCCAGCCATGGTTGCCAGCTCGGCGCATTCGGCCAGGCTGCGCGTGCAGCGTGTCTTGGCCAGCTTGACCAGCATCGGCACATTGACGCCAGCCAGAACCTCGACACGGCTTTCATGCCGCAGGGAAAGTGCGAGATTGGAGGGAGTGCTGCCGAAGATGTCGGTCAGAAGCAGAACGCCATCGCCGGTATCAACGGCATTGATGGCGGCGGTGAGCTGGGCACGGGCGAGGGCGATATCATCGTCGGGCATGATGCCCATGACCGCCATCTGGACCTGCGGGCCAACCACATGGGTCACGATTTCAATGAGAGACTGAGCAAGAGAACCATGGGTGACAAGAACGATCCCGATCATCGGGGCCTTCCTTCAAGGGGACTGTGACGCCAGAAATCTGGCGACCCCATGACATATTGGTCATCACTCACGGTTATCAAGACGGCTCTGTCCGTGTCTGTTCATCCGACGTGACACGGTGTTGAGGGGGGCGAACCCATCGCCATGAGCTGCGTCCCTGCCGTGCCAGTTCCCGATGCATGACGGCGATTGGCCCATCTGACAAGAGTGTAATGTCGTCAGAGTTCCCTAACGCGGCAGCAATCTCTTCAACAAGTGTTACAGAGCGGTGTTGACCGCCCGAGCAGCCGATGGCGATTGTCGCGTGCTTTTTCCCCTCGGCCACGAAACGAGGCAATACAAGTTTGAGCAATCCAAGGATCTGCGAAAAGAAAAGATCGTAATCGGGGTCACGTCGCACGTATTCGCGCACGTCCCGCTCAAGCCCGGTCATGGCCTTCAGGGCGTCGTCGTAATGCGGGTTGCGCAGGAAACGCGCATCGAAAACGAGATCGGCCTCACGGGGCAGGCCCGCTGGATACGCGAAAGAAAGCAGGGTCGTCGTCATCGAGTCGCCATCATTCTGATGGCCGAATCGCGACTCGATCAGCCGACGCAGATCGGGTGGCGGCAGATCTGATGTGTCGATCACGAGATCGGCTGCGCTTCTCAGGGGCATGAGCAGACCGATTTCCTGCTCTATGCTGGCCATGAGGCCGGGGCCGCTGCCGGTATTGGCGTCTAGCGGGTGACGGCGGCGTGTGGCGGTGAAGCGACGGAGCAGAACATCGGTCTCGGCCGTGGCGTAGATCAGTTCGACATGTTGCGGCCCCGGCTGGGCGCGAAGTTTGGTCAGCGCCTCAAGCACGGCACGCGCCTCAAAACCGCGCGTGCGGGCATCGATGCCTATGGCAAGCGGGTGTTCGGTGCGCGCCACGAGCGCATCGAGCAGGTTCAGCGGGGGGTTGTCGGTCACTTCGTAACCGAGATCTTCAAGAATGCGCAGAATGGAAGATTTGCCAGCGCCGGACAGCCCGGTGACCAGCAGAACGCGTCGCGCGGGAATCACAGACCGCCTCTCCTGTCATCAAAGCCGGGATACATGGCGTGACATTAGCTTTCTTCATGCTTTTTGGGGAGAGGGTTTGCACTCGCCATTCCCCCGTTCACGCCACAAAGCAATGTGAGATCGCCGCGAATGCAGCGCAGGGCCGTGCGTATGACCGCCACGGCATCGGCATGGAAGGCATCGAGTGTCAGACACCAGCCGCCCGTCAGCGGGTCGATAGTCTTTTCCGGCAGGCGCTGGATGGGAGTGTTTTGCCCCAGTTCGACCCGCAGGACGATGGCGGCTTCAGGCAGATAGGGCATCTGCACGATGCCCAGCCCACGTACTTCAATCAGCCCTGCGAGAGCGGGGGCCGGGCGGGCTATGGTCTGCTGCAGCACGATCTGATCGTCGCCTACAAGGGCGAAGCTGGACTCGACAAGGCGCAACAGAAGGCTCGACTTGCCAGAGCCGGACGCTCCGGTAAGCAGCACGCCAAGTCCTTCCCAGCTGGCGCAGGAGGCGTGAAGAGACCGGCCCGTAATGGGAGCCTCCGCGCATAAGCGATGGGCAGTTTCAGGAATGTGCGATATGCTCCGGCTCATGCACGATCATTTCTCCTCTTCTTCCCGTCCTGTCCTGCAGGACAGCGTGACTGTCTATGGTGTGACAGGACTTGGCGCCGATGGACAGGTGCCTGACAGCTTGATCGAGGAATGCCAGAACGCGCTGGCCCGCATACGGGAAATTCTTGCCACCAACGGTCTGCTACCCGAAGACATTACCCATCTGGCTTACATGATTCCCGATAGCAGCATCTTCGTCTCGTGCCAGCGGATCATCGCCGAAGCCCTCGGCCCCGCCCGGCCCGCCATGACGCTGCGCCTCAAACCCCGTTTTGACGTGCCGGGGCAGAGGCTGGAGTTCAATTTCATCGCTGCGCCGTGACCGAAGGTTCTGGGAGAGCGTAATATATAGTGGTTAAAATCAGGCAAGATACTGGAAGCATAATCCGCTATCTATCTATTTTTTATCAATAGATAGTGGATATATATTCCGACGAGAATTCTAGTCTCAAATAAATGATCTCATGATCATTTATCTTTCTTCCAGCGCGGCATGACTCTCTGGGGCCTTTTTTCTGAGCCGCTTTGCGAGAGGCTGCCTCGATGGGCAACCTCTCGGTGGAAAAGATCAGTGACGCGCTGAATACAGCGTTGTCAGGCGATCCGGGGTGTTCGGGATGCGCTCGAGATGGGGCGAGCGCAGACCGTCATAGTAAGGGATCGAGACGGTGCGGAAATGCGTGTCGGTCTTGATCAGCAGCGTGATGGGCTTCTTGTCCGTCTTGGCGGTTTTCACCGCGTCGATCAGACCTTCCGGCGTAAAGGCGTCACCGTTGACGGCCACGATCACGTCATGAATGGCAAGGCCAGCCTTGTAGGCCGGGCTGTCCCAGGCCACCGTGCCCAGAGCGCCGTTCTTCGGGTTGATCATCAGGCCCAGTGAGAAGCGCAGGCCAAGGCGGTGGTAGTTCTTGCCGCTTTGCTCGCCGAAATCGTTTTCCTTGTCGGTATAGACCAGCTTGTAGCCAGAGGCTTCGAGGCCGTTCAGGGGCGCGCGCTTCTGTACGGTGCTGATGCGCTCATGCAGGAACTTGGCCCAGTCATAGGGCACAACCTTGTTGAGGGTTAGAACCACGTCATCGAACGTATAGGTGCTGACAATGATGCTGCCATCATTGGTGCCGAAAAACGCCTTGGCGAAATCATCGAGTGATTTCGTGTCATGCGAGAGCTTGCGGATCATCATGTCGGCGTCGAGCCAGACCAGCTGACCCTCGACATAGTAATCTTCCGAACGCTGGAAATCGCGCCATGAGAGTGGCGAACGCTGCGCGATGATCGGATCATTGGTCGTGTCGGCCACCGGGCGCCAGGTGCGGCCCGACTGGGCGTCATAGGTGGCAGCCATGAGGGCGAGGGAGTCGAAACCCTGTTCCTTGCTGACGAGGCCCGAACGTGCGGCAAGAATATTGCCCCAGAACTCGGTCTGGCCCTCATAGACCCAGAGCAGCGAGCCGCGCTGCGGGGCATTGAAGGTGGCACCATACAGATCAGCCGGGCGGCGATACTTGCCGTTCCAGGAATGGGTGTATTCATGCGCCAGCAGATCGCGCTGCGGGAAGGAATGCTTCCAGTCCGTGAAATAGTCTTCGCTCACGCTGTCTTCGCTCGACTGGTGATGCTCAAGGCCGATGCGACCCAGCTCATCAGTCAGCGCCATCAGGAAGTCGTAATGCGCGTAATGCTGCGAGCCAAAGGTCAGCAGTGCCTGGGTGACCAGATTGCGGTGAATCTGCAATTCGGCATCGTCATAGGCCAGGTCACCCGGCTTGTCGGCCACCATGTTAAGCGTGACCGGCACGCCGCCCGGGGCATTCAGCGTAACCTTCTTGAAATAGGCGCCTGCGAAGATCGGGGAATCGACCAGCGTGTTGAAGGGCACGGTGCCGAAGGTCAGGGTGTCGCCCGTGGCAGCGCCCACGGGGCGGAGCGCGGTGGCGGCCTGCCAGCCATGCGGCAGCTTCACGCTGGCCTGAACGGGAATGTCGCGCGAGTAATAGCCAGCCGGATAAAGCGACACCTCGTTCCACTGCACGTTCACGATATGGGGCGTCATGACGACACGGCCCTCATTGTCGCTCACGGGCGAGAGCAGCTTGAAATCGACATCGATCTGGGTCTGCGCCTTGGTGACGGGCACATGAAAGGCGAACACATCGACCGGATCGCGCAGCCAGGTGAGAGGCTTGCCCTCAGAGCTGATGGTCAGCCCGCCAAGCTGGGTGATCGTGCCTTCAGGCGCGTGACCGCCCGGGATCCATTTCGGATAAAGCAGCACCAGCTCACCCGCTTCGCGTGCCGATTGCGGCACGGGCAGCGTCTCATGCATGGTCATGACATGATGGTCGAGATCGGTCGCATCGACGCTCAGCTTGAGCGTGCCGGGAAAAGCGACATCCTTGGCCTGAGGCAGCGGCGAGGGAAGGGGCGCGGCTTCGGGCTGGGGCTGGGCGGCCAGTGCAGGCAGAACGCGCGTGCCAAGCAGCAGGACGGTCAGAAACGTACCGGCGCGGAAAAGACGGATGGTCAAGCAGGGATACTCCGGGAAAGGGCTGCAGCTGAAACGGTTCATTACCAAAATGGAAACTGTCTCTTGTGACAACCCATATTAAGGGTTTTATCGCAACTGCCTGCCCGCTTTCCCAACCGGCGCGCGCGTCACACCCGGGTTACAAGGGCAAGATCGGCGCCGATCGCGGCATGATTGGTGGTGACCACCGTCTCACTCAGCAGCCATTCGGGTCGCACAGTGTCGAGGTCATAAACCGGCACCACCATGCCTTCACGCGCTGTGATGGTGAGCGCTGCCTGTTCAGCACTTTCCGCGCCGCGCTGGATCAGCATCACATCGCATTCCGGCAAGGCGCCCGGATTGACGCGGGTGATCAGATTGGCGAGCTGACGTGAGACCTGACGCAGCCATTCCACCGCTGGATCAGGCGCCAGAACCAGCACGGTATTGCCCGTGCCAAGGGCAAGGCCGACCGCGTGCAGCAAGGCAGGCCAGCTTTCACAGGCACAAAGCACGACGCCTTTAGGACGCAGGCTGTAGCGATTCGTCTCACCCGTGGGGGCGGGCAGATCCAGGCTGAGGCCGCAAAGCCCGTGGGCGATAACGGCGCGCACCTTGCGGGCCGAAGGCGGGTCTCGTGGTTCGAGAAAGGCCAGAAAGGCCCGCGCTGCTGAAGGCACGGGGGTTTCTGTGGTGGGGGCAAGCGGGCAGGGCGCACCATGCATCAGCCGTGGCATGAAAAGCGGCCCGCCAAGCTTCGGCCCCGAGCCGGAAAGACCACGCCCTCCGAAGGGCTGCATTCCCACGCTTGCCCCGATCATCGAGCGATTGACGTAGATATTCCCCGCACGGCTGCGGGAAGTGGCGCGTTCGAGCGTCTCATGCAGGCGGCTCTGCACACCGAAGGTCATCGCATAGCCGGTCGCGTTCAGCGCATCGATCACCCCGTCGAGCTCATGACGGGCATAGCGTCTGATATGCAGAACAGGGCCGAACACCTCGAGACCGATATCGGCCACGCGTCCGATTTCGATCAGGGTGGGCGCCACGAAATGACCGTTCAGCGTTTCGGCCTGCAGATCTGGTTGCCAGACGCGATAGCCTGCCCGTCTCATGCGGTCGATATGCGCTTCGATGCGTATGCGGGCACCCGCCGAGATAACGGGCCCCATATCGCAGCGCAGCTGATCGGGCGCGCCGACATGACGTGCGCTGATGGCTGCCTTGAGCGCCTCTATCAGCGCATCGGCGCCCTCTTCCTGCACCAGAAGCACACGCAACGAGGCGCTGCGTTGGCCTGCGCTGTCGAAAGCCGACGCGAGAATATCGGGAATGACCTGCTGGGGCGATAGCGTGCTGTCAACCAGCATGGCATTCTGTCCGCTCGTATCGGCCAGAAGGGGCACGGGCTGGCCCGTGCGCCCGGTGCGGCCAAGCAATTCCCGGCTTATCGTCTTGGCCACGGCAGTCGAGCCGGTAAAGAGCACACCGTCTATGCGGGAATCCGCAACGAGAGAGGCGCCCACATTCCCTTCGCCCGGCAGAAGCTGGAGCGCGCGAGGGGGCAGGCCCGTCTGCAGAAACAGGGACACGACATGCGCGGCGATCAGCGGTGTTTCTTCCGCCGGTTTGGCAATCACCACATTGCCCGCGGCAAGGGCGGCGGCAATCTGCCCGGTGAAGCTCGCAAGTGGGAAGTTCCAGGGGCTGATGCACAGGATCGTGCCGAGCGGGGCGCCGACCAGGCCTCTTTCGGAAAGGCTGCGAAGCTGGGCGCCGTAGTAGCGCAGATAGTCCACCGCCTCGCGCAATTCGTCAGAGGCATTGGTAATGGTCTTGCCTGCTTCGCGAACGAGCAGGTTCAGAAGAGCCGTCTGGTCCTGCTCAAGCGCGTCGGCCATCCGGTCGAGATGGGCAGCGCGATCTTCGGGTTCGGTGCGGCGCCAGATCTGATCGGTCTCGGCAGCGTTGAGCGCCGCATCGATATCGCGTGGTCTGGCGTAAAGCGCGATACCGACGCGATCGGCGTGAGCTGCCGGGTTGATGATCGCATGGGGCCGCCCCTCGGCCCGCGGCATGGTCGGTCCCATGGGCACGGCCTGACGAGGGTATGTCGTCCCGGGTAGACACTCTGCAAGCTGGGCAAGGGTGGCATCATTCGCGAGATCGGGAGCGGTGGCACTCTGCCGTTCGGGCATGGTCAGGTCGCAGGGCAGGGGAATATCCGCGTTCGGCATGCCGCGCGGCACAATGATACGTGCCTGAGCGACGGGGTCTGCAATCAGGGCATCGAGCGTGACGAGCCTGTCATAGGCCTGATTGAGAAACGAGGAGGCAGAGCCTGCCTCGATCAAGCGACGCACAAGAAACGAGGCAAGGCGGCTGTCCGGGCCGATGGGGGTGAGGATCCGACAGGCAATACCGGCCTGACGGGGGTGCACCAGCGGCGCCAGAAGCGTTTCGCCCATGCCGTGTCGGCAGCCGAATTCGTAGAGACCCGGCGTCCATGGCCCGGCGATTGCCTGAATGGTCGCGATGCTGCGCGCGTTATGGGTGGCGAATTGCGGATAAAGCGCTTCAGGCGCCTCAAGCGCTCGTTTCGCGCAGGCAATATAGCTGATGTCGCTATGACATTTGCGGGTGAAGACCGGATAGTCACGCGTCACCTGCGCCTGATTCTGCCGGATCTCATGGTCCCAATAGGCGCCCTTCACCAGTCTCAGCCCCACGCGTCGACCGGTTTCGGTGCCTGATGTGATGAGATGCTCGATGAGTGGCAGTGCCCGCTTGTCATAGGCCTGCACGGTAAAAGACAGACCGTCCCACCCCGCCAGATCGGGCAGGCGGCAGAGCCGGTCGAACAGGTCGAGACTGAGATCGAGCGTCTCGCTGGTTTCGGCATCGACAATCAGGAACATATTGGCGGCCTTGGCCCGCGACGCGAGGAGGGTCAGAAAAGGCAGCAATTCCTCCATGACCTGCGCGGTCTGGGACCGCTCGAAACGCGGATGCAGCGAGGAAAGTCTGAAAGAAAGGGACGGGCGTTCGTATATGGTTTGCCCGCGTCCATGGCGCCCCAGCGTCTCGACAATGGACAGCGCTTCCTGGCGCGCCTGGTCGGCGTCTTCTGGCGCCCGCGCTGTTTCACGCAAGGGCGCATAGGCGTGAGAAAAGCCTTCCTGCTCGGCCTTGCGGCTGCGCCTGAGTCCCTGGGCCAGCGTGTCTGCCAGTACGAACTGGGTGCCCATCATCGTGATGGCACGCTCGACCCCGTGCCGGATGAAAGGCGCGCCGCTTTTCAGGGCGAGGCTGCGCAAGCCGCCCGTCAGCGCGTGAAGGCGCGACGAAGTGGACATCGCCCAGCTCGCGGCACTGAGGAAAAAAGGATGGTTCTGTCCGCCCTGCTGCAGCCAGACGCCCTGTCCGATCTGGTCCCGTATCAGCGCATCACGCGTGGCCGCATCGGGAATGCGAAGAAGGCTGCCGGCGAGTGTCAGCAGGGCCGTGCCTTCGGGGGAGGTAAGGGGAAATGCCTGCACCATGGTCTCGACACCTTTGGTGCCGGCTCTCTCGCGCAGCCGAGTGGCCAGAAAGCGCGCCTGCTGGTCGATCTGCTCCAGATAGGGTTCGCCCAGTGTCGCAGAGACCAGAAGGGCCGCGAGGGCCTCGGCCTCTGGCAGGCGTGAGGCTCGCAGAATGGCCTCGCGCGAAGGGGATGGCGGCGCCACAGACGGCAGGAAACTGGAAAACGGTGTCATGCTGTCTCAGTCACGCAGGAAACCCAAAAAGACAGACTAGGCGAGGCCCCGTGTCACGAAAACCCTCCGGACGGGGTTCGGGTCGTTACGTATGAGTCATGCTGCATGGCGCGACGGGCAATGAAGGGTGATGCAGGTGTAAAAAAGGGGCCTTCCAGCCCCTTCTTCTGTTCCGAAGCGCCGGAGCGGAGCACTCAGGGATGCTGGCGCGTGAAGAAGCGCACATTGCGTTCCTCGATCCTGAGATCGCGCAGGGCTGCCGCGAATTTCTCGAAATGGGGTGTCTTGAGATGGGCGTCGAAAGCCGGGCGCCCCGTATAGACTTCATGTAGGACAATGATGTCCGAAGCATCCTGCTGGGTCAGTACATCGAAGGTCAGGCATCCTTCTTCGTCGGCCAGCGAGCGGTCGCTGTCATAACGGCAGATTTCCAGGAAGGCGTCGAAGCTCTCGGCGGGGGCAGCAAACTCTGCGATGACCGTGAAATGCTGTGACATGACTTGAAATCCCTTTCGTTTACAGAATTGACTTTTCAGCCCTAATTCTGCGAAGAGTAAACACCGATTCACGGGAGAGACCGGACACTTTTTCCGGCGCCGAAGGAGCAACCGCCCCGGAAACTCTCAGGCAAAAGGACCGCGATCGGCTGGAACTTCTGGAGAGAGGCACCTTGATGAGGTGTCCGCCGACGGGATAGCGATCTCAGGCAAAGGCGACAGAAGGGGCGACGATTTTTCTCGTTTCCTGCCTCCGGGGGATTCTGCCCTATGTCCGACGCGCTTCTTCTCACGCCGCTGAATGCCCTCCATTTTGAACTGGGCGCCCGTATGGTGCCGTTCGCGGGCTATTCCATGCCCCTGCAATATCCGGCCGGATTGATGGCCGAGCATCTGCACACGCGAGGCAAGGCCGGTCTTTTCGATGTGTCCCATATGGGCCAGCTTCGCGTTACGCCCCGTACAGGCACGCTTGAAGACGCCGCTCTGGCGCTTGAATCCCTCATTCCTGTCGATCTGGCCGGGCTCGGTGCCAACCGTCAGCGTTACGGGTTTCTGACCAATGAAAAGGGCGGCATTCGCGATGATCTGATGGTCGCCAATATGGGCGACTGGCTGTTCGTGGTCGTCAATGCCTCCTGCAAGGAAGCCGACACCGCGCTGATGCAGGCAGCCCTTGGTGACCGTATCGTGATCGAGCCTCAGGCCGATCGCGCGCTTCTTGCCCTGCAGGGGCCAGAAGCCGTGCATGTTCTGGCCGATCTCTGCCCGCAGGCCGAAGCGATGCGCTTCATGGATGCGATCGAGGCGGATGTGGATGGCGTGCGCTGCACGGTCACGCGCTCGGGCTATACGGGCGAAGACGGTTTCGAGATCGGCATTCCCGCCGAGCATGCCGAGCAGATCGCCCGCGCGCTTCTGGCTGATGAGCGCGTGTTGCCGATCGGGTTGGGTGCCCGTGACAGCCTGCGTCTCGAAGCGGGTCTGTGCCTTTATGGCAATGACCTTGACGAGACCACGACCCCGGTTGAGGCCGCGCTGACCTGGGCCATGCAGAAGAGCCGCCGTGAGGGCGGCGCCCGTGCCGGTGGCTATCCGGGTGCCGAAATCATCATGGCGCAGGCCCGCGATGGCGTCTCGCGTCTGCGCGTCGGTCTGGCGGCTGAAGGCCGTGCGCCGGTTCGCGGCGGTACCGAGCTTTTTGCCGATGCCGAAGGCACGCAGAAGGTTGGCGTGGTCACATCGGGCGCTTTTGGTCCAAGCGTGAGCGCTCCCGTGGCCATGGGCTATGTCGCCACCGGCCATTCTGCGATCGGCACGGTTCTTTACGGTGCGCTGCGCGGCAAGTTTGTGCCGGTGCAGGTCCGCGCCCTGCCTTTCGTTCCCCCCGGTTTCAAACGCTGAAAACCGTCTCACAGAGAAAGATGTCATCATGAGCTCCACCTATTACACCCCGTCCCATGAATGGATTCGTCTCGAAGGCGAGATCGCGACCGTCGGCATTACCGGCCATGCGGCTGAAGAGCTGGGTGAACTGGTTTTTGTCGAAGCCAAGGACGAAGGCACCGAAGTCGCTCAGGGCGACGCTGCTGCCGTGGTCGAATCCGTGAAGGCGGCTTCTGACATCTATGCGCCGGTAAGCGGCGTTCTGGCCGGGTTCAATGCCCGCCTGAGCGACGAACCGACGCTGGTCGGTGCCGATCCGGAAGGTGAAGGCTGGATCTTCAAGCTGCGCGTGACCGATTCCGCCCAGCTTGAGGCTCTGCTCGATGCCGATGCCTACAAGGCCTCTCTCTGATCTGACCGGTAAAGGCGGCGCATTGTGCCGCCTTTGCTTTTTTGACCTGTGACTGACCCCGTTCCCGACGAGGATTTGCCGAGACGTGACCCGTAACGCCCCCCTCTGGCCAAACCAGGCTGCCGATCAATTTGTTTCCCGCCATAACGGGCCACGCCCCGGCGAGGTTGTCGCCATGCTTGAGACGCTTGGCGTTTCCTGCATTGATGCGCTGATCGAGCAGACGGTTCCTGCCGCCATTCTCGACCGCAAGGCCTCAGGCATCGGTCCGGCCCTGACGGAGAGCGAAGCCCTGGCGCGCCTGCAGCAGATCGCCAGCCGCAACGTCGTCATGCAGTCCATGATCGGGCAGGGCTATTACGGCACGGTTCTGCCGCCGGTAATCCAGCGCAATATCCTCGAAAATCCGGCATGGTACACGGCCTATACGCCCTATCAGCCCGAAATCAGCCAGGGTCGTCTTGAGGCGCTGCTGAACTTCCAGACGCTGGTCTGCGATCTGACCGGCCTCGATATCGCCAATGCGTCGCTGCTCGACGAAGCCACGGCCTGCGCCGAGGCGATGGCGCTTGCCCAGCGCAACGCTAAGACCAAGAGCACCGTGTTCTTTGTCGATGCCGACACCCATCCGCAGACGCTTGCGGTGCTGCGCACCCGCGCCGAGCCCCTTGGCTGGACCATCGTTGTCGGCAATCCCGAGACCGATCTCGATGCATCCGCCGTGTTCGGCGCGCTGCTCTCCTATCCCGGCAGCTCAGGCGCCGTGCGCGATTTCCGCAATGTGATTGGGGCCCTTCACGAGAAGGGCGCGGTCGCAGCCCTGACCTGTGATCCGCTGGCGCTCGTCATGCTCGAAGCGCCCGGCAAGCTGGGTGCCGATATTGCCATCGGGTCGATGCAGCGTTTCGGTGTGCCGATGGGCTTTGGTGGCCCTCATGCCGGGTTCATGGCTGTTCGTGATGCCTACAAGCGCACCATGCCGGGCCGCCTTGTAGGCGTGTCGCGTGACAGCCGTGGCGCTCCGGCCTATCGTCTGGCGCTTCAGACGCGCGAGCAGCATATCCGTCGCGAAAAGGCGACGTCGAACATCTGCACGGCGCAGGTTCTGCTGGCTGTCATCGCCTCGATGTATGCCGTCTATCACGGCCCCGAGGGGCTGCGTGCCATTGCGCATCGTGTGAACCGTCTGGCCTCGATCCTGGCCGAAGGTCTGCGCGAACTGGCGGTCAGGGTCGAAACAAGCGTCTTTTTCGATACGATCACGATCGAAGCGGGTGATTCTGCCGCACTGGTGCTTGAGCGCGCCCGCAAGGCCGGGATCAACCTGCGCGACGCGGGCAATGGCCGTCTGGGCATCGCCTGCGACGAGACCACCCAGCCCGATCACATCAAGGCGCTCTGGCGTTGCTTCTGCCCGGATGATGCCCGTCTTGCTGCGCTCGAAGCGAAGCTCGACGGCGCAACGACACTCCCGGCATCCCTGCAGCGCAGCGGGGCTTTCCTGACAGCTTCCGTGTTCCATGCCCATCGCTCTGAAACCGACCTGCTGCGTTACATGCGCCGTCTGTCGGATATGGATCTGGCGCTGGATCGCACCATGATTCCGCTCGGCTCCTGCACCATGAAGCTGAACGCGACCGCCGAGATGATCCCCATCACCTGGCCGGAATTCGGGGCGCTGCATCCTTTCGCCCCCGCCGACCAGACGGAAGGCTATCATGAGCTGTTCGGTATTCTCGAACACGCGCTCTGTGCTGTCAGCGGTTATGACGCCATTTCGCTTCAGCCCAACTCGGGCGCGCAGGGCGAATATGCAGGGCTTCTGGCCATTCGCGCCTATCATCAGGCCAATGGCCAGAGCGAGCGCGATGTCTGCCTGATCCCGGCTTCGGCCCATGGCACCAACCCGGCTTCGGCCCAGATGGTCGGTATGCGTGTGGTGGTGACGGCCTGCGATGCGGCAGGCAATGTCGATCTGGAGGATCTGCGAAAGAAGATCGCCCTGCATGAGGGGCGCATCGCCGCGCTGATGCTGACCTATCCTTCGACGCATGGTGTGTTCGAGGAAGCCGTTATGGAGATCTGTGATCTCGTTCACGAAGCGGGCGGTCAGGTCTATCTCGACGGGGCGAACATGAATGCGCAGGTCGGGCTTGCCCGTCCGGGTCTCTATGGCGCGGATGTCTCGCATTTCAACCTGCATAAGACCTTCTGCATTCCGCATGGTGGCGGTGGCCCCGGCATGGGACCGATCGGCGTCAAGGCGCATCTCGCGCCGCATCTGCCGGGTCGTCCCGAAATGGGCGACGCGCGTGCCGTGTCAGCCGCGCCTTTCGGCTCGGCGTCGATCCTGCCGATCTCGGTCGCTTATGTGCTGATGATGGGCGATGACGGGCTGCGTGAAGCCACCGAAATGGCCATTCTCAACGCCAATTACATCGCGGCCCGTCTCGAGGGGCATTATCCCGTGCTCTATCGTGGCAGCAACGGTCGCACGGCGCATGAATGCATCATCGACCTGCGCCCGCTCAAGGATGCTGTCGGCGTGACCGTTGATGATATCGCCAAGCGCCTGATCGATCATGGCTTCCATGCTCCGACGGTCAGCTTCCCGGTTGCTGGCACGTTCATGATCGAGCCGACGGAATCCGAAGGCAAGGCTGAACTGGATCGCTTCTGCGATGCGATGATCGCCATCCGTCAGGAAATTGCGGCCATCGAAGCTGGCAATATTGCCATGGAAGCCAGCCCGCTGCGTCATGCACCGCATAGCACCGCCGATCTCGTTGGCGAGTGGGACCGCGCCTATGACCGCATGCAGGGTTGTTTCCCGAACGGCCTCGATCGCGTGAAATATTTCGCGCCGGTTAATCGCATCGATAACGCCTGGGGTGATCGTAATCTGGTCTGCTCCTGCCCTGATATCTCCACCTACGCTGAAGCGGCGGAGTAAGAGGGTCTGTTCCCCGCCTCCTGGTGAGGTGGGGAACTTCTTTTTCTGAAGAAAAAAAGCAAAAAGACTTTTATCTCAAGAAAACTGGCGTGCTGCTTGTTTGGTCAGTGACCGACAGGCGAAGGTTTTCTGGCTCTTTTTTAAAAAGAGCCCTTATTTTTCATCCTGACGTACATGCACCCAGACGCCGTTGGTCAATTCGACCAGTTTCTGAGGCGTCATGCGGACCGAGGCCGTGATTGATCCGGCAGCCGGGATGATTTCCTCGAACTGCAGCAGCGATTCATCGCAATAGACAGGAAGTGGTGCGGGTAGACCGAAAGGGCATACGCCGCCAACGGGGTGGCTTGTGACTTCCAGCACGGCTTCAGGCCCCAGAAAGCGGGGCTTGCCCCCCAATGCCTCGCGGGCGCGCCGATTGTCGAGCCGTGCCGTCCCTGCCATCACGACTAGGACGATCCTGCCCCCTGCATCGACGCAGAGCGTCTTGGCGATTTGGTCTGGGGCGACCTTGTGCACCTCGGCTGCCTCAAGAACCGTCGCCGTGCTCAACCCGTCATCGATTATCGCGAGTTCAGGGGCGAGGCGGGCGAGTTCGTCGCGAACGGAGTCAAGGCTCATGGCAGGCTCAGCGTCTGATCAGAATGTAATTGATCGTCAGATCAATATCGAAATGGTCGCCCTTCATGTCAGGCGGCACAGGCGGCAGGCGCGCGCCCTGGAACATGCCGGTCGTCGCCGCATCGAGTGAATACGATCCCGACTGGCCTGTCAGGCGCACCGATTTGACGCGGCCCGTGCGGTCCAGAACGACATGCACGGAAGAGGGTCCGTCTTCGCCGTTCTTGATGGCATCTTCCGGATAATAGAGATGGGCACGAATCCAGCGGTCAATCTCGCTGCCGTAATCGTCACTGACACCCTTGATCGTATTGCGCGTCATGAAAGGCGCGTTGATCTGACCATTGGTCGAAAGTGGCCCGAGTGACATGTCGATGGGGGCGCCCGACCCGCCGCGGCGGCCGCGTTGACGACGTGGGGCAGAGGGCGCCTCACCGAAATCAAGCGTCGTCATGTTCGCGAAAGGATTATCCGACTGCTTCGGCGTGGGGCGACGGCTCGACCGGTGACTATGGGCGTGCGTCTGGCTCTGCTTGCCGGATTTCGGAATGCCGGGGCTGACTGGGCGTTCGGTCTGCGTTTTCGTCAGCTCGGTCGAGGGGCCGTCAGGTACGGGGGGCGCTGAAGGCGCGGTCGGTGTAGGCACAGCCGGGGTCGGTGTCGATTCCTGTTCGTCAGGCTGCTGCTCCTGCTGCGTGTCCTTGCTGCTTGCCGAAGGGGCATCATGACTCGTGGAGGGTTTCTCCTCGCCGCCCGGCTTGTCTTCATGAGGGCCTGCCATGCCGCTTTTGGTGGGCGGCGCGAACATCATTTCGACCTGCGGCTGTTCCATGCCGTTGGGCTCGCCATGAGCATGGCGTGCGCTCTCGTAGATCAGCAGTCCGATCAGCAGCGCATGGGCGATTGCCGAGGCGATCAACACGGTCGTGACGCCCGAATCCTCGAGCACCTGCGGGCGGATCAGCGAGGCGCCGGCTGGCTTGACCGGCGGTTCCGAGGCTGTTCTTGGTTCGTAATGGCTGAGCCTTGCCCTCGTGCCGGCCATGGGGGGCAGGGCGCGCGTCTTCAGTGCCGCCGGTGCAAAAAGCAACGGCTCGTTTCGTGTCCGTTTCTTGCCAGGACGCGAGGCAGAGGCCACACCTGACGAGGGCGGAGCCGGATCAACGGGCTGTGTGCGTGTCAGAAGAACACCTGTAGAGAATCAGAACACACGCCACCACGTGATCGGGCAGGTGACGAACTCTGCATGACGACACGATCTGGCACTTGCCTCTATCATGACATTGGACCCCTGCTCTTGCCAAGCGGGCGAGAAGGTCGCGCTGTAATGGAAGAAGAGAATCATATGCCCGAAGACCCGGACCTCTATACCTGTCTTGGGCAGGACCCAGCCCTTGCGGCGGCGATCGATCGTATCGGGCCCTGTCGCCTCAGGGGATCTGACGGCAAGACACCCTATCAGGCGTTGTTTCGCGCCATTATCGGTCAGCAACTGCATGGCAGGGCGGCGGAAGCGATTCTGGGGCGCGTCTGCGCGCTGACAGATGGCGTCATGCCCGAGCCGGAAGCCCTTCTGGCGCAAAATGATGAGGTCTTGAGAGCCTGCGGCCTGTCTGCCTCGAAACTGCTTGCGCTGCGTGGTCTGGCCGAAGCCAGGCTGACAGGCGTGGTGCCCGGGCTCGAAGAAGCCGCCTCGCTGAGCGATGAGGCATTGATTGCGCGTCTCATCACCCTGCGTGGCATCGGGCGCTGGACGGTGGAGATGTTGCTCATCTTTACATTAAATCGGCGTGATGTGCTGCCAGTAGATGATTTTGGCGTGCGTGCGGGCTGGCAGAAGCTCCATGGACTCGCAGAGCCGCCCAAACCTGCGGCCCTGCGCCGGGAGGGGGAGCGTTTCAGCCCTCATCGCTCGGCGCTGGCATGGTATCTCTGGCGCGCCTCGGAAGAGGGCAAGACGATCAAGAACCCGCTGACGGGCGATTGAGGGAGTCCCTCATCGCCCACAGACCCTGATCAGTTCTGCGAAAGGGCCGGGATGATGGAAAGCAGGAAATGCATGCCGGGCGTGATGGCAGAGAGCGGCACGCGCTCATTCAGCCCATGGCTGAAATTATCAGAGGATTTCATGAAGATCGGGCTCGCCCCGTAGGCGGGCACCCCTTTCTCCCTGAACCACATGCTGTCGCTTGCGCCTGAGCTCATGCTGGCAAAGACCGGGACATCGGGAAAAGCCTGCTGGGCTGCGGTGACGACAGCGGTGGGAAGCGGGCCGTTCATGGGCGAAGGCTGGGTTTCCACGGAGCCTTCACTTCGATCTTCGATACGCACCGCCGGGTTATCGATGATGGCAGCCAGCTCGTGGATGATGTCCATACGGGAGTGGCCGGGGAAAATGCGGCAATTGATATTGGCTTCCGCGCGCTGTGGCAGCGCATTGAGGGCGTGGCCACCTTCAATTCTGGTCGGCACGCAGGTCGTTCCGATGGCGCCCACGAGGGAGGGTTCGGCACGCAGCGTTGCCACGGCCTGTGCATTATCCGGGCTGGCGGCAAAGACGCGCATGGCCGAGGCCAGATGGGGGGTGGTGAAACGCGCGGCGTTGAGGAAATAGCTGCGCGTCAGCGCATTCAGCTCGGGCCGGAATGGATGGGCTTGGATTTTCACGAGCGCCTGAGCCAGGGTCGTTATGGCATTATGTGCTCGTGGCTCAGAGGAGTGGCCACCCGGATCGGTGACGGTCAGTGCGATATCGGCATAGGTCTTTTCAGCCCCTGACCAGCTGTAGAAAAGCGGTTGGCCGCTTTCTTCATCAAGGGTGCCACCACCGACATCGAGATTGAGAACTTCCTGCGCGTTGGAAAGCTGGCTGGCCAGGATCTGGCCCGTCTTCATCGTGGTTTCTTCATCGCCCGAAAGCGCGAGAATGATGTCACGCTTTGGCTTGTAGCCCTGGTGATACAGATGAAGCAGCGCTGTGATAGCCAGAGCGTTGCTCATTTTCATGTCAGAGGCGCCACGACCGTAGAGATAGCCATTTTCCACGACAGGGGTGAAAGGGTCGCGTGCCCAGTCGGAAGCACGAGCGGCCACCACATCCATATGGCCGGAAATGACCAGAGGCTTGAGCGCGCTGTCCTGCCCGGCCCAGCGCAGCACCATATAGGCCGTGTCGTTCAGTCTGGTGATGGTGATGGCATCAGCGGGAAAGCCGCCATCGACCAGTGTCTTGCGATAGAGTTCCGCCACATTGATGGTCTGGTTATCCGCCCCGGCGACCGAATGAAGGGCAATGGAATCCTTGGCCAGGGTAAGCGCCTGAAGCCCGTCCCGCGTCAGGGCGGGAAGCGGGTCGGCCTGCGCGGAACCGATGGAAAGCAGCAGTAACAGCGCGGCGCGTTTGAGCATGAGGCGATACCTTGAAGAGAGGGCTTACCGATCAGATGGTCTCGATGAACCCAAGCATCTTTTCAGAAAAGAGCTTTGGGTTGTCAGCATGGAGCCAATGGCCCGCATCGGGAATGGTCTCAAGCCGGTAATTGGGGAAAAGCCTGCGCATGACCGGTTCGTGATCCTTGCCGATATAGGGAGAGTGCTCCCCTCTCAGAAAGAGTGTCGGCCCTTCATAGACGTACCCTTCGGGAACATAGGGCCAGTTTTCGATATTGGTCATCGAATTGGTGATGTCCTGCAGGCCGATCTGCCAGCCCGGTTCGGTGCCGAGCCTGACATTCTGCAGCATCAGATCGCGGACGCTGCGATTGGGGATGTCCTTCGCCAGAAGCTGGTCTGCCTGCTGCCGGTCGAGCTGATCGGGAAAATGGATATGCAGCATGGCTTCTGCCAGGGCTGCCTGACCGAAGCCGGTGCGGGCAGGGGCCATGTCGCCTATCAGGATGCCGGCAACGAGTTCGGGATATTGCAGTGCCATGATCATGGCGACCTTGCCGCCCATCGAGTGCCCGACCAGAATGGCGGGGAGCGCCTCATGGGCTCGAAGGGTCTCGACCACATCGTCGACCATGGCGGGAAAATCCATGGGGCCGTGCGGGCTTTCGCCATGGTTGCGAAGGTCGAGCGCCAGGGTGCGATGTGTGCGCGACACCTGACGCTGGAGAAAGCCCATATTGCGCGCTCGTCCGAACAGGCCGTGCAGAAAAACGACTGGCGGGTGTCCCCCCGGTTGGGCCGGGAGGCGTTCGATGACGTTCAGCAGCACAGTAGAGGCTCCTTTCGGGGAGGCAGAATGAGCGAAGTCTGGGGTTTTCTGTTGCCTGCGGCAAGTCCGGGCGACAATAAGGGCATCGCTCTCCGCTTGTCTTCAAAGCCGTGTGAGGATCTTTCTTGGCCTCAGGGTTTCGCAGAATTGTCGACTGGTTTCAGCATGTGATGCACGTGCCGTACTATGTGCGTGCGCTCGTTCGATCCAATGAAATCTGGTTGACCGTCCTTGCCGCGGGCGTTGGTATCCTGGCCGGGCTGAGCGTCTGGGTCATGACACGCAGCACGCTTTATGCCCATCGCGTGCTCTACGCCCTTCATAATGACGGGCGTCTTTCCGGGCTGACCAGCCTGAGCCCGTGGCGCACCGTGCTCATGCCCAGTCTTGGCGGGCTCGTGCTTGGGGTTTTCGGGGTGATGCTCGCCCGTCGATTCAGCCACCGCCCGGTTGACCCGATCGAGGCCAATGCCCTGCGTGGCGGACGCATGTCGGTGCGAGACAGCGCTATCGTCGCCTTCCAGACCTTTCTTTCGAACGGAAGTGGCGCGTCTCTTGGGCTGGAGGCCGGATTTACCCAGATTGCCGCAGCGCTGGGAAGCCGATGCGGGCGTCTCTTCCGGGTGCGTCGGGCGGATCTGCGCATTCTCGTCGGCTGTGGTGCGGGTGGCGCGATCGGCGCGGCCTTCAACGCGCCTATCGCCGGGGCCTTCTATGCTTTCGAGCTGGTGATCGGCACCTATTCGCTCGTCAATCTCGCGCCCGTCGCCGTTGCGACCATTGCTGCTGTCGGTACGGCCCATTTCCTGGGGGGTGTCAGTACCACGCTGACGCTTCTGCCTCATGCGCCGCTTACCCTGCATGAAACAATGCCTGTGCTAGTGCTTGGGGTGTTCTGCGGACTGGTGGGCATCGCGACGATGCGTGGCGTGACCCTGGCGGAAACCCTGTTCCGACTGGTTCCGCTGCCGGTCTGGCTGCGCCCTGCGCTGGGTGGCGTCGTGGTGGGGGTGCTGGCGCTTTATTCGCCGTCCATCCTGTCGGCGGGTCACTCGGCAGTCATCAAGGTGCTGGAAGAAGGGTTGCAGCCACTTCCTCTGTTGCTGCTGCTGGTTCTGAAAGTGACAGCCTCTTCCATCTCGATCGGCAGTGGGTTTCGTGGCGGGCTGTTCTTTGCCTCGCTTTATCTTGGTGTGCTGGCAGGGTCGCTTTATGGCTTCGGCATTGCGGCTCTGGGTGTTGGTGGTTTGTCCGTTGCGAGCTGTGCCGTTCTGGGCATGAGTGCCACGGCGGTTGCGATCATCGGCGTGCCGATGACCATGACCTGTCTCATTCTCGAGATGACAGCCGATCTGTCGCTTGCCAGCGGCGTGCTGCTGGCAAGCGTGCTGTCGATGCTCACCGTGCGTCGGCTGTTTGGCTATTCCTTCGCCACCTGGCGTTTTCATCAGCGTGGCGAATCGATTCGTTCAGCCATCGATGTGAGCTGGCTCAGGGCGCTCACGGTCGGACGCCTGATGCAGCGTGAATTCCCATGCAGGCCGGCTGACATGACTGTGGGTGAGGCACGGCAGTGCTGCCCGCTCGGCATGGGGCCTCTTGTGGTTCTGACAGACGGGGTGCGGCGCTATCGCGGGATCGTGTTGGTGTCCGAGATCCATTCCCCGGATCATCCGCCGGAACGGCTGCTGGAAGCGCTGGCCCTGCATCGGGAGATCATGCTTCTCCCCGGTATGGCATGTGAGGAGGCCGTGCATTTCTTCGAGCGTGCTGAAGCCGACGCTCTCGTTGTGGTTGAAAATGACTCCACGTGTCGGATCGTGGGGCTCCTGAGCGAGAAATACGTGCTGCGTCGTTACGCTGAGGCACTGGATCGCACGAGGCGCGAGCTGGCCGGTGAGGCGCGCAGGGTCTGAGCGGCCTGAATGACACCAAGAATTCATTGTCCTGCAGTTACGAGGCGTTGACAGGACACGTCTTGATGGGTAGCAACCGCGCACCAAGGACTCCCCGCTCCGGGGAGAAAGGCGAGGTATGGAATCGTGGGCGCACAGGACGACCTGAACGTTTCCTCGCAAGCGGGAGAAAGCGCTGACAGCTTCGATAGAAGGCTGGCTGATGCTGAGGCCCGGATGCGCGGCAAGAGCGGCAAGGCGGACACGAGCACCACAGAGCAAGAAGGCAGTGCCGACTATTCGGCATTCGGCCTTGCGATGAGGATCGGAACCGAAATGGTTGCGGCGCTCATCGTTGGTGTTGTTCTGGGCTACGGGCTTGATCGCCTGTGCGGAACAAAACCCCTGTTTCTTATCCTTTTCTCGCTCGTCGGCGGTGCAGCAGGGATGCTGAATGTCTGGCGTGCGGTGAAAAACGCCAACGTCTGACAGCGTGGCGCAGTTTTCTGCGTCTTGTTTATTGGTTTCATGGAGCTTTCGGGTTGTCGGAAGCTCTGAATGAGAAGCGGGAGAGGCAGCTTGGCCGCCGGATCAACGATTGACGCGCTCGGCCAGTTCGAGCTTCATCCTGTTCTCGGACAGATTGGCGAAGCCCTGCGCTTCAGCCAGTCGCCGCTCTTCATGCTGATAGCCATCGTGGCCGTTCTGGCGTTCCTGTATCTTGGCATGCGTCCCGCTGCCGTGGTGCCGGGTCGTCTGCAGGCTGCTGCCGAGTTGGGCTATGATTTCATTCATAACATGGCCACCGAGACGATCGGCAAGGAGGGGGCGGCATTCTTTCCCTTCGTTTTTGCGATCTTCTTCTTCATTCTTGCCGGTAACTATCTCGGCCTGATCCCTTACTGCTTCACCTTCACGAGCCATATTGCCGTTACGGCATCTCTGGCCATTCTCGTGTTTCTGGTGTCGATCCTGGCGTCGTTCAAATACCAGGGCGTCAAATTCTTCACGCATTTCATGCCTGAAGGTGCGCCGGTCTTTCTCGCGCCGCTTCTGATCCCGATCGAGATCCTTTCCTTCCTTTCGCGACCTGTCAGCCTGTCGATCCGACTTTTCGCCAACATGATGGCTGGTCACGTTCTGCTCGAAGTTTTTGCCGGTTTCACCCTGATGCTGGCAGGTCTTGGGGCATTCGGTTCAGTGCTGGCTGTGGCGCCCGTCGTCATCAATGTCGCGCTGACGGCTCTGGAATTGCTGGTGGGCGTTCTGCAGGCTTATGTGTTCGCCATCCTCACCTGCATTTATCTGCGTGAGGCCGTGGCGCACTGAGTGCACGCCGCCTTTCACGTTTAACTGTTGTTCTGTCGTAACCAAGGAAACTGACTCATGGACGTTACTGCTGCTCGCGAAATCGGTGCCGGTATTGCTGTTATCGCTCTTGCCGGTGTCGGCATCGGCCTCGGCAACATCTTCTCGACGCTGGTGAGCTCCATCGCTCGCAACCCGGCTGCTCGCCCGCATGTGTTCGGCCTCGGCATGCTCGGCTTCGCGCTGACGGAAGCCGTCGCGCTGTTCGCTCTTCTGATCGCCTTCCTGATCCTGTTCGTCTGATTAGAGAGGCAGGGTAAAGTCATGCGCCTTCCGTCTCGTAATCTCGCTGCCCCGCTGGCCATTGCGCTTGCGCTCGGCGCTGTGCCGGGACGGGCCTGGGCAGCTGGCATGCCGCAGCTCGACTTCGCCAACCCCCTGCTTATCGGGCAGGTGGTCTGGGGCGCGGTCATCTTTGCGGTCTTCTACATTGTTCTGAGCCGCTCGGCCCTGCCGCGTATCGAAGGGGTTCTGACCCATCGACGCAACCGGATCGAGGGCGATCTTGATATTGCCCGCCGTGCCCGTGACGACGCCGATCGCGCCGTTGACGAACTGCGTCGTGCCCGTCATGACGCCGCGGCACAGGCTCAGGCCAATATTGACCGGGTCGTTCACGAAGCCCGTATGGCCGCTGAAGCTCAGACCCACGAAATGAATCATCGGCTCATGACCGATATCGCCGAAGCGGAGAAGCGCATTGCTTCTGCCCGTGCAGAAGCGCTTGCGAGCCTGCCGGGTGTTGCGGCAGATACGGCCCAGAGCCTGATCGAGAAGCTGCTGCGTCCTGCTGGCAATGAGAACACGATCTCTCGCGCCCAGGTGCAGGATGCCGTTCAGGCCGGTCTAGCGGCGAGCAGAGGCTAAGGAAGTCACGCGATGTTCCACGATCAGCGTTTTTATGTCGCTATTTCCTTCGTTCTCTTCTTTGTCCTTTTCGGCGGCAAGCTCTGGAAGGCCATAGCAGCCATTCTTGATGCGCGTGCCGATCAGGTACGGAGCAATCTCGACGAGGCCAGCCGCCTGCGTCGTGAAGCCGAGAAGATGCTAGAGGACGCCACCCGTGAGCGCGAGCAGGCTCTGGCCGAATCCCGCGCCCTGATCGAGCGTTCGCGCGAAGAGGCAGCTGCAATTGCAGAGACCGCACGTCGCGAGGCAGAGGCTGTCGCTTCCCGTCGCGAGCAGATGGCGCGTGATCGCATTGCTGCTTCGGAGCGCGCTGCCATTCGCGAAATGCGCGATCTGGCTGCCGATGCTGCCATCAAGGCGACGCGCAGCCTGCTCGGTCAGCATCTCAGCACGGAGCAGGCTGGTGCCTCAGCCCTGCTGGACTCTGCCATCAGCGATCTGCCGCAGGCTCTCAAGGCTTCAAACGAAGCCGGATCACACAGCCAGAACGCGGCCTGATCATCTGTCCGGGTGGCACTGCCTCCCGGACAAGCCATAGGCGGTTCCTGCCATGAGTGTACGTCTTTCTGTCGTTATTGCCGTTCTCAATGAAGCGGAAAATATCCGCCCCGTCTGCCAGGAACTGGCCGATGTTTTCGAGAACTCCCCCGAAATCGAATTGATCTTTGTCGATGATGGCAGCACCGACGCAACGGTCGAGGCGCTTCTCGCTGAACGTGCGCGTTGTCTGCCTGGCCTGCGCCTGCTGAGCCATGATCGCCGCCTTGGTAAGTCGGCAGCGCTTCGCACCGGCATCGAGGCAGCAAAAGGGCACTGGATCGCGACGCTGGATGGAGACGGACAGGACGATCCGGCCGTCATCATCGACATGCTCAAGCGGGCTGAAGCCTGCAAGGAAGGCGAACCTCTGGTGGTCGGCGTGCGTCTCAAGCGCAATGACCGTCTGTCGCGCGTCATTGCAACCAGATTTGCCAACGGTCTGCGTCGTCGTCTTCTGAACGATGGCTGCCCCGATACCGGCGCCCCCATGAAGCTCTTTGCCCGATCCGCTTTTCTGCGTATCCCGCAATTCGAGGGGGTCCATCGCTTTCTCCCCGCGCTTCTGGGGTGCTATGGGGCAAAGCTGATCTGTGTCGAGACGCGTCATCGCGCACGGCTTCACGGTCAGTCCAAATATACCAATTTCAATCGCGCGCTCGTCGGCATCCGTGATCTTCTGGGTGTCATGTGGCTGCTCAATCGCACGAAACTGCCGGGCCGCGTAACCGAACGCTGAGGGCTCTCATGACTCTGACCTGGCGCCACTATCTCGGCGTGGCCTTGCTGACCCTGCTCATTTTTCTGCCGGGTCGCATGAGCCTTGTCCCTCTCGACCGTGACGAGCCGCGTTACATGGAAGCCTCGGCGCAGATGCTCGAGAGCGGCAATTACGTCGATGTCCGCTTTCTCGACCAGCCGCGTTATCTCCAGCCGGCTGGTATCTACTGGCTCGAGGCCGGGGCGCAAAAGCTCTTCGGGGGCCCTCATGACCGACATGTCGCGTGGCCTTATCGCATTCCCAGCCTGATCGCAGCGGTCTCCGCCGTCACTCTTACAGCCTATCTTGGCGCGACGCTGTTTGGCGGTATGACCGGCCTCATCGCCGCTGCCCTGCTGGCGGTATCGACTCTGCTCACCGCTGAAGGGCGCATGGCGACCATCGATACGGTGCTGCTACTCGACATCCTTCTGGTAGAGACAGCCTTGCTTCGGGCCTATATCGACCAGCAGCGCAACCGGAATACGTCGATCGGCATTGCCCTGCTTTACTGGGGGGCAATGGGCTGCGGTCTCATGCTCAAGGGGCCGGTGGTACTCATCCCTGGTCTCGCGACGCCTCTTGCCCTGCGTATCATCGAACGTCAGGCGGTCTGGTTCGGTCGTCTGCGGCCACGCTGGGGCTGGCTGATCACGCTCGCTGTCGTGCTGCCCTGGTGTATCGCCATCGGCGTGGTGAGCCACGGGGCGTTCTTCTCCCACTCGGTTGGCACCAATTTTCTCGGGAAGATTGGCCATGGTCAGCAGGCGCATGGCCTGCCACCCGGTTTTCATCTCGTGGTGTTCCTGCTGGCTTTCTGGCCGGGATCGCTTTTTCTCGTTCTTGGCCTGCCAGCCATCTGGGCGCGTCATCGCGAGCCCGCCGTTCGCTTTCTGCTTTGCTGGATCGTGCCGCACTGGCTCGTTTTCGAAGCCATCGCGACCAAGCTGCCGCATTATGTGCTGCCCACCTATCCGGCCATAGCTATATTGGCCGCAGCAACCCTGGCCAAATGGCCGCTGACCCGACCCAAAGCGGTGTGGGCGCGCGGGCTCATGGGGCTTTATACGCTGCTCTGGGGCGTGCTGGCGCTGGGCTTTGTCGTGGCTGGGGCCATTCTGCTATGGCAGAGCGAGCACCGCCTCGATTACGGCGCGTTGATTGCGGTATTCGGAGCGTTGCCCCTGGTGCTCTACGCCTTCTGGCTGTTGTGGCAGAGACAGCGTCGGCGTGCGGCCTGGGTCGTGATCGGGGCGGCCGTGGTGGTGCATGCTGGCATCTTCCTGACGGTCATTCCCAATCTGGGGCTGCTGCAGCTGGCCCCGCGCGCAGCGACGCTTTATGACGATTATCGCCCCTGCGAAGACAGCACGCTGGTCTCAGTCTCCTATTCCGAGCCGAGCCTCGCATTTCTGGCAGGGTCGAACACGAAGCTGCTGGGCGTGCCTGCGGCCGCAGAGTATCTCGCGGCGAACGCTTCCTGTGCGCTGGTTCTTGTCGACCATAAGGATGAAGCGGCCCTGACGGCGCATATGCTGGAGAAGGGATTTTCTCTGACGGAATATGGCCGGGTGACCGGTCTCAACTATTCCAATGGCCACCATCTGGATCTGGGGCTCTTTGCGCCTGTGCGCAAATAAAATACTCGGATGAATAGCTTGAAGACGGGAGGCGAGCCGGAGCGGCTATGCTTCTCTTCTTCAAGTAATCATGGTCCTTATCGTGTCTGGATCAGGCTGTGCGGTCGGCAGCAATGGTGGCAACCAGAAGAGCACCAATAACGGGAATGAAAGAGACCATCGTGAGGGCGCTGAGGGCGCTGATCGGATGGGCGAGAAGATTGGCGATTTCGACGCTGAACATCAGGATTTCCTAAGGTGTTTGGTGTGTGGCGGCGGAAAAAGCGCCTAAACCTTCCCCAAGGCAATCGCTGAAAACGCGCTTCAGCAATGCAGTAAATGCATGGAACGAACGTGCTTTCTATTCAGCATTTATTTGCGCGATGGTGGGGTAATAAAATTACGCCCACCACGAGGCTGCTTGCTATCTTGTTGCTTTTACCATGGCGACGGGCTTGGGCAGAGCCCCGTCTCTTTTCAGCCCATGCCATGCAAGAAACGTGTCAGCGAGGAAGGCAGACAGCGCGCCGACCGTGCAGAACAGCGCGCCACCGAAGAGAAAGATGAGCCAGGCGACCGTCTGGCTGTTGTGGAGACTCCCGACAAACAGGGCCAGCGCCGCCCCGCAGGTCGACGCGCCGCCGACGCCACCAAGCATGACAGCGCTGTCGAGAGCGAAGATCCGCCGGCGCAGCCTGCGTTGATGACGTTCGAGCCTTGCCGTCTCATCTGCATCTTCATTGGCCTCATTCAGACGATGGGCCACCTCTTCGACATGGTCGGATACGCGGGCAAGGCGCGTATTGAAGAGGGTCAGCAACGATGCCACGCCCGAAAGCATGAAAACGGGGGTAAGGGCGACCTGAATGACATGGGCCACGCTATCGATTGGTTCGGGGGCCAGCAGGGCGTTGAGGCCGACGGGGTCGAGCGCCATGGGGCAATGGCTCCATATCTGAGTCGGAATGAGTTGGGTGTTTTACAGCTCTGGCAAAACTCTGCAACATCCACGCCCGCCTCTGGCGCCTGTCCGCACCTGTGATAGAACGACTTCGGTTTCTTCAAGAGGAAGTCTCACGCGTGGTTTTAAAGACCTGCCTTCGCCCCAGAGCGCGAGGCTTTTTCCTGTCGGTTCTTCTGGCAGCCGCTTCCGCCGGGGGAGCGCTTTCTGCCGCCCATGCCGAGACGGTCTCTTTCGAGCGACTGACATGGACCGAGATCCAGGCGCGTCTGCAGGGCGGTACCGACACGATCATCGTGCCCGTGGGAGGGACCGAGCAGAGCGGCCCCTATATCGCGGTGGGCAAGCATAATGTGAGGGCACAGAGCCAGGCAGAGCGTATTGCCGAAAGACTGGGCCATACGCTTGTGGCGCCCGTCATTGCCTATGTCCCTGAAGGCAGTACCATCCCACGCAGCTCTCATATGCGCTTTCCCGGCACGATCTCGATTCCGCCCGCCGTCTTTGAGGGCGTGATCGAGGGCGCCGGGGAGAGCTTTCATGTCCAGGGCTTTCGTCGCGTTGTTTTCATCGCCGATCACGGCGGATATTTGTCCTATCTCAAGGCCGCGGTAGAAAAGCTGAACAATAAGTGGCACGGTCAGGGAGAGGCCCTCTATCTGGCGGCGTATTACGACAGTATTGGCGGCGCTTATGCTGATGTCCTGCGTCAGAAAGGCTTTGGCGCAGCGCTCGGCAAACATGCCGATCTGAGTGATACGGCGTTGATGCTGGCGATCGACCCGACGATGGTGCGGCAGGACGCCCTGAAAAAGGCGCCCCTGCCGGGAACCGCCTTGGGTGTCTATGGAGGAGACCCGCGCCCCGCCACGGCGGCGCTGGGGCAGATCGGAACAGAGATTCAGGTTCAGGCAGCGCTCAGTGCCCTTGGCAAGGCCCGCTGAGATCAGTCGTTTTCAAGGAGCATCTATGAAGTTCTCACATCACGCGTTCATCGTATCGCTGTTTGGCGTGGCGCTTGGCGCGGCCCCGGCGACATGGGCGCAGGACGCTGCGCCGAATACTGTTCCGGCGGCCTCTGCGAAACCGGCTGACACGTCAGCTCCTGCAGCCCCGGCCCAACCCGCTGTGCAGACACCGGCTCAGCCCGCAGCTACAGCCGCGCCGACGGCCCAGACGACGCCCGGCGCCGTGCAGACCATTCCCGGCATGCCGCCCGTGATCGACCCGAAGAACATCTATAGCGAGACGGTCGCCGGCAAGATCTCGCCCGCGATCAAGGACGATCTGGCGCGCGTCTATGTGCCCAATCTGCGCGGCAACAGCGTTTCGGTCATCGATCCGGCGACGTTCAAAGTGGTGGACACGTTCAAGGTCGGCCGTAGCCCGCAGCATGTGGTGCCGAGCTGGGATCTGCGCACGCTCTGGGTCACGAATAATGCCGAAGGCAGCAATGATGGCAGCCTGACGCCCATCGACCCGCGCACGGGCAAGCCCGGCACGGCCATCACGGTGGATGACCCCTACAACATGTATTTCACGCCCGATGGCAAATACGCCATCGTGGTGGCCGAAGCGCATGAGCGTCTCGATTTCCGTGATCCGCACACCATGGCGCTGATCGGCTCTGTCGAAGCCCCGCAATGCAAGGGCATCAACCACGCCGATTTCTCCATCGACGGGCGCTATGCGATTTTCACCTGCGAGTTCGGGGGCTATCTGGCCAAGATCGATACGGTCAATCGCAGCCTGATCGGCTATCTGAAGCTGTCCAAGGGCGGTATGCCGCAGGATATCCTGACAGCGCCTGACGGCCATAAATTCTACATTGCCGACATGCATGCCGATGGCGTTTTTGTGGTCGATGGCGACAGTTTCAAGGAAACCGGCTTCATCCCGACCGGCCCTGGCACGCATGGTGAATATCCGAGCCGCGACGGCAAGTTCATGTATGTGGCCAATCGTGGCTCACACAAGATCCATGGCCCGCGTCACAGCCCCGGCAGCATTTCGGTGATCGATTTCGCGACGGATAAGGTGGTCAAGACCTGGCCGATCCCCGGTGGCGGCAGCCCCGACATGGGCAATGTCAGTGCCGATGGCAAGCTGCTCTGGCTCTCGGGCCGTTTCGATGACGTGGCTTATGCCATCAATACCGATACCGGCGAGATGAAGAAGATCCCTGTCGGCGCCGAGCCGCATGGTCTGACCGTCTGGCCGCAGCCGGGTCGCTACAGCATCGGCCATACCGGTATCCTGCGCTAAGCCGGGTCCGGTCAGTATCCAGTCATCCCGGCCTGCAGGCTGGGGTGGCTGACAGTCAGCAGGCGCATCGCCCCAAAACGCCTCCTTCCACAATGACATGATGGCGCGATCCGGCAGCACGGTGATGTGACTGGACGCTTCAGGACGATGCGCTCCTGCTGAACGTTAACAGGAAAACGTTCATTCTCAGGAGCCCGATCCCATGCTGATTTCCGCCCCGACGGATTTTCGCAAGGCCGCTCGCCGCAAGCTGCCGCCTTTCCTTTTCCATTACATCGATGGCGGGGCCTATGCGGAATATACGATGCGCCGCAATCGGGCCGATCTGTCGCATGTTGCGCTGAGACAGCGCGTCCTGCGCAATGTGTCGGGTCTGGATACCTCGACCACGCTTCTGGGGCAGAAGCTGAGCCTTCCTGCGGCTCTCGCACCTGTGGGCCTGACCGGCATGTATGCACGGCGTGGCGAAGTGCAGGCAGCCCGTGCGGCAGCCCGCAAGGGCATTCCCTTTACCCTTTCCACTGTCTCGGTCTGCCCGATCGAAGAGGTGCAGAGCCAGAGCCCGGCACCCATCTGGTTTCAGCTCTATGTGCTGAAAGACCGGGGTTTCATGCGCAACGTGCTTGAGCGCGCGCGTGATGCCGGGGTGACGACGCTCGTCTTCACGGTAGACATGCCGACGCCCGGTGCACGCTATCGCGACGTTCACTCCGGCATGTCAGGCCCCTATGCTGCCGCACGGCGCATTGCCCAGGCTGTGCTGCATCCCGAATGGGCCTGGGATGTGGGGCTGAATGGCAAGCCGCATGATCTGGGCAATATCTCGACCTATCGCGGTCATCCGACAGGTCTGGAGGATTATATCGGCTGGCTGGCCCAGAATTTCGATCCGTCGATCAGCTGGAAGGATCTGGAATGGATCCGCACCTTCTGGAAAGGCCCGATGATCATCAAGGGTATTCTCGACCCTGAAGACGCCCGTGATGCGCAGCGCTTTGGCGCCGATGGCATCGTGGTGTCCAATCATGGTGGCAGACAGCTCGATGGTGTGCTGTCGAGCTGTCGCGCTCTGCCGCCAATCGCAGACGCAGTGAAGGGGGAGATGGCCATTCTGGCCGATTCCGGTGTGCGGTCCGGTCTGGATATCGCCCGCATGGTGGCGCTTGGCGCCGAT
Source organism: Asaia sp. Ae19-3 (assembly GCF_059801175.1). Taxonomy (NCBI): domain Bacteria; kingdom Pseudomonadati; phylum Pseudomonadota; class Alphaproteobacteria; order Acetobacterales; family Acetobacteraceae; genus Asaia; species Asaia sp. Ae19-3. The sequence goes on along the minus strand of NZ_JBCHWF010000001.1, from coordinate 2,097,495 downwards.
GCCGTGCTTCTGGGGCGGGCATATATCTACGCGCTGGCTGCAGGCGGGCAGAGCGGGGTCGAGAAGCTGCTCGATCTGATGGAGCGGGAATTGCGCGTGGCCATGACCCTGACCGGGGCGCGGTCGATTGCCGAGATCACATCGGACAGTCTCGTCAGGGCCATGGGCTGATCTGCCTTCACGCCCCGGTCTCACATGAGTGCCGGGGGAGTGAAGGGTGGGACCGGGGCGACGCTTCTCAGAGCGGCATCTGGAACTGGACCCAGTAACGGTCGCCGCGCGTGCTGTTCTGCACGCCCATCTCGTGCTGCCATTTGAAAGCAACCGCGTAGGGTGGTTTGAAAAACCAGATGAGTTGCGGGCCAAGTCCATATTTGGCCAGTCGGTTGCCATCGCCGACACGCCGTCCTTTCTGCACGTCATTGGTAAATTGCGACGTCACAAAGCCGTTCAGTCCGAGGCGAAGCTGGGGTAGGGCGGGGGTGAGCATGTAATTTGCGCCGAAATCGATATTGATCACATTGCCTGATTTGTAATCGGTAGCCCCGTTTTTGGTGTTTATCTGCAATTCGCCTTCCGCTGAGACATCGAAGCGTTTTGTAGGCATCCAAGTCAAAGCGGCCTCCTGATTGAAGCCGAAGACATGAGTCGACTCACTGACGACATCGGTCTTGCTGAAGGAGCCGATGGGCAGAAATGCCCCTTCACCGAGATAGATATGCAGCTTGGGCGTGTGCCATGAGAGATAGAGTGGCGCGAGATAGAGCCAGTTGGCGCCAAAAGCCGTGCCGCCCTGTCCCCCCGCGCGCAGCGTCAGGCTGTTGATCGCCAGAATGGCGCTGCTCGAGATCGTGGCGCCCAGAAACTCGCCGTGCCAGCTATGGAACAGCCGGGCAGCATTGGCGATGGCGGTTGCCCTGAAGCCCGGCACTGCAGACTTCCGGCTTGTGCTCGAATAGGCGCCGTTAGGATTGACCACAAAGTAATCCTGCCACAGCGTCTGGCCGGGCGCTGGTGTCAGGGCTGGATAGATTGTCTGCACGCCCGAGGCCCAGTTGGTCTGGCCGCCTTCTGTTGCGGCGGCTTGCGTCACGATGCCTGGACAGAAGGTGCCAATGGAGAGCACCCCTGTGGCAAGCATCCCGATGGAGAATGTCCTTCTGGAAAGTGCCTTGAGGCAGAGCGTGAGGGCCACGCCGGTTTTCAGGATCTGTTTCATCTCACCCCCGCTTGAAATCGAGCGGGAATGTCAGCATGCAGGGCGCAGGCAACTCTTGTCTGCAGGAGAGCTTTCTTTTGTCCGAAGGCTTCGGATTGTTCTAAAGCGGAACAATAACGATACCGCAACATTTTGCGCCGTGCTAACCGGTGGGTTACGCGGTCGGATGACAGCATTGACGGAGGCAGAATGACATGCCGCTGGTATTGCAGAGCTATGATATTGCCGGTCTGCCGCCTCGGGCGGGAGTCGAGTTCTGGCACGATATCGTCTGTCGATCTTTTGTGCCGCTTGAATGCAAGCCGGAGCAGGCCGGGTTTCAGGGGGCCGTCACCCGTCTGGCGCTCGATAATTGCAGTGTCTCGACCGTGCGTTCCAGCGCGCAGTCGGTATCGCGCACTCGCCGCCTGATCAGCGCATCAGAGGAGACCTATTATCTGCTGAGCCTCGGCGTCAGTGGCAGGGCGCAGGTATTGCAGGATGGCCGTGAGGCCATCGTCCTGCCGGGCACATTTGCGCTTTATCATACGAACCGCCCCTATACGCTGCGTTTCGACCGGGATTTCGAGCAGATCGTCTTCATGCTTCCCACCGATGCCCTGAATGCGCGCTTCGGTCATGCTGAGTATCTCACCGCGACCCTGATCGACGATTCCAATCCGCTTGTAGATCTGACCCGTCATTTCCTGACGGGGTTGATGGCCACGACGCGGCCCATGCCTGACATGCTCGTGTCCAGGCTCACCGCCCAGGCCGCCGAACTGGTGGCGACCATGCTGATCGCCTCGGGTAATCGCTCAGGGGCGCCGACATCGCATCGCATGGCCATGGGGCTGCAGATACGCAATGCCATCGAGATGCGCCTGCGCGACCCGGATCTCGGGCGCAGGATGCTCGCTGAACAGTTTCGTATTTCCACGCGCTATCTCGATGATCTCTTTACCGATGAGGGCATGGGGGTTGCGGAATATATAATGAAGCGTCGCCTCGAATGGGCGCGGGATGCGCTCTCTGACCCGAGCCGTGACCGTTACCAGATCGGCGAGATCGCGCGCATGAGCGGTTTTGTCAGCCAGGCCCATTTCAGTCGGGTCTTTTCTGCGGCTCATGGCTGTGCGCCGCGTGACTATCGCAACAACCGCCAGAACAGGCTCGCCTTGCTCGTCTGAGGGCTCTGCGAGGGCGAAAAGAGGCAGGCATGTTTTGCTTCCCTCCCAGACAAGACAGAAATTCGTTCCGACCTAAGATCGATTTTGTTCCGGGCATTTCCCGCCCGATCAGATATCAACGGACGGAGCAGGAAAGTGAGTCTCAAGCACCCCCGATACAAGATCGCTGTCGTGCAGGCAGCCCCTGTCTTTCTTGATCTCGATGCCACCATCGACAAGACGATCGCCCTGATCAAGGAAGCCGCCGCCTCCGGCGCCGCATTGATCGCTTTTCCCGAAACCTTCATTCCCGGCTATCCGTGGCATATCTGGCTCGACAGCCCGGCCTGGTCGATCGGCAAGGGTTTCACCAGCCGTTATTTCGACAATTCGCTCGCTTATGACAGTCCCGAGGCCGACCGCCTGCGCAAGGCCGTCAGAGACGCAGGCATCACGGCTGTGCTGGGGCTGTCGGAGCGTTTTGAAGGCTCGCTCTATATCGCCCAGTGGGTTCTCGGCCCCGATGGCGAGACCATTGCCACCCGTCGCAAGCTGCGCGTGACCCATGTAGAGCGCACTGTCTATGGCGAGGGGGATGGCAGCGATCTGGCGGTGCATGATGTGCCGGGCCTTGGCCGGGTCGGCGCGCTCTGTTGCTGGGAGCATATCCAGCCTCTGACGAAATACGCGATGTATGCCCAGAACGAGCAGGTACATGTCGGCGCCTGGCCGAGCTTCTCGCTGTACGAGCCTTTCGCCCATGCGCTGAGCGCCGAGGTCAATACGGCAGCGTCGCGGGTGTACGCGGTCGAGGGCGGATGCTTCGTGCTGGCGCCATGCGCCATCGTCTCCGAAGCCATGCTCGACGAGCTGTGCGACACGCCAAACAAGCGTGAGCTGCTGCGTGCAGGTGGCGCTGCGGCGCGCATTTTCGGCCCGGATGGGCGCGAACTGGCGACACCACTCGCAGCGGATGAAGAGGGGCTGCTCTACGCCGAGATCGATCTTGCGGCCATTCCGATTGCCAAGGCTTCGGCCGATCCGGTCGGGCATTATTCGCGCCCCGATGTCACCCGTCTTCTGTTCAATCCGACTAGGGCGCGGCGCGTGGAATATGTGCGACCGGCCGAGCCTGAGCCGGTGGAAAGCGCCTCTTTCTCGTTTCCGCTCTCTGGCGAGGTCTAATCCTATGGAAAGCGCCATTGCTCCTCATCTCCGCTGCCCGCGAAGCCGGGAACGGCGAAGCGCCGATGACTTTCAGCCGCCGTTTCCTGCCTGGACTGCGCGCGGCAATACAGGGTCTTCCCAGCTCGTCATGGGATATTTCGGGGTGCAATGGCGTGGGGATGCCGAAGGAGAAAAGGCAAAGGCGCTGTTGTCTGAACTCGTCAGGCAACTCGGCACGGGTGTAGCGGCCCGGAATGTCGAGCGCGCCGTGTTCGTCGATGGCGCTGGCTGTGACAATGAGGTGGCCATCGGCTACTGGCCGGATGAGGCCGCCTATCAGAGCTGGTGGCAGCAGCATGAGGCCTGGTGGGCCGATCCGGCACGGGAGAATGAGGGTGTCGGACTGTATCGCGAGATCTTCCTGCCACGAACGACCCATCTCGAAACGCTTTCCAGCGCCTCTGACCGGCTGGAAGGCGTCGGCATCATGCTGGGAGAGAGAAGTGCTGAGCCGATACAGGAACATGGCTACTGGGGTGGGATGCGCGATCGTCTGCCCGCCAGTCAGACAGAGGCGCTTGCCTCGTCAGGTGCGCGAAAGATCGGGTCAGAGACACCTCGACGGCGGTTTGTGATCAGTCATGAAGGGGTGGCCCTGATCCGGTCGGGTCAGGACTGGTCCGATGTCACAGGGGAAGAACTGGCTCTTTATCGGGACCGCATCGAACCGACGCTGCGTGCCGGCATGGATTTCCTGCGGGATGAGGGGCTGGCGATTGGCTGTCACTTCAATCGCTACATGCAGGTCAGCACTGCCAATGGTGGCAAGCCCTGTCGCAGCTTCGGCATGAGCGCCTGGCGCGATCTGGCCGCCATGGAGAACTGGGCCGAGCATCATCCGACCCACAAGGCCATTTTCGGCGATTTTCTTCAGGTGGTGCAGGCCTTGCAGGGGCGGCTCGATCTGCGCCTTTTTCATGAGGTCGCCGTGTTGCAGGCCGACGCCCAGATCCTCGAGTATATTAGCTGCCATGATCAGACCGGCATGCTGAACGGCGCGGTCTGACCAGAGGGACGAGAAGGGGAGCCGCGTGCTCCCTCGCATTATTTCAGGCGGAACCCGAGTGCCCTGAGCGAGGCGAGCATGGTGTCGCGCCCATGCAGCCCTGCCTTGGTGGCGATGCGTCTGACCATGGTCTCTGACCAGCGGCGGGGCGGCAGTCCCTGCTCTTTCTGGAACGCGTCATCAAGCGCGTCATAAGTGGCAATGCATTCAGCCTCTGTGCTGGCATCATAATGCTCACGATGCAGGACAGCCTGCTGGGGCAGGCGAGGCTTGATGCTCGCTGGCTTTTCCGGGTCAGGATAACCGACGCAGAGCCCGAACAGACCGACACAGCCTTCAGGCAAGGTCAGCTTCTCGGCAATCTCCTCCGGATGATTGCGCAGGCCACCAATATAGACGGTGCCAAGCCCTGCGGCTTCAAGCGCGCTGACAGCATTCTGGGCCGCGAGGGCGGTGTCGATCGTGGCGATCAGGAAGGATTCTGCATAGTCGAGCGCTTCATGGGTTTCGCCAGCGCGTATTGCCAGTCGCTGCAGACGCGAGAGATCGGCAACCCAGACGAGAAAGACCGGTGCTGTCGCTATATGCTCCTGATTGCCGCAAAGGGCGGCAAAACGCGCACGGCGCACCGGGTCTTCAACGGCAATGACACTCCAGCATTGCAGATTGCTCGAGCTTGCGGCCGACTGGGCTGCTGCGATGGCGGCCTCGATCGTACCTTCGGGAAGCGTATCGGGCAGATAGGCCCTGACCGAGCGATGGGCGAGAAGGGCGTCGAAAACGGCGCTCTGGCTGACCGGGTTGGAGGTCAGCGCTTCGGCCAGAGCCTCAGGCAGGAGCGTGCGATAGCGCTGCTGCCAGAGGGAAGAGAGGCGATCTGTCATGGCTGGGCTCCGCATGAGGGGGCCTGCCGTAAACCGGGCGGTTCAGTCCTTGCCATTGGGCTGGACTGTCAACCGCCCTGTGGGGCGCAGGCCTCAGGCCGGGTAGGTTAGAAGCGAATGCAGTGGCACGTCCAGCTTGTCGCGGCCACCGAGACCGTCGAGTTCGACCAGCACCGACGTGCCCACAACTTCGGCGCCGACATTCTGCAGCAGCTTGATCGAGGCGGCGAGCGTGCCGCCTGTTGCCAGCAGATCATCGAGCACGACCACGCGCTGGCCGGGCTTGATGGCATCGGCCTGGATATGCAGCTCGTCATGGCCATATTCGAGGCCGTATTTCAGCGAGATGGTCTTGCCAGGCAGCTTGCCGGGCTTGCGCAGCATGATGAAGCCGCAGCCGAGACGCATCGCGACGGGAGCGGCTGTCAGGAAGCCGCGGCTTTCGATTCCGGCCAGCAGATCGGGCTGCCAGGGCGCAATGGCGCGGGTGAGGCGTGCGGTGGCAATCTGCCAGGCATCGGCGTTACGGATCAGGGTCGAAATGTCATAGAACAGGATGCCCGGCTTGGGGAAATCCGGGATCTCGCGAATGTATTTCTTGAGATCGAGCTCGGGCTGGTCACCATGCGGAGTGTTCTGGGTCATGTTCCTGCTTCTCTTCCCTGCTGCATAACATCGTCAAAAGGCGCGGCATCTAGCCGCGTCATGCCTCAAATGTAAATGTCAGGCGCTCTTACTAATGTCAGCGCGCCGATTCACGCGCTTTTTCGACAGCCTCGATCAGCGCTGCACGGCGAAACGGCTTGGGCAGAATCACGGCACCCGGCACCAGATCGTCGCGCGACGAGGCGTCTTCGAAATCGCCCGAGATCAGAATGACCGGCAGACCGGGCTGGGTCTCGCGCAGTTTGCGCGCAAGGGCGTCACCATTGAGCGCGCCCGGCAGATTGAGATCGGAAATGATCAGGGACGGGGCGCGGGCTGCTGCAAGAGAAAGTGCCTCGTCAGCCGAGATGGCCCGGTCGATCGTCTGTCCGGCAGAGGAAAGGATCGCCTCGACAATAAGGGCGATTGAATCGTCATCCTCTACCAGCAGGACAGGCGAATCGGTCATAAATGGCTCTCCGGAAAGGCTGATCACTCAGCCGAAACTACAGGGTGGTGGGCATGCGGGCGCATTACGGCAAATACGCCCATCATGAGGGCCGCAAACAGCATGAGTGCTGCCATGGGCATGGGGGTATCAGCCGGAAGAACACCGATTGCCGTGCTCGCAAGAGATCCTAGTGCATATTGCATGGTTCCCGCGAATGCAGATGCGCTTCCTGCATATTGCGACTGATTGCTCAGCGCGCCAACCATGGCATTGGGACCGATAATGCCGGTCATGCCAAGAGTAATCATCATGCATCCGACGATCGGGAGCAGCATGACCGGGCGGATATGATGCGTCGGGCCGGGATATTGTTCGGCCACCATCACGACGACCAGAAGAGCGATGGCACCCAGCACCGAAAACGCGATCCCCCAGCCGAGCATGGCAGACGAACTGACGCGCCCGACAAGTGCGCCATTGATCTGCGACGAGCCGATCATGCACACGGCGAACAGTCCGAACAGCATGCCGTAATGGGCCGGTGTGAAACCGAAGATGTGCTCGAAAACCGTTGGCGCCGCGGTCAGATAGGTGAACGAGAGAAAGCCGCAGAAACCCCAAACCAGAGCGTTGGTGATAAAGCTTCGCTCACGGGCGATGAAGAGATAGCGATGCAGCAGCGAAAGCGGGCGCAGCTCGCGACGGCTTTCGCGTGGCAGGGTCTCGGGAAAGGCGCGCAGCAGCAGAAGCACGCAAAGCGCGCCATAAACCGCCGACACCCAGAAGATCGCCCGCCAGCTGATATAGTCGAGGGCTATCCCGCCCAGCATGGGGGCGAGAATGGGCACGATCCCCTGGATAAGGATCAGTTTCGACATCAGCTTCGCGGCGTCATTCCCTGTCGAGAGATCGCGCACGCAGGCACTCGGGATGACGATGCTGGCCGAAGCGGCGACGGCTGCGATCAGTCTGAACAGACACATCTCGGTCATGGTCGTCGCCATGGCGCAACCGACACTGCCCAATGTGTAAATACTCATCCCGACAAGCATGGGAATGCGTCGCCCGAAACGGTCGGCCAGTGGGCCCATGGTGATCTGTCCGATCGCCAGCCCGACCATCCAGGCTGACAGCGTCATGCCCGCGCTGCCTGCCGGAGAATGCAGCGATTTCTCGAGCGCCGGGAAGGCGGGCAGATAGATATCTGTCGAGACCGGGCCAACCGCAGTCAGAAATCCCAGAAGGAGGGGAAGCCAGCCTGGCATGGCGACAGGCACTGCGTCGGTCTGACGCCCGGTGGCTGAATTGTCAGAAAAAGAGATCCCGTCGGGAGAGGCCATGAGGCGCTCCTGCTGGATGAAGGGCTACGAAAAAATAGACGAAGGCCCCATATCGGTCGGGGCGCGCGCTCTTCAAGCGCATCAGGAACAAGGCAGTTTTCAGGCCAGTCTCTGGCAATGAGGTGTCAGATATCGCAGAGCGGGCGTTTTTCAATCTCTTTTTTGTTATCGCCCCGACTTTTAATCTGTCCGTCCCGAAGAGCGCTACTGTATCATCCTTCTTGTCCGGTCACGTTGCGCTCTGCCAGAGCCGCCAGTTCGCCCCCCTCACGCCGGCCTCTGGCGAGAAGCACCCAGGCGAGAAGGGATGATCCGGCGAAAAGCAGGATTCCCAGTCCGATCTGAACGCCCTGCCCAAGCTGAGCCCCGGCGCCGATCAGCACGAAGACAAGATTCTGGGGAATGGCGCCGATGAAACTCGCCCAAGCAAAGGCACCAAGCGGCACGCCATAGAGTCCGGCCGCCGCCGTGACCATCAGGGCCGAACCGACCGGCATGAGCCGTAGCGTCAGCACAGCCTGAAAAGGCGCTTTTTCCAGAACATGGCCTACCAGACGCAATCTGCCCCTGAAGCGCTCCTGCCAGCGCTGGCGCTGTGCGGGGCTGGCCAGTCGGCGCATCCACAGAAATCCGAGCACCGTACCACCCAGCGTCGCGGCCGAGGCCAGGCCAAAGCCGGACAATGTTCCGAACATCAGTCCGGCCGCGAGGCAGAGCGCCTGACGGGGCAGACCGAAAAGGCTGTAGGGAATGCCGATGGCAAGGAAGATCAGCGGGGCGAGGGGCTGGTTTTTCCAGCTTTCAATGGTGCCCAGCAGGGCGCGGGTTACAGGAAAGGCACGCACGAGCAGAAGCAGCCCGATGATGATCAGGATCGTCAGTGCCGGCTTCCATAGGCCCTTGGGCAAGGAACGTCTTGTCGGGGGAAGAGGCGTCAGGGGATGGGCTCCAATCTGTGCACAGACCGCGCTCAGAGCATTATCCGGCAAAGTATCGTCTGATCTTGTGGCAGAAGCATGTCAGCCAACAGGGCCGCAGCCATCCTGATCCATTCGACCAGTCTGAATACCAAAGCCTCTAGCAGCCGTCATCTGCTTTAGGAAGCGCCAGATGATGCAGATGGGTAACAGTGGGTGACGATTCAGTCACTTCCGCTTAATTGTCACAGAGGTTTCGTTGCTGTCTCTTAACGTAACTGGTAGCCGGGAAGTAGGTTTCTGTTTGATATCGTAACGAATGCGACCAGATCGAATAGTGCCACCTGTTTTGTCCAGTGCCGAGGGAAACGCCACTCTATGTCGTCCAGTTTCACGCATCGCTGTCTTAAGATGCTGCTTGCAGGCACCGCCCTTGCTGGCAGCGTTCAGGTATCGACCGCCGCGCCGACACGCCACAAGCATCATGCGTCCACACATCGGACGGCATCGCCTGCCACTACGCCGGTCGCCGCTACCGCTGCCCCCGTCGCAATGACGGCGCCGCGCCCGACGCCTGCCCCTGTCATGGCGCGCTCGCAGCCCGAAGAAATCGCCGTGACTGGCCGCAGCAGCCGTACCCGCCAGCCGGGTGGTGGCCTGATGCGCGTCGAGACGGCTCCCAAGGCTGTCCAGACCATCACGCATGACTTCATTGCCAAGCTGGCACCGAGCGTGAACCTGCAGCAGGTCATCGCCATGCTGCCTTCTGCCAACGTTACACAGGCCGATCCTTTCGGTCTCTACACGGGTCAGACGAATATCCGTGGCTTTGACGGCACTGAAGTGGGCTGGCTGCTCGATGGCGCGCCGCTCAACGATATCGGTGGCGGTCAGTTCTACGCCAACGAAGTGCTGGAATCCGAAAACCTCGACAACGTTTCGGTGCAGCCGGGTTCGGTCAATATCGATACGCCGGTCACCAGCGCTTCGGCTGGCATGACCTCGATGACCATGAGCAACCCGTCGCATCATGCCGGGGGCATCATGGATGTGTCCTTCGGTTCATTCGACACGTTCCGCCAGTTCATTCGTCTTAATTCGGGCGATATCGGCAATAGCGGCGTGCGTGCCATGTTTGCCTTCAGCCATACCAAGGGTAACACTTGGCGTGGCCCTGGTCAGGCTGAGAAGTACCACTACGATTTCAAGCTGGTGAAGGATTTCCGCAATGGAAGCCACACCGGTCTGACAGTGGCCTATAACGATCAGACGAATGATTTCTATCTGGCTCCGAATCTCAGCCAGTGGCGCACAACGGGCTATTCGACCAATTATGCGACCGATTATGTGGGTCCGACATCGGCTGGAGCAAATTACTACAAGCTGCACGTCAACCCGTTCGAAAACGTGGTGGCGGTTCTGCCGACTCATCTTGTCATCACGCCCAAGCTGACGCTCGAAGATTCACTCTATTTCTGGCATGGCATCGGCAACGGAACCGGCGCATCGGTTATCAATGCTTCGACCTATATGGGCAATCAGGCAGTCAAGCTTGACCTGGGCGGCGCCAAGAGCGTTCTGGCTCTTGCTCCGTCAAACCAGGAGCAGTTCCGTACCGGCAACACGATCGCGCTGCATTACAAGCCGGACAATCATCACGATCTGACGCTTGGCTGGTGGTATGAATATGCCAATCTCTACCAGTATTCGCCCTATGGCATTGTCAATCAGGCAACGGGTGAGGCGAACAATATCTGGGGGACGACCAACACCATCCAGACGACCTCGGGTCAGCCGTTCCGTGCGCGTGACTTCCTGTCACTCACGCAGGTCAATACGATCTTCATCGGCGATACGATGAAGTATTTCAATGATCGCCTGAATATCCTGGTTGGCTTCAAGGAAGCCATGGTGACGCGTCGGATGTATAACTACACGCCCGGCACGCAGTATAACCGCAATCTACACACACCCGAGCCGCTGCCGCAGATCGGTATTTTGTGGAATTTCAACAAGCATCATCAGATCTATGTGTCGGGTAGCACCAACTTCAAGGCGCCATCCAATACGTCTCTGGTGGACTATTATGGCACATCAGGTGTGCAGACCCAGAAGGGTGGTGCGTCCAAGCCTGAATATACAATTCAGGAAGAGCTGGGCTATCGCTATAACGGCGAGCTGATTGTGGGCTCTATCTCGTTCTTCAACTACAACCTGACGAACCGCCAGCAGACCCTCAATTATTATGACGGGAACGCAGGCGCGAGCTACAGCCAGACGGTCAACGCGGGTGGCCAGACCACACGCGGCGTCGATATCCAGCTTTCAACGCGCGCCTGGCATCACCTGCGCCCCTATGCGACGTTTGAATATCTGCACTCGACCATCGACAACAATATCCGTGTCGGTACGGATCTGCTGCCGACAGCGGGCAAGATTGCCGTTCGTGCGCCTTCCAAGCAGGCTAAGCTTGGGCTTGACTACGATCTGGGCGGGTTCTGGATTTCGGGTCAGATCATGTATGTCGGCAAGCAATATGCCAGCTTCATGAATGACAGCTCCATTCCGCAATATGTCACCAACCAGGTCGGCATCGGCTATCGCTTCAAGAATGCAGGCTTCATGAAGTCGCCGCAGATCCAGCTGAACATGACGAACCTGACCGGTGCCAAGTTCCGCAGCGGTGTCTATGGCTTCACTACCAACCTGAATGCGACCAAGGGCGTGAATGGCACCATGATCGCAGCGGGCAACCAGCCGACCTACTACCTCAACCCGCCCTTCTCGGCGATGGTCACCCTTTCCACCGGATTCTGATCATTCAGTCAGAGGTGCCACCGTCCAGCCAAAATGGCTGGCGGTCGGTTGCGGGGTGATCTCGCATTGCAGGCCTCTGCGGCCTGCATTCACAAAGATCGTTTCCTGTTCGAACGCGTGCTGGTCCAGAAGGATCGGCACGCGTTTTTTTTGTCCGAACGGGCTGATACCGCCCGTCTTGTAGGCTGTGAGGCGTTCCGCATCGGGCGGTGCCATCATGGCGGCCGATTTGCCACCAAGGGCGGCGGCAACGGCCTTGAGATGCAGCTTGTGATCAGACCTGATGATCGCGCAGGCGGGTTTGTCCTTGTCCACCCAGACCATCAGCGTCTTGAAAACACGCTCTGGCGAGACGCCGAGCGACTCTGCTGCCTGTAATCCCTTGCGGCCTGCCTCAGGGTCATACTCATGGGTGTGCAGGGTATAGGCGATTCCTTCTTTCTCCAGCAGAACGAGGGCAGGGGTCTGGCCAGAGGCGGGCTTCATCGGTGCTTCTCCTGATGGGTCTTTTCAGGGCTCCATCAGAAAACCGGCCTGCGCCTCTGTCAAATCAGGCTCAGCCCTGTTCGACTTCGACGGGCTGGGGCAGGGGCCTGCGGCGCAGGAAGGCAAGCACATTGCCAAGCAGGATCAGCACCAGTCCGGCCAGCATGGGCGCCGACCAGTGAACCTGCTCAAAAAAGGCAGACATGCCGAGCGCGATGACGGGAGAAAGAATGGTGGCATAGGCCGCCCGATCTGCGCCGATCCGTCGCACCAGTTCAAGATAGAACAGAAATCCGGCTACCGAACCGAACACTGCCAGATAGAGCAGCCCGCCAACCCAGCTGGCCGTCAGCGG
>NZ_JBCHWF010000001.1:1607500-2080000 GCF_059801175.1 Asaia sp. Ae19-3 | reverse complement strand
GAGGGAAAGGTGAAAAGCACCCCGATGAGGGGAGTGAAAGAGACCTGAAACCGGATGCCTACAAGCAGTCGGAGCCTCTTATGGGGTGACGGCGTACCTTTTGTATAATGGGTCAGCGAGTTTCTGTTTGCAGCGAGCTTAAGCCGGTAGGTGTAGGCGTAGCGAAAGCGAGTCTGAATAGGGCGAATGAGTTGCTGGCAGAAGACCCGAAACCGAGTGATCTAGCCATGGCCAGGCTGAAGGTGCGGTAACACGCACTGGAGGGCCGAACCCACGCCTGTTGAAAAAGTCGGGGATGAGCTGTGGCTAGGGGTGAAAGGCCAATCAAACTCGGAGATAGCTGGTTCTCCGCGAAATCTATTGAGGTAGATCGTCACGTATTGCCCTCGGGGGTAGAGCACTGGATGGGCTAGGGGGACCCAAAGTCTTACCAAACCTAACCAAACTCCGAATACCGAGGAGTATGAGCGTGGCAGACAGACAGTGGGTGCTAAGGTCCATTGTCGAGAGGGAAACAGCCCAGACCACCAGCTAAGGCCCCCAAATCGTGGCTAAGTGGGAAAGGATGTGGGGATTCCAAAACAACCAGGAGGTTGGCTTAGAAGCAGCCATCCTTTAAAGAAAGCGTAATAGCTCACTGGTCTAATAGAAACCCTGCGCCGAAAATGTAACGGGGCTCAAGCCACGTGCCGAAGCTGTGGGTGCATATCTTTGATATGCGCGGTAGCGGAGCGTTCCGTAGGTCTGCGAAGGAGACGGGGTGACCCTCTCTGGAGATATCGGAAGTGCGAATGCTGACATGAGTAGCGACAAACAGTGCGAGAAACACTGTCGCCGAAAGTCCAAGGGTTCCTGCGCAAGGTTAATCCACGCAGGGTGAGCCGGCCCCTAAGGCGAGGGCGAAAGCCGTAGTCGATGGGAACCAGTTGAATATTACTGGGCCTGCCAGAAGTGACGAATGCGATATGTTGTCTGGTCTTATTGGATTGACCAGGCTTTTGGAGCATTCCAGGAAATAGCTCTGGCGTATAGACCGTACCCGAAACCGACACAGGTGGACTGGTAGAGAATACCAAGGCGCTTGAGAGAACGATGCTGAAGGAACTAGGCAAATTACTTGCGTAACTTCGGGATAAGCAAGACCCGTCTCTGGGCAACCAGATGCGGGTGGCACAGACCAGGGGGTAGCGACTGTTTAGTAAAAACACAGGGCTGTGCGAAGTCGAGAGACGACGTATACGGCCTGACGCCTGCCCGGTGCCGGAAGGTTAAGAGGAGATGTGCAAGCATTGAATTGAAGCCCCGGTAAACGGCGGCCGTAACTATAACGGTCCTAAGGTAGCGAAATTCCTTGTCGGGTAAGTTCCGACCTGCACGAATGGCGTAACGACTTCCCCACTGTCTCCAGCATCGACTCAGCGAAATTGAATTCCCCGTGAAGATGCGGGGTACCCGCGGTCAGACGGAAAGACCCTATGAACCTTTACTGCAGCTTTGCAGTGGCATCAGAGACATCCTGTGTAGGATAGGTGGGAGGCTATGAAACCGAGGCGCCAGCTTCGGTGGAGCCGTCCTTGAAATACCACCCTGAATTTTTCTGATGTCTAACCGAGACCAGTCTAGCCTGGTCCGGGACCCTGCATGGTGGGCAGTTTGACTGGGGCGGTCGCCTCCCAAAGTGTAACGGAGGCGCGCGATGGTGGGCTCAGGTCGGTCGGAAACCGACTGTCGAGTGCAATGGCATAAGCCCGCCTGACTGTGAGAGTGACAGCTCGAACAGAGACGAAAGTCGGCCATAGTGATCCGGTGGTCCCACGTGGACGGGCCATCGCTCAACGGATAAAAGGTACTCTAGGGATAACAGGCTGATCTCCCCCAAGAGTCCACATCGACGGGGAGGTTTGGCACCTCGATGTCGGCTCATCACATCCTGGGGCTGGAGCAGGTCCCAAGGGTTCGGCTGTTCGCCGATTAAAGTGGTACGTGAGCTGGGTTTAGAACGTCGTGAGACAGTTCGGTCCCTATCTGCCGTGGGTGTATGAGACTTGAGAGGATTTGTCCCTAGTACGAGAGGACCGGGATGAACATACCTCTGGTGTACCGGTTGTCGCGCCAGCGGCACAGCCGGGTAGCTAAGTATGGACGGGATAACCGCTGAAAGCATCTAAGCGGGAAACCCACCTCAAAACTAGGTCTCACAGGGCCGTGAAAGACCATCACGTCAATAGGCCGGGTGTGGAAGCGTGGTAACACGTGAAGCTAACCGGTCCTAATCGCCCATATCGCTCACACAACGCTCTCCAGGAGAGCATACACATGCATAGCAATCATCCACGCAATACACTCATCATACAAAAAACCAACCTCCCACACCGACACACAGTTGTCGGGTGGATCAGAAGACCTGGTGGCTATGGCGGGAGACTTCCACCCGATCCCATCCCGAACTCGGACGTGAAACGCCCCAGCGCCTATGATACTGCATCTTAAGATGCGGAAAAGTCGGTCGCCGCCAGGTCCCCTGATCCACCCCACAAAAACACCACCCCCGCGGGGTGGAGCAGCCCGGTAGCTCGTCAGGCTCATAACCTGAAGGCCGCAGGTTCAAATCCTGCCCCCGCAACCAACACATCAGCCCGCTCAATCCAGGCGGGCTTTTTTGTGTCTGAAGCTATAGAAAATATCCCCCCTTATTCTGACCGCTAAAGCTCATCGCGGAGCAACGCCGCGAGAGCCGTAGGGCGTCAAACAAGCTACATGATCAGTCATGTCCAAGCTGAAATGTGTCAGATGCAGTATGCTTGCTGAAATCAGCACATCCTGCATAGGCGACGATATGGTCAATCCAGTCGCCACTCAGCGATAGAGGGGCGAACAGTCAGGCGTTGTGCAGCCCTCAAAGGCAAAGATCATCGCTTACGATCGTCCATACGTTGATCCATATATCTTCGTGTTGGCCGGTGGTCTTCTCGCTTTCTGCAGGAGGTCCGAGCCATTCCCCCAGCCGCCAGGAGTCCATCTCTCGGGCAGGAAACGGTTCTCTTATCGGTAGCGCTCGAAAGCCTTGGAATAGTTGATTTGCTGGGGAGACTGGTCTGTCCTGGAATGTGATTTCTCATTATTCCATCAATAATAAGAAATATTTCTTTCTCTACAATATAATGAATTAATTACATCGGTGTTTTGATTTCTTCTTTCTTGGTGGTTTTTTTCCTCTGTCGTTATTGTTGTGCCAAAGATCCTGACGGTCCGAGAACCGTTGAGAGCGCAACAAGAACAAGCTGGTGAAAAATCGCGTGACCTGCATTGGTATAGACCTTGGAACAAGCAATTCGGTAGCCGCCTGTCTGGATAATGGTGTCCCGACACTTATCCCGAATGCTCTGGGCGATACGCTGACGCCGTCGGCTATCAGCCTGAATGACGCCAGAGAATTTCTGGTCGGACGTGCGGCGATCGATCGACTTATTACGCACCCCAAGCTGACTGCTGCTGGCTTCAAGAGGTTGATGGGCACGAGCGTCACGGTCAGGCTTGGCGATCGTGCCTTTCGACCGGAGGAGCTCTCTGCCCTTGTCCTGAAGAGCCTGAAGCAGGATGCCGAGGCATTTCTGGGCAAGCCGGTCACCAGAGCCGTTATTTCGGTTCCCGCCTATTTCGCCGAGCCGCAACGTCGGGCGACGCTGGCAGCAGCCAGACTGGCTGGTCTGGAGGCGCTACGGCTGATCAATGAGCCTACCGCCGCTGCCTTGGCTTATGGCCTCGAGGATCATGACGAAGGGCAATATCTCGTTCTGGATCTCGGCGGCGGGACTTTTGACGTCTCGCTTCTGAACAAGTTCGACGGGATCATGGAAATACGCGCCTCGGCGGGGGATACAAATCTCGGGGGAAATGATTTTCGCGATCTGATCGCATCGCTCTGCCTCGCCGATCAGAACCTCAAGGCAGCAGATCTGGATGCAGAAGATTATGCTAGGCTTCTGAGAGCCGCCGAGGGGATCAAGCGCGGTCTGACCAATGAAGATCGTGTCGCCGAGACCATCCTTTTGAAGGGTGGCGAGCGACAATGGGAGCTGAAGCGCGACAGGTTCGAGGAAAAAGCTGCCAACCTGATCAAGCGTCTGCGGGCACCGATTGCACAGGTCATTTCTGATACGTCCAGCCGACCGGATGAAATCGATGAGATCATACTGGTAGGGGGGGCAGCGCGTATGCCCCTGATGCGCGCTCTGGTCACGAAGCTGTTTCATCGTTTCCCGCGCGTCCATCCAAGACCGGATCATCTGATCGGCCTTGGCGCTGCCGTACAGGCAGGGCTCGTCGAACGCGATGTAGCGCTCGAAGACATCATGATGACCGATGTCTGTCCTTTCACGCTGGGAACCTCTTCGCTCGATTCCATGTCTGGCGAGCTGGTCATGGACCCTATCATCGAGCGGAACACGATCATACCGACAAGCCGGGTCAAGCTTTATCATCCTGCGGAGAATAATCAGACGGAGATCCGGTTTGATGTGCTTCAGGGCGAAAACATTCGACCAGAACTGAATGTCCAGATTGGCGATGTCAGGATCGCGCTTCCAAGAAACACGACCGTTCAGGATAGTGTGGCTGCTCGCTTTACCTATGACATCAGTGGCGCCCTCGAAGTGGAAATTACTATCTGCAAGACGGGGCAGGTTTTTCGGGAGGTCTTTGCCGGGCAGAGTGGTCTGAGCGCGGAAGAAATCGACTCCCGATTTCAGACCCTATCCGAGATCAAGATTGCCCCCCGCGATCAGGCGGTCAATCACATGCTCGTTGCAAGAGCAGAGCGCCTGTTCGCCGAGACAATTGGTGACAAGCGGTCAGAAGTGCAGTTTGCGCTTATGAGCTTTTTGGCAGCGCTCAAATCGACCACCATACGAGATCACACGCAGACGAGAGAAGAATTCTCGAAAATCCTCGACCAGCTTGAGCGCTCCATTCTTTATTGATCTGATGTCGCAACAATGAAATCACAGAACATCTGGTCAATACTTGGTATTGACCCCACGAACGACAAGCGGGCCATCAATCGTGCCTATGCAAAGAAGCTTCGTGACAATCGACCCGACGAAGATCGTGAAGCCTTCGAAACACTGGTCGAGGCACGAACTGCTGCCTTGGCAATGGCAGATCAAGCCGCGCCTCCCGCAGCAGAGGCTATTCACGACGGTTTCGGCGGCACCTCACTCCCGGGAGAGGCGGACCCGGCGTCGGGGGCATTCAGCCCGAATGAGCATTCGTCGCTTCCTGACGCCTTTTCTTCCTCCGCGTCTCCCCCGACAGATGATCCTCTGCGGGACAATAATCTGTCTGGTGAAGACCGCGAACCGTCTTCTTCAGCGCAACTCCCTCCGCTGCCCTCCTTTGCTTCAGAAATACAGGTTTTTCGCAATGAGGATGGGCCAAGTCAGAGTGAGATTGCCAGACGCCTCAGGACGCTTCTGTTTCGTGCGCCTGCGTCCTGGACCCGGGAAGACTGGGAAGAGATCTTTGAGGCAATCGACCGTTTCAGCATAGGCGAACAGACCAGTCTCCTGTCAGGTCTGGGCACGGCACTTCCTGATCTTCTGCCCGAGACGCATGAGGCCGATCTGGCGCCGCAGATGCGCGGGACGATCCTTTGGCTCATCAGTCAGCTTAATGACCGTTACGGTATCAATACGGCCCGGGTGCGTCAGCAGGCAAGGCTTGCATCAGCGCTGCGCTGGAACGAGTGGGACACGCTGCGTCAGGAGACCGATGCGTTCGATGCGGTTCCCGGAGCCCTTTCCAGGGCCGATTGGGACGCGGTTCTGCCTCTGGCCTATCATGTTCATGGCAAGGACCCGCTTGTTTGTCGTGACGGTCATGGCGTTTACGAGATATCGGGCTTCAAGCGCCTCATATGGCGTGTGAAGCTTTGGTCCGCGAGCCTGGTTCTGCCAAATCTGATGCTGGCGAGAGGGGGGCTCTCTGCCTGGGGGCGGCCTGTTGCGCTTGCATGCATTCTCATGCTTGGCCTGCCATTTCTTTTTCAGAAGCTCGCGGATATCGGCCTGGCCGAAGGATTGGTCGAAACGCGTTTCCCGGTTTTTCTGACCGGGCAAATTCTGGGCGTCGCCTTTTTCCTGTTGATTCATTTATTCGGCGCGTTCCGGTTGTCGCGCTATCTGAGCCGGGGCGCCAGAGAGCGTGTCAATCGGGCGAACCAGCTTGGCGTGGTCGGTCTGAAGCAACGACGCACGGCTTTGTCCCCCACGCCCCGCAAATGGGTTCTGGTGTTGGCGACAGTTGAAGATCTGGCGTCTTGGGTGGCTCTGATCGGCCTTTGCTTCCTTGTCGATCGGGATATCGGTCACTGGCGCTATGTCGCCCCGACGCCAAAAGATTTCGCTCTGTCGGAATTCACGCCGCAATTCGCACGGATGGACGAGAATGCGTCAGGGGTCTGGCTGGGTTACACGGTGCGTTTCGCAAGCGCGGATCGAACCGCTATCGGCCTTTTCGGCTGTTCGCGGAGCGCCGGAGGGAACTGGGCGTGTAAGGATCAGCTACGGGAGATCGGAGTGTCGATCAAATGGCTGTCGACACAACAATCTGCTCCGCGTCTTCTGGTATCGACACGACCACAGGGGCACCACCATCTGTTTTCGACCTCCGTTGTTTTTCCCGAGCCGGTATCCGGGCGAAAGGGCTTCCCCGCAACGTGGAGTCATGCGGATTCCATGAATCTTTGTGGCATGGAGGGATGGTCCTGCCAGTACGCCATGGGATCGGGACAGTCGACGCTTGTCGCAATCCGGAATCTGACGGAGGATCAGCACCGTTATGCCATTGCGACTGTGCCGGTTGATCTTTCTCCTCGTGAAGCGGTCAAACTGCTCTTCAGCAATTCGCCTCTCGAGATTACGGACTGGCTCAACGTCGCGACCCCGCAGGACGCCGTTCTTTTCATCGCAAAGGGAAAAGAGCCCGGCGTGGGAGAGGAAGGCGAGCGTGACGGGCATCTGGCTCTTTTCAGTCAGGGGGTAGGGCAGGATCCAATTCAGATCACGACACTGCCTCTGTCGCCTGTGGGATCGCTTGAAGCGTCGTGGCGCGGGCAGACACTCTATCTAACGGGCAAATTTTCTGGTCCGGATGGGAGTGTCTTTCGCAGCTATGCCGTCGAGAAAGGCAGAATGCGCGCCGTAACAGAGGCTGATAGAATAATCCTTCTTCGAAAGGGA
The DNA here is from genome assembly GCF_059801175.1 of Asaia sp. Ae19-3. Lineage (NCBI taxonomy): Bacteria > Pseudomonadati > Pseudomonadota > Alphaproteobacteria > Acetobacterales > Acetobacteraceae > Asaia > Asaia sp. Ae19-3. The sequence continues at coordinate 2,072,762 of NZ_JBCHWF010000001.1, read as the reverse complement.
GATCAGCTTCTGAACGGAAGCGCCGTAGCGGGGCGCATGCTGGCATTCAGCGTGGATGGCGGTGCCCATTGGCAGGAGGCCATTCTGCCTTCGGCGCTGGAGCAGGCGTCTCTTGCGGGCAGTGATGGGATATTGTTCGCCTTTACCCTCACCGGAGCCTATCGGATCGACCTCTCACGACTTGCGCATATGGGAAAAACCTCGCTCTGAGATGCTGCGCCCTGGGCTGTTTTGCCAACCCTGCATGACTTGCCGCAAGGGCGTATGCAGGAAGGCTCAGGCCTGAGGGAGATGCATGTCGCGCTTCGTGCCGGTAGCTTCTGAAACGGCTTGCGACAATACCGTTTTAGCCCGCGCCCACTGTGCTGCTGGCAAATAAGCCTGTTCAGGCAGGCAAGGAGCTTCCATGAACCTGACCGTCCTGAGTGACGACAAGCAGGTGATCGCCCACCCATTCTGCCAGAAAGACAGTCTCCAGATCATGCACGCTCATCGAGCCCAGCTCGGCTTTGAGCCAGTTTTCGTCGCGTTCGAGGATCTTGAGTTCTTCTTCCAGAATTTCGCCGCGAAGAACCAGGAAGCGTGAGGGTTTTTTAGCCTCTTCCTTCATGATGACGCTGACATGGCCTGTGGTTTCGATCTGGGCAAAGTCGATATTGTCGAAGCTGAAGATATTCTGCATGCGCAGGGCCGTTGCGATGTCTTTCATGTCGATACGGCTGGCGTTTTCCTTGAAATTGTCGATCAGGAAACGCCCGTTGCGAATAATGGTAATGGGTTCGCCAATAGTGCGCTTGCGCAGGCCCGGAATTTTGCGCGAAAGCCCGTTGAACAGCGCCATCAGGGCAATGCAGAGGATCAGCAGCGCGATGTAATGCAGGATGGGCAGCTTGTCGTTGTAGAGAATGCCCCCCACGACACCGCCCAGAATGAAATTCCCTACCAGATCGACCGAGGTCATCATGGCTATCTGGTTGCGCCCGGTGACATTCAGATAGGAAATGATCAGGGCAAACCCGATAACGAGCTTCAGAATGACCCAGAGATAGAGGGTAATCACGCGAATCCGGTCCTTTTCATTGGCGGTATGACGACTTCAACAGCCTCGGCCAGATCGGGTTGCTCGTGAATACGTTACATTAAAAAACAGGTATCGAAAGAGCCTGATTGTTTGTCAGCTCTTCAGGCAACGTCCTGATTTCAAAAAACAACCCGATCACCCTTTGGCATCCTTTGCTGCACCTCATGGTGAAACCGCCTTATCGAATGGTTGTTCCTGTTTTGTTCGTATGATACGGGCAAAATTGAAAGGGGGGATCACCATGAAAGACAGACCGGGCATGGCCATGCTGCGCGACCGCGTGGCACGTATCGAGCAGCGCTATCACAAGCCATTGGCGGCTCTTTATCTGAAGACGGGTCTGCCCCTTGTCGATGCGGCCCTTAAAGGCGGCCTGCGTCGGGGCGCGATTCATGAGTTCTTGGGGGAGGGGCATGATCAGATGCTTTGCGCCCGTCCCACACAATTCGTGGCAAAAATCCTGGCGCAGGTGACCGGCCCAGTGATCTGGGTGATGCCGCCGGATGGGGCTCCGCTGCTGGCAGGGCTGCAGCAGACGGGTCTTTCGGCTGAGCGTCTGCTCTGCATCGAGGTGCATCCGGCGCGTATGGTGGCCACGATAGAAGACGTGTTGCGCAGTCAGGGCGTGGCGGCGGTTGTGGCAGATCTTTCGATCCCACTTTCCCTGACGGCTTCGCGTCGTCTGGCTCTGGCTGCCGAGACCTCCGGGGTGACCGGTTTTCTGCTGCATCGTCATCAGCAATTCGTGCCGCCCAGCGCCTGCTGGACGCGCTGGCGTGTGGGCGCCGTGGCGTCTCCCCCAATCAGAATGGGGCAACGCGCCCTTTTATCCTTTGCCGAGAATTTCTCGCTGGCCCTGTTGCGCCACCGGGGTGGCGATGCCCTGAACTGGAGGATCGGAACGGATCATGTCCCGCCGTCTTCTTTCTCTCTGGTTGCCATATTGGCGCACGACGCTCTGGCACAAGGCACACCCGCAGCGCGATCCGGCCTTGCCGCTGGTGCTGTATGGCCGGGAAAAGCAGGGGCGGAAAATCGTGTCTGCCAATGAAGCGGCTCTTCTTTGTGGCATTCAGCCGGGGCAGATGCTGGCCATGGCGCGTAGTCTCGTTCCGGATCTCGCATCAGAGCCTGTGGCGCCGGAGCGCGATGCGCAGGCGCTGCGTCGGCTGGCTGAGTGGTGCCGCCGTTTTTCGCCGCTCGTCGCGGTCGATGCTGCGGACGGGTTATGGATCGATACGACCGGCTGTGCCCATCTGTTCGGGGGAGAAAGCGCCATGCTGGTGGCCATGGAAGCGGCCCTGGCGTCTCATGGTCATCAAATACGGGCTGCTATTGCCGATACGGCAGGGGCAGCCCGTGCTCTGGCCCGTTTCGGGTCCGAGACGCTTACGGTTCTGTCTGGGGAACATCTTGTTCAGGCGCTCGATCCGTTGCCCATAGCGGCGCTGCGTCTGACACGCGAAGAAAATGACCGCCTGCATGGGTTGGGTATCACACGGATTGCCGATCTGCGTGACGTCCCACGTGCGGCCCTGACGCGCCGCTTCGGTGTGGAACCGGCGCGGCAGCTCGATTATGCGCTGGGCCGACAGAAGGAGCCGCTACGCTTCGACCATCCGGTCGTGGCGCTGCAGGCAACGCGCCATCTGCTTGAGCCGATCGGTACGGCAGAGAGTATCATGCAGGTGATGCAGGTACTGACGCAGGAAATTGCCTCTTTGCTGCAGAAGAAAGGGCTGGGTGCGCGGCGGTTCGATCTGATCTGTCATCGTGTCGATGATATGACGCAGGCGACCCGTATCGGGACCTCTGCGCCGGTCAATGATCCTGAACGTCTGTATCGACTGCTGCAGGAACGGATTGAGACGATCGATCCCGGTTTTGGCATAGAGCGTATAAGCTTGCTTGTAGAGCAGGCCGAGCGCTGCGTGCCGGTGCCGGCAGCGGGCGATCTGGCCGGGTCAGGACAGGAAGAAAAAACACAGGTTCTGGACTTGCTGGCAGAGCGTCTGCGCAACAGGGCCGGTCTGCATGCCGTTTATTATCTGGGCGAGAGCGATGCCCCCTTTCCTGAAGCGGCGCAGCAGCGTCTGGCTGCGCCGTCAGACATGAATACCCCCTCTCTCTGGCCGCGTCCGACAAGGGTTTTTACGCAGCCTTGCCCGATTGTCCCGCCAGATCTGGCAGAAGATTTCAGCCCGAAACGCTTCAGATGGTACGGAAAGACGCTGTCAGTCTGCGGGGCAGATGGGCCCGAACGGCTTCATGGCGCTTGGTGGCAAAACCCGTCACAGGCTGGCGCCATACGCGATTACTGGATTGTCGAAGTCGAAAGCGGCGAGCGCTTCTGGCTTTTCCGCAATGGCGATGGGGTGCATCGCTGGTCTGGTGACGGGGCGTGGTTTGTCCACGGATTATTCTGATGACGTGGGAATACCTGCCCCCCGACGACGCCCTGCGTCCCGCTGATACCGCAGATATTGCCGAAGCCCTGATCCATGCATTGCGCTTTGACGGTCGCCGCCGTGTGCATGATGCGGATGAGCTGATGGCGGGTGTTGTGGCGGCACGTCTGGTAGCGCATCTGGTGCGCTGCGGGTTTGTGCTTATGAAGCGTGGCGCCATTGCCCCCCATGACACAAGCAATCATCGGCACCCGCTGGCCACCGATGAAGCGTCATGACCACCCCGTTGCATGTCACCTCCTATTATTCGTTTCTAAGAGGGGTGAGTGCGCCTCATGAGCTGTTTTCCGTTGCTCATGCACAGGGGCATCAGGCGCTCGCCCTGACTGATCGCCATTCCGTAGCCGGAATGGTGCGTGCGCATGATGCCGCCAGACAAAGCGGCGTCAGACTGATTCCCGGCTGCCGTCTGGATCTGACGGATGGTACCATTCTGTTGGCCTACCCCATGGACCGCATTGGCTGGGGGCAGCTTTGCCGTTTGCTGACCCTTGGTCACAGGCGCGGGCAGCGCGAGGTCTTTTCTCTCACCTGGCAGGATATCGAGGAGGCAAGCGACCGGCTTGTCTTTATCCTGCTGCCGGATCTGCCCGATGCAAAGGTCCGGTCAGCCCTGCGCCGTCTGGGCCGTCTGCCTGGCAGGCATGTCTATTGTGGCCTGTCACGCCGCAGTCAGGCCGCAGACTGGCAGCGTCTGGGCGCCTTGCAGGATCTGGCAGCCGAGGCAGGGATCGCCACGGTCGTGACGGGAGATGTGCTGTATCACGAGGCGCGTTGTCATGTGTTGCAGGATGTCGTGACGGCAATCCGTGAAAACTGCACGCTTGAAGCTCTGGGTGCCCGACGCGAGAAACATGAAAGCCGTATGCTGTGTTCTCCCGCGCAGATCGCAGCGTCATACGAGGCCTTTCCCGATGCGCTGGCCCGCATTGCCGAGATCGAGGCGCAATGCCGCTTCTCGATGGATGATCTGTGTTATCAATACCCCCGTGAAACCGACAGGCCAGACGAAACCCCGCAACAGACCCTGACCCGACTGGTACGCACGGCTCTGCCACGCCGCTATCCAGCCGGAGTCAAGGAAGCGGTGCAAAAGCAGATTGCCCATGAACTCGATCTCATCGCCTCTCTGGATTATGCGCCTTACTTCCTGACCGTGCACAGCATCGTGCAGCATGCGCGCGAGTTGGGTATTGTCTGCCAGGGGCGAGGATCGGCAGCCAATTCAGCCATCTGTTATGTGCTGGGCATTACAGCCATCGATCCGCTTCGGTCAGGCTTGCTGTTCGAGCGCTTTATCTCGGCTGAACGGCGTGAGCCCCCCGATATTGACGTCGATTTTGAAAGCGACCGGCGCGAAGAGATCATCCAGTGGATCTATCGTCGCTATGGGCGTGGCTATTCCGCCCTTTGTGCCACGCTGATGCGCTATCGCCCCAAAGGCGCGCTGCGTGAAGTCGGCAAGGTGCTTGGTCTCTCCGACGATGTGCTGGGGCTTGTTTCGAAATATCTGGCCTCGTCTCTGGGTGACCCCGTCTTGCTCAAGGCGCGGGCTGCCGAGCTGAATCTCTCCCTTTCAGACAGGGCGTTGGCGCTTACCTTGCGTCTGGCAGGCGAATTGGTGGGCATTCCCAGACAGCTCGGAACCCATCCGGGTGGTTTCGTGCTGACACGTGATCGCCTTGACGAACTTGTGCCCATTCAGCCAGCCGCCAAGGAGGATCGTCAGATTATCGTCTGGGACAAGGACGATATCGATATCCTGCGTTTCATGAAGGTGGATGTGCTGGGGCTGGGCATGCTTGGCTGCCTGCGTCGTGGCTTCGACATGCTGAAGGATTATCGCATTCGGCATCTGGACATGAGTTCCGTCCCGCCTGAAGACCCCGCAACCTATGCCATGATCCGGCGTGCCGACACGCTCGGCACGTTCCAGATCGAGAGCCGTGCCCAGATGTCCATGCTGCCACGCCTCAAACCCAGGACATTCTATGATCTGGTGGTGCAGGTCGCCATCGTTCGTCCCGGCCCCATTCAGGGGGACATGGTGCATCCCTATCTTCGCCGCCGCGAGGGGATCGAGACGGTGGATTATCCGCAACCGGCGTTGGAGGAAATTCTGGGCAAGACGCTTGGCGTGCCGCTGTTTCAGGAACAGGCCATGCAGGTAGCCATCAAATGCGCGGGCTTCACGCCCGGTGAGGCCGACCAGCTGAGACGTTCCATGGCGACATTTAAATTCACGGGTGGCGTTTCGCATTTCAGGACCAAGCTGATCGAAGGTATGGTTGCCAATCACTATGATCGCGATTTTGCCGAACGGACGTTCCGTCAGCTTGAAGGCTTCGGCTCCTATGGTTTTCCGGAAAGCCACGCGGCGAGTTTTGCGCTGATTGCCTATGTCTCGAATTATCTGAAATGCCACCATCCCGATGTGTTCTGTGCAGCATTGCTCAATTCGCAGCCCATGGGATTTTATGCGCCTGCCCAGGTGGTGCGTGATGCGCGCGAGCATGGTGTGACCGTCCATGCCATCGACATCAATGCCTCGCGCTGGGACTGTTGTCTCGAACCTGACCGGGGCAAGTCGACGCTTGCCGTGCGTCTGGGGTTTCGCTTTGTGAAGGGCCTTTCGAACGAGCATGCGGCGAGACTGATTGCCAATCGCTTTCCGGCTTATGATTCACTCGATGATGTCTATCGCCGTGCCGATATTCCGGTTTCCGCCCTTGAGGCTTTGGCAGCGGCCGATGTTTTTCGTGCGCTTGGCCTCGACCGGCGGGCTGCTTTCTGGGCCATAAAAGGATTGGCCGATACGGTATTGCCGCTTTTTGCCGCAGCAGATCGCAAGCTGAACCGCCCGGGACCGGAGGTGGTCGAGCCCGATTATACGCCTCGCCCCATGAGTGAGGGCCGTGAGGTTGTCGAAGACTATAATATTCTGGGCCTGACCCTACGCCAGCACCCGATGGCGTTTCTGCGCGCGCAACTGGCGGCGCGTGGCATGGTCACCTGCGCTGATCTGCGCGTTCTGCGCGATGGCAGCCGCGTGGTGGTGCCGGGTCTGGTGCTCATGCGACAGCGCCCGGGCACGGCCCATGGTGTGATGTTCATGACGCTGGAGGATGAGACCGGCACAGCCAATATCATCATCTGGAAAGACCGCGCCGAAGCCCAGCGTCGCATCGTGATTGGCGTCAATGCCGTGGCCTGCCATGGGCTCCTGCAGCGTGAAGGAGAGGTCATTCATGTCGTGATGCAGCGTCTGGAAGATCTGACCCCTTTGATGCGTGATATTGCCGCGTCAGAAAATGAAGTGGGTGCAGTGGCCCCCAGACTGAAAGCGCGTGATTTTCATTGAGATGGCGGCAGGAGGGGTAATGACCTGACCAGCTTCGAACCCGCTGGCTCAGAAGAACAGGGCAATCGTGACGATCATCAATGACTATCTCGAAATGGCTCAGGATAGTCGCGTCAGAGCGCCCTGAGTTCCGGTTGCAATATGCTGCACATACTCGCTGACGCTAATGAACTGATGAAGGTTCTGGCGAGTAGAAGCAGGCGCGGTGCAAGGGAGAAGGTGCTGGCTTGTCAGTCACGAGGGAAGTGGTGAAGGGGAGGCCGCTAACGTTCAATACAACCTGTTTTTGCAAGGCCTTGCGCAAGAGCACCCTGTGCAGGCACTGTCATGCCATGCGTTTTTTCCTGCCTTCCCTGACACTTCTTTTTCCTGGTCTGGCAGTTGCCGCTGCGGTGCCGAGCCCTGTTGAAATCGTCGCCCAGGCACATGTCTCTGCCTGGCATGATGTGTCGCCAGAGCGTCTCTTAGTCATGAAAATGGGCGATGGCGGCCGGGTCGTGATCGAGCTTGCACCTGAATTCGCTCCTGTGCATGTCGCCAATGTCGTACGTCTTGCCCGGTCGCATCAGTGGGACCGGGGCGCCATTATTCGTGTGCAGGATAATTATGTGGTGCAATGGCGTGTGCACGATGAGGCTGCTCCTTTACCCAAGGGGTTTGTTACGCAGCCGGCAGCAGAATATGAGCGCCCTCTGGCCGGGCTCGACTACATGGCTCTGCCTTACCCTGATCCCTATGCCGCACAATCTGGCATTGCTTCCGGCTGGCTTGTCGGGCGCGAGGGTGAGGAAATCTGGCCAGCCCATTGCTATGGCGTGGTCGGTGTCGGTCGGGAGATGCCCCCTGACACCGGAGACGGGCGTGAACTCTACGTGGTCAATGGCGAAGCACCCCGCCAGCTGGACCGCAATCTGGCCGTTGTCGGACGCGTGCTTGAGGGTATGGAGCATCTGGGCGCGCTGCCTCGCGGGACAGGGCCGCTCGGATTTTATGCTGATCCGCGCCAGAACGTTATGATCGAGAGCGTGACACTTGCGGCCGACCTCCCGGCATCTCTCCGACCTGTCATGCAGGTCATGCGCACGGACAGCCCGTCTTTTCATGATTATCTGGCGGCACGCGCCGCACGGCATGATCCTTTTTTTGTCCGTCCGGCAAAAGGCGTGGCGCTCTGCAATGTGCCTGTTCCGGCACGGGAGAGAAAATAGGCCTTGCTCCTGCAGAATCGCTTCGACAGAGGATGTCACGCAAAAACGGGTCGTATGGGATGAGATGCTTCTCGCTGACATGATGAGGGCAAAGTGCTTGCCTTGTGCCGTCTGACCAAAGCCCTCAGCCTCTGGAAGCGGCAGAGAAAAGCGAGAGTAATGAGAGGGCCACATTTTACGAAGGTTTAAAGCATCAGCGTGAGGTCTCGTGGGCAGAACATGATGGCTGTGGCCAAACTGATAGCCGAGAAAAACACGGGTGGGCTTCGAGCCTGGCGTGTCGCGACACGGTGCCGTCTCCTGTCTCAGTGCTTGTCACAGCTCAGGCTTGTTGTGAGGCATTATTGGCCCGGCATGTAAAACATGGCCCCTTTTTCCAAATACTTCGAAAAATCTGGGTCAGTTTTTCCTTTTGGGGGCAGAACTTTGCAAGCTGGCCTCGCAGCACGTGATTCACGCAAGAAGTTATACTGGATATGAAGCCACTCTTCAGGGTAGGGTTCAAAATCCTCGGGGTGATGAGAGGTATAGGCTTCACGGCCCAGGAATTCGTGGTATCTCACCATGGCTTCAAAATGACTGCGGCCTTTTATCTCGGAAATCTTTACAGCGCTTTCATCAAGAAGGGCTCTGAAAGCATCGCCCATGGGGCCACAAAGACAGAGGCCTGGAAGCATCTGTCCATTCTCATCAGGTTCGAGCCATATTTCGTGGACAAGCGACATGTCTGTGCCTGTAATAGGTACAGAATGAGTGATATTTGCCGTATCCTTTTTGATTTCGGAATCTTTGAAGGTATTGTCGAGCGGGAATGTCAATACAGATATCTCCTGTGAAGAAGAAATCCCATGCAATACCCGATTATTGCGTGGCCGCAAACTCTACTCTTCCTTGCTGGAGAACGATATACGGGACGACGGGTGAACTGCGCCGAATGGCGCAGTCCGTGCTCTCACGCCTGGTCAACCCTCCGAAATCTTTGTCGATGATCCAGGCACCGATCAAAGTGGTAAGCCAATTACGCAATGGTCGGAGCAGTTGTCGCCTTTACGTCAGTCTCCGCTGAAAACCGGAACGGAAGGACGCGCGCGGTGGGCTGCCGAGAACGGTATCATGCGGCATGCGGTCTCATCCCATAATGTATGGCGAAACAGCTCTCTGAAGGCTTCGCGCAGACCCAGAATCTTGACGTCGTGAAAGACTCCATGGGCGTCATGGCATGCGGCAAGACGATAATTGGGAATGCCGGGGGCAGCGTGATGGATGTGGTGCAGCCCGATATTGCCGGAAAACCAGTTCAGCCAGCCCGGCAGCCGAAGGAAAGAGCATCCCGTCAGCGCGGCTTCGAATGCACTCCACTGTTCATCCCGCTCCCAGTGAACCCCTTCGAATTTATGTTGGACCAGAAAAAGCGCGACGCCGATGATTGCTGCCGGATAAATGACACCAAGCGTCAGGAGGGCTGTCAGGGTGACACCGAAATGCCAGGCCAGCCCACCGTAGAGAAAGAGAATACAGAGATTGGTTGTATGCACCCCCAATCGTTCGATCCGCCATGATCGAGGCGTGTCGAACGGAATGCGATAGACAAGAAAGAAAATGACAGGCGGCATGACGAGAAGCGTGAAAACCGGGTGTTTTGACAGGCGATAGGCGAGCCGCTTACCGGCTGACATCGCGTAATATTCCCGCACGGTCGTGCAGTCCGAATAGATGTCGGAAAGGCGCCCACGGCTTTCGATATTGTTCCAGTCGCCGTGATGGGCGGCATGGTGGCGGCGCCAGTGATCGAATGGGGTAAAGGTCAGAAGGGAGCATAATCTCCCTACGGCCCGATTGGCCCGGCCGGATCTAAACAGGGAGCCGTGTCCACAATAATGCTGCAGGGCAAAGCTGCGTATCGCAAGCCCACTCGCCAGAGGCAAAAGCAGCAATACCAGATAGAAGCCATGCGCCACGCCGAGATACAAAGCCGCATAGCACGCGATCAACCCACCGATCGTCGATACGGATTGAAAAGCGCTGATCCTGTGATCAGGCGACTGGAATGTCTTGATAGAACGGATATCTGCCGCGCGGCAGGGGGGTGGGGTCGTGTCTGAAGCGATCGATTGCGTCATGGGGTTCGGAACGATGATTTTGCGAAGAGCCCCAGACTGCCTCAAACGGGTATGAGATCACAGACTTGTGATTGTTAAAAAAGACCAATTCGGTCTCATTTATGTAACAGGAATGGGTCATTTATATGAAATATGGAAAAATCGGGTCGCAGGATCCGCTCCGGGGCGGACCCTGCTGGGTTGATCCGCTGCCTTACGCCCTGCGCTGGTTATAGACATCCACACAGACGGCACCGAGCAGAACGAGCCCTTTCAGAACCTGCTGATAATCGATGCCAATGCCCAGAATGGACATGCCGTTATTCATGAGCCCCATGATCAGGGCACCGATCACGGCACCGCCCACGCGTCCGACGCCGCCATAGGCTGACGCGCCACCGATGAAGCAGGCCGCAATGACATCAAGTTCGAAGCCGAGCCCTGCCTTGGGGGTGGCGGTGTTCAGACGGGCCGCAAAAATCAGGCCACCCAGAGCCGCCAGCACACCCATATTGACGAAGGTCAGGAAGGTGAGGCGTTCGGTACGAATTCCTGAGAGTTTGGCTGCGCGCACATTGCCACCCACAGCGTAGATCTGCCGCCCGATCGTCGTTCTGCTGGTCACGAAGCTGTAGATGCCAATCAAGAGCGCCATGATGATCAGCACATTCGGCAGGCCGCGATAGCTGGCGATGAGTGTCGCAAGATAAACGATGATACCGAAGACGGCGATATTCTTGCCGATGAAAAGGGGCATTGGCTCGACTTCGATGTCATTGCGCTGATAGCGCGTGCGGCTGCGCAGCGATGCCATGACCATCGCGCCTCCTACAGCGATGCCGAGAAGGAGGGAGGTCAGGTTGTAATGACCCAGTTTTGGCAGGAATTCGGGAATGAAGCCCGATGAGAGCTTCTGGAAGACTGTCGAGAAGGGGCCAAGAGACTGACCGCCCAGCAGCGCCAGAGCCAGCCCCTTGAAGACGAGCATGCCCGCCAGGGTAACGATGAAGGAAGGGATCTTGAAATAGGCAATCCAGTAGCCCTGCGCTGCGCCGATCAGCGCACCTGTCGCAAGGCAGGTCAGGGTGGTCACCAAAAAATTGCAGTGCAGTTGCACCATCAGCACTGCGGCGACCGCGCCGGTAAATCCGGCCACGGAGCCGACAGACAGATCGATATGGCCTGCCACGATCACCAGCAACATGCCGAGCGCCATGACCACAATATAGCTGTTCTGAAGCACCAGATTGGTGAGGTTGAGCGGGCGCAGCAACGTCCCGTTGGTCATGATCTCGAAAAACAGGCCGATCGCGACCAGCGAGATGAACATGCCATAATCGCGCAGATTATTGCGTATGAATCGCCTCATGGCGCCATGGCTGCTGCCCGGTGTCTGGCCGCTGGGTGCATTGCCGGAGGGTTTGTCTTTACCGGGGGCGGTATACCCGCCCGGAGTCAGAACGTGTTCGCTCATCTGGGTCACACTCCCAAGGCGAGGTTGGTCGCCTCGCTGGGTATGGAGGAAATGGGGAGGGGCGCGCTGGTGCTGCGGATAATGGCGCGCATGATCTTTTCCTGTGTGGCGTCTTCACGGGTGAATTCACCGACAAAGCGCCCTTCATTCATGACGCAGATACGGTCGCAGATACCGAGCAGTTCAGGCATTTCCGAAGAGATCACCACGCAGCCACGACCGCTATCGGCCATCTGCTGGATCAGGGCATAGATTTCGTATTTGGCCCCGACGTCGATCCCGCGTGTTGGCTCGTCGAGAATAAGCACATCAGGATTGGTAAAGAGCCATTTCGAGAGGACGACTTTCTGCTGATTGCCGCCCGAAAGTCTGCCAGCCGCCTGCTGCACGTCGGGCGAACGGATACGCATCCTGTCGCGATAATCCTGGGCGATGCGCAGTTCGGCAATTTCGTCGATCACCCCGTTTTTTGCGATACCACGCAATTCGGCAAGCGAGATGTTGTGGCGGATCTCATTGTTCAGATGCAGACCCAGCTCCTTGCGATCTTCGGTGACGTAAGCGAGACCCGCCCTGATGGCCCGGCTGACTGTCGAAACATCGACAGGCTTGTCGTGCATCGTCACCCTGCCGCTGATGCGGGTGCCGTATGATCGGCCGAACAGACTCATGGCGAATTCCGTACGCCCCGCGCCCATCAGCCCCGCAATGCCGACGATTTCTCCGGCGCTGACATGGAAATCGACATGGCGAATGACCTGCCTGTCAGGATGGAGCGGGTGCCATACCGACCAGTCTTCAACCGTCATCAGCTTCTCACCGATCTGCGGTATATGGGCAGGATAGCGATGCTCTAGATCGCGATTGACCATCAGCCGGATGATCTGATCCTCATCGGCAGGGCCATTGCGGCAGTCGATCGTCCCCACACTGCGTCCGTCGCGCAGCACCGTGATGCGGTCTGCAACGCGGGAAATCTCGTTGAGCTTGTGCGAGATCAGGATGGAGGAGAGCCCTTCTGCCTTGAAGGCCAGAAGCAGGTCGAGCAGAGCCGCACTGTCGCGTTCATTGAGGCTGGCGGTCGGCTCGTCGAGGATAAGCAAGCGCACCTTTTTCGAGAGCGCCTTGGCGATTTCGACAAGCTGCTGTTTGGCTACCCCGAGATGGGTGACAAGGGTTTCGGGGGCTTCGGTAAGGCCGACCTGACGCATCAGATCCCGGGCACGGGTTCTTGCTGTATCGCGATCAATTACGCCGTAACGGCCCGGCGGATGGGTGATGAAAATGTTTTCCTGCACCGAAAGAAGCGGGATCAGCGCCAGTTCCTGATGGATGATGATGATGCCGAGTGCTTCGGAACTGTTGATATCGGCAAAGCGGCGTGCTTCGCCGTCAAAGACAATTTGGCCGTCATAACTCCCGGCGGGGTAGACCCCGCTCAGGATTTTCATGAGTGTCGATTTGCCGGCGCCGTTTTCACCGCATAGCGCATGAATTTCGCCCGGTTCGACGGAAAAGCTGACATCACTCAAAGCTGTAACGGGGCCGAACCGTTTCGCGATGGCCTGCATTTCAAGGATCGGGTTCATGGCGCTACTCGATCTGGCTGGCGGTATAGTAACCGCTATCGATCAGGGTGGGGCGGATATTGGTCTTGGTCACCACAACCGGGGTGAGCAGATAGGCTGGTACGATCTTGACGCCGTTATTATAGGATTTCGTATCGTTCACCGGCACGGTCTTGCCTGCAAGCATGGCATCGACCATGTCAGCGGTTACGGCAGCGAGTTTGCGCGTATCCTTGAATATCGAGGAATACTGGTCGCCTGCCATGATCGATTTGACTGACGGAATTTCGCAGTCCTGGCCGCTGACATAGGCCATCTTCGTGTCGCCGCTGCCATAGCCTACCCCTTTGAGCGACGAGATGATGCCGATTGAAATGCCATCATAAGGCGACAGAACGGCGTCAAGATGACGGTCGGTGTAATAGGCGCTCAGCAGATTATCCATACGCGCCTGAGCAGTTGAGCCATCCCAGCGCAGGGTAGAGACTTTCTCCATGGTTTTCTGACCGGAGGGAATGACGAGCTTACCGCTGTCCAGATAGGGTTTGAGCACCGACATTGCGCCGTTGAAGAAGAAATAGGCGTTGTTATCATCGGGTGATCCGCCAAAAAGCTCGATATTGAATGGCCCCTTCGCCTCTGGCAGGCCAAGAGCCTTGGTGAGTGAGCTGGCCTGCAGCACGCCGACCTGAAAATTATCGAATGTGGCGTAATTGCTTACATCGGGTGAATTACGGATGAGACGGTCATAGGCCACTACCCTGACGCCGCGCTGCGCTGCCTTGTGCAATGTGTCTGAGAGGGTCGTGCCATCGATGGCGGCAATCACGAGCACCTTGTCGCCTTTGGCGACCATGTTCTCGACCTGGGAGACCTGATTGGGAATATCGTCATCAGCATATTGCAGATCGGTACGATAGCCGCGCGATTGCAGGGTTTTCACGATGTTGTTGCCATCGGCAATCCAGCGGGCGGAAGATTTGGTGGGCATGGCAATGCCGACAACCGGCTTCTCTTCAGCCGATACCGTAGCAGATGTTACGATACCGAAAAGACAGGTCGTGGCCAGAGATAAGCAGACAAGGCCAGTACGGATTTTGGTCATGGCGCGAAATGTCCAGGTAACGGTCTGCCGCGTGGTCATGACGCCGCAGGAGCCGATTGAGGGTTTGTGCCGCGAGTGTCGGTTTGTGCAGACACTTCGGCGGGGGAGAACAGCCGGATGACAGCCATCATCGGCAGATAGGCGTCGAATGTTCCTCCAGAACGTCTCGTCACGCAGGGGCGCAAGGGCTTCGCCCGAATCGTCACACATCATGATATAATCATCTCATTGTTGTGTGATAAATAACGAAATGAAACGTTGTCGGAAACGTGATTAACGTTTCGTATGGCTGAAATTGAGCCGCTTGCTTGCAGCGGGAGGCTCGTCGAGCGTCGCAGGAGGGGAAAACTGGCGTGGATGAAGCGCTGAGCGCCATCTGGTAAAAATGGGGCAGACCCGAATGCTTCTCATCGGGGAAATTCCTGCTCGCGAATCACGAGAATCGTGTTTCCACGAAAAACAACCCTTCTCAGCTTGTATTTGGCAAACACCTTGTCGTGATTTCTGTTTCTAGGAACATATCGCAAAACCCACAATATGAATTATCTAATGCGGAAATATAGTTTTTATTATTTATTAACAAAATTTGATGGCCATTAAATTTATGGGACGTATTTTGGGGAAATTTTAACGGAATGGATATCTCTTGAAATAGTTAACGAATGGTGTCAGCAAGGTGTTGTTCTAACGAATTTTTCCTTTTGCAAACTCTCGTTGTATACTTGATCAGATCGATCTGTATTCCGGGGGTGCAATGTCCTTTGGAGCGGATATCGAGAAATGGCTGCAGATCCTCATACAGCGGCACAGCGCTACACTCAGGTGGCTCTCAACGGCGAGGTATGGAGCGCCGTCAATGTCAGTGGGGTCACGCGCTACCAGAGCGGGGCCATTGTCGTTGATGGGCCGATTGTTCTGGGTGGCGCGACGACGCTTATCGTTACAGCTGGTGCGACAGCCTCCGGTATTCTCGGCGCAGGCACGGGAGGAAGCCCCAATGTGGTTGTGATGAGTGGTGGGACGCTCGCACACTCAACCATTAACAAAGGCAGTGTCACCGTAAGTAGTGGAGGCGTGACCAGCGGCAATGCATTCAGCGGCGATAGTGTGACGCTTGCTGCCGGTGGTAGTTCGGTCGCTGATGATTATTACGCCACAGGGGGATCGACCGGCGTGGTTTCCGCCCTTGCCGGCGCGCAGATGGCCAACGTCACGTTCACTTCGGGCATGACGCTGAGCGCGATTTCCGGTGCGAGCTTGTCAGACATCAAGGCTGATGCGTCTGCTGCCGTGTATTCGGGTGGCAAGGCGGTCAATTTCACGACCAGCAACATCACCATCAGTGACACGGTGGTGACCAGCCATGGTGTGGCGACAGGTGCACTGATCACAGGCGGTGTCTGGAATGCCGTCAATAGTCGCGGTGTTACGTATTATCAGAGCGGCAGCGTATCGATTTCCGGTCCGGTCTTCTTTGATAATGGAACGTTGAATATCACGTCCGGCGCGGTCGTTGACGGACTTCTTCAGGGCCAGAATGGCATTCCGACGGTCAATGTGCTGGCCGGTGGAAAGCTGATCAACTCCACGCTGAACAATGGTTATCTCATCGTTCAGTCCGGTGGTTATACCTCCGGCAATAACGGCAACTCGGAACAGACAACGATTTCGGCGGGCGGCAGCTCCGTAAACGATAATTTCTATACCAACTATGGTGGAAATGACTCGGTAACGGTTCTGAGCGGTGGCAGTATTACAGGGGTAAATGTCTCCAACACGACCCTGACGGTATCGAGCGGTGCGACATTGGGGTCATTCCACAACCTTTCAGGTGGCACGATCCAGATACAGCCCGGGGCCAATGTCGGTTCTGCAACGACCATCACCTCCAATCCGGCCACAGCCGATCAGCGCTACAAGCAGGTAACGCTCGGCGGAGAAGTCTGGAGCGCCGTCAATGTCGGCGGCCAGACAGTCTATCAAAGCGGTACGGTCACGGTCAGCGGCCCCATCGTCATGGGTGAGACATCCACCCTCGTCATCACCTCAGGGGCAACAGTTTCGGGTCTGCTTGCTGGTGCTGCCGGCGGTACCCCGACCATCACCGTCATGAATGGCGGCAAGCTGATCAATTCGACGGTAAATTGGGGGAATCTGACGGTTGCTGCGGGGGGATATACTTCCGGCAATGCGTTCAATGCCGATAAGGCGACCTATGCCTCGGGCGCCCAGTCTATCGATGACGATTTCTATGCGACCAATGGCCACACCGCGGTTATTTCTGCTGCTGCCGGTGCAAGTCTGACAGGCAGTATGGTCACGTCAGGCATGACCTTGAGTGCCCTTACGGGGTCGCTGCTCACCAGCATCAAGGCCGATCAGATGGGTGTGGTGATCTCAGGCAACAAGCAGGTCAATTTCACCACCAGTAATGTGACGATCGACTCAGGCGTTGTGACATCGCATTCACTGGCGACGGGGGCCTATCTGACTGGGGGCGTATGGTCTGCAGTCAATAGTGGTGGCGTTACCTATTACCAGAGCGGCAGTGTCTCGATCTCAGGGCCGGTCTATCTCGAAAATGCTACGCTCAATGTCATGTCGGGGGCTGTGGTCGATGGTCTTTTGGCCGGGCGTAGTGGCTGGCCTGTGGTCAACGTCATGGCCGGAGGCGTGCTCCAGAACTCCACCCTGAACAACGGCTATCTGAACGTGGCGTCCGGGGGGGTCACGTCCAATAATTATGGCAACTCCGAAGCAACGACTATTTCTTCGGGCGGCAAATCCGTCAATGACACGTTCTATACGACCTATAACGGCAATGACTCCGTTACAGTTCTGGGCGGGGGATCGATCTCGGGGGTCAATCTCTCGAACACGACCCTCACCGTTTCCAGCGGTGCGACCCTGGTGCCGCCCCTCAATCTGGGCAGCGGTGCAACGGTTACGATCTACGGCGCGGCAGATGTCTGCTTCCTTGCTGGCACGATGATCCGTACGGCAGAGGGTGAAACGGCAGTTGAGGATATCAGGATCGGTGATGAGATCCCGACTTTCGATCCGCAGACACAGGAGGCTGTTCTGCGCCGCGTTACCTGGGTGGGTGAAAAGGAGAAGACGGTCGGCCACAGCCTGTCAGCCAATCTTGCCGATTATCCTGTCCGCATTCTTAGGAATGCTCTGGCTGAAAACATGCCGCACAAGGACCTTCTCGTGACGGCAGAGCATTGCCTGTATCTCGGTGGCGGTTTTGTGCCGGTGCGTATGCTGGTCAATGGGCGCACCATCTTCAGCGATACCAGCATCACGACCTATCATTACTATCATATCGAAACCGAGCATCATGCTGTCATCTGGGCCGACGGTGCCCTGACGGAGAGCTATCTCGATACCGGCAATGCCCGGACCTTCGCCCAGCCGGGTGCTGTCAAACGTCTCCCGGGCCAGGCAAAGACATGGGAGCAGGACGCCGCCGCTCCGCTGCTTGTTGCGCGTGATGCGGTTGAGCCCCTGTTCAACGACCTGCTTGCACGTGCCATCCATCTCGGGACGGAAAGCCGCCTGACCACACCGGAAATGACGATGGATGCCGATCTCCATCTCATGACCGAGAAAGGCAAGATCATCCGCAAGCTGCGCGAGAACAAGGACCAAGTGACGTTCATGATCCCGCCCGGTACGCAAAGCGTGCGGCTGTGCTCGCGGGCAAGCCGCCCCTGTGACGCGATTGGTCCCTATGTGGATGATCGTCGTCTGCTGGGCGTTCTGGTCGGCAGCATCACGCTGTTCGATGCCACGGAGACGGTGGAACTGACTCGACATCTCTCCGGCGAGGCGCTGGATGGCTGGCTCGGAAGCGACGCCTGCCCCTGCCGCTGGACCAACGGCAATGCCTTGCTCGAGCTCGATCTTGGGGCAAGAGACACGGTCTCCATGCTCGCGATCCAGATTGTGGAGGGCGGCCCCTATCTGGTCGACGCAGATGCCCGGGATCAGGAAATGAGCCTGAGCGCCTGATCGGGAAACGGGGTCTCTTTCCTTGCGAAGAGAGACCCCGGATTATTATGCATTCATTCACCGCCCTCAGGCGGGCGAGGGGTGAAAACCAGCGCAAGGCAGGTTTCGATGGCCATCAGCGCATGGCGATCGACAAACAGGCCGAGCAGGGGCCAGTGGCGGCGCAAAGTGAGGCGAAAAGGGCTCATGAGGGGCTTTTTCCTCCGACATAGGCAGGAGAGGCAGAGGCCAGACCCGTCTTGAGCACCTCTTCTTTCATCAGCAAGGCCGCCAGATGAAAAGCGCGTCGTGCATGGGCATAGGGCAGCCACTGGCCGACCATGTTCCACGGCATCCCGTTATTATAGGTCGCGATGGCCAGAACCGGCGCACCGGTTGCGGCATCGGTGGCGATCAGTTCCTCGCTTGCTCCGCCGGGGGCTGGCGGTGGAATGGGTGGCAGGCCGCCACCCGCTGCACCGGCAGCAAATCCGGCCACGATCGGCAGGGCATTATAGTACCATTTGCTGCGGCGCAGATTGGTGATGGCCGCGCTGATCCTCAGAGTGCCATGGGGCATCATGGCCACTGGACCTGCAGGCAGGATCTGGAAATCTTCGCCCAAAGTCTTGCGTAGTTCGGCTTCGAAGGCTCCGGTCATACGAGCCTGTATGTCGGGCTTGAGCACCGGAGCATTGCGCACGGGGTGCCACAGAACCGGATCAATCACCGCATAACGATAGCCCCCCGGATGCAGGCCGGGCGCAATATAGACAAGATCGTCCGTATGGCCCTTGGGGTGAGTCATCTGCCCGTAGGTTTCCGGTGCGATAAAACCGGTCCGGGTTGTTTTCTGCCCGGCACAGCCCGCCAGAAGCAGGACGCCGGTGCAGGAGAAGAGCAGGGACACAAGGCGTTGCGCCGGAAGGCGGCAAGAAAGCTGAGGGGGCATGGCGGGCTTTACCTGTGAGAGGGAAAACGAAGCCCCGCATGAAGGCTGCGTCTGATCAGTCTCTGATGCCCGCGTGATTTTTCAGGGTGATGTCCCGACTATATGAAAGCTGAAACAAAGGGCGAATTAACGGGGCCCCGGCAGGGAAACGCAGACATCGAGCCCGCCTTGCTCCCGATTATTCATGGCAATATCGCCCCCCAGCGCGCGTATGATCGTGCGGGCAGAGGTTAGACCGAGCCCAACGCCCCCCGTCTGGCGATTGCGCGATTTATCGAGGCGGAAATAGGGTTCGAAGACAGTCTGCAGAGCCGCTTCCGGCAAGCCCGGCCCATTATCCCTCACGATGATGGTCGCGCTGCCATCCGGCGCCGGTGAAAGCACGATCTGCGGCGCGGTGGCATATTTGATGGCATTTTCGACAAGATTGGAAAACACACGACGCAGCGCATAAGGAGGCCCGTTATATCCCGTTCTGTCTGGTCCGACGAAGCGCACGTCATGACCCTGATCGGTATAGTCATAGGCGATTGTCTGAAGCAGGTTCGACAGATCGAACATCGTGTTTTCCTCGCGTGAAGCATCGTCACGAAAGAAGGACAACGCGCCGTCGATCATGGCCTGCATTTCATCGACATCGCGAAACAGCAGCTTCTGCTGGTCCGTATCGTCGATGAATTCACCGCGCAGCCGGATACGGGTGAGCGGGGTTCGCAGATCATGGGAAATGGCTGCGAGCATGGTGGTGCGGTCGGTAACGAATTTGCGTATCTGCGCCTGCATTGCGTTGATCGTTTCCACCACCAGCCGGATCTCACGTGGGCCTTCTTCACTGAGCGGCATCAGGCGGGGCTGTGCACCCAGATTACGCACGCCATAGGCCAGATGTTCGATCGGGCGTGAGAGTTGGCGCGAGGCGATGGCGGAAACAGCGATGATCCACAGCGACAGCAGCACGGCTTCGAGACAGAGACGTTCAAAGGCATAGAGACCCCAGAAACGCTGCAGCGCGACACATAGGATCCAGCTTCCGTCGTCGCATTGCAGCGCCGCAAAATAGGAATCGTGAAAAACCGAGGGGTCATAAGGCAGGCCGGGCAGTTGCGAGACCGGATTGTCTACCTGAAAGACGGCAAGCCTCTCGGGCCGATGCGCCAGATAGGGTTTGAGGAACTCCCAGCCCTGTTCGATCTCGGCGGGGCGGTACTGTCCATGCAGCAAAGCCGTGGCAATGGCCGAGCCGGAGGGATACCAGCCAAAACGAAGCTGGTCGGTCGCCGCAGCTTGTGTCAGGGCCTGTCGTGACGCGGCAGGGGCAGCCTGGGTCATGCGGATGACGGTGGCTACCTGGGCGGGGAGTCCGGTCTCCTGAATATCCGGTTTGGTCCAGCGGCCGCCAAACAGGAAGAAGAGTTCAAGCAACAGCAGGGTGACCCCGGCAGCTAGCGCCACGGTCACGATCAGACGACGCGTGATCGTGTCGTCCAGAAACAGGTTTCGGCTCATGCGCGTCTGACCGTCGTGGCAAACATGTAGCCGCCATTGCGCACGGTGCGAATGAGGCTGGGATTTTTCGGATCGGTCTCGAGCTTGTGGCGCAACCGGCTGACCTGAACATCGATACTGCGGTCAAAGGCGGCATGATCGGGGCCGCGTGCCATGTCCATCAACTGGTCGCGTGTCAGCACACGCTGGGGATGCTCGGCAAAGGAAAGCAACAGGTCGAACTCGCCGCCTGACAGCATGACGAGTGCGTTTTCACTCGACCGCAACTCACGGCGGGCCACGTCAAGCTGCCAGCCCCCGAAGCACAGGACCGGTCGCGTCGATGGCGAACTGGGAGCAACCGGGTCGACGGTGCGCCGCAGCACGGCCTTGACGCGGGCCAGCAGCTCGCGCTGGTCGAAAGGCTTGGTCAGATAGTCATCAGCGCCGATTTCGAGCCCCACCACGCGATCGGTATGGTCAGCCATTGCCGAAAGCATGATGACCGGCAGGCGCGATGTTGTTCGCAGGCGCTGGCAGAGGCTGAACCCGTCTTCATTGCGCAGCATGATATCGAGAATCACGAGATCGACCGGCTGGGCCTCAAGCAGGGCGAACATGGCCTCACCATCTTCCGCCGTCGAGACGCGGTACTGGTGCTTACGCAGAAAGCTGGTCAACAGCGTCAGGATATCCTGATCGTCATCGACAACGAGAAGATGCGGCATGGGGGTCATCCCTCGTTCGTATCATGGAGCCAGACCGCCATGATGTCGGGGGCAGACATGATGTTTCAAGATGGAAATAATGCATCGACCGGCAGGGCCTCGCGCTTTGCATGGCGTGTTCGAAACCTGCTAGGACAGGCGTGACGGTGCCTCGCAAGGGGTGAAAAGGGAAGCGGGTCCGGGCAGAGATGCCCCAGTCCCGCGCTGCCCCCGCAACTGTAGGTGATGTCAAACCCCTGCCACGATCCCACTGGAACTCTTCCGGGAAGGGGGCAGGAATTTCGGGAGACCGGCATCACAAGCCAGGAGACCTGCCGTCAGTTCGCTGATTTCATGGACCGGCGGGGTGCCCGGATCGTGACGGATTGCATTTTGTCGAATGCGACAGGTCGGTGCATGCGCCGGCAATCATCACTGCGCCTTGTTTTCGGCCCCTGTTGCGGGGATGAGCAAAAAGCCCGGATTGTCATGAACGCGCAGCCCAAACCCGTTTTTCATGTCTGCCAGACCTGCGCCTCAGGCGGGCAGGCCCTGCATGATGCCCTGATCGAACTGGCAGATCCTGATCTGGTCGCAGTCGAGAGCGTGCGCTGTCTCGCTGCCTGCCGGCAGGGCTGCACCGCGACTCTCTCCATGCCGGGAAAATGGTCATGGCTGCTTGGTCAGCTGAGTCCTGAACTGGCGCCAGACCTGCTTGTCTATGCGCAGGCCTATGGTCGCTCGGCATCAGGCACGGTCATGCCATCCAGACGGCCTGACTCGCTGCGCGATATCATTCTGGGGCGTTTTCCTGCCCAGAATCCTGCTGCTCCTGCCCCACAACATGCCGTTCCGGAAAGCGTCTCATGAGCAAGATTCCTGTCACCATCATCACCGGCTTTCTTGGCGCCGGAAAGACCACGCTGCTGCGCCATCTGATCGCGCAGTCCAATGGTCGTCGCATCGCCATCGTCGTCAACGAATTCGGCTCGCTGGGCATTGATGGCGAGACGCTGCGTGGATGCAGCATTCCGAACTGCCCGGAAGAAGATATCGTCGAACTCACCAATGGCTGCCTTTGCTGTACCGTGGCGGATGATTTCATCCCGACCATGGAGGCGCTGCTCGATCGGCCGCAGCCGCCAGAGCATATCGTGATCGAGACATCGGGCCTTGCCTTGCCCAAGCCTTTGCTCAAGGCGTTCGGCTGGCCGAGCGTGCGCACGCGCATGACGGTTGATGGTGTGATTACCGTTGTCGATGGTCCGGCGGTGGCCGCAGGACGTTTTGCCGATGACCCTGAGGCCGTAGCGAAGCAGCGTGAAGAAGACGAGTCACTCGATCACGACAATCCGCTTGAGGAGGTCTATGAGGATCAGCTCGATTCCGCCGATCTGGTCGTGCTGAACAAGACCGATCTTCTCGATGAGGCGGCGCTTGCCAGCGTGGAGGCGGCTCTCGCTGGTCGCAAGCGCCGCGTGCGCGTTATCCGCGCCCGTGAAGGTCAGGTTGATCCCGCCGTGCTGCTCGGCCTTTCTGCTGCTGCCGAAGATGATCTGGCTGCTCGCCCGTCCCATCATGATGGCGCTGACGAACACGAGCATGACGATTTCACGAGCTTTGTTCTGCCCATCAGGGAGCAGGAAACTGTGGAGCGTTTCATCGCCCGCCTCGAGCATGTGGCGCTGACGCATGATGTGCTGCGGATGAAGGGCTATGCGCCCATCGCCGGGAAATCGCTGCGGCTGGGTGTGCAGGCAGTCGGTAGTCGCATCCGCCATGCCTTCGAACCATGGGGCAATGCCGCGCAGGGCGAGGGCAGGCTGGTCGTGATCGGGTTGCATGGGCTCGATCCAATTGCCGTGCAAAACAGCTTCGACGCTGGCTGAGCCATGCATCTTCTCTTTCGGGAAACGCATGATCTGGACGGGCAGGCCATGGCCGAGGATCTCGGTCATGAGCCCGCCGATCTCGTTCTGCTGTCTTTTTCCGAAAGCGATCTGCTCGGGCTGAGTGCCGTGCATGGCACGCAGGACCCCAGCCTGCGCGTGGCCACATTGTCTCGCCTGCGCCACCCGATGTCGGTCGATCTCTATCTCGAGCAGACCATTGCCCGGGCGCGTTGCGTGGTGGTGCGTCTTCTGGGGGGCACCGAATACTGGCGCTATGGTGTGGATGAACTGCGCGCCCTTTGTCGTGCACGGTCCATTCCTCTGGCATTCATAACGGGAGAGGCCACGCCCAACCCCGCGCTGAAAGCCCTGTCGAACGTCGATATTGCGCAATGGGAGCGTCTCGACGGACTGTTTCGTGAGGGGGGCGCCCGCAATCTGCGATGCGCCCTGACCCTTATGGCCAGCCTTGCCGGGCTGGCGCCGGATGATGGCGCTATTGCCGAGGCCCTGCCGCCCGCCGGTGTCTATCGTCGGCTTGGCACAGAGCGGACAAGCCGAGTTCTGCTGGTATTCTATCGCGCTCACCTGCTCGCGGCCGATCTCGACGGGGTCGATGCCCTTGCCGAGGCGCTATATGAATCCGGTCTTGGCGTTGACCTGATCTATGTGGCCTCGCTCCGTGCGCCGAGCGTCCTGCCTTTTGTTGATCGCTGGATGATGGAAGAGCCGCCGGAGATCATTCTCAATGCGACCTTTTTCGCTGCGCGTGGCGATGACGGCACCCCATCCGTGCTTGAGGCGGCGCAGGTGCCGGTGGTGCAGATCCTGCAGCCGAGCACGACCCTGGTCGCCTGGCAGAAATCGGGTCGTGGCCTGTCGCAATCGGATCTGGCGATGCAATGTGTGTTGCCTGAACTCGATGGCCGACTGACCGGCACTCCGATTTCGTTTCGCGACGAGGCAGCGCCCGGCCTGCCTGCAAGACGCGTTGCCCATGCACCGGGCATTGCGCTCATGGTGCAGCAGGTGCAGGGCTGGCTTCGTCTGGCGCGTCAAAGCCCGGCGGAAAGGCGTCTCGCGCTCGTTCTGTCCGATTATCCCGGTGCAGAAGGCCAGGCGGCCCATGCGGTCGGTCTCGACGGGTTTGCAAGTGTCGAGGCTATCACGACACTGCTGCGGGACGCTGGTTATGCCATTACCTCTGTCGAGGCGTCCGCCCTGCCCGAGGCGCTGTGTCAGGCGCCGATGCAGCGTATTCTCGAAGCAGGAGCGTACCGCCTTTTATTCGAGGCTCTGCCCGAGGGGTTTCGTGAGAAGGTCATCGCGGCCTGGGGCGCGCCGGTTCAGCCCATCGAGGCCCGGTTCGTCGAACTGGGCACTATGGTGGTGGCGCTGCAACCGGGGCGGGGCAGGGCAAGCGAGCGCAAGGCGCAGTATCACGATCCTGATGTGCCCCCCTGCCATGCCTATATCGGTTTCTATCTCTGGCTGCGCGCAACACGCGCAATTTCGGCCATGATCCATCTTGGCACGCATGGCACGCTGGAATGGCTGCCGGGCAAATCTGTCGCGTTGTCCGAAAGCTGCGCGCCCCCTGTGCTGCTTGGGGATGTGCCTGTCATCTATCCGTTCATCGTTAATAATCCAGGCGAGGCTTCTGCGGCCAAAAGACGTCTTGGCGCGGTCATGATCGGCCATATGACGCCACCCGTTCAGCGCGCCGGGCTCGATAGCGCCATGGTCGATCTCGAAAGGCTGATCGACGAATATGCCGAAGCCGACGGGCTGGATCGTCGGCGCGGGGCATTGCTGCGGCGCCAGATCCTCGATCGGGCCGCAGATCTCGGCGTACTGGCAGAAAGCGGCGTGGCAGGCGGCGAGACGGATGAGGCCGAAGCTCTGGCCCGTCTCGACGCCTATCTCTGCGATGTGAAGGATCTCCAGATACGTGACGGGTTGCACGTGTTCGGCTGTCAGCCGCCCCGTCACGGCGCGCTGGTCGAGATGCTGGCAGAATCCGCTCAAGTAGCCTCTGATATCGTCACCTCCCGCCTCAATGCCTGCCCTCAGGCCGAGCGACAGGCGCTGCTTGCCGCACTGGACGGGCGTTTCGTGCCGCCCGGTCCTGCGGGTGCCCCCACACGCGGGCGTCTGGATGTGCTGCCGACAGGGCGTAATCTCACCACCATCGACCCGCGCCTGCTGCCAAGCCGCGCTGCGCTGATTCTGGCGCACAAGACCGCCGATCTGCTGCTGACGCGCCATCTTCAGGAAGAAGGCGAGAATCTGCGTCATCTCGTGCTCGATCTCTGGGGCAGCGCCACATTGCGCACAGGGGGCGAGGATATGGCGCTCGCCTTTCTGCTTATGGGCGTGCAGCCGCTCTGGGATGCGACGAGCGGGCGGATTTCCGGCTTCGAGATCGTGCCGCTCACGACACTTGACCGCCCCCGCGTGGATGTGACCCTGCGTATTTCAGGCCTGTTTCGCGATGCCTTTCCGGGATTGATCGCGCTTTTCGATCAGGCCGCCCGCGCCGTTGCGGCCCGTGCGGAAGACGAGGCATGGAACCCGCTCACACGTGATCCCGATGCTTCTCGCATTTTTGGTGCGGCGCCCGGCGCTTATGGTACCGGGGTCGAGGCCGCGCTGGCCGAGGGCAACTGGCAGACCCGCGATGAACTTGGTCAGCTTTATCTCGACGGGTCGCAATGGAGTTATGGCGGCGACCGCGAGGCAGTGGTTGATGCCGAGGGGTTGCGCGCGCGTCTGGGGCGCGCCGAGATGGTGCTGCATATCCAGGACCATGCAGAAACCGATCTGCTCGATGGTGTCGATACTGCCGCGCATGAGGGAGGCCTTGCTGCCGCCGCCGCGATGCTGGGCAACACGCCAAAGCTGCTCCATGGCGACACCAGCCAGCCGGAAACGCCGAAACTGCGCGACGTGTCGCAGGAAGTAGCCCGCATCACCCGAGGCAGGCTCGCTAACCAGCGCTGGATTGCGGGCATGATGCGCCATGGTTATCGCGGCGCGGCAGAAATGGCCCGTGGCGTTATGGCGCTTGAGGGCTATGCTTCTACCCTGCCCACGCGCTTTGACCGACAGATCGATCTGGCTTTTGCCGCCCTGCTTGAAAATGACGATCTGCTGGCATTCTTCGAGGCGCATAACCCGCAAGCACTGTCGGATATGAAAAGGCGTTTCGCCTCGTTGCGTGATCGCGGCCTCTGGCAGTCGCGCCGCAATATCGTTGCGCAGGTACTGGAGTCATGAGGCCCCGCAAGAGGAGAGACACGTCATGAGCCGTGTGTTGATGGTGGCAGCGCCCCGCTCGGGTTCAGGCAAGACAAGCGTGACGCTGGCGCTTCTGAGCGCCTTCCGGCGTCGCGGTCTGTCGGTGCGGGCGTTGAAGACAGGGCCGGACTATATCGACCCAGCCTTTCATCAGGAGGCTTCCGGCGTGCCCTGCGCCAATCTCGATAGCTGGGCCATGTCAGGGCCGGCGCTGGAATCCCGTCTTGCCCGTGCCGGGGAGGGTGTCGATCTGGTGATCGTGGAATCCTCGATGGGGCTGTTCGACGGGCTTGCGTTGCCGGATGGGCAGCGCGGTGCAGCCTCCGATATTGCCGCGCATTTTGCCATGCCGGTTCTGCTCGTGCTGGATACGAGCGGGCAGGGGCAGAGCGTGGGGGCCGTCGCGCAGGGGCTGTCGCAATGGGACGAGACAGTTACTGTCGCGGGCGTCATTCTGAACAACATCGCCTCTGACCGTCACGAAAAACTCTGTCGCGCCGCGCTGAAAGAGCCTTTATGCGGCGTGTTCAGGCGTGATCGATCAATCGTGCTGCCAGAGCGCCATCTGGGTCTGGTTCAGGCCCGTGAACGGGGCGATCTGGCGGGGTTTTTCGACTCCCTTGCCAGCAAGGCGGAAGCTGAACTCGATCTGGATGCCATTTTCGCCCTGTCGCGTCCGATCGCTGCAACCGGCGTCAAAGGGGCCTCACTCGTGAATCCGCCGGGGCAGCGCATAGCGCTGGCTGACGACGCCGCCTTCTCCTTTCTCTATGCGCATCTGGCGGAAGAATGGCGTGAAGCAGGGGCCGAGATCCTCCCGTTCTCGCCGCTGCGTAATGAGGGGCCGGATGAAAGCGCCGATTGCTGCTGGCTGCCGGGAGGCTATCCCGAACTGCATGCCGCAGCCCTGGCCGCGGCCACTTCATTTCATGAGAGCATGCGCCGCTTCGCGCTGACGCGACCCATCCATGGAGAGTGCGGTGGGTTCATGGTGCTGGGGGCCGGGCTGGAAGACAGTGAAGGCACGACTCATGCCATGCTCGGGCTTCTGTCTCACGAGACATCCTTCTCCAGGCGCAAGATGGCGCTCGGTTATCGTCAGGCGCAGCTTTTGCAGTCTTCTGTTCTGGGGCCGGAAGGGACGAGGCTGCGCGGGCATGAGTTTCATTATGCCCGAGTGACCGATCCCGGCAGCGATGCCGCTTTTGCCCGGTTACAGGATGGCGAAGGCAACGATCTCGGCGTGGCGGGCGCGCAGCGCGGTCAGGTGTCAGGCACGTTTTTTCATGTGCTGTCTCGATGGGACTAGAGGCATCTTTTTCAGTTCTGCTGGCGCGTCATCCGCCCGTTCTGGGGACTGAAGGGCAGTGCTACGGGAGGCGGGACGTGCCGCTCGCACCAGGCTGGGAGCGCTTTGTCACAAGATGGGGCGGGCAGGGGGCGGTTTATGCCTCACCCGCGCAGCGCTGTCAGCGCGCCGCCGTCTTTCTGGCGGGTGGGGCACCTGTTCAGACCGATGCGCGGTTGCTCGAAATGGATTTTGGCGCATGGGAGGGTCAGAACTGGTCTGCCATCCCGCGAGAAGCGCTCGATGACTGGGCCGCTGATCCGTTCGGTTACCAACCGGGCGGAGGAGAAAATGTCGAGGCGCTCATCGCGCGTGTCACGGCTTTCTGGCGCGATCTCCTGTCCAGGGCGGAGAACTGCCGCGTGGTGACCCATGGCGGGCCGTTGCGCATCATGAAGGCACTTGCAGAAAACCGGGCGTTTCAGATGGGAGACCCGGCGCCCCCGCAGGGCGAAACAATTCTGTTGCATTTTTTCAACAAGAACGGCGCATTTGTTGCGCAAAACCCCCCACTCCGTTGACAATATGCAACAGACCAATGAGGAGTAGGCTAATCCTGAATCATTGGTAAGGTTTATCATGTTGGTACGCTCCCGGTCTCTCCTGCCATCAGTTGCACGCAAGGGGATCCTGTCCCTTATTGCCACGACGTGCCTGATGTCCTGCGGGGCCGAGGCATTGGCGCAGACAACAGCAGGAACCGCGACTGACAGCGTCAGTCATCCCGCCGCAAACAAGACCCAGCCTGCCAGGTCGGCAAAGCCTGCTGCCAAGAGCAAGGCGCTGCGCACGCGCCAGTCTGCGCCGGTTACGGCGGGCGACGCCGATGGTGGCAGTGAAGCCATCGTCGTGACCGGTACACGTGAGATTGGCAAGAAGGCGCGCGATGCGATCGCGCCGCTCGATATCATTTCGCACAAGCAGATTGCGGCAACAGGTCAGGGCACGCTGCGCGATGCGCTTGCGCTGCTGCTGCCCTCGCTCACCACACCGACAGCCGGTTTCGATGCCGGTGCGATGACGGACACGATCAGCCTTCGTGGCCTCAACCCGAACGAGACGCTCGTTCTGGTCGATGGCAAGCGCCGCCACAACACGGCCAATATCTATTCCAACCCCGGCCCGCAGCAGGGGTCGACGGCATCCGATATCGACATGATTCCGATGTCGGCCATTGATCATGTCGAGGTGCTGCGCGACGGCGCATCGGCCCAGTACGGCTCGGACGCCGTGGCCGGTGTGGTCAATATTATTCTCAAGAAACAGGCGCGCGGCTTTCACGCCCAGAACATCACCGGCATCACTTCCGAAGGCGATGGCTTTCAGCAGGGTGTCTATCTTGATGGCGGGGCAAGCCTTGGGTCGCGGGGCTTTGTGCATGTCAGCGGCGATTTCGTGCATCAGGATCACACCTATCGCAGCGCCGCCGACAACCGCACGGGTACCTATCAGAACAACATCCTGAGCCAGCCCGAGCAGACGCGCGAGAGTGTTGCGGTCAATGCCGGATATGATCTGACAGACAACATCCAGCTTTATGCTCTGGGCACCTATGCCCATCGCCATGCCGAATCCTATCAGAACTATCGTCTGGCCTCGTCGCTGAACGCCTATCCCGGTTATCAGGCGATCTACCCTTGGGGGTATTCGCCGGTCGAGACGCTGAACGAGAATGATTTCGAGCTCAAGGCCGGTGTGAAGGGCGATTTCCAGGGCTGGCACTGGGACGTTTCGAGCGTCTATGGCCGCGATTACGACGATATCGGTCTGATCAACTCGGTGAACCTCTCGATCAACAAGGCGACGGGCCGCACACCCACCTCGTTTGACGTGCAGGGCTTCAATAACCAGCAATGGACGAATGATTTCGATTTCAGCCGCAAATTCGAGTTCAGTGGCTGGCCGCACAGCGTGAATTTCGCCGGTGGCGCGTCCTATCGGTATGAGGGCTATTCGGTCGGCACGGGCTCGCCGGATTCACTCTATGGCAACGGATCGGACGCGCTTGCGGGCACGAACCCCGGCAATGCAGGGAATTACAGCCGTGACGTGGCGGCAGGCTATCTTGATATCTCGACCTATCTGGCCAAGGGGCTGCAGCTGGATCTGGCAGGTCGCTACGAGCATTACACCGATGTAGGCAACACCCAGAACGGCAAGGTCTCGTTGCGCTATGACATTACGCGTCGCATCGCGCTGCGTGGAACGATCAGCAACGGGTTTCATGCACCGACGCTTGCCCAGAAATACTACTCGGCACTCAATATCTCGCCGACTGCAGCCCGTGGGTTGATCGGCGCAGGCTCGCCCGGTGCACTTGCCAACGGGTCGTCTGGCCTCAAGCCCGAGCGCTCGACCAATGCGGAAGGCGGGTTCATTGTCGAGCCGATCCGCAACCTGCATGTCACGACCGATATCTATCAGATCAACATGCGTGACCGGATCATGCCGGGCGGCAATATCTCGGGTGCGACGGCAATCAAGGCCATGCAGCTCAATGGTTTTGCGCTGCCATCCGATATCGGCACATGGAATCAGAGCGCTATCACCGCCAACTGGTTCGGCAATGTGGCCAGCACCCGTACGCAGGGACTTGATATCACTGTCACCTATCTGACCAAGCTCGGCGCTTTCGGGCGTATCGACTGGGATGCAGCGATCAACCTCAACCGTACCCGCCTGTCGCATCAGGCCACCAACCCGCTTACCGGCGGGCCACTGCTCAATGCGGCCTCGATTGCCTATCTGACCACGGCCTATCCGCGCAGCAAGATCATCTTCGGTGGCAACTGGACCCATGCGAAGTGGATCATCGGCCTGCATGAGATCCGCTGGGGCCAGACGACCAACCAGCTCACCTACTATGCACCCGGCCCCTACCAGTTCAGCACGACGCATTTTCTGGAATACCAGAACAAGCCGAAATGGACGACCAATCTGGACGTGAGCTACCGGATCACCCCCCGCTGGACAGCCACGATCGGCGGCAACAACATCTTCTCGGCCTATCCCAGCCGCGTGCCTGATGGAAACCGCTATCTCGGCGCGCCGCAATATTACATGAGCACCTCGCAGCTCGGCATTAACGGTGGCTACTACTATTTCCGCGTGAACTACGATCTCTAAGCGGAAAATTAACGAGGCTCCTTCCAGGCTGTGATCGGTTCTGCCGATCCAGCAATGATTTGTCATGATCGCTTGACGTCAGATTTAACGGTGTTTTTTCCGCTTCCATGGGTAGCTGATCACGGATACGGCATAAAAACACGACCGGCAGGGTCCAAAAAACCTGTCGGTTTTCTTAAAAGACGGTCATCCACTCACAGGGAGCTTGAGCCAGACATTGACCCCTTCCGTCTTGCGCCTCTTTTCCGCCTGTCTTGCCATGCCGTTCATGGCCGCCACTGCCTATGCGCAGGGGTCTCCGTCCCCCGTGGTCGCCAATGCCACCTATGGCGCCGTCAATGCCGGCCAGCAGCCCTCGGCCCTGACCCAAGCCTCTCTGTCGGAGGTGCAGAAGGATACGTCCGTTGCCCCGCTGCCGAAGCCGGAGGCCTTGTTCGTCAATCCGTTCGGGGTGAATGCCTGGCTGCGTGAGCATGGCATTGCCATATTGCTCGATAACACCAACGAGATGTCAGGCATGATCACGGCCCCGACCAAGGGGCTCGGTCTGCGCCAGGGGGCGAGCAATACCGGTCAGTATTCGATGGAAAACGACATTGACTGGGAGCGTCTGGCGGGCTGGACCGGGTTTTCGACCCATGATGTGATGGTTGGCCGTTACGGCATTCCCGTGAGCCGCATGTTTGGCGACAACCTCAACCCCAGCCAGGAAATTTATGGCAGTGGCGGCAACGTGGTCGTCCATCTTGTCTATGCCTATGGCGAGGAAACGCTGTTCAATGACCGTTTCAATGTGGCGGCGGGGCGCATGTCCTTCCTGTCCGATTTCTCGGCCAATCCGCTCTACTGTAACTTCATGAACAATGCCTTCTGCGGTAACCCGAAGGCCTCGAGTGACAATACGGCTCACGCCTCCTACCCCGATGCCAACTGGGCAGCGCGGTTCCGGATCAGGCCGAGCGAGAACACCATTCTGCAATTCGGTGTCTATTTCACCCAGACCCAGGCCATCTACGGCAATGCCCAGATGCGTACGGGCTTCAAGTTCAACGGCGCGACGATCGATGGCGAGGCCATGCCGGTCGAATTCATCTGGGAGCCGCGCTTTGGTCACGATCACTCGCTGCCCGGCCATTACAAGGCAGGTTTTGCGTATGATACGGCAGACCACAAGGACAACTACTATGACGGCAATGGCGACGCCTTTGCGCTGAGCGGCCTCAAGCCGCGCAACGTGCATGGCGCCTGGGCAGCCTGGGGGCTGGTGGATCAGATGGTCTATCACCACCCCGGTCAGGCCCCCGATGCCGGCGTCACCCTGATCGGTGCGGCCTATTTCAACAAGGCACAGACTGCGACGCGCGCAGACCAGCTCTCGATCGGTGTGCTCGATCGCGGGTTCTGGAAGTCGCGCCCGCTCGATGGCGTTGGCGTCAATTTCTCATGGACTCATGTGTCTGACGACCTGACGCGTTCGCAGCGCCTCTACGCCATGCAGGGCCTGCCGATCCCGAACGGGTCGCTCTTTCCTCAGACCAGCGCCTATGTGGTGGAAGCCACCTATCAGATTCATGTGCTGCGCGGGGTCACCTTCGCGCCTGACTTCCAGTATTATTTCAACCCCGGTGGTCAGAAACAGCTTAACAATCAGGCACTTCTCGGCTTCAAGAGCCATATAGAAATCTTCTGAAAAACTGGCGGGAGAAACCCGTCCCCTCTCTCGATTGTTGCATCTGCCCCGGCGACAAGCCGAGCCGACAGATCGAGAGAGGCGCCCATGACGCATACGATACCCGCCCTTGCCCGGGCGCTCTCGCCTGAAGGGCCGCTCGACGGGTTCTGGCCCATTGAGGATTATGCGGCTCTCGGCGATGGCCGATGCGTGGCTCTGCTGGCGCCCGATGGCAGTGTCGACTGGCTTTGCGTGCCTAATATCGATTCTCCGCCCATGTTCGACCGCCTGCTGCATCGCCCGGGTGGTTTTTTCCAGATACGCCCTGTCGGGGCCTATACCGCAACACGCCGCTATCGCGAGGACAGCAATGTTCTCGAGACCCTGATCGAGACGGAACACGGCACGGCGCGGCTGACGGATTCTCTGAACAGCACCCTTGCCGGGCGCCTGCCCTGGACGGAATTCGCCCGACGGATCGAAGGCGTTTCGGGTCGCATGACCTTCATCGTGCGTTTTCGCCTTGGGACACGCTGCGGCACCGTAGCGCCCTGGATACAGGAGACCGAAAACGGGTCGATCTTCCATGTCGGTTCGGTTCTGGCGCATCTGGTGCATACAGAGAACATGCGCCTGACCCGCGAGGAAGATGACGCCATAGAGGCCGAGATCGTGGTGGGGGAAAAGACCCGCGCGCTCATTGCCCTGGTCGCCACAGAAAACGAGCCTCTTGCCGTGCCATCGGTGGAAGAGATCGATGCCCGCATCGAGACGAGCGATTCCGCGTGGCGCAACTGGGCCAATGACCTGCATTATGACGGCCCCTATCGCGAGCAGGTGCGTCGCAGTGCGCTCGCCCTGAAGCTGCTGCTCTATTCATCGAGCGGCGCTATTGCGGCGGCAGCCACCACATCGCTGCCCGAGCGTCTGCGCGATGGCAAGAACTGGGATTATCGCTTCGCGTGGATACGCGACGCTGCCTATGTCGCGAATGCCTTTCTGCGTCTGGGAGCTGTGGCAGAGGTCAAGGCGGCGCTGGCCTGGCTGGTGCATCATCTGGGCGAAGAGGGGCCTCTCGTCATGTATGGCCTTTCTGGCCAGCGCGTCGAGGACGAAACGCGTTATGACGAGGTCGAGGGCTATCGTGGGGTCAAGCCGGTCGTCAGCGGCAATAGGGCGTCGGGTCAGCATCAGCATGGGATCTATGGTGATATTTTCGAGACCGCAGCCTTGTTCGTCTCACGCGGCAATCTGCTCGACCAGAAGACGGCCCAGCTTCTGGCCGATCTTGCGGATCGCTGTGCTGATCACTGGCGACAGAAAGATGCCGGTATCTGGGAACTGACCGAAGACCAGCATTACACCATGTCGAAGATCAGCTGCTGGCAGGCGCTTGATCGTGCCTGCCAGATGGCGGCACGTGGCCATCTGGCAAAAGATCGCGCCCCACGCTGGGCGCGTGAAAAAGAGCGGATCATGGCGTGGATAGACAGCGAATGCTGGTCGGAAAAACGTCAGGCCTATCTGTTCTATCCCGGCTCTGATGCGCTGGATGCGTCCATCGCCCTGGCTGTGCCGTTCGGCTTTGACCGTGACAAGCGCATGCGCGCGACGCTGCACGCAATCCGCGCGGAGCTGGGAAGCGGGCCATTTCTGTATCGCTACAGCGGTATGCAGTCTGAAGAGGGGGCGTTTCTCGCCTGCTCCTGCTGGATGGTCGAGGCTCTGGCCCTGCTAGGTGAAAAAGAAGAAGCTGATGCGCTGTTTGCAGAGTTTTTGGCGCGGCTGCCACGCAATACCGGGGTCATTGCCGAGATGATCGACCCGCAGACCGGCATGTATCTGGGCAACACACCTCAAGGGCTGAGCCATCTCGGAGTCGTGCATGCGGCCTGCGCCCTGGCAGGGAACAGGATGAAAGCCTTCGATCTGTCCTGAGGGGCGACGCGATGGCGTGAGCTTTATTATCAGTTGTTAATGCTTGATCTCGATCAAAAACCACAGGATCGAGATGCGGCATAACCGGTGTCGAGCCAAGCCTGACGCAAGAAGCAGGCAGCTCATGCGGCGCCCCAAGGGGCCAGAACGCATGACTGGTCAGGCTCCTCGCGAGCGCGCCTGTTTTGACCAGGCCTCCTCGGCGAGACTCAGCAGAAAAATTATGAAGCCACTGAGCGACAGGGCCAGTCCGACCCAGCCGACAGAGGTCCAGCCCAGATCATGGGCGACGGCGAGTCCTCCGAGCCACGGCCCGATAGCATTGGCTGTGTTGAAGGCGCTTTGATTGAGCGCGGCAGCCAGGCCTTCAGATCCGGTTGCGACACTCAGCAGGCGCGACTGCACGACCGTGGAAAGCCCGCCACTGGCGCCGATCAGGAAAATCACGACTGTCAGGGGGATGACGGTTACCGTCGGCGATATCGCAAAAGCGCTGAAATCGCCACTCACCCAGGAAGAGGCAAGAAATGTATTCAATAACGCTCTGAAAGCCTATCAGGCATACCAGAATGCAGACGCGACGACAGGTGAGCCGCAAGCTGCCGATCATACCGGTAAAAACGAAACTCAGGCCCAGCCGAGCAAGCGACCCACGTCAGCTGAGACCGTCGGAGCAGATTTACTGCCGCCTAATGACGAAGATCCAGAAGGGAATGATAAGCCTTCGAATTCAATTCATGAAGGAAAGTAGGGTAAAAATCAAATCGGCCATAAAAATTATGACCCCGAAAAGGGTAGAAGTATACTTGAAGAGGGTCCGAATTAATTGCTTTATGGCGTGTTGATTGGAAAATATAAGATAATCCGTAATCTCAGATCTAAATATTGGGTCTATTTTGGGAAAATTGTTATATATGGTGGAAAAGTTGTGTAGAAAAAAGTAATCGAATAATTCGAGATAGCAATACAGGGGCTCAGAATGTTCCGTCTATGCCATGAGGGAGCTAAATCGAAGATGGATATAAAAAAAGTTTCATTTTATGTGGAAAAAGCTTTGAGAATGGAAGGTGTGTCTAACATAGCTGGTGTTGTAGTATTTGAAAACAGTTCAAACAATTTCCGGGTAGAGTGTATTTTTCATGTAAAACCCTCAGACGGGGACGTTGAAGCAATATCTCTGATTGAAACTCAAATTTTATCAGATGTATGGCCACTTATCGAAAATTTAGATGTACAGTGGAGGTGTGGCACTCTCATAGTGCATTAGGTCGCGTAGTGATGTCACGTTAACTGAAGTGAGTTAGTTGAAGCCCGCGAAGGGGACATTCAGACGCTGAGGGCGGTCGCGCTGCTCCATTGAGCGAAGGCCCTGATACGATGGATGTGCCGGGAAAAGGCGGTGGTGATAGAGGCGGATGTGCCGGAGAGATTTCGGATGGCTGAGAAGACGGACACGAAGCGCTGACACCCACCCGGTGAGCGGAATTTTTGCATAATATGCTCGCGTTTTCGTAGAGGGAGATGGCTGTTCTCCGCCCGGTTGTTCAGACCCTTATGCGAGAGATGCCGTATTGAGAGACACATTTGGCGTCTGGCAGCCCTGTAGAATTTCAGCTTGTCGGTGATCATGCGAGCAGGGCGCACCCCCTGCCGCTTCAAAAGTCGTGTCAGCAAACGTCTGGCTGCTTCGGTATTGCGTCGCGTCTGGAGGATTTCGTCGAGAATATACCCGTCCTGATCGACTGCGCGCCACAACCAGTGAAGCTTGACACGGATCACGACCCGCACCTCATCCAGGTGCCAGATATCATTCGGTCTTGCTGTCTTGCGATGCAGGGCGCGTGCGTATGCTGTGCCGAACTTCAGGCTCCATCGACGGATCGTCCCTTACGAGACGACAACGCCCCGCTCGAGAAGCAGCTCTTCCACAAGACGAAAGCTTAAAGGGAAGCGGAAATACAGCCATACCGTATGAGCGATCAGCTCACGAGGAAATCGGTGCCGCTTGTAGCTCACTGATGACGCTCTCATCATCAGCATTTACCATGCAGCACTTAACGTGACATTGCCCATCGACGTTCTGAAGGAACGCCTCGGGTAGGAAGGGTCAGCCCAGACCGGCACGCCTGGCTGCTTCCCGCGCCAGATCAAGGGCGTGAAGGCGAGGGACGAGATCGTAGATCGGCAGGGCCATCATGATTTCGTCGGGTCGGTGGCGCTCCACATAGTGGCTCAGCCCCGCCGCAACGTCATCGACCGTGCCAACGAAGCTTGTCGACAGGACTTCGTCGAACTGACGGCTGATCTCCGGTCCCCAGGGCAGGTCCTGAACCGGGACCGGATGAGGAAAGCGCCCCGGCGTTCCCTGACGCAGTGCTGCCATGTAGAGGCGCCGCGACGTCGCCAGATAATCGGCTTCTTCATGGGTATCGGCCGCAACGATATTCATCGCTAGCATGACGTGAGGCGCTGCAAGACGCGACGAGGGGCGGAATCGCTCCCGATAGAGCGCGATGGCCTCTTCCATCATCTGTGGGGCAAAATGCGACGCAAAGGCAAAGGGAAGGCCAAGGGCTGCGGCGAGTTCGGCCGAGAAAAGCGAGGAGCCCAGTAGCCAGATGGGAATATCGGCGCCTGCGCCCGGTGTCGCCAGAATGCCGGTCTGGCTGTCATCCCCGGCGAAATAGGCCATGAGTTCAAGCACTTCCTGCGGGAAGCGTTCTGCCCCCTCGCGGTTGCGTCGTAGCGCGCGCAGGGTTCTCTGATCAGACCCCGGGGCGCGGCCCAGCCCGAGATCGATGCGACCCGGATAGAGCGCATCCAAAGTGCCGAATTGTTCGGCGATGACCAGAGGCGCATGGTTCGGCAGCATGATGCCGCCAGCACCCACACGAATACGGGATGTCGCTGCGGCAAGGGCTCCGATTACCACGCTGGTTGCCGCCGAAGCGATGCCGGGCATGCCATGATGTTCTGCCACCCAGTAGCGTTGAAAGCCTAGCGTTTCGGCCTTCTGCGCCAGCAGGCGTGAATCCGAGAGGGCATCGGCAGCACTGCCGGTTTCACGGATGAGGGACAGATCGAGAATGGAAAGCGGTGTCATTCTCCCGATATGGGGAGGGGTTTCGCCGCTTGAAAGATCAGTCCTTCTTCTCGACCTGCTCTGCAAGGGTCTCGACCGCAGGAGCCGCCGAACCGCGCGTATAGATGGGGGCAGGGGCCGCGCTATGGGCGGCTTCCATGAAACGGTCGGCAAGAGCGCCGTAAAGCGCGTGTTTGCAGATCATGCGCGACACACCGAAAGCCAGGAAGGAGGTCGCCATCAGCGCCAGGGTTACCTGCTGGTTGTCGCACATTTCCATGACGATGACGGTCGCGGTCAGCGGCGCCTGCACCACGGCCGAAAAATAGGCCACCGTGCCAAGCAGAACGACGGCGCCCGGTGTCGTATGGGGCAGATATTGCTCGATCCAGCCGCCGATACCCGCGCCGACCGAGAGCGACGGGGCGAACAGGCCCCCTGGAATTCCCGAGCAATAGGACACGACAGTGGCAATGAATTTCAGCACGAAGAACGAGGCAGGATAATGCTCCGATCCGTCAATGATGGCACGTGCCTGCATATAGCCTGTGCCATAGGTCGCGCCATGCGAGACAAGGCCCAGCAGCGCCAGAACAAAACCGCAAAGGGCGGCAAAGGCCACGGGGCGCGCCTTGATGAGCGCCCCGATACGCCCCGGTATTCCCTTCGAGAAGCGGATAAGAAGCGCAGAGAAACTGCCGCCTGCAATGCCACCGACGATGCCGCAGGTCAGTACCGCAATCCAGGCTGTACCCAGCGGGACGTCGACATCGGTGTGACCGAAATAGGAGTAGTTGCCGACCAGCGCGATGGCCGTCACACCTGAAAGCACGACGCCTGTCAGCATCGTGCCGGAAGTTTTCTGTTCGAAGGAATGCGAGAGTTCCTCGATGGCGAAGACGATTCCGGCCAGCGGGGTATTGAAGGCAGCCGAGACGCCTGCCGCACCACCCGCCAGAATGGCCCCGCGTCGGGCTGAAACGCTCGCCGTGCCCAGCAGGCGCGAGAAGCCATGCATGATGGCCGCACCGACCTGTACGGTCGGGCCTTCACGGCCGATCGAGGCGCCGACCATGAGACCAAAACAGGTCAGAACGATCTTGGCGAAGGCGATTCTGAGCGAGAGCACACGATTGACGATCGAGAAATTCTCGATGTGCAAGGTTGCGATGGTTTGCGGAATGCCGCTTCCCTGTGCGCCCGAAAAGAAGCGTCGTGTCACCCAGGTCGAAAAGGCGAGCCCGGCGGGAACGACAACCAGCATCACGTAAGGGTCCCAGTGCAGCAGGCGCCCGCGTGCGCGCGCTGCCCAGTCTGCCGTGCCGGCAAAGCCGACAGCCACCACGCCCACCAGAACGGCACCAAGCCAGTAGGTGAGGGTACGACGCCATTGCGACGTCGTTCTACGCGCGGAACGGCGGAGATGCTGGATGCGGTTCTTTTGCCGCAGAGCGGTGCTTGGGCGCATGAATGCTCGCCTGTCTGGAGATCGGGAGGCACCGACCGGTGTGGAACGCTCCTGCCAGCACCGCGGGCGACAGGTCAAGAAACTCTCGTCTCAAAAACCTAACGACGCTGCGAGCGTCCGGTTCGGTCCTAAAACGATCTTATGCCAGCACCGGGATGCCTGTCTGCTTCGCCTTTTCCTCGGGTTCGACATGAATATGGATCAGGGCCCGCCCCAGATGGCGTCTGAGCGCGTGTTCAACCCGATCGCAGATGTCATGGGCATCGGACACGCTCATGGCGCCGGGTACGACGAGGTGAAATTCGATGAAGCTGACACTGCCCGCCGTACGCACACGGATATCATGCGCTTCTATCGCGCCGGTGGCGTGTTCCGAAATCACGACGCGGATCATCTGCAATGTGTCCGAATCGGGGGCTTCATCCATCAATCCGGCGATGGAGTGCTTCATCATGTCAAAGCCCACGCGCAGGACATTGAGCGCAACGAGGCCGGAAAGCAGGGCGTCGAGACGGGCATAACCGGTGAGCGGAATGAGCGCGATACCGACCACCAGCACGACAGTGGTCCAGACATCGGAAATGACGTGGCGGCCATTGGCGGTAAGGGCTGGCGAGCGTTTGAGGCGCCCCTGACGCACGAGAACGAGCCCCCAGACGAGATTGACCACCCCGCCCAGCGCATTGAACACGATGCCACGCCAGGGGGCGATGTCGGTATTGGGAAGAAGCCAGCTCTTCCATGCAACCCAGGCGATGCCGATTGCGGTCAGCACCACAAGGACAGCCTCGGTCACGGCGGAAAGATATTCGGCCTTGTCGTGCCCGTAGGTGTGATTGTCATCGGCCGGTCGCTGGGCAACGCTGAGCGCCCAGAGCGCGCCGATGGCAGCGGCGACGTTGATGATGGTCTCGAGCGCATCCGACAGCAAAGCCGCGCTGCCGCTCACACGCCAGGCAATGTATTTCAGCCCGAGCGCGATCAGGCTGACGAAGAGCGAGACCCAGCCGAAAACGATCTTTTCGGGTTGCTTCAGCATGAGATGCCGCTGCCGCCGGGAGAAGTGCCGCAAGGCGCCGTGCCGCATGGATAGGCACTGCCGGGGGCCTCGATCTGGAATGTGGCGTGGCCAATACGGAAACGCTTGGAGAGCATGGTCGATGCCTCGCGCAGGAGCGCATCTTGGCCACCGGCAGGCGCGGCACTGACCAGATGGACAGTCAGGGCCGTATCGGTCGTGCTGAGCGACCAGACATGAAGATGATGCAGGTCTTCAACACCCGGCAGGGCGCGCAGGCTCGTGGCGACCTGCTCGAGATCGATACGCTCCGGCACGCCGTCCAGTGCCATGTCGAGTGAGGCACGCAGCAGCGACCAGGTGCCGAAGATGATCGATATACAGACAATCAGGCTCACGATGGGATCGAGGATCGTCCACCCCGTCAGCATGATGATCAGACCGGTAATCACGACTGCAAGCGACATGACGGCATCTGCCGCCATATGCAGAAAGGCGCCGCGCAGATTGAGATCGTCCTTGCCACCCTTCATGAAGAGCAACGCCGTTGCACCGTTCACCACGATGCCACCAAGGGCCACCAGCATGACGACGCGGCCCGCGACCTCACCGGGATGGATGAGCCGGGTGATGGCCTCCCAGACGATACCGCCCGTCACCAGCAGCAGAAGCACGGCATTGCTCAGGGCAGAAAGTATGGTCGAACGCTTGAGACCGTAGGTGAAACGCGCGGTGGGCGCCCGCTTTGCGAGGCTGTGGGCAAGCCATGCCGCGCCCAGCCCCAGCACATCGGACAGGTTATGCCCGGCATCGGAAAGAAGCGAGAGCGAATGGGCCAGGAGCCCCCAGACCGTTTCGGCAACGATATAGGCGACGTTCAGCGTGACGCCGATCAGAAAGGCCACGCCATAGCTGGCAGGCTCGTGAACATGCCCGTGCCCATGCCCGTGGTGATGGCCATGATGATGCCCGGCATGATCGTCATGGTCATGAGCGTGGTCGTGATCATGAGAACAGCCCTGATGGGGCGCGTGAGGATCATGACCCGCATGATGGGCATGGTCGCAGGGCGTTTCGGCCATGGGGCACTTTCCGTAAATCTCGCGAAACCGCTCCTATACGGCATCAGCATGGCTCAAGCCAACATGAACCATGCAGGGTTGTGGCTGAGCACGTGAATTATCGTATGCGTGCCATCGGCGGGAAATAACGTGGCAGCATTGGGGTTAATTGTCCTGTTACAACGTTGCTGCCAAATATTGGTGAATCGACTGGATTATTTTCGATTTATTCTTTCAACGTCGTCGTGAGTTTTGTTTCAATCGGGCAAATAAGGGCGATAGAAAGGGTTTGTAATCAAAAACGTCAATTTCGTCGTTGAATTATCGTCTCTTGTGAGGTGGTATGCGATGTCCGTGCGCAATGGGTTGCATGTTAACTATTTTATAACGATTTCAGAGGCTTCGGTGACTCGCCTCGTATCGGTGGTTTCGGTTTGATCTCTCAGTCTGTTCCGTATGCGTGTTCCAGGGTTCGCCTTTTGAAAGGACCGACCATGAAACCTTGCCTTACCGCTTTTGCGATGCCGCTTCGCCCCGATATCGGTGCGCCGCTGTGACCCTTGTCGGTTTGCGCAATATCGGTCCGGCGGCGCTCGAGGATCTCGCATTGCTCGGCATTACGACACGCGAGCAACTCGCATCCTGTGACCCCGATATTCTCTATCAGCGCCTGTGTGTTCAGACAGGCCAGCATCACGATCCCTGTGTTCATGATATCTTTTCTGCCGCCATTCATCAGTGCCGCACGGGTGAGGCGCTCGATTGGTGGCATTTCTCGGCCGCGCGCAAAGCAACACAAAGAAACGGCGTCTTCGTCGCCACGACAATAAAGACAAGGAAATAACAATGCGATCAGCCCGTATCTCAGCCACGGCCATCCTGTCGATGCTCGGGTTGCTCGGATCTTCTGCCCTGGCGGCTGATCCCCTTGTCTATGCCCCGATGGACCCTGTCCGCATGTCGGAGGTGATCAAGACCCTGGCGTCTGATCCGTTCGAGGGGCGTGCTCCCGGAACGATCGGAGCCATCAAGACGGTGAATTATCTGGTGGCGCAGTTTCAGGCGATCGGGCTGCAGCCCGCCGGTGAGAACGGCGGCTGGACCCAGGAAGTCCCGATGGTTCACACGAAGATTGCGCCTGAGAGCGTGGTCCAGTTCCGGGTGGGGCAATCAGAACCCGTAATATACAGGCAGTTGCAGGAAATCTACCTGACGACGAATATGCCCTCGTCGCAGATCAAGATCACCGATGCCCCTCTTGTTTTCGTCGGTTACGGCGTGGACGCGCCTGCGCGTGACTGGGATGATTTCAAGGGTGTCGATCTCAAGGGCAAGATTGCGGTCATCCTGATCAACGATCCCGATTTCCGCGCCAAGCCGGACGAGGCCGTTTTCGATCGTTTCGGCGGTCGGACCATGACGTATTACGGGCGATGGACATACAAATTCGAGGAGGCAGCCCGGCGGGGGGCGATCGGTGCGCTGGTTGTTCATGATACCGAAGCGGCCAGCTATCCCTGGAGCACGGTCACTGCGCCTGGAGGAGAAAATTTTGCGCTCGAGAAGCAGGGTGCGCCAGACTCGCTGCTGTTGCAGGGCTGGATCGAGGGCAAGGCCGCTCATGAGCTGTTTGCGCGGGCCGGGCTGGACCTGGATGCGTTGAGCGAAGCGGCACGTCGCCCCGATTTCCGCCCTGTCATCCTTCCTTCTGCCAGTCTGACCACGAGCTTTGATGTGGCGACCACCCACCTTCAGAGTCGCAATGTCCTCGCCAAATTGCCGGGCACAACTCATCCTGATGAGACGATCATGTATGGCGCCCATTGGGATGCGTTTGGCAAGGGCAAGGGGCCTCATGGAGAGGCTATGATCCGCCGTGGGGCGATCGATGACGCCTCGGGTGTGGCTGCGGTGTTCGAAATTGCCCGCGCCTTCAAGGAAGGGCCGGCACCTGAAAGAACAATCGTATTCGCGGCCTGGACGGCGGAAGAGCGTGGCCTTCTGGGCTCGACTTATTATGTCGAACATCCCCTCGTCTCCCTCGAAAAGACGGTGGCCAATTTCACCATCGACGTCTTGCAGATGGGGGGGCTGTCTCACAACGCCTTCATCGTCGGCGCCGGACAGAATAGCCTGCAGGACGATTTTTCGACCATTGCATCGTCTCAGGGGCGCGTGACCCAGAACGAGGTTCTGCCTGAGCGCGGCGCTTTCTATCGCGCCGATCATCTCCCTTTCGCCCGGGCTGGTGTGCCGGTTCTGCCGATCATGGATCTGGCGGGTTACCCCGACCTGCTCAAAGGCGGTGTGCCTGCCGGGCGCAAATGGCTCGAGGGCTACATGGCCTGCTATCACCAGCCCTGTGATGCCTGGAATGCGAGCTGGGATCTCAGCGGTGCGGCAGAAGATGCGGCCGCCCTGTATGAAGTCGGTCGTAGCCTCGCCTTCTCGCGTATGTGGCCGAGCTGGAAGCAGGGGTCGGAGTTCAAGGCTATTCGTGACCGCACAGAGGCACAACGCCCGGCACTCTGAGAAACAGGAGAGAGATTGCCTCTTCCGACAGGTGGGAGAGGCAGCAGGGGCTTTGGTCGCTGGCTAAGGCGGCCTATTCTTTTCTTGACAAAGC
The DNA here is from genome assembly GCF_059801175.1 of Asaia sp. Ae19-3. Lineage (NCBI taxonomy): Bacteria > Pseudomonadati > Pseudomonadota > Alphaproteobacteria > Acetobacterales > Acetobacteraceae > Asaia > Asaia sp. Ae19-3. The sequence goes on along the minus strand of NZ_JBCHWF010000001.1, from coordinate 2,028,727 downwards.
CCCTCTCTCCATGACTTCCAGCCGTCATGATCCGGCTTACCGAACTCAGGCTTCCCCTCGACCACTCGACCGATGCGTTGCGCGAGGCGATTCTCGCCCGGCTGAACATCGATAGCGCAGCGCTGCGAGACTTTACGGTCGCGCGTCGCGGCTATGATGCGCGCAAGCGCGGGCGCATCGTGCTTGTCTATAGCGTTGATTGCTCGATCGACGATGAAGCGGCGGTTCTTGCCGCTCATGAAAACACACCGTCGGTCATGCCAACCCCGGATACGTCTTACGTTCTCCCGACCGTCACGCCGGAAGGGGCGGGCGGGCCTCGCCCCGTCGTGATCGGTGCAGGCCCTTGCGGTGTAATGGCGGCACTCATTCTGGCCCAGGCGGGACTGCGTCCGATCGTGATCGAGCGTGGCAAGATCGTACGTGAGCGTACGGTCGATACCTTCGCCTTGTGGCGCCGGTCGGAATTGACGCCTGAGAGCAATGTGCAGTTTGGCGAGGGTGGTGCCGGGACGTTTTCCGACGGCAAGCTCTATAGCGGCGTCAGTGACCCGCGCCACCTGGGCCGTAAGGTCATGGAGGAGTTCGTCAAGGCAGGCGCACCGGAGGAAATTCTCTACGTTTCAAAGCCCCATATCGGCACGTTCCGGCTCGTTTCCATGGTCGAGCATATCCGTGGGGAAATCGAGCGTCTGGGGGGCAGCTATCGCTTCGGGGTGCGCGTTGACGGGCTGATCACCGAGGGTTCGCCCCGTCGGTTGAAGGGGCTGCGCCTCTCTGATGGCACAACGCTTGAGACGGATCACGCCATTCTTGCGGTCGGGCACAGCGCACGCGATACGTTCGAAATGCTGCGAGAGGCTCAGGTGCCGATGGTGGCCAAACCCTTCTCGATCGGGGTGCGGATCGAGCATCCGCAATCCCTGATCGATTGCGCCCGTTTTGGCGATCAGGGTGGCCACCGGCTTCTGGGGGCGGCCGATTACAAGCTGGTGCATCACGCGAAGAATGGCCGGGCCGTCTATTCCTTCTGCATGTGTCCCGGAGGCACGGTCGTTGCGGCCACCTCGGAGCCCAATCAGGTCGTGACCAACGGCATGAGCCAGTATTCCCGTGCCGAGCGCAATGCGAATGCCGGTATCGTGGTCGATGTTTCACCAGAGCGCGATTATCCCGACGATGTGCTGGGAGGTGTCGCTTTCCAGCGTCACTGGGAGCGCGCGGCTTTCGTTGCGGGTGGCGGGGACTACAAGGCACCAGCCCAGCGGGTGGAAGACTTCCTTGCCGGGCGTCCTTCAACCACCCTTGGCGATGTCGTGCCCTCATACAAGCCGGGCGTGACCCCGACCGATCTGTCCCTTTGTCTGCCGGATTTCGCCGTTGAGGCGATCCGGGAAGCGCTTCCGGCTTTCGAACGCAAGCTCAAGGGGTTCTCGATGGGGGATGCCGTGCTGACTGGCGTCGAGACCCGTACATCATCACCGATCAGAATGCCGCGTGGCGCAGATGGTCAAAGCCCGGGCATTGCAGGACTGTTCCCGGCGGGTGAGGGCGCAGGCTATGCCGGGGGCATTCTTTCGGCAGGGATAGACGGTATTCGCGCAGCGGAATGGGTCATCCATGCTGTCACGGGCAGTCCTGCCTGAGAGCGACCGCATTCTGCCGGGTTCAATTCATGCGTTGATTGACAGGATGTCTGCCGCTCTCCAGCAAGCGCACCATGCGGCAGGCGTGTCCGATTGTCCATCCTGCCGTCAGGCCAGCAGAATGGGCCGGGCGCCAGTGGCGCCTTTATCGAGGCATGAGATGTTTCATCCAACGGGGATGCCAGGCTCTGGTGCGTAGTCTGGCAAAAGAAATAGTTATTAACCGTCAATAGATAAAAATTTCTTCGTCAAACGTTATTTATATTTGCGGCTACTAACAACGCCTTTCCAATTTGCCCACATAATGTGCCATTGAAACGCTAATAACAGATAATCTGACCCGGGTAGCCCGTTATGGGGGGCTCCGATTTTGTCAAAGAGTACGGCGAAGGCGGACGCACAGAGGGCAAAATAACGGAGAGACGGGCAATGGCGACGCAGATTAGCGGTAACTGGATGGCCAGTAACGTCAGTGGTCAAACCGTTTATGTCAGCAACGGCGTCACTATCAGCGGCGCTGTCTTGTTCACCGGGGGATGGACGCTTACGGTCGCGAGCGGTGCGACGGTATCAGGCCTTTCAGCCGTAGCGTCGGGTGGTTACCCAACCGTCGTCGTGTCTGGCGGCTCATTGATCGATTCAACCGTCGATAACGGCTACCTGCGTGTGTCAAATGGTGGTGTCACGAGTAATGTCAGCGGGATATCGACCGAGACAAATTACTATTCGGGTTCTACCTCCCTCGATGAGACCTATTCCTGGGTGACGCCTTATGATCACAGCCCGGTCAGATTTTCTTCAGGCTCGGTGGCGAGTAACGCGCATATCTCCAATGGCGTGAATGTGTATGTGAGTTCGGGAGCGACCGTTAATGGTCTCGAAGTAACATCGGGCGCATCTGTGCTTGTCAGCTCCGATGCCGTGCTGAGCAGCTTGTCTATTACGGCAGGTGGCTCTGCTACTATCCTCGCTGATTACGGTACGCCCAGACCGTTGACGACGACACCTACGAGTAATGTCTCTGTTCTCAGAGGCACTTGGTCAGCGATTAATTCCGGAGGGGTGACCGTTTATGTAAGCGGTAATGTTGTCAGCCAGGGCCCGGTACGTATGAGCGGGGGAACCCTGATCGTGATGAGCGGCGCAACCGCCTCAGGGGGCAGCGGATCCAACCAGGGAGGATATCCGGTCGTTTCTGTCATGTCTGGCGGTACCTTGCTGAGTTCGGTCATCACCAACGGGTATCTCTATATGTCTTCGGGCGGAGCGAGCGTTGGAAATTCCTATAATTCGCTCGTTGCGACGATCAGCGCCGGGGCGACGTCAATCAACGACATCTATTACAATTCTGGCTTCACAAACGATACGATCTACGTTGCCAGTGGGGCGACAATGTATGGTGCCGAAGTTGCCAGTGGCGTCCTGATTTACGCCTCGAGCGGCTCGACGCTTAAGGATCCGGTGGTTGTATCCGGAGGCAGTCTCACAATAGCGGGCGGGACGGTTATCACGTGTTTCCTCGCCGGTTCACTGATTGAGACCGAGGCTGGCGAGAAGGCAATTGAGGATTTCATCAAAGGCGATCTGATGACTGTCTATCGTCACGGAATGCCCGGATCTGAGCCGGTCATTCACTTGGTCAGAGACCGGGTTACGGTTCGCCGCCATCTGCCCGATGATGAGGCAGGCTATCCGGTGCGTATCGCCGCTGGCGCGTTCGGACCGGGGCAGCCCTATCAGGATCTGCTGGTAACTGCCGAGCATTGCTTCTTCTTCGAGGAAGCCTTTGTACCGATACGCATGCTCGTCAACGGAGTGAGCATTGCCTATGATCGCAGCTTCGACTCTTACGAGTATTATCATATCGGCACGGCAGAGCATGGGATCATCCGTGCCAATGGCGTGTTGTCTGAAACGCTGCTTGATGGTGAAAATCCGGCTCTTTCAGGACTTGCCGATATCAAGGTCTATTATCGTGCCTGGGCGCAGGATGCCGCCGCTCCCTTGCGCACGGATCGGGAGTTCGTCGCGCCGATCTACGAGGCGATCGCTGCGAGAATTGGCGATGGAGCGATCATCCGTCGCGATATGGTGCTGGAGCATGATCCGGGCCTTCATCTTGTGACAGAGGGGGGGCTGCGTATTCCCTGTGCGCGGAAACAGGGGAAAAATGCCATGTTCCTGATCCCGCCCGACGTGCGTGAGGTACGCATTGCGTCCCGTGTGGCCAGACCCGTTGATATTGAGGGGCCCTGCCGTGACGATCGGCGTAAGCTTGGGGTTCTTGTCGGGGATGTCACGCCATATTCCGCGACAGAAACCAGACGCCTTGAAGATCATCTCCGCGCCCTCGATATCGAGGGCTGGGCGCCTCTGGAGACGTCGGAACATCGTTGGACGACAGGTGAGGCCGCAATATCGCTTGGCGACCGCAAGGATGAGGAGCCTGCCGTACTTAGCGTCACAATACGCGCTGGCGGCCCTTATCTGCCTGACACAGGCAAGGAAGGTCAGCGTTTCAAATTCTAGGGCGATGCGTTTTTGTTCAGAATTGCGGCAATTTTCTGCGTGGGAGATCGCTCAGCTCTGAACAATCAGACGAATTTCCGGTCTCGGCACAGAGGCGGTCCGTACAGCGGCCTCGAGCGGCTTGTGCATCTCGCCTCGTTTTCAACCCCATGACGGCAAGCGGTAGACCACGGTCATTGTCGCTACGATAACCATCACGGCAGTACTTCCGGCGATTGCCTGTAAAGGGCTGCAGAATGAGGCCGGAACATTACCCCATCATGTGCCTCTGATTACTCAGCACCCAGAGCGTTCCTCCCACCATGAGGGCCACGATCAGGAGCGAAAACAGGATCAGCTGCAGATCGTCGCGATGCGAGCGTGACAGATCGATATGCAGGAAAAACCGGAAATGAACGATGACCTGACATAACGCGGCTATGGCGATCAGCCAGAGGAGTGACGTCTTCGGCAACAGCCCGAGCATGACCCCTCCGAAAGGGAGGGCCGAAAGCACGACGGCCAGAATGAGGCCAATCACGTAGCCATGCAGTTCCTGTCGGCGCTCCGCTTCATGGTGATCGCTCATGACAGCACTCCAAGCAGATAGACAATCGAGAAGATCCCAATCCAGACGATATCGAGAAAATGCCAGAACAGGGCGAGGCGCATGAAGCGTGTCTGCACCAGCGGGTCGAGACCGAACCGGGCTGTCTGCGCAAACATGATGAGCATCCAGAGACAGCCGCTCGTGACATGCAGCCCATGCGTACCGATCAGGGCCCAGCTGGCAGAAAGCCAGCCCGATCGGGAGGGACCACCCCCTTTCGCCGCCATGGTCATGAAATCATGCAGCTCCAGCGACAGGAAGGCGAGGCCAAGCAGCAAAGTAATGGCAAACCAGAAAAGCGTCTTTTTGACCGAGCGATCATAGCGCATCGCCAGAGTAGCCAGCCCGCAGGTGAAGCTGCTCGCGAGCAGGGCAACCGTCTCCCATGCGGCGGAAGAAAGATCGAATAGTTCATGAGGGCCGGGACCACCCGCGAGGGAGTGGCCCATCGTCGCATAGGTGACGAACAGCATTGAGAAAATGATGAGATCGCTCATCAGGAAGACCCAGAAGCCGAACAGTGCCTCTTCGGCCTGTGAGCGGGCTTCCTCCTGATGCGAGGCGGGAGCGGCATTGCTCAGACGGATGCCGATATGACTTGGCCCCTTGCCCTGTACGGTTTGCGCCATCAGATCGGCTCCTTGACCAGGCCGTTATTGGCGGTCGTGAACATGGCATCGTTGTCGATGAAAGCGGTCTCGCGCAGCGTGAGCAGCCAGCGCTCTTCATTCTCCCTGATCTCGGAGGCCGGGACGATATAGGTCGTATTGCGATTGAAGCTGCGCAGGATGATCGCGCCGAAAAACACGGCGGCACCCAGAATGACCGCCCACCAGATATGCCAGGTCAGGGCAAAGCCGAACACACCACCTGCCACGCAGCAGACAAAGCCAACCGGTGTGTTCGAGGGCAGCTCGATATCGAAATAATGTTCCGGAGCCCGCCAGGCATCGCGATGTTTTTTCGCTTCATGAAAAGCATCGACACAGTCGATTTTTGGGATCAGGGCAAAATTATACTCTGGCGGCGGGGCTGCAATCGACCACTCCAGAGTGCGTCCGTTCCAGGGGTCGCCCACGGGCACGGCAAGGGCCTTGCGGTTTTTGATGCTGGTCCAGAGCTGAATGACCATGCTGACCAGAGCGCCGAGCACCAGAAACGCGCCGCAGAGGGCGACCCAGAGATAGGGGCGATAAACGGCTTCGAAAAACTCCTGGCTGCGTCGCGGCATGCCCAGCGCGCCAACGATATAGAGCGGCATGAAAGCCAGAATGAAGCCGCCCACCCAGCAACCGAAAACGATACGCCCCCAGCCTTCATGCAGGCGAAACCCGAAAGCCTTGGGAAACCAGTAGTGATAGGCGCTGAGCATGCCGAAAAGCAGGCCGGGGATGAGCATGTTGTGAAAATGCGCAACCAGGAAAAGCGTATTATGCACCTGATAATCGAAGCCGGGATTGGCCAGCATGACCCCGGTGGCCCCCCCCACGACAAACAGCATCATGAACGCGCAGGCATAGAGCATGGGCACGCTGACCCTGATACGCCCGCGCGCCATGGTCAGCAGCCAGTCATAGACTTTCACGCCGGTAGGGATGGCAATCAGCATGGTGGCAATGCCGAAGACGGCATTCACATTGCCGTCCTGCCCCATGGTGAAGAAATGGTGCAGCCAGACCGTAAAGGACAGGACTGCGATCGAAACAGTCGCCCAGACGAGCGAGGTGTAGCCATAAAGTCGTTTATTCGAAAAAGTGGCGATGGTTTCTGAATAGACGCCAAAAGCAGGCAATATAAGGATGTAGACTTCAGGATGTCCGAAGAGCCAGAACATGTTGATGTAATTCATCATGTTCCCACCAAGTTCGTTGGTGAAGAAATGCATATCCAGATAGCGATCCATGGCCAGCATCAGCGTCGCCACGGTCAGAGGCGGCATGGCAAAAATCATCAGGATCGAGATGCACAGGGCGGTCCAGGCGAAAAGGGGCATACGGAAGAGCGTCATGCCCGGCGCGCGCTTCTTGTAGATTGTCACGGCAAAATTGATGCCGGTCATGGTGTTGCCGACCGAGCTCAATGTCAGCGCCCATATCCAGTAATCCACCCCCACGCCGGGGCTGAATGACAACTCCGTATAGGGCGGATATCCGGTCCAGCCCCCTGTCGAGAACTTGCCGATGCAAAGCGAGATCATCAGCAGCACGGCACCCGCGCTGGTCAGACCGAGGCTGATCGAGTTCATGACCGGAAAGGAGACGTCACGGGCACCAATCTGGAGCGGCAGAACGAAATTATAGATGCCGATCAGGAACGGCATGGCCATGAAGAAAATCATGATCGTGCCGTGGGTCGTGAAGAGCTGGGCAAAATGTTCGGGCGGAATGAAGCCGGGGTTCTGATACGCCACGGCCTGCTGCGACCGCATGACAACCGCCTCGACCACAGCGCGGGCCAGCATCACGAAAGACACCACAACATACATGATGCCGATTTTCTTGTGGTCCACGCTTGTCAGCCAGTCCGACCAGAGCGCGCGCCATCCTTTCAGCCAGGTGACGAATACCAGCACGGCCAAGGCGCCCAGAACCACGATCGAGGCAGCAAAGGTGGCGATGAGGCTGTAGAAGGGCAGGGCATCATAGCCAAGCGAGCCGAGCAGGAAGTGACGCAAAGGCTGATCTCCGGTCTTTTGGGTGTCGCAATGGCGACAGCAGGGTTAGGCTCGATCAGCCGGAATGAGGGAGCATCGAGGCGTCGTAATGCATCACGATGCCCTGGAAGAAACGCTCTGGAACCGAAGAGAAAATCGCATCCGAGGCCTTGGCGTCGTGCAGAAGCGTCTGAGCCGATTTGCGACCGGTTTCCTGTCTTCGCAGGATGTCATAGCTTTGTGTGTCGAGCTGCAGGGGGCTCGAGCCGGCCTTTGCCAGCCACTGCGCAAACTGATCGGGCGAAACGATATCGACGGGGAATTTCTGATCCTGAAATCCCATGCCGTTGAACTGCGTGTTCTCGCCGAGCAGGCGACCTGTCCGGTCCGCCTGAAGATGGAGATGCGTCACCATGCCCGCCATGGCGTAGATCTGGCTGCCGAGTGAGGGGATCAGGAAGGACTGCATCGTGCCGTCCGAGGTTAGATGGAATTCGACCTCCCGCCCTTGCGGCAGCACGAGGTGATCGAGGCTTGCCACATGCGCTTCGGGGTAGATGAAAAGCCATTTCCAGTTCAGGGCCACAACCTCGACTTGTAGCGGCGGAGCATCACCAATGGCGCGCTCGGGGCTGAAGCGTCGCTCGGGCCCCCAGACCAGGAGCGAGAAGGCAATGACGACGACTGCCGGAAAGCCCCAGACCAGAAATTCGAGCGGCAGGGCGAAATCCCAGTCCGGCAGAAACCGTGCCCTGCGATTGGAGGCGCGGTAATGCCAGAGGCAAAGCGGAACACCGATCAGCACGGGCAGGATCACCAGAAGCAACCCGCCTGACAGCAGAAGGAACCAGTGTTTCTGAAGTGCCGCGACCGGCCCGGCCGGATCGAGAAAGGAGATGTGGTCTGCCTGACACCCGCCAAGAAGCAAGGCAGGAAGAAGCAGCGTAAATCGGCCATGGCGCAGGGCCGAAGCGATCGGTCGGGTTCTCGTCACGTTCGGTCTGTTCCATGAGCAAGGGTCGGGTTTAACAACTCGAAACCGTGATCAGCGTTTCCCCTTCTGTTTCATAAAATGTCTTTTCATTTGCCCGCAGCATGCCCGTGTGATCAGCGAGATGCGATGAAGTGGCCGATTTGCAGGGGGCTGTTTCAGGCGTAAGGTGAGGCACAGGCAACTCATGCAGCGCTGTGACGTCTGAACAGCAAGCCTGATCGAACAAGAAGGAGGCGAAGGTCATGTTCCCACGTTCTTTTGCGGCTTTTGCCGCGTCCCTGTCCCTTTGCCTCGTCCCCCTGACGGCTTCGGCTGCGACAAACCCGGCCTCTGGCATGGCCGCCAAGCCGCCTGTACCGGGCACGTCAGCGTCTTCTGCTGCTCCTGCGGCGACACCTGCCACGCAATCGACGATCAGCTTCACGCTTAAGGAAGTCGGTGGCGGGCTGGGGTATGAATGGGGCAAGGGCGTCCTGCATCATAACGGCAGGGATATTCCCTTCGAGATCGGTGGGGGCGGTATCGCTTCTCTTGGCTACATCACGGTCAAGGGCACGGGCACCGTCAAGGATCTGGCACGTCTCGATCAGTTCGATGGCACCTACTGGACCGTCAAGGCAGATGCCGCCATCGGCTCGGGTGTCGGTGCAGCTGTGCTTGAAAACCAGTATGGCGTGAAGCTTGATCTCAAGATGAACATCTCCGGTGCCCATGTAGGGGCCTCGGTAATGCGCCTGCGCTTCAGGCTTCTGCCCGAAAAAACCGAAAAGCTCGTAGCGCAATAAACCGTCCTGCGACGCAAGACGCTGGGATAAGGGTCTGCTTTCATGGAAATGACCGGCTGGCGTCTGACTGGCGCCTTGCTGAGCTTCGCCGTTCAGGTGGTGTTCATCGGGCGCGCTTTGTTGCGCCCCCATCGGCAACCGGCTTCCCGTGTGGCCTGGGTGGCCATCATCGCAGCCTTGCCTGTGCTGGGAACGCTCGCCTACCTCATGCTGGGCGAGACCAATATGGGCCGTCGCCTTGTGTCGCGCATCACGGAAGCCCGTAAAACCCTGCATGTGCCGGGCAAGAGCAGCGAAGACCTGATTGATGCCGAGGGTAAATACCATCTGCCGCCGCGTCTGGCGCCCTTGTTTCGTGTCGGCCAGTCTGCCAGCGGCTATCCGCCTGAGGCAGGCAACCGGGCGCGTCTTCTGCCCGATTCCAATACAGCCATCGATTCCATGGTGCGCGATATCGATGCGGCGCAGGACCATGTGCATATCTGCTTCTACATCTGGCTGACGGATCATAACGGCACAAAAATAATCGATGCCATCTGCCGGGCAGCCTCGCGTGGCGTGACCTGCCGCGTAATGGCTGACGATCTTGGCTCGCGCCGCCTGATCGCTCACCCGTCATGGAAGAAAATGCAGGAGGCGGGTGCCCATCTGGTACGGGCCATGCCTATGGGCAATATTCTCACCTGGCCTCTTCATGGGCGCATGGATATGCGTAATCACCGCAAGATCGTGGTGATCGATAATCGCCTGACCTATTGCGGCAGTCAGAACTGCGCCGACCCGGAATTTCGCGTCAAGGCGCGCTTTGCGCCCTGGGTTGATCTCATGACGCGTTTCGAAGGGCCTGTGGTGCTGCAGAACCAGCATCTTTTCGCGACTGACTGGATGGCACACACCGATGAGGATCTCGGTGCGCTTCTCGCATCCGCTCCGGTCATTGAAGATCGCGAGGGCTTCGTGGCGCAGGTCATCGGGACCAGCGCGGCCTTGCGTTATGCTGCGATGCCTGAGGTATTTACTTCGCTCATGAATGCCTCGGCAGAAGAGCTGACAATCACCACGCCCTATTATGTGCCGGATGAGCCTATTCAGGCAGCGCTTTGTGCGGCAGCCCGACGCGGCGTGCGTGTGACGATGACCGTACCCACGCGCAATGATTCATGGATCGTAGCGGGCGCGAGCCGCAGCTATTATGAGGAATTGCTGGAAGCTGGCGTGCGTATCTTCGAATACCCGCTTGGCCTCCTTCACACGAAAGCACTTACGCTCGATGGGCGCATGGGCATGATCGGCTCTGCCAATCTCGACCGGCGCAGCTTCGACCTCAACTTCGAAAACAATATCCTGTTCAGCGACCGCGATTTCACTGCCGAAATCCGGGCGCGGCAGCATAGTTACACTGATGTCTCCGACGAAATCACGCTCGAGGCGGTTCGCGCCTGGCCGTGGTCTCGTCGCCTCTGGCACAACACCCTGGCGATGATTGGACCCGTGCTCTGACTGGGGTTCCTGCCTGACAGTTGCCCCGTCAAACAAGCGCCGCTGTCCTGGCGTCTCAACGGTTTTCTAGAGCGTCGCACGTACAGCCGGGCGTTGACAGTATCCGGACGAGGTCCTAAAGCGGCGCCACTTATCTCGCATTACCGCGGCTGCTACCCGGTTTTGTGAAGAGATAAAAATGAACAAATACGTTGAAACTCATCGTCTCGATGAGAACAGGATACGTGTATCCACCACTAACGGTCTCGATATTACCCTGTTCGCCAATCGGGATGTCCCTGTAGACAGGGCATCTCTGCGCGAAACGGCTGGTATCAGCCTCATTCATGACACTGTCGAGCTTCTGAAGCAGGACGGTTTCCTTCAGCATGAGAGCTCGGTAGAGCGTGTCGTGCTGACGCCAGACTTCCATAAGGGCTCAGGCATACCCGTCGGAACGGTAATTGATGCGCGCGGCTTTATCATCCCCAAAGCCATTGGTCGCGACATCAATTGCGCAATGCGTTTTGTGGCGACCGATATCCCTGCCGAAAGCTTCCGGGCACTTGGCCGGGAACTTGACGACACGCTGCGGCATGTCTTTTTCGAAGGTGGCAGAGATATCGTCTTTGACGAGCATCAGCGAGAGGCCGTCATGCGTCATGGCCTTCTGGGTCTTGATACGAAGCGCCCGCTCAAAGGCCTGCTGGCAGGGCTCACTCCCGATATCCTCGAGCAGGAAGTCGAGCGGACTCATAATGGGGGTTCCTGGGACACGTATGACACTTGGATGTTTGACGATTTCATCCGGGGTGCCGGAGGCGAGACGAGAGACAGTGCGCTGGGCTCTATCGGTGGTGGAAATCATTTCGTCGAATTTCAGGAGGTTTCGACGATTATGGATGCGCGAACCGCTTATCAATGGGGCATAAAGCCCGGAACGATCGGCATCATGATCCATTCAGGATCGCTTTTTGCGGGTGGGATGGTCGGAGATCACTACATGGATCTTGCGCGCCGGATCTATCCATCCAGTCTGGCAAGGCCCATTCATGATTTCTACCCACTTCCGCTTCGGGGCAGGCATGCCGAACACTCCCGCGCCTATCTCAATGCTCTGGGTCTCGCGAGCAATTTCGGTGTCATCAACCGCCTGTGCATGCAGCACATGGCCTTGAAGGCAGTCAGGGAGGTGATGGGCCGGGAATTCGAAAGCCATCTGGTCTATGATCTCTCCCATAATATGCTTTTTGAGAACGCAGGTGACTATCTGCATAGAAAAGGGGCCTCGCCTGCAGGAGAAACCAACAGCTTCTGGGGAGGTCATCCGGTGATTGTGCCAGGAAGCATGGGCACCAGTTCGTTCATCATGAAAGGGGGCAGTCTCGCACAGGCCCTGAATTCCGCACCCCATGGCGCCGGGCGGCTCTTGTCCCGGGGCAGGATGAGAGGCGCCGATCCAGCAAACCGTCTGAGAGTGGTCTCAAGGGTCAATCCGGTGGGATTGCGGGAGGATATCAGGCGTGAACTGGAGAAGGATCTCATGGAGGAGGCTCCTGCTTCCTACAAACCCGTTTTGCCAGCTTTTCACACTGTGCAGAATTCCGGGATGGCGTCAGGTGTGGCCGAGATGAAGCCTGTCCTGACAGTCAAAGGATAGCGTGGTTCAGTCTGGTCAAGGGGGGGGCACGCAAGCTGTCTCACGGGGGGAGTCACTTATGAGCGCTTCGGATTCCCCTGACGCCACGTAAGGCTTGCGATGGACTGTCCTCGGTAGAGGCCAAAAGCCGGTGCGGTTGTTGCGCGAGGCAGTCCCGTCGGGGCTCTGATAAAATCCATACGCTTCTTCAGCCGACCAGCGCGGTTCTCTTCGTGCGTCGTCGGGCAGGCGAGACGTGTTTCAAGATGACATTCCGTTGGGGGCTTTGTCGGTTGTCCGGGGAAACAGGGCGTCTCTCAGACGCGCTGTCCAGCGTGCCTCCTGCCTGAGTTGATCTGCTCCGATGGCGCTAACCTCTCTCAGGGAAAGGCTGTTGATCAGCCAGGCGGCGTCTGCCTGGCGCAATGTATCCAGATTGAGGCGCGCCTCTGAGCAAATCCCTGCCGCGATAAGTGTCGCACGCGCCGTGCCAGCCAGAGCGCCATCTTCCAGCCGCGGCGTCTGCAGGTTTCCGCCACTCAGCACGATCAGGGTAGAGGCGCTGGCCTCTGCAATATGCACGCCGTCAGCGGAGAGAAGCAGGGCATCGTCAAAGCCTGCCTGGTCGGCTTCGAGACGCGACAGGATTTGCGGCAGATAATTCAGATGTTTTATCCGGCTCAGGGGCGACGCGCCATCGCGCCGGTAGCGGCTGACATGCAGGCGGCAGGGGCCAGGGGCCGCCATGGGCAGGGCCTGGGTGATGAGCACAGTCGGATGAGGTGAGGGTGGCGGCAGAAGGCCGCGCGGCCCCACGCCGCGGGTAAGTGTCAGCCTCAGCGAGCCGGACGCATGTCCGTTGGCCTTGATAAGGCTCTTAAGCGCATGATGCAGCCGGTCTCCCTCCGGGAGCGGGATCTGAAGCAGCGCGGCGCCCTCGGCCAGGCGTCTGAGATGCGCGTCCAGCCGGACAAGAACGCCGTCATGCAGCCGCATGGTTTCGAATACGCCATCGCCCAGCAGAAATCCTCGATCGGTATAATCGAGAGGGGCATTTTTCGATGGGGCCAATCGGTCATCGAGCCACACAGATCTCATGGCTTAAAGAGGCCCAGCAGGGGAGCGGCCTTGAGGCACAGCTCGTCATATTCGCGCTCAGGGTCCGAAAGCGTAGTGATGCCGCACCCGGCCCCCAATGTCAGGCTGCCGGGTTTGAGCACGAGGCTGCGGATGATCACGCTGCTATCGAGGGCGCCATCGGCGCCAATGCGAAACAGCGATCCGCAATAGGCGCCACGGGCGCTTCGCTCGGTCGCATCGATCACTTTCAATGCCTGATGTTTGGGCGCCCCGGTCACCGAGCCGGGCGGCAGAGTGGCGCGCAGCAGATCGAGCGCTGTGAGCCCGTTTTCGAGCAATCCGGTTACGGCAGAGACAAGATGATGCACATGGGTGAAGCGCTCGACTGTGCAAAGCGCCGGTACGTTCACCGATCCGAGCTGCGCGACGCGACCGATATCGTTGCGCATGAGATCGGTGATCATCAGGTTTTCGGCATATTCCTTTTCATCCGCTCGCAGAGCTTTGGCGATCAGCGCATTTTCGGCAGGCGTGGCGCCGAGGGGGGCTGTGCCCTTGATCGGGCGCGTCTCGATACGCCCCTGAGCATCCATGCTGATAAATCGCTCGACCGAGGCGCTGAGCAGGGCGAAAGCCGGCGTATTGAAAAAGGCCCCAAAGGGAGAAGGTGAGGCGTGGCGCATACGGCGATAGACAGCACTGGCTGCGAGAGCCGGTGCGATGCTGGCACGAAACTGCGTCGTCAGATTGGCCTGAAACAGCTCACCGTTATTGATACGCGAGACGATGGCGCGCAAAGCTGCGCAGAAATCCCGGCGGTCGAAATCGGGAATGAAATCCAGAGTGGGGAGTATGGCAGAAGGGGCAGAGCATTGCGGCAAGGCAAGCGGCTGAGGGGCGTCGCAATAGCTGCTCCAGAAAAGCCGCTTCTCCTGCCGGTCGAAGACATAGGCGCCATCATAGCGGGCCACGCTCAGACCGGGGATAAACGGTGCATGGCGCGAGGCAATCCCCTCGAACGCAAGACCGGCTTCATAGCTGGCCAGACCGATCAGGCCTCCGCTGAATGGCAGCGTATGCTCGGCGCTTTTCGGGGGCAGAAGCTCAGGCAGGCGCGCCCAGTCGCTGACCGTATCACCGGTCAGGGTTGCCGAGGGGCGAGAGCAGAAAAACGTCCATCTCGCGCGCTCATTGATCGGGCCGCCACTATCGAGCAGCACCGACCAGGGCTCGTCGCCATAATGCGCGATAAAGGCATCGGGCGAGCGCCAGGGCAATTCCTCGATGCGCATCAGCGGATGCGCCCGTCATGATGGAAATACGCGCGTGGCGCTGCGATGGTCACCGGGGAGGGGGAGAGCAAAAGCCGCATGGATCGGCCTTAACGCGCAGCTACCCTGTCGTCCAGAGATCCGGCGCGCCTGCTCCCCGGATCAGGTGTTTTTCGGGTCGATCGTCCTGAAGCCATAGGGGATATATTCAGGCAGGACGCGGCCTTTTTCGACACGTACGCTCAGATAGCCCTCTGGCGTGCCAAGCCGCGTGCCGTGCCACCAGTTGCCCGATACGGCGCCGCCAGTGATATAGGGCACACCATGCCAAGTGACGGTCTCGTACACATGGGTATGACCCTGGAAGACACCGATCACATTGTAATGGTCGAAAAGATCCAGCACCTGATAGGCGTTCTTTATGCGTGTACCGAGATGAGCGGGTGGCTTGTTCGGCGGGGGTGCGTATTCCTCGACTGCGGTGACGAGCGGAATATGGGTCGAGACGATGACCGGCGTGCCCACAGGTATGGACGCCAGATCATGGCTCAGCCAGGCAAGCTGGGTCGGGTCGATATAGCCCTCATAGGCGCGATCGGGCGTGATGCCGATTGAGTCGAGCACGATGAAATGCACGCCTTTATGGTCGAAGGAATAATAGGGCGAGCCGAAATTATCGATATAGTATTTCTTGCCATAAAGCGGATCTGAGGGCTCGATACCGCTCTTCGTATAGATGCCAAGGCAATCATGATTGCCCATGGTGTTATAGACCTGATGACCCAGCGTATCGGCTGTCTGCTTGTACAGATCCATCAGGCTCATCGCGCGTGATTTCGGCACGCCGAGCGCATCGAAAACATGATCGCCACCCTGCAGGGTAAAATCTGCCTTATGGGTGCGCGCCTGGTTGAAGCAGTCGAGGCAGCCTTTTGACGCGTTGAGTTCCGGCTGGATGTGGGTGTCGGTCAGAAACAGGAAGGTGAAGTCGTCATGAGGCAGCAGGGCGGGGCGCTGGGGCACCAGAGCCAGGGCGCTTTTGTTGAAGCCGAGCGTGCCAGTTGCGAGGCCGGCAAGCGCGGCTGAACGAATAAAACGGCGCCGTGGGAGAAGCATGATGACACCTGGTCTGCTGAAGAGGTTGTGTGACCCCTCGCAATAGACGCGTCCCTGAACGAATTGGGTGAAGCTTCAGTGACATCAACAAACGATATGCAGAGGTTTGTGCTGTCGCTGCTTCAGTCTGCTTCCAGAACCATGAAGGCAGCTTTTGTGGTGATGTCGATCAGATCCAGAAACAGGTTCTGTGCCTTGTCGCTTGTGCCTTCTGCAGCAAAACAGCTCTGGGCTTCGCTATAGGCGCGGCTCCATCCGGCAACGAGCAGCGTGGCTGCGAGGCGAAGGCGTGGCGTTCCCGAATGAAGGCCGAGGGCGGAGGCTGTGCCCTGCCCCACGTCGGACGTGATTTCATCGCGCAGGGCGCGTGCCCGCGATTTGAGCGTCTCGCTCTGGCTCAATGTGACGATGAAACTCTGACTTTGGGGTGTAAAGCGCAGAAACGGCGCGTCCTCGGCAATGAGACGATGCGCGCATAGCCTCAATGCCTCGAACGGATGCTTAGGGGCCGATTGGGCGAGCGTCTCGCGCAGAAGCGCGCGTATCTCCGGCTCGCGATCGAAAAACAGGTCTTCCTTGCGGGCAAAATGGTTGAAGACGGTCATGCGCCCGACATCGGCAGCCTCGGCGATGGTGTCGATCGTGACCCTGTCGAAGCCGTGCTCGGCAAAAAGTGCTGTGGCGATGTCCGAGATTTTCTGACGTGTCGCCATGCGTCGGCGGCTGTGGCGGTCTTTTCCAATTGACATGAACTGACCCTATCAGAAAAATATACTCAGTACAAATATGGATTCGGTCTATGAAGCATGTTGATGTCGCCATTATCGGGGCAGGGCCTGTGGGGCTGCTTCTGGCAATCGAAATGGCGATCGCGGGTGTTGACTGTGTGGTGCTCGAAACGCTGGCCGAGCCTGACACGGTGCAAAAGGCATTGTCTCTTGGGCCGCTAGGCGCCGAGGTTCTGATGCGTCGCGGGTTTTCCAGTCAACTCGACGCGCTGGAGGCGCGCACACGGGCCGTCATGGCGCCGTTCATGCAGCGTGGCGGCTGGGGCGCCAATGAGGAAAGCAAGCCGCGTTTCTCCGGGCATTTTGGCGGTATTCCGCTTCTGACCCAACCTATTGATCGCTCCCGCCCGACCAGGCTGATCGACCAGCGCTTTTTGCAGGAGTTTCTGCTCAGCGAAGTGAAGGAGCGTGGCATTCCACTCAGGCGCCCCTGCACCGTGACGGACGTACAGTCGAATGAGGAGAGCGTGACACTCAGCCTCCAGGACGCTCATGGTCGCAAAGAGGCTCTTGCCTGTCACTATGCCATTGGATGCGACGGAGGGCGCAGCTTTATGCGCCGCCATGGGCAATTTGCCTTTCCCGGTACGGCGCCCAGCCTGGCCTTCTATCAGGTCTTTGCCGAGTTTGCCGACCCGGATCAGACGCCACCTCCGGGGTGGCTGATGCAGCCCGGAGGCGTGCTGGTCTATGGCCCGGTGCCGGGCAGGTTGTTCATGGTCGATTTCTCAGGACCTCCGCCCAAGGAGTTGCGCGAGCCTGCACAAAGCCAGGTGGAGGAGGCGCTTGCCCGCGTCTGTGGGTACCCTGTTCCGCTCAAGGCGTTTCGTGGTGGGCGCTGCTGGACGGATCACACGCGCCTCGTTGATACCTATCGAAAGGGACGGCTCATTCTGGCGGGGGATGCTGCCCATATTCATCCCCCTTTCGGGGGGCAGGGTCTCGGACTGGGCCTCGTTGATGCGGCCAATCTGGGCTGGAAGCTTGCGGCGGTAGTCCATGGCAGAATGCCCGAGACCCAGCTCGACAGCTACGAAGCCGAACGACGCCCTGTGGCGCGCGAGGTTCTCGACAACACGCTGGCCCAGACCGCTCTCATGCGCCCCGACCCGCAATCCCGGGCGCTGCGTGCGCTCATGGCCCAGCGTCTCTCTGACGAAGGAGAAAGTGCTACGCTCAGCAGTAGAATAAAGGGGTTTACGCTGCGCTATTCTCTGGGAGGCAGTCACGATGCTGTCGGGCGGCTTGTGGCCGATCAGCCACTTTGTGACGGGCGACAACTCTACGATCTGATGGTGACCGGACGGGGCGTATTCCTGCAGGCGCGGGGCGTCGCTTCTGGCAGAAAAAACCGCTTTCCCTCCTCCATCGTGCAGGGCGAAAGCGAAGGCAAAATATCCTGTCTGATCCGCCCCGATGGCTGCATTGCCTGGGCAGGAGAGGGGAACGACGTGTCTGGGCTGGATGACGCCATGGCACGCTGGTTTGGAAGTAATCTGCGAGGCGCTGACTTGACGGGATCTGTCACCTGAAGAGAGCTTGCGTACAAGCAAGTGCTCAGAGCCGAGATCATTGACGCGCTCCTCTGCGATCGTCGGTTCCGCATCCTGGCTGTCATTGACGATTTCAGTCGGGAATGCCTCTGTCTGGTGGCCGATACGTCCTTGTCCGGTGGACGGGTCGTGCGGGAATTGACCGCGCTGGTCAGGAAGCACGGCAAGCCCTTCATGATCGTCAGCGACGACGGAACGGAGTTCACTTTAGGCGATTGCGCGATGAATGCCTCAACGAGACCCTTTTCAGCTTCCTGGCGCAGACCAGAGAGATCTTCACTGCCTGGGAAGCGGATTACAACACCGTTCGCCCATACTCACAGCTGGGAGGCAGGACGTCTGGACAAACCGTTGTCATCCCATCTGGAACACATCATATGAATACAGAACTGTCCTTTTGAGGGGCTACAAGAAGGGAGCACGTCATAGACAATCCGTCTCAAAAGCGAGGTGGGCACTTTGATACGCCTAATAAGGATCACTATGACTACGAGAATTAGATACGTTGACTCGTCTAAGGCAACCAATGAAATATCCTTTATCCGTAAGGACCGCTGGAAAGAGGTATCAGATCAAGCTGCCGATTGGATCAGGGAATTTTATGATAAGAATTATTTAGATATATCTAATATAAAACTATTTATTCCGCATATTTGTGGAGTTAAAGATACAAAATTAAATAGATTTTTCATAGAGAAGCAGAAAAGATTTTTGCCACCCGAATTAAGGGAGGGGTGTGTAACCCTACATAGAAAGATATTTTCTAAGGAAGGAAAATTATATTATTGGGCCGTGATTTCTACATCAGACGATCTGCTAGGGGCAGCTATCGATATTTGTAGAGATCAAAGGAGTCTAATCATATTCGACAGTAATGATTGCGATAATTGGATTTATGCAATAGACAAAATATGTGAAGACTCTTTGGAAACATGGCTAAATATTGATTCTGAAGACACTATGGAAATGCTTTTATCGCGAGGCTTGAAAGTGTGGAGGGTTCGCGGAGCGTTTGATGACGAAGACCTCACGGTGCAATTATATTGAAAATATTTTACGAAGATATTAATGCATATATAGTATTGTCAAATAAATTATTTATGTATATAATCAATTTGTTATAAATATATTTTACTTTATGAGTAAAATTATATTCCGCTAATTTTGCCTATCAGGTCATATTGACAAAAGATCTATACGATCTGTCTGAGATCTGAGTCACTTGCTGCCTGTGGGATAAGGAGCAGGGAGAACGGGTATGGCACGAGGCGATTTGACGGATCATGAATGAGCGATGATTGGCCCGCTTCTGCCGCCTGAGCGTGGACGTTGGGCCCGTCCAGCTGGCGATAACTGCCGGTTTCTCAATGGTGTGCTGCATGTTCTGCACACAGGCTGTCCCTGCGGGACATGCATGAATGCTACGGTAGGTGGAGCTCCGTTTGTGTCCGGTTTCGGAGTTGGGCTGCACAGGGTATCTGGGATGCCCTGCTGCAAACGCTGGCAGATCCAGTCCGGGGCTGACCGATAACTGGCAGCATATGCTCGACAGCACCGTGGTTCGTGCCCATTCGCGAGCCACAGCCGTAAAAAGGGGGCTCATGCGGAAGCTTCTGGTCAGTTACGCGGCGGCTTTACGAGCAAAATCCACGCCCGATGAGACGCCAGAGGATGGCCGCTTGGTTTTGTCCTGACGCCGGGACAGACCCACGATATCCAAGGCTTCGGCCCGCTATTCTGCATGATCGCTAACAAGATCGAGGCGTTACTGGCAGACAAGGGTTACGATGCCGACGTCATGCGTGAGGAGCTTGCCAAGGCCGAAATCGAGGCCGGCATCTTGGCCAAAAGCAACCGCCGCACTCCTATCCCTCACGATAGAACCAAATACTGCTGGCGCAATCTCGTCGAGCGCCTGTTCAATAAACTCAAGAACTGGCGACGCATCGCCACCCGATATGACAAAACCAAGGGATCATATCTTGGCTTTGTCAGTCTCGTGTCGACACTCCAGCGGATACCCTTTGTCCACAAAATCTAGGGCGTCACAGTCGGAAGATAAGGATGGCGACCAGGCACAAGAGAGGTTGAGAGCCCTGTGGGCCTGAGCACGCATCTGTAATTTCTTTCGTTCAATGGCGCAGGAGGGGATAGAAATACAGCAACGCATCCATGTGCGATCAGTTTACGGAAATAATATTACAAATAATAATTTAATTATTTTCACTTGAATTTAGCGAATAATATTTTTTGCCGATTGGTTTTATGCTTAAATTGGTAAGTATATATTCAAGTATTTGCATATTTCATAATTGTCCTCAGTGTTTCTGCAATTCCAGATATCCAGCAGGCCGGATTCTTCAATGACAGATAACTTATCGATTGTAAGTTCTACGAAAAATAGCCAGTCGTTTTTAGAAAAGCATCGATTGACCAAAGAGTCATTAAATGACGCAATTAGTATCGCGCATATGGCAATTTTTGTTTCTTCATCAAGAAATTCTTCAGTGTATTTTTCCAGGAAATCGCCAATACGACGATGGTCGGATAATTCTATCTCCCAATCTTGCTCCCGACCCGTGGCGGGAAGATCAAGAAACTGCTCGACATGCCTTCTGGTCTGTTTAGATGGTATCCACATTTTTCAAGTGCCTTGTGGTATAATTAATGCATGATCTAGATAAATTATTAAATATTACTTACAATAATGAGAGGGAGTATTTTTATTTATCGAGTAGTTTTAAATATTTTTAAGTGCTGTTGTCTAAATATTTATACTCTCTTACTTTAGTGCTTTCTTATTTATGCGCCTGATCGAAGTCTGATTTTGAGGAAACCGGCTTTTGAGTTTTCTGGGTATCTGAGTGTTTTCCAAAAGTTAGTTGGTGAGATGTTCCCCACATGTTTGAGGTGTATGTGCGAAACTGGAGTCCGTGACTGGGTTTTGTCAAGCTGGCTGATATGAATCCTGGCGGTTGTCTGTTATCATTCCCTCGCGAATAAATATAAAAATACAAAGGTGCCTCCAAAATGTCAAAATATGAAATAGAAGAATATTATAGGGGAGCGTCTCCTGAGTGGAGAAAAGAAGTGGAGAAATACTATGAGAAAATTGGTCGGGAGCTTGTGAAATGTAAAAATGAGTTCTCGTCTGAGTTTTATCTTAGGATAGAAAACGAAGTGCCGCGCGATGTATTCTTATGGCTAGATGCTTTGTTGAGGGGAGGTAAAGTGCCATCGTCATGCACGCCCTATATGACTGACCTCTTCTTCATGATACACTGATCTGGTGATCATGAAACAACGCTGTCTGTGTCCAGGCGCAGAGAGGTTGGGCGATTTCCTTGTTAAGTGCGTTATTGCAGGTTCAATGATGCGACGTCACCCGTTGACGCCCTGCGCCTGACAGGTCGTTATGCCTGCGAATTGTTTTGTCAGGAGGCAGGATGCGCGCATTGTTCAGGAAGAAATCCTTATCCGGTCGCAGGGGTGCCCTGCTCATGGGGGTTGGTCTGGTTCTGGCGCCGCTTTAGGCGCATGCCGATGATGTCGGCTCACTCGTCAGCGACTATGATCGCTTTACGGCGACGCTCGATCCGGTTTCGGCAGCGTCGCGTGGAGATCAGGATGCGGCGGAACGCTGGCCTGACGACAGCCCCGCCGCAGAAGCTGCGCGCCTGAAGCAGAGACTGGCCTTCAGGGACCGTCTGGCACATCTCGACCTTGCCACACTCAAAGGTGAGGCTCTGCTCAATGCGCGTCTGATGATGTGGGAAAATGATCTGGCAATTGAAGGTCAGAAATTCGATCCGTCGCGCATACCCTTCACGAGCGATGAGGGTTTCTATCAGGAAATCGGTTATGCAGCCGATAACACGCCTCTGCGCAGCGAGGCCGATGCCCGGCATTGGCTGGTGCGCATGAGCCGTATTCCCGCTTATGATTTACAGCAGACAGAAAACATGCGTCGCGGCATCGCCACGCATTTCGTTCAGCCGCGTCTCATCGCCGAGATTGCGCTGCGTGCCGTCAGGGCGCAGGCGGCACTGCCGGAAAATGAAAATCCGGCTCTGCGTCCTTTTGACACGCTGCCTGCCGCCATGCCCGCAGCACTGCGCCAGTCGCTGCGGGCAGAGGGCGCGCGCATCGTGCATGAGAAGATCAAGCCTGCCGAACAGGCCCTGGCCCGGTTTTTCGAAACAGAGTATCTGCCCGCCAGTCGCACAAGCCTCGGCGCCTCTTCCCTGCCTGACGGGCGCGCCTATTATGCGTATCTCGTCAAAAGCGAGACGACCACGACGCTCACCCCCGATCAGATCTTCGCGTTGGGCCAGTCGGAAATCGCGCGTATCCACAAGGAAATGCAGAGCCAGATGGACGCTGTTGGTTTCCACGGTGATTTCAAGGCTTTCGTCGCCACCATCAAGGCGGATCCCCGCTTTTACGTCACGAGCCGTCAGGCCCTGATGGAAAAGGCGAGTTTTCTGGCCAAAAAGATCGACGGTGAATTGCCACGGCTCATCGGCAAACTGCCGCGCCTTACCTATGGCGTACGCGAAGTGCCGCGTGCGATCGAAGAAGGATACACGACGGGTCGCTATGATCCGGGCAGCCCGGCTCTGGGTATTTCCGGCGGGCTGATGATCAACACCTCGCATCTCGACCAGCGTCCGCTTTACGAATTGCCGTCCCTGGTCGCTCATGAGGGGGTGCCGGGCCATCATATTCAGATTGCCCTGGCGCAGGAGATGACCGATCTGCCCGGTTTTCGCCGCGACTATGCCACGACGGCTTTTGTCGAGGGCTGGGCGCTCTACGCCGAGCAGTTTGTGAGCGAAATCGGACTCTATCCGACGCCGTACGATCGTTTCGGCCAGCTCTCGATGGAAATGTGGCGTGCCTGCCGACTGGTCATGGATGTCGGTATTCACTGGAAGAACTGGTCGCGTGACCAGGCGCTCTCCTGCCTGCGTGACAATACCGCGCTGGCCGAGAAGAACATCCAGAACGAGACCAACCGCTATATTTCATGGCCGGGTCAAGCACTGGGATACAAGATCGGTGAGCTGACCATTCTCGATCTGCGTCATCAGGCGGAGAAAGCCCTCGGGGCGAAATTCGACGAGAGACGTTTTCACGATCTGGTTCTGGACGAGGGGGCAATGCCTCTGGCCCTGCTGCGTGAGCGCGTGAAAAACTGGATCGAAACCGAAAGTAAGCGCGCCGGTTGAGGCCGGCAGGCCGGTCACGGAACAAGGCATCCGTGACCGGCCCTGAATGGTTTAGCGCAGGCCACCCGACGCGATGAGCGTCTCACCTGTCAGCCAGCGTGAGTCTTCCGAGGCGAGGAACACGGCAAGAGGACCGATATCCTTCACCTCTCCCGTGCGGCCCAACGGTGTCTGGGCGATGATAGCCTGCTCCATTTCCGAGCCGATCACGCTGGCGGTCTGCGTGCCCTCGGTCTTGATCAGACCCGGATTGATGGCATTCACCCTGATCTGGCGGGGACCAAGCTCCTTTGCCAGAGAGCCGGTAATGGCATCGACGGCGCCCTTGGTCCCTGTATAGACGGCGCTGTTCGGCGGGGTGATGCGCGAGACAACGGAGCTGATATTGATGATGCTGCTGCCTGCCTGGAGATGCGGGCTTGCGGCCTGCGTCACAAGCAGCGTGCCCAGCACGTTGATGTCGAACAGGCGATGAAAATGCTCTTCGGTGATGTCTTCTATCCCGGCAAATTCATAGACGCCTGAGTTGTTGACCACGATGTCCAGCCGTCCGAATGTGCTGATGGCCTTGTCAATAATGGCCGCAGCCCCTGCCTTTTTGGAAACATCCCCCTGGACCGCCACGGCCTTTCCGCCCGCAGCACCGATGGCTGCGACGATCTGGTCGGCGCCTTCGCGGCTCGACGCGTAGTTGACGACAACAGAGGCGCCTGCCTCGGCCAAGGCTCTCGCAATTTCGGTGCCGATCCCCTTGGAGGCACCGGTAACGACAGCGACTTTTCCTGAAAGCTTGCTCATGATCCTGATACCTGTCTTGTGGCGGGTCCGTCTCAACTGCCTGAGCAGGGAACGCGCAAGGGTGAGAAAAGAGAGAGAAAGAACAACTTTATTTGTGGAGTGATCGCTCCAACATCATGCATATGAGAAGCGTTCGGGCGGTTTCAAGGATTTGTGGAGCGATGGTTACAAAAAATATCCAGACACAGCGCAAGGCGCGTGGGCGCCCGTCTTCCTTCGATCGTGAGACTGCGCTCATGGCGGCCATGCGTCTGTTCTGGGATCGTGGCTATGAAGGCACGAGCTTTGACGATTTGACCGCTGTCATGGGTATCAGCGCCTCCAGTTTCTACAACAGTTTCGGCAGCAAGGAGGCGCTCTATCATGAGGCGATCGACGCCTATGCCAGACAGGCAAGTGCCTGGTTTGTCGCGGCGCTCGAGACGGGACAGACCACGGCGGATGCCTTTCGCGCCCTTTTCGAAGCGGCGGCCTGTGCCTTCACGCGTTGTGACAGCCCTTCAGGATGTATGATCGCGAGTGCTGCGACCCAGTGCTCGCCTGCTCAAAGTCGCTTGAAGGAATTGATGATCGATCAGCGACGCCTTGCGGAAGACGCCATGAAGCAGCGCCTCGCCCTTGGCGTCAAGGCTGGTGATCTGGCGCCCACCACCGATCTCGATGCTCTGGCCGGGTATTTCAGCACGGTGATGCAGGGGCTCGGCATTCAGGCACGTGATGGGGCCAGTCGTGAAAAGCTGATCGAAATTGGCCATATGGCCCTGTCTGTTTTCAAGCAGTGACACAAAACAAAAACGTCGTGCAACAGTAACAATAAGCGCGGAGGAATGAGCCTGAACGATATGATTTGAAAGAGTGTAAAAAGATTCTTACGTTGTAGAATGGCAAACGGGGTTTTAGATAGAGCCACCCCTTTCTGCCCGTTCGGAACACGGGTTGGTTATTCGGATCACGGGGAAAAAATCGACCCGGGATGTATCCGTCTGCGTTCATCTCATGGAAACAGCTAAGAAGGCGTAAACGCGGCCCATGTCCACAGATAGCTCTGCCAACGCCCCGACCTCAGAGACTCAGACGGCTCCTGCGGGCCCCCCGATGCCGAATCCCTATGTTCTGCCGCCCGACCTGCCCACAAATGACGCGGGGCAGGGTATTCATTTCGATTTCAACTGGGGCGCGCGTGTCCTTCTGCCGAAAAAACCCGGCGGCCGCTGGCGCGCCACTCTGACCGATCTCGATAATTCGACGATCATCTTTCAGGGCGAACTCGAAGAGGGGCATCTCTCCTCGACGAAAAAATTCTTCATTCGGTTTGCGGTCGATGTACAGCGCATTGCCGATGACGGCACGGAAACTGTCGTCCTGCACCATGAGTTTGATGCGCGTGGCAAGATTGTGCTGGTGCAGCTTCCGGTCGGTACGCTTGGCGATACGCTTGGCTGGTTTCCCTATGTGGCGCGCTTTGCTGCCAAGAGCGGGGCACGTGTAATCTGTTCCCTAGCAGGCGTCTTCATTCCGCTTTTCGCGAAGGCCTATCCTGAGATCGAGCTTACGACGCGAGAAGAGCTGGAAAAAAGCCCGCTGCGTTCGCAGATTTACGCCACCTATAATATCGGTCTGTTTTTCGACGACACCGATAACATCCATCAGCCCTGCGATTTCCGTTATGTCGGGCTGCATCGCACGGCGGGCTATATTCTGGGCGTTGATCCGACAGAAGAGCCGCCGAAAATCGTGATCGAGGATGACACGCGGCCGATCGAAGAGCCCTATGTCTGCATCGCGACCCAGGCTTCGGCGCAGTGCAAATACTGGAACAACCCGGGCGGCTGGCTTGGCGTGATCGCCTATCTGAAGAAGCGCGGCTATCGCGTGATCTGTATCGATCAAAAACCATATAGCGGCGCGGGTATTGTCTGGAACCAGATCCCCCACGGTGCTGAAGATGAGACGGGCAATCGTCCTTTGAGCGAACGCGCGCGCTGGCTCAAGCATGCCGATCTGTTTATCGGGCTGAGCTCCGGTCTTACCTGGCTCGCCTGGGCGACTGGAACGAAAAGCATTATGATCTCGGGCTTCACCCACCCGAATAACGAGTTCCACACGCCATGGCGTGTCATCTCATGGCATGCCTGCAATTCATGCTGGAACGATCCGCGCTACATGTTCGATCACAATAATTTTCTGTGGTGCCCCCGTCACGCTAATACCGACCGTCAGTTCGAATGCTCCAAACTGATCTCGACAGACGTGGTCACCAAGAACATCGCTCTGGCCCTGGAGGCCTGATATTGCCGCGGAAACGGGCGCCTCTCGGGGCGCCTGTCATTTGAGCGGCAAATACAGTTCGGCAACTGACTTGTGCTCAGGCACTTCCGGGAAGAACGCGATACGCTGGCAATAGAGCGGAAAACTGCGCGTCTCTTCCCCGCTTTCCGGCAGCCACTGCCGATAGAGTTCTGAGGCGGCCTCTTCCAGATGGTCAATTATGCCGGTGACACGCAACACCGCGCAGCGCCCCGCGGGCAGGCTGCTGATCTCAATTGCCTCATCAAAAGCAGAAATCGCTTTGTCTGTGCCGACGCAAAGCCCGACACGATAATGATCTGGCGGTGTCGTTTCCGGGTCGTCAGGGAACAGCGTATAGGTGGCACTGTTACGCGGGGTCAGGCCATTGGCACGGCGCCAGGCGATAAAGCGCTGTATGGTCTGCCCGAGCCCCTCTGGCGCCCCCTGATGGGTCATGACCGCAATGCGTGTTGCAGCGACCTCCCGGATGGTGACGGCATCGAGCGTATAATGCTGAGTCATCAGGGTGCTTCTTGCGACATCAAGTGCCGTGCAACTCGTCTCCCACGCGGCCCAGTCGGGGGTCTTGCGGAAGGAAGAGGGGATCTGTCCCGCACGAAGGCGAAAGGCGCGGGAGAAAGCCTGCGGTGTTTCATATCCGGCCTCAAGCGCAATCCGCGTGATGCTTTCACTGCCATAGGCAAGCCGGGTGGCAGCGCGTTTGAAGCGTGCGAGCTGGATATAGCGATGCAGAGTGAGGCCAAAAAGCGCCCTGAACTGTCGATGGAAATGGGCGGGTGAAAATGACGCCACGGCGCTGATTGTGTCGAGATCGAGCGCTTCGTCGAGATGGCTGTCGATATGGTCACGCGCCCGACGCATACGGGCGAGGTAATGAGAGCGGGCTTTGTCATCGGCATCGGTCATGGGGCCATCCTGCGAAAGGGACGCCTCTTTTGAGCAGGTTCTGCCGCGCGCTGCGTGCCCGATCCTGCTTTTTTCTGCGGTGCCGATGCCCCCCGTTGAGATCGGTCTTCAGCTGGCTTTTGCCTGGGCAAGCCTGATCTTGACCTCGCGCCAGAGCGCTTCCTGCGCGGTAAGGTCAAGATCGGCAAGAGTGCTGCCGGTTTCGGCCAGAACGGATTCCATGGTCTCGATACGCCGGGTAAACTTGGCATTGCCCTGCCTGAGGCAGGCTTCCGGGTCGAGACCGAGCTTGCGGGCCAGGCTGGCGACCGTAAAGAGCACGTCGCCGATCTCATCTTCGAGACGGGTCTTGTCGCCAAGGGGGAGTTCGGCGCGTACTTCTTCAAGCTCTTCGTTGATCTTTTCGAGAACCTGCTCGGGCGTATCCCAGTCAAACCCGACGCGTGCGGCGCGTTTGCCCAGTTTCTCGGCCCTGATCAGGGCGGGCAGGGCAGGCGCGATACCGGCAAGAAGCCCATATTCCGCCTTTGCTGCGCGCTCGGCCTGCTTGTTACGCTCCCACAGATCGGCATCGAGTTCGGCTTCGGCAAAGACATGAGGATGACGACGCACCATCTTGTCGCTGATCTGACGCGCCACTTCTGCAAAATCGAACCGTCCCGCCTCTTCGGCAATTCGCGCCTGATAGACGACCTGAAGCAGCAGATCGCCGAGTTCGTCAGGAAGCGCCTGCCAGTCTTCCCGGGCGATCGCATCCATGACCTCATAGGCTTCTTCTATGGCGAAGGGGGCAATGGTTTCGTGGGTCTGGACCCTGTCCCATGCGCAACCTGTCTGCGGGTCACGCAAACGGATCATGATGGAGAGAAGGCGGTCGAGTTCTTCTGCAGCGTTCAAGACAGGCTCCGGTCTCGGAATGGACGACGCAGATTATAGGCCGCGCCCGTTCCGCAGGCCACCTGCCCTGGAAGGGTTTCGGCTCAGTTATCGTGATCCTGCTTCAGAGGCTTCTGGAATTTCAGCACAACCTGATCGGTACGCCCGCGGATCGACTTGTCGAAGACCGGCAGGGTGTGGGTATCGTCAGGGTTGCGCAGCGCAGGGCTGCTGGTAACGAGACGGAAACCGGCCGACTCAACCTGCTTGACGATGAGATCAGGGTCGATGCGATGCAGTGTTGTGGGGGCGGTAGTGCCTGTGCCAGCCAGGGCAACATGGTCGATCACCATAAAAATCCCCCCCGGCTTGAGAGCCTGATAGATCGCCTGATCCATATGCAGTGCTGTTGCAGGCCCCATCCCGCCATAGACGTCATGGTAGTTCTGCGAGGTCCAGACGAGGTCGAGGGGCTGGGCCACCTTGAAATCGACGATCGGTGTGACAACCACCGAGACATTTCCAAAAGCAGGATTGGCGGCAATGGCCTGTGCCATTTGCGGTATCTGCGGATGGCGCGCCACCATCTCGGCGGGAATGACCGCATAGACATGGCCTGACGCGCCGAGTTCAAGACTGAGCAGCCGGGTGAAGTAACCGCTACCGGGCATCAGATCGGCAACTGCCGCGCCCTTGGGCAGCGGCGTGAGGGCGAGCAGATCGAAAGGCTTGCGCTGGGCATCCTTGGCGCGATCGGCATCGGGGCGGGCAGGCGAGGCCAGAATTGCAGCCGATGGCAGTGCCGTCGCCGCGTCAGACGCACTTTGCGCATGCACTGCGGCGACTGGCGTCAGGGCCAGCCCTGTCAGGATGAGGGCGAGGGTGGAACGAGGTATCATACCGGTCATCCTGAGAAAGGGGAAACGGAACTCTGGCTTATCTGCCTTTGCGGCACAAGGCATACAGCCCAAGGATGGCCGCAACGCTGACGAGGCTGGCGATGATGGTCTGACGTCCGTCCGCCTGTACCAGCATGGCAATGACCACCAGACCGATGGCTGCAAGCGTGCCAAGATTGAGCACTGTGCCGAAGGGCAGGGTGAAGACGCGGTTCTGCGGGTCGGCCAGACGGAAGACGCGATGGGACGACACGATCAGCCCGTAGATCAGCAGCATGACCGCGCCGGTTGCGCCAAGCAGAAAGGCGAAGATCAGCTTGGGAGAAAGGATCGAGCAGAAGGCGACCACAAGCCCGATAAGGCTCGAGAAAGTGACGGCGCGCTGAGGCACATGGCTGCGCGACAGGGTTGCGAACCATTTGGGGGCGTCGTGCAGTTCCGCGAGGCCCAGAAGGGTGCGCGACGTGATGTAGATGCTCGAATTCAGACAGGAGAGAATGGCTGTAAAAACCACGATCTGCATCAGGGTTGCCGCGCCGGGTACGCCGATATGACGCATGACGGTCACGAAGGGCGAATAGCCGGGTTCGATCGAGGTCCATGGCACGAGCGTCAGGATGAGCACGACAGAGAGTAGATAGAAAAGCGTGACACGCACGCCGATGGTGCGGGTCACGCGGGCAAGGTTTTCTTCCGCATTCTCTGATTCCGCAGCAGCAACCGTCGCGGATTCAGAGCCGATCATCGAGAACAGCACGGTCGGGACCGTTGCGAGAATGGCTCCCCAGCCATGCGGAAAGAGCCCATCGTGGTTGAAGACATTATGAATAATCTTCGGATGCGGCCCGACGAAATGGCTTAGGCTGAGCAGGCCGAGCGCGCAGAAGGCAATAATGGTGGCCACCTTGATGAGAGAAAGCCAGAATTCGCATTCGCCGAATACGCGCACCGAAACGAGATTGATCAGGTTGACGGCGATGATGAGAAAAGGCGCCAGAACCCAGACGGGCAGATTGACCCAGTCCTGCATGGCGATGGCTCCGCCAATGGCTTCGGCGCCGATCGTGACTACCCAGAACAGCCAGTACAGCCAGCCGGACAGGAACCCTGCCCAGTTGCCATGAGCCGTGCGAATGCAATCGATGAACGTGCCGATACCGGGACGCGCCAGCAGCATCTCGCCCAGCATGCGAATCACGATGACAACCAGAAGGCCGGTGCCCATATAGGTGAGCAGGATGGCAGGCCCGGCAGCAGCGATAGCGGCAGAACTGCCTATGAAAAGACCCGCGCCGATGACACCGCCGAGGGCAATCATGGCAATATGGCGGTCCTTGAGCTTGCCACCATGCAGGAGCGGTGGCTCACCTACTTGAGAAAAACCTTGGGGTGAAAGTTTATCTTTATCCATCATGCATTGGACAAAGCCATGTAAATGCTTACTTCGTCCAGATGGAATATTTTAGTGAGGGAATGAATTGATGACACGGGTCTTCATCGACGGTGAGGCAGGAACGACCGGGCTGGGCATTAGGGACCGCCTGCGCGCCCTGCCAGTCGAGGTTCTCTCCATCGATCCTGCAAAGCGCAAAGACCCGCAGGCACGCCTCGAGATGATGCAGGCAGCCGATATCGTTGTGCTGTGCCTTCCCGATGATGCAGCGCGCGAGGCAGTGGCACTGGCTGCCGGTCTCGATAATGTGAAAATCCTTGATGCCAGCACCGCTCATCGTGTGGCGGCAGACTGGGAATATGGCTTTCCCGAACTCGACTCGACTCAATCCGACCGTATCGCTTCGGCCCGTCATGTTGCCAATCCCGGATGCTACCCGACCGGTGTGATCGGGTTGCTGCGTCCTTTGGTCGATGCCGGACTGGTGCCTGCCGATCACCCGATCACCATCAATGCCGTCAGCGGCTATAGCGGTGGCGGTCGCAGCGAGATCGAGGCCCATGAAGCGCATGGTGGCCCCGCTTTCGAATTGTACGGGCTCGGGCTCGAGCACAAGCATGTGCCCGAGATCATGGCGTATGCGGGCCTGAAACGCCGTCCGCTTTTCGTGCCCTCGATCGGTCATTTTGCGCAGGGGATGATCGTCTCGATTCCGCTGCAGCTGGCCGATTTGCCGGGCTATGTGCGCGTCTCCGACATTGAGGCTTGCCTGCGCGCCTATTACAAAGGATCGGACTACGTCTCTCTGGCTTCGGCCGATCTAACCCGTCTCGACGCCGCAGCTCTGGCCGATCGCGACGAGATGGCGCTGCGTGTGCATGGCAACGAGAAATGGCGGCATGTGCTGCTGACGGCCAGCCTCGATAACCTGGGCAAGGGCGCTGCTGGTGCCGCTTTGCAGAACATCCGCCTTATGGGGGGCATCAAAGACTGATCGGTTGAGGCAACCGGAAGAGAACTCCCGCGATATCAATATGTTGCCTGATGCGGGAGATATTTCCCAAAGAGTGGGTGCGTTGGTGTTTTTTTTACGGTATGTCGCGGGTAGCGCAGTGAAAACAAGGCGTTAATCGCCACGTGGTGGCGCTTCGGAAGTTACGTTCTGGTCATCAATCCAGACCTATAGTCCCTAAAGGCTTTCTCTCGGGCGACGGGTCCGGTTCGAATGGGTCGAAAGGGCATGGCGCATATGAGAGGAGTGACTGGGCAGACAAGACCGGATCGCGCCGGGCATGTGCTCGACTGGCTCCCTCTGCTCGTCTGCCACGTCGAGGCCGATGGGAGAATCTCCTATCTCAATCGCAGCTGGGAGCGGTTTTCCGGAATCGATCCAAAATGCGGCGCCGTTGTCTGGACAGATCTGCTTGAAAATCCGGGACAAGTTTCGTGTCTGCCCGAACATTGCCAGGCCCCAACAAGCTGCTCTGTTCACAGCAGCGTGGCGCTCAGGCATCCAGGCGGGGCGCCGGTCAGGACGGATCTGCACTGGCAGAAAATGGGTGGCACGGAGGGGGGAGGCTGGATTTTGTTTTGTCACCCGGAAACCGACTTTCCTCTTCTTCTTCCAAGCCTTCCCCAGGGTGAAACGCCAGAAGCTCCTTCGGCCAAGGCGATATCTGGCGTCCAGATCGATACTGGGCTGGACACGCTTCCCACGCGCCCTGAGCTGTTTCAGCCTCGGGTGAGCAGTAGCCTTGGTTCCGAACCGGTCAACGCGAAGCATTCCGTCCGCAGGAAAAAGAACGTGTCATCTGTTCTTGCGGCTCAATCCGCCTCTTATACGGCGCGCAGGGCTTTTCGTACGCTTAGCCGGGAGATGGCGGCCCGGGTCGATGCGCGAGAGGGAAAGGACGGTCTGACCGGGCTTTTGGACCGCCAGGCTTTCGACACTCGCCTCGAGCAGTCGATGGCTCTGGCTGTGACAGAGGGGCGGGCTCTCGGGTTTCTGATCGTCGATATCGATTATCTGGGCGATCTGAACGATCTCTACGGGCGCGATGTTGGTGATCAGGTGCTCAAGCTCGTTGCTGACCGGCTCAGCCTCGTAACTGCGCATGAAGGCGATGCAGCGCGTACGGGTGATGACGAGTTTTCAGCGCTTCTGACAGGCGAGGTCTCCGCATCGACCTTGGCCGGTCATGCCCAGGCCCTGCTCAGTTTCATCGATCTGCCACTCAGGCTTGGCAACAGGCAGGTAAGGTTCGGCCTCAGCATCGGTGCGGCGCTTTATCCCCAGGACGGCGAGGGGGTCTCGCAACTGAGGCAGGCAGCCCTGCTCGCGCTCAACGATGTCAAGGCGCATGGAAGGGGCGGTTTTCGCCTCTACCATGCAGGCATGGCGCAGCGCGGCAATGGCGTGACTGCCCAGACCAATTCTGTGCGACAGATGCTGGATCAGGACCAGATTTACCCCGCCTATCAGGCAAAAGTCAGATTGTCCGACGGTCACATCACGGGGGCCGAGGCCCTGATGCGCTGGCATGGACGCAGCGATCTCCCCAGCGGTCCTGACGCCTTTCCAGAGATTTTCCGCAATTATGATCTGGCGAGCCGTGTTTCGGCGCGTGTGCAGGAATGTGTTTTCGAGGATATCGCCCTGTGGCGCAGCGCGGGGCTCATGCCGCCGCCGATTTCGATCAATGTCGCGCCGGTCGAATTCATGCAGGACGATTACGCCGAAAAGCTACTGGCGCGGCTCGATAGTCACGGACTGTCTGCCAGACTGATCGAGCTCGAACTGACCGAGCATGTTCTCTACCAGAACAGCGAGCATTATATTCATCGTGCTCTGGCGCTGTTGCGCCGGGCAGGCGTGCGGATCACGCTCGATGATTTTGGTACGGGCTATTCGTCTCTCGGCTTCCTGAGAGATTTTCCCGTCTCGTCCATCAAGATCGATCGCAGCTTCATTCGCAAGATCTGCTCGGAATCATCCATGGAGGTGATTGTCGAGGCGATCATTCGTTTTGGTGAGGCGGTATCGGTCGATGTGGTGGCCGAGGGGATCGAGACCGAGGCCCAGCTTGCCCTGTTGCGCCGCATCGGTTGCCCTACAGGTCAGGGCTTTCTGTTTTCATCTCCGGTCGCTTCAACAGGGTTTGCGCGCCTGCTGGCCGGGTCGAGGCGTTTCGATTTGTGATCCTGCCGGGTATCCGTTGCCTTTTTTCCTGAACCTCGCTAACAATTCGCCCATCATGCGAGAGTGACGGAACGGTAGACGTAGTCGGCTCAAAATCGACCGCCGCAAGGCATGGGGGTTCGAATCCCCCCTCTCGTACCATATTTTTCATCGAAAACATGCTATTGACCGGGCCATGACTTGCGCCTTTGGGCCTGCCTCCGGCATATCTCGCGAACTTTCTTTCAGTTTGCCGGACTCATCATGCCCCAACGCCCTGTCAGAAAACCCGCCCGACCGTTCTTTTCGTCAGGCCCTTGCGCAAAGCGCCCGGGCTGGACGCTGAACGCGCTCGATGGCGCGCTGCTCGGGCGGTCGCATCGCGCGCCTGAGGGCAGGGCGCGGCTCAAGGAAGTCATCGACCGCTCGCATAGCCTGCTTGAGGCCCCGGGCGACTGGAAGATCGGGATCGTGCCTGCATCGGATACCGGTGCCGTCGAAATGATCCTCTGGGCCCTGGCGGGCGAACGCCCCGTCGATGTGCTGTCATTCGAGAGTTTCTCCGGGCTCTGGGCGCAGGATCTGCGCGACGTGCTCAAGCTCGACGCCTTAACGGTGCATGAAGCGCCTTATGGGGCGCTGCCTGATCTATCGGCGGTCGACTGGTCGCATGACGTGGTCCTGACCTGGAATGGCACCACTTCTGGCGTCTGTGTGCCGGGGGCAGATGCCATTCCGGCGCAGCACGACGGACTGGTGATCTGCGATGCGACCTCGGCAGCGTTTGCCATGGACCTGCCATGGGATCGTCTCGATGTCGTGACCTGGTCGTGGCAGAAGGCGCTGGGCGGAGAGGCTGCTCATGGCATGATCGCGCTCAGCCCCCGTGCTGTTGCCCGGCTCGAACAGGCCTCGCCACGCCCGCTTCCCAAGATCTTTCGCCTCACCAACAAGAAGGGGCTGATCGACGCGATCTTCTCGGGCGACACGATCAATACGCCCTCGATGCTGTGTGTCGAAGATGCGCTGGACGGGCTGAGATGGGCCGATGCCATTGGCGGTCTCAAAGCGCTCAAGATTCGCTCCCGGGCCAATTTCGAGGCCGTTGCGCGCTGGGTCGCGCAGACCGACTGGGTGGAATTCCTTGCCGCCGAGCCCAGCCAGCGTTCGACCACGTCGATCTGTCTGCGTATCGTCGCCCCCTGGTTTGCCGAACAGAATATCGAAAACCAGCAGACGATCGTGAAGACTCTGACTGGTCTGATTGCGGATGAAGGGGCGGGTTTCGATCTCGCCTCATATCGCGACGCGCCGCCGGGCCTGCGGATCTGGGGTGGAGCCACGGTCGAAACTGACGATATCGAGGCGCTTCTCCCGTGGCTCGACTGGGCCTATGAAAGCGTCAGGATGGAATACAGCGTATGAAACTGACCGACGAGCCCGATACAGCCCTTCTCCCCTCGGGGTTTATCGACCTGCTGCAGCACGAAGCTGAGGCCGAGGCGCAGGGGATCGAATCCGTGATGGAAGTGTTCGCCGCTCATGGCTATGAGCGCGTACGCCCGCCCTTGCTCGAATTCGAGACATCGCTGCTGCATGGTGCCGGTCAGGCGCTCGAAGAACAGACTTTTCGCCTGATGGATCCGGAATCGCGTCGTATGATGGCGCTGCGCCCGGACATGACCACACAGATTGCGCGCATTGCCGCAACGCGTCTGGCGGCAACGGCACGCCCGCTGCGCCTCTCCTATGCCGGGTCATGCATTCTGGTCGGTACGCCAGGCCGTGAAGGCCAGCGCCAGATCAGTCAGGCCGGGATCGAGCTGATCGGTGCCGATTCCGTCGAAGCCGATTGCGAAGTTGTGCTGATTGCCGCAGAGGCGCTCGAGAAGCTGGGTGTCGAGGAATACTCCTTCGATCTCTCCTGCCCGGCGCTGGTTCAGGCACTGGTCGGCCTGTCGGGATATACAGGGGCCCGTCGGGCTGCGCTGGTGCATGCGCTTGATCGCAAGGACATTGCTGCTGTTGCCGAGCTTGGCGGGCCGGTGGCTTCGGTGCTGACCGCCCTTGTCGAGGCATGTGGTCCTTCGGATGCGGCACTGGCCATTCTCGAGACGATCGATCTGCCTCCTGAAATCAGGCTGCACGCCGATCGGCTGGTCGCCGTTGTGCGCGCCCTGCATCTGCGTGCGCCGCAACTGCGTCTGACGGTCGATCCTGCCGAATTTCGCGGCTGGCAGTATCACACCGGTATCTGCATGACCGTTTTCGCCAGAAGCCAGCGTGAAGAACTGGGGCGTGGCGGACGGTATCAGGCACAGGGTGAGGAACCGGCTTGCGGTCTCACCTTCCGTCCTGAAATCCTGCTTCGTGCCGCCCGGCCGATCGTTCTGCGTCCGCGCGTCTATGTGGCCGCTGAAATGCAGGACTCAGCTGGCGCGGCCCGCCTGCGCGCAGAGGGCTATGCCACGGTAGCCGGTCTCGACACCGTCGATGATCTGCCTGCCGAGGCCCGTCGCCTCAATTGCACTTTCATTTTCGTCGCTGACGAACTCATCACGCTGTAAAGGGATAAGAGCATGTCCAACGTCACCGTCATCGGCACCCAGTGGGGTGACGAAGGCAAGGGAAAGATCGTGGACTGGCTGGCCAGCCGTGCGGATATCGTCGTCCGCTTCCAGGGCGGTCACAACGCCGGTCATACACTCGTGGTGGGCGATCAGGTCTACAAGCTCTCCCTGCTGCCTTCCGGCCTCGTACGCGGCAAGACCGGCGTCATCGGCAATGGCGTGGTGGTCGATCCCGAAGCGCTGCTGTCCGAAATCGACCGCGTGTCGGCCCAGGGGCTCGTCGTGAATCCCGAAACGCTCTGGGTGGCCGATAACGTGCCGCTCATCCTGCCGCTGCATGTTGCGACAGATCGCGCCCGCGAGGCTGCGCGTGGCGATCGAAAGATCGGCACGACCGGCCGTGGCATCGGCCCGGCCTATGAGGACAAGGTAGCCCGTCGTGCCATCCGGCTGTGCGATCTGGCCGAGCCTGAAACGCTCGACTGGAAGCTCGATGAACTGCTTCTGCATCACAACACGCTTCTCGCGGGTCTGGGTGCTGCGACCTTCACCAAGCAGGAAATTCTCGATCATTTGGCAAAGCTTGCGCCGCGTGTGCTGCCTTTCGCCTGCTCGGTATGGGAGCGGCTGGATGAGGCGCGTCGTGCTGGCCGTCGCATCCTGTTCGAGGGCGCGCAGGCCGTCATGCTCGATGTCGATCATGGCACCTATCCCTTTGTGACCAGTTCGAACACCGTTGCCGCCGTTGCGGCCAGTGGCAGCGGCGTCGGTCCGGGAACGGTTGGTTTCGTTCTGGGTATTGCCAAGGCCTATACGACCCGCGTGGGTGAGGGACCGTTCCCCTCCGAGCTTTTCGACGATGTCGGCCAGAAGCTGGGCGAACGCGGGCGTGAATTCGGTACCGTAACGGGCCGTCCGCGTCGCTGCGGCTGGTTTGATGCCGTGCTCGTTCGTCGCGCTGCCCGTGTGGGTGGTGTGAACGGCATCGCGCTGACCAAGCTCGATGTGCTCGACGGGTTCGAGGAAGTGAAGATCTGTGTCGGTTATGAACTCGACGGCCAGACGATCACGTCCTTCCCTTCCAGCCCCGCTGCCCAGGCCCGTCTGAAGCCGGTTTTCGAATCCATGCCCGGCTGGCAGGAAACGACTTTCGGTGCGCGTAGCTGGGCCGATCTGCCTGCTGCTGCGATCAAATATATTCGCCGTATCGAGGAACTGATCGAGGCGCCGGTCACGCTGCTCTCGACCAGCCCCGAGCGCGACGACACTATTCTGATGCGCGATCCTTTCGAGGATTGAGACGAAAAAAGCGGGCCGAAAGGCCCGCTTTTTTTATGTCTATTCCGCGGCAGCGGCGATTGGTGCTGCCGAAGGCAGTCGGATCAGATAGTCAAAGGCTGACAGGCCGGCTTTTGCCCCTTCGCCAGTGGCGACGATGATCTGCTTGAACGGCGTCGTCGTGGCATCTCCGGCGGCAAAAATGCCGGGAACGGAGGTGGCGTTATGCGTATCGACAACGATCTCGCCGCGATCGCTCAGCACCACGCTGTCCTGCAGCCATTCGGTGTTCGGCACCAGACCGATCTGGACGAAAATCCCTTCCAGCGCGATCTTGTGCGGCGTGCCCGTGGGGCGGTCACGATAGGCCAAAGCTGTGACGCGCGTGCCATCGCCTTCGACCTCGGTGGTCTGGGCATTCATGATGACGCGGACATTGGGCAGGCTGAACAGCTTGTCCTGCAGCACTGAGTCGGCACGCAGCACATCGGCAAATTCGAGCAGCGTCACTTCCGAGGCCAGGCCGGCAAGGTCGATCGCCGCTTCGACGCCACTATTGCCACCACCGATCACGGCCACACGCTTGCCCTTGAAAAGCGGGCCGTCACAATGCGGGCAATAGGCGACCCCCTTGTTGCGATACGCTTCTTCACCCGGCACGTTCATGGCGCGCCAGCGAGCACCCGGTGCCAGAATGATCGAGCGGCTGCGCATCACGGCCCCGCTTTCGAACCGGATTTCATGCAGGCCGCCCGGCTCAGCCGCAGGAATGAGGGCTGAGGCGCGCTGGCCCGTCGTGATGTCCACCTCATAGCTGCGCACATGTTTTTCCAGTGCCGCAGCCAGCTTCGGCCCTTCGGTTTCCGGCACCGAGATGTAGTTCTCGATGGCCATTGTATCTAGCACCTGACCGCCGAAGCGCTCACCGACGATGCCTGTGCGGATACCTTTGCGGGCATCATAGACAGCCGCCGCTGCACCGGCCGGACCGGCGCCCACGATCAGCACCTCGAAAGGCGCTTTCTCTGAGAGCTGTTCGGCCTTACGCGAGGCCGAGCCTGTGTCGAGCTTCGAGATGATGGCCTCGACATCCATACGACCAGAAGCAAAAGGCTCGCCATTCAGATAGATCTGCGGCACGGTCATGATATTGCGCTCGGTGACTTCCTTCTGGAACAGCGCGCCGTCAATCGCCGTATGGTCGATAGCCGGGTTGAGCGCGGCCATGGCGTTGAGTGCCTGCACGACATCCGGGCAGTTCTGGCACGACAGCGACATGTACGTCTCAAAGCGCAGCGGGCCTTTCAGGCTGCGGATCTGATCGGCTGTTTCCGCCTCGATCTTTGGCGGATGGCCACCGATCTGCAGCAGGGCGAGAACGAGTGACGTGAATTCATGGCCCATCGGAATAGCCGCGAAACTTACCGCCTCTTCGCCGTCTGTCCGACGGATGCGAAAAGCGGGTGCGCGCGGTGCATCCGGAACCAGCCTGACGGTGATGCGGTCGGAAAGGGCTGCGATATCCTCGACGAGCGCGTGCATTTCCTGTGACTTGGCGCTGTCATCGAGCGAGGCTTCAAGCGTGATATCGTGGCGCAGATTGGTCAGATAGCTGCGCAGCTGGTCCTTGATCGTCGTGTCGAGCATGGAATTCTGTCCTGAAAAGAGGCGACGGGTGAAGCCCCGGATTGCGGGGCGTGCGCGAGGCACGCCGCGCCGCAATCTCTGTGGCGCCGGAAAGTGAAAGAGGGCGTGGTGTCGTAAAAGCGGATCAGATCTTGCCGATGAGATCGAGCGAGGGCGCCAGTGACTGATCGCCTTCTTTCCACTTCGCCGGGCAGACTTCGCCAGGATGGGCGGCGACATATTGTGCGGCCCGGATCTTGTCGAGCAGTGCGGTCGCGCTGCGTCCCACCCCGCCCGAGGTGATCTCGATATACTGGATGCGCCCCTCGGGGTTGATCAGGAAGCTTGCCCGGTCTGCAACGCCAGCCTCTTCGATCATTACGTCGAAATTGCGCGCAATGGTGCCTGTCGGGTCGGCGAGCATGACATAGTCGATCTTGCCGATGGCTGGCGAAGTGTCGTGCCATGCCTTGTGAGTGAAATGCTTGTCGGTCGATACCGAATAGATTTCCACTCCCAGCTTCTGGAGTTCGGCGTAGTTGTCAGCCAGATCTTCAAGTTCCGTCGGGCAGACGAAGGTAAAATCAGCCGGGTAGAAGAAAACAACGGACCATTTTCCTTTGAGGTCCTGATCTGAAACGGTCAGGAAATTACCGCGGCAATAGGCGTCGGTTGAAAAGGGACGAATGGATGAGTCTATTCTTGCCATGAACCTGTCTCCGAAAAATCTTGATCTCAGTGAGAGCAAGGTCACCCTGTCATGGCGCTTTATTAAAGCAAAACAGATCGTTCTGATTTGTGTGATAGGGAAATCTTTTCAATGGAACGCTGTTGCGCTCTTCTGAAGAGCGCCATGGCGGTGGATGGTTTGGCTGGGGCTACCTGACTGGATCATGCCGCGACAGGCGGGGCGTCGCGGCATGGCCTCACCCGGATGTTCGCTTGTCGTCAGGGGGAACAGCCTGCGCTACCGCAAACCGGCTGGGTCGGCAGCCGGTGCTGCGTCTGAAGCTGGCCGAAAAGGCACCGATGCTTTCATACCCGACTGCAAGCGCCACATCGGTCACGCGCTCGCCACGCGCCAGTCTCTGCTGGGCGTCGATCATGCGTCTTTTCTGCAGCCAGACGGCAAAGCCAGCCCCGGTATCCGCTCTGAAATGCCGGACGAAAGAGCGCAGCGACATGCCGGCAAGCGCCGCCCATTCGGATTGGGAGCGTCTGTCGCCGGGTGCCATTTCCAGATGGTCGGTCACACGTCGCAGTCGTGGGTCAGAGGGGATCGGCAACCCGGAAAGGCGTCGAGGCAGGGCGATCCACTCATCCCAGAAGCTCTCGGCCAGACGTGTTGTGACGAGGCTGGTCGTTCCCTCTTGAGTGGTCTGCGCAAGGCGCTCTGCCTGGGCATTGAGAAGAGGCGTGCCTTCGGCAAGAAAAGGCGTGTCGGGCAGGTTGGTGCAGCGGCAGGGATGGAGATAGAGCGTCCATCCGGCCATCGCGCCATGTGAGCGGGCTTCATGAGGCAGATCCGGAGGCAGCCATAGCACCTGCCCCGGGCCGACCGACCAGCAGGCTCGGTTTGTCCGAAACACCATCACGCCGCTTGCAAGGCCCAGAATCTGCCCGCGCGCATGGTGATGGCGTGGTGCGATCCGCCGCGTGTCCTGCGTGAGGCTGCCACCATGCAGCCAGAACCTGGAATCGTCGCGAGCCGCGTCAGGTGGGGTGATGAAGAGATTGGCGCACATGAGTCGATCTATGGCGCAGAGGCGCAAGAATGCCAGAGCGCAATCCGATAAAACCTTCCTTGGCGCATGATCTTACGCATCTGAAGCGTCGGCGCAGCAAGGAGACACGCCATGGAAATCGGGTTTATCGGATTGGGCGCCATGGGTCAGGCCATGGCCACCCGCCTTCTGAACGAGGGGCATAGTCTGAGCGTCTGGAATCGGACATCCAGCAAGGCAGATGCGCTCGTTGCCAAAGGAGCCTTTCGGGCAGAGAATCCTGCCGAAGTGGCGCGCCGCTCGGAGATCGTTTTCTCCATGCTGTTTGACGATGCCACGACAGAGAGCGCGACATTCGGCGATCAGGGCATTGCCGAGGGCCTGCGCGAAAACGGTCTGCATATCTGCTGCAGCACGCTTTCCCTGGCGCAGGCAAGGCGCCTGCGTGACGGCCAATTAGAGCGCGGGCAGGCCTATATCAGCGCAAATGTTCTCGGTCGGCCACCAGCGGCCGCAGACGGCTCTCTTTTCATCATTGCTTCTGGCGCTACCGATCAGATCGAAAGGGCCAGCACGCTCTTTGCCTGCCTTGGGCAAAGAACATTCAATGCAGGTTCCGATCCGGTCCAGGCCAATCTGGTCAAGTTATCGCTGAATTTCATGATCTATTCCACGATCGAGCAGATGGCTGAGGTGTTCACAGTCAACGAGAAGCTGGGCACCGACCCTGGTCTGGTGTTCGAGATCATGACCAACAGCTTCTACACAGCCCCGGTGCACCGGAACTACGGCAGGCTGATGATTGATCGAAGCTACGATCATCCGGGTGCTCCTGTCACGCTGGGCCTCAAGGATGTGAAAATGTTCCTCGAAGCCGGGGGCGAGCAGGGCGTCCCGCTGCCTATCGCTTCGATCATGCGTGACCGTCTGATCGGGGCCATCAGTGCGGGGGATGCAGAGCGCGATTTCGTGGTGCTGCAGGAACGTGTGCGTCAGGAGGCAGGGCTTAAGCCGGGGTGAACGCCATCAGCCATGGTGCCAGGCAGCGCCGGTATAGAAAAACCGCCCCATGCCGATGGTGAAGATCAGGCATCCATAAAGACTATGCTCAAGACAGGAGAGGCGCAGGGAGCGATGGCGCTCGTAGTCCATCGCGAAAAGCGCCCCGCCAGCCACCGTCAGGACGATGGCAATCCAGTTCAGAAAAATGACATGGGCAAAGCCGAAAGCGGCGGCGCTGGCGGCAATGCGCGCCGGGGCCGTGCGCAGCACGGGGGCGTAACGGGTAAACAGAAAGGCGCGATATAGCATCTCTTGTGGCCAGACCGAGAGCAACGGGTAGAGCAGCAGGATCAGCAGCCAGAATCCGGGTCTGTGGCGCGGTAGGTCGAGAAAATGGGTCGGCCAGAACCACCACGCACAGAATGTCAGGACTGACCCAAGCAGGCCAAAGCGCAGAAGGATCGCCTTTACTTCCCGCCCTGGCTGGTGAGGGTGAGGCAATTGATGGCGCGTTACGAACAAGGCCAGAAGGGCGCCAAGCCACAGGGCTGCGAACAGAATGCCCGGTCGTCTGAGAGCCAGAACGACGAGGGGACCGCCAGCAAAAAGGGCCAGCATTTCAGCCCAGAGCAGAGCCCTCCAAGTCACGCGGCCGGATCTCGGCCAAGGTAACTCAGCTCAAGGCGAGAGGCGGGCCACCAGCTTTGTCGGTGATGCCCCGCCCTCATCTCAATTGGTCACAGGATCGCGAAGCGAAATGCCTTCGTCCTGACGGCGACGCAGCTCGACTTCAGCTGCCATGGCCTTTTGCAGTTTCTCGAAGGCGCGTGCCTCGATCTGGCGGATACGCTCACGCGAGACGCCATATTCGTGGGAGAGCTCTTCGAGCGTTGAAGGGTCATCCTTCAGACGGCGCTCGGTCAGGATATGACGCTCACGCTCGTTAAGGGATTTCATGGCTTCGGTCAGGAGCGCCTGACGGCCGCTCATTTCCTCGGCTTCACCCAGAGTGGTTTCCTGGCTCTCCTGATCATCGACCAGCCAGTCCTGCCACTCACCCTCGCTATCGCTGCGAAGAGGGGCGTTCAGGCTGTGATCGGGCGCAGAGAGACGCTGGTTCATCGACACCACATCCTGCTCGGGTACACCAAGCGTCGTGGCGATCTTGTCGACCTGTTCCGGCTTGAGGTCACCGTCATCAATGGCCTGCATCTGCCCCTTGAGGCGACGCAGATTGAAGAACAGTTTCTTCTGGGATGCTGTGGTGCCCATTTTCACAAGCGACCAGCTATGCAGGATATACTCTTGCATCGCCGCGCGGATCCACCACATCGCATAAGTAGCGAGACGGAAGCCACGGTCAGGATCGAAGCGTTTGACTGCCTGCATCATGCCGATATTGCCTTCACTGATCAGTTCGTTCAGCGGCAGGCCATAGCCACGATAGCCCATGGCGATCTTGGCGACGAGACGAAGATGAGAAGTGACGAGCTTGTGGGCTGCGGCATCTTCCTCATGGTCGCGCCAGCGACGGGCGAGTTCGCCCTCTTCCTGCTGGGTCAGGATAGGGAATTTACGGATTTCCTGAAGATAGCGTGTCAGATTGCTCTCAGGACCAAGGGACAAAACGGCGGAAGAGGCCATTGGGCTGCAACTCCTTTCGCCCGGTGCAAAGTGGAACACTATCTACGGGGCGTGCCCGTCAGAGTTCCCGTCACCGGGTGACGCTTGGTTAGGGAAGGATTTTCGTCCCCGCGCAGCACCCTCAGCATGAGCGATGCCAGGCGGTACGTCCATTCCGGCGGCGCGTCACTTCGTCGGATTGACTATGAGCAGATCATACCCCGTTTTTGCTGTCAAGAAAACGTACCACATTACTCCTAATTAACCCCCACGCAGGGTTCGCAGCAGACCCTGAAAATCCTCAGGGGGTTCGGAGGTAAAAAGCAGCGTTTCCTTCGTGCGTGGATGGGTAAAGCCAAGCCGTGCCGCGTGGAGCGCCTGACGGGGAAAATCGAGCGCTGCGC
Organism: Asaia sp. Ae19-3; assembly: GCF_059801175.1. Classification (NCBI taxonomy): domain Bacteria; kingdom Pseudomonadati; phylum Pseudomonadota; class Alphaproteobacteria; order Acetobacterales; family Acetobacteraceae; genus Asaia; species Asaia sp. Ae19-3. The sequence continues at coordinate 1,984,787 of NZ_JBCHWF010000001.1, read as the reverse complement.
GGCGTGCGGTTTCACCCAGCCCCCGCGAGGCTGCGGGAATGCGTCGCAGATAGACCGGATCGCCCAGAAGCGGATGGCCGGCCTGGGAAAGATGAACCCTGATCTGATGCGTTCGCCCGGTCGCAAGCTTGCAGCTCACCAGGCTAACAGCCGCGTCGAGGGCCTCAAGGCAGCGCACATGCGTCAGGGCATGTTTGCCGCCCTGGGTCACTACGGTCATGCGTTTGCGATCACGCTTGTCACGTCCGATGGCGCCATCATAGCTGATTTCCGACGGCAGAAGCCCCCAGGCGAGGGCAAGATAGGAGCGGTCGATATCGCGCGCGGCGAAGGCTTCCGACAGTGCGTTATGGGCCATCGGCGTCTTGGCGACGACCATCAGCCCTGAGGTATCCTTGTCGAGGCGATGCACGATTCCCGGGCGCTTTTCGCCGCCGATACCTTCAAGATCATCGCCGCAATGGCCGAGCAGCGCATTGACCAGCGTGCCGGTCTCGTTGCCGGGCGCCGGATGCACGACCAGCCCTGCCGGCTTGTCGAGTACGATCAGATCGCGATCTTCAAAAATGATGGGCAGGGCGTGGTCTTCGGCCTGGGGGCGGGCAGGGGCAGCCGGTGGCACGATAAGGGTGAATTGCCGCCCTGCTCTGGTGGTTTCCGAAGGCTCGCGTATGATGGCCCCATCGCAGAAAACCTGCCCGGCTTCGATCAGGGATTTGACGCGCGAGCGGGAGAGGGAACCGATGCCATCGGCCAGAAAACGGTCGAGGCGCTGCCCCGCCTGTTCAGGCGTCACGATGAAATCGAATCGGGTGGGCATGTTGGCGCTGGCATCGGTCATGCGCCCCTTTAGCAAACAGGATCGTCTGTCGCCATGGATACGCCTTCGCCCAAGGTTTCTCGCACACTCATGGCGGCTGTCATTATCATGGGCGTGCTGATCGTTTTGGGTACGGCAGGCCTGATCGGGGTGATCGTACATCGCGCCATGGCACCGGGGCACCACCAGCCGGTGATGGCTGCACAAGGTTCTGCTTCGGTTATGGCCGCCGCTCATGCCCCGGGAGAAGCCCCCCGCTTCATCTATGGCGGGGGTGGCCGGATTGTTGCTGAAGCCGTCAGGCCGGACGGGTCTGTTGCAGTACAGATAAACGGGCCTCAGGGCGACCGGATCGTGATCTGGAACCCGGAAAGCAACCAGGTCACGGCACAGTTCACCCTAACCCCCTGATCGCTTTCAGGGCGGGCATTCGCATGCTCAGGCGGGGCGCCCCAGCAGGCGGGCATGGTCCGGGTTAATGTCCAGCCTGGTGAAAACGGGGTCCATGTCGACAATGCCTTCCCAGGCGCCAAAGCTTCTTTTGTCCATGCCGACATGATGCGGCATAATCACGATGGCCGGATCGTCATCCATGAAACGAATGCGCAGGCTGTTCCATCGCGGGGCGATGTGGCGATGATAAACCGCTGACAGGGCGCATTGATCGACGCACCAGTTGGTGGGATTTGCCGAGCGATAGGCCTTCACGAGGTAGTCGTGTAGCGCCTGTGCAATCACCGGCAGATGATCCGTCTCGCCGAAATAGGAAACGCCGGCACCAAAGCCCCATGGTTCGCCAAAATACTGCTGGCCGGCCCTGTCGAAAGCATAGAGACGAAAGCCATAATCGAAATCCGACTGCAGCGTCGCAATGAGATCCGGAAAATCTGACGGGATCATCGCGTCTATGTCGAGCGTCAGAACGGGGCATGATTGACGCTTCACAATCTCCGGCATGAGCAGATAACGCAGGCTGGCGTAACTGGCACCGTCAGGATGGGTCAGCCGCCCATGGGCAAAACTCAGCGCCAGAGAACTGCCCGACGCCGCCAGCGAGGTGCTGCACTGGGTCAGGAAATCCAGTTGTTTACCGGTAGGGCTTGAGAGGCCGAGCACGAGATGAATGCGGGGAGGGGTAGGTGCCTTCTCCAGCGCATTGATCAGGGATGCCAGAAGCTTGGGCACGAAGCGAAAATACGCGGCGTCGCATCCTGCGACGAGGCAAAGCTGCGGCTCAGCCGAATTGGCGGCATGATGCCACTGCCAGTTATCGACGCTGAGGGGCTCGGGCTCGGGGGGACGTTCTGTATCGGTCAGCCATGAATAGGCACCGCAGTTGAAGTGGATGAAGCTGAAACCGTCTTCGATGGCACGCAGTCGGGCCTGATCGTAGCAGGCATCTGCTGCTTCCCACGCGCCTTTGAGCCAGTGATTGTGCCCCTGAATGACCAGCAGCGCGTGTGAGACACCATTCAGGCGCGCTTCCTGGGCAAGAAAGCCCTCACGCCCGGCTTGCGGGCAGGCGGACCAGGCCTCTTCCAGTGCATGATAATAATCCGCACGAAGGTGATAATCGGCATCGGGGGGGAGCTTGCCGGGCATGAGGGCCAGATCGAAAGCCCCGTCGAACCTTGCCTGAAACAGCGTTCCTGATCCGTGCAGTAACGACCGATGAGTGAGGCTGCCTGCAAGGATTCGAGCGGTATGATCGGCGATGGCAGCCGTGTCGTGACGTGTCCCGGCCGCCCTTGTGAAGGCTTCACCCAGAAGCTGAGCTGCTTTCTCATCGTCGTCTGCGGCTGCCGCCACGATCGAGCTTGCCCAGAGGCGATCCGCCTCATTCATGGCACCAGACAGGGCCTGAAGGCAGAGATCGGCTTCATCGAGAAGGCCCAGCAACGTACAGAGGCGGGCAAGATAATAGAGATGGGCTGGATGATCGGGCTCAGCGAGCGTCAGTGTAACCTGTCGTGCCAGTTCTGGCCATTGCGCCCAGATTCCCTTTCGCCCTGTGTCTCCTTTTGCCAGAGCCGAGAGGACGGCAGAGAGGGCTCGACCGACCATGGCATTCGGCCAGGGGCGCAGAGGGTGTGGTATTGACGGGTGATGTATTGCCCCATCGAGCTCCATGGTGAAGCCGCGCGGGTCACAAGGCACATCGCCGATTGATATTTTGAAAGAGTCGAGGCGGGGTCGGATGATGCGCGTCTGATCGTCCAGCCAGCGCCGGGAGGTAAGGGCATCGAGCGTCTCGAGCGTCTCGAGAGGCACAGGCAGATAATGCTCCCAGTCGTCGCAGGCATCGCTCAGGCGCATGTTGTTATCAGGGTTGGCAGTCAGATAGGTCTGCCCCGCGCGAAGCGCGACGACGCCTGCAGGATCGGACACGACATCGGTATCGACCGTAAGTGAACAGGGCCCTTCGACCATCTCGTTGCACTGGCTGGCAAGGACGGGGCGTGCGCGCCCGCTCGCGACATCTGGCAGAGGGGCACAGAAAAGACGGGCCTCCTCGTGACAGAGGATCGTGCCGTGCCAGGAAAGCAGGAAACGGGGCATTCACTCGGGCCTTTCGCGCCTGGGCGCCTGTTGTTCTTATTATGGGGCTGGCAGGCGCTTATCCCGCCAGAATGGCCTCCATGAGGCCAGGAAAGCGCAGATCGAGATCTGCTTTACGCAGCGAGTTGAAATGCTGCACGCCCTGGATGCGCGTATGCAGCAGGCCGCTCTCCCTGAGTACCTGAAAATGATGCGACATGCTCGATCGGGGGCGATCACCAAGCAGTGCAGCGCAACTGGCTTCGGGAACCGAACCGAGGTGCTGAACGATTTCAAGACGGATCGGGTCGGCCAGACCGCGCAGGACTCCCAGCAGGGTCAGGCTTTCCGAAGCGGGGTGGTCATAGTCAGCCATCGGCGTCGTCCGGTTCCAAAAAAAGCGGGGGAGGGGTTGTCTTGAGACAGACGCATCCCCATTCCTGATATTGTTCGATCAAAGTCGAATTAAACCCCCCACGGGTTCATGAGGACACAGCATTATGACAACTCTGTTCGATCCGATCCAGCTTGGCGCTATCGACGCGAAGAACCGCATACTCATGTCGCCGCTGACGCGCGGCCGCGGTACACGCGAGCACGTGCCGACGCCGATCATGGCCGAGTATTATGCGCAGCGTGCCACAGCAGGACTTATCATCTCCGAGGCGACGGGTATCAGCCGAGAGGGGCTTGGCTGGCCTTACGCCCCAGGCATCTGGTCCGCCGAGCAGGTAGAGGCATGGAAGCCGGTCACCAAGGCGGTGCACGACAAGGGCGGCAAAATTGTCGTTCAGCTCTGGCATATGGGGCGTATGGTGCATTCCAGCGTGACCGGTCAGCAGCCTGTCTCGAGTTCGCCCACTTCCGCGCCAGCCCCGCTTCATACCTATGACGGCAAGCAGGATCCCGAGCAGGCGCGAGCGCTGACGAAGGATGATATCACGCGTATTCTGGGCGAATACGAAGTCGCTTCGCGCAATGCGATTGAGGCCGGGTTCGATGGCGTGCAGATTCACGCCGCCAACGGCTATCTGATCGACGAATTCCTGCGTGACGGCACCAATCATCGTGACGATGAGTATGGTGGTTCACCCGAAAATCGCATTCGCTTCCTGCGTGAAGTCACCGAGCGCGTTATTGCGACGATCGGAGCAGACCGGACTTCGGTGCGCCTTTCACCCAACGGCGATACGCAGGGATGCATCGACAGCGCCCCTGAGTCCGTTTTTGTCCCGGCGGCAAAGACGCTTAATGATTTGGGAATCGGCTTCCTCGAACTGCGCGAACCCGGCCCGAATGGGACTTTCGGCAAGACAGATCAGCCAAAACTGCATGGGGCGATCCGAAAGGTATTCAGGAACCCTCTGGTCCTGAATCAGGACTATACCAGAGAAGAGGCGATTGAAACCGTAGCAAATGGTACGGCAGACGCTATCGCCTTTGGTCGTAAATTCATTGCAAACCCTGATCTTCCTCGTCGACTAGAGGAAAATCTTCCTATCGAGCAGGATAATATCAAGACCTGGTACAGCAGGGGTGAAGAAGGATATACAGATTATTCTTTTTATAACGAATGATGACTCTCGCCTGATCCTGCCTGCAGGACATTGACGAGGCGCAGCCATTGAGTTTCAGGGAGATACATTTTGTTTCTCTCTGGAACGTCCATGCGTAAACTCTTTGGCTTCGCAGTCTCTCTTGCGTCCTGTCTGACTGTCTCGACAGCGCTTGCTGATCCGCTTCCGGTTGTTGCGGTCAATCGCGAGGTTGGTCTCTCGATGGCAGGCATTTTCGACAATCTCGTTGGCGGCTATGGTTCACAGTCTCAAACGACTGGCAGCCAGTGGTATCGCCCATACAACTCCAGCTCGCAGTCCCGCTTGCGGCGTATCGGCTGGGTTCCCGGCTTTCAGCTCGATGCCTCGGGCATGATCGATCTGAGACGCGTCAAAAATGTGTATGCCTCAGCACTTTTTCGTCTTGGATCGGGAACGCGCAACGATAAATACGCCCATAGCTACACCTCCTCCTACGGTCAGGATTCCTGGCGAGTGGGCGGCGGAGATGATGCGCGTTCGACCTATACACGTGGCGAGATCGGCAAAGGGTTTCTGTTCCTGAATGACAAGGCGCTTGTCACGCCTTTCGTGCAGGGAGGTTATGACAGTTACGGCTACTCGTCTTTTGGGGGGCAAAACGCGTTTTTCGTGGGCCTTGGCCTGAATGCCGATTATGCCCTGACCGATCGACTTGTTCTTCGTGGTCGTTTCGGTTGGGCCGAGATTCTCAATACCACGACTTACCGTGTGAGCAGATCAGCTACTCGCCCGCGTTGGGAAGGTGGTCTGGGTGTGGATTACCGTATGACCCGCCATTGGCATCTGACCGCTGGAGGGGACTACGCCTATACCTCTTACGGTCATGACTCAGATCGCTATAGCTATCGGAATGTCGTTGATGGTCTTGTTACTGAGAACGCTACATCCAGCGGCATACAGAATGGCCTGACCCTGCGTGCAGGTCTGGCTTACGCCTACTGAAAACCGCTTGGGGGACGCCTGATCGCGTGCCCCCCATCCGGATCAGCGGCCAGACTGGCCGCTGAAAATTTCCGCCAAAGCTTGATGCTGCACCAGAATATCCTGTGGTACCTCGACATGGCCGATAAAGCCTTTGCCGTTCGGACCATAGCCCTCGGGCGTATCATGCAGGCGGGGAATCTCGCCAAGCAACAGGGACAGATAGCGCTCTTCCGTCCATGATGTTGTTGTCAGTGCCTCTCCGAGCCGTGGCACAAAGGGGGGAGAGGAAAAGAAGCGTGTCTGCTTGTCCTGCCAGACATGGCGAAACGTCGCTTCGGTACGTCGCTGAAGCAGCGGATCCTGGATCAACTCGATATGGTGGGGCGCAAGACCGAGCTCCTCCAGCGTGTCGCGCGTGAAAGCAGCATTTTCGCCCGTATTGGTCGAACGGGTTTCCAGAATGATCTGATCGCGTGGGACGAGGGCGTCGGCCGTGATGAGACGCGAGACCAGCTCGGCTTCTGAAAGTCCCGCAAGGGCGGATGGTGCGCAGTCCAGCCTCGCAGCGAGAGCGGCCATCAGAGGCGGGGTCGAATGTCCGACGCCTCCTGTTATCAGCAGAAGGCAGCCATGATGGCGGGCAAGGCTGGCAGCATGATCGACACAGGCGAGAACGCCATTACCGGCAAGGCAGATGAGGTCGATCCTGTTTGGAGCGTCATCCACACTGGTCAGGGCCAGAAACTCAGCGATGCGATCGGCACGCGCCCTGACTTCAGGGGTATAGAGTTCTGCAAACCTCTCCGACATCGCGATCCCTTTATTTTGGCTCTTTCCCCTCGCGAGGGGCGGCGCACTCAGGGCAGTGATGTGTCTGATTGCGCCCGGTATTCAGTCTGGGAACAGTATTGCCGATGACGGGGATGAACCCGGCATCACCATCCGGTCAGACCGTGAAATATTTTGCCCTCGGGTTGAGGATGACGAGCGCGGATGTCGATTGCTCCGGGTGCAGCTGATAGCCGTCCGAGAGGGAGACGCCGATACGCTCGGCCCCCAGCAGCTTCAGGATCGGTTCCTGGTCTTCCAGACGCGGGCAGGCCGGATAGCCGAAGGAGTAGCGCGAGCCTCGATAGGATTGTGCGAGCATCTTTTCCATGTCGCGGTCGTCTTCGGCAGCAAAGCCAAGCTCGGCGCGAATGCGCTTATGCGTATATTCCGCCATGGCTTCGGCCATCTCGACCGAGAGACCGTGCAGATAGAGGTAATCCTGATAGCGATTGGCCTCAAACCAGTCACGGGCGAGGTCTGAGGCCTTCTGCCCTACTGTGACGACCTGCAACCCGATCACGTCGCGCTCCTGCTCGCCGATATCACGCACGAAATCGGCGATGCACTCGCCATCCTCGCGAGGCTGGCGCGGCAGGGTGAAGCGTGCGGCTTCGGTCGCGCCATCCTCTTCAAACAGGACGAGATCATTGCCATCACCTGCGGCTTTCCAGTAGCCGTAAATGGCCTGAGGCTTGAGGATCTGCTCGTCGGCACACAAAGCGAGCATCCGCTTCAGAACCGGGCGCAGCTCCTGCTTGGCATAGGTCATGAACTTGTCGAGCGAGCGGCCCTGTTTTCTGAAGCCCCACTGGAACTGGTAGAGCGAGCGTTCATTCAGAAAGGGCAGAACCGCAGCCGGGGCTGATTCCACGACGCGAGCGCCCCAGAAAGGCGGGGTCGATACGGGGACCGATCCTGCAACACGGGCGCGACGGGCGCGGGCCTGCTCCGGGTCGATGGGGGTAAAGCCGCGTGTCTCCGCAATTTCAGGGGCGCGTTCGGTCTTTCTCTGGCTCTTGCCTGCGCGCCTTGTCTGGATGGCGGTCAGATAGTCGTCGAACTGGTTGTTCACGACCTTGTCCATCAGAGAGAGACCGTCGAAGGCATCGCGGGCATAGGCCACACGACCGGGGGCGTCGCTGCCATAAGAGCGGGCGCATTCCTCTTCGACATAGTTACGTGTCAGGGCGGCGCCACCGAGAAACACGGGAACATCGATGCCCTGACGGGCCATTTCCTCGAGGTTCTCGCGCATGATCACGGTCGATTTGACCAGCAGTCCCGACATGCCGATGGCATGGGCGTTATGTTCTTTCGTGGCTGCAATCATGTCAGCCAGAGGCACCTTGATACCCAGATTGATGACGCGATAGCCGTTATTGGTCAGGATGATATCGACAAGGTTCTTGCCGATATCATGCACGTCGCCCTTGACCGTGGCGAGCACCATGGTGCCACGCGCCTGACCTTCGACGCGCTCCATATAGGGTTCGAGCCAGGCTACGGCGGTCTTCATGGTCTCAGCTGATTGCAGAACGAAGGGAAGCTGCATCTTGCCGGCGCCAAACAATTCGCCAACCACCTTCATGCCATCCAGCAGCACGGTATTGATGATGTCGAGCGGTGGCATTTCTTCCATTGCGGCTGCCAGATCGTCTTCGATGCCTTTTCGGTCACCATCGACAATGCGGTCTTTCAAACGTTCAGCCGGGGTCTCGGCACGACGCTTCTGCACGGCATCGGCTGCCTTGCGACCGGCAAAAAGCTCAAGCAGCTTCTGCAGCGGATCGTAATTCTCGGTGCGGCGATCAAAGATCAGATCTTCCGCGACCTTTACTTCCTCGGCGGCGATCAGGTGCAGCGGGCGGATCTTGCTGACATGCACGATGGCGCCCGTCATGCCCGCTTTCACGGCGTGATCCAGGAAAACCGAGTTCAGCACGGCACGCGCAGCCGGATTGAGGCCGAAGGAGATATTCGACAGGCCGAGAATGATCTGGATATCGGGGAAGCGCCCGCGGATCATCCGGATGCCTTCCAGCGTCCACACACCCAGCTTGCGATCGTCTTCCACACCCGTGGCGATGGTAAAGGTCAGCGGATCAATCATCAGATCGGATTGTGGCAGACCGTGCTTTGTGCAGGCGAAATCGACCAGGCGCTCGGCAATGCGCAGCTTGTCTTCCGGCGTCTTGGCCATGCCGACTTCATCGATCGTGAGCGCAATGACGGCAGCGCCGAATTTGCGCGCCAGGATCATGCGGTCTTCTGCATGTCCCTCGCCATCTTCGAAATTGATCGAGTTGATGATGGGTTTGCCGCCATGCAGCTTGAGAGCTGCCTCGATGACCGGCGTTTCGGTTGAATCGATCACCAGCGGCGCATTTACGGATGAGGTGAAGCGCGTGACGACCTCGTTCATCTCGGCGATTTCGTTGCGACCGACAAAGGCGGTGCAGAGATCGAGCGCGTTCGACCCTTCAGCAGCCTGCTCGCGGCCTACAGCCACGCAGCCATCCCAGTCACCCGCTTCCTGCAATTCACGCCATTTCTTCGAACCATTGGCGTTGCAACGCTCACCAATCGAGAAATAGGAGTTTTCCTGACGCAGCGGCGTCTGGCAGTAGAGGCTCGCCACGGACGGCACCCAGTGGTGCAGACGTTTGACCGGGGCAGGGCGATGGCTGGTGCTGCCGCCCCGACGGCGCAGCATATCATCCAGAGCCTGGATATGAGGGGTCGAGGTGCCACAGCAGCCGCCAACGAGGTTCAGCCCGTCTTCCGTAATGAAGCGATCAACCCAGCTTGCCATCTCACCTGGCGAAAGCGGGTAATGCGTGGTGCCATTGACCAGTTCGGGAAGGCCTGCATTGGGCTGGATCGAAATCAGGCCCGGCCAGTTTTCCGACAGCCATTTGACATGCTCCGCCATTTCCTGCGGGCCGGTGGCGCAGTTCATGCCGATCAGGGGGACGTCGAGGGCATGAATGGTGGTAGCGGCTGCGGCGATATCCGGGCCGACCAGCAATGTACCGGTCGTCTCGACCGTTACCTGAACAAAGATCGGCGCATCCGAGCCGAGTTCGCGGCGTGCAGCCTTGGCCGCATTGACGGCAGCCTTGATCTGCAACGTGTCCTGACAGGTCTCGATCAGGAAGGCATCGACCCCACCATCGATCAGCCCGCGGCATTGTTCGATGATGCCCGCTTCGAGCGTGTCATAGTCGATATTGGCAAGGCTGGGCAGCTTGGTGCCTGGCCCGATGGAGCCCACCACATAGCGCTGGCGCCCGTCGCAGAAGGTCTCGGCGGCTTCGCGTGCCAGCTCTGCCGAACGCCGGTTGATCTCGCGCGCCCTGTCCTGCAGACCGAATTCGGCAAGGGTCACGATCGAGCCACCAAAGGTGTTCGTCTCGACCATGTCGGCGCCGACTTCGAAATATCCGCGATGGATTTCGCGGATCAGTTCCGGGCGTGACAGGGTGAGAATCTCGGTGCAGTTCTCCTGCCCCCAGTAATCGCGCTCCACTTCCAGATCGAGCATCTGGATGCGCGAGCCCATGCCCCCGTCACAAAGCAGGACATGGTCGCGCAGGGCATCGAGCAGATGGGGGCGTGTCATGATGGCTATTGGTCTCGTCGTCAGGATCAGGCACGATCGGGGTTCTGGGGCAGGAAAAGCCACAGCAGCCTGCTTTTTTCAGAGGCGTCCGATTATGTCCAGAGTAGCAGTCGATTGCTATACTCTGCATTGCGCTGCGTCAGGAAGGAAAAGCCATGTCGGGAACGGGGCGTATACCCCTGTTGATTCAGGAAGCCGGAGAGGCGGTCAGCGCGACCTCGTCTCAGGATCCAAGGCGTGGCGCCCTTTTGCGCCTTGTGCCTGTCGGTGGCTTCGCTGGAGAGTGGCTTGTCAGTCGTGATGTCGCGCCAGCACGGGCTTCCTGGATGGGGCATACGCCCTCCTGCGCCTGCTGTGCCGGGCAGAACCCGGTTCTGTCGGCGCTGAACCAGTTGTTTCTTGATCGTGTGCGGGGGAAGTGCCCGTTATTCTCGTTCGTCGTGATTTTATGTGCGGATAACCTTCAGGGGCAGATCAGACAAATGCTTGAAAGTGATGTTTTGGCCAAGGCACGTTACATATTTTAGATATTACGTATTTTTAGCGAGCCTCGTCAGGAATTTACACAATATCAGTTAAGGAATATGAAGAGATTTGTTGCGAAGTTCGGCAATTTCGATGACTTGAGATGAGAAACGGAGATTCCTGCTCGACAGGGGGAGGGGTTTTCGCGCTATTCGGGCGGCCTGAAGTCTGAGCGGCTAAGTGGAACACAAGAGGAAGCTTCGTGAAGCATCGTGATGGCCTCGCTGCGAACAGCGAAACCCAGAACCCCGTTTATATCCGCCTGCGGGCCGCGATGGCGGCTGCAAAGTTTCACGGGCTGGATCTCGATATCCGGGATTTTGCAGCCGAGCCTGGTGAAGATTCGCCTTCGCCGGCTGCTCTGGCGCGATGGCTGAATGATAACGGTGCCGTTGCCAAGGGAATGCGCATCAAATGGCGCTTCCTCGTGCGTATGCAGAATACGCCGCCGATTGTTCTTATGTTCCGCGATGGTTCCGCCGCTCTGATGGTGCGCGCTGATCCCGAGAAAAACATCGTGTGGCTGCGCGATCCGCTCGGCGATGAGGGAAGCATCCCGGTAGCTGTCGACGAACTGCGTCTGTCACAGGTCTGGACAGGCGATATCCTTCTGGTGAAGCGTCGTCGCGATCTTTCAGAGGCCGATGCGCCGTTCGACATGATGTGGTTCGTCAAGGTCGTGATGCGCGAAAAGCAGTCGCTGCGCGATATTCTGTTCGCGTCGATGGTGCTGTCGATTCTCCAGATCTTTCCGGCCCTGATCGTGATGCAGGTGATCGACCGCGTGGTGAATTACCACTCGATGTCGACGCTCGTCTCCATTACGGCCATCGTCGTGGTCCTGAGTTTCTATGAAACACTTCTGAATTATGGGCGACGTGAACTCACGCTGGTCATGACCACACGTGTCGATACACGCATTTCGCTGCACGCCTTCAATCGACTTCTTGCGCTGCCGCTCGAATTCTATGAGCGCGAGCAGACGGGGCGTATTCTTGGTCGCTACATGGCCATCTACAAGGTTCGTGACTTCCTGACCGGCAAGCTGATGTCGACATTTCTCGACATGTTCACGCTCGTGGTCATTCTGCCGCTGCTCTTCTTCATGAGCGCCACGCTGGCCTGGATGACCGTTGCCTGCGCCGGTCTTATCGGCCTGATCATCGTGATCTTTCTTCCGCCCATGACGCGGGTCTACAACAAGCTCGTCTTTGCAGAGATGGAACGCAGTTCCATTCTTTACGAAACGGTCGCAGGTATTCGTACCGTCAAGACGATGGCTCTTGAGCCTACGCGTCGTGAAAAATGGGACGAGACAACGGCTGACGTCATTCGATGGAAGCTGGCAGCAGGGCGTATGCAGAACTGGCCCAGCACATTGGTGATGCCACTCGATCTGTTCATCAATCGCGGTATCATTCTCGTCGGCGCCTATCTCATTCTCTCTGGATCGAGCACGATCCAGCCGGGTGCACTAATGGCGTTCATGATGCTGGGCGGTCGTGTGGCGCAGCCCCTCGTCGGCCTCGCCAAGATCCTTGAAGATGTCAACGAGGTCCTGACGTCGCTTGGCGAAGCCGGACTTGTGCTGAACCAGCCGACCGAAACCAAGGCCCTCACCTCGGGTCTGCGCCCTCCTGTCAAGGGGGCGCTTTCTTTCTCGCAGGTCGATTTCAGCTATCCGGGATCGACCATCAAGGCGCTCAACGACGTTAATTTCGAAATTCCTGCAGGCACGATGCTGGGGCTGGTCGGGCGCTCAGGGTCGGGCAAGTCGACCGTCACGCGTCTGCTGCAGGGCGTCAGTCGTAACTACACTGGCTATCTGCGTCTTGACGGTGTCGAGTTGCGTGAAATCAATCTGAGCCATTTGCGTCGTTCGTTCGGCGTCGTGCTTCAGGACAACTTCCTGTTCCGTGGCTCGGTGCGTGACAACATCACTGCCGGGCGCCCCGGCTATACAATGGATGATGTCATTCGGGCTGCCCGTCTTGCTGGTGCGGAAGAATTCATTGATCGCATGCCTGCGGGTTACGACACGCCGATTGAAGAGGGTTCGACCAATATTTCCGGTGGCCAGAGGCAGCGTCTTGCCATTGCGCGTGCTGTGATCAGCGATCCGAAGCTCATGATTCTCGACGAGGCGACGTCCGCCCTCGATCCGGAAAGTGAAGCGCTGGTCAACGCCAATCTGCAGCGTATCGGCAAGGGCCGCACGATGGTGATCGTCTCTCACCGCCTGTCATCGCTGGTTGATTGCCATCAGATCTGCGTCATGGACAAGGGCAAGGTTGTCGATGTGGCCCCTCATGAGGTGCTGCTCGAGCGCTGTGAGATCTATCGCATGCTCTGGATACAGCAGAACCGCCATGAACATAGCAATCACGGCGGCAAGTCCAACCGGAACGACCAGAATGACGATCCCATGCTGATGGATGAGGAATAAGCCGTGAGCAACAAGGATATTGTTCCCGAAAACGGGAAGGATGAAAGCCGTGAGGTGCAGGCTCATGTGCCACGTCAGGCCGATGATCCGTTTGCCCAGCAGGGCATGCCGCTTGCGTTGCTTGAATTCCATTCTCCCAGTGCGGCGATGGTCAACATGCCGCCAACGGCGACGGCACGCTATATCATCTGGATTGTCGGCGCTTTGTTCATGTCCGGGCTTGTTGCGGCGGCGGTGTTCCCGCTGAACAAGGTTGTCAGCACGCCGGGCAGACTGGTCGCGGTGGACCGCGATCTGGTTATTCAGCCGCTTGAGATGTCGATCATCCGCTCTATCGACGTTGAGCTTGGTCAGTATGTGAAGAAGGGGCAGGTTCTGGCCCATCTCGATCCGACCCTTTCCAAGGCCGATATCGTCAATCTGAAGGCGCAGCGCGATTCCTATCAGGCAACGTTGGCACGTCTTCGTGCCGAAGCAGATGGCAAGCCCTATACGCCGGATCTGAACGACAGCTACTCGGTTCGTGAAGCAGCGTCATATGAGCGGCGACATGCAGAGTACACGGCCAAGATCGATCAGTTCGATCAGGAAGTGGCAGCTCTTCAAAGTCAGATGACGGGCGCGTTGGCCAGTGCTGCGATGCATCAGAGTCGTGGTCGCGTAGCGAATGAAGTGCTTCAGATGCGTCGTCGCCTGCAGGCGGATCAGGTTGGCAGCAAACTCTCGACGCTTGCTGCGCAAAGCGAATTGATGGATGCCGAACGGGCCCAGATTGAGGCACAACAGACGGCGTCGTCGACCAAAGCCAAACTCGCTGCGACTCAGGCGGAACGCGATGCGTATGTCCAGAACTGGAAGGGGCAGGTTTACACGCAATTGACCGAAGTGCAGCATCACCTCGATGAATCGGTTGGGGAATATGAGAAGGCGGCTCTGCGCAACAAGCTGGTCGTGCTTACGGCGCCTGATGACGGTGTCATTCTCAATATTGCCAAGCTGTCGGTTGGTTCGATTATCTCGCCTGCCCAGATGTTGATGTCGATCGTGCCGACCGGCGCAGCACTCGAGATGGAGTCAGTGTTGCGGGGCAATGACGCAGGCTTCGTCAAGCTTGGTGATCATGCGCTGCTGAAATTCTCAACCTTCCCCTACACCCAGTATGGCGGTGCCGAAGGCACTGTCCGCCTTATCAGCGCCGATAGTTTCAGTCCGGCAGACATGAAAAGCGCGGCGTCGGGTGAAGTGCCTATGGGGGATGACGATCCGTCCCAGAGCGGCTTTTATCGCGTCAGGCTGCGCATCGATCGCTATACACTGCATGGTGTGCCGACCTTCTTCCATCCTACGCCGGGCATGCCGGTTACGGCAGATATTCAGGTCGGCAAGCGCACCGTGCTCCAGTATCTCTTCAGCAAGGTGATCCCCGCCGCTACCAACGGGATGCGCGAACCCAGCTAGGCAAGGGCGGCATATCCGCGAGAAGGAGAGTGGTTTGGCTCTGAAGGAAAAGCTGGCCTCGGTTATATCGCGTGATGCTCGTCTCAGGCAGGCAATCGCGCAGCTCGAGTCCGGAGATGATGCGGTCAAGGGCTTCAAGGCCCTCGGCCAGCTTGCCCAGCAGGGCAATGTCGAAGCGCAGTACCGAACCGGGAAGGCCTATCTCGAAGGCTGGGGTACGCCACCGAGTCTCGAAGATGGCACGAGATGGGTGCGCAAGGCGGCGGAGGCCGGGCATGTCCAGGCGCGCCTGACGCTTGCCACGCTTTATCTCGTAGGCTTTCCTGAAGGCTTCGATGAAAACCGCGCCACCATCATGCGTGATGGAAAGGAGCGCAAGCGCGTTCCCGATTTGGAGCAGGCTGCCCATTGGAGCCGTCTCGCCGCCAATGAGGGGCAGCCAGACGCACAGGCCCTTCTCGGTTATGTGCTGACGAATGGCCCTGAATCATCGCGCGATCTCGTTGAGGCGCGGGAATGGTATGAGAAATCCGCGTCTGCCGGGTCGGCCCAGGGGCATCTCGGCCTCGGCATGGCCCTGCATTCTGACCCGAAATCACCTGAAGATCTCGCGCGTGGCACGGCCGAACTGCTGCTGGCGTCTGACGCTGGTCTGGCGACAGCGTTCTATTTTCTGGCCTGGATCAACGAACAGGGTATCGGTCAGGCGCAGGATCTCGCTGCGGCAGCCCGCTATTTCGAGAAAGCTGCCGAGCGCGGCATCGTTCAGGCGCAGACACGTTTTGCGCTTTATCTGCTGCAGGGAAAGGGGCTGTCCCGTCGGCCGGATCGCGCCGAAACCTGGCTGCGTCGCGCTGCTTTGGGGGGCGATGCAGAGGCGGCGGCCCTGCTCGGCGATCTGCATATCCGGGGCGAAGAAATGGCCCCGAATTATCTTGAGGCAGCCACCTGGTATCAGGTCGCTGCCGAGCTGGGGCACGGCGCTGCGGCGCGAGGTCTGGGGCTGCTCTATCTGACCGGCACCGGGGTGCATCGCGACCCGGACGAGGCCGCCAGATGGTTCCGTGTTTCAGCAGAGTGCGGCGATCGTGTGGCTGACGCCGATCTTGGCAATCTGGCCCTGACGGGCATCGGGTCGGAAGAAGGCCGGGTCGCCATGCAGAAGCGCTTCCTGCAGGCCGCAGAAAACGGCGATCTGGTCGGCGCCTTCAATGTTGGCGTCTGCTATGCCGAAGGTGTCGGTACAGAGCGCGACGATGCGCAGGCCGCCTACTGGATGCAGCGCGCGGCAGATGGCGTCGTCAATGCCCAGTACTGGCTGGGCCGTATGTATCTCGAGGGCCGTGGCGTGCGAGAGGATTCCGGGGCTGCCGTGCAATGGCTTGAAAAAGCGGCACAGGCCCGAATGACCGAGGCGATGATCCTGCTTGCGCAGCTTCTTGTCTCGGGGCGCGTTACAAAAGGTAGGGATCATGCGCGAGCACTTGCCCTTTATGTCGACGCGGCCCAGCTTGGAAGTGTCGAGGCCATGTTCTCGGCCGGTGCGATGCTTGGAGGAGGACATGACGTGCCAGTTGATCGGCGTGAGGCACAACGTTTCTTCCGTCTCGCGGCAGAGCGGGGTCATGCTCTGGGGCAGCTCATGCTGGGGCGGTATCTCAAGAGAGGTCTGGCAGGCGAGGTCAATCCGGTCGAAGCCCGTATCTGGCTTGAGCGCGCGCAGGCCCAGGGCGTGAATGAAGCCTCGCCCGAGCTGGCAAAGCTTGAACGACGGTTGGGCACACGCCCGGGAGGGCAGGCACCTGCCCACTAGGCGGCCCCCTCCTGTTCGATCGGGTTTCGGTCATGTCATAACGGACAAGGACCGGGCAGACTGGCAGCGCTGGCATGATGCGCGTGCGCAGGAAGCCTATCGTCGCGGGACCGATGCCGCTCAGGCAGGCGACCAGAACACAGGGCTCTATTGGCTGGGCCGTGCGGCTCGCATGGCCCGTCACGATCCTAACGTCATTTTCGCTTTCGGCATGGCCTTGCTGTCGGCCGGTCGCTGGGCGGCCGCCCATGACGCGATGCTTTGGATCACCGAACGCTTTATTATGCGCAAGGCGCTGGTTGGGCAGGCCATTGCCCTGTCCCATCTTGGCCGGATGGCGGAAGCGGTTTCAGTCTTTGAGAGAATGCTCTCGAATTACGCGCCTGCGCCCGAAGCCTTCCCATGGGTCCAGCGTTTCCTGCCCTATTCGGGTCGTCCGGGGTGGTGTGCGACCAGCAATGACGGCATCGTCATGGGCCAGTGCCCCAATCCGGTAATGATATGGCTTGATGGGGAATGCGTCGCGCAGGATGTGGCCCTGCCGTTTACCCTGCCCGAAAGCTGGATGCATGCCAGCCAATTAACCGTGTCGTCGCAAGGGCAAGTTCTCTACGGTGCTCCGATCGCGCTGGGTGCAATCCGTACGTTGCAGGGTTTTGCAACCGTTGCTCACCATCGTTTGGAAGGCTGGATCTGGTATCCTGCCGATCCTGATTTCACGCCTCAAGTCGTGATTGATACCGGCACAGAGCGTATCGATCTGACGGCGTCTGAGCTTGAGCAGGGGGCCAAGCTGGAGAAGCCGCTCGCCAGACCGCGTCATTTCGACATTCCCTTGGCGAGTCTTCCTTTACGCGAGATCCGTATCCTCGATCGCTACGGTCAGCCTCTGACCGGCAGTCCGATTGGGCCTGCGGTCATATCGCTGCTGGACAGGAAGGAGGAGCCGACCACACGTCCTGTTCGAAACACCCAACGAAAGAAGCCCCGTGTTGCGGCGCGTCCCACGGGCTGTCTCGTCATCATTCCAGCTTATCGCGATGTGGTTCTGACACGCGCCTGCATTGACGCGGTGCTGGCGCAGCAGGGTGACGATATCGAGTGTCTGGTCGTGGATGATGCGTCTCCCGAGCCCGAACTCTCGCTCTGCCTCGATGAGTTTGCCGCACGCGGCGCAATCACGCTGATCCGTCATGGACAGAATCGCGGGTTCACGGTAAGCGCCAATGCCGGTCTTGCCCATGCGGCGGGGCGTGACGTGATCCTGCTGAATAGCGACGCGCTTTTGCCCGTTGGCGGAATCAGCCGATTGCGTGCCTGGCTTGATCGCGACGCGGCAATAGGCACAGTCACCCCTTTTTCCAATGACGCGACCATTCTCTCCTATCCGTCGGTGACGAAAGCCAACCCAACACCAGATCCGAAAACCGGGCAGGGCTTTGACCAGATTTTTGCCTCGCTGCCGCAGACTGGATTGATCGATCTGCCGACTGGTCATGGTTTCTGCATGGCGATCAGGGGGGATTGTCTGGCCCAGACCGGTCTTCTGAACGTCGAGATTTTCGCACAGGGCTATGGGGAGGAGAATGATTTCTGCTGCCGTGCGGCCGAACTCGGCTGGCGTAACATCGCGGCGACAGACCTCTTTGTGCGTCATGTCGGTTCGGTGTCGTTCGGGCGGACGCGCACCCTGCTGCTCGACCGCAATCTGCGTATGCTCAACAAGCTGCATCCCGGGTATGACGGGCTCGTCAGGCAGTTCGTCGATGCCGACCCTCTGGCGCCGGTCAGGCGTAATGTCGGGCTGGTACGTATGCTTGCCCGACGCCGGTCCATGAAGCAGTGCCTCATGATGGTCTCACATGATTCCGGTGGCGGGGTTGAGCGTGTGGTGCAGCAGCGGCGCGACGAAGCAGAGAAAGAGGGCACGCAAGTGCTGATCCTGCGACCGCATCTGAAAGGATGCCGGATCGAGGATTGCGGTGGCGATGTCACCAATCTCGTTTTCAGCCTTCCCTATGAATGGTCCGATCTCGTGACGGTCCTTCGTCGCATGCAGATTGGCCGTATCGAGTGGCATCATCTTCTTGGTCATGCTCCCGGCATGAAGACGCTGGCGTCGGCGCTCGATCTGCAATGGGACATCGTGCTGCACGATTATGTCTGGTTCTGTCCGCGAATCTGCCTCGTCGGCCCGAACCATCATTATTGCGGAGAGCCCTCTCTCGCCGGATGCGAGAGCTGCGTGGCTCAGCAGGGCACACTGATTGACTCCGATCTGTCTGTGTCGGAGCTTGTCGGGCGCTCCAATGACATGCTGCGCGCTGCACGTGCGGTCTTTGCCAGTTCGCATGATTTGCAAAGACGTATGCGGCGTCATTTCCCCGGGCTGGATGTCACGCTCGAACCGCTCGAAACAGGACATTACCCCCCGCTCAAGCCTGCACGGCCCCGTGACGGCCATCGCCGTCGCATCTGTGTGCCTGGGGCCATAGGGCGGGAGAAAGGCTTCGAGATCGTGTTGCAGCTGGCCCAGGACGCGGCGAATCGCAATCTGCCGCTGGATTATGTCGTGGCCGGTTATACAATCGACGACGACCGCCTGATGGCGACAGGCCATGTGATGATTACGGGCGAGTATCGTGAAGACGAGGCGACGCGTCTGATCGAATCTTTTGAATGCGACCTTGGTCTTATTCCGTCAGTCTGGCCGGAGACCTGGTGCTTTGCTCTTTCCAATTTGTGGAATGCCGGATTGAGGGCCGTAAGTTTCGATCTGGGGGCGCAATCGGAGCGTATTCAGAAGTCGGGCAGGGGGGCGGTGGTGCCACTCGGAATGCCTGTGCCATTATTGAGTAATTTCTTGCTACACTTATCACATTAAAGGATGCGACTTTAATAATTGCATATTAGCTGATATAGCTCGTGA
The DNA here is from genome assembly GCF_059801175.1 of Asaia sp. Ae19-3. Taxonomy (NCBI): domain Bacteria; kingdom Pseudomonadati; phylum Pseudomonadota; class Alphaproteobacteria; order Acetobacterales; family Acetobacteraceae; genus Asaia; species Asaia sp. Ae19-3. The sequence goes on along the minus strand of NZ_JBCHWF010000001.1, from coordinate 1,965,283 downwards.
GATTTCTTAACGAAATGTGGTCAGGTTCGGTGTGCCTGTATCTTTTGTCCAAGCTCAAATAAGTGGTGAGTAAGTATAGATGTCTAACTCGACGAATTCTCCGGGGCAGGATCAGGTAGTTCAGCTCAAGGTCCATGGATCTCTGATGACATTCGATGCGGGGCTGTATTGTGTTTTCCTGCCGCCTGAAAGTGCCGCGCACTGTGTCAATGGCTATCCGGCGGTTACGGTCACCCAGGCGCCCAACATGCCGGCAGGTGTCGTGTCCATCACCACGATCGACGATGACGGGGTGATCAGCGCAAGCCATGGTGCAGGAGCGGGTGCCGCTCTGGTGCGCGTGTCACGTGGTCCGGCGCAGATTCTTGTTACAACCTATCAGGCGCCCGACAGCACAATGCCTGCGCCGGGCATTCAGGTTGCCCGTCTTTCGGGTGAGCCGGTCGCAACACCGGGTGCAGCTTCCGCATCGCAAGCGGCTGTTGCGGCTCAGCCCGGTGCCGTGGCGCAGGCCCCTCATCCTGACTTCAAGCCTGAAGTCGCAGCCCATGTTCAGCGTCGCGGCGATGTTCTTGCCTCGATTGGCGAATGGATGGGTGAGCCTGGCAGTCAGAACTGGATCGAGGGTTTTGGCATTGCACCGCAGAGCCAGATCGCGCCGGAAGATATCGAATACCAGGCAGTGCTTGGCAAAGGCTGGTTGTCTCCCTGGGCTGAAGCGGGTCAGTATTGCGGCTCGCGCGGCATGGCGCTGCCGATCCTCGGTTTGTGTGTTCGCCTGAAGAATGGCGCTGAAGACAAGTTCGACATCGTTCTGAGCGCGACCTTCACTGATGGCACGCGGCTTGGCCCTGTGTCCGGCGGAGAAACTCTGGAAGCTGAGTCACTGGCACCGCTTGAGGCTTTCCATCTGGAAATCCTTCCTCGTGACGCTGGCGCGAACGCCGCTGCCTCGGGCAAGGGCGCCAAGAAGGCCTCGCCTCGTCGCAAGGCTTCGTAAGCCTGATATCAAGAGGCTCTCTGCCAGTCAGCGATGGCATGAGAGCCCTTATCTGCCTGGTCATGGGCGTGTCTGGCAGAGGGCTTGAACCTGCTGCCAGAATTACGGCAGGAAGAGGACCGCTCTTTCATGTCGAGCAATTGAAAGTCTGTCGGTCGTGCGTTTCCTGTTCGTGCATCAGAATTTCCCCGGCCAGTTTCTCCATCTGGTCCGGCATCTGCATGCGCAGGGCGAGCACGAGATCGTCTTTATTTCCGAGGCCAATGAGGGAGCGCTTCCCGGTGTGAGGCGTGTGTTGTATCGGCAGGACCGGGCCGTTTTACAACATACCCATCCCTCCTTGCGCGAACTGGAAATGGGACTGATCCGGGCCGAAGCGGTGGCGCGTGCTGCCCAGACGCTCAAGGGGCTTGGCTACACACCCGATATCATCATCGGCCATCATGGCTGGGGCGAATTGCTGAATATTGTCGATGTTTTTCCGGCAACGCCCATTCTCGGTTATTTCGAGTTCTTCTACCACACGGACCGGAATGACGTCGATTTCGACCCGGAATTCCCACCCCGGCCAGACCTCTTTCCGAATGTGCGTGTCAAGAACGCCATCAATCTTCTGGCGCTGAACCTCAATCAGTATGGCCAGACCCCGACCCTTTTCCAGAAAAGCACCTATCCGGACTGGGCGCAAAACCGCATCAGTCTTCTGCGCGAGGGAGTAAATCTGGATCTCTGTGCGCCTGAGCCGGCGATTTTCGAGCGTGATGTCGCGATTGGTCCGCATGTCATTCGTCCGCAGGACAAGCTGATCACCTTCGTGGCGCGCAATCTAGAACCTTATCGTGGCTTTCACAGCTTCATGCGCGCCCTGCCGCGTATTCTTGCTGAGCGTCCCGATGCCCGGGTCGTGCTGATTGGTGGAGATGGCACGAGCTATGGCGCCCCGCCGCCGGTCGAAGCGGGTAGTTGGCGCAACGTGTTCCTAAATGAAGTGGCCTCACGGCTCGATCTCGATCGGGTGCATTTCATGGGCAAGGTCGATTACGACATTTTCCGCACCGCGCTCAAACGGTCCGATGCGCATGTCTATCTTACATACCCGTTTGTTGCCTCCTGGTCCCTGCGAGAAGCCATGGCCACAGGCTGTGCGATTGTAGGCAGCCAGACGGCCTCGGTTGAGGAATTTGTTATCGACAGGCGCAACGGGCTTCTGGCGCCGTTCCTGGAGCCGGATCGTATTGCTGATTCCATTCTAGAGATTCTCGAAGACCGCAATCTCGCCGCCACACTCAGGCAGGGCGCGCGGCATTTTGCCGAGGCTGAATTGTCGCTTGATGGCTATCTCGCAAACTACGACGCCCTGATAGGTTCCATCGTCAACTGACGGAAGCCTTCAGGGCGTGCAGGTAAAACCTGTGTTGCTGCCCCGGCAGGCCGGGGCAGGGGGGATGGATCAGAAGATTTCGATGTGCGACTTGAAGCCAAGCGTCGCTGCATCCTTCAGACCCTGCTGGGCACCCGGGCGGATGAAGTACTGGAAGTCAGGAGCGAAGGTGATGCCGCGCCAGACGCGGATCTGATACATCGCTTCGATCACCATACCGTTGGTCTGCGGGAAGAAAGAGCCGTTGAGCAGGGTCTGATAGCCCAGGCTCTGCTGGATTTCCTGCGCGGTCTTCACCTTCTTCGAAACCTGGATGTAGCTGAAGTTCACACCCCAGGCGTCCAGTGGGCGGGATTTCCAGAAACCGCGATCCAGCACACCGATCGAGTACTGACGTTCACGCGTCTGGGTGACGGGTGAGTTGTTGTAGAACACACCAAGCAGGGTGATACCGGCGTCAGGGCCATTGCCCTTGTGGCGCATGATCATCTGGTCGGCCAGGGCGTAGGCAGACCACGAGTTGTTATGCACCTTGCGGGCCTGACCGGTCACAGCCCAGTAATTGTCGTTGATATCGTACAGCACGTCAGGATGGGGCGCCGTATCGACAATGCCACCGATCTTGTAGTGACCGGGCAGCTTGTCCTTGCCAAAGATGGGTTCCCATCCGGCCTCGACCGGTGCTGCTTCACCATTGATATCCGCGCCGTTCCACTTGAAGCCGGTGCGCATCTGTTTGACGCCGTAGATACCCATGGTGTTGAAATACACGCCTGCCTGAATATAGGTGTATTGCGACGGACGCACACGTACACGGGCAGCCCAGTTCGAATCCGGATAGGATGAATGGCTGGTATTATCGGACGATGCTTTCGGGTTGCCGCAGAAAGCATTGTTCATGAAGTTGCAGTAGAGCGGGTTCGACGAGAAATCCGTCAGCAGCGGAATACGACCGGCTGCGATGTCGAGATGACCGTTGAACAGGGTTTCTTCACCATAGATATAGACAAGGTGGACAACCACGTTACCGCCGCCGCCATAGATTTCCTGGCTGGGGTTCAGGTTGTCACCAAACATGCGGCTGGCAGGAATGCCGTAACGGCCGACGAACACGGCGTGGGTCGAAAAGCCGCGAATGCCAGCGAGCTTTTCCCAGTCAATATCGTTTTCAAAGCCGTACTGACCTGCATTGCTGCTGCCCTGACGCAGGCCCAGACCCTTGGTCGGGCTCGTGATTGCGCCCGCAAATTCATTGGTCGTATCCAGCAGGATCGCCACGCCATGCTCACGCAGCCAGGTGTTCCAGCCCCATGGATCATCGAAGATCGCTTCGGGGTGCGGCAGCGGAGGAACTGACGAGTTCTGCAGGTTATATGTGCCGATCGGGCTCGAAACGCGCACGGCGGGAGCAAGGCCCGTACCGTTCGGGGCGCCACCAGCCAGAGGCGACTGTGCCTGGGCTGCGGGGATGGCAGAGAACGTGGCAAGAGCTGTGGTGACTACACCCAGCGCCTTGATGGAGATACGGGGAAGAGACATGAGGGCAATCCGCCAGTCGGATGGAAAACGCAAAGTTCCGTTACAGGATGGGAGGAGGGGGTTATTCCTGATCCCAACATGACCTTTTTATTACATATGATTTAGAATTGGCAACGGGCCGAGGCCCTGTTTTCCACTCACAGCCCTGTGAATAGAAAAACCGGAAAGACACTGTGTCTTTCCGGTCACTGTTTATTACAGCGTGTCGGCTTTACTTGGCGGCTTCAAGAGCAGCGATGATAGCCTTCTTTGCCTCTTCAGGACCTTCCCAGCCAGAGACTTTCACCCACTTGTTCGGCTCGAGATCCTTGTAACGTTCAAAGAAATGGCCGATTGCCTTCAGCGTGATTTCGGGCAGATCGTTGATCGTCTTCACGTCGGTGTACTGCGTGTGGATCTTGTCGTGAGGCACACAGATGATCTTCTCATCCTGTCCGCTCTCATCTTCCATCTTCAGCATGCCGATCGGGCGCGCACGGATGACAGCACCCGGAACGATCGGGCCAGGGGCCAGAACGAGGGCATCGGCCGGATCACCATCAGCAGCCAGTGTATTGGGGATGAACCCGTAAGCTGCCGGGTAATTCATCGGTGTGAACAGAAAACGATCCACAAATACCGCGCCGCTTTCCTTGTCGACTTCGTATTTGACAGAAGAGCCCTGCGGAATTTCGATCACGACATTGATGTCATCGGGAACAGACTTGCCGGGGGAGATCTTGGTGACGTCCATCACTTCATTTCCTGGTGGGGTTGAAATTATGGCGCGATCTTAGCCGTTCATTTCTGTCCTGCCCAGATGCCGTAACGTTATGTACCGGTCATGTTGTGATAATTGTCACGGTGCGCCGTTCGCATATTACTTCCGTGATGCTATTCTAGCGATCGACATGACCCAGATCGCGTTCCGGGGCGATGACATCACGCAGGCGCTGCTTGATATCCTTCGGCCCCGGAAAGCCGCCATCGCGCTTGCGCTCCCAGATCAGGACATCACCGACCGAAATGCTGAAATGCCCCCCGGTATCTGGCACAAGCGCCACCTCGCCAAGATCGGTGCCAAAGCTGGACAGGAGTTCCTGCGCGATCCAGGCAGAGCGCAGCATCCAGTTGCATTGCGTGCAATAGCGTATGGCAACGCGCGGTCTGAGGGTTTCCGTCGGAACGGGGCGGGGAGTTTCGGTGGTCATCCATTTTGCTCCTTCAGCCATGGCAGGCGGGCTGACAGCCGTAGCGGCACCTGCCGGGGGGCAGCCATGTCAGCACGAAGACGTCCTGTCACTGCTAAATTGGGGCGAACACGGATTTCTTTGCCCCGTCATCTTGCAAAAAGCCCCGAATTGCGCGATTTCCAGCCTATCCTATGCGCCTGTAGCTCAATTGGTTAGAGCAGGCCGCTCATAACGGCTTGGTTGCGGGTTCGAGTCCTGCCGGGCGCAGGGGTCTCGCTCCATCATGGAGCGCATTCGAGCCGCGTTCTCGTCTTTTCCGACCGACCATTTCATCAGGAGATCCGTCATGGCCGCCTATCAGTATGTCTATGTCATGAAGGACCTGACGAAGGCCTATCCCGGGGGGCGTGAAGTCTTCAAGGGCATCACCCTGTCCTTCCTCCCCGGCGTCAAGATCGGTGTGCTCGGCGTCAACGGCGCCGGTAAGTCGACCCTGCTCAAGATCATGGCCGGCATCGAGAAGGAATACGGTGGTGAGGCCTGGGGCGCAGAAGGCGCGCGCATCGGCTATCTGGAGCAGGAGCCCAAGCTCGACGAGTCCCTGACCGTCGGTGAGAACGTGGCGCTCGGCTTTGGCGATCTGAAGCACGCTGTCGATCGTTTCAACGAGATCTCGATGGCTTTCGCCGAGCCGATGACCGATGACGAGATGACCGCTCTTCTGGCCGAACAGGCCGAATTGCAGGAAAAGATCGACGCCGGCGATGGCTGGGAGCTGGATCGCAAGCTCGAGATCGCTCTTGAAGCCCTGCGTTGCCCGTCTGCCGACAGCCCTGTCACCATGCTTTCCGGTGGTGAGCGTCGTCGCGTGGCGCTATGCCGCCTGCTGCTCGAAAAGCCCGACCTGCTGCTGCTTGACGAACCGACCAACCATCTCGATGCCGAGAGTGTGGCCTGGCTCGAAAAGACCCTGCGCGATTATCAGGGCACCGTCATGGTCATCACCCATGACCGCTACTTCCTCGACAACGTCACGAACTGGATCCTCGAAATCGAGCGTGGCCGCGGCTATCCGTTCGAAGGCAATTACTCCTCCTGGCTGACCCAGAAGCGCAAGCGCCTCGCCCAGGAAGAGAAGGAAGAAAGCTCGCGCCAGCGCGCTCTTGCCGCCGAGCAGGAATGGATCAGCGCCTCACCCAAGGCCCGTCAGGCCAAGAGCAAGGCCCGTATCACCAAATACGAGGAAATGCTGGCCGCCAGTCAGGAGCGTGCCGGTGGCACGGCTGATATCGTCATCACCCCTGGCCCCCGTCTGGGCGGCACGGTGATCGAGGCCGAAAACCTCTCCAAGGGTTTTGGCGATCGTCTGCTCATCGACGGCCTAAACTTCAAGCTGCCGCCGGGTGGCATCGTGGGTGTGATCGGGCCGAACGGTGCGGGTAAGTCCACGCTGTTCAAGATGATCACCGGTCAGGACGCTCCCGATGGCGGCTCCCTCAAGATCGGTGACACGGTCAAGCTGGGCTATGTCGACCAGTCACGCGACTCGCTCGATGACAGCAAGACGGTCTGGGAAGAGATCTCGGGCGGCACGGATGTCATCCAGCTGGGCAAGCGCACGGTGCCGTCGCGCGCCTATGTCGGTGCCTTCAACTTCAAGGGCTCTGATCAGCAGAAGCGCGTGGGTGTGCTCTCGGGTGGTGAGCGTAACCGTGTGCATCTTGCCAAGATGCTCAAGAAGGACAGCAATGTCATTCTGCTCGACGAACCGACAAACGATCTTGATGTCGACACGCTGCGTGCGCTCGAAGACGCTCTGGCTGAATTCGCAGGCTGCGCTGTGGTCATCTCGCATGATCGCTGGTTCCTCGATCGTCTGGCCACGCATATCCTCGCCTTTGAAGGCGATAGCCATGTCGAGTGGTTCGAGGGTAACTTCCAGGATTATGAAGAAGACAAGCGTCGCCGCCTTGGCCCGGATTCGACCGAGCCGAGCCGCATCAAGTACCGCCCCATCGCACGCTAAGGGATGAGGATGTCGGAGTGGCGTTTCTCTGACATCTCTTCTCCTGATGTCATGTCTGGAGCCGGGTCGTGACGCTTGGTCGTCAGATCCGCACCCAGCGTCTCGTCCTGCAGCCGGTCAACTGGCGCGACATGCAGGACATGATCCGCCTCAAGACCAATGGCGCCTCTTTCGGCCGTATGCTGGGCGGGGTGCGCTCCCTTCAGCAGGTCGAGGATGAAATGGCCGATGACCTCGCTTTCTGGGCAAAGCGGGGGATAGGTATTTTTACTATTCGTGAAAATGACCGCTTTGTTGGGATCACGGGGCTCCATGAGCGCCCCGATGGTCGCGGACTCGGTCTGCGCTTCGCGCTCGTGCCCGAGGCTGCAGGGCGCGGTATTGCCCGTGAGGCGGCTGGAGCCGCACTGCGCTTTGCACTCGATGCCGGAATCGAGCGCGTGGTGGGGGTGACCCGTGAGGACAACATGCCCTCTCGTATCGTTCTGGGCAGTATCGGTATGCATCATGTCGAGAGCTTCGAGCGCGACGGCTATCTGATGCTTGTCTATGAAATCACGCAGGACAGGCGCGTCGCCCCGTCCTAGAGGCGCCCCGTACGCAGTGCCCTGGCCCAGTCTGACCGGCCATTTCTTTCTGCAATCTGAGCTGCCTGCTCCCAGTCATAGGCGACTGTATGGAAGCTGGCAGCCCAGCTGCCATCTACGCCGTTGAGCCGCGCGTAACGTGCATGCGGAGAGGCATTACTGATCTGATGAGGGAATGGTTCGTTATCCTCATAGGCAGGTAGGCCAACGCTGCCGGGATTGAGTGCCAGTCTCCCTCCTCCGAATGCCACCGTGCGCTGGATATGGGTATGACCGCACAGGATGAGGCGGGCGTCCGTGCCCTCGGCGCGGGTAACGATTTCTGCCTGCGTGGCGGGACGCAGGCCTTCAGCCGAGACAGTTTCAAGGAAATAGGCGGTGTCGCTGGTGGGGGGGCCATGAACGAGAAGGATATCGTTCTCCAGCCGAAGCGTTGCCGGGAGCCTTGTCATCCAGTCGAAATGATGAGGGGCGAGGGCCCGACAGGTAAAGCGGTCGGACTCCCCCATCTCATGAAATGATTGCGAGAGAAGCTGCCGCTCGTGATTGCCGGCAATGGCAGTCGGGGCGAGGGAGATCAGCCTTTCGGCTGTTTCGAAGGGCAGAAGCGGACCGGAGAAATGATCGCCCAGAATGACCAGCTGGTCGACGCCGTGCCGGGCGCAATCTGCCAGGACGGCATCAAGTGCCGTGAGATTGCCGTGTATGTCCGCAAGGACGGCTATTTTCATTAAGCAGGTCTTTTCGTCGGGAGCGTCACAACTCCCGACGAAAAAGGATGTGTCGTCAGTGACGATGCGAGAGCTGACGCTCCAGCGCGCTGATGAGTGTCGCGACATTGCCGCCATTGCGGGCAAGGTAGGAGCTGTAATCCTGACGCTGGGTCAGACGTAGGCTTGTGCCTTCACCAATCATGTCGACAATCTTCATCCCGCCGTCCTTGGCGATCAGAAGACCCATATCCGCCGTGGGCTGGCCGGGGCGCATGATCTGTGCGCTGACAAGCTCGCCATTGGGCGTGTTGGTGGCGCCGGTCACGCGAAAGCTGACGCCCTTGTAGTCGCCAATCTTGTCGGTCACCGCATTGACCAGAACCTGATGGAACAGCTTCAGATATTCAGCCTGCTGCTCAGGCGTTGCCGAACGCCAGTAGCGACCAAGGCAGAATTTGCCGATCGTGGCGATGTCGACATTGTCCTGAAGCAGCGGCAGCACTTCCTGACGCTTTTCGCTGAGGGATTTGTCGCTGTTGATGATGCCAACCAGCTTGCCACCGAAAGCAGTGACAAAGCCCTGGGCATCTTCAGCATGAGCAGCTGTGCTCAGCGCAGCAACGGAGACAAGAGCTGTGGTCATCAGCCCAAGGGCTGTACGGCGGGAAAAGGAAAGGCAGGTTTTGAGCATGTCGGGAGGTCCTTAATTGTACCAGTCCGGCACGGTCGCCCGGTGGTCATTACGTATGGCGTCAACCTGGCTTTGACGGTTCTGCTGCCAGGCGCTTCGGATGAACGCGTAGGGATCGAGCGAATCCTGCTCGACCTGGTCGATCTCGTCAATATGAGAGGAGAAGCCGCCCAGAACGCCCGCGATATTATAGGCCCAGTTGAAGGTCAGCAGGCCATAGCCGCGCGGCACATAGTTGATGGGGGAAAGCCCCTGTGCAATCGCATAACCGCCTGCATCGCGCAGGGTGTTCGGACCAAGGCCGGGCAGGAACATGTAAGGCCCGCTCGGCACGCCCCAGGTGGCCAGCGTCAGGCCTGGGTCGCTGTCATGATGCGGATAGCCGAGTGACGTTGCCACATCGATGAACCCGGCAGCGCCAAGGGTCATGTTGATGATGTAGCGCATGAAATCGTCACCGGCGCGGCGGGGCTTGCCTGCGCCGACATCGCTGAAGAAGACCGTAGGCATGTACCAGGTCTGGTTCAGGTTATCGATCGAGTTGCGGATCGGCTTGGGAATGGCCCAGGCCCAGGCCTTGCCGACCGGACGCAGCGCATGATGATAGGCCCACATCTGGACATTATACATCTTGCGATTGACCGGTTCGTACGGATCGTTGGCTTCCTTGTAGTCCGCGAGCGCCTCGGGGTCCTTCGGCGGCGGGTTGCGCCAGCTTGCACAGGCGCTCAGGGAAAGCAGAGCGGTCAGACCGACAAGAAGACGGCCGCCCTTGCGCTGTCCACGCCGTTGCGTCCGGCTCTCGACGGCAGATCCGGTTTCAGGCCGGTTATCGGAATCACCTAGCGGTGCGGTCATCGCAGTCCCCAAGTCGTGTCAGCGCGCCTGGCGGCGCCAGAAGTCGCGCACAAGCCCACGATCGTTTTGTTGCAGGCTGCAGAACAGCCCCGGTCTCACTCACTCAAAAGCGTAACCAGAGACGCAGCGTGACGTCTTCCCCCTCGCTGGGGGAGTGGCCGACGCTGTCTCCCGGGAGACGCAGCATTGTCGTTTTCTAACATGATGTCCGCCAGACGCCAGACTGTAGATAAAAACTCACGCTGCCAGCATAGCGTTTGAGCGGGGCCAGGGTTGGGGAAGATGGATTTTATGTAGTTTGACACAGATCATTTCCCTGACCAGTGTGGCGTCAAATCAACAGATGGAAGCACCTTGTCCATGAGAGCAATTGTTAAGAGCGCCGTTTGTCTGGCGGCGCTTGCCGGTATGGCTGATGGTGCGGCGCAGGCAGCGCCCGCTGTAACGGTCCAGCCCTGGGGCAAGACCCCTGCCGGGCAGGACGTGAAAATCGTCACCCTGACCAATGACCATGCCATGACCGTGCGGGTCATCACCTATGGCGGCATCATCCAGTCCGTCGAGGCACCCGATCGTGCCGGTCATGTTCAGGATCTGGTTCTGGGCTTTGGTACGCTTGATGGCTACACAAAGGACTCGGCTGAAGGCGGGCTGTTTTTCGGCGCCATGATCGGCCGTTATGCCAATCGTCTCGCCCATGGCACCTTCACCATTGATGGCAAGAGCTACCATACCGATCTGACCGATCCGCCGAATGCCCTGCATGGCGGCAAGATCGGCTTTGACAAGCATGTCTGGACGCTGGTTGGAACCAGGAAGACGGAAAAAGGGGTTTCGGTCACACTGCGTCTGGTCAGCCCGAATGGCGATCAGGGGTTCCCGGGCAAGCTGACGACCGATATCACCTATACGCTTGACGAGAACAACGCGCTGAGCCTGCATTATCAGGCGACGACAGATGCGCCGACTGTGCTCAACCTGACCAATCACAGCTACTGGAACCTCAATGGCGAGGGTTCGGGCACCATCGAGAACGAGATCCTGCAGGTGAACGCCGAGCGTTACACGCCGACAGATCCGACCTCGATCCCGACGGGTGAGCTGGCTCTTGTCGAAGGCACGCCGCTCGATTTCCGCAAGCCGACGCGTATTGGTGACCGTCTGCGCAGCGATTTCGCCCAGATGGTCTATGCGCGTGGTTACGACCATAACTGGGTCGTCGATGGCTCCTATGGCAAGGCCGCGCGTTCGGCTGTGACGGTCTACGACCCTGCCTCAGGCCGCACGCTAGAGGTTTCGACAAACCAGCCCGGTGTTCAGGTTTACACCTCGAACTCCCTGACGGGAAAATATGCGGGCATCTCGCATCGTACCTACCGTCAGACGGATGCGCTGGCCATCGAGGCCGAGCACTATCCTGACAGCCCGAACCATCCGTCCTTCCCGACGACGGAACTGCGTCCGGGTCAGAAGTTCGACTATACGACCATCTTCAAGCTCGGTACGCGCTGAGCTGGTTTCTGCCCACCCGCTCAGGGTGGGCAGGCCACTAGGCCTCCCGGTGTTTGTGCCGGTGGCCATGCTCGGGCCCGAAGGCCCGATGCGTGACAAACACGCTGCGATCGGCTGCGAGATGCAGTACGGTCAGATGCTCGCTTCTCACCCCGGTATCAGGGTCGATCGAGGCAGCGACGCGATGCTTTACTTCAATCTCGAGCGGATGTTCGATCTCCAGCGCCAGACGATGGCTGCGCCAAGTCATGGCAAGCTCCGTCTCACCATGAAACTGCCCATAATGCAGCGACATGGCGTCTCTCTGTACGATCTGTCTGGACGCTGAGACGAGCATGAACACTCCGGCAAGGGCGGCAGCGGCATGGCCGATGCGGCAGAACTGGGCGTGGGTGAGGAGGGGAAGGACCAGTCTGGTGACCTTGAGCGCAGCAACTGCCGACGCGCCGACGCAAAGCCCGGCGATGAGAACCGAGCGGTTGAAGAGGCCAAACTGTGCGTAGAGTATCAGTTTGAGGGCGTGAAGCAGCACCTCATTGGCCGCACGTGTTGCAATGATGGCTTCCTTCTGCAGGCCGAGTTTCTGATAGAACCGGTTGAACAAGAGTCCCGTCGCGCCGGTAAAGCCTGAAATGAAACCAGCGGCAAAACCGATAGCCGGAAGGCGCTTCCAGGCGCCCTCATCAAGCGCAATCGGGGCGGCGGGACGGAGCAGAAGCACCACATTGCCGCTCAGAAACAGGCCCAGAAGCAATTCAAGATAGACCGGGGGCATGAGCCGCAGGCAGAACACGCCAAGCGCCGCGCCGGGCAGAGCCGCGGGAAGGAAAAAGAGCACGACGCGCCTGTCTATGGCGCGCCGGAAGGTCGCAATCCTGCCGACAGTGCTGCACATCGTGCCGATGGAAAGCGCAGCCGGTATTTGAGGCGCTGCCAGTATCAGGCCCAGAACCGGCATGATGACCAGACCCGCGCCACCGCCCGCGACCGAGGAAATGGTGAAAGCAGCGCAGGACAGGCAGAACAGCAGCAGAAAAACCAGCATGACCGGTGCATCCCGTATCGACCGCCCGGCTTCGGGCAGGAAAGGAGGAGGGCTGGCCAGCAGTCTACATGAGAACAATTCTCATATAGATATCAAATCATGTCAGTTTGTCGCAGCTCTCAGAGCTTGCGGTCGCGCTTGATACGGTCCCAGGCGGCGTTGATTCGGGCCACGCGGTCAGCGGCCTTGGCCATCGCTTCGGGGCTGAGATTTTTCTGTCCCAGCACGTCCGGATGATGCTCCCTGATCAGCACGCGCCAGCGTGTCCGAACTTCCTGATCGCTTGCAGAGCGTGCCAGACCAAGCTCGATATAGGCGTCGTTTTCATTGCTCGCCGAGCCGGAGCGCCCCGTCTCTGCACGGTCCCATGCGCCGGGGGGCAGGCCGAAGGCAGCGTGCACCTTCCTCAGGAAAGCGGTTTCCGCAGGGTGGAGTGCCGCACCGGGGGGCAGGTCAGCCCGTGCGATGACGAACAGGGCCATGAGCAGGTTTTCGAGCGGTGCGCGATCCTTGGCAAAGCCTTTGCCCAGTTCACGCGCATACATCTCGAAATCATCTGTGCGGTCGCGTGCCCGATCGAAGAGCATACCCACTTCGCGGCTGTTATCGGCAGGAAACTGGAAGAGCGATTTGAAGGTCGAGATTTCGGCCTTGTTCACCGGGCCGTCGATCTTGGCCATCTTGGCGCAAAGGGCGACCAAACCGATGGCATAAAGCTGATCTGTCTTGCCAAGCAGGGTCGACATCTTGGCGGCCGCCATGAAGGCCGCACCGTTGGGGTCGGGCTGCCCCTTGGTGCGCCAGTGTTCGTGCCAGCCCCCTGCGGGTGTTTCAAGCAGCGACCCGCGATCGGCCGCATGACCGAGTGCTGCCCCCATGAGAGCGCCCATCGGTCCGCCTACAGCGAAACCGGCCACGCCGCCGAACATCTTGCCCCAGAATGCCATGGCCTATCGGTAGCATGACGCGCGGCAGAAGTTCAAACGGTTGCCGGTCGGTCCGGTGTGGCCAGCGACGTCTCGCTATTCTCAGGCTCGGCAGCAAGGCGCGGCAGGCTTCGCGCAATGGCTGCACGCATCTGGGCGAGGTCGTAGGGTTTGGGCAGTATCTCGACCGAGCTATCTCCCTGTATCGCGTGGCTGTCGCCTGTGGCGAACACCACCCCGATATCGGGTTTCAGGCTGCGCGCCTGTTCTGCCAGATCCTTGCCTGAGAGGCCGGGCAGGTTCACGTCAGTGAGCAGCACATCGACAGGCATGGTCTGGAGCACAATCAGGGCTTCATCATAATCTGCGGCCTCGACTGTCAGATAACCCGACTCCTTCAGCATTTCCGATGTGGCCTGACGGATCAGCCGATCATCTTCCACCAACAGGATCGTCATGCACAGCGATTGTGACGGGGGTGTCGAGACCGGCGCGTTATCGATGGGCGGCATTGCGGCGGTGTGGGTAATCGACGTGGCGGATTGCTGGCGCTGCTGGCGGTTGGCGAGCACATGCCGGAACTTCCGGGCGAGGGCGTCGCGCGTATAGGGCTTTGAAAGCAGCTCGACCCCGGCATCGAGCCGGCCACCATGCACGATGGAATTTTCGGTGTAGCCGGAGGTGAACAGGACCGCGATATCGGGCAGGCGTTCCTTGGCGCGGCGCGCAAGTTCGGGGCTTTTCAGCGTGCCGGGCATCACCACGTCTGTGAACAGAATGTCGATAGGCATGCCGCTTTCGATCACGACAAGCGCATTGGCAGCGTCTGTGGCCTTGAGTACCTGATAGCCGAGATCTGACAGCATCTCGACCACGATCGCACGCACTTCGTCGTCGTCTTCCACCACGAGCACTGTTTCGGTCCCGCCGGTGACGGGGGCCATGTGCAGATCGATCTCCATATCCTCGGCATCCATGGCGCGGGGCAAATAGAGCTTGATAGTCGTACCCTCACCGGGCTCCGAATAGATGTTGATATGGCCGTTCGACTGTTTGACGAAGCCGTAGACCATCGACAGGCCAAGCCCCGATCCCTTGCCCTCGGCCTTGGTCGAGAAGAAGGGCTCGAAAACTTTCGAGAGGATTTCCGGGGTCATGCCCATGCCGGTATCCGAAACGGCAAGCAGGACATACTGACCAGCTTTCACGTCGTCATGCTGACGCACATAGGCATCGTCGAGCTGGGCATTGCCGAGTTCGATCGTGAGTTTGCCGTGACCGTCCATGGCATCGCGCGCGTTAATGGCGAGATTGAGCAGGGCATTCTCGATCTGGTTCGGATCGATGAAGGTGTTCCACAGCCCAGCCGAAACGATGGTTTCGATCTCGATCCCTTCGCCTATGGCACGGCGCAGCATGTCATCCATGCCGCGTACGAAGCGCGTGACATTGACGATCTTGGGCTCAAGCGCCTGGCGGCGCCCGAAGGCGAGCAGCTGGCTGGCGAGCCGCGAGCCGCGCTGCACGCCCCCCATGGCGCTGGCGACATGGCGCTCGGCACGGGCATTGCCTGCCACATCCTTGCCCAGCAATTGCAGATTGCCGCTGATGACCTGAAGCAGATTATTGAAATCATGGGCGACGCCGCCGGTGAGTTTGCCGATCGACTCCATTTTCTGTGCCTGAGCCAGGCGTGTTTCGGCAGCGCGTCTCTCAGTGATCTCTTCAATCACACGGTTTTCAAGCGTCTCGTTGAGTGCGCGGAGCTGTTCCTCTGCACGCTGGCGATGGCGCACCTGACGGGCCAGATCATCGGCGCGCTCGCGCAGGGCAGCCTCGGCAGCGCGCTGATGGGTGATGTCGGTATGCACCCCCACCCACTCGGTGATCTCGTTCTTCTCATTCAGGATCGGCAGCGCCCGAATGGCAAAATTGCGCCAGGCGCCATCACGGCTCAGAACGCGATGTTCATGCACAAACATGCTGCGCGCCCTCACAGAGGCGTTCCATGCGACAACAGTGGCGGCGGCATCGTCAGGGTGGACAGCATTGGCCCAGCCGAAACCCTGATATTCCTCGTAGGTCTGTCCCGTCAGTGCCGCCCAGCCGGGCTGCTCGCCAGTCATGCGGCCATCAGCGCTATTGGTCCAGAGCACACCATGAACCGCCTGCATGGCAGTGCGAAAACGCAGGTCGCTCGCTGCAACCTCGGCGATACGCCGTGCCCGGTCTTCAATATCGATGCCAAGAATATGCACGCCATGCACCAGGCCGTCATCATCGATATGCGGCACATAGCGGAACTCTGTATGTCGCTCTGTACCGTCAGGCTGCGGTAGAAGCGTTTCAGCCGTGATCGACCGACCCGAGAGTGCGGCTTCGAGATCGGGGCGCCGGTCTTCATAGACGCGTGCACCCAGCACCTCAGTGACGGGGCGGTTGACGATGCGCTCCAGCGGCAGGCCAAGCCAGGCTTCATAAGCGGCATTGGCAAAGCGATAGACATGCGCCTGATCGACATAGGAGACGAGCATGGGCGTCGCATCAGTGACGCGGCGCAATTCGGACTCGCTTGAGGCAAGGCGCGTCTCGGCATGGACGCGCTCGGTGTTGTTGACGATCGTGCAGAGCACCCCCCCGGGCGTCTCGGCCGTTTCGTAGACAGGGGTGAAGTAGAAATCGAGGATCAGCGTCTCGACCTGATCCTTGCGGTTGAGCCTGACCTTTCGGTTGAGAAAACTGGCAGCTTCTCCGCGCAGCCCCGATTCGAGAACGGGTCTCGTCCAGTCATTGAGTTCAGGGAAAGCCTTGGCGAGTGAGGTGCCAAGCGCGCAGGGATGGCGGTCGGCAGCAATGACACTGAAGGCGTCATTATAGAACAGGATCTGCTCCGGCCCCCAGAGCAGCATCTTGGCCACCGGGGAATTGACGACATTGGTTATCGTCGCTCTCAGCGGATCAGACCATATGCGCGTCGGGCCAACGGCATGCTGTGACCAGTCCAGCCCGCGTATCAGCGCCCCGCATTGCCCCCCGGCAGGAGGAAAGGCGATCCCCTCCCGCTTTGCCGAAAGAGCCATTTTCTCACGCAGCAGGGTCAGTCCGGCTTCGATCATGGCGCGCTCACTCCCAAAGCTGCCACGCGTGATCTCGGCGTCGATGAAGGCTTCGAGGCTGTCAGGAGAAGTGGCAGTGCCAGATGGGCAAGACGTCATGGATCGATGAAGCCCCAGCGTCACAGAGGTGAGCAATATGATGTTGTCGTTAAATATCGACAACAATCGTCATTGGCTAGGGGTTCGCTCACGATCGGGTGAGAGGCGGCGTAAAGGCTAGAAAGCGGCGCTTGGTGGCTTATGATTTTGCTGCCAAGCGCGGCGCAGGCACCTCTATCGACATTTTGAGTCGCCTCTTGAGGGAAATTTCTCTCGGAAAGGAGTTCAAATCACTCTTTTTGATTTCGAACATATATTTCCTTAATATTGAAATATATATTGTATGGCATATCAAATTTATGAGTTATTTGAAAATCAGGCCTTATATAACCCTTTACTTTTGCAATAATTCTCAACTTTTGCAAGTAGCGAACTGCTAATATTGTTGCTATTAATTGAGATGCTGCATTCGATTTTTCATATGGCTGATGTATTTTTCCTTCGTGAGAAATATTATCTCGCTGCCCCCATAGTCTTTTTATTGGATCTAGCATTCCCGTAGGAAATTTTGGGGCGTGTAATAGAGGGGCAATTTCTTTAATAATAATTTTAGAAAATATTTCTTTATCGCGGACTTTTTCTCTTTCTATGCTGATAGATCCTTTCAAGTCCCTAATGAATTTTTTACAAGAAAATTCAATCGAGATTACAGCGGGGACAATCATTTCTGCGTACTCTCCAGCGAAGAAGCTAGCATAGGCTCTTGCAAGTTCAGATTGTGCATGTTCGTCATCGGCGGGTTCAAAAAAATTTACATATACGCAAACCTTTGAGGGGGAACGAGTAAATGGTTGCCCGGGCCAAGGGCGGCCATATAAAGACACTGTTGTGCCAGCGCGACGCATGGGTACATCATTTGCGTGAATCTCAATTGGATGGACATGCGGTGGTCCCTGAACAGTGTAATTCACTCTAATAATTCTTGATAATTTGGTAATGCCATATTTAGTAAAATCTAACTCTATAGTTTGGTTTTCCGATAAATATATTTCGAATATTTTTGATTTGTAGCCGATAAAATGAGAAACCATTTCCGCTCCTAGTTCGGAGCACATAGTGTTCAGAAATGATTGCCTTATATCTAGATGTTTATTGCAATTCGAACATTTTATTTTCTCATTTGTGAACATCGTATCAATGATATTTTTATTGCATGGGAAAAGGGCGTTACATTTTTCGCATTTGATCATAGGCTGCGCGAACGTGGTTTGATGGTAGTTATTTAATGCCATTTTCATTTCCATTTGATATTGATCAAATCTATTGGATATATACGCTGCATGATCTTTTTGTCTTTATGCTTTTGCATGTGCAGCTTTGGTGGTGAAAGGAAAACGAATCAATCATCTTTGAATGAAATGGTGGTTCCTATGTGTGTGGAGTGTATTGGGGCAAGGGGCGGCAGTTCGATGGATCACGCTCACCTGCTGCGCTGAAAAACCAGACAGGCCACCCGCAATGCCGAGGCGAGCGGGCGCTCCGGTGGGCGGGTTGCGTCGATGCTGGCGATCAGTGAGGCCAGAGAATTCTCTGCGCTCATCTCTTCCAGCACGGCCCAGAATTCAGGCTCGAGGGCGATGCTGGTGCGATGGCGTGACAAGGTGAAGCTGCGTTTGACGAGATCACTCATTCGATGCGGCTTCCTGTAATTCGGTTTGTGCCCATGCGGCAGCGTCGGCGACAATCGGGCTTTCGTCCTGCGTCAGATGCGCGACCAGAGGCAGATGCGCGCGATTGCCGGAATTGCCGAGCGCAATCAGCACATTGCGTACAAAGCGATTGCGCCCGATGCGCTTGATAGGTGAGCCGGAAAAAAAGCTGCGGAATCCGGCATCGTCCAGCCGGGCCAGATCATCCAGTCTGGGGGCCATCAGATCGGCACGGGGCTGGAGCTTCATGTGGCGCGAGGTCGCAGCAAACCGGTTCCACGGACAGGCATTGAGGCAGTCATCGCAGCCATAGATGCGATTGCCCATGGCCTTGCGAAATTCGACCGGTATCGGCCCGTCATGCTCGATGGTGAGATAGGCAATGCAGCGCCGCGCATCGAGCGCATAGGGGCGCGGAAAGGCATCGGTAGGGCAGGCTGTCAGGCAGCGTGTGCAGCTGCCGCATGACCCGGCGCGGGGCGGCGATGGGGTGAGTTCAAGCGTGGTGTAGATTTCGCCCAGAAGCAGCCAGGAGCCATGAATGCGTGAGACGACATTGGTGTGCTTGCCTTGCCAGCCAAGCTGGGCCTGTTCGGCCAGGGGCTTTTCCATGACCGGCGCGGTGTCGACAAACACCTTTACCTGCGTGTCGTCGCCGCCAACATCCTGACGCACCACGAATTGCGCCAGATGCTTGAGCATGCCTTTGAGCACGTCATGATAATCGCGATGGCGGGCATAGACCGAGATCGTGCCCGTATCGGGCTGGTCGAGCGTTTCGGCAGGATCGGCCTCAGGCGCGTAGGAAAGCCCGAGTGAAATCACGCTGCGGACTTCAGGCCAGAGGGCCTTGGGGTCGCCGCGTTGTTCGATGCGCTGCTCCATCCAGCTCATCGTGCCGTGCCGCCCGTCTTCCACGAACTGGCGCAGCCGCGTGCGGGCTTCTTCGGGCAGGGAGGCGTCGCAAAAGCCGATCGCATCGAAACCGAGATGCCGCGCATGGTCGGCAATGCGGTCTTCGATGCTCTTGCTCATGGGGAGAGAGGCGTCATGGGACGGGCGGCCAGTCCGGCTGGGGGAACTCGTCCTGTGCCCAGTCTCCGGCAGCCCAGTCGGCGCGCAGGGCAAGCGCTTTCTGCGGCAGGGTGCCGTCGACAATGGCAACCCTTATCTCGCGCATCAGCCGCTGGTAATAAGCCAGATTATGCCATGTCAGCAGCATCGGCCCCAGAATTTCATTGGCACGGAAGAGATGATGCAGATAGGCGCGGCTATGGCGTGAGCAGGCCAGACAATCGCAATCGGGGCTGATCGGACGGTTGTCTTCTGCATGGCGCGCATTGCGCATATTGAGCGTGCCGCGCTCGGTATAGGCGCGTGCCGTGCGGCCTGCGCGCGTGGGCATGACGCAATCGAACATATCGACGCCACGCTCGACACCGCCCAGCAAATCATCGGGGGTGCCCACGCCCATCAGATAGCGCGCATGGTCCTGCGGCAGGAGCGGGGTGGTGAAATCGAGCGTCGAGAACATCAGCTCCTGACCTTCGCCCACCGCCAGACCGCCAATGGCATAACCTTCAAAGCCGATATCGGTCAGGGCCTTCGCTGAGCGGGCACGCAGATCGCGTTCCGTGCCACCCTGCACAATGCCGAACTGGCCATAGCCGGGGCGCTGCACAAAGGCCTCGCGCGAGCGCGCTGCCCAGCGCATGGACAATTCCATGGAGGATTCGAGACGCTCCGGCGTGGCGGGCAGGGCAGGACATTCATCGAAGCACATGGTGATGGTGGCATCGAGCGCGTGCTGGATGTCGGTGCTGCTTTCCGGCGTCAGGCGATGCTTCGAGCCATCGATATGCGAGTTGAACGTCACACCGTCCTGATCGAGCTTGCGCAGCGCGCCGAGCGACATGACCTGAAAACCACCTGAATCGGTCAGGATCGGGCCGGACCAGTCCATCATGCGATGCAGGCCGCCCATCTTGCGCACGCGCTCGGCGCCGGGGCGCAGCATGAGGTGGTAGGTATTGCCCAGAATGATACCCGCACCCGTCGAGCGCACGGCATCCATGGTCATGGCCTTGACCGTGCCGACCGTGCCGACCGGCATGAACGTAGGCGTCGGGATCGTGCCATGGGCGGTATGCAGATGGCCCGCACGCGCCTGACCGCAACAGGCCTCGGCCTTCCACTGCATTTTCGTGGCGGATTCGGTCATGGGGCGCGGTCCAGCAAGCAGGCATCTCCGTAGGAATAAAAGCGAAAGCCCTCGGCAATCGCATGGCGATAGGCGTCGCGCATGGTCTCGGTTCCGGCCAGCGCACAGACGAGCATGAACAGGGTCGAGCGCGGCAGGTGGAAATTGGTCATCAGCCTGTCGACCGCACGGAAACGATAGCCCGGCTTGATGAAAATCGAGGTCTCACCTTCCCAGGGGTGAACGATGCCGTGCTCGTCTGCGGCGCTTTCAAGCAGGCGCAGGCTGGTTGTGCCTACGGCCACGATTTTCCGGCCACTGGCGCGGGTGTCATTGATGAGCTGTGCCGTCCGGGCGTCGATGCGGCCCCATTCGGCATGCATCTTGTGGCTGGCAATCTCGTCACGCACAGGCAGAAAGGTGCCAGCTCCCACATGCAGGGTGAGGGTGTGACGCTTCACACCGCGCGCATCGAGCGCTGCCAGCAGATCGGGGGTGAAATGCAGCCCCGCTGTCGGAGCGGCGACGGCGCCCTTGTGGCGCTCGAAAATCGTGGCGTAGTCGCTGTCATCCTGCATGGTTGGGCCGGTAGGACGATCGATATAGGGCGGCAGGGCCAGCACACCGGCCCGTTTGAGGAAGTCGTCAAACGCCTCGCCCTCGGCAGAGAAGCGCATCGAGATCGCGCCATCGCCCTCATTCTCGACCACCTCGGCGGTCACCGGGTCCGTGCCGAAATGCAGCGTGTCGCCCGGCTTCAGCTTGCGGGCGTTTTTCGCGAGCGCATGCCAGCTGCCGTCGCTCAGGATACGATCGAGCGTGATGCCGATTTTCGCCTCGCCCCGCCTTGCTGCGAGCTGGGCACGGATGACTGCCGTGTCATTGGCAATCAGCAGATCGCCGGGTTCGAGCAGACCGGGCAGGTCGCTGATGCGCGTTTCGGCCAGATTCTGACCGGCAGCAACGCGCAACAGGCGGGCGCTGTCACGCGGGCGGGCGGGTTCCAGAGCGATATTCTCGCGCGGAAGATCGAAATCGAAATCGGATATCTGCATGGGCGGCTTCGTTTAGGCCAGATCGGTCGGAAAATGCCAGCGCAAATCAGGAAAAACCGGGTTCTCCGTCAGCGCCAACCGCCGCCGCCCAGCGATGGCAGTCGCGGGGGTCAGATCGCGAGGGTCGTTGCTTGCTCCTCGTTCATGCCTTCTTCAGCTTCACGCGCAGCCTGTCTTCTGGGGCAGAGCTTGAGATGGTCTATCAGCCAGCGCCCCGCAGGGCCGGGGGGTTCAGCTGTCGAATAGACCACGCTCATGGGCATGTTCGCCCCACCCGGCGAGATCCCGTGAATGGTCAGTTCGACCAGTCTGCCAGCCTCCAGATCATCGGCAACGCTATGGACCGGCATGCCGCCCCAGCCGAGCCCGCCAAGAAGAAAATGATGCTTGGCGTAGAGATCGGCGAGGCGCCAGGTGAAGGGAGAAAGCACCCCGCGTTCGCGTCCCGCCGACAGATCGGTGCGGTCGGTCAGCACGAGCTGCACATGCCGCGCGAGTTCGTCACGCGGGATCGGGCCGTTATGGCGGGCGAGAGGATGCTCGGCAGAGGCCACCATCATGAAACGTATATCGCCCAGGGTTTCGGTCGAGCAGGACGGCGGTACGTCCGGCAGGGGCCCCGCAATCGCGATCTGGGCGCGCCCGTCGAGAACAGGCTGAAAGACGCCGCCAAGAGCCTCGACGAACAGGCGCAGCGGCGTATGGGGAAAAGTCTCACGAAAGCCGCGCGCCACGCGGGTCATGCGGTCCATGGGGAAGAACACATCGACCACGACCGACAGCTCGGGTTCGATACCCGATGACATGCCATAGGCACGCGCCTTCATATGATCGACATTCATGACAATGCCGCGTGCATCGGCCAGCAGGGTTTCACCGGCCTTGGTCAGCTGCGGATAGCGACCGATACGGTCGAAAAGCTGAACGCCGATCTGTGATTCGAGGGTTGCGATCATTTCGCTGATGGCGGGCTGCGAACGCCTGAAGCGTCGTGCAGCCGCAGAGAAGCTGCCCTCGTCGGCAGCGGCTATGAATACGCGCAGCTGGTCGAGAGAGATCCTGTCGAGCATGGAGCCTTCACCTATCGTGTAAAGCGATACTATCCATCGGAATATATTGACTGTCGAGATGGGTCACGATGTGGGACGGTAACAAAGACCAGCGGACCGGTATGTTTTTCCTTTCATGCCGGACCGCTTCATCCGACACGACATAAGGCGAAGCTCTCATGAAGATCCTTCATCTCGATTCGAGCATTCTGGGTGATAATTCGGCCAGCCGCACACTTTCGGCAGAGACGATTGCCCATCTGAAGGCCGCTCATCCCGAGGCCGAAATCACCTATCACGACCTGGCTGCCCAGCCGATCCCCGAGCTTGGCTCAGGACATATCGCGGCGCGCTTTGGCGGTGAGGTGACCGATGAGACGCTTCAGGCCGATCTGGCCCGTGGCAACGCGCATATCGACGAGCTGCTCGCAGCCGATATCGTGGTGATTGGCGTGCCGATGTACAATTTCACGGTCCCTGCCCAGCTCAAGAACTGGATCGACCGGATTATGGTGGCGGGCAAGACCTTCAGCTACAGCGAAAAAGGGCCGGTCGGCCTGCTGCCCGAGGGCAAGAAGGCCATTCTGATCTCGACGCGCGGCGGCCAGTACAGTGCAGGTCATCCGGCAGCCTCGATGGATCATCAGGAGCCCTATCTCGCTGCCGTTCTCGCCTTTGTCGGGCTGAAGGATGTCACCTGGATCCGCGCCGAAGGCCTGAGCCGCGGCGGTGATTCCCGCGAGACGGCCATGAGCGCTGCCCGCGCTGAAATTGCCGCGCTCGCTCTCTGATTCTTTCCCGGGAGTCTTCTCTCGGGCCGACCCCGATCCAGTCTTTTTTAGCCAACAGGATTTGTTCATGCACAAGACCCTTCTCGCCAGCGCCGCCCTCATCACCGCCCTAGCCGCTGCCGGCACGCCGCGGGCGCACGCCCAGCAGGGCGGATCGCCCGACCCGAAGGCCGTTCAGGCGGGTAGCTATGCAGTCGAGCCCTATCACACCCAGATCAGCTTCTCGTTGCTCCATATGGGGTTCAGCGATTTCTCGGGTTTCTTCTCACAGGCCTCGGGTACGCTGACCCTTGATCCGGCGCATATCGATGCCACGAAGCTCGATATCACCCTGCCGATCAACTCGGTCCAGACCACGGTGGCAAAGCTCGATGGCGAGCTCAAGAGCGCTGACTGGTTCGATGCCGACAAATTCCCGACCGCTCATTTTGTCTCGACCAAGGTGGTCAAGACCGGCGCGAAAACTGCCAATATTACGGGCGATCTGACCCTTCATGGCATAACTCATCCGGTCACGATCAAGGCCCGCCTGATCGGGAGCGGCATCAACCCGCTCGACAAGAAGGAAACGGTCGGTTTCGAGGGCAATGCCGTCATCATGCGCTCGGCTTTCGGCGTGAGCCGTTATGTGCCGCTGGTGGGCGACAGTGTCACCCTGCATATCGCAGGTGCGTTCGAGCGCCAGTCCTGATCTGACTCTCAGGTGGATGACGGGACATGTCGCTAGCGACACAACGTTATGGCGCCGTGGCCATGATCCTGCACTGGATCATGGCCCTTGGCATCCTGGCTCTTCTCGCCATCGGGCTGATCATGGTTCATGGGTCACTCGATCCGGGCACCATGTTCCGCCTGTTCCAGCTGCACAAATCGATCGGCATCACGATCTTGCTTGCGGCGCTGCTGCGGCTGATCTGGCGCCTTCTGCACCGACCGCCTGGCTTGCCTGCCAGCATGGCGCAGCATGAGATCCGGCTGGCGAAACTGGGCCATTTCCTGCTTTACGGTGAAATGTTCTTTTTGCCGCTGACGGGCTGGGCGCTGGTCTCGAGTTCGGTCTTTGCCATACCGACTGTGCTGTTCGGTCTGATTCCGTGGCCCGATCTTCCCTATCTGCCCCATCTCGCGGACAAGCGCCCGGTCGAGGCTGTGTTCACCACGCTTCATGCTTACGGCGCCTATTTTCTGATGGCGGTGCTCGCGCTGCATATTCTGGCGGTACTGCGCCATCATTTCATTCTGCGCGACGCCGTGCTGATGCGGATGCTGCCCTCATGGCGTCGAACCAGACACGAGGACCTCTGATATGATGTCTGTTCTCAAGCCCTTCGTGCCCGTGCTTCTGCTGTGCGGTGGTATTGCCTGTCAGGCTACTGCGCAGGCAGCGAGCTGGCAGGTGGAAAAGGACCATAGCCAGCTCGGCTTTGCCGGCACCCAGACGGGCTCGGCTTTCAAGGGCGTTTTCACGCGCTACGAACCGACGATCATTCTCGATCCGGCTGCGCCGGAAAAGGCGCATTTCGAACTGACAATCGATCTCGCCAGCGCGAAGACTGGCGACACGCAGCGCGATACGGCTCTGCCGGGGAGCGATTGGTTCGATATCGCGCATTTTCCAAAGGCGCATTTCGTTTCCACGAGCGTCCGTCAGATTTCGGGTGACCATTATGAGGCTGTTGGCACGCTGACATTGCGCGATCTCAGCCATCCGGTGACGCTCGATTTCACGCTGCATATCGATGGGAGCAAAGCTCATGCCCAGGGGCAGGCTGCCTTTTCACGCGCCCTGTTCGGTGTGGGGCAGGGGCCATGGGCTTCGGGGCAGTGGGTCGGTCTGCCTGTGACAGTCACCTTCGACTTTGTTGCCGATCAGGCACCGTAAGCGGTTTTGCCCCGCGCATTCCGGGGGGTGAAGTGACGGGCGGAATGGATTAGACAGAAAGAACAAACGTCACAGGAGATCCGCCATGTCTTATGCAGCACTCGATGCCGCCCGCGTCGCCAAGGCCGCCAAATCTGCCCTGACTGCTCTTGGTCAGGTCAAGGAACAGTCCGAGACCCATGTGCGCAAGACTGTCATGGTCGAGCGCATCGAGGCCCTCGCCTCAGCAGCGGCAGAAACCTCGCTGCCGGGCGGCGGTCTGGTCACGCTGACATCCGAAGAGTTCTGGCTCATCAGCAAGAACTGGTAAGCACGACTATCGAAAGGCGGGGTATGCCCCGCCTTTCAGCCTATCCCTGATAGGAAGCGATCTCGATCAGGTTCTGGTCAGGGTCGTGAATATAGACCGAGGTGATCGGCCCCAGCGCGCCGATACGGATAACCGGCCCCTCGATCACGGCAACGCCGCATTTCTCGAGATGACGCTGGATATTTTCTGAGTCGATGGCCGTGGTAAAGCACAGATCGCTTACACCGGGGGCAGCGCGCTCGGCTGTGGTCCAGCCCTCGGACTCGACGGGGCGAAGATTGATCTTCTGGCCGCCAAAGCTCAGCGAGACACGGTTGTTGCGGCCATATTCCTCGATTTCCATGCCCAGAACGCGCTGATACCAGTTGGCGGAGAGCGCACGGTCACGAACCGTGAGAACGATATGGTCGAGGCGATCGACGGTAAAACGCATGCGGGCCGAACCTTCGCTGACAGGGGCGCATCAAACAGAAGCGGATCAAGCACTATCAGGGTTGCGCCCTGCCTGACTAGGGTCTGTCGGTTCCGGAAGCGATCTGCGGCGGACGCAATGCGAGTCACCAAGGGGAGGGAAGACGTGGTTTTTTGCTGTCGTGTTTCGACAGCGCGCCATTTTCTGAGACTTGCCCGGAGCTTGGCATCGAGATCTCAGTGGCATCAGGCCCATTCGGGGGACGAGCGCAGTTTCGTGGTGCACCTGCAGGGCAAGCGGGTCGACCCCTCTATCCCGGAAGTCTGCCCAGACGCCTCGCTTCGTCTGAAGGATGGATAGGCGGGTAGCGCCCACCTGGTGATCAGGCTTTCCAGAAGGAACGCACCACGTTGCGCGCTGTTGGTAACACCAGACAATGGCCACTACTGCTCAACGCACAGCCCGAGCCGATGTTTTACCTTCCGTGCGTCTCGCATCAAGCAGCGCTTTCTGCGTCCTCTATCCCCAATCAGATACCACACCCTGCATCCTGTTCATCGCAAGGAGTCCCGTCATTCCGCTATATTCTTAAGCGCTAGCGGGCCCTAACACCTGATGTCCCGTTAGCCGGAAGGAAGCGGGTGAGAAAGGTGGCGATGCCCGGCGCCACAAGGATCAGAACCATGAAACGGGCGATCTGCATGGCCATGACGAACGGCACATCGATCGGCGTTGAGGCGGCAATAATAGCAACGGAATCGGCGCCGCCGGGGCTTGTGGCCAGATAGGCACTCAGCAGATCGACATGCGCGATATGCGCCAATGGCCAGGAAAGCAGAGCGCAGCCCGCAATCAGGATGCTGGTCGAAACCGTGACAGCAGGCAGGGCGCGCCAGACATGGTGAAGCACGTCTCTGGTGAAGCGCCGCCCGATCATCCAGCCAATAACCACATAGCTCGGCGCCAGCAGCCAGAGCGGCAGCCGGTAGTGAAAGCCAAGACCGGTCTGCACGATCAGCCCGCCTGCGAGACTTAGCAGCAGCGGGGCTGCGCCAAGTCTGACCAGAGGCGTGATCAGGGCCGTCACAGCCACAATGGCCAGGCTGGGCCACCAGGGCAGGTCTGCCCCTGATGTCAGGGCATGAACGGGGCTGCGTGTCGTCACAACGAGATGCGAGACAATGGAAGTGGCCAGTGTGACCAGAAGGACACGCAGATAGACCATGAAGGCGACAAGGCGCTGATCGGCCCCATAGCTCTCGCATAGCAATGTCATGGCCGTGGCGGCGCCGGGAGAGGCTCCCCAGAGCGCCACATTGCCCGGCATGACCCGCAAGCGCGCGAGTATCCAGCCGAGCGTGAAGCTGAGAATGATGACTGAGAAAACGCCGCCAAGAAAAATGGCCCATTGCGCTGCGACTTCATGCAGCACTTTGAGCGTAAGACTATGCGCCATGAGCTGCCCGATCACGGCCTGCGCCAGAGGCGGCAATCGTCGATCGAGTGGTATGTCTGCACCCATCACGGCGATGATGATCGCGGCGATCATGGGGCCGACCAGAAACGCGGCAGGGAAACCTGCAAGAGCAAGGCCCCCGGTCAGAAGCGCGGAGAGCACTCCCAGCCCGGCAAGTGTCCGTGCTCTCGTCTGCGCTCTGGTCGTCATGATCATGCCCTCATGCCGTGAAGCTGATCTCGTCGGTGCGTGTCACACGGCAAAGCCGCGGAAAGACGCGTGTGAACGCCATCTCATGCAGGTCCTTGTCGAGAGAGGTGCAGCCATCTTCGGGAACCACGAGGTCATAGCCGAGTTCCCAAGCATGACGCAGGGTTGATTCGACCCCGAAATTGGTCGCGATGCCTGCAAGGATAATGGTTTTGATGCCGCGGCGGCGCAGCTGCAGATCGAGATCGGTTCCGGTGAAAGCGCCCCATTGATGCTTGAGCACAACCAGATCGCCCTCCTGCTGCAAGCCCGAAGCAAAATCGCTCCAGTCAGCGGGAAGTGGCGCTGCGGAAGAAAGAGGGGCATCGACATTCTGGGGCGGCGCATCGGCGAAATCGGCAGCAAAGCCGACATGAACGAGCACCACCGGCACGCCCGCGGCACGAGCGCGCTGCGCTAGCGACGTGCCTTTTCCCAGCACGTCTTTGCTGGAATGGGGCGTGACAGGCATACTCAGAATGCCTTTCTGCAGGTCAATCAGAACGAGCGCTGTCGTTTTGGGATCAAGAGCAAGCATGGGAGATCTTTCCGCTTATGAGCACGTCACCCCCCACTTATGAGAGGGAATCCTCGCATAAGTCAAACGCTATTGCGCCGAAAAGACAGCGCGGGCGTGAGCGCGTGGCGCGTATTCTCGACGCGGCTGGAGCCCTGTTCCTCGAAAAGGGGGTTGACGGTGCGACCATGACAGAGATTGCCGCGCGCTCTGGCACGGCAATCGGCTCGCTCTATCGCTTCTTTCCAACCAAGGAGAGCCTGTCTCTCACCCTGCTCGAGCGCTTCATCCATGATCGTCTGGCGCGGCTCGACGAGATCTGCGCCGGAGCACGACCGGGTGACTGCGATGCAGTGACGGGGCAGTTGCTGGGGGCCTGGCTCGATAAGCGTGACGAGCGTGATTATACGACGCTGCTTCTGGCAGCGCGTCCCGATGCCGAGCAGTCAGGCAAGGCGTGGCGCGACCAGTTTCTGGCGCGTGTCGTGGCTGTTCTGGAAAAGACCTGTCCTGAAGCGCAGGACACTGCAGCGGCACGCGGTATCGTGCTGCTTCATGTGCTCAAGCTGGCACCGCAGCTCGTGACAGGTGAGGGGCAGGGGGCGGTCGAGGCGGAGATCCGCAAACTCGTCTTCTCGCTGGTCAGCGCCGCCTGAAACCCTGAACGGACCGACAGCAAAACCTGTCGGTCCGTAGTAGAAAAATCAGTGAGGGCGTTTGCGGAAGGCGTCGAGGCTCACGACCTGACCTTCCTCGCCAGATGCCTGAGAGGAGGATTCTTCGGGCGTTTCGGCCTCGGGCTCTTCCACTTCCGTCGCTATCTCGCTCGGCGCGACCGTAAAGCGCAGTGCCATGCGGATATGCGGATCGGCAAAGGCGGTGATCGCTGCAAACGGAATGACGAGCACGCTGCCGATCCCGCCGAAAGAAAGTCCGACAGAGACGGTCAAGGCTTCACGATCAACCTTCAGGTCCCAGAACTGGTGCTGGAGCACGATCGTCATGTCGTGCGGATACTGCGCGCGCAGACGGTCGGGAATGATGACGCCCGGATAATCGGTCAGGAAAGTCAGATAGAAGTGATGCTCGCCCGGCAGGCCTTCGGCGCCGGCGTAATCGAGTGCGCGCAGCATGACCTCGCGATAGGCGTCCTCGACCCACTCGTCATAGGGCAGCAGGCTTTCTGGCAAATCGTGATCCATGCCGTCGCCCTGATCGTCGCTCATTCCAACCCATCCATTTTTCGAAAAACGATCCCGCAGGGATGCGACGTTTCATGCCTCATGGCAAGGGCAGAGAAGGGGATGGAGAAAAGTGGGAGGGCTTCTGTTGCCCGGTGCCCTCCCGAACCGCGCTTATCGCTTATGCAGCGACAGCGAGCACCTTTGTGTTATCATTGGCACTTGTGATTTAGCCCGATAACGGCGGTACAATGCCGAGCAAAAGATAAGTCTTTACCACGCACGTCGAGCCTGTTTCGTCCCCTGACTTTCCATAAGGAAAGAATGGTGGAGACGCCGGGCACTGCCCCCGGGTCCGTAACGATTATTCCACTTACCGTTTATCACCATAGCCAAGGGCAAGCCCTCCGGCACCGCTGCATATAGGCGCTCTGGCCTCCGGCGACAAGGGGCCCTGTGCGGGGCTGCAGGCGCAGGAAGTACGCCGGGCAAACTGCGTTGTGACCCCATCGAGCGGTGTCATGACCCGGCATCTTGTGGTAAGCCTCGCCCCATGCCGCTGACACCAGAACAACGCGCCGAGATCGACGCCTCCCGCCTTGCGCCCTCCCAGACGAGCCGGCCGACCGTGCCTGCGCTCGAGGCGCTTCTTTTCACCCCTATCGAGCTGCTCGACCACGGATTCGTCCGCGTTATCGACTATATGGGCGATGACGGGGCCGTGGTTCAGGCCGCCCGCGTTTCCTATGGGCGCGGCACTAAGAAGGTTTCTGAAGATACCGGGCTGATCCGCTATCTCATGCGTCATCGCCATTCGACGCCGTTCGAGATGTGCGAGATCAAGTTCCATGTGAAACTGCCAGTCTTCGTTGCCCGTCAGTGGATTCGCCATCGTATGGCGAGCGTGAACGAATATTCGGCGCGCTATTCAATTCTCGACCGCGAATTCTATCTGCCCGAACCCGGTCAGGTTTCGGCCCAGAGCGTCTCGAACCGTCAGGGCCGGGCAGAGGCCCTCTCGCCTGATAAGGCGGCGGAAGTGCTCGATCTGCTGCGTCAGGATGCGTCGCGCTGCTATGAAAACTATGAGACCATGCTCGATCCTGAGGGTCTGGGTCTGGCGCGTGAACTCGCACGCATGAACCTGACGCTCAACACCTACACGCAGTGGTACTGGAAGATCGATCTTCACAACCTGCTGCATTTCCTGAGCCTGCGCGCCGACAGCCACGCCCAGTATGAGATACGCGTCTATGCCGAGGCGATGCTCGATGTGCTGCGCGCCTGGGTGCCGATCACGGCATTCGCTTTCGAGGATTATCGTCTGGGTGCCTTTACCTTCTCTGCCGGCATGATCGACGTGCTGCGTCGCCAGCTTGCCGGTGAAGTGGTTGCCCAGTCCGATTCCGGGCTGACCAAGCGCGAATGGGAAGAGATGCAGGCCGTCCTGAAAAAGGGCTGAGCGGGTGAACGATCTTCATCGGATCATGCAGGAGGGGGTTCCTGATCCGGAGCCCCCGAAAAAACTGCCCTCGATCATGCCCTGGGCCCTGGTGGCGCTTGTGCTGGTCCTGGTTTCGCTTGGCATCCGGCTGTTCTGGCCGGTTCCAGCCACGCAGCCTCTGCCACAATGCACCGACCAGGTGCAGACGCAGGATGCCTGTGTCCGCAAGGCACCAGAGCCTGCCGCCGCCGCGCAGTAGGGGCGAGCCCGGGCGGGGGGCTCAGTCCTTGAGACCCATCCAGCCTGGATGACGCTGCTCTATCCAGAGCAGCAGGCGCCCGCTGAGCCGGCGCAGAAACGGCACATCCTCGGCCAGAAGAAAGAAGCCCAGCGGCAGCATCCACACGCCGAGAATGGGCAGAAACGCGAGACATCCCCCGATCATGAACAGGATGCCTGCCGGTATTCTCACCCAGATACGGGAGGGGGCCAGCAGCCAGCGTGTGAGTCGCTGCAGCCGTTCAGGCAGCCTGTCGATCAGCAGATTCAGGCGCCGCTGTCTTTCCTGCTCATCGGAACGCTCCGTTTCGGCGCTATGTGTCACGGGGAAAGATCCTTCTCGGTACTGTCGAAAATGTGAGACGAGTCTCCAGACGCTCAAGGGAAACTCGCCTGTGCATGGAAGGTTTTGCCTGCAAGCCGGAAAACAATAACCGGTTCATCGCAACAAAAGGCACACGGCACATGATGTATCCGACATTGGACAGCCTCTTCGAGGCAATCAAGACAGGCGCAGTAGGGTTGTCGTTTTCGCTGCCAACCTATGGTGGCGATGAGCCGCTGAACGCACCCGAAATCTGGTCCTGGGATGCCGATCGCTATATGGTCGGCACCTGCGCAGCCGATCTGACACTCGTGCCCCGCGACCAGTGGGCCGGAGATGTCAAACTCGAGGACTGAGGCGCCGCATCGTTCCTGACCCTGCACAAGAGCCGGTCGGCAGGGATCGGCTTTGAGCAGGGAAGGGTAAGGAACAAGGTGTCAGTCAGCAGGATCGTCTCATCTTCTTCTCTGGCATCCCTGCTTCTCTGTGCCTGCACCCCGGCGCCACCGGCCCATCCGGACGATATCTGCTCCGTCTTTCACGAAAAGCGCGGCTGGTATCACGCGGCTCTGCGGCAGGAGAAGAAATGGAATGTCCCGTTCTCGGTACCCATGGCCATCATGTACCAAGAGTCGGGCTTCCACAGTAACCTGCACACCAAGCGGACTTATCTGCTCTGGTTCATCCCCTGGGGCTACGTGACCACCGCCTATGGCTATCCTCAGGCCAAGACGGATATCTGGCAGGATTACCAGAAGGCGACCGATACCAGCGCCAGCCGTGAGAATTTCTCCGACTCGCTCGATTTCATCAACTGGTATGTCACCAACACGAAGAAACAGGCGCGGGTGCCCGTGACCGACGGGATGCGGCAGTATCTTGCCTATCACGAAGGGTGGGGTGGCTATCGCAAGCGTTCCTACGCCAGCAAGGGCTGGCTGATGACGGCAGCAAGGAAGGTAGGCGCGCGCGCCAATGTCTATGCCGCGCAATATTCAAGCTGCGAGAGCGATCTCAAGGACAAGGGCTTCTGGAGCTGGCTGTTCTGACGCTGTCGCGGCGCTCGGGTTTCCGGGGCTGACCTGAAGGGAAGGGGCTTGTTCCTCCCTTCAGGTCAGACCCAACGGGTCATTCTGCCGTGACTGGCAGGCACCCTTCAGGGATCTTGCTGGCCAGAAACGCGGCGAAATCGCGAAAGGCGGGTCCGCGTGGGTCGGAGCTGCGCCAGACCAGGCCGATCTGTCGGCTGGCGGGTGTCATGGGGCGGGTAACGACCAGTTCGTCCCATTCCGCCCGGTTTCTGAGCGCAAGCTGCGGAATGAGAGAGTAGCCTTCACCGGCGCCGATCATATGCCAGAGCATTTCGAGACTCGTGGCCAGGCGCTGCTGGTCGCGCATTGGCATCATGCCGCAGACAGACAACGCCTGATCACGCAGGCAATGACCGTCTTCGAGAAGCAGAAGCCCGTTTTCGTGATCGTGGCTCGCCAGATCTTCCATCGTCAGCGTCTCACGCGCAGCCAGTGGATGCGGCTTCGGAAAGACAGCCATGAAGGGCTCTTCGAAAAGCGGTGCTGTCTCGAAGCTCTCCCCCGATATAGGCAGGGCGGCAAAGACGAGGTCGAGCTCGTTCTGACGCAGCTTGGCCAGCATGAGATGGGTGAGGCTTTCTGTCAGTTGCAGCCGCAATTCGGGATAGGCGCGGCGCAGAAGCGGCAGAAGACTTGGCACATAATAGGGGCCAAGCGTGGCAATCACCCCCATGCGTAGCAGCCCTTCAAGCGGGCCGGTGCGTGCACGGGCGGCTTCGATCATGGCGCGGGCCGAGGCAAGAACCTCGCGGCCCATGGCGATCAGCCGGATTCCGTCCGGAGTCGGGGCCACATGGCGGCGAGACCGCTCGAACAAGGTGACATCCAGCAGCAATTCGAGCTTACGTACCTGTTCTGACAATCCAGCCTGACTGACGCCGCAGCGTTCGGCCGCACGTGAGAAGTTGCGCAGATCATCAACCGCCACCACATACTCGATATCGCGCAGGGAGAGGCCTGAAAGAGGAATATAGGTCATACCCATAGATAGGACCAATCCTTGTGTCAGAGGAAAAAGGTTTTACCGATAACTGCCATTGACAGAAACGATTTCCGAAGCGTTCGTATGCGTGTGACAGTCTCCCCGTCACCCAATAGAGATGTGCAACCCAGGAGCATATGACATGCCACGCATCAATTCGTCAGTGAAGCCTTTCGAAACCGACGCTTATCACGAAGGCAAGTTCGTCAAGGTGTCCGACGCCGACGTCAAGGGAAAGTGGTCCGTTTTCTTCTTCTACCCGGCTGACTTCACCTTCGTCTGCCCGACCGAACTTGAAGACCTCGCAGAGAATTACGAGACCTTCAAGCAGCTCGGTGTCGAGATCTACTCGGTTTCCACCGACAAGCATTTCACGCACAAGGCCTGGCACGACACGTCGCCGGCTATCGGCAAGATCAAGTACGTCATGCTTGCTGACCCGACCGGCACCATCAGCCGCAACTTCGACGTCATGATCGAAGAAGCAGGCATGGCCGATCGCGGCACGTTCCTGATCGATCCGGAAGGCAAGATCCAGTACATCGAAGTCACCTCCGGTGGCGTCGGTCGCTCGGCAGCCGAACTGATCGAAAAGGTGCGTGCAGCGCAGTATGTCGCGTCGCATCCGGGTGAAGTCTGCCCGGCCAAGTGGAAAGAAGGCGAAGCCACCCTTTCCCCGTCGCTCGACCTGATCGGCAAGATCTGAGGTCGTCATGACCCGGCGTATTGCGCCGGGTCATTTCCGGCGCGCCCCGATGGCGCGCCGCGATAATGCAGTTTTTCGGAAAAGAGCAGGATAAGCCTGATGTTGCAGGACGCCATCAAGTCACAGCTCACGACCTATCTGGCCAATCTGGCCCATCCGGTCGTGTTGGAAGCCTCTCTCGACAGCAGCGACAAGGCACGCGAAATGCGCGACCTGCTGGTGGAAGTAGCTGCCCTTTCCGAAAACCTGTCCTTTTCGGAAGAGGGCGTCAGCGAACGGCGCCCTTCCTTCGTCATTCGCCGGGCAGATCTGCGTCACGGGGTGAGTTTCGCTGCCATTCCGATGGGGCATGAGTTCACCTCTTTCGTTCTGGCCCTGTTGCAGGCCGGGGGCCATCCACCCAAGATCTCCCCCGAGATTGCAAACCAGATCAAAGGGCTGGCAGGCGATTTCCGCTTCGAGATCTTCGTCTCGCTTTCCTGCCAGAACTGCCCTGACGTGGTACAGGCGCTCAACGCCATGAGCGTGCTCAATCCGGCTATCCAAGTAACGACCATCGACGGCGCTCTTTTCCAGGAAGAAGTCGCTTCTAAGAATATCATGACCGTGCCGCAGATCTATCTGAATGGCGTGGTGTTTGGCTCCGGCCGTATGGATGTCGAGCAGATCCTGGCCAGGCTCGATGATGATGCGCCGCGTCGCGCTGCCGAGCGTCTCAAGGACATGCCTGCTTTCGATGTGCTGATCATCGGTAGCGGGCCTGCCGGTGCCTCTGCAGCCGTTTATGCAGCGCGCAAGGGGCTTCGTACGGGTCTGGTGGCCGATCGCTTTGGCGGTCAGGTGATGGATACGGCCGGAATCGAGAACTTCATCTCGATCAAGGAGACTGAGGGGCCGAAGCTCTCGGCACAACTCGAGGCGCATGTCCGCAGCTATGACGTCGAGATCATCTCCGGACAGCGCGCCAAGGAACTCTTCCCGACTGCCAAGCCCGGTGGGCTGCATGGGATCGCGCTCGAGAGTGGGGCCATTCTGCACAGCCGGACGGTAATTCTGGCGACAGGGGCTCATTGGCGCCAGCTCGGTGTGCCGGGTGAGGAACAGTATCGCACCAAGGGCGTGGCCTACTGCCCGCATTGCGATGGCCCCTTCTACAAGGGCAAGCGCGTTGCCGTTGCAGGTGGTGGCAATAGTGGTGTCGAGGCAGCGATCGATCTTGCTGGCATTGTCGGCCATGTCACGCTGCTTCAGCGCAGTTCGAAGCTGAAAGCCGACAAGGTGCTGCAGGACAAGCTGCTGAGCCTGCCCAATGTGACGGTGCTGACCGAGGCGTTGACCACGCAGATCGAGGGTGATGGCACCAAGGTGAATGGCCTGACCTATCGTGGTGGCGATGGTAAGGACCATCATATCGACCTCGAAGGCGTATTCGTACAGATCGGTCTGCTGCCCAATACCGAATGGCTGCGCAATACCCTGGCGCTGAATGATTTCGGTGAGATCAGGGTTGATGATCACGGGGCGACATCGGTGCCGGGCGTGTTCGCTGCGGGCGATGCGACGACAACGCCTTACAAGCAGATCGTCATCGCCGTCGGCGATGGCGCCAAATCAGCTCTCTCAGCCTTTGATTACCTGATCCGTCTGCCGGGTAACTGATCGATCCTGCGGGAGAGGGCCGGAACCATTTTCCCTCTCCTGCGCTCTCCCCCTCCCGGAGGGAAGAGCGGTTCATGAGCGACGAGACGACTTCGAGTGCAGAGCAGGAAGCGCGCGATCACGCCAAAGCGGCGCGCCTGATTTATGTCGACCGCACCAGACCCGGCATAACCCGGCATCGCGCTGGGCGCGGCTTCTTCTATCGCGACACGCAGGGTGAGCGGATTACCGATGAGCCAACGCTCAGACGTTTGAAATCGCTCGCCATCCCGCCTGCTTATGATGAGGTGTGGATCTGCGCCAATCCGCGTGGTCATCTTCAGGCAGTCGGCAAGGACAAGCGTGGCCGACTGCAATATCGCTATCATCCCCGGTGGCGCCTCGTGCGTGATGAAGACAAGTTCGCGCGGATGCTTGTCTTTGGCGAAAAACTTCCCGAAATCCGCCGTCGTGTGGATGAAGATCTGCGTCATCCCCAACTCAATCGTATGCGCGTGCTTGCTGCCGTCGTACGTCTGATGGAACGCACCATGGCGCGCATTGGTAATGAAAGCTATGCGCGTGACAATCGCAGTTTCGGGCTCACGACGCTGCGTCATCGGCACGTCAAGCTGAAGGGCGGGCAGGTCGCGCTCGATTTCAAGGGCAAGCACGGGATCGAGGCGCATTTTGCAATCAAGGATGCCCGTCTTGTGCGGGTGTTGACGCGATTGCAGGATTTGCCTGGCCAGAAGCTCTTTCAATATCTCGATGATGAGGGCGCGCGCCACGATATTCATTCGCATGACGTGAATGCCTATCTGCAGGAAATCACGGGCGAGGATATAACGGCGAAGGATTTCCGGACCTGGGCCGCGACCCATCTCGCCGCCCTTACCTTGTCCAGTCTTGCACAGAGCGATACCAAGGCTCGGGCCAAGAAGAACGTCCTGCGGACGATCGAGCATGTCGCAGCGCAGCTTGGCAACACGCCCTCGGTCTGCCGGAAATGCTACATCCATCCCCAGATCCTGACGGGCTATCTCGATGGCAGTCTGCGAGAAGCCTTCGCGCGCAAGGCAGAAACCCTGCTGGACAGCGAAGCCGGTGCCCATGATCTCTCTGCGGATGAGACCATGATGATGGGCTATCTCACGCGGCTTTTGCGCAAACCCGCCAACGTGACCCACGCATGAAGGCAACCCTGAACCCGGAAAGGCTTTCTCATTCCCAAGATCAGACAGGCAGGGAGCGTATGAGGGATGGACTATCGGGTTCTCGGATCGTCAGGGTTCAGGGTTTCCGCGCTCGGGCTGGGCTGCATGGGTATGAGCCAGTCCTATGGCGCGGCAGATGAGCAGGAGAGTCTTGCAACGCTGGACCGTGCCATCGAGCGCGGTGTTACCTTGTTCGATACGGCCGAGGTCTATGGTCCGTTCACCAATGAGGCGCTGCTGGGTCGTGCCCTGGCCTCAAGGCGCAGTCGGATAAAAATCGCCACCAAGTTCGGTTTCAAAATCGACAATGGAAAGGTGAACGGCGTTGATAGCCGTCCCGCCCATATCCGTGAGGTTGTCGAGGCATCGCTGCAGCGTCTGCAAACCGACAGGATCGATCTGCTCTATCAGCATCGCGTCGACCCCGAGGTGCCCATGGCTGAGGTGGCAGGCACAGTCGGACGCCTGATCGAGGAAGGCAAGGTTCTGCATTTCGGCCTGTCAGAAGCCGGAGCTGCCGCCATCAGAGAGGCTCATGCCGAGCATCCTGTGACGGCGGTTCAGAGCGAATACTCCCTGTGGGAGCGCAATGTGGAATCTGACATTCTGCCCGTTCTGCGCGAGCTTGGTATCGGTTTCGTGCCGTTCAGCCCGCTGGGGCGCGGTTTTCTGACGGGGACGGCGCAACCTGCGGAATCCTATCCTGCTACGGATTTCCGCCATACCGATCCCCGTTTCATGGGGGCATGCTTCGAGGCCAATATGAAGGCTGCGGCCTGCGTCGGAGACGTAGCCGCGCGGTATCAGGTCACGCCTGCGCAGATCGCTCTAGCCTGGCTGCTGGCCAAGGGGCCCGATATCGTGCCAATCCCGGGCACCAAGCGTACGCGTTATCTCGACGAGAATCTCGGTGCTCTGGATGTCCGCCTGGTCGATGAGGATATGGCCCAGCTCGACAGGGCGCTGACAGCCGATCAGGTGTCGGGGCCGCGCTATAACGAAGGCAATATGGCGCTCGTCAATCGCTGAGGCAGAAACCTCATCTTCCGTATTGCGGACGGTCAAAAGCTGTCTCAGCTGATATTGATATTCGACGAGTTGAGGTCGGTCACGCCCATAAACGTGACCTTCATGTTATTATCCAGCATGATTGAGGTATTACCGCCTTGGACTGTGGCTGTGGCAAGCAGGTTCTTTACGGCTGCTTCGGCGTCTTCCGGCTTGTAATTATACATGAAGAACTTGTTGCCGCTGGCCGCAGCAAAATCGGTGATTGTAATGTCGCCCGCCGTGTGACCTGCAAGAACGCCGAAAGAGTTGGCTGACCCACTGCCGCCTGAGACGGTTACATGAGTAGCGTCGGTGTTTCCGTCATATTCTGTACCGAAGACGAAATGATCGCTTCCCTGTCCCCCGATGACGGTCTGATCACCAGCGCCCGTCCATGCTTCCAGCGTTCCCTTCGAAGAAGAGGCATCAATCAACTGGTTACTGCTCGATCCCAGCTGGTTGCCGGTCCACAGGGCCGTGTTTCCGGCGGAGACGGTCGCTGAGAGATCGTTGGCACCCCAGAGCGTACTCTGAGCGGCCGAGATATTGGTGCTGCCCGTGCCCGCGATGAACTGCAGCGAACCCGAGACGCTGATCGTCTGGTTGCTGCCGTGAACTACCGACAGATTGCCCAACGCCGAAACAGTGTCATTCTGCGCGCCAGATAATGTGCCGTTGGCACCAGAGAAGACCACGGTAGAGCCTTGGCCCGATTGCACCGTGCTGTTATCGCCAACCGTGATAAGACTGCCGATCGTGGCATCGTCACTGATGAAAGCGGTGCCGCCCAACGAGACGATTGTATTGCCGCCCTGGATTGTGATGGAGGCATTGCCTGCTGTGCCACCCGTAATCGTGTCCCTTCCCTCGGAGACGACGTTATTCGTTCCCTGCTGCAGCAGGATCAGATTGTTACCGGTGCCTGCGTCGATGGAGTTGGTGCCGTTCGTAGCAAGAATGGTGTCGTTGCCACCGGCCGTGACGATAGTCCAGTTCGCGCTTTGTGTACCGCCGTTGAAATAGTTGTCGCCAGTCACCGCCAGAAAGCTGCCATCGCTTACGCCAGCTTCGTAGGTCAGGCCCGCAGTAGTGCCGCCGAGCACCGAGAGGACGCCCGTGGCGTTGATGCCCGAACCGTTGACCGTGACCCGCTCATTGAGCGAGGCCATTGAATTCGTAGCGTCGTTGAGTGCCCCCACCCCGATGAAATCATAGGTGCCGGTAGGAGCGTAGCTGCCTCCGGTTGTGACGAAGCCACTATAGAGGCTCCCGTCCGCGTCATGGGGGGTGGAAACACCGGGTGAGAGGAGGACAGTTGTGAGTTTGTCGCGCGCCAGGGCGTCGACCATCTGCCGCGCATAGACCTCAGCGAGGTCCTGCGCCTTGCCGCCGCCGACAGTGACGTGAATTGCGGTGCCGGAACTCCCGACAATCGTGACAATGCTCATAATGTTCCACCCTCATTTAGGAAGCCCGGGGGCGCTACGAGCGTATTGTCGTTAAACGAGTGTAGTTGAAACGACCAGTTACGTTATCTTTATAAGATTATCGTTCATAAGCGTCCTTAAATCGTCAAAAAACATCAAAACATAATTATACTGTTTAATTTAGAAAATAATTAATGGGTCTTCGCGCTTATGTAGATGCTTTTGCTGACTGATAAGACAAAAAAAGTCCCTGCCACCGGTTGGAGGCAGGGATTTTTCTAAATTATTCAAAATATTTAAGAAAAATTTAGATTACCGGGTGCCATCGTGATCGCCGTCGCGCATCTGGCCGGTCGGCTCCTGGGTGTGTGCTTCAAGGAACCACAGATGCTTGTCGAGCGCGCGCGACGCTTCGGTGAACAGATCGGCGGTATCGGCATCGCCGGCTTCATCGGTAATGTCGATCGAGGCGCGCACGTTGTTCGCAACCGTGGCGTAACGGTCGATCAGTGCCGAGATGTGGTCGGCAATCTTGTAGATGTCGGTCGGATAGGGCTTGCAAGACGAGCTCTTGGTCACGTCCTGCGTTGTGCCGTAAGCCGTGCCACCGAGCTGGACAGCGCGTTCAGCCACTTCATCGACCAGATTATCGACACTGTCGCGGAAGCCGTCGAGCATTTCATGAACGCCGATGAACTGTGGGCCCTTGAGGTTCCAGTGAGCCTGCTTGGTGATCAGCGCAAGATCAATAAGATCGGCAAGGCGGGCATTCAGCGTCTCGATCGAGACGGTCTTTGCATTCGACTTGAGAGCATTCTGTGTCGTGTGCATCGCATGTTTCGTTGTCATGGTTTCACCCTTACGATTTTCTATCGGACAGTCGCAGAAAGCGATGATGATTGAACGTGAAAGACATGGGACGGTTGCGCGCTCAGACAAGGAAAGACACATGCGCAACCAGCACGCGCCAGACGCCATTCTGGCGAATCCATGTCTGGCTCTGGCGCCCGGTCTGGCCTGTTCGCAGATTTTTGAAGATGACTGTCACGCAGCCTGATTCTGGCCCCAGAGCGACAATTTCGCGCCTCAGCCGCTCGCGTGGCGGGGCTCCGCCACGCCTTTGACGGCGGAATTCTGCGATCTCGAGAGGGCCGAAGAGATTTTCGGTCGCTCCCAGCCGGATGACGTTCGAGTCGTCGCAGAATAATGCGTCGAGCGTCGCAACATCATTCTGCGCCAAAGCCTCTTCGTATTGATCCGAAGCTAGGCTAAGGGCTGAAACTGTCTCGGGGTTGGCGGTAAGGTCCATGGGCGCGCCCTGATTCAAGATTACAATTTTGGAAAGAATTGCTGAGGGTGGCATGAGCGGCTTGAGATCTGGCGATCTGGCACGGTCGATGCGTGACATACGCGTCATATTTTTTAGTCTTGGCCTGGGTGCCTTTGCAATCGGCACGGCAGAATTTGCCGCGATGAGTCTCGTGCCGATGATCGCCCATACTTTTGGTGTGAGTGATCCCGAGGCTGGTCATGCCATCGTGCTCTATGCCGCTGGTGTGTGTATCGGTGCGCCGGCCATCGCGCTTTTCAGCGCCGGAATCAGCCGTCGCATCATGCTGATCAGCATGATGCTGCTCTATACGCTCGGGAACGGGCTGAGCGCGGTTGCTCCCAATTATCTGCTTTTTCTTGTCTGCCGCTTTATCAGCGGTCTGCCGCATGGTGCCTATTT
This sequence comes from Asaia sp. Ae19-3, assembly GCF_059801175.1. NCBI lineage: Bacteria > Pseudomonadati > Pseudomonadota > Alphaproteobacteria > Acetobacterales > Acetobacteraceae > Asaia > Asaia sp. Ae19-3. The sequence goes on along the minus strand of NZ_JBCHWF010000001.1, from coordinate 1,923,976 downwards.
CGGCATCGCGAGCATTCTGGCTTCCTCTCTCGTGCCGCCGAACAAGCGCTCGCAGGCAGTGGGACGGGTCATTCTCGGCCTGACGATTGCCACGATCGGTGGCGTGCCGCTGGCAAACGGGATCGGGCAGATTGTGGGATGGCGCTGGGCCTTTGGTCTTATCGCGGCTCTCGCACTCTGCACGGCGCTTCTCATCATCCTGTTCGCCCCCAAGGATGCGCCGCGTAAGGATGCCAGCATTCTCAATGAATTTACGGCACTCAAGATCAAGCAGGTCTGGCTTACCCTCGCCATCGGAGCGGTCGGATTTGGTAGTGTGTTCTGCGTCTATACCTATCTTGCCTCGATCATGATCCATGTAACCCAGGTGCCTGAATCCTATGTGCCGATCATGCTTGCCGTGTTCGGTGTGGGCATGACGATCGGGACACTGGTTTGCGCCTGGCTGGCCGACCACAAGATGATGCCAACCCTCGCTGGTGTGCTTCTGATGGGGGCGGCAGCCATGGCTGGCTTTCCAGAGGCGGCGCATAAATTCATACCGCTGGCCATCAACGTGTTCATGATCGGTGCGAGCGGTGGTCTGGCAACGGTGGTGCAGGCGCGTCTGCTGACAGTTGCGGTTGGTGCCGAAGGCCTGGCGGCAGCCCTCAACCAGAGCGCCTTCAACATCGCCAATGCAGTGGGGCCCTGGCTCGGCGGTCTTGCCATCTCCGCCGGGCTCGGCTGGACGTCTGTCGGCTGGGTTGGATTGGCGCTCTCCCTGGGCGGGTTTGCCATCTATCTCCTGAGCATCGCCGACGAGTTCAAGAACAAGAAAGTTGAGCCATCCCGTGAATAAGGGGAAGGGGGCCTCGGCCCCCTTTTTTATGTGCTGCGCGGATCGACCAGGTCGAAGAAAGGCTGCAGGTCGACTGTGAAGAAGCGCGGATAAGCAGGGTCGCGATCATAGAGCGCCTGTCCTGCCCAGCGCCGCTGCATCACCTGTCCCTCTTCGAAGAAGCGGGCCTCGTGCTCCGGCACGTCATCGGAGCCACGGGTGAGGCTTTCATGATGGGCTGCAACGGCTTCGGCGCAATAGATGATGCGATGCCCTGCCGACCGAATTCTGAGGCAGAGATCGACATCGTTATAGGCGATCTTGAGATGCTCCTCGTCAAAGCATCCTACTTCGTCAAAGATGTCACGACGCACGAGCATGCAGGCTGCTGTAACGGCGGTCACCTCATGGCTAAGCAGAATTCGCCCGATATAGCCGTAATCCTCGGGGCCGCAGCCGCGATGGGCGTGGGCACCGACACCTGCCGGCCCCACGACGACACCGGCATGCTGGATCGTCTGGTTGGGGTAGAGAAGGCGCGCGCCAACAGCGCCGACGCGATTGCCCGCCAGTGCCTCATTCATCATCAGACGCAGCCAGTTAGCCTGCTCGACGAAAACATCGTTATTGAGGAACAGGAGGTAGTCTGACGTGCAGGTCTGGGCGGCAATATTGTTCAGGCGTGAATAATTGAAAGCCTCCTCGATTGTCAGGAAGCGTATTTTTTCCTTTGCGGCATATTCCCGCATGAAGTCGCGTGCCTGGGCTGTGACCGACCAGTTATCGACAAGAACGATTTCGAAATTGCTGTAATCCGTATGGTTGAGCAATTCCTCGACACAACGCCGGGTGATGTCGATCTGGTCCTTGAAGGGGATGATGATCGACACGGAGGGCGTGTCTGTCAGGCGCCAGTCAACGCGATAGAGCGTCAGCCCGTTGATGGAGGAAACCGCGGCCTCGTATCCCCGGCGCGCAAGGTGGTCGGATACCGCCTTGACCCCGGCTGCGATGGCGTAATTCTTGTTGCCGACCGTCACCGCCGTCGAGTTGGGGGTCATGCGCCAGTGATAGAGCAGCTCTGGCACATGGGCGATCTCGTCATGAGGCAGGATCTCGCAGGCGCGCAGAATGAAATCGTGATCCTGCGCCCCGTCATACTCTGCACGCAGAAGCCCGACGTCACGCATGGTGGCGGTTTCGATCATGGTCAGATGACAGATGTAGTTGCAGCCCAGCAGATAGCGATAATTGAAATCCGGCTTGAAATTGGGCGACTGCCAGTTATTGGCCTGATCAACCTTGTCTTCATCTGAATAGAGCAGACGCGCGCCGGTTTCCTGCACTTTGCGCATCATGGTTTCGAGGGCGACATCGACCAGCATATCGTCATGGTCGAAGAAGACCGTATACTGCCCTGTCGCAGCTTTCATGCCTTCGTTGGTCGCGCCTGAGATGCCAAGGTTCTTGCTGAGGGGCAGAATGCGGATGCGGCTGTCCTTTGCCGCAAAATCCTCCATGAGTGCGGTGGTCTGCGGGCAGACCATGCCGTCATCGATCAGGATCAATTCCCAGTTGCGCCAAGTCTGACTGATAACCGAGTTGATGGCCGTAACATAATCGGCCCGGAGAGGTTTGTAGGTCGGGCAGAGAATGCTGATCAAAGGCTCTTCTGCAATCGGCGCCTTGATACGCAGCATCGCAGTGCGCTCGCGTAGCGCAGTGTAGTAAAGTGATGCCCAGCGGTCATAATTGCCAAGATTATAGCCCGCCTGCGGGATGGCGCTGCGTATTTCTGTGCGAAGCTTGGTCAGTTCGCGATGAAGCTTGTCGATGGTATCGGCAATATCGAGCAGGCGGGTTTCGAGCGCATCGTCAGCGATGGAACTGGTAAAGGGACTTCCCATGAGTTCATCGCCCTCGGGAAGAACCTTGACCGAAAAGCTGCGTGGGGAAGACCCACGAAAACGTTGCGGAATCGGGATATCGAATCCACAATTGGGCGCGCAGCCAACGGCGGCGGCCACGTCTCCGCGGTAACGATCGGCTCTGACCTGCGCCACCAGAACGCCATTGGCCGACACCGATACCACGCAATCGCCACGCCATTCGTCTTCGCCTGGCATTTTCTGCAGGATCCAGCCTTTGAGCGCGCCCTGTTTGATACCATCGACGCAGCTGGTGTATTCAGCTCTCGATTCTATTGTAAAAACATGAAATAATGTTTTGCCTTCTGGTGCAGTCTGGTCTGTAATTGGTAGAATTGTCCGATCGGGAAGGCGTATGGAAATATTATGTTCTTTTCCATCCATGAATTTCGGTGGAATGGAAAATGTAAATCCCAGTCTGTCATGCGGCGCCTTCAGCGCTGTTTGCACATCGCTGCGCGATTGATCTGCCAGGATCTGGGCAATTTCCTGTCCGTCGATCAGAATATGCAGGCGTGTGGAGGTTGTCGGGTCGAGCCTGTTGACGGCCCATCCGATCAGGGTGTCCTTATGGACACCATCGCAATAACCGATGAACGGACTGTTGGCTGGGGCAGCGTGCATATTCTGTCTTTCGTGCCGATCGGATCGATAACCGTTTTGCGTCGTTGCTTCCAGAGATGCCGCAGTTCCATCTTTATGGCTAGATAAATGCCCCGATTTCGACCCGATGGGGCTGTTTCATGAGGCCCAAGCCCAGAACAGGTGAGCCCAGAATACGCGTCGTGATGATGCAGCGTGATGAGGGAAACATGCTCATGGCATGGCTTTCCTATTACGGTCAGATCTTCGGATTTGAGAATCTGACGATCTTCGACAATGGGTCGTGCGACCCCTTTACGCTCCATCTGCTTGACCACGCCGCGCGATGTGGTGCGACCGTCAGGCGCGACCGAAACGATCCGGCCGATTTTCATGGCAAGGGTCTTCATCTGGCGGAGCAGATCCGGCTCTGGGATGAAGGCGATCATTACGACTTCGCCTTGCCTGTCGATTGCGATGAGTTCCTCGTCGTCTTTGGAGATTTCGGAATATCGACGAGCAGAGAGAGCATAATGCGCGAATTCAGCGCGCATATCGGTGAGAGACGGACGCTCCGTATTGGAAGCTCCCTTTTCAATATCCCTTCCAGTCCCGGCTGGTTCGCCCTTGATATCGAGTTTTTCAAGGGCTTTGTTCCCGCCTGCAGCATCGGGGTGATGGATAACGGGCAGCATAATCCATCTTCGCGCTTGGCATCCGGCTACGCGATGACACGCTTTTCCTATCTGCACTGGCATAACCATGATTATGAGGAAATGCAGCGCCGGACCCGGGTGAAACTATCCAATTCCCTGCTTGATCCTACCGATCGCACCATGCTGACGCGCTATGCGGCCACCCCCAATCTTCCGGGACGTCATCTCGTCGATATCCTGCTTGAGGACGAGGAGTATTACCTGTCACGCTATAATGGTATGCTCCATCTTTACCTGCCATGGGCGAAATCTGCGTCAGCCTTGCCTGTGCATCTCGATAATGCTCCGGTTCTGATGCGCGACAGTCGGATGGTTCAGCCCTGGTCCAGCAGCGCCTATGAGGCGCGGCATGAGGATGTGAAAGGCTGGGCTCTTGGCCCATTGATGCATTTCCTCCTTCACGGCTGGGCAGAAGGGCGGCAGTTTTGAGCATGTCATGAAATATTCATGGCGCCCGATTGGCGAGGCTTGTTGTCTCAGCGTGACGGGGAAGCTACACGACAGACTGGCACATGGTGCCTTGTTGACCTGTTTACTTCTTGTCTGAGCCAGGACGTACCGACCGAATGACTAGCGCCGCCGCTCCGCGGACCCAGCCTGCACCGATACAGGAAGCCCGAAAAATCCCGTTCTGGAAGGGCGATCGCCTCTTTCGGCTGCTTGTCGCTGCCTGCGCCCTGCTTGTTCTGGTATCGCTCGGCGGGCTCGTTCTCACGATGGCATTCGGCGGCAGCAAGGCGTTCAGCACCTTCGGTCCATCCTTTGTCATTCGCAATGTCTGGAACCCGGTTACCAACGAATACGGGGCGCTGGCTCCGGTTTTCGGCACGATCGGCTCCACGCTTATCGCAGTCCTGATCGGTGTACCTCTGGCCTTCGGCGCGGCCTTCTGGCTGACCAATATTGCACCCCCGATGGTGGCTGGTGTTGTCGGTACAGCCGTGCAGCTTCTTGCCGCCGTGCCGTCGATCATCTTCGGCATGTGGGGCTTCTTTATCGTCGTGCCTTTTATGGCGCAGCATGTGCAGCCCTTCTTTCGTCACCATTTTGGTCATGTGCCCGGTATCCGCTGGCTCGTGCATGGCGCACCGTTTGGTTATGGCCTGCTGACGGGCGGCATCGTTCTGGCCGTCATGATCACGCCTTTCGTCACGGCCGTCATGCGTGACGTGTTTGCTGTCATGCCCTCCATGCTCAAGGAGAGTGCCTATGGGCTGGGCGCCACGCGTTGGGAAGTCATGCGACGGGTCATTGTTCCCTGGTCACGCGCTGGCATGATCGGCGGTGTGGTGCTGGGTATGGGCCGCGCCCTTGGCGAGACGATGGCCGTCACCTTCGTGATCGGCAACGCCAATACGATCGGCTGGTCGCTTTTTGCCCCGCGCAACACGGTGGCCTCGCTGGTAGCACTAGAATTTCCCGAAAGTGCTGCAGGTAGTCTCAAGCTTTCCTCGCTACTCGCACTCGGCTTCATTCTGATGCTGCTTTCCTTCACGACCCTTGCGATTGCGCGCTGGCTGCTGCGGGAGAAAAAGGCATGAGCAAGACCATGGGAGAGGGCTGGCGCAAGGACCCGCGCGCCACACAGCGCCTCGTGATGGACCGCCTTGCAACGGGCATGAGCTTCGTCGCGACGGGCATTCTCGTGCTTGCCCTGGCATCCATCCTCTGGACATTGCTCTGGAACGGCCTTGCCGGTCTTTCCATCGCAGCGCTGATCCATCCGATGGGGCCGCCGGGCAGCAACGGCGGTCTGGCCAATGCTATTCTCGGCAGTTTCATTCAGACGGCGGTGGCGCTCATTCTGGCAACGCCGATCGGCCTTGGCTGCGGCATCTATCTTTCCGAATTCGGCAGTGGCTCGAAATTTGCGACAGCGGTTCGATTTGTGTCCGACGTGCTTCTTTCGGCGCCGTCCATCCTGATCGGTCTGTTCGTCTATCTCGTTCTCGTGGCGCCGTTCGGCCATTTCTCCGGCATTGCCGGATCGGTGGCGCTTGCCATTCTGGCTGTGCCCATCATCGTGCGCACGACCGAAGACATGCTGCGCCTCGTGCCGGTGGCTATGCGCGAGGCTGGCTCGGCGCTTGGGGCAGCGCATTGGCGTGTGGTGCTGTTCCTTTGCCTGCGCTCGGCCCTGCCGGGTGTCCTGACGGGCATCCTGCTGGCGCTGGCACGTGTCAGCGGCGAGACGGCGCCGCTCCTGTTTACCTCGCTGGGCAATCAGAACTGGTCTTTCAGCCTCAACAAACCCATGGCGAGCCTACCGATCGCCATCTATCAATATGCTGGTGCGTCCTATGACGACTGGGTTCGCCTTGCCTGGACCGGCGCCTTGCTGGTCACACTTGGCGTTCTGAGCATCAATATCATCGTGCGGTTCGGCTTCCGCAGCAAACAGTCATAAGCAAGAGGACGTTACGCTCATGAGCGAAGCCCTGCAGGATCTTTCCCTCTCGTCGCAGAGTCCCGCCTCGCCTGAGGCCGCTCTCGCTGTGCGTGAGCTGGATTTCTATTACGGTGAGAAACAGGCTCTCAAATCCATCACCATGGATTTTCGCAAGCAGAATGTGACCGCCATGATCGGCCCATCGGGCTGTGGCAAATCCACGCTGCTGCGCATTTTCAACCGAATGTACGATCTCTATCCGGGTCAGAAAGCCACGGGAACGGTGCTTTTCGATGGTGCGGATATTCTCGATCCGGGCCTTGATCTCAACATGCTGCGGTCGCGTATCGGCATGGTTTTCCAGAAGCCGACGCCCTTCCCGATGTCGATCTACGACAACATCGCCTTCGGGGTACGCCTGCATGAAAAGCTTTCGCGTTCCGAGATGGATGCCCGCGTTGAGGACGTCCTGACGCGCGTGGCCCTGTGGAAGGAAGTGCGCGACCGTTTGAAGGAGCCGGCAGGCGGCATGTCGGGCGGTCAGCAGCAGCGCCTGTGCATTGCGCGCAGCATTGCGACAAAGCCCGAGGTTCTGCTTCTCGATGAGCCGACCTCGGCGCTGGACCCCATCTCGACGGCGCGTATCGAGGAACTGCTCGACGAGCTCAAACAGGATTTCACTATCGCCATCGTGACGCATAACATGCAGCAGGCGGCACGCTGCGCCGATCAGGTGGCCTTTTTCTATCTTGGCTCTCTGATTGAAATGGATAGTGCTGACCGGATGTTCACCAATCCGCGTCAGAAGCAGACACAAGATTATATTACCGGGCGTTTCGGTTAAGTTTTCCCCAAGCGGGTAGGGACAAGCAATTATGCCAGCGGACAGCCTTCACACCGTCAAGAGCTACGAGCAGGAACTAGACCGCATGCGCGCCATGATGGCGCGTATGGGGGGCATCGTCGAAAGCCAGGTGGCGCAGGCCGTTGCCGCCGTGACCGAGCATGATGAAGACGCGGCCCAGGCGGCCCCTGCGCAGGACCCGCAGGTTGATATGCTCGAGCGCGATGTCGAGGCGCTGGCCATTCGTCTGCTCGCCTTGCGTAGCCCGATGGCTGGCGATCTGCGCGAGATCGTGGCTGCACTCAAGATCACGGGAGATCTCGAACGCATCGGCGATTACGCGGCCTCCATCGCGCGTCGCAGCCAGCGTTTTGACCTGGTTGACCGTCAGATCTCGCTTTCGGGCCTGCGCAGCATGGGGCGCCTTGTGCAGGAAAATCTGCGTCGCGTTATCGATGCCGTCACCCAGCAGGATTCTGACCGCGCGACGGAAGTCTGGCAGGCTGACCGCGAAGTGGACGAATACTACACGGCGATGTTCCGCGAGCTTGTTACCTATATGATGGAAGACCCGCGTAATATCAGCCCCTGTACGCATCTGCTCTTCATCGCGAAGAACTTCGAGCGTATCGGTGACCACACGACCAATATTGCCGAGCGCGTCTATTATGCTGTGACGGGTGAGAATCTGCCTGCGGTGCGCCCGCGTGGCGGGATTGCAGCCGGGGATGATCTGGTTTCACGATGAGCGGTGCCCTCGTAAAGATCGTTGTCGTTGAAGATGATCCGTCTCTTCAGCTGATGATACGCTATAATCTCGACAAGCTTGGCTATGACGTCTCGGCCTTCCCTGAAGCCGAGCAGGCGTGGGAGCATATTTCGCGCGCACGTCCCGATGCGATTGTGCTCGACTGGATGCTGCCGGGTATGTCGGGCCTTGATCTCTGTCGGCGCATCAGAGGCACGTCGTCGCTTCACGACCTGCCGGTATTGATGCTGACGGCCCGTGCTGACGAGCAGGACAGCATTCGCGGCCTCGACAGCGGGGCGGATGACTATATCGCCAAACCATGCAGCATTGAGGCTCTCGACGCCCGCCTGCGCGCGCTGCTGCGTCGCACCCAACCGGTCAAGCAGAACGTGCTGAATTTTGCCGACCTGCAACTCGATCTGCAGACACATCGTGCCGAGCGCAACGGGCGCGCCCTTACGCTGGGCCCGACCGAGTTCCGTCTGCTTGAGTTCCTGATGCGCCACCCGAGGCGCGTCTTTTCGCGCGAGGATCTGCTTCAGAAGGTCTGGGGCTCGAATGTGCATGTCGAATTGCGGACGATCGATGTGCATATCCGGCGCCTGCGCCGGGCGCTCAATCTGGATGACGAGATGGATTATGTGCGTACCGTGCGCTCTGCCGGCTACGCCCTCGACGATCAGGCCTGAGGGAGCCCGGCCCTGACCTTTGCTCTTATCGCGCTTCTTGCGCTCTCGCTTCTGGGGTGGGGTTTTTCATGGCGCGCCTGGCGGCGCCGGCTGGTTCTGGTTCCCCCCACCGCCCTGACGCCCAAGCCCGTTCAAGGTGAGGCGCCAGGGGCGCCGGTTTTCTGCGATCTACTGCCAATTCCGGCCGTGCTGCTCGATCAGGGCGGGCGTATCTATCATGCCAATCGTGTCGCGCATTCCACCTTTGGCGATGCGCTGGGTGCGGTAATCCGTCATCCGGCGGTACAATCGGTACTCGCGACCCTGACGCCTGAGACCGGTGTCGTCACGCGTGTCGAACTAGACGTGCCTGTGCGACGCATCGTGCAGGTGACCTTCCGCAAATGGTCCGAGCGTTTCGCAAGCGATATCGGCTGGGTTGATGGCGTTCTTGCCGTGCTCGAGGATTGTTCGGAAGTCGAGGTGGTGGATCGTATGCGCGCCGATTTCGTGGCCTATGCTAGCCACGAACTGCGCACACCTCTCGCCTCGCTGATCGGGTTCATCGAGACCTTGCAGGGGCCTGCTTCTGACGATCCGGCGGCGCAGCAGCAGTTTCTGGCTGTCATGGCGGCTCAGTCCGCCCGTATGGAGCGTCTGATCGAGCGTCTACTCTATCTCTCCCGCGTGCAGCGTCTCGAGCATATGCGCCCCAATGATCTCGTGGCGGCGCAGGACATCATGGATCGCCTGCTGGAAGACAGCCAGATCCTGATACGATCCTCAGACGCAAAGCTGATCCTTCTGCCGACGGATGAAGATCTGTTCTTTCCCGCAGATGAAGACCAGATTGTGCAGGTTCTGCTTAATCTGGTCGAAAATGCGCTCAAATATGCAGGGTCTGAGATCGAGATCCGTGTCGGGATCGTCGCCGATAATGGCAGGGGGGTCGAGATTTCGGTCTCTGACAATGGGCGTGGTGTCGATACGCAGCACGTGCCACGGCTGACCGAACGTTTCTACCGGGTGGAAGGGCGCGTCACGGCTTCCCAGAGCGGGACCGGGCTTGGTCTGGCGATCGTGAAACACATCGTTGATCGCCATGGTGGGCGCCTTCGTATCGAAAGCGCCCTTGGCAAAGGCATGACCTGCCGTATCTGGCTGCCAAAGGCGAGCTGACCTACCTCCCGCAGGGGAGGCGCAGAGACAGCTTCAGAACCAGCCACGCGGGTTACGCATGGGTACTTCGTCGGTGAGCGCAATGATCGGACGGATAACGCGAATCAGCCACCAGACGAAAAGCAGGCTGAACAGGATATAGCCGACGAAGACGAGGCAGAGGACGCCTGAGATGGCCGCGCCGCACAGACCCAGCCAGAAAGTGCGGATTGCGTAGGTGAAGTGGCTCTCATAGATCGTGCCCTTTGCATCGCCACGCTTGAGATAGGCCACGATCACACCGGGAATACTGGTGATGCCGAAGAAAAACGACGCGATGAACAGAATGTGCACGATCCAGGCCCAACGCCTTGCCCGTTCGCTGCGTTGAGAAACAGGCCACGCCTGAGAAAAACCGGGTTGCATGGGGATTTCGATCCTTTTGCCGTGCTGTGGTAATGAAAGAGTCGGGTCTTCTGCGCTCACGCTACCCTGAAGAGGCCCGCTGTTGTTACAGAAAACTGATCGGTGACATGATTTCGTCTTCGCGTATTTTGACTTTGCTTACTCTGGCAGCTTTCGTTTCGCCCTCTGTGGCGCATGCCCAGAGCGTCACGGGCGCCGGTTCAAGCTTTGCTGCTCCACTTTACGAAAGCTGGGGCGTGCTGGCACGAGGCAAGGGCGGTATCAGTGTCAATTACCAGAGTGTCGGCTCTGGCGCGGGCCTCAATCAGGTTGTGGCGGGGACGGTCGATTTCGGCGCCTCGGACAAGCCTGCCGGGAAGGCGCTTCTGGCTGATCATCAGCTTTATCAATTCCCGACGGCGCTCGGTGCCATTGTGGTCATCGTCAATCTGCCCGATCTACCTGCCGGCATCCTGCGTCTCGATGGTCCGACGCTTGCTGCGATTTACGATGGACGCATCAGCGAGTGGAATGATCCGCGCGTCAAGGCGCTGAATCCCGATCTGACCCTGCCGGATATCGATGTGGCCCCTATCCATCGTGCCGACGCATCGGGAACGAGCTTTGTGTTCACATCCTATCTTTCTCACGTCTCGCCCGAATGGCGCGCCACGACCGGTGCTGGCACCTCCGTCGCCTGGACCGAGGGCGCAGGCGCGCGCGGCAATGATGGTGTAGCGGCCAGTGTGCGCGAGACGATTGGCGGGATCGGTTATGTGGAATATGCCTATGCGAGCCATAACCACATCCCTATGGCGCGCATGAAGAGCCATGACGGGGCGTATGTTGAGGCCAATCCGGCGAATTTCGCTGCTGCGGCGGCACAGGCTGATTGGCAGCACGCGCAGGGCCATGTGATCGATCTGCTCGATGGGCCCGGCGCAAACGCCTGGCCGATCATGAGTGCAACCTATGCCATCGTACCCAGAGCCTCGCACCCGGAGGTCAGGCGGTTCTTCGAAATTGGTCTGCGCGATGGAGAGGATGAGGCCAGAAAGCTCGACTACATCACCCTGCCGGCTTTTGTGCGGGACGACATTCTCGGGAACTGGCCGCGCTGACGGGCTGATCTTCCATCAGGAGGAAAGTTCCGTTTATCTGAAGTAGCAAAGTCTTGATAAGGCGCGCCATTTTCAACGGCGCTGGGCGGTCTATTCTGTATCGATCCTTTAATGGCAGGGGCGTTATCCCCGCCATGGGCTCTGAATAGTGATCAAGCGGGAATATCCCTATGCCTCTGCCTTCTTTTCTCTTTGTCTGCACAGGCAATATCTGCCGTTCCCCGCTCGCTGAAGCTGCCATGCGCGCCGAAGCTGCCAAACGCGGTCTGACTCTGGATATCGACTCTGCTGCCACCGGCGTGTGGCATGTGGGCGAAGCGCCCGATATCCGTGCCCGCCGCGTTGCCAAGCGTCATGGCCTCGATATCGAGAACTATGTCGCCAGGCAGGTTCAGGAGAACGATTTCACCCGCTTTGATCACATCATTGCCCTAGATTCCGGCCATTTGCGGGCCCTGCGTCGCCTCGCACCCAAGGCGGATCATGAACGCATCCGCCTCCTGCTCGATTACGTTCCCGAACGTAGCGGGGAGGAAATTTCCGACCCGTTCTATGGCAAGGATATCGACTTCGAGACAGCGTGGCAGGAAATCGCGCTTGGTTGCGCCAGTCTTGCCAGTTTCACGCTGGATTCCTGATGCCCACACGGCTTGAAAGCGCGGCCCTGTTGATCGGAGAGTCATTCAGTTTCGACGCCGCGCCGATGGGCGGCGGCGACCTCTCTGAAATCTGGCATCTGCGTTTCGAATCGGGTCGTGAGGCGGTTGTCAAACTTGGCGGTCAGGCTGCGGCAGAGGCGGCCATGCTACGTGCCATTGGGGCGACCGGTGCCCCGGTGCCGGAGATACTGGCAGCACAGGGGGATCTGCTCGTTCTATCTTTCATCAGGGCGGCAAGGATTTCCGAGGCAGGATGGGCCGCGTTGGGAAAAACCCTTTCGACCCTGCACGCGGCCAATCAACCGCCCCGTTATGGCTGGTCTGAAGATTATGCTTTCGGGTCCATGCCGATTGCTAATGCCTGGACCTCCGACTGGCGTGGTTTCTGGCGCGATTACCGGCTGGAACCCTGTCTCTCCTTTTTACCCAGAGAGATTGCCGCAAGAGTCAGCCATATCGGCAGGACGCTCGAGCGTTTCCTTCCCGAGGCGCCGCGTCCCAGTCTGCTGCATGGCGATCTGTGGGGCGGGAATTTCATTCTGACCCGAACCGAGCGCGCCGAGACCAAAGCTGTGCTGATAGACCCGGCATCGCTTATCGGGGATGCCAGTGCCGATTTCGCGATGCTGACACTTTTCTCCGCACCGCCCGAAAGCTTTTGGCGCAGCTACGGCCCGTTGCCTGGCGGTTATGATCGTTCGATTGATGTCTATCGCCTGTGGCCAGCCCTCGTGCATTATCGGCTTTTCGGCCAGACCTATCTCGGCATGGTCGAAAGCCTGCTCGACCGGCTCGAGGTTTGAAACCAGGCTTCAGCGGGTCTACGACGCTCACGGCTGATCAGGACGGGGCGCTGCGTAGCGGGGGAAACTTCTGCACAGTGAATAAACAGAACGCCGCTTTTCTGCCCGACAGGCCGGGCAGGAGATCAGGCCAGACGCTCGTGAACGAAAGAGCTGTGGCGAGCGGCGACTCTCTCCGGCAGCGACGCTGAGATGGTGGGCTGAACCGTCACATAATGCCTTGTCCCGACATCGACTGTGCGTTGCGGCCCGCGATGCCTCTCTTCATGAGACGCCCGCCCGGATGGGAAGTGACCAGAGCGGTATCGTTTTCATCGATTGCGTTGGTCACAAGGCGCTTCCTGCTTTTCGAGGCCGATGTGCAAAGCGGGAAGAATTCGGCTTCCCCGTCGCCATGATGGGAAAGCCGCTCTTTTCAGAGACTCTTTGCGAGGCTTTCGAAAAGCACCGCAATGGCTTCAGCGCCCGGGTCGGGAATATCGGCAAGCTGGTCTGCGGGGATGTACGAGGCACGGCCAGCGCGGGCTTTCATGCTCCGTGTGGCATCAGCTCCTGCGCGGGCAGCAGCAGCGGCTGCAGCCGGGGACTTCCCAGCATTGAGCGCTTCGATAGCAGGGAGCAGCGCGTCGAGCATGGTGCGGTCACCCGCATGGGCCCCCCCATAGGCCTGCATCTGCGCTGCGCCTTTCTGCAGGCCTTCGCGCCAGTTTTCGTCATGCCCCGCTGTCGTGGCAAGGATCGAAAGCAGAACGCCGCTGGAGCCGCCGCTATGCCGCGCCAGCAGGCGCCCGATTGTGGCCAGCAGCTTCTGTGGTGAAGCGAGCGGCAATGAGTCGAGCGCCTTGAGAATCTGTCGGCCAGATTCTGCAAAGGTCGATCCGGCATCACCGTCACCGCATTTGGCGTCGAGGGCGTTCAGCCGCGCCTCATTGGCCAGAAGCGCCTCAGCACCTGTTGTGATCAGCTTGCGCAGGATGGGATCATCGGAAGGCGCATCGACGAAAGTATCCGGCAGGGCCGGGCAGGGCAGCGTCGCGACGGGAGCGAAATGCGCCAGTCCCGGCCAGGATCGCGGCGCGGCATCGGCCGCAAGGGCAGCGATGAAGGCCGGGTCTGCGGGCAGGGCTGTCAGCGAGAACCCGTTCATGTCGAGCGCGGTCATGAGGGGTGCCGGGCCTATGATCCATTCCGTGCGACCGGCCAGAGACGTGCGTGAAAAACCATCCAGCAGCGCAAAAGCCTCGAGAGGGGGCACGCTGCCGAGCATGTTCAGTAGAATGACGAATTTACCCTCATCCGGCAGGGATGCTTCGAGCTTGCCCGCCGTGCGCGCCATGAGGGTGTCGAGATTTGCCATGGGGATGCGCTCGACCCCGGCTTCACCATGAATACCAAGCCCGAGTTCTGCCTCGTTATCGACAAGGCGTGGCTTCTGGTCCGGGGTAAACACATTGCAATCGCTCAGCGCCAGACCGATCGAACTGAGCGAGCCTGCCACCTTGCGGGCAAGAGCGGCGACTTCTGCCAGCGACTGACCTGCTTCAGCGGCTGCTCCAGCGATCTTGTGAACGAGGACGGTGCCCGCGATGCCGCGCGCCTTGTCGGTGCGGCCAAGGGCGATGTCGTCACCGATGATGACCAGATCGACTTTCAGCCCCAGTGCCTTTGCCTGTTCGGCTGCGATGCCGAAATTCAGACGGTCGCCGGTATAGTTCTTGACGATCAGAAGGCAGCCCGCCTCGCCGGTGACAGCCCTGATGGCGGCCAGAATGGCGTCGACACCGGGGGAGGCGAAAAGCTGGCCGCAGACTGCGCCTGTCAGCATGCCCTTGCCGACGAATCCGGCATGGGCGGGCTCATGACCCGAGCCACCGCCGGAGAGCACGGCGACGCGCTCTTTCTGCCAGTCCTTGCGCAGGATGACGTGAATGTCTTCCGCGCCATCCAACCGGCAGAGATCGGCTCCATAGGAGGAGCGCAGCAGGCCCTCCAGCCCCTCTTTCACAATGGTCTCGCGCGTGTTGAAAAACCGCTTCATGCTTCGTCTCCGCGTCAGTTTCCGGGCTTTTGCGCCCTCTATGTCGTTCAGGCCGGTCAGACTAGGAGGGGAAACGGTTCAGGAATATGACATATCGATGTGATGAAAGACACATTGATGTGACATCTGGGCGGCCCCTGATCCTGCCTGAAATCCAGGTGTCCAGCGCGCCTGCGGGACGGGTCATGTCTTGACAGAGAGGCCCCTGTGATCTCGATTTCATTATCGCCGCCTTCGGCCCGTCGTTCATGTAAACGATTGGCAGAGGTCAAAGATTTCGTTACGATTACATAAGAAAATTCGTCAACTGGGTCAGGATTACAAAGTTTTGGACATTCCATCCAAGTCACATCACCATCCGCCGCCACAAGTGGATGAGGGCTATCACAAGGATCTGGGGCGACGTCAGGTCCAGATGATCGCCATCGGTGGCGCCATCGGCACCGGCCTGTTCCTCGGGGCAGGGACGAGACTGCAACAGGCAGGGCCGTCTCTGGCTATCGATTATCTGGTTTGCGGTCTTTTCTGCTTCCTCATCCTGCGAGCCCTTGGCGAACTGGTGATGTATCGCCCGAGTGCGGGCAGCTTCGTCTCCTATGCCCGTGAGTTTCTTGGTGAGAAGGCGGCCTATGCAGCGGGATGGTTGTCCTTCCTGAACTGGGCCATGACCGGCATTGTCGATATCACGGCTGTTGCGCTCTACATGCATTTCTGGGGCACGTTCGATCATGTGCCGCAATGGGTGTTTGCACTCGTGGCGCTCGGCATCGTCGGCACCATGAACATGATTGGCGTGCGCTATTTCGGCGAGCTGGAATTCTGGTTCTCGCTCATCAAGGTGGTGGCTCTCGCGCTTTTCCTGATTTTCGGCTGCGTCGTGCTTGGCCTGAAAATGCCCGTTGGTGGCGCTGTACCCGGTTTTCACCTCATTTCGGAAAATGGCGGCATATTCCCGCATGGCATCATGCCGGCCCTGTTTCTGATGCAGGGCGTGGTCTTTGCCTATTCGGCCATCGAGCTTGTGGGCACTGCCGCAGGTGAGTGTGCCAATCCGCGTGAGATCATTCCCCGTGCCATCAACAGCGTGATCTGGCGCATCGGCCTTTTCTATGTCGGATCGGTCATCCTGCTGGTCTGCCTGCTGCCCTGGACGGCCTATCACAAGGGTATCAGCCCCTTCGTGACCTTCTTTCAGGCGCTTGGTGTGCCACATGTCGATACGGTCATGAACATCGTCGTGCTGACGGCGGCGCTGTCGAGCCTCAATTCGGGCCTCTACTCGACTGGACGTGTTCTGCGCGCTCTGGCGCTCGGTGGGTCGGCGCCGCGTGCTCTGGCCAAAATGAACCGTCAGTCAGTGCCCTATGTCGGCATTCTGACCACGGTTGGCGTCTATCTCGTAGGCGTTGGGCTGAACTATCTCATTCCCGCGCGCGTCTTCGAGATCGTGCTGAATGTGGCAGCCCTGGGTATCATCAGCACCTGGAGCTTCATCCTGATCTGCCAGATACGCATGCGCAAACTGGTCAATAGCGGTGAGATCGAGAGCGCAGGCTTCCGTATGCCGGGTGCGCCCTATACCGCCTGGCTGACCCTCGGCTTTCTGGGCTTTGTGGTTGTGATGATGGCCCTCGACTACCCCGAGGGCACCTACACGGTTATCGCCATACCGTTCATTGGGCTGATCCTGGCCCTTGGCTGGGGGCTGATCGCCCTGAGCCGTCGCAGGGCCTGACCCTGCGACCTGCTCCGCTCAGCCCTTGACGGGCTGGGCGGGTTCAGACGGGAGCTGGCCCTCCCATTTGGCGACCACGGCGGTCGCCAGAGAATTGCCAACGACATTCGTGGCAGAGCGGCCCATATCCAGAAATGTATCAATGCCGAGAATGAGCAGCACGCCTTCTTCCGGCAGCTTGAACTGGCTGAGTGTCGCAGCAATCACTACCAGAGAGGCACGCGGAATACCCGCCACACCTTTGCTCGTCAGCATCAGCGTGAGCAGCATGATAATCTGCGTGCTCCAGGGCAGGCTGATGTCATAGGCTTGCGCGATGAAGATGCTGGCAAAGGTGCAGTACATCATCGTGCCGTCCAGATTGAACGAATAGCCGAGCGGCAGCACGAAAGACGAGATCCGGCGCGAAATCGGGAAGCGTGAAAGCTGGTCGAGCATCAGCGGATAGGCGGCCTCTGAACTCGCCGTCGAGAAGGCGAGCAGGAAGGGCTCACGCATCAGCGAGACAAGGCGACGTGCCGGTCGCCCGAGAATGAGAAACGCTGCTGCGATCAAGGCGCACCACAGCAGGAAGAGGGCGATATAGAATTCGCCCATGAACTTGCCGTAATTGATCAGAACGCTGAGCCCGTTCGTGGTGATGGTGGCGGCCATGGCGCAGAAAACCGCTACGGGTGCGAGCATCATTACATAGCCCGTCACTTTCAGGATGATATGGGACAGGCTTTCGGTCCATTCCATGACCACACGGGCTTTCTCAGGCATCGAGGCGCAGGCGATACCGAAAAACACCGAGAACACCACGATCTGCAGGATCTCGTTATCGGTCATGGCGCGAAACACGGAATCCGGCACGATATGTTTTACAAAACTGTCGAGCGACATGCCAGCCGTGGCAACCGGCGAGGTTGCAACGCCCTGAAGGCGGTGCATGCCAAGGCCCGGACCGAAGAGATTGACCAGCACCATGCCGAGCGTCAGCGAGAAGAGGGAGGCCGCTACGAACCAGATCATCGCCTTCGCCCCTACGCGCCCCACCGAGGCAGCGTCGGACATGTGGCCAATGCCCACCACAAGCGTCGAGAAAACCAGCGGGGCGATGATCATCTTGATGAGGCGCAGAAAGACGGTCGAGCCGATCGAGACGTAATGCGCGAAATGCTGCTGCATGACAGTGTCGGCAATAAGCGCATGGGCCGTACCGCCTACGCCGATGCCGAGCAGCATCGCGATGACGATGATCGTGGTCATACTCATGCGCTTCATGGTGATGTTTCTTCCTTCCTGAAGACCGGGCCTTAAACTGATCCGCCAGACAATACGCTATTGCGGCGCAGATCGGGAAACAGCCCATCGGGCAACCCTGTCCGGTCTGGCAGGGGCTCCCGATGGCTCATGGTCTAGGCCATTACGTCACAGTATATCAAATGACGCTCGCGGAACGGGTCGATGGTGACATGGTGGTTTGCAGCGGTTTTCAGGGCTGCAAGCAAATGGCGCGTTGTGAGGGGGAACGATCTCGGTAATATGAACACCAAGCGTGGCAACACAGCGGTCGGGCCGCGTCGGAGGGTAATAGCGTGATCCAGAATGCAATCTCGGTGGTGGTCGGCCTGATTCTGGGGCTGTTTACCCTGATCGTTTCCGTGATCGCCGTAATCGAAGAGGCGGCCAGAAGAGGCCTTGTTGCGCTGGGCATCCCACATCAGGTGCAGACGGCGCTTCTGGCCCTGCTGCTCCTCCTCCTTGTCGTGGGCTCTTTTCGTCTCTTCGGACGTCTTTTCGGGGTGTTGATCGGGGTCGTTCTGATCGCATTGCTGTTGCACGCGCTGTTTGCCCCGGAGACGACTGCGGTCGCGTTCTGACGCCAGCCATCGGTCAGTGCCCCGAAAGGGGCCGGTCAGGCAAAATCCGGATTTTGCGGTGATCATGAAATAATGGTGTCCGCGGCGGGATTCGAACCCACGGCCCCAGGATTCATCCCACTTCGGCTTTCGCCGCCGACAGGCGGGCAGAGAGCCCGGCTTGTCGTTCGTGGTCTGGACTGTCTCTTCACCATGGCCCGGCAAGCCGGACGACAGGCGCTGCCCGTACAGTCTCTACACCTTCACCGCTCTTTTCAGAGAAGCGCTTGGCTCGGGATTGGCACGGCATATTGCCAGAGCTTTCCCCGAATTTGAGCAGATCCACCATGACGTTTCCGACCATGGCGCCCAATTTTTAGGAATCCTGTGCTCTATCCTGCTGAGCTACGCGGACCACCATAGCCATTCTAGGGGCCGCACGCAGGCTAGGCAAGCGCCGGGCTTTCAAATTTTTCTGTTCCCTATCATCGGTTGCAATACTGCCAAGTCAAACTAAGATTGTTTCTTGTAGTAAGTCTCCTGCCCGGTCGACGTCGGGTATGTAGAGATGTTCTGTTTGTGAGGGACGAAAGATTTACTGCGTCTTGTCCCCCAAGGGGCCATTGTCGACAAGCACAGTCTCGGCACCACCGTCTTTCCTTCGACTGCGCGCGATGTTGAAGTGTGAAATACGTTTCGTAAAAAAACCGAGATAAAAATGTGATATAAGGCTTTAAGAAGTGAAAGCGTGAAGTAATGTTCGATCTGGCCCTCCGTGGTGTTGCTAAAACTGATTCCACCCTGCTGCGTTTGCGACTTATCGGTCGCATGGAAGCGACAACGCTTACTGGCGAAAGTGTGCTTCCTGTCGGCGGAAAGACCAAGGGCCTGCTCGCCATACTTGCGCTGTCGGATCGTAAACCCGTTGCGCGGTCGCATCTGGCTGAGTTGCTATGGAGCCGTCGCCCTGATGATCTGGCGCGTGCGTCACTGCGTCAGGAAATTCATCGCCTTCTCGATGCGCTGAGCCCGCTCGGTGTCGATGTAATCGATGTCCAGCGTCATGCGCTTGCTCTCAAGCCTGCCCTGACTTCGGTCGATGTCGAGCGAATTCTCAATGGTGGCAAATCTATCCTGCGCGAACTGCCTCCACCGAGCGAGGTTCTGCTGGGTGAACTGAATGGCATCGATCCTGCTTTCAATGAGTGGATCGAAGGGCAGCGCACGCGCCTTAACCGTCACATCTATCAGCTTTTCGAAAGTGCATTGCGCACACAGGTCGATCCGGATGCGATCCTTGAGACGGCCGATCATCTGCTGCTGCGCGACGGTCTGAACGAAGCTGCCTGGCGCGCGCGTATCCAGGCCTGGGTGACCAAGGGTGAATACGCTCAGGCTGCTGCCCTGGGCGATCAGGTCGTGCAGCTTTTTCAGGATCAGCTTGGCACGGTGCCTGGCCCGGCAACCATGGGTCTGGTCCGTGGGCTGCAGGAACGAATCGCTTTCGATTCCTATGCCAAGTCACATCATGGTGCTTCGCCCGAAGTCGATTCCGCTCTGATTCACGCCGACCGCCATGCCGAAAGCGTGGGTCTTTTCGCCGCGGCGGGAGGAGAGGGTTCATTTCTATCGGCTGGCCCGCCACTGCGCACGCTGGGCTCGATTGCCGTCGCACCGATCAAGGCGACGGGGGGCGAGCATGCCGAGGCCCTTGCGGCAGAGCTGACGGAACGTCTCGAGGTGAAGCTGGTAGGCCTGCAGACCTTCACGGTCGTGCCTTTCCCCGAGACTCCTCAGGGAGAGACCGGGCCGCTTCTGGGCAATACCCATAATCCGGGTACCGATTACGTTATTTCGGGTCTGGTGCGCGCCAATTGCGCGCATGATGAGACGTCGGAAGGCTATGTGATCATCAGATTGCTGAGCCTGCGTCAGGAAGGAAGCGTTGTCTGGGCAGATCGTTTCGAGCTGCCGAAGGACACACGCGCCCAGCGCGCGCTGCTGTTCTACGTCATGAAGTCGCTGCAATGGTCTCTGTTCCTCTCCGAGGGGCAGCGGATGATGTCGCGTCCGATTGCCGAGCTCTCTGCTTTCCAGATGGCCATCCGGGCGTTGACCCTGCTGTTGCGCTGCGATGTTACGCTGTCGAGCGAGGTGAGCGAACTCGCCGAGCGTGCCTATCAATCCGATCAGGAATCGGTTTTCGTCCTGTATGTGCGGTCGCTCATCCGGTTCTTCCTTTATCAGGATAACTGGTCCGGCAGCGCACAGGAGGAGATGGAAGAGATTGCCTCTGCTGCCGGTTATGTCGCGATCCAGCTTCGGGCGAACCCGCTGGGCGTCTGGCTCTCCATGATCACCCGCACCTTTACGCCGGGGCAGTTGGACGAGGCGAAGGCGCTGACAACCGAATATACCGGTGCAGGCGGTGTCTTCCCGGCAATTGCAATTTCGCCTTCCATTCACGCACTCAAGGCAACGCAAGCCCTTCTCTCGGAGGAGAAAGCCAGCGCGTTGGAAGAGATCCAGCAGTTCCGCGCCTTGCGGGCGTCTCAGCCTTTCGCCGTGCTGTCCGAGCCCTTCAGCATTCTCGTGCTCGAACTGTCCGGCAATGCCGAGGAAGCCCGTCAGGCCGGTGCGGCTTTTGTCAGTCTTTATCCGAGAAGTGCAGCTGGTGTGCTGTACTACCTTGTCGCACTCGCCGCACAGGGCGTGGGTGAAGAGGCCGAGCGCGTGAAGCGTCATCTCCTGCGTCTGGTGCCGGAAGTGACCATCGCTGGTGTCCTCTCACGCCATGCCTATCTGCCTGACACCATGCAGACATGGCTGCGCGAGATGCTTGAACGCGTCAGTATCCCCAGAGGATAAAGCTATTGCCCCGCTTGGCGTGACCGGGCGGGCGCGATATGAACTGTTTTCAGCGCCGGACGCGGGTATCGCGATCGGGGATTTCGACACGCGGCCAGTGCCAGTCTAATAGGGACATCATGACTCCTCGTTTGCAGCCGATTGCCCCTCTCAATGCGCCTGTCAGGGCGCCCCTCTCTCTGGGACGGTTTCTGCCCGTTCTGCCGCTTTGCGCCCTGATGGCGCTAAGCGCCTGTGGCGGTGGTCGCGATCCGGACAGCCTGACCCAGCCCCGCAACCATCTTCTGGGCGTTGATCGTGGCGCGACAGGCGGTGACGACGAGCTCAAGGGTGGCGTGAATGCCTATCTCTGGCGTGGTGCGATCGATACCCTGTCTTTCATGCCCTTTGCATCGGCCGATGCCAATGGTGGCGTGATCCTGACAGACTGGTATCAGCCGCCGGCCAGCACCAACGAGCGCTTCAAGATTGCGGCCTATATTCTTGACCGTCGTCTGCGCTCCGATGCACTGCGCGTCTCGGTTTTCCGTCAGGAAAAGCAGGGCACGGAATGGGTCGATACCCCTGTGGCGCCCAACACGACCTCCGACATCACCACCCGTATTCTCGCCCGCGCGCGTCAGCTTCGTGCTGATAATGGCAACCGGGATTAATTCCCGGCCTTTCGACGTAAACGCGACCGGAACAAACGATAGAAGATCATGACGGAACAAGAGACACTCGGCTACGATTTCGACAAGGCCGAGCCCAAATGGCAAGCCAGATGGGATAGCGCGCGCGCTTTTGCAGCGGAGGATCATCCCGCTGCCGACAAGCCGAAATATTATGTGCTCGAGATGTTTCCCTATCCGTCTGGTCAGCTCCATATGGGCCATGTGCGCAACTATGCGCTTGGCGATGTGGTTGCCCGCTACAAGCGTGCGCGCGGTTTCTCGGTGCTGCATCCGATGGGCTGGGATGCGTTCGGTCTCCCTGCCGAGAATGCGGCGCGCGAACGCGGTGTGCATCCTGGCCAGTGGACACTCGACAACATCGCCGCCATGCGTGGCACGTTGCAGCGCCTGGGTTTCTCGCTGGACTGGGAGCGTGAAATCGCCACCTGCCTGCCGGAATATTACGGACATCAGCAGAAGCTGTTTCTCGATATGTGGCGCAAGGGCCTGGTCGAACGTCGTGAATCGGCGGTCAACTGGGACCCTGTGGACAACACGGTGCTGGCCAATGAGCAGGTGGTCGATGGCCGCGGCTGGCGTTCAGGCGCGCTGATCGAGAAGAAGCGCCTGTCGCAGTGGTTCCTCAAGATCACCGATTTTGCTGCCCCCCTGCTTGAAGGGCTGGACAAGCTCGATCGCTGGCCTGCGCGTGTGCGCGTCATGCAGGAACGCTGGATCGGCCGTTCGGAAGGCGCACGCGTGCGCTTTGCGCTCCATGCGCCGCCGGAAGGGTTCGATGTCGATCTGGACTCTGTCGAGGTCTTCACGACACGCCCCGACACCCTTTTCGGCATGAGCTTTGTCGCCATTGCGGCAGATCATCCGCTTGCCGCGAAGGTGGCGCAGGATAATGAGGGCGCGCGTGCGTTTATTGAGGAGTGCCAGCGCCTCGGTACGTCTGAAGAGGCGATCGAAGCAGCCGAAAAGCGTGGCTTCGATACCGGGCTGCGCGTCAGCAACCCGTTTGCCCCTGACGAAACGGTGCCGGTCTGGATCGCCAATTTCGTGCTTATGGATTACGGCACGGGCGCCGTATTCGGCTGCCCTTGCGGCGATCAGCGCGATCTCGATTTTGCCCGTAAATATGATCTGTCCGTGCGTCCTGTCATCCTGCCGACAGGTCAGGAAGAAAGCAGCTTTACCGTCGGCAAGACCGCCGTCACGGGTGATGGCACACTGATCAATTCGGGCTTCCTCGACGGGCTGAGCACGGCAGAAGGCAAGCGCAAGGCCATCGAACGCCTCGAAGGAATGGGCATTGGCCGTTCAGTCGTGAACTGGCGCCTGCGCGACTGGGGTATTTCGCGCCAGCGTTACTGGGGCTGCCCGATCCCCGTCGTGCATTGCGAGTCCTGCGGCGCCGTGCCGGTGCCTGATGACCAGTTGCCGGTCAAGCTGCCGGATGATGTGACGTTCGACCGCCCCGGCAACCCGCTCGATCATCATCCGAGTTGGAAACATGTCGCCTGCCCGCAATGCGGGGCCGCGGCGCGGCGCGAGACCGACACCTTCGATACGTTCGTCGACAGCTCCTGGTATTTTGCGCGGTTCACGGCGCCTCATGCCTCGACACCGACGGACCCGATCGCAGCCAATTCCTGGCTGCCGGTCGATCAGTATATCGGCGGCATCGA
Source organism: Asaia sp. Ae19-3 (assembly GCF_059801175.1). Classification (NCBI taxonomy): domain Bacteria; kingdom Pseudomonadati; phylum Pseudomonadota; class Alphaproteobacteria; order Acetobacterales; family Acetobacteraceae; genus Asaia; species Asaia sp. Ae19-3. The sequence goes on along the minus strand of NZ_JBCHWF010000001.1, from coordinate 1,900,300 downwards.
ACACGCGATTCTGCATCTGCTTTATGCGCGCTTCTTCACGCGCGCCATGCATGAAACGGGGCATCTCGATCTCGACGAGCCTTTTGGCGGGTTGTTCACCCAGGGCATGATCACCCATGAGAGCTATCGCGACGAGAATGGCTGGCTGGCCCCGGAAGATGTCGTGCGTTCGGGCGATGGCTATGTGCGCCGTGACAATGGCGGCCCGGTACAGCTTGGCCGTCTCGAGAAGATGTCCAAATCCAAGCGTAATACGGTGTCGCCGGTCGCGATCATCGAGCGTTTCGGCGCCGATACGGCGCGCTGGTTCGTGCTTTCTGACAGCCCGCCGGAACGCGATATGGAATGGACCGAGGCAGGTGTTGCGGCGTCAGCCCGTTTCGGCCAGCGTCTCTATCGTCTGGTCCAGGCCGTTGCAGTCTCGGTACCGCAGGGTGCCGCTTTTGCCGAGGGTGGGCGCAGCCTGCGTCAGGCGACGCATCGCACCATCAAGGCCGTGACCGAAGCCCTGGAAGGGTTCACGCCCAATGTGGCTGTGGCCCGTCTGCATGAGCTGAGCGCAGCGCTTTCCGAAGCCGAAAAAACGGATGAGGAAGGGATCGGTGCAGCCCGTCGCGAAGCCGCCATGGCGCTGGCGCTTCTCATTGCGCCCATGATGCCCCATCTGGCCGAGGAAATGGTGGCGCTGCTCGAGCCGGAAAGCGCGATGGTTGTCGAACGTGCCTGGCCGGTTGCGCTCGAGGAATTCCTCGCGCTCGACAGCATCACGCTTGGTATCCAGATCATGGGCAAGCTGCGCGGCACAATTCAGGTGCCGCCTGATGCGCCCTCTGATATGGTCCTGCCTCTCGCCGAGGCTGAGCCCAATGTGGCGCGGATGCTCGAAGGCAAGCGGATCGTCAAGCGCATCCACGTGCCGAACCGTATCGTCAATTTCGTGGTGGCAGGCTGATTTCATGCGTCGTTTCGTTCTGCTTGCCTCTCTGGCCTTGAGCGGCTGTGGTTTCCAGCCGCTTTACGGAAGCAACGGGGCAGGCGGGGCGCACGTCATGCATGAGTTGCAGCGCATCTACGTTGCCAGAATTCCGGAACGTCAGGGGCAGGAACTGCGTCTGGCGTTGCAGGAGCAGCTTGGTGGCGCCAGCACCAAGGCGCCTGATGGCTACACGCTGAATGTAAGTTTTGGCGTCAATCAATCAGCCATCGATATTCACAGCGACAATACCTCGGGTCGGTATCGCGAGCTTGGCACGGCCCATTGGCGTCTGTGGACCGTCGAGCCGTCGCCCAAATTCCTCGCCGAGGGCGATGTATCGACGCTTGATGGGTTCAATGCGACCTTCGAGCAATATCTTGCCCAGACACTCAATGACGAGACGGTCAGGGCGCGTATTGCCGAAACCCTCGCTGGCGCCATTCGCCAGCAGATCGCAACCTGGTTCAAGACGCAGATCAAGCCTTCTCGCAACAACCCGAGCGAAATACCGTCCTATTTCGATCCGACAGCCATGCCGACCAAGGATGGACAGCCCTACGAAAAGGCCGGTCCTGACGGCTTCCCTGCAGCGGCGACGGGTCGTACAGACATGAACAGCCAGAACGACGACTGATCGCGCATGAAGATCGATGCCCGTTCGACTGCGCGTACACTTGCCGAAATCGGCAAGTGGCGCGGGGTTCTGCTTTACGGCGATGATCTGGGGCTGATCCGCGAGCGCGCCGCGCAATGCGTGCGTCAGATTGCTGACTCGCTTGATGATCCGTTTCGTGTGGCCCTGCTCGACCAGGAACAGCATGGTCGCGTGGAAGAAGAAGTCGGTGCGCTTTCACTCATCGGCGGGCGCCGCGTGGTCTGGGTGCGTGATGCTCAGGATGCGCTGCTTCCTCGTGTGACTTCTGCCTTGGCCATTGATAGCGATACTGTGCTGGTGATCGAGGCCCCCGGCCTTGCGTCACGCGCCAAACTGCGCAGCGCCCTCGAAGCCCATCCGAAAATCGCCTCGATCGGCTGCTATCCTGAAGAGGGGCGTACGCTGATCGCCTCACTGAGCGATCTTTTTCGCGATGCCTCTGTGGCGGTCGATCGGGAGGCGCTGTTCTGGCTTTCTTCCGTTCTGGGCGCCGATCGGGCGGCAGTGCGCAGCGAGGTCGAAAAACTCGTGCTCTATGCGGGGGAAGGCGGCAAGCTCTCGCTCGATGATGTGCAGGATTGTATTGGTGATTCGGCCAATGCCACGCTCGATGATGCGACGACCGCTGCCATGGCAGGCGACCGCGCCGTGGCCGATATCGCGCTCGAGCGGGCCCTTGCCGATGGTCTCTCTCCCATAGCCCTTGCGCGTGCCTGCCTTTCCCTGATGACGCGACTTCAGCGCGTGCTCGACTGGATGGATGAGGGAAAATCGCGCCAGGAAGCCATCAAGCTGCTCAAGCCGCCCGTCTTCTTCAAAAAAATGGACAGTTTTACCAAGGCGCTCGAGCGTTGGGATGGTGCGGGATTGAGGCGGGCCTGCGAAGCGGTGCAGGGGTTCGAGCTGGCCTGCAAGCAGACGGGTTGCCCCGATCTTGCCCTGTCGCGCCGTCTGATCGCCCAGCTTTGTCTCGGTCCGCGATCATTCCTGCGTTGAAATTATGCCGTGATTCTGCCACGGCTGAGAGTGCCGTATTCTGACAGGGGGAGGTTATCCGATCAGTCGTCTCTGCTTCATCCTCCTGTCGCAGGCCCTGATGCCGGATCACGCTGGCAAGGCCTGGTGCGTGGTATGATTTTCTCTGCGACCGGAAGATTTCTGTACCGCCGGAAAAGCGCTGCGGCCGCGTTGGGCATGCTGCTTTTACTCATACTCTGCGCTCTTGCAGCGCCGCTTTACGCAGAAAACGTCGGCGTCGACCCGATGGAATCCTCTCTGGCGGGCACGGTGCTGCGTGACGGGAAGCGTGTCGATATCATGCAGCCCAATGACAACCCGCTTCATCTGGGCCTGTCTCCTATCGGGCCGTCATGGCGATGGGGAGCTTATGCGCTTGGGGCAGATTCCCAGGGGCGCGATATTGCCGCGCGTCTGCTTTACGGCGCGCGGGCGTCACTGCTGATCGCTTTTTCCGCGGCCTGTCTCTGTCTTGTCATGGCGACGTTCTGCGGATTGCTGGCCGGTTATTGCGGTGGCTGGATCGATATCATCATCTCCCGGGCGCTCGATATTCTCTGGGCTGTGCCGGTTTATCTCTTTGCCATCAGCCTGAGCGTTGTAACGGTCGGGCATGATCTGTCTTTCGGGCCGTTTCACGTGCAACCCGATAGTCTGTTGCTGCCCATAGGTATCATCGCGCTCATCTACGTGCCTTATGCCGCAAGGCCTATCAGAGCCCGCACCCGAAGCCTGTCGAGTGCCGGTTTCGTGCTGGCCGCACGCGGGCTTGGGGCGTCGTCGCTGCGTATCGTGTTTCGCGAGATCCTGCCTCTCCTGGCAGAGACGGTACTGGTTCTCTCGCCCCTCATCATGGCGCTCTGCCTGCTTGCCGAGTCAGCGTTGTCATTTCTGAGTCTGGGCGTGCAGGCGCCTGCCGCGTCCTGGGGGAGCCTGATCCATGATGGCGAGGGGCTGATCTATAGCCGTCCTGTTGTGGCGATTGCGCCCGGTGTTGCCATTATCCTGACTGTGCTCGCGCTCAACGCGTTGGGTGACGCGGCGCAGGCCGAACTTCGCGCACGAGGCAGAAGATGAAGGGCGTTGCCTCGCGTCTTGGTCAGATGGTGCTGGTGCTTTTCGGCATCTCGGTGCTGGTCTTTGCGGTGTTCTTTGCCACACCGGGTTCCGATCCCTCAGTGCGTATTGCAGGAAGAGGGGCCAGCCCTGAGGTCATCGAGCGGGTGCGTCACGCCTATGGTTTCGATCGTCCCCTGCCCATGCGCTATCTGACGATGATGGACCATCTTTTCATCTCCAGAAACCTGACCTCCTATGTCAATCACGGCCAGAATGTCGTGTCCGAAGTGTTCGCGGCGGCGCCTGTCACGCTCTCTCTCGTGCTCTGGGCGGCTCTGTTCTGGGTCGCAGGCGCCCTTGTTTTCGGTCTGATCGGTGCTGCGTTTCAGGGCGAGTGGATCGATCGTCTGGTCTCCCTGCTCGCATTGATCGGTCTGTCGATCCCGGTTTTCTGGCTGGGAGAAATGGTCAATCTGGTGAGCCAGAGCCGTTTTCATGACAGCTGGCTTTTCAGCTGGGTGCCGCCGCTGGGCTATGTGCCGTTCATGACCAGCCCGCTTGGCTGGGCCAAGGCTCTGATCCTGCCCGCCATGACACTCGCTGTCGCTTTCATCGGTCTCTACAGCCGCGTACTGCGAACCGATCTGCTTACAGCCATGCAGGACGATGCGCTTCGCACGGCGCGCGCCAAGGGCGTTGGGCCGTGGCGCCTCTGGTTCTGCCATGCCCTGCGTCTTTCGGGGTTGAGCGCGCTCTCTCTTTTCGGTCTCGATTTTGCGCAGTTGCTGGGCGGTGGCGCCTTGCTGATTGAAGTGGTGTTCGCCTTGCCCGGTGTCGGGCATCTCACCTATCAGGGCCTGAGCACGCTCGATCTGCCCCTGATCATGGCGACAGTGCTCTATGCCGCTTTCTTCGTGGTTATTGCGAATGCCCTGATCGACGGGCTTTACCGCCTGCTGGACCCACGTATGGGAAGGGGGTCTCATGACGGGTGAGGCACTTCTCAGCGTATCCGATCTTCGCCTGCAGCATCGACAGGCAGGAATTCTGCTCGATGGGGTGTCCCTGACCGTCAAACGGGGCCAGATACTGGGTGTGGTGGGGGAGTCCGGCTCAGGCAAGAGCCTGACGGGGCTCAGCGTGCTGGGTTTGCAGCCCCAGGGCCAGATCAGCGGCACCCTGAGGTTTGACGGCGAAGATCTGACCCGTTTCTCTTCTCGTGACTGGCGTCGGTTTCGGGGGCGTCGCGCCGCCATGATCTTTCAGGACCCGATGACGGCTTTTCTGCCGGTGCGGCGCATCGGCCCACAGATTGTCGAGCAGATAAGAGTGCATACCGCGCTTTCGCATCAGGCTGCGCGAGAGCGTGTGGTGTCGCTTCTGGGGCGCATGGGCGTGCCGTCGCCCGAGCAGACGGCGCAGCGTTTTCCGCATGAGCTTTCCGGCGGCCTGCGTCAGCGCGCGATGATTGCCATGGCGCTCTCCTGCGATCCCGAGCTTCTTATCGCAGATGAGCCGACAACGGCGCTGGATGTAACGGTTCAGGCCCAGATCCTCACCCTTCTCAAGAAGATCGGCGCGCGCGAGGCCAGCGTCATGCTCATCACGCACGATATGGGCGTGGTGGCGCAAAGCTGCACCGATGTGGCCGTGCTCTATGCTGGCGTGGTGATCGAAACCGGCCCGGTCGCTGAAGTGCTTCAGGCGCCGCTCCACCCCTATACAAAAGCCCTCCTGCGCGCCATTCCGCCCATGACTGGCCCACGGCCAGAGCGCCTTCCGGTCATTGACGGGGTGCCACCCTCACCGGATACCCGCCCCGTGGGCTGCGTGTTCGCGCCACGCTGCCCGCAAGTCACGCATGACTGTGCCATCCGTCCGCCCATGCGGGGGGAGGGGGCGCATCGTGCAGCCTGCGTGCTGGTGCCATGAAGGCGCTTCTTCAGGCGAAAAATGTCGCCAGAATGTACAAGCTCGGCGGTGGCGCTGCCCTGCGTGCGGTAGATGGTATTTCTCTCAATGTGGCGCGCGGCGAGACGCTGGCCCTTGTGGGCGAGTCCGGCTGTGGCAAATCCACTCTAGGCCGACTTCTCATGGGGTTCGACCGCCCGGATAGCGGCGAGATCCTGTTCGATGGCCAGAATCTCGCAAAATGCTCCGCACGAGAGCAGCGCGCGCTGCGCAGTCAGTTGCAGATGGTCTTTCAGGATTCCGCCTCGGCTTTCAACCCGCGCTGGACCATTGGCAACGCGCTTGCCGAGCCCTTTCGCATTCACGGGCGCCCCTGGTCTCGCGAGAGTCTTGAAACCCTGCTCGACCGTGTCGGGCTTTCGGCTGCATTCTTCGACCGCTATCCCGCGGCTCTATCGGGTGGCCAGCGTCAGAGGCTCAATATCGCCCGTGCGATAGCTCTGTCGCCCCGTCTGATCGTGGCGGATGAGCCGGTTTCGGCACTCGATGTCTCGGTACAGGCGCAGATCGTCAATCTCCTGCGTCAGCTTCAGGCCGATCTCGATCTGGCCTGCCTGTTCATCTCCCACGACCTTGCCGTGGTGCGTCAGATTTCAGACCGCATTGCGGTCATGTATCTTGGCGCAATCGTGGAGGAGGGCGAGACGCTCGCGCTGCTCGCAGCACCGTCACATCCCTATACCCTTGCCCTTGTCGAGGCTGTGCCTCAGCCGGGCAAACGGCTGGGGACGCCCCTGCAAGGCGACGTGCCGAGCCCGCTTTCGCCGCCGACAGGATGCCGCTTTCACACGCGCTGCCCTGTGGCCCAGCCGCGCTGTGCGGTCGATCGGCCGGAACTGCAGGAACGATCGGGCCAGCGCCGCGTGGCGTGTCATTTTCCGCTTGTGTAAGGGTGATGCGGGCGCTGCCCCGCGCCCCGGAAAGGGGCGCACCCCTTTCATCCCCTTGGATAGGGTTCCAGAGTCTGCCGCCTTTCGTGCGGTTCGGGGCGAGACCCCGAAGCAGTATCAGAAACGCTGGGAAATACCCGTCAGGATCGTGCGGCGCAGTCCGTATTGCGGGGCGCCGACGCCGATGCCCGAGCCATCACGGATTTCATAGGTCTTGTCGAAGAGGTTCAGCACATCCAGGCGCAGTTCGGTGCGCTTGAGGAACGGCACACGGAACAGATCCCTGAAGGACTGAACAAGAGAGAGATTGAACGTCGCGTAGATCGGCACGGAGCGGCCATTCGGCACGGTGCCATCCGCGCGCAGCCCGCTGCCATAGACCATGGAGGCTGAAATCCGTGTCGGGTGGCCTGTATGGTAGAAGAAGGAGTAGCTGCCACCTGCCGAGGCCGTCCAGCGCTGGTCATGATCGAGATGGATCCAGCGATGCTGGATATAGGCCAGATCATCGGGGTCCATGGTCCATTGGGCTGTGGTGATATCCTTGCCGATGGCGCGCGACCAGGAGGCATTGCCGTAAAGAGAGAGCGGCCCGTGCTCGTAATTGGTTGAAAGCTCGTAGCCATTCACCTGACCGCGTCGGTAGTTGAAGGCTGAGAGAATGATCGGTGCCCCAAACTGGCCCTCATCGATCATGTTCTTGGCGAGCTTCACATAGGCGTCGAATGAGGCATGCCAGCCGGGCAGGAGAGACTGGGTGACACCCGCGTCGAAATAATGGTCACGCTCGGCCTTGACCGTGTTGTTCTGCAGCGTCTGGGGCTCGTTGGACGTGCCGACATATTTGCTGAGCGAGGTATTGGCCACGAGCTCGAAAGGCGGCGGTGTGAAATAGCGGGAATAACCGGCATGAAGCACGCCGCCGCGCCAGGCACGCCAGACGATGTTGATGCGCGGACTCACCTGCTTGGAATGGGTGTATTCATCGACGCCATCGAAGCGCAGACCGTAATTGATGGTCAGATCGCGCACCGGGCGCCATTCATCCTGGGCGTAGAGCCCATACATCCAGCCGGTGCGCCCGCTGCCGTCATGCACATTGGTGGTGCTGCCGTCATAGATCGGCGTGCCGTCATCTTCGGCACCTGTCTGCTGATAGACGATGGAATCCGTCTTGGAGCTGTTGCGCTCGACATAGACCTGATAGCCGAAACGCACCGTGTGCTTGGGCGTCGCCTTCCAGGTTACGTCGGTCTGCGAGCCGGTTGAGAAGACGGAGCGCGCGGCGTGTTGGCTGATGCCGTTATAGACCAGGTCGCCCAGCGGATCCGGTGAATAGCCGAGCGAGGAATAGCGGGTGATGATCGAGCTTTGCAGGCTGACCTTACCCATGTCCTTTTGCAGCGACAGAATCCCGAAATCGGTGATTTCCTTCTGGCGTTCGTTCAGGCTCGCGCTATCGACGCTGCCATAGACCTGCTGCGACAGGGCGGAGTCGAGAAAGCTCGGATTGGCGAACTGGCGTTGTTGGCCCGGATTATTCGGCAGTTGATATTGCGCGTTCGAAACGCCACCGGTCAGGCTGATACGGGTGTTTTCGTTCGCCGTGTACCGCAGATGGCCCAACGCATGGTACTGGTTGCTCAGATCATGGATGGCGTTGAAGCTGGGGGTCGGGTTCTCGACGCCCACACGATTATGCACAAAATCGCCGGTCGCAAAGAAATCCCATTTGCCCGCATGACCGCCATATTGCAGCGACGGGAAGAAATAGTCGCGTGCGCCCCCATAGACAGACGCATCGCCACCCGGATCGGCGCTGCCGTTCTTAGTGGTGATATCGATCACGCCAGCCTGCAGAAATCCGTATTCGCTGGGCAGGGCCCCTGTGGTGAGCGACGCCGAATGGGCAAAGCGCGTCATGAGTGCCTGGCCGAAAACGCTGAGCCCTTCAGGCAACTGCACGCCATCGAGACGGAACTGCACCTCGTTATGGTCACCACGCACATGGATCTGGCCAAAACTGTCCTGCGCGACGCCGGGTGCCTGAAGCAGGAGCGTGTTGAGCGGGGCGTTGTCACCCCCCGGATTGGTTTCGATATCGCGACGTGTGAAGCGATAGGTCGTGGCACCGGTCGAGGATTGCAGCGCCGAGCGGATCTCGTCCAGACGCGCATTGACGATGATGTGCTCCTCATGAGTGGCCTCGACCGAGGCCGGGGCCGTCTGGTCGCCATCGAAAGAGGTGCGCGACGCCTGATCGGTGGAACGCGCTGCGCCTTGTCCGGTCGTGCCCTGTGACGGCGAGGCCGCAGCCTTTTTGGCCTGCTTCGTTTCAGGCAGCAGGGTCGAGGCAGGCGTAGTGGTCGTGTCGCTCGTCTGGGCATGGGCGGGCAGGGTAAGTGCCAGAACCGAGCAGGAGAGGAGCAGGCTGGACGACCACAGGGATCGGGGAGACATCATGACAATCCACGGGCTGGAAGCGAAACAGATCGATCTCGTTCCTATTGTGTATGATATAACATAACAATCCCTCGCGGTGTTCTCTGCCCATATTGTGTCAGAGCGTGACAAATTGGCGACAGGGCTGGCGCTGTGAAAAGCGTTTTAATCGGGGAGCCTGCGTGACGATGGGGCGTTCAGCCCTGATCCGTCCATGCTTCTGCCAAGGTGCCATGCCATGAAACGCCGGTCCTTTCTCTCTGCTGCCTCCTGCGCGCCCCTTCTCGGTATGACGGGGGAGGCGAAGGCGAGCGGCAATGCCGATGACGGCACCAGCTCGTCAGGCGTGTTCGATATCGTGGCCGAATTTACAGGGCCGGGGCCATCGGGTGTGGCGGTGCTGCCCGACGGACGCCTTTTTGTCAGCTTCCCCCGCCATGCTGACAACCACCCCGGCGCGACGCTGGGAGAGGTGAAAAATGGCAAGATCATTCCCTACCCTTCCGCAGAAGTAAGCCTCCCCTCAAATCGCGCTCCGGCTGACAGGCTGATGTCAGTGCATGGGCTCGCGCTCGACAGTCAGAACCGGCTCTGGCTCATTGATGACGGCAAGCTGGCCAAGCACGATATCCCCGAAGGGGCGGCGAAGATCATCTGCATCGACCCGGCCACGGACAAGATCGTGCATCGCATCGTGCTCAAGGCGCCTGCGATGCGGCCTGACAGCCATATGAATGACCTGCGCGTGGCCTTGTCTGTGGGCGAGAAGGGGACGGTATTCGTGACGGATTCCTCCTTTGGCACGGAGCCTGCGCTTGTGGTGGCCGATATTGCCACCGGTGAAGCGCGGCGGATGCTGTCCCATCACCCTTCCACCCAGGCAGTGGAGGGCTTCATGGCGATCGTTGAAGGGGAGCCAAGGCGCTATATTCCCCATCACCCGCAGATGGTTTCAGGCGGGGCAGACGGCATCGCCCTGCCCAGCGATGAATCGCGGCTTTACTATTCGCCGCTCACCAGCCGCCGTCTTTACAGCCTGCCGACCAAGGCGCTTGCAGACAAGGCTCTCGATGATCAGGCCCTCGGGGCGCTGGTGCGTGATGAGGGTGAAAAAGGCACGGCAGACGGGTTGTGCTTCGACCGGCATAATCGTCTCTATACGACCAATTACGAGCATGACTGCATCCTGCGCCGGGACCCGGATGGGTCCTTTGCGATGGCGGTGAGGGATTCACGCATCCTGTCGCCCGACGGCATCTGCGCCACGAAGGACTGGATCTATTGCACTCTTGGCCAATGGAATCGTCTGCCATCGTTCAATGAGGGGCAGAACCGTCGCAGGCCGCCCTATCTGCTGATACGTTTTCCGGTCGAGCCGCTCACGCCGCTCAACGCGGCACCAGAGGCGCCCCGGAAATAGACAGTGGGCACGAGGCTTCCAGCGTCGCCGGGTGGGATGCGTAACGTTGCGCATCCCTGATGAACTGAAAACCGAGCAGAGACGCAAAGAAAGGGTGTAGGGAGGAAGAAGGCAGGGCGCAGGGCAGGCAATGTCGGTTGTGGTGATATTTCTGACAGTCTTGGCCTTGATGACCGTATCGGACGAAACGCCGACAGGGCGTTTTCTGCACCGTCTGATGGTCGTCATGCCAGCTCGGATGCTTAACCGAATCACGCCTCTGCACATACTCATTGCGGTCGCTGTCATCGGGCTTGGCGCAGTTCTCGCGTGGTACGGTCGAGGCGACGGGATACGCGTTGCTGCCAGCACCCTGCCAGATGCCGTTGTCTGGCTCACGACGTTTGAGGTCAGCACCTATCTGGACGTGGTGATGATGCCTGCCACCGCCTCGGCCCTGATGCGGTTTCGACATCTCTGGTCATCCATGGTGAACGTGAAAGCGCGTCTCCTGATGCGACTGAAGACCGGGCGAAAATGCCCCCAGTGAATACAGGCAGGATCAGTCTCCCCTCTTCTCGGCCCATGATGATGAGCATGAATAGGAGAACGGTTTTCGGGAAACAGACTGTCAGTGCCTGGGGAACAGCAAAGACGATCAGTCATTCGCCGGCGAGAGAGACCTTAAGGCTGAGCGTCAGCCGAAATAGAGCCCTGAAACGAGAAAGGGCCGGATCGCATCACGATCCGGCCCTTCGCAAAAACCTGTTAGTGCCGTCAGGAAGCTGACGGCGTCCCGTTCTGCTCGCTGGTGTGCTGGTCAACCACGCCCGGCAGGAACTGGGCCAGTGCCGGAAGCAGGGCGCCTGCGGGCAGGCCAGTCTTTGAGACCAGCATCTGGATCTGCTCGTCGGTCAGAAGCGCGCGCAGTTCGTCAGCGGAAATCGGCAGGTTCTCACCCGAGCCGATCCATGACCGCACCTTGTCTTCGAGACCGGCCTTGCGCGCCTGATCGATCAGCACCTGCAGGCCCTGCTCGCTGGTGAGATACTCACCAAGGCCGCCGCCGAGCTTTTCCCTGAGCTTGTCACCCATGGAACCGAGGGCGGAATTGATCATGGAACCTAAAAAACCGCTCAAACCTTGTCTCCCGTTTCTGGCCCGGCCCGGAGATTTCAGGCCGAGCGTCTTGTTTCCTTGTCGATCTGCGGCATCTCGATATCGATTTCCAGAACCGAGCAGCCATCGAGGCCGCCATCGAGCTTGACCTGCACCTTGTCCTGATCGACCGCGACATGGCGCTTGATCACTTCAAGGATCTCGCGATGTAACTGGCTGATCAGTTCGGAGTTGCCATTTCCCGACCGCTCATGGGCCAGCAGGATCTGCAGGCGATCACGGGCGACGGCGCTGGTGTTGCGTTTGGTGAAAAGACCGAACAGGCTCATGCGACCCTCTTCTTGAACAGCCAGTCGAGCAACCCCTTGCGCTCAATCGGGATCTGTATTTCGAGCTTCTCGCCCTGCAGGCGGCGCGCTGCATCGAAATAGGCGCGTGCCGGAGCGGATTCAGGATTCGAAAGCGTGACGGGCGAGCCGACATTGGAGGCGCGCAGCACTTCCTCGCTTTCGGGAACGATGCCGAGCAGCGGGATGGACAGGATCTCCAGCACGTCTTCCGTATTCAGCATTTCGCCCTTGGCGGCGCGCGACGGGTCATAACGGGTCATGAGCAGGTGCTTTTCCACCTTCTCGCCGTTCTTGGCCTTTTCCGTCGTGCTGTCGAGCATGCCGATGATGCGATCGCTGTCACGCACCGAGCTGACTTCGGGGTTGGTCACGACCACGGCCACATCGGCATGGTACATGGCCATCTGTGCGCCGCGCTCGATACCGGCCGGGCTGTCACAGATGATCCAGTCGAATTTCTCACGCAGTTCGTCGATGACCTGCGCAACGCCTTCGGCGGTCAGGGCATCCTTGTCGCGCGTCTGCGAGGCCGGGAGGATCGAGAGCGTTTCGCAGCGCTTGTCACGGATAAGCGCCTGCGACAGCTTGGCATCGCCCTGAACGACATTGATGAAGTCGAACACGACGCGGCGCTCGGCACCCATCACCAGATCGAGATTACGCAGACCGACATCGAAATCGATCACGACGACATTCTGTCCCGACTGGGCTAGAGCGGCACCCAGTGCTGCTGTCGTGGTCGTCTTTCCGACCCCGCCCTTACCGGAAGTGACTACCAGCACCTTGGCCATGTGCGCTCCACCAAAACTTTAACGGTAACTACCGCAATCCCGATGGTGCGGCGTCGCAATCTTAATGAGGAAAGGGTTTGCGCCGCAATCTCTTGCGCGCAAATAGTTCCCTTCAGGGGAGTTTTGTTACTGTAACACGATCTTCCGAGAGCAGGGCCTGCGCCGGTTGATCATGAATCTCCGCGTCCATTTCTTCGGCAATCATGTAAAAACCATCGATCGCCAGCAATTCAGCCTGCATACGGGCAGCAAAGATACGCGCATTCGGCTGACCGCCCACGCCTGCGATGGCGCGTCCGCGCAGCGCGCCATAAACATGGATCGACCCGCCAGCGACCAGTTCGGCGCCAGAGGCGACCGAACCGATGACCACGACATCGCCATCCAGATGCATGATGCTCTGGCCCGAGCGTATGGCCCGGTCGATAATGAGGCTTTCAGCACGCTGTGGCGGCGCTTCGACCGGCGCCGGGTCTTCGCCTTCGGCTTCGGGAAACTCGACGGCGCCGCTTGCGCGCCCACCTTCGAGCGATGCCGGCCAGTCCCATGCAGCGAGGGCCGGCCAGCTGCGGTCGGCCCCCTCGATGCCGATCATGTGGATGCTGCGCTCTTTCAGCGCTGCCTGAAGGCTTTCGAGCCCCTCGGCATCCTGTGCCACGAGGCCAAGATCGAGAATGACGGGGCGGCCGACAAAAAAACCGACAGAGCGGGCGATCTGGTTGTCGAGCCCCTCGAGCCATGCATCGAGCGGCGCTTCGGGAGACAGGACGAGCGCCAGAAAGGAACGCCCGCGTGCCCTGATGCGCATTGGCGCTCTGGCGGGGGCAGGGTCGAGATCGGCGCTTGTCGTCTGGTCTGTCATCGTCTGGGAACGCTCTGAGGGCTCATGAACGGGAATTCGGTCGGTCTGACTATGCAGCTCTCTTGCTTCGCCACGGGGCAGACGCTTAAGAATGCAGGATGCGCATTCTGTACCATCTGCCGCTCTCGCCGCAAAGCCGTCAGGTCCGGCTTGTTCTTGCCGAGAAACGGTTACCCTATGAGCCCAAGACCGAAAAGGTCTGGGAAAATCGCCCGGAATATCTCGCGCTCAATCCCGCGGGTGATGTGCCCCTGCTCGTTGAAGAGAACGGGCTGTCGATTCCGAATGCCTGGGTGATCTGCGAATATCTCGAAGAGGCCTATCCCGATGCGCCGCTCATGGGGCGCACTCTCGCCGAGCGCGTCGAGGTGCGCCGTCTGATGGCGTGGTTCGAGGGCAAGTTCGGACACGAGGTCTCGCGCAATCTTCTGGGTGAGAAGGTAGACAAGCGTCTGGCAGGTCGTGGCAACCCCGACGGAACGGCCTTGCGCGCCGGTTATGCCAATATGCGCTTCCATCTCGATTATATCGGCTGGCTGGCAGAAACGCGCTCGTGGCTGGCGGGCAACATGCTGTCGATTGCCGATTTTGCCGCGGCGGCGCATCTCTCCTGTCTCGATTTCATCGGTGATATCGACTGGTCCAAGGCGCCTGCGGCCAAGGACTGGTATGCCCGCATGAAGTCGCGTCCGAGCTTTCGCTCGCTGCTCAACGACCGAGTGAACGGGTTCAACCCGCCTGCGCATTACGCCGATCTGGATTTCTGAATGAACAAGATTTTCGATGCTGTCATCCTCGGGGCGGGCGCTGCCGGGCTGATGGCGGCTGCCACCGCGCGCAAGGGCGGGGCGTCCGTTCTTGTGCTCGATCACTCGGCAGAAGCCGGTCGCAAGATCCTGATCTCCGGCGGCGGGCGCTGCAATTTCACCAATCTGGCGACGAAGGCGGATAACTTCCTTTCGGCCAATCGCCATTTCATGCGCTCGGCGCTGGCAGGCTATACGCCGCGTGATTTTCTCACGCTGGTGGAGCGCCACGGCATTTCGTGGGAAGAAAAAGCCAAGGGGCAGCTCTTTTGCGCCAATTCGGCCCGCGAAATCGTGTCGCTTCTGCTGCGTGAGGCTGAGGGCTGCGAGATGCGTTTCAGCACCGCCATACGCAGCGTTACCAGGGGCGATGTCTTTCATATCCAGACCGATATGGGCGAATTCAGCGCCCGCAATGTGGTGCTGGCCACGGGCGGCCTATCCATTCCCAAGCTGGGGGCGAGCGATCTCTCTCTGCGCCTTGCCCGTCAGTTCGGCTTGTCTGTCGTGCCAACCGTGCCGGGTCTCGTGCCGCTGACATTTGAGACCCCTCTGCCCGAACTGGCTGGTGTCTCACTGCCGGTGCGGGCCAGCATGGGCAAGATCGGCTTCACCGATGGCATGGTCTTTACCCATCGCGGCATTTCCGGTCCGGCCATTCTGCAGATTTCGTCCTATCAGAACGGGCCGCTCGATGCGCCCGTGATCGACATGCTGCCCGGGCGCGATGCAAGGGAAGCTCTGGGCGCCATCAAGAAGGCGCGGCCGCGGGCCGAGCCGCCCTCGCTTTTGCAGGATCTGCCCCAGCGTCTGGCGCGTCATATCGCCGAGAATACATTGTCCGATCTCACCTGCACGCTCGCCAATCTTCCCGACAAGCGTATCGCTTCGCTGGCCGCCCAGATTTCGGCTTGGAAGCCGAAGCTTTCGGGCACCGAAGGCTACGCCAAGGCAGAAGTCATGAAGGGCGGTATCGACACACGGGTGTTGTCTTCCAAGACCATGGAAGCGCGGGATGTGCCGGGGCTGTTCGCTATTGGCGAGGCCGTCGATGTGACCGGCTGGCTGGGCGGCTATAATTTCCAGTGGGCATGGTCGAGCGGCGTCGCAGCAGGCAGGGCGATTGCAGAGCGGCATTGAGCGTCTGATGCTCTGGGTTTTCGAACCTGTCCGGTCCTGATACGTCTTGAGCCCACGCTCATCTAGAGGCCGCAGCAATGCGGACCCGCTTCAGGAAGGTCGATTTCATGACTCTTTGCGTGGCCATTCTCGCAACCGACGGTGTCGAGGAATGCGAACTCGTCCAGCCGCGTCAGGCGCTCGAAAACGCCGGCATCAGGACTCTGCTCGTCTCTCCCGCAAAGGGCGAGGTCCAGGCGATGGAGGGCGATGTCACGCCGGTGTCGCGGCACAAGGTCGATGCGACGATCGGCGTTGCCGCCGACATGGAACTGGCGGGTATCGTGCTGCCAGGTGGCACAACCAACCCCGACAAGCTGCGCATGGACGAGGCAGCTGTCGCCTTTCTGCGCGGCTTTGTGGCTGAGGGAAAGCCGATTGCCAGTATCTGTCACGGTGCGTGGACGCTGATCGAGGCGGGTGGTGTCAAGGGACGCAGCCTGACCTCATGGCCCTCGCTCCAGACCGATCTGCTTAATGCCGGTGCAAACTGGCTGGACCGTGAGGTTGTGATCGATGGCAATCTGGTCAGTTCGCGCTGCCCTGATGATCTGCCTGCTTTCTGCGATGCCGTGGTAGCGCAATATCGTGACAAAACTGCCTGAAAACTGCCTTCATTTTCGGTCGTTCTTCGCAGCAAGGCGGTCCGGACCCATCCAGTCTGATGGGTGACGGACCCGAAGCAGAAAAGGGATTATCATGACATCACCGACATCATTTCGCCGTTCCGCCCGCATTCTTGGCGGTCTGGCCGGGTTGATGCTGCTCGCTGCCTGCCAGGGCACCGCAGCGCCGGGTCCGACGCCGCCGGGTATGCAGGTGGTCGGCTATGGCTACACCTGCAAGGCTGGCATCTATACCTGCAAGATGCCAACCCAGGTGCCGCTCGGCAATCCGTGCTCCTGCCCCGGTATTGGTGCGGCTTCCTACGGGAATATCCATCAGCCCTGAGTTCGTTCCCTGCCAGCCTTGCCCTAAGGTGAAGGGGGAGGCTGGCAAAGCCGAAACGCCTTTCGCTATTCCTATTTTGTTCTTATAGAGGGAGCAGAATACGGAGCCCGAATTGTCGCAGGATTTCTTCAGTTTCTTCCCTTGGCTTGTGGCCGTTCTGGCTCTGGCCGTCGCCGTCTTTCTGTGGTCGCGTCTTTCGCGGCGTGGGACTGATCGCGATCTTCTCTCGCGCATCTATGTACTGCTGGAGCGTGAGGCTGCCGAGCGCAGTGCCGATCTCGATTTCCAGCGCAAGGCGCTGGTCGAAACCGAGCGCGCCCTCGCTGCGAGGCTCGACCAGCAGCGCAGCGATACGAGCGACCGCCTCGCGAGCCTGAGCCACCGTCTGGGTCAGGAACTCGCCGAAACGAGGCTCGCCCAGTCGGAAATGCTGCGAGACATGATGCGCGAAAATGCGGAACAGCTGGCGCAGATCAGGGCCTCTGTCAGCGAGCAGCTTCACGTCACCGTCGAAAAGCAGATGCAGACCTCGTTCCAGCGCGTGGTAGAGCAGTTTTCAGCCATGCAGAAAGCGATCGGCGAGGTCTCGGCCGTCACGGCCCAGATCGGCGATCTCAAGAGGTTGTTCGGCAACGTCAAGACGCGTGGCGGATGGGGTGAGGCGCAGTTGCGCGCCATTCTCGACGATATTCTGCCTGCCGGGTCGTATGACAGCAATTTTCGCGTCGGCGACAGCACCGAGGCCGTGGAATTCGCCCTGCGCATGCCTGTTCGAAGTGCCGTGCCGCCAAGGCTGGCCATAGATAGCAAGTTTCCGACTGAAGCCTATGAGCGTCTGCTCGACGCCGTGGACCGGACGGATCAGGCAGCCGAGCGTATTGCCCGCAGGGCCCTCGATAATGCGGTGCGTCTGGAAGCGCGCAAGATCAGTGAGAAATACATCCAGCCGCCCATCACCGTCGAGTTTGCGGTCCTCTATCTGCCTACTGACGGGCTTTACATGGAGGTGGCGCGCATTCCGGGGCTGATCGATGAGATCGGGCGTCTGCACCGGGTGATCATCATGGGGCCGTCTCTCATGCCTGCGTTGCTGCGCACCGTTCATCTCGGATATGTGACCCTGGCCCTTGAGGAGCGGACGGACGCGATTGCGCGCCTGCTCGGGCTGACACGGCAGGAAATGCTGCGCATGGATGGCGTGCTTGAAAAACTCTCGCGTGGCGCGGGTGCCATGAGCAATACGATCGATGAAGCCAGGCGGCGCACCCGTGTGCTGGGGCGCAAATTGCGAGGACTTGACGGACAGGCGCCGGGCGACGACCTTGAGACACTGGAAGAGCTTTAAGCCGAATTTACTATCGAAGCAGCAAGGGTTTGGGCAGAGATGACAGCATGACATCGGATCAGAGCCTCTCTTTTGCCCCGCCTGAGGTGCCTGCCAAGGCCCGCCTGTTATTTGTCGAGGATGACGACACTCTCGCCCGTGAAGTGGTTGAGGAACTCTCGGCGCGCGGTTTTGCCGTTTCCCATGTTTCGACCGGCCAGGCCGGGCTCGACGCCGCCATCAGTGAGTCCTACGACCTGATGGTGCTCGATCGCATGTTGCCCCTTCTGGACGGGCTTTCGGTCATCGAGAAACTGCGCAGCCAGAACGTTCAGTCTCCGGTTCTGGTCTTGTCGGCACTCTCTGCCGTCGATGACCGCGTGACGGGTCTCAAGGCAGGGGGGGATGATTATCTCACCAAGCCTTTTGCCATGGACGAGCTGGTCGCGCGTATCGAAGCACTTTTGCGTCGCCCCAATGATACCCGTGCGACCACGTTGCGCGTTGGTCCGCTCGACATGGATCTGATCGATCGCACCGTCATGCGCGAAGGGCGCGAGATCGAATTGCTGCCGCGTGAGTTCCGTCTGCTCGAATATCTGATGCGCCGGCCCAATCAGGTTCTGACGCGCACCATGCTGCTCGAAGATGTCTGGAATTACCGCTTTATCCCCCAGACCAATCTGGTGGATGTGCATATCGGCAAGCTGCGTCGCAAGGTCGATGGACCGGGTGAAACGCCCCTGATCCACAGCATCAGAGGATCGGGGTTCATGCTGCGTGTCGCTCTCTGAGAACTCCCGCTTCGGCATTTTCCGGACGGCGACGTTCCGGCTTACACTGGCATTCGTTGCCGCGATCATCTGCGGCATGGTGCTGCAATTCGTCCTGCTTTTCGTGCAGATGACGCATTTCGAGGCCGAGAGATCGAGCGGCATCCTGCATCGTGAAGCCGATGTGCTGGTGCAGGAAACACCCGAGCGGCTCGAATATCAGGTGCGCGAACGCGCCACCAATGACCTGCGTGTGGTCATCAACTGGGTGGGGCTGTTCGACGGTCACTATCGTCATATCGCGGGCGATCTCAAAAGCTGGCCTGAAGGGCTGGTCGTCGATGGCAAGGTACATCGGCTGACACTCTCTCCTACCGATGATGAACCCTATGAAATGCGGTTTCTCGCGGTCAGGGTGCCGGGCGGACGCGTTCTGGTGCTGGCCCATTCGCTGCACCTGCTTTCCGAATTGCGTTACATGATCCGTCGCGGTGCGCTGCTCTCGGTCTTTCCGGTGGTGATGTTCGCCCTTCTGACGGGTGTCGTGTTGAGCCACAGGGCGCTGGCGCGTGTGAAGACCATGCATGAGGCGATCGACCGTATCATGCAGGGCGATGTGCATGAGCGCCTGCCTGCAGCACGCGAGCGTGACGAGCTGGAGCGGCTGGCCGGTTCGGTCAATCGTATGCTCGACCGGCTTGAGCATCTCATGGATGAGATACGCGATGTGGGTAACGATATCGCCCATGACCTGCGTACACCGCTTTCGAGAGTGCGGGCGCGGCTGGAGCGGGCGACGTCGAGCCCTCATGACGCCGATTATCTGAATTCGGTCATCGAGCGGGCAACGCTCGATCTGGACCAGTGCTTCTCCGTCATCACGGCGCTGTTGCGCATTGGCGAAATCGAAAATGGCCGCAGGCGCGCGGGCTTTGCCCAGGTCAATCTGGGCGATCTCGTGGCCGATATCGTTGATCTGTACGAGCCCATTGCCGAGACGAATGGTCTCGTTCTGACCAATGCCATCGCGCAGGATCCCGCTACCTCCGAAGCTATGACGACGTTCGGGGATCGTGATCTGCTGGTTGAGGTTCTGGCCAATCTTTTCGACAACGCCATGAAATTTACGCCTGCCGGTGGTCGCGTGACCGTCTCGGCGGTCTCGACCCCGGGTGCGATCAGGCTTCGCGTTGCCGATACCGGCATCGGTATTCCTGAGGCGGAACGTGAGGCTGTTCTGGGGCGTTTTTATCGGTCAGACAAAAGCCGCCACGTGCCGGGCAGCGGACTCGGGCTCAGCCTCGTCATGGCCATTCTCAGGCTGCACGGGGTCGATCTTGCCATCGCTGATGGAGATGGTTCTCCCGAAATGCCGGGATGCGCTTTCGAGATGGTGTTCCAGCTTTCGGCGGTCTCCGAAAGCGCATGAACGCGGGCTTATGCGCTGTTGTCGCCGGCAGGGCCGGAGCTGTGACAGAGAGATGAAAGGTCGTTCCAGATCGGAACTTAAAAGGAATTTTCCTTGTCGCCTCCGGGCGTATTTGTATTTCTGGACGTAACAGGAAAAGGAATGTCCTTGATGATATCGGGAAACGGATGGGGATTCCTCATGCCGGTCTATGAGCACAGGCATCGGGCAGGGCGGGCATCGCGTCTCGGGACAGCTGCATGAATCAGGTTGTCATCACCGCGCTGAAGCGGCCCTACACCTTCGTTGTCCTGTCCATTTTCATCGTGATTTTCGGCGTAAGGTCGGTCATCAAGACACCGACAGACGTCTTCCCGAACATCAACATCCCGGTTGTCGCGATTGTCTGGTCCTATCTCGGGCTCATGCCTGAGGATATGTCGGGGCGCGTCGTCTATTATTACGAACGCACCCTGACCACGACCGTCAACAATATCGAGCATATCGAAAGCGGGTCGTATTACGGTCGTGGTATCGTCAAGGTCTATTTCCAGCCCGGCACCGATACGTCGGTCGCCCAGACGCAGATCACTTCCGTTTCCCAGACCGTCATCAAGCAGCTTCCGACAGGGGCCACGCCGCCACTTATCCTGGCCTACAACGCCTCGTCCGTGCCGGTGCTCACGCTGCAGATCAATTCGGACAAGCTGAACGGGTCAGAGCTGTACAACATGGCCTCGAACCTGATCAGGCCACAGCTTATTTCCGTGCCGGGCGTTTCGATCCCGAACCCTTATGGCGGTCTTGCGCCCTACATCACGGTCGATATCGATCCTGCCAAGCTGATGGCGCATAATCTCTCGGCGGTGGATGTCAGCGCGGCGCTCAACAAGCAGAATATCGTTCTTCCTGCCGGCGACCAGCGTGTCGGGCCATTCGATTACATGGTCCGTACCAACGCCCAGCCCCGAGAGGTGGAAACCTTCAACAACCTGCCGCTCAAGCAGGTGGGTAACGCGGTGGTCTATCTGCGCGACGTGGCCTATGTGCATCGCGGCGGACCGCCACAGGCCAATATGGTGCTGGTGAAGGGCCGTCAGGCGGTCATGATGGTCATCATGAAAAGCGGCGATGCATCGACGCTCGACGTGGTGGCGGGCGTCAAGAAACTGCTGCCCCAGGTCATCGACACCCTGCCAAAGGGCACAAGCATCAAGATCCTGACCGATGCCTCCGGCTTCGTGAAGGATTCGGTTGAAGACGTTGTGCGCGAAATGATCATCGCGGCACTTCTGACCTCTCTGGCTGTCCTGCTCTTCCTCGGGTCGTGGCGTTCGACGCTGATTGTTGCGACCTCGATCCCGCTCGCCATTCTCTGCTCGGTCATCGGGCTGAGTCTTGCCGGGCAGTCGATCAATGTCATGACGCTGGGCGGGCTTGCGCTGGCGGTCGGTATTCTCGTCGATGACGCGACCGTCATGATCGAGAATATCGATGCCCATCTGGAGATGGGCAAGGATCTGGAAATGGCCATCATCGATGCTGCCAACCAGATCGTCATACCGACCTTCGTCTCGACCACCTGTATCTGTATCGTCTGGCTGCCGCTCTTCGAGCTGACCGGCGTTGCAGGCTGGCTGTTCATGCCAATGGCCGAAGCCATCATCTTCGCCATGATCGCCTCCTTCATCCTGTCGCGTACGCTGGTGCCCACCATGGCAAACTGGATGCTCGCGGCGCAGGTTGCTGCCCATGAGCGCGGCGACGATGGCAAGGAGCCCGGATTTTTCGGCCGCTTCCAGCGCGGCTTCGAGCGCGGCTTCACCCGTTTCCGCGAGCGCTACAAGGTGGTGCTCGGTGGCCTGATCGAAGAGCGCGCAAAATTCGTGCCGTTCTTTATGGCTGTCTCGATCGCCTCCAGTGGGCTGTATTTCTTCGTCGGGCAGGATTTCTTCCCGGAGATCAAATCCGGCACGCTGCAGCTCCACATGCGCGCACCCATCGGTACGCGCCTTGAGGAATCGGGCAAGATTTCCGTGCTGATCGAAAAGAAGATGCACGAAATTCTGCCGGGCCAGATCGATGCAGTGCTGAATAACTGCGGTCTGCCCTTCTCGCAGCTCAATCAGGCGTTCATCCCGACACCAACCGTCGGTACGGAAGATTGCGATATCACTGTCTCGCTCAAGAATGACGAGAGCCCGACAGCCGAATATCGCCGCAAGATACGCGCGGGTCTGATCGAAGCCTTCCCCGGCACGCAGATCACCTTTCAGCCTGCCGATCTGACGGCAAAGATCCTGAATTTCGGCCTGCCTGCACCGCTCGATGTGCAGGTTGTCGGGCGCGATCTCTACGGCAATTTTGCTTTCGCCAAGAAGCTGCGTCGCAAGCTTGCCGCCATACCGGGCATTACCGATGTGGCGATCCAGCAGCCTATGACGCAGCCGACGCTCAGCATCAACGCCAAGCGCAGCTTCGCGCTCGGCACAGGCATCACCGAGCAGGATATCGCGCAGAACGCACTCGTCGCCCTGTCGGGTTCAGCTCAGGTGGGGCAGGTATATTATCTGAACGCCTCGGGTGTGGCGCAGCTCATCGACGTGCAGACGCCTGCGAACTACCTGCAGACGCTCAACGATTT
Source organism: Asaia sp. Ae19-3 (assembly GCF_059801175.1). NCBI lineage: Bacteria > Pseudomonadati > Pseudomonadota > Alphaproteobacteria > Acetobacterales > Acetobacteraceae > Asaia > Asaia sp. Ae19-3. Next base: position 1,877,684 of record NZ_JBCHWF010000001.1, on the reverse strand, counting down.
GAAGACCCTCCCGATCGACCGTGGCGACGGCAACCCGACCAATGCCCAGCCCCAGCTTCTGGGCGCGCTGTCCGATATCGAGCAGACGGGCACACCGGCGGAAGTCGCGCATTACAACATCATGCCGGTCTTCGATATCTACGCCTCAAACGAGGATATCGATCTCGGCACGGTGGCACGCTCGGTGCAGCGCGTGGCGGATTCCATGAAGTCCGAACTGCCGCGCGGCTCGCATCTGGTCGTGCGTGGTCAGGCTGTCACGATGACAGATGCCTATTCGCAGCTGATCGTTGGCCTCGCGATGTCCATCACGCTGGTCTATCTGATTATCGTGGTGAATTTTCAGTCCTGGCTCGATCCGTTCGTGATCATTACGGCGCTGCCCGGAGCCCTGGGCGGTATCGCCTGGAGCCTGTTCCTGACCCATACCTCACTTTCGGTGCCTGCCCTGACGGGTGCCATCATGTGCATGGGTACCGCCACAGCCAACGCCATTCTGGTGGTCTCCTTTGCGCGTGAACGTATGGAGGTTCACGGCGACGCGCTGAAGGCCGCACTCGAGGCCGGGTATGAACGTATCCGCCCCGTGCTGATGACAGCACTCGCCATGATCATCGGCATGGTGCCCATGTCCATGAGCAATTCCGACAACGCCCCGATCGGCAAGGCCGTTATCGGCGGCCTCATTGTAGCGACCGCAGCGACGCTTCTGTTCGTCCCCTGTGTCTTTGCCATCGTCCATTACAGAAAGCCGCGCGAACGCGGAGATGAGGGAGCCCACGCATGACCCAGCACCAGAATCCCGGTGCCGAGCCGAACCGCAAGCGGGGCCGCCTTGTCATCCTCATCGTGCTGGGTATTGCCCTGCTTGTGGCTGCCTGGGGGATACTCACCCGTTCGGTGCATTACAGCAGTCTCGAGAAAGAGGCGGACGACAATGCCCGCGCCCGTGTCAGCCTGATCAACCCGCAACCTGGCCCTGCCGTGCGCCATCTGGATCTGCCGGCCAATCTGGCCGCTTGGTATCAGGCGCCGATCTACGCGCAGGTCTCCGGCTATGTGAAAATGTGGTACAAGGATTACGGCGCCCATGTGAAATCGGGCGATCTCCTGGCCGAAATCAGCACGCCGAGCCTTGATGCGCAGTATGAGGCAGCAAAAGCCAACTACAATGTCGTGCTGGCCCGCTACAAACTGGCCGTGATTACGGCCAAGCGCTGGGCCGATCTGCGAGACACCCAGGCCGTGTCGCGTCAGGAAGTCGATGTGCAGGCGGCTAACGCCGCCGCCCAGAAGGCGCAGGTCGATCAGGCACAGCACGAGGTCGAGCGTTTCGAGGCGCTGGAGAACTTCAAGCGCATCGTGGCGCCGTTCGATGGCATCGTGACGTCGCGTCTGGTGAACGTGGGCGACTACGTGAATGCGGGTGGGGGTGATCTCAACTCTCGTGGCAATGCATCAGAGCTCTTTACGGTTGCCGACACGCATCGCATGCGCGTCTTCGTTTCCGTGCCGCAGGATTATGCGGCGGTCATTTCCGACAAGCTCGCTGCCAAACTGACCCTGCCGCAATTCCCGGGGCGGGTTTATGATGCGAGCTTCCTCGCCACGGCTCAGGCCTTCAACGCGGCAACGCGCACGGTCACGACCGAGCTGGAACTCAGCAATGAGGACGGGTCACTCTGGCCTGATTCCTACGCAACAGCGCATTTCACCGCGCCGGGTGAGCCGGGCGTGCTGATCGTGCCGGTCAACTCGCTGATTTTCCGAGCCCAGGGCACCCAGCTTGCCACTGTTGTCGACAATCATGTTCATCTGATCGACGTGAAGACCGGCATCAATTACGGCATGACCATCCAGATTCTTGGGGGCATCGAGGCAAAGGACCAGATCGTGGCCAACCCGACCGCCGATATGCTTGAAGGCGATGAGGTCAAGGTGGTTGCCGCAACCCGCGGCTATAACGATGCGACGGCAGCGCCTCGCAAGAATGTTGCGCCCGCACCGAAACCCGTCGCTCCTGAAGACGATGATGGTGGCAACGAGAACGGGGCGCGTCGATGAGAGAGAGTTTCAAGCGCCGCGCATTGCGCGGCGGTGTGGCAAGCGCGGTTCTTTGCCTGTCTCTCCTGTCCGGCTGCGATCTGGCGCCGAAATATGAAGCCCCCAAATTCATCTATCCCAATGGGTGGAGCGGCAAGGGCGTGCTGGTAGACGGCAAGCCTGCCGATGACGTTCCCAAGGGCAAATGGTGGGAGGTCTTCCATGATCCCCAGCTCAATGCTCTTGAAGAAAAGATGCTGGCCTCGAACCCCGACCTGCAGGCCCAAGCTGAAATCTTTACCCAGTCACGCGATATCGCCCGCGAGACACAGGCCCAGCTGGCGCCGCAGCTCAACGGGTCAGCCGGGATGTCGAACAACAAGACATCGCTTACCCGGCTGTGGCGAGGCGCCAATGCGAACTCGCCGACGACCGAGTCCAGCGTGTTCTATAGCGGCGCTGCGACGTGGGAGCCTGATTTCTTCAGCCGCATCCGCAACGCCACGCGCATGCAGAAGAACATGGCTCAGGCGAGTGCGGCCGATTACGCCAATCTTCGCCTGATGCTCGAGGCAGAGCTGGCCTCGAATTATCTCGGCCTGCGCGGGCTCGATGCGCAATACGCGGTCTATGACGACTCGATCCGCTACTACCAGACCGCGGTGAAGATCACCCGGCTACGTCAGGCTGGTGCGATTGCAGCCGGACTGGACGTTTCCCGAGCTGAAAACCAGCTCTTCGCGACCATGGCGTCGCAAAGCAATGTGCGCGCACAGCGTCAGGTCATGGAACATGCCATTGCCGTCATGGTGAATACCGTGCCGGGCAGTTTCCATATCGCCCCGTCAACAAGCCAGACGCTGCCCTATACAATCCTGCGTATTCCGACGGGCTTTCCGTCGCAATTGCTCGAGCGTCGCCCTGATATTGCCTCTGCCGAGCGCAATCTGGCGGCCAATAGCCGGGCTATCGGTGTGGCTCGTGCGGCCTTTTATCCGGATGTCACGTTCAGCCTGAACGGTGGCTTCATGAATAACGGCTTCGACCTCGCCAGTCTGGGCAATTCGATGTGGAGTTATGGCGTGCAGGCGGTCGAGCCGCTCTTCACGGGTGGTCTGCGTCGTGCCGCCCTGCAGCGTGCCTGGTCGCAATATCGCGAGAGCGCCGATCATTACCGCTCGACCGTGCTGGCCGCGTTTCAGGATGTCGAGGATGGCATCTCCCAGACGCAGGCCTTTGCTGACCAGCAGAAGCAGCAGATGGCTGCTGTCGATGCCGCATTGCGGACACAGCGCATGACCATGGCGCTCTATACGGGTGGTCTGACCAATTACCTCGACGTCGTCGTGGCGCAGCAGGCGGCTCTTGTGGCGCGCATTGATGCGGTGCAGGCCCAGACCATTCAGGTGCAGGCCAGCGTCCGTCTGATCAAGGCGCTGGGCGGTGGCTGGGACAAGGTCGCCCTGCCTGCGGTCAAGGACATCAATCCCTTTGGTATCCTGCAATATGACGGGCTGCATCACCCCCGTCCGGCGGGCGATGTCGATACCCGTACAAGCCCTGCCGACCAGGATTTGAGCGGGGTGACGCCAGCGAATCCCCCCATGAAAGACTTGACAGCCGCGTCTTCGGGGCGTTAAGGGGCCGCTCCAATTCGGAACGCGGGAGAGGGTGTGCCAGCCGCAAGGCGGGCAGCCCCTCACTGGAACCGCGGTTCGGGCAAACCATCAAGGAGTCCCGGATATGGCCAAAAAAGTTGTTGGCTACATCAAGTTGCAGATCCCGGCAGGTAAGGCGAATCCGTCGCCGCCAGTCGGTCCGGCCCTGGGTCAGCGCGGCCTGAACATCATGCAGTTCTGCAAAGAGTTCAATGCCAAGACGCAGACCCTCGAGCCCGGCATGCCGATCCCGGTCGTCATCACGGCCTATGCGGATCGTACGTTCAGCTTCGTCACCAAGACCCCGCCGAACACCTACTTCCTGCTCAAGGCCGCCAAGGTCTCCAAGGGCAGCCAGACCGTCGGCAAGGCCGCCGCAGTCGGTTCTGTCACGACCGCGCAGCTGCGCGAGATCGCTGCAGAGAAGTTCAAGGATATGAACGCGAATGACATCGACGGCGCAGTGCGCATGCTGGCCGGTTCGGCCAAGTCGATGGGTCTGAACGTGGTGGAGGGCTGATCCTATGGCCAAGAACAAGAGGCTGACCGCCGCCCGCGCGACGGTTGACACCGACAAGCAGTATGACCTCGCCGCAGCTGTTGCTCTGGTAAAGGGCAATGCAAAGGCCAAGTTCGACGAGACCATCGAAATCTCGCTGAACCTCGGCATCGACCCGCGTCATGCTGACCAGATGGTCCGTGGTCTGATCTCGCTGCCGAACGGCACGGGCAAGACCCTGCGCGTTGGCGTTTTCGCCCGCGGCCCGAAGGCTGAAGAAGCCAAAGCAGCTGGTGCAGAAGTCGTCGGTGCAGATGATCTGGCCGAGAAGATCCAGAACGGTGAAATCGAGTTCGATCGCTGCATTGCGACCCCGGACATGATGGCACTGGTCGGTCGTCTGGGTAAGATCCTCGGCCCGCGTGGCCTGATGCCGAACCCCCGTCTGGGCACGGTGACCATGGACGTCAAGGGTGCCGTTCAGGCAGCCAAGTCCGGCCAGGTCGAATACCGCGCTGAGAAGGCCGGTATCATCCATGCCGGCGTAGGCAAGGCTTCGTTCGACGAAGGCAAGCTGGTCGAGAACATCAAGGCTCTGGTCGATGCCGTCCAGAAGGCTCGTCCGACCGGCGCCAAGGGCACCTATCTGAAGAAGGCAGCCCTGTCTTCCACGATGGGTCCGGGTGTGCGTGTCGACGTCGCGACGTTCACGGCCTGATTTGAGAGATGACGCCGTACGGTCTGACCGTGCGGCGGCGCAGGGGCGGGGAGTTTTTCCCGCTTCCGAACCTGTCCGAGACCGGGCGTGCTGTTCCACGGAACAGTCTAAGGGATCTTGAGAGAGATCCGCGAGCGGGAGACGGGGCGCCAGCAGACAGGGCGGGGTAACCTGCCGGAATGCTGGGTTCCGATTGAATGGACAGGCGAGCGGTACTTTTCCGATTGCGGGGAAGTGCCATGGGTAACCCGGTCTGGAAGCCAAGGTTTCCGGACTGACGAGGAGAATGGATTTGGACCGTCAGGAAAAACGGGCCTTCGTCGAATTCCTCGCCAACGTGTTCAACAGCACGTCCATGGTTGTCGTGACCGAAAACAAAGGTCTCACGGTAGCTGATGTGACGGAGCTGCGTCGACGCGTTCGTGCGGCGGGTGCGACGTACAAGGTTGCGAAAAACCGGCTGGCCAGCCTCGCTCTGCATGGGACCCAATTCGACGGGATTCTTCCGCTGCTGAAGGGCCCGACCGCGCTTGCGTGGTCTGAGGATCCGGTTGCAGTTGCGAAGGCGATCGTCGAGTTCGCCAAGACGAATGAGAAGCTTGTGGTGCTCGGTGGTGCCCTTGGTAGCCAGACGCTTGATGCGAATGGTGTCAAGGCTCTTGCCGCACTGCCGTCGCTGGACGAACTGCGTGCGCAGCTGGTGGGTATGATTTCTACCCCCGCTACGCGTATCGCAGGCGTCGTCCAGGCTCCGGCCGGCCAGCTTGCTCGCGTTTTCGGCGCCTATGCCAAGACCGGCGAAGCCGCCTGAATTGTCTTACGCAGCGCCGCTCCTCTTCAGGGGCGCGGGTTGTGAATCGAAAACCAGTTACCATATAGGACCATCATCATGGCCGATCTGAACAAAATCGTTGACGAACTGTCCGCTCTGACCGTTCTCGAAGCTGCTGAACTCTCGAAGCTGCTCGAAGAGAAGTGGGGCGTTTCCGCTGCTGCTCCGGTTGCCGTTGCTGCTGCTGGCCCGGCTGCTGCCGCTGCTCCTGCTGAAGAGCAGACCGAGTTCACCGTGATCCTCGCCGAAGCCGGCGACAAGAAGATCAACGTGATCAAGGAAATCCGTGGCATCACGGGCTTGGGTCTGAAGGAAGCCAAGGACCTGGTCGAAGGCGCTCCGAAGACCGTCAAGGAAGGCGTTTCCAAGGACGAAGCAGCCAAGATCAAGAAGCTGCTTGAAGACAACGGCGCCAAGGTCGAAGTCAAGTAATCAAGCCCACGAACCGCGCTTCGCCTTCGGGCGGGGCCGGTTGTGGATTGAGACAGGTCAGGGCGGAAATCCTTTCGGGTTTCCGCCCGATTTGCCGTTGCGGACAAACCCTGTATAAGGGCCGGTTGTCACGCAACAACATCACGAATTCACGGTGCCGGTCGTTCCGGTCGCCCGACATGGCAGGGTTCCTGGCGTGTGGACGACCCGAAGGTCTGGTGCGAGAGGGCAGGGATAGATGAACGCAATCACCAAATCGTTCACAGGACGCAAGCGGATTCGCAAGAGCTTCGGGCGGATCCCCGAAGTTGCGCCGATGCCCAACCTGATTGACGTGCAGCGCGCAAGCTACGAGACGTTCCTTCAGATGAACGTGGCGCCTGACAGCCGTCAGCAGACGGGTCTTCAGGAAGTGTTCCGGTCGGTTTTCCCGATCAACGATTTTGCGGGACGTGGCCGTCTCGAGTTCGTTTCCTACGAACTCGAAGAGCCGAAATATGATGTCGAGGAATGCATTCAGCGTGGTCTGACCTTTGCAGCGCCGCTGAAGGTCATCCTGCGTCTGATCGTCTGGGACGTGGATGAAGATACCGGATCGCGCTCGATCCGCGATATCAAGGAGCAGCCGGTCTATATGGGCGACATGCCGCTCATGACCGATAACGGCACCTTCATCATCAATGGCACCGAGCGTGTCATCGTCAGCCAGATGCATCGCAGCCCCGGCGTGTTCTTCGATCACGACAAGGGCAAGACGCATTCTTCCGGCAAGTATCTCTTCGCTGCCCGCGTCATCCCCTATCGCGGTTCCTGGCTCGATTTCGAATTCGACGCCAAGGACCTGATCTATGTGCGTATCGACCGCAAGCGCAAGCTGCCGGTCACCACGCTGCTCTATGCCCTTGAAGGCGAGCACTCCATCGCAGCCCGCGCCGCCAAGGCGGCAGAGGGTGGCGACGTTGAGTCCATGGCGATCCGTGGCATGGATCAGGATGAAATCCTGGCCTATTTCTACGGCACCGTGCCCTTCACCCGCATGCCTAAGGGCTGGGCCCGTCCCTTCGATCCCGAAGCCTTCCGTGGCATGAAGCTGCTCGAGCCGCTTTATGACGCCGATACGGGTGAGGTTGTTGCCGAAGCCGATGCCAAGCTCACCGCCCGCATGGTGCGCAAGATCGCCGAGACGACCAAGGACGTGCTCGTCGGCCGCGCCGATCTGCTGGGCCGTTTCATGGCGCAGGACCTCGTCAATGAAGAGACGGGTGAGATCTACGCCGAAGCCGGTGAAGAACTGACCGAAGCACGCCTCGAAGCGCTTGAGGAATCGGGCGTCACCGAGCTGCCAATGCTTGCCGTCGACTCCTCGCATGGCCCCTGGATCCGCAACACGCTCGCGGTTGACAAGAACAACCGTCGTGACGAAGCCCTTATCGATATCTATCGCATCATGCGCCCCGGCGAGCCGCCGACCCCGGAAACGGCTGAAGCCATGTTCCAGGGCCTGTTCTTCGATGCCGACCGCTACGACCTTTCGGCCGTTGGTCGCGTGAAGATGAACATGCGTCTCGAAGTCGATGCGCCTGACACCATGCGCGTCCTGCGCAAGGAAGACATCCTGCGCGCCGTGAAGATCATGTGCGAGCTGAAGGACGGTCGCGGCCAGATCGACGATATCGACAATCTCGGCAACCGTCGTGTTCGCTCTGTCGGCGAGCTGATGGAGAACCAGTACCGCGTCGGTCTGCTCCGTATGGAGCGCGCCATTCGTGAGCGTATGGGTTCGGTCGATGTCGATACGGTCATGCCGCATGACCTGATCAACGCCAAGCCTGCCGCTGCTGCCGTGCGTGAGTTCTTTGGCTCGTCGCAGCTCAGCCAGTTCATGGACCAGACCAACCCGCTCTCCGAAGTCACGCATAAGCGTCGTCTCTCGGCGCTTGGCCCGGGCGGTCTGACCCGTGAGCGCGCAGGCTTCGAAGTCCGTGACGTTCATCCGACGCATTACGGCCGTATCTGCCCGATTGAGACGCCTGAAGGGCCGAACATCGGTCTGATCAACTCGCTCTCGACCTATGCGAAGGTGAACAAGTACGGCTTCATCGAAACGCCGTATCGCCTCGTTCAGGACGGCGTGCTGCAGGCCGGCTGGAAATACCTCTCCGCCATGGAAGAGGACAAGCTGATCGTTGCCCAGGCTGACGCCGCGCAGGACAAGAGCACGGGTCGTCTGACAGACGAGCTGGTCTCTGTCCGTCGTTCGGGTGACTTCCGCCTGGTGCCGCCTGAGCAGGTCACGGCTTGCGACGTCTCGCCCAAGCAGCTTGTTTCGGTCGCCGCCGCGCTCATCCCATTCCTTGAGAACGATGACGCCAACCGCGCACTGATGGGCTCGAACATGCAGCGTCAGGCCGTGCCGCTGGTGCGCGCCGATGCGCCGCTGGTCGGAACGGGCATGGAAGCCGCTGTGGCCCATGACTCGGGTGCGACCATCGTTGCCAAGCGCAATGGTGTGATCGACCAGATCGACGGTGCACGTATCGTTGTGCGCGCTACCGACGAAGCCGGTTCGACCCAGGGCGTCGATATCTACCGTCTGCGCAAGTACATGCGGTCCAACCAATCCACCTGCATCAACCAGCGTCCGCTGGTGCGCGTGGGTGACACGGTTCATGCCGGTGACATCATTGCTGACGGTCCGTCCACCGAGCTGGGTGAACTGGCTCTGGGCCGCAACGTGCTCGTCGCGTTCATGCCCTGGAACGGCTACAACTTCGAAGACTCGATCCTCATCTCCGAGCGTATTGCCCGTGATGACGTGTTCACCTCGATCCATATCGAGGAATTCGAAGTCATGGCCCGCGACACGAAGCTTGGTCAGGAAGAAATCACCCGCGACATCCCCAATGTCGGTGAGGAAGCCCTGCGCAACCTCGACGAAGCCGGTATCGTCTATGTCGGCGCCGAGGTAAATCCGGGCGACATCCTGATCGGCAAGGTTACGCCGAAGGGCGAAAGCCCGATGACGCCGGAAGAGAAGCTTTTGCGCGCCATCTTCGGTGAAAAGGCTTCGGACGTTCGCGATACCTCGCTCAAGCTGCCCCCGGGCACGAGCGGCACGATCGTCGATGTTCGCGTCTTCTCCCGTCGCGGTGTCGACAAGGACGAGCGCGCCATGGCCATCGAGCGTTCGGAAATCGAACGCCTGACCAAGGATCGCGATGACGAGCGCGCCATTCAGGAGCGCAGCTTCATTGCGCGTCTGCGCGAGCGTCTGCTCAACCAGACGGCAGCTGCCGGCTTCAAGGGTATCCGCGCTGGTACGGTCATCACTGATGAGGTGCTGGACGAGCAGCCGCGTGGCGCCTGGCGCAACATCACGGTCACCGATGACAGCGTGATGTCCGAGCTGGAAACGCTGCGTCGCGAATATGACGCTGCCGTTGGCAAGATTCAGGCCCGTTTCGACAGTAAGGTCGAGAAGCTGCAGCGCGGTGACGAGCTGCCGCCGGGTGTGATGAAGATGGTCAAGGTCTTCGTTGCCGTGAAGCGTAAGCTTCAGCCGGGTGACAAGATGGCCGGTCGTCACGGCAACAAGGGTGTCGTCTCGCGCGTGGTGCCGGTTGAAGATATGCCGTTCCTTGAGGATGGCACACCGGTCGATCTCGTGCTGAACCCGCTGGGCGTGCCGTCGCGCATGAACGTCGGTCAGATTCTCGAGACGCATCTGGGCTGGGCCTGTGCGAATATTGGTCAGAACATTGGCAAGATTGCCGATGACTACCAGCGCACCGGTGAGCGCAAGCTTGAGCTGCTCGAGAGCCTGCGTGACGTCTATGGCGATGCCGTGTTCGAAAGCGACATTGCGACCCTGCCGAACGAGCAGCTTCTTGAGCTGACTGGTAACCTGCGCAAGGGCGTGCCGATTGCGACCCCGGTGTTCGACGGCGCGTCGATCCCTGACATTGAAGACATGCTGGTCAAGGCCGGTGTCGACAAGTCGGGTCAGTCGCAGTTGATCGACGGCCGTACGGGCGAGGCTTTCGAGCGTCGTACGACGGTGGGCTACATCTACATGCTGAAGCTGCATCACCTTGTCGATGACAAGATCCATGCACGCTCGATCGGTCCGTACTCGCTCGTCACGCAGCAGCCGCTGGGTGGTAAGGCGCAGTTCGGCGGCCAGCGCTTCGGTGAGATGGAAGTCTGGGCTCTTGAAGCTTACGGTGCCGCCTACACCCTGCAGGAAATGCTCACGGTCAAGTCCGATGACGTTTCCGGCCGTACGAAGGTCTATGAGGCCATTGTGCGTGAGCAGGATGATTTCGAGGCAGGTATCCCCGAGAGCTTCAACGTTCTGATCAAGGAACTGAAGTCGCTCGGCCTGAATGTCGATCTGGAGCAGAGCGGCGTCTGATGATTTCCGCCACTGTCTTTTCTGTGTTTGTTGCTAACGCGGGCGCGGCCGGTCTTCCGGCCCGCTCCGTGAAATGGGATTTCGGCGCATGAACGAACTCATGAAGATCCTTGGTCAGACGGGCCAGAACCTGTCTTTCGACCAGATCAAAATCCAGCTCGCTTCATCCGAGCAGATCCGTTCCTGGTCGTACGGCGAGATCAAGAAGCCCGAGACCATCAACTATCGTACGTTCAAGCCCGAGCGCGACGGCCTGTTCTGTGCGCGTATCTTTGGCCCGATCAAGGACTATGAGTGCCTGTGCGGCAAGTACAAGCGCATGAAGTTCCGCGGCATCGTGTGCGAGAAGTGCGGCGTGGAAGTCACGCTCGCCAAGGTTCGTCGCGAGCGCATGGGCCATATCGAGCTGGCGTCGCCGGTTGCGCATATCTGGTTCCTGAAGTCGCTGCCGAGCCGCATCGCGACGATGATCGACATCACGCTGAAGGATCTGGAAAAGGTTCTGTATTTCGAGAGCTATATCGTTCTCGAATCCGGCACGAGCCCCTTCAAGCGCTACTCGCTGCTGTCGGAAGACCAGTATTTCGACGCCATGGACGACTATGCCGATGAAGGCCTGGAAGTCGGTATCGGCGCCGAGGCGGTCAAGAAGATCCTGTGGAAAGCCCGTCTGCTCTCCACCGAGACCGATCGTCCGGGTCTGATCGATCGTGACGGCCGTGATCAGGACAAGTCTGACGGCGACCTGCTGCGTGAAGACCTGCGTGAAGCAACGTCTGAAGCCAAGCGCAAGAAGCTCGTCAAGCGCCTGAAGCTGTTCGAAGCATTCTCCGAGAGCGGTTCGCGCCCGGAATGGATGATTCTTGACCTCGTGCCGGTCATCCCGCCGGAACTGCGTCCGCTCGTGCCGCTGGACGGCGGTCGTTTCGCGACGTCCGATCTGAACGACCTCTATCGTCGCGTGATCAACCGTAACAACCGTCTGAAGCGTCTGATTGAGCTGCGTGCGCCGGACATCATCGTCCGTAACGAAAAGCGCATGCTGCAGGAAGCTGTTGACGCGCTGTTCGATAACGGTCGTCGTGGTCGCGCCATCACAGGTGCCAACAAGCGTCCGCTGAAATCGCTCTCTGACATGCTCAAGGGCAAGCAGGGCCGCTTCCGTCAGAACCTTCTCGGCAAGCGTGTCGACTATTCTGGCCGTTCGGTCATCGTGGTCGGTCCCGAGCTGAAGCTGCATCAGTGCGGCCTGCCGAAGAAGATGGCGCTCGAGCTGTTCAAGCCCTTCATCTACAGCAAGCTGGAAAAATACGGCCACGCCACCACCATCAAGGCTGCAAAGCGCATGGTGGAAAAGGAGCGTCCGGAAGTCTGGGATATCCTTGAAGAGGTCATCCGCGAGCATCCCGTGATGCTGAACCGCGCCCCGACTCTCCACCGCCTCGGCATCCAGGCTTTCGAGCCCGTGCTGATTGAAGGCAAGGCCATCCAGCTTCACCCGCTGGTTTGCACCGCGTTCAATGCCGACTTCGACGGCGATCAGATGGCCGTTCACGTGCCGCTGTCGCTCGAAGCTCAGCTTGAAGCCCGCGTGCTGATGATGTCGACCAACAACATCCTCAGCCCCGCGAACGGCAAGCCGATCATCGTGCCGTCGCAGGACATCGTGCTTGGCCTTTATTATCTGAGCCTCGAGGTTCCCGAGTATCACACGACGCCTGACACGGCCGAGTATGATGCCGAGGGTCGTCTCGTGAAGGCCGGTCCGTCTGCCTATGCATCGGTGGCCGAGATCGAGCTGGCCATGAACGAAGGCACGCTCAAGCTGCACGACAAGATCCGTCTGCGCATGGAGACACAGGATGCCGACGGCAAGACCGTTCGTCAGACCCTGATCACCACGCCGGGCCGTGCGCTCATCGCGCAGATCCTGCCGCGCAACGTCGCTATTCCGTTCTCGCTGGTCAACAAGCAGCTGACCAAGAAGAACGTGTCTGACGTCATCGACGCCGTGTATCGTCACTGCGGTCAGAAGGAAGCAGTGATTTTCTGCGACCGTCTGATGGGCCTCGGTTTCCGTCACGCTGCACGCGCCGGTATCTCCTTCGGCAAGGATGACATGATCATCCCCGTCGAGAAGCAGGAACTGGTCGAGCGCACCCAGGCCGAGATCAAGGAATTCGAGCAGCAGTATCAGGATGGTCTGATCACGGCTGGCGAGCGCTACAACAAGGTGGTTGACGCCTGGTCGCGTTGCACGGACGAAGTCCAGGCAGCGATGATGAAGGAGATCTCCCGTCAGGTCATCGGCAAGCCGACGAACTCGGTCTGGATGATGAGCCATTCCGGTGCTCGTGGGTCGCCAGCACAGATGAAGCAGCTTGCCGGTATGCGTGGCCTTATGGCCAAGCCGTCGGGTGAGATCATCGAGCAGCCGATCATCGCGAACTTCAAGGAAGGCCTTTCGGTTCTCGATTACTTCACTTCCACCCACGGTGCCCGTAAGGGTCTCGCGGATACGGCTCTGAAGACGGCTAACTCGGGTTACCTGACTCGTCGTCTCGTCGACGTGGCGCAGGATTGCATCATCGTCGAGAACGATTGCGGCACCGAGCGTGGCCTGACGATTCGTGCGGTCATGGATAGCGGTGAGGTCATCTCCTCGCTTTCCGAGCGTATCCTGGGTCGTACCCTGACGGCTGACGTGACCGATCCGGTGAGCGGTGCGGTTCTTTTCCCGCGCAACACGCTGATCGAGGAAGCCGAAGCAGAGATCATCGAGAAGGCAGGCGTTGAAAGCGTCCTGATCCGTTCGGTGCTGACCTGTGACAGCCGCGTCGGTGTCTGCGGACATTGCTATGGCCGTGACCTTGCTCGCGGTACGCCGGTCAATATCGGTGAGGCCGTGGGCGTTATCGCCGCGCAGTCCATCGGTGAGCCTGGCACGCAGCTGACCATGCGTACCTTCCATATCGGTGGTGCGGCTACACGTGGTGCAGAGCAGTCGATGGTCGAGGCGTCGCGTGACGGCAAGGTGACCATCCGCAACCGCAACGTGGTTCAGAACAGCCAGAACGTCACCATCGTGATGTCGCGTAACTGCGAAATCCTGCTGACTGACGAGAAGGGTGTCGAGCGCGCCCGCTATCGTGTGCCTTACGGCGCCCGTCTGATGGTCAATGAGGGCCAGGATGTCACACGCGGTCTGAAGATGGCCGAGTGGGATCCATACACCCTGCCGATCATCACCGAGCAGGCCGGTACGGTCGAATATCTCGACCTGATCGACTCCATCACACTCGTCGAGCGTATGGACGAAGTGACGGGCCTGACCTCGAAGGTGGTCGTTGACTACAAGCAGGGCAGCAAGGGTGTGGATCTTCGTCCGCGCCTGCAGCTCAAGGACTCGGCTGGCAACGTCGTTCGTCTCGCCAATGGCAATGAGGCGCGCTACTTCCTGTCGCCCGACTCGCTGCTTTCGATCGAGAACGGCGCCACGGTCCATGCCGGTGACGTGCTGGCACGTATCCCGCGTGAAGGCTCGAAGACCCGTGACATTACGGGTGGTCTGCCGCGCGTGGCCGAGCTTTTCGAAGCCCGTCGCCCGAAGGATCATGCGATCATCGCAGAGACCGAAGGCCGGATCGAGATCGGCAAGGATTACAAGTCCAAGCGCTGCATCATCGTGAAGAACGACGAGACCGGGGAAGAGACCAACTACCTAATCCCGAAGGGCAAGCACGTCTCGGTGCAGGAAGGCGACTTCGTGCAGAAGGGCGATCCGCTGGTCGACGGTCCGCGCGTGCCGCATGACATTCTCAAGGTCATGGGCGTCGAGGCACTGTCCGATTATCTCGTCAACGAGATCCAGGACGTCTATCGACTGCAGGGCGTGAAGATCAATGACAAGCACATCGAAGTCATCGTTCGTCAGATGCTGCAGAAGGTGGAAATCCTTGAGCCGGGTGATACGACCTACCTCATCGGTGAGACGGTCGATCGTATCGAGTTCGAGGTCGAGAACGAGAAGCGCGTGAAGATGGGTGAAGAGCCGGCTCGTGGCATGCCCATCCTGCAGGGCATCACCAAGGCCTCGCTACAGACGCAGTCCTTCATCTCTGCGGCTTCCTTCCAGGAGACCACACGCGTGCTTACCGAAGCGGCAACAGCCGGCAAGGTTGATACGCTGAATGGCCTGAAAGAGAACGTGATCGTCGGGCGTCTGATCCCGGCGGGTACGGGTAGTGTGATGAACAAGTTGCGCGCCATGGCGGCCTCTCAGGACCGTCAGCGCGTCAGCCGGGCCACCCCGGCAGTGACGGATGACGCGGCAGAGTAAAGACGCCGCGTCACCTCGGAAAAACTAGTTTACGTTTGAGATCGGGCGGGGTAATACCCGCCCGATTTCGTATCCGGCGATTCGAAACGGGACTCGGACGAGAATCGGGCAGAACTCTAGAGAATGCTTGACTTTCGTTCGGAGCGGTCATAGGGTTCGCGCCCTCGGCTACCCCCGTCTCGTAAGGCGTCTGAGCCGTTGATAGACAGCATCAAACGCTAACGGTGCCGCCGCCTTCGGGTGAGGCTCAGGCCGGTAGTGAAAGAGTCAAAGCGGGCGACATTCTGTCGCGCGCTGCATTTTGTTGGAAGCGAGCAGATCGGGCCCTGGTCCGGTCTCGCAGTGAACAAGGATCGGGAAGGGCGTATGCCGACCATCAACCAGTTGATCGCCAAAGGCCGCGAGCCTGCCGCCAAGCGGAATAAAGTGCCGGCCCTCCAGGGTTGCCCCCAGAAGCGCGGCGTCTGCACGCGCGTCTATACGGTTACCCCGAAAAAGCCGAACTCGGCCCTGCGTAAGGTGGCTAAGGTGCGCCTGACCAACGGGTATGAGGTCGTGAGCTACATCCCCGGTGAAGGCCATAACCTGCAGGAACACAGCGTCGTGCTGATCCGCGGCGGCCGTGTAAAAGATTTGCCGGGTGTGCGTTATCACATCCTGCGCGGCGTGCTTGACACGCAGGGCATCGCCAAGCGTCGTCAGCGCCGTTCGCTGTATGGCGCGAAGCGTCCGAAGTAAGAGGAAATTCAGGCATGAGTCGCCGTCATCGCGCTGTTAAGCGTGAGATCCTTCCCGATCCGAAATTCGGAGATGTCGTCATCACGCGTTTTATGAACGCCCTGATGTACGACGGTAAAAAGTCCACAGCCGAAGGCATCGTCTATGGCGCGCTGGAGTCCGTGCGCCGCCGTGGTGGTGCTACGGCTGACCCGGTTGCCATGTTCCATGCGGCCCTGGACAACGTGAAGCCGGCCGTAGAGGTTCGCTCCCGCCGCGTCGGCGGTGCGACCTATCAGGTCCCCGTCGAGGTTCGCACCGAGCGCCGTCAGGCACTCGCCATTCGCTGGCTGATCGACGCCTCGCGCAAACGCGGTGAAAACACGATGCAGGAACGCCTTTCCAACGAGCTGATGGACGCGATCAACAATCGCGGCTCCGCCGTCAAGAAGCGCGAAGACACGCATCGCATGGCTGAAGCCAACAAGGCATTCAGCCACTATCGTTGGTAAGCTTTAAAAGCTGACCTGTTTCCCCGGGTGCCCCTTTACGGAGCGCCCGGTACGAATTAGCAATCTTCCCCGCCGCTTATTCGGCGGTGGGTTATGGAGAGAATGATGGCTAAGGCTAAATTTGAGCGGACGAAGCCGCACTGCAACATCGGCACCATCGGTCACGTTGACCATGGCAAGACCTCACTGACGGCTGCAATCACGAAGACGCTCGCCAAGTCCGGCGGCGCGACCTTCCGTGCGTATGACCAGATCGACGCTGCTCCTGAAGAGCGCGCTCGCGGCATCACGATCTCCACCGCTCACGTTGAGTACGAGACCAAGAACCGTCACTACGCCCACGTCGACTGCCCGGGCCATGCTGACTACGTCAAGAACATGATCACGGGTGCCGCCCAGATGGACGGCGCGATTCTGGTTGTGTCCGCTGCTGACGGCCCGATGCCGCAGACGCGTGAGCACATCCTGCTCGCTCGCCAGGTTGGCGTTCCGGCCCTCGTCGTGTTCCTGAACAAGGTCGACCAGGTTGATGACGCCGAGCTGCTCGAGCTCGTCGAAATGGAAGTCCGTGAGCTTCTCTCGTCCTACCAGTTCCCCGGCGACGATATCCCCATCGTCAAGGGTTCGGCTCTGGTGACGCTTGAAGACGGCGACGCCACGATCGGTGAAGACCGCGTGCTTGAGCTGATGGAAGCTGTCGACACCTACATCCCGCAGCCGGAGCGTCCGGTTGACCGTCCGTTCCTGATGCCGATCGAAGACGTGTTCTCGATCTCGGGTCGTGGTACGGTTGTTACGGGTCGTGTTGAGCGCGGCGTTGTGAACGTTGGTGACGAAGTTGAGATCGTCGGCCTGAAGGACACCATCAAGACGACCGTTACGGGCGTTGAGATGTTCCGCAAGCTGCTTGATCGCGGTGAAGCCGGTGACAACATCGGTGCGCTGGTTCGTGGCACGAAGCGTGAAGACGTTGAGCGTGGCCAGGTTCTTGCTAAGCCGGGTTCGATCACCCCGCACAAGAACTTCAAGGCTGAGGCTTACATCCTCACGAAGGAAGAAGGCGGACGTCACACTCCGTTCTTTACAAACTACCGTCCGCAGTTCTATTTCCGCACGACCGACGTCACGGGCGTCGTTCAGCTGCCGGAAGGCACGGAAATGGTCATGCCGGGTGACAACATCGCCATGGACGTCGAGCTCATCGCTCCGATCGCCATGGACGAAGGTCTCCGCTTCGCTATCCGTGAAGGCGGCCGCACCGTCGGTGCAGGCGTGGTCTCTTCGATCAGCGCCTGATTTTAAGCACGGGCCCTGAATTGGCTGGCCCCGGTCGGAGTGATCCGGCCGGGGTCGGCTTTACCAGGGGCCAGGAGGGAGCAGGGTAAGACCCGAACCCCAACGAGTTGGATTATTGGTAAGATGGACAACCAGAACATCCGCATTCGCCTAAAGGCGTACGATCACCGCGTGCTCGACAACAGCACGAAGGAAATCGTAAACACGGCGAAGCGTACGGGTGCGCGGGTTCGGGGTCCTATCCCGCTACCGACGCATATCGAGCGGTTCACCGTGAACCGTTCCCCACATGTGGACAAGAAAAGCCGCGAGCAGTTCGAAATTCGGACTCATCGCCGCCTGCTCGACATTGTCGAGCCGACACCGCAGACCGTGGACGCCCTCATGAAGCTCGACCTCGCCGCTGGCGTTGATGTCGAGATCAAACTTTAAGGTCCAGACGATGCGTACCGGATTGATCGCAAAAAAGCTGGGTATGACCCGGCTATTCAAGGAAGATGGCACACACGTGCCGGTCACAGTGCTGCATCTCGACGAAGTCGAGGTTGTGGATACCCGCACGCAGGAGCGTGACGGTTACACGGCAGTACAGGTCGGCATGAGCAAGGCTAAGGTGAAGAACGTCACCAAGCCGATGCGTGGCCATTATGCTCGCACCAAGGTGGAGCCGAAGAAGACTCTTGTCGAGTTTCGCGTGGCAGAAGATGCCGTGCTTGAGGCTGGCACGAAGCTCTCTGCGGCCCATTTCGTCGTTGGCCAGAAGGTCGACGTCACCGGCACCAGCAAGGGCAAAGGCTTCGCCGGCGTCATGAAGCGCTGGAACTTCGCTGGTCTTGAAGCCTCCCACGGCGTGTCCATCAGCCATCGTTCGCATGGTTCGACGGGTCAGCGCCAGGATCCGGGCAAGGTCTTCAAGGGCAAGAAAATGGCCGGTCACATGGGCGACGAGCGTATCACGACGCTCAACCTCGAAGTGGCAGCCGTTGATGCCGAACGCAACCTGATCATGGTTCGTGGTTCGATTCCGGGTGCCAAGGATGGCCTGGTGATGATCCGCGATGCGATCAAGAAGGCCCGCCATGCAGATGCGCCGTACCCGGCAGCGACTGCGGCGGCCGCCGGTTAAGGACTGAGGGCGATGGAATACGATATCAAAACCCTCGATAATGGCAGCGCCGGTACGGTGTCTCTGCCAGAGGAACTGTTCGGCGCGACTCCGCGTGCGGACATCATGGCGCGCGTCGTCCACTGGCAGCTGGCCAAGCGCCGCGCCGGTACGCACCGCACCAAGGGGATGGGCGAAATCTCTGGCACGACCAAGAAGCCGTTCCGCCAGAAAGGCACCGGCTCGGCTCGTCAGGGCTCGCTGCGCGCTCCGCAGTTCCGTACCGGTGGCGTTGTTCATGGTCCGGTCGTTCGCGATCATGGCTATGACCTCCCCAAGAAGGTGCGTCGCCTTGGTCTGATCTCTGCGTTGTCGCAGAAGGCAGCTGCAGGCAAGCTGATCGTGATCGATCAGGCCGCAGGTGTGACCAAGACCCGCGAAGCCGCTGCAAAGCTGGCAGCGCTCGGCTGGTCCTCTGCCCTGATCGTTGACGGTGCCGTCGATGTGGCTTTCGGTCGCGCTGTGCGCAACCTGCCCAAGATCGACGTGCTGCCCACGATCGGTGCCAATGTGTATGACATTCTGAACCACGACGTTCTCGTGCTGACGCGCGCTGGGCTCGAGGGTCTCAAGGAGCGCCTGGCATGACCACGAGCATCGTTCTTGCGCGCCGTAACAAGGCGCTGCGTATGACACGCGAATCGATGTTCGACATCGTTCGCGCGCCGCTCATCACCGAAAAGGCGACGGCCCTTTCCGAGCGCAACCAGGTTGTTTTCCGCGTGGCCATGACGGCCGCGAAGCCGGAAATCAAGGTTGCGGTCGAGACGCTCTTCGGCGTCAAGGTCGTCTCCGTGAACACGCTGGTGCAGAAGGGCAAGACCAAGATGGTCAAGGGCCGTCCTGGTCGCCGTTCGGACATCAAGAAGGCGTATGTTCAGCTTGCGGAAGGTCAGTCCATTGACCTTACCGCGAAGCTGGGCTGACGCGGGATAGGATACCATGGCACTCAAGCACTTTAATCCCACGACGCCGAGCACACGTGGCACGGTCCTGATCGACCGCAGCGAGCTCTATAAGGGCAAGCCGGTCAAGCAGCTGACCGAGGGTAAGAACAAGACGGGCGGTCGTAACAACCACGGTCGCACCACGTCGCGTTTCCGTGGCGGCGGGCATAAGCAGTCCTACCGCTATGTCGACTTCAAGCGTCGTAAGTTCGACGTTGCCGGTACGGTCGAGCGTCTGGAATATGACCCGAACCGCACCGCCTTCATCGCACTGATCAAGTACGAAGACGGCGAGTTGGCATACATCCTGGCGCCGCAGCGCGTTAAGGTTGGCGATCAGGTGATCGCTGGCGAACGCACCGACGTGAAGCCGGGCAATGCCATGCCGCTGGGCGCGATGCCTGTCGGTACGATCGTGCACAACATCGAGCTGAAGCCCGGTGCAGGTGGCAAGATCGCCCGTTCGGCCGGCACCTACTGCCAGCTGGTCGGCAAGGATGCCGGCTATGCGCAGATCAAGCTGCAGTCCGGTGAGCTTCGTCTCGTCCGTGGCGAATGCATGGCGACTGTTGGCGCGGTTTCGAACCCCGACAACATGAACCAGCATCTCGGCAAGGCCGGTCGTAACCGTTGGCTCGGCCGTCGTCCGCATAACCGCGGCGTCGTCATGAACCCGGTCGACCATCCGCATGGTGGTGGTGAAGGTCGTACCTCTGGTGGCCGTCATCCGGTTACGCCGTGGGGCAAGCCGACCAAGGGCTACAAGACTCGTGTTAACAAGAAGACGGACAGCCTGATCATCCGTCGCCGCAAGACCGGCAAGTAAGAAGGGGGCAAACAGAGATGGCACGTTCCGTCTGGAAGGGCCCGTTCGTTGACGGGTACTTGTTCGGCAAGGCCGAGGCGTCACGCGCTTCGGGTCGTAATGAGGTGATCAAGATCTGGTCGCGTCGTTCCACCATCCTGCCGCAGTTCGTCGGACTCACGTTCGGCGTTTATAATGGCCACAAGTTCCTGCCGGTGCAGGTGACGGAAAACATGGTCGGGCACAAGTTCGGTGAGTTCTCGCCGACGCGCACGTTCCCGGGTCATGCTTCCGACAAGAAGTCGAAGCGGGGCTGATCATGAGCAAGCCGAAGCACATTCGCACACTCGCTGACACGGAAGCGCAGGCAGTTGCCCGCAACATCCGCGTCAGCCCGCGCAAGCTGAACCTGGTTGCAGCGATGATTCGCAACCAGCCGGCAGACAAGGCAATCGCAGCGCTGACGTTCTCGCGTCGTCGCATCGCTCAGGAGGTCCGCAAGACCCTCGAGAGCGCTGTTGCAAACGCAGAGAACAATCATCAGCTCGATGTCGATCAGCTCGTGGTCAAGACCGCAGAAGTTGGCAAGTCGATCGTCATGAAGCGTTTCCACGCTCGTGGCCGTGGTCGTTCCTCGCGCATCGAGAAGTTCTTCAGCCATCTGAAGATCGTCGTTGCCGAGCGCGCTGCAGACGAAGCGCCTGCGCCGAAGGGCAAGGGCAAGGACGCAGCAGAGCAGAAGGCAGCCTGATATGGGACACAAAGTCAATCCGATCGGGCTGCGGCTCGGCGTAAACCGCACATGGGATAGCCGCTGGTACGCTGGCAACGACTATTCCCGTCTGCTGCATGAAGACCTGATGCTGCGCGCCTACCTGCGTCGCAAACTGTCAGGTGCAGGCGTCTCCCGCGTTGTGATCGAACGCCCGGCCAAGAAGCCGCGCGTCACGATCTATGCAGCACGTCCGGGCGTTGTCATCGGCAAGAAGGGGCAGGACATCGATGCTCTGCGCAAGGATCTTAGCCGTCTGGCCAAGACTGATGTTGCGCTGAACATCGTCGAGATTCGCAAGCCCGAGATCGACGCGACCCTGGTCGCCGAGAACATCGCGCAGCAGCTCGAGCGTCGCGTTGCCTTCCGTCGCGCCATGAAGCGTGCGGTTCAGTCCGCCATGCGTCTGGGTGCACAGGGTATTCGTATCAACTGCTCCGGCCGTCTCGGTGGTGCGGAAATCGCTCGTATCGAGTGGTATCGCGAAGGTCGCGTGCCACTTCATACGTTGCGCGCCGACATCGATTACGGTATCGCCACTGCCAAGACGACCTATGGTACGTGCGGTGTGAAAGTCTGGATCTTCAAGGGTGAAATCCTTGCCCATGATCCGATGGCTCAGGACCGTCGTGCAGCGGAACAAGCGCCGCAGCGCTGAGCAGTAGATTATGACAAGCGCCGCGAGGCGCATGAGGATACGACACCATGCTTTCCCCGAAGCGGACTAAGTTTCGCAAGGCCCACAAGGGCCGCATTCATGGGTTGGCCAAGGGCGGAACGACGTTGAATTTCGGCGCGTTCGGCCTTAAGGCTCTCGAACCCGAACGTATCACGGCACGCCAGATCGAAGCGTCACGTCGCGCGATCACCCGCGCCATGAAGCGTGCAGGTCGCGTGTGGATCCGGATTTTCCCGGATCTGCCGGTTTCCACGAAGCCTGCCGAAGTCCGAATGGGCTCCGGCAAGGGCTCGCCCGAGTTCTGGGTGGCCCGCGTGAAGCCTGGCCGCGTGCTGTTTGAAATCGAAGGCGTGCCGCCTGAAGTGGCACGTGAGGCACTGGCTCTTGGCGCAGCAAAGCTGCCGATCAAGACCAAGTTCATCACCCGGATTGGGGAGGCTTGATCATGGCTGACGCATACAAGGTAGCCGATCTGCGCGCCAAATCCGCTGATGAGCTCGATGCCCTTCTTCTCGACCTGAAGCGTGAGCAGCTGAACCTCCGGTTCCAGGCTGCCACGGGCCAGTCAGAGGGAGTCGGCCGCGTTCGCGTACTCCGTCGTGCGATTGCTCGCATCAAGACGGTTGCGCATCAATCGAAGAACAAGGTGGGCGCAAAAACGTCCACCGCAGAGTCCTGAGAGGAGACGGACGATGCCGAGGCGCGTCCTGACAGGGCGAGTGACAAGCGACAAGATGGACAAGACGGTTACCGTTCTTGTTGATCGCCGCATTATGCACCCGCTCTACAAGAAGTTCATTCGTCGCTCTAAAAAATATGCGGCGCATGACGAGCTGAATGAGTGCAAGATCGGAGACACGGTGCGCATTGAAGAATGCGCTCCGATTTCCAAGCGCAAGACCTGGACGGTGATCACCCGTAACGGCGCAGCCCTTGAGGCAGCGGCGACGGCACCGGCTCAGGCGTCAGCGTAAGAGGGGACTGAGAAATGATCCATCCCGAGACCAATCTGGAAGTCGCCGACAACTCCGGCGCTCGTCAGGTGCAGTGCATCAAGGTGCTGGGCGGCTCCAAGCGGAAAACCGCCTCGGTCGGCGACGTGATCGTCGTGTCCGTCAAGGAAGCGATTCCCCGCGGCAAGGTGAAGAAGGGTGACGTCCATCAGGCCGTCATCGTTCGCACGTCCTATCCTGTTCGTCGCGCTGACGGCAGCGCCATCCGCTTCGACAAGAATGCGGCTGTGCTGATCAACAAGTCGATGGAGCCCATCGGCACGCGTATCTTTGGCCCGGTGGTTCGTGAGCTGCGTGCGCGCAAGTTCATGAAGATCATCTCCCTGGCTCCGGAGGTGCTATAATGGCTGCTCGTATCAAGAAGGGTGACCAGGTTCTGGTCCTCTCCGGCTCGTCGCGCGGCACGCGCGGTGAGGTCCTTGCTGTTCTGCCGAAGGTCGAAAAGGCCATCGTGCGCGGTGTTGCGGTGGCCAAGCGTCACCAGAAGCCGACCCGCATGAACCAGGAAGGCGGCATTATCGCCAAGGAAATGCCGGTCCATCTGTCCAACCTGAAGCTCGTCGATCCGAAGAGCGGCAAGCCGACCCGCGTCGGTTTCCGTCAGCTCGAGGACGGGCGCAAGGTCCGCGTCGCCAAGGTGACCGGCGAAGTAATCGAAGGCTAAGGGGGCGACCATGAGCGAGACCATTATCCGCGTTCAGCCGCGCCTGCAGCAGCGTTACAATGATGTCCTTCGTAGCCAGCTGCGTGAGCAGTTTGCCTACAAGAACATCATGCAGGTTCCGAAGCTGGAAAAGATCGTCCTGAACATGGGCGTTGGCGAAGCCGCCGGCGACCAGAAGCAGCTCGATGCCGCCGTTGCCGAAATGGCAGCCATCTCCGGTCAGAAGCCCGTCAAGACGGTTGCCCGCAAGGCAATCGCCGGCTTCAAGATTCGTGAAGGCCTGCCCATCGGCTGCAAGGTGACCCTGCGTCGCACGCGTATGTACGAATTCCTCGATCGTCTCGTGACGATCGCGATGCCGCGCATCCGTGACTTCCGCGGTCTGCCCCCGAACAAGGGCTTTGACGGTCGTGGCAACTTTGCCATGGGCATCAAGGAGCAGATCGTGTTCCCGGAAATCGATTACGATAAGATCGACTCCGTACGTGGCATGGACATCATCTTCGTCACCACGGCGAAGACGGATGAAGAGGCAAAAGCGCTGCTCAAGGCGTTCGATCTGCCCTTCACTGCCTGATTTATCGGGTTGAGCCGGGTTTTTTGCTTTCCAAAGCAATCCCGGCTCCCTATATACACACGCTGTTTGGAAAACCGTTGGGATTGGCCCGACAGGTTCCGGGAGAAGATTTAGCATGGCAAAAATCTCCGCCGTGAACCGCAACGCCAAGCGCGCCTATATGGCGCAGCGCGACAAGGCGAAGCGGACCGCGTTGAAAGATATCATCAAGGACCGGACCCTTCCGGTAGAGGAGCGTTTCGACGCAACCCTGAAGCTGGCAGAAATGCCGCGTAACGGGTCGCGTGTTCGTTTCCGTCTGCGCTGCAAGGTTTCGGGACGTCCCCGCGCGAACTACCGCAAGTTCGAGCTGAGCCGTATCGCTCTGCGCGACCTGGCCTCAACCGGCCAGATCCCCGGTATGGTCAAGTCGAGCTGGTAAGGTAGAAGCGAATGTCCCTATCCGATCCGTTGGGTGATATGCTCACCCGCATTCGCAATGCCCAGCGTGCCCGTCACGCGGCTTGCATCGCACCTGCTTCCAAGCTGCGTGCAAACGTTCTGGAAGCGCTGCGCCGCGAAGGCTATATTCGTGGTTACACCACGGAAGAGCTGCGTGCCGGTATCTCCCAGCTGCGCATCGAGCTGAAATATGCTGACGGCCAGCCCGTGATCAAGGAAATCCACCGCGTCTCCAAGCCGGGCCGTCGCGTGTATTCCAAGATCAAGGAACTGCCGCGCGTGTATGCCGGTCTCGGCGTGTCGATCCTGTCCACCCCGCGCGGTATCCTTTCGGATATCGAGGCTCGCGCCGCGAATGTCGGTGGCGAAGTCCTCTGCCGCGTCTTCTAAGGAGGATCACATGTCACGAGTAGGCAAGTATCCGGTTGTCATTCCTGCAGGCGTGGACGTTTCCATTGCCAACGGGTCGCTGACGGCCAAGGGCAAGCGTGGCTCTCTGAGCATGCCGCTGACGCGTTTCGTCGAGGCCAAGGTTGAAGACGGCAAGGTGTCGATCAAGCCGGTCGGTAACCGTTCGCGTGAGACCTGGACGATGTGGGGCACAACCCGCGCTATCGTCGCTAATCTGGTCAAGGGCGTTTCCGAGGGTTTCAGCAAGACGCTGGAAATCACCGGAACGGGTTTCCGTGCCAGCGTGCAGGGTTCGAACCTGGTGATGAACCTGGGTTATTCCCATGACGTCGTCTATCCGATCCCCGCCGACGTGAAGATCACCACGCCTCGTCCTACGGCCATCACGGTCGAAGGGAACGACAAGCAGCGTGTTGGTCAGGTTGCGCTCGACATCCGTAACTTCCGCAAGCCGGAACCCTATAAGGGCAAGGGCGTGCGTTACGAGACCGAAGTTCTCCGTCGTAAGGAAGGCAAGAAGAAATAATGGCTACGCAGCATGGATTGCAGGAACGGCGCCGTCAGCGGCTTCGCTTCCAGCTTCGCCGCAAGAGCGGTGGCCGGCCGCGTTTGTCGGTCTTCCGTTCAGGCAAGAACATTTATGCACAGGTCATCGACGATGCGCAGGGCGTAACGCTCGCCAGCGCTTCGACCCTCGAAAAGACCCTGCGCGAAGCTGGCAAGACCGGCGCGAATGTCGAAGCCGCTTCGGTTGTCGGCAAGCTGGTTGCAGAGCGCGCTCTCGCCGCTGGCGTGACGGCGGTCGTGTTCGATCGCGGTGCATATCTCTATCATGGCCGCGTCAAGGCGCTGGCCGAAGCTGCCCGTGAGGGCGGCCTTTCGTTCTAAGGAAGGATCACACATGGCACGTGAGCCAAGAGAAGGCGGCCGTGGTGGTCGCGAGCGGGAACGCGAAGGCGACGATCTGGTCGACAAGCTGGTAACCATTAACCGCGTGGCCAAGGTGGTGAAAGGCGGACGTCGTTTCGCTTTTGCCGCTCTGGTTGTGGTTGGTGACCAGAAGGGTCGCGTTGGGTACGGTGCGGGCAAGGCTCGTGAAGTTCCCGAGGCAATCCGCAAGGCGACTGAACGCGCCAAGCGCACCATGATCCGCGTTCCGATGAAGGAAGGCCGTACGCTTCATCACGATTCTTTCGGGCATTTCGGTGCTGGCAAGGTCGTGGTTCGTGCAGCTGAAGCCGGAACCGGGATCATCGCAGGCGGCCCGATGCGCGCTGTCTTCGAATCGCTGGGCGTAAACGACGTTGTTGCGAAGTCCCTCGGGACCCGTAACCCGCATAACATGGTCAAGGCGACCTTCGACGCGCTCGAGCGTTGCAGCAGCCCCCGCGCTGTCGCAAGCCGCCGTGGCAAGAAGGCTTCCGAGCTGTTCGCCAAGCGCGATTCGCAGACCGAAGACGCAGCGGAGGCGACCCATGGCTGAGAACAAGACTGTTCGCGTCAAGCAGATCGCTTCCGCTATCGGGCGCAAGCCCGGCCAGGCTGATACCCTCGTGGGTCTCGGTCTGCGCGGAATCGGCAGTGAGCGCGAGCTGGAGGACACCCCTTCAGTTCGCGGCATGATCCGCAAGGTTGCCCACCTTATCCAGGTGGAGGGTTGATATGAACCTTAATGAACTGCGCGATAACGCCGGTGCGCGTTACCGCAAGAAGCGTCTGGGTCGTGGTATCGGCTCGGGCAAAGGCAAGACCTCGGGTCGCGGCGTCAAGGGTCAGAAGGCTCGTGAAGGCGTATCCCTGAATGGTTTCGAAGGTGGTCAGCTTCCGCTGTATCGCCGTATGCCGAAGCGCGGGTTCAAGAACATCTTCCGTAAGGAATTTGCTCCTGTGAACTTGGGCGCCATCGACCGTGCACTGGCTGATGGCAAGCTTCAGGCAGACGTGACGATCACGGAAGAGGTGCTGCGCGCCGCTGGTCTGGTTGGCACTGGCAAGTATGCCGGTATCCGCCTGCTGGCAAAGGGCGAGCTGACCCGCGCTGTGACCGTCGAAGTCTCCGGTGCTTCCGCAACCGCTATCGCGGCTGTCGAGAAGGCTGGTGGCTCTGTCAAGGTTGCCGCCAAGGCCGAGGCTCCCGCCGAGGCCTGATCGCCCGATAAGAACGCTCTGTGCCGTTGCGGTGCAGGGCGGGCACAGGTAATCATGAACAGCGTCCCGCGCCTGCGCGGTGACGCTGTTTTTGTTGAAAGGACCGGTGGATGGCCTCCGCAGCCGAGCAGCTTGCCGCCAATCTCAATCTGAGCTCGTTCGCCAAGGCGACCGAGTTGAAAAAGCGTATCTGGTTCACGCTGGGCGCGCTCATCATCTATCGCCTCGGCACCTATATTCCGGTGCCCGGTGTCGACGCGACAGTCCTGGGGCAGCTGCTGCAGCAGAACCAGGGCGGCATCATCGGCATGTTCGACATGTTCAGCGGTGGCTCACTCGGTCGTATGGCCGTGTTTGCGCTCAACATCATGCCCTATATCAGCGCCTCGATTATCGTGCAGTTGCTCTCGACAGCATTGCCGTCGCTGGAAGCGCTGAAGAAGGAAGGTGAGCAGGGGCGCAAGAAGCTCAACGCTTACACGCGCTACCTCACGGTGCTGATTGCCCTGTTCCAGGCCTATGGTCTCGCGGTCGGGCTCGAGCACATGGCGACGAAGACCGGTACGCTTGCGGTGGTTTCACCGGGTCCGTTCTTCATCCTGTCGAGTGTGATCACCCTTGTGGGCGGAACGATGTTCCTCATGTGGCTGGGTGAGCAGATCACCTCGCGTGGCGTGGGCAACGGCATTTCGCTGATCATCTTCGCCGGTATCGTTGCCAATCTGCCCCACGCGCTCTCAAGCCTCTTCCAGCTGGGCTACACGGGGGCGTTGTCGCCCTTCTTCGTGCTGCTCTTCCTGGTGCTTGCCGGTGCTACGATCGCGTTCATCGTGTTCATGGAGCAGGCGCAGCGTCGTGTGGTCATCCAGTATCCCAAGCGCCAGGTCGGCAGCCGGATGTTCGGCGGTGATTCGTCGCATATGCCCCTCAAGGTGAATACGGCTGGCGTCATTCCGCCGATCTTCGCCTCGTCGGTGCTGCTGATCCCTGTCACGATCTCGGGCTTCATGAACGGCAAGAACGTGCCTGGCTGGGTCAACACCCTTGGGCAGGAGTTCGGGCAGGGCCAGCCGCTCTATATGGTCTTCTACGCGGTGATGATCCTCTTCTTCTCCTATTTCTATGCCGCGGTGACGTTCAACCCGGAAGAAACGGCTGAGAACCTGCGCAAGCAGGGAGGATTCGTGCCGGGCATCCGTCCGGGGTCGAACACGGCGCGTTATTTCGATCGTATCCTTTCGCGTCTGACGACGATCGGCGCTCTCTATCTTGTTGCGGTGTGTCTGCTTCCGCAGATCCTGATCAGCCGTTACAACGTGCCCTTCTATTTTGGTGGCACGAGTCTGATCATTATCGTCTCGGTGACGATCGACACCATGACCCAGGTTCAGTCGCATCTCGTTGCCCATCGCTATCAGGGTCTGATTCGCAAGCAGCGCGGTCGCGGTAACGGCAAGGCGGATCAGGCAAGAGGAATGCGTCGTCGATGAACATCATCCTTCTTGGCCCGCCAGGTGCAGGAAAAGGCACCCAGGCCGATCTGCTGGAGCAGGAATTCAAGCTCGCTCATATCTCCACCGGGGATATGCTGCGCAGCGAGATGGCAGAGGGGACACCGCTCGGCCTCAAGGTGAAGAGCATTGTCGAGTCCGGGCAGTTTGTCTCCGACGAGGTAATGATCGACCTGATCAAGAGCCGCACGCTCAAGGCCGATTGTGCACAGGGGTTCATCCTCGACGGATTCCCGCGTACGGAAAGCCAGGCAGAGGCACTCGACGTCATGTTGCAGGAGCGCGGGGTCAAGATTGACGCCGTGATCCTCATCGAGGTCGATGCCGAGCAGATTGTGGCCCGTCTTGCGTCACGTCGTGCGCCTGATGGCTCGCGGCGTGCGGATGACGAGCCGGAGACGGTGCGTCGTCGTATCCAGGTCTACAAGGACCAGACGGCCCCTATCCTGCCTTATTATGAGAATGCTGGTCGCCTGCGCCGCGTTGATGGCATGCAGAGCCTTGAGGCTGTGCATGCGTCAATCGTGGCGGCGCTCGGCCTTGACAAATGAGGCTCACGAAGTCGATCACGCAAAAGTGAACGGTTTTATTTGACTCGCAGGGGGTGCTCGATATATTGCGCGCCCTCGACACAGGTGCTGTCAGACGCGGTGATCGACCCTTTCAGAGCGGTCGATTCTTTAGCGGACTGAACAGTTTCGATTGAACTGGCCCAAGCTTTGGGTCGAAGCAAAAAGAGAGCCTGACCTACTCGGTCGGGCAGGGAGTGAGTGGCG
Source organism: Asaia sp. Ae19-3 (assembly GCF_059801175.1). Classification (NCBI taxonomy): domain Bacteria; kingdom Pseudomonadati; phylum Pseudomonadota; class Alphaproteobacteria; order Acetobacterales; family Acetobacteraceae; genus Asaia; species Asaia sp. Ae19-3. The sequence goes on along the minus strand of NZ_JBCHWF010000001.1, from coordinate 1,848,315 downwards.
TGGCGCGTATTGCCGGCGTAAATATTCCGACGAACAAGCGGGTAGTCATTGCCCTGAGCTACATCTACGGCATTGGTCCGTCGACGGCGAAGGCAATCTGCTCCAAGCTCGAAGTACCTGAAGCGAAGCGCGTTAACGAGCTGAGCGACGATGAGATCGTGAAGATCCGCGAACTGATCGATGGCGACTACCGCGTCGAGGGTGACCTCCGCCGCGAAACCGCGATGAACATCAAGCGTCTGATGGACCTTGGTTGCTATCGTGGCCTGCGTCATCGCCGTGGTCTGCCGGTGCGCGGCCAGCGTACGCACACGAACGCCCGCACCCGCAAGGGCAAGGCCGTGGCGATTGCCGGTAAGAAGAAAGCTACGCGCTAATTCGCGCATCTTAAGCGGATCGTGGCGAGTGGCGGCCAACAGGCTGTCCTCTGCCCTTCGCTCATTGCCAAGACTGACAGGACGACCTCACTATGGCCAAGGCCGCAACTCCGCGTATCCGCAAGAAGGAGCGCAAGAACATCATCTCTGGTGTCGCGCACGTTCTTTCGACGTTCAACAACACCATGATCACCATCTCCGACGCCCAGGGCAACTCGATTGCCTGGTCTTCGGCTGGCGCCCAGGGCTTCAAGGGTTCGCGCAAGTCGACCCCGTATGCCGCTCAGGTTGCTGCTGAAGACGCTGGCCGCAAGGCTCGCGACCACGGCATGGAGACGCTGGAAATTGAAGTTTCGGGTCCGGGTTCGGGCCGTGAGAGCGCGCTTCGCGCCCTTCAGGCCGTTGGCTTCTCCATCACGTCGATCCGCGACATGACCCCGGTGCCGCATAACGGCTGCCGTCCGCGCAAGCGTCGTCGCGTCTGATTGACTGCGGCCCCCTCGGGGGCCGCTCGTCTGTCACCACCCGTCCGTAGGTGGTTTCTCCCCCGGGAGAGGCCACCGGCACGTTCTGACCGCGCTCTGGCGCGGTTGATGTTCCGTTGGGCCCCAGCGGGACAAGTTGTTTGAAAGGCCACGACATTGGTCCTCCAGAAGAACTGGCAGTCCCTTATCAAGCCGGAAAAGCTGGAAGTCGCGCCCGGCTCCGTGCCCACGCAGACAGCCACGGTGATCGCCGAGCCGCTGGAGCGTGGTTTCGGCATGACGCTCGGCAATGCGATCCGTCGCGTTCTGTTGTCTTCGCTTCAGGGCGCCGCTGTAACGGCGATCCAGATCGACGGCGTGCTGCATGAGTTCTCGTCCGTGCCGGGCGTCCGCGAGGACGTGACGGATATCGTGCTGAACATCAAGCAGCTTGCCCTGCGCATGCATGGCGAAGGCCCCAAGCGCATGGTGCTGACGGCCACTGGCCCCGGCGAAGTGCGTGCAGGCCAGATCCAGGCCGGTCATGACATCGAGATCATGAACCCCGACCTCGTGATCTGCACGCTCGATGACGGCGTGAAGCTCGGCATGGAATTCACGGTCAACATGGGCAAGGGCTACGTCCCGGCTGCTGCAAACCGTCCGGAAGACGCACCGATCGGGCTTATCCCCATCGACGCGATCTACTCCCCGGTTCGCAAGGTCTCGTACAAGGTTGAACCGACCCGTGTTGGTCAGGTCACCGACTACGACAAGCTTCTGCTCACGGTCGAGACCAACGGTGCCGTTACTCCGGAAGACAGCCTCGCTCTCGCAGCCCGCATCCTGCAGGACCAGCTGCAGCTGTTCATCAATTTCGATGAGCCGCGCCCGGTCCGTCAGGAAGAGCCGCGTGACGATCTGCCGTTCAACCGTAACCTGCTGCGCAAGGTTGACGAGCTCGAACTCTCTGTTCGTAGCGCGAACTGCCTGAAGAACGACAACATCGTCTATATCGGCGATCTCGTGCAGAAATCCGAACAGGAAATGCTGCGCACGCCGAATTTTGGACGCAAGTCGCTGAATGAAATCAAGGAAGTCCTGACTTCCATGGGTCTGTCGCTGGGCATGAATGTTCCGGCCTGGCCTCCCGAGAACATTGAGGATCTGGCAAAGCGTCTCGACGAGACGTTCTGAGCCCCATCCGGAAGAAAGTAGAGTAAGGAAACCCGATCATGCGTCATGGTGTTGCTGGGCGTAAGCTCAATGTTACCTCGACCCACCGCGCTGCCATGTTCCGCAACATGGCCGTGGCTATCATCAAGCACGAGCAGATCACGACGACGCTGCCCAAGGCGAAGGAAATTCGCCCGATCGTCGAGAAGCTGATCACCCTCGGCAAGCGTGGCACGCTGCACGCTCGCCGCCAGGCTTTTGCCCAGCTGCGCGACGAGACCATCGTCACCAAGCTGTTCTCGACCATTGCAGAGCGCTATCAGGGCCGTTCGGGTGGTTACACCCGCGTTCTGAAGGCTGGCGTTCGCTATGGCGACAACGCTGACATGGCTGTTGTCGAAATGGTTGACCGCGACGTTGACGCCAAGGGCAAGGATAGCGGCCCGGTGTTCAACCAGTCCGGTGAAGAGCCGATGGCTGCCTGAAGCTACACGCTTCAGTGAGTGCAGGGAGGGCTGGGCAGGGATCTGTCCGGCCCTTTTTGTTTTTGGCTTACAAATTCTTCTCAATTCGGTTAAGACCGTCTCAACAAGCCGATCTGATCAATCTGAGCGCGAAGCGTGGGATATATGAGCAGATTGGGTCGCATCGCCGTATTCATGCGGAATTGCGATGTCAGGACGGATATCTGGGCGCATCACGGCGTTCATCGATCCTGACCCCCATACAGGTCCGAGCACTCTCGTAGGACCAGTCACCACGCATCCCATGCCGCCCCGGGCAATGAGGTCCGGCAACGCTCGTGCTGCGTGTAGATACAGGAGAGCTTCTTTGTCTGAGGCAACCACCACCCAGAGACGCGGGATCGCAGAGATCCTCGGTATTCCACGCCCTCTCTTCTTCGGCTTCGTCGGTCTGCTGCTGTTCATGATCGGTGACGGCGTTGAGGCAGGCTATCTCGATACCTTCATGCTCCATAACGGTCATACCCAGGGCGACGTGAACCTGCTGTTCACGACCTATGGTATAACGGTCATGATCTCGGCCTGGTTCTCGGGGCCGCTTTCCGATCTTTACGGGCCCAAGAAGGTGATGTGGATCGGTCTGATCCTCTGGGCGGTTCTGGAAGTCGGGCTGCTCGCGCTCGGCCTCGGCCCCAACAACTTCACGATGACGCTCCTGTTCTACACGCTGCGCGGTTTTGCCTATCCGCTCTTTGCCTACGGCTTTCTCGTGTGGATTGCGGCCGCAACGCCAGCCAACATGCTGGGCTCCGCTGCTGGCTGGTTCTGGTTTTCCTTCTCGGCCGGTCTGCCGACGCTGGGTTCGCAGTTTGCGCGCTATGCCATTCCTGCCATCGGCGAACTGGCGACATTCTGGTGCTCGCTCGGCCTCGTCATTCTGGGTGGTCTGGTGGCCCTGCTCTTTACGCATGAACCCACTGGCAAGAAGCGTCTCCTGCCCGACCATGTGAGCACGAAAGACATCTTCTTTGGCTCGATCAGCATCATGTGGCGTGAGCCCAAGACCCTGATTGCGGGTATCGTGCGCACCATCGACACGTCGTCGGAATATGCCTTCCTTGCGATCATGCCCGCCTTCTTCATTGACCATCTGGGCTTCACCCAGGGGCAATGGCTGAACCTGCTCTCCCTGATTTTCCTCAGCAACATCCTGTTCAATCTGGTGTCAGGCATGCTGGCTGATGCGCTGGGTCACCGGTTCATCGTGTCGGTCTTCGGCGGCGTTGGTGGTTTTGTCTCGATCCCGCTCTTCTATTACATTCCTGTCTGGTATCCGGGCAATTTCGCCGCGGCGGCAGCAGTTGGCATCTTCTATGGCGCCACAGTAGCCGCCTTCGTGCCGCTCTCCGGCCTGATGCCGCAGATCTGCCCGAAGGAGAAGGCTGCAGCGCTGTCGATTCTTGGTCTGGGCGCGGGTGCAAGCACTTGGGTTGGCCCTGCCATTGCCGGTATCTGCGAGAGTGTCTTCGGCTTCGGCATGGAGGGAATCATCTGGGCTTTCGCCCTGATCTATCTCGCCGCCGCTGGCATGACGGTCACCCTGCGCATCTCTGATGAAGCCCGCCGCTATACGCAGGAGGCGCTCGCCCGGGGTGAGAGCATCACGGCAGTCGGGCACTAGGCCCCGCCGCAGCGAGGTTATCTGTTGCACTCGCAAGGCGCCGTTGACAGTTGTCGACGGCGCCTTTTTTCTGGGTCGATGTCTGATCTTCTTCCCAAACCGCCAGAAGACTGGGAAAGCCTTGAGCGCTTCTCCTTCGGCGATAGTCCGGCCTTGGCCGACGAACTTCTCGATCTCGTTCTGCGCGGTCTCAAGACCGGAACCTGTTGGGCTGCCTCCGACGGGCAGCAGACGTATATCGGCAAATTGAGCGTCGTCTGTGACGGCAGGGATCAGCCTCGGGCGATTACGCAGACGCGCAGCCTCGAGAAAAGACGCTATTGCGATGTGGGCGAGGATTTCGCTGCAAAGGAAGGGGAAGGCGACAGAAGCCTCGCGTACTGGCGGCGCGAGCATGAGCGTTATTTCAGCCGCCTGAACCAGTTCAATGAGACGATGGAGCTCTGGTGCGAGGAATTTGCTGTCGTGTTTGTGTTTCCCGAAATCCGATAAGACATGCGCCAACCGGAGGGAGATTACAGGACGAACTTTCATTGCGACATCGCGTTGACCCCGGACAGAACAATGAGGGCTCTCCCATGCTCAAGCTTGCTATCTTCTTTCTGATCATCTCGCTGATTGCGGGTCTGTTCGGCTTCACCGGTATCTCGGCCGCTTCCGCCGGTATCGCGAAGATTCTCTTCTTCCTGTTCATCGCGCTGTTCGTGCTGTTTCTCGTCATTGCGGTGTTCGTCGGCAAGGCCGTGACCTGACCGACCAGCAGTCTGAACAACAAAAAAGGGGAGGGCCTTTGGGCCTTCCCCTTTTTTTGTGCTCCGGCCTTTGAACGCCCGAGCCTTATTGCTTCGTCCTGGACATGAATTCGGGAAGAAGCGGGTTGTTGGTCTGGAGCGACGCCTTGCTCGGCAGTTGCGAGGCATCCCAGCCACCGCCAAGGGCCACAATCAGGTCGACATGTGAGATGGCGATATTCTGGTGAATGCCCAGTGCCTGCACCTCGTAGCTCAGGGCGTTCTGCTGGCTGGTCAGCACGGTCGTGTAGGTCTGCGTACCAGCAATATATTCGTTCATCGACACGCGAACGGCTTCCTGCGCAGATTTCACCGCGACATCCTGATCGATCATCTGTTCGTTCAGGATACGCAGATTGGAGAGATTATCCTCCACGCCCTGCAAGGCGGTCAGCACGGTCTGACGGTAGGTTGCGACAGAGGCGTCGTAATCGGCACGGGCCGAACGCACTGCCGCCGTACGAGCGCCACCATTGAACAGGGTCTCGGTCGATGAGGCACCCAGCGACCAGAAACGTGTGGCTGCCTGGATCAGGGTCTGCAGAGGGTTGCCGCTATAGCCATAGGTCGCGCTGACCGAAATCTCCGGATAGAAAGCGGCGATGTAATAGCCGATCTCGGCATTATACCCTTCCATGTTGCGTTCTGCCGCAGCGATATCGGGGCGACGCTGCAAGAGCAGCGACGGAACGGCCGTCGGAGGCGTCGGCAGCGTTGTCGTCAGGGTGCCAACCGGAATGCTCAGATCGGCAGGGGCGCGGCCGATCAGGACGGCAATGGCATGCTCGTACTGGGCACGCGCCACGCCAGCCTGTGTGGCCTGTGCCTGTGTCTGCTGCAGCTGATAACGCGCCTGCCAGAGCGAACTCGGGTCAGTCACGCCGGCATCGACCTGGTTCTGCACGATCGTCAGGGCCTGCTGGAAATAGCCGACATTGTCCTGATAGAGCTTCTTCAGGCTGTCCTGGTAGCGCAGGTTGAAATAGGCATTGGCCAGCTGCGACTGATAGGAGAGCTGGGCATTGGCCAGATCGGCTGCGCTGGCCTGAGTGGCGGTAACCTGCTGCTGGATCTGCCTGCGAATACGCCCCCACACATCGAGCGTCCAGGAAGCGGAAGGACCTGTATTCCAGGTATTGACCGTGGTGGTGGACGAATAATTGACCACCGACCCCGTGCTTGCGCTGCGCGAACTGCCACCCTGTGCGTTCCGGCTGAAGCTGAACGAGCCCGAAAGCGTCGGAAAGAGCTGGGCGCGGATCGAATCGATCGTGGCTTCCGCCTTGCGATACTGGGCTTCGTATTGCTTGACGTTCTGGTTCGAGATCGCGACCTGCGACTCAAGCCAGTTCAGCTGCGGGTCATGATAGATCTCCCACCAGGCCCCCTTGGAGGCCTCGGCGAGCTGTGGCTGTGCCACGCCCCAGCCCGGGGGTGGCTTTGGGGCCTCCTTGAACTTGGCCGAGATGACAGCATGAGGGCGGTGATAGTCAGGACCGACCATGAAGCAGCCTGAAAGCAGGGGCGTGCAACATGCGGCAAGGAGGCTGAAGCGTCGGGCTGAGCGGGACGGAAAGGGAGTCATCCTTGAGTCTGATCCTGATGGCGCGGGCGGAAGAGTGCGACGAGAGAATGAAGGCGGCGTTTGACCGCGCGTCCCATGGCGTCGAGCGTCAGGAACACGGCGGGCGTGCTGTAAAGGGTGAGGGCCTGGCTGACCACCAGACCACCGAGAATGGAAATGCCGAGAGGGCGGCGCAATTCTGCACCATAACCATTGGCAATGATCAACGGAACCGCCCCGAGCGCTGCGGCGAGCGAGGTCATGATGATGGGGCGAAACCGCAGCGCGCTCGCCATGCGGATGGCCTCTTCGGGCGTGGCGCCCTCGCGCTGGGCCTGCATAGCGAAATCGATCAGCATGATGGCGTTTTTCTTGACGATGCCGATAAGCAGGATCACCCCGATCATGGCGATCAGCGAGAACTCCTCGCCGAAAACCTGCAGGGCCAGAATGGCACCCACACCGGCAGAGGGCAGGGTGGAGAGAATGGTGATGGGATGCACCAGGCTCTCATACAGCACGCCCAGCACGATATAGACCGCTGCCAGCGCTGCGAGAATCAGCAGCGGTTCGTCATTGACCGATTTCTGGAACAGCGCGGCATTGCCTGCAAAACCGCCCTGGATGTCAGAAGGCACGTGCAGCTTGACCAGCGCCGCGTTGATGGCGGTCACGGCATCACCCAAGGATACGCCCTGACGCAGGTTGAAGGAAATGGTCGTGGCGACTGATTGCCCCTGATGATTGACGCTGAGCGCGGTCGTACCGGGCAGGATATGAGAGGTGAGGGAAAGCGGCACCATCGTTTCGGTGCTGGTCGCAACGGCAGAACCCGATGAGGTGTTGCTGCCCCCGGCCAGACTATTGGCCATCTGGTTCTGGTAATTTGAATCGGCGGTCGAAACACTGGTCGAATCCGTGCTGGTCGTGACGACGCGGATACGGTTCGACGCCACGCTGCCAGAAGCCGTGCCACCGGATGTGCTGATCCAGACCTGATTGAGCGAGGTCGGGTCTTTCCAGAAGCGCGGCGCGGCTTCCATGATCACATGATACTGGTTGATGGGCTTGTAGATGACCGAAGCCGTGCGTTGACCGTAGGCGTCATAGAGAATGTTGGAGACGAGCTGCGGGGTGATCTGAAAGCGTGAGGAGAGGTCGCGATTGATCTTCACATCAAGCGCCGAGCCACCCTCGCTGAGGTCTGATGAGACATCCATCAGCTCGGGAAGCTTCTGGAAGGCTTCGACGACTTTCGGCGTCAGAGTGAAAAGCTCGTCGGCATCCGGGCCCTGCAGTGCATACTGGTAAGAGGCATTGCCACCACGGGCTCCTGCCCGGACGGCGCCCGGAGCCATGAAGAAGATCTCGGCGCCAACCATCTTGCTGAACTTACGGCCCAGCCTTTCGATGGTCTGGGTCACCGTGTCATTGCGCGCGGACTTGTCCTTGAGCGAGGCGAAAAGATTGGCCTGATTGGCCTGTCTGCCGCCAAGAAAGCCGACAATTGCCTCCACGTCGCGATCCTGCGAGACCGTTTTGGCCACCTCATAGGTCTTGTCGCTCATCTGGCTGAAGGAGGAAGACTGGTCGCCAATGATGTGGCCCATCATCATGCCGGTATCTTCGTCCGGGAAAAACCCTTTCGGCATTTTCACGAAAAGGGCGCCAGCGATGAACAGGGTGAGCGGCAGGCTCAGCAGCATGAGCCAGCGATGGCGCAGCGACCAGTCAAGAGAGACCACATAACCGTCGGTAATGCGGGTGATCTGGCGGTCGAGATAGATCGCGATGCGCGCGCGCTTGTGTTCTGCCTTTGCAGGGCGCAGCAGCAGGGCGCAGATCATCGGGGTAAGAGAGAGCGAGAGGATCATCGAGATCACCAGCGTGATCGAGATCGTCATGGCGAATTCGTGGAACAGGCGTCCGGCAATACCCCCCAGCAGGATGATGGGAACGAAAACAGCGATCAGTGAAAGCGTGATGGAGACGACCGTAAAGGCGACTTCGCCAGCGCCGGTCAGGGCGGCCTTGAGCGGTGACAATCCCTGCTCGAGATAGCGGGTGATGTTCTCCAGCACCACGATGGCGTCATCGACCACGAAGCCTGTCGAGATGGTCAGGGCCATCAGCGACATGTTGTCGAGCTGATACCCCATGAGCTTCATGGCTGCGAATGTCGCGATGATCGAGGTGGGCACCACGATGGCAGGCACCAGAATGGCCGGTGCCGACTGAAGGAAGACGAGAACGACCAGCACCACCAGAATGACGGCCAGGATCAGCGTCAGCTTGGTGTCATCGAGCGCGGCACGGATGGTCTTGGAGCGATCGACGGCGATATGCAGGTCGATATCGGGCGGCAGGGCAGCGCGGATGAGCGGCAGCCGCGCCTTGATCTCATCCGTGGTCTTGACGACATTCGCCCCTGCCTGCGCGAAGACCAGCCCCACGACGGCGCGCTGGCCATTATAGACGCCGAGCGTGCGCAGGTTTTCGACACTGTCATTGATCTCGGCCACGCTCGACAGGCGCACGGGGCGCGCATTGCGATAGGCGATGATCAGATCGCGATAGGCCTGCGCCTTTTCTGCCTGATCATTGGTATCGAGGGTGAAGCGAAACCCGTTGGAATCGATGAAGCCCTTGGGGGTGTTGGCATTGGCAGAGGCCAGAGAGGCGCGCACGTCCTCAAAGCCGATGCCGTATTTGTAGAGAAGAAGCGGATTGACCTCGACACGCACGGCAGGTAGCGCGCCGCCGCCCACTTCAACCTCGCCCACGCCCTGCACCTGGCTGAGCTGCTGCTGCAGCACATTCGTTGCCTGATCATAGAGCATGGCGGGCGTTTTGGTGGGCGAGGTCAGCGCCATGACCAGAATGGGCGCACCGTTCGGGTTGGCTTTCTGATAGCTCGGGTTCGTGCGCAGCGTGGTGGGCAGATCGGCGCGGGCCGCCTGCAGCGCCGCCTCGACATCACGTGCGGCACCATTGATGTCACGCGATAGATCGAACTGAAGAATGATCCGGGCCTGATTGACCATCGATTGCGAGGTCATCTCGGACAGACCGGCAATGGCGCCCAGATGGCGCTCGAGCGGCGCCGCGATGGTGCTGGCGATTTCAGTGGGTGAGCCGCCCGATTGCTGGGCCTGCACCATGATGACGGGCATATCCACATTGGGCAGATCGGCCACGGGCAGCATCGTATAGGCCAGAAGGCCGGCGATCAGCATCGCTGCGGTCAGAAGCGAGGTCGCGACCGGCCGCAGGATGAAGGGACGGGTGATGTTCACTCGCCACCCTGTTCAGCAAGACGCTCGGACATGCTGCGCATACCGAAGCGACGGCGTGTGGCCGCAGCTATGCGATCCATCAGCAGATAGATGACCGGCGTGGTGAACAGCGTCAGGAGCTGCGACAGCAGCAACCCGCCGACAATGGCGACACCAAGCGGGCGGCGCAGTTCGGAGCCGACACCCTGGCCCAGCATCAGCGGCAGCGCGCCGAAGAACGCAGCCAGCGTGGTCATGAGGATCGGGCGGAAACGCAGTAGCGCAGCGCGACGGATCGCATCGAGAGGCGCAAGCCCGTCGAGACGTTCCGCCTCAAGGGCGAAGTCGATCATCATGATGGCGTTTTTTTTCACGATGCCGATCAGCAGCACGATGCCGATAATGCCCATTACATCCAGATCCATGCCGCAAAGCGACAGGGCCAGCAGCGCCCCGATGGCGGCTGAGGGCAGGGTCGAGAGAATGGTGATCGGATGGATGAAGCTCTCATAGAGCACACCGAGCACGATATAGACCGCCATGAGGGCCGCAATCACCAGATAGAGCTCATTGCTGAGCGACGAACGGAAAGCCGCTGCCGTGCCCTGGAACGCACTCTGGAAGGCTGGCGGCAGGCCGATGCTTGTCGCCGCATGATCGATGGCATTGGTCGCCGTACCGAGCGAATAGCCATCGGCCACGTTGAACGAGATCGTGGTTGCCGGAAACTGGCCGAAATGCGTGATGAGCAGCGGTGCCAGACCCTTGGTGATGGTCGTCACCTGATGTAGCGGCACCAGCCCCGATGTCGGCAGTCGTGTGGGGCCTGAAGAGCTCTGGCCTGCCTCGCTGGAGATGCCGGGCAGATAAAGCTGGTTCAGGCTCGCCAGATCGTGCTGGAAGCGCGGTTCGGTCTCTAGGATCACGCGATACTGGTTCGACTGCGTGTAGATCGTCGAGATCTGACGCTGGCCGTAGCTGTCATAGAGCAGGTTGTCGATCGTCTGGGGTGTGATCGAATAACGCGCGCCATTGGTGCGGTCGAGATTGACATGGGCCACCAGTCCTTCAGCCTGAAGGTCCGAGGTCACATCGGCCAGAGCGGGTTCGTTCTGCAGCGCGGTCAGGAGCTTGGGAACCCAGATCTTGAACGTGTCGTAGTCGGGGTTTTCAAGCAGGAACTGATACTGCGTGGCCGAAACTGTTGAATCGAGCGAGAGATCCTGCACCGGCTGCAGATAGAGCCGGGCGCCGGGCGTCGCGCTGCCATTGGCGGCCAGGCGCTTGAGAATGGCTGAAAGCCCGCTCGTGCGCTGTTCTATCGGTTTGAGATTGATCAGCATACGCCCGACATTGAGCGTCATGTTCTGACCATCAACGCCGACAAAGCTCGACACGCTGGCGACGTCGGGGTCTTTCAGGACCTCGGCAATCACCGCTTCCTGATGCTTTTTCATGCTGTCGAAGGAGATGGCCTGGGCCATTTCCGTGATGCCCTGCACCACGCCCGTATCCTGACGGGGGAAGAAGCCCTTCGGAATGGCCATGGCCAGCACGAAGGTCAGCACGAACGTACCCAGCGCCACAATGAGCGTGGCCGTCTGGTGGCGCAGCACGAAATCGAGCCAGCGCGCATACCCGGCGATGACACGATCGATCGCGTTGCCAACCTTCGCAGCCAGACGCTGGAAGCGCGTGCCATGCTCGGCATCATGCGGGCGTTCGCTCAGCAGGCGGGCGCACATCATCGGCACGAGGGTGATGGAGACAATGGCCGAGATCACGATGGTGATGGCCAGCGTCATGGCAAATTCATGGAACAGGCGTCCCACGACATCGCTCATGAACAGCAGCGGAATGAGCACGGCAATCAGCGAGACCGTCAGCGAGATGATCGTAAAGCCGATCTCCTGCGATCCCTTGACGGCCGCCGTATAGCGGTCTTCGCCCATCTCGATATAGCGCGCGATGTTCTCGATCACGACGATGGCGTCATCGACCACGAAGCCTGTCGCGATGGTGAGTGCCATGAGCGAGAGGTTATCGAGAGAGAAATCGAGCAGATACATGACCGCCAGCGTGCCGATGAGTGACAGCGGTACGCTCAGGCTTGGGATGATCGTGGCAGGCACGTTGAACAGGAAGACAAAGATCACCGCGACAACGAGCAGCATGGCCATGGCCAGCTCGAATTCCACATCCGACACCGAGGCGCGAATGGTGGTGGTGCGATCGGTCAGCGGCGTGATCTCGATGCCGGGGGGCAGGGTCTTGCGCAGTTCCGGCAGCACGGCCAGCACATTGTCGACCACCGAGATGACATTGGCGCCGGGTTGGCGCTGAACGTTCAGGATGAGCGCAGGTGTCTTGTCCGACCAGGCGGCGAGCTGATCATTCTCCGGCCCCTGAACGACGGTGCCGACATCGCGCAGGCGGATCGGGCCGTTATTCTGATAGGCGATGATCTGGTTCATCAACTGGTCGACAGAAGAGATCTGGCCATCGATACGCAGCGTGGTCGAGCGATGCGGCCCGTCGAACGTGCCTGTCGGCGAATTGATGTTGACCGTCCCGATGGTGGTGCGAACCGTATCGATCGCGATGCCATAGGAAGTCAGCTTGGGAATATTGAGCCTGACCCGGATGGCCTTGCGGTTGCCGCCCGAAAGCGTGACGAGACCAACCCCCGAAATCTGGCTGACGCGCTGCTGCAGGCGCGTATTCACGAAATCCTGCACTTCGGTAAGGGGCAGGGTGCGCGAGGTGATGCCAAGGGTCAGGACGGGAGTGTCGGCCGGATTGACCTTGGCATAGATCGGCGGGGCAGGCAGATCGGTCGGCAGCAGCGAATTGGACTGGTTGATGGCCGCCTGCACCTCCTGCTCGGCGATATCCATCGACATGTCGAGCCCGAAGCGCAGCGTGATGACAGAGGCACCGCCGGAAGACTGTGAGGTCATCTGGTCGAGGCCCGGCATCTGGCCGAGCTGCGTCTCAAGCGGCGCCGTGACGGAGGTGGCCATCACATCCGGGCCAGCGCCCGGATAGAAGGTCGAGACCGTGATGGTGGGATATTCGACCTGAGGCAGGGCCGATATCGGCAGGAAGTGATAGCCGAGAAACCCGGTCAGCATGATCGCCAGCATCAGCAGCGAGGTTGCGACCGGACGATCGATAAAGAGGCGTGACGGGTTCATGGGCGGGCTTACTGCGCGGGCTTGGCGGCGGGAGCGGAAGGCGTTGCCGGCTTGGCATCGTCCTTGTCTGCGCTCTTGTCGCTGTCATCAGCCGGAATGGTCACCTTGGCACCGGGGCGCAGATGGTTCGTGCCATCGGTCACGACGCGCTCGCCCAGCTTGAGGCCGGACTTGATGACGGTCACGTCATTGCTCGCAATGCCGGTGGTGACGGTGCGCATCTCGACCGTGTTGTCATCCTTCACGACATAGACGAACTGCCCGTCAGGCCCCGTCTGCAGCGCATTGGACGACAGCAGAATCACATCATGCAGCGTGTCGACCAGCAGGCGGGCATTCACGAACTGGTTCGGGAAGAGATGCTCATCCTCGTTCGAGAAGATGGCGCGCATACGCACCGTACCGGTGGCGGTATCGATCTGGCTGTCGACAGCCTTGACCGAGCCGGTGGCGATCCGGTTCAGATTGGCGCTGTCCCAGGCCTCGACCGGCAGCTCGCCCACCTGTCGCAGGCGATCCATGACCTGCGGCAGCTGGTCCTGAGGCAGGGTGAAGATGACCGAGATCGGCTGCATCTGGGTCAGGATGGTGAGGCCACCCGACTGACCTGCCGTAAAGTAATTGCCCATATCGACCGCGCGGATACCGACGCGACCGTCAACAGGCGCCAGGATGTGGCAGTAATAGAGGTTGAGGCGGGCATTATCGACATTGGCCTGATCGAGCTTGACCGTGCCTTCGAGCTGCTGAACCTTGTATTCGGCGTCTTTTGCCGTCATGGCCGCGATTGAGTTCTGGGCGATCAGCTTGGCATAACGGGCCGCATTGACCTGGGCGTCGGCAAGCTGGGCCTTGTCCTGCTGCAACGTGCCGAGCTGCTGCTCGAGCGCCACCTGATAGGGGCGCGGATCGATCAGCACGAGCTCGTCACCTGCCTTGACGTGCTGACCTTCCTTGAATTCGACATTCATGATGTAGCCGCTCACACGCGCCTGCACCGTGACATTGGTGATGGGCACAACCGTGCCGAGTTCGGTCAGGATCTCGGGCATGTTGCCGGTCTTGACCACGGCCACCGCAACGGGGCTCGCATCGCTATTGCGCTGCGCGCTTGCGCCGCTCCTGTGGCTGCCACGGCCCGCGTGATGGGTTGTGCTGTGCGGGCGCAGAAACGCGACGGCAAGAAGCAGAACGATTACCCCGCCTATCACGAAGAGCAGGCGGCGCCTCCGGCGCGGCTTGCCCGGCATGGGCGAAGCTGAGGCATGGGGCGCAGTATGGCGCGCAGGCTGGGTCCGATCGGGGCCCGTCTGGTCAGTCATCTCTTCTCGTCTTCCATCACCCAAATCCAGGCGCGGTCACATGTGCGTTCTGGTGTCTGAGACATACGTTATTTGAGGCCGCCCTATCATGACGTCAGCTAAATTCTAGTTCAATGACGAAACAATTCAAAACACACTGCGTTACGTCGCATCGCCGCATGGCTGCCGATATTGCGTGTAGCCGAACGAAACCGTTTTGCTTATGCCTCGTTGCTCTTATCGTCACGGATGTTTCGCATTCCGTTTAGTGAAAGGATTATGACAATGGCCGATGCAGTTGAAAACAAGGGTGAAGGCCTGCTCGACGAGGCCAAGGGCCGTCTCAAGGATGCTGCCGGTGGCCTAACGGGCGACGCAAAGCTTCAGGCCGAAGGCAAGATCGACCAGCTTTCCGGCATGGCGCAGCAGGAATTCGCCGATCTTTACGATGATGCCGAGACCACGCTCGAAAAGGCAACCGCCTTTGTGCAGGACCGTCCGCTGATCTCGCTCAGCGTGGCCATTCTGGTCGGCACGATCCTTGGCGCGATCTTCTTCGGCCGTTCGAAGAAGAAATAATATCGCCCGTCAGGGACGTATATCGGAGGGGGGATCGCAGTGATGCGGTCCCCTTTCTTCGTATTGACAGAGGAAAAAAGAATCCGCGACGCGTAACAGGGGTTTACAGCGCGATTCGGGTGATTCAAAAGCGATTCGAATGACTGTGCGACTCGGGCAGTCCGACCTGTTTCTTCTCGTCAAGGATCCTGCGACCGCTCATGCCAGACTACGCTCTCGAATCTGCCAATGGGGCACCTGAAAAGAGCGTGGTCGGCCTCGACGAGGTCGGACGCGGTCCGCTGGCAGGTCCCGTCATCGCCGCAGCGCTGATTTTCCTGACGCCGCCCGTCGCGGCTCTGGCCGCGCTGATCGATGATTCGAAAAAGCTGACGGCAAAGCGTCGTCATGCCGCCTATGCGGCCCTCATGCAGACACCATCGGTGCGTGTCGGGCTGGGCGCCGCATCGGTTGCAGAAATCGAGGCGATCAATATCAGCAAGGCGTGCCATCTCGCCATGAAGCGGGCGTTGCAGCATCTGGGCATCATTCCCGATTGCGCCCTGGTCGATGGCAATCGCCTGCCTGATCTGGGTTGCCCTGCCGTGGCGGTTGTCGGCGGCGATCGCAAAAGTCTCTCTATTGCCGGCGCGTCCATCATTGCCAAGGTGACGCGCGACCGGCTCATGACGCGTCTTTCCGAGCGTCACAATGCCTATGGGTGGGAAAAGAATGCCGGTTACGGCACGGCCCTGCACATGGCCGGTTTGAAACAGGCTGGTGTCACGCCTCATCACCGTCGCGAATTTGCCCCTATACGCGCCCATCTCGCTGGCGCAGCCCATATGGTCGGAGCCATCTAATGCAGGATTTTCCCCTCGATCAGATCCTGTGCGGTGAATGCATCGAAACGATGCGCAGCCTGCCCGATGCGAGCATCGACTGCATTTTCGCCGACCCGCCCTATAATCTGCAGCTGCGTGGCGAATTGCGCCGTCCCGATGAAACCGTTGTCGACGGTGTCGATGACGCCTGGGACAAGTTTGCCGATTACGCCACATACGACAATTTCACCCGCGAATGGCTGGCTGAAGCGCGTCGCCTCCTGACCAAGGATGGCACGATCTGGGTAATCGGTTCGTATCACAACGTCTTCCGCCTCGGCGCCATTATGCAGGATCTCGGTTTCTGGATCCTGAACGATATCGTATGGCGCAAGGCCAATCCGATGCCGAATTTCCGCGGCCGCCGCTTCACGAATGCGCATGAAACCCTGATCTGGGCAGCGCGTGGGCCGGAGAGCAAATACCGCTTCAATTATCAGGCCATGAAGGCCCTCAATGACGATATGCAGATGCGCAGTGACTGGTACCTGCCGCTCTGCACCGGCAATGAGCGTCTGCGCAACGCCCATGGTCTGAAGCTGCACCCGACCCAGAAGCCCGAGAGCCTGTTGCATCGCGTTCTGATTGCCTCGACCGTCGTTGATGACATTGTGCTCGATCCGTTTTCGGGCAGCGGTACCACAGCGGCTATGGCCAAGCGTCTCGGGCGTCGTTTCATCGGTATCGAGCGCCACCCCGACTATATCGAGGCGGCACGGGCGCGCGTCGAAGCCGAAACCCGTCTGTCGGACGACCAGCTGGCCATTACACCAGCCAAGCGCGAATTGCCGCGCGTTCCGTTCGGAAGCTTCGTCGAGCAGGGGGCACTGCCTGCCGGAACGGAGTTGTTCGACCGCCAGCGTCGTCTGAGCGCCACCGTCATGCCCGATGGTAGTCTTGTTTCCGGCTCGCATCGCGGGTCGATCCACAAGATGGGGGCCATTCTGACCAATGCGCCTTCATGCAATGGCTGGACCTTCTGGTATTTCGAACGCCAGGGTGAAGTCCTGCAGATCGATATCCTGCGTACCGAGCAGGCCCAGACGCCCCTGCGCAACGTTGGCTGAACGCCAAGTCGATCAGGTAAATCCCGGGTCTTGTTGGCGATTTTGCGATAACAAGACCAAAGGATGATGATGGGTCCGGTATAGTTGAAAGTATTCGCACCCTGTATTCACGGTGACGATTGACCGGATTCGCTCAATGATGATGATCGACACTTCGTTATTATATCGAAATAAAAAACTTTACAAATGATTGCCGGGCGTCTTCCTGCGTCTTTCCTGTGAAAAACATCGTCTTTTTCTGCGTTCAGAAAACAGGCCTGCTTTCTGATGACCTTAGTGCCTGTGCTCCCGCCTCCGAATTTAGGGGGGGGGGATCGTGCCGCCGCATTGGCACGGATCCCTCTTCCCGGCAGCAAGGGCGCAGCCATGGGGCAGGGCGGGTACGAGTTGAGACCGCAGGAGCATCAAGCGATCATGGACGAGAAAAAGCTCGAAAACGCTCAGGAATGGCTGGACCCGGCCCGCGACCCCGACAGCCGCGCCCGTGCTGCAACCCGCGCCATGAGCCACGACCAGAAAATGTCGTGGGTTTCCGGTCCGATGGCCATTCCCGGCAACGGCGCGAAGAAGCCCGAAGGCGCGATAGGGTCAGCCGGTTATTTCCCCGCCATGCCTGCGCTGGGTCTGCCAGCGCAGCAGCAGAGCGATGCAAGTCTGGGCATAGGCAATCTGGCCGATGTCAGGCCGGGCGATACAGCGACGGCGCTCCCTTCCTCACTGATGCTCGGCGCCTCTTTCGATCCTGCCCTGGCAAGAGAAACCGGACAGGTCGTCGGGCGTGAGGGGCGCGCAAAAGGCTTTAATGTCGTGCTGGGTGGCGGCGCCAATCTGCTGCGTGAGCCTCGTGGCGGGCGTATTTTCGAATATGTGTCGGAAGACCCCCTCCTGACCGGCCATATCGCCGGTGGATCGGTTGCTGGCATCCAGTCCTGTCATGTCGTGTCGACCATCAAGCATTATGCGATCAATCCCGAGGAAACGGGTCGTGTGATGATCAGCTCCGATATCAGCGAGGCCGCCTTGCGTGAGAGCGATCTGCTGGCTTTTGAAATGGCTATCGAGATCGGTCAGCCGGGTGCCGTTATGCCGGGCTATAATCTGGTCAACGGGGTCTGGGCGTCGGAAAACGCGTTTCTGCTGACCCAGGAGCTGCGTGATGACTGGGGCTATCGCGGCTGGGCCATGTCCGATTGGGGCGCCACCCATACGACCGTCAAGGCGATCATGTCCGGGCTGGATGTGCAATCCGGCGCCAATATCGATCCCGAGCCGTTTTTTGGCGCGCCGTTGAACGAGGCGATCAGGACCGGCACCGTGCCTGCCGAGCGTCTTGATCAAGCCATCACCCGTCAGCTGCGCAGTCTGTTTGCCGTCGGTGCTGTCGATCATCCTGCGAAACCGGGCGGGACGATCGATTACGAGGCGCATAAGGCAATCGCCAGGCGTGCGGCCGAAGGCGGTATCGTTTTGCTGCGTAACGAAAATGCGCTTCTCCCGCTGCGCAAGACTCTCGATCGTATTCTGGTCGTGGGGGCCCATGCCGATAGCGGTGTGCTGTCCGGCGGTGGGTCATCCTCTGTCACGCCAACAGGCAGTCTGAAGCTGAAGGGCGCAGAATTTGCCGGTGTGCCGCTTGAGAAAGTCTATCATCCGTCATCGCCTGTTCAGGCAATCTGCCAGCTCGTGCCCAATACGGAAGTAATCTATGACGATGGCAAGGACCATGCCGCCGTCTCTGAGAAGGCGCGTGAGGCGGACGTTGTCATCTTCTTTGCCGAGCTGTGGCGTACAGAAAGTCAGGACGTTCAGGGGCTTGCCCTGCCGGATGGGCAGGAGGCACTGATTGCCGAGTTGGCTGCGGCAAACCCGAAGACGATCGTGGTGCTGGAAACCGGAGGGCCTGTTCTCATGCCGTGGCGTGAGCAGGTTCCGGCCATTCTGAACGCCTTCTATGCCGGTTCGGGTGGTGGCGAGGCCATCGCCGCGATCCTGTTCGGTCAGGTCAACCCTTCAGGACGTCAGCCTTATACTACGCCGCTGAGTGAGGCGGATCTGCCAAGACCGGAGCAGATCAACCCGGACACCGTCATTTCCAATCCCGGTGAGCCCGTGGACAAGCCGATCGTGCATCGGGACTATGATATTGAAGGCGCGGATGTCGGTTATCGCTGGTTCTCCCGTACCGGAAAAAGCGTCGCTTATCCCTTCGGCTTCGGGCTGAGCTATACGCAATTCGAGTACGGTCCGCTGCAATCCGAGGCCGATCTCGCCTCCGTCAGCGTGGTCCTCACCAATGTCGGGCCGGTTGCTGGTGCGGAAGTCGTGCAGATCTACGCCCTGCGCGACGGTGATGCGTCGTTCCAGCCGCGTCTGGTCGGGTTCTCGAAAGTCTCGCTCGCACCGGGTGAGACGGCTTCTGTCGCCGTAGAGATCGAAAAGCGCCTCCTTGCCCGGATTGAAGGGGAGGAATGGGTACGAGAGGCAGGGCGTTATCGTCTTGAAGTGCGCAGCGATGCGTTGACCCCGATCACAGGATCTACCCTTGCTCTGCCGCGCTGGACGCGTTCCCTGCGCCATGACGCGCCGATAGACTGAAGATATGAAGGGGCGCGGATCGATTCAGATCATCCGCGCCGGTATTCGACGCCCCGTCAGGAGACGGGGCGATCGAACGCCAAGGAGAAGATTAGCCGCCGAAGCCGAGAAAGCCGATGGCGGGCTGGGGCTGACCGCCGGACACATCGTGCCGGGGCTTGCCCGCAACAGCCATGGCGGAAGTACCCTTGCGGCCCTTGCCCTTGATGGTCAGGTGACCATTGCCCTTAGAGTCGGTTTCGATCTCAGAATGGGTGGTTTCGGCGGCGAAACCGTTATCACCATAGTTACGCATTGAGAGCAGCAGGAACATGATGTCCTTGCGGTTCAGATCGATGGCCATATCGAGCGGTGTCTGGAACAGAACGTTCTTGGCGTTCATGTCCGCACCACGATTGAGCGCTTCCTTGGCGGCGTTCAGCGAGCCACGGTTGATGGCGTCGAAAAGGGCCTCGGTCGGGTTGAGGTCGACATTGGCGTGACCTGCATCCGATTCCTGAGAGTCAGCTCCGGGAAGGGCCGATGGCGGTGCAGCAGCCTTGGCAGCGCGGCGTGCCTCTGCCTTCTTCTGCGCCTCTTCGGCTTCCTGTTCCGCTTCCGCATCGTCGGCAGACTGCGCATGCGCGGCATGCCACGGAATAAAGAACACGGGCGACGCGGCCAGAGCCGTCGTCAGCATCAGGGGAAAAAGTCGTTTGACATTCATGTGACGTCTCGAGTGGCGCATGAGAAGACTATAAGCGATCGTTAAGAAGCTGGCGACTCCCTATCGGCGGCGAAGTCTGCCTTCGCGCCACCATCCGATAAAGAGAAGGGCCAGCGTACCCAAAAGGGCAAGCCAGGACGGGCAGAGTTCAGTCAGGCGGCTCGAAGAGGCAACCGGCACAAGCTGACGCGGAAACCCGATCCAGCCCGAACCCGCAAAATTGCCGGACGTGACCTGCCTGATCTGCGGTGTTGCCGTATTCTCACCCAGCCAGAGCGTGGCACCATGGGTCTGCCTGGCCAGAGGCGAGAGAATGGTCGCCGTAGCACGCAGATCGGCATCCTCGATCGGGTTGCGCGTCGCCTGTGCGGCGACAGCCGTGAGACCGTCCTGCCGCACCACCCACAAACCGTCCTGACCATTGGTCGGCACAGTGTTGGTGAACACGCCATTTGTCGCCGGTTTGAGGGTGACGGATGAAATGGTGCCATCCGGCGCCGTCACGCGTGCAGGGCTGGTCAGACGGGTCGAATCGCTGTGACGTTCGATATGCAGGCTGTTTTCTTTGATCGAGGCACGAAGCTGGTTTTCTTCCAGCTCAGGCTCTTTCATCAGCCAGTGAGACAGCCGCTTGAGCAGTTCGGCCTGGGGGCCGCCACCGCCTTCGCCACGTGACCAGAGCCAGAGCTGATCGGACAGAAGCAGTGCCACGCGCCCCTTGCGCACGATGTCGAGCACAAGAAGAGGCTGGTTTTCGGGCCCCGTCAGAAGGGACGTGCCGTGGAGCGAATCCGATGCCAGCCCGCGATACCACGGTCCCCATGGCTGGGGCAGGCCCGCCGTTACCGGGTGACGTTGGCCTGACTCGGTCAGTTTCGGTACGAAACGTTCGTTGATCACACCATTCGATGGCACATGCGCGGGCAGGATGTCGGCCAGAGGCGTATCCTGCAACGTGCCGTCCTCGGTGAATTCCGGCCCGGCAGTCAGCAGCAGTCCGCCGCCCTCACGCACGTAATCGGCGATATTGGCGAGGTAATCCTGCGGCAGGATTCCGGCATTGTGGAAACCATCGAGAATGATCAGATCGAATTGCTTGATCTTGTCCTGAAACAGCTCCTTGATCGGGAACGGAATCAGGGCGAGATCGGAAAGCGGCGTGCCGTCATCCTTGTCCGGTGGCCGCAGAATGGTGAAATGCACGAGATCGACGGAAGGGTCAGCCTTGAGCAGACGACGCCAGACGCGCTCGCCCTGATTGGGTGTGCCGGAAACCAGCAATACCTTGAGTCTGTCGCGCACCCCGTTGATGCGCACGATGGCACTGTTGTTGCGCGGGCTGACCTCACCGGCGAGAGGCGCAGCCGAGAGCGTGATCAGCGTTTCACCCGGATGCCTGACCGGCACGGTCAGTTCGAGCGGTTCGCCGGAAATGGCTGGAATTTGCCGTGGCGGCTCGTCTCCCTGACGCAGGGTGAGCGTGACGGGCTGCTTTCCTGCTGCGCCGAGATCGTCCACCACCATGCGCAGGGTCGCATCCTTGCCGACAAGGGCATAAGGGGGCGCCTGCAGGATGCGCAGTCTGCGATCTGTTTCCTCACCCTTGCCCGTCAGCAGAACATGCAGCGGCAGAATCCTGCCGTCACGCTGGAAAAGCGGGGGGAGGGCAGAGGGTGCATCATGCACCATGCCATCGGTCAGCAGAATGGCGCCGCTGAACCGCCCCGGGGGGAGGTCCGCCTGGTCGATGGCGTCGAAAAGACGTGTGCCATGACCCTCGCCACCCTGAACAGTGACGGTGTGCAAGGTGAGGCCCGGTATGGCGCGCGCCTCTTCCTGAAGGCGTGCAGCGGCTTTTTCGGCGCTGTCGAGGCGGTTGCGCAGCGCCATGGAGGGTGAGTGATCGACCACCAGCAGGACATCCTGCGGAGCCGGTTCGAATAAAGGACGGCTCAGGCGCGGGCCGGCCAGCCAGAAGACGAGCAGCAGCAGCGCCAGCACGCGTGCCAGACTGCCCGGAACCCGGCGCAGCAATGCGTAGATGCCGACAATGACGGCCAGCCCGGCGGCCAGTGCGAGCAGCCAGACCGGGATGAGGGGCATGAAGGTGAGATGGATCATTGTTCCATCCTCTTCAGAAGTTCGGGAACACGCATCTGGTCGGCCTTGTAATTGCCGGTCAGGGCGTAGAGCAGCAGATTGACGCCAAAGCGATAGGCCTGGGTGCGCTGGTCGTCACCGCCGGGAATGACGGCATAGGGTGTATTGCCCTGCGCATCCATGGCCCAGGCATGAGCCCAGTCGCCCGCACCGATGATGATAGGGCTGACATCGTCATTGCTGTCATCGCCGCTGCGCGCCACCCAGACGGGCAGACCCTGCACGCGGCCGGGAAAATCGTGAAGCAGGTAAAAGCTGTGGGCCAGAACATGATGGTCGTCGAGCTTGCTCAGCGGCGGCACGACCAGACCCGCGGTAGCTCGTTTGAGGGCCGAGCGTGTCTGACCTTCATCCTGCGTCGAGAGTTCCGAGCCGACCCCTTGCGTGTCGAGCATCAGGATACCGCCATGCGCCATGAAGCTGTTCAGGGCCGCAGAGCGTTTCGGGTCCTCCTGCACGTCTTCGGTGATGGGCCAGTAGAGCATCGGATAATAGGCCAGATCGTCCTTGCCGGGGGTCACCCCATCAGGATGGCCCATCACGGCAGATGAGCGATCCGAGGCATAATTCGACAGGCCCTGAAGCCCTTCGCGCGAGGCTTCATCGATATCGTCATGACCTGTGAGCACATAGCCAAGGCGGGTTTCGAGTGCGGCTCCCGGCACGGTGCCATGGGTGACGGCCTGGGTTTTCGGGGCTTCGTCATCTTCCTGCGCCAGGGCGCAGTGGGGCGCCATGAGAGCTGGTGCTGCGACCAGAAGACCAAGCATTGCCAGACGCCCGAGCATCCCGCGTAGCCAGAGCGCGACGAGAAAATCAGCCAGCAGCAGAAGCAGCGCCGCACCCAGCAAATACGGGGCAAGTGCATGATCGGGTGAGACATGATCGGGCGTCAGGGCCGTTCCCATCAGGGCTTCCGGCGTGATGGGGGGCAGATGGTCGCCCAGATTGAACGCACGACGCGACAGACGCGGGCCGTAAAAGCCGGGCGGATGCTGCACATCGGGTCTGGTCGTGGCAAAGGCCTCAACCGATAGCGGGCGTGCGGCTTCAGGCGGGGCAACGAGCTGTCCATGCGCGTCGAGCATGGTGAAGGGAACGAGTTGACGCAGTTCGGACTGGTCTTTCTGACCGACAGAGCGCTGAACCAGCCGCTCGAGCATCGCAGGGAAAAGCCCGGAAAGCGGCAGGCTCGACCAGTCGGCTGTGCCTGTCACATGAAACAGCACAAGCTCACCCTGCCCGAAGGCGCTTGCGGTCACCAGCGGCGTGCCATCGCTCAGCCGTGCCCAGACATGGTCGCCCAGCTCGGCGGTGGGCTGGGCCAGAACCTGACGGGTGACAGTGACTTCCTTGGGCAGGGCCAGGCCATCGAAAGGCGAATGCTCGGCAAAGGCCGAAAGCACTTGCGGCTTGCCCCATGACATAGGGCCACCGAGCTGACGCATACCGCCCATCAGCGGCACGGGCAGCAGGGTTTTGGCCTTGTCGGGGGATGATGCGTTCGGGTCCGATGCGAGAACCGGACCGGCAAAGCGGATCAGCACGCCACCATGACGCACCCAGTCGGCAACGCGTCTGTGGGTGTCGTCATCGGCAAGCGTGCCATCGGTCGCGATCAGAACCGAGTGCTTCTGCTTCAGCAGATCAGGCACCGCGCCACGATGAAGCTCGCCGACGCCCTCGATGGCCTGTGCCAGAAAGAATCCCTGACCTGTCAGGGGCGTGTCCTGCGTGCCGGGGGTCAGCAGGCCCACCGGGTGACGGCGCTGTCCTGCGTCAAGCAGATAGAGCGCAGAAGGGCCGGGCAGAGGCAGCGTGTCGCTTTCCAGCGCCAGACGGGTGGCGCGATCGCGCAGTAGAGGCGGCAGGGGGAGGTCAGTGCCGCTGGCATCTTTCCCGGTGAGGGGGAAAATGCCGAGCGTACCGCCATTCTCGTCACGTGCCCGCACGGCAAGAGGGCGTGTGGGGCAGGGCAGCGCGCTGAAAGACGCTGTCAGGGCCCCGTTATCACCCTGATGTGCCGAAAGCAGCATCGTGTCGCAGCCCGGCCAGCGCATGTCACTCACGCGACTGCCTGAGGCATGCAGGGCCCTGGCGAGTGACGGATCGGCCGGGGTCGAGACACCATCCGAAAGCAGCACGATGTCGCGCACGGTGCCCTGCGACGTATTGTCCCGAAGCGCATCGACTTGTCTTGCGCTCTGTGCCCGGTCGGAAGGCCAGGAATGTGGCGTGAGCGCGAGAAGACGCTCTTCGAAACGGGCACGGTCACGGGTGGTAAACGGCGCAGCCATGCTGCCATCGGCATCGGGCGCGCTCAGAAGAAGCGTGACCTCATGTCCGGCGCGAAACCGTCTTTCGGCAAGGCTGCGTGCAGCGCGCAGGCGCTCCTGCCAGTGAGGGACGGCTGCCCAGCCATTATCGAGAACCAGCACCAGATCCTGGGAAGGCTGTGCGCTGAGATCGCGACCAAGCCAGACAGGCTGGGACAGGCCAAGCACCAGAAGAGCGACAGCGAGCAGGCGCAGAACCAGCAGCCAGAGTGGCGAACGTGCCGTATCGGCCCGGCCAGCTCGCAGGCGGCGCAGGATCTGAAGAGACGGATAGGCCTGCTCTTTTGGCGGGGGCGGCGTCGCCTTGACCAGCCAGTAGATGACGGGCAGGGCAACCAGCCCGATCAACGCAAGGGGGGTAAGAAAGATCATGCGTGCAGACGCCCCCCTGTGAGCCGCGCATATAGCGCGAGCAGGGCAGGCAACAGGGGTTGATCGGTGTGATGCAGCGTGAAGCCTGCGCGATGGGCTTCGGCCATGTGAGACAGCCGGTCGAGATGGGCGCGCATTTCGCGCTCATAGGATTCCGCAAGCGTCTCTACGGCGGGCAGCGTCAGATCTCCCTCGGCTTCAAGACTGTCGAAGGTGATGCGCCCTGCATAGGGCAGGCTGCGCTCTGCCGGGTCGAGCACACAGAGCAGTTCGGTGCGTGCCGGTCGTGCGGCAACATCGGCCAGCAGTTTTTCCATCGCTTCAGGCGTGATCAGAAAATCGCTCACCAGAATGAGCTGGCCATAGGGGAGCAGCGTATCGAGTGAGGGCAGGGCAACAGACGGGCCGAGAACGAGATTTTGGGCGAGGCGGGGCAGCGCATGAGGGCCGCTGACCGATCGTCCCTGTTCCGGTCCGTTCAGAAGGGCGACGCGCTCGCCGCCATGCAGCGCCGCTGCGGCAAGGGCCAGAGTGGCGAGCTGCGCCTGAGCGTTCTTGCGTGGCAGGTCGGGGCGTGACTGCCAGTCCATTGAAGGCGAGGGGTCGCACCACAAGGTGAGTTGCTGCGCGCCTTCGGCCTCACGTTCGCGCACCCAGAGCTGGTCGCTGCGCGCCGACTGGCGCCAGTCGATGCGATGGGCGGGCTCATGATCATGGGCCGGGCGATATTGCCAGAAATCCTCGCCTGCACCGGCACGATGCTGATGATGCACACCTGCGCGAAGCTGCTGCCCGATGCGTTCGGCTTCGATCACCAGAGGAGGCAGAAGGGCCTCGGCTTCTAGCGTGAGCGCGGGCGTCTGGGCCGACGAAGCGCTGGCGGTGCTTTTCTGACGCCGCCACTTCCCGAAAAAACCGCTCACGGTCAGAGAAGCGCCTCAACGGCCTTGGCGATGAGCTCTTCGACCTTGAGCCCCGAGGCACGGGCCGAAAAGCTCAGCGCCATACGGTGGGCGAGCACGGGCTCGGCCAGTTCGGCGACATCGTCCAGGCTTGGCGCCAGTCGTCCGTCGAGCAGGGCCTGGGCGCGGCAGCTCAGCATGAGCGCCTGTGCCGCACGCGGGCCGGGGCCATAGAGAAGGGAGCTTGCCAGTTCGGGCCTGTAGGCGGTTTCCGGACGAAGCCCGCGCACAAGGGTAAGAATGGCCTCAAGTACTTTTTCGCCTACGGGCAGGCGACGTACGAGCGCCTGTGCCTCGATCAGACTGCGTTCCGAAAGCAGCACAGGCGCTTCTGCAGTAAGGGCGCCGGTTGTCTGTAGCAGCATGTCGCGCTCGGCATCACGCTCAGGAAAGGACAGGGCGATACGCAGCATGAAGCGATCGAGCTGTGCTTCCGGCAGCGGATAGGTGCCTTCCTGTTCGATCGGGTTCTGGGTTGCCAGAACATGGAAGGGGCGCGGCAGCTTGTGATTGGTGCCAGCCTGAGCCACCTCATATTCCTGCATGGCCTGAAGCAGGGCGGACTGGGTGCGCGGGCTGGCGCGGTTGATTTCATCGGCCAGAAGAAGCTGCGTGAAGATCGGCCCCTTCACGAAACGGAAGAAACGACGGCCGTTTTCATCCTCATCGAGGATATCGCTGCCCGTGATGTCGGAGGGCATCAGATCGGGTGTGAACTGCACGCGCCGTGTGTCGAGCCCCAGCACCTGCGCCGCCGTACTGACAAGCAGCGTCTTGCCCAGACCGGGTGCGCCGATCAAAAGCGCGTGACCACCAGACAGAATGGTGACCAGAAGTCGGTCGATCACATCGCGTTGCCCGAGCACAATCTGCCCGATTGCGTCTCTGACAGCGCCGAGTTGCGCGGTCAGGCGCTCGGCCATGGCGAGATCGGCAGGACTATCGGCGGAAAAGGAAGAGAGGTCGTTCTGGCTCATATTTGTCAATCTGACAGTTCCGGGGGTTTCATCAAGCCATAAGACGACCCAACTTGCAGCATGAGACGAGATTTTTGGACCGCAAGCGGAGAGAGCGTTGAAAGACGGAGTGGCAAAACGGACGTCAGACTGCGCAGAAACACCAGATTGCGCAGAGATGCAGGGCATGCATGAGGTCGAGTGTCTTTCCGGTGTCGAAAGGCATGACGGGATTGCGGCAGGGGCAGTGACACCCCGCGTGCTGCCTTTTCTCATCAAGCGTGACGGCACATGGCTCTATCGGGGCTCTCCGGTGCGACGCAAGGAGATGCTCTGTCTGTTTGGCTCCATGCTCACACGCGACGCAGAGGGGGCGTACTGGCTGCGCACCCCGAGTGAGAACGGAACGATTCAGGTCGAGGATGTGCCGTTCATCGTGCGCGAGCTCGATTTCAGAGGTGTATGCGGTCGGCAGCAGAATCTCTGTCTGCGCACGAACATGGATGAACTGCTCTGCGTCGGCCCGGCCCATCCGCTGATCGTCGACTGGCAGCGCCCACCCTCTGAGGATTGTGCGGCGATTCCCTATGTGCAGGTCAGGCGTGGCGATGGTGACAAGCCGATACTCGCCCGATTGTCGCGCCCGGTCTATTATGAACTCGTTGCCCTGGCTGTGCCGGGTCATGTTGGCTGCCGGCCCTGCATGGGTGTGTGGAGCCAGGATTGCTTCTTTCCACTCGCCCCCATGCCCTGATCCTGAAGACAGGGCGGGGGTTCGTTCCCTCCCACTGGATCTGACGTGACGATTCTCGATCTCCTGCCTGACCGTTCCGGCCTCGACCGCATCTGGTCGATCCTGCCACAGGCGCGTCTGGTCGGAGGGTCAGTGCGTGATCTTCTGCTCGGCGGGCAGGATGTGCATGATCTCGATCTGGCGACACCCGAACCGCCAGAAGAGATGCAGGCGAGGCTGGAAGCCGCCGGGGTCAAGACCATCCCTACGGGTCTGTCCCATGGCACGATCACTGCGCTGATCGCACGCGTGCCTTATGAGATCACGACATTGCGCCGGGATATCACGACTGACGGCCGTCATGCTGAGGTAGCCTGGACCACAGACTGGCAGGAAGATGCGGCAAGGCGCGACTTCACCATCAATGCACTGTTCTGCGACCGTCACGGCGAGATCCACGACTATTTCGGTGGACAGGACGATCTGAAGGCGCATCGATTGCGCTTTGTCGGCGATGCCGGTCAGCGTATCGAGGAAGACGCGTTGCGTATCCTGCGCTTCTTCCGTTTCGATGCCCGGTTCGGCGGCGAAAAGCCGGATGCAGAGGCCCTGTCTGCCATAACTGCCCGTGCCGGGCTTATTGCCGGGCTGTCTGGCGAAAGACTGGCCAGCGAGATGCTGCGCATTCTGGTCGGCCCGCATCTCATGCGCACGCTCGGGCATATGGATGAGGCTGGCATTCTGGCGCCGATCGTTCCTGCCCCGCGTCTCGACCGGCTGGCGCGAGCGCTCGATAACGGTCTGCCTGAAGACGGGCTGCTGCGTCTGGGCGTGCTGAGCGATGCGCCCGATCTGGCGAGAAAACTGCGACTGTCAGGCAAGCAGAGCGAGCGTCTGGCACGTATGAACCCGGCAAACCGCTTGACATCCTTCGATCGGGATGGGGGTGTCATGCCCGAGGCTGCAATGTTTGTGCCGGAGCTGAGCGATGATTGCCTTCGTCGCCTTCTATCCTGCCACCCGAAAGAAAGCCTGATCGATCGAAGCTGGTCTGCCCAGGCCGATTCTGGTGAGCAGGGCCAGTCAGGCTGGGACATACTCCGGGCGCGGCTTGCGGCAATGGTCGTGCCGGTCTTTCCCATTGCGGGCCGCGATGCCGTGGCGCTCGGGGTTCCGGCAGGCAAGGATATCGGCGTGCTGATAGGGGCGGTGACGCGCTGGTGGCGCGCCAGAGGCTGCCTGCCCGATCGAGACGCCTGCCTGAGGGAACTCAAAAACCGTCTGCCCCTTTCCCCGCAAGGCCTTGGGCGGTAAATGGCAGGAATGAAAATACCGCAGCAGGCAAGCCAGCCCCCTTTGCGCCGCATCGATCCTCAGGGTGCGCAGGGCCGACAGATGCTCTGGCGTATCTGGCGCGAAGAAGTGCGCCAGCATGTCGGTCGGCTGGCTGGTGTGGTGGTTCTGACCATTCTGACAGCAGGTCTGACCGCGCTTTATCCTCTCGTTATCAAGCGCGCTGTCGACATGTTTGCCGTGCATGATCCGCGCATCCTCTATCAGGTGCCTGCACTTGTGGTTTTAGTGACAGGGCTCAAGGCCGCCAGCCAGTACGGACAGACCCTTTCCGTGCAGAGTCTGGTCCTGGTGGTCATACGCGGCCTGCAATCGCGCATGTTCGCCCACGCGCTGACGGCCGATATCGCCCGTATCGAGCGTGAGGCACCGGCACAATGGGCCGCGCGTTTCACTACCGATGCCGTGTCGATACGCGAGGCCATGATCCGAGCGGTCAATGCGCTGGGCGATGTGGTGACGGTTGTCGGCCTCGTTGCCTCGATGATCTATACTGACTGGGAACTGAGCCTGATTGCGCTCGTGCTCTATCCCGTCGCGGCTGTGCCTATCCAGAAGCTCGGCAAGCGTGTGCGTCGTGCCTCTGGCGGCATGCAGGAACAGATCGGTGAGACGGCGACCCTGCTCAATGAGAGCTTCGCTCTGGCGCGTCAGGTTCGTGTCTACCGCATGGAAGACAGCGAAGCGACGCGTATCGATCGTTCGCTCACCCTGCTGCACAACGCGTTCTGGCGCATCTCACGCGGTCGCGCCCGGGTCGATCCCGTGCTTGAAGTGCTGGGTGGTACAGCTATTGCCGCCGTTCTCGGATTTGCCGGGTGGCGTGCGGCCATGGGCGGCGCCACGCTTGGCGATTTCACGGCTTTCATCGCAGCGCTTTTCGCCGCCTCGCGTCCGTTGCGGTCGCTTGGCTCGCTGAATGCGGCCCTTCAGGAAGGGCTTGGCGGGCTTGAGCGCGTTTTCTCCGTAATCGACGAGCCTCCCGCCGTTGCAGAACGTGCCGATGCGCGCCCCTTGCCACCGGGTCATGGTCGTCTCGTCTTTCAGGATGCCCATTTTGCCTATCCCGATGGGCGGATCGGCCTGAAGGGCTTGAATTTCGATGTGCGTCCAGGCTGGACCGTGGCGCTTGTCGGGCCGTCAGGCGCAGGGAAATCGACGGCATTGTCGCTTATCCCTCGTCTGCATGATGTGAATGGCGGCGGGATATTGCTGGACGGGGTCGATCTTCGTGACCTGCGTCTTGCCGATCTGCGCGATGCCATCGCCTATGTCAGCCAGGACACCACGCTTTTCGATATGTCGGTGCTGGAAAATATCCGCATCGGCCGTCCGAATGCGAGCCGTGCCGAAGTCGAGGCAGCAGCCCTCGCCGCTGCCGTCGATTTTGCCGACACCTTGCCTGAGGGGCTGGATACGCGTGTCGGGCCGGGCGGGCAGCGTCTGTCCGGTGGCCAGCGTCAGCGCGTGGCCCTGGCGCGTGCGCTTCTGCGTGACCCGCGCCTTCTGCTGCTCGACGAAGCCACCAGCGCGCTCGATTCTGAGAGCGAAGCCAAGGTTCAGAAGACGCTTGCCGATCTCAGGCGCGACCGCACCACGATCATCGTGGCGCATCGTCTCTCGACGGTCAAAAGCGCCGATCTGATCATTGTGATGAGCGAGGGCATGGCTGTCGAACTTGGTACCCATGCCGAACTTCAGGCCCAAGGCGGACTATACGCCCGCCTCGTACGCAACCAGTCTCTCGACCTTGTGGACGTGCCTGTCGCTGTCCCGCAGGACGCGCCGCAGCAGGCGATGGAGAACGCGCCCCTATAAGGCGGGGGCGAGCGCAGTGAGAACGGGCAGAAGCTTTTCGTAGAGCGGTTGCTTGAAGCCCAGATTGAAACGCGTGACGTCCTGAGGTGCGACCCATTCCCAGCGGTCGAACTCTGCTGGTTCGGTGCCGTCGCCCATCAGGTCGATGGCGCTGTCCTCCTCGGTCATGCGCATTGCAAACCAGCGCTGTGTCTGGCCGCGATATCTGCCATGCAGCGCCTTGCCGATCAGATGGGGCGGCAGATCATAGGACAACCAGCCGGGAAAACTGCCGAGCAGCGTGGCATGACGCAGGCCGGTCTCTTCACGCAGCTCCCTGATAGCGGCTTCTTCGGGGGTTTCATTGTCGTCTATGCCCCCCTGCGGGCATTGCCATACATCCTTGAGGTCAGTGCGTCTGGCCAGAAAAAGCGCGCCCGCGCGATTGAACAGCATGATGCCGACATTGGGGCGATAGGGAAGGGTTTCAGGATCGATCATGACGGAAGGCTCATAAGAAACCGGCCCCACTGAGGGGGCCGGCAAGGGGTGAGATCAGTGCTTGGGTGCCGGTGCCGGCGGAGCGGCAGGTGCCGGGGCCGGTTTCTGGTCTTTCTTGTCCGACGGTTTGTCGGCGGCTGGCTGACCCAGAGGAAGCGCCTCGTCGGGAAGAGAGGCCATGGCGCGCACCACACGCAGACCCTGCTGAAGCTGGAAATCCGTCGCGGGCTTGGACAGTTCGAAGCGCGGCCAGTTTTCCGGCGGGGCATTGGGAATGCTGGTCGAGATCGACGGCAGATCGGTGCGTACCGGTGCCTTGTTCTTGTTGCCGCCTGTATTGGTGATGATATGGGCAAGATCGGCCTCTCGATAGCCGTAGCCATCGTCCTCCTTGCTCTCCTTCACCATGATATCCGGGGCAATGCCCAGCGCCTGGATCGAGCGCCCGGAGGGCGTGTAATAGCGTGCCGTGGTCAGGCGCACCGCGCCATGACCGGGCACGGGGATAAGTGACTGGACCGAACCTTTGCCGAAGGATTTTTCGCCCAGAAGAACGGCGCGACGATGGTCCTGAAGCGCACCGGCCACGATTTCCGAAGCCGAGGCCGAACCGCCATCGATCAGGACCACGATGGGCAGCTTGCCGGTGATATCGGTGCCCTTGGCATCCCAGCGACGGTTGTTTTCAGCATGGCGCCCGCGGATCGAGACAATCTCACCCTCGGGAATGAAATCGTCACTGACCGAAATGGCCTGATCGAGCTTGCCGCCCGGATTGAGACGCAGATCGAGCACGAGACCCTGCAGCTTGCCGCCCGCCTTGGCCTTGAGCTTGTCAAAGGCCTCATGCATTGCGGTTTCGGTGTCGTCGTCGAATTCGGAAATGCGAATATAGCCGATATTGCCATAGAGCGCCGAACGCACGACCTGCACATGCACGACTTCACGCGTCATGGTGATCTTGAGCGGCTTGGGCTCCTTGGCGCGAATGATCGTCAGCGTGATCTTGGTGCCCGGATCGCCACGCATCTTGGTGACGGCCTGATCAAGCGTCATGCCTTCGAGAGACTTGCCATCGACTTCGGTGATGTAGTCACCCGGCTTGAGCCCGGCGCGCGAGGCGGGGGTGCCATCGATGGGCGAAACCACACGGATATGGCCGTTCTGCTGCTGGACCTGAACGCCCAGGCCGCCGAACTTGCCGCTGATCTGGATCTGCATGTCCTTGAACTGCTTTTCGTTCATATAGGAGCTATGCGGATCGAGACCGCCGACCATGCCGTCGAGCGCGTTGTTGATCAGATCCTTGTCGCTGACCGGTTCGACATACTCGGCGCGCACCAGATCGAGCACGGTGCCGAACAGGGTCAGCAGGCGCAGGGTCTCGCTGTGATTATCGGGGTCGGCGGCGACCTCCTTCGCGAAGGCCTTGCTGCTGATCATCTGCCCAAGGCTTGGCGCCATCAGGGCTTCCAACGTCGGACCGGCGGTGATTCCGGCCAGGAATGCCGTTCCGAGCAGCAGACCAGTGCGGAGCTTCATGCAATTCATCCCTTGAATCCGGCCCGGAGCCGATCCTGTTAGCGTCTCTTTGCCTGCAGGACCCGAAAACCGGGAACCCTGCCGGGCGGAAGTCTGAAATCTATAGCGTTCTTAACGCAGTCTGTCGAAACAACACAGACTCGCCAAGCGCGATCATGCAATTCGGTTTGCCCGATCCTGTCGCGCCTCCCGTCAGAGATAGGGGCGCGGATCGATGATCTTTCTGCCAGAGCGCAACTGCACGAAGAGCCGCCCGCCCGCAGCGTCCATGGCGCCCAGCGCCATGTTGCGACTGACATTCTGACCGCTCGCCACGGAAAGCTGCCCGATGCCGGACAGGACAAAGCGGTAATGGCGCCCGCAATCGAGAATGATCATATTGCCGAAAGAGCGAAACGGCCCCGCAAAATCGATCTGACCGGCGCAGGGCGCGCTGACCGGGCTCGATGCCTGCGCCATATAGGTGATGCCCGTGGCCGGGCCGCTTTCCGTGTCCTGATGCCACGCAGTAACGACACTGCCTGCAACCGGGCCATGCCCGCCTCCATGGCTGATGCCGCCGCCTGCCGAGCTGCTCAGGCGTCTGGCTTGGCTGCTCATGGCCTGGGCCTTTTCCTTCTGGTTCTGCAGCGCAAGCGCCTTTGCTTCCTCTTCCATACGCGCGCGCAGACGGGCCTGAGTCCTGTCTATGGCGGTGAGCGCGTCATCGAGTGTTGCGGCAGTGGCTGTGGCCGAAGCGATTTCGGCGCGAGCCTCTTTCAGACGGGCCTCGGCTTCTTCCTGTTGCTTCGTCGCATCGTCCATCTTGCGCGCATTGGCGTCACGCAGTCTTGCCTGCGTCTTTCTGGCTGTCTCGAGTGCCTCGTTGCGCTCTGCGAGATGCTGCGCGGTCTGGCGAAGAAGGGTTTCCTGTCCGCGAAGATCGTCTGCCTGCCGGGTGGTGAGGCGGGCCAGACCTGCAATGAGGCTCAGCCCCTGAACCGACTCATCTGCCTGACCGGACAGGGCGACAAATGACGTGCTCGGGTAGCGCGCAAGACGGAGCGCCACGGGCAGAATGGCCTGCAGGCTGGCCCGTCTGCGGGCAAGAGCCGCCGTTTGCCGCTTCTGCTGCTCGGTGAGCTGCGCAATCTCCTGCGTGAGGCTGTCGATCTGTTTTTCTGTCTCGGCGAGCGCTGTCGCAGCCTGATCGCTCAGGGCAGAAAAATGGCGCGCGCGTTCCGCCTGCAAAGCGGCATCCTGAGCGGCTTTTGTCTGGGCCTTGCGTTGGGCGTCAATCAGCGCTGCTTCGCGGGCCTTGCGCGAAAGCAGAGCCTCGCGGTCATGCTTTGCCTTGTCGAGGGCCTTCTGGCTGGCGCTCTGGGCGACATGTCTGGCGTTGGTCGCGGCAAGCGTCGGGGTCGGTCCCATGAGACAGACCCCAAGCAGCAGGGAACCGGTCAGGAGCGGTTTCTTGACCGGCATGTACAGGCTTAGCCGTTGATGAGGCATTTACCGGTCATTTCTGCCGGCTTCTTCAGGTTCATCAGGGTCAGCAGCGTCGGGGCCAGATCGGCCAGACGGCCGTCATGGATCGCGGGAATGCCGCGCCCGCCATGCAGGATGACCGGCACGCGGTTGAGCGTGTGCGCGGTATGCACACCACCCGTCACCGGGTCGCGCATGGTTTCGCAATTGCCGTGATCAGCCGTGACGATAAGCGCACCGCCCATCTTGTCGATGGCGTCGACGATACGCCCAAGACCGGTATCGACGGCCTCGCAGGCCTTGATGGCGGCAGACAGCACGCCCGTATGGCCCACCATGTCCGGATTGGCGAAATTGAGGACGATCAGGTCGAATTTGCCGCTCTCGATCGACTCAACCGCACGATCGGTCAGCTCAGGTGCCGACATTTCCGGCTGAAGGTCATAGGTCGCGACCTTGGGTGAGGGGACCAGAATGCGCTCTTCACCCGGCAGGATGGCTTCGCGCCCGCCGTTGAGGAAGTAGGTCACATGCGGATATTTCTCGGTTTCGGCCATGCGCAGCTGTGCCAGGCCGGCCTGCGAGACGACATCGCCCAGAAGATGCTCCATCGACTGCTTGGGGAACATCACGCTCATGAACGGCGCCAGAGCTGAGCTATAGGCTGTCATGCCGCAGACAGAGGCAAACTTGACGATCTTCGAGCGCACAAACCCGTCAAAATCAGGGAAGAGCATGGCGTCGAGCAGTTCGCGGATGCGGTCTGCGCGGAAATTGGCCGACAGAATGCCGTCGCCATCCTTCATGCCGGCATAGTCACCGATCACGGTCGGGATGACGAATTCATCGGTCACGCCCTTCGCCTGGCTGGCGGGCAGAACGGAGAGCGCATCGGCGGCGTGCTCGCCCTTGGCGGATACGATCACGTCATAGGTAAGGCTGACCCGCTCCCAGCGGTTATCGCGATCCATGGCGTAGTAGCGCCCGCTGATGGTTGCGATCGACGCCCCTGCGGGCAGTTCGGCAGCAAGGGTGCGGATATAGCCATCGCCTGAATCGGGAGCCGTGTCGCGCCCGTCAGAGAACACGTGCAGGGCCACCTTTACCCCGGCGGCAGCCACGATTTTCGCAAGGGCAGCGATGTGATCCATATGGGCATGAACGCCACCCGGCGAGACAAGGCCGACGAGATGACAGGTGCCACCGCTGGCTTTCAGCGCATCGATGAAGGCGCAGAGAGCCGGGTTTTGGGCCAGAGAGCCGTCACGTGCGGCGCGGGTGATGCGCGGCAGATCCTGCATGACCACGCGACCGGCACCGATATTGAGATGGCCGACTTCGGAATTGCCCATCTGCCCCTCGGGCAGACCCACATCTTCACCGCAGGCCTTGAGATAGGCATGGGGGGAGCTGGCCCAAAGACGGTCGAAATTCGGCGTGTTGGCGAGGGCAACAGCGTTGTCTTCATGGGTTGCGCTGTCACCGAACCCGTCGAGGATGACGAGCATGACCGGGCGTGGCGTGCCGGAATGCGATGCGGACATGAGAAGTCTCCTGCAATTTTGCGCGTATCATGACGCATTTCGGCGCTTATGCGAACTCTCCCCCCGAGGGCGGAGGCAATTTTATTGAGGTTACTGCGATCACAAGAAAAGTGAGGGGCCAGCAGGCGCTGGCCCCTCTAGACGCTCTTCAGGATGGAGGGAATTGCGCTCATTCCACCAGATAAACGCCTGTCGTCGCTGATTGCTGGCGCAGCACGCGGCTCTCGCCCGTCTCCAGATCGACCACACGGATCGTTCCCCCCAGATCGCTGACGAAGGCCTGTTTTTCTGCCTTGTCGATGGCGAGGCCGATGCCCTCGTCAAGGCCGCGCAGGATTACCTTGCGGTCGAAAAGTCCTCTTCGGTCGATGCGCGCCATGTTCAGGCTGTTGCCATCCGGCGGCGCTCCACGATCGGTCCAGTAAAGGTGACCGGAGCCGGGAAAGACATGCAGGTCGATGGGCTCAGGCAGATGATCGGCCAGAATCTCGATATCGTGGCGGTCTGCCGGATCGTCGCCGTCAGCCATTGCCATGGGCATGCGAAAGATCCGGCCGATACCGCCCTTGGGTGAGCCTTTCTGCGTCCAATAGATCTGACGGTTGACCAGATCGAGGGCGATGCCCACACACTGGCGCGAGAAGTCGGGCATGTCCTGCGGATAGTCTCCGCGTTTCAGCAGCACCTCGACGGCCGTTCCGTCGAGAGCGCTACGCATGATCCTCATGCCCTCGCGGTCGCACCAGTAGAGATGCCCGCCGTGCTGATCGACGGCAAGCTGCTTGGGAGTGACGATCTGGCCCTTGCCCACCAGTATCTCATGCTGACTGCCATCAAGCCGGGCACGCTCGATCGTACCGTCGGGGGCCTCCCAGTCTGCCCCCATATTCGTCCAGGTGATCTGACCTGCAGCCTGATCGACACAGATTCCGTCAGGCGTTCCCCAGCGTGCGTCGACATGCCCAACGACGCGCCCGTCGCGTGTCGACAGCGCCGTGATGGCAGGCGGCGCGGTTTCGAGTGTGTAGAGGATGGGATCGTCACTCATGATGCGGTTCCCTTTTCGCTGTAATCATAGAAGCCGCGACCTGTCTTGAGGCCAAGGCGGTTCTCGGCAATCATCTTTTTCAGAAGCACACGCGGCGCCTCGGGCAGATGCGGATAGGCGCGCGCATAATGCTCCTCGATTTGCAGCACGATATCGAGCCCGACCCGGTCCATGGCACGGAACGGCCCCATGGGCGTGCCCTGTGTCTCGCAGTAAATGCGGTCGATCACTTCGGGAGTGGCGACCCCTTCGGCGGCAACGCAGAGCGCCTCACGCTTGATGGCGGCCCAGATACGGTTTTCGATGAAGCCGATGCTTTCTTTCTGCGCGATATAGGGTGAAAGCCCCAGCGTCGAAAAATAGCCAGCGAGTTCTTCCATCAATCCCGGTCTCGTGGCGCCGCAAGACATGAGTTCCACCGCACGCTGCTCGGGTGGCATCATGAAATGCGTATTGAGCATGCGAGATTTGTCCGCAACTTCCGCCGCCATCTTGCTGGAAGGGTAAGACGATGAATTCGTGGCCAGAATCGCGTCGGGTGCGGCTTTTTGCGACAGCGTGCCGAAAAGAGGGATCTTGAGATCCAGTCGCTCGGGAAGCGCCTCGATAATCAGCCAGGCGCCGTCGATTGTGGCCTCCAGCGTGGGGGCGCTGTCGATCTGACCGGCCACGCCACCCTCGAGTGTGGCGACCACACTCGCAAGTGTTTGTCGTGCGTAGTCGAGACCGGCCTGGGCCGCTGAGGCGTTGCTGTCGAACAGACGTACCTGCCCGCCACGCGCCGCGAGCATCAGCGCAATGCGTCTGCCGAGCGTACCCGCGCCAATGACTGCTGCGGGACGTGTTCTGGCCTGTTCGATTATGGTGTTCGTCACGGGAAATCTCCTTTGTGTCAGGAGACGGCAAGGACTGCCGCCTTTCCGACTGAATTGGAGAGATCATAACGCAGTTCGAAAGGCCGAAATCTTGCAATAACGCAGGTCATGACTGCATAAATTCAGGGATGAGCCGGAACGAATACAGTGTTTTTGTCGCAGTCGCCGATAGTCTGAGCTACACGCGCGCTGCCAGACGGCTCGGTGTGCATGCCACCAGCGTCTCGCGCAGTGTCGAGCGGCTGGAAACCCGTCTCGGGTTGAGCCTTGTCGAGACAGGGGCTGACGGCCTGCGTCTGACCGAAGCCGGAGAGCGTCTCAGTGCCTTTGTGGCGCCTTTGCTTGATACGCTCGATAATGGTGTGGCGGCGCTCTGTCGTGATGCCCGCAGCGGTGGTGTGCTGCGCATTGCGGCGCCGCCCGAAATTCTGATTTCCTGCGTCAATCCGATTGTCAGGGAAATGCTGTCGCAGAACCCGGCCATGCGGGTGTCGCTTGAGGCCAGCGTTAGTCTGCCCGATTTCAAACGCGCCGAATGCGATATCTTTCTCAGCCACCGGCGAGATGAGATGAATGAGGGCGATTATCGCATCAGGCGTATTGGCACCTATGACATCGCCCTGTTCGCCTCGCCGGAGTTTCTCGCGAGGCAGGGCCATCCCGCCATACCGCAGGATCTCTCCTCGTTTCCCTGCCTTACCCGCCCCGGCGAGCAGAGTTGGACACTTATTCCGATCGAAGAGGAGGAGGGACGATGTGCGGCAGGGCAGATCGATATTCCGCTCGACAGTCGCATTGCTGCGACACCCGCGCCGATCCGTCTCGATTTTGCCTGTGCAGGCAGCGGCATCATTGCAGCCAGTCTCGAATTATGTGCGCAGCCTCTGGCAGAGGGCAGGCTCATGCGCGTCCTGCCTGGCTATCGCCTGCCATCGGGTGCGCTTTTCGCAGCCCAGCCCATGAGGCATCATACGCGTCCCATTGCCGATGACTTTCTCACCCGTCTTGTCGACCGGCTGAAATTGAACCGCAAGCAGAGTGAGGCGCTGGAAAAAACACGCTGAGGCGCCATATCTGGCGTATTCTCCCGTCTACCCGCCCCGGAAAAGGATCCTTTCCATGAGCGACGATATCCAGATGCCAAGCTGTGGCCTGCCCTTGACCCCCGAGCAGCATCGCGTGCTGCGCGAGCATGGCACGGAGCGACCGGGTTCGAGCCCGCTCAATGATGAAAAGCGCGAGGGCGTCTATCATTGTGCCGGCTGCGGCGAGCCTTTGTTCGACTCCTCGACCAAATATGAGAGCGGCAGTGGCTGGCCGTCCTTTTTCAGACCGCGCGACGGCATGACCGAAACCACGGTCGACAAGACGCTGGGCATGACACGTATCGAGGTGCATTGCGCCGGGTGCAAGGGTCATCTGGGTCATGTCTTCCCTGACGGGCCGAAACCGACCGGATTGCGTTTTTGCATGAATGGTGTGGCGCTTCGCTTCGAACCAAGCTGACAGCGCAACGATTTTTCGGTAAGGATCGCGCCATGACTGCCCTTCCTGACTCCCTGGTCGTGCTCGACCACCCGCTCGTTCAACACAAGCTGACCCGTCTGCGTCAGGCCTCTACCTCGACTGCGGGGTTCAGAAGGCTGACGCGCGAGCTGAGCCTGCTTATGTGCTATGAGGCCACGCGCGACCTCAGCACCGAGCCGGTCGAGATCGATACCCCGCTCGAGCGCATGGAGGGGCGTCAGCTCTCCGGCAAGAAGCTCTGCTTCGTGTCGATCCTGCGTGCGGGCAACGGCATTCTGGACGGTATGCTCGACCTCATTCCCGCAGCCCGTGTGGGCCATGTCGGGCTCTATCGCGATCACGATACGCTCGAAGCGGTCGAATACTACATGAAGCTGCCTGATGACGTCGCCGAGCGCGACTGCATTGTGGTCGATCCCATGCTGGCCACTGGCCACAGCGCGGCGGCGGCACTCGATCGCATCAAGGCCAGCGGCGTACGCAAGATCATTTTTGTCTGCCTGCTTGCTGCGCCTGAGGGTGTGGCCTGCCTGGCAGAGCGTCATCCCGATGTGCGTGTCGTGACCTGTGCGGTCGATCGCGGTCTGGACGAAAAAGGCTATATCCGCCCGGGTCTGGGCGATGCAGGCGACCGCCTGTTTGGAACCCGCTGATCATGACCAGCGAAGATATTGATGAATGGCTCGATAGCTGGGTCGAAACGCATCACCAGCATTGGGGCACGCCAGAGCAGGCCGCTCAGGCCTGTGTTGCTGCGGCTGGTGAGGCCGGTATTTCCGAACGCGATCTGAATTCGGCTACTGGCGGCGATCTGGCAGCCTATCTTGAAGAGGAGGCTGCGGCGATTGCTGAAGCCTCAGGCGCCGCCCCTTCAGACTTCTGAAAAACGGGTATCCAAAGGGCGACCGCCCTTTGGCGGGGTTCGGGGCAGAGCCCCTAAAGCACCTTCTGAAACAGGAACGCCCCGCCGCGCTGCCGGGCTGAGCCCTGTTCCATACGAGAGAGGGCGTACCCTCTCTCGTCTTGCTGACTCTGGCGTCCTCAAAGGCCGACTGCCTGTTCGCAAGGCTCGGGGCAAAGCCCCGAAAAGACCCGTTATTTCGGCGCAGGACCACGAATGATCTGGGCCATCTCATCAGGGCGAACCCAGTGATGGAAGGCTTCCTGCACCTGTCTGGCGCTCATGGCGTAGACGGTCCTGGCGCGGTCATCGGGCTCGGTGAGGGGTAGGCCGAGATCGACAAGCGACAGATACTGACCGGCAATACCGCCGAAGCTGGCGCGCTCCATCGGGATAGCGCGCAGGATCGACGCCTTGGCGTTGAGCAGTTCGTCGTCAGAGACCGGGCTGGATTGCATGGACGAGACGTTGCGCAGGGCAGCATCGCGGGCCTTGCTGGTCTTGTCCGGGTCCGACCCGTAAGAGATCATGAAAGCGCCGCGATTGGCCGACCAGGCGAAGTCGGAGCCTGTGGTGTAGACCATGCCGCTGCGCACGCGCAGATCCTGCATGAGACGCGACGAAAAGCCTGAGCCGAGAACTTCATTGCCGACTTCAAGTGCATAGCGATCGGGGTTCTTCACGCCGCTGGCGACGGTTTGGGCAAGGTAGACGGAATCCTGCACGCGACCCGGGTCGTCGATGATCGCCTGCGAGTGCTTGCTCTGGGGACGCGCGGGCAGGTCAACCGCAGGTTGTGGGCCTGTCGCGGCCCAGGCGCTGAACGCCGATTCAACCGAAGCCCTGGCTTTTTCGGGGGTGATGTCACCGATCACGACAATGGTGGTCAGGTCGGGGCGATAGGCCGCCTTGTAGAAATCCTGCACATCAGCCAGCGAAATCGACGAGAGCGTCTGGGGTGTGGTTTCGCGAAGTGACGGATCATCAGCGGGGGAGAGTGCTTTTGTCACGGCACGCTGGAAGCGATAGCCGGGCGATTGCAGAACGCCTGCCTGCGTCGCGATGGCCTGCTGCTTCATGATCATGAAAGCCTGCGCGGGAAAAGCCGGGTGAAGCTCGTTTTCAGCCAGGAGCGCCAGCGTCTTGTCAAAATTGGCGCTTAGCGTGCTGAGAGAGAAGGAGACACCCCCACTGGCATCAGAGGCGAGGGCGTCGAGGGCCGCTGCGAAAGCGAGGCGATCATGACTCGTGCTGCCGAACAGGAAAAGATCGCTCGTCAGATCGGCAACGCCTTCCTTGCCCTTGGGCTGCTGCAGGTAGCTGTTATGGCGGATGGAGCCGTAGAGGCGGATTGTATGGCTGACATGCTCGGGCTGCACCAGAAGCGTGATGCCATTCTTGAGCGTGTAGCGTGCGGGCAGGCTGAGTGGCTCGGGCTTGGGCAGATCGGCCAGAGCCGTCGCAGCCCAGTCGGGCAGGGTGATATTCTTGCTGGGCGGCGGCAGAAGCGATTCCGGCCCCTTGGCGCCACCGATCTGGGGTGACTTGCCGCCCGACGGAGTCAGAATGCCGGTCACAGCATGAGCCGGGTCGAGCAGGCGGGCGGCAAGAGCATTGACCTGCTCAAGCGTGACGCCGCGATAGGCCTTCACCAGATCGGCGGGCGAATTCACGCCGCTATAGGCCAAGGCATCGGCCCAGCTCTGGGTCAGATCGGTAATGCTGTTGGCGTTGAATTCAAGAGCGGCAATTTCCTTGCGCTTGGCCGCCTCGACCAGATCGGCAGGTACGCCTTTCTGGCGGATCGTTTCGAGAATGCCGCGCACTTCGCCCAGCAGCGCGCTGGGGTCCTGCCCCTTGGGGAAGGCGGCCAGCGCACTGCCGACACCGGCATGCACGCGGGCGTTATAGGAAAATTCGGTTCCCAATGCCTTGCCCTGGGGCACAAGAGCGAAAAGGGCGCCGCGCTGACTGCTCAGGACATCCGCAAGAATTTGCGCCGCTGCGTAATCCGGGCTCTGTGAGCCGGGCATACGATAGGCGATGCTCAGAATGCCTGTGGCGTAGTCGCTGTCGATCTTGATGGTCTGCGGCGTGACGGGGGCCGGCTCGACCACGGGGCGGGCGGGGAGCTTGCCCGAGGGGATGGCGCTGAACTGGCTGCGCACCTTGTCGAGCGTGGTCGCCGGATCGATATCCCCGACAATGAGCAGGATCGCGTTGTTTGGCTGGTACCAGCTGTCATAGAAGCCGCGCAGCAGTTTTGCGTCGGTCTTGTCGAAGGAGTCACGCGTACCCAGCGCATCGTGCTCATAGGGCGTGCCCCCGAACAGGGCGCGATTCAGCGCGATCGTATAGCGCTGGAAAGGCATCGAAAGGTCGCGGGCGACTTCCTGTTCGATAGCACCGCGCTCATGTCCCCAATCAGCGTCTGTCAGCAGGACATTGCGCATGCGATCGGCTTCGATTTTGAGCAGGAGATCGAGGTAATGCGCGGGTGCCTGAAAATAGAACTGTGTCGTG
Organism: Asaia sp. Ae19-3; assembly: GCF_059801175.1. NCBI lineage: Bacteria > Pseudomonadati > Pseudomonadota > Alphaproteobacteria > Acetobacterales > Acetobacteraceae > Asaia > Asaia sp. Ae19-3. Next base: position 1,805,618 of record NZ_JBCHWF010000001.1, on the reverse strand, counting down.
TCTTCAGTCGTGAAGGCATTGCTGACATTGCCGATGCGCGCACTGACGGTCGAAAGCTGGTCGCGGCTGAGGGCCTTGGAGCCATTGAACATCATGTGTTCGAGCGCATGCGCCGTACCCGGAAAGCCATTGGGTGCAGCTGCCGAACCGGCAAGATAGATGACCTGTGTCTGCACCACCGGGGCAAGGCGATCGGGCACGATCACGACGCGCAGCCCGTTCGGCAGGGTGGCCTTTACGGCACTGTCCATCGCAGTGGCCGCATGAGGGGCCGGAGTGGCGGGGGCTGCCAGAGCGGGGAGGGTCAGTGCGGGGGCGACGAGCAGGCTCGACGCCAGAAGCATTTTGCGCAGATGAGGCAGCACGGCCATGTTGAACTCCTGATGGCAGGAAAAGCGGTGAATAGCAGGCAGCGTAACAGCTTGTCGTAGTCTGTCCATGTTGCTTGCGGCTAACGGGGCGGTTCGATCGGCCAGTCCTGTGCGGCAAGACGTGGCGGGACAAAAACATAAAACAGGGCGGCAATGATGAGCGATGCCGGTGCCAGCAGCCAGCGCCACCAGAACCCTGTCTGCAGGATGAGGGATGTCGCGAGTTGCAATCCCAGCACCATGGCGCCGATATTTAGAAACGCGATTGTCGCCCGACGATTGAGTCGCGGGATGATAAAGGCGAGCGTAGGCAGACAACTGGTGCCTATCAGAGCCAGGCCACAGGACCAGCCTGCCGCCAAAGCCCAGGTGAGCGTTGCCCGATGATCGAACCATCCAGTCAGGGCGATCATCGTACCCGCGATGAGACTGGCCTGAAGGGCCCTTTGCAGATGAAGACGATAGACTGCCTGGGCAAAGGCGCGTTTGCTTCCGTAAGGCCCAAGCGTCAGGAGAAAGGGCCAGTCTGCGCGCTGGGTCATCCAGGCTGAAAGACTTACGCCGATCAGAAGGAGGCTCTGACGCGCGAGGTCAGGCAAACGATGGCGCAGGGCGATGAGAGAGGGGGCGACCCCGTCTGCCATCCACGCAATGATTTCTGTCACGCCTCCGAAAATAAGCGTTGCGACGACAACCATCAGGATGACGGCAATCGGGCTGCCGGTCTGAAGAGGATCGGCGAGAGGCAGACGGACAAGCCATGAAGGGCGCCAGAGGATGACGGCGCTGAGACGCTCAACGACAGTGGAGATGCGCTTCGTGCTGCCATCAAGGATAGGGCGAGGCGTTTGGGCTGCCAGACGGTAATCGCTCAGACGATAGAGGTGCAGGACCATACCGAGACAGACGATCATGATGCCGATTGCGGTGTACCAGGGCATGGAGAACAGATAGTTCTGCATTCTGGGAACAAGCAGAAAGATAAACCCGAGCGCTCTGACAATACCCAGTGGCGTCATCACGCTTCGCAGGGCCGCTGCGCGGTTGACGGGCCTGGGGCTGCACCAGAGAACCATGGCAATGGCTTCCAGCGCGAAGCAGTTGACCGCGGGGGCGCCCGTCAGCAGAGGAGGAAGAGCAAGCAGGACACCCAAGGCCAGCGCCATGACAAGGATGGCAAGATATTCAGCGCGCTGCAGCCGATTGAGGAGATAGGTCGTCGGTGTTCGAACCTGTCGCCAGTAATGCAGGCTGATTGCCGAAAATCCGGCATAAAGCGAAACCCACCAGGTCGGGGCCAGAACAGGGGGAATGGCGTAGTGCCCGCTATGCCAGGACCGGACATTCCAGAACAGGAATGCGAGAGTAAAGCAAAGAGCCGTATAAAAAACGGCCAGGATAACGAGAGGGTTCTCGCGCAGGAAAACAGGCGAGACATAAAGCCGCATGGAGCGGAGGCAGTCTTGAAGGACTTGTGTCATCGAGGGGTTTCTGGCGGCGTTCATCGTGTCAGCGCCAGAAAATAGGCTTCCATATCGCCTGCAAGAACCGGCAGATTCCTCGCGTCCAGTTCAGGTCGCCAGCCACGCACCCAGACACTGCCATCGGGCAGGTCAGCCAGGACCTCCAGACCGAGCGCCGTATCGGGCCATATGGCGAGGCGCCGTATCTCACCGGCAAAAACCTCGGCGCTCAGATCGCCGATCAATCTTCCTTTCTTCATGACGAGAAAGCGATCGCAGATGCGTTCCAGATCGGAGATGATATGGGACGAGATCAGGGCTGTCGTCTCGCGTCGCTGTACGGTCTCAGACAAAAGCGCGATGAAATCATGCCGTGCCATCGGGTCGAGGCTCGCGACCGGCTCGTCGAGAATGATCAGATCGGGTGAGAAGCGCAGGGCCAGCACGATGGCAAGGCGTTGGCGCTCTCCACCTGACAGGGTGGAGATGCGGGCTTTGGGATCGAGTGCCGCCCAATCTGCCCAGCGCCTGTCTTCCGCGCCGTCCGGCTGGTTGCGAAAGGCGGAGAGATAATCCTTGAGTTCCTGCACGCGAAACCAGGTAAGGCCTGTCATTGTCTGGGGGACGAAGCCGATGCGACACCGCGTTTCAGGGCTCAGTTTGTCGGCGTTTTCACCCCAGATGCGAACAGCGCCTGAGTCAGGCACGAGCAACCCCAGAAGGCATCCGATGAGGGTCGTCTTACCGGCGCCGTTAGGCCCCAGGAGCGCATTGATACTGCCGGGCGCCAGAGAAACGCTGATATCATCCAGAATTTTCCTGCCGTCGTAAGTCTTGCAGAGACGATCGAGAAGGGCCGGATGAAGCATAGAGGGATAACCTTTGTCGATTCGGAACGTTTATCATCTTTTTAACGGTATTTATTGTCAAAAATTATATGATTAACTTTCAGAGATTTTATCTTGTATTGGGATATGCCTGCGCTTCTGTCGGGGGCGTCCGGTGGGAGGGGACCCCTCTTGCGGCGACGAAGAAAACGGGTGCGTGAAGAGCGCGAGCGCGGTAAATCAGTCCCATGTCCACATTTGTCGAACGCATCAATCAGGCCGATCTCTGGCTGCTCGATAGGGTCTTTCAGCCGGTCTCAGACAGGTTGCCCGAAAAGCTCCCTTCGGCGGAACTCGGGATGAGCCTGCAACTCGGGGCGATCGTCTTCTTCCTGGCGGCGATCGTCATCCTTTCCATCAGCGGCTATGCCTCGATTGGTGACTCCGTATTCAATATCCTGAACTGGGTCCTGTTCGTCGCTTTCTATCTCGCCATCATGAGAATGCGCGGGCTGGTCAAGCCGGGTCAGGCCAATCCGCTGCGTTCGATGCTGTTTGGTATGCGCCCGCTCAATGTCGGTTTTCTGATCTACTCATTATGGGTTGGCGTAACCGGCAGCGGCGCTTTGATGCTGGCCAGTCTTTTCATGATCGTATCGAACATGATTTTTACGATGGGGCTCTACTTCGTCTCCTGCCAGCCCCGCCCGCCCGCCCGGCGACGCAGCCAGAGCCGCGTTGAGCTCCGACCCATCATGGGTGGGTTGCGTGACTGAAACCTGACTGCGGGCGCTGCGCGAAACTGCGTCAGACAAGTTTGCTCCCGCACCTTTAATTGAAGATGACGAGCGCAGTATTGCGGGATTATCTGTTGTATTGCGATTGTTCACCCGCCCAAGTGAGATTGGGCGATGCATACGTGGCACCTCATCGATCTGTTCCAGAGCCTTGTGCGGGCCAATACTCGTCGCGAATAAAGGTGTAAATTCAAATGGAACGAATAGAGACTATACGTGGGATCGATATTCCAGAGAAGGTTTCTGGTTGGGTTGATCAGTTCATAAAGCCTAATGATCTCGGTTTCATGTCCTACATACAGGACAGGGTCGATGCGAGTGATATTGTCGTCTTTTCGAAAGTGTTATTTCCAGAGTTTTTTATATTTGATGATGTCGTATTCCTTTCTGATTTCGTGGATGAAGATATGGTGAGAGCGCGTTTCCCGCAATGTAAAGCCAAGGGGAAGGATGAGCGTAGCTTCAATTTGGTGAAGATCTGGGATCTGTTTCCTTGGGGGGCAGAAGAGAGGTCATATGAAGACGCTGGAAAAATAATCGCCTTTGCATGGGATGTATCTTTGAGGCGGACCTTCCCAGACCGTAATTTTTGTGTGGAGTACATAAACTCGGAACAGAATTACGGGCCGATCGTCTCGTTTCACCAAGTGTTCGATCACGGAAAAGCTCCGTCGGAACTGGACGCCGGGCCTTAACAAGGTCGCAAGGCCCGAATGGTTTTGTTCAGGGTAGCAACGCAGTGCCCGGAAATTTAGCGAAGATAGATCGAGCGATCCATGCGCGGTGTATCCACGACCGAATGAATGAACTGCGTACCAGCAATGCCGATCAGAATGCCCGCAGCAAAACCGCACCAGATGAGAATTCTGGCAAAAGGCTTGCGTGACTCCTTGGTGAGGAGTTTCGACTGAAGCTCAGCGCGGGATTGCTGGGTCTGGAACAGTTCCGACCTCACGGATTCCAGTCTTGCGCGGGAATTGCGCAATTCGAGATCCATCTGGCGCAGATTATTGGTGAGCGTCACGATCTGCTGGCGGGCAGCCAGTGTGTCGGCACCGCTCTCGGCGGTCTTTGTCGTGCGTGTCGCTCTGGGTTTGGCGCGAGGTGGTGGGTTGGGGGCAATCGCGACAAAAAGATTTTTCAGTGCCCCCCCGGTCATGGCGCTTTTCTTCGCACGTGAGCGCAGCGCGCTGAGCGCTGCGATGGATTGCCCTTCCTGCTCTTCGAGAACGAGCGCAAGAATATCCGAGAGAACCTTGAGTTCCTTGGGGTCGAACGAGCCGGACATCAGCCGATCATGCTCTCCAGATCGTCGTCATCGCCACCGGCGACAGGGCGTGGGCTCGCTGCGCGACGCAAACGGTCGAGAATGGCCAGGCCAAGCCCATGGCGGGGTACCGGCATGGCGGCGATGGTCTGCAGCCCCCGGCGCTGGCCTTCCCCATCGAGAAAGCGCAGCCCGGCAAAGAGACGCGCGGCGGCTTCTTCGAGATCGCTTGTTTCGCTGAGATTATACACGAGTCCGGCACCGGGAAGCGTGTCACCGAAAGCCAGCAGGGCCTCGTTTTCGCTAACCGATTCAGCATTCAGCCGCACGGGCAGGCCAGGCGCGTAATGCGAGGCGAGCATGCCCGGCGATGAGGGCAGCTTGGTCGCATAATCATCGGGGTTGCGGATCGTACCACACACGGATTCGAGCTGCTCAAGCGTGATTCCGCCTGGACGCAGCAGGAAAGGCACTTCGCGCGACAGATCGATCACGGTGCTTTCCAGCCCGACCGAGCAGGGGCCGGAGTCAAGAATGGCATCGATACGGCCATGCATGTTGCGCAGCACATGAAAAGCGTCGGACGGGCTGACACGGCCTGAGGGATTGGCAGATGGCGCAGCAACGGGCTGACCGACCGCCTCAAGAAGGGCTAGGGCCGTCTTGCCGCGTGGCACACGCAACGCCACTGTCGGCAGACCTGCAGTCGCCAGATCGCAGATGGTCGAGCCGCTCTTGCGCGGCAGGATCATGGTCAGCGGGCCGGGCCAGAATTTTTCGGCAAGGCGATAGGCCAGTTCTGTCGGCTCGACATGGGCGAAGGCCGCTTCGGTACGGGCAAAATGGCTGATCAGCGGGTTGAAGCGCGGGCGGTTCTTGGCAGCGAAGATATGCGCAACCGCCGTGTTCGACGTGGCCAGAGCGCCAAGCCCGTAAACGGTCTCGGTGCCAAAAGCGACCAGCTTGCCGTCGAGCAGAAGCGCGGCGGCACGGGCGATGGCGTCGGGATCGGCTTTCAGGATCTCGGTCATGCGTCGTGCTCTCCTGCGGGATGACGGCCAGTGCACAGAAAGGGCGGGTTGAACCAGCCGGGCTTGCCATAAGTGAGCGGCTTGCCCTGCTCATCCAGAATATGGCCACCAGCGGCTTCGACAATGGCCTGGGGCGCGGCCGTGTCCCACTCCATGGTCGGGCCAAGGCGCGGGTAGAAATCGGCGGCGCCTTCAGCCACACGGGCAAATTTTGCGGCAGAGCCGATATTGCCCAGCGTGCCGACCTTGCGACCTGCCAGCCACTCTTTCAGCCTCGGATCATCGGCATAATGGCGCGATGCGAGAATGCGCAAACCGCCTTCCGGGGGGAGAACCGCAGAAATCTCGTTCAGCCCATTGCTGTCACGACGCCAGGCACCCTTGCCAACCAGACCCGTATAGAGCTGGCCATAGGCGGGCAGCGCCATGGCGCCCAGAACGGCACGGTTCTGGTGAACCAGCCCGATATTGACCGTGAAATCATCGCGTCCGGCCGCGAATTCGCGCGTGCCGTCCAGCGGGTCGACCAGCCAGTAGGTCTCGCCGGGTTCAACGAAGGTGCCGTTGGCAACTTCCTCTTCCCCGATGGCAGGAATATTGGGAGTGGCAGCGCGCAGACCGGCCAGAATGTGACGCTCTGCTGCCTGATCAGCCTCTGTTACCGGTGATTTGTCAGCCTTGATGATCGTCTCAAATCCACGGTCACGAATGGCGTTGATGAGCGTTGCCGCCTCATCTGCCAGTCGGGCGGCAAGGGCGAGCAAGGCATCGGCATCGAAAGGGAGGGCAGTGTCGCAGGTCATGTTTCCGGCTTACCGCAACTTGTGCATATCGTCATGGGCAAAACGACGCAGCCCGGCGATTTGCCCCCGTTGTTGATGGCGCGCCACGCTGGCTTCTGGTTGCGGTCAGGCGTGCTCCGGTCCTGTCGACCGGGCGGGGCAAACAGGGCGTGAACCGATGACGCGACGGGGGCGGGGGTTTTTCGCGCGCATTCTTTGTGATCAAATCCGGGTCGAATTGAATGAGCGGATCTGTCCATGATTTACCTGCGCGCGCTTCTGGACGCCCATCGCTGGCGGCCCCGCAGCGCCCTGCCACCGGCACCGCGCCCCCTGACGCTGCATCTCGTTGCCGGTGGCGGTTGCGATGGTTGTCTGATCGAGGCCAATGCCCTGCAGGGGGCAGCGTATGATCTCGCGCGGCATGACATACGTTTTGTTGATACCCCTCATGATGCCGAACTGCTTTTTGTCGTCGGGTGTGTGACACGCGCCCTGCTGCCTGCGCTTCAGGCCCGCTGGGCAGCCATGCCCTCACCCAAGGGCGTTGTTGCCATTGGCGATTGCGCGCTGGGGCAGGGGCCGTTCAGCACGAATTATGCAACGCTCGGGGGAATCATGGAGGCCGGTCTCTCCGGGGTGGAGCAATGTGATGTGGCGCTCAGAGGCTGTCCGCCGACACCGGCAGAAATCCTGCGCGGCCTGCTTCTGCTCACGACAGGTCGGGTCGTCTCGGCATGAATGAGATACGCTCGGAACTCGTGGCCGTGCTGATTGCGGTGCAGGATGAAATGCCTCTGGTCCTGACTCTCGATCATGGGCGCAATCTGCCCTCCGGTCCGCTCGAAACCGCCCATCGTTCCTTGCAGCGGGGGATGAGGCTCTGGGTCGAACAGCAGACACAATGCCATCTCGGGCATATCGAACAGCTCTACACCTTTGCCGAGGCGACGGGAGAAGAGGCCGGTGGTCAGGATCAGCCAAGGCTGATCCGTATCTCCTATATGGGGCTCACCCGGCTCGAGGATGCGCAGGAAGGCTGGCGGGGGCTTTACGAGTATTTCCCATGGGAGAACCGTCGCGAAAAAGGCGCCGAGCAGCTCGATGCGGAAATAGGCCGTGCTCTCTCCCAATGGGCAGGGCGTGATGCGGCCCGGTTGTGGCGATGTGCCGAAACCTTCGGGCTCGACGGGCAACCCTGGAACGACGAGCTGGTGCTGCACCGTTACGAGCTGCTCTGGGAAGCAGGGCTTTTGCCGGAATCGCGCCATCCGGCGTCATGGCTCGCGCCAGGGCGCTCCATGCCATCGGACAGGCGGCGTATTCTGGCCACGGCTCTGGCCCGATTGCGCGCGAAGATACGCTATCGCCCCGTCGTGTTCGAATTGATGCCAGAGACATTCACCCTCTGGCAGTTGCAGCGCACGGTCGAGGCTATTGCCGGGCGCCCGATGCATAAACAGAATTTCCGCAGGCTCATTCTTGCCCAGGATCTGGTGGAAGAAACCGGCGAGGCGGAAATGCAGGCGCAGGGGCGTCCGGCGCGGCTCTATCGCTTCAAGGGCGCCGTGATTGGCACGCGTCATCTCATGGGGTCGAAACTGCCCATCGCACGATCGATCTGAAACCACGCGGTGGCGAGCTGATTTCCCAAGGCTGGAAAATTCATCGAAATCACGGGATCGTGGCTTTGAAATACCGGGGGGCGATCCCAATGTAGGGGAACGAACAGTTTTATCCCTATTATGCTCAATAAGAGCATAAAGAGCGGAGTGGATCTCATGGATCAGATGACCCTCGTCAGAGACCGCAGCGATGCGCTTTACGAGCCCGTTTCCCGCTTGATGACCCGCGAGGACTGGGAGCAGAATTTCGCCGATGACATCAGGGCCATTCTGCGCCTGAAGCGCGAGCGCAATGCGGTGATCCTCGCGCATAATTATCAGACCCCGGAGATCTTTCACTGCATCTCCGACATACGCGGTGACAGTCTTGCTCTGGCGCGAGAGGCGCAGAACACCCAGGAGCAAGTTATTGTCATGGCGGGTGTGCATTTCATGGCCGAGACCGCCAAGCTCATGAACCCGGAAAAGACGGTACTCATTCCTGACTCGATGGCCGGGTGCTCGCTTGCAGAATCCATCACGGCCGAGAATGTGCGCGCGCTCAAGGCGACCTATCCCGGCGTGCCGGTCGTCACTTATGTCAACAGTTCGGTCGCTGTGAAAGCAGAGACCGATATCTGCTGCACCTCCGGCAATGCGAAGAAGGTTGTCGAAAGCCTCGGTGTGCCGCGTGTCATCATGATTCCTGACGAGTTTCTGGCGCAGAACATCCAGAACGAGACCGGCATCGAGATGCTCACCTGGCCCGGTCATTGCGAGGTGCATGAGCGCTTCACCCCTCTCGAAATCCGTCAGTATCGCCGCATGCATCCCGGCGTGGTTGTACTGGCTCATCCCGAATGCCCGCCTGACGTGGTGGCCGAGGCCGATTATGCCGGCTCGACGGCAGGGATGATGGAATTCGTGGCCGTAAAACAGCCGCGCAAGGTGCTCCTCGTGACCGAATGCTCGATGAGCGATAATCTGGCAGCGCTCAACCCGGCAGTGGAATTCGTGCGTCCCTGCAATCTCTGCCCGCATATGAAGCGCATCACCTTGTCTTCCATCCGTCGCGCGCTGGAAAATATGGAAGAGGAAGTCACCATTCCGGAGGCGCTCTTTCCGCAGGCGCGTCGAGCGGTCGAGCGGATGCTGGCCATCTGAGGGCGCCGTGATGATGACGCTCACCCGGTTTGCAGGCTGGCCGGTCATTGCAGGTGCCGGGCTCGCCGGACTTTCCGCTGCCCTGCATCTCGACCGGCCCTGTGTGGTTCTCAGCCCGACCCCGCTCGGTGAGGAAGCCGCCAGTATGCTGGCGCAGGGCGGGCTGGCTGCCGCCATCGGTCATGATGACGATGTGGCACTGCATATTCGCGATACGCTGGCTGCCGGTGACGGTTTGTGCGATCGCAGGGCCGTCGAGGCCATTATCGGAGCCGGGCCTTCTGCCATCGAGACCCTGCTCGACTGGGGCGTCGCCTTCAACCGTAAAGGGAGCAGCAGCCTCGATCTGCATCTCGAAGCCGCGCATTCGCGTGCCCGCATCGCCCATGTGCGCGGCGATGGCAGCGGCGCTGGCATCATGCAGGCGCTCATTGCCCAGGTGAAAAGCCTGCCACGCATTGTGGTGCTCGATGGCGTGACACTCGAACATGTCCATGCGGTCGAGGGACGGGTGCGTGGTGTCTGGCTCAACACGGGGCAGTTCATTCCGACCAATACCTGTATTCTGGCGTGTGGCGGGGCAGGGGCGCTCTATGCCGGGGCGACAAGCCCCAACAGCAATACAGGGCGCGGCCTTGCCGCAGCGGCCCGCGCCGGGGCGCAACTGGCGGATATGGAATTCGTGCAGTTTCATCCGACCGCACTCGATGTTGAAACGGGCGGTGCGCGCTCGCCGCTGATCAGCGAGGCCGTCAGAGGCGCTGGTGCCGTACTGATTGACGAGACCGGCACCCGTTTCACCGACGAGTTGCAGTCACGCGACCGGGTGTCGCGGGCGATTGCACGGCATCGCCTCGAAGGGCATCGCGTTTTTCTCGATGCCAGAAGCGGCAAGGCGGGCAAGGGGCTCAAACAGATCTTCTCACGTCAGTTCCCCGGTATTGCGCTTTCCTGTCGACAGCACGGGATCGATCCGGATCGCGAGCCCATCCCGGTGCGTCCGGCGGTGCATTATCATATGGGCGGGGTCGCGACCGACCTGCATGGTCGCGCCAGTCTTGCCGGGCTCTGGGCCTGTGGCGAGGTGGCATGCACGGGGCTGCATGGTGCCAATCGTCTGGCGAGCAATTCGCTGCTTGAGGCGTTCGTCATGGGGCGGGCTGTTGCCTGGGACGTCAATAATGGGCCGCGCGAGCGCCATTCCTGTCAGGATCCATCGCGTCCGGCGCGGCTGGGGGCAGCAAGTTTCGGCCAGCAGATGGATAAAGGGGCGGGTATTCTTCGCGATCAGGATGGGCTGGAGGCGCTGGCCACCTATCTTACCCCGCTCGCCGATCGCGACGATCACGCGCTGGTTGGTGCTGCCATCGCTTCTGCGGCCCTGCGCCGACGCGAAAGCCGGGGTAGTCACTGGCGTGTCGATTGTCAGGGGGCCACCGAGGCCGAGCGTTTTCATTTTACCCTGAAGGATATCGGTCTTCAGGAACGGAGCATTGTCTACGCATGAGTTCTTTCATTTCTCCCCTGCCGGATCTGATGTGGGAACCTGTTGTCCGCGCCGGTCTTGTCGAGGATTTTGGCATAGGGGGTGATGCCACCACCTATGCCATCGCACAGCCCGGACAGCGTTTGCGCGCTGTGTTTCGCGCCCGTCATGAAGGGGTGGTGGCTGGCATGAGCGCGGTGCGCCTTGCCTTTACCCTGCTCGACTCCCGGATCGGCTTCACAGCGCTCAAGGAGGATGGGTGCCGTATCGCCCCACGCGATATTCTGGCCGAGGTCGAGGGAAGTGCCGAGACCATTCTGGGTGGTGAGCGCACGGCCCTCAATCTGCTGTCGCATCTGAGCGGTATCGCTACCGCCACACGTCAGGTGGTCGATGCTGTTCAGGATACGAATGCGCGTATCTGTTGCACCCGCAAGACCTTGCCCGGGCTGCGTGCGGTACAGAAATATGCGGTCAAGGCAGGCGGTGGCAGCAATCACCGCTATCGCCTCGATGATGCGATCCTGATCAAGGACAATCACATCGCGCTTTGCGGTGGTGTGGCCGCAGCACTCGAAGGCGCCAGAAAGCGCGCGGGCCACCTCATGGCCGTAGCGCTTGAGGTCGATACGCTCGATCAGCTCGAGACCGCGCTCTCGAATGGCGGGGCCAATGCCTATCTGTTCGACAACATGCCTGTCGACATGCTGCGTCAGGCCGTGCAGCTCGTGAATGGTCGCGCTGTGACAGAAGCTTCCGGTGGCATCACGCCGGAAACGGCCCCGGCTATTGCCGCAACGGGTGTCGAGGTGCTGTCGCTTGGCTGGTTGACTCATAGCGTCAAGGCGCTGGATATCGGCCTCGATATCGATCTCTGAAAAGCGGCTTCAGCCCGGTAACCAGCGCCGCCTCTTCAGGCAGGCAGGGAAGGGATGAGCTTCCTTGCCTGAAGTGGCGGTGCAATCAGGCCACGAGATCTGTCATTGCATCTGACAGCATAGGACGGGGCCTGCCGGTGGTAAGCGCTCCGCCTCATAGCGATAACAGGGCCGCTTGGACGCGCACTTTTCGCCACAGAACCCACGCGAACGGAGCGACACCCGCGCTTTCGCGATAGACATCGCGAAGGTTCGAAGCGCGTCTTTTTGCCCTGACCCTCGCTCTCGACAGACCGACAATTTCCGAGAGGACCGGTCAAAGTTACAGCTGGTTTCCTTGCCGTTCAGGGTGCCGACCATTGCGCTTATACGCGCAATAAACGACGAAAATTCGTGCAAAAGAAATTAAACGGAAAAAACAGATGGTTTCTTGATCTATTCTGTCTGTGAGCGTGACTTTCGCACAACGAAGCTGCGAATTTTGTGAAAGTCAGGTGAAATGATTCGTTGCGGTATCATTTCGTCTTGTATACAAAAAAGCGGTTTCCGGGTCTGGCCCGGCTGGAGGTTGGCGTTTTCGCCCCCCGGTCTGGACGCAGCCAGTGGCTCACCACGTTCGTAACGATAGGATTCTGTATGACGTCACGCAGCCCCTCGCCGCGCTACATGGCTTTTGCCTGTCTGATGGTTTCGACGAGCCTGATGTCGACCATCGCGCTTTCAGGCTCTGCTTTTGCCGCCCATGCAAAGACTTCTCACAAGCAGGCCGCCGCCAGAACTGCTGCTCAGCCACAGGGTGCCCGTCAGCCGGTCGCACAGACGGCGCCCGCCACGCGGCGCGCGCGCACAGGGCCGGTTGAAGCCAGGGGGGAAGAGCAGATTTCGGTCACGACCAGTCGGCAGGCGCTCAATGGCGGTGGCGGCATGATGCGTATCGAACATGCCCCGCGCAACGTGCAGACCGTCGATCATGAATATATCTCGATGCGCAACCCATCGAGCACGGCGCTCGATCTGATTCAGAACCTGCCCAGCGTCAGCATCAGTACGCCGGATCCGTATGGCATGCAGGGCGGGCAGATCCAGACCCGCGGCCTGACCGATCTGGATATGGCGCTTCTGGTCGATGGCGCACCGGCTGCCGCAGCGAAATACATCACCGAGAATATCGATACTGAAAACGTTGAATCCGTCTCGCTGACGCCCGGCAGTTCAGAGACTGCGCTGCCAGTCATGTCTGCGGCGAGCGGCACGATGAATGAAACCACCCATACGCCCGACAAGAAATTCGGCGGTCTTGTCGATTTCTCTTATGGCACGAATAATCTGTCTCGTGAGTTCATCCGTCTCGATACGGGCGAGATCGGTCATAGCGGTGTGCGTGGCTATGTCTCCTTTTCAAACACCCATACGCGCAGCTGGATGGGAGCGGGTATCAATGACCGTCGCCATGTCGATTTCGGCCTGAACAAGTTCTGGCAGAACGGCTCTTTCGCCAAGACTTTCGTCTCGTGGAACTGGGAAGATTTCACGATCGACAATTACCCGACCCAGCAGGAATTCTACCGGTACAAGCACACGGGAGAGGGATACGGCAGGTCCGCCAATTCCAATAATATCAACTACTGGAAGAACAATACCGATTACTGGAATCAGGTCTTCATCTCGGCCCCGATCCATGTCGTTCTGACCCGTCGTCTCGCTTTCGATCTGCAGCCCTATTACAATCTCGGCAGGGGCTGGGATGCCTCACCGGGCGGCACCGTCACACAGACCGATGGTTCCACGCGCAATGTCACCAGCTACTTCCTGCAAGGCGCAACAGAGCGTCGTGGCGCCGTCGCCAAGCTCGGGATCGATGTCGACCGGCATAACCATGTGGCGTTCGGCTACTGGTATGAAAACAACTATACCCAGCAATCCTACCCCACCAGCTACACCATGGATAACGGGGCAGCCCCGAGCCCGAACTGGGCGGCTTATCGTATCGACGCGGGCGATCAGCAGAATGCCGGCACCGAGATCCACAGCCTGTTTGTCGAAGATCACGCCAAATATCTGCATGACAAGCTGGATATCCAGGCTGGCTTCAAATTCGTGATGGCCAATACCTGGAACAAGGATCTCTATGGCCGTATGGCCAATAACCGTACCGAGCCTCTGCCACAGCTCTCGGTCGGCTATACGATCGACGAACACAGCCAGATCTATCTCAATGCCGAGGGCGATTATCGTCAACCGAGTGCAGTCGATCTGGGCTGGCTCTATACGAGCGTGCCGATCCCCAAAAACCAATATTCAATCAAGGAAGAACTGGGCTATCGCTATCATGATGAGCACATCATTCTCGATGCCTCATTCTTCAATTACAATGTCACCAACCGCATCGTGAACCAGTATCTCGGCATGAACCAGTTCAAGCCGTTCTCGATCGGTAACCAGCATATGCGCGGCTTTGATTTCATGATTTCGGGCCGCCCGATCCACGGTTTCAGCCCCTATGCCTCGGTCGAATATCTGCATGCCGTGCAGGACAGCAATGTGCTCGACCCCTATACGAATACCATGCTGAATTCGAAGGGCACGCAGGCCATCATGGCGCCGCGCGTTCTAGCGAATTTCGGTCTGACCTATAAATATGCCGGGTTCTTCGGCAATGCGAGCCTGCATTATACCGGCCCGCAATCGGTCAGCGTGGCAGGCGACCAGCGCATGCCGGGCTTTGTGACCAATACCATCTCGCTTGGCTATCGCTTCAAGCCGATGGGTATTGCCCAGTCGCCCACCATCAAGCTGAACTTTGCCAATGTCACAGGCTCGATCGTGCGCACCGGGGCGATGGGCGCCATCTACAGCGCCAAGGATCCGAGCACGGTCTATAGCGGAAGCCTTGCCTCCTATACCGGCTATGGCAATTCCTTCATGACTGCCGCCCGCTTCACCATGACCGGTACGGTTTCCACCAGCTTCTGACCGGACAGGGGGCGAAAGCCCCCTGAGCCACAGGCTGGCGAAACCGCCCCTCTTGTTCAGCCGAAGGTGAAAGAGAAGGCTTCGACGCCGGGCGAGAGGAATTCGATCCTGAATTCGTGCTCGCCTACAGCGTCATCGCTTTGACGGACGAGCTGATAAAGGCGCTGGCCTGTCACCATCCCGTTGCCATTCTCGTCGCAATCACTGCCATGCATGGCCCCGGGTGCCTTGCCGTCAATCGTCACCCTGAACTTTACCGGAGCGTCGCCCTTCACGGGGCCAAGCACGAGATGCAGATCACGGGCATGGAAGCGGAACACGATGGCGCCGCCTGCCTTGTTCAGCCGCGCTGATTCCGGCCCCACGCTCCAGTTGCCGCTCAGACCCCACTGGTTGAGGGCAGGGGCCCGCTCGATGACATAATCATTGGGGGCGTCCTGAATCGCGCCACCGGTCGAGATGAAATTGCTGGCGCGTTCATAGCCGATATAGGTCTCGGGCGATCCGATATCCGACTGATCGGCCTCGACCTGTTCGGCGACGGCTTTGGGATGGACCAGATCGCTCGGAACATCCTTCGCCCCGTTTTCACGCAGCATGGTTTGAATCAGGCGTTCAGAATTGTCGTAATCGCCCTCGCCGAAATGATGGGCCTGAATCTTGCCATCCCCGCCGATGAAATAGGCGGCTGGCCAGTATTCATTGCCAAAGCCATTCCAAATGGCCCGGTCGTTATCGACAGCAACAGGAAAGCCGATATGAAACCTCGTGACCGCTTTCCTGATATTGTCGAGGTTCTTTTCGAACGCGAATTCCGGCGCATGAACGCCGATAATGACTAGCCCATAGGGTTTGTACTTATCGGCCCAGGCCTCGACATAAGGCAGTTCACGCAGGCAGTTGATGCAGGAATAGGTCCAGAAATCCACCAGCACGACCTTGCCCTTCAGCGCATCGGCAGAAGGGGGCTGGGTATTGAGCCATGATGTCGCCCCGGAAAGCGAGGCGAGGGGTGTCGCCTGCGCCATCGGAGCGGCGCAAAGCGCAAGGGCAAGGCTCAGGCCGGAATAGCGCAGGAATGAGCGTCCCGCTGATGAGAATGCGAGCATGAAAGGCGCCTCTGGACGAAAAAGGCGGCAGTCTCGTTCCGGCCTGAGGGATCAGGCGCTGGCAGGTTCTGCCGCAAGGAGTTCAGCCAGAACGGCCTCTGTGCCTCTCTGTTCCATGCTTTCCGCCATTTCACGAATCATCCGGCGATGGGTGTCGTCGAGTGTAAAGCTCTCGAAAACCGTCATGGTGAACACCGTATCCCAGCTTTCGGCCAGCTTGCGCTGCGCTTCGGAGAGTGCGGGTTCGAAAGGCGTGAAGCCTGCTCCCTGATCGGTACGCCCGCCGAGATAGCGAATGAAGCAGGCCAGAACGAACGCCATGCGATCAAGCGTTCCGCCGGATTCCACGAGCTTGTTCCAGCTCGGGGCGAGAAAAACGGGCAGCTTGCTGCCGCCATCACCAGTGATGCGGGCCAGTCTGTCGCCGACATTCGGATTGCTGAAACGCGCAATGACGAGATCGCGATAGGCCGGGAGCGGCATGTCCTGCGGGGCACTCAGATGCGGAATCACATCAAGGCTCATGAAGCGTTCGACCAGCTTGCCGATCTGCGGGTCGATAATGGCATCGCGCACGGTCTCGAGCCCCGAGAGCTGGCCGGGATAGGCAAGCATGGAATGCGAGGCATTGAGCATACGCACCTTGGCGAGCTCATACGGATGCACGTCAGGCACGATCTGCGCACCGACTTTCTCGAGTGCCGGGCGCTCGTTGACAAAGCGGTCTTCGATCACCCACTGGGCGAATTCTTCCGAAATGACCGGCAGGCGGTCATGAACACCGCATTCCATGTTCACCCGGTCGGCATCTTCCTTGAGCACGGCAGGGGTGATGCGATCGACCATGGAGCTCGGGAAGGAAACATTCTCCTCGATCCATGTGGCCAGTGCCGGGTCGAGCGCGCGCGCATGGCTGACGACCGAGCGCCGCGTCACGACGCCATTATCGCGCAGATTGTCGCAGGACATGACGGTGAACGGGGCAATGCCTGCCTCACGACGCAGCCGCAGGGCCTCGACGATATAGCCGAATGCCGATTCCGGCCTGGTCGGTGCGGCGAGTTCACGCTGGGTCAGTGGCGTTTCCAGACGATAGCTGCCGGTCGCGTGGTCTTGATTATACCCGCCCTCGGTAATGGTCATCGACACGATGCGCGTCTCGGGGGCTGCCATGCGGGCAAGAACGGCTTGCGGGTCGGCAGGCGCAAAAAGATAATCGAGCATGGAGCCGATCACCTGATGTCGCGTCGTGCCGTCAGGCGCATAGCGCGTGAGCGTGTAGAGATTATCCTGTGCGGGAAAGGCTTCGAGCTTAAGGCGTTCGGTCGCATCATCGATCAGGCCGACCCCGCAAAAGGCCCAGCTTTCATTACCCGGCTGGCTCAGAAGACGATCAATGTACCAGCACTGATGGGCGCGATGGAAATTGCCAACGCTCAGATGCACGATCCCTGCTTTCAGGGAGGCTCGATCATAGGGAAAAACCTCGACACTGGCAGGGAGGGTCGAGAGGGTCTCTGAATTGAGAGCGATCATGGGCTGTCCTGAAGGATCACGAGACATGGAAAGGAAAAATCGCGCAAAAGGGGCGTGGCTGAAGCAGCGTGTTCGAAACTGGCCCTGTCTGGGCGCGGATCTGGAGTGCAGCGCGCGGGATGATGTGGCGGTTCCCGCAAAAGGCTCAAGAGGTAAAAGCGGCGTTCTATGGCACTATTTGGTGAAGAGGCTTAAACCCGCCTCATGCTGACACCACAAACCATCGCCGTGATCGGCGCCGGGCCTGCCGGTCTTGCCGCTGCCGAAAGCCTCTCTTCCGACGGGTTCGATGTGGTCGTCTATGATCAGATGCCAAGCCCTGCGCGCAAGTTTCTCATGGCCGGGCGCAGCGGTCTCAACCTGACCCATGCGGAAGATCTCGATAAATTCCTTACCCGCTATGGCACCGCAGCTTCCTGGCTGGCGCCGATGATCAGGGCCTATCCTCCGCAGGCATTGAGACGATGGGCAGAGGCTCTCGGCCAGCCCTGCTTTACCGGCAGCAGCGGGCGCGTTTTCCCCGAGGCGATGAAGGCCTCGCCGTTGCTGCGGGCATGGCTGGCGCGACTGGCCGAACGCAATACGCGGTTCGAATTGCGTCATCGCTGGGCAGGGTGGGACGAAGCCGGAAGCCTGCTGTTCGAGACCCCGCAGGGCAAAAAGACAGTGACGGCCGCAGCGACCGTTCTCGCTTTGGGCGGCGCGTCATGGCCGCGCCTCGGCAGCGATGGCGGCTGGACCCGGTTTTTGCCGCCGGAAAGCCTGACGCCACTGCAACCTGCCAATTGCGGTTT
The DNA here is from genome assembly GCF_059801175.1 of Asaia sp. Ae19-3. Taxonomy (NCBI): domain Bacteria; kingdom Pseudomonadati; phylum Pseudomonadota; class Alphaproteobacteria; order Acetobacterales; family Acetobacteraceae; genus Asaia; species Asaia sp. Ae19-3. Next base: position 1,787,536 of record NZ_JBCHWF010000001.1, on the reverse strand, counting down.
CATCACAGGCCTGCCTGCAGCATTTCACGAGCAGTTTCATGGTGAGGTGCTGCATTCCATAACCATCAGCGGGGCAGGGCAGAGTGCCAGAGGCGATGTGACGATTACCCGTCAGGGCATCGAGGGCGCGCCCGTCTATCGGCTCTCCTCATTCTGGCGCGACGCCTTGCAGCGTGAAGGGCGATTGCAGATCATGCTCGATCTGCGACCCGGTATGACGCAGCAGGTCCTGCAGGCTCGCCTTGAAGGGTTTCGGGCGCGTGAGAGCCAGTCAGGCAAGCTGCGCCGTCTGGGCCTGTCTCCTGCTGCGCGCTGGCTGCTGCGTGAGGCCACACCCGCTCATGCGAGCGCCGACAGGCTTGCCCAATGCATCAAATCCTGCCCGCTCGACCTCATCTCACCGGATTCCCTCGCCCGCGCCATTTCGACGGCTGGTGGCATAAGGCAGGCGGCGCTCGATGACGGGCTGATGGTGAGACAACGCCCGGGCGTGTTTGTGGCAGGAGAGATGCTGGACTGGGAGGCGCCGACAGGTGGCTATCTGTTGCAGGCCTGCTTTGCCACCGGGCGTCATGCAGCACAGGGGGTGAAAAACCACCTGCGACAAAACCCGTAATCGCCCCTGCGATGGCTGACTCCGGAGGCGAGTTGCGCTAGGGACAGCCGCATGAGCGTATCGATCACGATGGGCCGTGGCCGTGACGGCGCGGATGTCCAGCTGGACCTGACAGAACTTCTCGCAACCCGCCTGCTGGTGCAGGGTAATTCGGGCTCGGGAAAATCGCATCTGCTGCGCCGCCTGCTGGAGCAGACGGCAACACTCGTCCAGCAGGTCATTGTCGACCCGGAAGGCGATTTCGTGACCCTGGCCGATAAATACGGCCATCTTGTCATCGATGCGTCAGAGCAGACAGAAGCCACGCTGCGCGCAGCAGGCGAGCGTGCCCGCGCTCATCGCGCCTCTGTCGTGCTCAATCTGGAATCGGTCGAGGCTGAAATGCAGCTGCGTGCTGCAGGGTCTTTCCTCAATGGCATGTTCGAGGCGCCGCGCGCCCATTGGTATCCCGTGCTGGTCGTGGTGGACGAGGCGCAGCTTTTTGCTCCTGTCGCCAGTGGTGACACCTCTGACGAGGCGCGTCGCCTGTCGCTCGGTGCCATGACCAATCTGATGTGCCGCGGCAGAAAGCGCGGTCTTGCCGGGGTGATTGCGACCCAGCGTCTGGCCAAGCTGGCCAAGAACGTTGCGGCAGAGGCCTCCAATTTCCTGATGGGCCGCACCTTCCTCGATATCGACATGCTGCGCGCTGCCGACCTTCTGGGCATGGAGCGGCGCACGGCAGAAGGCTTCCGCGATCTTGCGCGTGGGCAGTTCATGGCGCTCGGCCCGGCGCTGAGCCGCAGGCCGCTCATGGTGTCCATCGGTGCGGTAGAGACAGCAAGCCATGCGACGGGGCCGGTCCTGACGCCATTCGAGGCGCGCCCTGCCGAGGATAATTACAGCCTCATTCTCGAACCCGTGGTCGAAACCGTGCCACGCCCCAGAGAGCGCCGTGCGCCGGCGCCCGATCTGCTGGCCCAGCTCGACTCCTACGCCGCCGCAGCGCCGGTCGAGGAGGTTGCGCCTGTTGTCGAGGCTGCCCCCGATCTGCTCTGGCGCCTGACCGAAGCCGTGGTGGCAGAAAACGACTCCGCCTATCGTCCTCTGGCGACGCTCTATCAGGATTTCCAGCTGCGAGCGCGTATCGAGCGCCTCGACCGGAACGTGCTCGATCTCGGGGCCTTCCGCCTGCTTCTGGCCAGTGTGCGCTCGGGCTCCAGCTTCGAGCAGGCGCAGGAGGAAAGCTGGGAGCAGGCGCTCGAAATTGCCCGCACAGTGCCGGAAGACGTGCAGGGCGTGGTGCTGCTTCTGGCCCGTGCCGCGCTCGATGGCGCTCCCTGTCCCGGAGATGACGCGATTGCCGAAGCCTATGGCACGCATTCCCTCGGTCGCGCGCGCAGACAGCTCGCCTATCTGGAAGAGCGTCAGATCATTGTCGTGCAGGATATGCCCTCGGGTCGACGCATTGCCTTCATCGGTTGCGGCTGGCAGACCTGCGGATAAGTGCAACCGCGCTGGCTGGCGCGTCGTTTGCTCATGAGTTGCTGCCAGCCCGACGCGGGATTGTGGAGAAAATTATGACAAATGATGAACTGATCGCCCTCGTTTCGCTTAATGGCGAGGAGGCCACCTACGACGCCCGTCTCTCCGGTTACGACATCACTGTGCCGGTGCGGATCGAAGGGGGCGATGGGCACTACATCATCAAGCATCTCGTCAAGCCCATGTATTTTTCAGGCGCGATGATCATCGACGTCAAACTTCTGGACGCCGACGCCTCCCATCACGAATGAGGGCCGAGGCGGCATAAAACGGGGAGCCGTATGGCCGAAGAAAACAGGAAGGTGCTGCCGGGCGCGCTGGCAGCACTTGGCATCGTTTTTGGTGATATCGGAACCAGCCCACTTTATACCCTCCAGACCGTCCTGAACGACACAGGGTCGACAGACCGCGAGACGCTTCTCGGCGGTTTCTCTCTGCTGGTCTGGACCATGATCCTGGTCGTGGCGGTCAAATACGCGACCGTCGTGATGCGCGCCGACAACAAGGGTGAGGGCGGTATTCTCGCCCTTTTCTCTCTTGTCGGCGGCTCCTTCGGCAAGCACTGGTACACGCGCGGCACGCTCCTTGCCGCTGCCGGGCTGTTTGGTGCTGCCCTGCTCTACGGTGATGGGGCGATCACGCCTGCCATCTCGGTTCTGAGTGCCATCGAGGGCATCGGGGTCGTGACCAAATCACTACAGCCCTACATCCTGCCGATTGCTGCCGTTATCCTGTTCGGCATTTTCGCTATCCAGCCTCTGGGAACGGCGCGCATCAGCGCTGTCTTCGGGCCGATCATGCTGCTCTGGTTTCTCGCCCTGGGCGGGATCGGGCTCAGCTCGCTGCTCCATGATCCGTCAGTGCTGATCGGGCTCAATCCGTTCTATGGGCTGCACTTTCTCTATGAGCATGGCGCCAATAGTCTCGTCATTCTGGGTGCCGTCTTTCTTTCCGTGACGGGTGCCGAAGCGCTTTATGCCGATATGAGCCATGTCGGGCGCCCCAGTGTGAGGCTGGCTCTGGCTGTTATCGTATTGCCTATGCTGGTGTTGAGCTATGCCGGGCAGACAGCGTTTCTGGTCAGCCACCCGCAGATCAAGGACAACCCGTTCTTCGCGTCCATGCCCCATGCACTGGTGCTGCCGATGGTGGTGCTGGCGACGTTTGCGACCATCATTGCCAGCCAGGCCATCATCACGGGCGCTTTCACGCTCACGCGTCAGGCCATGCAGCTCGGATGGTTTCCAAGCCTCAATATCCGCCAGACGTCGGACAGCGAATACGGCCAGATCTATGTTTCGGTCGTCAACTGGATGCTCATGGTCGTGACGCTGCTGATCGCGCTGAGCTTCAAGAGCTCCGATGCGCTCTCAGGGGCCTATGGCACGGCAGTTTCCACAACCATGCTCATGACGACACTGCTCGTCTTTGATGTGATGCGCGAACGCTGGGAATGGCCGCTCTGGAAGGCGCTGCCGATTGCCCTGTTCTTTGCGATCATCGATATCGCGTTCTTCGTTGCCAATCTGCTCAAGATCGACAAGGGCGGCTATGTGCCGCTTCTGATAGGTCTGTTCATCTACATCATCATGACAACATGGCGCCGTGGTATCATTCTGCTTCGAGCCGGTCTGGCGCCCCTTGGTGAGCGTTCGGACAAGGTTCTGCAGAAGCTGCGCAATGGCGAGATGATCAGAACGCCGGGAGCGGCTGTCTTTCTCTCGCGCTATGAGAGCGCCCTGCCGCCCATCGTCATGCGCCATGTGGCCGATTTTCACTGCCTGCCGGAGCAGGTTGTGGTGCTCAACGTCAAATTCGACACTGTACCCCGCATCCCTGCCGATGAGCGCATGACAACCAAGGATCTTGGCAACGGGATCTGGCAGATCAACGTCACCTTCGGTTTCGTCGAGATACCCAATCTCTATTACGTGCTCGGCCAGGCAAAAGAGCAGGGCTGCACGCTGGACCTCGACAAGCTGGTGTTCTTTGCTGGCGATGACGACGTGGTGCCAGATCTCAAGACACCCAAGATGGTCTCGCCGCGTCGCATTCTGTTCGGGTTTCTCTATCGCAACGCGGTGCGTGCTTCCGACCGGTTCACCCTGCCGCGCGAGCGTCTGGTTGAAATCGGGCATCAGGTCGAAATCTGAACCCGAGCGGTTTTTCACTCTTCTACCATCAGGGCGTCTTCGAACGTGAGGAGGCCCTGATAATTCAAGGAAAAAGTCCATGCGTCCACTTCTCGGCCTCACCCTGCTGGCCTTCGTCGTCGCCGCCCCTCTCGCCCATGCCGAACCGGGCGGATGCCTGAAATACGGGGCTGCCGGTGCTGTCGGCGGCCATCTGGTCAATCATGGCGTGCTCGGCGCTGTCGGTGGGTGTGCCACGGGCATGTACAAGCGTCACGAATACCGCAAGGAAGCTCGTGAAAAGGCCGCGCTCTATGACAAGGAGCATCCGGGCGCCAAGGGCAGCTATGAAGAAAAAGCCACGGCCTATGATGTCGAACACTCGACCCAGCCTGGTAAATCGGCCCCTTCGGACGCGCCTGCAACAAAGGATTGATTGCGGTCTGACGTCCTTACTGCGTTCTGCTCTCGTATGGTATTATGCCTGCGAGGGCAGTCCGGCCGGATTTGCCGTATCCGGAAAAGTAACGCATTGTATCTTGTGTCAAACTATGACAATCAGGGCGGGTCTTCCCTCGCAGGCCAGAACGACTGATTCTTATGTCCGTCATTACCCCTATCAAGTGCGGCCCGTCGGCTTCGGTGCCGGGCTCCATCGCCATCGTCCTGCGTGATTTCCGTCTTGGCGGCAGCGAACGCGTGGCTATCGGTCTCGCCAATTACTGGGCGTCGCGCCAGATTGCCGTCACCCTTCTGGTGGGTCGCGACGATGGCCCGCTAAGGGCGCTGCTCGACCCTTCGGTCGAGATTGTTGACCTGGGCCTTAGCCCTGCTCTGGGTGACACGCGTCTCGCCTGGTCTCTCGCCTTTCACGCACGCGCGGTGCTGCGCCAGCGTAGGATCGAGTCCTGCTACGTGCCGGGCAACAGCCACTGGCCCGTCATTCCGATGCTTAAATCCCTGCCCGCCGGACAGGCCCCTCATATCGTGGCGCAGGTGAGTTCGCCGGTCTGTCGCAGCAATCGCTCGCGTCTGGTCCAGATTGGTTATGACTGGCGTATGCGTCGATTGCTCGGCAAGGCCGATGTCATCACCACACTCAGCGAACCTCTGGCGCGTGAGACGCGTGAGATCGTGGGGTGCGCCCATGTCGATGTCGTGCCCTTGCCGGCATTATGGGATGAGGGGCGTCCATGCCCTGTGCCCGAAGGGTCGGCGACCATTCTTGCAGCGGGGCGCCTCGTGCCGATCAAGGGGTTCGATCTGCTGATCAACGCCTTTCATGCGGTCGCCGCCCGGCGCCCCGAGGCAAGGCTGGTGATCTGTGGCGAGGGGCCGGAACGCGGCGCGCTCGAAAGCCTGATTGATGGGCTCGGTCTTGCCGGGCGTGTGACGCTGACAGGTTATGTGCCCAGCATCCGCCCGTATCTGGAGCAGGCGCGCCTGTTCGTCCTGTCCTCTCATTGCGAGAGCTTCGGTGCTGTTCTGCTCGAAGCCCTGGCTGCTGGGCGGCAGATCGTCTCGACGCGTTGCTCACCCGCTGTCGACACTCTGACTGCCGACGCCATTGCCGGGCGCAGCGTACCGACACGCGATGTCGCGGCACTCGCCGGGGCCATGAGCGCGCTGCTTTCAGACCCTGCGCCGGATTGCGAAGCCCTTGCTTCCCTCGTTGCGCCCTTTCATGTCTCGCGAGGGGGCGAGGATTTTCTCGCCCTCATGCGTTTCCGGTCAGGGGAGCCGCGCCTGATGGAGCGTCTCGATATGCCAGCTCAGAGCCCCATGGCCTCGATGGCCCATGCAGGGCTCACTGGGCATGCCCTTTGACAAAACCTTTCTATCGCGATCTCTTGCCGCCCCATGGCTTCTGAACCACGCTCGGCGCTGCACCGCATTTTCAGCAATACCGGATTTCTGATTTCCAGCCGGATCATCAACGCGCTGTGCAGCTTTGCCTATGTGGCATGGGCTGTTCACGCCCTCGGGCTCAAGACGTTCGGTGTGCTTTTGCTGATCACCACCTTTGTGACGCTGGTTTCCGACATGACGCATCTGCAGTCATGGCAGACCCTGCTTCATTACGGTACCGCCGCGTTTGAGGCGCGTGACCGGCGTCGTTTCATGCCTGTCCTTGGCTATTGCATCCGTTCGGACATGATCAGCGCAGCAATCGGCCTTGTCGGAGGGGTGATCGTGATTGCCCTGACCAGCACGCATTTTCTGGGCTGGTCAGACCCGGTCAAGCGCGATGCGAGCTGGATGATGCTGACGGTCGCTTTCATGAATACGGGCTGGTCTACCGGCGTAATCAGGCTGTGCAATCGTTTCGGTCTGGCAGCCCTGTTCGATTTCGGTTCGACCTGCGTGCGTACGCTTGGCTATCTGATTGGTTCTCTCTGCCATGCGCCGCTCGAATTTTTCCTGTTCATCTGGTTCCTGCACCAGTTTGCCCTCTTCGCCCTGACCAGTCTTGGTGGCCTCGTATTGCTGCGACGGCATATGGGTGGCGATATCAGGCTTGTTTCGTCATTTCTGACGCCATCCGAGACGCTCGGTATCTGGGGCTTTACGCTGCGGGTCAGTGTCAACCAGATCCTCGATGCGCTGTTCAGACAGGGCGGCACACTGATAATCGGTGCCATGCTTGGGGCGCGCGATGTCGCGATCTATCGCGTGACGAAGCAGATATGCGACGGCCTCGCCAAACCCGCCCAGATGATGATTCCCAGCCTCTATCCCGAATTCGTGCGCTTCAGGGACAACCAGAACTGGAGCGAACTGCGTCATGTCGCGCGTCGACTGGCTCTGGTCATTTTCGGGTTTTCCGCGCTGGCGGTTGTCGTGGCGCTGTTTGGCGGCAAGGCCATCGTCCATCTCATGCTGCATGACAGCTTTGCCAATGAGATGCCGATCATCCTGCTGATGGTGTTCAGTGCCCTTCTGGAAGTCTGCATCATTCCGCTCGAAACGCTACTGACCGTGATGGGGCGTCTGGCCATCATTCTCAAATACCGTCTGGCAGTGATCGCCCTCTATTTTGCGATCCTGGCCGGGTTGATGGCGCTCTGCGGGGTAACCGGGGCGGCGCTGGCCAGCGTTGCCTGCTCGATCATGATTTTCGTCATCTGTCTCGTGCTGGCGGCCCGTTGGATCTCGCCACGCCATGCTGCAAGATACGGCGAGGCCTGAGCGCTCGGGAAGCGGGCTGCCGTCAGCAGGAATCCCCCGCGGCAAGCGCGGGTCTTTCGGCCCGCTTCAGGAGCAGGCGCGGTCTCTGTCGAGTGTCAGCAACAGAAAGGCGGCCACGCTCAGGGCAATCGGTATGACGAAAACCCCAAGTATCTCGCTACTGCCCTGCGTGTCCCTGATGAGGCCAAAGGCCCAGTGACGGTCGGGATAGACAAAGAACCCGACATGAGTCGGGAAATAGGGTTTGGCGAGCCCGATCAGGGCAAACACGGCGCAGACAAGCCAGGCCGATGCACGCAGGAGCTGGGTCATTTTGAAACTGCCTCTGCCCGTAAGCCCGTCGCCCTGAGGGCAGACGATGCTGATTTGGATGAAACACGAAAACGTTCCGCAGCCTGAAGGAACGCCATGGCAGGAAAGCACGTTCTCGCGTCGCTCTTCAACGTCCCTGTTGAGCGCGTCCGGCCATTTTCCCTCACGATCCCGTTTTGCTGGCTCTTCTGAAAAAAGACGCCTCTTATATGTATTGATCTAGAATTCTCTCGGTTATCCGAGTAGCGAAAGACCCTCTGATGACCAGGCGAAAAGTAATGCAGGAAGTGATTGCGTGACCATCATGCAGGAAGAAAACAGGAAGAAACCGGAAGGGGCGGGTAAAACTCCCTCAGCTAGCAGCATTACAGGGCTCGATCTCACCAATTTCTTCCTAGCCGATGTTCAGGGCGGGGTAGGGCCCTACCTGACGGTCTATCTCTCCAGTGCGCGTCACTGGCAGGCCGGGCCGATCGGTATCGCCATGGCCATGGCCGGGTTTGCCGCTGCCGTGTGTCAGATACCGGCGGGGCTGCTTGTCGATTCAAGCATTCACAAACGTGCGCTTGTTGCCGTGTCGGCGCTCGTCACGGCGCTTGCCTGCCTTCTTATCATCTCGATGTCGGGCATGGCCCCTGTGCTGGCCGCGCAGATTCTGATGGGGGCGGCGGCGGCGGTCATACCCCCCGCGCTGGCGGCAATCTCTCTGGGTCTGGTCGGTCGCAGGCGCCTGCCCGGGCGTATCAGCCGCAACCAGGGCATCAACCATTGCGGGTCGTTCGTCTCGGCCATTCTGGCCGGGGTGTGTGGCCAGTATCTCGGCCTGAACTGGATCTTCTATCTCGTCTGCGGGTCAGCCATCGCCAGTGCCTGCGGGTTGCTGCTGATACGCCCGACAGAAATCGACCAGAAAATCGCTCGCGGAAGCGAGGACGATAACAATGAGCCGCCAATAGCGATCGGTCGCCTGCTCTCGCAGCGCCCGGTCTGGGTGTTTCTGTGCGCGATCGTCCTTTTCCATCTCGGTAACGCAGCCATGCTGCCCTTCGCGGCGCAGGTCATGGCGAAAAGCCATCCGGGGGCGGAGGCGGTGACGCTGAGTGCCTGCGTGATCGTTGCGCAATTCGTGATGATGCTCGTGGCATGGGGGGTGGGCCGCGCCATGGCGCACGGGATCGGGCGTAAACCGATCTTTCTGCTCGCTTTTGCCATCCTGCCGATACGCGGCCTGCTGTTTTCCTGGTTCGATGCGCCTTACGCCATTGTGGCCATTCAGATACTGGACGGTATCGCTGCCGGGATTTTCGGGGTGATTGCCGTCATCATTGCTTCTGACCTGACTGATGGCACCGGACGCTTCAATTTCCTGCAGGGGATGGTGGCGCTGGCTGTCGGGATCGGGGGCGGGCTCAGCAATCTCATCGGTGGCTATATCGTGCAGTATGAGGGCTATCGTGTGGGGTTCCTGTCCCTGACGGCCATTGCCATACTGGCTTTCGTCTTTTTCCTTTGCCTCATGCCTGAAACGCGGGAGTCCGATGAGTCTCCGTCAAAGCTGCCGCAGGCGGCTTGAGGGCGTCGTCAGATGATTGAATATAGTCTCTGGGGGCTTTGCGCTTTTGCGATTGCCGGGCTGCTTTTCAGACCCTGGCAATTGCCAGAGGCGCTGTGGACGTCTCTTGCGGCGCTGATGGTGCCGCTTCTTGGCCTGTGCAGCTGGCATGATGCGGGCAAGGCCATCGCCTCAGGCAAGGAAGTCTATCTTTTCCTCTTTGGCATGATGGTTCTCAGCGAGGTCGCCCGTCAGGAAAAACTATTCGACTGGCTCGCGGCGTCGGCGCTGCTCCATGCCAAAGGATCGGGGCGGCGGCTCTTCCTGCTTGTCTTTGCCGTCGCAATCGTCACCACGGCATTTCTGTCAAATGACGCCACGATCATTCTCCTGACGCCACCCGTCATTGCCGTAGCGCAGAAGGCGCGGATCGACGCATTCCCTTCCTTGCTGGCCTGTGCGTTTGTCGCCAATGCAGCGAGCTTTCTGCTGCCCATCAGTAATCCGGCCAATCTGGTGCTTTACGGGGGCGAACCGCCCGGTCTTTTGCCTTGGCTCGAGCGCTTCCTGGTGCCTTCCTGCCTCGCGGTCGGTGTGAGCTTCATTCTGCTTTTTGCATTGGTGCGACGCGAGATCGCCAGCCGGTTTACTGGCGCCTGCGATCTGCCAAGCCTCGACCCGATAGCGAGGTTCGTCGCATTGGCGCTTTTCGGGGTGATCGTGCTTCTGACCCTCGTCTCCTTTCTGCATGGTCCGCTCGGCTGGGCGACAGCACTGAGCGGGGCAGGGCTTGGTGTGGTGGCAACGATGCTGCGTCGTCAGTCACCACTCCCGGCGCTTCGCGAGATTTCGTGGTCGGTCTTTCCGCTCGTGGCGAGCCTGTTCGTGCTTGTTTCGGCTGTCGAACAGAGCGGCGTCATTCAGAAACTGGCTTCGCTCATAGTGTCATACGGGAACGGGGCGACGGCAATTCTGGTCACGGGGTTCGGCTTAGGTCTGTTGAGCAATGTCATCAATAATCTGCCTTCCGGCCTGCTTGCCGCGCAGCTTGCACCTTTGCTGGCGTCCCATAGCCCTGCCTTGCAGGATGCGCTGCTGATCGGGGTCGATCTGGGGCCCAATCTGACGCTGAGTGGCTCTCTGGCGACCGTGTTGTGGCTCATTATCCTGCGCAAGCACGGGCTGAACATCAGTTATGCGCGCTTCATGCGCTATGGCGTCATACTGACTCTGCCAGCTCTTGCTGCGTCTTTGCTGGTCCTGATGCTGTAGAGAGGCCGTTGCCTCGCCATTACGGTGAAAAGCGCGAATAGCGTGTGCGCGCCAGAAAATATCGTGCGGCTCGGCGCAGGCGGCGTCGCTGGCGAGCGTTGTCGTCTTGCCAGGGTCTGAAATCACTGTTTCCTGCCACATGGGTCAGGTTGATCCTATCATGCAGACCATCTGACGGAAGTAAAAGCCTTCTTGATCGGAGGGGGGGGGGGATGAAATTGTGATCAGATCGATCTTCTGCAGGATCTTCCAGACGCGAGAGATGGCGTACGGAAAGGTGTATTGTGGGCCAGGTAGTACAATCAGATCTCAATCGGCTGATAGTTGTCCGGTGGCATGGCCAGAAATCAGGAATATCAAACATAAGAGCACAAATTCGACTTGATGAATCTGATAAGGAGTATGGGCATGGAAGATAATAACGATATCGTTGAAAAGAATCGGAGAGGTCTCGAAAAAATTTTTGGGGAGCCAATTGTATTCGACTATGAGACAGGAATCGCTGGAATAGAAAGGTATGAAAATCGAGAAGTAATTTATTTCGAGATCACAAAAAAAACCTGCAATATCTACTCAATTTCGTGCCCTTCTGAATACGAGCATATTTAGTTCAGGAAAAAAGATAGATATCGAAGGCGGTACTTGTATTCTTGGTTTGTGGACGCTCACCTTACCATCCGGGAAAATGTTTCGTGACCTTTCCTATGATGGCGATATCCCAGGCTGGAGGCGTGCCCTTGAGGCGAGCGCAGCAGAGAGAGGCCTTCGGATCGGACGAATAGAAGACCTCAAACTGGTCATCTCTGACGGAGAAATTGTGGCACTGTCCGAGTGTTCGGCTCGTCGCGGTCCAAAATGAAGCGAAAGCCTCAAGTTTTCGCACTCTGATAGAGGATGACGGTACGTCCGTATCCTTTCTGCTGGAGCTCCATGATTATGGTTGAACTTTCGTTCTCCGCCTACGGTCTTATGGCAAGGCAAAGGATCAACACCATTCAGTTCGAGAGTATAAGATCGACTTGATAAAGCTGGTGGGGAGAATGGGCATGGAAGATAATGACGATATTGTTGAGGCAAATCGGAGAAGTCTCGAAGAAAGATATGGTGGTCCGATTGTATTTCAATCTGAGATTGGAATCGCTGGAATAGAAAGGTATGAAAAGCTAGAAGTGATGTATTTCGAGTGCACAAAAAAACCGGCAATGTCTACTCAATTTCGTGCCCTTCTCAATACGAGCATATTCAGTTCAGGAAAAAAGATAGATATCGAAGGCGGTACCTGTCTTCTTGGTTTATGCACGCTCACCTTGCCATCCGGGAAAATGTTTCGTGATCTTTCCTATGATGGCGACATCCCAGGCTGGAGGCGTGCCCTGGAGGCGAGTGCAGCAGAGAGAGGCCTGCGGATCGGACGAATAGAAGACCTCAAACTGGTCATCTCTGACGGAGAAATTGTGGCACTGTCCGAGTGTTCGGCTCGTTTCGGTTCAAAATGAGGCGAAAGCCTCAAGTTTTCGCAATCTGATAGAGGATGACGGTACGTCCGTATCCTTTCTGCTGGAGCTCCATGATTATGACTGAACTTTCGTTCTCCGCTTCCGGCTTGGCGGGGCCGGTAATCGAACCACGGCAGGCACGTCATGACCGTGGTCAGGATCTGCGCAAACAGACTCGTCGCAGTTCCCATGCCGAATGGAGCGCAGCGCCAGACCGGGCCGACCCTGTCTCGTTACTGGTCAAGCAGGGGGAGAGCCGCATTCAGGACCTCCTGCCCATACGTTACGAGCGTATGCGCGCCTCGCCTTTTGCCTTTCTGCGCGGCAGTGCGGTCGTGATGGCCGCTGATCTGGCCACGACGCCTGCGACCGGGCCGGTAGTGCAGAGTTGTGGCGATTGCCATCTGGCGAATTTCGGCAGCTATGCCTCGGCAGAGGGAAGGGCAGTCTTCGATATCAACGATTTCGACGAGACCTATCCGGCGCCTTTTGAATGGGACCTCAAGCGCTTGGGCACGTCCTTCATTCTCTCCAGTCTTGAAAGCGGGTCATCAGAAAGTCAGGCGCGTCAGAATGCGCTGATCATGGCCAAAACCTATCAGCACGAAATGACCCGCCTCGCGCCAATGAGCCCGCTGGAAATCTGGTCCGACCGGATCGATCTGGCGGCTGCCATAGAGGGTTTTGCAGACAAGCACACACGCAAGGGCATTGCGGCTCGTCTCGAGGCCCGTCTGGAAAGTGCGCGCGACCATTTTGGACTCGTATCGTTCGACAAGAATGTACCGAGTCTGAAAGTCAAGCCGCCACTTGTCATGCGTCTGCCCGCACGCGATGACACCATTCGCGAGGCTTTTGACCGCTATGTTCTGACCCAGCCACCAGAGCGTGCGGTGCTGCTGTCGCGCTACAGGCTGCGCGACATCCTGTTCAAGGTCGTCGGGGTGGGGAGTGTCGGCACCTATTGCGCCATCGGTCTGTTTGCAACGCCGGACGGCGAAACCCTGCTGCTGCAGATCAAGGAGGCGCAGGAATCGGTGCTCGCCTCCCACCTCGCCGGGCCGCGCTACGACAATCAGGGACAGCGCGTCGTGATGGGGCAGAGACTGATGCAGGCCAGTTCGGATACTTTCCTTGGCTGGACGCATAGCGAACCGGCCAATCCGGACCGCCGAGCCGGAAAACTCGATGGCGCAAACCGGCAGTTCTATGTGAGGCGTCTCAAGGATAGTCGCCTCGCGGCTATCGGCGCCGATGTGGCGCAGGAAGGGCTTGATGATTATGCGGCGCTTTGTGGCCGTGCCTTGGCCCGCGCCCATGCCCGCTCTGGCGACGTGGCAATGATTGCCGGTTATCTGGGCTCAGGTGACAGCTTCGCCGAGGCTGTTGTCGCTTTTTCACAAAGCTATGCCGGGCAGACGAAGCAGGACTGGAAAGCCTTCAACGAGGCGATCGAGAAAGGAGACCTGCCTGCGGCCCAGGCGAAAAAACACTAGGTGCATGACGCATAGTGAGGGCGGCGGCGCAGCAGATGGCAGAAAAGAGCTCGGCTCTGTGTCGTAGCGCGTGGCAATATGGTGCCAGTCCTTATGCTCCCCGTTATCGGGGTGAAATCCCTGCGGCGCTTTCAGCGATTGTTGGGTGTTCTGGATGGCTCATCCTGCTGCAGGACATACCGCCCGGGCAGCCCGTTATGGTCCACAAGAATGCTTCCTTGCGATACATGCCGGTCATCAACCTCTGGTTGGTCGCTGCCCCTGGTGAATGAATGGCTCCAGACGTGCCATCTTCTCGTGCGTCAGCCAATATAGATCGCTTATATTCACACAGAGTTTGGATAAGACCTCCATACTTGCACCAATGGGGCCGCAGCTTGGGGGAACCTGGATTTGAGTTCGAGCCATTAAAAAATGGTGTGGTGGCATATAAATAACGCGCAGGTGAATGAGTGAATAATTTTACTAAAATAACTTTATTGAAGAGAGATTTTGTAAGTAGTGGTTGTGTATTCAGATTACCTGCAAGATATCCTTATGAGTCTATAGTCGATTTTATGCTTTGCAGAGTGCCTTCTAGCGATAGCTACTTCGGTCTCATTGTGACAACGGGTTATAAGGCAGGGATAATATTTCAATTATTGCCTGCAGAGTGCTTGCATGATAGCGCAGCGGTAAGCTTGTCTTGGATTAAAGATAACTGGAACAAGTGGATTTATGAAGACTGTTCTATCGACGAGGTTTTATTTTCAGAAGGATATCTCGCAGAGCCTGATCAAGGTACGTCTGAAGGGTAGAACCGGGTCGGAAGAGCCTGAGGCCAGTTATTGTCGAACTTTATTCGTCCAGAGAGTTAACTGGCAAGCAAACCGAGGCTCCGGTATATTACCGATGGTTATTTGTCGCGATGCTTACGACGGGTTCGATAGTTCTATGCCAGAAATAATCGTGGTTTATTATAGGTATCATAAAAATAATTGGTAAGTTTTATGCATTCTTGCAGCTTATTGAAGAGTAATTCTTTCTCGTAAAGATCGGATTTCCAGGAAACATAAAGGTTTTCTTTCTCCTTTACTCCTCTCTCCGTCATCCAGTCCGAAAAGTGTTTGATAAAAATCTCTCTTCTTTCTTCTGTCCTGTTTTCTGCTTTTGATTTTCCATCGAGATAAACCCTAATTTGCGGTTTTATGGTATTCGTCAGGCTTCTGAAGTATATTTTTACTTCTAGGCTGCCATTCCAGGATTTGATGTCCCATCGCGGGCCGTTGGGCCAATATCCTGAGATGACGTCTTTTCTGCGTCCTTCCATAGCAGAGGAAATCACGCTCGATATCTCCCCTGTAAAGAGTTTGACGACTTCAGCCTGGAGATTTTTGATTTTCCGAATATCGGCAAGGTTGTTGAATACGAATTTCTGGTTTCTGTTTTCCATGTGATGTTCCCATGTAATATTCTCCAGATGCTCAAGTAGTTCATGAGCAAAAATGAGCCATTTCTGTCTATATGTCTGGTCGTTGACGGCTGGAAGTCTTCTGCGCACGGCTTTGATGAAAACAGGATAGCTTATACCCTTCCAGCCTGCGTGTTCGCTCCAACCGGCAGGTGACAGGATTACATAATGTAAGATCTCATTATTTTTCTGAAGATTCTGAACCGCATATCTTTCGTAAGAAATGAATGGATTTGCCTGGTTGTGTCTGATCTTGTTTTCTATGATCATGGACCATGAATGCCCTTCGAGAATCAGGTCCAGGCGCTTTCCATCTTCCGTTACCACTTCACGCTTGGGTTTGCGCAAAAGTGTTCTGTAATCATCTCCGTCCAGATCCAGCGCAGACATCAAGGCCCTCAGGAAGATATTACCGAGACCATGCTCATTTTCTTCGAACAGAAAAAAAGATAACAGGTTGGTGATCTGGTTTTCATAATGATCGACCCCCATGAGAGTAAGAAGATTTTTAGGGGGCTTCTTAGGGAAATACTCCCGAGCATTCTCAAGAAATTTTTCATATGTTTCCATGAAAACTCTCTGACCACAAAACAAATATAATCAATTCATCATGTCCCATGAGTACATCATGTAACCACAGATGCCATCTGCTTTTTTTTCGACCGGAAGCGCCAGAACCCGTGGCGCATAAGAGAAAAAGGAGGGTCAAGCTCCGCTTGATCGTTACCGCCTGAACGTCAGGCGAGGGGGAGTGCGTCCTGATGCCCCCTCTGTTCCTCCCTGATATCCCCCATCTGCGGGGGGAAACGTTGGTTATCCGGGGGCTGGCAACTTCGCCGAGGCTGTTGTCGCCTTTTCACAAAGCTATGCCGGGCAGACGAAGCAGGACTGGAAAGCCTTCAACGAGGCGATCGAGAAAGGAAACCTGCCTGCTGCCCGGACGGAAAAACACTAGGCCTAAAAAGAGGGGCGTTCAGCGATGGTGAGGGGAAAGCACGATAAACGCGCCCATCAAGGGGACGAACAAACACAGGGCTGACACGACGAGGCAGAGAAGGGGCAGGAATATAACCTGGCGTTTCGTCCCGTTCAGGCGCCAGCTCATGGCCATCCAGGCGATCGACCCGGTCAAAGGGAAAAAGAGAAGTTTCACCGTGGGGCTGGGATCAACTTCATGGCCTAACTGCAGGATCTGGAGCGCATCTTCAGGGTGAAGCGCTGTCAAGAGCCAGGCATTACCTCTGCTAATGAGCTGGCCGATGACGCGTGCAAGCAGAAGGGGAAGCGTGACGAAATAAGCCAGATTATCGAGCGAAACGATCCGCATTGAGAGAATATTGAATCGACGCAGGAGCAACAGCAACGTAAGGGCGAGAACTAGCGACAGGATGATGATCGGTGTGATGCGAAAATCAAAATGCTCGCTTGTTCCGCTTATGAAGGCTGCCACGATGGCTTCAAGCAGGATGAACTTGCCGATGAATGTTTTGATGGGGTTTTTCTTTTTCTTCATCATACCTTCGGAATTTAAGAGCTGATTTTAGTATTGTCTCCGGGATTTAATTATTATTTTCTATTTCCTGGTTCAATGAAATGCCATTTTTCCCGTTATAAGAAGCAGGCTCTGAGAAATTCTTGAAATTTTGGCATTTTGCCAATATAAAAAATTTGCTTTGATGCAAGTTGAAGCGATTTTGACGAAAAAAATTCTGGAAAAAAATGACTGAAAAGAAGAACGACTGCGTTTTCTCCAAGATGAGCCGTCAGTATCGGCCCTCAGTCCATTTCACCCCTCCAGCGGGCTTCATGAATGATCCCAACGGCCTCATCTTCGATGGCGCGCAATATCATCTCTATTATCAGCATAACCCCGACGCCGCCTTTTCGGCTAATATCTGCTGGGGCCATGCAATCAGCACCGATTTGCTGAACTGGAAAGACCAGCCGATTGCCGTGCCGGCTACGATCGATGGCCAGGCCTATACGGGCTGTGCCGTTCTGGATCGCGACAACAGCTCGGGGCTTTTCCCAAATGCCCATGGCACAAACATCGCGGCGCTTTACACGCGTTCTCTCCCGACGAGGCAGAGCCAGTATCTCGCGGTCAGTACGAATAACGGTCAGAGCTTCGAAGAGTATCAGGGTAACCCCGTTCTGGATATTGGCAGCCCGAATTTTCGCGATCCACAGGTTTTCTTTCATGAGCCTACGCGCAAGTGGGTCATGGCGCTTGCTGAGGTCGAGAAACACCAGATCGGCTTTTACGGCTCGATCGATCTGATTCACTGGACGCATCTCAGTAATTTCGGCCCGGCGGGTCTGCCGACCGTCAATTACGAATGTCCCAATCTCATCCAGATACGTGATGAGCATGGGGCATTGCGCTGGGTATTGTTCGTCTCGATCAATCCAGGCAGCCCGATGGGTGGCAGCGTCACGCAGTATTTCATTGGTGAGTTCGATGGCGCTGTGTTCACCCCCTCGGATGCCATTCTGCGCCTGACCGATTTTGCGAAGGACGCCTATGCCATGCAGGTCTATAGCGGCTTGCAGCCGGGTGAGGCCGTGACTTTTGCCTGGATGGGCAATTGGCAATATTGCCAGGAACTGCCGACGCAGGACTGGCGCGGTGCCATGTCGCTGCCGCGTCGTCTGTCGATCCGCCAAGACCCCAATGGTTACCCGCGTCTGGTCCAGACGCCCATGAATATCGAGAAACTGCGTCGCACGCTGCTGTGCGAAAAAGCGGCCTACCTGCCAAAGGGCGCGCATCGTGACATCTCGCTACCCACAGGCAGGGCCATCGAGCTGGTAATTCGCCTAAAGGTCGATGAGTCTTTCCAGACCGATCCTGCGATCAGCGGTCCTGAGATCAACCGCTTCGAGATAGCTTTCGCCAATGATGCGGGTGAAAAACTCTCTGTGGGCTATGATGTACCCAGTGCGCAGATCTGGCTTGATCGCAGCAAGCTGCGCGGCTTCGATCATCCTTTTTATACCGGGCGTTTTGCCGCGCCGATCAACACGGCGCTCTATCCAGATGCTCGTATGCTCGACCTGCATCTTTTTCTCGATGGCTGCGCTTTCGAGATTTATGCCAATGAGCATCTCGAAACCGGTACGGCGCTCGTCTATCCAGGAAAGCCACTGGACATGCTTCGACTGAAGGCTGATGGAATTGGTGTCACGATCGACCATTTCGAGCTCTATACGCTCGATAAGACAATGTGCCGGGAGACACTGTAGCCGTATTTCTGCGGTGTGTTTGGCCGATAAGGCGGCGCGCGCTGTAAGCGTCTGACTGCTCCGGGAGCTGGCGCCGTTTAGGGGCGTCAGCTTTTCCTAAGGAGAGCGCCAAGCGACATACCAGCTTGCGCAGGTATTTATTTAACGCGGCTTATACCGCGCGTAGTGCCTGTTCTGGGGCAGTTGAAAAACCGATCCTTGCTTGATCGGCGTTCAGCAAAAGGGCAGGCGATTGCAGTCTAAAGCCTCACGCGCTATCACAGGCGTGCAGAGACGACGTTCCTGCCTCCAGTGGAGTTTCAAGACCGGGACGGCCCGGCGGAACCCGATTTATGGAGGCCGTCATGGCGTGGGTAGTGCTATTTCTTGCAGGTTTGAGTGAAATCGTCTGGGCGTCTGCCATGAAGCAGTCGGCTGGATTTACACGTCTTGTCCCAAGTGTGGTGACCGTGTCAGGCATGGCTGTCAGCGTCGTGCTTCTCGCCTGGGCAATGAAAACCCTGCCGCTTGGCACAGCCTATATGATCTGGACCGGCATTGGTGCTTTGGGCGCCTTTCTGATCGGCGTTGCCTTTCTGGGCGAGGCCCTCAGCCCTGCGCGTGTCTTGGCGGCCCTGCTGATTGTCATGGGCCTGGCGTTGATGAAATTCGCAAGCTGATGCCGGACTTGCCTTGCTGGTACCGGGATAAGCGGACTCATTGGACACGTTATCGGCGATAAAACGTTTCTTGATCGTCCCCACTCATGGCGAAGCCTCATCTTTCATGACTGCGGAGGAGAAATACCCCTTGCCCCCTCGGGAGGGCTTTCAGGGATGTGCATCAGTCCCTCGCTGTAAGGTGCGGCAGGGGGCAGAGCGATACGGACGGTCTCAGTGAGGGTAATCACGGCGGGGGCAGCATCAGCCGATACGGATGCAACGGCGCTGGATGGCGTTTCACAGCAGATTTTCAGTTATACGGCGCATATCCTGACCACGCAGGATACGCCCGCACCCGGCGCGTATAGCGATACAATCGTGATCGATATCCAGTTCTAAAAAAATCCGACCCGGATGCGGGGCCTTATCCGTCATTCTGTTCCGATACGACACGCTGGCGCGGTCTTTGTTACAGTCCCTTTCGCTTCGTTCCTCGTGCGGATCGAGCGTGCCTGTCATAGGGCGGTGTAGGAAACTTCAGAACGGGGTTGCGCCATTCAATGACACGCCGGATGACCTTATCCGCTCTCTCCCTGCTTTTCGTGGCACTGCCCTCGGGAGCGGCCCGCGCGCAGAGCGGTACGGTATATAACGGGCAGGTCTATGCTGCCGCCCCTTCCGCTGGTGCTGTCGACGGAGCATCGCCCGACGGAGAGGATTCCAGCAAGCGCTGCCGACGGCCGCCGCGAGGGCATCTCCCCCCGCCACCCCCGGGAAATGGATATGACGGGCCTCCTCCGGATGGTGATGACAGACGCGGACCACCGCCTAGTGAGGGGCCTCATGGGAGACCTCCCCATGGTTGCCGTCCGCCGCCACCCCCGCCAGGAGAAGGACCGGGGGAACGATGAACATGGCTAGTGGAAAGAGGCTGCGGGTTCGTGCTTCAGGAAGCCGCTACGTGTCGCTGTGTTTTTGCCTGGCGCTCATCCTGTCGGGTTGTGCGCAGCGCACCCGGCCGGATATGGACGTCAATGGAACGTCCGATGAATCGGGGCAGAGTGACAGAATGCAGCAGGGCAGGGCGGGTGGTGGCCCTTCCGGTGGCAGCATCTGGCCTGAAATCGCCCGCACGGCCCTTCAGACGGGCATGGGTTTTCTTCATCACTGACCGGGTTGGGGGCGTATAAATAGTTTTAAACTCCCGCCAATCGCCCGGCTCGGATTTTCAGCGTTATACTCTTGGCGATCATAGCTGAGAGAGGTTTCCCCATGCAGCTCACCCTGGCTTTGGACTATATCGACAAGGCGCTTCATCTTGCCCGCGAGCGTGGCGTGCCTGTCGCTGTGGCGGTTGTCGACGCAGCCGGCCATCTGGTCGCTTTCAAGAAAGATGACGGCACCCAGCTTGGCAGCATCGAACTGGCGCTGCTCAAGGCCAGAACCTCTGCTTTGTTCCTGCGCCCAACCGAAGCCATGGAAACCGCGCTTCATACAGGCAAGACAATGATTGCCACCCTGCCGAACATGCTCCCCGCAGGAGGCGGCGTTCCGATTGTCCTGAACGGCGCTGTCATTGGCGCCCTTGGCCTGAGCGGCGGCGAAGGCGAGACGGATGCCCGACTGGCTGAGGCGGCTGTTCGCTAGTTCCAACTACTTCCCGACAGAGCAGGACGGGCATGGAGCTTGTGGTGCCTTGCCCCTCTCGCCTGTTCTTTCCAGCCGCGCAGAGCAACAATCAGCGCGTGCCAACGCCCTGCAGACTGCCGGTGACATGTCTCGCTCACGATGCAGAGTCACCCGGAGAGCCGCTGTCAGAGCTGGCACTGAATTTTCAAGGAAATGGCGGACCCGAAAGGATTCGAACCTTCGACCTTCGCCTTCGGAGGGCGACGCTCTATCCAGCTGAGCTACGGGTCCTGCTGGATCGCTTCATAGCCAGAATTCGGGAAACGCGCCAGTCCCAAAATCTGTATCGCCGATATTCCCCTTCAAGGGTTTCCAGAGGGCGGCGGCCCTTCTAAGGGCGCGGGACAGCGTCCCGCATACCCGGGCGTCAGGGCGCGAAATGTTCTGGATCGCCGGCCATCCATGCCGCTGCCGCCACGTCGCCGCCAGAAGGTAAAAGCCTGTCGGGTGTCAGCACCCAGGACGCGATATCCCCCGTGGCGTTGCGCCCGTTACGGTCGCGCAGAAGCAGATGATGCCCGCCCGGTATCAGATCGCGACGGGCCGAATGCGGCAGTTGTCTCCAGAAAGTGGCCATCGGCGGGGCAGGGATCATCTGGTCCTGATCGCCATAGAGCACGAGCAGGGGAAGGCGCACGCGGGGGGCGGCGTCCTGCCCGCTGGTCATCAGCTGCACGAGGCCGCGCAAGGTATCAAGCCGAAAGCCGTGCATGGTGAGCGGGTCGAAATAGAGGCGCCTCAGGGCCGCCAGATTATTGGTGGCGATATGCTCGCCCGGTACATGCGCGCCGGTGAAAACCCAGTTGGGAGCGATGATATCCAGCCCTCCGAGTACAAGCCGCGAGAGCGGATCGAAACGCCAGATAGCGGGAGAAATCAGAATGACACCGCTGATCGTGTCTGGTGGCGGGGCGGTGGCCAGCAGGGTCGCGACGGCACCACCCATGCTCTCACCCATGATATAAAGCGGGATGCCGGGATTTCGGGCATGCACCCATATCGCCTCTTCACGGGCATCCTGCACCATGCGTGCCGTGCTGCTCCAGGCGCCGCGGCTGCGCGTTTCGCCAAAGCCGCGCAGATCGGGAGCCATGGTCTCTATGCCCGCAGCAGCCAGCTGGGGGGCCGAAAACTCCCAGGCGTCGCGACTATCGCCAAAACCATGCAGAGCCAGAATGACGGCGCGGGGCCGACCGATTGCGGGCCAGACGCGCATGGGCGCGATATCCCCGTCGGAAAGGGCAAGATGCAGCGTGGCAGGAATGAGCGCTGCTTCCTGCAAGCGGGGTTGCGGTGCCCTCGCCGGTTTGGGAGAGGCGCACGCGACGAGCAGCGACAGACCGAAAACCATCGCGAAGCTGCGCCATGAACTGGGCCTGAATGCGCGGCAGCGGTTTGAATGCGGACGGAACTCTCGTATCATTGGCAGAGTATTGCGTCCTCCGGGCGCGCTGGCCAGAGCGCGGTAACAAAGACTGCTTTCAGGCCAGACCCATTCAGGAGACGCGCTTCTTGTTGACCTCATTCCGATCGGTTGCCGCATGAGCACTACGCCCCATCTCGTTCTCGTCGATGGCTCGGGCTTCATTTTCCGTGCCTTTCATGCGCTGCCCCCCATGAGCAGCCCTGCAGGCGTGCCGGTCAATGCAGTGTTCGGCTTCACCAACATGCTCCAGCGCCTGCTGCGCGATCATGTCGGCACGCATCTGGCCGTTATTTTCGATGCGGGGCGTCATACCTTCCGCAACGAGATCTATCCGCAATACAAGGCTCACCGCCCCGAGGCGCCGGAAGACCTGCGCCCGCAGTTTTCGCTCATTCGCGACGCAACAAAAGCGTTCAACGTGCCCATGATCGAATTGCCGGGTTTCGAAGCCGATGACCTGATTGCGTCCTATGCCGACATCATCGAAAAAACAGGCGGGCGCTGTACCATCGTGTCGTCAGACAAGGATCTGATGCAGCTCGTGACCGAGCGTGTGTCCCTGCTCGATCCGATCAAGCAGAAGCCGATCCGGTCAGAAGAGGTTGAGGCCAAGTTCGGCGTGGCGCCTGATCGTGTGATCGACGTCCAGGCGCTTATGGGCGACCCCACCGATAACGTGCCTGGCGTGCCCGGAATCGGCCCGAAGGGGGCCGCACAACTCGTTCAGGAATTCGGCGATCTCGAGGCCATTCTGGCTGCTGCGCCGACCATGAAAAAATCCAAGCGCCAGCAATCGCTCATCGACCATGCCGAGGCTGCCCGTATCTCGCTCAAGCTGGTCACCCTCGCGCGTGATGTCCCGCTGCCAGAGCCGGTCGAGGCTCTCGGGTGCCGTGAGCCTGAAGGCGCGGTGCTGCGCGATTTCCTTGAAAAGATGGGGTTCCATTCGGTCATCCAGCGCATGGGTCTCGGGGCGCTCGCCACACCGCGTGCCCAGGCCGCGCCAGAGCCGGTGGCTGAGGGTGACAAGCCCTATGGCCCCTATGAGACCATCCAGTCTCTCGAAACGCTCGAAACCTGGATCGCGCGTGCGCGCAAGACCGGCTATTTCGCGTTCGATACCGAAACGGACAGTCTGAATGCCCGTCAGGCCACGCTGATTGGTCTTTCTCTGGCCACTGCACCGGGCGAGGCCGCCTATGTCCCGCTGCGCCATGAGGGCACGCTGGAGCATCCTGCTGGCGGGCAGCTTGAAGTGGAAGCGGTCCTTGATGCCTTGCGTCCTCTTCTGGCTGATGAATCGGTGCTGAAGATCTTCCAGAACGCCAAATACGACCTGCTTGTTCTGGCTCATGCAGGCATCGACACCATCACCCCTGTCGATGACACGATGCTTATCTCCTACGCCCAGTCGGCAGGGGAACATGGTCAGGGCATGGATGAGCTGTCGCGGCTGCATCTGGCGCATGACCCGATCTCCTATGACAGCGTGACGGGCACAGGACGCAATCGCGTGCCTTTCGCCCAGGTGCCGATTGCCCGCGCTACGGAATATGCGGCCGAAGACGCCGATGTGACGCTGCGCCTGTGGCTCGCGCTCAAACCGGCCTTGCGCGAGCGTCAGGCCCTGGCGCTGTATGAGACGATGGAGCGCCCGCTCATCGCGATCCTGAAGGAGATGGAGCAGGCAGGTGTCAAGCTCGATGCTGCCGAACTGCGCCGCATGTCGGCGGATTTCGGCAGCCGCATGGCCGAGATGGAAATCGAGATCCATCAGCTTGCCGGGCGCAGCTTCAATCTCGGTTCGCCCAAGCAGCTTGGTGAAATCCTGTTCGACGAGATGAATCTGCCGGGCGGCAAGCGCACCAAGGCCGGTGCCTGGGGCACGGATTCTTCCGTGTTGCAGGAGCTTGCCGATGCCGGGCACGATCTGCCTGCACGCATTCTGTCCTGGCGTCAGCTGGCCAAGCTGAAATCGACCTATGCCGATGCGCTGGTGCAGCAGATGGATGCCCGCACTCATCGCGTTCACACCTCGTTTCAGATGGCCATCACCACGACCGGGCGCCTCTCATCGAACGACCCCAATCTGCAGAATATCCCCATCCGTACCGAGGAAGGTGGCCGCATCCGCCGCGCCTTCATTGCCGAGGAAGGCTATGTGCTGGTCTCTGCCGATTACTCCCAGATCGAGTTGCGCCTGCTCGCCGAGGTGGCCGATATCGGCCCGCTGAAGGAAGCCTTCACGCTGGGGCAGGATATCCATGCCCGTACGGCATCAGAAGTATTCAACCTGCCGCTTGAAGGCATGGACCCGCTGACCCGTCGTCGCGCAAAGGCCATCAATTTCGGCATCATCTATGGCATTTCCGCTTTCGGTCTGGCGCGTCAGCTCGGCATTCCGGCTGGAGAGGCCCGTCGTTACATCGACGCCTATTTCGCCCGTTATCCCGGTATCCGTGACTACATGGACCGCACCAAGGACGACGCCAAGCGCGACGGCTATGTCACAACACCGCTGGGGCGCCGCTGCTACGTGCCCGGCATCAATGAGAAGAATGGCGCCCGACGCGGCTATGCCGAGCGTCAGGCCATCAACGCGCCGCTTCAGGGCGGGGCGGCCGATATCATCAAACGCGCCATGGTGCGCCTGGGCGCGCGCTTGCCACAGACTGGGCTGGACGCCAGAATGCTGCTCCAGGTGCATGACGAGTTGCTGTTCGAGGTCCGTGCCGATCAGGCCGAAGCTCTGGCAGAATTCGTACGCACCGAAATGGAACAAGCCGCGACACTGAGTGTGCCGCTGGTTGTGGAAACAGGTATTGGCGCAAACTGGGCGGACGCACATTAAACAATGAACAACAGCAAAACTTCCCGTACGAGATGGACTGCCCCGCGCATTGCCGTTGTCGTTCTCATTCTCGCGGCTGCCCTGAGCTGGAGCGGCTATCGTCTCTCCGTCAAATTCGGGGGAAGCGTCTCGACGCAGGGCAATGAGATCGGTGGCAGTTATCGCCTCGTGGCGCTGGGTGAGGGCAACGTCACCGAAGGCGACTTCAGGGGAAGCTGGGTCATGGTCTGGTTTTTCGACACGCATTGCCCGAAGACACTCTGCGGCCCTGTGCTGAAATCCATGAGCGATGCCAAGAAGGCGCTGGCGAGCGAGGGGATCAAGACGGCCCCTCTGGCAATTACCCTAGACCCGCTGCATGACGAGTCTGAAGAACTCAAGAAATATGCCCTGACGCTGGGTGATCATGTGGTGCCGCTCACGGGCTCACCGAGCATGATCGAACAGGTGGCGAAAGAATTCCACGCTCCCAATGAGCTCGTGAAAGGCGATGACGGTACAAGCTATCACGTGCCTGCCCCGCGTATCGTGATCATGGACCCTCAGGGGCGCTATGCCGGGACCATTGAGTCCACGGCGGGCACAGAGGCGCTCGTGACAGGCATTCATCAGTTCGCGCATCGTGGCTGAATGAGCGCGCGGCGTTTCCGGTTTTCGGGCAGAAGCGGCGCGGTCTTTCTCGCCGCCTCGCTGTCGGTTGTCTCTGCCGGAAATGCGCTCGCCGAGCCTGACCCGGCAAACGGGCGCACTACTGGCAGCCCGCATCGTGGCGGCACTTTGCATCTGACCGCCGATGCGTCCGGGGGCACGCTCGACCCACAGATCAATTATACCAGCGAATATATCCAGCTTTTCGTGAACATGTATGACGGGCTGGTGACCTATCGCCAGGCCGATGGCGCGAAGGGGCTCGAGGTCGTGCCCGATCTGGCGGAGGCCCTGCCGGAAGTCAGCGCCGACGGGCTGGTCTGGGTGTTTACCCTGCGTGAAGGGCTGCGTTTTTCCAATGGCGCGCGCGTCACGGTCGAAGATGTCGTCGCATCGCTCAAACGCCTCTATCGCGTTGGCAGCCCGACAGCGTCTTCGTTTTATGGTGCGATCATCGGCGCCAAAGCCTGCCTGACCGATCCGGCCCATTGCGCGCTCGAAGGGGTCAGTGCCGATGCGGTGACACGCCGCATCACGATCCGTCTTAGCGCCCCCGATGGTGAATTTCTGCAAAAACTCGCTTTTCCCCATGCGGTCATTCTGCCCGCAGGGGTCCCACCGACCGAGTCAGCCCTTACGCCCTTGCCGGGTACTGGTCCCTATCGCATCACGCATTACGATCCGTCGCATCAGCTCGTGATCGAGCGCAATCCGTATTTCCATGTGTGGAATCCTCAGGCCCAGAGCGAGGGTTATGTTGATCGCTTGGTCTATGATTTCGGTCTGTCAGACGAGGCAGAGGTCACTGCGGTCGAGCAGGGGCAGTATGATTCCATGCTCGATGCCAAACCTCAGGACAGGCTGGGCGAACTTGGCGCGCGCTATACCGATCAGGTCCATCTGCAACCACTGCTCGGTCTCTATTATCTCGCGCTTAATGTGCACGAAGCCCCTTTTGACTCGCTGGAGGTACGACAGGCGATCAATCATGCGGTCGATCGCCATGCCATGGCCATTCTCTATGGCGGCAGTGCAATTGCTGAGCCGCTCTGCCAGATCGTGCCGCATGGTATTGCGGGCGCGGATATTCCCTGTCGCTTCGGTCAGATAGACCCATCAGGCGCGTGGCAAGGGCCGGACATGGATCGTGCCCGCGCACTCATTCGCAAGAGCGGTCAGGCGGGGCGGCGCGTCACGCTGATCGTGCCCAATCAGGCAATCGGTCTGGGTATGGGGGTCTATCTGCGCAACATGCTGCAGAGCCTCGGCTTTGTCGCGAGCGTAAGGCCCATGACGCCGGAAACGGCAGAAGGTTATGCGCGCAATTCGGATAATCATGTCCAGATCAGTCTGTCCTATTGGTACGCCGATTATCCGTCGCCCTCGACCTTTCTCGACGCGCTTTTGGGCTGTGACAATGCCCGGCTGCACACCGAAAGCGCGACCAATGCCAGTGGCTTCTGCTATCCGCCTTTGCAATCGCTGATGGAGCGCGCACGCAAAAGCCTCGATCCTGAACTGACCAGATCACTGTGGGAGCAGGCCGGAATCATGGCGATGGACCAGAGCGCGCTCGTTCCGCTCATCCAGATGCGTTATGTCGATTTCGTTTCGAAGCGCCTCGGCAATTACCATTATTCGCTGCTCAACCACATGCTGCTCTCGCAGATCTGGGTGCAGTGAAAAAACCGCTTTAAGAACCCGCAGGAGAGGCGCGCCAGCGGGCGAAACCAGCGAGCAGCAGCCGGTCGAGCGGACGCGAATAGACGCGCTCGACAATGCTGCCCAGCGCAAAAGCCACAAGCAGAACCGGCAGGAACAGCACCCAGCCCCAACGGGCGGGGAGAGCCAGACCATGCGCTATCCCCACAACCGGCAAAATGACAAACATATGGGTCAGGTAGATTTCATAGCTGCGTTGCCCCCAGCGACGTAACCATAGCGTTCCCTTTTGCGTTGTCCGGGCGCCCCAGCCACGGGCAAAAGCCCAGACGGCAAGGGCGATGGCGCTGTTGAAGAAAAGCGCTGTTCCCCAGGATAGAACTGGCCAGATCAGCCCGCCCCAGAACAGGTAGGCAGTCATTCCTGCCAGCCCGCCCCATCCGGCCAGAGCCGTGAGGAGGCCGTGCTCATTGCGCGGCGCATGGTGCAGGAGAAGGGCTGCAACGATGCCTGTTGCAATGGCACAGACACCCGGTCCATAGGCTTTTTCCTGCCAGATTTCGGATGCGTGGCGTAAAGACCAGTCGCACCAAGGGGCAGCGAGCGCGAGCGCAATGGCGCAGAGCAGCAGACCGTGGCGTTGCCTGCCCAGCATAAGGCAGAGAAACGGAAACACGACATAAAAGGCTTCCTCTACCGAAAGCGACCAGAGCACGTCCCAGCATGCCGGCAGATAGCCCAGCTTGGCCTCATAGACATTCAGATGCATGAGCAGCGCAGATATGAGGGCAGCGGGAAGTCTCTGCTCTGGCGTTTGCGGTGTAAAGCCCGGAACGCCCAGCTCCCACAGAAGGGAGGCAATGACGATAAGCCCAAGCAGGCAGGGCAGAATTCGTGCGGCGCGGCGGCACATGAAGCTCGCCAGATCGAGGCGCGCCGGGCCTCCCCAGCGCAACATCATACTGCGCGTGATGAGAAAACCGGAGATGACGAAAAACACCGTGACCCCTTTGGGTCCATCCCAGGTAAGCGCCCGCAGGAAACGCTCGGGCAGAACACGAGATAGATCGGTGTGATATAACGGAAAACGCAGTGCCAGATGGTGAATCACGACCAGAAGAATGGCCATGCCGCGCAGGCAATCGATACCGTCATTGCGCCGGATGACTTTGCTTGGCGCATCGCGACCAGTGGCAACAATACTGGAATTCATGAAAATGTAGATGCCTTGACCGGAAAGAACCAGTCATTTCTTGCGCGCAATCATGGCTTCAGCATGGCTGGGCAGCACATCATCCATCGTCAGGAGGAGGCACGAGGACGGATGAGCACTGGCGGGTGAAACTGTTTCCGTAACATCAAAACAACGTGAAAAGTGTTTTATATAACAGGCTTGATGTTACTCTGGCCATGTCGTCGATTCCATCGCGACGACACGGAGAACAGGATGATGCAGCCAACGCTCATGGCGGTGTTCGACACCGCCCGTCATGCCCAGATCGCTGTCGATGACCTTCTGGTGTGCGACATTCCGTCAGAATCAATTCATCAATACCGGCTGGCCATGGGGGTCGAGCCGGATTCTGCCATAACGCTCGAAAACGAGGTCCATCGACCTTTCGGGGCCTGGGCATGGCTTATCAATGACCACCCCCCACCGGCAGCGCTTCGTCGACAGCAGGCAGCGCTCTACCGTGAGAGCCAGAGCCGCAACGAGCCAATGGTCGTGACGATTGCCGTCTCGACGCTGACAGAAAGCCGGATCAGGAAAATTCTTGGAGATCACGCCCCCCTTCGCGTGACCATGCATTAACGCCTTGCCGGGCCGTGAGAAAACCTCGAACGGCCTGAACTTGTCGGATCATTCAAGCAGGTTCTCGCTGATTGTGAGGCGAGAACAACCCCTCTGAGGAGAAGTCACATGCGGACACGTCGCCTGAGAAAGAAAGCCAAATGGACCCGTCGCAACCTGAGCCCCAGGGCATTGTCCAAATAACCGGCGCGCCCGTTTTCCTGCGGGCGAGCCAGACAAGAAAGTGCCTTTGCCGCGCCTGTCATGCCACAGACGCGGCTTTTGGTTGCCGGCCTGATATCAGAGGCCGATATCGCGCCTGAAAATGCCGTCTTCCCATTCGATAGCCGCAACGCCTTCATAGGCACGCGCGCGGGCCTGTACTGCGGTTTCGGCCTTGGCGCATACGGTCAGAACGCGTCCGCCAGAGGCGACGAGCACGCCGTCACGCAAGGCTGTGCCTGCCTGAAAGACCGAAACGCCGGGCACGGCTTCGGCGCGCTCGATGCCACGAATGGCGCCGCCCTTGACCGGTGTGCCCGGATAGCCGCGTGCGGCAAGAACGATCGATATCGAGGCCTCGTCGGTAAAGCGGATCGACGCATTATCGAGCCGTCCTTCCGCAAGCGCCTTGAGAACCGGCAGAAGGTCGGAGTCGAGACGGATCAGCAGCGCCTGCGCCTCCGGATCGCCGAAACGCACATTATATTCGATCAGCTTCGGGCCTGCGTCGGTCAGCATCAGCCCGGCGAAAATGATTCCGCGAAATGGCGTGCCGCGACGGACCATCTCGGCCAGCATCGGGCGTACCATGATATCGAGCGCCTGTTCCTGCGCCTCACGGTCGAAATGGGGCGGCGGTGAAATCGCGCCCATACCTCCGGTATTCGGCCCGGTATCCCCTTCACCGATACGCTTGTGATCGCGCGCCGCACCGATCAGCACAGCCTCGCTATCCGAGCAGAACGCGAAGAGCGAGACTTCCTGACCGACGAGGCATTCCTCGATCACGATGCTGGCGCCAGCTTCGCCAAAGCTGCGATCGGTCAGAATATCAATGATCGCAGCCTCGGCCTCTTCGAGCGTCTGGGCCACAATCACCCCTTTGCCCGCAGCCAGACCATCGGCCTTGATCACGATAGGCGCACCGCGGCGGCGAACGAAAGCGAGGGCAGGCTCGGCTTCCTCAAACCGTTCCCAGCGCGCAGTCGGGATGCCCGCGGCGTCGGCGACATCCTTGGTAAAGCTCTTGCTGCCCTCAAGCGCACTGGCCGCCTGGCTCGGGCCCGCGCAGGCAATACCTGCCTCGATGCAAAGATCGGTCAGCCCGGCGACGAGCGGCGCTTCCGGGCCGGGCACGACGAGATCGATTCGCTGCTCTTTTGCAAAGGCGACAAGGGCCGCGACATCATCGGCGGCAATCGGCACCAGCGTACCGAGGGGCGCCATACCCGGATTACCGGGGGCGATGAACAGCGCCTCAAGCTCGGGAGAGCGGGAGAGGCAGGCCGCCAGAGCATGTTCGCGTCCGCCTGATCCGACAAGTAACACCCGCATCGTCATTCTTCCTGTTCTGACTGGTCGTAGCCCGCGTTCCGTAGCATAGACTGCGCTCATGAGCGAAAACGATCAGAGCGCGAGCGGCAACGTTCCCGAATATTCGGTCAGTGAAATCTCGGGGGCGATCAAGCGCATCCTCGAGGGCAGCTTTGGCCGCGTGCGCGTGCGTGGCGAGATTACCGAGCTCAAACGCTATCCGTCGGGCCATGTCTATCTTTCGCTGAAAGATCAGGGCGGCAAGATTTCCGGTGTCATCTGGCGCGGGTCAGTCTCACGTCTCGGCATCGTGCCTGAGAATGGCATCGAGGTGATCGCCACCGGGCGTGTCTCGGCCTATGGCGATCGCTCAAGCTATCAGCTCGTCATCGACCAGATGAGCTTTGCCGGTGAGGGCGCGCTTCTCGCAAAAATCGAGAAACTGCGGCAGAAGCTTCTGGCAGAGGGGCTTTTCGACCCCGAGCGCAAAAAGAAAATTCCGTTCCTCCCGGAGCTGATCGGCCTCGTGACGTCGAGCCGTGGCGCCGTGCTGCACGACATCCTGACCACGCTTTCGCGTCGTTTCCCGCGTTCGGTGCTGGTGTGGCCCGTCGCGGTGCAGGGTGAGGGGGCAGCGGCCCAGATTGCCTCGGCCATTGCCGGGTTTTCGACCCTGCCGCAAAGGCCCGATCTGCTGATCGTGGCGCGTGGTGGCGGCTCCCTCGAAGACCTGATGGCCTTCAATGAGGAAAATGTGCTGCGCGCCGTCGCAGCCTGCCCCATACCGCTCATCTCTGCGGTGGGTCATGAAACCGATACGACCCTCATCGACTATGTTTCCGACCAGCGCGCGCCCACGCCCACAGCGGCCGCCGAGATGGCGGTGCCTTTGCGCTCGGAGATGATTGCCGATCTCGCGCATCGTGGCGCGCGTCTGGCCGGGGGGCTGTCGCGCCATTTGCAACTGGCCCGGGCGCACACCGAGCAGGTGACAGCAAGACTGCCCGATCTGCCGAGCCTGCTCGACACCGCCCGTTTCAGACTCGATGAACGCGGCCAGCGTCTGGAGCTTGCCCTGCCGATGGTGGCTTCGCGCGCACGACAGAAACTGATGGGGCTCGAAGCGCGGATGCCCTCTGCTGCCCATTTTCTGGGGCAGAAACAGGCCGGGCTCGGTCTGGCCAGCGCTGCCTTGGCCGCAGGAATACGGCACAGAATGCAGCAGGAGCGGGCTGGCTTTGTGCATGCAAGGCTCGGCACCGAGACGCTCATCGCCCGTATCGGGCTTGATCGCGCAAGATTAACCGGCATTGCCGGTCGGCTTGAGGCGGTTTCACCAGAGGCCGTCTTGGCGCGAGGCTATGCCTTGGTGCAGGATGCTCGCGGAAAACCGGTGACGACAGCCTCTGGGCGACCACGCGGCGGCGCAATTACCCTGCGCTTTGCCGATGGCACCCGTCAGGGACGGCTCGACCCTCTGGGTACGGAAAAGGAAGAACAGGGGGATCTCGGGTTATGAACCGTTTCTATCGCACCGGCCTTGGCGCCGGATTTCTGGGCCTTGCCCTGCTCTCAGGCTGCGCCGAACCCAGCCAGCCCCAGCCTGTGGCACAGGTGCCCACCCGCCAGCCCCCGCAGGATTTTGCGCCGGGCATGACGACTGAGACGCCGCCAGCCAATGAGGCGCAACTGACCAATGATCCTTCCGCGCCGACCAACACGCCCCTTTGTGGCGCGGTGCAGCAGGAAACCAACCGCATGGGCGGACAGGTCTTTCCTGACGGGATCAGCTCTGGCAGCACCTGCCCGCAAAACGCCTGTTTCAACCCTCTGACAGGCACCTATATTGCGGCAACGGGCGCGCCGAGCGTCTGCCGCTAGGGCGTCTGTCATCCGCCTGACCGGGGCGAGGCAGGCAGCGTCTCGTTGAAGAATGCCACCAGTGCCGCGTTGAACCGCTCATGAAAGCGGGTCCGGTCGAATGAGGCTGCGCTTTGACAGATCGGAAGCGTCTCAAGGCCGGGGCGGCAGGGTGCAAGAAAATCGAAATGTCCTGCCCCTTCCACGAGATGGATTGCGGGATGGCCGGGCAAGGCATCGCGCACGGGTTCGACCGAGCCGGGTTCGGGCAGGATACGATCATTCTGTGCCTGCCATAGCTGGATCGGCTGACGCAGTCCTGCCAATGCCTGAGGACTCATTGTGAAGCCGAGAGCCGGTGCTGCGATGACGGCAGCCCTGATGCGTCGATCGGTCAGATGGGGCAGAGGGCCATTTATCGGTGTTTTCTGGTGGGCAATCATCGCGCATGTAAAACTGTCTGGATGCGCTGCGCACCATGGCGTCAGGCGTGAAAGGTCCGGCTTCGCGCCCAGCGCAAGCAACACTGTCAATCCGCCCGCCGAAAAGCCGAAAGCCCCGATCCTGTTGCTGTCCAGCTTCGCGGCCCCAGACCATTGCGACAGCACATAATCGAGCGCTGCACTGAGAGCATGCGTTCTGCCGGACAGGTCGGTGACACGTGACTGATCGCGCCAGTTATCCCCCGGTTCGGTGAGTGCCACCACCACATAGCCAGAAGCAGCCAGTTGCGTGGCGGTATCGAGATGGCTCGTCCAGGACCCACCTGTGCCGTGAGAAATGACGATCAGCGGTCTATGTTGTCCCGTGAGGGGACCGTCAGCGATGCAGTCCTGCTCATAGGGGCCGAGGTTCTGGTGCGTGACTGTGCCGGTGCTCGGATACCATAGGCCAAGCTCAAGCCCGTCATGTGTCACGATATGCTGGCAACCGACTGGAGCGCCCAGAGCCTGATCTGAGATGATGGGTATGGTAAGAAGCGAGAGGCATAAAACGAGGCGGGACAAGGGCGACATCGTGGCTGGACTCCTGAGAGGGGAATGCCCAGAAAACCTCTGGAGACGCTGATGCCCAGCGTCATTTCGCGAATGGGCGAGTGGGCATATCCGTATGCGGCGCAGCGGCGTCTCCCTGCAGGCGCAGGACATTCATTTCGTAAGAGGGCGTTGATTTGCATCAGGCTGCGCAGAATGAGACAGCTCACCCACAGGAAGCGTTCAGGCGCTTGCCCGGGCGCGGCTTTGTGCTCAGGAGTGCCCTGATCGTCGTGGCGGTCGGTATCTTTCTGGGGCTGCTCGGCCCCTATGGCAGCTATCTCAATCCGGGTCTGGTTGCGCGTATCCTTTACTGGTCATGCTGCGCGCTTATCGGCCTTGGTCTTTATGCCGGTCCGGTTTTGCTGATGCGCTGCCTCGGGGTCGCATGGCATGGCCTAAAATTCTGGGTCGGCATGACCGGCCTCGTGATGGTGTTGAGCCTGCTTCAGACACTGATCACGCGTGATCTGGCTCTGTCGGTCTGGCCGGGTCTGTCGCCCCGTCTGCCCGGATGGGGACAATGGTATGGGCAGGTCCTGCTGATCGCCTGGCCGTCTGTCGTGCTCGTGACGCTTGCCCTTCGCTATCGAAACAGGTCAGCTGCTATCGCGGAGGTGGCTGTAGGGCAGGGCGTCCCGGCATTGGTCGGGAATGAGACACCACCCATCAGGCTTGCCGACGACTATCCGCGACCGGAGACGATTTTCGCCCTGCAGATGGAAGACCATTACATACGCTGCCATCAGCGCGAGGGGTCACGTCTGGTACACGGCGTATTTCGCGAGGCGCTGTTGCGTCAGTCAGGCTGTGCTGGTCTGCAGGTCCATCGTTCATGGTGGGTGGCCCGCAAGGCCGTTGCTGGATGGGAAGGAACACCACGGGCGCTGCGTCTTATCCTTATCAATGGCGATCGCGTTCCTGTCTCACGCGCTCATGTGGCGAAACTGCGCGAAGCTGGCTGGCTCGAAACGTCCTGAACACCGGGCGGTAAGGCTCTCTGGTTGTCTGGAGTTGGTACCCGGTCGATCTGATCGCCCGTCAGTCAGGGAGACTTCCTTAGGCAACGCCAGATGATGATCCTGACCGCGTGACAACGATGATGACGTGCATCGCTCCGGTGATGAGAGAAATGGGCTGCCCTGGAAAAATCCTTCCTCAACCGGGTCAGGCGCTTGCGGAGATTTCGCTCTTGCGCGGAAAAAACAGCCCGGCAGCGCAGATCGCATTTCTGAAGCAGGGGGAGCAGGCGGCTGGTCACGTTTGACGGGCACAAGGCAGGGTATTCTGCCTGTCTCGGCGGTGATCGTGCATAAAAAAACGGGGCGGTGTGAGCCGCCCCGTTTTTCATGCACTCAGATGAGCAGCGTTGGGATCAACGCTTCCACCAGCCTGTGCGCGGCTTGGCCGGAGCAACGTCATCGACATTGATCGGCTGCACCACAGGCTCTTCAGCCTTCGGCTTGGCCTTAGCTGCGCGCGTCCTGGCAGCAGGGGCCTTGGCTTCGGTTGCCGGAGCAGCTGCGGCCTCTTCTGCCTTGCGCGACGTGCGGCCACGACGGGGCTTCGGGGCTTCGGGCTCGCTCACCACGGCAGTCGGGGCGAGCTGAGCGGCTGCCGACTCACCTGATGCTTCGGCGATCTCGGCTGCTACCGGTGTCTTGCGCGGGCGACCGCGACGACGGGGAGCAGGCTTGTCCTGATCGGCCTCGGCAACAGCAACCGGTTCCGGCACGGGGGCTGCGTCGATAGCGGTCGGCTCAGTAGGAGCAGGTTCCGCGATTTCGGCAGCCACAGGCTTGCGACGAGGGCGCGAACGGCTCTTGCGACCCTCATTCTCGACGCCATGACGCGAGGTTTCTGCCTGTGCAGCGACCGGTGCTGCAACGGCGGAGCCCTCTGCCTCGTCTTTGGGCTCGACCGCGAGGGTCGGCTTCGGCTCGTTGTTGAGGGCAGATGGCGCACCCAGACGCGATTCAGCCTGTTCGATCATGTCGAAAATGTCGAACGACCCGCCACCGAACGGATTGGCAGGTGTCGGTCCCACCCAGCGGTTTTCATGCCGCTCGGCAGGTGTACGACGCTCGTCGTCATGACGCGCCTCGCGAGCCGGCTCTGCCTGGGGGCGTTCAGCCTGAGCGCGCTCATTCTGGCCGCGCTCGTCACGTGACACGCGACGTGTGCGCATCCGGCGGCGTCCGGGAACGATCAGGGCTTCAGCATCGCTGCTTCCCTGCGCTTCCCAAGTGCTTTCTTCAGCGGCGGCCTCGTGCGGTGCTTCTTCACCCTCATCGTTGGCACCGTTATCCGACGCATTCTGGGTATCGCGAGTGTCGTCCGAACGACGGCCATTGCGACGACGACGGCGACGGCGACGGCGGCCACCATCTTCCCTCGTTCCCTCTTCACGCGGTGCGGCGTCGCGGGTTTCTTCTGCCTCTACGACATTGTCGAAACCCTGTTCGATCTCGTCATCCTGCGTGACGGTTTCGACCGAAGGCGTTGGGGCTTCAATTTGGTGCCTCTGGGCAGGGCGTGCTTCGGCAGGAACCTGCGGACGCAGGCGCTCTATACGCAGATCGGCAGGCGTCAGGCTGTCATCCGGCTGGAATGACACATGCATGCGATGACGCTGTTCGATTTCGCCCAGCCACTCGCGCTTGTTGTTGAGGATATAGAGCGCGGTGCCCGAGGTGATGTGAACGCAGATCTCGGCAGCCTTCTGCTTCAGACCCTCTTCGTCAACCGCACGCAGAACGTGCAGGGCAGCACTCTCGACGCCGCGCACATGGCCAGTGCCCTGGCAATGCGGGCAGGGAACCAGAACGGCTTCTGCAATCGAAGGACGCAGACGCTGGCGCGACATTTCCAGCAGGCCGAAATGCGAGATCTGGCCGATCTGGATGCGGGCGCGATCGCTGCGCAGTGCATCCTTGAGGCGCTTCTCGACCATGGAATTATGCTTGCGGCTTTCCATGTCGATGAAGTCGATGACGACCAGACCGGCAAGATCACGCAGGCGCAGCTGACGGGCGACTTCCTCAGCAGCTTCGAGGTTGGTCCGGACTGCCGTATCCTCGATATTGCGCTGGCCCGTCGAGCGGCCGGAGTTCACATCGATGGAGACAAGCGCTTCCGTCTGGTTGATGACCAGATAGCCGCCGGATTTGAGCTGGGCCGTGGGCGAGGCGATCGCGTCGAGATGACCCTCGACATGATAGCGACCAAACAGGCTCTGGGTCTGGTCGCGCCAGAGTTTAACCTTGCTGGCGTTATGCGGCATCAGAAGACGCATGAATTCACGTGCGTTCTTCCAGGCCGGTTCGCCATCGATGATGATTTCTTCGATATCCTTGCTGAACAGGTCGCGAATAGCGCGCTTGATCAGATTGGCTTCTTCGTAAATCAGCGTGGGGGCGACAGAAGACAGCGTGTGGTTGCGGATATCGTCCCAGAGCTGCAGCAGATACTCGCAGTCGCGGGTGATTTCTGGCCCCGGGCGCTGGGCACCAGCGGTACGTACGATCATGGCCATGCCACGCGGCAGGTCGAGCTCGGCGATGATGTCGCGCAGGCGCTTGCGATCGCTGTCCGACGTGATCTTGCGCGATACGCCGCCGCCACGCAGGGCGTTGGGCATCAGCACGCAATAGCGGCCCGCGAGCGATACATAGGTGGTGAGCGCCGCACCCTTGTTGCCGCGCTCTTCCTTGACGACCTGAACGAGCAGGATCTGGCGGCGGCGAATGACTTCCTGGATCTTGTAATTGCGCAGGAAGCGGGCCGTGCGACGGGCGGCTGCGCCTTCATCGCCCGTATCATGCTCACCGCCGACTGTTTCGGGGCGCGCTTCGAACTCGGCCTGATCGCCAGCTTCTGCCGTCTCGGTCTCGTCGCCGCTCTGGCTGTCGCTTTCGCTCTCGACACGCTCATCGGCACGGAGATCCTCGTCCTGAAGAGCGAGCAGCTTTTCACGATCGGCGACCGGGATCTGGAAGTAATCCGGGTGGATTTCGCTGAAGGCCAGGAAGCCATGGCGATTGCCGCCGTAATCGACGAAAGCGGCCTGAAGGCTCGGCTCGACGCGGATTACCTTGGCGAGGTAGATATTGCCCTTGATCTGCTTCTTGGACGATGTTTCGATATCATAATCTTCGAGACGATCACCATCCATGACCACCACGCGGGTTTCTTCCGCGTGAGTGGTGTCGATCAGCATACGCTTGTTCATTTAAAGGAAAACTCCGGTCGGCCCTTGTCACGCCCGGTCTCAGGCCCTGTGCAGACACAGTGGCTGTTCCGGCGCGCGCGGCAGAATGTCGAGGACGTTTGAAAGAAAAGGAGCCATCAGACCAGCGCTCGCGGAACAGCGTCGGAACCCGGGCATCACCCGATCCGGTAGTTTTCCACAAAACGAGACTGGCAGATTTCATGCGGCCCCAGCGAGTTGTCATCTGCGTCACTGGCTCGAAGACTGACCTCTCTTACAGTCCTGCGGCATGGGCCAGCGGAAGGGAGGGGGCTCTTGCAAACCATGATGACACGTGAAGCACGGCATAAAACGGGAGCGGCGGGTTGAAGAGCTAAGCCCTGTCATTAATGCCGGATCGACCGTTTCGCAATTCTTCTCCCGCAGGATGACCGAAAAACCCGCCTCGTGCAAGACTCGCAGCCCTGCCATGTTGACACCGCATTGTGATGCCAGAAAATGACCAGTCTCCGCAGTTTCCCTGCTCTCCTTGCAAGGCCGCCGTCATGTCCTTCTCTCAACCGACACGCCGTCAGATGAGCCATCTGATTGGCAGCGCTGTAGCGACGGCCACGCTTCTGCCCTGTTCGGCGGCCCTGGCAACGTCGAGGCACAAAAAGGGACATGCTCTGGCGCCCGGCAAGGCACCAGCAATCACAGGCAAGGCGGCGCAGGCCAAGCCTGTGATCATGCTCGACCCCGGTCATGGCGGTAAGGACCCCGGTGCCATCGGGGTGAGCGGTACTTATGAAAAGCATATTGCCGCGGCCGCAGCGAAAGAGCTCTATCGCCAGATCAAGGCCGCCGGGCGCTATGATGTCGTCATGACGCGCGCAGATGATCATTTCATTCCGCTGGAGGGGCGTGTCGATCTTGCCCATCGGCACAAGGCACAGCTCTTCATATCCATGCATGCCGACGCGCTGCATGATCCTGATGTGCGTGGCGCAAGCGTTTACACCCTCTCCAACGGGGCTTCCGATGCCCAGACGGCCTCGCTTGCCCAGACGGAGAACAGTGCCGACCGTTTCGCCGGGCCTGCCTTTCACGGCATGTCGTCAGAGGTTCAGGATATTCTCGCCAGTCTTGTTCATGAAGAAACGCGTCGTGGCTCCGCCCATATGGCGGCCAGTGTCGTCTCTGCCTTTCAGCCACGTATCGGCCTGCTGCGTCATCCCGCCAGGCACGCGGCGTTCGTGGTGCTGAAATCGGCTGATATCCCCTCGGTGCTCGTCGAAATGGGTTTCATGTCCAATCGTCATGATGAGGCTGCCCTGCGTCAGGGGGCGTATCGGCAACAGGTCGCCAGCGCCATGAATGCTGCAATCGATCGTTATTTTCAGGGTGCAGGCACGAATATTGCGCGATCGGGCTAGAAAATCGTCCGGTTCCGCTAGGCAAGGGGCTGGTTTGTGCAGTAAGACGAGTTCCATGATTATCTCGGCCCCCTCTTTTGGCATCTCGCGTTGTGCATCAGCACGCGCTTCGCTGTGCCCGGGCCTCCTTCTTCGTACGCTTCGACTTATCAGCCCCTGAGCGCATTTCGCCGCCAGCCGGTCTGGCGCGTTCAGGGGGTTCATGATTGTGTTGTTCAAAGCGTTGAGAAGAAAAAACCATGACCATTACCCATCCTTCTTTCGGCACGGTTGCTGACGACCGGGTCATTATTTTCGACACCACCTTGCGTGACGGTGAGCAGTCACCCGGCTTTTCGATGAATCTCGAAGAGAAGATCCGCATGGCCAAGGCGCTTGAAGAGCTGGGTGTGGATGTGATCGAGGCGGGTTTTCCAGTCGCGTCTCCGGGCGATTTCGAAAGCGTGCAGAAAATTGCGGAAACCGTGCGCGAAGCCGTGGTTTGCGGCCTGGCTCGCAGCGGCGGCAAGCGCGATATCGAGGCCGCGGGCGAGGCGATCGCCAGGGCGCCGCGTCGTCGTATCCATAATTTCATCTCCACTTCGCCGCTTCATATGAAATACAAGCTGCGTATGGAGCCGGAAACGGTGCTGGACCTGATTGCCGAGGGCAACAAGGCCTCGCGTCATTTCACCGATGACGTGCAGTGGTCGGCAGAAGACGGATCGCGCACCGAGCCCGATTTCCTGTGCCGCTGCGTCGAGAGTGCCATTCGCCATGGCGCAACCACCATCAATATTCCCGACACGGTCGGCTTCACCACGCCTGACGAATTGCAGGCAATTTTCACCATGCTGCGCGAGCGCGTGCCGGGTGCGGAAAAGGTGATTTTCTCGACGCATAACCATAACGATCTGGGTCTGGGCGTCGCCAATACCCTTGCGGCTGTTGCTGGCGGTGCGCGTCAGATCGAATGCACCATCAATGGTATCGGTGAGCGCGCGGGTAATGCTGCGCTTGAAGAAATCGTGATGGCCATCCGTACCCGTCGCGACAAGATCCCGTTCCAGAACCGCATCGAGACACCACGCCTGCTCGGTATCTCGCGCCTGCTGGCCAATATCACCGGTTTCGATGTGCAGCCGAACAAGGCCATCGTCGGGCGCAATGCCTTTGCACATGAAAGTGGCATCCATCAGGACGGT
Source organism: Asaia sp. Ae19-3 (assembly GCF_059801175.1). NCBI lineage: Bacteria > Pseudomonadati > Pseudomonadota > Alphaproteobacteria > Acetobacterales > Acetobacteraceae > Asaia > Asaia sp. Ae19-3. The sequence goes on along the minus strand of NZ_JBCHWF010000001.1, from coordinate 1,747,303 downwards.
ATTCTGAAGAACGCCGCCACCTATGAGATCATGACCCCCGAGAGCGTCGGCTGGAGCAAGACCTCGCTGGTTCTGGGCAAGCATTCGGGCCGCGCTGCCTTCCGCGACAAGCTGAAGGCGCTGGGTTACGACCTGCCTGACGACAAGATCCAGGATGCCTTCGAGCGTTTCAAGGTTCTGGCTGACCAGAAAAAGACGGTATTCGATGATGATATCCGTGCTCTGGTCGATGACGAAACACGCGATCACGATCGTATCCGCTTCGTGTCGCTCGAGCTGCTGGCGGGGTCCAAGCGCCCGGCGCAGGCCGAGCTGGAACTGCTTGTCGATGGTGTCGTGAAATCGGCCAAGGTATCGGGCAATGGTCCGGTCGACGCCGCCTTCAAGGCAATCGGCGAGATCTTCCCGCATGAAGCCGCGCTTGAGCTGTTCTCTGTCGGTGCTGTGACCGAGGGTACCGATGCCCAGGCCAAGACCACCGTCCGCCTTCAGGAAGGGGGCAAGATGGTCGACGGGCAGGGCGCCGATGCGGATACCATCGTTTCTGCCGTGCGTGCCTATGTGCATGCCCTGAACAAGCTGGTGGTCAAGCGCACCCGCGCCGAGCCTGAGGCTTTGTCGGTCTGATCACTCGCGGAGGGCTGAACAGGCGCGCTGTGTGACTTCGGCGCGCCGCTTCAGGCTGATCGTCAAAGTATTCTATAGTTATAAAAAACCTCCCGACCGTCAGAGACGGCGGGAGGTTTTTCTTACGGGATTTGCGCGGTTTCTGCCCCGAAAATCACGTCACCTCTCTGGCGCCTGCTGCGGTAAAAGCATCAGCTCTTCCGCGTCAGGCCCCGGTCAGGTGGCAGGAGGGGTCAGTAACCGTTCTGATAGCCCTGATAACCCTGCTGGGCCGGGTAGGTTTGCTGCGGGTACGCCTGTTGCGGATAGGCCTGCTGGGGATAAGCCTGTTGGGCAGGATAGGCAGGCTGGGCATAGCCGGTTGGATATTGCTGCGGGTAGGCCTGTTGGGGCGCCTGATTATAATACCCGCCCTGATTATAGTAGCCGCTCGGGCGGTTCGGCGTTGTGGCGGCACCACCTGCCGCACCGAGCAATCCGCCCGCCAGCGCGCCGATGGCGGCACCACGCCCTCCGCCAGCCACCGCACCGATCGCGGCACCGGCACCACCGCCGATCAACGCCCCGGAACCGGCGCGTGCGCCCGGATCGTAGGGACTGCCACAGCCATTCAGCATAAGGCACAGCCCGCAGAGGCTGGCTCCGGCGGCAAGGCGCCGTATGGGTGCAGGAGAGAAAAGGGAGGGTGCGCTCATCGTGGTCTCGTAGGCTCTAACAGATCAGTAGCCGGAACGCGGGCGGTTGGGCGTGGTTGCGGCGCCACCGGCTGCACCGAGTGCACCACCGGCAAGGGCCCCAATGGCGGCGCCACGACCGCCACCGGCCAGAGCACCGATAGCAGCGCCGCCACCTGCGCCGATCAGCGCACCCGAGCCAGCGCGTGCGCCGGGGTCATACGGATTGCCACAGGCGCTCAGCCCCAGCATGCCAACGCAGGCCGCAAGTGCTGCGAAATTGCGCGGACGAAGGATGAATGCACGCTTGGTCATGATGTCTACTATCCTAAAAATTCATTCTACTCTGGCTCAACGGGGCGGTATTTCGCGAGTTTCCTGTCGCCACTGCCTCGTGATCAGCTTGAGGGGATCATTCCTGCCGGGCCGCGTTCGAAGCGTGGCGCGACCATGGCCAGTTTGGGATGGTTTGTAACTAAAAGTAACTGCGCTTCACCCCGGCGTGACTCATGCTTCCGCGCGGGGCATTTTTGGTCATTAAACTGCAATTTCTCCTGATCGGGACTTGCCCCTCAATCGCGGCCCCGGTAATCCCTCCGCCAGAATATCTCGCGTCATGCTCCCATCTGTCATGTGGTTCCCTGAAATCTTTCCGGGGGTGCCATCGCGCAGGACGGGGCGGAATGCGACCCGTGCGCGCACATCTTTCGGCCAGGAGGCTTGAATGTTCTCACGTCTGCTGGGTCTCATGTCGGCAGACATGGCTATCGACCTCGGCACCGCCAACACGCTCGTTTACGTCAAGGGACGCGGCATCGTTCTTGATGAACCCTCTGTCGTCGCCATCGCTGAAGTGCGTGGCAAGAAGCAGGTTCTGGCGGTCGGCGATGAAGCCAAGCTGATGGTCGGGCGCACGCCAGGCAACATCACGGCCATCCGCCCCCTGCGTGACGGCGTGATTGCCGATTTCGAGGTGGCGGAAGAAATGATTAAGCATTTCATCCGCAAGGTGCATAACCGTCGCGCCTTCGCGAGCCCGCAGATCATCGTCTGTGTTCCGTCGGGATCCACAGCGGTCGAGCGTCGCGCCATTCAGGAAAGCGCCGAGAGCGCAGGCGCCCGCAAGGTGATGCTGATTGAAGAACCCATGGCAGCCGCTATCGGCGCCGGTCTTCCTGTCACCGAGCCTTCGGGCAGCATGATCGTCGATATTGGCGGCGGCACGACAGAAGTCGCGGTCATTTCTCTTGGAGGTATCGTCTATGCGCGCTCCGTGCGTGTTGGCGGCGACAAGATGGATGACGCGATCATTTCCTACATCCGCAAGACGTTCAATCTGCTGATCGGCGAAAGCTCGGCAGAGCGCGTGAAGATGGAAATCGGTTCGGCCTGCCTGCCTGATGATCCGCGTGATCCCGGTCCGATCAAGGAAGTGAAGGGGCGCGATCTTATCAATGGTGTGCCGCGCGAGGTTCTGGTGAGCCAGGCTCAGGTGGCGGAAAGCCTTGCCGAGCCGGTGCAGCAGATTGTCGATGCCGTGGCGACAGCGCTTGAGAACACCCCGCCCGAACTGGCGGCCGATATTGTCGACAAGGGGATCGTGCTGACCGGTGGTGGCGCGCTGCTCTATCGTCTTGACGATGTGCTGCGCAGTGCCACGGGTCTGCCGGTGACTGTCGGTGAATCGCCTCTTTCCTGCGTGGCTCTGGGCACAGGGCGCGCGCTCGAAGAGATGCGTCGTCTGCGGAATGTCCTGATCTCGATGTACTGATAACCAGGGAGCATCCGGTCGATGCTGTCGATTCAGGGGCGACACGCACTCGCAAAGCTGATGCTGCCGTTCTTCTTCGTTCTGGCAATCGGCCTGATCATGCTCGGTCTGACCCGTCGTCAGGCCGTCGACTCCCTGCGCATGAGGCTGGCTGACGGCCTAACACCAGCCTATCAGCTCCTGACAGCCCCAGAGACGGCTTTTGCGCATCTGCGCCAGACCGTCGCGGGGCTGACCGATATTGCCGGTGAAAATGCCCGGCTGCGGGCCGAAAACCAGAAGCTGCGTCGCTGGTATAATGTGGCGGTCGCGCTGGCTGACGAAAATGCCCAGCTCAAGGCGAGCCTGCACTGGATTCCCGATAACGCCCCGAATTTTGTCAGTGGCCATGCGCTGCGCGATGCAGGCGGGTTGTATGGGCGCTCCGTTCTTCTGGCGGTGGGCGAGAACCATAATATTGTGCCGGGTGACGTCGCGCTTGACGCGTCAGGCCTGCTTGGCCGCGTGACGGAGACAGGCGCGCGCACAGTGCGTATCCTGATGATCAATGACGATGCGAGCCGTATTCCGGTCATGCTCACCGCTTCGCGTGGCAATGCCATCATGGCGGGTGACGGCTCGCCCTATCCGAGGCTGATCTATTACGCCCAGGATAATCGGCCAGTGGAGGGTGAGCGCGTGGTTACGGGCGAGCAGCCTGCGCCTGACGGGCATGAGCACGGCGCATTTGCCGGTATGCCGGGCGGGCTGGTCGTGGGTACGGTGCATTATTTGCGCCCCGGTACGCCTGTGGTGGTGCCTGAGGCCTCGCTCGATCATCCCGACATCATCCGGGTGTTCAATTATATGAGCGCCGATCACGCTGGCCCCGAGGCGCCGGGTCGTGTCAGATTGATGCCGCCCATGCCGGTTGCCCCCGAACTGCCTTTCGTGCCGTTCCAGAAACCGACGAAAGGGCAGGGCTAGACCATGGTTGGCCATCGCCACGCCCCCGAGATCCACCCCGGCATCGCGCCACGCCCGACCCTGCGTCGCCGTATCGACCAGCTCATGCGGGCGCTGCTGCCTTCCTTGTTCATCGTGTTCTGCGCGCTTGTTCTCTCGGCGGGGCTTGGTATTCCGGGGCAGAACGAGCTGTGTTTTGGTATCGCGGCGAGTACGGTCTTCTTCTGGTCGGCGCACAGGCCGCAATCCATGACGCCGCTCATGACCTTCTGCGTGGGGCTGGTCTGTGAGGTGCTGAGCTTTGGGCCTCCGGGTGTGTTTGTGTTTTCGTTACTCGTTTTTCATGGCGTGGCGCATCTGTGGCGCTACGGGCTCAGCCGTATCAGCTTCCTGTTCGGCTGGGCTCTGCTGGGTGGGCTCGCCCTTGTTTTGTCGTTGTTTGGATGGATCATCGCGTGTATCGGGACGTTGGCAATGATGTCTCCGGTGCCGAGTCTCTTTCAGGCAGCGGTGACAATTGGTATCTATCCGACATTGAGCGCCCTGTTTGCCTGGGCGCGTCGCACGGTGGCAGACCCTGAACAAGCCTGAAGGCCCGGTTTTGAGCATGATGTTCCGTCGCAGCGCAGCGCTTCCTGATGGACGCCCGACAGGCGAACGCGTCGCCATGGCCGGAATGCGATGCGGGATTGTCATCGCGCAATGAAGTTCCGACGCGACAAATCCTCCCGGTCCCGTAATCCGTCTCGCCTGCGGGCCAAGCGCGAAGAGGTGAAGCCCTCACGCGGTGTCTTTACCCGCCGTGCGCTGCTGGTGCTGGCCACCCAGGCGGGCGTGCTCGGTGTGCTGGGCAAGAAGCTCTACGATCTTCAGGTACATGAAGGCGATCATCTACGCGATCTCGCGGCCCGAAACCGCACGAGCAAGCGTCTTCTGGCGCCTGCTCGCGGCCAGATTGTCGATCGTTTTGGCCTGCAGCTTGCGGGTAACAAGGTAAACTGGCGTGCCCTCCTCATGCCCGAGGAGACGACCGATATCCATGCGACCATCGCGCGTTTCGGCCAGATCATCGCGCTCGATGAGCGCGATCAGGCCCGTATCGAGCGTGATCTGCGTCATATACGAAAATATGTGCCCGTTGCCCTGAAGGACTTCCTGAGCTGGGATGACATGGCGCGTATCGAACTGAACGCGCCGAGCCTGCCCGGTGTGCTCATCGATGTCGGCACGACGCGGCTTTACCCCTACGGGCCGCAACTGGCCCATATCGTCGGATATGTCGCGCCCCCCAATGAGCGCGATGTCGCCTCCACGCCCATGATGGCATTGCCCGGCATGCGCGCCGGCCGCGCCGGCATCGAGCAGACCCAGGATCTGCTGCTGCGTGGCGAACCGGGCTCGGTCGAGATGGAAGTCAATTCCAAGGGCCGCGTCATGGGCGAGATGGATCGCGTCGACGGCCAGCAGGGCGACGAGGTTGTTCTGACCATCGATGCCGGTCTGCAGCAGATGGTGCTCAATCGCATTGGCGACCAGGCGGCGAGCGTCGTGGTGATGGATTGCCGCAATGGCGAGGTGCTGGCCATGGTCAGCACGCCGTCTTTCGATCCGTCCCTGTTCGACTCAGGTGTGAGCCACGCCCAGTGGATCGAGTGGACCAATAACGTCCGCACGCCGCTCATCAACAAGACGGTTGCAGGTGTCTACCCACCGGGCTCGACCTTCAAGCCTGCCGTGGCGCTGGCCGCGCTGCAATCCGGTCTTGTCAGCTCACAGGACCGCTTTACCTGCCCCGGCTATTATGACATGGGCGGTGTGCGTTTCCATTGCTGGTCGCGCTGGGGGCATGGCAGCATCACCATGCAGCAGGCGCTCATGTATAGCTGCGACGTCTATTTCTATCTAGCGGCGCGCAAGATCGGCATGGAGCCCATCAAGGCCATGGCCAACGGCTTTGGTCTCGGCACCAAGCTGGATATCGAGCTGCCCCATACTCGCGCCGGTGTCATCCCCACGCCCGAATGGCGTCAGAAACACGGCTTTCACTGGAATGGCGGTGATACGGTCAATGCCGGTATCGGTCAGGGCTTCGTTCAGGTCACGCCACTCGAGCTTGCCACCTATGTGTCGCGCATCGCCTCTGGTCGTAACGTCGCGCCGCATCTGGTGCGGAAGATCAACGAGCATGATTCCGAGCATACGCCGCTTGATGCCGCACCGGCGCTCGACATCCCGGATGCGCATCTTGCCGTCATCCGTCAGGGCATGTTTGACGTGGTCAACGCGCCACGTGGTACGGCGCCAAAGGCAAAGCTGAGCATTCCCGATGTCGCCATGGCGGGCAAGACGGGCTCTGCCCAGGTGCGACGCGTTTCACGCGCCCTGCGTGAGAGCGGTCACTTCAACTCGATGAACCTGCCCTGGGAAGAGCGCCCCCACGCGCTTTTCATCTGCTTTGCGCCCTATGATGCGCCGCGCTATGCGATTGCGGTGGTCATCGAGCATGGCAATGGCGGTGCCGATGCTGCGGCCCCTCTGGCACGCGATATCATGACGGACACGCTTTTGCGCGACCCGGTCAATCATGACCACGCCCCCGGTCAGGCTGTCGCGGACGCCGAATAGTGAACTGGCAAAAACGCCTCTGGCGCCCTGAGCCGAGTTTCCGGCTCTTGGGCAAGCTGCTTCAGATCAACTGGCTCTATGTTCTGCTGATCTGCGTTCTGGCTGGTGTGGGCTATCTCGCGCTCTACTCTGCTGGTGGTGGCTCAGCCAAACCCTTTGCCCGCCCGCAGATGGTGCGCTTCGGTTTCGGTCTGGTGATGATGATCACCGTGGCCCTTACCAGCCCGCGCCTGCTGCGGCTTCTTTCCATCCCGGTCTATCTGGTGGCCGTCATATTGCTCGCATTGGTTCTGCATATGGGCCATGTGGGCAAGGGGGCCGAACGCTGGATCAATCTGGCCGGGTTGCAGTTCCAGCCCTCCGAATTTGCCAAGATCGCGCTGGTACTGGCGCTGGCAAGCTGGTTTCATCGTATCGACAACAAGCGCATGGGCAATCCGCTGCGCCTGATACCGCCAGCCTTGCTGACGCTCCTTCCTGTCGGGCTTGTGCTGAAAGAACCCAATCTCGGCACGGCGGTCATTATCGGTCTGATCGGCGCGACGATGTTCTTCGCTGCCGGTATGCGTCTGTGGCAGATCGCCCTGCTTGTCGCCCCCGTGCCCTTTCTGGGCAAGTTCATCTACGCCCATCTGCATGACTACCAGAAAGCGCGCATCGACACTTTTCTGCATCCCGAGCATGACCCGCTGGGGGCGGGGTATAACATCATCCAGTCCAAGATCGCCCTCGGCTCGGGCGGGATGTGGGGTGAGGGATATCTGCGTGGAACGCAGGGCCAGCTGAACTTCCTGCCTGAGAAGCAGACCGACTTCATTTTCACCATGATCGGTGAGGAATGGGGATATGCAGGCGCGGTTTCGGTTATAGGGCTTCTGGCCTTGCTGGTCGTGGGCGGCATGCTCATGTCCATGCGCAGCCGCAACCAGTTCGGTCGGCTTCTCGCCCTCGGCATTTCGGTCGATTTCTTCCTCTACTGTGCGGTCAATCTTTCCATGGTCATGGGGGTGATCCCGGTCGGTGGCGTGCCGCTGCCGCTCATTTCCTATGGCGGGTCGGCCATGCTGACCATGATGTTCGGTTTTGGTCTGCTGCTCTCCTCCTGGGTGCATCGCAATGATCGCGATCTGCCAGCAGCGCGTGACGATCACTGATCCGGCATCAGGATGAGCCGCGTCAGGCCGCCGACCCAGGCTGCCAGAGCAGCCTATCATCGCACCCACTATGCCATCGGCCCGGTTGTCCTTCATATCGGGCGACGGCCATCAGACTGGCCCTTTGACGCCAGAAGCCTCGTTCTGATTGGCGCCTGCAACCCCAGTGGGCAGCGCCTGCCCGATGGGGTCAATATCCGTCTCATGCGGCAATTGCGGGCACGACTGGGTCGAGCCCCTTCATGGCGTGGTCAAGGCAGCTGGCACGCGTGGTCTGAGCCCTTTTTCGCGGTGGCCTGTCCACTCCCCAAAGCGCGAGTTCTGGCGCGCCTCTTCGGACAGAATGCCGTAGTGCTAGCCCAGCCCCATCGTCGCGTCCGTCTCGTCTGGCTGGCCTGAGCGTTTCAGGGGGTACGCGATGCGTCACCGCGCAGAAGCGTGCAGAAAGCCTGCTCTGCCGGTGACAAACTGCGCGCGCCGCAGGCGAAGGCAAAATGCCGATCCGGAAAGGGCATGGAAACGGAGCAGAGCAGCCCGTTCTCGATCAATCCTGAAACCACGCTCGCCGAAAGCACTGTGGCGGCGCGGCCAGTGCTGACCATGGTGGCGATGGCCTCGTTGGAGGGCAGCTCCATGACGATATCAAGGCGGTCCGTGGTAAGGCCCCAGCCCTGCAGGGCGTTCTCGAAGCTCGCCCTGGTGCCTGAGCCTTTCTCACGCAGCACCCAGGGCGTCTGGTCGAGTGCCGATATTTCGGGTGGGGATTCCGCCCAGGGGTGATCGGGGCCCACCACAAGCAGAAGCTGGTCGCGTGCGAGGGTTTCGGTTCTAACAGACGGGCCAATGGGAGCCCCTTCGATCAGGCCAAAGCTTATGGTGCCAGCGCTGATCTGAGCGCAGATCTCTTCCGTATTGCTGATGGTCATGCCCAGCGTCACTTCGGGATAGAGTGCCGCAAAACGGTTGAGGCGCGCGGGCAACCAGTAGCTTGCCAATGTCTGGCTGGCCCAGACATGCAGCCTGCCTGCACGCAGCCCGCCCAGATCTTCCAGACAGGCGCGGGCGGCGAGGGCCCGTGCCTGTACGGCGCGTGCCTCTCGCAGAAAGATTTTACCGGCATCTGTCAGCAGAATGCGCCGACCGACCCGGTCGAACAGGCGCAGCCCGAAGCTGTTTTCGAGCGTCATGATGGCGTGGCTTACGGCCGACTGCGTCAGGGCGAGCGCTTCGGCAGCACGCGTCATGTGCTGCCGCTCGGCAACGGCAATGAAGATACGCAGTTGCTCGAGGGTCACGAGGGCAGAACCCCGAGAAGCGAGAGCAGAATGGCGCCGACCAGCAGGGAGAGAAGCAGGCAGAACAGGCCTTCCAGCCCGTTGAGGGCGATGTCTCTTGGCTCATCGGCAGAGAGTGCGGCCTTCACCTTGCGAAAACGCCACCAGCTTGCCGGCAGAAGCATCAGCCCGGCGCAGATCGTCAGCACCCCGACCCAGGCAGAAGATCCCGACCCGGCCGGCATGGCATCGGGATGCTCGGAACTGATCAGCCGAAGGAAGATGGTGAATTTTGCCAGCATGCAGCCAATGGCCACCATGGCAAGCGCCGTGCGGACCCAGGCAAGAAATGTGCGCTCATTGGCAGCGTGATCGGTATATCGGCTTATCATGCGCACAGATCCTGGGGTGAGGCCTCGTTCAGAAGCCCGTCGAGTGTCAGGGCAAGATCATAGGCCTGACCACGTATCTCGGGAATGGCAATGGATTCGAACAATGTGCCCTGTCGCGCAGGCCCCAACGTATGAAGCGGGAGCCGCGCCGTACCATCGGCCGCGATAACCCGCCCGTCACGCGTTGTGTCCAGTCCGATGCCGCCCTGACCGGAGCGGGCCAGCTTTCTGTCGAGCAGGTCGCGCAGGAGCGGTGAGTCCACCCTGTCATAACGCAGGTTCGGTCCGGTGCAGTTGAGCACATGGGCGACAGTGACGTGATCGAGCTGTGCACCGCAGCGAAGTGTCACGCATAACCCGTCTGCGACGCTCGTGATTTTCTGCAGGTGCCCTGCGCGCAGCGAAAGGGTGCCGTTTGCCAGCTCGGCATCGAGCGCTTCGGCGATGCGGGGGGCCATGCGATGGCGCACGACATCCCAGCGCCTTTGCAGGTGGCGACGAAAACGTGCCCGCTCGTCAGGCGGCAGGGCGGCCCAGAGATCATTGGTAACCGGGCGCAGGCTGTCGATACAGGCGCGCCAGGGAATGCCCTGTTTCAACGCAGCATTGAGACGATGCAGATAGGCGGTGCAGCGCGGTGCACACTGGCCGGGTTCGATGACAGGCGCTGAAAGAACCGGCGCGGGGGCGTGGCGCTGCGGAAAACGGGCATGGCGCGAAATGACCGTTATCTTGCCGCTATGCCCTGCGGCCCGAAGCTGCATGATCTGGTCGATGGCGGTCAGTCCGCTTCCGATCAGCAGCACCGGGTCTTCCGGTGCAATTGCCTCGAGGGCGTTCTGCGCCCAGACCTGATGATGATAGCGTCCGCCGCCCGCCAGCTCTGTCGGGATACCGGGCAGGAGAGGGGGCGCAAAATGCCCAAGCGCCAGAACGACATGGCGCGCACGCAGACAACGCCCTTCGCCGGAATTCCTGGCATCGAGATGCAGTGTCGTGATGTCGGCGTCACAGGTCAGCCTCGTGACCCGTGCGCGCAGATGAAGCGGCCGCGCCTGACGAAACAGATCCTGCAGATAGAGCCCGTAAATGGCTCGTGGAATGAAAGCCTGTGAGTCGATCTGCGGGTCGATCTTCTGTCTCAGCCAGTCGAGAAAATGGCCCGGCTCATCCGCAAGAGCGCTCATGCCGCTGGCAGGGACGTTCAGCAGATTTTCGACGCTGCGTGTGCCATAGGCCAGACCGAGGGCTGGCTGGTCGGTGGGATCGATCACGATGCAGGACCTGCCATGGTGCTGGCGCAAATTCCAGGCAAGCAGGGTGGCGCTCGCCCCTCCGCCGATAATCGCGATATCGTGGATCTCTGTCATGATCTGCCTCACTGCTTTCTGTAAGGCCGAGTATCCGGCAGCGCTTCAAATCAATCCAATTGATTGATTTGGCAGAAACGTTCGAAAAATTCGATTTTTAGATGCCCTGTGCTGACCGATAGTACCCTATGTGGTCGCTCAGCGAGGGAATCGAGTAGCCGTCCAGCATCCACCGCGACCGCTTGTGGTTTGACGCCTGCCTAAAATCATCGAGAAAATGTCGTTCCGGCTTAACTCGAGGCGTCAACAGCCCTTATGGGTGACTGCGTAATAGGGTAGGGCGAGTGTTTCCCGCAAAAGAGAATAAATATCTCTGGCATCGACATAATGCGGTGCTGCACCGGATATCTTGGTGAAGTGACATTGACGCATCGCCAATCTGGTTCGTGCTATGTGGAACCATTGGCTCACTACGATGATGGGCGTCTCTCGGCTGAGCATTTTCGATAGCGCTACGGCGGACAGATGCGTGTTGCGTCCCGTATCGTCCATGGCAATTACGTCCGATGGAACGCCATGCGCCGACAAATAGCCAGCCATGACCTGAGCCTCGCTCAGACCATTCTCCTCAACACCCCCACTGACAATGATCCGTTTGATCTTCCCAGTCTGATAAAGAAGCACCCCTTCATCCAGTCGCGCCTGAAGGCGGGGAGAGGCGGTGCCATCGGCATAAACCTTGTTGCCAAGAATGACTGCCACGGATGCCTCCTCAGAGGGCGTGCTGAATCCGTTGATAAAGATGACGCCTATATCGGCGACAAGAGCGACCAGGGCGAACGCCAGAATTATAAGTGCAAATCTCGCCATGACCGTTTCCAATGCGTCCAGGAGCAAATCGAAACGATGAGGAACGTCATTGCCCGTCTTCCGGATGGCGCCATTCGTCTCTCGGTCATCATAAGCGACAATGACGCCCGGTAAAAACCAGACCGCACTGTTGTCGATGCCTCAGAGCGATATGGCCCACCCCGCTCAAGGTGAGGGCGCCAGAGCAGTCATGGGAGGCTGGTCTTATCCAAAGCGGTAGCCCGAAAGCGGTTTGCCGAGCACGGTTGCGGCGAAATCGAGATGGGCTGCTTCCCCTGTCGCGGCGCCAGCGGCAACCATCAGTGGCAGAAGATGCTCTTCGCGTGGATGGGCGGCGCAGGCACCGGGGGCGTGGCGCCAGTCGCGCAATGCTTGCTCGCGTGTGGCCGGGTCGTTCATCGATGCCTGCAACCAGCGATCAAAAGATTCCGCGGCCGGGTCGAACATTGTGCCGGAGAAGAAGCCGCCAATATTGTGATAGGACTGGCCGCTCCCGATAATCAGCACATTCTCCGCTCTAAGCGGCGCCAACGCGCGGCCAAGAGCGAGATGTGCCCCTGGGTCGAGATCCTGCCGTAGCGAAAGCTGAACCACGGGGATCTCCGCGTTGGGGAAGGCAATCTTGAGCGGCACGAACACGCCGTGGTCCCAGCCGCGTGCTGTTTCGCGTGCGGTCTCGATACCGGCATCGTCGAGCAGGGTTGCGATACGAGCGGCAAGGGTGGGGCTCCCCGGCGCGGGCCATTCCAGCGCATAGGTGTGAGGCGGAAACCCGCCATAATCGTAAAGCAGCGATGGCGACCCGCCGAAATGAATGCGTGGCACGCTGTCTTCCCAGTGGCCCGAAATCACCACCAGCGCATCCGGTCGCTTCGGTAATCTGGCAGCAAAGCCTGCGAGATAGTCTTCCAGCGGAGCCCAGGCGCGGCGCATGGGGCCGGGTTCGAGAAAGAAGCACGGGCCACCGCCGTGATTGATGAAGAAACTGGGTTGCATGATGACAAGCCTATCCTGTCTGCTCTCTCACTATCAGTGTTAAAAAACCGATCGATTCTATCGTGTGGGGTGATGGATGCTGGGAACGCTTTCCCTCGACCAGCTGCGTGTGCTGGTCACGATCGACGAGACAGGCAGTTTCTCGGCTGCCGGTCGCAGGCTCAACCGGGCACAATCTGCTATCAGCCAGGCCGTTGCCACGCTTGAAGCGACACAGGGTGTTGTCGTGTTCGACCGGTCGGGCCATCGCCCCGTTCTGACCGAAATGGGGCGGGTTCTGGTGGCGCAGGCACGTCGCGTCCTGTCCGGTGCTGCCCAGTTCGAGGCGCTTGCTGCAGCAATCAGGGAAGGGGTAGAGCCGGAACTTGCCGTTGCCATCGACCCCCTCGTGCCGACCGGGGCCTTCATCGAAAGCCTGCATGCCCTCGAAGAGCAGTTTCCCCATTTGCCCGTCAGCTTTTCGACCGAGGGGCTGGGCGGCGCCGAGCGGCGTCTGCGCCAGGGCGATGCCTCGCTGGCGCTCTGTGTGCTGCTGTTCGGCGTACCCGAAGATCTGATTGCCGTGCCGGTCTGCGATGTTGTGCTCGTGCCAGTCGTGTCTGCTGATCATGAACTGGCCCGCCTGAACCGGGTTGTAACACGGGCCGATCTGGCAGAGCATGTTCAGCTCGTTCTGTCTGACCCCTCCGCGCCCGGTGGCCCCCATTACGGGGTTCTGAGCCCCAGACGCTGGCGCTTTGTCGAACTGGGCCGACGCTTCGATTTTCTTCTGGGCGGGCTCGGCTGGTGTCGTATGCCCGATTATCTCGTCGAGGCCCCTCTGCGCGATGGCAGGCTGGTCAGGCTCGAAATCGTCGATGATGACCCCGATGCCCCGGCCCCAAGGCGTATCTTTGCGGCGACCATGCGCGATCGCGCGCTGGGTCGCGCAGGCAGCTGGCTGCTCGATGATCTCAGAACGCGATTTTCAACACGCGCGGAGAAGAGAGGGAAGGCTCTTTCGGTGGGCTCCTGACGAGACGAGTCCCCCGTCTTTCGCTCTTTCCGGTTGCGTCGGGCTCCAGAGAAACGGCTTAATCATGCTTCTGGCAGAAAAGGGTCCCGAAATGAGGAACAAGAACCTGTGCCTGACACTTGTGACCGTAACGCTCGGCGGTATGCCAGCCAGCAGCGCTTTGTGCATGGCGCGTGGTTTTTCCACCGTCTTGCCGTTTCATGTCGAGGTGCCAACGACTATCTCTCCGGCGTCCAGGGGATCGCCGTCGGGGGCAGGGGCGGCCCAGTGGGAGCCCGCACCATTGCCCCGTGCCATGGCAGCTCCGCCGATAAGGCGCACCACCGCCGGTAAAGCCGTCGATTTCGTGAAACAATTCCTTCCCATCGGGGAAGGCACCCCCGGCCATGATCCCGTAACGGGCGCGGCCATAGGGGTTTTTGGACCGGCTTATCAAAACGCCAGTCTGGTAGGACACGGCCTTGCCCCACCGGGTGAAACGGTGGGGCGGTAACGCTCAGCCTTCGATCTGGCTGAAATCGGCGATTTCGGTCAGGGTTTCACCAATCTGCGCCAGCAGGCGCAGGCGGTTGAGGCGACGGGCGGGATCGGGGTCGTTTACCGTCACGACCTCGAAGAACCGATCGAGCACGGGGCGCAGGGACGCTGCCGCGATCATGGCCTCCGCAAAACGCTCCTGCTCAAGAGCCGCATGAATCGCTGTCTGTGCAGAGGCCAGCGCCTCGCCCAGAGCGCGTTCCTCATCCTGCACGTAAAGCGCGCTGTCTGGCGCGCCCTGATGCGGGCCGTCCTTGCGGTTTTCGATGCGCAGGATATTGGCCGCGCGCTTGCCTGCTGCGAGCAGATTGCGCCCGTCATCTGTGCCGACCATTTCTGCAAGGGCTGCGGTACGGGCCAGCAGACGCACCAGATCGCCATCGAGACCACCGGCCAGAACAGCGGCCAGCACGTCGTAACGCTCACCTTCGCTGCGCAGCTGCACACGCAGACGTTCGGCCAGAAAACCGGGCAGGCTTTCGAGTTCGCCACCGTCGCGCAGCCCTTCAGGCAGGTTCTGTGCGGCCTGGGCGATGAGCGCCGTCAGGTCGAGGCGCAGCCCGTTATCGCGAATGATACGAATAATGCCGAGTGCGGCGCGGCGCAGCGCGTAGGGATCGCCCGAACCACTTGGCGTTTCCCCCATGGCAAAAAAGGCCGTCAGCAGATCGAGACGATCGGCCAGCGCCACAGCAATGGAGACGGGCGCGCGCGGTGTGTCGTCATTCAGGCCGCGTGGCATGTAATGCTCGGCTACAGCGTCGGAAACTGCATCGCCCTCATTGTCATGACGGGCGTAATAGCCGCCCATCACACCCTGCAATTCAGGGAATTCGCCGACCATGCCGGTCGTCAGATCGGCTTTTGCCAGAAGGGCCGCGCGCTGCGCCTGCTTCTGCGCCGTGTCATCCAGCCCCATCACCTGAGCGACGATACCGGCCAGCGCCACGATACGCTGCACGCGCGCGCCCTGGCTGCCAAGCCTTGCATGGAAGGTTACCCCATCCAGCGCGGCCACGCGTTCGGCCAGTTTCGTCTTGCGATCAAGATCCCAGAAATGGCGGGCATCGGCAAAGCGGGCGCGCAGCACGCGCTCATTACCGGCGATCGTCAGGGCGCCGCCATCGGCAAAATCCATATTCGCGATGAAAGCGAAATGCGGTGCCGCCTTGCCGTCTGCACTGCGCAGGGCGAAATAACGCTGGTTGATGCGCATCGAGACCTGCATCACTTCAGGCGGCAGATCCATATAGGCGTCGTCGATACGGCCAAGAAGCGCGACCGGCCATTCGGCCAGACCCGACACTTCCTCAACCAGCTTGTCATCCTGCACGAGTGTCAGACCGGCCTTGTCTGCCTGGGCCTGCAACCCGTCGCGGATGATCGACAGGCGCTGTGCGGGGTCAAGCACGATCTTGCGCGTAAACAGCTCGTCTCTGAGCTGTTCGAACGACGTCACGGTAAAGGGTTCAGGCGCCATGAAGCGATGGCCAACGGTCTGCGTGCCTGCCACCAGACCATGGGCATCGTCATTTTCCGTCGCCAGGCTGAACGGCACGAGCGCACCGTCCAGCAGGCAGATCACGCGGCGCAGCGGGCGCACCCAGGTAAAGGCGCTGCCATGGCCCCAGCGCATGGATTTCGGCCAGGGAAAGCGCCAGAGCAAAGCCGGAATGGTCTCGGCAATCTGCTGTGCGGCACCGATGGCAGGCAGGGTGCGGTTGAGCACCCAGAAACCGTTTTCCAGAACCAGAGCGTCGCGTTCGGCGCCATGCTTGCGCAGGAATCCGGCGAGTGCCTGTTCGGGCGCGCTCTCACGGGGGCCACGTTCCGACTGGGTGGATTCTGCGATCTGTTCGTCGATCTGCAGGCTGACACCGATCCGTCTGGCGCCCCAGAACGGTGTGACATCGCGCGGTGAAAGCGGTGCCAGTGCCTCGGAAACGAGACGCGCCAGATCCTGACCGGCGCTTTCCTGCATACGGGCAGGAATTTCCTCGCAATCGAGAACGAGAAGGAATTCGGCCATTATTTCGACTCCTCGTCGCCAGCAAGCCAGGTTTCGCAGCAGAGCTTTGCGAGATTGCGCACGCGCCCGATATAGGAGGCGCGCTCGGACACCGAAATGACACCGCGTGAGTCGAGCAGGTTGAACAGATGGCTGGCCTTGACGCACTGGTCATAGGCGGGCTGGGCCACGCCAGCTTCTGCCAGACGCACGGATTCCGCTTCGGCGTCGCGGAAATGGCGCATCAGCATTTCGGTATCGGCCAGCTCGAAATTATGGCGCGAATAATCCTGCTCGGCGCGCAGGAAGACATCGCCGTATTTCAGACCCTGACCGTTGAAGTCGAGATCATAGACATTCTCGACGCCCTGCACATACATGGCCAGACGCTCAAGCCCGTAGGTCAGTTCGGTCGAGGGAACAACGGTCGGAATGCCGCCAACCTGCTGGAAATAGGTGAACTGCGTGACTTCCATACCGTCGCACCAGACTTCCCAGCCCAGCCCCCAGGCGCCGATGGTCGGGTTTTCCCAGTCATCCTCGACAAAGCGGATATCGTGCTTTTCCGGGTCGATGCCGATGGCCCGGTAGCTGTCGAGCAGCAGACGCTGGCTGTCTTCGGGTGTTGGCTTGAGCAGCACCTGATACTGGTAATAATGCTGGAGCCGGTTCGGGTTTTCACCATAGCGCCCGTCCGAAGGCCGTCGGCAGGGCTGCACATACGCGGCCTTCCACGGCTTGCGCCCCAATGCCCGCAGCGTCGTATGCGGCGAGAGCGTACCCGCACCCAGTTCGGTATCATAGGGCTGGAGCAGGGCGCAGCCCTGTGCCGACCAGAACTGATGCAGGCGCAGGATCAGATCCTGAAAGGAAAGGGGGCGTCCGCCGTTTTCGGGCAAGGGGGTCAAGGATCGAGGCTCCGGTCTTGTTCAGTCGATCCGTTCTAGCCTGATGAGGGGAACAAGCCAATCTCAGGTCATTTGCCGAGCTTTGTCTGAGCAGTTTTCTCCGGGAGCGGGTGCAGACAAAACCGCAAGGAGGCGTTTTAGTCAGCGATATTGTTCGAGCCAGTCGATCAGGCGCGCAAGGCCACCGAAAGGATGAAAATGCAGGCTCACCCTGCCATGCGCGTCGCCAAGGCCCTCTGCCAGATCGTCGACAAGCCTGTTCGGCCCGGCGCTTGAGAGGAGCTTGCTGGCGGAAATGCCATAATGAGCAAGCACGGATGCCGAGGCGCCCACCCCGCAACTTGCGGCAAAGCGCAAAAGCGATGCAATGGTGGCCGGGCCGGGAATGCCAAGCCTGACCGGGCAATCGATCCCGCGTGTTCTGAGGGCGGCAAGCCAGGTGAGTATGGTCGGCGCATCGAAACAGAACTGAGTCACGATTTCGGGCTGCATGCCCCGCGCCGCGATATTCCGGCACTTGGCTTCGAGAACATGCCATGCCTCGGCAGGCGCCATATGTTTATGACCCTCGGGGTAGCCTGCAACGCCGAGAACTTTGATACCGGCGCGTTCGAACAGGCCTGTCCCGATCAGGGTCGCGCTATCGGCAAAGGGACCGGCAGGCACTGCTGGATCGCCCGCCACGACAAAACAGTGATCGACCCCGGCCTCCGCCACCAATTGCGCCAGAAAGTGCGCGCAGCTTTCTTCTGAGGCGATGCGCCGCGCCGAAAAATGGGGCACAGGGCTCAGCCCCAGCTGTCTGATGGCGCAGGCAGCGGCCATACGCGACTGATCCGGGGTTTTCGCCAGATGAGGCACCATCATCAGGGTTGACGGTGGAAGGGCCGACGCAATGTCATGGGCGGCGGACAGCTCTTTCGCGGTGATTTCCAGCGAATAGCCGTGAAGCAGCGCCACTGAGGCCTGTAGGTCAGTCAATGATGTCGTCATGGCTTTCCTCCGGCCTGGCACGACCTTTATAGCCCATGTCATGAGCCCCTGAACCGAAAGAATTTATCGGGTAATTCGCCCAGACGTCCCGCCATGAGTGCAAAAGCGGCAGGCTTACCGGGTCATGCTTTGATATCCGTAAAGGTACAGGTGCAGGCACATGTCATGCTCTCTATAGCGGGGCTTGGACAATGGAAGCCCTGTGCTGTCCGGAGCTGATGGCGGTAAGATTTCCCCAGTTTTTGTTGAGCAATACTCTGCGACCCGATGGAGTATGCGCGTCATTATGAGATGAAATTATCCCACGCAACAGGCTGTCAAAGATATTTATTATATAAATAAAATAATTGACAAATATATCTTATATTTTATTGATCATTAAAGGTAATTGTGGGGTCGGGCTTTGCTATGATTTTCGAATCTCATTGCGTAGATCATGGTCTGAAGATTTTTGAGAATGATCCGCACGTAGATACCTTTCGTGATGTTCTATATATTCCTCGAATACCGGGTCATTATGACTCGCACTATGGAATTTACGATCCGTACGGTCGGATGATTCAAAGTGCTGGTCCCCGAAGAGGCTGGCCGAACTATGCGCTTGGTCAGTCTGAGAGTTCTTGCATAAGTCCATCGCCCGGCTACCCCTTGTCTCCCGAGCCATTTTATTATTACGGCGGCAATATTGTTCCGCACTATGGGCATTTCATTACGGAAACTCTCCCGCGGTATTGGTGTGGGCGTCAGGTCTACGCAGGTCTCAAGATACTCGTTCATGCTGAAAAGACCGTGGACTTCCTTTTTGCCATACCTTGGCTCGCTGAGTTTTTCTCCTTTCTCGGCCTCAAGCGGGATGATTTTGTTGTCTTCGAAAGACCGACCCGGGTCAAAGCGCTTATGATTGCAGGCACCTCATTTGAGGAAAACCACTTTGCCCATCGAGCTTTCGCGAAGTTTTGCAATAATATTGGCCAAGAATTCGGTGAAGACGTTGGCGAAGGGAAAGCGATTTATCTTTCCAGGGCAGAATTCAATAGTCAGATGCGTCATATTGAGGGCGAGCGTGAGGTCGTTTCCTATCTCGCGCGTGAAGGGTTGACGATCATCGCGCCAGAGACATTGGGAGTCAGGCAGCAGTTACGCCTGTTTTCTGAGCATCGACCCACAGTGGGCTTCGTTGGTTCGGCTTTTCACAATGATATCTTTTGTGAGTGTCCAGCTGGTATTGCCATGACGTGCGATGGACTGGTGTCCTCTAACTTCGTCCTCATGGATCGCGTAAATAATGCCCGTATGCGCTACGTGACTGCGCCGGGGATCACGCTGATGAGACGCGATCCAGGGCAACCGGCATTCTACCGTCTGGAAGATCCAGCTAACACAGCCCGTGGTCTGATCGATCTCATTGCAGCGCAGGTCTGGCGTAATGAGAAAGTAAACGAACCTGAGGGTATAAGTAGAGAACAATCCTATAGAATAAAGACTTTCCATCAGAGCGTGGTTCAAATTGATCGCCAGACCGGCATCGTGCACCATGGTGCCGGTGACGGCGAGCGTATAGTCCAGTTGATAGCCCATCTTGGCCACCAAGGCTGGGCAGCCTTTACTACTCAGTTAGGCGATTGTCTGTCAGTAGAGAAAGACAACAATCAGGGAGCTGAAATTTACTATCGGTATCATCGTTTTCCCGATGGGAGGATAGCGTTTTTCCATAATGAGACAGATCGTTTTCTCTGTGCCGTATCTGACGGGCGGATTTGCTGCGACCGTCTCGAACCCAGTGATTGGGAGTGTTTCACCCTCGAAGTCCTGTGAAACCGTATAATGCGGGTCGGGAAGCCACGATAAGCAGTGTGTTCAGAACTTGTGTGGGGTGAATGGGGTCAGCCTCGAAAACCGTAAGCCTCATAACCGGGCGAGTATCCTTGTGCTCGAGACATCCAGAGGCCCGGAATACCTAGGCAAGTATTTCCGGGCAGGCAAAGACGGGCTGTCTGACGAGCCCGTCTTTGCGGCTGTGTCGATCAGGAACAGGTCAGTTCCCGACGGACGATCTCGGCGCCGGCGGCCAGCGCCTTGAGCTTGCCTCTGGCCACATTGCGCGAGAGCGGTGCCATGCCGCAATTGGTGCAGGGGCAGAGGTTTTCCGCATCGACGAATTGCAGCGCCTTGCGCAGCGTTGCGGCAACTTCTTCCGGTGTCTCGATCCGGTTGCTGGCCACATCGATGGCGCCCACCATGACTTTCTTGCCACGCAGCAATTCGATCAGTTCCATAGGCACATGCGAGTTCTGGCATTCCAGCGAGACCATATTGATCGCCGAGGCCTGAAGCTTGGGGAAGGTGCGCTCATACTGGCGCCACTCATGGCCGAGCGTCTTCTTCCAGTCCGTATTGGCCTTGATGCCGTAACCGTAGCAGATATGCACGGCGGTCTGGCATTTGAGCCCTTCAATGGCACGTTCGAGTGTGGCGATGCCCCAGTCATTCACCTCATCGAAAAACACATTGAACGCAGGCTCGTCGAACTGGATGATATCGACGCCGGCCTGTTCCAGCTCCTTCGCCTCTGCGTTGAGAATGGCAGCGAATTCCCAGGCCAGTTTCTCGCGGCTCTTGTAATGGGCATCATAGAGCGTATCGATCATCGTCATGGGGCCAGGGAGCGCCCATTTGATGGGGGCTTTTGTCTGCTGGCGCAGGAATTTTGCGTCTTCGACAAAAACAGGCTTTTCGCGAGCAACGGCACTCACAACCGTCGGCACACTGGCCTCGTAACGGTTGCGGATCGTGACTGTCTCGCGCTTTTCAAAATCCACACCGGCAAGATGCTCGATGAAGGTCGTCACGAAATGCTGGCGTGTCTGCTCGCCATCGCTGACGATATCGACCCCGGCAACCTGCTGTTCGAGCAGTGAGACGCGCAGCGCGTCCTGCTTTGCCTCGACAAGGGCATCGCCTTCCATTTTCCAGGGAGACCAGAGTTTTTCCGGCTCGGCGAGCCATGATGGTTTGGGCAGGCTGCCAGCGGTAGCGGTTGGGAGAAGCTTCGTCATGAGGCGTGGTTTTCCAGAATAGTCAGATCAGAAATGCAGACAGAATGGCGCTCAGGCAGCGTGCCTTGCCGCCCATTCATCGAGAAAGGATTTGTGAGGTGCAATAAAATGCTCGCCCGCGAATTTTCCCTGCTCGGTGGCAAGACGCGTGCGCTCCTCGCGATCGTAAACGACGCGGGTATTGGAGAAATCGCTCTGTTTGAGGCTGGGCCTGTAGACCGCAGCGGCGCCCGAATTCGCGTTGTAGATTTCGGGGCGGTAGATGCGCTGGAACGTCTCCATCGTGCTGATCGTGCTGATCAGTTCGAGCGGGGAATAGTCGTTCAGCAGATCGCCGAAGAAATAGAAGGCCAGAGGAGCCTTCACGCCAGACGGCATGAAATAGCGCACCTGCATGCCCATCTTGCCGAAATAGCTTTCCGTCAGCGATGTCTCGTTGGGCACATATTCGACACCCAGCACGGGGTGCTGGTTGGTGGTGCGGGTATAAATCTTGTTCTCGGACACGCTCAGGCAGATCACCGGAAGCTTTGCAAAACGGCTGCTGTAGCTTTCTGAGGCGATGAATTCCTGAAAGATCCGGCCATGCAGCACGCCGAAATCATCAGGCACGGCAAAGCCGTCACGTCCGCGATTATGCTCTGGCAGGCGCACGCTGAAGTCGTAATCGCGAACATAGGACGAGAAGTTATTGCCTATGATCCCCTCAAGGCGCTTGCCGGTCGACAGATCGCAGATGGTTGTCTGAAGCAGTTCGATGGCCGGAAAGCTCTCCCCCGATCCGGCGATATCCATCTCGATCGAGATGATATCGAGTTCGAGCCTGTAGCGATTGCCCTCCGGATTGTCCCAACAGGCAAGGTCGTTGAAGCGATGATCGATCATGCGCAGGGCTGCGCGCAGATTTTCCTGACGGGCGTCGCCTCGCGCGAGATTGGCGAAATTGGTCGTCAGCCTCGTGCCAGCGGCGGGAGAGTAATTCTCGTCAAAGCGCAGGCTTTTGATCGTGAAGGCAAAATCATTGGTCATGATGGGCGGGTATCCTTTTCTGGATCCAGAATCTCCGCGCCACGCTCTTCATGCCGCCGCGCGGTGCGAGCGAGGCCCGTTTATTCCGCAGAGGAAGGCATGAAAACAAATGATTATATTTCGCTATAACATGACTTATTGTCATGTTGCGAACTGGGTCCTTTTTCGGGAGGGGCGCAGCCGTCTCTGGAGCGGTCTGATCTGGTTCAGATCTCGACGCTGGAGGCGAGGCTGATGAAACCTTCCAGATAAGGTGGCGCCGTACCTGTTCGGTGCCCGAGATGGATGGATTTGAGAATACCGTCCCCGATCCTCACGCCTTTCACGCCCTTCACCTTGCGCAGCAGCCAGTCAGGCGTCGCGCTGATGGCGCGACCCGAGGCGACAAGGCGTAGCATGAGGTCCGTCGTTTCGACCGTTCGATGTCGGCGCGGTTGTGTGTGTGACGGCACCAAAAACCGTGTGTAGATATCGAGCCGCTCACGGGAGACCGGGTACGTGATCAGGGTCTCGGTCGTGAGATCCTTTGGCTCGACATGATGTTTGCGTGCCAGAGGGTGCGTTTCAGAAACGGCCAGCACCAGTTCGTAATCGAAGACGGGCGTGAATTCGAGTTCGGGCCGTTCAATAGGGTCAGGGGTGACGAGAATATCGATTTCATGCCCCAGAAGCGCGGTCAGCCCGCCAAACTGGAAGGCCGTTGTGACATCCAGTTCCACGTCGGGCCAGGCAGCCAGAAACGGGTCGACCACCTGCATCAGCCAGTCCTGACAGGGGTGACATTCCATTCCGATCCTGATCGAGCCGCGCCGCCCGCGCGCGTAATCCTCAAGCACGCCTGCGCCGTGTTCGAGCTGCGGCAGAACACGATGCGCGAGACCTAGAAGATACTCACCCGCCAGCGTGAATCGCAGCTTGTGCCCTTCGCGTTCGAGCAGCTTGACGCTGTGACGATCCTCGAACCGGCGGATGGCATGGCTGACGGCCGATTGTGTCAGGCAGAGTTGTTCGGCTGCCTGCGTCAGACTTCCGGTGCGGTGAATCTCTCTCAATATCGCCAGAGGCTGGATGTCGATCATGGTTCATGAATTCCCGTCATACAGACGGATCATAATCGTTCCGCCCGTCTCGCTCCAGCGCCCACATGCCTGCTGCACTGCCCTGATCTCCCCAATACCGCCTACAGGGAAGTGCGACGAGGGAGCCCGGCCGCAGGGCTCGCCTCTTGCAACTCAGACGCCCTCCGACCACATTATAGGGCGTTATCATTTTGACCGGATGGAGAGTCATCCCCATGAACCAGCAAGAGCGTGATCTCATTTCGCAGTTCGTCGCCCGCGTCGGCGGTGCGCCCAATAGCGGGTTTGGTGGCTCTCAGGCCCCGGCCAATCTGCCCCCCATCGATCCTGAGGCTGATCGCTGGATTGCGGATAATTTCCAGAGATATCCCGAGGCCCGTTACCGCGTGACGCAGATGGCTGTCGTGCAGGAAGTGGCTCTGGCCGAGGCGCAGAACCGCATTCGCCAGCTCGAATTCCAGCTTCAGCAGGCCCAGTCGCAGCTTCAGCAGGCGCAGCAGCAGCGCCCGCAGGGCGGTGGCGGTCTGTTTGGCGGCCTGTTCGGTGGTGGCGCCAATCGCCAGCAGCAGGCTGGTCCGCCGCCGGGCTGGGGTGGTCAGCCGCAGCAGGGTTATGGTCAGGGCTATGCCCCGCCGCCGCAGGCCAATCTGCCGCCTGGCTATTCTACCGGCATGTTCCAGCAGCGCGGTTCAGGCTTTCTGGGCTCGGCCCTGACAACCGCGACGGGCGTCGCTGGCGGTATGCTGGCAGCCAACGCGATCGAGAGCCTCTTCTCCGGCCATCACGATTCAGGCGCTGGCGGGTTTGGCGGTGGTGAGACCATCATCAACAATAATTACGGCGACGCTGGCGGCAATGATCCCTTTGCGGGCGGCGGGCAGGATGCCGGTCAGAGCTATGACGCTGGTGACTGGGGCGGCGATAGTGGCGGCGGCTGGGGTGACGATTCCTTCTGATCGCCCGATGCGCCCCTCTGGCAGTATCTCTCTGTCAGGCTTGTGATGGGCTTGATCGAAAACCCGGCCCTCGTGCCGGGTTTTTGTTTGTCATCTTGCCTTGCCATAATCGCATGAAGGAAATCCCTGAATGAGCGGGTCCCTGTTCCAGCGTGTTCTGCTGACCAATGATGACGGTATCGATGCGCCAGGGCTTGCCGTGCTGCATGACGTCGCGTCGCAACTCAGCGATGATGTGTGGGTTGTCGCGCCCGCTCAGGATCAGAGCGGCATTTCCCATGCGCTCAGCCTGCATGACCCGCTGCGCGTCCATCAGCATGGCCCCAAGCGCTTTGCCGTCACTGGCACGCCAGGCGATTGCGTGGCGATTGCTGCCCGCCATATCCTGCGCGATGCCCTGCCAACCCTCGTGCTCTCAGGCATCAATCGCGGTGCCAATCTCGGTGTGGAGACTGTCTTCTCAGGCACGGTAGGTGCGGCCATGACCGCCATGCTGCTCGATCTGCCGTCCATCGCCCTGAGCCAGACCTTTGCCGCAGGCAAGGCCGTTCCCTGGGAGACCGCCCGGGCGCTTGCACCGGATATTCTCAGGCTTCTCGCCCGCAGGCCTATGCCAGAGCAGGCCTGTCTCAATGTCAATTTTCCCGCCTGCACAGTCGAGGAAGCCAGACCGCTGAAAACCACCACACAGGGGCGTGGCTTCCTGCGCGATATCGAGGTGGTGTCGCGTGATGACATGCGTCGTCTCGCCTATCACTGGTTGCATCTCAAACGCGATCATGCGGGAGACGAGGATGGCACTGAAACTGCAGCCGTTGCGGCCAATCATGTCAGTGTCACCCCGCTCTCCTTCGGGCGCACCAACATGAAGATGCATGACTGGCTGCTGAAGCAGGAGATCGGTCTCGCCTGATAGCGGGTGAGGTCCACCCGCCGGTTGCACGGTGAAAAGAAAATATAGGTTTCAACCGTAACCCGTTCCTCACGTTGCATTCGAAGATAACGAGCCAATTTCGAGTGAACGGACAGGGAAATGAGCGCTGAACTACTGGACTGGACAGATGTCCTTCCGCTGAACGATCTCGAAGAGGGTGTCATCACGCCTGTCACTATCGGCGAGAAGGCCCTTGTCCTTTACCGGTCGGGCGATGAAGTGCGGGCCTTCGATGGCAAATGCCCGCATAAAAGCGCCCCGATGGAGCAGGGTGTGGCGTGCAAATCGCGTCATGGCGATGTGCAGCTTGTCTGCCCCTGGCACAAGGCGAGTTTCTCGGCAGAAAGCGGTCGGCTGATCGAGCCACCGGCGCTCGACCCGCTCGCCCGTTACCCGGTCGAGGTTCATGATGGCCGCATTCTCGTCGGCAAGATGGCCATGCGCCCTGACGCACCCGCGCCCATGCGCGAGCATGAGGCCGTTGCCATTATCGGTGCCGGTGCGGCCGCAATCGCAGCAGCCGTCACACTGCGCGACGAGGGATATGCCGGGCGCATTCTTCTGATCGGACCCGAGGAAGATCTGCCCTATGATCGCACCGCGCTCAGCAAGATGACCCTCGCCAATCCGGATCCTGAGGCGTCACCCCCGCCCTTGCGTCCGGAATCCTGGTATATCGAGCAGCGTATCGAACGCGTGATGGATCGTGTGGTGAAGCTCGA
This sequence comes from Asaia sp. Ae19-3, assembly GCF_059801175.1. Classification (NCBI taxonomy): domain Bacteria; kingdom Pseudomonadati; phylum Pseudomonadota; class Alphaproteobacteria; order Acetobacterales; family Acetobacteraceae; genus Asaia; species Asaia sp. Ae19-3. The sequence continues at coordinate 1,721,428 of NZ_JBCHWF010000001.1, read as the reverse complement.
TACCGAGACGCGCAAGATCACTCTTGAAGAAGGGGTGAGCCTCACGCCCGATCATGTGCTTCTGGCGAGCGGCTCCCGCGCAAAAGAACTCGAAATTCCCGGAAGCGCCCTTGCCGGGGTGCATACGCTGCGAAGCGCGCATGACGTGCGTGAAATCGCCTCGAAAGTGGGCGAGAACACGACGGTCGTGGTGATCGGCTCCGGCTTTATCGGCATGGAGGCGGCGGCGGCTCTGCGCAAGCGAGGGGCAGGAGTGACCGTCCTGTCCAACTCGGCTCTGCCGTTCCAGAAGCAGCTCGGGCGCGAAATCGCCACTGAAATGCGCAATCTGCATGAGAGCAAGGGTGTGGCGTTCATCTCGTCCTGCAGCGTCAAAGCCATCAACGGCGAGACGCAGGTCGAGTCCGTTACCCTGGAAGATGACAGCCAGATCACCGCCGATCTGGTGATCATCGGCGTCGGGGCGGTGCCAGCGCTCGATTATCTGCCTTCCCACGCACTCAGCGAGAATGGTGGCATAGAAGTCGATCAGGCCATGCGTGTCGCGCCGCATATCTATGCGGCGGGCGATATCGCGAGTGTCACGCATGAGGGCAGGCAATATCGTATCGAACACTGGCGCACGGCGCAGAGCCAGGCGCGTATCGCGGCGCGTACCATGCTCGGTCTGCCGGGTGGCGCCCTTACGACGCCCTGGTTCTGGACGCAGCAATATGATCGCAAAATCGAATATCTAGGCTGGCCGCGTGGTTTTGAGCGCGTCGAGATCGACGGCGATGTCGACCGCTTTGATTTCACCGCACGCTATATCGATGAAGAGGGCAAAATCGTCGGTCTGGCCACCGCCGGGCGGCCAAAAGAGATGGGTGAAGCCGCCGTTACCTTCGACGATGCTTGACAGGGAAGGGGTGGAGCGGCTTCCTGCGCTCCATTGGCAGGGGTTCGCCCCCTGCGCCCCCGCTGTTTCGAATCAGGAAGACGCCCATGCATCCCTATCGCACTCATAGCTGCAGCGCCCTGCGCGAGAGCGACGCCGGCCAGACCGTGCGTCTGTCCGGCTGGGTTCACAGCAAGCGCGATCATGGCGGGCTTCTGTTCATCGATCTGCGCGACCAGACCGGCATGACGCAGATCGTTATCCCCTCGGGCACCGATCTGCTCGATATCGTCGAGCGTCTGCGTGTCGAGAGCGTGATCACGGTCACGGGTGACGTGGTGGCGCGTGAGGAAGGCCAGCGTAACCCGCATCTGCCGACCGGTGCCATCGAGCTGCGCGCCCGCGAGATCGAAGTGCGTTCCCATGCTGCTGTCCTGCCTTTCCAGGTCGCTGGCAGCGAGAACTATCCCGAAGATCTGCGCCTCAAATATCGCTATCTCGACCTGCGTCGCGAGAAGATGGCCGCCAATATCCGCCTGCGTTCGGCGGTCATTGCCTCCATGCGCTCGCGCATGATCGGCCATGGCTTCACCGAGTTCCAGACGCCTATCCTTACCGCCTCCTCGCCGGAAGGCGCGCGTGACTTCCTCGTTCCGGCGCGTCTGCATCCGGGCAAGTTCTACGCGCTGCCCCAGGCACCGCAGCAGTTCAAGCAGCTCGCCATGGTGGCGGGTTTTGACCGCTACTTCCAGATCGCCCCCTGCTTCCGTGATGAAGCCTCACGCGCTGACCGCAGCCCGGGCGAGTTCTATCAGCTCGATTTCGAAATGGCCTTCGCCACCCAGGAAGACGTGTTTGCGGTTCTGGAAGACGTGCTGAGCGGTCTGTTTGCCGAGTTCGGCAAGGGCCGCAAGGTCGATACAGCGCCGTTCCGTCGTATTCCCTATGACGAGGCGATGCGTCTTTACGGCTCCGACAAGCCCGATCTGCGCAACCCGCTGCTGATCAGCACGGTTACCGAAGCGTTCGCCAATTCCGGTTTCGGCCTGTTTGCCCGTATCGCTGCCAATGGCGGCGAAGTGCGCGCCATTCCGGCCCCCGGTGCCGGGACGCGTCCGCGCGGCTTCTTCGACAAGCTCAACAGCTGGGCGCGTGATGCCGGTGCGGGCGGTCTGGGCTACATCATCTTCGAGGAAGATGGCGGCAAGGGCCCGATTGCCAAGAACCTCGAAGCCGATCGCGTCGAGGCCATTCGTGAAGCCTGTGGTCTCAAGGCGGGTGACGCCGTGTTCTTCGCCGCAGGCGAAGGCGATGCCGTGGCCAAGTTCTCGGGGCAGGTGCGCACGCGCATTGCCCAGGAACTCGATCTGATCGAGCAGGATGCCTTCCGCTTCTGCTGGATCGTCGATTTCCCGATGTTCGAGCGCAATGAGGAAACGGGCCAGGTCGATTTCTCGCATAACCCGTTCTCCATGCCGCAGGGCGGGCTTGAGGCGCTGAACTCGCAGGATCCGCTGACCATCAAGGCCTATCAGTACGATATCGTCTGCAACGGCATCGAGCTTTCCTCGGGCGCCATCCGTAACCATCTGCCGGAAGTCATGATCCGCGCCTTCGCCATTGCCGGCTATGGCGAGGATGTGGTCGAGGCCCGCTTTGGCGGCATGCTCAACGCGTTCCGCTACGGCGCCCCGCCGCATGGCGGTTCGGCACCCGGTGTGGACCGTATCGTGATGCTGCTGGCCGATGAGCCGAATATCCGTGAGGTCATTCTCTTCCCGCTCAACCAGAGCGGCGAAGACCTGATGATGGAAGCCCCGGCCCCGGTCGAGCCTGCCCGTCTGAAGGAGCTTTCTCTGGCCATTCTGCCGCCCAAGCCCAAGGCAGGCGTTCAGCCTGCGGCGACCGCCCAGAAGGACTGAGCCGGAAAGGCGGTGTTGCGTGAGACGGCTTTTATCCGGGCTGATGGCAGGGCTGGTGGCAGGGGGAGTCTCCCTGCCATTTCCTGCGCTGGCAGACAGTCTGCAGCCCCACAAGGCCGTCTATAGCCTGAGCCTGTCGCGCCTCAAGGCAGGCGCGCTGGCTGGTGCCAGCGGGACAGCGACCTATCAGATACGCGACCTCTGCACCGCCTGGTCTGTCAGCCAGAAGCTCGATATCGACATCATCAACGGCGATGGCGGTTCGAGCGCAATCGGTTTTCAGTCCGCGACCCTGGAAGACAAGAACACCCATCGCTTCGTTTTCCGCACCATCATGAGTCAGGATGGGCAGGTCACGAGCGAGACATCGGGCGAGGCGACACGCAACCGTCGGGGCGAGGTCGTGGTGCATTACACCAGACCGCAGACAAGCAGCGTGACGCTTCCCGCCAGAACGGTTTTCCCGTTGCAGCAGGCCCAGGCCCTGTTGAAGGCCGCTCGTGAAAAGAAACTGCATCTCGCCACCGACCTGTTCGACGGCAGTGTCGAGACAGGCAGTATCCCCACCTATGCCACACTGGGCAGGCTGGCTCCGCAGGTCGCCAGCCTCTCAAGCCCGCTTCTGAAAGGGCAGGAGGCCGTGCCGGTCTCGATCGCCAGTTTCGGGGCGGGCACAGGCGCGCTTCTGCCCGATTCCGCCTATAGCGATCGTCTCTGGACCAATGGTGTGGAAGACCGGCTTCTGATCGATTTCGGTGATTACGTCTTGTCCGGCACACTGGATTCCCTGACATCCCTGCCAGCGGCTTCCTGCCACTAGGGTATGGGGTGCGCAGCAAGGGCGCTGGCACAGATCGCTTGCAGGGCACGGTAACGCAGCGCCTGCGAGCAATCCGTCCAGAGCATCAGAGGGTGATAGTGCCGTTGATTCGCGTGACCACGGCGCCACCCACCCAGATGTCATCGCCCAGCTTTTTCACCGAAACCTGCCCGGCACGACCCAGAGCCGTTCCCTGAAAGGCGGTGTAGGAGTCAGGGGCCTTGCCGCTTTCGATCAGCAATTGGCCGATGGAGGCATTGAGGCTTCCTGTCACAGGGTCTTCATAGCCGGGGTTTTCCCCGACAAAGGCGCGGACTTCGAAACAGGCCCCGGTGGCGGCAGGGCTGTTGTGCCATTCTCCCACAACGCCGAGTTTCTGCCCTACCAGCGCGGCCCAGTCAGGCTTTATGGCAAGCACCGTGTCACGATCATCGACATGCACAACCAGCCAGCCAGGGCCGTTATCGGCCCATTGGATGTCGAGCACGGCATCGGTGTCGAGCCGCAATGCCTGAATTGCCCGTTCGCGTTCTTCTTGACTGGCAGGACCGGACCGTCGCCGTGGCGGTGCGGCAAAGGCCAGTCCATCCGCCTGTCTGCGGATCGGCACCAGACCGGCGGCGCATTCCTGCACGATCAGATCCTTTTCCGGCACATCGCCCGATGAGCGGGCCAGAGTCTGCCAGACATACGCGCTGCCAAGCGTAGGGTGCCCGGCAAAAGGAAGTTCGCCATGCGGTGTGAAGATACGCACGCGATAATCAGCTTCTGGCGAGGTGGGTTTGAGCAGAAAGGTGGTCTCGCTCAGATTGGTCCAGTTGGCGATGGCGGCCATCTGCGCGTCGGTCAGAGAATCTGCCCCGGTAACAACGGCAAGAGGATTGCCCTTGAAGGGCTCTGCCGAAAACACATCGACCTGCTGAAAACGTAATTCCATGATCAGGGCTCCTCCTGGGGCGGCGTGGGGGTGGTGGGAAGCTGAAGAAGGGTCTCGTCAGCGAGTTGTGTCAAAAGCGGATTGTGAATGGCCGTTACGCTGCGGTGCAAACTCTCCCGGTGGCAATCAGACCGTTCGATAGCCAGACGAACCGGCAATGAAAGACCATCCATCTCACCACAGACGTGCAGGGCAGCGCGATCGAGACGGCGAAGCAGAAGGCGGATATAAGACTTGTCGGCCAGAGCCTCCGGTCGATACGTCACTCGAAGCTGGTCGAGGCTTTCCTCGCTGTCCAGAGGTGAGCGATCCGACACGCGCCCGGAAGGGCCTGCCAGATCCAGCGCCGTCAGGTCGTCAGCTGTTTCTGCTTGCACTATTTGTCTCTCGCCATGGTCCTGAGCATGGGCGCAGGGCGATACGGCCCAACTGGCCAAGATCAGGGCAAGCATGATGTGCCTGACGCCCGTCTCATGGCGCGTCTTTCTCCGCTCCACAGGGGATGGGGAGGAATGCGCGGAATCCGCGCCGGAAGAAAACATGATCACCTCGATTGTATTGGTACAATAGTGACGAATCGATTCGATTGTGTTATTCTGCTTGAGGCGATAAAAAGAGCAATGACTTTAATGTCTCATGACAATATTGCCGAGAGTGACCTTCATGTGGACTCCTGAGCTCAAGCCCGGCCCTGCGCCGCTCTATGAACGGCTGGTCCAGTCCATTGCCGGCGATATCAGAAGCGGCACGCTTGCCCCCGGCATGCGTCTGCCACCGCACAGGGACCTTGCCTTAAGACTGGGGGTGAGCGTGGGAAGCGTCACGCGCGCCTATACCGAAGCCGAGCGCCGTGGGCTGCTGGTTGCCCATGTAGGCCGCGGGTCATTCGTAAGAACGAACGCGTCGCCCGTGCCCGATATTCCCACCACCGAGCGCGGCGTGGCGCGCCTGACAAATGCCGGGCCAAGGGGGGCAGGGGCGATCGATCTGCGCTGCAATACGCCGCCGCCTGTTTCCCTCATGCAGGATCTGAATGAAGCCCTCATGGCCCTGATGGCACGCGGTGCGCTCGATCCGGCAGTGCATTATATCCAGGGGGCCGGGCTGGCGCCTGTAAGGCAGGCTGCGTCGCTCTGGATCAGAAATGCCTACGGCCTTGAGGTCGATGCGGCCAATCTTGTCCAGTGCAACGGAGGGCAGCATGCCATTGCTCTGGCCTTCTCGTCTTTCTGCGGTCCGGGTGACACGATCTTATGCGAGTCCTCGACGTTTTACGGCGCGCGTATGGCGGCAGAACATCTCGGGTTGAAACTGCACGGTTTGCCGATGGATGAGGAAGGTATTCTGCCAGAAGCGCTCAACCGCGCGGTTACAGAAACCGGAAGTCGCCTGCTGTTCACGCTCCCCACGCTGCACAACCCGACCACGCGCACGATGTCGGTGCAGCGTCGAGAGGCCATTGTGGCGATAGCGCGCAGTCATGACCTGACCATTCTCGAAGACGATGCCTATTACGCCTATTCCCGCAGGCCGCCGCAGCTTGCCTCTCTCGCACCGGAACGGACGCTCTATCTCGTCAGCCTGTCCAAGGGCATCTGCCCCGGCCTGCGCGTTGCTTTTCTGGCTCTTCCGCCGGGCGTGGCGCGCGAGCGTCTGATGCGCGGTGTGCGCGCTTTCGGATATTGCCCACCTGCGCTGGGGGCCCTGGTCTTTGAGGAATGGGTGAGAGAGGGTCGTATCGAAGACATTGCACAGGCCATCCAGAACGAAGCTGCCTCGCGCTGGAAGATGGCCCATCAGGCCCTGGGGCCTCTGCTGACGCCGCCCGGCGCCGACCACTCGCCCCATGGCTTCCTGCCCATGCAGGCACTCGAAGCCGAGCGGGTAACGACGCGTCTGCTACGCGCTGGCGTCGAGGTGACGCCACCAGACGCGGCCCTGGTCTCACGCGATGCCGATACAGGGTTGCGGCTCTGCTTCGGGGCGCCGGAAAGCCAGGCCGAGCTTGGCAAGGCCCTGACGATCATTACCGAGGTCATTGCCGGTCATGGCCGTGCTGATCGCGACGGCATCGTCTAGTCCGCGTTGACCCATCGGCGGAACGGACCACTCGTCAGGCGATCCTTTGTCAGATCTCACTGTCAGCAGAACCGGGCCGCGTCTGTCTGGCGCCTGATGAAAGACGCGAATCAGGCGAAGGGCTGATTGTCTGTCGGCACTGAGGCCTGTTGCGCCTTACTCAGGGGCAGGGGGGTGCAAACGTGCAGCGAGCGCAGACCAGTCCGGCGGCTTGAGCAGGTCTGCGAGTGTCTGTCCGTCCAGAACGGCCATGAAAGCGCCCAGTGCGTCTCCAAGCAGGGTCTGAAGCCGACAGGCACCTGTCAGCAGGCAGCTCTGACCTGTCTGGAAACAGGCGACCAGCGCCATATCCTCTTCGGTAAAACGCACCAGATCGCCAAGCCCGATTTCGGCGGGGGAACGGGCAAGCACCAGCCCCCCGCCACGGCCGCGCGTCGTGGTGACAAAACCGCCCTGTCCGAGGCGATGAACGATCTTGACCAGATGGTTTTCCGAAATCCCGTAGCGCTCGGCAATCTCGTGAATCGAGACGCGCCTTTCCTGGTTGAGGCCGAGATAAAGCAGCACGCGCAAGGCGTAATCTGTGTGGAGGGTCAGGCGCATTTCTAAAGATGTAGCAGATTTGCATCTTTCATGCATCAGGCCTAAAAGATGTGCATGATATACATCTTTTAGGAGTCGCATGATGGTCAAACCGCTCGAATCCGGCACCCCGGCGATCGTCAAAGCCACGATCCCAGCCCTCGAGGCGTATGGCGTCACGATCACCAGAACCATGTACGCCTCTCTCATGCGCGACCCGGCCATAGCGGCCATGTTCAATCAGACAGATCAGGCCAATGGGCGTCAGCCCCATGCGCTCGCCGCTGCGGTTCTGGCCTATGCGCGCCATATCGAGCATCCCGAGAAACTTGAGGCGGCGCTCAGCCTCATCGTCGAGCGCCACGTCGCCGCAATGGTCAAACCGGAACAATATCCGGTCGTCGGAGCTGCCCTGCTCGGCGCGATCAAGACCGTTCTTGGAGAGGCTGCAACGCCGGAAATCATGCATGCCTGGGGCGATGCCTATCGCTTTCTTGCCGATGTGCTCATTGCCCGTGAGGCCAGCGTCTATGATGAACGCTCAGCCCTTCCGGGTGGCTGGCGCGACTGGCGGGCCTTTAGGGTCGAGAAGCGCGTTCAGGAAAGCGACTGCGTCACATCGTTCTGGCTTGCTCCCGTCGATGGCAAACCGGTCCTGCGTCATGAGCCGGGCCAGTTTCTGACCTTCCGCCTCGAACGGGATGGGATCAACACAAGGCGCAGCTACAGTATTTCGAGCGCACCGGACGCAAGCGGCTATCGTATCTCGGTAAAGCGCGACCCGCAGGGGCTGGTGTCACGCTGGTTTCATGACAGGCTCGCAGTGGGCGATGTGCTCGATGCGACACCGCCTGCGGGTGATTTTGCCCTGGCGGCAATCGGCAAGGCGCCTGCCATGCTGGTCAGTGCCGGGATTGGCATCACGCCGTTTCTGAGCATGCTCCTTGCCAGTAAAGGCGGTGCTGAAGGCGGCAAACGCCATCTTGTCCATGGCGATCACGATCTGCACCATATGCCGTTCCGATCGGCTCTTGCAGAGCTGGCGACCGCAGAATCAGCACCAGAAATCGACGTCTTCGGTACTCTGGGGCAGGATCGTCATCTTGCCATGCCAACCCATGAGGGACGGGTCTCGGCTGAATGGGTGTTCGCCCGGATGAGTCCTGACACGCATGTGTTTGTCTGCGGTCCGCGCAGCTTCCAGCGCGATCTGATTGGGGGGCTGAGCCGGTTGGGTGTCGACAGGGCGCGCATCCATCATGAGTTCTTCGGCTCTGACGAGGGTGTTGCCTGAACGCGCTTCTCAGCCGGCCCTTTTCGGCTCTCCTCATTCCTGCCGCGTCATCAAGGGGCTGACCGGCAGGTCTTTCATCGCCAGATCCCCAGCCATCCGCTGGGGCAGTCGCTCCCGTCACGCCTCCAGGGGTATCACGGGAGCGATATGTTCAGGACAGGGTGACGATGAGGGGAATATGATCCGAGGGTTGATCCCTGGCGCGTTCGTCACGATCGGGCGTGACGGAAACGAGGCGCTCGGCCAGGCGGGGCGATAGAAGCGCGTGATCGATGCGCAGTCCGGCATTCCGCTGGAACGCCGCATTCTGATAGTCGTAAAAAGTATAGTGGCGTCCGGTCGGATGGAGCGCCCGCAAGGCGTCGGTCAGGCCAAGCCAGAGCAGACGATGCCAGCCCGCCCGGCTCTCCGGCCGCAGCAATGCGTCATCGGGGCTGAGCGCACCGGGGGCGTAATCCTCATCGGTCGGGCAGACATTGAAGTCGCCGGTGAAGAGAAAATCCTCTTCAGCCTCGAGCAGTTCTTTTGCCCGATGGGCGAGGGCATCGAGGAAGTTGAGTTTTGTCTCAAACCCGGCTGCGCCGCCCGAATTGCCATTGGGCAGATAGAGATTGCCGATCACCATGCCCGCCATGCGCAACTCGACATAGCGCGAGGCGTCGTTTTCAAAGCCCGGCAGACTCAGATTGGTCACTTCAGCCGGTTCGCGCATCAGCATGGCGACGCCGTTATAGGCTTTTTGCCCGACCACAACCGGGTGATATTCTGCCTCGGCGAAGCTTGCCGGAAAGACCCCGGTCTCGCATTTTAGTTCCTGCAGGCAGAGCAGGTCAGGTTTGACGCGATCGAGCCAGTCAAGGACATGGCGTTCGCGCTGGCGGATGGAATTGACGTTCCAGCTGGCAAAAGTGAAGCTCATGGCAGACGGGTCACGCCAGCGAAAAGCTGGTGCCGCAACCGCATGACGAGGCGGCATTGGGGTTGGTCACTGCGAAATGCGCGCCCATCAGCTTGTCGATGAATTCGAGCTGCGCCCCTTCGAGCAGATCGAGGCTGACCGGATCGACCAGAACGGTCGCGCCATCCTGTTCGATTACGACATCATCTGCCGCCCGCTCGGTGTCGAGCTTGAACTGATACTGAAAGCCGTTACAGCCCCCGGCCAGAACCGCCACGCGCAGGGCAAGTCCCGACGGATCGGCCTGCTGCGAGATGATCTCCGAAATCCGGGCAGCGGCACCGGCGGAAACCGAGAAGCGTCCCGCGAGGGGCGCTGCGGAGGGGGGCGTGGTCTGGCTCATTTTTTCCCATATAATGCGCCAGTGCGCCCGCTCAAAGCGGGTGATGTGGAGAAAGCGGATGATCAGCCAGGATGTCGCCCCTTATGCCGTGCGTCGCGAGACCGCGCGAGGCCGCCTACACGCCGAGGAAGACGCTCCCACGCGCTCGCCCTGGCAGCGGGACCGCGATCGTGTGATCCACTCGGCGGGGTTTCGTACCCTGCAATACAAGACCCAGGTCTTCATTAATCACGAAGGCGATTTCTTTCGCACGCGGCTGACCCATTCTCTCGAAGTCGCCCAGATTGCGCGCTCCATCGCCCGCCAGTTGCAGCTCGATGAGGATCTCACCGAGGCACTCGCGCTTGCGCATGATCTCGGTCACACCCCTTTTGGCCATGCGGGCGAAGATGCTCTCAAGCTCTGCATGAAAGACTGGGGCGGGTTCGATCACAACACCCAGTCGCTGCGCCTCGTGACCCATCTCGAAGGCCGTTACCACGCTTTCGACGGACTGAATCTGACATGGGAGACGCTTGAAGGGCTCGCCAAGCATAACGGTCCGGTCAAGCGCCCGACCCCCTATCTGTTCGAATACGACCAGCGGCATCATCTCAACCTGTCCAGCTATGCCTCGGCCGAAGCGCAGGTGGCCGCTCTTGCCGATGATATCGCCTATCACGGTCATGACCTTGATGACGGGCTCCGCGCCGGATTGCTGGCGCTCGAGGATATTGCGGGCCTCCCCATTGTCGGCCCCGCGCTCGAACGCGCCATGGCAGGAGCGCGGACAGATGACCGCTATGAGCGCGAACGCCGCATCAGGCATGAGACGATCCGCCAGGTCATCAATGTGCTCGCAACCGATCTGATGCAGCAGACACGGGCGAATATCACAGCGCTGAAACCGGAATCGGCTGACGACATCCGCAATGCGCCGATGCCTGTCGTGGCTTTCAGCGAGACGATCGCGCGTGAGAACAAGGAGATCCGCAAGTTTCTCTATGCGCGCATGTATCGTCACTGGAAGGTGAACCGCATGACGCGCAAGGCGCGCTTGGCGACGACCGAGGTTTTCGAGATATTGTCCGAAGATCCGAGCCTGCTGCCCGATGGCTGGCGGGAGAAGGCAAAGACCGCAGACGAGGCTGGCCGGCGTCGCGTGGTGGCGGATTACATAGCAGGAATGACCGATCGTTTTGCGATGGATGAACATCGACGGTTGACGGAACTCTCCATGCTGGGTTGATACAGGCAGCAAGAACCACGTCAGGAACGCAAGGCCCTCATGTCCGATACACAAGCGCCCACCACAGATTGCCTTTTCGCCCGTTACCAGGGGCAGGTGCGAGAGGCGCTGCGATCTGTCGTGGCAGATCTGCCGGACGAGATTGCCGCACGTGTTGAACTCACCCCGGCGCGTGACGCCTCCCATGGTGACATGGCCACCAATGCTGCGCTTCTGGCCTCGAAATTCGCCCGTCGCCGCCCGGCCGATATCGCGGCTGATCTGGTGCCGCTGCTCTCGGCGCTGCCCGGTGTCGCCAAGGCAGAAGCGGCGGGGCCAGGCTTTGTCAATCTGACGCTCAGCCCGGACGTGCTGCAATCCGTTGCGCGCTCTGTCATCGAGGCCGGGCCGCGCTTTGGTGAATCGCGCCTTGGCGCCAATCGCCGCGTGAATGTGGAATATGTTTCGGCCAACCCGACCGGCCCGATGCATGTCGGTCATTGCCGTGGCGCCGTGGTGGGTGACGCGCTGGCCAATCTACTGGCCAAGACCGGGCACATCGTCACCAAGGAGTATTACATTAATGACGCCGGAGCGCAGGTCATCGCGCTCACCTGGGCGGCCTATTGGCGCTATCTGCAGGCCATCGGCACCCAGATCGATGTCGAGGCCTTCTCGGCGCTTACGCCGACAGGTCTGCAATATCAGGGCGATTACCTGATCCCCATCGGTGAATCCCTGGCCGCCGCGCATGGCAAGGGCCTTGCCGATGCAGCGGGTCAGCCCGCCGATCCGTCTGTCTGGTTCGAGATCGTGCGTGAAGCCACGCTCAAGGTCATGATGGAAGAGATCCGCACCGATCTCGGCCTTCTGGGTATCCATCACGAGGTTTTCTCGTCCGAGGCCGAGACGCTGGCCAGCGGTCAGGTCGATGAGGCCATCAACGCCCTCGACGCCAAGGGCCTGCTTTATGAAGGCGTACTCGAGCCCCCCAAGGGCAAGACCCCGGAAGACTGGGAGCCACGCCCCCAGACCCTGTTCCGCTCCACGCAGTTCGGCGATGACGTCGACCGTGCGCTGCGCAAATCCGATGGCAGCAACACCTATTTTGCCAATGATATCGGCTATCACGCCCAGAAGGCCCGCAACGCCGACGAGCTGATCGACGTTCTTGGCGCCGATCATGGCGGCTATGTCTCTCGTATGCGTGCGGCCGTCAGTGCCCTGACCGATGGCAAGACGGGTTTCGAAGTCGTGATGTGCCAGATCGTGCGTATCATGAAGGGCGGCGAGCCTGTGCGTATGTCCAAGCGCGCGGGCACGTTCGTCACGCTGCGCGACCTGCTTGACGAAGTCGGACGTGACGCTGTGCGTTTCACCATGCTGACCCGCAAGGCCGATGCGCAGATGGATTTCGATCTCGATGCGGTCGTAGCCCAGACGCGCGACAACCCCGTGTTCTACGTGCAGTACGCCCATGCGCGGTGCCGCTCGGTCATGCGGAGTGCCGAGACCATGTTTGGCGCCGAGGTCACGAGCGATGCGTCCCTGGCCGGTGCCGAGCTGTCACGCCTCGACTCCGATGTCGAGCTTGCCGTGCTGCGCCGTCTGTCGACTTTCCCCCGCGTGGTCGAAGGCGCAGCCCAGACGCGCGAACCGCACCGCATCGCCTATTACTGTGGTGAACTGGCAGCGGATTTCCATGCCTTGTGGAACAAGGGGCGTGAGGATACGACGCTGCGCTTCCTGCATGAGCAGGACAAGGCGGCGAGTCTGGCCAAGCTCGCGCTCGTGGCATCGGTTGCCAGCGTGCTGCGCTGTGGCCTGGCCATTCTCGGTGTCGAGCCGGTTGAGGAGATGCGATGAACGACGACACGCCAGACTGGCGCGACGACCGGCAGGGGGGCGATGAGCGCCCCCGTCAACCCGGCGGCAATGACCGACGCGCCAATGACCCGCGTTTTACCGATACGCGGCCCCCGTCTTACAGCGCTGAGTCCTCATCGGCGCGCGACAATTCCCGCGCCTCGTCACCGCGCGAGCGCCTGAGCGCCGATTATGACGAAGAGCCCGTCTTTCGCCGTCGTGCTGCGACGGGTGGCGGTCTGGGCGCATTGCTCGGCTCTGACGTGATGACACGTCGTCTGGTCTATGGCGCAGCAGGGCTTGGCGCGCTTCTGGTCGTGGGCGTGGGGGGCTGGTCTCTACTCGGCGGTCATTCCGGCGGTATTCCCGTCATCGGGCCGCCCCCTGGCCCCGTGCGTGATCGCCCCGCCGATCCGGGCGGGATGCAGATCATGGGCGATGGCACCGATCTCGATGTGACTGGGCAGGGTGAAGCGCATCTGGCGCCCGAGCCCGAACAGCCGCGCCCCGAGGCGCTTGCTGCCCGCACAGCCCCCGAGGCACCGGCAGCGTCATCCTCTACTTCCGGTGAGGCGGCTTCGACAGGCGCGGCATCCGGCACGGCACCAAAAGAGAGCGCTGGCGCGTCAGACAATGCCGGGCCTTCTGCCGCCCCCGAAGCGCCTTCCGCCGCCGCACCTGAGCCGAAAGAGGCACCTGCTTCACCGCCCGCTCGCAAGACGGAATCAAGTCAGGCCGAGCCTGCTGCCAAGGCCGCACCCCCGGCGCAGAAGGAAGCAGCCCGACCTGCCCCCGAGACGGCTCCGGTGGCGCCTGCGGCCAAGGCGGACAGCGCCGGTCACATGGTGCAGCTGGCGGCTCTGGGCAGCGATGCCGACGCGAAGGCGACCTGGTCCAGGCTTTCGAAGCAAGCGAGCGATCTGCTGTCGAGCCATGAGCCGGTCATCGAGCAGAAGACGATCAATGGTCATGTCTTCTATAGACTGCGCGTTGGCGGGTTCGACTCAGCACAGGCGGCCCGTGCTTTCTGCGTGCGTCTGCATGCCCGCTCCATTGCCTGCACACCGGCGGTCTTCTGATCGCAATGGGTGAGGGGGGTCTCGTCTTTCCGACGGGCGCGGAACCGGAAACCGCGCCCCACCTGTCCCTGACGGGTTTCGAGGGGCCGCTCGATCTGCTGCTCGATCTTGCGCGCGCCCAGAAAGTCGATCTGGCCCAGATCTCGATCCTGCAGCTGGTCGAACAATATCTCGCCTTCGTTGAAGGCGCGCGCCAGATCCGGCTCGAACTGGCAGCAGACTGGCTTGTCATGGCGGCATGGCTGACCTGGCTCAAATCGCGCCTCCTGCTGCCTGCTGAAAACGAACCCGATGGCGAAGCCGAAGAAGCGGCCGAACTGCTTCAGGGCAGGTTGCTCGAGCTTGAGGCCATACGCGGTCTTTCCCGGTGGCTGGATAACCGTCCCCGCCTTGGCGAGCATGTCTTTGCCCGTGGGTGCGGCGAGAGCATGACCCAGATCGACCGTTCCGGCCTGCGTGTCGACATGATCGGGCTCATCACAGCCTATCTCGCCATGACGCGTCGGAGGGGGCGCAAACGTTTCTATGCGCCGCCACGCCCGCGCTACTGGACCGTGACCGAGGCGGTATCGGCGCTGCAGCGTCTGCTCAATGCGAGCGAAGTGGCTGGCTGGCAGAAACTGACCGCCTTGCTGCCTGCCCAGGAAAGCACAGCGCCACGTGCGCGCGCTGCCGCTCTGGCCAGCGCGCTTGTGGCAGGGCTGGAAATGGCCAAGAGCGGCGCGGTCGAGCTGAAGCAGGAAGGTATTTTCGCCGAGATCATGCTCAGGGCGCCGCAGAAGGACGATGTTTTCGAAAAAGCATCCGCCGGGCAGGTTTCCGAAAAGGACGAAACGTAATGGATGCGCTGATGACCCTGTCCCGGTTGGTGGAGGGGCTGATCTTTGCCAGTGCAGAACCCGTATCGGAGAACGCGCTCAGGCAGTTTCTTGTCACGCAAGGTGCTGAAGAAACCGTTCTCGGGCCTGTTCTCGCGACAATCATGGCCCGTTACGAGGATCACGCGGTCGAGCTCATAGCGATCGCCAAGGGCTGGCAGTTCCGCACCCGGCCCGAAATCGCCCCCGCTTTGACGCGCATCATCGAGAAACCCCGGCGCCTGAGCCGTTCCGCCATGGAAACGCTCGCGATCATCGCCTATCATCAGCCCTGCACACGTGCCGATATCGAAGGCATACGCGGTGTTTCGTTGAGTCAGACCGTGCTCGACACGCTGATCGAGGATGGACTGATCATGCCGAAAGGGCGCAAGGAAGTTCCGGGAAGGCCTATTCTCTGGGGAACCTCGGCGCATTTTCTCAGCAGTTTCGGCCTGAGCGATCTCGGCGCCCTTCCACGTCGTGACGAGTTGCTGCTCGATCCTGACGCAGCGGGGCAGACGGGGCGTGTCGTGACCCAGCAGGGCATTCAGTAGGCGCCTCGTTGATCGGGCTTTTGGTATGAGTGGGGAAGATGTTCGATTTTAGCTGGTCGGAAATTGCGCTGATCGTCATTGTGGCGCTGGTTTTCATCGGCCCCAAGGACATGCCGACCGCCATACGCGCTGTCAGCCGGGGGCTGAAGGCTGTGCGCCGCATGGCTTCCGAGTTTCAGGGCCATGTGGACGAAATGGTGCGTGAGGCCGATCTCGGTGAGGCACGCGATCATTTGCGTGATCTCAAACGTTTCGATTTTCGCGATCGCATCGCCCGCACCATCGATTCAGACCAGACCATCAGCAAGAGCCTCGATTTCAGGCCACCGCCATCGCTGTCTGCGCCCGCCTCGGCATCGGTTGCGTCAACAGCGCCTGCCGTTATTCCGGTCAGCGGGCCGGGCGTCAGCAATACCGAGACTGTTCCGGCCCGGCAGGAAGAAGCATCGGCCCCCGCAATCCTGCCGCCTCTGACGGCGCGACGCCTGAATCACGAAAAGACGCTCTGGCACGCCCCTGCGGTCATACCGCCCCTGCGTGTCATTCATAATGGGCGTCGCGTTGCGCTCGATCCGCCCCCAGAGGCTGCCCCGCTCTCCGCCACGCCAGCGGAAACGCCCATATTGTCGCCTGCGACCCCAACCCAGCCAGACTGCCCGACCGCGCCATGACGAACGAAAACTCCATCGACGACAAGGCGATGCCGCTGCTCGAACATCTGGTCGAGTTGCGCAAGCGCCTCATCTGGTCACTGGCGGCGTTCATCGTTGCCTTTCTGGTCTGCTATCATTTCTCCGAGCAGATCTATCTCTTCCTGGCCGATCCACTGGCCAAGATCATGCGGCAGCAGGGTGAGCAGCCGCATCTGATCTATACGGCCCTGTCAGAGGCATTTTTTACCTATGTGCGTGTCGCCGTTTTCGGCGCGATCTTCTTGTCTTTCCCGATCGTCGCCATGCAGGCCTGGATCTTCATCGCGCCGGGCCTCTACAGGAACGAGAAGCGTGCCTTCGCCCCTTTTCTGATCGCCACGCCGGCCATGTTCCTGCTTGGGGCAACGATGGCCTATTACTTCATCTTCCCCATCGCCTGGCGCTTTTTCCTGTCGTTCCAGACAGCGCCGGTGGGATCTCATGGCATGCATATCGAGTTGCAGGCCAAGGTGTCCGACTACCTCTCGCTGGTCATGAAGCTGATCCTGGCTTTCGGCGCGGCTTTCGAGCTGCCTGTGGTGCTGACGCTTCTTGCGCGTGTCGGAATTGTCACCTCGGCAGGGCTCAAGAAATTCAGGCGCTATGCCATTGTGGGGGCCACGGTTATCGCTGCCATACTGGCGCCCCCCGATGTGATTACCCAGGTAGGTCTCGCCGTGCCGCTGATCTTTCTGTATGAAATCTCGATCTTTACGGCACGACTTGTCGAGCCGCGCGCTGTCGCGATCGACTAGGCAATAACGGGAAACGACTACGATGCATGACTTGCGCGCCCTTCGCGCCGATCCGGCCGGTTTTGATGCCGCTCTGGCCCGTCGTGGCCTGTCGCCCGTTGCCGGTGATCTGGTCCGTCGTGATGAAGAGCGTCGTGCAGCCCTTCAGGCCCTGCAGGAACAGCAGGCACAGCGCAAGGTGCTGGCCAGGGAAATCGGCCAGGGCAAGAAGACTGGTCAGGACACGACCGCGCTTGAGCAGAAAGCCGTCGAGCTGCGCGACCATATCGCTGCCCTTGAGGCCAGCGCCGCGCAGATTGAAAACGATATCAGCGGCGTGCTTGCCAGCCTGCCCAATCGTCTTGACGAGACCGTGCCTGAAGGCCGCGATGAAGAGTCCAATCAGGTCGTTCATCAATGGGGCGAGGTGCCGGTTTTCGATTTCGAGCCGAAGCAGCATTTCGAACTCGGTGAACAGCTCGGCCTGATGGATTTCCCGACCGCTGCCAAGCTCTCGGGCGCGCGTTTCACCGTGCTGCGCGGGGCGCTTGCCCGTCTCGAGCGGGCACTGGGCCAGTTCATGCTCGATACCCACACGCAGGAATTCGGCTATAGCGAGACCATCGTGCCGCTGCTCGTCAATGATGCCGCGATGTATGGCACCGACAAGCTGCCCAAATTTGCCGAGGATTCATTCCAGACGACCGATGGCCGCTGGCTGATCCCCACGGCCGAGGTGCCGCTGACCGCCAGTGTGGCGGGTGAAATACTTGACGCCAAAATGCTGCCGCTGCGCATGACGGCGCTCTCCAGCTGCTTCCGTTCCGAGGCGGGTTCCGCGGGGCGTGATGTGCGCGGCATGCTGCGCCAGCATCAGTTCAGCAAGGTCGAGCTTGTCTCTGTCACGACGCCAGAGGCGAGCGCTGACGAGCATGAGCGCATGACACGCTGCGCCGAGAGCATTCTCGAGCGTCTGAATATTCCCTATCGTCGCATGCTGCTCTGCGCGGGCGATACCGGGTTCGGTGCTGCTAGGACTTTCGATCTCGAGGGCTGGCTGCCGGGGCAGAAGGCGTGGCGCGAGATTTCCTCCTGCTCCAACACGCGTGATTTTCAGGCCCGCCGCATGAATGCGCGCTATCGCACCGAGAACGGTCCCGCCTTCGTGCATACGCTCAATGGGTCTGGCCTGGCTGTCGGTCGCACGCTGATTGCAGTCATGGAAAACGGCCAGACGGCAGAGGGTACCATCGAGATTCCGGCAGCCCTTCAGCCCTATATGGGCGGGCTGACCCGTATCGGCTGAGCCTTGTCCTGTCGCGCCTGCAAGGGCGTGACAGGGCTTCGCGAGAAGCCCTATCTTTCCCGTTCGAGCGCACGCGTCGAACGATCGATGCCGGGGTTGAACCGGCCTTTGGCATCGCCAGACAGAGGAAGACGATCATGCGCCTGACAGAACCCACCTTGCATGCAGACCGCCTGCTGGTTCTGCTGCGGCAGGTCGTCGGTACGCCGCATGTGCTGGTCGCGCCCCATGCGACAGCACCCTATACGAAGGGGTACCGTTTCGGCTCGGGCAAGGTGAGGGCGGTCATTCGCCCCCGAACCCTGGTCGAGTTCTGGCGTGTGGCCGAACTCTGCGTAGCCGCCGATCAGATCATGATCGTGCAGGCTGCCAATACGGGTCTGACCGGAGGGTCGACCCCCGATGGCGAGAATTATGATCGCCCCGTCATTCTGATCAATACCCGCCGGTTGCGCGGCATACATCTGCTCGGAGGCGGCAGGCAGGTTATCTGCCTGCCCGGTACCACATTGCACAAGCTCGAGACCGTCCTTGCACGCCATGGGCGCGAACCTCATTCGGTCATCGGGTCTTCCTGTATCGGCGCGTCGGTTCTGGGAGGGATCAGTAATAACTCAGGTGGTGCGCTGGTGCAGCGAGGCCCCGCCTATACCGAGATGGCACTGTTTGGCCGGGTGACGGCAGACGGGCGGCTGGAACTGGTCAATCGTCTGGGCATCAGGCTCGATGCCGATCCGGTCAAGGCTCTCGCCCGCCTTGAGAGCGGGGCTCTCAGCAAAGAGGAGATCGAGTGGACTGACGCCAGGGGGCATGACGATGGCTATGTCACCCATGTGCGCGACGTCGAAGCCGACACCCCGGCACGCTACAATCAGGACAGCGCCCGCTGGTTCGATGCATCGGGCTGTGCTGGCAAGCTGATCGTTTTTGCCGTGCGTGTCGATACCTTCCCGGCTGAGAAGAACAGCCAGGTTTTCTACATCGGTACGAACAGCACCAATGCGCTCGAATCCCTGCGCCGCCACCTGCTGACGGCCTATGACGAGTTGCCCATCGCGGGCGAATACATGCATCGCGATGCCTTTCGCATCGCCGAGATCTATGGTCGCGATACGGTGGCCCTCATCCGCTATGCGGGCACGCGGTCCATTCCGCGTCTTTTCGCCGCCAAGGCATGGCTCGATGATCTCTTCTCCGGGTCGAGATTTCTGCCCCCGCATCTGACCGACCGGATCATGCAGAAACTGGGTCGCCTTCTGCCCAATCAGATTCCGGCAAAGATGCACGCGTTCGAAAAGCGGTTCGAGCATCATCTGATGCTGCGCGTTTCCCGTTCTCTGGCGGAAAAGCTCCAGGCCTATTTTGCAACGCTCAGTGCAGGGCAGGTGGGTGATAAGGACGCGTTCGACTGGTTTGCCTGTACCGATGATGAGGGCAAACGCGCCTTCCTGCATCGCTTTGCGGCTGCTGGTGCAGCGCTACGCTGCAGAAATGTGCTGGGAAAGGAAGCGGGGGAAATCGTCGCTCTGGATATCGCCCTGCGACGCAATGACGAGGCGTGGTTCGAGACTTTGCCGGAAGCGATTGAGAAACGCATAGAGCACAAGCTCTATTACGGTCATTTCCTGTGCCACGTGATGCATCAGGATTATGTTCTGAAGCCCGGCGAGTCAGCGGAAGATGTGGAGCACGAAATGCTCAAATTGCTGGATGCACGCGGGGCGCGTTATCCGGCAGAGCATAATCTCGGGCATCTTTATGAAGCAGGGGCTGAAATACTCAGCCATTACCGGGATCTCGACCCGTGCAATTGCCTCAATCCCGGTATCGGGAAGTCGACAAGAAAGAGAAACTGGAAAGCAGAAGAGGTCTGAAGGACCGAATATGAGGGGCCCGGCGCTGCACCTGCATGAGGAGGCAAACGCCGGAGCCGGTTCGCTGATCTACGGCGGCCCTACGCCTTTATATTTGGCATCTGCGGAGAAAACCCTGAACGCTTTCATGGTTTTCGAAGACAATGTGCTTACGGAAAAACCAGACGACATATCTGTATTCCTTCTTCACATGGCGCCAGATGCGCCCTATTTCGTGTTTGACTTACTTCACTATCGTCAATGCTATGGAAGTATTGGCGTTGGAGTGTTGGCAAAGGGTTGAAATAGAGAGACGAAAAGAGGTTGAGGAAGAAACGGGTGTTTCAGATCCTGTGATTACTCTAGCCGATGAGAGAAACCTAAGGACTGCGTGGCTCCCTTATGGGGGGCCGACCCCTTGATATTTGGCTTCTGCGGAGAAAACCCTGACCGAAATCATGGTTTTCGACGAAAATGTGCTTACGGAAAGACCAGACGACATATCTGTATTCCTTCTTCACATGGCGCGAAATGCGCACTATTTTGCGGCGGCCGTACTTTACTTTCTTCTTCGAAGTGATTCTCGAAGAATTATTTGAAGCAACCTCGGTTGCCGCAAAAGAACGCTAGCGCGGTTTTTGTGAAGAATGGAAGAACTTTCTGCGTCGTTTCGGCGAAAAATCTGCCCCGTAGAAAGCACAATTGCCCAAAAACCAGATGGCACAAGGGTTTTCTAGCGATGTGAGAGGGCAAAAAAAGGCTTCAAAAGCGAGTCGACGGGCAATTGACGCTCCCTTTTCGCGTCGGACCCTACCGATCTTGCTGTGCCGTTTGACGCGTCTTGTGTCTGAGAGGTTCTGCGTATCCAGCCACGGGAGCCGGAATCTCCCGCTTGGGGATGAACCTGCCCATTTAAGCGCCTTGCGGCTAAGGGGAGGCATCCGTCTGATCGGTCACCAGCGGCGGCGATCTCGTTCCGCCACATCTGAATGACAGCACGACATGCTGCTAGGTCCGTCTGATTCCATCGCCAGCCAGACCCGGAAAGCGGGCTGAGTGCCATTGTGGCGCGGGAGTACAGGCCGTCAAAGGTCATACTTTGTCATCGGTCTGAGCCAATCCCATGGCGAACCACGACGCTCATCACGCGCTTGTGAAGTGGGGCTGCCGAATGAGGCGGAACGATTCTGAAACGCTGAGAGAGATGAGATGAGCGACAACGACACTCACCAACAGCCTGCGTCGCAGATACGTCGCAGATTCCTGCAGGCCGCAGGTGTTGCAGGGCTGGTTCTGGGCAAGAGCGCCTCGGCGCAGACGACACCGCCGGATCATCTGGCACCCCGCCCGTCGCCCCAGCCGATACGCCCGCTTCCGGAAGGCCGCCGCCCGTTTGGCTATGCCATTGTCGGTCTGGGAAAATATGCGATCAATCAGATCCTGCCCGCCTTCGGCGAGTGCCAGCATGCGCGACTGGCCGGTCTGGTCAGTGGCGACCCGCAAAAGGCGCGCAAGGTCGCATCGGCCTATGGCGTGCCCGAAAAGAACATCTACAGCTACGACAATTTCGACGACATCCGGAACAATCCCGAGATCGATGCTGTCTATATCATCCTGCCCAATGCGCTTCATGCCGATTTCGCGGTGCGGGCCTTTCGTGCGGGCAAGCATGTGATGTGCGAAAAGCCGATGGCAACCAGCGTCGGGGATTGCCAGCGCATGATCGACGCCGCCAGGCGCGCCAGCAAGCAGCTGATGATCGGCTATCGCTGCCATTTCGACCCGATCACCCAGCGCGCGATCCAGACTATCCGTGCGGGAAAGCTCGGCAAGCTGCGTGTCGTGACGACCGAGAATACCGATGTCCTCAGCATTGATGATCCGTCCGGCCAGTGGCGTGTCAAACGCAGCCTCTCAGGCGGCGGCTCCCTTATGGATCTCGGTATCTATGGCGTGAACGGTGCACGCTATCTGCTGAATGAAGAGCCGATCGAAGTCAGCGCTATCAGGGCCGAGAGCACCAATCCTGTTTTCCACGAGGTGGAAGACATCATTTCCTGGACATTCCGTTATCGCTCGGGCGCTCTCGCCCATGGCAATTCGTCCTTCACCGCTGCCGCGACATCGCGCTTCGGCATTCAGGCGGAGAAGCTCTCCGGAATGCTCAACCCTGCCACCGGATATTATAATAATCGCTTCGAAACCGTTGCCGGAGAGGAAACGCATATCCTTTCCGATCCCATGTTCCAGATTCCGGCGCTCAACCAGTTTTCTGCCCAGCTCGATCACCTGCCGGATGTTCTCGGAAGCGGAAAGCCGTCGCTCGCCACGGGTGAGGAGGGGATGCAGGACATCAGGCTGATACAGGCCATTTATCAATCCGCTGCGACGCGTCGACCGGTCTCAACAGATTGGGGCGACTGGCGCAGGAAGGCCTGACCTTTTCAGGTCGTGTCATGACCTGACTGTGTCGAGATGCGACCCTTGTGTTCTGGCGTGGTGATGGGGCCAGAGCAGAAGGGTACTGTCAGTTCAGCTTTCGGGTCAGAGGAGCGACGGCGCGGCTTCAGCTGCGCCCGCGTTTTCTTGTGCTTTTTGGTCCACGGCCATCGCGGGGCGGCTGCGCGTCCCGTTCTGCCGGGCGTTTCCCGAAGGGGCGTTTGCCCCCCGGCTTCTGGCTGCCCGGCCGCTGACCTCCGGGTCTCTGCCCCGGTCTTGCCCGCCGCTGATGTTCACGCTCACGGCTCTGCTGGCGCAGAACCGCTTCAATCCAGTCATTCAGCGCGTTTGTATTATCCTCTGCCGCCTGCTTGTCGGTATAGGCATCGGCAAAGCGCAGCGAGAGCCAGCGCCACGCGACAAGGCGCTTATGGCGCTTTTCGGCGCGCTCCAGCTCTTCTCGGCCTGCCTGTGACGGCTGGACGAGACGTCCTGTGCCAGGCGGTGGCACGCGTCTGCCGGCGGCATGGTCGCTCGCCCAGCCGACAAGCCGGGCAATGCCGTTATCGCGCTCGTCGATCGGGCACATCGCATAGACCCAGCGTTGCGTGAGGCTGAGCCCTTCCACACCTTCTAGTGCCGAGGCGATTTCGAAGGCCTGATCCATATCGGCAAGACGGTAATTCGGGTCATCGGCGCGCAAAACGGCGCGTTTGATGCGCACCAGAACACCGTAAAGACTGTCCGTTTCGATTTCCTCGGCGACAGCGCGCACGATATCGGAATCGGGCTGCACAAGGGGGCGCAGTTCGGTGATCGGCTCAGGCGGGGCGGCGAGCATCTTGCGGATATGGGCAGGGGTTCCCGCCTCACCCAGAACGGCCACGATGCCGTTCTCATGGTGCCCGTATCGCCCGGCACGCCCACCAATCTGCTTGATTTCCTGCGCTGTCAGGTCGCGGGTCTGCTTGCCATCATATTTGCGCAGCGCACTGAACACGACGCGTTTGATTGACAGGTTGAGGCCCATGCCGATGGCGTCAGTCGCCACCAGAATTTCCGCCTCACCGTTATTGAAGCGCGCCGCTTCGGCACGGCGCACTTCCGGGCTGAGTGCGCCATAGACCACAGCCACGCGCTTGCCGAGTGTCAGCAATTCGGCGCGCAGGTCGAGTACCTCTCGACGCGAGAATGCGATCAGCGCATCGCCTGCCTCGAGGTCGCGCAGCCGCACAGGGGCGCTGGCCGCCCGCAGCGGCGATTTGCGCTCAAGGGTGATCTCGTCAAGCGGGTCGTCGCAGAGTTCGGCAATGCGCCTGATGAGAGGAATGCAGTCAGGCGCACCCAGAATATAAAGATGGCGTGCAGGGACACCCATGATCGCCGCCGTCCAGGCAGCCCCACGGTCAGGGTCCATCAGCATCTGCGCTTCATCGATCAGCGCCACATCGACCGGATTATGGAACGGACACATCTCCACCGTCGCGGCTAGATGGCGCGCACCGGGGAAATCGATGCGTTCCTCACCAGTCGCCAGAGAGGCAGGCACGCCGCGAGACAGAAGCGACTCCCGGAATTCATGCGCCAGAAGACGCAGCGGGGCGAGGGCCAGACCGCTCTCGGCATTGGCCAGCGCATTGAGCGCCGTATAGGATTTGCCGGAATTGGTGGGCCCGGTCACGAGCGTGATCCGTCGCTTGAGCGAGCGCGCCGTGCGGAAATGCGCGACGTAACGGTCAAGCGCTGCTACGCGGGCAATGACGGCATTACCGACCTTGCGACCCGTGAGGGCAGGGGTGCCGCGTGCGCCGCCGCGCCATTCCGCAAGCTGCGGGCGCAGGCGCTTGAGGATCTCGGGGTCGAATTCGAATTTTTCCGTGCCATCGGGCTGCGGCGTGCGGCGCGTGACCGGCAGGCGGTTTTCAGCAATCCAGCGCAAGGCTTCACGTGGGGTGCAATGCAGAATGGTTGGCACCTGATCGAACCCGACAAGGCTTTCTTCCCAGGCCTTGAGGCGTTCATTCTCGCGCTTGCGACGGGCTTCGGCGCGTGCCTCGATCCGTTCTTCTTCTTCCCGCCGTGCTTTCTCGCTGGCGATCAGCTCGGCTTCGAACCCCGTATCCTCAACGCCAAAGGCGGAAGCAACAATCTGGGCCAGACGGTCGATCTGCCCGCCCGAAAGGAAAGTCCCGGCATCGCTCAGATCGGCCTGCACGGCCTCGAGCACGTCACGCGGCGTATGACCCATCTCGCGCAGGCGCCCTGCCAGCGTGTCATCGAGCGTGCTGCGCAGCAGGTCGAGCCCGGCGCGCGGGTCATGCACGCGGCCTACCGCATCGAGAATATCCGCCTTGCCGATCCACAACTCGCCCGCCCGTCGGGTGGCGTTCATCAGCTGGGCGGCCCAGTCCTTGCGGCGCACGTCGCAGAGAAGACGCTCATATTCCGAAGGCAGAATGCGCTCTGCCCCCGGCACAAGGCTTCGGGCGATCAGTTTGAGAAGGCGCGGCTCCTCTTTGGGCGTAGGAGAAAGGCCAGTGTCCTCAACGGCCAAAGCGAGAGCGTGATCGGCGGGGGAGCGTGCAGAATCCATGAATGTGTTTGTGCGTTATGACACGGTTTGCTGCAACGGCAGACTTGTCCAAGCGGGCGTTTCGTTCTCCTATACGAGTGCGAAACGATCTGAAGGAGCCCATGGTGCGGTTCAAGCAAGCCCCGAAACTCTCTGCTATTCTCGGTCTGACGACCCTTCTCGCAGGCACGGCTCTGGCCGCGCCCGACATGCCGCCCCATATGGGACCGCCCCCGCCGCCGCCCGGCCCCGATGGTGGCCCCGGTGGCGTTCCGGGACCAGCTTTCCTGATGAAGCCGCAGCACGTGCTGAGCGAGGGCAGCGTGACCATTCGCGGGCAGGCGATCCCGTACCAGACAGAATCCGGCACGCTCATCATCCATCCGGCCGGGTGGGATGACGCCAATCCGGACCCTAAGGCGCCTCAGGCTGTCGCCTCGGTTTTCTATGTCGCTTATTTCAAGAAGGGCGCGCATCCCGAAAACCGCCCGATCACCTTCGTCTATAACGGTGGCCCCGGTTCCTCGACTGTCTGGCTGCATATGGGCGCGCTCGGCCCCAAGCGCGTCGTGACGGTGGACGATCAGCCAACCCCAGCCGCCCCCTACAAGGTGGTCAATAACGACGACTCCCTGCTCGATGCGACCGATCTCGTCTTCATCGACGCGCCCGGCACGGGTTATGGCCGCGTCATTGGCAAGGATCGCGACAAGGCATTTTATGGCACAGACCCCGATGCCGCCGCCTTTACCGATTTCATCGCGCAGTTCCTTTCGCGGCACGGGCGCTTCAATTCGCCCAAATATCTCTTTGGTGAAAGCTATGGCACGACGCGCTCGGCCATCATCGCCAATGCGCTGCGTCAGGATAAGGGGATCGACCTCAACGGCGTCATCCTGCTATCGCAGATCCTGAATTACGGCAATTCCATCGACCGGGCACAGAATAACCCGAGCAACGATCAGCCTTATGTGCTTGGCCTGCCAAGCTTTGCCGCAACAGCCTGGTATCACCACAAGCTGCCCGACCAGCCCACCGATCTGAAAGCCTTTCTGGCCGAGGTCGAGCATTTTGCGCTGACCGATTACACATCGGCGCTCCAGGATGGCACCGGCATCAGCGATGACAAGCTGAAAGCGACAGCAGAAAAACTGCACCGCTATACCGGCCTGCCGGTCGATTACATCATCAAGGCCAATCTGCGCGTCAATGGCGGCGAATTTGCCAAGACCCTGCTGGGCGATCAGGGCATGGATACGGGTCGTCTAGACAGTCGTTTCTCCGGCCCGAGCATGGACCCGCTGGGCCAGACGCCCGAATATGACCCGCAATCGGCCGCCATGGAGTCCGCCTATGTGGCGGCGTTCAATGACTACGCCCATACGACGCTGCATTATGGCGCCGACCCGTCCTTTGGTGACGGCTATATGGAATATCGCGTCAGCGCCCATAGCATCGGCAAATGGAGCTTTACGCACAAGCAGCCCGACCAGCGTGGCCCTGCACGGGGAGAGCCGAATGTGCTGCCCGATCTTGCAGCGGCCATGAAGGCCAATCCGGCGCTTCAGGTGATGCTGAACCAGGGGTATTACGATCTCGGGACGCCCTATTTCGAGGGTGTTTATGAGATGCGGCATCTGCCGATCCCGCGTGCGCTCGCGAAGAATATCGAGATCAAGCAATATGCCTCGGGGCATATGGTCTATGCGCATCTGCCGGCGCTGCATGAAATGCACGATAATGTTTCGCAGTTTATCGCAAGGACGCATCCGAAATCGTCGTAATATTTTAGAACAGGCGGGGCTGTGGGGTTTTCAAAGGGCGAGAGGATGTTTTAGAAATTTCGCCACTTTGGGCGGTGTCAGACCGCCCGCCCCCTGCTGCCTTTCGAAAGATACCAGATGAACGCCCCCGTCTCTCTGCCCATGCCGACTATCTCCGAGCCACTGACCGGGCTCCTGCCCGTCGATGGCCATCCGGGCCAGTACCATCTGGCGCCGCCCAGCAAGGAATATGGTCACCTTCAGGCCTGCGAAGTGCTGAGCGTCCATCACTGGACCGACCGTCTCTTCACCTTCACCTGCACGCGTGACCCCGGCCTGCGCTTCGAGAACGGCCAGTTCACGATGATTGGCATCGAGGTTGAGGGCAAGCCTCTCCTGCGCGCCTATTCCATCGCTTCGGCCAATTATGAGGAAGAGCTGGAATTCTTCTCCATCGCGGTGGAAGACGGTCCGCTGACCTCGCGTCTGCGCCATGTGAAGGTGGGCGATACGGTTCTGGTCGGTCGCAAGCCGGTCGGCACGCTGCTGCTCGACAATCTGCGCCCGGGTCGCAACCTGTATTTCCTGTCGACCGGCACCGGTCTTGCACCGTTCATGAGCCTGATCGAAGACCCCGAGTGCTACGAGCGCTACGAGAATGTGGTGCTGAGCCACACCGTGCGTATCTCGGGCGAACTGGCTTATATGAACCATATCCGCCACGACCTGCCGAACCATGAATTCCTTGGCGAATTCGTGTCCAAGCAGCTCAAATACTACCCGGCCGTCACGCGTGAAGACTTTGCCGTGACCGACCGCATCACCACGCTGATTGAAAACGGCAAGATCTTCGAGGATCTCGGCCTGCCGAAGCTCGACCCAGAGCATGACCGCGTGATGATCTGCGGGTCGCCTGAAATGCTGGCCGATACCGAAAAGCTTCTCGTTTCGATGGGCTTCGAGGAAGGCAATATGAGCAAGCAGGGCTCTTATGTTGTCGAAAAGGCTTTTGCGGAACGCTGAGCCCGTCTTGTCCGTTCTGGACGGGCGCAGACCTTATTGATGACCATGACATGCGCGGCCGGGAGCTTTTCCGGCCGCGTTTTCTTTTGGAGACAGGCCACATGCCGGATTTCGATCTTTTCGTGATAGGTGCCGGATCGGGCGGCGTGCGCTGCGCCCGTATTGCAGCACAGAATGGGGCTCGCGTCGGCATAGCTGAAAGCCGCCACTGGGGAGGCACATGTGTCAATCTGGGCTGTGTGCCCAAGAAGCTGATGGTCTATGCCTCCGAGGGGGCCGAAGCCGCTGAAGACGCCCGCGCCTATGGCTGGGATGTCGAGATCGGCGCACATGACTGGACCCGCTTCATCGCGGCAAAAGACAAGGAAATCACGCGGCTCGACGGGATTTACAAATCCATGCTCGACAAGGCCGGGGTCGGTCTCTTTGTCGGCAGGGCAAAGCTGATCGACGCTCATACGATCGAAATCGGCCCGGGCCCGCTCGATGAAAAGGCAACGCCTCAACGTGTCACGGCTGAGAAGATCGTCATCGCGACCGGCGGCCGCCCCGTGCGCCCACCAATCGAAGGCGCTGAACTCGGAATTATCTCCGACGAGGCCTTTCATCTGACAGAGCGGCCCGAGCGCGTCTGCATTATCGGTGGCGGCTATATAGGCGTCGAGTTTGCCGGAATCTTCGCGGGGCTCGGATCGAAGGTCGATCTCGTTTTCCGCCAGGATCTGCCATTGCGCGGTTTCGATCAGGAATTGCGTGAGAAGCTGCTCGAGGCGCTCCCGAAACACGGGATTACCGTCCATGCGGGCGTTTCTCCCGAGAAGATCGAGGCGCTGGAGGCTGGCGCCAGAAGAGTCAGCCTTTCCAATGGCACCACGATCGACACTGACTGCGTGTTTTTCGCGACAGGCCGCAAGCCTGCTACCGACGGGCTGGGCCTCGAAACGCTTGGTGTCAAAACCAAGAAAGGGGCGGTCGTCGTCGACGCACACTCGGCCACATCGGTTTCGAACCTCTACGCCATTGGCGATGTCACCGATCGCATCAACCTTACGCCGGTTGCCATTGCGGAGGGGCATACGCTGGCCGAGCGCCTGTTCTCATCGCACACGCCGCGCGACTGGGCTTATGAGACCACCCCGAAGGCCGTGTTCTTCTCTGAAACATTGGCCAGTGTCGGGCTAACGGAAGAAGAAGCCGCGAAAGAGTCGGATCTCGACGTTTTCACGGCCTCTTTCCGTCCGTTGCGTCAGACGCTGATCGGCCGTGACCGCAAGGCATTCATGAAGCTGATCGTGTCACGGGACAGTCAGAAGGTCGTCGGCGCGCATATGATGGGTGATGCTGCTGCCGAACTGATGCAGGGTGTGGCCATCGCCGTAACGGCCGGGCTGACGAAGCGCGATTTCGACCGCACAATCGGCATCCACCCGACGACGGCAGAGGAGTTTGTGACAATGCGCAGCCCGACCCGTCAGGTCAGCCGCACCTCGTAACTCTTTTCCCGGCCCGGCTAAGGGCCGGGAAAACCGCGCTCAGCCTCTCGTGCTGTTCAGGAAGGCAAACAGATCGCGGTTGAGCGCCTCGGCATCGGTAGCAAACAGACCATGCGGGGCGCTGTCATATTCGACATAGCGCGCATGAGGCACGGCTTCGCTCACACGCTTTGCTGTCAGCTCATAGGGCACGGTTTTGTCGCCCGTGCCATGCACCACCAGAACGGGCAGGGTGAGAGCGGCCAGATCAGGGCGGAAATCGGTGCGGCTGAAGCTGTCGATACAATCCAGCGTTGCATTCGGGCTTGCCATGATGCCCAGCGTGAAACTCCAGTCGATCAGGGCCTGACTGACCGGCTTGCGGATCATACTGACGCCGTAGAACCCTTTCAGGAACTCGGCGAGGAAGTGAAAGCGGTCGCGGCGTATCTGCGCCTTGAACTCGGCAAACACATCGACGGGCACCCCATCGGGATTGTCATCTGTCTGAAGCAGGAACGGTACGACAGAGGCGATCAGCCCGACGCCAGCCAGACGGGTCGTGCCGAAACGGCTGACATAGCGCGTCACCTCACCACCACCCATCGAGAACCCGACAAGGGTTAGATCGGTCAGGTCGAGATAGTCGATCAGCTCGGCAAGGTCGGCGGTAAGCGTCTCGTAATCATAACCGCCGAAAGGGTGGCTCGACTGGCCAAAGCCGCGTCGGTCATAGGTGATGACACGATAACCGGCCTCGAGCAGGGCCAGTGTCTGATATTCCCACATATCGCCGGTAAGGGGCCATCCATGAACCAGCAGGACCGGGCGGCCTGCGCCCATATCCTTGTAATGGAGGCTGTTTCCGTCACGCAGTTTCAGCGAAGGCATGGTCGCATCCTTTTCAAGAAAGCCAAAGCGGTCTCAGGCCAGAACTGGCCTGAAACCGGGGAGTTCCCGCTACGACAGGAGCGTGATCACTCGAAACTGGCAGAGACCGTGGCGATGGCGGCGAAGCCGGTGCCAACCGCATAGGCGGGCTGCGACCCGGCAAGGGTCTTGCCGCCCATTCCCTTGATCGAGGCGGCGGCTGTCGGCGTAAATCCGGTGATGGAAGACAGATAATGCACGTCACCGATATTCATCAGGCTCACCATGGCCTTGGGGCGCACGCGGCCGAAACGGGGCAGCCAGCGGCCGATCGAGGCATCAGCCGTGAAATAGGCCGGAATGCTCTGATCATT
This sequence comes from Asaia sp. Ae19-3, assembly GCF_059801175.1. Lineage (NCBI taxonomy): Bacteria > Pseudomonadati > Pseudomonadota > Alphaproteobacteria > Acetobacterales > Acetobacteraceae > Asaia > Asaia sp. Ae19-3. The sequence goes on along the minus strand of NZ_JBCHWF010000001.1, from coordinate 1,690,952 downwards.
CATCAGTGTAGAATATTGCGAGTCAGAATAACGAAGGTTGAAATTGCCGAAAGTCGTGCCGTCATCATAGGTCAGCCCCAATGCGCCCAGGAATTTGGGCGAGGCGACCTCCTGCTTGCCCTTGGTGGGCAGCACATCGCCCATATAGGCTATGTTATTGCCGATCTTCGTATGCATGTACTGGCCTGAGGCATAGGCGCTCAGATGGTGCCAGGGGCGGGTCGATAGTTCAGCCTGAATGCCCATGGCCGATTCACCGCCAGCATCGATAGGCTGTGAGGTCAGGATGCTTGTGCCGGGGATATAGGACACGCTGCTGATCTGGTGGTGCGTCAGATTGTAATTGAAGCCCGAAATCGTCGCCATGACTGGCCCGTAATGACGAAAGCCGATTTCCTCACCAATCATGTATTCAGGCGTGAAATTGGCCAGAGGCTGGGTGACCGGCACAGGCGTCGTGAATGTGTAGACAGGCACCTGCGCCTGAAAGGAAGAGGGCGCGCGATAGCCCGTGGTCCCGTTGATATAGATCTGGTTGTCAGACGTAAGCTGGTAGGAAATCAGCACCTGAGGGGCCGGGATGAACATGTTCTTCACCGATTTATACGGCTGGGCGCCGGGGAGATCCTCGGTGAAGCTGCGTGAAATCATGTTGGCCCGCAGACCGGCATCAATCGTCAGACGATCATGGAACAGCTTGATCTGGTCTTCGAGGCCGAGCGCGTTGAGCTGCTGGAACCCGTTGATGTCATATTGGGTGATCGCCTTGCCGCCTACGGTCAGGTAGCCGTTATTCTGGGTATACTGCCCCTGTGCATTGACCGCGTAGTGGTTCTGAAATTCGGTATGGACCGCATAGCTGTACCAGTAGGAAAATTTCAGCGTGTTGATGCCACGGTGCCATGAGCCAATCAGGTTCAGGCCGCTCGATGTCTGCACCCAGGGATGGATACTGATGGCCGTCACTGACCCTTTCGCGGGCGTATAGCCATCAAGAACGGCATATTGTTCGGTCCCGCGATAGCCGTTTGTGATGGGAATACTGGCACCGTAATTATTGGGCCCGTATGTTTCGACCGCATAGGGCTGGGCATCGAGCGCAAACCCGTCTCCCAGATCGAAATGGTTCTTCAGTGTCCCGACGACGGCATTCGTCGCCTTGGTGTTGAGCTTGTAGTAAAGCGTATCGCCCGGCGTGTATTGGCCGTGGGTGTTATAGCTGGTGCCATATTGGCGCCACTGCGCGAGATTGGGGTAGAGCCATTCCGTCTGGTTGGCGTAGTTATAGCCGAAAATGAGCTCGGAACTGCCTTTGGGTGTCCAGTGCTTTTCGACCGCCGCGTCGAGATGCCAACGATAAAGACTGCCGGGCCCACGCCACAGATTGCCGCTGGAATAGGAACCCGAGACGAAACTCGTGACACCGCTATGACCAATCTCGCCGGTATCGATGCGCACGAATTCCTTGTTCGAGCTGTGGGTGCCCCCTGAGCCTTCAGCATAGGCAGCGAAATGCGCTCCCGGGTGGCGCAGGCTCATGGTCATCTGCGCGCCATCGGCATTATAGGTCGGTGCTGTGAGATCTGATGACCCCTGACTGACGGCTACATTGGCTAGGTCCTCATTATCCACCATGGCCGAGGTGTAAGCGCTGTAAGTGAACGGGTCGGCCAGTGGCATGCCTTCATAGACCATGCCGATCTGGGTCTGATCGAGACCACGGATATGGACGGTTTCCGATGTGGTGCTGAGCGGCCCCTCATTTGTACCCTGAACACCGGGAAGGCTGGACACCAGCACACCGGGGTTAACCAGAGGCGATTGCTTGGCGATATAGTCCTGCGTCACCATGCTGACCGATTTTGCTTCGGTCTGACGGGTCATGAGGCCGCCCCCCTGCACGGCGCGATGAGCAGAGACGCTGACATTCTCGTCGTGCGTGGCCATGAGGTCATGCGGTTTTGCCTGTGTCTTTGGCGCCGCCTTGCGCCGTGCGGCTGCCGGAACAGGCTTGTGATGCGCCTTCGCGACTGCCGGATGACACGTCCCGGCAGCTGCGAGAGCGACAAACCCGAACGTGCCGAGAGGAAGAAGAGCCCGTTTGCGGGCGGAACGCGAAAACGACATGGCCTGATCCTGATGGTCTCAGGGCAGACGCAACCTCACGCCGCCCGATGCGGACGCGACGGTGTCGAAACGATCGTTTTCTTTCAAACCACGATTTTATTTCGTTTTTATGATGGATTTGTTAACAACAATCTCTATAATAAGTATAGATATATCACGGTATAATCATTGAAAATCGCATTTTGTCCGTAAATACGTGATTCTTCCGAAATTATATACACGAAATATATGCCAATATATTATTAATGCATATATTATCGAAAATTTGATTTAACCTAGAATAACCTCTTTCTTTGCGGTTAAATCAAACGGTTTCTATTTCACTTTATGTTATGGGACCGTATTGGTGTCGCCATAGCGTCGGCGGACAATATAATTGGGTCGGCATTTCGACTCCATGTAGATGCGGCCGATGTATTCCCCAAGGAAACCAATGGAAATCAACTGGACAGACCCGAAGAAAATAATGGCGACGAACAAAGAAGGGTACCCGGGAACCGAGCTACCGATAAAAAAGGTACGTAAAAGAATTGCGAGACCGTAGAGTAACGCTATGACTGCGCCGCAGCCTCCCACGTAGGTCCATATTCTCAGAGGCGTAGTTGAAAAGCTCGTAAAGCCCTCCATTGCCAGGTTCCAAAGAGACAACGCCGAGAATTTGGATGTTCCGGCACTCCTCGCAGGCCTGATGTAGTCGATTGTCTGAGTCCGGAAGCCTACCCAGGCAAACAGACCTTTCATGAAGCGCTGGCGCTCGGGGAGTTCCTTGAGGGCGTCGACGACGCATCGATCCATCAATCTGAAATCTCCGACATTTTCCGGGATCTTGATTTTGGAAAGGGCATTATGCAGCTTGTAGAAACCGCTCGCCGTTTTGCGCTTCATCAGTGAGTCAGATGTTCGATCGATCCGTCGAGCCACGACGACCTCAGCGCCCTCTCTCCACGCCTTCACCATATCCGTAATCAGTTCCGGCGGGTCCTGCAGGTCGATATCGATCGGTATCGCGGCTGCGCCCCGCGATGAATCGAGACCGACAGTCAGCGCCGCCTCTTTACCGAAATTCCGTGAAAGCTCGATCACTCTGAGGCCGGAAACTGTTTTCGTCAGGGCAACAAGTCTGGCCAATGTATCGTCTTTACTGCCATCATCTATGCAGATGATTTCCCAGAGCGTGTCTGGAACGGCGGACAGTATTGGCAGGATTGTTGCCATAAACGGATCGATAGCGTTGCTTTCGTTATAGCAGGGAACAATCAGGGAAATCAGCTGAGGCATATTATTTCTCTCCGTGAGCACGATAGATACGCCATTTCCCGGGATTTTCCTGCACAAGGTCGAAATACGGGGAAGGAGTTGTCAGGGGTAGATGCCATAGTCCATCACTCGGCACGACCAAAAGTGTCCGGCAGTTATATTCATCGCGGAGAATTCGAAAATCATCCGCGCGTGTGTCAGATCCGAAAACGCGGTGGATCCGATCTGAGATGATGACTATTTCATCTTTCGTTGTATCTGAGGCAAACGCATTGAGATAAAGCCAGCCAGGCGTACAGGTATTTCTATTGCTAAGCATTGCCCACGAAATGCTTCCCTCCCAAAGGGTGAGATGCTCCTCATAGGTAGGATTGAAGGCGACGGCTTCTTTGTTTGGCGTTACATCTGCAACGGCTTTCCACATATCCTTATCTACCGACAGCATGCGCTCAGATTCTTCGTTAGGTGAGCCATAAAGGATCTGTGTTGCAGTTATTCCCACGGCGAATGACAAACCTGTGAGAAGAGCTGGCATGAGTGCGATAATACTGACGATGAGTACACACGTTTTTCGAATGTGCTCAGAAAGAATGCGCGCAGAGACAATTGTCATGGCCATTACGCTGATCAGGACACAGCGCCAGCCAAGATCGTTTGTAGAAATCACGCTGTGAAGAATTTGTGCGACCAGAAGGGGAAGAAAGCACGCTGCGACGATTGATTTCTCTTTGAGGCTCCAGGGGGCATGTACTGATCGACGATACCAGACCCAAAGAATGGAGAGGAGGTAGATGATTCCGAAATATAAAGGTATCAGAAATGTCCAATATCCAATAAAATTCAAGATATCAGAAGATCTGGAATGTGATGAAGAAAATACCGGATATATCCATGTTGCAATAATTTTTCCCGATTTCATTCGGTGGGCTTGTTGCATGGCTATTGGCGCGACAGCGGCAAGGGATACAAAGCCTGAAAGAAAGATATTGCTATAATATGATTTATTTTTTGTGCGACTGAATGACATCAGGACAATGGCGAAGATAACCGGAAGCAGTCCCGTGAGTCCGACCCATACGGAGCAATGGTAAGAGAAGGCAACCAGTAGCCCTGAGACTACGGAAACGACTGGCGTGAATGCAGAGGCCTGCACGAGGCGGACAAATAATATCAGGGCAAGGCACGCTGTCGTGGCGCTGAACAGGTGCTGCGGGACCCAGACGCTTTGGACAATCCAGGTTTCCAAGGGGTGTTCCGGGACCAGGATTTCGTTTCCCCTCTGGCCGAGAACAAAAGAGAGAAACGGCGTCACTGAGGACAGCAGGCTGAAAAGGAGCACAATCCACGTCGAGGAATTCCGTCCGGAAAACCGCAACGCCGCCCACCCCATGAATATCAAGGAGAGGAAGGCGGTAACACCAGTGAATACAATATCGGTTGCCCATCCATTGCAGCCGCTGAGAAGCGACGCTTGGGCTGCGAGAAAATACCACCCGTAGTAGTAATTCAGATATGGAGAGCTGCCGGCTTTGGTCAGGAACGGATTGCGGACAGGTGTGCCGTTTCGCACCATTTCATCAATGATAACCACCTTTTCGTGGTCGAATATCGGAGCCCCAAAGCCGATGCCGTGGTGAAAGAAGTGGGGAGAAACAGCATAGGCCGGAATGAGGCTGAGACCAGCAGCAGCAACAATCCATAGCCAGCTCAGGCTGCCGCAAGGCTGTTTGTCCGGTAGCTGGATCCATCTGTCGCCTATCCAGCAGCCGGTGATGATAAGTCCCGCCACGAGGATGACAGCGATGGGGTTAAACGGACAGAGGAGGAAGACGGGCAGAGATATTGCCCCGATCAAGGGAAGGCCTAAAGACGGGGAGAGAAATATTCGGTTTCGAATATTCGAATCCAGATAGCGAGATAAAGGATATCCTGCGAGAAAGCCTGACCCTGCAAATATGAACAGTATTATGAGAAAATGGATGGGGTCAGGAAGAAAAGAATGCATATCAAAAGACATCATGTTTCTGGTGGGGTGGAGAGCGGCGCGATAATCTTCTTGCTTATGAAGTGATCGTTTATCTTATCTGTAGTCTTTTGTCTAATCACCAGTGTCTCTCCAATATCCTTTTTTGACACTTTTGCTTTGTATGATTTTTCACGGTATTGAAATAGAGAAAAGCGATTTATAAATATGTCTGTTCTTCAAGTCATATTGTGGCGTATAAGTCTTACAATATTAGTTCAAATAATAGCAGTTTATTATTTGTTATCAGCACGATGTATATAAAACTCATCTCTCCGCCTGGGTAGTTCCAAAGATAATACCGCAGGATATGTCCTGCTTGTGGCGGGGTTTTAGCCACGCTGCGTGACCAGGAGAGCTGGTAGAAGTCGAGTTGTCGTGAGCCTATCCAGGCCGCGTCTGGGCTTGGAAAGACAATTGAGGGCAAATAGTTTCTTCCGCTGTCTTTCCGCTCGAAGGAGTTGAAGGGTTCCAGCAACTTCCTGCGCGACGCAGCGAACTAGACTCTCACCTGCTCGCAACCGACAAGGCTTAAGTGGTGAAGAACCCTCAGATGTAACGCGTCTGTGTGCACTGATCTGTCTCTGACCGGTGCGCTGTCTCGCGTTAACTCAGATTTCGACGACAGATCAGATGGCGAGACTCAGCGTGGGGCGACCCAGCCATTGCCGGAGGCATCGCCGAGCTGGCCGCTCTGGACCGGGCTGCTGTTGGAATAGGCAGAACCGAATTTGCTGAGATCGGCACCCGTCACGGCATCGCGCTGCACGTTATCGGCGTGATCGGGGTCGGGACCGTGGTTGAATTCGGTGCTGGGCGTTTCCTGATAGCCGGGGGGCAGGGAGTGACGTCCCTTGGCGGTCAGATGTTCGCCTTTGCCATGATACTCGACGCCGCCGTCATTGGTCGTGCTCTGCGGGGCATGAGCGTCATTGGGGGCATTCTGTCCCGTGAACTGGGCCCAGGCCGTACCGGCTGGCAGGGCGATGAGAGTGGCGGCCAGAAAGGCGCCGCGTCGGAGCTTTGGCATCGAAGCATTCCCTTGCAGTTTCGTCCCGTTTCGCATGGCGTACAGGAACGGTGGTTGCCAATTCGGAAATAAGCCCGATCTCTGGCGCTGTAAGAACGTCAAGTAAGCGGTGAGGCGGGGGGCGGCAAGAGTCTATTATGATGGATGATCTGTTCACTGCCCTTCGCGCATCCAAGGTCCTTGCGCCCGGGGCGGTGTTTTTTCCCGGCGCTGCCGCCTCGCATCAGCAAAACCTTCTGGCGCAGGTGAATGATGTCGTGTCGCAGGCGGGGTTGCGACAGCTCATGACACCGGGCGGGCGTCGCTTTTCCGTTGAAATGACAAATTGTGGCTCGCTCGGCTGGCATTCAGATGAGGCCGGCTATCGTTACGAGTCCCGAGACCCGCTTTCCGGCAGGGACTGGCCAGCCTTGCCGCCTGAGTGGATCACTTTTGCGCGTGACATGGCGGCGCAGGCGGGTTTCGATGGGTTCGAGCCACAGGCCTGTCTTCTCAACCGCTATGTTCCCGGTGCGCGCATGGGGCTGCATCAGGACCGGGACGAAACGGCCTTCGATTCCCCGATCGTTTCTGTTTCACTGGGGTTGCCAGCGCAGTTTCTGTTCGGTGGAGGCGAGCGCTCCGACCCCGTTCGCAAATTGCGCCTTGTGAGTGGCGATGTGGTGGTGTGGGGTGGTCCCTCCCGTCTTTTCTATCACGGGATTGCGCCATTGCCCCCCGGTCATCACCCCCTGACGGGCGCCTGTCGCTGGAATCTGACCTTCCGCCGTGTCTGTGCCGAGGATAGCCCCTAGGCGGCACGGATATTCCGTTTCATACTAGCCCCCCTCTTTTTGAACCGAAGGAAGACGCTCTCATGCACCCGAACCGCGAACCCGCCCAGCACGCCGGCTGGACGCCGTCGAGCTGGCGGTCGCACCCCATTCGCCAGGCACCGCATTATCTGGATGCAGCCGCGCTCGACTCTGTCGAAGCCCGACTGCGGCGCTATCCGCCGCTGGTGTTTGCTGGCGAGACGCGGCGCCTGAAAAGCCAGCTCGCCAAGGCGGCGCGCGGCGAGGCGTTCGTTCTGCAGGGCGGGGCATGTGCCGAGAGCTTCAACGAGTTCACGGCTGATATCGTGCGCGACACGTTTCGTGTGCTGCTGCAGATGGCCGTCGTGCTGACTTTTGGTGCCAAGGTGCCGGTCATCAAGATCGGGCGCATGGCCGGGCAATATGCCAAACCGCGCTCTTCCGACACTGAAACGCTCGATGGCGTGACGCTGCCCTGCTATCGCGGCGATATCATCAACGGACCGGAATTCACCGAAGCCGCCCGTCTGCCCGATCCGGGCCGTATGGAAACCGGTTATTTCCAGTCTGCGGGTGTCATGAACCTGCTGCGCGCCTTTGCTTCTGGCGGCTATGCAAATCTGCACGAAGTGCATCGCTGGAATCTGGGCTTCGTGAAGCGTTCGCCTCTGGCCGAGCGCTATCAGGATCTCGCCCAGCGTATCGACGAGACGCTGTCCTTCATGGGGGCCTGCGGCTTCAACCAGAGCGCACCGCAGATCAACGAAACCGAATTCTACACCTCGCATGAGGCGCTGCTTCTGCCTTACGAGCAGGCCCTGACGCGCATCGATAGCCTGAGCGAGAACTGGTACGACTGCTCGGCGCATTTCCTCTGGATCGGCGACCGTACGCGTCAGCCCGATGGCGCTCATGTCGAGTTCCTGCGTGGTGTCGGCAACCCGATCGGCATCAAGGTGGGTCCGACAACGACCCTCGATGACCTCGAAAAGCTGCTGGATATCCTGAACCCGAAAGACGAGGCCGGGCGTATCACCCTCATCTCGCGCATGGGTGCGGGCAAGGTGGGCGATTTCCTGCCGCCGCTTCTCGACAAGGTTCAGGCCAGCGGCCGCACGGTCACCTGGCTCTGCGACCCGATGCATGGCAACACCATCACCACGGCAGATAAGGTCAAGACACGGTCTTTCGACTCCATTCTGGGCGAGGTGAAGGGCTTCTTCTCGGTGTTCCAGCAGGCCGGTCTGCGACCGGGTGGCATTCATATCGAGATGACAGGTCAGGACGTGACGGAATGCGTCGGCGGCGCCCAGTGCCTCACCGAAGCCGATCTGGCCGGGCGCTATGAAACCTTCTGCGATCCGCGGCTGAATGCCGAGCAGTCACTCGAAATGGCCTTTCTGCTCGCTGAAGAGCTGACAGGGCATTTCCGTGATCATGGAGTGCTGCAAAAATGAGCCCGAACCGGCCCGATGAAGAAAATACGGCCATCAAGGCGGCGGTCAGCCCGAAACTCGCTCTGACCAAAAGTGAGATCGCGGCGCGCACCGATGCGTATTTCAACCGCACCCAGGCCATCGTCTCGCATTTCGGCGAGTGCGAAGTCACTTATGCGCTCTTCATCCGTCGGCCGGTTATCGCTGCCCATGGTCTGATGATCGAATGGCTCGAAAACGTTGCGCGCGAGCAGGGTTTTTCGGTCGCAATCGAGATCGTGACACCGGAAGGCAGCTGGGTCGGGGCAGGGGAGCCACTGGTCTATCTGACCGGCCCCTTCACCCGAATGGCCCCGCTTGAGACATTGCTGCTTCAGAAGCTCGGCTCTGCCTGCGTCGCAGCCCATAATGCCTATCAGATGGCGCTCGCGCTGCCTGATGCGGCGTTCCTTGCCATGGAAGCACGGCATTGTGCCGGTTTCGAAATGCAGGAAATCATGGGCTACGCGGCCTCCGTAGGTTCGCGTGCCGCACGACGCGAGGGGGCCAGGGGCTTTATCGGCTGCGCCAATGACGTGACTGCCGGTTTCTTCGGTTGCGAGCACGGGCTGGGTACCATGCCTCATGCCCTGATCGGCTATGCCGGTTCGACCCTGCGTGCTGCCGAGATGTATCACGAGGTCTATCCGAACGACCCTCTGGTGGTGCTCGTCGATTATTTTGGCCAGGAAATCACCGATGCCCTGGCCGTCTGCCGTCGCTTTCCTGAACTGGCAGCGGAAGGGCGCATCAGCGTGCGTCTCGACACCCATGGCGGGCGCTTCATCGAAGGGCTCGACCCGCAATCTTCCTACGGCGTGCTCGAGCGTCATACGCCGGGCACGATCAGGCGCTATCGCTCCGATCACGAGCTGAAAGACCTCGTCGGCACAGGGGTGTCGGCAGCGGCTATCTGGTGGATGCGCGAATCGCTCAACGCCGCCGGTTTCACGGAAGTGAAGATCATTGTCTCGTCCGGTTTCGGCCTTGAGAAATGCATGACCATGCGCGACTCTCATGCGCCGCTTGATGTGGTCGGGACAGGATCTTTCATTCCGGTCAAATGGAACGAAACCTATGCGACAGCCGATATCGTTGCCTATGACGGCGAAAAGCGTGTGAAGGTCGGGCGTGAGTTCCTCCTGCAGAAAATCCCGTCCAGAACAAAGGAGAATGAAGCGTGAGTAGTTCTGAAGCAGAGCCCGATCGCGGCTGGTTTGTCCGCATTCTCGATAATTCGGGCGGTGCGGAAGAGGGGATCGTAGAGGAGGTCAAGGACTTCCAGGATCTCGCCCATGCCAATGCCTATGCGCGCGCCTATGTGCGTGACAGCATCGAGCGCTGCCGTGTCGGCGGCGCTGTCGGGCGCGAAGTTCTCGAATCCTGGTTCTCGTTCGGTGAAGACGCGATCGTTGTCGAAGCAGGCGATGATGGCTGGAAATCGGCTTCAGAGCTTGAGGATTTTGCGGCAACGCCCGCCTCTCCCATGGAACGCGACTGGCGCACCCTCGACCCGCGCCGTCTCGTGGAAGACGACGAGCAGGTCGAACTCTGATGGCTCTCGACCGCCGTAAACTCCTTCTCGCCGCAGCGTCACTCGGCATGGCTGCGCCTGTGTCAGGTCTTGCCGCAACCGTGCTGCCACCCACCCCCGCACCGCAGAACGGCCTCTCGGATCTGAGCCGACTGCTTGCATCCCTGCCGCGGCGCCGCCAGTTCACCACCGTGCCGCGCCTGCTTGATCACCCCGATCTATGGGACGATGTGGCCTTCGATGCGCTGCTCGCCTATCGCGGCCAGCAGAAAATGCTCGGCACGGGCACGTCGCTGGCAGGTAGCTGGCCGAGCGAGGCGCAGAACCTGCTCAACAGCGAGATTTTCTCGTTTGTTCACCCCGATGCCTTGCTGGTGATGGCCTTGTGGGGCGAAGCGCAGCTCGCGCTCTATAACGAGGCTGCCTGGTCCCATTTCGATCTGGCCAAGCTGGTTGCCCCGGGCCAGACCGCGTCTCCACTGCATCAGACACCGGCAGGCACATCGCGCCATCATCAGGATGAGCAGGGTGCCTATGGCGCTGCAGGGCGCAGCATTCCCGCGCTCCAGGCGCGTGGCGTTGTCTTCCTGGCCTGTCATAACGCCATCTGGGCGCATGCAGGCAGGCTGATCGCCCTCGGCGCCGGGCCTGCAGGGTTGAGTCAGGAGCAACTCGCCGCAGAACTGACGAATGCGCTCGACCCGCGCGCCATCGTGACGCCAAGCGCGCTGGGCGCGTTGGCAGAGTTGCAGCGAGCCGGGTTCTCGCGGATTTTCTGAGAACCCCCCGGTTTTCTGAACATCCGGGGGTGCAGAGGCTCTGGCAAATTGCCGAAGCGCTTGGCATAGAAGCAGCATGAAACTGCGCTTCGCCCCCAGCCCGACCGGCTATCTTCATGTTGGCAATGCCCGACTGGCCATTGCCAACGCCCTGTATGCCCGCAACCATGGCGGCAAATTCCTGCTGCGTATCGACGACACGGATGTCGAACGCTCAAAGGCGGAATACGAGCAGGGCATCAAGACCGATCTGGAATGGCTCGGTCTGGGCTGGGATGAAATCGCCCATCAGTCACAGCGCCTCGACCGCTATGCGCTTGCCATCGAGGCCCTGAAGGCGTCAGGGCGTCTCTATCCGTGCTTTGAGAGCGAGCTCGAACTCGCTGCCAAGCGCGAGGCCCGTCTCAAGGCGCGTAAACCCCCCATTTATGACCGTGCAATGCTGCGCCTGACGCCTGAGCAGCGCGAGCGGGCAGAAGCCAATGGCAAGACGCCCTATTGGCGCTTCCGCCTTTCAGACGGCCACAAAAGCTGGCGCGATCTCGTCATGGGCGATCTGTCGGTCAAGCTCACCGCCATATCCGACCCGGTTCTGGTGCGCGCGGACGGCACGGTGCTTTACACGCTTGCCTCGGTCGTCGACGACATGGAGCTGGGCGTGACCCACATCATCCGTGGTGAGGATCACATCACCAATACCGGCGTCCAGCTCGATATCATCGAGGCGCTGGGTGGCAGACCGAACCGCTTTACCTTTGCCCATCTGCCCCTGCTTCTCGATGAGGGCGGTGGCAAGCTGTCCAAGCGCTTTGACGCCCTTTCGCTGCGCGCCCTGCGTCATGACGGCATGGAGCCGCAATCGGTCGTTTCCTATCTGTCGAAAATCGGCAGCTCTGACGACCCGGTGCCGATGACGCTTGAGCAGTCGATCGCGAGCTACGACCTGTCTCACGTCTCGAAATCGGCAGCGCGCTTCGATATGCAGCATCTGCTCGGCCTCAATCGCCGTCTGCTGCACAGCCTGTCCTTCGAGGATGTGAAAGCACGTCTGCCGAAGGGCGCCGATGAGGCCTTCTGGAACGCCATTCGGGGCAATGTCGATCTCACTGGCGAGATCGCGTTCTGGTGGGATGTGGTGCAGGGCGAAATCGCGCCCCCCGCTTTGAGCGATGAGGCTGCCTTCCTCGCTCAGGCAGAGCAGACCCTGCCCGAAGCGCCTCTGGACTCCGAGAGCTGGAAGCTCTGGACCAATGCCCTCAAGGAGGTTTCGGGCCGCAAAGGCAAGGCCTTGTTCCACCCGCTGCGTCTTGCCCTGACAGGAGAGGATGCGGGCCCCGAGCTTCATGCCCTTCTGCCTCTGATGGGTCGTGAGCGCGTCATCCGGCGCCTGCAGGAAGCAGCCCTGACCTGAGAAATCGGGGGGCGCCGTCATGACTGACGATCCGGCTGAGAAGGCGGAGCAGGGCAAGGTGCCACCCCCGGAAGCCCTTGGGCTCCTGACCGACTCAGCTGATGGATTGCAGGATCGCGCGCGCGCCTCTGTGACGCGCGTGGGGATTGGAAGCAATTTCTGGACCGATCTCTATCATCATGCCCTGACCACCTCGTGGCCCCGCTTCATGGGGTGGTCGACTGTTGCCTATTTTGTCATCAATCTGGCTTTCGCGCTGCTGTATCGGCTGTGCAATGCGCGCATCAACAATGCTGCGGATCTCGATCTGCTGTCGCTGTTCTTCTTCAGCGTGCAGACGCTCTCGACCGTCGGCTATGGCGTCATGGCCCCAACGGGCCATATGGCCAATGCCCTTGTCTCGATTGAGGCCCTGCTGGGTATGATGATCAATGCGCTTTCGACGGGCGTGGTCTTCGCACGGTTTTCGCGCCCGCGTGCGCAGATCGTTTTCAGCAAGGCAGCGGTCATCAGCAAGCGTGCGGCCCCGCCTGTCCTGTGTCTCAGAATAGCCAATGCGCGAAAGAGCGCTGTTCTGGCGGTCGATGCCGAACTCTCCCTCTCGCAATTCGTGATTGGCGAGGGCGGTTATCCGACACGCATCTTCACGCCGCTGAAGCTGCTGCAGTCGCGCATGCCGGAATTGCGGTTCATCGAGACACTGGCGCATCCCATCGACAGCAACAGCCCCCTCGCACTGCTCAACCGTGAGCAGCTCGATGCGACCTATGCCCAGATCCTGGTCACTGTGCGCGGCACCGACGAGGCCACGGGTCAGGCGGTGCTGTCGCAACATGCCTATGAGCCAGCCCGTATTCTGGCGGGCAGGCGTTTTGTCGATATGGTCTCGCAGGACAGTCAGGGAAACTACCTGATCGATTATCGACGTCTGCATGTGCATGAGCGGGAACCTGCATTCGACAGCTGACGCCCAACCGTTTCAGTGAAAAGCGCGCGCTGGCCTGACCCTGCTGCTGGCGTGGCAGGTCAGAAGCCTGTCGACACCGCGCTACGTTTTTCATCTCGCAACAGGTTGTTTTCAGGAAGAGTAAATAAAAAATTCATATAGAAACGCTTATTGCGTCAAAATTCATTCAGAAACGCAACCATGAAAAACAAGAAAAACTATTGTTAAATATATAAGTCATTACAACATATATTTCACACTACATACTTGTTTCGACATAAAACTATTCTCAAACCGCATTAAGTCATGCGCGCCGGATGTGCGTCAGCATGAGCGATGCCCCGGTTTTCGTGCGGATCGAAGAAAGCCGGAAGCCTCGACTGGGCAAAATACAGTCGGGCAGGGGCGGGAGAAATGTTTGTGTTGAAGGGTAAAAGACTGTGCCTGGTGTTTACGTTTCTTTGCTGCACCGGCTCTGCCTATTCCGCGACCAAAAGCGACAAGAAGTCACAGGCACATGACCGGGCCCACGCCGCTGCCAAGCAGAGCGCAGCGACACCCGTAGCGAAGACAGACTCTTCCGGTCAGGTCAAAAAGTCGGCCTCCAAGAAAACCGTCATGCTCAAGAGTGACCCCGAGAGCATTGACGTGACGGCGCAAAAACACGCCAGAAACTTCCAGAAAGACCCAAGCTCGGTCACGGTCTTCTCGGCAAAACAGCTCGCCAATCGTCATGTCGTCTCACTGACCGATCTGGGCGATGGTTCCATCCCGTCGCTGCGTATCGCGCAGTTCTCGGGCCGCAACTCGGCGCTGGTCGTCAATATCCGTGGCGTGGGTGTGTTGGGTGACAGCAACCAGCCTGCGCGCGATCAGGGTGTGGGTGTCTATATCGATGGCGTCTATGTGGCCCGCCCGCAAGCACTCGGCACAGCGCTTTTCGACGTCGAAAGCATGGAAGTGCTCAAGGGCCCGCAAGGCACGCTCTTCGGGCGTAATACCGAAGCCGGCGCGCTCAACATCATCACGCGCAGGCCGACCGGCAAGTTCGGCATGCGTCTTCTCGGCGGGTTCGGCAATTACAATAGCAACAAGGGCGAGCTGCATCTCGACCTTCCGGCATTCCACGATCTCGCCATCAAGATCGACGCCGTCACGGCCCATCGTGCGCCGCTGGTAACGAACCCCCTGCCCGACACGGGTGGGTTCAACCAGTATGACAAGCACGGCTTCCATGTCGAAGCGATGTATCACCCGGTCGATAATTTCACCGCCGATTATGCCTATGATAATTCCTATGACAGCACGACCACCCTGTGGATGCAGCTGCTGAAACCGGGGACCAACAAGCTGGCGCAGATTGCCCAGCTGCAGACGACCCGCGCCAAGCACGCCTTTGTGGGCGTTCCGGAGGAGCCGAGCATCGGCAAGACCAACGGCCACCGCATGACGCTCGACTACAAGGCCATCCCGCAATATCTCTCCTTCAGATCCATCACGGCCTATCGCGAGCTGAGCCAGAGCCAGTTCGATAACGGTATGGCTGCAGGCAGCATGTCCAACACGAGCGGCAAATTCACCGGGGTAAGCTTTGCGCGCAACTCGCTTGCTGGTTTCTGGCAAAACCAGATCAGTCAGGAAATTCAGGCTTTCGGCCATACCAAACGGCTGAAATATCAGGGCGGCCTTATCTATTTTCGCGAGCATGCCGCCGATAACGCGCAGGCATTTTACACCAATCAGTTCACCAATGCTTCCGGCAGCGAATACAAGCTGCTCACCGGTCCAGCCTATGATGACTGGGCTCTTCAGCCCATCGACCGCGCCAGCCACGTCACGTCCAAAAGCTGGGGTGTCTATGGCAATGCGGTCTATACGCCGCCCATTCTCTACGACAAGCTGCATCTGACGGCAGGGCTTCGCTGGTCGCATGACGGCAAGCATGGCACGCTCACCACGGTCAACAACAGCGCCCCCATCAACACGGCGGGTGTCTCGGGTCCGATCGATTTCGATGCGGCGTGGTCACGTGTTGATCCACTGCTCGAAGTCAGCGGCGATCTGACAAAGCGCGTGCTGCTTTATGGAAAATGGAGCACAGGCTACAAGCCCGGCGGCGCCAATTCACGCGCTCAGGATTACGAGGCTTTCGGGCCTGAATCGGTCTCGATGTTCGAATTCGGCTCCAAGACCGAGTTTCTCGACCAGCGCGTCCGCTTCAATGTCGCGGGATACTGGGGTGACTACAAGGACATCCAGGTTGATTTCAGCAAGCCCTATCAGATCGGCAACCAGCTCACGACGCGCACCACGACATCGACCATCAACGCCCCCGGTCATGGCGATCTGAGTGGTGTCGAAGCCGAGCTGAATGTCTCGCCCATGCGCTATCTGACAGTCGGCTTTTCCTACGCCTATAACTATGTGCATATCCCGCCGACCGCGAACCCTTATCAGAACTCGCTCGGCGTCATCAGCACCATGCTCGTGCCGATCTACCAGAACTACACGCCCGCCCATTCGGGCAGTTTCCAAGTCGATTACACGCGGCCGTTTCATGGCTTCACGCTTCTTGCCCATCTCGATGGCAATATCGACAGCGGCTATTATGCCAATACGACCGATCCGGTTTATCTGGGTGTTGGCAACGCGAAGAACGTCTATCAGCCAAAGGGTGATAGCGGTCTGATCGTCAATGGACGTATCGCTATCTCGAATGTTCAGCTGGGTAATACCGGCACCAAGGCGACGTTCTCGCTGTGGTCACGCAATCTGTTTGCCGAGCAGCACGCCTATTTCAAGTCTCTGGGCGTCACGACCGGTCTGCAGAGCTATTTCAACGAACCGCGTCAGTTCGGTGGTCAGGTCGAACTGGCCTTCTGAGTGCGACAGCTGCGGGTGCGGTTCTGCTCATCCGCAGATGTATCGCCTGTGTTGGAAGCCTGATGGCATCCCGGCAATGCTCCGGTGCCGCCAGGAAGGAGCGCATGCAGGGTGACAAATCCCTGGCATGCGCGGCCACATCGGGCGCCAGGCACCAGGCACCAGGCACCAGGCATCAGGCTTCGGGCACGTCTTCCGAAAGGGCCTCTGCCTGGGCTTTCAGACGATGAAAGCTGCGCCGGCTGAAGGGGAGGATCAGCAGATAGATCAGCCCGGCAGCTGCAAGGGCCAGCCAGGGATCGGCCAGAAGAATGGCGGCATAAAGCAGCGTGCCGAGCATCAGCGGCAGCACATAGCGCGATGCGATCTTGAAGTTCTTGAACGACCAGACGGGCAGGGTCGAGACAAGAAGAGCCGCCGTCAAAATCAGCGCTCCGGCCGCCAGTATGGGAGAGCGGGCAATGGAATCGAGCAGGGGCCAATGCATCTTTTCGGCTTCAAGGCCAAGAAAGATCGGAAAAAGCACAATACCCGCACCTGCCGGGGCAGGGACGCCCGTGAAGAAATTATAGGAATATTCCGGCTTTTCCTCGTCATCGAGGCTGGCATTGAATCGAGCCAGACGCAGCGCCATGCAGACGGTGAAGAGAATGCAGGGCACATAGCCATAGCGGCCACCGTCGCCATGCAGCGTCCAGAGATAGAGCAGGAAGGGCGGTGCCACGCCAAAGCAGACGAAATCCGACAGCGAGTCGAATTCGGCGCCAAAACGCGATGTGCCATGCAGCAACCGGGCAATGCGGCCATCCAGCCCGTCGATGCACGCTGCAATCACCAGCGCCACAGCGGCATAGGAGAATTGCTGCTCCAGCCCGTAGCGCAGGCTGCTTAGCCCGGCGCAAAGCCCGAGCATGGTCAGCAGATTCGGAATCAGCCGGTTGAAGGAGGGCCCACGCACACGCACACGCCGGGGGCGGATGCGCCTCAGGCGACGGCGCTTGCGCCCCGGTCGCGTGGCGCCGCTTTCCGGGTTGTCAGATCTGGACACCGGAAGATCCGGCGCGGGCGTAAGGGGCGCTTCCGACACGGGCGACCGCGGATCAGAGATGGGCTATGACGGTTTCGCCGCCGACCATGATCTGCCCGGTGCTCACCAGAGGCGTCACGCCGGGCGGCAGATACAGATCGGTGCGCGATCCGAAGCGGATCAGGCCGAAGCGGTCGCCGGGTTCCACTGTGCTGCCTTCTTCGACATAGCAGACGATGCGGCGTGCAATCAGGCCGGCAATCTGCACGATCGCCATGTGGCGTCCGTCTTCAAGCGTCAGGCGTACTTCATTGCGTTCGTTCAGGTCCGAAGCCTTGTCCAGGCTGGCATTGAGAAACTGACCGGCATGATAGGCAATCTTCGTTACCGTGCCCGCGGCAGGCATACGATTGATATGGACGTTCAGCACCGAGAGGAACGTGGCCACACGCCAGACCGGGTCGCTGCCCATGCCAAGCGCTGCCGGGGGCGTCGCCAGCTCGACCGAAACCACGCGGCCATCAGCCGGTGCCAGAGCCAGATCGGTCCGCGCCGGCGGGAAACGCTTCGGATCGCGGAAGAAATACAGGCAGAAAGCAAACCCACCCAGCGCCACATTGCCGATCAGGCGTGTGGCCCGCCAAGGCGTCGCACGGCCCAGAACGGTCAGGCCGCCTGTCAGCGCGAGAAACGGGATGGCTGCGCGATGCGGCGGAGCCAGAACGGATTTGATCGATTGAATCAGGGACATGAGCGCAGTCTTACGACACCGTGGTTTGCGGTCAAGCTTTTGGGACAGAAGGCCGGAAATTCGGTGCTTCTGGCAGGTCGGATCAGGTTTTTGCCGAGCCGGCGAGCGTCGTGACGCGGCGCGCAAAATTCAGCGAGGCGCGCTCGGCTTCCACAGGCATGCCGGAATAGAGATCCTTGCAGGCCGTCACCAGATGCACCCCGCCGAGGCGGCGCCCCAGAAGGCTGAAAAGCCTGTCCCCCATGAAACCGGCCTGCTCGCCAAGCGAGAGCAGCCCCGGCGGCGCACTCAGCGCTGTCGAGCTGGCTTCGGCACGAAACAGGGCGCGTTGCAGCACGCGGTCAAGCTGCCCCGTCGAGAAGGGGCTTCCGTGCCCGAAAGGAAGCGTATCATCCTTGGCGGCCAGCCCGGTCCGGTTGGGCACGACCAGAACGAGCCGCCCGTGATCGGAGAGGAGCTTCCACACAATACGAAGCAGCGGGTGCGGGTCCAACAGTTCCAGGCCATGCATCAGAACCACGAGATCAATGCTCAGATCATCGAAAGGAAGCGCATCGGCAGCAACAACACAGCCCGGCCAGTTATGCCCCGCCGCAGAAGGGATACCCTGCCGTCTGGTCAGGGGAGTGTCGAGCCGCGCCGAGGCTACCCACTGCGCCTGGCTGAGGGCGCGCCATTGCGAGAGCACAGGCGCTGCATAGCCAACCCCCAGAACCCGAAGGCCTTTCGGGTCCGGCAGAAGGGGCAGAAGCCGCGACATCAGCAGAGACGTCACCTGCTCACCCCGTCTGCTGGCATAAAACCCGGCGGCGTCTGACGGCACGGGCAGGGAAGGACGCGTCTGCATGGCGTCACGCTACCCCGAACGGCAGGCAGGGGCCAGAGCAAGAAAGAATGCTTCAACCGTCGCAACCGTGATCGACCGATAGGCAGTCAGGCTGATGCGTTCGGAAATGAACGAGCGTAACATCTCAAGAGTTAGAATGATCAGAACCATGTTGGGCAACAGACAGGTCTGTGAAAAGAGGAGGACACCGCCATGAGTCTTGCTGTCAGGGCAATTCCCTATGCACGGGATAATTATGCATGGCTTCTGACCGACCCTGCGACAGGTGTCGTGGCCATTGTCGATCCGGGTGATGCCGATGCGATCAGCGCCGTGATCGGCGATGGGCGTCTCGATCTCATTCTGCTGACCCATCACCACGCCGATCATATCGGCGGTGCCGAGGCCCTGCGCCAAAAATATGGCGCGCGTATCGCTGGTGCCGAGTCCGATTCTGCCCGCCTGCCGTCGCTCGATCTGCTGCTGCATGATGAGGACCGCATTGCGATCGGTCATGATCTGGGTGATGTGATCGCAACTCCCGGCCATGCGCGCGGCCATATCGCCTTCTATTTTCGCTCGGTCCCGGCCTTGTTCTGCGGCGACACGCTGTTCAGTCTCGGCTGCGGGCGTCTTCTCGAAGGCACGGCGGAAGAAATGTTCGCAAGTCTGCACCGTTTCGACGCGCTGCCCGATGAAACGCTGGTCTGCTGCGGGCATGAATACACGGCTGCCAATGCGGCGTTCGCCCTGTCACGCATGCCGGACAACAGGGCGCTGCAGCAGCGTGCAGAAGAGGTTCAGGCGTTGCGCGCGCAGGGTCTGCCCACCCTGCCGGTCACGCTTGGCGTCGAGCGGCAGACCAATCCGTTTCTGATGGCACCCGATGTCGAAACCTTCGCGGCCCTGCGTGCGGCCAAGGATCATTTCTGAGGAAAGGAGGGACTCCCATGCCCGATTTTACGCTGGCCGATCATGATTTCGATGCGATCATCTTCGATTGCGACGGCACCATCGCCGACACCCTGCCCGTGCATTACCTTACCTTCAAGGAGGCGCTCGGCGAGCACGGCCATACGCTCGATGAGGCTTGGTACCATGCGCGCACGGGCCTTTCGAGCGGCAAGCTGTTTACGGCGTATGAGCAGGCCCATGGCGTCACACTCGACCGCGATGCCCTGCTTACGCGCTCACGAGCGCTCTATGAAAATCATCTCGATACATTGCGCGAACACGGGTTTGCGGCAGATATCGCCAGAAGCCAGTTCGGGCATGTGCCGATGGCCGTGGCCTCAGCCGGGCAGAAGAGCGTGGTGACGGCAACGCTCAGAACGCTCGATCTGCTCGAACTCTTCGAGCATGTCGTAACGGTAGAAGATGTCAGCCGCCCCAAACCGGCGCCTGATCTTTATCTGCTCGCAGCTGAAAAGCTTGGGGTTGCCCCGCAAAGATGTCTTGTCTTTGAAGACACCGATGAGGGGCTCGAGGCAGCGCGTGCTGCCGGGATGGACGCCGTGGACGTCCGCCCTTTCACCATTGGTGAAAAATAACGATCCTGATTGCGGTCGCGACCACGGCGAGGGTCGCGACCCCGCCTGCCCAGAGCCCGACAAACCACCCGAGACGGGCCAGGAACGAAGAAGACGCTGTAGTGGCAGGCATGATCAGGCTCCCTTAGTGGTAGTGATGGTCAGCGGTCACGGTGCCGCGGAAAACCCAGTAGGAATAGATCGTGTAGGCGAGAATGATCGGCAGCAGGATCGAGGCCCCGGCAAGCAGGAAGAGCTGGCTCTCGGGCGGCGACGAGGCAGACCAGATCGTGACTGTCGGCGGCACGATATAGGGCCAGACATTGATCCCGAGCCCCGAGAAGCACAGGAAGAACCAGCCAAGCGCACAGAGGAACGGTGTCAGGCGGGTGGTTGCCTTGCGCAGTGACAGGAAGAACAGCGCCGCCAGAACAATCACGGCGACAGGTACCGGCGCCACCCAGATGATCTCGGGGAAATCGGTCCAGCGATGCATGTATGTGGCGTGCAGATAAGGCGTCCAGACCGAGACAATGGCGATCAGGACCAGCATGGCGATGCCGAGCGGGGCCGAGAGCCGCTGCATGACAGCCTTCAGATCGGTCTCGGTACGCCAGACCAGCCATGTGGCACCGAGCAGCGTATAGCCAACGGCAACCGCGAAACCGCAGAAGAGCGGGAAGGGGGCGACCCAGTCCCAGGCGCTGCCGACAAACACGTTGTTCTCGACCTTCACGCCAAGGATCAGCTCACCCAGGATGACGCCCTGCATGATCGAGGCCACAAGTGAGCCGAGGCAGAAGGAACGGTCCCAGAAGGTCGTGCCGAAAACACCGCTCGCCTTGACGCGAAATTCGAAGGCCACGCCACGCAGGATAAGCGCGAGCAGCATGAACAGGATCGGAAGATAGAGCGCTGGCAGAATGGTGCCATAGGCAACCGGGAAGACACCATAGAGCGTGGCGCCCCCGAAGATCATCCAGGTCTCGTTACCGTCCCAGACAGGGGCGATGGTGTTGACCATGACATCGCGATGATCCTTGCGATGTTCACCAAGAAACAGGATGCCGATACCCAGGTCGAACCCGTCGAGGCAGACATAGATGAAGATGGCGAGGGCGGCGAGGGTTGCCCAGATAATAGGCAACCAATAGGCGAGGGTGTTCATCGAGACGCTTACTCCGCCGGGTGATGAGAAATTTGGGTGATGCCTGCAGCACGGTGCGGCTGATCACGCGGGGGTTCGTGCTCGTCCGAGCTGGGCTCCTTGGCGAAGTCGCGCAGCAGAATGCCGATACCGGCGGTAAACACGATGAAATAGACGATCACGAAGGCGACCATCGATATTTCCATGTTCGGCAGCGTCACGGGGGAGACACTGTCGACAGTGCGGAGCAGGCCATAGATCGTGAAAGGCTGACGGCCGACTTCCGTGGTCACCCAGCCGCATAGCAGCGCAATGAACCCGGCAGGCGTCATGAGCAGCGCACCGCGCAGCAGGATCGGGTTGGTATAGAACCCGCCCTTCCAGCGCAGGAACAGCGAAAAGAAGCCGAGCAGCGTCATGAGGCTGCCAAGGGCCACCATCACACGGAAGGTGTAGAACACGACGTACATCGGGGCGCGCTGGTCCTTGGGGAAGTCCTTCAGGCCCGGCACCTTGCCATCGAGGCTGTGCGTCAGGATCAGCGAACCCACGAGCGGAATGCCGATCTTGTAGCGTGTGACCTCATGCTCCATGTCCGGCACGCCGAAAAGCAGTTCCGGGGCGCGGCTCTCGGATTCCCAGTCACCCTCCATGGCTGCAATCTTGGCTGGCTGGTATTTCAGCGTGTTCAGGCCATGGGCATCACCGGCCAGAATCTGGAGCGGGGCCACGATGGCGGCCATCCACATGGCCATCGAAAACATGACCTTGACCGCATCGGTCGGCGCGCGGTTCTGGCGCTTGGCCTTGAGCAGATGCCAGGCACCGACGCCGCCAACGATGAAGGCCACGCACAGGAATGCGGCCAGAGCCATGTGCACAAGACGGAACGGGAAGGACGGGTTGAAGACGATGGCAAACCAGTCAGCCGGCAGGAAGCGGCCGGTTGCGGCATCGATCTTGTAGCCCTGCGGCGTCTGCATCCAGGAATTCGAGGCCAGAATCCAGCTCATAGAGATCAGCGTGCCGATCGAGACCATGCAGGTGGCAGCAAAATGCAGATGCTTGCCCACGCGGTTGAGGCCGAACATCATCACGCCGAGAAAGCCTGCCTCAAGGAAGAAGGCCGTCATGACCTCATAGGCAAGCATCGGGCCGAGGATCGGCCCTGCTTTCTGGGAGAATTGCGACCAGTTGGTGCCGAACTCGTAGGACATGACCAGTCCCGAGACGACGCCCATGGCGAAAACGACCGAAAAGACGCGCAGCCAATATTTGAAAAGGTCGAGATAGACGGGCTTGTCGGTCTTGAGCCACAGGCCTTCGAGCACAGCCAGAAACGCGGCCAGACCGATGGAAAAAGCGGGAAAGACGATATGAAATCCGACGGTAAACGCGAATTGCAATCGTGCAAGGAAGAGGGCACTCAAATCGGGCATTGCAGTGATCCGCGGCCATCAAGGCCAGTCGTGAAGGGGAATTGGAAACAGCATCCGCCATAAGGCGT
The DNA here is from genome assembly GCF_059801175.1 of Asaia sp. Ae19-3. Lineage (NCBI taxonomy): Bacteria > Pseudomonadati > Pseudomonadota > Alphaproteobacteria > Acetobacterales > Acetobacteraceae > Asaia > Asaia sp. Ae19-3. The sequence continues at coordinate 1,667,906 of NZ_JBCHWF010000001.1, read as the reverse complement.
CAGCTTCCCCTCCGGTTCATCGAGAATGCCCTGTTAATATCGCGAAGATGTGATTTTGCAATGAAATGTCATGGCGGCTCACTGGAAAAGGCAGATCGAGCTGGTCCGGTATCCTTGCCGTTTGTTCATCGAGCGCCTTGAATAGCCTTGCATATTCCGGGTCGATACGAAGCGATTGCGGGGCATGGGCGATCCCGTAACGAACAAAGCCCTGCAAGCCTGTCAGATGGGCCCAAAGCGTCCCTTCGCCTTCATGGGAGAGTGTCCCTCTGGCGATGCATGTCAGTGGACCGAGGCTGAAAGACGCCGCCTGAATTAAATAGCGTCCATTTCCCATATCATGGGTCATTTGCGGCCCTGACTCGCGATCATCGCCGTTCAGCGCGGTCACGATGAGATGCAGGTCGCGAGGGGGAGGCAGCAGGGCAAGAAGCGCCTTCAGACGCCCCGGTGACGCGCTCACAGCCGCGTCGGGCAGAGTTTGATCGGGCAGGGTCTGGCCGGGAGCCGCGCCGTCAGGGGCAAACTGGGGCAGCACTGTTTGCGCGCGCAGGTCGACAGCCCAGGCAGAGCTGCCCGGCCCGTTCTGCATGCCGGGGATCAGCCGCGCCGTCAGTGTCTGGAGCGAGAGCGCTTCGATCCCCTCGATGGGCAGCCCGGTAGCCGTGACGGTTTCCGCAGCCAGGGTTGCGATGCGCGTCGAGGGGATGAAACGACCGTGCAGTGCCCCGGTCGTCAGCGAGAGGGTTTCACTCAACCTGACGATCTGCGTCCCTTCAGCGGTGAAGGAAAGCGAGAAAGGATGAACCGGGCTGGTTGCGATGCTGAGCTGCACGCCCGCCCAGAGGCGGCTTTGCGGCCCTGCAAGGATAGGCCGATTGAAAACGATCTGCGAGCCCCAGGGACGCCAGAGGACGCGCTTTTCCTGCCAGGTGAGGTGCCACCCTCTGGAGTCGAGCTGAGAGGGCAGGGCAGCGAGCTGGCGGTCGAGCCTGACAAGGCGCCAACCGTCCGCACCGATCGCGGCGAGCAGCAAGATCGCAACAGAAAATGCGGCGAAGAAGAAGGGTTTTCTCACTCGAGTAAACCCCCGCGATTACTGCGCAACTCGGGATCTCCACAGGCCGATTTCACACATCTTTCGAGAAAGAGCACAATTTATCCCCAGAGGTGAGACAGAGCATGTGACAGAAAGGAAAAGACTCTTCGACTGGGGGCTATGAAAGCGCAAATGCCTGTGTTAGATGCCGCCTCCGCCCGTCTCTGCCGGGACAATATCGGGACAAAACCCAGCATTTAAGGCGATTGTCCCTTGACTCGCTTTCCGGCCCGCCAGATCAGGCACTTATGGAGCAGGCGGCGTTTTCTCCCCAATCCATACCCCGCTTCCTAACAGGTTAGTCTCTGCTCAGCGAGGCGAGTCCACAGAGTTATCCACAGGGCGTGGCAATCCGTTTTCCACACACAGGGCGTCCCAGGATTTGTAGATCGAGTCGATCAGCGAGAGTCGTCCGGCATTGGCGGGAAGAGGCTTGCCGATGGCGATGACGATCTCGCCGGGGGTCATGACCCAGCCTCGGCGCGGCCAGTGCAATCCGGAATTGGTGGCTACCGGGATCACCGGAGCAGCGGCCTGTTTGGCCAGCGCCACGATCCCGGGCTGCAATGCAGCACGTTCGCCGGGGCGGGTGCGTGTGCCTTCCGGAAAGATCACGATCTGCCGCCCTTCGTCGAAATGCGCCTGGGTTGCCTTCATGAGGGCGCGCAGGGCCTTGGCACCTGCTGCGCGCTCGACAGGCACCATGCCCGAGAGCAGCAGCATCGGACCGATGAAGGGAATTCTGGTGAGTTCCTGCTTGATGACATAGGCTGGGCGCCTAACCAGAACCATCCAGATGAAGCCGTCAAAATAGGCCTGGTGCTGGGATGCGATCAGGCAGGCGCCGTCTGGCAGGTTCTCTGCTCCTGTGATGCGTACGCTGACACCACAGAAGAATTTAAGCCCCTTGAGTGTGAGCGATGACCAGAGCTGCGCATAGCGCAGCGCGGCCTCCTGACGGCGGAGGGCGCGTATCGGCAGCGCGCCCAGCCCCATCACCAGGGTCAGGATCACGAAATAGATGATGAAGAAAAGGGCGCGTATCCGGTTCATGACCTCTCCCAGTGCCGGCTCTGTATCCGATCGTCACCAGCGCCCTTCTCATCTGCGCTGGCTTGCGGGGCAGGCGCACATGGTCTGGATGGGCGTCCCGATCCGGTCGGTCGATTCCGTTCGATCCGAGAAGCTCTAGAGCAACAGGCGCCCTGATGGAATTATGTGCGGGGACGCTCGTGCCGAAAAAGAGGCAATCCTTACGGTCACGCCTCGGGTGTCACCGGTCGCCTTACGCTGGCGGTGTCAGGTTGATCCCGCGTGAGAGGCCGAGATGGGAGCCGATCCATTTCATGTATTCATGAAACAGAAGCCTGAAAGTCGCTCTGTCGGGGCTACGCCTGAGGGCGGGCGAGCGCACCGGAAAAGGATGCAGCACCACACCGGGTGCAGCGCGATGCAGTTCGAGCATGGCGCGCCGGATATGATAGCCCGCCGTGACCACGAGCAGCGAATGGATACCATTCCTGGCAGCCCATTCTGCCGTTTCCGAGCCATTGCCGATTGTCGAAACCGCTCTGCGCCCCAGTGTGATTCGCGAGGCCAGCTCGGAGGTGAGGGTGATGGGGGCATGCTCGGCCAGTTGAGCGAGCGTGGCATGGGGGCCAACACCGGAAATGAGCAGCTTTCTGCCAATGCCCTTGTCGAGCAGTGTAAGCGACGCCTCTATCCGGTCGCGCCCGCCTGTCAGGGCGACGATGCCGTCGCAATGAACCGGCTCGGATAACGGGTGAAGCGCGTCAGCACAGAACCAGGCGAATCCCGCACACCAGGAGAGCGCAAGCACGAGAACCAGAAACGGCAACGCCAGCCAGAACTTCACGGCAGCCTCCGCAACCACAGCCGAACCGTCGAATGAGCGACGGTGAAGCTCAGTAGAGCGACCAGAATCGGTACGCAGGCCAGAGACTGGAACAGCGGTTGCGGCAGGTTGGTCGACACGGAGAGCCACTCAGAAAGGCCTTGAGGCCATAGTGATAGCCCGATGCTGTGCTGATCCATGAAGGGCAGTATGAGCCGGTGCAGAACCGCGAGTGTCGCACCGCCCAGGACCGTGCCGAGCACGCCGCCAGCAAGGCCAAGCCCCGCGCTGCGCCAGGCGATGCGCCGCGCAATCAGGCCGTCACGGGCACCAAAGCCGTGAAGGATCTCGATCGTCCGGCGTCTGGCGATCAGTGTCATGCGCACCGAGAGTGTGGTTACCCCCGCTGTGGCGAAGCCGGCAAGGAGCACCGCCAGCCAGGCACAGGCCTGAAGGCTATGGCCCAGAAGGGTTAGCCTCTCGCCCCATTTGGCATTTTCCTCAAGAATGGCAGAAGGGGCGACCGTGTCGAGTATGGCAGGCAGGTCGGTGGCCGGCGCTCCGTCCTTGCGCGTGACAGCCAAAACGACTGGCAGATCCGACAGCTCACCCTGCATTGCTCCAAGCCATGGGCGCAAAATGGCGCGAATCTGCGCTTCCGGCAGGGTTTCGACGAGCGCAATGCCCGGATCGCTCTGTAAAACGGCGCTCAGCTTTTTCGCCGTTTCTCCGGCATCGCCCGTAAAGTCAGGTATTTCGATCGTGACATGATGCGCTGCGCCATTTTCCCATTCTCGCGAGAGGCTGCGGGCGGCATTCCATCCACCGAGCGCGAGGGCAGCAATGGCGGCAACGGCCGCAATGACCGGAATCAGCCCATGGTCGCGCCTGCCGAGATGCAGGCCATCGGGGAGGACGCGCCTCATCGCGCCGCCACTCCTGCAAGACGGCCATTTTTCAGCGCGATGCAGGGGTGGTTCACGGCACGAAGCAGGGCTTCATTATGGGTCGCGACAATGACGGTTGTGCCTGACCGGCTCAGGGCCTGCAGAGCGTCGACAAGCTGCCAGCTCTGCTCTTCGGCAAGGGCGTTTGTGGGCTCGTCGGCAAGAAGGAGAGAGGGCCGCATGACAAGCGCACGCGCAATGGCCACACGTTGACGCTCGCCGCCGGAGAGCTGGTCAGGCAGGCTGCTTTTCTTGCCACCCAGGCCAAGCCAGTCGAGAATGGAGACGATCTCGCTTTCGATCGCCTCAAATCTGGCGCCTGCCAGTCGCAGGGGAAGCGCAATATTGTCGAAGACATCCAGCTCTGAAAGAAGGCGGAGATCCTGCGGGATAAAGCCGATCTTCTGCCGTAGCTGGGCGCGTTGTCGCCGTTTGGCGCTTTTGACATCGACACCCAGTATCTCGGCGTGCCCCTCACAGGGCAGGGATTCCAGATGCATCAGTCTCAGGAGGCTCGACTTGCCGGCGCCGGATGGGCCGGTCAGCCAATGGAAACTGCCCTGGGGGATATCGAGGGTTATCCCCTCCAGGACCGGGCGCCCCTGTGCCCGGCGGCCTCTTTCATGCCGATAGCTCACATTGCGAAACCGGATCATGAACGGCCCTGGATCATGAACGTCTCGTGTGGAAAATCACATATTCCGGGCAGCGACGGCGGAAATCGTCGCGCCGACTGCGGCGATGGCCATCAGCAGGAAACCATCAAAAATCAGACCACCCGGTGTCATGACATGGCTGCCGATTGTCAGATGGTCAGGAATGCTGCCGACCACATGATTCATGACATCCTGTGCCTGCGGATCGGTTGAGGCGCTACCCGTGGTGATGGCCGCGAGCGCACGGGGGAGGGCCATCCAGCCAATGCCGAGCACAAGGCAGAGCGGTGCCAGAACCTCAGCCACCTGCTGGGCGAAGTAGAAGACAAAATGGCAGATTGCCCAGAATGTCGTGCGGATAAAGCCGAGTCCCGTGGACCGGCGGGTCTCACGATCTTCGCTTGCCTGGGCCAGACGTGACAGGGAAGGGCGGGACGGAGCTTCCATGGGGCGCTTTCAGCTTGTCGTAACGGGCACGGGAAAATATGGCGTCCAGTCGAAGCTGGCTACATTGTCTGTCGTTGAGGTAGCTGTCGGCGCGCCGAAATGCAATGATTGGCAAAAGCCGATCCTGACAATCACCCATTCCAGACCTTGCACGGTCACAGTCGTTCCTTGTGGCGTGCATGATATGATGGACCCCGATACTGTATGACCCTTTCAGACACGCAACTTCCCCTGATTCTTATTGTCGAGGAATCCGACAGCCAGGCACAGGCTCTGATCTCGTTGCTCGACAACGCAGGTTTTGCCGTCCGGCGCGTGGCTAGTGGTGAAGAAGCGCTCTCCTGCCTCGATAGCGGTCTGCCTGATCTGGTCGTTTCCGATTATCATCTGCCGGGCATGAATGGCGGGCAGATGGCGCGGCAGTTCCGCATGAACGCCCAGACACGTTCGATCCCGATCCTGATGCTCACCGAAGACGAGGCCCCGGGTCTTGAGCGCGAGGGGCTCGAAAGCGGGGCGGATGCTTATATCTCGAAATCCGCCCATCCCGATTTGCTGGTATTGCGCATCAGGGCTCTGCTGCGCGAGGGATCCGATTTTCTGCAGGCGGAAGAGGCCGGGCGTTTCAGGCGCGCGCGCATCGTCATCGTCACCAGTCCACGAAGCGACGATTGCGAGGAAGAAACCAGCGAGAACGCCAATTGGGCGCGCGATGCCGCAGGGGCTTCCCTTGGTGAATTGCTCTGGCGTGATGGACATACAGTTACCACGGTTACAGCGTCTAGCGAGCTGATCAACGGGGCATGGCTTGGGGGAGAAGAGGGGCCCGATTGCCTCGTGCTCGATCTCACCTCGCGCCTGCTCGATGGGGTCAATTTCTGTCGGCGTCTCGATGCGCGTCGTCAGGATGTGCTTGAGGCCGGCGGAACGTCTTTTCGCATTCTTGGCATTGTCGATGCGGATCGGTTCCGGCGTCATTCTGCGGCGGATCTGTTCGATGCCGGGCTCGATGATCTTGTGCCCAGTGATATCGCGCCGGATGTGCTCGCCTTGCGTATCAGGGTGCTGGTGCGTCGGAAGCTTGCCCAGGACGAGATCAGGCAGCAGGAAATCAAGCGTCAGGTGCGCGAGGTCGCGTTGCAGACCGCCCAGAGCGAGGCACGGGCCATTGCGGCGAAAGCGGCCATGGCGGAGGCACTGGCTCATGCCAATGCGGAGCTCGCCGATGCCAATGCACGGTTGATTGAAACGCAGGCGAAGCTCGTTCAGACTGCCAAGATGGCGTCGCTCGGTGAACTGGTGGCCGGTATCGCGCATGAGATCAACAACCCGCTCGCGTTCACGCTGGCGCATGAGGAGACGATAGCGCGTGCCCTTCGCAAGCTGATCGACACGGAAGGACCGCTTCAGCCGTCCCAGCTCACCTTGCTTGAAAAATGCGCCAATCGTATCGGGGCGATGCGTCTTGGCCTGCAGCGCATCCAGAATCTTGTCCTTAGCCTGCGCCGCTTTTCCCGCCTCGACGAGAGCGCGTTTCAGGATACGGATGTGGTCGAGGCAATCGACACGGCGCTGGCGCTACTCGCCCATAAATTTGGACGCGAAATTACGGTCGAGCGGCATTTGACCGCGCCGCGTATGCTGGTCTGTCAGCCAGCCCTGCTGCATCAGGTCGTTATGAATATCGTGAGTAATGCAGCCGATGCCATCCGGTCACGCGCCGAAGTCGAAGGGCTCGAGCCCGGGGCGCCGAGCGGCAAGATCGTGATTGAGACGGAGCTCAGGCAGAATGAACAGGGCGCGAATTACGTGATCAGCGTGGCGGATGACGGCCCTGGTGTGCCGGCTGATTTGCGCGCCAGGGTCTTTGAGCCTTTCTTTACTACCAAGCCGGTAGGAATGGGGACGGGTCTCGGATTGGCAATTGCCTATGGCGTTATCGAGGCTCATGGAGGCTCGATTGATATTGAAGATGCCAATCTCGATGGCGGTCATGGAGTAGGGGCGTGTTTCACACTTTCCGTTCCTGTGCGATTGACCCCTACCGGCCCGGTTACGATAGGACGCAGCGCATGAAACGCACAGAGATGTCTGTCCCGTACGGGCGCAGCCGTATTCTTATCGTTGATGACGAGGCGGAAATCCTCGTGGCGCTGACGGACCTGCTGGAAGACGAATTCGATATCCTGTCGAGCACGGATCCTGTCGAAGCGTTGAGTTTTCTGCAGAAATCGCCCGATATTGCCGTGATCGTCTCCGATCAGCGCATGCCGAACATGACGGGCGATGTGCTGCTCAGCAAGGCGCGCGAATTTTCGGACGCACGCGGGATTCTTCTGACCGGCTACGCCGATCTGGCGGCGGTCGTTGCCGCCCTCAATCAGGGACGCATCCAGTTTTACGCCCATAAGCCGTGGGAGTCCGACTCGCTACGCGCAATGGTGCGTGAGGTGGCCGCTCATCACAGGCTTGAGCGAGCGCTGATGACCGAGCGCGTGCTGCTGCATGGCGCGATGGAATCCGTGCCTATGAATGTCGTGTTTTCGGAAGCCGATGGCACGGTGCTGCGCCATAATTTCGACGTCGATGCCCCCGTCAACGCACGGGGCGATATCGAGGAGGATAAGCTTTTCGATGAAGCGCTTCGCCCCGAGATATCGGCCATGCGCGAGGAGGCAAAGGAGCGTGACGAGGTGATGCGTCTCGTACCCGAGACGACACCGGCAGGCGTGCGCTGGCACGAGATATCCCGTCAGACGCTACCCTGGCCACGCAATGCCTCAGGCGTGCCCTATCCTTCGGCGCAACGATGGCAGCTCAGCCTGGACAGGGACGTGACCGAGCGTCTGGCCATGGAAGAGCGCCTGCGTCAGGATGACAAGATGCATGCGCTTGGCACTCTGGCTGGCGGTATCGCGCATGATTTCAACAATCTGCTGACCGCCATGCTGGGATCGCTTGAATTGCTGCAGGATATGACGCCTGCCAGCGACCCGATGGTGACCAAACTTTTCGATAATGCACTCGACTCGGCGCGTCGGGGCACCGTGCTGACTCGACGCCTGCTGGAGTTCGGTCGTCCCAAGCCGGTGGCGCTCAAGCCTGTGGATCTGGTCGAGCTGATCTGGAGCATGCGCGACCTGATCGTGCAGAGCCTCAGCCGCCCCAGCGACCTGCGTGGCGAGACGGGGCGGTGCACGCTGGACCTCGATGCCGTACCGCGTGATCTGCCAGTTGCGCCCGTGCTCAGCGATTCGGGGCAGCTGGAAATGGCGTTGCTCAACCTGTGTATCAATGCGCGCGATGCGATGCCCAAGGGAGGGACGATCAGTATCCGCCTTGCCAGCGAGACCAATGCGGCAGGGGCTCCATGCGTCATCCTTACGGTGGAAGATCAGGGCTGCGGGATGCCGCCGGAAGTCGTGCGTCGTATCTTCGAGCCTTTCTTCACCACCAAGGGGCTTGGAAGCGGAACGGGTCTTGGTCTCTCGACCATCTATGGGTTCCTGCAGCGCAGTGGCGGCGACATCCGTGTGGAAAGCGTTCCCGATCGTGGCACGAGCATGATCGTGACACTGCCCGTCTGTGCGCCCGAAAGAGAGGATGGGGCCGTTCCCGACAGGGCAGAGACGCAGCCCTCCAGGCCCTTGCGTATTCTGTTGGCGGATGATGAGCCCGGTGTCCGACTCGTCACCGCGCAGTTCCTGACACAGGATGGTCATCATGTTGTCAGCGTGCCCGATGGCGCCGACGTGATCAGCTATCTCGAAAAGGGTGACCCAGTCGATCTGGTCGTGCTCGATCTTCTCATGCCCGGCATGGGTGGGCGGGAATGCGGGCTGATCGTGGCGGCGCGTTATCCTGACCTGCCGGTGCTTTATGTCAGTGGCTATGCCGATCCGCAGAATCTGCCTGCGCAGGCCTTCGTGCTCGGCAAGCCTTTCACCCCGCAGGAATTGCGTGAGGCGATCTGCACGACAATGCGCAAGCGAGGCTGAGGCGTAGCATCTGACAGCGCCGTGCAGTCGTGCCGTCAGAAGAGGTTTCGATCTTGTCTGACGGCGCATACGGCTTATGTGAAGGAGCATGCAGAACTCATCTTCTCCCCATGACCCTGTTGGCTGGCATGGCACCACCATCCTCTGTGTTCGTCGTGATGGTCAGGTGGCCATGGCGGGTGACGGGCAGGTGACGCTTGGCCAGACTGTCATCAAGGGCAATGCCCGCAAGGTCCGGCGTATTGGCCCGAAAGGTGCCATTCTGGCTGGTTTCGCCGGTGCGACGGCCGATGCCTTCACGCTGCTCGAACGTCTCGAAGCCAAGCTTGAGCGTTATCCTGACCAGCTCGAACGCGCCTGTGTGGATCTGGCCAAGGATTGGCGGACCGATCGCTATCTGCGTCGGCTTGAAGCCATGATGGCGGTGGCTGATGCGCATCGCTCTTTCACCCTTACTGGCAATGGTGATGTTCTGGAGCCAGAAGACGGCATCATCGCTATTGGCTCCGGGGGCAATTATGCCCTGTCGGCGGCGCGTGCCCTGATCGATATCGAGGGGCTGACGGCAGAGGATGTGGCGCGCAAGGCCATGAGAATTGCAGGCGATATCTGTGTTTACACCAACCACTCCGTTCGGGTGGAACTGCTCGGCGGGGAGACGCTCTGATGGAAATTCCGAATTACTCGCCGCGCGAGATCGTTTCCGAGCTTGATCGCTTCATCATCGGGCAGAACGAGGCCAAGCGTGCCGTGGCCATTGCCATGCGTAATCGCTGGCGCCGGGCGCAGCTTGCTGACGGGCTGCGTGAAGAGGTCGTGCCCAAAAACATCCTGATGATCGGCCCGACCGGTTGCGGCAAGACCGAAATTGCCCGCCGACTGGCCCGTCTCGCGCAATCGCCTTTTCTGAAGGTCGAGGCCACGAAATTCACCGAGGTCGGCTATGTCGGTCGTGATGTGGAATCGATCGTGCGCGATCTGGTCGAAGTCTCGCTGACCATGCTGCGCGAAGCGCGGCGCAAGGATGTGAATGCCAAGGCCGAACTGGCTGCCGAGGCACGCCTTGTCGATGCTATGACGGGCGAGGGTGCTTCGGCTGACACCAAGACCAAGTTCCGCCAGATGCTGCGCAATGGGGAACTCGAGGACAAGGAAATCGAGATTCAGGTCGGTCGCGAGGCGGGCCCGGGCGACATGCCGGAAATGGCAGGCGGCACCGTCATGAATGCGGCGGCCTTCGGCGATCTGATGAAAAATCTGATGAATCGCTCGCCGCAGAAGCGTCGTCTGACCATTGAGGCCGCGCGTATGCTGCTGATCCGCGAGGAGGCCGACCGGCTGGTCGACAGCGACGCCCTGACTCAGGACGCCGTGCGCCACGCGCAGGATCACGGCATCGTCTTTCTCGATGAAATCGACAAGGTCTGCGCCCGCTCCGGCGAGGGCGGGGGGCGCAGTGGCGATATTTCTCGTGAAGGCGTCCAGCGCGATCTGCTGCCGCTGATCGAGGGCACGACGGTCACCACCAAATATGGTCCGGTCAAGACGGATCATATCCTCTTTATCGCCTCCGGGGCGTTCCACCTGGCGAAGCCCTCCGATCTGCTGCCTGAACTGCAGGGGCGTCTGCCGATCCGTGTAGAGCTGGCAGGTCTCACCCGTGATGATCTCAAGCGTATCCTGCTCGAGCCGGAGCACTCGCTGCTCAAGCAATATGTGTCGCTGCTGGGCACCGAGAAGGTCACCCTGATTTTCGAGGACGGCGCTGTCGAGGCGCTGGCCGAGCTGGCTGCGGATATCAATGAGCGCGTCGAGAATATCGGTGCCAGACGTCTGGCAACGGTGATGGAGCGCCTGCTGGAAGATATCTCGTTCCGTGCTTCCGATTGTGGTGGTGAAACGATTACCGTCACAGCGCAGGATGTTCAGGAGCGTGTGGCTCCCCTTGCCAGCAAGGGCGATCTGAGCAGGTTCATCCTGTGAGCGGCGCGGTTCAGGCACCGTGGGTGCAGCCGGTCGACGGATCGGCAGAAGAGGCCATTGTCGCGATCAGCGACGAACTGGCCATGTTCGACGACTGGATGGATCGTTACGAATATATCATCGAGATGGGGCGAGGTTTGCCGGGTTTTCCTGCCGAGTGGCAGAATGACGCCCATCGCGTGCCGGGTTGCCAGAGCCAGGTATGGCTGGAGGCGCATGAGGCTGATGGCAGGCTGTATTTTGCCGGAGCCTCGGACGCCGCTATCGTAAGCGGGCTCGTTGCGTTTTTGCTGCGTGTCTATTCAGGACGCAGCAAGGCCGAGATCGAGGCAACAGATCCGAAATTCCTGCATGATCTGGGATTGGTGAAAGCGCTCTCGACAAACAGGGGCAATGGTGTGGAAGCCATGGCGCAAGCGATACGCGCCCGCGCCCGTGCCTGAACGAGAAAAGACCCGGCATTGCCGGGTCTTTTTGTTTCTGGTCCGGTAAAGACGCTTTCGCGTCCGGGTCAGTTCTTGCCGGGCGCGCCATCGGCGGGCGTTGCTGCCGTGGCCGCCTTGGTATCGTCCTTAGCGGCAGTATCAGCCTTGCACTTCGTGAACTTGCCTTTGGCGTCACGACATTTCTCAGCCTTTGGCTTCTCGCATTTCGTGAACTTGCCGGTGGTGGCGTCACGACAGGGCTTGGCATAGGCGACTGGTGCAGCGATCGCGCCGCACAGAAGGGTCAGGGCGAGAAATCCACGGAGCATGGCTCATTTCCTTCGTTTGAGGGTGTTGAAACACTCTGACATTATTTACGCAGGTGCAAGGGTTTTTGCCTGCGTCACAAAACCTTCCTGGCCCGACGAGCAGACACAAAAAAACCCGCCAGAAGGCGGGTTTTTCCGTTGGTCTGCTGAACCGGATCAGTTCGGCAGAGCGTAGGCGATGACGTAATCGCCCATCTTGGTGCCGAACGAACCATGGCCGCCAGCATAGGTCACGATGTACTGCTTGCCATTGACAGAGTAGCTCATCGGGGTGGACTGGCCACCAGCAGGCAGACGGTCCTGCCACAGTGTCTTGCCGGTCGTGACATCATAGGCGCGGATGTAAAAATCCAGCGTCGAGGTCAGGAAGGCGACGTTGCCAGCTGTGGTGAGCGGGCCACCGAGGCTCGGCACGCCGATCTTCAGCGGCGGAAGCTGCACGGGGAGCGAGCTGCTGTAGAGGCTGTCACGCAGCGTGCCATTGCGGTGCTGCCAGATCACCTTGTTGGTGCGCAGGTCGATACCGGCCATGTAGCCCCACGGCGGACGCTTGCACGGGATGGGCAGACCCAGCTTCGTGGTGATGGGGTTCAGGAACGGGCTGAGCATGACGGCATAAGGTGCGCCGTAGTTATGCTGCAGACCGGTCTCGCCACCGGAACCCTTTCTATTGCCATCTTCCGGCCAGAGCGGGTTACCCGGACCACGGGGAACGAGCTTCGACACGAAGGGCAGGGCGATCGGGTTGGAAATGGCGATCTGACGCTGCGGATCGACCGCAAGGCCACCCCACTCGAAGATACCGAGATTGCCCGGGAAGATAAGCGAGCCGCGTTCTGAAGGGGCAGTGAACGTGCCCTTGTAGTCGAGCTGATGGAATGCCACGCGGCAGATCAGCTGGTCGAACACGGTGCCGCCCCACATATCCTTGCCCGTCAGCAGGGCCTTGGGACGAAGGGTCAGGTCAGAGAAGGGCTGGGTCGGTGCGACGTGATCGCCCTTGACCACGTCCTGGGGAACCGGAAGTTCGGGAGCAGGCACGACCAGCTTGCCGTCACGACGATCGAGCACGAACACGTTGCCCGTTTTGGCCGGCGCGTAGATGGTCGGGATGACGGTGCCATCCTTCTGCGTGATGTCCACAAGGCTCATCTGGGCCGGCAGATCCATGTCCCACAGGTCGTGGTGAACGGTCTGGTAGCTCCAGGCCAGCTTGCCGGTATCCGCATGAAGGGCGAGAATGGCCGAGGCATAACGCTCTGCGTCAGGTGTGCGGTTGCCGCCCCACTGGTCAGGCGTCTGCACACCGGTCGGGATGTAGACGAGACCCAGATTGGCGTCATAGGACGCGGTGATCCAGGAATTGGGCGAGTTGGCGACGTATTTGTGGTCACCCGTCGGCATTTCGTTCGGATCGGGGTTGGACGGGTCGAATACCCAGACCAGCTTGCCGGTGAACAGATCGAATGCGCGTGTGACACCTGACGGCTCCTTGGTGGATCCGTTATCGGTCACGGCACCGGAGACGATGACAACCTTATCGGTCACGACCGGAGGCGATGTCGGCTCATAGCCGCCAACATGGTCATACGGCATGAAGGGCGTGCGTAGATCGATTTCGCCATTCTTGCCGAAGCTCGGGCAGGCCTTGCCTGTCTGGGCGTCGACGGCAAACATGCGACCATCATTGACCGGAAGGAAGAGGCGCTCATGGCACTCATCCGGCGCGGGCGTCCCATCGGACGTCACGGCGCTGGCGTCGGATTTGTGATAGGTCACGCCACGGCAGGTGAGATGCTGGAAGCCGGGGTTGACGTAGAGATGGGGGTCGAACACCCATTTCGTCTTGCCGGTTGCACCGTCGACAGCCCAGAGCTTCTGGTGAAGCGAGCAGAAATACAGCGTGCCATCGACTGCCAGCGGTGTGGCTTCGTTGGTGGCTTCGCCCGGATCGTTCGGCCCCTTTAGATCGCCCGTACGCAGGGTCCAGGCAACCTTGAGCTTGCTCACATTGTCCGAGTTGATCTGCGTCAGCGGCGAGAAACGATCGCCATACTGGGTACGGCCATAGGCATGCCAGTCACCATCGGGCACCTGCGACGCATCGCTGCCTGCAGCGGCGATCTTGTCTGTCGGCAGGTTGCCTTCCTTGTCGCCCGGGTCCTGCACGAACGCGACGATCACGACGATCAGGGCGAGAAGAACGCTGCCGGCGAGGGGGAAGGTGGCCAGGCGGCTCGTGGTGATCTGCCGGCTGACGAAGGGCAGAAGCAGCCAGATGCCGAGGATGACGATGACGTCACCGCGGGGGACGAGAGACCAGAAATCGATGCCGATTTCGCCAATCGCCCAGGCAAGGGAGCCAAGGATGATAAGGGTGTAGAGCCAAAAAGCCGCCGGGCGGCCGGTCCAGACAAGATACGCGGTGGCCAGAAGGGCTATACCGCAGACTGCATAATAAGGGGTGTCGCCATAGCTCAGGAGCCAGACACCGCCGAGTGTCAGATAGATGCCAACGAGGGCAAATATGACGGCGGTGAGGGCTGCCCAGAACCGCGGCCGGGAAACCGTGTTCATGCGTCGTCCTATATGAGGTTTCGTGGTCGGAAACGTTGTGAAAAGAGACCGCGTGGTAAAAGGCGCAAATGTTGATCTACGTCAAGAACGTCCCACATCATGGTTAAGGTCCCGTCTAACCTAAAGTAAATGTTTATGCGCGTTAAAACGGGTTGTGCGGAGGCAAGATATCCTATAGGTGCCCCCTTTCGAACGCGCGTCCAGGCGATGGTAGGGCATGCCTGGCCGCTTGGTGGTGGTTGCGAGTGATTGCGACAAGCTGCCTGATATGTCGAGAGGAGAACGAAATGCCCAAGATGAAGACCAAGTCGTCGGTCAAGAAGCGGTTCAAGATCACCGCGACCGGCAAGGTGATGTGCGGTCCCGGCAACAAGCGCCACGGCCTCATCAACCGTCCGCAGAAAATGAAGCGCACCAATCGCGGCCCGCAGACCATGACGGACATGGATGCGAAGACCGTGAAGCAGTGGGCCCCCTACGGACTGGCTTGAGGAGCAATATAAATGGCACGTGTTAAGCGCGGCGTAACGACGCACGCCCGTCACAAGAAGGTTCTGGATCTCGCCAAGGGTTACCGCGGCCGGTCTTCCACCAACTATCGTATCGCTCTTGAGCGCGTCGAGAAGGCTCTTCGTTATGCCTATCGCGACCGTCGCAACAAGAAGCGCGATTTCCGCGCTCTGTGGATCCAGCGTATCAACGCTGCCGTTCGCGAGCAGGGCCTGACCTACAGCAAGTTCATCAATGGTCTTGCAAAGGCTGGCATCGAAATCGACCGCAAGGTTCTGGCCGCCATCGCATTCGATGACGCAGCAACTTTCGCCGAAATCGTGAAGCTGGCGCAGATGGCTCTCGAGCAGCCTGCCCAGGAGCAGACGGCTCAGGCCTGATCTGCCGCTTTTCGGATTTGCCGATTTGCAGATTTGATAGAAAACGGGTCGTCCTGTATCAGGACGGCCCGTTTTCTTTTTTGACGGCACCACCAGACGAACGATGGGACAGGCAGTGATGGGCGATGATCTGGAAGCGCTGAGAAGCGAAACTCTCGAAGCGTTGGCGCAGGCGCAGGATCACGCCGCCTGGGATGCCATTCGTGTCGGTGTGCTGGGCAAATCCGGCCGCCTGACACGACTGCTCAAGGAACTGGGCAAGATGAGCCCGGAAGAGCGCAAGGAACGCGGTCAGGCGCTGAACCGCCTGCGCGATGCGCTCAACACTGCGGTCGAGCAGCGTGGCCAGGAAATTGTCGAGGCAGCCCTCGAATCGCGTCTGAAATCCGAGCAGGTCGATGTGACCCTGCCGGCACCGGCGACTCCGCTCGGTCTTGTCCATCCGATCAGCCGCACCATTGAGGAAATGACGGCCATTTTCGGGGCGATGGGATTCAGCGTTGCCGAAGGGCCGGATATCGAGTCCCAGTGGCATAATTTCTCGGCGCTCAATACGCCTGACCATCATCCGGCACGCACCGAGCACGATACGTTCTATCTGCCCGCCACGCATGAAGACGCTCCGGCGCGCGTGCTGCGCACCCAGACATCTGGCGTTCAGATTCGCACCATGCTGACCCAGGAACCGCCCATACGCATCATCGCGCCCGGCCGCACCTATCGCGCCGATCATGACGCCACCCATTCGCCGATGTTCCATCAGTGCGAAGGGCTCGTTATCGACAAGGGCATCACGCTTGGTCATCTCAAGGGCTGTCTGATCGAGTTTCTTCGCGTGTTCTTCGACAAGCCGAATCTGCCGGTGCGTTTTCGCGCGTCGTATTTCCCGTTCACCGAACCCTCGATGGAGGTCGATATCGGCTGGTCGCGCCAGACGGGCGAGATCGGCGGTGGCACGGACTGGCTGGAGGTTCTGGGGTCGGGCATGGTGCATCCGCGTGTTCTGGCCAATTGCGGCCTTGATCCCGCCATCTGGCAGGGCTTTGCCTTCGGAATGGGAATTGAGCGTCTGACCATGCTCAAGAACGGCATTCCCGATCTACGTTCCTTCTATGAGAGCGATTTGAGATGGCTGCGCCATTACGGCTTCTCCTCCCTGTCTTCCGCCAGCCTCGCAGAAGGAGTCTGAGACCATGAAATTCACTCTTTCCTGGCTGCGTGAGCATCTCGATTTCACCGCATCGCTCGACGAGATCCTGAGCGCCCTCAACACGATCGGTCTTGAGGTCGAAAGCGTCGAAAATCCGGCTGACAGCCTGCGCGGATTTCGTGTTGCGAAAATTCTCGAAGCGCATCGCCACCCCGATGCCGATCGTCTTCAGGTCTGCGTCGTGGCCGCTGGCGGCGACTATGAAAAAGTGCAGGTCGTTTGCGGCGCTCCCAATGCACGCACCGGGCTGCATGTGATTTTCGCCCCGCCGGGCACGTATATCCCGGGAAGCAATATCACCATCAAGGCTGGCAAGATTCGCGGTCAGGAAAGTGGCGGCATGCTCTGCTCGCTGCGTGAGCTGGGTCTGGGCGCTGAGTCAGACGGTATTGCCGAACTGCCAGAGACGGTCGTGCTGGGTCAGGCCTATGCCGATTATGCAAAGCTGGACGATCCGGTGATCGATATCTCCATCACCCCCAATCGTGGTGATGCGCTAAGCGTACGCGGCATTGCCCGCGATCTGGCAGCCTACGGAATAGGTCATCTCAAGCCTTGGCTTGTGGAGACGGTCGAAGGTCATTTTCCTTCCCCGATTTCATGGAATATTCAGTATGAAACGGCTTGCCCTTTCATCGCAGGACGACTGGTTCGCGGTGTAAAGAACGGCCCGAGCCCCGACTGGCTGCGTCAGAGGCTGGAGTCGATTGGGCTGAAGCCCATCAGCGCGCTGGTGGATATCACCAATTTCCTTACCTTCGATCTCGGACGCCCGCTTCATGTCTTCGATGCGGCAAAGATCAGCGGGACGAGTCTGTCCCTGACGCGCGCTGCGCGTGAGACTTTCCGCGCGCTTGACGGACGCGATCTGGTGCTCGGCACCGATGATCTGGTCATTGTCGATCAGGCTGGTGTTCAGTCTCTGGCCGGCTTGATCGGCGGTGAATCGACGGGCGTCTCAGACGAAACCTGCGACGTGTTCATCGAAGCAGCTCTTTTCGACCCCGTGCGCATCGCTCTGACCGGGCGCCGTCTTGCTGTGCACACGGATGCGCGTCAGCGTTTCGAGCGTGGAATCGACCCGGCACTGGTGCTGTCGGGGCTCGAGGCAGCAACACGGCTGATCCTGTCGCTTTGCGGCGGCGAGGCGAGCGAAGTGACCACTGCCGGAAATCTTCCTGACTGGCATCGCGAGGCCTGGCTGCGTTTCGAGCGTCTCGAAAGCCTTGGCGGCGCACAGATCGAGTCCGATGAGGCGTTGCGCATTCTCGAGCATCTGGGCTTCGAGGTGAAGGAGCGCGACGACGCACGTGCCTGCTTTGCCGTGCCGTCATGGCGTAACGATGTGGCCATGGGGGTGATGCTCGACCAGGCGCCGCATCTCGACCCGGATCAGGCCCGGACGGCAGCGTCTTCCGTTCATGCCATTGAGGCCGAGAACGACCTGATCGAGGAAGTGCTGCGTATCCATGGTCTGGATCTGATTCCGCCACAGGCCCTGCCGCAAAAGACCGCCATTGCGGGCCCTGCCTTGACGCCCGCCCAGAAGCGTCTCGGCGAGCTGCGCCGACTCTGCGCGATGCGCGGCCTTGTCGAGACGGTCGGATTCTCTTTCGTCTCGCATGAAGATGCGCTCCTGTTCGGTGGTGCTCCGGAAGGGTTGCGTCTGCTGAACCCGATCGCTTCCGATCTCAACCAGATGCGCCCGACACCTCTGGTCAATCTGGTGCGTGCCTGGCAGCGCAATGCGGCGCGCGGCTTTGCCGATGCTGCCCTCTTTGAGATTGGACCGTCCTTCCATGCCGATGGTCAGAAGCTGGTGCTGGCAGGTCTTCGTGGCGGTGAAACGCCGCGTCGCCCCGGTGCGCGGGCTCAGGCAAGAACGCTCTGGGATGCCAAGGCCGATCTGATGGCGGCACTGGATGCGCTGAAGCTCCCAGCCGAGGCGCTCAGCATCACAACTGATGCGCCGGGCTATTATCACCCTGGCCGTTCGGGCGTCGTGCGTCAGGGGCCCAAAATGGCTCTCGGTTGTTTTGGCGAGCTGCATCCCCGGGTGACCCGGGCGATGGGGATCGATGGCACGCTCGTTGTCTTCGAGATCTGGCTCGATGCTGTACCGCTACCGAAGGTGAAGCGTCGTCAGGCACCCTCTCTGTCTGCCTTCCAGCCAATCAGCCGTGATTTCGCCTTCATCGTGGCGCCCGGTGTCGAAGCGCAGGCTGTGCTCAAGGCAGCGCGCGGGGCGGAGCGGGCGCTCATTACCGATGTCAGCCTCTTCGATGTTTATGAAGGGGCGCCGCTCGAAGCCGGTCATCGCTCCCTCGGCATCGAGGTGACCCTTCAGCCGGTCAAGGCGAGCCTGACTGATGAAGAGATCGACGCCGTGTCCGAGAAAATCATCGCTGCTGTTGCCAAGGCAACCGGCGCAACCCTGAGGCGCTGAACGCTCATGCCCCATTCGCTCATCGCCCCTCGTGTCATCTGGCTTCTGGCAGGTGAGGCCAGTGGCGATGTGCTCGGGGCCCATCTCATGCAGGCGTTGCACGCGCGCGACCCGCATCTGATCTTTGTCGGGATCGGCGGACCACGCATGGAGGCTCTGGGGCTCAACAGCCTGTTCCCCATGCGTGATCTGGCCGTCATGGGACTGGTCGAGGTGCTGCCTCGAATCAGGCAGCTATCGCAGCGCCTCAATGAGGCGGTGAATGATGTGGTGCTGCGTCAACCGGACATGATCGTCACGATCGACTCCCCCGGTTTTGCCCTGCGCTTTCTCAAGCGGCTACGCGATCAGAATGTACCGAAGATCCATTATGTCGGCCCTCAGGTCTGGGCCTGGCATGAAAAGCGCGTCCATAGCTTTCCCGAACTCTGGGACAGGCTGCTCTGCCTTCTGCCCTTCGAGGTCGAGTGGTTTGCCCAGCGTGGGGTGGCGGTCGATTTCGTAGGTCATCCTGTTCTGCAATCCGGCGCCGATCAGGGCGATGCGAAGCGCTTCAGGCTGCGGCATGGGCTGAGCGATAAGGCGCCCGTGCTGATCCTGATGCCGGGTAGCCGTCGCTCGGAAGTGCCGCGCCTTCTGCCAGTCTATGGCCGTATGCTGTCGCTGCTGAAGAAGCGCCTGCCGGATATCTGCCCGGTGCTGCCGCTCTCTCCTCTCGTCGCCCAGACAGTGAAAGCCGCTGTCGCGAAATGGCCGGTCAAGCCGATCATCGTAACCGAGCTGCATGACAAGCATGATGCCTTTGCCGCAGCCGGGGCGGCGCTGACGAAATCGGGCACGTCAACGCTTGAGCTCGCTCTGGCTCATGTGCCCATGGCGGTCGCTTATCGCGTAAACCCGGTGACGGCGTTCATGGCGCGCCGCATGATAAAGGTGAAATATGTCGCCATGGTCAATCTGCTCGCCGGCCGCGAGGTGGTGCCTGAACTGCTTCAGGAACGCTGCACGCCAGAGCATCTTGCCGATTCGGCCTATGCGCTTCTGACTGATCCCGCTCTGGGCAAGGCGCAGAAAACCGCGTTCGACGCCGTCATGGCCCAACTCAGACCGACGGAATCGGACAAGCACAACGGAACGCCTTCCGATGCTGCAGCGGAAGCTGTACTGCGAATTTTGAACGAAAAGTCACGCAGCGCAGGCAAAGACGTAACCGCAGAGCGGGAGTAGCGCCCCCCTAGTGGCTTTTGCCGTAGAGCACCTCGGCCGAGATTTCGGGGGCGGTGGTATCGCGCAGCCCCTCGGGCGTGACTTCGTGATAAAAACAGCTTCGGCGTCCGGTGTGACAGGCGACGCCTTTTTGCTGAACAAGCACCAGCACGGCATCGCGGTCGCAGTCGATACGTGCAGAAACGAGATGCTGCGTCTGACCCGAACTCTCGCCCTTGCGCCAAAGCGCGTTGCGGCTGCGTGAGAAGTAGCAGACCCGCCCTGTCGTAAGCGTTTCAGCCAGAGCCTCGCGATTCATCCAGGCGAGCATCAGGATCTCATGCGGCGCCTCTGCAGACTGGGCAATGGCGGCAATCAGCCCATCCTTGTCGAATTTGACCGTATCGAGGATGCCTTCCAGCGTCTGCTGGTCGGGGGGGGAGTAGCTCATGGTGTCTCTTCTCTGAACCAGTCTGGTCGTTGGGGGGTGAGGGTCAACCCCTCATGCAGGATGTCTTTTGACCAGACTTCGCGCCGCAGGAGGGCGAGGCCGTGCGTGCCGATGCTGCTGCGCATCTGACCGATCTCGCGATCGCCCTCCATCAGCAGCGTACCGGGTGGCGGCAGGGTGTGATCGCTGCGTACGGGCACAAGGCGTTTCTTGACCAGCCCGCGATAATGGGTGCGCGCTGTGAGCTCCTGACCCATATAGCATCCTTTCTGGAAGGAAATGCCGTTGAGCCAGTCGAAATTGGCTTCGATCAACAGGGTCTTTTCAGTTTCGCAATCGCTTGAATCGGTCAGGCCAAGGGTCAGGCGGTGGCTGTGATAGGCGTTGAGGGCCTCGGCGTTGCCTGCGCTCTCAGCCGGGGCAATACGGCGAGAACCGGCCGTGTCGAGCCTCGGATCAGGCCGTGCATCGCTGGCGGTTTCGCCGTCCCAGAGCGCCTCGACGGCAAGGGTAGTCTGTTCGATCAGGACATCGGCCCGCAGACGGAAGCGCGAAAGCCGCGTGCAGAGAAAGGCCGCGTGATCTGCGGGGACATCGAGGTGAAGAACATCGCCACTATGCCAGATAAAGAAATCCGAGAGGTAACGCCCCTGCGGCGTCAGAAAGCCTGACCAGACCAGTTTTTCAGAATCAGCCAGGGTTACGTCATTCGAGACGAGCCCCTGTAGAAAGCTCACCCTGTCCTGACCGCTTACGGAGAGGACCGAGCGATCCGTGAGCCATGCTCTTGCCATTATGGTTCTCCATTTCGGACAGTATTGATAGGAGATGCGGATTGCAGCGTCATGAAACAAGAGAGAAGATGTGAACGCGACGCATAGGTTATTCGCACGTTAGGTTGTCAACGCAAGTCATTCCCCTCGGAAGGGGAGATCCTGGGAGGCGTGATTCTTGCCTGTTTCCGAGATTATAGATCCGGCTGATCCGGAAGCCGAAACAAGAAGGCGCCGTTTGATCGAGCTCGTCGCCCCCATTCTTGGGGTTGTGCTCGTTATTGTGGTGATCGTCATCGTTACGCTGCACTCCTACCACAAGACACGCAATGGCGTGATCTCGCTTTCCCAGGACCTGCTCAGCGAAGAACAGAAAAACATCACGCAAGAAGTGTCGGATTATCTCGCGCCAGCTCCGGCGACCGCCATCGTGGCACGTGATCTGCTGACCGACCCTGTCACCGATGAACCTCCCCGGGTCTTCCTAGCGTATGGCGCCTCCATGCTACGCAATGTCACCCAGGTTGAAAGCTTTTATCTGGCTGATGATCGCGGGTCCTTCTGGTTTATTGATCGCGCCCCAGAGGCAATCAGCGATGGTATGGAATGGGTGCATCTGCTGCGCGACAAGAACGTTTTCCGACACTGGTATTACGACAAGGGCGGCAAGCTCGTTCGCGTCATGGATACGCCGGGAAAGGATTATGACCCGCGTCAGCGCCCTTGGTACAAAGGGGCCTTCGAGCATCCCGATCTGAACTGGTCCGATCCTTATCCGACCGTCGCGACCGAGCAGCTGATTGTTACTGCAGCGAGCGTTCTCCATACATCTGACGGTCATCAGGCAGTTTTTGCGATCAATATTTCCCTTAACCGGCTGACTGATTTCCTTGCGGCCATCAAGATCGGAAAAAGCGGCAAGGCGGTCGTGGTCGACAAGGAAGGCCGCATGATAGCGGGCAATAATCTGCTGGATGTGGCACGCAAGGCCGATTGGCAGTTTGACAAGATGCTGCTCGATCCGCAGACGCAACCCGTCTTCACCAGAGCGCTCTCCCTGTTCCACATCTATGGCGCGGGGGTACACCTCATCAAGGCGCATGACACGCAGTATGTCACCATCATGGCCTCGCTGCACAAGATAAGGCCGGGTTGGGTCTTGCTGCTGAATGCGCCCGAAGACGATTTTGCCGCCTTTGCGGCGGCCGCTGGACGACAGGGACTTCTCTTTTCGCTTGTGATTGTTGTGCTTGCCGCGCTTCTGGCGGGTTTTCTGGTGCGTCAGAATCGCAGGACCGAGCGTCTGCGCCGGCAGATCGGCTTTGAGCGTGCGCAGGTGAAAGCCGAGAGCCGGGCTCTCAATGCGATGGCGGGGACACCTCATCTTCTCGATCCGACGCAGGACGCCCCCTTGCTCACCCAGAGACTGGCTGAACTCGCAAAGGCAAGACGTGTGGGGTTCTGGCGCTCCGTCGGTGACGATGAACGGCTGCTTTGCGAGGATTCCTATGACAGTGCTACCGAAGCGCATAGTGCTGGCATGGAGTTGTCGCATAGCGATCTGAAGAACTTCTTTACGCAATTGATGGCAGGCGAAGTGATCGAGAGCGATCATGCCGCAAGTCAAGAAGGCCTGCGTACGTTCCAGCGCATGGTCATGGCGCAGATCGGCTCAAAATCGGTCTATATCCAGCCCATCCTCGCGCGCGGCCTTGTTATCGGCATGGTCGTGCTTGAAGATGCGATCCGGCCCCACGCAGTGTCGCATATCATCGCCATTGTTGCTGAGGTCGCGGCCATACGGTTTGCGGCCATGCGCGAAGATGAAAGCAGTACCGCAAAGCCGGCCCCGCAACGCCGTGAGGAATCCGCGAGCATTAAAGCGCGCCTGAGCGAGGGGTTTATCGCTGCGCCAGAGAGGCGGGGTGCCGGTGAGCTTGCCTCGGGTCAATACGCCATGGTGCCTGTCGCAACGGTGCTGTTTCAGGACTCCACGACCGAAAGCGACGTTGCCCTGATTCCGATCGTGCAGGATCTCGTCGAAAAATTTCAGGAGGTGGTCCAGCAGCAGAATCTGTTTTCCGCTCAGGTTCTGGGGAGCCGCCTCGTTCTGATCGGCGGGTGTTCGCAGGAGCCTGATCCAGAGGCCGCGCGTCGTGTGGCCGATGCGCTTCTTGCGTTGCGCGAGCTGGCTCTGATCACTTTGTCCGATGCCGATCTGACGCCCAATTTCCGGATCGGCCTTGATGTCGGCCGTGCCTTCGGAGCAACGCTCGGCAAGGAGCCGGAGGTGTTCAACGTCTGGGGAGAGGCGCCGCAAACGTCCGAGCTTCTGGCAGTCAGCGCACCCGATGCGGGCACTATCCAGGTATCCGAAGCGGCCCATGCGCTGCTGCGCGATTTTTATCTCTTCCGACCGCGCGGCATGTTTTATCTGCCTGCCTTGGGTATCACCAATACTTATGTGCTGGCGGCGCGGCGGTGAGAGAAGAGCTACCTTTTTATCGGCGCTTTCTGCACCGTCTGGGCGGGCTGACGCGACGACAGCTTCGCTTCACACTCATGCTCGTCGGCGCAAGCTGGGGGGTTGTGCGAGAAGCATCTCGCCCCACCTCATGGCGTCGCACCGTCATCTACGAGTTCAAGAGCACGCTGCGTCAGTCGGCAGGAGGCGGGCTTTTCAGCACGCTCTTTACGGCAGCGCTGACGGGGTTCGGCATTGTGGCGCAAGCTATCTACTGGCTCGGCATTGCGGGAATGGCGGATACGACGGATTCCCTCCTTGCGACGGTTCTGGTGCGTGAAATCGCGCCTGTTTTGGTCGGCATCATCCTTCTCGGCCGGAGCGCCATGCTCAGCCTGACACAGCTTGGGCAGTTGACGATCGGAGGAGAGCTTCGTGCACTCCAGGCTCAGGGCATCGATCCGTTTCTGACACTGGTAATGCCGCGCGCTCTGGCGACAATGCTCGCTTCGTTCACACTTGGCGTTGTGTTCAGTGTTATCGCGCTTTCAGTGGGTTATGGCGTATGCAGACTGCACGCCATCATCACGATGCCACTCTGGACGTTTCTTTACGACATTGTCGGCGCCATGAAGCCGATCGATTATATCGGCATTCCGCTCAAACTGGTTCTCAGCGGATTTCTGCTCAGCCTGGCTACCCAGCTGACCGGTCTCGACGCCACGCGCAGCGATACGCTGGCAACGCTGCTGCCGCGTGGCTTTGCCCGTGGCATTATGGTGATCATGATCGTGAATGTCATTCTCGGGGTGGCTGTCGCATGAGCGATGATCTTTCTGCTGTGCTGGAATTGAGAGAAGCCCTGCCGGTTTTTGAAGAAAGCGGACTGGCGTCTATTCCTTATTCTTTGCGTCTCATGCCCGGCGATTGCCTGTTGATCGCCTGCCGCGATCCGCTGCGGGCGACGCGCTTTGCCGATCTGTGTAGCGGATTGACGCCACTCGTGTCGGGTCATGCACTGTGTCTGGGCCTTGATTGGGAGAAGCTCGCCGAGACGCGCGCCTGGGCGTTGCGTGGCAGGATCGGGCGGGTGATGCAGCAGGGGGCATGGATCGATCTCTTCGGGACCGATCTGAACATCCTTGTCCAGCAGCTGCATCACACGCGCACGCCGACGCAGGATCTCGTTGATGAAGCGACGGCTCTGGCCCGGCGCTTCGGACTTCCGGGTTTGCCAAGCCTGGCGCCCGGCAGGCTGAGCAAGGCTGACCGGGCAAAGGCTGCCTGCGTCAGGGCCTTTCTGGGGGAGCCACGCCTGCTCCTGCTGGAAGACCCTGTCGAACAGGAGAATGCCGATATGATGACGGCCTTTCTTGCCGAACTGACCGCAGCACGGGAACGCGGCTGTGGTGTCATCTGGTTCTCGCGGGAGCCGGAACTCTGGCATGGCTACAATGCCATGGGCACACAGCGTTTCAGATTGCTGGATGAAGGTCTGATGCCAATGAAGCAGGTGGTGTGATGTTTCGCGTACGCTCCAATTCCGAGGCCGATGGCCGTTCACGACCGCTGATGCGTATCCGCTACGCAGATGAATGGGTCGGCATTCTCGTGATGGCGACATTCGGTCTGTTCATTTTCGCGATCATCGAGGCGGGTGTGCTGCGCGACTGGCTGACGCCTTCCGGCAAGCTGCATTTCAACCTGCCTGAAAGTGGCATCGCCGGGCTCGCCGTCGGTAACGATATCGAGCTCATGGGCATTCGTATCGGGTCTATCCGCTCGGTAAAGATCAACCCGCATGGCAACATGTATGCGATTGCTGATATTGATCCGCAGTTCGAGCCCTATATCCGCAAGGACAGTCGCGCGATCATCCGTCATCGCTTTGTCGTGGCCGGCGCGAGCTATATCGAGCTGGAGCGCAGCAAGGGGCCGGCAATGGACTGGGAGTTTGCCGAGCTGGAGGCTACGGTCGAGCCCAACCCTGCCGATATGATCACCAAGACCATTGCTGATATCCGCGCTGGTATGATGCCCAGCCTGCATAATGCCGACAGGATCATGGCTGATCTGGCAACGGTCACGAACGCCATTCGTGCAGGGAAGGGATCGGTTGGCGGGATCATCATGGATGACAAGCTGCTCAACCATGCCGATGACGTTCTCAAGTCGCTGCAGGACTCAATCGAGCGTCTGAAGCCCATCGAGGCACAGGTTTCGGGCGTGCTGAAGCAGACCGAAGGCACAATGAGTAATCTGCGCTCGAGCAGCAATGACGTGAAGAAGGCCACGCCGCAACTCAAGGAGACGATGGCGCATATGAATGAGGCGAGCGCCCAGCTTCCCGCTCTGCTGACCCAGGCCCAGGCAACGGCGAACAGTCTCAAGAAACTGACCGACCAACTGCGCAGCCTTTGGATTCTGGGAGGCAGCTCAGGCAAGGCAACGCCGCGCAAATTGCGCGCCGGAGATATCAAGCCATGAGATCCCAGATCCGAGGATACCGGGCTCTTGTAGCGGTCAGCGCTCTTGCTGGTCTGACTGCCTGCGGCGGCGCGGGCGATCATGGCGGGGTACGCACCGATCAGGACTACGCCAATGCCATGGATGTCGGGCGCGAAGCGTTCGACATGACCCGAGCCGAACAGGCCCGGGCGCAGTTCCAGACGGCTTATGATCGTGCCCTGCTGCGTGACGATGCCGTGGCGATCGACGATGCAGGCTATAATCTGGCCGTGGCGCAGCTCGGAATGGGCGACCCTCAGGCGGCTCTGGGCACCGTTGCGGAGACGCATCGTGCTCTGACTCTGCGTGGGGCGACGGCTGGCGCAGAGCTGGAGCTTGTTGCGATGGCGGCCTATTGTCGCCTTGGTCAGTATCAGGCAGCCCTTGAGGCTGGCGGGCGTATTCAGACCAGCGATCCGGCATTGGGTGAGCGGCGCGCCTTCCTTACGGGGCTTGCTGCAGATGGGCTGGGGGATGTGAAAACTCTCGCCAGCGCGCGCGATGCCCTGCCGCATTCTGCCAAACCGCCTTTGCTCGAACAGGCCGATCGCGCTGAAATCGAGTCTCGCCTGGCGCTGCGTCAGGGAGCCTATGACGAGGCCGAGAACGAGGCATTGAGGGCTGTAACCCTGCGTCGGGATATTCTGGATTATCGCGGTATGGCGCGCGGTCTCGACTGCGCAGCCAATGCGGCAAGAGGGGCAGGTCAGTTGAACAAGGCCGCTTCCTATGCCCAGCGCGCCGCTGAAAGCCGGGCTGAGGCTGAAAAGAAGCCCTGAGGCCGTTCTCTTGCGGTCCTGTTGGGACGCCCTGTTGAACCGGTAGCGCCCGCCAAAGGCGGACGAACCCGGTTTCAGGCAATCTTCGTTGGCTGATTCGTCAGTGTCGGGCGTTTCATGGCCCTGACGGACATGATCGTCAGAAAGGCAGAGGCAAAAAGCCCGGCGATAGAGGCGGAGCCAAACCACACGAGCACGCCGGAAATCAGGTCGAGCTGGCAGCACAGGAAGGCAGCCAGAACGGGCAGGACAATCCGGCAGAGATGCAGGGGAAGGCGGGGCACAGGCGCGATGCCCTGCACCCGCAGGAATTTGGGTTGCAGCATCGCATGGGCGAAGAGGGCAACGGCCCAGAAGGATGTGGCGATGATGATGATGATCATAGGGCGACAAGCCTGCGATGGATGAAAAGCGCTGCAAGACCGAAGCAGAAAACCGTCAGATCGACAGATTTATAAACATCGAAACCGTTGAGAAAACCGTTTGCGCTGCGCGTCAGCAGATCGAGCGGGAAAAGCGTCAGCGCGAAAGCCGCAAAAACTGCGCATTGCTCGTTCCAGCCTCGTCTCGGTTTTGCACTGAAGCTGCGTAGGGCAGCATGAATGAGGGCCAGAGCCCAGACAATAAAGAAGGTCCGGATCTCTAAGGCGCCGCGAGCAGGCAGATCCGACCAGAAAAGACGATTGGCCCAGAGATAGGAAAGACAGGCAAGAGGCAGGCCCGTCGTTACGGCAATGGTCAGCGTCTCGGCCAGGCGGAACAAAAAGCTCCGCGCCTTTTTGGGGCGGTGTTTCATCAGGAACAGGATCAGGCCGCCTGACATCATGATGCTGCCGACAAGACCGGAAATGAAATAGAGCCAGCGCATGGGCAAGGATGCCCAGCGAATGAAATGCAGACCACGTAGCACGCCGCCGATGCGGTGAAGATTATCCGGTATCTGGACGACGGCGATCTGGCTACCGTCTTTCTCGGAAAAGGTCACGTGATCGCGTGACAGGGCGAAAGACGCGGAATCGGCTTTTGTCATCGATACCGTGCCCCGTTCGAACAGGATCAGACCGACTGTATCGGCTCCAAGAACGGCTTCGGCCTTGTGCAGCATCGGTGCGAGGGGCGCGAGGGCAGGAGCGTTCTGCCCGTTTCCGGGTGCCCGACCGCCCTGAGGGTGTGCCGGTCGCTCATGGCTCGGCCTGCCATGATGCCCCATGCCGAACATCGGAAAGAGGCGCGGGGCGTGAATGACGGCGCCGGTATAGGCCATCATTGCCATGAAGGGCAGAAACAGCAGGCCAGCCAGAATATGCGCATCCATCCAGGCGCGCGTTTTCGAGGCGAAGGGTCGGAACAGCAGGAGATCGGTCAGAATGCTGCGGAAATGGATGATGACCCCTGACACGACGGCCACGAGAAGGCCGATTGCAGCGATTTCGGTGAGCATGTTCCCCCAGAAGGGGCCGTAATAGAGGGAGTGGTGCAGGTCGAAAAAGAGCTGCCCGCCGCCGGTCTCACGCGTGAGAATGGGAAAGCCGTCCGCCGGATTATAGACTGTGCCGATAAAGGCATGGCCGTTGAAATACTGGACGCGCAGCATGGGGTCGCGTGGCGTCGGCAGGGTGATGAAGGCGTTCTGGCCCTGGCTGTGCAGGTCCTGCGCCAGTCTGCCGATCCGGTTGAGCGCGTCATCGCTCAGGGGGGACGGTTGATAGCGGGAGAGTTCCGGCTGCATCCAGTGGGTCAGTTCGGTATCGAACAGAGCCAGTGAGCCTCCGGTGAATACGACAACCAGAATAAGCCCGCCGATGAATCCTACCCACTCGTGAAGCCATCCCATGCGGATGCGAAGCGTGTCTCGCATCAGAAGAGCCATCCGAGACAGGGGGCAAGCAGGGCAAGGCTGGGCACGATATTACGCTTTCGGCGGGGCGGGATTGAGAAAAGCACGAGCAGCAGGGCGGGCATGAGGGCAAAGGCACACAGAAACCCGACATTCATGAAAGGCTCTCCGCCCATGCGGCGAAAGAGGGAGAGCACACCGATACCCGCAATATAGACGAACGCGATGCCCAGTATGAGCCGCAGGGTCCAGGCACGGATCAGCTTTCGGTCATGTTTTTTTTTGAGACTCTTTCGCATGTGGTTCCTGTGCAACAGGGCCTGCTTTTCCTGACGAAAGACCGTCGGAAGGGCCAAAGTTTAGTTGCGATCGTTTCTTAATCGCGTCTATTTGACCGCGTCATTTACCCCTTGTCAATGAGATCACCCTCTTGAACAGTTCGGCCCTGATTACCGTCAATCCTCTGCGTAAGCGCTCACAGCGCATCGCATTTTCTGCCTTTCTGATGATGTCTGCCGCTCTTGCCTGCGAGGCGCGCGCACAGGATCAGACGAATGTTCAAGCACAGGCACAACAAAAACAAGGTAAACCCGCCCAGAAACAGGCCGCCGCATCATCCGGGGGTAGAGAGCTTTCGTCGGATGAGCAGATCGAGGTGAAGGCACAGCGCCAGAACCGCATGGAAGTGAAGTCTGGCGGTAATCTCGGTGCACTGGGTAACAAGAAGGGGCTCGATGTGCCCTTCAACGTACGCAGCTATACCTCAGCCCTGATCCTGAACCAGCAGTCACAGACGCTGGGTGAAGTGCTGATGAACGACCCGACCGTGCGCACGACGCTGGGTTATGGCAATTTCTCGGAACAGTTTGTCATCCGTGGATTTCCCGTTTACGGCGATGATGTCGCGATTGACGGGCTGTATGGCATCACGCCGCGCCAGCTTGTCTCCCCCCAGCTTTATGAGCAGGTTCAGGTTCTCAACGGTGCCAGTGCCTTCCTGAACGGTGCGGCGCCTGGTGGCACGGCGCAGGGCGGCAACATCAATCTCGAATTCAAGCATGCGGGCGATACGCCTCTGACGCGTGTCACGGGCGACTATACGAGCTCGTCGATGGGCGGCGGTGCCGTCGATGTGGGGCGCCGTTTCGGTCAGGACAAGCAGTTCGGCGTGCGCATCAATGTGGCTGGTCGCAGCGGTGTTACGGCCATTGACCGTGAAAAGCGGCATCAGGTGGCCGTAGGTGGTGGTTTCGACTGGCATGATCGTGCCGACCGCACGCGGGTGACCATCGACATGGCCTATGAGAACCAGGGCGTGAATGGCGGTCGCGGTGGCGTGTTTCTGAGCGGCGTCACCTCGGTACCGAAGGTCCCGGGCGCAGGGACGAATTATGGTCAGCCCTGGACCTATACCGAGCTCAACTACATCTATGGCAAGCTCAAGGTCGAGCATGATTTCAGCAAATACCTGACCGCGTATGCGCAGTTCGGTGGTCTGGGTGGCAACGAAAAGGGCAATTACGGCAGCACCTACGTAACCAACAGCCAGACCGGCGCAGGCTATAACGGGGCGATGTATGTGCCCTATGTGCAGACCAACAAGAGCACACAGGCCGGGCTGCGCGCGCATTTCAACACTGGTGGCATCAAGCATGAAGTCAATGCTGGTGGTTCGGGCCTGTGGGAAGATACAGCGACTGCATACGCTTTCGCCCTCACCAATCAGGCCAATAATATCTATAATCCGATACGTCATGCCACGGCACAGCCTGAGACATGGATTGGCGGAAATATCGACAATCCCCAATTGAACAACCGGGTGCGGCTCTGGAGCCTTTTCTTCTCTGACACCGTCTCTGCTTTTCATGGCCGCGTGGCGCTGACGGCGGGCTTCCGCTATCAGGCAATCAAGACGGTTGCCTATAATTACGGTGCCAGCACGACGTCTTACGATCAGGGCGCGTTCACGCCGGTTGTCGGTCTTGTGGTGCATCCCACGCGACAGACCTCAATCTATTTCAACCGTATCGAAGGGCTGGCCCCCGGCCCGCAGGCCACCGGTCAGGTCGTCAATCTCGGTCAGATCTTCCCGCCCTATCAGACGGTACAGTACGAACTCGGGGCAAAATACGATATCGGCCGGTTCTCGACCGCTGTGTCGATTTTCCAGATCGATCAGCCCAATGCCTATACCTCTGCCATTGCAGGCACCAGCAACAGCATTTTCTCGGTCAACGGATTGCAGCGTAACCGGGGTATCGAATTCACCGTCAATGGCGAGATCATGAAGGGTCTGCGCTTCAATGGTGGCACGTCGATCATTGATGCCAGCCAGCGCCGCACATCGGGGGGGCTTTATGACGGCAATCGCTCCATCGGCGTGCCGGGCTATACGATCAACGGCAATCTTGAATATGATCTGCCGTTCATTCGTGGCGCGACGCTTACCGGGCGTGTGATCCAGACCGGTCACCAATATGCCGACAACCTCAACAAGCTGCGCGTACCGAACTGGACACGCTTCGATGTCGGGGCACGTTACAGCTTCGTGGTCGAGCACAAGGCCATCACGACCCGTCTTGGTGTCGATAACCTTGCCAATACGCGCTATTGGGAGAGTGCTTTCGGTGGCTATCTGCTTCAGGGCCTGCCGCGCACGTTCAAATTCTCTGTCACGGCCGATTTCTGAGCCACGGAAGACGAGAGGGGTGTTGATGCACTTCTCGTTTTTACTAAGGCGCTACAGGTCTTCCGTTTGTCGAAAAGCCAACCTTTAGGTTGGCTTTTTTGTTTTGTGCCGCCTTGTGCCCCTCCTTCCCGGGCGGGGAGGGGGCAGGGCGGGCTAGAGAAATCGGGTGCCTCGCGGTCATGGACAAAGCGGCCTAGGGGGGGGGCCTTTTGAGGCAGGATAGCAGAAACCCTGGGGGCACGATTTGACCTGCGCTGGTGGCTCACTCTGGCGATTGCAGTGCGCACTCTTCCCGCAAACATGGCAGGCAAATAACAGCACCCATACAGGCCATAAGGCGCGGGATGATCAGGGAAGGGACAATTTCCTTCCGTGATCCGTGCCGATCAGTCGGAGATGAGGCATGAAAAAGGCCAGTCCGTCTCGGAGCCGGCCTTTCCTGTCTCTATCAAGCGAAGGCGCTTAGTGCCCTTCGGTCATCGGCTTCATGCCGAGATTGGCCAGAAGCTTGCGGTCGCGGTGCTCTGCAGGGTTGGGGGTGGTCAGCAGCTTGTCACCACAGAAGATCGAATTGGCGCCGGCGAGAAACACCAGAGCATGGGCTTCGTCGCTCATCAGTTCGCGTCCTGCCGCCAGACGCACATGGCTGGCGGGCATGGTGATACGCGCAGCTGCCACGATGCGGGCGAATGTGATGGGATCGACAGCCTCGGCTTCGGCGAGTGGCGTGCCCTCGACGCGTACGAGCAGGTTGATGGGCACGCTCTCAGGATGCTGGGGCAGGGAAGCCAGTGTGGCGATCAGGCCAGCGCGGTCGCTCTCATCCTCACCCATACCGACGATGCCGCCACAGCAGACATTGATGCCAGCTTCGCGCACATTCGAGAGCGTGTCGAGACGATCCTGATAGGTGCGGGTTGTGATGATCTTGTCGTAATACTCGGGCGAGGTGTCGAGGTTATGGTTGTAATAATCGAGACCGGCCTCCTTCAGGCGGCGTGACTGGTCGCCATCGAGCATGCCGAGCGTGACGCAGGTCTCGAGACCAAGCGATTTCACGCCTTCGATCATGGCGCAGACCGTATCGAGGTCACGTTCCTTGGGCGAGCGCCATGCAGCGCCCATGCAGAAGCGACCGGCACCCGCAGCCTTGGCGGCGCGTGCTTCCGTCAGCACCTTTTCCACGGCCATCAGACGCTCGGCCTTCACGCTCTTTTCGTGCAGGGCGCTTTGCGGGCAATAGGCGCAGTCTTCAGGGCAGCCGCCCGTCTTGATTGAAAGCAGGGTCGAGATCTGCACGCGCGTCGGGTCGAAATAGGCGCGATGCGCCATTTGGGCGCGAAAGATCAGCTCCGGAAAAGGCAGGTCGATCAGGGCCGCCACTTCGTCGCGTGTCCAGTCATGCCTGATCTCGGGTTTCCAGCTTGCCTGGGTGCGGATTTCGCGGGGAAGGACCGGATCACGGGTCAGCGTATCGAGGGACATGCGGGGCATGGCTCCAAAATATTTGAAAATGAAAAAGCTCCGGCAGCGATGCCACAGCAAGGGGGCGCTTGTCACCCATCTGCGCGAGATGTCTACCCAAAATGGCGCATTCATGTCATCACTGCGTCATGAAACATTGGCGCATCGATCAGATGGATTGGGATGCTTTCGATGCATCCCGCGTGGACCCGGACATCATTCCGGTCATCAAGGCGGCGGCTGTGGTCGAGCGGAACGGGCTCGATTATGCGGTCTATCTCGGCAACGTCTTCGTGGGCGACCCGGATTTCCGTCAGGCAGCGGATAACTGGGCGGTCGAAGAGGTGCAGCACGGCGATGCGCTTGGCAAATGGGCCATGCTCGCTGACCCGAGCTGGGACTACATGAAGGCGTTCGAACGCTATCGCGGCACGTATCATATCGAGCAGGATGTCGATGCCTCGATCCGTGGGTCGCGCACGGGCGAGCTGATCGCGCGCTGCATGGTTGAGACAGGGACATCGTCTTTCTATACCGCCATGGCCGATGCAACAGATGAGCCGGTTCTCAAGGCGATCTGCAAGCAGATCGCTGCCGATGAATACCGGCATTTCAAGCTCTTCTACGACCACATGCATCGCTATCTGAAGCGCGAGAAGCTGAGCGTATGGCAGCGCACGAAGATCGCGCTTGGTCGTGTGACCGAGAGTGAGGATGACGAGCTGGCGACGGCTTATTACACCACCAATATGTCAGCCAACACGCCCTATGATCACAAGAAGTGCATTGCCGCCTATATGGCGCGGGCAATGGGGTGCTATCAGCTCAAGCATATCAACCGCGTGACCAGCATGATCTTCAAGACCATCGGCTTTACGCCGCATTCGAAGGTTCAGGTGCTGGTTGCCAAGGCGATGTATCAGCTGATCCAGTTCAAGGCGAAGCGTTTCAGGCGGTCTCTGGCCGCTTCATAACGAAAGCGTTTTCTGTCCTACGACAAATTAAGCCCTCTCACGGTGCGTTCCTGCTCTAAGATGGATCAGAACCAACACCGTGGAGCGTTATAGCTGTGCTGTCTCATCTTTCACGCCTTACCCTTATGGGGGCGATCATTTCCGGTGGCGTGCTGACGCTTGCAGCAACGCCTGTCATGGCAGATCCATATTCCCTGCCGATCGCCTCATCGGGGCCGGTCGCCCTGCCTCCCGTCGCCGATGGCGGCACAATGGCCGCACGCGGCCTCGCCGCGCAGGTCGGTCTGCCGCAGTTTACCTCGCCAAGCTGGCGCCCCGGTCTGGTGCGCCATATCGTGATGTTCCGCTATAAATCGAGCGCGACGGCCGCCATGCGTGCCGAGGTGACATCGCGTTTTCTGAGGCTCGTGCAGGACTCACGTCGCCCCGATGGCACGCATCCGGTCAAGTCGATCGAGATGGGCGTGCAGAACAGCGGCGAGGGGGTCGATGCCGGTCTGCAGCAGGCCTTTATTGTGACCTTTGCCTCCGAGGGTGATCGCAACTTCTATGTCGGCAAACCCGTGATCATGGATCCGGCCTGGTTCGATCCGGCGCATGAGGCGTTCAAGACATTTGCAGCCCCGGCTCTCGAGAAGGTTGTGGTGTTCGATTTCGATGTTCTGGCCACGGCCAGTCTCGAGCCGAGCGGGCACAAGGGTACGTCTCACAAGGCTGGCAGCCAGACTCGCCGTTGAACAAAAACTGTCATAACGTTGCATAATGTGTCCCGCCTTACGGGAAGGCGGGACCTGAAGCTTATTTGTGGAAAAGGCTGCCTAGTGACCAGAAAAATGAAACGCGCTTCCTCGCTCTGGCTCGGTGCTGTCAGCGTTCTTGCTCTGACCGTGCAGTCTGCTTCGGCTCAGACCTCTGCTCCGAAAGCGAAGGCCGATGACGCCAGCGTCAAGCCCTATGATCCGAGCTGGGGCTTCAACATGGCTGGCATGGACAAGGCGGTACGACCGGGCGATAATTTCTTTCAGTATGCCAATGGCACGTATCTGAAGAACATCGTCATTCCGGCAGATCGCGCCTCTTTCGGTCCGTTTATCATTCTTGCCGAGACGGCACGTGAGCGCGTGCAGAAGATCCTGAGCGAGGCAGGCAAGCATCCTGCCGCTGATCCGAAAACAACCGAGGAAAAGCTCGGCGCATTCTATGCGACTTTTCTTGATACGGCTCAGGCAGACAAGCTGGGTGCGACCCCGCTCAAGGCTGATCTCGACACCGTGCGGGGCGTGAAAGACGCTGCATCGCTGGCACATCTGTTCGGCCAGGCAGCATTCGGCTTTCAGTACGCTCCTTTTTCTCTGATCATCAACGCGGATGACAATAATCCCGGCGAATATGCGCTGCTCCTGCATCAGGGCAAGCTCGGTCTTCCGGATCGCGATTACTACCTCAAGCCCGATTTCGCAGCCAAGAAGAAGGCGTATCAGGCCTATATCGCCAAGACCCTGACCATGATCGACTGGGCGGGTGCCGAGCAGGAAGCCGCAAAGATCGTGGCGCTCGAGACCGAACTCGCGAAGGTTGAGTGGTCGCGCACGGAAATGCGTGACCCCGTGAAGGTCTACAACCCGATGACCGTGGCTGAGCTGGCCAAAAAAGCACCGGGTATCGATTGGGCCGGGTTCCTGACATCAGCCGGTATCCCTGCGTCGAACCTCGAAAACCGCCGCATTATTGTGGGTGAGCCGACAGCGCTTGCGGGAATGGCCAAGGTGCTGTCGACCGCAGATTACGGGACGATCCGCTCCTGGCTTGCCTTCCATCTTGCCAGCGATGCCTCTTCGTATCTGAGCCAGGGCTTTGTGCAGGCGGCCTTCGATTTCTACGATCATGAGCTCGAGGGTTCCCCGCAGCTTCCCGTTCGCTGGAAGCAGGCCGTCAGCCATACGGAAGACGCGATGGGCTGGGCGATCGGCAAGATCTATGTCGAGCGTTATTTCCCGCCCGCAGCCAAGGCACGCATCACGGGGCTCACGCAGGACGTCAAGGCAGCGTTTGCCAATCGTCTGGCCCATAATGCTTGGATGGCGCCTGCCACCCGAGAGGCAGCAGGTCGCAAGCTGCAGAATTTCGAGATCCAGGTTGGCTACCCCAACAAATGGCGCGACTATGCAGGGCTGACGATCAAGCCGGGTGACCTCTATGGCAACGGCGCGCGCGCCATCGCCTTTGAGTGGCAGTACAACCTTGGCCATCTCGACACGAAGGTCGACCGCAACGAGTGGTTCATGACCCCGCAGACGGTCAATGCGTATAATGATCCCAACCAGGTTGAGATCGTCTTCCCGGCAGCTATTCTGCAGCCGCCCTTCTTTGATCCGAATGGTGATTCTGCAGTCAATTACGGCGCAATCGGCGGGGTGATCGGTCATGAAATGACCCATTCCTTCGACGATGAGGGGCGTCAGTATGACGAGCATGGCCGTCTGCACCAGTGGTGGACGCCAGATGACGTCAAGCGTTTCCAGGCGCTCGCCGATCGTTACGGCAAGCAGTATGATGCGTTTGAGGTGCTGCCCGGCGTGCATCTCAATGGCAAGCTGACGATGGGCGAAAACATCGCCGATCTCGGTGGTCTGACGCTTGCACTCGACGCCTATCATGCCTCGCTGCATGGCAAGCCCGCCCCTGTCGTGCATGGTCTGACCGGCGATCAGCGCGTGTTCCTGGGCTGGGCTCAGGTCTGGCGTCAGAAGCTGCGTGAGGATTCCATTCGCAATCGCGCCGTGACAGACCCGCATTCGGCACCGGAAGCCCGCGTCAATTTGCCGATGCATAACATCGATGCGTGGTATGCGGCCTTTGGTGTCAAGCCGGGTGACAAACTCTACCTCGCCCCGCAGGATCGCGTTAAAATATGGTGATTTTTTCGCGTTGTTCGTTAAATATCCCTGATGCCGTTTTTTGGTCTGCGTCGCCATGACGCAGCCGCGAACGGCCCGAAAGGTGCAATAAACTTCATGTACGTTCAAGGAACGGCGAGGGAACAGTCTCCGACAGAAGAGACGACCGATCCGTTCACCTTCTGCAAGCCTGGCGCCTCATGAGGCGCCAGCACGATCTCCACGACCTTTTGACGGTCGCGGCCGCTCTGGTGCGGGCCCCTGCCGCCTATGTGACTCTCCCCGATCGCGGTCGGCAGAGTGTGGCGGCCAGTTATGGCCCGCTCCCTACACGTCTTTCAGTGCCGCTAAAGGCACCGCAGCAGCCCCTGGTTCAGGAATTGCTGCCACCGCTGAACGAGCTGGCGCAGGCCCCCTGGCGTTACGTGTTTCAGATACGCGTCCCTGTTCCGCTCGTCCGGGAGCAGGAAGCAGGGACGCTCTGTTTCCTGACACATGGGTTTCTGGACCCTGATTCCATCTCGTTCCGGAAAGGAATGGACGCCCTGAAGCGACAGATTGCGCTCGTTCTGTCCAGATCGGATGATGACAGCCCGGAACAAAGCCCTGTTACGGCGCCAGCCCCAAGGGAAGGGCGCGCGCGGCGGGGCGAAATGCCGTCGGTCCTACCCTCGATTGAGGATCTTCCCGGGATCGGCACGTTCGAGATCAGGTTCGGAAGCAATCTCATTTCGCTTTCTGCCGAGTTGATGCGCCTGACCGGTGTGCCGACCGGCACGCAATGCCCGATAGAAGTGTTCCAGAACTGCATGCCGGTGCCGGATACCGATCTGCTGCATTTTGCAGAGGGTATCAGCGACGAGATCCAGTTTCCCGAGACGGATTTTGCAATCGAAAACCTGACAGACCAGACCAGAAGCTGGGTAAGGCGCAGGGCAGAGATCGAGGCTGATGAAAGGGGAACACCCTGGCGCCTCATCGGTACGCTTGAGGATATCACGCGAGACAGGGTGGCCACCAATCGGCTTTCGGCAATGGTCATTCTTGGTGATGCCTTGCGCAAGGTGGACACGCCCGCGGAAGCCTATCACGCGGCGGCTTCAGCGTTGGCTGATGCGCTCGGTGCCGATCGGGCGGGCTGGGCCCTGTTCGAGGCCAGTGACGAGACCCATTTTCGCATCGTGCAGGACTGGCACAGCGCCGGTTTGCCAAGCACGGCAGGGACTTACGACCGGTCCGATTACAGCGTTGCCCTCAATATGCTCGAGCAGGGTGTGTTGTTCTCGGTGCGCGATGCACATGAGAATGTCTGGCTGCCTTGCCTTGTCCCCGAGCATGGCAACAAAGACCAGATCAGGTCGCAGCTTCTGATGCCGGTTCTGAGCCAGGGGCATCTGACGCATTGTCTCTATATCCAGTGCTGCACGCCGCGCGACTGGACCGATCAGGAGCTTGCCTTTCTGAGGGCCGTCTCTGACCGTGCCCAGGTGGCAGCGGCGTCTCTTGAAGCACGCGCCCACCAGCAGACAATGCATCAGGAGCTTGCCCACCGTCTCAAGAACACGCTGGCTCTGGTTCAGGCTCTGGCCAATCAGAGTCTGCGCGGGGTCGATAATCGCGATGCGGTAAAGGCCTTTGAAAAGCGCCTCGTGGCCCTGGGGTCGGCGCATGACCTGCTGATGCGTCAGGCATGGCGCAGCGGTGATCTTGAAACGCTTGCTCGTGAGGTGCTGGCCCGCATCGCGCCGATTGAACGCTTTCATCTGGCGGGCCCCCCGGTCTCGCTCGGGCCCAATACAGCGACCACGCTTGGTCTGATGCTGCATGAGCTCGGGACCAACGCAGCCAAATACGGGGCACTCAGCGCCGAGGCGGGGCGGGTGAGCCTCGTCTGGTCGGTCGTGAACGAAGAGGCGCGTCGAAACCTCTCCCTGCATTGGCGGGAGGAAGGGGGACCACCTGTTGCGGCCCCTCAATCGAAAGGGTTCGGGTCGAGGCTGCTTCAGGCCGGGTTCGGTCATCAGGGCTCGGCAGCCGTAGCCTATCCCGAGACGGGGTGCGATGCGCTCTTTACCCTTCCGTTGCGTCAGGCGCAGAGCAATTGAGGGAGATGAGGGCAGGGGATGAAAATGTTGATGGCCGGAAGAGGCTCCAAAAGCGTCAAACCCGGACTATCCTCTTGCCATTCCTGCCCTGAAGTGATCGAACACAGGCAATTCGCCTGATATTCGTTTGCTGAAGGATGCGCCATGACCACGATCTCTCTGGGCTATCTGCGTAATGCCCTGCACGCTGGCTGTGCGAGCGCGGTCGCACGCGTTCTCGATGCCCATGAGGCCGAGGTCGAGTTCGTCGATGCCGATCCGGGGGAGCTGCCTGGTCTGCTTGATGAAGGCGCGATCGATCTGCTTGTTTCGGCCTGGCTGCCGCGTGATGCAGATCTGGTCCAGCATGGCATGCGCGTTCTGGGCACAATCTATCGCCCCTATTATTGCTGGGGCAGCTATGAGGCTGTGTCGTCAGCGGCCGAGCTGTCTGGCGACACGCTGGAAGCCCTGTTCGTTGCCCGCTCTGATGCGGAGAAATTGCAGCAGGTTCTGGCTCAGACGCCCAACCTGTCGGGTCTGACGCCGACAATTTGTGAAGATGAGGTCCTTTTCGGCACGGTGCAGGGCGCGCGCGAAGCTGGCAGGAAATTTGTCGTGTTCCTGGCGCAACCCCATGCGCTTTTTCACGACGAGGCATTCCAGCCGGTGAGCGATCCGCGTTTTTCGGAAGAGATGGAAGCGGCGCTGCTTGTGCGTGAGTCTGTCGCTGCCTGTGCCGATCAGGATATGCTCGATGAATTGTCCGAGATGACGTTGGGCAACAAGGTGATGAGCGCTCTCGAATATGCCATTCAGGTCGATAATATGGACCCTGAAGAGGCAGCCGAGGCATGGCAGCGCGGGCGTCTGGTGGCGCGATAAGGCTTTTTTGCCGCCTTGTCGCTTTTCTGCGGCAAGGCGGCATATGGGGCACTCTTCGCGCTTGGCGGGTGGAGGCAATGCACGGTGGTTTTCTGTCCCATGCCCTGAACAGAGTTGCAGGTTTGAACGGAAAAGAGATCGTCCGGCACTTTTATTCTTGTAAATACGATCTGTGGGCGATGATGTTTTCATAAATCGTTAATCTATATTATAGACATGAATTCGCTATTTTTTGCAGGCAGCGCATGTCTTCTTATCCAGAAGCGTCAGATCTTTACGAAAAATTCAGGCATTGCAGCGATGAGGCCTGGCTGCAGATACTGGTCGCTTCACTCCAGCTTCCCGAAATCGAGGGCGTGAGAATGCCCGATTTTCCCGCTCCGTCGCTTCAAAGTGAAATTCACGGACATTCGGGCGAGGTGTCGCTTCACGAGGCCTCCATGTTCTTTCGGGAGATCAAGGCTTATTGCCGCTATGTCGGCAGACCGCTCTCTGCGGAAACGAGAGTGCTCGATTTCGGCTGTGGCTGGGGGCGTATCCTGCGTCTCTTCATGAAGGACATCCGCCCGGAAAATCTTTTCGGAATCGATTCGACATCGCGGTTTCTGATGGAGGCGCGTCGTTGCAACCCGGCGCTGTGTTTCCTTGATACCAGACTGGCACCGCCGACCCTGATTGGTGCGGGCACCTTCGATATCATTGTCTCGTTTTCGGTATTCTCCCATCTGGATGAATTCATCGCTGGGTTATGGATCAACGAGTTTCACCGTCTTCTGCGTCCGGGCGGGCTTGCGGTCATCACGACCCAGAGCAGGCGGTTTATCGCTTTTTGTGCCGAACAGCGTTTGCGCCGTGCCTCCGGGATAAGGCTTGAGCATGGATGGCATGAGGCCTGCGCCGACAGTTTCACGGATGAAGCGCGTGCCAATGCCCGCTATGATGCCGGGCGCTTCCTGCATGCCTCGTCTGTCAGGCGTCCGCATCCGGGGGCGCATTATGGCGAGGCAATCATCCCGCGCGCGTATATTGTCCAGAAATGGGGGCAGCTGTTCAGGGTGATCGAGTTTCTGGACGATCCGA
Organism: Asaia sp. Ae19-3; assembly: GCF_059801175.1. Classification (NCBI taxonomy): domain Bacteria; kingdom Pseudomonadati; phylum Pseudomonadota; class Alphaproteobacteria; order Acetobacterales; family Acetobacteraceae; genus Asaia; species Asaia sp. Ae19-3. The sequence goes on along the minus strand of NZ_JBCHWF010000001.1, from coordinate 1,626,953 downwards.
CCCGTGTGCCCCAGGTCTTCATTGTGTTGCAGAAGGTCGCGTGATGAAAAACAGAGTTCTGCTGGCAGCGGTCATCGCTTTCGTTTCCGCCGTCGGATTGGCAAGGGCACAGGCGCAGCCGCCAAACCATGCCTCTGACGAGACCATTGAGGTTACCGGTCAGCCCTTTGTGGTTCTCTCGAAACGCTATCAGCGGCTTGAGCGTGTTTTCCGGCGCTTTGATTCCTATCCTGCTGCCGACAGAAGCGGTCTCACCTTGCATCTCAAGGCGACGATCCAGCCGGGGGATCGTCCCGGCTATGGCTCAGGTCTGATGCTGCGCAATGGCGATGAAATGATCAGGCTGATTCCCGAGCCCGGAAACGAGATCGTCTTCCCACGTGACGCAGGATTATGGGACACAAATCCCCCGCTTTACGCAAGGCTGCGCCCGGGAGAGACGGTGAGCGTGGGGTTTTTCTTTACCGTCACGCCTGCAGATCCCACGCGCTTTACTCAGGGCGAGGCGAAGCACTGGCTGAACCAGCTTGACCGATGCATCGAAGATGAAGGCGGTTTTCTGATAGCCCTGCTTTTGCCTGACACGCACAAGCTGACCGTCGAGATTGCCCCGAACAGCCGGTTCGAGGTGGTCGAGAACGGCACGATGCACCCGCTGGTCGTCAATCAGGGGGGCACGCCCTATCGCTTTGTTTTCCGGCCGCAGGATTATCCACGTGATGCGGTTTTTCAGGCGAGCAAGCCCTTGGCCCGCATCGTCCTCGATCTGCCTTTTCCGCTGCATGGTGCCCTTGAGCGAAAGTAACAATTTGACAGCGATGCATGGCCTCCGCCATCACCCACCCGGAATTGCTCAAAGCTTAGGGTGAGAAAGAACTGATGTCAGTGCATGCATTCGTGTTTCCGGGCCAGGGCAGCCAGTCTGTCGGAATGGGGCAGGGGCTTTACGAAGCGTTCCCTGCTGCGCGCGAAGTATTTCAGGAAGTCGATGATGCGCTCGATGAGCATCTGTCGAAGCTCATTTTCACGGGTGATGCCGGCGAGCTGACGCGCACCGAAAACGCGCAGCCCGCCTTGATGGCCGTCTCGCTTGCGACGGTGCGTGTGCTCGAAACCGAAGGCGGTTTTGCCCTTTCTGACAAGGCTACGGTTGTGGCTGGTCACTCGCTTGGCGAGTATTCCGCTCTGGCGGCTTCGGGCGCGCTGGGCATTGCCCAGACGGCACGCCTGCTGCGTCTGCGCGGTCTGGCTATGCAGGAGGCCGTTCCCGCAGGCGAGGGCGGCATGGCGGCCCTGCTCGGTGTCGAGACTGAACTGGCCCATGAAATCTGCCGTGAAGCCGCGCGTCTCGAAAGCGAGGGTGGCGATCTCGTTCATGAGACGCTTGAACTCGCCAATGACAATGGCGGCGGGCAGATTGTAATCTCGGGTCGTCTCGCAGCCGTTGAGCGTGCCATTGCGCTCGCCAAGACCAAGGGTGTGAAGCGCGCTGTGCTGCTGCCCGTCTCTGCGCCTTTTCATTCGTCGCTGATGGCATCGGCAGCCGAGAGGATGGCAGAGGCTCTGGAACGCGCCGAGATCAAGGTGCCGGCTATCCCCGTCATCACAAACGTCACGGCAGGCAAGAATACGGACGCAACCCGCATTGCCGATCTGCTGGTGCAGCAGGTGACCGGTTCGGTGCGCTGGCGCGAGAGCGTACTGGCGATGGCGGCCATGGGTGTGACATCACAGATCGAACTGGGTGCGGGCAAGGTGCTGACAGGCCTGGTGCGTCGCATCGTGCCTGACATGACGGCGCGCAACGCGGGTACCCCGGAAGAAATCGAGGCGCTGCTTCGCGACCTCTGAAAACCTGGAGAAAACGACAATGTTCAATCTGCAAGGCAAGACGGCGCTCGTGACGGGCGCTTCGGGCGGTCTGGGCGCTGCCATCGCACGCGCCCTTCATGCCCAGGGTGCCGAGCTCGTGCTTTCCGGCACGCGTGAACCGGCTCTGGCTGAAGTGGCGGCGAGCCTTGGCGAGCGCGTGCATGTCTGCGCCGCCAATCTCTCAAGCGGTGAGGAAGCCGATGCGCTCGTGGGCAAGGCTGAGGCCCTGCTTGGCAAGCCGCTCGATATTCTCGTCAATAATGCCGGGCTCACGCGCGATGGCCTCATCATTCGCATGAAGGATGAAGACTGGTCACAGGTCATGACGGTTGATCTGGAATCGCCCTTCCGTCTGTGTCGTGCCGCTCTCAAGGGCATGCTGCGTCGTCGCGGCGGCCGCATCATCAATATCGCCTCGATTGTCGGTGTGACGGGCAATGGCGGGCAGGCCAATTATTCCGCAGCCAAAGCCGGCATGATCGGTATGACCAAGTCGCTGGCTCAGGAAGTCGGCTCGCGCGGCGTCACGGTCAACGTGATCGCGCCTGGCTTTGTCGAGACTGCCATGACAGCCGTGCTGCCGGATGCGCAGCGTGACAAGCTGCTGGGTTCCATCCCGCTCGGTCGCATGGGCAAGCCCGAGGATATTGCTGCAGCCGTCGTCTATCTCGCCTCTGAAGAGGCAGGCTGGGTGACCGGCATGACCATGAACGTCAATGGCGGGATGGCCATGCCCTGAGGGCAAAAGCGCCTTCGACACGCAAAGCTTGGCGTGGGAGGGTAAACCATGCTAAGCGCCCGCTGCTTCGTCCGAAGCGTGGGCGTCCAGGCCCGCCGGGGTCCGAACTTCGGTCCGCGATTCAGGGTACTGGCAGTATAGGCCGTCTCTGAAGTAAAGACGGGGACCGACTGGGCGACCAGACGGATGGTAAAACAGATTCGAACCGCCCGAATAAGGGCACACAGGAAGCCAGAACAGATGAGCGAAATCGCCGATAAGGTTAAGAAAATCGTTGTTGAGCATCTCGGCGTTGAAGAGAGCAAGGTAACCCCTGACGCTTCCTTCATCGACGATCTCGGCGCCGACAGCCTCGACACGGTCGAGCTGGTCATGGCTTTCGAAGAAGCCTTCAGCGTCGAAATTCCTGAAGATGCAGCCGAGAAGATCGCGACCGTCAAGGACGCCATCGACTACATCGAAAAGCAGAAGGCCGCCTGATCCGGCTGCATTGGGCCATTCGGCCTGATGCATTGATCTTTCTCCGGCTCCCGTTTCAGTGGAGCCGGAGCATACGACGAGATTTACAGCCGCTCCCTCATGGCAGCCCGCCGGGAGCTGGCCTTTATGACTGGAGCTTCGTCCGCCCATGATGGCAAACCTATCGGCAATGAAAGAAAGACGCGTCGTCGTCACCGGTATGGGGCTTGTCACGCCACTGGCGGTGGGCGTGGACCAGACCTGGCAGCGTCTGATTGCCGGACAGACCGGCATTGGCCGCATCACCTGCTTCGACCCGAGCGATCTTCCTGCCCATGTGGCGGGTGAGGTGCCTGAAGGCCCGACAGCAGAAGGCGGCCTGACGCTCTCGGACTGGGTTCCGACGAAGGACCAGAAGAAGATGGATCGTTTCATCCATCTCGGCATGGCGGCTGCCATTCAGGCCGTCGAGGATTCAGGCTGGAAGCCGGAATCCGAGGAAGACCGTTGCGCGACCGGCGTGATGATCGGCTCGGGCATTGGTGGTCTTCAGACCATCTATGATGCCTCTCTGACAGTCGCGAGCGGCAAGGCCCGTCGCCTGTCGCCCTTCTTCATTCCCTCCGCCCTGATCAACCTGATTTCGGGCCATGTGTCGATTCGCTATGGCTTCAAGGGGCCGAACCACTCGGCCGTGACCGCCTGTGCGACAGGTGTGCATGCCATTGGCGATGCCACGCGTCTCATCATGCTGGGCGATGCCGATGTGATGATTGCAGGTGGAGCCGAGGCCGCTGTCTGCCCGCTGGGCATTGCAGGGTTCTCCTCCGCTCGTGCGCTCTCCACCGGCTTCAATGATACTCCCGAAAAAGCGTCGCGCCCCTGGGATCGCGACCGTGACGGCTTCGTCATGGGCGAAGGCTCGGGTATTGTCGTGCTTGAGGAATACGAGCACGCTAAGGCACGTGGTGCGAAGATCTATGGCGAGATCATCGGTTATGGGCTCTCGGGCGATGCGCATCACATCACGGCCCCTGCAGAGGGTCATGAAGGGGCGTTCCGCGCCATGAAGGCCGCCCTGCGCTCGGCGGGCATCACCCCGGCCGATATCGATTACGTCAACGCGCATGGCACCTCGACCATGGCCGATGACCTCGAGCTTGATGCGGTTGAGCGTTTCTTCGGTGATGACGCCAAGCGTGTCGCCATGTCTTCAACCAAGTCTGCCACGGGCCATCTGCTCGGCGCAGCGGGTTCGGTCGAAGCCATGTTCTCGATGCTGGCGATCCGTGACAATGTCGCTCCGCCGACGCTCAATCTCGACAATCCCGCACGTGAGAGCGTGATTGATCGCGTGGCGCATGAAGCCCAGCAGCGCAAGATCAACATTGCGCTTTCCAACAGCTTCGGCTTTGGCGGCACCAATGCCAGCCTGATCGTCAAGGGCGTCTGATCCACGCCCTGAAATCATGAAGGGGCGGGAATGAAGCGCGTCTTTCTTGCCCTTTTCCTGCTTCTTGTCCTTGCAGGGGCAGGGGGGGCTGCGGCGCTGTGGCTGTTCGCACATCGCCCCGGGCCTCTCCAGAACCCTGTCGATCATGTCGTGCCTCACGGCAGCACCGTCATGATCGCCCATGATCTGGCCTCTGCCGGGATTATCCCAGGTGGTTCAATGTCTGAACGTCAGTTCAGGCTCATAGCCAGGCTGACAAGATCGCATGGTGCCCTCCATGCTGCAGAACTGCATTTTGCTACGGGCGCCTCTATACTCGATGTTCTTGATGTGCTGCGTCACGGTACGCCAGTCAGCCATCATCTCACCATTCCCGAAGGACGCACGGCGCGGCAGATTGCGACGCTCATCGCGCAGGACCCGCTGCTTACCGGTCCCATGCCCGCGATTGAGGAAGGCGCGCTGCTTCCCCAGACTATTGCCTATGAGCGTGGTGCGCCGCGTGCGCAGATCGTGCATCGTCTCGAAGCGCTCATGACGCAGGCTCTCGCCCGCGTCTGGGCTGGCAGGGAGCCTGACCCTGTCTTGAACACACCGAGGGATCTGCTGGTTCTGGCCTCGATTGTCGAGCGGGAAACAGGTGACGACGCCGAGCGGCCGCAAGTGGCGCGCGTCTTCCTCAATCGTCTGGCGCTCGGCATGAAGCTGCAATCAGATCCAACAGCGATCTACGATCTGAGCGAGGGGCTGGGTGTGCTGGATCATCCGGTGACCCATGATGACCTGCATGTGGCAGGCCCGCATAATACCTATGAGATTGCGGCTCTGCCGCCAGGCCCTATCTGTTCCCCCGGCCTTGCTGCCCTGAATGCGGTTGCGCATCCTGCCACCGGAGACATGCTGTATTTCGTGGCTGACGGTACAGGCAAGCACGGATTTTCACATGATCTGCATGAGCATAACACGCGGATCGAGGCTCTGAGAGCCCTCAGGGCGGGGCAAACTGGCCAGGGCAAGACCCCCTCCCATCATCCCTGAGGTCAACAGGCCAGGCTCAGGACGGCAGGAAATCCGCCCTGGCGCTTGCGTCTTACTTCGGTGCCGAGAGTGTTTCGCTCTTCACGGCGCCATGCGACTGGCTGGTGAATGATTTGCTGCTGTCGTAATTTGCCGGATAGGGGCTGTTGCCTACCGTTCCGCTTGCGGCGGAGGTTGCAGCGCCCGTGATGGCTGATTGGGCCGGTGTTGCGCTTTGCTGCTGCACGACCTGCATCAGGACGCGTCGCAGCGGGTCAGCGCCAGTATTGTTCACGCGCATCGAGATAACGATATCTTCCGGGCCGACGGGCTGATTGTAAAAGGCGCGATTGGAGGCGCTGTCGATAGTCAGCTTGGAACCACCGAGCGAGGCGCCGGCAAAAAGTCCGGATGATTTCTGAAGCGCGAGAATATCGGTGTTTGAGGCACCGGCAGAGCCGCTTTCGATACCGCTCCCCATATTGGCGAATGAAGCCGAAGCCCCGGCGCTGAACTTGAACTGGCTGTCGAGCAGGGCCTGAAGACCACGATCGGACATGACGAAAAACATCAGCTCAGAGCTTTCAACGCCGAGCTGAAGTCCCATTGAGGCAGAGCTCAGCGTATAGAAGGCCGGGTCTGACCACGAGCCGCGGGCATCGCGTGACAGCAGAAGGCAGCCGCCTCCTGCGCCACCAAAAACGATCGACATGCGAAAGACCGAGGGGCACACCATCACGGCGCGCGCCTTGGCCAGGTAACGCTGGGCGCGCGAATTCGGTGTCGTACCCTGGAAGATATCCTGAACCGCGAGCGTCGCCCGGTCGACCAGAGCCTGTTGTTTTGGCGTCGCCATGGCAGGCACAGCCGTCAGACCTGCGGCCAGCAAGACCGTGGAAGCGACGAGTCGGCGTGAGAGAGAAACCATGGATGAGGGGCCTCGTATCGTGAACCGTCAGGGGGCAGGAGCTGCCAGCCCTGACGGGAAATTATGGCGTGAGAATGGTTGTCATCAGGCAACCGGACCGGATGTCAGAGAAGGCGCATTCCGGCAGCCGCAGCGATTGGCTCGGCGACACCCGGTGCTGCTGCGAGAATGGAAATGCATCCGGTCAGCCCGCCATCCTGCAGGAACGGTGAGACGCGCGCGCCACTTTCCTCAATCATGACGAGGGCGGCGGCAACATCCCAGAGATTGATGGCGATTTCGAGATAGCCGTCACTGCGACCCGAGGCGACGTCAGCAAGAGCCAGAGCGCCACAGGCGCCTGTTCGCGGCGCAATACCGAGCTCCAGAAACGCCTTCGCACGGCTGGCATAGGTTTCCGGCGACACTTTCGCGCTCCATCCCGTTTCCACCATGGCATTTTTCGGGTCTGTGACGGGGGAGGCGGTAAGCTTCCTGCCATTGAGCCAGGCACCCACGCCGCGCTGGGCCGTATAGACCTCGCCCAGAGCCGGGGCATTGATCACACCCGCAGCTGGCACTGCGCCATCCATCAGGCCAAGTGAGACGCACCAGCGCTCGCGTCCGCGAGCGTAGTTCGATGTGCCGTCGATCGGGTCAATAACCCAGGTCAGCCCACCCTCACGCTGGCGTCCTCCCTCTTCGCCCATAAAGCCATCTTCAGGGAAAAGGGCCTCGATCCGTTTCGAGACAAGGGCCTCGACTGCCATATCGGCTTCAGTGACATAATCCTGCACGCCTTTCATGCTGCCGACCGGTCCACCCGGCGGCGGCCTCATTGCCATAGCCAGGGCGGCGGCATCGGCGACGACGGCGCGGGCAACCTCCAGGCGTTGGGCGATGAGACGTTGATCGGTCATGCAGACACTCCTTATTCGACACGTCGGGCCGCACGGAGAGACGCTGTCATGGCAGGGTCTTCCAGAGCCATGAGACGCAGCGCGGCGTTATGGCCGAAAAGCTGCATCAGGGTCTTTCTGCGGGCCGTTGCCAGCTTGGCAAACGGGCTTTCGCGGATCATGGCACATTCCGGCACGATGGTTGAGGGGCTTTCCATCACATGCGCGACGAAGAGCCCAACATCGTCCGGAATGAGGGCCTGAGGGAAATGCTGATCGACTGCGAAATACAGCCTGTCGCACCAGTCGCGGTATTCCGGCCATTTGTGATCTGTCAGAAAATCGCGTGGTCCTGACTTGATCTCGATGCAGTGCAACTGCCCATCGGCGCCAAGGGCCATGATATCGGCCCGGCGACCGGCAGCGGGCAGGGAGAACTCGTTCAGACATGCCCAGTTGAGATTCCGGGCCAGACCGAGCATGGCGCGCCTGATGGCAAACTGGTTTTCCGGCAGGCTCAGAGGCGGGGGTGTCGCATCGGTCATGCCCCGCTTGTCGTCTTCGTAACTTTGCCTGTCGCTCACTTGTGGTTACTCATCGAAGGCACCCTGCTTTCACCTGTCTGGAGAAACTCTTGTCTGACAAACGCGACACAACCGATCGGGTTATGCCTGTTCTTGACTGGATGCGTCGGGAAAAGGCTCTGAGTTGCGCCATTTTCGGAATTGTTCTGTTTCTGATCGGGTTTCTGTGCGGTCATCTCGATGAGCGACTGCATTTCGGGCTCGACATGCTTGCCGTCATCGCTTTCGGTGCTGCTGCCTGGCTTGAGCATCAGGCAGCGGCGCGCATGGTCTGGATACTGCTTCTGGCGGCGTCAGTCGTTTTTGCGCAGATGGATTTTCGTCTCTCGAGCCACCTGACCCAGACCCGTTCAGAGAGTTCTTTCGAGGCGCGCTAGGATTTCTGCGCCCCGCCGGTCGAAGGATGCGGCGTCGAAGCGTGAAAGAACGCGGTTGCGCCCGATCTGACCCATTGTGGCAAGGCGTTCTGGCTGACGCAGCAGGTCTGCCAGAGCGAGCGCCAGAGCCTCGGGGTCTTTGGGGGGCACGATACGGCCGCAGGCCTCGGTGATCGTATGAGGCAGTTCTCCTGCCTCTGACGCGATCACAGGAACGCCGCAGAGCAAGGCCTCATGAGCGGCCAGGCAAAGCCCTTCCCAATGCGAAGGCTGGACGTAGATCTGCAGCGTCGAGAGAAACTGTCGTGGCTCGGCGTTATAGCCATCGAGAACGATCGGCAGCTTGTCGCGAGCGATCAGTGCCGCCAGACGGTCACGTTCCTCGCCCTCGCCAGCGATATGGAACTCGTATCCCGGCAGATTCGCGATTTTGCCAAGAAGACGCACCGCCTCGCACAGCGTGTCATATCCCTTGACCGGATGCAGTCTCCCCAGACTGCCGATACGGATCGGTGCGGCCTCAGACCCGGGGACGGCCACAGGAAAGCTGTCACTGGCGCGAAAGATCGGCCAGCAGGTCAGTTTATCGCCACTCAGGCCAAGCTTGCGCTCTGTTTCCTGCTCCACACAGGTGGAATCGGCAATCCAGAGCTTCGAAAGACTGCGCATAAGGCGCAACAGTCTGGCATTGGCGGGTTTGAGGCGGGCAGAATGCTGCCAGCTTACCACCGGCAGCCGGCGTCGAAGACCGACCAATTGTCCGAGAAGGGTGGCGCGCGTCAGTGAGGTCCAGATCAGATCGGGCTTCTGCTCGCCTATTTCCCGATTGAGCCAGAGTAGGGCTGCCAGATGATCTGTCTTGCTGCCCTCGCGCACATGCACGGTCAGTCCGGCCTGCAGCATGGGCTTGATGGCGCGTCCATCGCGGCGTGTCAGGGCGAGTACAATCACTTCATGACCGTTTTCACGCATGACCTGCGTGATGGCGGGCACGGGAAGGGCGGCACCACCGCCTTCAACCGAGTTGATCACATAGGCAATTTTCATGGCGCTTCAGCCAAAAGCTTTTCCACCAGAGCCAAGTCCTCTGGCTTGTCGACATCGACCGCCGCCCGTCCGTGGGCCATGGGCACGAGGCTGACGCGGGCACCGGTCAGGGCATGAATGCGTGACGTGAGTGTCGCGCTGTCGAGGCGTCTGAACAATGCCCGCAGCAGGATGCCAAAGCCCAGAGTGCGGGCCATTCTGAGCGGATGCTTGCGGTCGCGTTCGAGCTTCTGCCACAGCTCGATGACGGCGCGGGCACGATCGGTGCGCAGCAGGAAGAGATTGCAGCCCGAAAAACTCATGTCGCTAAGCGGGATATAGGTGCGTTTCGTTCCCTTCACGTCGCGCTCTATAACGGGACGCAAGGCAACGCCCACGGCCAGGTCGCAACCTGACAATTCGGCATTGCGAAGAAACTCGGTAATCCAGACCGGCTGAAGAAGCGGGTGATCCGCCGTCGTTATCAGTAGGGGTGCGCCGATACGGTCAAGCGCAAGGGCAACGCTGCCGCTCGGGCCTTTGGCCGTGGGGACGCAGGTAAACGCCCTGTCGAGCGCATCAAGCGCTTCGGGTGTCTCGATACTGACGTAGACAGGGCCAAGACTCGGCGTTGCAGAAAGCGTCTCAAGAACGCGATCGATCATGGGCCGGCCTGCGACAGGGAGAAGGGCCTTATGAGCAACGTTTCCATGGCGGGCCAGCGGGTCCTGCGCGCCGTCGCGTGACCCGGCAAGAACCAGAACGGGAAGACTCACCGTGCGCTGCTGCCACTTCTCGCGCCGTCCGGACGCTGCTTGGGCGGTGCCCCTGTGCGTTTCATGACCCAGGGATAGCGCTTTGCCTCGTCGAGATCATAGCCGAGATCGAAGACATGGGCGCTGCGGGCGCGGGCGCGGGCATCTTTGTAGAAGCTGCCGAAAAGACGGTCGGCAGCATAATTGGTGATGCCGTAATTACCGTCCTCGTCATGGAAGTGATGCAGCACATGCAACTGCTTGATCTTGCTGACCCATGCCCAGCGTGGCTTGTAGGCCAGATGCTGGATGCAGTGGAAAAATTCATAGATGCAGGTCATAACCAGGCCTGTCGCCAGTGCGGCAAAAGCCGTGCTGGCCCCGCCGATGCCCCATCCGATAGGCATGACAATAATTGCGATTGTCGGAAGCGTATTGAGCGGCGAGCCGAACAGCACGTCGAGCAGATGCGGGTCCTGATGGTGGTCGAAATGGACGCGCTTCCACAGCGAGGCCGTGACCGGGTTACGATAGAGCCACCGGCCATGAAGAATGAAGCGATGGATGGCGTACCAGGCGAAGGGATAGATCCCCACCACCAGCAGGATGGTGATCAGGGTCGGCCCGAGCCTCGGCGTGAGAGCCAGAGCGACCCCGGTAGAGATTGCGATCAGGGTGAAATAGAACAGAATGGTCGGGTAGGTGAGATAGGCCATCCAGAGCTGCGGCAGGCTCATCTTGCCAAGGTCGAAGCTTCTGCCGGTGCGAAGGGAGCCTTGGTTTTTCCGGGCATTCCAGAAGGCTTTCCAGAAGCCTTCGGCCTGTTCACCACTGAACGTGCTCATTTTTCTTCCATCTTCACTATCCATGCCCCTCCGAGGAGGAATGCCAGGGCGGGAGGCGCCGTGACGGCAATTAACGCAGGCAGGGTTCCCGCATTGCCCAGTGCCTGTATCAGGCCTTGAAGCACTATGAAACCAAAACCGGCAGCCAGCGCCGCAATCGGCAGCAGGCTGCGCGTCCCTGTGCGCGGGGGAATATAGATGACCGGCAAGGCCAGGAACAGCATTGCGCAGAGCGAGACCGGCAAAGTGAACGGCGCAAAAAGCGCCATGCGATACGTCGCTTTCGGCAGGCTTGAGGCCCCACCACGATGCAGGATGCTCCAGAGTGACCAAAAGGACAGCACCGGATAATTCTGCGAAAGCTGGATCAGCGTATCGGGTGTCACACTCGCAGGCAGAAGCGTGATGTTGCTGCGCTGGTCGATGTCGACACGGTTACTTCTGAGCGCAAGGCTGCGCACAAGGGTTGCCTGCCATCCGGTCTTCGGGTCGTAGAGCAGCTCCGGCGCCGTATCGGCGGCGACCAGATCGCCGCCAGGGATGCGGTGATAGACGGCAACCTTCGTGATACGCCGCCCGCCATCGCTGAAGCTGTCGATATGCACGACGTCACCCGCCGCGTGAAACCAGAAGCCGTGGCCGCTGCCTGCGGCGTGAGGGTCGGTTCTGTTCCACCATTTGGCGAGAGCCAGTTCGGCGCGTGGAGCAACGACTTCCTGCGTCGCGATCCCGACCAGGCTGATGATCCCGATTGCAGGCAGGAGCAGCAGAAGCAGTCGTCTTGTCGAGAGCCCGGCGGCACGCAGGCTTGCTGTCTCGCTGTTGAGCGTCATCTGCATGAGCAGAAAAAGCGCGCCGATCAGCGTGCTTAGAGGGAGCGTCTGATAAATGAGGCTTGGCAGTCTGAGCAGGGCGTAGCGCACCATGCCCATGGCACCGAGATGGCGCTCGAGTATGGGCGTGGTCATTTCGAGCAGGCCCAGAATTTCCATCATTGACACCAGAATTGCCCCACAGATCAGGGTCCGGCTCAGAAATGAGCGTGTCAGATGGGTGCGCAGCACCGCGCGTGATGCCTGGGTCTCGCTCATGCCGGGCGCCTCGCCTTGTTGAGGGGGATCGCCTGACGTCGGCGCCACGACCCGCGTGAGCGTCTGAAGATGGACGCCATGCAGATCGTGCAGAAAAGAATTTCAGGCAGCCAGATGGCATAAAGACCCTTCATCCTGCCGGTCGCGATCAGGCCGTGACCGAATTGCAGTGTGTGGTCAAAGCCCACCAGCACGAGCGCGAGCGCGATGAGACCCATGATCGGGCGACGTCGTTTGGCGCCAATGGCTAGTGCCACGGCAAGGGGCGGTATGAAGGGAATGGCGAGCGCGCGTGCGAGGCGGAAATCGAGTTCTGCACGCAGGCTGGAGCGGGTAATGACGCCGTCGCCGGCAGGCGCATCCGATTGATGGGAGGCCTCGAGACGGGTTGCCAGTTCCACCAGTGTCAGTTCGCGTTCGTCGATCCCGCGGGAGCGGAACGCCGCTGTATCGTGGCTCTGATCGAAAGTGCGCATGCTGTGTTCGAAGCGGGTCTGATTGGCCTTGTTGCTCTCGTCGCGCGGATCATAGACGATCAGCCCATCCCACAGATCAAGGCGGGTCTGCTTGAGAGAGGGGACGGCAGTAATCAGCCCACGATGAGCAGTGATGATCCGGACCGCACCGTCGGGTTCGCGCTGTCGGATGAAGACCTCATGCAAGACTGTCCCGTTGCGCGAGACGCGGTCGGCTGTGAGCATCGAGTCGCCTGACGTCGTGGCGAACATGCCAGCCTGCAGATGAGGTGCCCAGCCCGAATGGGCGGCATAGTAAAATCCGGATCGGAAATCGTAACGCGCTACGGGCTGGATATAGCCGTAGAGCAGGATGCTGCCGAGCCCCAGCACCACACCTGACCACATATAAGGCCGGGCGATACGAAGCAGCGAGACGCCGCTCGCCATAAGCGCGTCGATCTCGTTATTGTCGCTCATTCGCCGGATGATCAGGAAAACGCTGACGCAAAGAGCCGCGGGCAGCGCCAGGCCAAGATAATGCGGCAACAGGTCGGTCAGCAGCGAGACGAAAGTGGCCAGTGAGCTCCCCTCTGCGGCGAGATCGTCGAACAGGACGAGCAGGCGTTCCAGCAGAAGGGCCGCCAGAACGGCAGCCAGCGAGACAACGAAGGGGGGAAGAAGCTGGGCAAGAAGATAGCGGTCCAGCGTCGGAAAATGGGGAAGACGCATCAGCCTTGTCCATCCCGAATGAGCCAGTTGCGATGACGGCTGCAGCGCCACCCCTCTGCCTGAGTGAATTGGCGTGTCGTCAGGTCGATCTCCCATCCGGCGCTCTGGCGGGCAATCGCTATCCGGTTCCAGCCACTATGGCGCCAGGGTCTGGATGATTGCAAAGAGGCCGATGGCACGCCGATGAGCGGAATGGATGTGCCCGAAATCGTCGAGAGTGTGGCGTCATGCGAATGACCATGCAGCACCAAGGCGGCACCGTGCTGCGCGATAATGGCAGCGACTGCCTTGAGATCGAGCAGGGATTTTCGCCAAGGAACAAGTCCGGCGCGTGGGGGATGATGGATCATGACCACGCGGCATTTGTCTCGTGTCGTATCCAGAATTTCGGCCAGACGCGCGCGTTGCGCTGCGCCGACACGCCCGCAGGCCATGAAGGGCGGGGTCGGTATGGCGCTGTTTACGCCGATAATGGCGAGATCGCCTTCTTCGCGCAGATAGGGAAAGGCGCCCTCGGCCGTCTTTTCCGTCCAGTCCGCCCATTTGGCTGCGGTGTCATGCCATGGTTCGCGTACCATGGCGTCATGATTGCCCGGCACCACGAGGCAGGGGGCCGCCATGGTCCCAAGCCAGGAGGCAGCATTCGAAAATTCTTCCCGCAGGCCGAAATTCGTCAGGTCGCCGGTATTGAGGATCAGATCAGGCCGGGCGGCATGCATGTCATCGCGGACAGCATCCGAAAGCGCGGGCAGGTGATGATGGACGCGATGGCGCTTCCATGAGGCGACGCTGAGGGCCCGCTTATTGGTGAAATGGCGCCACGAGGGCAGGGAAGCAGGGGGTGGAAGATGCACGTCGGAAAGATGCGCCAGAACCACAGAGGGGGTTTCGGTCAGGGTCATCAACCTTTCTCTTCCTAGCGACAGGTCAAAGGCCGGTAACGGCAAAAGTTAAAAATGACCAATCGGTTTCTGGTCCCGCTGCCTAAGTCATGCTATGGCGCCGCGCAAGGCGGACCCCCGATGTTCCGTCGGGCTGAAGGGATTACCGTAACATAAATGATACTGCCGTGCGCCTAGCCCTGATCCATAACCCGCGTAGTCGTAAGAACCGTCGGGATGGCAGAAAATTCGCGCGCCAGGCGAGTGACCTTCTTGGTGACGGGTTTCTCGTGCCTTCTTCTCATGACGAGATGCAGGAGATGGTGACGGAACTCGCCCGGCGCAATGTCCCGCTGGTCGCTATCAACGGCGGCGATGGTACGGTCAGCGATGTCATGACCGCCATTGCGCGTATCTATCCCGAGGATGCGCTGCCCGATATCGCGATCTTTCCTTCAGGCAATACCAATCTGATTGCCCAGGATATCGGTTTTTCCACACGCGGTATCGAGGCGCTCAAGCTTCTGTATCGAAACAGTGCGGTTCTGCCGCGCAAGACCCGCCGTCCTCTCAAGATTTCCTGGCCTGAGGGTGAGCATGAGACGCGTCTTGGCATGTTTCAGGGCAGTTCGGGTTACGCACGCGCCATTGCCATAGCCCATTCGCCGCATGTGCTGCGCTACGCGCCGCATAATCTGGCGGTAGCTGCGACTCTGGTTGGTGCTTTTGGCAGCCTGCTCTGGCGACGACAGCGCGAGACCTGGCTGGCGGGAGATCGCCTTACCCTTGAGGTGGATGGCACGCCGCTGGTCGATGGACTGAGTTTTCTTTTTCTCTCCACCGCATTGCAGAAGCTCAATCTCGGTATCTGGCCATTCTGGAACACCGGCAAGGTGAGAACCGGCGACCTGCATTTCCTGCGCGTTGCCGATCATCCCAGAAAGCTGCTGCAGGCGACCTGGGCGCTGCTCCGTGGTCGTGCGCCGGCCTGGCTGCGTGAGAGTCCCGATTATACGAGCGGCAAGGCGAGTGAGCTCGTCCTGACCTGCCAAGGCGATTTCGTGCTGGACGGTGAACGCTTCTCGCCGGGCGCCAGCCATCGCATTGTGCTTTCCGAAGGGCCGGAATTCGGTTTTGTGCATGACTGAGGCCGACTCTGCGCTTGATCAGATCCTGATCGGTGAACTGACGACACCGGTCGACCCGCGTTTGCATACGCTGGTCACGCAGATTCTTGGCATTGCCCGACCACTTGGTGTGCTTTTCTACGGCTCCGGTCTGAGACAATTCGACCCCGAAGGGCTTTTCGATTTTTATATCGTGCTCGAGCGTCTGTCCGACTGGCCGGCGTCGCCCGCAGCGATGCTGGCCAATCATCTGTTGCCCCCCAATGTCTTTTATGCCGAGCATGAAATCGACGGGCAGGTTCTACGGGCAAAAATTGCCGTACTGACTATGCAGCAGCTTCGTGCCGGGGCGTCTCCGCGCTCGGCCGACACAACGCTGTGGGCACGGTTCTGCCAGCCGGTGCGCCTCGTCTGGGTGAGAAACCCTGAAGCTGCGGATACCCTTCTCTCGATCATCCGCTCTTGCGTGACGACAGCGGCTGGCTGGGCGGCACGTCTGGAAGAGGGAGCGCATCCCCCCGAAAAATGGTGGGAGGCACTTTTCAGGCGTACCTATCGCGCCGAATTGCGTGTCGAGCAATCGGCACGAGGTTCTGTAATCATGCAGGGTCAAGACGCGCGTTACGCCGCGCTTACCCGCCCGGCATGGCAAAGTGCAGGCCTTGCTTTTGATGAGACGGGCGGCTGTGTGGCCCCGAGGCTGTCGACAGCCCAGCGCCTGCGGGCAGAGCGTCGATGGGAACGCATGGCTCGCAAGGGGCGGTGGCGCAACGTTGCCCGGCTTATCAAGGCAGCCTTCACCTTCAAGAATGGGGCTGCCTATCTTGCCTGGAAAATCGAACGCCATAGTGGCTTCGTGTTGAAGCTCTCTCCCTTTGAGGCGCGACATCCATTGATCTGCCTGCCGAGACTGCTCTGGCGAGCCCGCAGGATCTTTCTCAGCGGGATGCAGGGCTAAGAAACAGGCATAAAAAAAGGCGAGGGTTCGGAGAACCTCTCGCCTTTTCTGTGGTCGCTGACCGGCTGATTACCCCAGAACGTCCTTCTTCACCTGGGCGAAAATGCCCAGAGCACGGTCGATTTCTTCCGGCGTGTGCACTGCCATGACAGAGCAGCGCAGCAGCGGGTGTTCGTCAGGTGTTGCAGGCGGGAGCGACAGATTGACGTAAACGCCGAGTTCCAGCAGGCGATTCCAGAAAGCAAGAGCCTGCTCGACATTGTCGAGCGTGACGGCCACAACCGGGCTGACATGCGCACTCGTCTTCAGACCCAGCGCATGCAGGCCATGGTTGAGCTGCTTTGCATTGGCGTAGAGCTGCGTGCGAAGCTCGGGACGTGCGATCATCTCATCAAGTGCAGCCAGCGTCGCGGCAATGATTTCCGGTGGCAGCGATGCGGTGAACATATACGGGCGTGAGCAGAGGCGGATCAGTTCGAGCCCATCAAGGTTGGAGGCGCAATATCCACCAACCGTACCGAGGCTTTTGGAGAATGTGCCAACGACGAAATCGACATCGTCCTCACAGCCGTCGCGCTCGGCCAGACCGCGGCCGTTCTCGCCCAGAACGCCAAAGGAATGCGCCTCATCGGCGAGGAGATAAGCGCCATGCTTCTTCTTGACCTCGGCAAATTCGCGCATCGGTGCGACGTTGCCGGTCATTGAATAGATGCCTTCAACGACGATCAGCTTGGCACCCTGATGATCCTTCAGCCGGGACAGGCGACGATCGAGATCGGCCGGGTCGTTATGGCGGAAGCGGATGACCTGAGCATAGCCCAGACGGCTTGCGTCATAGATGCTGGCATGGCTGTCTGCATCGAGCAGCAGCACGTCATCCTTGCCGGCCAGGGCGGAAATTGCCCCGAGATTGGCCTGATACCCCGTCGAGAAGATCATGCAGTGGCGGCGGCGGAGGACTTCAGCCAGACGGGTTTCGAGCTTGCGATGAAGCGCGTAGGTGCCGTTGGCGATGCGCGAGCCCGTTGTGCCAACACCTTCGCGGCGCACGGTCTCGATGGCTGCCTCGGCGGCAGCTGTCGACTGGCTGAGGCCGAGATAATTGTTCGTGCCGAAAAGAAGGGTTTCACGTCCCTCGATCAGACCGACCGTGGCCGAAACCGGATGATCGATCACCACCCCGAACGGATTGCGGGGCGAATGCGCCGTCAGTCCGGCTGCTGCCGTCTTGAGGCCCGCATATTTGGCGAAGATATCGGTCACGAGGCGGTACCGGCTTTGAGAGACGCGAGACAGGCTGCAAGATCGTTGATCGTGCGGATGTCGGCCAGCTTGTCGAGAGGTACGGAGACATCGAGTTCGTCTTCGATCTCCATCACGAAATTCATGACGGCGAGTGAGTCGAAGGCGAGATCTTCCACAATCTTGCTTTCACCGGTGATGTCGCGGGGGACTTTCGGATTAGCAAGCAATTTGTCGATGATCATCGAGGCGATGGAGGCGACCGTATCGGCCATTTCAAGGTCTCCGAGTAGAGGCATTGGGGCGCCGGGCGCCCCGTGATGGTGGGTCTTATGCGACAGCGTGGGCCTTATGGCCAGAGGGCGACCCTTCGGCTGCTTCTCATGCGGGTCTGTCGGGAAACCAGGGAAGGAAGCAGTTCGTCACGGCCGTCCCTCCCGCGAGCATCAGGCGGCGGTCTGGCTGGTTTCGAACTGACCTGCCAGAAGCATTGCCTTGGCCCGGGCGCGTGTCAGCTTGCCTGACGATGTCTGCGGCAAGGTATGCGGCGGCACCAGAATGACATCAACGTCGATGCCATGCTGACGGCGGAACAGACCCATGGTTTCCTCGCGCAGTTTTGCGCGATCATCGTCATTGGTGGCGCGGCACTGCACCAGCGCCACAACGCGCTCACCCTCGCTGCCTTCGACGGCAAATACGGCGACGTCACGTGAGCGCAGCGAAGCAATTTCATGCTCGGCAGACCATTCGAGATCCTGCGGCCAGATATTGCGACCGTTGATGATGATAAGGTCCTTGGCGCGCCCGGTGATGACCACCTGACCGTCAAGCATGTAACCAAGATCGCCCGTATTCAGCCAGCCCTTGCTGTCCAGCACCTCGTCAGTCTCGGAGCTGCGGCCGAAATAGCCGCGCATCAGGCTGGGGCCACGAACATAAACCATGCCCACATGGCGCTCCGGCATAAGGGCGCCATCGGCATTGCGCACCTGCACGTCATGCTCCGGAAGAGCGACGCCGCAAAGTACGAAGGTGCGCAGCGCATGAGAGGGGTCATTCGAGGCGATCGCAACACCGTCGGTCTCAAGCTTGCGCAGGTCGATTGTATCGGTGACGATGCCTGTATCAAGCGGAGCAAAGCTGATCGCGAGCGTGGCTTCCGCCATTCCGTAGCTCGCCACAAAGGCGCGGCCATCAAAACCATAGGCGGCAAAGCGCTCGGCAAAGGTCTCGAGGATATGGTGGCGGATCATGTCACCGCCGATCCCGGCGATGCGCCAGCAGGATAGGTCGAGATCGCCCGAAACAGGGCGACGCGCGCAGAGTTCGTATCCGAATGAGGGGCTATAGGCGATCGTGCCGCGATTGCGGCTGATCAGATCGAGCCACACATGCGGGCGTCGGGCGAATTCGCGCGTCGGAAGAAGATCTACCGTCAGCTGACAGGTCATGGGCGTCAGGAAGAACCCGACGAGCCCCATATCGTGATAGAGCGGCAGCCAGGAGACGCAACGATCCCCGGTCTCCCTGACCTTGAGGCCGTCACGCGCGATTGCCCGAGCATTGGCCATGCCTGCCGATTGAGTGACGGCAACCCCCATCGGAAAGCGCGTGCTGCCTGATGAGAATTGAAGATAAGAGAGGTCTTCAGCGCCAATCGACGGGAGGGGCTGGTCGGATGGGGCAAGGGCCAGCAACTCGGCAGGCGAACCGCCGAAAGCGAGATCAAGTCCGGCAACAATATCTGCTGTCCATGATCCGATCAGTTCCGGCACGACGACAGCGCGGGCGCCCGAAGCCGAGACCATGCCACGCAGCGTGGAAATATAGGCTTCCCGGCCACCGAACGCGATTGGCAGGGGCAATGGCGCGGGTACGAGCCCGGCATATTGACAGCCAAAGAAGATGCGAGCGAAATCGCCGTCGCTTTCGGCAACGATGGCGACACGGTCACCGACCGAGAGACCCGCACCGAGCAGACGCCGGGCCGTCTCAAGCGACTGCTCGCGCAGAAGCTTATAGGGCAGCGCC
>NZ_JBCHWF010000001.1:800000-1602500 GCF_059801175.1 Asaia sp. Ae19-3 | reverse complement strand
GTCGGGGATGAGCTGTGGCTAGGGGTGAAAGGCCAATCAAACTCGGAGATAGCTGGTTCTCCGCGAAATCTATTGAGGTAGATCGTCACGTATTGCCCTCGGGGGTAGAGCACTGGATGGGCTAGGGGGACCCAAAGTCTTACCAAACCTAACCAAACTCCGAATACCGAGGAGTATGAGCGTGGCAGACAGACAGTGGGTGCTAAGGTCCATTGTCGAGAGGGAAACAGCCCAGACCACCAGCTAAGGCCCCCAAATCGTGGCTAAGTGGGAAAGGATGTGGGGATTCCAAAACAACCAGGAGGTTGGCTTAGAAGCAGCCATCCTTTAAAGAAAGCGTAATAGCTCACTGGTCTAATAGAAACCCTGCGCCGAAAATGTAACGGGGCTCAAGCCACGTGCCGAAGCTGTGGGTGCATATCTTTGATATGCGCGGTAGCGGAGCGTTCCGTAGGTCTGCGAAGGAGACGGGGTGACCCTCTCTGGAGATATCGGAAGTGCGAATGCTGACATGAGTAGCGACAAACAGTGCGAGAAACACTGTCGCCGAAAGTCCAAGGGTTCCTGCGCAAGGTTAATCCACGCAGGGTGAGCCGGCCCCTAAGGCGAGGGCGAAAGCCGTAGTCGATGGGAACCAGTTGAATATTACTGGGCCTGCCAGAAGTGACGAATGCGATATGTTGTCTGGTCTTATTGGATTGACCAGGCTTTTGGAGCATTCCAGGAAATAGCTCTGGCGTATAGACCGTACCCGAAACCGACACAGGTGGACTGGTAGAGAATACCAAGGCGCTTGAGAGAACGATGCTGAAGGAACTAGGCAAATTACTTGCGTAACTTCGGGATAAGCAAGACCCGTCTCTGGGCAACCAGATGCGGGTGGCACAGACCAGGGGGTAGCGACTGTTTAGTAAAAACACAGGGCTGTGCGAAGTCGAGAGACGACGTATACGGCCTGACGCCTGCCCGGTGCCGGAAGGTTAAGAGGAGATGTGCAAGCATTGAATTGAAGCCCCGGTAAACGGCGGCCGTAACTATAACGGTCCTAAGGTAGCGAAATTCCTTGTCGGGTAAGTTCCGACCTGCACGAATGGCGTAACGACTTCCCCACTGTCTCCAGCATCGACTCAGCGAAATTGAATTCCCCGTGAAGATGCGGGGTACCCGCGGTCAGACGGAAAGACCCTATGAACCTTTACTGCAGCTTTGCAGTGGCATCAGAGACATCCTGTGTAGGATAGGTGGGAGGCTATGAAACCGAGGCGCCAGCTTCGGTGGAGCCGTCCTTGAAATACCACCCTGAATTTTTCTGATGTCTAACCGAGACCAGTCTAGCCTGGTCCGGGACCCTGCATGGTGGGCAGTTTGACTGGGGCGGTCGCCTCCCAAAGTGTAACGGAGGCGCGCGATGGTGGGCTCAGGTCGGTCGGAAACCGACTGTCGAGTGCAATGGCATAAGCCCGCCTGACTGTGAGAGTGACAGCTCGAACAGAGACGAAAGTCGGCCATAGTGATCCGGTGGTCCCACGTGGACGGGCCATCGCTCAACGGATAAAAGGTACTCTAGGGATAACAGGCTGATCTCCCCCAAGAGTCCACATCGACGGGGAGGTTTGGCACCTCGATGTCGGCTCATCACATCCTGGGGCTGGAGCAGGTCCCAAGGGTTCGGCTGTTCGCCGATTAAAGTGGTACGTGAGCTGGGTTTAGAACGTCGTGAGACAGTTCGGTCCCTATCTGCCGTGGGTGTATGAGACTTGAGAGGATTTGTCCCTAGTACGAGAGGACCGGGATGAACATACCTCTGGTGTACCGGTTGTCGCGCCAGCGGCACAGCCGGGTAGCTAAGTATGGACGGGATAACCGCTGAAAGCATCTAAGCGGGAAACCCACCTCAAAACTAGGTCTCACAGGGCCGTGAAAGACCATCACGTCAATAGGCCGGGTGTGGAAGCGTGGTAACACGTGAAGCTAACCGGTCCTAATCGCCCATATCGCTCACACAACGCTCTCCAGGAGAGCATACACATGCATAGCAATCATCCACGCAATACACTCATCATACAAAAAACCAACCTCCCACACCGACACACAGTTGTCGGGTGGATCAGAAGACCTGGTGGCTATGGCGGGAGACTTCCACCCGATCCCATCCCGAACTCGGACGTGAAACGCCCCAGCGCCTATGATACTGCATCTTAAGATGCGGAAAAGTCGGTCGCCGCCAGGTCCCCTGATCCACCCCACAAAAACACCACCCCCGCGGGGTGGAGCAGCCCGGTAGCTCGTCAGGCTCATAACCTGAAGGCCGCAGGTTCAAATCCTGCCCCCGCAACCAAAATCCCCATACAATACACAATACCACAACGCGCTCAGCTAAACGCTCAGCGCGTATTCGTCGTTCGATCAGAAAAATAGCGCGACCATCACAAGCCTGCTCCCGTAAAACCAATGCCGACGCAGCAAAAAAAAGCCTCAGCAGTCAGCTCAATCAAAGCTCACGGGTCCAGCTCGCAGCGGGACTTGCGCAGAACGAGAGAGGCGGCGCGGTGACGGCGCACGAGGTGAAGAGGTGTGATTTCTCCTGAACCTCGACCGGTTCGCTGAAATTGCGCGCTTCAATATAAGGAACACTTCCGTACTCTACTTTCGTACCGAGGAGGAAGGGCAGGTAGGGTAATCTCTACGAAGAGAATATGTAGCTTTTGATTCGTATGAGTGTCTCTTGAGCTTGTTATGAAATAGCCCTTCAGTACCTTTGGAAGGTTACGCGCTCAGGCGGCACGAACTGCTTGTTCTTGGCTGAGTGAAGATTTTAAGCCTCAGCGTATATTGTGCCTGTCTGCTTTGCCGGTGAAAATGAAGCGGTGACTCATACCTGGTGAGCGAAAGCGAAATCACATGATTCATCTGTTCACGGCATCCTGGCTTTTCTGGGCAGTTTTATCGGCGGGTTTTGCTGCTCTGACGGCTATTCTTGCAAAGCTGGGTGTGAGCCAAATCGATTCCGATGCGGCGACCTTCATACGCACACTAGTCATCGTTGTAATTCTTGCTGCGTATCTGGTGATATCGGGAAAGTTTCGTGCTGTCGGCCCGGTAGGCTTTCGAACAGCGCTGTTTCTCGCCCTTTCCGGTCTGGCGACCGGGGCATCGTGGCTCTGTTATTTCCGGGCACTGAAGCTGGGTGATGCTGCACGCGTAGCGCCGGTCGACAAGTTGAGTGTTGTGATCGTTGCCATCTTTGGCGTCTTATTGCTTGGAGAATATCTGTCGGTAAAGGGATGGCTTGGTGTTGCTTGTATCACCATAGGCGCGCTTCCGGTGGCGACGGCCTAAATTTACGGCATTCGCATGTCTCGGGCTTCGTCTGCCGGGAAGTCTTTCAGGGCCTGCCGCCATCTGGATAGCAGGCGGTACGCGGATCCGGATGTGAGCGGGGTGCGAGGTCCGGTTGGCTCCGACTATCGCAGGTCGTAACAGGCCTCAGTCTCTCGCTGCACACGCTGCCGTCAATTCGCAAACGGCCAGATGAAGTTCGTCGATCTTCCCAGCTCCGCACTATCCTCATTGAGAGTTAGAGATAGTAGGGGGGCCTCCGGCTACGCTTGTGTCAGGCTTGAGCAATCTCTTTGAGAGCTTCGCAGGTCTCTACCCCCAGAAGGCACTGATCGATATGGATCTCACGCTGTAGTAGGCCAATGGCGCGGGTTATTGCCTTTTCTCGACCCAGAGCTGCTGCGTAAAGAAAAGGGCGACCTATCAGAACAGCGTCGGCCCCTGAAGCAAGACCTTTCACGACATCTGTTCCACGGCGGAAACCGCTATCGACGAGTACGGTCATCGACCCGCTCTCGGCTTTGATGGCACTCAGGACTTCCATTGGTGAAACGGCACAATCGAGCTGCCTCCCGCCATGGTTGGAGACAACAATCCCGTCAGCTCCCAACTCGCGCGCCAGCTTCGCATCTTCTGGAGAGAGCACGCCCTTGATGATCAATGCGCCCTTCCAGTAACGGCGGATCATCTCTGCGTGCTTCCAGCTGAAGCTTGCATAGCCGGTGACGGCATCGATCTCGCTTGAAAAAATGGAAGGCCGTTCGACAGGATCAATATTGCTGATCCGAGGTACGCCTCTCTGACAGACGGTTTTCAGCCCGGTTCGATAGAGCCAGGAGGGATGCCGGGCCATATCGAAAGCCAGGCGCGCTGTCGGGCGGAACGGCATGGTGTAACCGTTTCTCTTGTTGTTTTCCCTGTTAGAGCCGACGGCGACGTCAGCAGTCAGGAAATAAGCAGTAAATCCCGCATCGGCCACGCGTTTGACCATGCGCTCGATATTGCTTTCATCGGGTTTCTGGTATCCGGCAAACCAGCAACCCGGATAGCTCTGTCCTATTTCTTCGATTGGCGTGATGGCATTCGCACTCAGGATATAGGGTATCCGGGCAGCTCTGGCGGCTTTGGCCATGGCGTTATCGGCGTCATGGGCAACGACTGCCGAAGCGCCCATGGGGGCTATCATGAACGGGCTCGCGAAACGCTGCCCGAATAAGGTGACTTCCTGAGAGCAAGCCGAGACATCACGCAGGATGCGCGGGATCAAACGGATGCGGTTCAGCACTTCCCGGTTATGGCTGATTGTCGTGCCATCATCGGCACCTCCCTGCACATAACCGAAAATCGCTCTGGGAAGATGCTTGCGTGCCTGAGCCTCGAAATCGTTCAGATTGAGTATCTGCTTCAGCCTTGCGGATGAAATCCCGGGCATGCGTCAAATCCTTACTGTCTGGCTCGCCGTCAGAGGCCGTTTCTTTTTGGGTTCTTCCAGAGGGAGCGGTGCAATGGGCCCCACGATGAAGAGATAGGAGAGCGCCCCCAACAGGCCGAAGGCACCGGTCGCGCAAAGCGGGATCATGAAAGAGCCATGCGTCAGGCTCACCATGAGACCCGTAAAACTGGCGATGACGATACCCGCAATATTGGCGGCACTGTTCTGCAGCCCGCCCAGCGTCGCGACGAGATCGGCACTTGGGGCGATGTCGGCTGGCAACGACCAGATATTCGCTCCGGTAAAGGCGATGCCGCCGAATGAGACCGAAAGCAGAGCGATGCAGAGCCAGGTCTGTGTGGCAAAGGCTGATAGAGCGATCACGGAGGACAATAGCAGCCCGCCAACCAGACAGCTTTTGCGCGCTACGGTCAGACTCCAGCCGTGCCTGTGCAATGTGTCAGAGGTCCAGCCGCCCAGCCACGCGGCAGGGATGGCTGTCACACCGGGTATCATGCCGATCAGGCCAAGTTCCTTGAGCGAGAACCCGTGAGCTGACACGAGATAACTCGGGAACCATGTCGCAAAGAAATAGAAGACAAAATTCGCGCAGAAAAATCCGAGCATCATGCCCCACACCGAGCGGTGTTTCAGCAATTGCTTCCAGGCGCCGGGTGCCGCCTTGCTGCTGGCCGGTTGAGCTTCCCTCAGCTTGGCTAACTGGTACGACGATATCGCCGGATGCCGGTCAGGATCATGATAGAACGCAAGCCAGATGACCACCCAGATCAGGCCCAGCCCACCTGCGGCGACAAATGCCAACCGCCACCCAAGCCAGCCGATCAGCAGGGCTACAAGGGGAAGAGAAACAGCCGCACCGGCGCGTGAGCCGCTGTCGAAAATACCAGCGGCCAGACCTCGCTCGCTTTTGGGAAACCAGAGCGATGCGACTTTTGCATTCGATGGATAGCTGCCCGCTTCGCCTATGCCGAGAGCCAAGCGCAGACCGAGAATGCTGAGTGGCCCGCGTATGATCGCTGTCAGAGCGGTACAGATCGACCACCACATGACCGCCAGCGTATAGGCTGAACGCACACCGAAACGATCGACGATCATGCCAAAAGGCAATTGCATGAACGCGTAGCTCCAGAAGAACGCGCCCAGAATAACGCCCAGAGTGGCCGGGTCGATATGGAGCTCCCTCGCCATGAAGGGAGCCGCAATGGCAATGGTCGCGCGGTCTATGTAGTTGATAGTGGTTGCGGCGAAACAGAGGATGATCATCAGCCAGCGCAGTCGGGGCATGATCTCTCTCCGGTTTGAGGGGATGCCGGGCGGTTCCCTGCATCGACACCGGGCCGATGCAGGGCAACGAAGCTTATCTGGGCAGGACGCGACGCAGATAGTCGCGGTTGGTCGCGGCCACGCTCAGGCCGTCGCCACCGTAATGCTCAACCAGGAAGGCACTCTTGAAGCCGTGTGCCAGAGCCATTTTGATGGCTGCCCGGTAGCTGATCACGCCGAATTCGAGGGGCGCGGGAGCGGTCACTACCATGCCTGTCGTCGCGTCTTCGGTACGGAAGTAGTTCTTGACGTGCCAGTAGCGTGCAAAAGGCGCGACTTTCTGCATCATCGACGCCCAGTGCTCGACCGGGCGATGCAGACGCACCAGATTTCCCAGATCGGCATTGATGCCGACATTGGAACAATCGACATCCTCGACGAAGCGTACCGCGCTATCGGCTGTGCCTAGATAGGTATCCTCGTACATTTCCAGGGACAGATCGATACCGACTTCCTGGGCGTGTCGTGCCAGTTCGCGTATGCGCTCGACGGCTTTTTTCCATGTCTCCTTGTCATCCGGATTGACGGTGCCCTGCGCCGTCCAGAACCAGAGTGCGGCTTTCTGGGGCGGGGTCAGAGGATAGAAGAGACCGAACGAGACTTCCTTGATGCCCAGTCGAGCGGCCGTGTCGATCACGCGATGGCTGTAGGCGAGGTTTTCATCCGCTGCTTCAGGATCGATCACGGAACGGCGGGCCGTCGATAGCCCCGGCATGGTCAGCCCGGCCTCTTTCACCAGATCTGCAAAAACCTGCTGACGCGCCAGAGGCAGATCGGCGAGCCTGATCCATGAATCTGTGGGGTCGATTTCTGTAAAGCCAGCGTCTGTCACCTCGGCGAGGGTAGCGGCCCATTCCTCGGGCTTCTGGTCCTGCACGCTCGAGCCGTCTGGCAGGATATTGGCATATTGGATCATCGCCGCAGCGATGGGCCAGTTGGTGCGGTTGAGAGGGCTAGGCATGGTGAATCTCCTTTTTTGCAGGAAAAACGATCAGTCGCTCAATGGGCGGGGTGGTGGCTTTCATGATTGGTGCGCGGCAGAAAAGCCGCGATAATCAGCCCGACCAAACCCGAGAGGGCGACGGCATAGAGCCCGGCCGCAGGGCTCTCCCAAAGATGAGAGGCAAAGCTGCGGATATTGGGCGCGGCGAAACCACCGAGATTGCCGAGTGCGTTGATCAGCGCGATTGCGCCTGCGGCTTGTGCCCCGGTGAAATGGGCGAGAGGGAAATTCCAGAAAACCGCCTGAACCGTCACGACGCCGGCGGCGGCGATGCACAGCCCGATGATCGCAACGATGCCGGACTCTGCCCCCGAGACGAACAGGCCGATTGCGGCCATGCTCAGGCAGACGAGCAGACCCAGTCTTGGCGCGTCGTGCTTTTGCACCAGACGGGTGATGACGAAGGTCGAAAGAATAGCGAAAGCCCAGGGGATGCCGCTGACGAGACCGACACGAAAGCCGATCTTTTCATGCAGGATCGAAGAGACCTGCTCGGGCAGATAGAACACGACGCCGTAACTCGCGACCTGCATGACCATGTAGAGTGCAAGGAACTGGAGCAATTTGCTCGAATGCAGGAGTGCACCGAGCTTGACGCCGTGATGATCTGCCCCCTCCTTGGCAGCCGCTTCTCTGCGCAGGATGTCATTGAGCGTTGCTTTTTCCTCGTCTGTCAGCCAGGCGACATCCTGTGGTTTGTCAGGCAGGACGAACCATGTGGCGATACCCATTGCGACGGCGAGCCCGCCCTCAAGCAGGAACATCCATTGCCATCCGGCGAGGCCGAGCAGCCCGTCCAGATTGAAGAGCGCTCCCGAAAGCGGATTGCCGAACGTCATGGCCAGCGGATAGCCGAAATAGAACACCCCCAGCACCTTGGTGCGCTCTCTCTCGGGAAACCAGAAGGTGAGGTAGAGCATGATGCCGGGAAAGAAACCGGCCTCGGCAATGCCCAGAAAGGTGCGCAGAACAACGAAGGAAACATTGCCCTGGGTGAACATCATGCCTGCGGAGACGACGCCCCATGTCACCATGATGCGCGCCATCCAGCGTCTGGCGCCCACCCGGTAGAGAATGAGGTTGCTCGGGATTTCGAACAGCGCATAGCCGATGAAGAAAACACCGGCACCGAAGGCAAACATTGCATCTGACACACCAACATCGGTGTGCAGCGCCTGCTTGGCAGAGCCGATATTCGACCTGTCAAGAAAGGCGACGATATACATCAGGATGAGAAAAGGCAGCAGCTTGGCAAATGCCTTGCCGGTGGCCCGCGCTCTCAGGGTTTCAGGGCTTGCGGGGGGCGCTGTCGCGGGAGTGGCAGAAATCATGAGGCTCGGCTCCTCATCACGCCCCGGCTTTTCGCGCAGGGCATGGATGTGGTCAGGCTGATGGAGAGAGGGTGATCTCAGGCAATGTGCCCACCGAGCTCATCTTCGATATGCGCCTCGATGATCTCGTCGAAGCTTTGTTCGGTCGTGAAGCCGAGCGCGAGGGCGCGCTGCGGGTCAAAGCCCCGTGCCCAGCCTGCCACGATGCGCGCCACCGCCTCGTCCGGCGCCCGTTTGATGAGCGCGACGGCCTTGTCACCGGCAATGCGGCGCAGCGCGGCAATCTGGTCACCAACGGTGATGGAAAGCGCAGGCATCGAGAGATTGGGGCGCTCGCCCAGCAGGGAGAGATCGAGCGTTGCGGCATGACGCAGAAACTGCACGGCTGAACGCGGGCTCGTCATCCAGTGGCGAATCGTATCGGGTACGGGAAGAATGGCTTCCTGACCGACCAGTGGCTCGCGGATGATGCCGGAGAAGAACCCCGACGCCGCGCGGTTGGGCTTGCCCGGGCGCACGCAGATGGTGGGAAGGCGCAAGCCGATGCCGTCGAAGAAACCGCGCCGACGATAATCAGCAAGAAGCAACTCGCAGATGGCTTTTTGCGTGCCATAGCTGGTCTGAGGCGTCAGGATATAGTCATCCGGGATGATATCGGGGAAGTCGCCACCGAATACGGCGTTGGATGACGCGAAAACGACGCGCGGTTTCCAGCCTTCGCGGCTGTTGATGTGGCGGATTGCCTCGAAGAGCGTGCGTGTGCCGTCCAGATTGACGCTGTAGCCCTTGTCGAAATCGGCCTCAGCCTCGCCCGACACAATGGCGGCGAGGTGATAGATGATATCCGGGCGACCACTCAAAAGGCGCTCTGCGGCGCCATGCTGGGTAAGATCGCATGTCATGGTCTCGCACGAGCCGGTAAACCCGGCAGGTGACGTCGGCGCGATGACATCGGCCAGTGTGAGCCGGCTGAGTGCGGCAGCCCCATCAAGGGGGGTGTTGATCAGGCTCTCGGTAAATTTGCGCCCGATCATGCCTGCGGCGCCAATGACGAGGATATGCATCTGTGTCACCTTTCCTGTCGGAAGACCCGAATTCAGATGAACGGAACCTATCCGAAAGTTAATCAGGCGCTAGAAGCAAGATGGAAGCGGGTGATCAGCATTTCTGATCGCCAGAGCCTCAATGGCGCTGAAAACCAGCAAGGCCGCGGGTGTCAGAGGTCGGTCAGGCAGGCTGATGAGAGAATAGGCGCCGAGAAAATCGGGCATCGGTACCGAGAGGCGGCGGATCATGCCGGCTTTTTCGTAATGTCGGCTCACGCTGCATGGAATGACCGCCAGAAGATTGGAATGCAGCAGAAGGTCGATTGTCGCGAACATCGATGACGCTTCGATGGGATGTGCGGGCAGGGGAAGGAGCGCCGTCGTGAAGGCGGCTTCTATGGCTCGCCTCATGGGGCTGGGAGCGGTCTGAAGGATCCAGCGTTCCTGCGCCACATCCTCCAGGGTGAGGGTGCCAGAATCGGCCATCGGATTTGTGCGGCTTGTCACCACGCAGAGGGGTTCACTGGCGAGGTCACGGCAATCGAGTGAGGTCGGGCCGTGCAGCCCGAGTGGACGCCCGATCACGAAGTCGAGCCTTCCGCTTTCCATGCCAAGAAGCAGGGCATCGCTGGTATCGACCGAAAGAGAGAGGCTTATGCCTGGCTGGGAATGGGCAATATCGGCAAAGACGGGCGAGACAAGTTCCGGCAGGGCCGCGACGATCGATCCGACACGCACGGTTCCATAGGTGCCTTCCTGCATGGCGTTCATGTCGAGCTGCAGACGGTCGATATCGTTGAGCATCAATCGTGCATGACGTGCCGCAAGAACGCCGCTTGGGGTGGGGAAGACGCCTTGCGACGACCGTTCGAAAAGACGGGCATTAAGGGCGTGTTCGACCTCCTGAAGCAGCTTTGAGACAGAAGGCTGAGAGAGATTCATCTTCTCTGCGGCGCGATGCAGGTTATTGGTGGCTTCGAGTTCGAGTATCAGGCGCAGATGCCTGAGCTTGAGGCGGTTGATCAGTGAATGGGCCGTCATGGAGCGGGTTCCGGGAAGCAAATCGTCACAGGTGCGCAGGCAGAAACAGAGAGGGCGCGCCTAGCGGGGCGCTGGCGCATCCTGCTCGTGCATGGCCTGTTTCAGCAGCGAAAGGATCGTGAGTGCAGCGGGTGTCGAGGGGCGTTCTTTTGATGTCATCAGCCCCCAGGGTGCCACGTCGAACACGAAATCGATTGGCAGGCTGGCAATCTGGCCGATATCCGATTGCAGTTTTGCCGCAGGGGCGGAGAGGATCGTGAGGGCGTCGGTCCGGGTGATATAGGCGAGGGTCATCATCCATGAATCGGACGACACGACACGGGTAGGCAGCGGAAGATCCTCTTCCAGAAGAAGCTCTTCGAAACGCTGGCGCGAGCGGCTGCCCTTGCGTTGCAGGATCCATGGCCACTCCGCCAGCGCCTGCAGCGAGACGGGGCCATTGCCGAGCAGGGGGTGATCGGGGCGTGAGGCGATTACCAGCCTTTCGGCGGCGATTTCTTCATACTGCACCGGATAGGGAGAGGGGATGACCGGTCTCCGGCCAAGCATGATGTCGATCTGTCCGTCTGTCAGCATCTGGAAAAGCGCGTCGCTCGGGCCACTGCGAATTTCGAGCTCGATTTCGGGATAATCCTGCTGCGCGATGCGCAACATATCGACCAGTGACTGGATGACCGGGCCATCAATTGCGCCGATCGATACATGACCGATGCGGCCGTCGACCAGGGCGTTGAGCTCGACGCGTGTTCGTTCGAGTTCCTCGAGCATGGAGACGGCGTGACGTGTCAGCACCTCGCCCGCAAAGGTCGGGATCATACGTCGCCCTTCCAGACGGAAGAGGCGGATCCTCATCAAATCCTCGAGATCTCCGATCAGTTTGGAAGCGGCAGGCTGCGCCATGCCGAGACTTTCCGCCGCAGCCTGAAGGGTCGCGTGACGCGAAAAGGCCGAGAGAAGCTGCAGATGACGTAGCTTGAGGCGCGAGGCAATGAACCAGAACGGGCCGAGATGCGGGTGCGGCATGAGAGATTTCATAGTCAAACGGTTATGTATCGCGTGGATACGACTATTGGACGCGCCTCTTAACGGGTGACTATTTCTTCCGCCCGGATCATCGCTGGAACACTCCGTTTTCAGCGTCCATCAAAATGATTGTGAAGGTTGGGCGACATGTCGGTTCAGATCATCAGAAGTGCTGCGGTTATCGGGGCAGGGTATATGGGCGGTGGTATCGCCCAGAGCCTTGCAGCGGCAGGGATGCGTGTGACCCTTGCCGATATTTCCCCCGAGGCGACGCAGCGCGCCCTTGAGCGTCTGCTGGGCGAGGCACGCGCCTTTGAGGATCAGGGCCTGATCGTGAGGGGCAGCTATGACCGGATCATGGTCAATCTCACGACGGCGCCGTCGATCGAGGAGGCGGTTCGCGACGTTGATTTCATCGAAGAGGCGGTGTTCGAGCGCGAGGACGTCAAGAAAGAGGTGCTGGGGCGTATCAGCGCTGCAGCCCGTCCCGATGCGATTATCGGCACCAATACCTCGACCATTCCCGTGCATGTGCTGGCGCCGATGGTAAAAGGGCAGGAGCGGTTCCTGACTGTGCATTTCAGCAATCCGGCACCGTTCATCCCTGGGGTCGAGCTGGTGTCGGGCGTCGCCACGAAGCCGGAAGTCGTGGCGACGGTCAAGGAGATGCTGAACCGTGTGAACCGGCAATCGGCAGAGGTGGCCGATAGGCCGACCTTCGTGTTGAACAGGCTGCAATATGTGCTGTTCAAGGAGGCAAATACTATCGTCGAAGAGGGTATCGCGACGCCGGAGGATGTCGACACGATCGTGCGGTCGACTTTCGGTTTTCGTCTGCCTTTCTTCGGGCCGTTCGCCATTGCCGATATGGCCGGGCTTGAGGTCTATGTGAATGGCTTCGTTACCGCAGAGAATGCTTTCGGTCCGCGTCTGTCCTGCCCTGATACGGTCAGGAAGCTGGTGGAAGAAGGCAAGCACGGTGTGAAGAACGGTGCCGGTTATTACGGGAATTACAGCCCGGAGGAAGCAGCAGAACTCGTGGCCTATCGGAACAAGGCCTATGCCAAGATGGCGGAAATGCTGCGTGAGCTCGGCCCGTCTCCGCTCGAGAAAAAACGCCCGAAATGAGGGGTGGGGAGGCCGGTACCGGCCGTATCCCGTGAGTCAGAGGCCAGAATGTTCGCGGGACGTTCGTTCTGGTCCTTGCAGAGAAGTCCTGAGACAAGGTAGCGACGAGCCATCGCAAGTAGAAACATTTCTTCATGATTCTCGCGATGGCTGTGAGCACTCAGTGTAAAGAGATCCCGTTCATACAGTTACAGTTTTGTAATAGAATGGAAGAAAATCATCATGCCGCGTCAAACGGCATTATGGCGCGATGGATATGTGTCTAGAAAAATTTCTGGATATATTTCATAATACATGGCAGAATAATTTTATTACTTTCATTAATATAGTGTCATTTTATTTTCAGCATTGCTGAAATCTTGATGTTTACATTCTTGCGCGGGTTGATTTAAATGGAATGCCATTCACGGATGTGGAACAGGACTGATCGATCATGTCTGGACGGACGCCATTTTCAGGATTGCTGTGCTGACTGCCGATGCCACGAGGCGGCAGCGGTTGCGCGCGCATGTTCACGAGGCACATGAAAGCCTCGATGGCCTGATTGGCGGTCTGGAGACCGAGCGCGATTACCTGCGTTATCTTGCCGGTATGGCGGCTTTTCGTATCTCGGCAGAGGCTGCAGTCGAGGCGCGACGCTTTCCATCATGGCTGAAGGACTGGCGACCGGTTTCGACGCGTCTCGCACTCGAAAAAGACGTCGAGACACTTCGTTTGTCCTGTCCGCCTGTTTCCGCCCTTGCGCCCCCCGAGACGGATTCCGGGCTCCTGGGTATGCTGTACACCCTCGAAGGGTCGGCGCTTGGCGCCCGCCTGATTGCCAAGCGTGCGAAGGCGCTGGGTTTCGACGAGGACCATGGCGCAACCCATCTTGCCGTTCAGACGGCAGCGCCTGCCAATTGGCGCGTATTTCTCGATCTTCTTGAAGCAGCACCGGTTTTCGATCTCGATGAAGCCGGGGCCGAAGCCTCGCGTCTTTTCCGGCATGCCTATGACGCCATGATGCTTGTGGATCGTGCAGAGGAAAAAGTTCATGGCTGAATTCGGTCAGGTCGATCTGACGAGCTGCGATCGGGAGCCGATCCATCTCCCTGGCAGCATTCAGCCCCATGGCTGCTTGATCACATGTTCTGTCAGTGATTTTGTCGTGCTGCGTCATTCAGCCAATGCACAGGATATGCTGGGCCAGCCGGAGCTCACACTTGGCTGCAGCCTGATCGAGCTTTTCGGCTCGGATATCGTGCATGATATCCGCAACGGCCTGACCTTGAGCGTCACCCAGCGTCGACCGGTTTTCCTGCTCAATCAGGCGCTCGGTCCGGACAGGCATTTCGACCTAGCTGTGCATATCGTCAACGGGGAGGTCGTGCTGGAATGCGAGCCTGCCTCGCCGACCCAGCGCGCCACCAAGTTTCTCACCCAGCTCCATGGCATGATGGACCGGGTGCGCAAGACGACCGATATCACCCGGCTGTTCGATGTCGTGACCATGCTCATGCGCGGGCTGCTCGATTATGACCGGGTGATGGTCTATCGTTTTGCCGATGACTGGTCCGGCAAGGTGGTGTCGGAAGCGCGTGCCCTGTCTCTGGAAAGCTTTCTGGGGCAGCATTTTCCGAGCGCTGACATTCCTGCCCAGGCTCGGGAGCTCTATCGCCGCTCACCAATACGCATGATCGGCGATGTCGGTTATACGCCCGTTCCCCTCATCGAGACCGAAGGGCTTTCATCGCTCGATATGTCGCTGGGCCAGTTGCGCAGCGTATCGCCTATCCACTGCGAATATCTGACCAATATGGGGGTCCGCGCCTCCATGTCGATCTCGATCGTGATCGATGGCGCGCTCTGGGGCATGATTGCCTGTCATCATTATTCCCCGCGCATCCTGCCGATTGCCGAGCGTGCCGTCGTGCAGATGTTCTCGGAGTTCTTCGCGCTTCAGATCATCGTCATTCTGAAAACGACGCGGCTGCAGGTCGCCGAGCGGACGCACGGGCTGATCGAGAGCGTCTTGCGCAACGCTGCCTCGGTTTCGGATATGCCAGCCTATCTGCGGGGGCAGATCAGCCGATTGGCCCCGCTCATCCAGTCAGACGGTATTGCCATCTGGATCGATAATGAGTGGACCGGTCACGGCATTTCGGCGCCGAAAGAGGTTCAGAACGAGTTTGTCGAGCTTGCCCTGCGCAAGGCAGGCACGCAGATCTGGCAGTCGGATCATCTGGTCAAGGACCACCCCTGGATCGCGGCGCACACAGCGCATGTCGCCGGTGTGCTGATCATTCCGATTTCGCCCCAGCCGCAGAACTATGTCTTTCTCTTCCGTCGTGAGATCGTGCAGACCATCAACTGGGGTGGCGATCCGCACAAGACCTACGAGCATGGTCCACACGGCCCCCGCCTTACGCCGCGTCAGAGTTTCGCGATCTGGAAAGAGCAGGTGCATGAACGCTGCCTTCCCTGGTCGAGCTTCGATATCGAGGCCGCCGGACAATTGCGTTCGGCCCTGATTGAGGTGATGGGCGTTTATCATCAGCAGCAGCTTTCAGAGCGCGCGGATGCCGATCTGCGCCAGCGCATGCTCAATGAAGAGCTCAATCACCGGGTCAAGAACATCCTTGCCGTCGTGCAGTCTCTGATCGGGCGGCCTGTAGGCAAGGACAGGACGATCGAGGAATATGTCGAGGTGCTGCGCGGGCGCATCAAGGCGCTTGCCAGTGCGCATGATCAGGTCGCCCGAAGCGATGGCGGTGGCCTGCTGCGAACCTTGCTTGAAGCCGAGCTTGAGCCCTACCGCCATCAGCCCTCTGCGGTCGTGCTTGAGGGCGATAATCTCTGGCTGTCCGGCCCCGCGCTCTCGGTTGTCGCGCTGACGCTTCATGAGCTGGCAACCAATGCCGCCAAATATGGTGCGCTCTCGCGGCCGACAGGCACGCTGACGCTGCGCTGGTTCCTGGACGAGGATCAGAAAAACTGGGTGCTGGAATGGACAGAGACCGGTGGTCCGCCGGTGACGCCACCCAAGGGCAACGGGTTTGGCTCTGTTCTGCTTGAGCGCGCGATCCCTCATGAACTGAGCGGTACATCCGTGCGTGAGTTCAGGCCTGAGGGACTGTTCATTCGCCTGACTTTCCCGGTCCGCCATGCCGTGCTGGTTTCCGAAGTCGCGGCAGAGCCTGTGGTCGCGGATATGCCCACAGCGACTGCGGCTCAGTCTGAGCGGCTTCATGCAGCCCATGTGCTTCTTGTCGAGGATCAGCTGCTCATTGCCATGGAGACGGAGCAGGCGCTCACTGCTTATGGCGTGCAGCACATTCGCACCGTCTCATCGGTTTATGAAGCTGGACAGGCCATTCGCGAGCGCTGCCCTGATGTAGCGCTGCTCGACTTCAATCTGGGCAAGGAAAACTCGCACGAGGTGGCAACGCTTCTGCGCAAGAAGGGCGTTCCCTTCCTGTTTGCCACGGGCTACGCGGATCGGACCATGATCCCGTCCGAATTCCAGGATGTGCCGGTGCTGCGCAAGCCCTATTCGATCAAGAGTATTGTGCAGGAGTTGCTAAAGGTTCTGCCGGCCTGAGGAGGGCCTTGGGGGTATTATTCCCCAAGCCGCTTCTGAGCAGGAAAACCTTTTGAACAGTCGATAAACCTTGGTTTTCCGGCTGTTGTGTTCTTGACTTGTTCTGATCTCGTCTCCATCTCCCGGAGATGAAAAAGACCCTCGCTGCCCGTCTGGAAATCTTGTCGGATGCTGCCAAATACGACGCGTCCTGCGCGTCTAGCGGCGTAAGCTCGAAGAAGAAAGCGGGTGAAGAGGGGCTGGGGTCAAAAGCCTCTAACGGGATCTGTCACGCCTATACGCCTGACGGGCGATGCATTTCGCTGCTCAAGATCCTGATGACGAATTTCTGCATCTATGACTGCGCCTACTGCATCAATCGTTCATCTTCCAAAATCGAACGGACACGGTTTACGGTCGAAGAGATCATCTGGATTACGCTGGAATTCTACCGGCGTAATTATATCGAGGGATTGTTCCTGTCTTCGGGGGTCATCCGCTCCTCCGATTATACCATGGAAGAAATGGTACGTGTGGCGCGCGAGCTGCGGCTTAAGCATCATTTTCATGGCTATATCCATCTCAAGACTATTCCCGATGCAGCGCCTCATCTGATTGAAGAGGCCGGACTCTACGCTGATCGTCTGTCGATCAATGTCGAGATGCCGACAGAGGCGGGGCTTGCCGCCTACGCGCCTGAAAAGGATGCAGGGCATATACGCCAGAGCATGGGCGCCTTGCGCCTCAAGATCGAGGAATCAGGCGACCGCAGCCTGAGCGGGCGCAAGCCTCGTCGTTTCGCGCCCGGTGGGCAGAGCACGCAGATGATCATCGGTGCGGATCGCTCGACCGATCGTGACATCCTGCGCAGTTCGGCAGCGCTTTATTCGGGTTATGCGCTTCGTCGCGTCTATTACTCGGCTTTCAGCCCCATTCCTGACGCGTCGATGGCTCTGCCCGCGCAATCGCCGCCGCTTGTACGGGAGCATCGGCTTTATCAGGCGGACTGGATGGTGCGCTTCTACGGGTTTTCGTTCGAGGAGATCGTCGCCCAGCGGGAAGACGGTATGCTGGACCTTGAGCTCGATCCGAAACTGGCATGGGCTTTGCAGAACCGCGCTCTCTTCCCCGTCGATCTGAACCGCGCCAGTCGTGAGATGTTATTGCGCGTGCCGGGTCTGGGGCCGCGCTCAGTGGGGGCATTGCTTTCGGCCAGGCGCCATTGCGCCATACGGCTGGAGGATGTGGAGCGATTGAAAGTCTCTTTGCGTAAGGTCAGGCCGTTCATCGTCACGAGTGACTGGAATCCTGCCCGGTTGATTGATCGTGACAATCTGGCGGCTTCGTTCCGCCCACAGCCGCAGCAGCTTCGCCTGCTTTGAAGCGCCTCCAACTGGCCCGCGACGCGGATTTCGAGACATGGCGCGGGCTTGCTCGTGCCGCCCTCGCCGAGGGAATTGCGCCAGATCAGATCGAATGGATGAGCCCTGATGCGGCGCAGGCAGATTTGTTCTCTTCCGAGCCCGCAACGCTAGAGCAGGAGGTGCGGACGGCTCCCTGTGCAACGCCGGTGGGGCACGTCTCCAAGCCCGGTCTGGCTCTTTTGCACACCATCCTGCGCTACCATGACCCCCAGCGTTTTGCTCTGGCCTATCGGCTTTTATGGCGCCTTCAGACAGAGCCCGCGCTCCTCGCCATCGCGACCGACCCCGATATGAGGGAGGCGGCGCGCATGACGCAGCAGATACGCCGCGATATGCACAAGATGAAGGCCTTTGTGCGCTTTCGCGAGGCTACGCAGCCCGATAGCGACGGACGCAGGCATTTCATCGCCTGGTTCGAGCCGGAAAACTATATTCTCGAGAGCGTGGCGCCGTTTTTTGCCGAGCGTTTTTCCGATATGGACTGGATGATCCTGACCCCGATCGGCTCCATCCTGTTCGAGAAGGGAAAGCTGATCTGTGACCGGTCGCCTTGCGCTGCGCCAGATCTGAAGGACGATGTCGAGACCCTCTGGCACAGCTACTATCAGTCGATTTTCAATCCGGCGCGTATCAAGACAAAAGCGATGCGCTCCGAAATGCCGACCAAATACTGGAAGAATTTGCCGGAAACCCGGCTGATACCGCAAATGCTCGCCGATGCGGAAAACCGCGTTGCGGCCATGGTGGCGCGGCAGAATGATGGTCGTGCCCCGGCTTTTCACGAGCGCCATCAGGCAGAGTGGCGAGAGAAAGAGGCGCAGGAAGAGGCTCGGGGCGTGGCGCTCAACGGGCTGCCTGCTCTCTCGCGCGCGCTGGAGAGCTGCCAGCGCTGCGATCTCTGCCGCTATGCGACCCAGAGCGTGCCTGGCATCGGCCCGGATCATGCGCCTCTCATGCTTGTTGGTGAGCAACCGGGCGATCAGGAAGATCTGCAGGGAAAGCCATTTGTGGGGCCAGCGGGACAGGTGCTCGATCGTGTGTTGTCTGCGGTCGGTATCGAGCGAAGCGAGGTGTATCTCACCAATGCGGTGAAGCACTTCAAATTCGTTTCGAAAGGGCGTCGTCGCATTCACCAGACGCCGGGGCGCACTGAGATTGTTGCCTGCTCACCCTGGCTCGATCAGGAGATCAGGCTCGTTCAGCCGAAGCTGATCGTCACACTGGGAGCTACTGCGCTCCAGGCTGTGGAAGGGCGCGTCAGTCGCCTCGGGGCACTCAGGGGGCATGTGCGCGACGGGAGCGCAACACGCCCACCCAGTCTTGCGACAATCCATCCGTCCTATCTGCTGCGCCTTCCTGAGCCTCAGAGGGCCCAGGAAGAAGAGCAGCGTTTCATGCAGGAACTCTCGGTTGCGCGCGACTGGCTCGCAGAGCATTGACGCCTGAAAAAAGAAGGCGCGACGGCGGCACCCGTGAGAGGTGAGAAGCCCGACTTCGCTCCTTCGGGTCACGCGCTTCGGCTTCTTTACTGATCAGTACTTGCCCTTCGCCGACCGCGCGTATTAGCGGGGTGTTGCCTGTCTTCCCTGGCATCAGGACCGGGAAAGACGGGGCGGATTTCGGTCAATCGGCTTTTTCTGTCATCCACACGGCGGCATTGGCTGGCAGAAAGCCGGGTTTTTCGATGGCGTGGCTTGCCACAAGGATTTCGCCTTCAGGAAGCACTACTTCCTTGTCGCCGCAATTCAGAATGACCCTGACAGGCCCGTTGCAGAATTCGACCACGTCCTTGCGTTCCGGCGCCCATTCAAGCGCGCCAAGACCAAGGCTGAACGCCTTGCGATGGGCAAGCAGGCTGCGATAGAGCGCAAGGGGCGAGTCCGGGTCTTTCTCTTCCACGGCGACTGCGTAGTTTTTGTACTGCTCTGGTTGAGGCAGCCAGAGTTCGCCTGTCTCGTTAAAACCAAGGGACGGGCCATCCGCTTTCCAGGGGAGAGGAATGCGGCACCCGTCGCGACCGATTTCCTTGCCATCAGTGTGGAAGAAAGCCGGGTCCTGACGATATTTCCTGTCGAGCTTTGTATGATCCGGCAGGCCGAGCTCCTCACCCTGATAGAGCGTAGCCGAACCCGGCAGGCCGAGCGTCATGAATATGACTGCGCGGGCCCGCCGCAGGCCAAGGGCCTCGTCCGGTTGCTCATGGGCTGCGTCGATACCCTGAGGGCGCGCGCCTGCATCTTTCAGGCCCAGACGCGAGGCATGGCGCACCGTGTCATGATTGGACATGACCCAGGCGGTGATGGCGCCGACCTCATGCATGGCCTCGAGTGAATCCGTGATGATCTCGCGGTATTTGGCGGCGTTCCAGCGGCAGAGCAGATAGTCGAAATTGAAGGTCTGCTGCATTTCGTCGGGCCGCACATAACGGGCAAGACGCGAGAGAGGCTTTACCCAGGCTTCTGCCACCAGCATGCGATCGCCCGGGTAGCTGGCCAGCAGCTTGTGCCAGGCGCGATAGATTTCGTGCACGCCATCCCGGTCCCACATCGGGGCATCGCTTGGCGTCTTGTCGTCATCTTCGCCCACCATCGTGGCGCGCTCTGTATAGGGAGGCAGGCCTTTTTCCTTGATGAGTCCGTGGGCGACATCGATACGGAAGCCGTCCACCCCGCGATCGAGCCAAAAACGCAGAACGGATTCAAATTCGGTCCGCACTTCGGGGTTGTCCCAGTTCAGATCGGGCTGGCAGCTGTCGAAGAGATGCAGATACCACTGGCGTGGTTTGCCGTCCTTGCGCTCAGGTTCCTGTGTCCAGGCAATGCCGCCAAAGACGCTCTGCCAGTTATTGGGGGGCTCGCACCCGTCCTTCCCCTTGCCGTCGCGAAACAGATAGCGTTCACGGGCGGCACTGCCGGGCTCGGAGGCCAGGGCTTCCTTGAACCATGCATGCTGGTCCGATGTGTGGTTTGGCACCATATCGGCAATGATGCGCAGACCGTGGTCATGCGCTTCCTTTATCAGCGCCTCGTAATCGGCGACCGTACCGAAAAGCGGGTCGATCTTGCGATAATCGGAGATGTCATATCCGGCATCGCCCTGTGGCGACTGGAAACAGGGTGAGATCCATAGCGCGTCGACGCCGAGCCGTTCCAGATAGGGCATGTGGCTGATGATGCCGGGAAGGTCGCCAATACCGTCACCGTTGGAATCGGCAAAGGAGCGCGGGTAGATCTGATAGATGACAGCGTCTTTCCACCAGACTGGAGCTGAACCGTTCTGAGCCATGGTTTTCTTCCGTGATCGTGATGATGTCAGAACACGGAGGAAACCTGCCAGTTGGCGCCGTCACACAAAGTTGCGGATACAAGAGACCTGCACGCCAGCCGCTCGTGAAAGCCTCGTGGTGACGATGGCTGTCCTGGGGCAGGGGCGCAAGCGCCCCTGCGTGGGGGTTACTTCTGGTAGCCTGTCTGGCGGATTACGCGGTTGGTGGCGGCATTGGCTGCGCTCAGACCTGAATCGACCGTATTCGACCCTGCGAGGATCGAGGCAATGGTCTGCCCGACCTGCGTGCCGATACCCTGGAAGGGCGTGATGTCGACAAACTGTGCGCCGACATAGGGGCGCGGCTGCGCCGTCTGACCTGACGGGTTGGAGGTCTCAATGGCTTTCAGCACGAAGGACGAGAAGGGGGCGACCTTCTGATAGTCGGGCGACTGATAAGAGGAGCTGCGTGTGCCTGGCGGAATATTGACCCAGCCATCGGTCTTGGCGACGAGCTGGATATAGTCTTTTGACGTCGCCCACTGAATGAAGGTGCTGGCTGCCTCGGCATGGGTGGAAGAAGCCGGAATGGCCAGATTCCACGACCAGAGCCAGGTTGGACCACCCTTGAAGCTGCCCGTTGGCAGTGAGGCAAAGCCCACCTTGTCGGCGACACTGCTCTGCTTTGCATCGAATACCGTGCCGGCAGCACTGGTGGCGTCGATCCAGATGGCGCAATGGCCGGTCGCGAAAAGCGAGAGATTTTCGTTGAAGCCGTTCGCGCTCGCGCCAGGCGGCCCGAACTGCTTGAGAAGCGAGGTGTAATAG
Organism: Asaia sp. Ae19-3; assembly: GCF_059801175.1. Lineage (NCBI taxonomy): Bacteria > Pseudomonadati > Pseudomonadota > Alphaproteobacteria > Acetobacterales > Acetobacteraceae > Asaia > Asaia sp. Ae19-3. The sequence goes on along the minus strand of NZ_JBCHWF010000001.1, from coordinate 1,580,738 downwards.
GTAATCGCGTTGTGCCAGGCCGGCGTGTTGAGTGTCGGCTTCCAGCTCATATCGAACCACTGACCGCCAAAGCCAGTCACCATGGTGGTGACGATGGTCATGTTCTCGCCCCAGCCCGGCTTGCCGCGCAGGCAGATACCATAGGTGTCGCTTGCCTTGTCGGTCGTCTTGGCAGCGAAATCGCGGATCTGATCGTAGGTGGGTGTCTCGGGCATGGTGATCCCGGCCTTGGCGAAGAGATCCTTGCGGTACAGGGTCATCACGCTCTCTGCATAGAAGGGCAGCGCGTAAACCTTGCCTTCATAGCTCACGCTTTCACGCACCGGAGCGATGATGTCATTGAGATCATAGGCAGCGGGCAGGGAGTCGAATTTATAGAGCCAGCCCTGCTTGGCCCAGAGCGGCACTTCGTAATTGCCGATGGTCAGGATATCGAACTGCCCTGCATGGGTGGCGATATCGGTCGTCACGCGCTGGCGCAGAACGTTTTCTTCCAGCGTCACCCAGCGCAGATGGATATCCGGGTGGGCTTTCTCGAATACTGTCGAGAGCTTGCGCATTTCGATCATCTGCACGTTGTTGACGGTCGCGATCGTGAGCGTCGTGTCGGCCTTGGCCTGAGCGGCGAGGCCGAAGCCAAGGGCCGCGCTGGCCAGAAGCAGGGTTTTCTTCATTGGGGACTGTCCTTGGGTGGGCGCTTGCACTGGAGAAATCAGGTCTGGGGCATCTGGCTGCCGATCCCGGCATTCCGGGGGAAGGCAGCGCGGCTCATGTGGCGGAAAGGCACCACATTCATTCGTTTTCCCGGGAAATGTAACAGGGCAGGGGCCGTGTCGATCTGTCGCGGTGCTGGGGCGGGCGCGTTTTCGTGCCAAAGGCTTGGGGCTTCAGCCCGGACATGGTTCGCATGGCTTTTGTCGATCCGGTTCGTCTTGTGCCGCTTCATTGGAACGGCGCGAAGTGACGCTCTCATTCTTTCCGAAAATTAACAAGGGAATGACATGACCGTAACATGAATGTGTTATCTATGACAGATGGGCGTTCTCAAGGGGGCGCAGCCCCCGATAGTCATGCAGTAGAGAGTCTGTAACAATCCATACATTCTGTAGTGCTTTGGCCCTCGTTCTTCTTATTCTTCTTGCTAGAGAGAGGTCATAGGCATCGGACCCGATGTCTTCGCAAATACAGGAAGATGACGAGTATGATCTCGAAGAAGACTTTTAGCATGCTGGCCCTGGCTGCCGCGCCGTCTTTCATGGCGCTGGCTTATGCCCATGCTCCCGCACCGCTCCCGCCCGGACCGATGGCCCCTCCGGGCCATATGGGTCCCATGATGCCCCCGCCGCTCATGGGCATGCTGCGTGGCGTGGACCTGACGAAAGAACAGCGCGACAAGATCCACGCCCTGATGCATGGCCATCGTGCAGAGCGTCGTGATGCCATGCACCAGCGTTTCGATGTCGATCAGAAAATCGGGGCGCTGCTGATGGCGAAGGGGCCGGTCGACAAGGCAAAGCTCGATGCGCTCATCAAGCAGAAGGAAGCGCTCAACGCCAAGGACGAAGAAGCAATGGCTGCCGATGCCGTTGCGATCCATGATATCCTGACTCCCGAGCAGCTCGACAAGGCCCGCACGACCCAGGAGAAGCTCGACTCACTCGAAGGGCAGATCCGCGATCTTCTGCGCCCGCCGCATGCCAAGGGCGATGCAGACAAGGATGAGCCCGACGCTCCCTGATCTCTGGCTCAGGAAGAGGGGCAGGATGTCTCTCTCCTGAGCAATCGGGCGGCATGGGCACGCGAGCGGACGTTTTGTCTTGACTTTGCGCTCTCATGCCTTTAGCTGCCTGACCAGATTTGAAACGCCACCTCGCGAAGACTCGCGCAGTGGCGTCTTTCTGTTGCTTATAAGGGTTCCACGTGTTCGACACGCTTTCAGGCAAGCTTTCCGGTGTATTTGAGGGTCTGTCCAAGCGCGGCAGGCTGTCCGAGGCGGATGTTGCCGAAGCGATGCGCGAAGTGCGTCTGGCCATGCTGGATGCAGACGTGGCGCTGCCCGTCGTGCGCGACTTCGTCAACAAGGTGAAGGAAAAGGCCGTCGGGACGGAGGTGCTTGAGAGCATCTCACCCGGTCAGGCCGTTGCCAAGATCGTCAACGACGCGCTGATCGAGGCGCTGGGCGGTGCTGGTAACGTGCCGCTCAATCTTGCGGCCGTTGCCCCTGTGCCCGTCCTGATGGTCGGTCTGCAGGGTTCGGGCAAGACCACGACGTCGGGCAAGATTGCCCTGCGTCTGCTGACGCGCGAGCGCAAGCGTGTGCTTCTCGCCTCCCTCGACGTCCAGCGCCCGGCCGCCCAGCTTCAGCTGCAGCAGCTGGCGGAGCGCGTCGGCGTCGGCTCGCTGCCGATTATCGCCGGTCAGCAGCCTGTCGAGATTGCCAGGCGTGCCCTCGAGACGGGCCGTCGCGAAGGCTATGACGTCGTCATTCTCGATACGGCAGGTCGTCTGTCGATCGATGAAGCCCTGATGCAGGAAGTTCGCGACGTACGCGATGCGACCAATCCGGTCGAAACCCTGCTCGTGGTGGACGCCATGACGGGTCAGGACGCTGTCAACACTGCGCAGCGCTTCAACGAAGCCGTCGGCATCACCGGTGTCGTCATGACCCGTATGGATGGCGACGCACGTGGTGGCGCAGCGCTATCGATGCGCGCCATTACAGGGGCGCCGATCAAGCTCGTCGGTCTGGGCGAAAAGCTCGAGGCCCTCGACGATTTCTACCCCGAGCGCGTTGCCGGTCGTATCCTTGGTCTTGGTGACATTGCCGGGCTGGTCGAGAAGGCCAGCGAGACGCTCGACCACGAAGAGAGCGAACGCGTCGCCAAGAAGATGATGGCGGGCAAGTTCGATCTCGACGACTATGCCTCGCAGCTGCGCCAGATCGGCAAGATGGGCTCGATTTCGGGCATCGTCGGCATGCTGCCCGGCATGGGCAAGCTGAAGGAAAAGCTGGGCGATCAGGATCTCGATACCTCGATCTTCAAGCGTCACCAGGCCATCATTTCCTCGATGACCAAGGATGAGCGCAAGACGCCCGCCATTATCAAGGCCTCTCGCAAGAAGCGTATCGCTGCCGGTTCGGGCACCACGGTTCAGGAGGTCAACAAGTTGCTCAAGCAGTTTGACGACATGTCCACCATCATGAAGCGCATCAGCAAGATGGGCCTCGGTGGCATGAAGCAGATGCTTTCCGGTCTCATGTCGGGCGGTGCTCCCGGCGGGCGGCCCGGCGGTGGCTTTGGCGGCCCGCGCCGCTAACCCCAACCGGCATGATTTTCACATAGTTTTCGATACCCTGGAGTAAAAATATGAGCGTTAAGATCCGCCTTTCGCGCGCTGGTGCCAAGAAGCGTCCGTACTACCACATCGTGATTGCTGACAGCCGTAGCCCCCGCGATGGCCGCTTCATCGAGAAGGTTGGTGCCTACAACCCGATGCTGCCCTCCGACCATGCTGACCGCATCCGTCTGAACGACGAGCGCATCAAGCACTGGCTGTCAAACGGCGCGCAGGCGACCGATCGCGTTGCCCGCTTCCTTGGTAATGCCGGTCTGATCGAAAAGCCCGTTTACAACGAGCAGCCCAAGCAGTCCGCGCCGAAGAAGCGCGCCCAGGAGCGTGCAGCCGCCAAGGCCGCAGCCTGAGCCATAGACCAGGGATAGGCTTCAGCATTTCATGACGTCCGGCACCGCCTCCAGCAAGATTCTCGTGGCGACCGTGGGCAGGCCCCATGGCGTTCGGGGGCTCGTGCATCTTTTTGCGGCGACTGATGACCCGGCTTCGGTCGAGGAAATCGGCGCGCTGCAGGATGAAAAGGGCAGCGTCTGGCGTGCGGAATGGCAGGGTCATGGCATCGCGCGTCTGTACGATGCTGCCGGCCGTGCCGTAACCGACCGCGATGAGGCCGCACGTCTCGTCAATCTCAAGCTGTATGTCGAGCGGAATTGCCTGCCGGAAACAGAAGAGGACGAGTTCTATCATGCCGATCTGATCGGTCTGCGTGCCGAAACCCGAGAGGGCAAGGTGCTGGGCACGGTTGCGATCATTCATGATTACGGTGCGGGCGTCAGTCTGGAGATTGCCGGAAACGGTCAGGACCTGATCGTGCCTTTCACCCATGCCTGCGTCCCCGAGATCCTGTTCGATCAGGGGCGTGTCATCGTCGAGCCGCCTCATGAGGTCGAGGTCGAGGGTGATCTTTCGGGCAAGGGCGATGTGGCGGTGCGTTCATGACCTGGCACGCGGATATTTTCACTCTGTTTCCGGACATGTTTCCGGGGCCGCTCGGGTTCTCCCTTGCGGGACGGGCGCTTGAAGACGGCGTCTGGTCGCTGGGTGTGCATGATCTGCGTGATTTCGGTCGCGGGCGTCATCGCGCCGTGGATGACACCCCCTTTGGTGGCGGTGCGGGAATGGTGCTTCGGGCCGATGTGGTCGCAGAAGCGCTGGACTCGATCGAGGCAGAGGGGCGGCCGGTCGTTTACCCGACGCCGCGCGGTGCGCGCCTGACTCAGGCGCAATCGCGTGACTTCGCCTCGGGTGATGGCGTGGTGGTGTTGTGCGGGCGCTTTGAAGGCGTCGATGAGCGGGTTCTGGAGCGCCGAGGCGTTGTCGAGATCTCGCTTGGCGATTTCGTGCTGTCGGGTGGGGAAATCCCCGCCTATGCGCTGCTCGATTCCTGCGTGCGCCTTCTGCCCGGTGTGATGGGTTCAGAGTTGAGCGATGCCGAAGAAAGCTTCGGCGACGGTCTGCTCGAATACCCGCATTACACCAAGCCCGCCTCATGGGAGGGTATGGATGTGCCACCGGTTCTGCTTTCGGGTCATCATGCGGCGATAGCGGCATGGCGTCACGAGCAGGCGTGTCAGACGACCCAGGTCAGACGCCCCGATCTCTGGGCGGCTTATGCTGAAGCCAAGACTAACAGATAAATTTCGTATTCTCGGAGAAGTAACATGAACATTGTCCAGCAGTATGAGGCGCGCGAAATCGAGCGTCTGACCGCCGCCCGTCCGGTTCCCGAATTCCAGGCCGGTGACACCGTGCGCGTTGGCGTGCGCGTTGTCGAAGGCACGCGTGAGCGCGTTCAGGCTTACGAAGGCGTTGTGATTGCCCGTTCCAACAAGGGCCTGAACAGCAACTTCACGGTTCGCAAGATTTCGAACGGTGAAGGCGTGGAGCGTATCTTCCCGCTTTACTCGCCCAGCATTGCCGAGATCGCTGTTGTCCGTCGCGGCAAGGTGCGTCGTGCAAAGCTGTATTATCTGCGTGAGCGTAGCGGCAAGTCGGCTCGTATTGCCGAGCGTCCCCGTGACACGGTGAAGACGGCTTCCTAAATCAGGATAGTCGAAACCGGTTTATAACAAAGGAGAGTGCGGTGGCACGAACATTGTTCGATAAAATCTGGGATGACCATGTAGTCGAACGCCTCCCGGACGGCACCTGCATTCTCTACATAGACCGTCACCTTCTACATGAGGTGACAAGCCCTCAGGCCTTTGAAGGCCTGAGGATGTCCGGGCGTCGTCTGCGTCGCCCGGATGCGACGGTCGCCGTGGTCGATCACAACGTGCCGACCTCCGACCGTTCGCTGCCGATCGAGGAGCCGGAATCCCGGCTCCAGATCGAAACGCTCGAAAAGAACGTGGCCGAATTCGGCGTTCCCTATTTCAAGCTGCGCTCGAAAGACCAGGGCATCGTGCATGTGGTGGGGCCCGAGCAGGGCATTTCCCTGCCTGGCATGACCATTGTCTGTGGCGACAGCCATACCTCGACCCATGGGGCTATGGGTGCTCTGGCCTTCGGCATTGGTACGTCTGAGGTCGAACATGTCATGGCGACGCAGACGCTGCTGCAGAAGCCTGCCAAGAACATGCGCATCACGGTTTCCGGGCAGGTTGGCCCAGGCGTGACGGCGAAGGACATCATGCTGGCAATTATCGGCAAGATCGGCACCGCAGGCGGTACCGGGCATGTCATGGAATTTGCCGGCGATGCCATTCGCGCTCTCGACATGGCAGGGCGCATGACCCTGTGCAACATGTCGATCGAGGCGGGTGCGCGCGCCGGTCTGGTGGCGCCTGACGAGACGACTTTCGCCTATGTCGAGGGGCGTCGCTTCGCCCCCAAGGGTGAGGATTTTGAAAAGGCCTGTGCGTATTGGCGCACGCTGGCATCCGATGAAGGCGCGGTGTTCGACACCGAGGTCACGCTCGATGCCGCCGAGATCCAGCCGAACCTCACCTGGGGTACGAGCCCTGAAGACGTGATTGCGATCGATGGCATTGTGCCCGATCCGGCGCAGTTCAACGATCCCGCGCGTGCCCGTCAGGTGCAGCGCATGCTTGATTATATGGGGCTCGAAGCCGGTCAGAAAATTGCGGGTACCAGGATCGATGTGGCCTTTATCGGTTCCTGCACCAACAGCCGTATCGAGGATCTCCGCTCGGCGGCCGCTATCGCCAAGGGGCGCCATGTGGCCCCCGGCGTCAGAGCGATGGTCGTGCCCGGTTCTGGTCATGTGAAGGCGGCAGCCGAGGCCGAGGGTCTTGATGCGATCTTCCGCGAGGCCGGGTTCGAATGGCGTGAAGCCGGGTGCTCGATGTGCCTTGGCATGAATCCTGACAAGCTCACCTCAGGCCAGCGTTGCGCCTCGACCTCGAACCGTAATTTCGAAGGACGTCAGGGGCCGGGCGGACGCACCCATCTGTGCTCGCCTGCCATGGCGGCAGCAGCGGCAGTTTCAGGCTGCTTTGTCGACGTGCGGGAGATGGCATGATGGACAAGTTCACGACGCTCACCGCCATTGCGGCGCCCATGCCGGTCGAAAATATCGATACCGATCAGATCATTCCGGCGCGTTTTCTCAAGACCATCCAGCGCAGCGGCCTGGGTAAGAATGCCTTTGCAGCGCAGCGTTATAATGATGACGGGTCGGAGAAGCCTGATTTCGTGCTCAACCGCGAGCCGTATCGCAAGGCTGAGATCCTGATTACGCTCGATAATCTCGGATGCGGTTCATCGCGCGAACATGCGCCTTGGGCGCTGCTCGATTTCGGGATACGCTGCGTGATTGCCCCGAGCTTTGCCGACATCTTTTTCAATAACTGCTTCAAGAACGGCATTCTGCCGATCCGCCTCCCGCGCGAGATCTGTGAATCGCTTATGGAAGACGCGCAGATGGGGGCGAATGCCCGCATCACCATCGATCTGGAAAACCAGCTCGTCCAGCGCCCCGACGGAAGCACCATTCCGTTCGAAGTCGATAGTTTCCGCAAGCATATGCTGATCGAAGGGCTCGATGACATCGGGCAGACGCTCCAGCATGACAGTGCGATCCAGTCCTTCGAGCAGAAGCGTCAGCGAGACGAATCCTGGCGCCCCACTATCGTGATGGAGACGGTTTCGTGAGCCAGGCCACCAAGCTACTCGTTCTTCCCGGCGACGGGATCGGCCCTGAAGTCATGCGTGAGGTCGTCAAGATCGTGCGCTGGCTTGGTGACGCCCGCGGGCTCTCTCTCGAGCTGACCGACGAACTGGTCGGTGGCGCGTCTCTGGCCGCTCATGGCGTTCCCCTGCGTCCTGAAGTCGTTGCGCTGGCCAAAGAAGCTGATGCCGTTCTGTTTGGTTCGGTAGGCGACCCGAAATGGAGCCATGTCTCTTTTGACAAGCGCCCCGAGGCTGCCATTCTCGGCCTGCGTCAGGAACTCGAGCTTTTTGCCAATCTGCGTCCCGCACAGGTCTTCGCGCCGCTTGTCGATGCGTCTTCGCTGAAGCCGGAACTGGTTGCCGGGCTCGATATCATGATCGTGCGCGAGACTGTGGGTGGCATCTATTTCGGTGAGCCACGCGGTATCGAAACCCTGGCCGACGGGTCGCAGCGCGGCATCAATACCGAAGTCTATACGACGTCGGAAATCGAGCGCGTCGCCCGTGTCGCTTTCGAGTTGGCCCGTCTGCGCGGCAACCATGTCTGCTCGGTCGAGAAGTGCAATGTGATGGAAAGCGGTCTGCTGTGGAAGCAGGTCGTGACCGCGCTGCATGAGCGCGATTACAGCGACGTCAAGCTCAGCCACATGCTGGCCGATAACTGCGCCATGCAGCTCGTGCGCAATCCCAAGCAGTTCGATGTCATCGTGACCGGCAACCTGTTTGGCGATCTTTTGTCCGATCTGGCGTCGATGCTGACCGGCTCGCTGGGCATGTTGCCTTCGGCGACGCTCGGCCCGGTGCAGGAGAGCGGCAAGCGTCACGCGCTTTATGAGCCGATCCACGGGTCGGCACCCGATATCGCAGGGCAGGGCATCGCCAATCCGCTGGCGCAGATCCTGTCTTTCGCCATGCTGCTGCGTTATTCGCTCAAGCGCGAGGACGATGCGGCGCTGATTGAACAGGCTGTCTCGAATGTGCTGTCAAGCGGCTTGCGCACAGCCGATATCATGTCCGAAGGTATGACACGCGTCGGCACCGAGGAAATGGGCGCCGCCGTTCTTCAGGAAATGCAGAAGCTGGCCTGAGAGCCAGCCGGAGGAAGATATGTCCCTGATCGCTGCCCGGCTTAACCGGATCTCTCCCAGCCAGACGATCGCCATTTCGCAGAAAGCGCGGGCCCTGAAAGAAGCGGGGCGGGACATTATCAGCCTCTCCGCCGGTGAGCCGGATTTCGAGACGCCCGAAAACGTCAAGCAGGCCGCCTGTGCCGCCATTGCACGCGGCGAGACGCGCTATACCGATGTGGCGGGCACGGCCGCCTTGCGCAAGGCTGTTGCGGCCTGGCTCAATCGCGATTTCGGCCTCGATTACAAGGCCGAGGAGATTGTGGTCTCGACGGGCGGCAAACAGGTCATTTATGACGTGTTTACCGCAACACTCGATGCAGGTGACGAGGTTATCATCCCTGCGCCGGCATGGGTGTCCTATCCCGACATCGTAGCGCTGGCCGACGGTACGCCTGTCGTTGTGCAGACAAAGCCTGAAAACGGCTTCCGTCTCGATGCCGAGGCGCTGCGCGGTGCCATCACCCCCAGGACCAAATGGCTGGTGCTGAATTCACCCTGCAATCCGACAGGTGCTGTCTATTCAGAGGCCGATCTGCGTGCGCTTTGCGACGTTCTGCTCGATCATCCGCGCATCTGGGTTCTGACAGACGATATCTACGCAAAGCTAATCTATGACGGGCTGGTGAGCAAGACGTTGGTGCAGGTCGAGCCCAGACTGCGTGAGCGCGTCGTCACCATGAACGGCGTCTCCAAGGCCTATGCCATGACCGGCTGGCGCATCGGCTTTTCGGCCGCACCTGCCGAACTGACGAAGGCGCTGATCAAGCTGCAGGGGCAGAGCACGAGCAATCCTTGCTCGATTGCCCAGGCGGCAGCGCTTGAAGCGGTTACCGGCCCTCAGGATTTCATCGGTGGCATGGTGTCGGTCTATCAGGAGCGTCGCGATCTCGTTCTGTCGATGCTGGCGCAGGCGCCGGGTCTGACCTGTATCCGTCCTGAAGGCGCATTCTACGTCTTTCCGTCCATTGCAGGCGTGATCGGCAAGAAGACAAGCACGGGCAAGGTGATCGAAAATGACGAGATTTTCGTCACCGAACTGCTTGAAGAGACGGGGGTTGCTGCCGTGCATGGCAGCGCCTTCCTGACGCCGGGCTATTTCCGTATTTCCTACGCCACCGACACTGAAAGCCTGCGCGAAGCGTGCACGCGCATTCAGCGTTTCTGCGCCTCCTTGAGCTGAGAAACCGACCATGAGCTTTCGTCTGGCACAGCGTCTTCAGGGGCTGCCGCAGCCCGCAACGATTGCCATGTCGGCGAAAGCAAGGGCGCTCAAGGCGCAGGGTGTCGATGTGATTTCCCTGGCTCTGGGTGAGCCGGATTTTCCTTCACCGCCCGAGGCGGTCGAGGCGGCCTATCAGGCCGGTCTTCGCGGCGATACCAAATATCCGCCCGTAGGTGGCCAGACCGCCCTCAAGGCAGCTGTCGCGAAGAAATTTCTCGATGAAAACAGACTGCTTTATGCACCGGAAGAAATACTGATCGGCAATGGTGGTAAGCAGCTGATCTATAATGCGTTTGCGGCCACTATTGATCCGGGTGATGAGGTGATTGTACCTGCGCCCTACTGGGTCAGCTATCCGATCATCGCCCAGATGATGGGGGGTGTGCCGGTCTCTGTGATCTGTCATGAAGAAGACAGATTCCGGCTCAAGGCAGAAGCGCTGAGAGACGCCATCACCCCGCGGACACGCTGGCTGGTGCTCAATTTTCCGAATAACCCGAGTGGTGCCATTCTTGAGCGCGATGACCTCGAGGCTATTGCTGCCGTATTGCGTGACGCGCCGCATGTTCTGGTCATGGCAGACGAGATCTACGAGCATCTCACATTCGACGGCAAAACCCATGCCTCGCTTGCCTGTGTGGCGCCGGATCTCAAGGACCGTATCCTGACCATCAATGGTATGGCCAAGGCCTATGCCATGACAGGCTGGCGCGTTGGTTTCTGCGGTGGTCCGGTGCCCCTGATCAAGGCCATGGCCAGCATCCAGAGCAATGCAACATCGGGTATCTGCACTCTGGCCCAGGCCGGTGCGGTCGCCGCGCTGGCAACCCCGGCTGCCGGACGCGAAGCCATGCGCGATGTCTATCAGGCGCGTCGCGATCTCGTGGTAACCAGGCTCCGTTCCATGCCGCATGTCACCTGCGCCATGCCCGAAGGGGCATTTTATGCCTTTCCCGGTATCACTGGCGCATTGGGCCGGAAGAGTGCTGCCGGTCGGGTGATTGTCGATGATGTTGCCTTTGCCGAAGCCCTGCTCGAAGAGGCGCATGTGAGCGTCGTGCCGGGAAGCGCCTTCGGGCAGACGGGCCATATACGCCTGTCTGTTGCGGCGTCTGACGCGCTGCTGATCGAAGCCTGCACGAGGCTTGAGCGGTTCCTTCTGACGCTCGCCTGACTGGACGAAGCCGGGTGAGGATGCGACCATGGGCGCATGATCACATCCTTTCCCGCATTCGATACTCTGGATTTTCCCACACCCACGCGTGAGACGCTCGATCAGGCCTATGAGGCGATCGGTGCTGCGCTGGATAATGATGATCTGGCAACAGGACTGGCGCTTTTCGACGCACAGCGTCGTGCCTATGAATCCTGGTCGGCATTGGTCGAACTGCGCTTTTCACAGGATACGCGCAACGCCGATTACGTCGCCGCCCGGGACTATGCCGATAGCCTGACACCCTACGCCACCAATCTCGAAACGCAGATCAAGAAGCGTGTTCTTGCCCGTCGCGAAGACGCCCAAACGCATCTCGGCGCCCATGTTCTGGCGCTCTGGGATGCCGATATCACGACGTTCGACGTGCGTATCGCGGCCATGCTGGCGGAAGAGGCGCGCCTCTGCGCTGAATACACGGCACTCCTTGCCGCGGGAGAGATTGCCTTCAGGGGGGAACGTCATAACCTCTCCGGTCTGGAGCCGTTCCAGCAGGATTCCGATCGGGCCACGCGTCATGAGGCTGAGTCTGCGCGCTGGGGGTTCTACGAGGCGAATGGCGAACAGCTTGATCGCATTTTTGACGATCTGGTGAGGCTGCGTACCGGCATGGCCCATACGCTCGGTTTCGATTCCTATATCGATCTCGGTTATCGTCGTATGCGTCGTACCGACTACAATGCGCAGGATGTCGCGCGCTTCCGTGAGCGTATCGCGAGCCATGTCACTCCTTTGGTGCAGGCGCTTCTGCAGCGCCGTCAGCTCGAGATGGGGTGGGATAGCCTCAAGGCTTGGGACGAGGCACTGGTCGATCCGAGAGGTAATCCCGGTCCCGCAGGCGATTACGATCTGATGATTGCGCGCGCCAGAGAGATGTTCACGCGTCTTGATGAGAGCGGCGAGATGGCCGCGTTTTTCGCGGAGATGGTCGAGAAAAACTATCTCGATCTGAAAAACCGTGCGGGCAAGGCGGGCGGTGGTTTCTGTACGTCATTCTCGACACAGGGCACACCGTTCATCTTCGCCAATTTCAACGGGACTCACGGTGATATCGGCGTGTTCACTCATGAAATGGGTCACGCCTTCCAGAACTGGAAAAGCCGCGATCTGCCCATGATCGACATGCTCTGGCCGACAATGGAAGGGGCAGAGATCCATTCCATGGGCCTTGAATTCCTCACCTGGCCCGAGATCGATCTGCTCGTGGAAGAGGGGGCAGGTGAGCGGTATCGTCGTCTGCATCTGATCGAGAGTCTGAGCTTCCTGCCCTACGGAGCCTGTGTCGATCATTTCCAGCACGAGATTTATGCAAAGCCCGGCATGAGCCCTGAAGAGCGTCATGCGACATGGCAGCGCCTTGAAAAGCAGTATCTGCCCTGGCGTGACTGGGGCGATCTGGCCTATCCGGCCAAGGGTGGTCGCTGGCAGGCCCAGCGCCATATCTATAACTCGCCCTTCTATTATATCGATTATACGCTGGCACTCTGTGTGGCGCTTCAGATCTGGCTGATTGCTCAGGTCGATGCGCCACGGGCGCTCGAACTCTATCGTGGGCTATGCGAAGCTGGAGGAAGCCAGGCGTTCTGCAGCCTGGTGCGCAATGCCGGACTGACCGTGCCCTTTGAGGATGATGCTCTGGCCGAAATCGTCGATGAAGCCGAGCAGATGCTCATGATGTGACGGGTTTCCCCTCCCTCGTCTGAGGAAGGGGAGAAGCGGGATCAGCCGCGGCGGTTCCATTTGTCGAGCAGGTCGAGCACCGATTGCGACGACATTGCACGGGCATTGCCGAGCGTGTTGGCGCCGTCGGCATTGAGCAGCTTGCGGCCCGGCGTGACGATCAGCACGGTCGGTACTTCATGAATTGTGACGCCGAAACGCTGGGCGATATCGAGATTCTTGTCGATGCGTCCGACATTGACCGGCACGACCACAAACTGGGATTCGAGCCATTGTGCGACTTCCGGCTGGTTGAAAAGTCCAGCCAGCATGCGGCAATCGGGGCACCAGTTGCCGCCGAAATCGATGAGTACCTTGCGCTTCGTGCGCGCTGCGGTGGCAAAGGCTTCTTCGACCTGGGTCTTCGCGAGGGCGATATCGGGATAGACATCCTTCGCCGGCGTGATCTGCACCGAACTGTCGATCTTTGGCGGGGCTGGCGGACCATCTTCGGCAAATGCCGTGCTGCTGGCACAGGGGAGCGTTGCAGGAGCAAGGGCGGAGAGGCCGAGGGCGAGGGAGGTCATGACGCCAAATTTGCGTTTCAGCACGATGCGGGCCTTTCGAAGCTTAAAAAAGGTTTGAGGGCAGGGTGGTTGAAAATCCGCCAGAGTATGAAATGTTTTGTCTCGCCGGGGAATACAAGAGCGCAAGGGACCTGTGATGAAAGAACGTAACGATGTCGGCGGGGCTGCAGGTGAAGTCTCCATCACCACGACCCTTGTCCGCACCGTAGGGCTTGTTGGACTGACGCTTGTGCTCGCGCTTCTGATCCGGTTCGTGCCGTTCCTGTCCCATGGCGTGCAATGGGTGGTGGGAACGAGTGCATGGCAGGGGCTCTATTCCCTGTTCGGTATTGATACCAGTCTCGGGCGCGAGCAGCTTATCCTGATCGGGATCATGCTTTGCTGCTTCATTGTTGCGCTCGGGCTTCAGACGGCACTGACCTATGTCATGCTGCGTCTGAAGCGGTGAGCGAAGCAGGTCAGTACGGCCAGGCTCAGCCATGCGAGCATGGTCAGGGTGCCTCCGAACGGGGCCAGAAACGCGACATTGGGCCCCTTCAACGCCAGTGAGACGACAGGCAGGGTGAAAAGCACCGTACCCGCTGCCATGGGCAGGGCGACCCAGCGCAACGCTGCAATCCCGCTCACGCCGAGGCCGAGCAGGGCGAGCACATGCCACATCAGCATCTCGACCCCGCGTGACAGCATGGGTCTTCCGCCCGGTATGAATGCTTGATCGGGCAGATGGGCCCCAAGTGCTGCCAGCATGACGGCAAGGCAACCGAAAATACCGCAAAAACAAAAAATCACACGTTGCCAGACAGGCATGGGCGGAACGCTTTCGTCTCTTGAGGGTTCAGAACGAGGCTGCTGGCATTCTATGCCAGTCCTCGCAGAGTAAAAAGTAAAGGTCGTTATCATGAAAGCTGGTCTCTGGATCGGATTGGCAGCCCTGCCACTATGCGCGTGCACGCCGGGTTATCCCCGTCTGCCGCCCTTGCCGGACAAGGCGCCTCCTTTCACGACAGCAGATGCAGCGTTTCTGCAGCAGGCAAATGAGCATGACCTGACCCAGATCGCGCTGAGCAAGCTTGCGGTGGACCATGCGCGGGCCACCGAGGTGAAGGATCTCGCCCAGACCACCCAGAAGAATTACGAGGCGCACCGCAAGACGCTGGCAACGCTGGCGAGCAAGCATGACCTCACCCTGACAGAGACACCTCTCGCCAATGATCAGGCGGCGATAGACCGTGTATCGCATCTGCACGGACCGGCTTTTGACAAGGCCTATGTGACGGCACTGCGTGACGAATCACAGGCAAATGAAAAGGCTATCGCTTCGGCAGCAGGCACGAAGGATGGCGATCTTAAGAGCGCAGCGACGGGGCTTCAGAAACTCGACGAGCAGGCGATCTCGTCAGCCTATAGCTGGATGCCCAAACTCGCCGTGCGCAAGACACATAAAGCCGCACGTTGAGGGGCAGATCGTGAGCGTTCGTCTGGACAGGATTGTTACCCGCGGTGGTGACCAGGGCATGACCTCCCTCGGTGATGGTGCGCGCATCCGCAAGGATGCTCCCCTGATCGAGGCGATGGGCTGTGTCGATGAGCTCAACGCGGTTGTGGGGCTTGTAACGCTGCATTGTCCCGGTCGAGACGAGCTGGCGCGTATCCAGAACCTGCTTTTCGATCTGGGCGCTATCCTCTGCATCCCGGAACGCGAAGACGATGGGGAGCTTGTGGCCAGGGGAGTCATCTGGCTGGATGCCGAGATCATTGCCCTGCGTGAGAGTCAGCAGCCCCTCACCAGCTTTGTTCTTCCCGGTGGATCAGTGGGGGCAAGCTGGGCGCATATGGCACGGGTCGTCGCCCGTCGCAGCGAGAGGCGCGTTGTAGCACTCGATCAGCCGCGTCTGGCTTCGGGCGTCATGTTCCTGAACCGGTTGAGCGATTACTTCTTCGTGCTTGCCCGTCACATGAATCAGGATGGAAAAACGGACATTCTCTGGCAGCGCGGGGTCGGGTGAGGCACGTAATGGCTGATTGCACCCCGAGAACGGTCTGAGCGGCGGTCGTTCTGCCGAGGGTGACTGGTGTGCGATATATGGACCACGCGGGGAGCGTTCTTTCAGTCGATATAAAGCAATGGAAACGAAACGAACACTGTATCGCTACAAGTTTTTGTGATATTCAGGAAATCGGACGTGCGGAAGCTACCTTCTCGTTTCTTGTCAAAATGTGACGCTCTATTCTTTGTTCTGACCCTAAACTATATCATGGTAGGTGGTATCATTTCTTGGGAAGCATAAAGCAGGGATTTACTCGATTTTTATGCTGTATTTTCTGTGTAATTTTAAGTAACGCCTCGGTGTAAATTATAATCTACACTCTTCCTATCGGGTGACACAGGTAGAGAATTCGTTTAGGAGCGAGCCGCAACACGTTAGGCCGCAGCTCAGAAATCAAGCGTATGTCAGTTTGGCTGCGGTATCCTGAATTAATGCCTGAAATGCATATGATCTCCTCAAATCGGATGAAATAAAGTGAGTATCGACTCAGATTTTTTTAACAAGGAAGTAAATCAGGAGGCAGAGCTCAGCGAAGATTCGCTTCGTCTTGCACTTGAGCGCCTCGGTAACAGAAGTAATAAGAGACCAGCACAGCAGGCACACAAGAAGGTAGTGCCCGACCAGCGTCGTCGTCGCTTTGTTCAGGAAGGTCAGGTTGTCGTCGAACACCATCAGGTGTCGCGTGCCGCTCTGCGTTCCTCGCCGGTCCAGTCCGACGACCACAGTGAGGAAATTGCACGTCTGCGTAATCTTCTGAAGATGGAGCAGCGTCGTGCAGAAGATGCACAGCGCGATCTTGGCGATATGCAGGTTCAGTTGCGTACGCTCGAGACACATCTCGTGCATGAAAAGCTGCATGTCACCGAGCTGAAGACGAAATGTGCAGAAGTCGAGCAGGCGCTGCTCGAAGCTCAGGTTCAGCTCTCCATGCTGCGCGAAGAGAGCCAGAAGCGTCACGTCGAACCGGCAGGGCCTGCCGATGAGACTGCAGAGCCTGTCGTCAAAAGAGGCAGGGGGCGCCCACCGCGCGTTCGGGAAGTGCCTGCGATGGCCGGTGAACCCGAACCTGTTCGCTGGTGGAAAGACTGAGATTTCGGACGGGTCGCCTTTTCAGTAAAGGGGCCCGTTTAGAAAGACGATGAAGCGACCGGGAGTTTGTCCCGGTCGCTTTTTTTTTGTCTGGGGTCCGCCATGGCATGATGGCCTCCAGTCCCAACCCACGCCTGTGCAGGTAATCTGGCACCTCACACGGGGCGACTGGCCTTGTGAAGCGTGCGTGCGAACCAGATCAGACAGAGGGCGAAGAGGGCAATGCCGGTCAGGCCCTGAAAGCTCTGGCCGACAGGGATCGTCAGCAGATCCGTATGGCCGCTCATACCGCTCAGCACGGCAATGACCACGCCGATCAGGCTCTCGCCAACAATAAAGCCGGACGCCACCATGGTGCCGGTGCTGTCATCGCTGTGAGAGGCGGTATGCGGTGCGCGGTCAAAAAAGAAGGCAATGATAGCGCCGATGGCGATAGTTACCGAAACATCGGCAGGAAGGTAAATGCCCATGCCGACGGCCAGAGGTGGCATGGCGAGATTTCGGATTTTCAGCAGACGATCGATGATGATCAGGGCGACACCTATCGCCGCGCCGATCAGGATCATGGTCCAGTCGAGATTGCGCAGCAGGATGCCTCGGGCAATATCGGCCATCAGGGCAGGCTGCGGCGCGGCAAGGGCCCGTGACGGGTCCATATCGGGGCGAGGCAACGTACCGCCGAAACCATAGGCCTGATAAAGAACATTCAGCACAGGCGGAATAACGAGCGCACCGACGACGCACCCTATGAGAAGCACGACTTCCTGCTTCCAGGGTGAGGCACCGACGAGTTGTCCGGTTTTCAGATCCTGCAGATTATCGTTTGAGATGGCGGCCGAACCGGTAAGCGCCGTGAGGACGAAAAGAACATAGGCGATGGCGCTGTGCTGGTCATGGGCCGAAAGGGCATCCGGCACGAGATGCAGGGCTTCCAGCCCGAGCAGCGCAAGGCAGAGCGCGACGACGCTGATGATCGAGATGCCCGAAATCGGCGATGACGATGAGCCGATGATGCCCGCCATATAGCCGCAGGCACTCGCGACCAGAAAACCGATGAAGAGACAGGCAGCAAGTCCGAGTCCCAGCATGACGACGAGATAGAAATCATGCGTCGTGATCGGCCACAGGAAAAGCGTGAAAAGCGCCCCAAGCCCCAGAATAAGAGCCCCAAGCAGCAGGTTCATGACGAGCGGCGGCAGATCACGATCTGTCTCGTCCAGGCTGGCACGATGGGTCTGCGAAAACGCCTCGCGCAAGCCTCGCAAAACCGGTCCCATCAGTGAAAAGACTGTCCAGCATGCCGCGACAGCGATGGTGCCTGCGCCCATGAATCGGATCTTGTGAACCCATAGCCCTGTAGCGAATTCAGTCGCTGAAACCCCGGCGGGATGCGTGACAACCGCGCTGAGCCAGGGCACGCCAACGCCCCAGCCGATGACGACACCTGCCAGCATGGCGAGACCGCCGCCAAGCCCCACGAGATAACCCGTGCCGATCAGAGCCAGCGAATAGGCGCCCTGAAGACGAAAGACCGAGGGGCCAAGCGAGAAGGTAGCGCTCCAGCCATCCTTGATGATTCTGACGCCTGTGCTGAGAAACGTCAGGGCTGCTGCGATCAGACTGCCCCGGATAAGGGCCTTGAGTGCCTGCTGATTGCCTTCCGGCGAGGCCACGCGAAGGATCTCGGCGCAGGCAACGCCCTCCGGATATGGCAGGGCACTATGGGTGACGAGGGCCCGTCTGAGGGGAATGGTGAACAGCACGCCTGTAGCGCCACCAAGCAGGGTAATGAAAAAGCTCTCCCAATAGGGAAAACCGCTCCAGAACCCGATCATGACCAGGCCAGGTATGGTGGCGAATACACAGCTGAGCGTACCCGCTGCCGAGGCCTGTGTCTGGACAAGGTTGTTTTCGAGAATGGTGCTGCCACCGAGTGCCCGCAGCACCGCCATGGAAATGACGGTCGCGGGGATCGAAGAGGCAAAGGTAAGACCGATCTTCAGGCCAAGATAGACGTTGGACGCGGTGAAGATGATCGTGATCAGGGCGCCGAGAACAAGTCCTCGAATGGTCAGTTCCCGTGTCGCCGCAGTCATGCTGTCTCTCTGTCTCGATAACGTAAGGAACAGCTCCTACGACGAAGCGCCTAGAAACGGAAGACGAAGTTCGACTGGTAATAGCTCCCGCTCTTGCCGCCTGCGGCGCGCAACCCGTCCGAGCCTATGAAGCGGGCCCCGTATTGCGTCCATGTGAGATGGCGGTTGAGCTGGAGAGTGAGAGAGGCCTGGGGCACGATACCCACAAAGCCGCCATGCAGGTTGGTGAAGGCATAGGCGCCGGAAGGACCGTAGACGGCGTCATTCGTCGAGGCGCGCCAGAAAAGCGGGCTCTTGAACTGAAGGCTGAGCCAGTTGCGCGGCGTCAGCCGGATAACGGGAGACAAGCTGACGAGATTGCTCGGAGCAATATAGGTGGTGGTATCGAGATAGTTGGTCTGCGGGTTGAATGGCGCGATATAGGTGCCGATTGTGCCGCTGTTGCGTTGCGATGAGCCGCCCGAATAGAGGTCGGCCTGGAGCCCTATGAACGGGTGAAGCGGCGAAGGGGTGTGACGATAGCCAGCAATGGCGTTGAAGGCAAAGGCCGAGACATCGCGGTTCTGCCCTGTCCGGTTCAGCTCGAAGCTGCCGCCCTGATAAAGCCCGCCCACGGAGAATTCGAATGACGGGGCGCCCCCATACCAGCGGAAGCCGTAATTCTGACGGGCTGTGGTCCCGCTGAGTGTGGTCTTGTTGTAGGGCAGGGCGGCGGAACTGCCGCCCACTCGAAAGGCAATCAGGAACAGGTCGAGAAAGGACGAAATGCGCTCTGAACCAAGCGCAAAAGACGGGGGCGCCCAGGTGACATCAATACCGTGCAGGCGTGTGCTCCAGTCAACGCGGTCATGGAACATCTTGTTGAAGGTTATGTTCGTGCCGACAAAATCGTACACATCGGCGCGCAGACGCGGCCAGATGGCATAGCCGCGCACACCATTCCACGCGAGCGGCACGTTGGGGGTTTCGCGGTTGTAGAGAATGTAGGAAGGCGCATCGAGGAACTGCTGGCGCCCGATGATCAGGCCGGTTTTGGCTTTCGCGAGTCTGGTCCGCAATTCGACGAAGCCCTGCTGCAGATCGAGCCGCTTGCGGAAGGTGGTGTTGTAGCCATAGCCCCCCCAGCCTGCAGCATCGCCATTCACAAGCTGGCCGAAAAACCTGACATGTTCGCCCAGATGCAGGTCGGCACCATAGAGGTTGCGCACGGCGAAACGTCCCGAGCCGGGAGTGCCACGCGTGCCGAGAAAAGGTGCCTCTTCCGACCAGTTGCGCAGACGTGTCTCACCGGAAAAAGTCAGCCACCAGGAGCCATTACGCGTTAGCGGAATAAATTTCAGAGGGTCGAAAAGATCGTCATGGCGCTTCTTGTCCCGCAGGAAGGACCAGTCTTCAGCCCAGGGGGCAACGCCGTAGCGTCCGACGGGGCCAAAACCGGCAGATTCACCGTTGCCTCTCGTAAAAACGCCCCAGTCTCCCTGTGTGCCGTGAGGGGCCTTGTTCTGCAAAGGCGTGACGCGGCGAGGCTGACCGACCGGGCCGGCATGAGGGTAGTTTTGGATTTCGGGGCGCTGTGTTCCGTTGACCGTCAGATGCTCATCGGTCGCTGTCGGATCGACAAGCTTGTAAGGCGTCGCCGCAGGCGAATTGGGGTCTGCGCTGGCATTGCCCTGCACGGTTGCTGCCTGAACAGCACAGGGAGCCACGCCCGCAAGTAGGAGGAGAGCAGGCAGGGCGTGACGAATGCGCATTGCGGAACGTTCCGGAGAAAGATAGTTCTCCAGAATATCATCGTATAAACAAAAAACAACGTGTTTTTATGAAAACACGAAACTTCGTTGTGTATTAGTTGGTGTGTGTGGTGAACTTGGCCGGGCGGAGATGGGTCTGGTTGTAGTCGAGCTGCTCATGCGTGAGCTGGAAGCCGACCTTCAGGGTGTAGTTGGTCTGCTGCAGATCGGGCGACGCCGGAACGTCGATGATTCGCACGGGCGTACGCAGCGAGACCGTCGACTGGTTGCCAGCGAAAGATACGGGGATGTCGAATTCCTTCTTTTCCAGAATCTTGCCGTCACGCAGCACCGCCACGAAATAGGGCAGAACGATATCCTTGCCATCCGAGGCCGGGCCACGCTCGACGACCACAGCAAGGCTCAGGCGCGAACGGACGCTTTTTTTCGGGCCGGCTTCACAATTGCCGGTAAGCCCGCTCATGCCGGCATGGGTCACAAGGCTGCCTGCATCGAGGCCATGGCCGTCATACTGATAGAAATCGGCGGCCTGGCTGAGAATCTCGACAGGCGGGCAGGTGGGGGCGAAAGCGCTCTGATCATCCTGGTTGCAGCCCGTCAGGGCGACAGAGGAACCGATCAGGGCGATGAGGGGCAGGAGCGGGCGAGCGTATAGGGTCATGGACAAGGCTCTTCGTCTATTCACCGGTGCGGAAACCGAGTCCGGTATGGTAAGAAGGCGACACGAAGCCGAATGATCGTGCAATGACGGGCTTGCATACTGGCAACGGGTTGCGTAGCTCCCATATGCGAGCCCATATCGCGAAGCGTTGCATCATTCGTCATGCGTGCTGCCATGGGGCTTGTTCGCATATACCGCCTGCCGTGAGATTGGGGAACACCATGCCCGACACCTTGACCACTTCACGCCCGCAAGCGTCCTCGGAACAGGGATCTGAAGCGCAAACGCTTCGTGTTCTTCTGGCCGGGCCGCGTGGCTTTTGCGCTGGCGTTGATCGGGCCATCCGCGTGGTGGAAGAAGCCCTGCGCCGCTATGGCGCGCCTGTCTATGTCCGTCATGAGATCGTGCACAACCGTACCGTTGTCGAGAATCTCGAAGAGCAGGGCGCGATTTTCGTCGAGGAGCTCGATGAGGTTCCCGCCGATGGCCATGTCGTCTTCTCCGCACATGGCGTGCCAAAATCGGTGCCTGCCGAAGCCCAGCGCCGCAATCTGCTTTATCTGGATGCGACCTGCCCGCTGGTGTCGAAGGTCCACCGTGAAGCCGAGCGTCATTTTGCCGGTGGCGGCCCCGATGCGCGTCATATCCTGATGATCGGTCATGCTGGCCACCCCGAGGTGGTTGGCACGATGGGCCAGCTTCCGAACGGCGCCGTGACGCTTATCAACGATGCTGAAGAAGCCCGCACGGTTCAGCCTGCCGATCCGTCCCGCCTGGCGTTCATTACCCAGACCACGCTTTCGGTGGATGATACCTCCGAGATCGTTGCGATCCTTCGCGAGCGTTTCCCGCTGATCGAAGGGCCGAAGAAGGAAGATATCTGCTACGCCACGACCAATCGTCAGGAAGCAGTAAAGGCCATCGCGCCGGAGAGCGATCTGGTGATCGTGATCGGTTCGCCGAATTCGTCGAACTCCCAGCGTCTGCGCGAAGTGGCAGAGCGTTCGGGTGCCAAGCGCGCGCTTCTCGTGCCCAAGCTAGCGGCGCTCGACTGGAGCGTTCTCGAAGGGGTCGGCACTGTCGGTATCACGGCGGGGGCATCGGCGCCTGAGTCGTTGGTGCAGGAAATGGTCGATGCCCTTTCGACGCGGTACAAGCTGCAGATCGAAGAGCGCATCGTGAAGAAGGAAAACGTGGCCTTCCGTCTGCCGAGCCCGCTCGGCGAGCCTGTCTGAGGGCTGACGCAAGCATCATGAACCCTCTTTTTTCCGTCTGATATCATGGCGGTCTATACAACCATTCCGCCGGAGAGGCTCGAGGCCTTTCTGGCGGATTATGATCTTGGCCCGCTCGTTCAGATCGACGGCATTGCCGAGGGTGTCGAGAATACCAACTACCTGCTCGAAACCGAGGCAGGGCGCGCTATTCTAACGCTTTACGAAAAGCGTGTGCGCGCCGAGGAACTGCCCTGGTTTCTGGGGCTTATGCAGCATCTTTCCAGCCGGGGGCTGAAATGCCCCACGCCCGTCATTGCTCGTGACGGGGTGGCGCTGCGCAGCCTCATGGACAAGCCCGCCGCCATCACGACCTTTCTGCCGGGTCGGCCGATTGCGGCCATCACCCCGTCGGCCTGTTTCAGTCTGGGGCAGTCTCTAGCGCGTTTTCACCTTCTGGGGGAGGGTTTCCGGGCGACACGCAGGAATGCTCTCGGGCCGGAAGCCTGGAAGCCCCTTCTGGATTCCTGCAAAGGCGCAGGGGACACGCTACGTCCCGGTCTGACGCAGGAACTGGACGAGGCGATTGCAGCCGTGCTGCGTGACTGGCCCCGGGAAGGCACGCTTCCGGCCGGCCAGATCCATGCAGATCTGTTTCCGGATAATGTCTTCTTTCAGGAGGGTGATGTCTCGGGGCTGATCGATTTCTATTTCGCCTGCACCGACCTCCTTGCCTATGATCTCGCGATCTGCCTGAACGCCTGGTGTTTTCCGGATGAGGCGACTCCTTCGGCAGCGCTCATGGCCGGTCTGATGGGCGGGTATCAGTCAGTGCGGCCGCTAAGCCCTGACGAGAAGGCAGCGCTTCCCGTACTGGTGCAGGGGGCAGCCATTCGCTTCCTTCTGACGCGGCTCTATGACTGGGTGAACACCCCTAAAGATGCCATTGTGACTCGCAAGGACCCGCTGGCCTATTATCATCGCCTGACAGCGTGGCGTGACGACGCGAAGGGTCTTCTGCATGTCTGAAGAGGTCAGAGCTCCTTTGCCCGATGATGCGCCTTTCGTCGAAATCTGGACCGATGGCGGGTGCAAGCCCAATCCGGGGCCTGGTGGTTGGGGTGCATTGCTCTGTTCCATGGGGCATGAGCGCGAGCTTTCCGGTGGCGAGCCGGAAACCACCAATAACCGCATGGAGCTGACGGCTGCGGCCGAAGCGCTGGAAGCACTCAAGCGCCCCTGCAAGGTTACGCTTCACACGGACAGCGAGTATCTGCGCAACGGTATCACGCGCTGGCATACGGGCTGGGTGCGTCGCAACTGGCGCAATGCGGCGGGTGATCCGGTGAAAAATCTCGATCTCTGGCAGCGCATTCTGGCGGCGGAAAAGCGCCACAAGGTCGAGTGGCTCTGGGTGCGCGGCCATAGTGGCAATGTGAACAACGAACGGGTCGATCAGATCGCCACGGCTGCCCGCGAATCGATGGAGCGCGGTTGATTCCCTCCTGACGGGGGAGAGCGGTCATGTGCTGCTCTCCCATTTGTCCTGGGTCGTCAGACTTCGAGACAGATCCGATGGGCGATATCGGTCGTCTTGTCGGCGTCAGGCATTAGGCCGATCAGTTTGAGTTCGTCGACATATTGTTCGACCTGCACCCTGAAGGGGTGCCCCGTGACGACATGGCTCGCGATTTCACGCTCGAGCATGCCTTTGGCTTCCTCCGGCGCATCAGAATCTTTTTTCCATAAACGCGCCAGCTCGTCGCGATGGGCCGGAAATTCGTTCTGGGCGTCCTGCAGAGCGGCTGTGAGTGCTGCGGCGAGACCTGGGTCCTGCGCCATAGCCTTTGTGGCGATTCCCAGAGTGAGATCGATTCGTTCACGTTCGGCGCCTGTCATGCTGTCGAGCATGTTCCAGCTCACGCCTTTCGTCTGCTGGAGGATTCGCCAGCCGCTCGGATCGTGCACGGCAACCGCATCGAGGTCTCCTGCACGCAGGGCATCGGCCATGTCATCGGCAGAAATCGCGACCCATTGCACCGAATCGGTCGGATGCAGGCCGCGGCGCCGCAGCTGGATGCTGACGAATCGGCGATCTGCCCCTTCGAGGCTTACGACGCCGATTTTTCTGCCTGCCAGATTGCCGACCTTGTGCAGGTTGAGCGCGCGTCTGACGAGCAGACGGTAACTGCCGCCGCGCACGCCGCAGGCGAGTCGTGCAGGCAATTCATTTTCTTCATCCTGATAAAGGGCAGGCAGCCAGTCGAGCAGGGGGCTCAGAGCTGCGTCGGCGCGATTGTTCACGACGGCGTCGATGGCGCTGTTGCCGCCCGGCGTTTCCACCAGATCGACCGTGAGATTGTAGCGCCCAAAAATGCCCTGCTGGCACAGCCAGAGCAGGGGATCATAATCGGGTTCGGGCCAGGCAAGGCGGATATGGCGCTTTTTGCCATCGGTCTGAACGGGCTTGTGACGATGGAAGAAGCTATGCGTTTGCAAGGCTGTAGCCAGAATAACGCCCCCTGCACCCATGAGAAGAAGACGACGGGAAGGCGCTGCCATCAGAAGAAAATCTCCATATGCAAAAAAAATGACAAAGGGGGGTTTACCCCAGGAAAAGCTTTCGCTAGATAGTGCCTCGCCGGTCCCGAATAGCTCAGTTGGTAGAGCAAGCGACTGTTAATCGCTGGGTCGTAGGTTCGAGTCCTACTTCGGGAGCCAGGCATTTTCCTTTCAAAATTCATGTTTCATCAGGTCTGATCGTATCGAGACGATCCAGCGTCCACAGGCGCGGGAACATCCTGATCCAGAGACCTGCGACGATCAGTGTACCGATGCCGCCTGCCACGACGGCCGCTTCGGTCCCGATTGCAGTGGCCAGCATGCCGCTCTCGAATTCCCCCAGCTGATTGCTCGAGCCGATGAACAGCATGTTCACGGCTGAAACACGGCCGCGCATGCCATCTGGTGTGGCCAGCTGTGTCAGGGCGCCGCGCACGACCACGCTCACCACGTCAGCAGCCCCAAGAACGGCGAGAGACAGAACCGAGAGGGTGAGGGAGTGCGACACGCCGAAGACGATGGTGGCGATGCCGAAAATGCCGACCGAAGCGAACATGATCGGCCCGGCATGGCTCTTGAGCGGATAGCGCGCCAGAACGAGGGAGCCGAGCAGCGCCCCGATGGCGGGAGAGGCTCTCAGAATGCCGAGGCCAATAGGGCCCAGATGCAGGATATCATCGGCATAGACCGGCAGCATGGCGGTAGCGCCGCCCAGAAGCACCGCAAACAGATCGAGCGAGATTGCGCCCAGAAGGTCACGACGGCGGCGCAGGAAGGCAATGCCGCCAAAGAGCGATTCGAGGCTCATGGGGGAGCGGCTTCCCGCATAGGGGCGCAGCTTGAGCAGCGATGTCGACAGTAGGGCGATGGAAAAGCCGATCGCACAGGTGAGATAGCAGAAATCGGCGCCAAGCCCGTAAAGCAGGCCTCCGAGTGACGGGCCGATGATCGAGGCAGTCTGAAACAGCGACGCCGAGAGCGCAGCAGCCTTGGGAAACTGGGCGGGGGTGGCGATGGAAGGCAGGAAGGTCTGCTGGCAAGGCCCTTCGAAGGACCGTAGCGCGCCAAAACAGGCAACAAGCACATAAAGCGCCCAGGGGGCCAACTGGCCGGTATAGGTGAGCAGTGCCATGGCAAAGGCGCCGATGATCTCGATCACCTGACAGATCTGGACGATGCGCTTGCGATTATAGCGATCTGCCACGTGGCCCGAGATAAAGACCAGGGCCAGCATGGGCAGGAACTGCGCCAGGCCGATCAGCCCCAGGGCTGCCACGCTGTGGGTCAGTGCGTAGGTCTGCCACGCTACCGCAACTGCGAGAACCTGGGCTGAAAGGGCGGAGAGTGTGCGCCCGGCGAGAAAGGGGCGCAGGCCAACGATGGCACTCAGGGCATCGTTTGGCTTGGGGGCGGGCTCTTGGAGCGTATGGGGATCTGGCATGGCGCCTTCACTATAAGCAGAGGGCGCAAGGCAGAGCCAGCGGGCAGCCTTGTGGAGTCGATTGCATTTCAGAGGCTGTGCGGGCAGGTTCCGCCGATGACCCCAGAAAATGATCTTCCTGCCGAATCGAGGGCTTCAGCCTTTTCAGCCGACCCGGTGCAGCCTGATATCCGTGTCGGGACAGTCGCCTCCGCGCGGGAAGAGGGCGATAAAATGATGCTCTGGATCGATTTCGGCGCACTCTTGGGTGTCCGCCGGGCCACAATGACGCTGGCGAAGCGTTATGAGGCGTCGCAGCTGGTTGGCAGGCAAGTTTGTGCTGTGGTTAATCCGCAGCTGCACAACGCTTCTGTCAATCAAGTTCTGGCGCTTGGCATGCCCGATCGCTCCGGCGACATGGTTCTGATCTGCCCGGATCGCCGGGTGCCAGATGGAGGAAAACTGTTCTGATGGCTACCAACTACGCAACCGTCACCTGGGACCAACTGCATCGCGATGCGCGTACCCTTGCCTCGGCCCTGATGGCGCGTGGCGAGTTCAAGGGCATTGTTGCCGTGACCCGTGGCGGTCTCATTCCGGCTGCGATCATCGCCCGTGAGCTAGATTGCCGCCTTGTCGAATCGATCTCGGTCATCAGCTACTCAGGCGAGAGCGCGCAGGACCAGAAAGAGCCGCGCGTGGTCAAGGCGCCAATCGCTGCCGGCGATGGCGAAGGCTTTCTCGTAATCGATGATCTGGTTGATTCGGGTGAGACGGCCAAGGTTGTGCGCGATGTGCTGCCCAAGGCGCATTTTGCCTGTCTTTATGCAAAGCCCAACGGCAAGCCGCACACGGATCAGTACGTGATGGAAGTGGCTCAGGACACCTGGGTGCTGTTCCCTTGGGACACTGCACCGCTCTTTGTGCCGCCTCTGGCGCGTAACCTCGGATAATTCTTCACTTTTTTTAAAACCGCATCTTTCACCCTGCCGCGAGTTGCGGTAGGGTCCGCGCGTTCGGGGCGTGGCGCAGCCTGGTAGCGCGCTTGTTTTGGGTACAAGAGGCCCCCGGTTCGATTCCGGGCGCCCCGACCACCACCACCAAGGGTATGGCGATACGCGCCCTTAGCTCAGTTGGATAGAGCAACAGCCTTCTAAGCTGTGGGTCGCTGGTTCGAATCCAGCAGGGCGCGCCATTTTCGTCTAGTTTTGGCTCCCTGAGTATGTGGATGGTTTACTGGCATTTTGGGCTGGTTGCTAAAATATCAAAAAGCCCCATTGCAACATTGCTGCTAGCAGAACGATTCCTGTCCTCTCTCATACCTCATTGCAGGTTAATGCGGTCGCGATGCGCATGGCGGGCCTTCGTTGATGAAGCGTGTTCGGTTCTGATCCCGAGCTTGAGATGAGGCGTGATTTGCAGCGTCGTTGACCCCCTGACTGTCTGTCACGGGTTATCAGCCAGCACGCGGTGCGCTTCGACGCGCCTGTCCCCCCCCGGGGGGGGGGCTGCCTCAAGGAATAGTGTCTTTCGATATGCGTCATCGAACATGAGAAAATGCTGTGTGCGTCTTTGGATCAGTGAAACCCGCTCGGATCTCATTGCGGTGGTTGGCTCTCAGGGCTCGATAAGGGATGTGCAGATCACTATAGGCGGTGATCTGCGTACATGAAGCTGGCTTTCCTTAGCTCTGATTGGCGAGGAGCGTTATTAATCGCCGGGAAGGCGCGTCTTTTTTTTTCCTCTTTATGAGGTGTTGCTTTGCTTCCAATCGATCCGATGAGCGGAATACCCTTTGGCTCGGAAGCAGTCTGTGAAAAAGTGATCCGTGAGTACGGATCTATATTCACGTGGAAAAATTATTCATTTTGTGCTAATCGAAAGACATCATGAAAAATGTAGAGATTTTTCAAAAATAAATGCATTTTCTTGTTGCTCCAAAAAATAGATGTATACGTAATTTAAATACTATATTTTATGCGCAATTAATAATTGTTATGTTAAAATATAATTTGCGCATTATTTATAAATATAAATATAAATATAAATATAAATATAAATTTCAAAAATATTTATCTCGATTAACCTTTTCGCGAGGAGTTAGCCATGACATGGCGGCCTAGTACCAATATTCTTCGTCCCCTGACTGGGGCGAATGTGAGCGCTTGTCCTTCGGTCAGATCCGCACTGGTCTGGCCCCCTTCCGCGCTCAATGGCGGGGGAGATTACAGCATCGATTTCGACGGTATTCTTGCGCCTGGGGAATACATCGTGTCCTTCGTATTCGACGCGGGCAATGCTGCTGATCAGGCCTGGACCAGCCTTTTCGGAACAATTGCGACGGTGTGGTTGCGCTGGAAAACTTCTGGAATGTCCGTGGTCACGGTCTGCGCGCTAACGAGCCACGGAAACACACATCAGGTGGAAGCCAACATAATGGTCTCGCCCCGGGCCTCACTTTTTCCGGTTTCACTCCCTACGGCACCTGAGACGCCAGCGTTACCTCTTTCCAATGCAACGATGGACGCGTGGCTGGGGCATCTGCCCACCGATCCCGCAGGGCTGACGCAGGGATGGTTCAATAATGGAGGCATACCAACCCGCCTCGGTAACCTCGGGTGACTAGACGGTTTCTGACGCAGCACGCCGACAGGAGCGTCGAACCCTTTCTGGGCTGCTATCGCGGCTATCGACAGGCCCGGGCGTATCGCTGGTTAATTGGAAATGAGCTGATGATGAATCTCTCGTGCCTGCACTGTTTGGGGTGGGCGGCTCAGGGCCGTAGTCTGACCTATCAGTTTCAACAATGAAAGAACGGCGATGCCGGAAAACTTGCAACCGCAGCCTTGGTGGGTGGCGGTAATCGGTGGCGTGCTGTTCACCGTGCGTTGGCTGATCGGCCTTGGAGCCTCCGGAGCGAGAGCCACAATTGAGGCGCAAAAGGAGACGCTGGCGCGGCTGAACGCGCGTGTCGACAAGCTGGAGCAGCGTGAGGACGAAAATCTGACGGTAATCCAGGAGTTGCGAACCCAGAATGCCATGCTGCGCAATGCGCTGTGCCGCGCCGGGATCCACGTGCCTGACCGTCCTGAATATACCGATCAATTGAAAGACTGGAATGAAGGATTCACTGGAAATCGTTACGGCGTTGCTGCGTCGTGACGATATGGAGGGCTTGCGATTAGCCCCTTATCTTTGCCCAGCAGGATATTGGACGATCGGTTGCGGTAATCGCTACCTTGAGGACGGAACACCGGTCACGGCAAAAACGAAGCCGATTACCGAGCAGGAGGCAAATGCCCTGCTACGCACAACGCTTCTAGAGCTGCGAAAAAAGCAGCGTGACATGGTGCACGTTCCGCTCGTGCCGTGTCAGGAGGGCGCCTTGCTTTCCTGGCAATTCAATATCGGTACGGCAGCCATGCGAAGCTCCACACTTTTGCGCCTCCTGAATCAGCGCTTTTATGAGGCAGCGGGACAGCAGCTTCTACGTTGGGACAAGGCGACGATCCGGGGCGACCTCGTCGTGTTGCCCGGATTGAAAAGACGGCGCCTTCTCGAATTGCGCGTCTACAGGGGGCAATTGCAGTAGAAACGTTATTTTTCGATCTGCTGCCTTTCCTGCTTTTCTCAAATAAAAGGAAGTAATTTATGCCGCAAGAATGGCAGTCTTTCTATGCGTCTATTCTGCCCATCATCCCTGCTGAAATCGCGAGCGCCCTCACAGTGATCGGCACTTTTTCAATCGCGCTTTGTGCCGTTCTTGCACGGTTCTGGCCTAGGCCCGATACTGGATCGAAATGGATGTATCTCTATCTTCTGGTCAATCGCGTGGCGATGAACAGTCGGCATGCGACTAATGCCGACGACACGCGACCCGGGGGCTGAAAGAACGTGCCCGGGCAAAGATGTCTTGGTTGGAGGAGCGTCGTTTTTTTGATGCGCTGGTTTTATTTGCGCTTCTGGAACGAACGGAAACGTCGTAGGAGCGAAAGCTAGACAAAGCCGGGATAGCCGGTCATGCGTTGGAGCCGAAATGTCGCCTGGATTTACGCATGGTCGATAAGACGCCTCCTGTGCTCGGTATCGAGGCCTACGAGATTTTCGACACGCTTCCCGAGCGTGGATATGACGATCTCGTCTCCCTCGCAGCCCAGATATGCACGACGAAAATTGCGGTCGTAAGTCTGATCGACAAGGATCGGCAATGGTTCAAGGCCCGTATCGGTACCTCGCTGTGCCAGACGGGGCTGGAAAGCTCGATCTGCCGCTTTGTGGTCGATGAGGATTGCCTGATCGAGATTGAAGATCTGACAGCTGATCCACGAACGTCGCAAAATCCGCTTGTCACTGAGCAGCCTGAAATTCGTTTTTATGCCGGAGTGCCGCTGCGCACCCCCTTGGGGACTGTTGGGGCGTTGGCCGTTATTGACGATGTGCCCCGGCATGGCGGTCTGCTTCCAAGTCAGCGCGAAGCGCTCGAAAAACTTTCTTCCCTCGTGGTCGATCTGCTTGAACTGAGAAGGCGCAGCACTGCACTTGGTGCAACGCGCAAGCGCTGGCGCAGCCTCATCCAGGCTATGGATGAAGGATATTTTCTTGCCCAGGCGCTGCGCGATGAAGCAGGCCGCTTGCGCGACTGGGCCTATCTCGAGGTCAATCCCGCTTGGGAGCGCCATGTCGGCATCCCGGCAGATGCGGTTATCGGCGCTACCTATGCAGCGCTTTTTCCTTTCATCGAATCTGACTGGATTGCACTGGCTGCGAAAGCACTGGAAACGGAACAGCCTGTCTCATTTGTTCAACGCGTCAAGGCGACCGGCCGCTGGTATGAAGGCACGTTCTATCCGGTCGGGCAGGATTATTTTTCAGCGACGTTCAAGGACGTCACCAGCCAGATTGCTGCGCGGAACCGGCAGGACGGACTGATTGCCCTGGGCGATGTGCTGCATGACGAGCGTGATATCGCAACCATGATCAGCCAGGCCATGGCCGTAATCGGCAAGGCCCTCTGTGCCGACCGGGCGACTTATGGCGAACTCGATCATGATATCGAGACCATTACCGTTGCCGAAGGCTGGGCGTTGCCCGGAATGCCGCCGATCAAGGGGCTTTATCGTTTTGATGATTACGGGCGCCTGCGTGAAACGCTGCTTGCTGGCGAGGCGCTCGTCATTACCGATATCTTGACCGATGAGCGCACACGCGATGACAGCACGGGCTGGCTCGCATTAAAGGCGCGTGGTGTCATCAACGTGCCGGTGCGGGAGGATGGGCGCAATGTCGCGCTCATGCTGGTGCATTTCTGCATGCCTCACGACTGGACCAGTGAGGAAATCCACTGGCTGCATAACGCTGCTGATCGTCTTGAACTCGCCATCGCACGCAGGCGTGCGGACGAGCTTCAGATCATGATCAATGGTGAAATTGCCCATCGGCTACGCAACACATTGGCCATGGTGCAGGCGGTCGCGCGCATGACCCTGCGCGACGCGCTCTCCAAAGAGGAAGC
The DNA here is from genome assembly GCF_059801175.1 of Asaia sp. Ae19-3. Lineage (NCBI taxonomy): Bacteria > Pseudomonadati > Pseudomonadota > Alphaproteobacteria > Acetobacterales > Acetobacteraceae > Asaia > Asaia sp. Ae19-3. The sequence continues at coordinate 1,549,086 of NZ_JBCHWF010000001.1, read as the reverse complement.
CAGCCGTTTCTATGAGCGGCTCCAGTCTCTTGGGCGCGCGCATGACCTGCTTCATTGCGATGAGCAGCGCGCCGCAGTTCTGGGCGATCTCATCGCCAATATTCTTAGAGATGCTTCCGTGTTCGAGCGCTGCCAGATATCGGGGCCAGTCATGCGCCTTGGGTCACGGGCCGCTATGTCCACGGCATTGCTCATTCATGAAATGACGACAAATGCCTGCAAGCACGGAGCACTTTCTGTGCCTGAAGGGCAGGTGGTGATTTCGTGGCAGGTAGAGGCCTCACAGGCGGGGAACGATCTGGTGCTGTTCTGGCAGGAACAGGGCGGCCCACCCGTCAGTGAGCCGACAAAGGGCGGCTTTGGCGCGCGTTTAATATCCTTCGGTCTGATTGGAACGGGAGGCGTTTCCCTGCGCTATGAACAGGAAGGTCTGTCGGCCAGCTTCCGGGCCGACGCAGAAAAGATCATGAGGACGTAATGGCGCATTCACTGGACTACAAGCCGCAACAGGCACCGACCGTTCTGGTGGTCGAAGACGAGCCGTTACAGCGTATGAGCCTCATGGATCTGCTTGAAGAGGCTGGTTATACGGTCGCCGAAGCGTCCGACGCCGATCAGGCCCTGATCATTCTCGAGAGCCGTCCCGATATCCGCATCGTTCTTGCCGATGTCGACATGCCCGGCTCGATGGATGGTTTGCGCCTGGCAGCACTCGTCCGTGACCGCTGGCCCCCTATCGAGATCATCGTGACCAGTGGGCGGGGTATTCCACAGCTTGCGACCATACCGGCGCGTTCCATTTTTCTGCCGAAGCCCCTTAACGAGCAGCGGGTCAAAGAGGCGCTTTCGCTCTTTTCCTGAGTATCACATCGTCATCAGGAGAGCGTGTTATCCAGCGGCTTCATGGCGGGCTTGCGATGGGCCGCCACGCAGCACAGCACGCTGGCCACGATGAAAAGGAACGAAGCAATCTCAAGCGGGCGGGGCAAACGCTGGTCCCATACAAACCCGTAGAGCAGCGCAAAAAGCGTTTCGAACAAGATCATCTGCCCTGTCAGCGTGAGTGGCAGTAGGCGGCTCATGCGGTTCCATAAGGCATTGCCGCAAAGCGACGCGATAACGGCGACACCGATCGAGACCGTGGCGAAACGCCCCCAAGCGGACAGGGCATGGGTAGTCGGGTCAAATAAAAGGGCCAGCGGCAGCATTACCAAAGCCTGGGCGCCGGTGACGAGCCCGGTCAGCAGATTCCATTCATGGCTCGACACATGATCGAGCCGGGCCAGAGCGCGACTGTTTCCTACGGCGAATCCCGTCCAGGAGGCCAATGCCGCGCAGGCACAAAGCAAGCCGGCAAGGCTGCTCGCCCCCATGGTCGCGGTCTGACCAGCGGGGAACAGGGCCTGCCAGCCGATGCAAAAAGCGCCGATCACGCAGAAGAACAGCGAGGGGGCCAATTTGAGGAAAGGCGGCGCATCCTTGTCACGGCTGCCGATGATCGTCACCGCAACGGGCATGAACCCGATCACGAGTGAGGTCAGCGCGATACCGCCTTTCTGCACCGCCATCGAGAGCATGACGTAATAAAAGCTGTTACCAAAAAACGAGAGCCAGAAGAGCCCGTGCCAGTCGCGCCTGTGCAGACGACGGCACAGAACAGGCAGTCGGGTGCCAATCAGGCTTAGTGCAATGAGCCCATAGGCCAGATAGCGACCTGCAGCGAGGTCAAGCGGCGGAAAGTCGCGCGCGAGTTCGGGTGCCAGAAAGACCAGCCCCCACAAGGCTCCGGCGCCAGCGCCGCATAACACGCCGAGCGGAAGGTTTTTCTGAGGGGGATTTGTGCTGCGGCTCATGCTGTCTTTCTAGCTTGAGGCACGCGACCTGTCTCGCCTGCGCCGAAGGCCGCGAGTCGTTGTGATACGAAGACGGGCGACACCCAGACAGAACCCGGCGAGGCAGATCGTGCTGACGCCCAGCAGAAGGGGCAGAATAATCAGCAACCGGGCGAAGGGCGCACGTAGCCAACGGAAGAAATCGAGATCATGCGGTCCATAGATAAACCATCGCGTCTCTCTGGCACCGGCTTCCACAACCCGCAGCTGCGCTCCATTATGCATATCGAGATAGAGCCGCGTCCCATCTGCACCTGTTACGCGCATTACGGGAAAAGTTCGTTTGAGGTGACGGGTGGAGAAATAATAGGAATCGTCGTGATCGAGCACGGCTATGGTCGTGGCGATGCCCGCTCTGCTCAGACCCGGCCTCAGGGTTTCTGCTGTCAGGGAAACAGGCGACAGAGTCTGGTCAAGTGTCCGATATTTCCCCGCATCATCGACGACTGCAAGAAAAGCTGTATCGCCCCAGGTACCAAGCGTGACGCTACGGAACCGTGCCTCGGGGTGTGCTCGTAGCGTCGAAACAAGGGGCTGAAGCTCGGAAGACGTAACGGGCCTGTTGAGGCGATCTATCCAGCCCGGCGCCGGGCCCGGTTCGAATAATCCGGCCGGGTTCATGCTCAGAAAACCGGTCGTGATCCATGAAAGCAGCATGAGGCCAAAACACAGCCCGGCCATATGGTGGAGCCGATGGATGCTTCTGTAGGGGGAAAGACGTCGCCCCGCACCGAGGCGTTGCCAGCCGATCCAGAGCCCCATGATCGTGAGGAATATGCCAGCGCCTGAAAAGACAATCAGAGTGTCTGCCCAGAGGCTCTGATGGCGTTTGAGGAGAGACGGATAGAGCCAGTGTGGTATGGCCCCGACCCATGACCAGAAGCGGGTTGTGCGTGTCGTCGCCTGAACCACATCGCCCGTCGCGGGCGAGAGATAGACGAGGGTCTTTTGCGGGTTATTGAGGGCGTAGCGGTAAAATCCTGATCGATGGTTCCGCGTGTTGAGTATCCACTGGTCGTGGTCGCGCAGACCCTCGAACCGTGCCGCGTCACGAGGCAGATCGGCATAGCCTGCCGCCACGCCAGCAAGGGCCTGCGGCGAGAGAGAGAGGTCCTGCCCGGTGCGGAGGTCGAAGCTTTTGGACGATCCTGTTTTGGAGGCTACCTGCAGGACAGGGATCGATCCGACCATCAGGATTCTGAACGATCGACAGGATTTTGCCAATGGCGGCAGAATGGTGGCCGTATCGATCTGAATGCGCTCATGCGCCAGATTTACTCGTGTCTCGTCGGGCTGCGGCCAGGCTTTCCAGAGCATCACAAAGCCGGAGAGGCACCAGACGCACATCATCAGCCCAAGCGTAATGCCAAGCCTGCGATGAAGCAGGAAAACGGCTCGGATTGTTTTTTTGCGCAGAGAGGTTTTCACCTGCGCGTTGAGCATGATGAGGCCAGAGCGGCGCAGTCGGGACGCAGTTCAGAACAAATCGCTCGCGATAGAAGGTCAGCTGGTTCGTCCGGGACGCGGTTGACCAGCGTCACGAGCGATCAATCTTCACACCGAGCGCTTCAAGTGCGTTCAGGCACGCTGCGGGATCTTTAGCTATCCCCTTGCAGGCGGCGAGGCTGATGACTGTCTCGAAACCGAGCTTCCTGGCATCCAGTGCGGTCGCCGCCACGCAGAAATCGAGTGCCAGCCCGCAGAGTGTGACATGGGTGATCCCCAGGCCGCGCAGAAGCGCGTCGAGCCCGGTCGAGTGGCGCTGATCGTTGTCGAAAAAGGCCGAATAGGAATCGCATGCGGGGTCGAGCCCCTTATGCACGATATGGCTCAGCCGGTTCTGATGCAGGAGGGGTGAGAAATCGGCGCCTTCCGTCCCGGCGACGCAATGGATCGGCCAGTCGCCTCCCTGAGGCACGAATGAGATATGGTTTTGCGGATGCCAGTCGCGGCTGGCGATAATGGCATCGAAATCCTGCGTCATGAGCGCATTGACTGCCGGGAGGATCAGATCGCCCTTCGGCACTGCGAGCGTACCCCCCGGTAGAAAATCGTTCTGCACATCAATGACGAGCAGGGCGCGACGGGGCGCTGCAGGGAATGAAGAGGCCATGAGAAGAAACTCCGCGTGTCTTCAGTGACCGATAACATGGCGCATGTCGTCACCGAAATGATGCAGGGCATCTTTTGCCGACATATGACGCCTGTGCCCGTTTTCGGCCACGATGGTGACAGTGGCGGTCATGCCGGCCGCCAGATGCAGGTCGGGCGGCAACTGGTCGATGTGAATGCGGACCGGAATACGCTGTGCCAGACGGACCCAAGTATAGACCGGATCAACAGAAGGCAGGCCTTGCGTGGCTGTGGTGGCGTTCATGCTTGAAATGCCGCGCGTGATGCTTTCGACATGGCCGAAAACAGGGTGATGACCGCCCATGAGATCCATCCGCACCGGATCGCCGATTTCGATATTATGAACCTTGGTTTCCTCGAAATAGCCATCCACCCAATAGGAGGCTGAGTCGATGATCTGGATGTTGACATGCCCGGCCGTAGCGAAGTCGCCGGGGCGCATCAGAAGGTTCGTGACATAACCATCGATCGAGCTATGGACGATCGTACGATCAAGATCGATGCGTGCCTGACGCAGGGCAGCCTGTGCCGCGTCATATTGTGCCCGTGCCTGCGCGGCAGCCGCGGAGAATTGCTGTTTTTCTTCCGCCGAAACCGCAACACCGGGAATGATACGACGCCGCTGATATTGCGAGATGCGGAAATCGAGATCGGCCTTGCGCTCGGCCAGATTGGCCTCGGCCGTTGCGACACGCACCTTGAAGTCGAACGGGTCGATGACGAAAAGCACGTCGCCGCGATGCACGAGCTCATTGTCATGAACCCGCACCTCAATGATCTCACCTGAGACACGGGGCGCCATATTGACGACCTGCGCGCGCACCTGACCGTTTCGGGTCCATGGGGCAGCAGTATAGTAATCCCACAAGATCACGATCACGATCCCTGCAACGACAAGGATAGACAGGGTGATGAGCCATCTGATCAGGCGTGAGGCACGAGCGAGCACGAGCGGAATTCTTTCACAAGAGCCAGGTGTAAAGCCCAAGCAGGCAGACAAGCAGGCCGAACTGGGCGAGGGGCGGATTCCAGAAGAAGCGCCAGAGATTGAGCCGTCCGAAACACCAGCGGATGAGGGCGAGGGTCAGCAGCGCCAGAAAGAGATTGGCAACGAAAGCCGAGACAAGCACGCCTTCGAGATCGATGACTTCACTCATCGGGCAGGCTTCCTTTCATGGCGCAGGCTAGGCGTTACCATCGCTTGCGCCCTAGACCGAAATGGATGAGCGTCGAATGGTTTTCGGCAAGCGTTGAGCGCACCGCCTCGAGACTTCCGGCACAGAGAATGGCAATGGCACGCTCTCTCGGCGTCGCGTCCTGGGCAAGAACGAGAAACTCGCCGCTCAGGCGCGGAAGGGTATGGGCGAGCGTCGGGAAAGACGCGGAACTCACCAGATGCCGAGCTTCTCCTGCGAGCCGGGCAAGGCAGGCGCAGTTATCGGCCTCGCGCAGATAGTGGCGCACACGTGCCAGTGTCGTGGCAAGATCTTCGAGCGTGACCAGACGATTGAAGACATGGCGGTTGACCGGGCGTTCGGCGCCCTGCCTGCTGGCAGGATGGGCATGAAGCTGCTTTGTCCATGTCAGGAGCTGAACGAGACGGTCGTATTTCTGGCTGAGCAGGGCGGCACCGGCCGGTTTGCCTCTGCCCTTGAGCTGGGCTTCGAGATCCTGTCCGATCGAGGCTGCAATACGAAAGCGCCTGCTGCGCGGTGTCGGCGAAAACAGCAGCACGAGGATGATGAAAGAGATCACGCCGGAAATAAGATAGAAGATATTGCGTGAGATGAAGGCGACCGGGTCGTAATCCTGATGGTTGCTCAGGCCCAGGATGATCGGAAAAAACGCCCCGTAATTGAAGCCCATCGCGCTCGTGCGGGCATTCATGAGCATGACGCAGGCGAAAATCGTATGGGGAAGAAAGACCAGAGCCAGAGCCCCGAAGGCGGCGATATGCGGCAGGATCAGATAATTCATGATGACCGCAACAAACACGGCCAGTGTCAGGCCCAATATCGCACCCATGCCGAATTTCGATGTGTCCAGCGCCGTGGAGGCAAGGGTGAGGATGAGCGCCGCCTGAGACAGGGCGGCCATTGAGGCAGGCTGACCGCTGGCGATGCAGAGCCCTGCCGTGATCGAAAAACCGAGAAGCACACGCAACGCGTTGACGAAGGCAGCAACGTGATCAGGATGCTGGGCGATCTGCGCGAGTTTGAGCGCTTCGCCCGCAGGGGTGGCATATTGAAGCGTGTTGATGCCGGTCGAGATATGCAGGCGATTGCTCAGAAGCACGGCTGCGCGCTCCAGATAATGCGCATCCGTGGCGTCAGGGTGGTAATCGGGTTCATCCTCGCGCATGGTCTCGATCAGCGATCCGACCGTTTCGAAGCGGTCACTGTGGTCCTCACGCAATTCATGCCACGTCAGCACATGACGCTGCGCCAGAGCGGAGACGTTCTTTGTGCGCAGGATATGGGCGATGGCGCGCCCCGAACCGAGCACCGTCAGCATGCCGATAATGGCGAGACGGGCTCCGGCCGTACGGCGTGTCGAGCGGTCGATTTCGGTCTTGGCGTAGGAGATTTCGGCCGAGAGCGAGAGAATATCACCCGCGAGCGCCGTGGTTTCCATCGCGTCTGCCACGCTCTCGCCCTGCACGGCCCGCCGACCGAAATCGCGTATTTGGCGGGCGCGGTCCTCGAGCCCGTCAGCGAGTTTCTGCCATGCCTTGGGCGATCCGGTGAGCATGTTCACGAACGCAACAGAGGCGATGCCAATGGCCACGCAGCTGGCGCGTGACAAGGCCACATCAAACACGTTTTGCGGGGTATCGATCACATTGATCGCGACAAGCGCGATGGTGTAGCCCGCCAGCAGCGCCCCGTAGGAGCGGAAATGCCGCTCAAGCGAGCCGATATAGGTGCACCCCGCAAGCCACAGGGCACATCCACCAAGCATCATGCCGCGATCCTGACTGAAGCAGGCAATAAGCAGGATCGATGCGGCGACCCCCAGAGCGGTGCCGATCAGTCGATAAAGGGCTTTCGAAAGCGCCTGCCCGCGCAGGGGCTGTGTGATGATCATGACGGTGACGGCAGCACCGGCAGGCGCGTCCAGCTGCGCCCAGAAAGCCGTCGCCAGAGCAAGGCAGACAGCCGCCCAGCTGCGAAGGGAGAAACCGAACCAGCCTGGAGGGAAGGGTGGGGTGGGCAGATCGCTGAGGCGTGGCCACCAGCGTATAGGCGTCTCAACCCGCTCGGTCATTCGGCTCCATCCAGAAAACTGACTTCCGGTTGAGGAACGCCCTGATGGCGGGTGAGGTCAAGCACGCAACACGATTGCGTGGGCTGTGAAATCTTTTGTCAGATACGCTTCAGAAACCAGTGTTTTCACCGGGCGCCATGCGCGAGACCAGAAGCTGGTTGATACGGAAGCCGTCGACGTCGACCACTTCGAAACGATAACCTGCCGCTTCGACCCTGTCCGCCTTGCGGGCCATACGGCGCAGACGATGCATGACGAACCCGCCAATTGTGTGGAACAGGTCGCGTTCGGCATCGAGATCGATATCCAGCTCGCGAAACACATCCCCGATGGGGGCAGCGCCGTCGATCAGCCAGGAATTGGCATCACGACGCACGATGGCCTGCTCTTCGAAGGGGCTGGCGAGCCCGTCCATGAGCGCGCCCATGATATCCTTGAAGGTGATCAGACCGACAACGAGCCCGTATTCATTGACGATGAGTGCAAAACCCGCGCCATGCGAGTCGAATTGTGCCAGCGTGTCCCATAGATTCAGCGTGTCTGGCAGAGAGAGCGTATCACGCCGCATGCGGAAGATCTGATTGCTGATCGGCTGGCTTGGGTCTGCATTGGGGGGCACTTCATCCACCACCGCCACCAGAACGTCTTCGGCGCGTATCGATCCGATGACATGATCGAGCCCGCCATCGCAGAGCGGATAGCGGGAATAGGGGCGGATACGCACCTTGTCGCGCTGGGATTCAAGACTCTCCTGCACATCGAGAAAAACGATCTCGTCACGCGGGGTCATGGCCGAAGTGACCGACCGATCCTGCAGCGCCAGCACGTTCTGAATGAGCTGATGCTCTTTTTCCTGCAGCACGCCCGAGGCGGTTCCTGCGGCCAGCATGGCATTCAGATCCTCAGGGGTTACGGGCTCTACCGCAGAGGCGGCGGGAATGCGCAGCAGGTTCAGCAGCCAGTCGGAAATGAGCGAGAAAATCCAGACCGCCGGATAAAGCACACGCAGCGCGCCGGTCAGAAACCAGCTTACTTTCAGTGCCACACGGTCTGGGTTGTTCAGGGCGATCCGCTTCGGCAACAGATCGGCAAAAAGCACGAAAAGCCCCGTGACGACTACGAAGGCAAGGCTGGCGGCAACCTTGCCGGCAAAACCCGGCGTAAGGCCTGCCTCTATGAGGGCCGCGCTGAATGCAGGGGTCAGCAATTCGCTCGAAATAACACCGCCGAGCACACCCACCGCATTGAGGCAGATCTGCAGAACAGTGATGACCTGACCGCTGTTACGACGCAGCTTCAGAAACGAAGAGGCGCGCGGATCTCCCTGATCGGCAAGGGCACGCAGGCGGATATCGCGTGCGGCAGCAAATGAGATCTCCGAGAGCGAGATCAGAATGGAGACGGCAATCGCTGCCACCATGGCCGCGAGGCCCAGAAGCAGCAACGTCACGCGCGTGGCTCCTCAAGAAAAGGGGGCTTTGAAACAGGAGCCTCAATACTAGACGCGTTGTGCTCCATATTCCAGTATCCGCGCCTTAATTCGCAGGAGGCAGGCCAGCGATTTCACGCCATCCCGCCTCGTCGCATGTTTCGAGACCGAGTTCGGCGGCCTTTTTTGCTTTGGACCCCGCCTTTTCACCAAGAACGACCAGCCCCGTTTTCTTCGACACTGAATCGCTCACCTGCGCGCCCAGACGCTCGGCAATGGCCTTTGCTTCCGGGCGGGTCATGCTGTGCAACGTGCCCGTAAAGACGATGGTCTTCCCCGAAAGTGGCCCCTCTTCAGGACGGGCTTCGGCCTCGATCGTCAATTCGTTGCGCAGGTCTGTAAGCGTCGACAGATTATGGGGTTCGGCGAAGAAGGCGAGCAGATCGGCGACAATGCTTTCACCGATCCCCATGATGCTGCCAAGCGCCAGTCGATCGTCGGAGCCGATCAGGCTGGCAGCTTTCATTGCGTCGAACCAGGCCTCATAGGTCTGATAGTGACGGGCCAGAAGTTGCGCATTGCGCTCACCGATGCGCCTGATTCCCAGCCCGAACAGAAAGCGGCTGAAGGCGATGCTGCGGCGCTGCTCGATGGCGCGCAGCAGATTGCGTGTCGAGAGTTCGCCCCAGCCCTCACGCGCGCGGATCATATCGGCTTTTTCATGCAGGCGGAAAATATCGCCCGGCTTGTCGATCAGGCCGATTTCATGAAATTCGCGTATCGACCGCTCACCCAGACCGTCGATATCGAACGCTTGGCGCGAGACGAAATGGATCAGTCTTTCAACCACCTGCGCCTCACAGGTGAGGCCGCCTGTGCAGCGACGCACGGCTTCACCCTCAGGGCGCTCGGTCAGGGAGTGACAGACCGGGCAGGTGGTTGGAAAGACGAAAGCCGGACCACGCGGTTTGTCTTCCGGCACGGGGCCGAGAATTTGCGGAATGACGTCGCCCGCACGCTGCACGCGCACCAGATCGCCGGGGCGTACATCCTTGCGGGTAATCTCGTCTTCATTGTGCAGCGTCGCACGCGACACGATGACCCCGCCTACATTGACGGGTTCGAGATGCGCGGTGGGTGTCAGGGCGCCTGTGCGTCCAACCTGTATCTCGATTTTCTCGAGCCTCGTGATGGCCTGCTCGGAGGGAAATTTCCAGGCGATGGCCCAGCGCGGCGCCCGCCCGGCAAAGCCCAGCCGCGTCTGAAGATCTAGGTCGTCGAGCTTGAAGACGACGCCATCGATATCATAGGGCAGCGAGGCACGGTCGCGCGCGAGGTCTTCGATATAGGCGGGGATTTCGCTTGCATGAGCAATCGCTTTGGAGAGTGGATTGACCACGAAACCCCATTCACGCAGCTTTTCCAGATAGGCCCAATGTGTGGCGGCGCATCGTTCGCTGGCATGGCCCTGCGCATAGGCAAAAAGCGAGAGAGGGCGCCGCGCCGTTACGGCGGGGTCAAGCTGACGCAAGGACCCTGCAGCGGCATTGCGTGGATTGGCAAAAGGCTTCTGCCCCTGTGCCAGCATCGTCTCGTTGAGGGCCAGAAAATCGGCCTTCGCCATGAAGATCTCGCCGCGTATCTCGATTTCTTCCGGCGCTTCACCGGAAAGCGCGCGCGGGACCTCTGCGATTGTCAGAAGATTGGCCGTCACATCTTCGCCCACCAGACCGTCACCGCGTGTCGTGCCACGCAGGAGCTTGCCGTGGCGATAGGTCAGATTGATCGAAAGACCGTCTATCTTGGGCTCTGCCACAAAAGCCAGCGCATCCGCAGCCTTGCTGTCGAGGCCGAGAAAGCGTGCAGCTTTGGCAACGAAAGACTCGAATTCCTCCGAGGTGAAGACATTGTCGAGAGACAGCATCGGCACGCGATGGGCCTGCTTGCCGAAAGCGGAATCAGGGGCTGCCCCTACCTCGTCGAGAACGCTGCCTTGCGTCTTGAGGTCCGGATGCGCTTCTTCAAGCGCGATGAGCGCGCTTCTTGCGCTGTCGTATTCCGCGTCCGACACTTCAGGCGCATCGTTCTGATGATAGGCGGTGTTCCAGCGAGCGATGAGCGCGGAAAGCCGGGCATGCTCTTCGGCGTGTCTGTCGACCGTCGTGTCGTCCATCATTCCTGTTCCAAAAGACTGTCGGCGGCTGTACGGGCGGCGTCCGTAATGGTTTCACCGGCCAGCATGCGTGCAATTTCTTCCCGCCGTTCGTCGGGCGAGAGTTTCTCGGCCAGCGTCTCGGTGCGTTCCTTGCGGATGCGCTTGCTGATGCGCAGATGCTGGTCGCCGCGTGCCGCAACCTGCGGGCTGTGCGTGACGACGAGAACCTGCACGTCGCGCGCCACGCGATGCAGACGATCGCCGATGGAGGATGCTGTTGCCCCGCCCACACCGGAATCGACCTCGTCGAACACCAGTGTCGGAATGGCGGATCGCTCGGCCAGAACGACCTTGAGCGCGAGCATGAGACGCGACAATTCGCCGCCCGAGGCCACTTTTGCGAGAGGGCCGGGAGGCTGGCCTGGATTGGCCGCGATAAGAAAGGAAGCCTGCTCCTTGCCGCGTAGATTCCAGGCTTCGGGTTCGAGCGGTGTGAGGGATACGATGAAGCGGGCGCGTTCGAGCCTGACCGGTTTGAGCTCGGCCATGACGGCAGTTTCAAGACGCCGGGCGGCGCGCTCGCGAATGGCGCTCAGCTTTTCTGCCTCAGCTGCGAAGACTTCACGTGCCGCCCTTGTTTCTGCCTGAAGCTGCTCGATACGGGCATTGCCTGAATCCAGCGCTTCAAGCCGGGCCTGCAGACTGGTCAGCAGCGACGCAAGTTCGTTTACCGTAACGCCATGTTTGCGACCGGCCGCACGAAGGGCGAAGAGCCGTTCTTCCGTTTCTTCCAGCAGGCGGGGGTCGGTATCGGCATCGGCTGCGAGACGGGAAAGCAGGGTTTCGGCTTCGGCGAGGGCTTCTTCCGCTTTTTCCAGCGCGACCAGTGCCTCCTGAGCCTGTTGCTGCTGCGCTGAACTCGGGGCGCTTTCTTCACCCGGCGAGGGCAGAAGCCGGGCCAGCGTGCGACTGGCGCTGCGAAGCGCTGCGGCAGGGGCGGCAGATCGGCGGTCGCGCGGGGTCAGTTCTGCCAATGCTGCTGCGATGGCTTCGCCACGTCTTTCGCCCTGTTGCAGACCGATGCGCAGGGCCGCCAGCTGTTCTTCCTCATTTTCCTGCGGTGCAAGAACGCCAAGGTCGTCAACGGCCTGTCTCAGCCAGTCTTCCTCGCGTCGCGTGGCTTCCATTTCCGACTGTGCCGCGGCAAGCGCTGCTGTGGCTTCTATCCAGCGGCGATAGCTGCGGGCGACGGACTCACGCGTGGCACGCTCCACACCGAATGCATCAAGGAGATCGAGATGGGTCGCCTGATCGGCAAGGCCCATCTGGTCGTGCTGGCCCTGTATCTCGACCAGAAGGGCGGCAATACGGCGCAGCAACCCGACGCCAATCGGCTGATCGTTGACATAGGCACGCGAGCGCGCATCTGCCGTAACCGTACGCCGCAGAACGACCGGCTCATGCGTATCATCCAGCGCGATACCCTGCTCGGCAAGAAGCTGATGGACCGGATGCCCGTCTGGAATTTCGAAACAGGCAGAAACCGCAGCCTGCTCGGCCCCGGCGCGCACAAGGCCGCCGCTGGCGCGGTCGCCAAGCGTAAGCCCCAGAGAGTCGAGGAGAATGGATTTGCCCGCACCGGTCTCACCCGTAAGGACAGTCAGACCCGGATGAAAAGGCAGGTCGAGCCTCTCGATAAGAACCACATCGCGTATCGAGAGGTGAGTCAGCATGAGGCGGAATCCTGAAAATGCGGCAAGAAGGTTTCGCTGGCAGCAACGTATGACACCAGCGGAAAGCCTTGTTTCGGATCAGAAAACCGAATGCCAGGCGCGCCCGAAGAAGCCGCGCTTGCCGGAACCCGGTGCCTTGCTGTTTTCGGGCAGCAGGTTGCGGTTGCGGAGCAGGTTGTAGCTGTAACGATACCACTGGCTGTTGGGATAGTTATAGCCCAGCACCGAGGTCGCCTTGCGTGCTTCATCGACCATGCCAAGCTGGAGATCGACTTCGACGATGCGCTCGAGCGCTTCGGCAACGTGGTTGGTCGTCTGGAAATCGGCTACGACGCGCTGATAACGCCCCAGAGCGGCTTCGTAGTTATGCTGTTGCTGGTAATAGCGGCCAACAAGCATTTCCTTGCCAGCCAGATGGTCGCGGCAGAGATCGATCTTGAGCTGGGCATCACGGGCATAAGCCGTCTGTGGGAAGCGTGTCACCACTTCCTCGAGAGCGTTCAGGGCTTCGACAGTTCCCTGCTGGTCACGCTGGACTTCGGCAATCTGCTCGTAATAGCAGAGCGCGCGCAGATAATAGGCATAGGCAGCGTCAGGGCTGGTCGGATGCAGAAGCAGATAGCGCTCGAGCTGCTGAACCGAGAGCGCATATTCGCCCTGCAGGTAATAGGCATAGCCTTCCATCAGCTCAGCATTGCCGACATAACCGGAATACGGATAATTCTGTTGCAGCAGTTCGAACTCACCGCTCGCCAGCGTATAGCGCTTCGAATGCAGAGCATCGATACCGTAATTATACAGTGTTTCGGCGCTCGCTACTTTGGGCGCCTTGACCTCTTCCTTGTTGGAAAAGATCGAGCAACCGCTCAGGAGCAGAAAACTGCTCGCCATCATTGCGGCAACGAGACGCTGACGCTTGGGAGCAGGAATAACGTTACGTTCTGTGTTCTGATGCATGCCGACTCTTCCACTGACGAACGGTCTTATATCACGCCTTACCGTTCGCGGAAGACCTGGGCGCATGAGATCGTTGCGCTTACGCTGTAGCGCGCAACACGGGCTGTTCGGCCCTTTCGCCATCGACAAGACGCCAGTTTTCCGGCGAGGCGAAAAGGGCATGCAGAAGGCGATTGTTCAGCCCATGGCCTGATTTGTGACCCATGAACCCGGCCTGAAGCGTATGGCCAGCCAGATAAAGATCGCCCACCGCATCCATCAGCTTGTGACGGACGAATTCCTTCGGATGACGAAGCCCACATGGATTGAGAACCGTGTCGTCTTCGACAACGATAGCGTTGTGCAACGAGCCACCACGGGCGAGCCCCATTTTCTGCAGGGCTTCGATTTCCTTGCGCTCGACGAAAGTACGGCAGAACCCGACTTCCTGACGGAAACGCTCAAGGGTGAGAGGCATCGCGTGGCGCTGCTGACCGATTACGGAAGCAGTGAAATCGATCGACATGGCCAGGGCCATACCGGAACGTGCCGGACGCAGCTCCGCGTAGGCCCCACTGGCTTCTTCGACGCGAACAGGACGTAATACCTCGATGAAGCTGCGGGCACGCTCCTGCGTTACCGTGCCGGCACACTGGATCAGAAAGTCGAACTCGGCAGCAGAACCGTCCAGCACAGGTGTTTCTGGGCCGTCGATCTCGATCAGCGCGTTGTCGATGCCATTGGCATGCAGGGCTGCCATCAGATGTTCAATGGTGGCGATACGGATATCCGGGGCATCGGGATGAGCGATGACGGTGCTGAGTCTTGTGCAGACCACATGGTCATGACGTGCCGGGATCAGTCGTGATTCTGGCAGATCGCTGCGCTTGAAGACGATGCCATGATCGACCGGGGCCGGGTTGAGCACCATGCGCACAGGGGCCCCGCTGTGCAGGCCGATGCCGACGCAGGTGATTGCCTGATTGAGCGTGGCCTGGCGCGCGACGCGCGCAGCGCTCGACGTAATGGAAGAAAAACCCTGAGCGATGTTGGAAAGCGGAAGAGGCACAATCGATGCTTTGAACGGTGTTTCAGCCGTGATCTGCATGATGGGAGGCTCTCCTGTGTTTCCGCGACGTTATGCCCGGATCATGTAGAGAGCTGTAGCCGCTTAAGGGGAGCGCAGACCAGTCAATGTTTATTGCCAAGTATTACGCTCTAAGGTCCTGAAACTGAACTGTAATTTCAGTTTCAGGACGCAACAGAGCGTCTGTTTCAGCGTCCCTGATCACGGCGTAGGAAGGCCGGAATGTCCAGACCGTTTTCCTCACCACTGTCATGGGAGGAGGAAACACGCGGCGAGTCCTCGCGCTCGACGATTGTCGGCGCATGACGAGGCGTTTCTTCGTGAGGGGCGCTGACCGGTGCCGCCGGGCGCCCGCGCAATGCTCCTGTCACGATGCCGAAAAGGCTGCGTGGCTGTGACTGGGGCTCTGGCGCAGAGCGCTGGTTCTGGTCGGAAAAAAGACCCGAACGCGGCGAGGGTGTATGAACCGCCCCCTGCTTGTTGGCCTGCGGAGGCACGGAATGCGGTGAGGGTGCCGATGCCGGGGCACCGTTCTGACCGTCGAGCGCGTAATGCGGCTGCTGACGGGGTACCGAGGCATAGGTCGATGCGGGCTGGAAGGCGGGCTGGCTGCTTGAGGGCGCGACTTCAGCGCCTTCCGGCGCAACGGGGGCCTGATCGACGGTCTCTATAGGGGCTTCGACCACTTCCGGTTCGGGACTACGGCTGCCATCGATGCCGGTCGCCACAACCGACACGCGGATGCGGCCATTAAGTGTCGAGTCGATTGCAGAACCCCAGATGATGGTCGCATCATCGGCGACTTCCTGACGGATGCGCTCTGCGGCCTGATCGACTTCATAAAGCGTCAGGTCGTCACCGCCCGTGATGTTGATCAGCAGGCCGCGCGCGCCCGACATGGAGGAATCGTCGAGAAGCGGGTTCGAAATGGCGCGGTTTGCGGCTTCAAGAGCGCGATCTTCGCCTTCAGCTTCGCCTGTGCCCATCATCGCCTTGCCCATTTCGGCCATGACGGTGCGGATATCGGCAAAGTCGAGATTGATCAGTCCAGGCGCCAGCATCAGATCGGTGACGCCACGCACGCCCATATAAAGTACTTCATCGGCCATCTTGAACGCCTCGCGCAGCGTCGTGTGCATGGTGGCCATGCGGAAGAGATTCTGGTTCGGGATGACGATCAGCGTATCGACATATTGCTGCAGCTCGGCAATGCCAGCTTCGGCTACCTTCTTGCGTCGTGCCCCTTCGAAGCCGAAGGGCGTGCTGACGACGCCAACGGTGAGGATCTTGCGATCACGTGCCATCTTGGCGATGACAGGCGCTGCGCCCGTACCGGTGCCGCCGCCCATGCCAGCCGTGACGAAGACCATATGCGCGCCATCGATATGGCGGCTGATTTCTTCTGCTGCTTCCTCGGCCGCTGCCTTGCCGATCTCCGGTTTCGCTCCTGCGCCCAGGCCCTGTGTCAGGTGCGGCCCGAGCTGTACGCGGCGTTCGGCGCGTGAGCCGGCAAGGGCCTGCGCATCCGTATTCGCTACGACGAACTCAACGCCCTGCAGCTGCATCTCGATCATGTTGTTGACGGCATTCATGCCGCCACCGCCGACACCGATCACGGTGATGCGCGGCGAGAAATCGGAATAATTATACTGCGGTGCTGTGAGATTGAGCGTCATGGCGAGATCCGAAACAGGGCTGAAATCAGTCGCTAAAAGCAAAACAATGACTGAGGAGCATGAACTACATAGGTTACTTTTTACTCACGCGCGACCCCTAATGAAATGCACCAGACGCTTTAGCATCCCATTCGGGCGGGGGTCGGGGGCATCGGCATCGTGAAAGCCCCGATCGGCGCCAGCCGCCCAGGCCAGCAGACCTGACGCGGTGGAAAACCCGGCAGAATTCGCGCCGATTTCCGGCAGGCCCACGATGCCCAGAGGGCGCCCAAGCCTGACAGGGCGGTCCAGAATACGGGCGGCCATCGGACCAACGCCATCGAGGAGGGACGCACCGCCTGTCAGCACCACGCGCTCGCGCCCGGTACGACCGAAGCCTGCATCGTCGAGTCTGTCGCGAACGAGTTCGAGTGTTTCCTCGATACGGGGGCGAATGGCAGAGACAAGCCTGGCACGCGACACGGTGGTCAGCACGCCTGTTGCTTCCCCAATTTTCTGCAGCGTGATCAGTTCGCTGCTGTCTTCTGCCGAAAGCTCGGCGGCTCCATATTTGGTCTTGAGCCGTTCAGCTTCATCCAGCGAAGTGGAGAGCATGCCGGCAAGATCGCGCGTCACATGCAGCCCGCCGACCGGCAGAAAGGCCGTGTGGCGCAACATGCCTTCTCCGAAAACGGCAATCGATGTCGTGCCCCCGCCCATATCCACGACGGTCGCACCAAGTTCACGCTCATCTGCATCGAGCACCGACAGCCCGGAGGCGAGGGCGGCCGAGACGAGATTGGTCATTTTCAGCTCGGAACGCATGAGCACGGAATCGAGCGTCCTCACCGCTGCCGTTGCGGCGTCGACGACATGCAGCCGGGCTGTCAGTTGCTCGCAGACCTGGCCTCTTGGGTCGACAATGCCATAGGTGTCATCGACGGCATAACCGATAGGCAGGGTATGAATGACCGTCCGCCCTTCGGTGTAGGCGCGTGACTGCCCCTCGGCCACGACGCGACCCATATCGGCCTCGCTCACCTCGCGCCCGCCGATCGGCATGCGGGCATTGAAGAGATGGCTCTCTGGATGGCCGCAGGAGAGATTGACCGCAATATTGTCGAGACGTCGGTCGGCCGCGTCTTCTGCCTGTCCGACCGTTGCGCGAATGGCCTGCTCGGCTTCTTTCAGATCGACGATATTGCCATTGCGTATGCCGCGTGAACGGCGCCAGCCATATCCGAGGACACGCAACGTACCATCGGCCTCGCCCCTGCCGATCAGACAGGTCATTTTGGTCGAGCCGATATCCAGCACGCCAAAGACGCCAACACGCCAGTGTCTGGGCAGGCTGGGTTCGTCTGCCGGTGGCAGTGACAGGATATGTTCCTCAGAACGCTCGTGATTCTTGTGTCGCGAACTGACCGGCAGCAGTGAGCGACTTCTCACCGTGCGGCGGCGCTTCTTGCGTGGGGCTTCCGGGTCGGTTGGCACGAGGTCGTTCATTCTTCCGGGGCTTCATCTGCGGGGTGGGGGGCGGGGAGATGCGCTGCGCTCCCGTGAGTGGCTGCAGGGCGAGAGGGCTTGCCCGTTGCGGGAGCGGGCGCGGCACCTGCGGCTGGTGCCGGCTTGTCATCCGCAGCCTGCGTTGCATCGCTCTTGTCAGCAGCAGGAGCATTCGGATCGGGCGTGGGCGCAGGCGTCTGATGGATGACCATACGATCGGGCAGGCGCATATCGATCGAGACGACCGGGCGCTCCATGAGGCGGAACTGGGCCTGATACTGCGCCAGTCTTGCGAGCGCCGCCTGTTCCTGCCCTTCTGGCAGAAGCACGGTTGCGCCATCGCGCAGGGTGAGGTTCCAGCGCCTCTGCCCCACCCGCACGGCAGCGACCACAAAATCCTTCACAGCCGGGTTGGCGGTCAGGGCGTCTGTCAGGGTTGCCGCCGCCAGATTGGCGCCTTCTCCTACCACCAGCGGCAGCTTGATGAAGGCCTGTCCGTTCTTGCCTTCCAGCCCCTGATCAGGCACGCGCTCCCCCGCCCGGTTGATGAGGATGAACTGGCCGTGGTCCTGCCAGACAGCGATCGGGCTGCGCTCGACAATCTTGACGATGACTGTGTCCGGCATGTGGCGGGCCACGGTGGCGTGGTCGATAAACGGCAGCGCATCGATACGGTCACGTGCGGCGGAGACAGAAAAACCGAAAATAGGCTGACCGACAGAAGTGCCCAGCGCCTTTGCCAGATCAGCCTCGGTTGTCAGATTGCGCCCTTCGATACGGATGGTCTTGATCTGAAACGGCAGGTACTGGACCAGTTTTGCCCGGTAAGGGGCGAAGCGGGATTCCGAACTTGTCAGTTTGAGCGCTGAAACGCCAAGGCCTACCAGCCCCAGCAGGACGAGCAGAGCCAGTATCTGACGCAGCCCGCGTTTGTGGCGGCGCATGAACAGGATCAGCCGTGACGGTCTGTCCTGCTGCACGGGGCCGCGATACGGCGTTTCTGGCCGCCTGTCTCTCATGCGGCCGGTTTGCCTCGTGTCGTGAGGGCGTCGCGCACCAGCCAGTCGCACAGCTCGGGATAGGAAATCCCGCAATAGGCAGCCTGTTCGGGCAGCAGCGAAGTGGCGGTCATGCCGGGCTGCGTGTTGACCTCGAGCAGGATCAGCCGCCCGGTTTCTTCATCGTATCGATAATCCGCGCGCGAGGCACCGGAGCAGCCAAGAGCGCGATGCGCCGCTTCGGCCACACGCAGGGCCTGCTCGAAAATCGCTTCCGGCACCTGGGCGGGGACATGATGCACCGAGCCGCCGGGAGCATATTTCGCATCGAAATCGTAGAAATCACCGGTTGGCGAGGCGGCGACGATATCGGTCACAGTCAGGGCGCGATCGCCCAGCACGGCGACGGTGAGTTCGCGACCAGGAATATATTCCTCGATCAGCGCTTCTTTTCCGAAGGCCCAGTTTGCGGCAATGGCCTGACGGCGATTGCTGCCACTGCGCACGATCTCGACACCAAAAGAAGACCCCTCCGAGATCGGCTTGACCACATAGGGGGTGGGCAGCGGATCGGCAGCAGCGAGTTCCTCCATCGTGACAACACGCCCCTCTGCGACCGGCAGTCCGGCGGCAGCAAAAACGCGGCGCGAGGCGTCCTTGTCCATGGCCAGCGATGAGGCCCGTATGGAGGAATGCGTATAGGGAAGCCCGAGCCATTCCAGCACGCCCTGGATGGCACCGTCTTCACCTAATGGTCCATGCAACGCGTTGAAAACCACGTCGGGGGCGGAGTCACGCAGCGCCTTGATTGTCTGCACCAGATCCGGCCCGGCATCGACGCTCACCACCTCATGGCCCGCTTCTGTCAGGGCCTGGGCGACACCGGCGCCACTGCGCAGGCTCACCGTGCGCTCGCTTGAAATTCCACCCTGAAGGACAGCGATTTTCAGGCTCATGGCAATTTCCCCAGACGTTTGATTTCCCAATGCAGCGCAATGCCGCTGTGTTCCTGCACGCGACGACGCACCTCGTCGCCAAGGGCTTCGAGATCGCTGCTCGTGGCCTCGCCGAGATTGAGCAGGAAATTGCAATGTTTCTCGCTCACCTGCGCGCCGCCCTGCATCAGCCCGCGGCACCCGGCCTCATCAATGAGCTGCCAGGCCTTGTGACCTTCCGGATTACGAAAGGTGGAACCGCCTGTCCGTGCCCGAACGGGCTGCGACGCCTCACGTGCGGCTTTGATCTCGGCAATATGCGCGCGTATCGCCGAGGCATCGCCGGGGCGGGCATTCAGGCGTGCCCGCAATACGATGGCGCCTTCAGGGAGCACGGCATGGCGATAGGTGAAGGCGAGCGCCTCATTGCTCAGTCTTGCAATGGTCTGGTCGGGCAGAAGCACCTCTGCCCAGTCGAGAACGGCATTCATGTCAGAGCCATAGGCCCCGGCATTCATGACCACGGCTCCGCCTATCGAGCCGGGAATGCCGGCCAGGAATTCGATCCCTGCCAGCCCCGCATTGGCGGCCTGCTCGGCAACGATCATGTCGAGAGCGGCAGCACCTGCAATCAGCCCGTCAGGCTCGATCACGATATCTGCAAAACCGCCAGCAAGGCGCACGACGAGCCCTTCTATCCCGCCATCGCGTATGATGACATTCGAACAGGCGCCAAGCACCGTGACCGGCGTTCCTGACGGCAGAGCGGCGAGGGTCTCGGCAAGATCCTGTGCATCCTTGGGCACGAAAAGCGCTTCGGCGTTGCCGCCCGTGCGGAACCAGGCGCGGGGGCCAAGCGGCGCATCGAAGCTCAGCCTGCCGCGCGGGGTGAGGGAACGAAGCGCCGTGCTCATGAGGTCTTGCCGTTCAGTGCGGCTAGCTGTCCCGGAAGAGCGTGCGCCCAGTTGGTGATGGTGCCAGCGCCGAGGCAGACCACGAAATCACCCGGCTTGGCGATGGCATTGATCATTTCAGCGAGATGTTCCGGCCCCGGCAGCGGCACGACCGAGCGATGGCCGCTGGCCCTCAACCCTTCGATCAGCGAGTCACGATTGACGCCTTCGATCGGCGCCTCACCTGCGGCATAGACATCGGTCACGATCACCGTGCCAGCGTCATTCATGCAGGTGCAGAAATCGCTGAAAAGGGCTTCGAGACGCGAATAGCGATGGGGCTGCACGACGGCGATCACATCGCGCGCGCCTGCCTGACGGGCCGCGCGCAGAACCGCAGCGATCTCGACAGGATGATGGCCATAATCGTCGATCACCGTGATCCCGTTATAATCGCCGCAGCGCGTGAAGCGACGCTTGACGCCGCGGAACCCGGCGAGCGCGAGGCGGATGGTCTCGTCGCTGATATCCATCTCGCTTGCGACCGCAATCGCGGCGAGCGCATTCAGCACGTTGTGTTGGCCAAGCATGGGCAGGCGGAACGGCCCTGCGCGACGCGTGGTTTTCTGGGTGCGGCTGGTGATGACCACCTCGAATGTGGCGCCGAGACGATCGGTAATCAGCTTGTCGGCGCGTACATCGGCCTGGGGGCTGAACCCGTAGGTGACGATGCGATGATCGGACAGACGCGGAATCATCTGCTGCACGGCGGGGTGGTCGATGCACAGCACGGCAAAGCCGTAGAAGGGAATATTCGACACGAACTGGTCATAGGCGGCCTGCATGGCTTCGGCCGTGCCCCAATGGTCGAGATGTTCGGGGTCCATATTCGTCACGACCGCAATCACTGCGGGTAGACGCAGGAAGGAGCCGTCGCTTTCATCGGCCTCGACCACCATCCAGTCGCCCGACCCCATGCGCGTATTGGTGCCATAGGCTTCGATGATGCCGCCATTGATGACGGTCGGGTCGAGTTTTGCCTGTTCCAGCACGCAGGCGACAAGGCTGGTGGTGGTTGTCTTGCCATGTGTGCCGCCAATAGCCACCGCCCAGCGCAGGCGCATGAGTTCGGCCAGCATTTCGGCGCGACGCACGACAGGAATCAGGCGCGCCCGTGCAGCGAGAACTTCAGGATTGTCTTTCTTGACCGCCGTTGAGGTCACGACAACCTGCGCTCCGCCGAGATTGGCCTCGTCATGACCGATGGCCACGGTAATGCCCAGCTTGCGCAGGCGCAGCACATTGGCGCTTTCGCTGATATCCGATCCCTGAACCTTGTAACCCAGCATATGCAGCACTTCGGCAATTCCAGACATGCCAATGCCGCCGATACCGACGAAATGGATGGTACCAATGGAAAGGGGAAGTGCGCGCATGAAACAGGCTTTCAGAGAAACAGCAAAAACAGACGTCAGTAAAAAACGCTGCGTGTCAGGAAGTGGAGGAGCGGTAGTCCGAAATACGCGCCTCGACAAGGTCGGCCAGCAGTCTGGCACTGTGAGGATGGGCAAAAGCGTGCGCCGCTCTGGCTGCCGCAGCCAGGCGTTCGGGATCGTTCAGCAATGAGCCCAGAAAAGCCGAGAGTGTCTCGGGCGTCAGACTGTTCTGCCTAAACATCCAGGCGCCCCCCTCATCAACCAGCTGGGTCGCATTGGCGCCCTGTTCGTCAGAGGCGGCAATCGGCAGCGGCACGAGTATGGACGGGCGACCGGCAATGGTGAGCTCGGCGACAGATGACCCACCGGCACGTCCGATGACCAGATGCGCTTTTTTCAGAAGGCTTGCGACGTCGGAAAAGAAAGGGGCCAGTTCGCAATCAATCCCGGCTTTTTCATAGGCAGCGCGCACATCGGCGAGATCTTTCTCGTGTACCTGCTGCGTGACATGCAGACGCGCACGAAATCCTGCGGGAAGCTGGGCAAGAGCCGCAGGAATGATCGTCGAGAAAATCTTGGCGCCCAGCGAACCGCCCCAGACCAGAAGATGGATGGCATCACCCGGAGGCGTATATTCTTCCTCGAGTAGGGCTTCGATTTCAGAACGTACCGGCATGCCGGTCAGCGTGGCGCGTAATCCGAGCGGCAGTCGCGCAACAGTGGGATAGGAGGTGGCGATGGCCGTGGCAAAGCGCGCCAGCAGCGCATTGGCCTGTCCCAGAACGGCATTGCCTTCATGCAGGATCACAATCGGGCGGCGCGACCCTGCCATGAAACGGCTGCCCAGAATGGGCGGTACGGATGGGTAGCCGCCAAAACCGATGACCGCAATCGGGTTGATCTGGCGATGCAGCCTGCGCGCGGCCCATGCCCCCCGCAGCAGGGAAGCCACGCCGCGCAGCTTGGCAGAAATACCCTTGCCTGCAACGCCGGTACCATCGAGCACATATTGCGGACGATCCTTGAAAACACCGGTCAGGCGCTTGCCCGCACGTTTATCGGTCATCAGCACCAGCTCATGACCGCGCGCAGCGAGTTCTGTAGCGAGCGCTTCTGCCGGAAAGAAATGGCCGCCCGTGCCTCCTGCGGCAATCACGATTGGACGGTTCATGATGTCGGTCCTTCCCGAAGCGAGGTCCAGTGGCCCTGGCTGGCATAATGCGAGCTGATCGGGCTGGCAGAGACCTGATGACGCGTCAGGGCCAGCACCATGCCCAGAGTCAGGGCGATAGAAAGAGCGGATGAGCCGCCATAGGAAATGAGCGGCAGCGTCATGCCCTTGGTCGGAATCAGATGCAAGGTCGAGCCCATATTGATAAAGGCCTGCAGGCCAAAACCCGCCACCAGACCCGAGGCTGCAGTGATAACGAATGGATCGCTCTCACGCATCAGCTTGAGTAATGTGCGCACCACGATCACGGCAAAAACGAGAATAATGAAGAGGCAGATGAACAGCCCGTATTCCTCGCCTGCCACGGCAAAAACGAAATCGGCATGGGCGTCTGGCAGAAGATCCTTCACCCGGCCTTCACCGGGACCACGGCCCATCATGCCGCCATTGCCAAAAGCGCGCAGAGCCGTGTCGATCTGATAGTGATCACCGACATTGGGGTGCAAAAACCGTTCCACGCGCGAGCGCACGTGGGGGAAGGCCACATAGGCGCCCGCGAAGGCTGCGATCATGGCGCCCACACCGGCACCCACGAAAATGATCGGCAGGCCATTCACGAAAAGCTGGATGAAGAACACCATGGTGATGACCGACAACATGCCGATATCCGGCTGCGATTTGAGCAGCAGCAGAATCAGCCCGAAACAGCCAAAAGCGATCAACATGCCCGGAAAGCGGATCGAGCCCATGATCGTCCGTCGGCGTTGCTCTGCCAGCAGCCATCCCGTAACGACAGCGAAGAACGGCTTGAGGAACTCTGAGGGCTGAACCGACATCATGGGCAGCGCGATCCAGCGACGTGCGCCCTTGATCTCGACCCCATGCACCAGCGTCATGAAGGTGGCCGCAAGGGCGATCACCCCGCCAATCAGGGCGAGACGCCTGATCGCCGGACGGGAAAGCGATGACACGACCAGCACTACGGCGCCTGCGAGCAACAGGAAGATGACCTGCTTGAGAATGAACATCTCGCGTGAGGCGCCGATACGCACGGCCACGGCAGGGCTGGCGGCGAGCATGAGGATATAACCGAAGGCGATCAGGATTCCGACACAGCAGAGTGTGACGCGATCGATATTGCGCCACCACCGTCCAATTCTGGACGTATCGACACGTGAGAGCCCTGCCATATTCCCCTAATCCCTCTGGCCCTACGGATCAGGGCGTTTCTGAATCGTGTAGACGAGTCAGGATATCCACAAACTGCGCACCACGCGCCTCAAAACTTGCAAACTGGTCAAAGCTTGCACAGGCAGGAGACAGCAGAACAACCGGCACATCGAGGGCTCTTGCGGCGGCAAGGGCTGCTTCGGTCGCCACATCGAGTGTG
Organism: Asaia sp. Ae19-3; assembly: GCF_059801175.1. Lineage (NCBI taxonomy): Bacteria > Pseudomonadati > Pseudomonadota > Alphaproteobacteria > Acetobacterales > Acetobacteraceae > Asaia > Asaia sp. Ae19-3. Next base: position 1,524,470 of record NZ_JBCHWF010000001.1, on the reverse strand, counting down.
CCGCAGTTTTCGACGGCAACATGATGGTCCTGCAGGGTCTTTTGCAGCACAGGCGCGTCGCGCCCGATCAGAAATGCCTTGGCAATACGTCCGAAAAGCGGCGCCAAAGCGTCGATCCCGCCAGACTTGGCGGTGCCCCCGGCAATCCAGATCACCTTGTCATAGCAAAGCAGAGCCTTTTCGGCGGCTTCGGCATTGGTTGCCTTGCTGTCATTGATGAAGCGTATGCCGTCAATCACGCCGGCCAGGGCCTGACGATGAGGCAGGCCTGGATAGGTCCTGAGGCCTTCGGCAATTTCTTGCTCATCCAGACCGAGATGCCGCGCCATGGCGCTGGCTGCGAGAGCGTTCTGCAGATTATGCGCCCCCGGCAAAGTCGGGGCCTGCTGCATCGGCGTTGCGATAGCCGCTACGGAAGGCGCATCACAGACCGAGAGCCTGAGAACCGTAAGACCCTCGAGAGCACAATCCTGCGCTATTTCACGGCAATAGGCGTCGTCTATGCTGATCACAGCGAGATCCAAAGCCGTCATATTGTCGAAGACGTGACGCTTGGCAGCGGCGTAGCCTGCCATGTCGCCATGTCGGTCGAGATGATCCGGGGTCAGATTGAGCAGGCAAGCCGTGTCAGCATGAAAATCATGCAGACGTTCGAGCATGTAGGATGACATCTCGATCACATACACGCCGTTATCGGGCAGGAGCGGCAGGGCGAGCGAGGCTGTGCCGAGATTGCCACCTGCAGCTACCGGATAACCGGCCTTTTCCAGCATATGCGCGAGCAGCGCGGTCGTGGTTGACTTGCCATTGGTGCCGGTGATGGCGGCAAAACGCGCCTTCGATCCCGCACGGCGTACGGCCTGAAACAGGATTTCCGCATCCGACAGAATGGGCACATGGGCTTCGCGTGCCTTGACGGCAGCCGGGTGCGGTGTGGGCAGAAGATGCGGGATGCCTGGTGACAGAATGAGCGCGTCAAAACCCGCAAGCGTCTCGATCGGAGCTGCCGTAAAGCGTTTCCGGGCTGGATCGGCTTCAGGCGGGTTTTTGTCATCCCAGGCCTGCACTTCTGCGCCCATGGCAAGAAGCGCTCTGACCACGGCGCTGCCATTGCGGCCCAGTCCGGCCACGGCGAAACGCGACCCGGCAAAGAGATCGGAGGGGAAGGCGCGCTCCGTCATGTCAGCGCAGCTTCAGCGTGGCGAGACCGGCTAGGCCGAGCAGGATCGAGACGATCCAGAACCGGATGACGATCTTGGGTTCCTGCCAGCCCTTTTTCTCGAAATGATGGTGTAGGGGGGCCATCAGGAAGACGCGTCGTTTGGTGCGCTTGTACCAGAAGACCTGGATCACGACCGACAGCGTTTCGACGACAAAAAGCCCGCCCACGATGCACAGAACCAGCTCATGCTTGACCGCAACGGCCACGGCACCCAACGCGCCGCCAAGCGAAAGCGAGCCTGTATCGCCCATGAAGACATCGGCAGGCGTTGCGTTGAACCAGAGAAACCCGAGCCCGGCGCCGATCAAGGCGGCGCAGAAAACCGCCAGTTCGCCCGTGCCCGGCACCAGATGCAGTTGCAGGTAATCAGCAAAGACGCGATTGCCCACGAGATAGGCAATCAGGGCAAAAACCAGAGCGGCAATCACCACAGGCACGATGGCAAGACCATCGAGACCATCAGTGAAATTCACGGCATTGCCAAAGCCGGTCATGGTGAGCATGGCGAAAAGCGGAAAGGCAAAGCCCAGCGGTAGCAGGAAATCCTTCACGAAGGGGAAGGCCACCATGTTGCGCAGTTCCGGCGGCATCAGGCTTTCCATCCAGTATCCGGCGATCAGCGAGGCAGCGAATTCGCTGCCCAGACGGGCGCGTTTGGACACACCCGCCGTGTTGCGTCTGGAGAGCTTGAGATAGTCATCCGCAAAGCCGACCGCGCCGAAAGCAGCGGTTACGAACATGACAGCCCAGACAAAACCGTTGGTCAGATCGGCCCAGAGCAGGGTGGAGACGAAAAGCGCAATCAGGATCAGCATCCCGCCCATGGTGGGCGTCCCGGCTTTTTCGAGAATATGCCGCTCGGGGCCGAGCGTGCGTATGGGCTGACCCTCGCGCTGGATACGCTTGAGCTGGGCGATGAACGGACGACCGAAAACCAGCGAAATGACGAAGGCCGTCAGACAGGCCCCGCCGGAGCGGAAGGTCAGATAATGGAAGAGATTGAAAAAGCCGCCATGAGTCGTGTCGTGAATGGCGATGAGATTATACAGCATCAGGCTTTTGCGCCCCCGGCAAGAAGAGGGGCGACAATGTCGCGCATGCGACTGCCAAGACTGCCTTTTACGAGAACCACGTCACCGGCTTTCAGATGAGATTGGACGATTGGGGCGAGAGATGCCGCGTCTGCCTGCCAGACGCCACGCTTTTCTTCTGCAAGAGCGTCAAAAACATGGCGCATATGCGGGCAGCAGCAAAACACCAGGTCGGCATGGGCCATCAGGTCCGGCACCAGCGAGAGATGCTCGCTATCGGCAAACTCACCGAGTTCGCGGATATCGCCCAGAACCGCGATTCGACGCGTAGCCGGTACGAGAGCAAGCGTTTGCAGTGCTGCGCGTATAGAAAGCACCGACGCATTATAGCTCTCATCCAGCAGTGAGGCGGTGCCATTCAGTATGGGCTGTATCTCGCCCCGACCAGCCCCCGGGCGCCAGGCGGCGAGGGCCGCAATGGCCTTGTCGATCGGCAGGTCGAAAGCGCGCAGGGTGGCGAGTGCCAGAGCGGCGTTACGCGCCAGATGCGCACCAGGCGCGTTCAGGGTGACACGCTGCCCGTCAAAGTCGAAACGTGATCCATCTGCCGAAATGGCAAGATCGGTCAGCCTGTAATCGGCGCGATCGGAGAGCCCGACGCGAGAGAGGCGCGCACTGGAATGCGCCGCAGCGCGCTCGAAAATGCTGTCGACACCGGTATCATCCGGCACCACAGCCACACCGCCTTCGGGCAGGGCGGCAATCAGATCGGATTTTTCTTCGGCAATGGCTTCGATGCTGCCCATATAGCCGAGATGCGCGCTGCCAATGGTCGTGACGACCGCCACATCGGGTCGCACCATGGCGGCGAGCGGTGCAATCTCGCCACGATGATTCATGCCGATTTCTGCCACGCAATAGGCCGTCTCACGCGGCATTCTGGCCAGTGTCAGCGGTACGCCCCAATGGTTGTTGTAGGACGCAATGGCTGCATGGGTGGGGCCGAGCGCCGAAAAGGCGCAATGCAGCATGTTCTTGGTGGTGGTCTTGCCAACCGACCCCGTCACCCCGACCATTTTTCCCGTAAACCGGGCGCGTGCGGCGTGGCCCAGAGCCTGCAACCCGGTCAGGGTGTCGGCCACATGCAGCAGGCGTGGATCGTTGCCGGCTTCGGAATCATGAACCATGACGCAGGCGGCGCCCTTGTCGAGGGCGGTTGCGATATGGGCATGGCCATCGCTGTTTTCGCCGACAAGTGCGATAAAGAGATCGCCTGGCTCGAGGCTGCGCGTGTCGATTGAAATGCCGCTCACCACAAGCTCGCCGTCAAGGATTCCGCCTGTTGCCTCACGCAGCTCGGCGCTGGTCCAGAGCGCGCTCATGCCGATACTCCCGCCAGTTCGCGGATAACGGCGCGATCGTCAAACGGGGTGGTGACACCTGCAATTGTCTGGCCGCTTTCATGGCCCTTGCCCGCCACAACCACGACATCGCCTGCACCTGCCTCGGCAAGAGCGGCGGCGATGGCGGCGCGACGATCGCCGATTTCGAGCGCATCGGGGCAGGCGGCGCGAATGGCGGCACGTATCGTTGCCGGATCTTCACTGCGTGGATTGTCATCGGTCACGATGGCGCTATCGGCCAGTCTGGCGGCGATCTGCCCCATGAGCGGACGCTTGCCGCGATCGCGGTCACCGCCTGCGCCAAAGACGACAATCAGGCGGTTCTGTGCATGAGGGCGCAGGCTATGCAGCAGATGCTCGAGGGCATCGGGAGTATGGGCGTAGTCGACATAGACACCAGCCCCGTTATCGAGTGTCACGGCCAGTTCGGCTCGGCCGCGCACACCACCCAGACGGGGAATGAGGTCGAGAACAGCGCGGGCCTCGGCATCGTCATTCCATGCAAGGGCGGCGGCCAGCAACACGTTATCGACCTGAAAACGCCCGGTCAGGCCAAGCTCGTAATCAGGCAGGGTTTCGCCGAAGAGGGAGAGTGACACGATCTGGCCATGGGGCAGGGGCGTTGCACGCAGAAGCCTGATGGTTTCGCCCTGTTCACCCACGCTGCGCAGGCGCAGTTTGCGGGCCTGCGCCACGTCTCGCAGCGCAGCAACCGTCTCGGCATCCATATCGGCGTTGAGAGCGGCAATGGCACCCTCAGGGAGCAGATCGGCAAACAGCCTTATCTTGGCGGTACGATAGGCCTCAATCGTGCCGTGATAATCGAGATGGTCGCGTGTGAGATTGCTGAACCCGCCTGCGCAGAGTGAAACACCGTCGAGACGGTGCTGATCGAGCCCGTGTGAAGAGGCCTCGAGCGCTACGTGATCGATACCTGCCGCCTTGAGGCGGGCAAGGCTCTGCACCAGAGAGACGGCATCCGGTGTCGTGAGGGGTGGCGGGGCCTCGACCGGGATATCGCTGATAAGACCAAGCGTCCCGATACTGGCCGTGGGCATGCCACCCAGAGACCAGAGCTGACGAAGAAAATCGGCCGTGCTGCTCTTGCCATTCGTCCCGGTTATGGCCGCGATGCATCGTGGCTGCGGACCAGCCAGAACCTGCGCGATGACAGCCAGATCATGACGCGGTGACGCGGTCTGAATACAGGGAATGGAGAGATCAGCCGGGATTCTCGCCGCTGATGGCAGAAGCAGCGTAGCCGCGCCCTGCGCCACAGCCTGCGGAATGAAGCGGGCGCCATCTTGGGCGACACCAGGCAGGGCCGCAAATATCATGCCGGGCCCGACGGCCCGACTATCGGCGGTGATGCCGCTGATGTCAGGGTCAATAGCCGCAGCCGGGGCGGTCAGACCGGCCCGATGCAAAATCTCTGAAAGGCGCATGGCTCAGCCTCTTTCGGGGGAATGGTGCGCGCTGCGCTCGGAAGCCTTGGCCGCAAGCTTTGCTGCTTTTTCTGCAGCTTTGGCGGCGACCTTTTCTTCTTTTTCTTTCTGGGCGGCGATACGCGGATCGCCAGGGTCGTTGCCCGGGCCGAGTGCTCGCTTGCCTGGTGGAATGCCGGGTTCGAGCGGAATTGCCATGTCGGCGTCTATCTTTGCCGCATTTTTCGTGTCGGGGAACATGCCGAGCATCGGTCCGATACGAGCGATCAGCTTGCCGGTGGTCGGCGCAGCGTTCCAGCCCGATGTCACAAAACCATGGGTCTTGGGTGTCGGGTGCGGTGAATCGAGCATGACATAAACGGCATAACGCGGCGCATTCATCGGGAAGATCGAGGTGAAGGCCGAGATATTGACGTGTTTGAGATAGCGGCCATTGGGGCCGACTTTTTCTGCCGTACCCGTTTTGCCACCCACGAAATAGCCCGGCACTTCGGCGCTGCGGGCTGTACCCTGCGTAACGTCAAGGCGCAGCATCTTGCGGATGAGTCGCGAGTTCTCCTCCGACACCACGCGCAACCCTTCGGGGGTCAGGGGCGGGGATGGGGCATCGCCTGTCGCATCCGCAGACGCGTCAGGCTTGAACGCTGCAGGCACAACCGGCGCACCTGCAGGAGCCGCCCCGGCAGGCGCCGCCGGAGGCGACGTCGAGGGGCCGGGCGCTGGCAGAGTGCCATCATTGGGTTTGCTGTCGTCGCCCTGATCGCGGGCGACGAGCGTCGGCTTGATCAGGATACCGCCATTCACGGTCGCTGCTGTGCCGCGTACGATCGCCAGCGGCGGCTCTGCCACACCGTGACCGAAGCCGACGGTCATGACGGTTGAAACACCCCAGTTCTTCGATGACGGCACGATGGGGCGACCCGCTTCGGGCAGCTCGATCGGCACGCGGTTGAAGAACCCCATGGTGCGGAGCCATTCCTGCTGCTTCTTGGCGCCGACATCGAGCGCGATATGCGCGGCTGCCGGGTTGGACGATTTGGCCAGCACGTCTGGCAAGGCCAGCCAGGGGGCAAAATGGTCGGTTTTGATGTCTGAAATCGTGAAGCGCCCGATATGGATCGGGATGGTCGAGAAACGGTCCCAAATATGGGCCACGCCATATTCGATCGCCATCGCGGCCGTTTGCAGCTTGAAGGTCGACCCTGGCTCATACATGCCGGTCACGGCCCTGTTGAAGCGGGAATCAGCAGGCGCATGGCCGAAATCATTGGCATCATAATCCGGCAGGCTGACCATCGAGATGATCTCGCCCGTATTCACATCCATCACGATGGCCGCAGCGCCGATCGCCTGGAACTCGTCCATGGCGGCCTGGGTCACTTCACGGGCGACGGCCTGGATGCGCACGTCGAGCGACAGGCGCAGCGGGGTGCGATCCTTGTTCAGACGCTCATTGAAAAACCGTTCGACACCAGCCACGCCGTGATCGTCGATATCCACGCCGCCGAGAATCTGTGCGGCCGTACGGCCGAGCGGATAGTGGCGGCGCTCACTTGCCTCGAAATAGATACCGGGGATGCCAAGGTTATTGATGGCAATTTCCTGCACCGGCGAAATATCGCGCGCGATATAGACGAACTGCTTTTTGAGCGAGAGGCGCCGCGTCGTCTCGGCCTCGTCGAGCTGAGGCAGAACGCTCTTGAGCTTCTTCGCCGCATCGGGCGCGTCGATAAGCTCCATCGGATTGGCGTAGACCTGCGCCACAGGGAGCGACAAGGCCAGCGTCTGGCCGTTGCGATCGACAATACTGGCGCGATGCACGTCAGGCAGGGCAAAATCGCCCGCAATCTGCCCTTTGGGGTCGCTCTTGGGAATTTCAGGAACCTGAGAGGCAATCTGACGCTTCTCAGGAGCCATGGGCATGAAAACGGTTGCGAGGCTCAGCTTGCCTGCGACCAGACCGAACAGAAACAGAAAACCGAGGCCGACACCGATTAGCCTCGTATGCATCTGGTCAAGCGACGCCTTGAACCGCTTGGGACTCCTGCCTTCAGGGCGCGAAGGCGCGCCGTCGGGATAGCCCGACCGTTTGGGGGGAGGTGTCCTGCCAGCCATGCTCAGGCGCTTCCATATCCGCTCAGTTGGCGAGAGGCGTTGGCGGTGGCAGCGCATCACCATAGCCTGCGAGAGACGAAGACGATCCGGAATCGCTCTGCACATGATGAGGCTTGGCGGGCTGAATGGCAACGTCCACATTCTGGCGTGCAGCGTGGGCCGGCGCGGCCACGCGCGGATTGCGCCATGTCGTGGCGGCAGTGGCCTGCGGCCGGTTGCCACGGAATGTGGCCAGACGGACGGCCAGATCATCGCTGCTGCTCTGGGCCGTTGTGCTGCGTGTGGTGGCATGAACGACAGCGTCGTAACGATGGCTGTGATGTGCGGCCTGACCGAGTTCGTCAGACACGACATGGGGGTGACTGCTCTGTTGGGCCAGCTCGATGGTCGGGCGCGGCGCCGGGGGCATCAGGCGTGTCGAATGGGGCGTTGCGGCCGTGCGTGCGACAGGTGCCACGTGGGGCGTGGCCGAAGCGAGCGCTAGGCGCGGCGCTGCGGGAGCATCCGCAGCCGGGATGACCGCGCCCGGATTGCCCGCAGGGGAAGGGCGATGATGCGGCATCTCGGCACTGGCAATGAGCGCAGACGTGTTGTCATGCGACGCAGGCGCGACCGAAGCCTTGGGTTCGGGCGCTCTCTGCTCAGGCGCCCTGGGTGCCGCAACGGTAGCGGGTGCCGCTGCCGGGGCGTTGGACACGGCAACACTCAGGCTCTCGCGCGGATCGCGGAAGGCAGGCTTGGTACTGGGCGCGGGCAGGGAGTCGATCATGCTGGCCAGACGCACATACTGCGTCGGGGCCATGGGATGCAGCTGGCCAAGGAAACGTGTCGAGAGGGCGCTCAGTCGATCCGGCTGGTTCAGCAAGGCCCATTGCGTGCGCAGCATTGCCGTCTGCTGACGCACACGCTCCGTTTTCTGCACGACCGTCGTGATATGCTGATCCAGAACGGTCGTCTCATGCTTCTTGGTATAGAGAAACATGCCCGAACCGCCGGCAAGGAGTGCGCAGAAAATCGTAAATGGCCGGATCATGAATGAGACCCCCTAACAGAGGCTGAAGGTACGGTGCGGAGCAGGCTGCGCAGCTTGGCGCTGCGGGAACGGGGATTACGGCGGATCTCGTCTTCCGAGGCGAGAACCGGGCGCGTATGGGGCAGAATGAAGTCGGGTTTCACGAAACGCTCTGCCATGGGTTCATGGCGAGAGGGACGGCTGACACGACCAGCCGCCTGGGCGAGGGCACGCTTGACCAGACGATCTTCGAGAGAATGGAACGTCACCACGACCAGCTTGCCGCCATCGGCCAGAAGGCCTGGGGCCGTGTCCAGCGCACGCTGCAATTCGCCGAGCTCGTCATTCACGGCGATGCGAAGCGCCTGAAACGTGCGTGTCGCGGGATGAATGCCCGATTTGTCAGGGCGTACAACGCTGCGCACGATATCCGCAAGGCGCGCCGTCGTATGGATGGGCTCTTCGGCACGTGCGCGGATGATGGCAGCGGCAATACGGCGTGACATCCGGTCTTCGCCGTAATGATAGATGATATCGGCCAGTTCGTCGGCATCCGCCTTGTTGACCAGATCGGCTGCCGAGCGCCCCGACTGCGACATACGCATATCGAGCGGCCCGTCATGGCGGAACGAGAAACCACGCTCTGCTTCGTCGATCTGATAGGACGACACGCCGATATCGAGCACGATACCATCGAAGGGGGCTTCGTCAGCCAGCAGATCGGCCATGGCACCGAACGTGCCTGGCACGGCGACGAGCTTGTGCGATGGCGCGCTGGTGGCCAGCTCGGCCGCAAGAGCTTCGGCACGGGCAATCGCCGTCGGGTCGCGGTCAATGCCCCAGACAGTGCAGGCTGCGCGCGACAGAATGCCGCGGGTATAACCACCGCCGCCGAATGTGCCATCGACATAGCGGCCTCCGTCATGCGGGGCCATGGCGTCGAGCACTTCGGGCAGCATCACAGGCACATGGCCGGGGTCGTGCTGGGTCAGCAGGGCGAGGGGGGCGATCGCGTTCATGATGCCAGCTCGCTGGTGTTTGTCGTGGGGCGGCTGGTCATGCGTCTTGCGCGGGTGCGGGCTTCCTCACGACGCCTTGCGCCTGCCTCAGGCTCCCAGATCTGGAAGACACGGCCGAGCCCCATGAAGGAAATCTCATCGACGAGATTGGCATGACGCTTGAGCACATCCGGCAGGATGATGCGCCCTTCCTTGTCTGCATCGATCGGATAGGCATCGGCATAGAGGCTGGCAGCGAGATCGTCGTGATCGTCCGAGAAAATATCCAGCGACTCAACCGGCCCGGCAAGGGTGGCAAAAGCGGCGCTGGGCCAGGCTTCGATGCAGGGGTGAAGATGCGAGGGGCGCAGAATGACGAGGCTTTCCTCAGGCTGGGCCTGAGCACGAAGAGCGGCGCGAAAGGATGCCGGAATGGACACGCGGCCCTTGGCGTCAAAACGGTTCTGATGCGTGCCAAGAAACACACTCACGCCGTTCGATGCCTCCTCGCCGTTCAAGAGTGACTGCCAATGACTTTTCTCGTTCGGAGCAGGACATGGCCGCTTGCTGCATGTCTCTGGGGCCGTCCGGGATAGTTTTGGGATATCATGGGATTTTATGGGACGTCAAACAATTCGCACCAAAAAATGGCGGAATTCCTAGATTTTTTCGAGGTCTCCGAATATTATGTTCTTATAATGTTCTCATTTTTGATGCGTGGTCGCAATCATGACTGCGCCGTGACGAATTTTATCTTGATCTTATTCACAAAGAACAAAAGGTGATTAAGGCGCGATTATGTCGGGGAAGGGCATTTTTTGCTGTTATTTCCGTAAAAAGCGCGAAATCTTGGGTCTGGATTGCACGATGTTATGGCGGCGAGATGGAAATGATCAGCCCCTCGGGTGCGCTCGAAAACCGACGCATCAGGCCATCAGATTTTTGCGAAGAATAATGTCAGACGGTCTGTAAGCCGGGTTCTGTCCGCCAATGGCGGGGCGATCATTCCTCTGGGACCGGTCTTGCAACCGGCCTCACGCAACCAACCCGAATGACAAGGCGGGAGAGCCTCTGATCCCATCTCGTGAGAGACGGATCCGCCATTCCTATTCGGTCTTGCTCCCGATGGGGTTTGCCCTGCCTCCCGCGTTACCGAAGGAGCGGTGCGCTCTTACCGCACCGTTTCACCCTTGCCTGCAGCTCGAGAGCCGGGCAGGCGGTTTGTTTTCTGTGGCACTTTCCCTAGGGTCGCCCCCGCCGGCCGTTAGCCGGCATCGTTCTCCCGTGGAGCCCGGACTTTCCTCCATCACGCCGGTTCGCACCGACGCAGCAGCGATCGCCCGACCGTCTGACGGGCGCAACCTGACCGATGCCTGATGCGGGGTCAAGCGGCTGGCACGGAATTTATGTCATGCTGGTGGCTCTCGGGCTTTCAATGGTCTGCGAAGAAGGCTGTCTGGCGGGGCGTATTGCGGCCGGCCACTTTCCGTGGGCCTGTCGCCTGTCGTAAGCCGGAAAAGAAGTGGAGCGCGGTTAGGTGGCTTTCTTCAACCGGTTGTTGCTCTTGTCTGCGCCTGCATTTGATTTGGAATAATAATTCCAAATATTTCCTGATTATCTCCAGATATTCGCCAGTTCGCTATGATGAAAGTCGGTGCCCAGAGATATTGAGGGGAATATTCCCATTAGTGCTCTGTGGAAGGTTCTCCGCAGGGGTCGTTCCGACAGGGAGGCGAGCGGTACGACGAAGATTCTGAGACCGGCGCGCCTAGGCAAGGTCCTAAAATGCACCAGGTGGAGCTGCACCAGAGAGAAAGGCAGAGTGAGGCCTGCGATCTCAGAGAATTACTTCCTCGATCGGGAAGGGCGTCTTGCTTTCACCCGGACGTATATTTCTCTGGCCAAATTCCTGCAGGCGGCCCTAGCTTCGGCACATGACAGATTTGCCCGTTTCGCGTCCCGGATGGCTCTATCGCCTTTTTCTGCACTGGCTAAAAAAAGCGGCCAAAGGTCGTGACGGATTGCCGCTTCCTGCCAGCCTGACGCCTGAATCTCTGGCGGCCCTGCGTCGCATGACGGGCATGCCGAGTTTTCCGCAGGCGCTGTCATCGTTGCAGATCAGGGAATGGCGCGAAATCAGCGTACCCTGTGGCAGCGAGACGCGCCTTGCCCGGCTCTATCGCCCGAGAGGCGAGGTTATCGGGCTTGTGCTTTTCATGCATGGCGGCGGGTTTGTGCATTGCGATCTTGTCTCGCACCACGGGATCTGTTGCCGTCTGGCGCGTCATTCCGGCGCGATGGTGCTGTCGCTCGATTATCGTCTTGCCCCAGAGGCGCCGTTTCCGGCGGCGGTCGATGACGGGTGGGGGGCGCTGCTCTGGCTGCATGAGCAGGCCGAGGCCCTAGGCCTGCCTGTTGCGGTTTGCGGCGACAGCGCGGGGGGTAATCTTGCGGCCGTGCTGGCGTATCGGGCCAGAGAGCACAAGCTGGGGCGCATGGCGGCGCAGCTGCTCTACTACCCGACCGTCAGCGGGCTGCTCTCGCCGCCAAGTCGCGAGATTTACGGGCAGGGCTATATGCTGACGGCACGCCTGCTGGAATGGTACGGTCGGCAATATAGTCGATCCGATCAGGATATGCTCAACCCGGATCTGGCGCCGGTCTTCGCTGATGATTTCGCCGGTCTTGCCCCGGCGATGATTGTCACGGCGGGCTTTGACCCGTTGCGGGGCGAGGCCGAGCTTTATACGCGCCTGCTGAGAGACGCTGGTGTGAGCGTGCGTCTGATCTGCTTCCCACGCGCGATTCATGGTTTTCTGAATTTCTACGCGGCGCTGGTCGATGGCAGAAGGGCACTGCGTCGGGGCGGACGCTTCCTGCGCCAGCGTTTTGACGATGCACGTCGAGGGCGCCGGGTCTCGACATGAAAAAGCCGGGCTGAGAGCCCGGCTTTCCCTGATTATTGCTGCGCCATCGCGTGGAAGCGGCCAGGCGAGCCCTGATCGGTGGCAAGAAGGCGATCGGCCCTGTTCACCTTGATGGTAAACAGACGATCGAAGGTACCCGCCTTGCCCGGGCAGCCATCATTGCTGCGCTGCATGAAATCGACGCGCGTTGCCTCTGGCGGATCATTGCCGTTGATGATCGGCACGAGGCATTTCGCGGGCACGGTGGTCATGCCGTTATGCGTGACCATGACGCGCAGATGCTCGACGAGCTTCGTATTATCGAACCAGGCGAGACGATCGAACTGGATCTTGTCTGCTGCCTGATCGAGCCAGCCCATTTTCATGACCACAATGGCCAGAAGGGAGACAGGCACAAGCACGACCAGACGGCGCAGGAGATGCTGCTTGAGCGTGCGCGGCTTGCGACGCCCCGAGCCGAGCTTGGGGGCGTCGGTTCGGGAGGTGTTTTTGGGATCTGAGGCCAAGGGAGCGCCTTATTCCACGTCTTCGTGCCAGACCTGCCCGTCGCGGGCGAGCATCTGACGGGCTTCTTCGGGGCCCCAGCTTCCGGCGGCATAATGAGCCATTGGGACTTCATTTTTCGCCCAGGCTTCCATGACCGGCGCAACCCATTTCCATGCCGCCTCGACTTCGTCACGACGGATGAACAGGACAGGGTAACCGCGCACGGCGTCGAGCAGCAGGCGCTCATAGGCATCGGGATAACGCACGGAGAAGGCGCGCTCGAAATGCACGTCGAGATTGGTTTCCCACAGGCCGAAATCATCATCCAGCGGGTTCTTGACGTTGAACTGCCACGACACGCCCTCATCCGGCTGGATGCGGATGACGAGCACGTTCTTTTCCGGCTGAGACGGGAAGAGCTTTGTGGCCGAGGGCTTGAAGGTAACGACGATCTCGCTGACCTTGGCCTTCAGACGCTTTGCCGAGCGGATGTAGAACGGCACGTTCTTCCAGCGTGGGGTGTCGATTTCGGCACGCAGGGCGACATAGGTCTCGGTGTTGCTCTCATGGCCGAGCTCTTCGAGATAGCCTTCAACCGTGGCGCCCTTGCTGTGGCCCTTGGTGTATTGCGCGCGCACCGTGCTGGTGGGCAGGGTCTTCGCATCGAGAGGCACGAGCGATTTCAGCACCGACACCTTGGCGTCACGCACGTCATCGGCCTCAAGCGAGGCAGGCTTTTCCATCGCGACGAGGCAGAGCACCTGCAGCAGATGGTTCTGCACCATGTCACGCAGCGCACCCGAATTGTCGTAATAGGCGGCGCGCCCTTCGACACCGACGAGCTCGCCAGCAGTGATCTGCACGGACTCGATATGCTCACCCGACCAGACCGCTTCGAAAAGCGGGTTGGCAAAGCGCAGCGCGATCACGTTCTGGACGGTTTCCTTGCCCAGATAGTGGTCGATGCGGAAAACATTGCTTTCCTTGAAATATTGACCGACGCCTTCGTTGATCTCTTCGGCCGTCTTCAGATCGATGCCGATCGGCTTTTCCAGCACAACGCGGCTGTCATCGGTGACGAGGCCTTCGTTATGCAGGTTCTTCGAGATGGCGCCGTACAGATCGGGAGCGGTGGCGTAATAGAACACGCGCACATGCTCTTCTGCCTTGTGGCTCAGAACCTCGCGCAGGCCTTCCCAGTTGCTATCCGGCTTGGAGCCGTCAAGGCTCACGTAATGGATCATGTCCAGAAAGCGATCGACCGTGTCTTCGTCGAAATCGTCAGCCTTCACAAAGCGCTTCAGTGCGTCGCGGGCACGGGTCTGATACTCGTTGCGCTTGAGTGGTGAGCGCGCCGTGCCAATGATACGGGCCGTATCCGGCACCTGTCCCATGGTCAGGCGATAATACAGGGCGGGCAGCAATTTGCGCATGGTCAAATCGCCGGTGGCGCCAAAAATGACGTAATCGAAAGGGGCGACCTGGTGGCAATGGGTCATCGGCCTGGCTCTCCGGTTCTCGATGGGGCAGTGCGGTCTTATGACATGCGGGCCCGGATGGGGTAAAGGTAGCAAAGAGAACGCGCCCCAAAGCAGGGCGTTCGGGCGCAATATGCGTTGACCCGCCCTGTCGAGCCGCGATAAGCCGCCTCTCTTCGCAAGCGTCTGCCCGGGCGCTTGTGGCTCTCTGGCCCCAGAAGGGCCGCGTGCAACCCCCGCTTTCGAGGTCACCATGTCTGACATGCCTTTTGATATTGACGAAGCCGCCGCCAGCCGTGCGCGTCAGGCTGCTGATCCTGACTCGAATGTCGGTGGTATTGCCGTCGATCGTCTGCGGAGCGTCATCGAGCGCGTTGAGCGTCTCGAAGAAGAGCGCAAGGCGCTTGCAGGCGATATCAAGGACATCTTCAGCGAAGCCAAATCGGCCGGTTTCGATGTTGCCACCATCAAGAACATCATCAAGCTGCGCAAGAAAGAGCCCAACGAGATCGAAGAGCAGGAGACGCTTCTCGACATCTATCGCCGCGCACTCGGCATGTAAGGGCCACGGCCGCGCCTCTTTGCATTCAGGCAACAGGGCGCGGTTTCTGTGAAGATTTGAAGACAGCGCACCTCTCGCGCTGACAAGCTGACCTGCCATTGATATGAACCGCGCATTCCCGGTTTCTCATTTCTGGCAGGTAACAAATGTCAGCGGCAGAATGGTGCCTAAGACAGTCCGTATGGACGTCTCTGTATGAGCGTATCCGGCGACAGAACCGCAGGTCGGATAGCGATGATCTGCTCCAGACCGCCCTCATGCATCTTTTCGAGCGCGGCGTGGAAGGTATCGATCATCCTGAAGCCTATGTGCTGCGCACGGCGCGCAATCTGGCCATCGATCGGGCCAGGCGCGAGAAGCGTGTGGGTTTCTCCTCATTCGATGCGCAGGAAGGTATCGAGCCTGTCTGCCTCCAGCCTGGCCCCGAACGCGTGTTGCTTGGACGCGAGCAGCTTGAGCGCGTGCGCGTCGCTTTTGCGGCGCTCGATGCCCGGACGTCGCGCATCTTCCTGATGCACCGGCTCGATGGGCTGACCTATGGCCGCATCGCGAAGACTCTCGAACTGAGCGTCAGTACCATCGAGAAATCTATTGCCCGTGCGCTGGCCCATCTGGCCCTTGCCCTGATGCATGACGGGCTTTCATGACCCCGCACCAGGTCGAACAGGCAGCAAGCTGGCAGGCTAGGCTGCTTTCCGAGCACTGCTCCGATCATGATCGTGCCCGGTTTGCCGATTGGCTGGGCGAGAGCGAGGCCCATCATCAGGCTTATGGGCTGGTCTCGCAGATCTGGAAGTCGGGCAGTTTTGCCGAGCAAAAATCGTCGCGGAAGATATCGCGCCGTGCGGCCCTGTCATGCGGTGCGCTTTTCGGGGCACTGACGCTTTTCGGTCCTTCCGGCGCCGATGCGCGCGAATTCCGTACTGGCAGGCATGAGCGGCGCCACCTCGCGCTCGACACAATGGATATCGACATGGATGCCTGTAGCGCCGTGATCTGCGGGCCATCGCGCCACCAGATGACAATTGGCAATGGGCGCTACGCGCTCGCCTTCAGAGAAGATCAGGCCGGGTTTCGCTGCTGCGGTTGGTCGGTATCGGGGGGCAGGGGGCGCTATGCGCTCGAGATCAGCGACCGGGCCATGCAGCTTGCCGTTCTCGAGGGGGGACTGAGCCTGAGCGGTCACGGCCAGAGGCGTCTGGCTCTGGGCGAGGGGCAGGCGCTGAGTTTTGATCGCCTCACACAGCACAGCGTTGTCGCGGCAGCCCGGCCTGATGAGATCATGGCCTGGCGCGAAGGCCGCGCCCTGTTCCGCAATACGCCGCTCGATCAGGCCGTGGCGGAGATGGCGCGCTACAGCGACAGGCCCGTGATGATCCTCTCCCCCTCTCTGGCGTGTCTGCGTATCAGCGGTGTGTTTCATACGCAGGACCCAGCACGGTTTTTCAAGGCGCTCGCCCATCTCCTGCCATTGCGTGTGAGGTTCGGGCCGACGCAGATCGAGATTGTTAAGCTTTGATGAAACGAGATCGAAACGGGTGAGGGATCGCATTCCTGCGTCGTCCCTCAGGGGAACGGCCACTCCGGCCGCAGCCTGATGGAATTTGCCCCGATGATCCGTGTCCCGTCTGCCGCACCATGCCAGCGCAGAAATCTTGCCGTCGTCCTTCTTTCCCTCACCGCTCTGCCTGGCATGGCCTTTGCCCAGGCAGAGCGAACGCAGGCCGTTCTGAACCAGGGTGACGCGCAAAAGACGCTCAGCCTGAGCCAGCCTGCCGGATCGCTCGAAGAAGTGCTGACCGGGCTTGCTCGCCAGTCTGGCCGCGACATCCTGTTCTCCAGCGATCAGGTGCGCGGGCGCAAGGCGCCAGCGGTCAAGGGCAGGCTGACGCTCGACAAGGCGCTTGAACGCGCGCTGGGCGGATCAGGTCTGAGTGCGCATGTGCAGGCCGATGGGGTGGTGGTGATCGCGTCGGCTGCGCGGGGCAGCAATTTCAGGCATGACGCCCGTGATGACCGGACGGGGCAGGAACATATCACGGTTATCGGGCGTGCCGAGCGTCTGGCCCCCTCGACAGTGCCGCTGACCATCACCGAGCCGACTTCCGTCATTCAGAAGCGCTTCATCACCAATAATATCGTGCCACTGGCAAGTGTGGACGACATCATCAAGTTCCAGCCCAGCATCTGGACGCAGAACCCGAACGGCCCCGGCATGGGCAAGGCCGAAACCATGAGCCTGCGCGGCTTTCAGGATGGTCAGTACAATATGCTCTTCGACGGCATCCCGTTCGGTAATGCCAGCGATCTGCATCACACGACCTCGTCGCTGTTCATCTCGCATTTTCTTGGCGAGGTGCAGGTCAATCGCGGGCCGGGAACAGCCTCAACCATTGGTAACGCCACCTTTGGCGGGACGATAGGGTTTCAGTCCCGCACCCCGGCGCAGCATTTTGGCGTCACGCCTTATGGCACCTATGGCAGCTTCAACACGCGCGCCGGTGGCGTCGAGGTGGATTCAGGCAAGACACGCTTCGGCTCCATGGTGCTCGATCTGCAGCATGAGGAAACCGATGGCTATCTGACAGGCTCGGGCGAGCGTCGTAATAACCTGCTGTTCAAGGATGTGGCGAAGCTGGGCGAAGACACGACCCTGACCCTTCTGACCACCTATAACTGGGAAAACCAGAACACGACCCAAGGGGCGACCCTCCAGCAATATAAACAATACGGCAAGAATTACGGGCTTTGCGATAACCCGACGCTGCAATGCTATTCCGGCTATCAACCCAGCACCTACACAGCAGATTTTGATTACATCGACATCAAGAGCCGGGTGCTGAGCTGGCTGACTGTCGAAAACCGTCTCTACACCAATGGCTTCGAGCATGATTATACGGAATCGACCGACGCAAGCTCTGACGATCCAGGTGCCAATGGCGTGACGCTCTATTCTGCCAGTGGCAAAAAGCTTGCGACCTACAAGAATGATGTGCCCGGCAAATATGCCGATGCGAAGTTTCGCGATTACGGCGATACGCTCACCTTCAAGGCGCATACGTCGCAGGGCGATGTGCTGCTGGGAGCCTGGGCCGATCTGCAGGATGACCGCCGCTATACCTATGCCGTGGATCTGAGCAAGAACAGCATGATCGTGCCCGGCAAGAATGGTTCAGCGTACAGCTATGATATTTCAGACTTCAACACGACGGTTCAGCCTTATCTCGAATTCGACTGGAAGCCCTTCAAAAATACTGTCATCAAGCCGGGAATCAAATATTCCTATTTCCGTCGTGACTATGACGCCGCGATCAATAAATCGACCAAGGTACCGCTGAACGCGACACAGAAATTCAGCTCATGGCAGCCGTCGATCTCGGCAAACCAGATTATCCTGCCGGGCTGGAGCGCCTATGGCCAGATCGCCCGGGGCTTTCTTGCCCCGCCGATGAGCGTGTTCCAGACGCAGAATGTCGGCAATGTCAGCCCCGAGACCACGCTGAATTACCAGATCGGCACGGTTGTGCAGCAAAAGCGCTGGACCCTGTCTTTTGATGCTTATTACATCAATTTCTCGAATTTCATTGCATCTGCGCAGATTAAGGTGCCGGGTTTCGGCACGCAGAGCACCTCGGTCAATAGTGGTGGTGCTATCTACAAGGGGCTTGAAGTCGAGGGGCAGTATGCGCTCGGCCATGGCGTATCGCTCTACGGCAATTACAGCGTGAACGATGCCCAGTACAAGCACAGCTCGGTGCGTGTGGCGGCCACACCCAATGTGCTGGCGTCATTCGGTATTCTCTATGACGACAACAAGGGGCCGTATGCGTCTCTGATCGGGAAATTCGTCGGTAATCATTATGGGCTCGACAGCACGACCGACAGCGCGGGCAATACGGTATTTGCCAATCAGTATCGCATTGGCGGCACGACAACGGCCGATCTCGCACTTGGCTGGCATTTCAAGAAGCTGGGCGGGTTCATGCGCGACGTGACGCCGAGCCTCAAGATTGCCAATCTGTTCAATAATCGCGCCATCAGCGATTTTGCAGGCAATCAGTCGGCAGCGAGTGCGGGTTATCCCGATGGCGCACCGCTCTACTGGCGGCTGGCAGGGCGCAGCGTGTTCTTCAACCTGACCGTGACGCTGCCCTGAGGAAAAGTCATGACGAAGACGCTTTTATTTGCTGCCTGTCTTGCCTCGCTGGGTCTCGGTTTCGCCGGTCCAGCCTCGGCCGGGACGGTCAGTTTCTCTTCAGCTTCGCTCCCTAGTCATGCGGTTCTTGAACGTGTCGTGCTTGTCGCGCGGCATGGCATTCGAAGCCCGACGCATGGGCCTGAGGCCCTTGAGAAGGAAACAGGTGTTGCTTGGCCTGCCTGGCCTGTTGCACCGGGGCAGCTGACCGAACATGGCCGGGTAACGCTTGGGCGTCTGATGCAGGATGTCGCCCTTCATTACGATCTGGCCTGCGCCAGGCATCAGGGCCCGTGCCTGAGCAAGGCAGCGCCCGTGATATGGGCAGATTCCGCCGATGATCGCACGCGTCAGAGCGGGCAGATCATGGCTGAAACTCTCGTTCCGGCGCAGCATCTCATGGCACGGTCTCTGTCTCCGGCCATGCATGATCCGCTGTTTGACGCGGTCACGCCAGAATTCATCTCCAGAAACCGGGCAATCCTTGCTGCCGAAGCCGCGTCTTTTCAGCGTGATGACGTTAAAGCACGCCCTCAATTTGTCGATCAGGGCCTGAGGGTTCTTCAGGACTTGATTGCCCCCGAGGGATGCAGCGGCGGAACCTCACCGTGTTTTTCGACACCTTTGACGATTGGCGAGAAAAAGGGCAGGGCGGTTCTGGAAGGTGGCCCGACACTGGCAGCGTCTGTGGCTGAGAATATCCTGCTCGTTTATGTGCAGGGCCGAGAAAATGCGGGCCCGCGCTGGGCACAGGCTCTTGCACCGGAGCTTCTGAGACGTGCCCTGCCAGTGCATGACTATCTTTCCGATCTGACGCGCCGACGGGGCACGCTGGTGAAGGAAAAATCGCGGCTCATGGCTGACGTAATCGACCGGTTTCTGAGCGGAGATAGCGTGACGCTTTCCGATGGGTCGATCGTGCCGCGGGAAACGCGGTTTCTGGCCTTTGCCGGGCATGACACCACGCTCGATGCACTGGCTGCGCGTTATGGGCTCGGCTGGTCCTTTGCCGATCAGCCGGATCGCACCGCACCGGATACGACCCTTGCCTTCGAGCGCTGGCGCGATCACGCTGGCCATGCGCTATATCGGGTCGTCATATTTCACCAGTCGCTGGCTGCCTTGCGCAATGGCGGCGGCCTTGATGAGGCCCATGGAGGCGCCATGATGGTGTCGGTAAAGCCTGCGCCTATGCCTGTGGAGTAAAAGAGAACGTCTCAGGTACAACTCTCCACTTGGCGGAGTCGCTGAAATTCGCATAGATCGCAGATTATGACGACAGCGCTTCTCTCCCTTCCGCTCTGGATGCAGTTTCTGGCAGGTTTTATCCTGCTGGGGCTGGGGCTTATGTTCATCCTCATGCCGTTTTCCATCTTTGGCGTGAAACCAAGGCTGGAAGAGGTCGAGTTGCAGCTCAACGAGGTACGCGCCGAATTGCGAATCATCGCGATGCGTCTCGCGCAGGGTGGCAGCGAGACGGGGCCGTCGGGCGAGCCTGTCTATGCCCCGCCCCGAAGAAGCTCTGCCCCCATCGAGCCGGCAGCGCCTGTCGTGACGCCGGTTTCCCGCGCGCCGGAGCCGTCACGCATGGCTGAACCCATGCCCTGGTCCTCTGAGGCAAGCCGTCAGGCGGCCCAGCGAACGATGCATGACAGCGTTCCGACGCCACGCCCTGAACCCGTCGCAAAAGAGGTCCCTTCCGTGCGTGAGGCACCGCGCGATGGCGGGTTTGAGGAGCGCCGGGAGCGTCCGGCGCCCTTGCCCGAGGCCCGTGACGATTACAGCTATGCGGAGTCCGGGGCTCAGGAGAGCGTGCACCGCATTCTGAGGCCGACCCATTTCGATCCGCCGCCACAGCGCGAGGCACCTCGCCCCCCAAGGCCGCCAGTGGCGCAGGATCAGGGAAATACCGGCCCATCGCGAAATGAGGTGCAGGATCAGGACGATGCCTGGCGCCTGAGGGTGCAGCGGCAGGAAATGGCCCCGCGCAGTGCCGCCGCAGAGGCAGAGCGTCTCAGGCAGGCAGAAGAGGCTGGCGCGCGTCGCGTGCGCTCGGAGCCGACCCTGAGATGGCCGCCGCGCCCCTGAAGGCAGCCGTCTCCGCGGGTGCCATCCTTCAGGATAACGGCGCGGCAGGTCACCTTAACGTGCGGAATTGAAACCATTTTTTAAATCGGGCTGGCGATAGCCGGAAAATTCCCGTCCAGTCTGGGCCTCGTACCATCGGCTGGTCACGAGAGATTGCGCGGCAGAAACAAGCTGGGACGCGGTCCCTCTCCCCTGGATTTGTGTCATAGTATATCGACACCCATCCCAGTGGTGAGGTGAAGGAGTCACAACAACATGACCCGCAAATTGGACCAGCAAACCTGCCTTAAAGAGGTGCATGAAGCCGACCACGTGCGACCGAGACGATCATTGCTCGTCGGTGGCGCGGCCCTCATGACAGCGGGCACCATCAGAAGTGCCGTCGCGGCAGTCGGTCAGAAAAAACCTGCCATAGGCCCTCTGGGGCCACTCCCCGAACCACCACCGGCTTTCACCGCGGGTCCCATCAAGCAGGGGCGCGGCTCGCAGCTTGCCGGGCGCGTTGCTGTGGTGACTGGCGCGGCTCGTGGCATCGGGCGCGCCATTGCCGTCGAATATGCGGCCAATGGTGCTGACGTGGTGGCTCTCGATATTGCTGGCCCGGTCAGTCCTGTAGCCGATGCGGTGCCCGCCAGTGGTGACGAGCTTGAGGAGACCGTGCGTCAGATCAGGGCATTCGGTCGCAATGCCATGGCGATCAAGGCCGATATCCGGCAGATCGCGGCACTGCGTGCGGCAGCGGAACAGGTTATCGCACATTTTGGCAGGATCGATATTCTGGTCGCCAATGCGGCCATCCAGGGCTGGAAGCCGCTTCTGGAAATGGACGATGCCGACTGGGACGACCAGATCGAGAATAATCTCAATGGCACGTCGCGTACGTTGCGCGCCTTCGTACCGCATATGATCGACCGCCATGGGGGCAGGGTACTGATCGTCTCTTCCATGCAGGGGCGGCACGGAACCAGGAACGGTGCCAGCTATTCGGCCTCGAAATGGGGGCTGATCGGTCTCATGAAGTCTGCGGCGATGGAATTCGCGCCATATGGCATGACGGTGAACGCCATTATCCCCGGGCTTGTCGGCACGGCACTCACGCTTAATCCGCAGCGTCTCGCCGCCGTCGAGCAGCAGGCCCATCACAAGGTCAAGGGCGACGTAACAGCGGCCCAGGCCTGGCGTGACCGTGCCAGAAGTGAGGTTCAGCCTGTCGGCTGGCTGCGTCCCGAGGATATCTCGCCAATCGCCGTTTTTCTGGCATCGGACGCATCTGCCCTGACGACGGGAGCCGAGTTCGAGGTGAATGGCGGCGACAGCGCGCTCATGACCTGAGGGCAGGGAGCGTTTGCGCTCCCTTTGCCTTCTTTTCTAAGGCTGTCTGATCTCTCGCGTAGGAGATTTCAGCGGATCAGAACCAGATCGTCGCGATGGATCAGTTCATCGCGGCCGCTATGGCCGAGGCAGCGCGTGATATCCTCGGAGCGATGCCCCGCGATCTTGCGGGAATCTTCGGCATCATAGGCCGTCAGCCCACGCCCGATCTCATGGCCTTCCTCGTCGAGGATGACCACCAGTTCGCCTTGAGCGAAGACGCCTTCGATGGCCTTGACGCCTGCAGGCAGCAGCGAACTGCCATTGAGCAGGGCGCGCGCGGCACCCTGATCGACCGTGACACGCCCCTTGGTCTGCAAAGCGCTGGCAAGCCAGCGTTTGCGGGCGGAGCCAGCATCTTCAGACGCAAGAAACCAGGTGCAGCGGCCGTCATCCAGAAGGGTGCTGATAGGATGGGGCGAAAGGCCCGAGGCGATGGCCATGCGGGCGCCTGCCCGGGTTGCGATCTGGGCCGCCAGCAATTTGGTATGCATGCCGCCGGAGGAGTAGCCCGGTGGCGGCGCACCGCCCATGGCCATGATCGTTTCCGTCAGCGCGTCGACGACCGGCAGATGTTCGGCTGTCGGGTCGAGGCGCGGGTCGGCTGTATAGAGACCGTCGATATCCGAAAGCAGAACCAGCGTATCAGCGCCGATCATCTGCGCCACACGTGCCGCCAGACGGTCATTATCGCCGAAGCGTATTTCTGTCGTGGCAATGGCGTCATTTTCGTTGATGACAGGCACGCAGCCGAGATCGAGCAATGTGCGCAACGTCGCACGCGCGTTCAGATGACGTTCACGGTCTTCCGTATCGCCGGGTGTGAGCAGCAATTGCCCTGCCGTAAGATTCTGTAGGGCAAGGGCTGCGCTCCAGGCCTGAGCGAGTTGGATCTGACCGACGCTGGCTGCCGCCTGCTTTTCGTCCAGACGTAGCCTGCGCCCGATGAGACCCAGACGCACCCTGGCAAGGGCGATGGCGCCGGAGGACACCACAACAACGTCGGTTCCCTGAGCGCGCAGCCTCGCAATATCTTCGCAGACTGTGCTCAACCAGTGATGGCGAAGCTCGGCGTTCTTGGCATCGACAAGAAGGGCAGAGCCGATCTTGATGACAACGCAGCGTGCTTCAGCCAGTCGATTGGTCACAGAGAGGTCTCGCGTTCTTCCAGACGGTATTGGGTGACGCGATCCTGCACCAGACGCAGCAGCTCTGCCAGCCCCTCATGCGTTGCTGCCGACAAGGTGAACACTTCAGCGTCAGACGCCTTGGCGAGCGCCTTTTTCTTGGCGGTAATCTGGGTCTTTGTCAGGGCATCGCATTTGTTGAGCACGATGATCTCCGGCTTTTCGGCCAGGGTTTCATCATAGGCGGCAAGCTCGTTTCTGATCATGCGGTAGTTCTTGACCAGCTGGCTCTCGGTGCCATCCAGAAGATGGATGAGCATCGCGCAGCGTTCGACATGGCCCAGAAAGCGGTCGCCCAGGCCAGCGCCTTCACTCGCGCCCTCGATAAGGCCCGGAATATCGGCAATGACAAATTCCTCGGTCGCCGAAAGACGCACGACACCGAGCTGGGGATGCAGCGTCGTGAACGGGTAATCGGCAATCTTGGGCTTGGCGCGCGAGCAGACCGAGAGCAGGGTGGATTTGCCTGCATTCGGCAGACCTACGAGCCCGACATCGGCAATCAGTTTCAGGCGCAGCCACACCCAGCGTTCCTCGCCCGGCCAGCCCTTGTCTGCGCGGCGAGGGGCACGATTGGTGCTGGTCTTGAAGTTCGCATTGCCGAATCCGCCATCGCCACCCTTGCAGAGCAGCACTTCCTTGCCGTCCTCGTCGAGATCGGCCAGCATGGTCTCGCGGTCATCGTCGAAAATCTGGGTGCCGATCGGCACATTGATGATGACGGTCTCAGCCTTGGCGCCGGTTCGGTCGGAGCCCGCCCCATTGCCGCCCTTGCGGGCACGAAAATGCTGCGTGTAGCGGAAATCGATCAATGTGTTCAGATTGGGTACGGCGCGGAAAATGATGTCGCCGCCGCGGCCGCCATTACCGCCGTCAGGGCCGCCGAACTCGACATATTTTTCACGACGAAACGCGACGACACCATCCCCGCCATCGCCGGAGCGTACATAGATCTTGGCCTGGTCGAGGAATTTCATCGTCTGTCTCGTCTTCGTCCAAAAATAACGGTCTAAACAAGAAAGGCCGGCCCAAGTGGACCGGCCTCTCCCGTCAACTGGTTGTGGCCAGTCTTTACTCTGCGGCTTCTGCCAGCGTCACGGAAACGTGGACGCGGCCTTCGGCGCGGCGCGTGAACTTCACGGCGCCATCGGCGAGAGCGAACAGGGTGTGGTCACGACCAACGCCAACGTTCGAACCGGCCATCATCTTCGTGCCGCGCTGGCGAACGATGATGTTGCCAGCGATGACGGCTTCGCCACCGAACTTCTTGACGCCGAGACGGCGACCAGCACTGTCGCGTCCGTTACGGCTCGAACCGCCTGCCTTTTTTTGTGCCATGGAGGTCTCTCCTTCTCTCTAGCGTCAGTTACGCTGCGTTGATCGCGTCGATGCGCAGGACGGTCACGTGCTGACGATGACCGTTCTTGCGACGGCTGTTCTGCCGGCGGCGCTTCTTGAAGATGATGACCGTGTCCAGGCGGTCCTGGGCGATCACGGTTGCCGTGACGGTGGCGCCAGGGACCAGCGGAGCGCCGATCTTGATGCCGGCGTCAGAGCCAACGGCCAGAACGTCGGAGAAGGTGATGGTCGTGCCGGCTTCGGCTTCGAGCTTTTCAACCTTCAGCGTGACCTGCGGGGTGACGCGATACTGCTTTCCGCCGGTGCGGATGACTGCGAACATATGTAAACTCTCTCAAGTCCGATCTCTTGGCAATTTTGCCGGGGTTTTCCCCCAGTCGGCATTGCCCAGTCGCTTTTTATTATTGGCCGGCGCGCAAGCACGCCCGCGAGGGGGGCTCACTACAGGAGGCGGCACGGCGACGTCAATCTTTATCGCGCTGCCACGGCAGGAAAATAAGGGGATCGCAAAAAGAATCGTCACGCCCCCTCTTGCGCGTGGCGCGATCTGCCCCTTATAAGCCGCCCACGACCAGGTGATCCTGCTACGGAGAGGTGCCAGAGTGGTCGATTGGGACGGTCTCGAAAACCGTTGTGCCTTCACGGGCACCGTGGGTTCGAATCCCACCCTCTCCGCCAGACCCGTCTAACGGTGTCTTCAGGTCACCGGTCATTTCCCCCCCGCTCAAATCAATTGCTGGTCAGTCGATCAGAACAGACATCGTTATCGGTGGGCGATTTCTGATTTGTGCCTGTCACGGGGCTGAATGCTTTTCACTGCCTGCGAGAAACTCTAGAAGGGCTCATCCGGAAGGCAGTTGATGCCTTTGAACTGATGACAAGTCGGGTGCCGTCATGAAAGCGGTTTTGCTTCATGGACGCATCGCAAGAAAAACAGGACGATCAGACTCGTGAAAAGCGATATTTGCCCGCAATGCGGCTGTGAACACATCTATCAGGATGGCGGGCTCTGGGTCTGTCCCGAATGTGCCCTCGAATGGAGCATTTCGGAAGGTGCCGCCCCCGCTCAGGATGATGCTGTGGTGCGCGATGCCAATGGAAATCCTCTTGAAGACGGTGATACCGTCACCATCATCAAGGATCTGAAGGTCAAGGGATCGTCCTCAGTCATCAAGGGCGGCACCAAGATCAAGGGGGTTCGTCTTACCGATGGCCATGACGGGCATAATCTGTCCTGCAAGATACCGGGCATCGGTGCCATGAACCTCAAGTCGGAATTCGTCCGCAAGGCCTAGGTGCCGCAGGAAAGAGGAGGCAGCATGACGCGTGATCATTTTGGCGCCACCAGGATGGATCGTCGCACCTTGCTCACGGCCTCTTTCGCCGGATCGCTTTCCCTGCTTGGTGGCTGTCACGGGCCATCGCGTTCGCAATCACCCGATCAGATTGCCCTCTGGCCCGATACGCCACCCGGTGGGGGCGGGCCAGGAGGAATCGAGCAATCCACGGCAACAGGGGCGCTCTATAATATACGTGAGCCAAGGCTGGAGATATTCCGGCCGGAGCGCCCCAATGGCAGTGCCGTTCTCGTGGCGGCTGGCGGTGGCTATCAGCGGATCGGCATGCGTCGAGAAGCCTATCCAGCGGCACGATGGCTGACGGCACGGGGCATCACGGCATTCGTGCTTGTCTATCGCCTTCCGGGTGAGGGCTGGGCCGAGGGGCCGCTCGCCCCGCTTCAGGATGCGCGACGCGCTCTGGCACTAATCCGGCATCGCGCGTCTGCCGAAAATCTCGATCTAGACCGGGTTTCGCTGCTGGGGTTTTCGGCTGGTGGCCATCTTATGGGGATGACCGCCACGCATTGGGCCGGGGCAGGGCCGTTCTCCGCCGGGCCGGTCGGGGGCAGGCTGGCTCCTCTCGCCGGTGCCGCCCTGATCTATCCGGTCATCACGCTGGAAAAGCCGTACGACCACACGGCGACGCATCGCGACCTTGTCGGCACGAATTCTGACCCCGCTTTGGCGCGGTTGTGGTCCGTGCAAAGCCATGTGACATCAGGCTATCCGCCGGTCTTTCTGGCCCAGGCGGATAATGATCGCATCGCCAGCCCCTATAATGCGGCGCTCATGGCGCGCACCTGTGAGGCGATTGGCACCGAGGTCGATTATCACCGCCTGCCCACGGGCGGGCATGGCTTCGGCATGGGAGAGCCCGATCATGTCACATCCGAATGGCCCAACTGGTATCACGCCTGGCTGACCGAGCGCGGCATGGCCTGAGAGGGCCATTTTTCAGCGCGAGGGCGGACTGTGGCGTCGGCCCATCACGTAGGTTGCCTCGATGGCCCGATCGTCACCCAGCATCGACAAGGCGAAAAGCAGATCCGGCACGGTTTCGGCCCGCTCGGCCCGTTGCGCCATGAGAGGGGTAGCCATGGGATTCAGCACGCAGATATCGGCCTCGGCCCCCGGTTCGATCTGGCCGATCTGGGGGGCAAGGCCGAGCGCCTGAGCCGCCCCGGCTGTGGCCAGCCAGTAGGATTGCACAGGGTGCAGGCTCGTGCCGTGTGATTGGGCCGCTGTATAGGCATCGTTCATCACGCGCAGCATCGAAAGACTGTTGCCGCCACCTATATCGGTGCCAAGGGCGACCGCGACGCGGCGGTCCGGGCGCAAGGCATCGAAAAGGCGGAACGCCCCGCTGCCCAGAAAGGCGTTCGATGTCGGACAATGGGCGAGGGTACAGCCCGCATGAGAGCAGCGTGTGAGATCCTGCTCTGTGACATGCACGGCATGGCCGAAGATGCTGCGGGGCCGCACAAGCCCGGCACGATCATAGACATCGAGATAACCGGAGCGATGCGGAAACAGCGCTTCGACCCAGCGTGCTTCCTGCACGGTTTCGAGCAGATGGGTCTGCATGAACAGGCCCGGTGCCGTATCGAGCAACGCACCGGCAAGGTTCAGCTGCTCTTCCGTGCTTGTTGGCGCAAAGCGTGGTGTGACGGCGTAAAGCTGCCGACCCGTGCCATGCCAGGTGTCGATAAGGCGTCGCGACTCGTCATAGCCGCTTTGTGCCGTATCGCGCAGATAATCGGGCGCATTGCGATCCATCAGCACCTTGCCCGCAATCATGCGGGTGTTGCGCTTTTGCGAGGCCGTGAAAAATGCCTCCACTGATTCAGGGTGAACCGTACAATAGACCGCCGCTGTCGTGGTGCCATGATCGAGCAGGCTGTCGAGAAAGCTCTCGGCAATCTGACCGGCATAGACGCGATCGGCAAAGCGGCGTTCTTCCGGAAAAACATAGCGTTCGAGCCATGAAAGAAGCTGCTCGCCATAGGAGGCAATGACGCCGAATTGCGGGTAATGCACATGGGCGTCGATGAAGCCGGGCCCGATCAGACATCCACGATGATCTGTAACCGGCATGCCCGGCGGCAAGTCGCGAGCGAGATCGGCGTAGTTGCCAATGGCGGTGATACGACCGGACTCGATGACCACGAGGCCGTCAGTGTCAGTCAGCAGGGCATCCTGTGGGGGCATGTCGAACGGGTTGCCGGCAAAGCGCAGGGTCGTGCCGCGCAAGGCGAGGCTTGGTAGTTCGGGCGTCATCGCGACTCCTCCAGAATGTAGCGGCTCGTGAAGCTCTGGGTCTCGTCGAGAAACGCCGCATTGGCCACCAGCTCATCCCTGATGACCACGAGATAGGAAATGCCCCTGATCAGTTCGAGCCGTGTCACCAGATCGCGCTCGGTGCGATCAAGCGCGCGCAGGCGGCGTACAGCGGCAGCGGCAACGCGTGCGGGCCGGTCATGGCGGTCGCGCGTGTATTCCATCCGGTCGAGAAGCAACTCGATGGCACGTCGTGCAGTAACAGGCAGATGCTCGCGATCAAGAAGGGTACGCAATCTGATCGCATTGAGACCGATCGTCATGACCGCAAGCGTCCCTTGCAGATAGCTCTCGACAATCGGCAGAGGCGAGGGGCCGGCATGGCGGATAAGCCGGGCAAAGCGATCGATGTTGCGGCCGATCCAGAGGCGGGTTTCGGGTGCCTTGCGCAAATGGCAGAGCGCGCGCAATTCGCCCAGCATCTGCTTGCGCAGGCGTAGACGCTCCGATTGCGGGTTGAAAGGCAGGAATGTGTGAAAGACCAAAACGGCGGCGCAGGCTGCCATGACGGTTGAGGTTGCTCCGTTGAAGAAGGCAATTTCATCAAGCCGGTGGTGGTTCTGCACATTCACCATACTTGGCATCAGAAGCCCGTAAGCTGCCGCAGCTCCAGCTGTCGGCACATTGACCCGGGCAAGACCGCCGATGAACATCGCAGGCCCGAAGGCCATGATGAACATTT
Organism: Asaia sp. Ae19-3; assembly: GCF_059801175.1. NCBI lineage: Bacteria > Pseudomonadati > Pseudomonadota > Alphaproteobacteria > Acetobacterales > Acetobacteraceae > Asaia > Asaia sp. Ae19-3. The sequence goes on along the minus strand of NZ_JBCHWF010000001.1, from coordinate 1,495,232 downwards.
CGTACGTGTCGAATTTCGGCACGAAAATGAAGGTGAGAATCCCTCCCGCAATAACCGACCAGATCGTTCCCTTGAGAAAGGTGGTGGTGCCAAGAACCGGATTTTCCTGAGTGGCAAACAAGCCGCAGATCAGGGAGGTCATTGAAATGAAGGCGGTGCCATTCGGCCAGGCAGTGACCTCCCAGACCAGCGCCGTGAACAGGATGGCTGCCATCACGCGCAGGCCGTTATTGATTGCGTTGCGCGGATCGTGATGGGATTGCAGGCGGAACTGGAAGCGATCGCCACGAATGAGATGCGTGCTGGCATCATATTCGATGATGGCGATCTCGAGATCGTTCAGCAGCTCGCCCAGTGCAACATGCAGCACGCGTTCATCGACCGGGGCGAGCAGAACGGGTTCTTCCTGATCCGATCGTATGAAAGGGGCTGCGTGAACGCGGCAATCTTCAATAAGGATATGCAGATCGGCGAGGATGGATTGTACAGGCTCCTGCGCTTTCAGCCGCGCCTCAAGCCCACGCAGAAAGATCTGGGCGTCATGCGACGTTTCTCGAAAACTGCCATGGCTGTGCGAGAGCGCTGCCAGACGGGCGGCCATGCCGAAGCCTCGTGAGAGCAGGATGGAAACGGCAGCAAGGGCAGCGCGGGCATGGTCGCCCTCATGCCCATGCGGCCCCATCTCGATTTCTGCAAACTCGATTTCGCTGTTGAGACGCAGGATAGTGGCGAAAAGCTCGCGCGCCTTGCGCTGGGTCGTCGCCGCATCAGAGAGAATATCGGCGATCGAGAGTGACACCAGAGACAGGGCTGATTGCAGCTTGGTACGCACGGCCTGCCGTGCCTGACGCTCCTGACTGGTGGCGAAGATGAGGCCCATCGCCGCCTCGCAGATCACGCCGAGCGCAATATAGGTGGAGCGCGAGACCGCGATCATGAAGACGTTTTCAGGGTCGTAGACCGCGCCCATTGCGATGATGGCGCAGGTATAGCCCGACAAGACGAGGGCATAAGCGCGAAAATTGCTGACAAAGGTCGCAATGCCCGCACAAAGCCCCATCCAGAGCGCCAGTGTCAGAAAGAACAGGAGCGGTTGCTGGGGGAACACTGTGAAAAGACCGACTGCCGCAATGGCACCGATAACGGTTCCAACGATACGCCATCTGGCCTTTGAGAGACTTTCGCCACGCGTGCCCTGTGCGACGGCCCAGACGGTCATTGTTGCCCAGATCGGGCTGTCGAGCTCCATCCACATGGCAATGCCCAAAGCCAGGAGGGCGGCGATGGTATTGCGCAAGGCAAACTCGACCGCCTGCGAGGAGGGAGCAAAAAGCCACGCCCATCGATTGCGGCGCAGCGACAGGGAGACGCTTCCGAAGGAATTGGGGTTCAGGGAAAAACGGGAAAAGAAGCGCAAGACTGGCAAGACCGGGATTCACACGGTTGAAAAAGGCCGATGCGGCACAGAAGTGTCCATGATGACAGTCTGCGGGAATGAAGAAAAGCGCGGGGCGGCCCCCACGATCTAAACATTCATTAATTCGATTCGGGTATAGCCGCAGAATAGCGCGAGCCCTGACATCCGCCTCGCAAAGAATGCGCAGCGCTCTAGTCACACCTCCGGTTTCGCTCTTGAGAATGGGCGCGCATGGCAGAAAAGTTTGTTAACGACCGTTATTCTGCGCGTGTGAAACTCGGGCTTTGTGCCTCTGGGCTATGGAACGCGAGGCGCGCCTCGATGTTAGACACGAGGCCTTACTTCATTACCGACCTGTTGCGTCAGTATCAATTTGATGCAGTGCAGTCGAGCGGTGACTCCTGAAGGTATGGCAAAGGAAGCTTCTATTGTGGGTGGGCCATTGTCACGAACCGACGTCAGTCAACCGACTCGTTTTCAAGAAAACGGGGAAAGAGGGGGAGTTCCGGCTGTTGCCATATCTCGCCTCATAGAAAACGGCGACTCAGAATGACGAGAAGGCGGGTATGGTGAGCCAATGGGGAAAGAATAGAATGCGTTAATTATTCAGTAATTGACCTAATTTTTGACACATTCCTTTGTGGATAAAAAAATAATCCCGTTTATCCTTGATTTATCAAAAAGTTTACAAACGTGTTCTATTGTATTTTGACGTGCATTGACGGAATGGTCAGAAAAAATCGTTTTGGTCTGTTGCGAATAGGGTTTATTTTCTTGATAAAGCAGAGGGAACATTGTGAATTCTAGGGGTCTTTAACAGGAAACTCCGAAAAGAATAAAAACCAAAGAAGAAATCGTTAAACCTATTTACCTCACAAAGGTGATGGTATAAAAGATCCAGTTAAAAGAGTTAAACTTTAACAAAGAGAAAATAAATGTCAGAGTCTGAAAACAACGTCGCCCTGCTTGAGCTGACCGCTCAGATTGTTTCATCTCATGTTGCAAATAATCCCATGGCTGGCGAAGAGCTCCCGGGGATGATCAAGCAAGTATACAACGCGCTGCAGGGTGCTGGTCAGGCAGATCCCGAGCCGGAGCGTCCGCAGCCTGCCGTGCCGATCAAGCGCTCGGTTTTCCCGGATTACATCGTCTGCCTTGAAGACGGTAAGAAGCTGAAGATGCTCAAGCGTCACCTGCAGAGCGCCTATGGCATGACGCCTGAGCAGTATCGTGAGCGTTGGGGCCTGCCGAGCGACTACCCGCTGGTGGCACCGAACTACGCCGAGCGTCGTTCGCATCTGGCTCGTGAAATCGGCCTTGGTCGCAAGATCAATGCTGGTGGCGATGCCGCTGCCCGCGCTTCGGCTGCTGAAGGCACCGAGGGTGAAGAGCGTCCGGCTCGTCGTGGACGCGCCAAAAAGGCCTGATTCCACTTTTACCCAGTAGACTCGACCTCAAAGGCAACTCATCCTGTGATGAGTTGCCTTTTTTATTGCCGCACGAGGAAACGGGTCATGACGAACGAGACGATACCGGGTGATGACGCCAGTAACGTGAACCAATACCAGCGTCGTCGTCTCGTGCTCTGGCGAGGGGTGGCCCTCGCTGCGCTCGTTGTTGCGGGTGCGGCACTCTTCCTGCCCGCGCGCCATCATGCGCCTGCCAATGCGATTGCGCGTTTCGAGATCAAGGGAGTCATTTCCGATCAGGTTCGTCCTCAGGTCGAGGCGATCGAGCGCGCTGAGCGCGATCCGCATATCCGAGGCCTGTTGCTTGTGATCGATAGTCCCGGCGGCGGCGTTACAGGGGGTGTCGCCTTGCATGATGCTGTGGCGTCCTTTGCGGCGCACAAGCCTGTTGCGGTCTCCATGCAGGGCACGGCTGCCTCTGCGGGCTACATGATTGCGGTTTCGGCCCAGCGCATCTTTGCCTACCCCTCGACGATTACAGGATCGATCGGTGTGATCATGATCAGGCCCGACGCCTCGGGCCTGCTTGGTCGAATCGGATTGACGACCGACACAATCGTTTCGGGGGCCATGAAGGATCAGTCGCAGCCCTTCGTGCCGCTCAAGCCGGAAGGGCGGGTCATGCTGCAGGGAATTGTCGACGATCTTTTCGACCAGTTTGTGACCATGGTCTCCAAGGGGCGTCATCGGCCGGTCGAAGATATTCGCGCTCTGGCCGACGGTCGTCCCTATACGGGTCGTCAGGCAGTGCCCCTGCATCTGATCGATCAGCTGGGTGATGAAGACCAGGCGCTGGTGTGGCTGCATGGCCAGATACATGACGGCAAAGACCTGCCCTTGAGGACAATCGAGGCCAAAAAGCCTGCTCATTCGTTTTTCGGTCGTCTGCAGCGTAAACTGGGGGGCGACTGGTTTGGCATCGGCCAGGCCGTCGAGGCCCTGACCGCCTATCAGAAGCTTGACGGTGCGGTAGCGATTTTGCCACGGTAGCCGTGATCACAGTCCCCGGATTGCCCTCAGGGGCCATCCAATCGATTTCGAGAGCGCATAGTTTTCTTCATGACGAAATCAGAACTCATTGCTGAACTCTCAGCGGTGCATCCTCACCTGAATGCTCGCGACATCGAACTGATCGTCCAGACGATCCTGTCGGAGATTTCGTCTGCGCTCTCTCGCGGCGACAGGGTCGAGATACGTGGCTTTGGCGCTTTTGTCGTGAAGAAGCGTGAGGCGCGTCAGGGACGTAATCCACGCACCGGGTCGAGTGTGGCTGTCGGCGAGAAGACGATTCCGTTCTTCAAGGCAGGCAAGGAGCTGCGTGAACGGGTCAATCGTCTCCATACCCGGAAAACTTGACTTCCAAAGGGCGGCCGACCGCTTCTTCAAGCCTTGATGCCGCGCCTGGCAGAGAGGCGCGTGACGAGAGGCGCCGTTAAAGCTTTGCGCTCTGGATTTCGCTCAGCAGGAAATCGCGCAGAACGGTGATGCGCTTCGACATCTTGAGTTCTTCAGGATAGACGAAAAAAGCTTCCACGGTCGGTATCGGCTCGTGGGGCAGGATACGGACCAGTTCGGGATGTGCCTGAGCCAGATAGGTAGGCAGCGAGCCGATGCCGGCGCCATTGGCGATTGCGCTGGCGATTGCCGGAAAGCTGTTGATCTCGAGCTTGTTGCGCACCGATCCGTGGCTCTGACGACGCACAAGATCAAGCAGCCAGAAGGCGTCGGGCAGAGGCGGCGATAGCCCGGCAAAACCAACCAGATGATGCTGGGACAGTTCGGCGATGCTCGTCGGCATGCCGTGCTGATCGATATAGGCCTGACTGGAATAGATCGGCATCAGGAAATTCGCGAGATGACGCTGGATCAGATCGGCCTGACGGGGCGGGTGCATGCGTATGGCCACATCCGCCTCTCTCATGCCCAGATCGAGATCCGTGTCCTCCATGATGAGGCTGACTTCGATATCGGGATGAAGCGCCAGAAAACGCTGAAGCCTCGGCGCGAGCCAGCCCAGCCCAAAGCCTGAGGTGGTCGTGATCTTGAGCTCGCCCTTCGCCTTGACCTTGCTCTCGCTCAGATAGGCCTGGGTAAGGGAGAGTTTCGAGAACACTTCCCTGACCGTGTGGTTCAGCGTTTCGCCCTGCTCGGTCAGGATGAGCCCGCGCGCATGCCGATGAAACAGCGGCACGTTGAGAGTCTCTTCCAGAGCAGAGATCTGGCGTGACACGGCAGACTGGCTGAGATTGAGCCTGTCTCCGGCATGAGTGAAAGACCCAGCTTCAGCGACAGCATGGAAGATACGCAGTTTGTCCCAGTCCATGCCGGCTTTCCTAGAGCTCGTCTCCGACCGCAGGACAGAAAAAGGCCTGACAGGCTTGGTCGCCTGTCAGTGTCCCATGCGGTCATGAATTGTTGATTTCATTGACTTGGCAGCATTCTTTGACGCTGCCAAGTCATTTTATGCAGCAGATCTTACGCAAGAATAACGATCTGGCTCTTACGACAATCCAGCAAGAAGATGCTCGGCTTCAAGTGCGGCCATGCACCCGGTACCGGCCGCAGTAATGGCCTGGCGGAATTTCTTGTCCTGCACGTCACCTGCCGCGAATACGCCGGGAACTGAGGTCCTGGTGCTGCCTGGTGTGGTCACGATATAGCCTTCGGAGTCGCAGTCGAGGGTCTCGCGGAACGGCCCGGTATTGGGGCTATGTCCGATGGCAACGAAAACCCCGTCTACGGCAAGACTTTGTTCGCTGCTGTCCTGCGTATTGCGCAGCCTGACGCCGCTAACGACTTCCGGCTTGCCTTCGCCCAGAATTTCCTCGACTTCATGGTTCCAGAGCACCGTGATCTTGGGATGGGCAAAAAGACGGTCCTGCAGAATGCGCTCGGCGCGCAGCGTGTCGCGGCGATGGATCAGCGTCACATGATCGGCGTGGTGAGTAAGATACAGCGCTTCCTCGACTGCCGTGTTGCCGCCCCCGACCACGGCCACCTTCTTGCCGCGATAGAAGAAGCCGTCACAGGTGGCGCAGGCCGAAACGCCGCCGCTTTGCAGGCGTGCCTCAGAGGGAAGGCCGAGCCATTTGGCCTGGGCGCCGGTTGCAATCACGACAGTGCGGGCCAGATAGATAGCGCCTGAATCGGCGATGAGCGTGAAATAACCGTCTTCGGTCTTCTGGTCGAAATGCGCCTCTGTGATCAGGTCATAATGGATCTGCGTGCCTACATGCTCGGCCTGCAGACGCATCTGCTCGACCAGCCACGGCCCCTGAACCGGCTCGGCAAAGCCGGGGTAATTTTCGACTTCGGTGGTGATGGTCAACTGACCACCGGGCTGAAGCCCTGCCACGAGAATCGGCTTGAGATTGGCGCGGGCGGCATAGATGGCTGCGGTATAGCCCGCCGGCCCGGCGCCGATAACGAGCAGGTCGGTCTTGAAGCTCTGGCTCACAGATGGGGTCCTCGGTCTGGGGCCGGCGAACGCTGCGCCGAGCCAATGTGAAGAGACATGTATCAAGAGACATGGCTCTTGGGTCATGATGCAGATATAGGTGATGCGGCGCGCCTGCCAACCGACTAGTTTTGACCGACCCTCACGGTGACGATGACTGACAACGACTCAGAAGACCCCCATTTCCATCCCGGTTCGTCGCGGGGTGATACGCCTGCGGGGGGAATCGCTCCGGGGCCTTCCGCCTCCGGGATTGTCGATCTCGACCCGATCGATCGTCAGATCGTGGCGGAGCTCCAACGTGATGGTCGCATGACCAATGTGGAACTGGCGCGTCGTACCGGCATCTCGGCCCCACCTTGCCTGCGACGCGTAAGACGGCTGGAAGAGGTGGGCGTCATCGAGGGCTATCATGCCGATGTGGATGCGTCGAAGCTCGGCTGGTCTCTCACCTTTTTTGCGCTGATCGGGCTCGCGAGCCAGAAAGGTAGCGTACTTGAGGCTTTCGAGGCCGAGATTGCCGGCTGGGCTGAGGTGCGGGAGTGCCACATGATCCGTGGCGGTGGCGATTTTCTCGTGAGGCTCGTGGCCCGTGATGCGGCCCATCAGAACTATCTGACCAAGAGACTGACAGATCTCGATCATGTGGTGCGTGTGCAGACCCTGCAGACAATCCGCACCAGCCTCAGCAGAGCCGGTGTGCCGGTATGATCGAGCCGCTTCCTGCGGATCTGACACTCGTCATTCCCTGTTATAATGAGGCCCCCAATGTTGTGCCGCTTATCGAGGGCGTGAAACGCGCTCTTGAAGGCATGAAATGGGAAATCGTTTTCGTTGACGATAATTCTCCCGACGGCACGGCACGCGCGGTGGAGCAGGCCGCGCAGACGGATCCGCGCGTACGGCTCATCCGCCGGGTCGGGCGTCGTGGTCTCTCTTCTGCCGTGATCGAGGGGGCGTTGTCGTCCACCGCGCCGGTCATTGCCGTCATGGATGGCGATCTCCAGCATGATGAGGGCATCTTGCGTGACCTCGTGACGCCGCTGCTCGAAAACCGCGCTGATATCGCGGTTGCGAGCCGCCATGCAGAAGGGGGCGATAGCAGCGGTCTGGCCAATCGCTGGCGGCATATGCTGTCGCAGGCGGGCATCAGGCTGGCGCAAAGCATCTTGCCGATGACGCTGACCGACCCGATGAGCGGTTTTTTTGCGATGAGGCGGCCGCTCTTCGAGCGGGCTGTGCCGAAGCTCACAGGGACCGGGTTCAAGATCCTGCTGGAAATCGTGCTTTCCGTGCCCGATACAGCGCGGCTGATCGAGGTGCCGTTCGTTTTTCGTCCGCGCGTCGCCGGTGAGAGCAAGCTCAGCCCTCTGGTCATGGTGCAGTTTCTGGGCATGCTGATCGAGCGTGCTTTTGGCGGCTGGCTGCCCACACGGTTCATCATTTTTGCAACGGTTGGGTTGATCGGGATTGCGGTCAATCTCGTGGTTTCTGAGCTGTCGCGTTTTGGCGGTGCCGATTTTCAGCTCAGCCAGGTGATCGGCACGGCTTGCGCCATACTGGTCAATTTTCAGCTCAATAACCGGATCACCTATCTCGATCGCCCGCTGAGGGGGAAACGCTGGCTGCCCGGTCTGTGCATTTTTGTCATCGGCGCCACGATCGGTGCTGTCGGCAATATCGGCGTGGCGCAGCTTCTTTATGATACACACTGGCACTGGAGCGGCGCGAGCGCGGCCGGTGCCGTAATCGGCGTGGTCTGGAATTATGCGATTGCCTCAACCCTCGTCTGGCGCTGACGGGTTCAGCGTTTTCGGTCTCGATAACAAGCGCGCCGTCACGTTCTTCTGGGTTCTGCTGGTTGGTCTGACATTACTGCGTCTTGCTCTGGCAGCCCGGTTGGGCGTCACGCCCGACGAAGCCTATTACTGGCTTTGGTCACAGCATTTGCAATCCGGCTATCTCGATCATCCACCTATGGTGGCGCTCTGGATCAGGCTGGGCACGATGCTTTTCGGCAATGGGCCGCTTGGCATCCGGTTCCTGGGGCCGGTCTCGGCTCTGCTCGGGTCACTGGCACTCTACCGGGCCGGTCGCGACCTTCTTGGCTCTCCAGCCGCTGGATATCGCGCCGCATTGCTGCTCAATGCGACGCTCATGCTCGGCCTGGGGGCAGCCACAGCCACGCCTGACACGCCTCTCGTGTTTTTTCTTGCCCTTGTGCTCTGGTCGCTCGGGCGCCTGATCAGGACCGGTCAGCCCATCTGGTGGCTTGCCATTGGCGTGTTTCTGGGTCTCGCCTTCGACAGTAAATACACAGCCGTGCTTCCCGGTCTGGGGTGCGGTCTCTGGGCATTGGCAACGCCTTCCATACGTCGCCACTGGGGCTGGATTCTGGGTGGGATCCTGTCCGGATTGTTGACGATTGCTCCGGTTCTGCTCTGGAATGCGGCGCATCACTGGGCGAGTTTCGCCAAGCAGGGCGGCCGGGCAGGGGACTGGCATCCCTTGCGCGCCCTGAATTTTCTGGCTGAGCTGGCCGGAGGGCAGATCGGTCTTGCCACGCCGATCATCTTCATCCTGTTCTGCCTCGGGCTGGTCTGGTGTCTGAGGCGCGCGGGCGATGATAGTGTCGCACGTCTGCTGGCCTGCCTTTGCGTGGTGCCGGTCGCTGTGTTCGTGCAGCATGCCTTTGGCGGACGCGTGCAGGCCAACTGGCCGGTCGTGCTCTATCCCGCAGCCTCTCTTGCTGCTGCTGCAACGGGGCGACGCATTGGTCTGGCTTGCGCTTTGGGGCTGATCCTGACCGGGCTTGTCACGATACAGGGCATCTTTTCTCCGCTCAGGCTCTCTGCGCATCATGATGTCATTGCGCGCCAGACGGCGGACTGGTCCGGTCTGACGCATCGTCTGCGCGAAGCACTTCCTGACGACGTATCGCTTGTGGCCGGCGACTACGCATTGGCGACCATCATCGCCTATCATGATCCGGCTCATGCCCTGTTCAGCTATGACAAGCGCTGGGCGTATCTTGGTCGCGCGCTTCAGCATCCTGAGCGCGCCATGCTCGTTCTGCGCGATACCGAGCAGCCCGACCTCCCGGCGTCCTGGCTGGGGGCACAGGACCAGCGTCGCTTCTGCCGCATGCTGCGTAATGCGCCCATGGTCTGCTACAAGCTGATTCCGCTGACACTTCCTGCCGATATGCAGATGTACAGACTGCCCTGACGTGATCGGAAACAGGTGCAGAACGCCTGTTTCCCTCATCGAATGGCTGCTCTAGGCTCTTCGGGATTTCCACGAGGAGAGAGTCATGAGGCGCATTCTGTTGGCGATGACATCGCTTGTCTGCACATCCCTGATCGGATTGGTGCCGCTTCAGGCCAAGGCCGACCCTGCTGCAGTGCCATCGCGCACCGTGCTGGAACAGGTCGAGGGAAAAGAGGCTCTGGACTGGGTGCGCGCCCAGAACAGCCGCAGCGCTTCCGTTCTGCAGTCTGATCCGCGTTATCAACGTTTTTACGATGCGGTGCTCAAGGTCGAGCAGGCGCCGGGGCGTCTGCCTCTGCCTGATCTGCAGGGCGGGCAGATCTGGAATTTCTGGCAGGACGCCGCCCATCCCAAGGGAGTGTGGCGTGTTGCCAGCGAGGCCTCCTACGCGCAGCCTTCACCTGTCTGGAAAACGGCAATCGATCTCGATGCCCTCTCGAGGCAGGAGAAAAAGGACTGGGTTTTCCAGGGTGCCGATTGCCTCGAGCCTGAGGCCAGGCGTTGCCTGATAGCCTTGTCCCTCTCGGGCGAAGACGCGGCGGTCTATCGAGAATTCGACACGACGACCAACAGCTTTGTTGCAGACGGGTTTGATCTGCCTCGCTCGAAGCAGCGTGTGACCTGGCTTGATCGCGATACGCTTCTTGTATCGCGTGACTGGGGCGCAGGAAGCATGACGCGCTCGGGTTACCCCTTCAGCGTGCGCCTTGTGAAGCGAGGCCAGCCCCTGGAAGCCGCGAAGGAAATCTATCGTGGTGATGAGGGTGACATGATTGTCGAACCTCAGGTGATGCATGACCAGACCGGTCGTCAGATCGCCATCATCCAGCGCAACCTCGATTTCTTCAGAAGCGAATACCGTGTCTATGATCCTGCGACGGGCAGCCTGACCCAGATCGCCCTGCCGCAGAAAATCGGCTATCTCGGCTTTTACGATGGCAAGCTGATCCTGCGTCTCGATCAGGACTGGGTCTCGGGCGCGCATTTCGCGCGGGGCAGCATCGTGGCAGTCGATCCAGCTGCGCCCGGCAAGGCGCCTGTCCTTGTCTTCGCCCCTGACAAAAGCGAGACGACAGCCGATATCGGCGTTACGTCAAAGGGGGTGATCGCTGTCGTTTACAGGGATGTGCAACCTTCGGTTAGGCTCTACAGCCCGACGGGAAAAAACGGCAGCTGGCAGGAGAAATATTTCATCCTCCCGCGCATGAGTTCGGCGACGCTGCAATCCTCGTCGCCCTCGGTCAGCCACGCCTATCTGCGCGTCGAAGGCTATATCATTCCGCCAGAGCTCTGGAGCTTCGACTCTGCCGATGGCTCGTCCAGAAAGATCAAGACGACTCCCGCCCTGTTCGACGCCAAGGGGCTGAAAACCGAGCAGTTCTGGGTGAAATCGAGCGATGGGGTCGAGATCCCGTATTTCGTAACCCATCGTCGCGACTGGAAGATGGATGACCACAACCCGGTGCTGTTCACAGCCTATGGCGGGTTCGATCTCTCTTACCTGCCAACCTATTACGCCGATATCGGCAAGACCTGGCTTGAGCATGGTGGCGTTTACGTTGTCGGCAATATCCGTGGCGGTGGGGAGTTTGGCCCTGCCTGGCACGAGGCGGCCATGAAGTCAGGGCGTCAGCACGCCTATGATGATTTTGCTGCAATCGGGCGCGATCTCGCCACCCGTCATATCGCAGACAAAGACCATCTGGGCATTCGCGGCCGCTCCAATGGCGGTCTGCTGATGGGGGTGGAATTCACCCAGCATCCTGAACTGTGGAAAGCCGTGATTATCGGTGTTCCGCTGCTCGACATGGAGAATTTCGAGACCATGGCCGCAGGGGCCTCCTGGGCGGCGGAATACGGGCATATGGCCGATCCGGCTGAAAGCCCCTTCCTGAAGCGTATCTCGCCCCTGCAACAGCTGAAGAAGGACGTCGCCTATCCGGTGCCCTTCATCTTTACCTCGACCAAGGATGATCGCGTCGGACCGGTTCATGCGCGGCTCTTTGCCGCGCGTCTCGCCGAGCTGGGCAAGCCCTTCTTCTATTATGAGGATACCGAGGGCGGCCATGCCGGGACGGTCAATGCACGGGAGATTGCCCATGAGCGCGCTCTTGAGGCGGTCTATCTCTTCCGGAGCCTGATCGATCAGGATGCCGCATCCAAACACTGAAGCAGGGATTGGCCTGATAACAGGAAACGGGGCAGGGAGCTGCAGGCTCACTGCCCCGTTCGGTCTATGGATCTTGCAGACGTTTATGACCGAGAGATGAAGGGAATCATCCGGGCACAAAAAAACCGCCGTGAAAACGGCGGTTGATCTGTTTGCCGTGGAGGCAGGCTGATTAGAAGCCTTCACGCTCCAGGCGCTTGCGCTCCATCTTGCGGGCGCGGCGAACCGCTTCTGCCGCTTCACGAGCGCGACGCTCGGAGGGCTTCTCGAAGTGGCGACGCAGCTTCATCTCGCGGAAAACGCCTTCGCGCTGCATCTTCTTCTTTAGCGCCTTGAGCGCCTGATCAACATTGTTGTCACGAACCAGAACCTGCACGGGTCTGCCATCTCCTGTCCGACCATGGGATCATGGTCTTGTTTGTAAATGCGATGCCAGGAACGCGATACCGATGGCAGTGCGTTCCAAAGAGGCCGCCGCCTTAGCACAGGTTTTGAAGAGGACACAAACGGTTTGAGCAGTATCGTCCGAAAATTATTCATGTCACGATGCAGTTCTGGACCGAAACTTTTTCAGTCGGTGAAGGACAAGGTGATTAAATGGCGTTGCTGAAAATCGCGCGAATGGGGCACCCGGTATTGCTCCAGACAGCGCAACCGGTTGAAGATGTTCATTCTTTATCCGTAAGGCAACTTGTTTCCGACATGATCGAAACGATGCTTGATTCCCGTGGGGCCGGGCTCGCCGCGCCGCAGGTTCACAAATCCTTGCGTCTTTTTGTTTATCATGTTCCCGAGCAGCGCTGTGCCGAGGGTGAGATGCCGATTCCGCCTCGCGTGCTCATCAACCCCGAAATCACGCCGGTCGGCGATGCCATCATGCAGTGCACCGAGGGGTGCCTCTCACTGCCGCTGCTGCGAGGGGTGGTGCCGCGCCATGCCGTCGTCGCTTATAAGGGGCTCGATCTCGACGGCTCGTTGATCAGCGGCGAGGCGCGCGGCTTTCACGCCAATGTGCTGCAGCATGAATTCGATCATCTCAATGGTGTTCTCTACACCATGCGCATCAGGGATTTCGGCAGTTTCGGCTATGCCGATGAGCTGACAGCCCCACGCGACAGCGAGGATTGAGTCATGTCCGGCTTGCGAGGCACACGTGATGCGCCGGGGCAGGCGCATCTCTATCTGCGTGAAGAGCAGATACGCCTGACTTATGAGGCGATGCTGCTGGCCTGGCGCGAACTGAGTGCGACATGCGACCCTTTCCAGCGCGATCACCAGCTTGGTTCGGCACATCACAGGGTAATGTTCCTGGTCTCTACCCATCAGGGACTGACCATGAGCGCCCTGCTGCGGCGTCTGAACATTACCAAGCAGAGCCTGAACCGCGTGCTTCAGGACCTTGTGGCGCGCGGGCTGCTGGAGCAGCGACCGGATGAGCGCGACAAGCGCGTGAAGCGCCTGCATCTCACCGCACAGGGCAGCGCGATCGAAGAGGAAATCTTTGCGGCCCTGCGTGATCGTATGACACTTGCCTACAGGGCGTCGGGGGGACAGGCGGTGGAAGGTTTCCGCCGTGTGCTCGCGACCCTGCAGGGTGAGGGAGGCATGACATGAACGAATCGCATGTTCTCGTCGTCGATGACGACGCACGCCTGCTGCGGCTGTTGCAGCGGTTTCTGTCTGAAAACGGTTTTCGCATCACCACGGCGATGGATGCCGAGGCGGCGCGCAAGATACTGGCTGTCACCCAGCCAGATGCGATGGTGGCGGATATCACGATGCCCGGCGAAGACGGGCTCAGCCTGACACGGTCGCTGCGAGAGAAGGGGCAGGTGTTTCCGATCATTCTCCTGACAGCCCGGGGCGAACCCGCAGACCGGATCATCGGGCTGGAATCGGGTGCCGATGATTATCTGGGCAAGCCCTTCGAACCCAGAGAGCTTCTGCTGCGTCTGCAGGCCCATCTGCGCCGCCATGTGCCACGGCCCAGCAGCGCGCCGCGTCTGCTGCGTCTGGGCAAGCTTGAATTCGATACGGGGCGCAATCTTTTGAGTGGGCCGGAGGGTATCGTGCATCTCACCAGCGGTGAAGCCGCCCTTCTGGGGGTTCTGACACGTACACCCGGTGAAATCATGTCGCGAGAGGTCATTGCCGAGGCGCTGGGCATGGACGAGATCGGCGAGCGTGCGGTCGATGTGCAGGTGACGCGTCTACGTCGACGCATCGAGCCCGATCAGAAAGAGCCTCGCTTTCTCCAGACTGTCAGGGGCAAAGGCTACGTGCTGAAGCCCGGTAGCTGAGAGGGACATCATGCGGGTCGCCCGTCTAACGGAGCGTGTGATCAGACGGCTGCTGCCGCGTTCCTTTCAGGGGCGCTCGCTGCTGATCGTGCTGATGCCGCTCCTGATCACGCAGATTGTGGCCCTGCAGCTCTTTTACGGCAATTATCTGAATGTCGTGTCGCGTCGGCTGGCCGATGGCGTGGTGTCGGATCTCTCCTTCATCGTGGATTCGGTCGAACACATGCCTGCCCAGCGCGACTGGCTGGTCACGCAGGCACGCTGGCGTACCCAGCTCGAAATCGATTTCCATCCCGGCGAGACGCTCACGACCAAAAATGCGCCTTTCGTGCTTGGGCCAATGGATGAGGATCTGACCAACGCCGTCAGGCGGGTCTTTGACGCGCCCTGCTATATCGACTGGAAAGCGACGAAACAGGGCGTCAGGCTCGAAATCCCACTGCGTGATGGCGTGCTCGATGTGATTGTGCCGCGCAAGCGCCTTGATGTTGGGCCGATCTGGCTTTTCGTTGCGTGGGAGGTCGGGAGTGCCATCCTGCTTTTCATCGTCGCTGGTCTTTTCGTTGGAAAGCAGGTGCGTGCCGTCCGTCGTCTGGCCAAGGCAGCCGAAAATTTCGGCCTTGGGCGCGATGACGGCCCGATCCGCCCTCAGGGCGCGCTGGAGGTGCGTAAGGCCGCCCTGGCTTTCAATCGCATGCAGGCGCGGGTTAATCGCTTTGTCGCCCAACGTACGGCGGTGCTGGCCGGTGTGTCGCATGATCTGCGCACACCCCTGACAAGGCTGCGCCTGACGCTGGCCATGATGCCGGTCGAGGGCAGTGTCGAGGCTCAGGAACTGCGTCCTGATATTGACGACATGGTGGCTGATATTGCCGAGATGGAGCGGTTGATCGGCAGCTATCTCTCCTTCGCGCGCGGAGAGGGGGAGGAAGAGCCTGTGCCCACCGATCTGGCGACCCTGATACGCGACGTGGCCGCCGATACCGTGAGGGCAGGTGGCGAGGTGCTGGCTATTCATGCCGAGCAGAATTTGGTCGTGCCGGTGAGGCCTGACGCTATACGTCGTGTGCTGATCAATCTCGCTGAAAATGCGCGTCGTCATGGTGGGCGCATGAGCTTTTCGCTGCGTCAGGCGGGCAGGATGATCGAGATCACCCTTGATGATGACGGGCCAGGAATTGCCCAGTCGCGGCGCAAGGACGTTTTCAGAGCGTTCAACAGCACGTCCGGCCCGGAAGGGGGGAGCGGGCTAGGGCTGACAATAGCCCGTGACATCATGGCGGCGCATGGCGGCAGCGTGGTGCTGCGTAACAGCCCGCTGGGCGGCCTGCGCGTGGTGCTCAAGCTGCCTCGCTGATAACAGGCATCAGGCTCGGGCTGATGTCATCAGAGCCGGCAAAAAAAGACCCGGCGGGGAGAGGCTCCCAGCCGGGTCGACAGGAGAGGGGGGATATCCCTCCGCCAGAAAATCAGGGGATCGAGTTGCCAGTGCCGCCATGGCCTGTGCCGACGCCTGCGCCCAGCGGGCCCTGCGTGCCGCCGAAGGTGCTGCCCATGTTGCTCATGGGGTTATAGCGTCCGACATTGCCCAGCAGCTGCTGGAGCACATTGACCTTGGTGCCTGGCGTGGGAGTGGTTTCACCGACCATGCCCACATCGTAGCCGTTCTTGCGATGCAGCGTATCCATGCGGCGCAAAACGCCACCATTATCGAATGCCAGCACAAGAACATTCTGTTTGGTCACACGCGGAAAGCCGAGAGGCTGCGGTACCGTCACCATGGAGACATAGATCCAGGTGTTGTCGTCGAAAGTCGCATGTGCCGTCGGTGAGCCGAGAATATCGGTCACGTCGTTGCGTGTGCTGGTGCCGGGAACGAGCTGGGCATAGTCGTCCTTTTCAATCAGCGATCCGCGATTTTGCGGAATCGGACTGAAAACGGAACAACCCGCCAGCGCAAGGGGAGCGATGCAGAGCAGGGCGCGCGCAAAACCCGCATGCGATTTCTGCCGCGGGGAGGTCTTCTGGGAGGCGCTCTTCATGGCGGGTTATGATGTCCTGCACTGATCGAGAAAAAGTCGAGAGATCGTTTCACCACGACCGAAACAGCGTTTCGACGCCATGGCAAGATGATCGAACTCTTCTATATTGCGGAGAGCGACGGTAAGGCAATTCGGAAAAGAAAGCCCGTCTGCGGGTTTTTCATCGTCAGTATCAGGAATTCAGTCATGAGCGACAGTCAGGGGACCTCCCATTCCCACTCCCCCCAGCCGGAATTCTCACGCCGTCTGCTGCTCAACCGTATCGGTCACGACGGGCTGACAGAGACGATCAAGGCCAGCGACGCCGAGTGCCGGGCTCTGGCAAAGCGTCTGGAAATCCCGACCGTGCACGCGCTCACTTGCCGCTTCAATGTCATTTCCGAGCCTTCCGATCATTTTGTGCTCGAAGGCGTACTGACAGCGCATGTGGCCCTCGAATGTGTCATCACAGGCGAGGTTTTCGAAGACGCGCTGAACGAATCCTTTGCCGTGCGCCTCGTGCCGAGCCGACGTTTTTCCGAAGAGACGGCGTCCGATCTCGAGGCGATTGACGAGATTCCCTATGAGGGGAATGCGCTCGATCTGGGTGAGATTGCTGCAGAGCAACTGGCCCTGATGCTGCCTGCCTATCCACGCAAGCCGGGCGCTGCCCTTGAAAATGCGGTTGACGAAGCCCCCCGTGAGACGGCAGAGGAAGCCGAAGATGAAGCAGGTGGCCGACCAAACCCGTTCGGTGCCCTGGCCGGTCTGTCTCTCCCCAAAAAAAAGACGGATCTGAGCTAGAAATGCACAGGATGCTTGCGACCCGGCTGCGGGTCTGCTAGAGCCGCCCGCCTGATCATAGTGAACAGCATCGTTTCCTGCTGCGGTCGAATGGCGACCAAAAGCGGGAGCGATCTAAGAAGAAAGAGGCTCCTGCCATGGCCGTCCCCAAAAGAAAGACCACGCCGTCCCGCATGGGCATGCGTCGCAGCCACCACGCCCTGACCGTTCAGGCTCATGCTGAATGCAGCAACTGCGGAGAGCTGAAGCGTCCGCACCACGTCTGCGCGCATTGCGGTCATTACGACGGTCGTGAAGTCGTTGCTTCCGGCAAGACGCTCAAGACGACCGTTCGCGTTTGAGGCTCGATGGAGCCGGTCTCTTTCAGGCTGGCTCCTCTTGTTTGAAATGAGACGCGGGGCGGAGCATGACTGACCTGAATGCGACGGCCAGCCAGGCTGCGCCTTATTGTTTGGCTATCGATGCGATGGGCGGGGATCATGCCCCGGAAATCGTTCTGGCCGGTTTGGATCGCGCAGCCGATCGACATCCCTCGGCAAAAATTCTGCTGGTTGGTGACGAGGCCGTTCTGCGTCCGCAGCTTGCGCGCTTCCCCAAGGCGCAGCGCATCTGCGAGATCCGCCACGCTCCATCATCCATCTCTATGGAAATGAAGCCGACTGCGGCGCTGCGTCTGCGTGACTCGTCGCTGCGTATGGCCATCGACGCCGTTGCGTCAGGTGAGGCTGGCGGCGTGGTGTCTGCCGGTAATAGCGGCGCCATGCTCGCCCTGGCCAAGATCGTTCTCAAAACCCTGCCCGGCATCACGCGCCCGGCCATGGCTGCGGTCAATCCGTCGGCTCGTGGCGATGTGGTCATGCTCGATCTCGGGGCGAATATCGCCTGTGACACCCGCAATCTCGTCGAGTTTGCCGTCATGGGTGAGGCCTTTGCCAAGGCGGTTCTGGGGCTTCCTGCTCCGAGCATCGGCCTTCTGAATGTCGGTGCCGAAGAACTCAAGGGCGATGAGCGTCTGCGCGCCGCAGCAGAGATCCTGCGCGAATCGCCTCTCTCGTCCCAGTTCCATGGTTTTGTTGAGGGTCACGACATTACGGCGGGCACAACCGACGTTGTGGTGACTGACGGTTTTTCGGGCAATATCGCCCTCAAGACCGGTGAAGGCGCGCTCAAGCTCGTTTCGATGCTGCTTCAGCGCGTGTTCAAGACCAATCTTCTGACCCGTATCGGCTATCTTCTCGTGCGCCCCGGACTGGAACGCATGAAGGAATGGATCGACCCGCGCCGCTATAATGGCGCTGTTTTCGTCGGGTTGAACGGTATCGTGGTCAAGTCGCATGGTGGCGCCGATGCCGAAGGCTTTGCCGCGGCGATTGATGTCGCAATGGATGCGGTGACCCATTCGATCAACGAGAAAATTCGCGAGCGTCTTCGCCAGGTTGAGGCTCTGATGGCTTCTTCCGATTCTGAAGGCGAGCTAGCTTCGTCCGTCACGGCAGCCTGACAGGCGTGGTGAGGGAGTGGCTGGCTGTGGCCTCGGCCCTGCTGGCACCAGTTCAAGAGGAAGAGATATGTCCCTGCGCGCGCGTCTGACCGGATTTGGCAGCTATCTGCCGAAGCGTGTCGTCACGAATGCCGAGCTCGCCGAGCGCATCGACACCTCCGATGAGTGGATCAGAACCCGCACTGGCATTGCGCAACGGCATATTGCAGGTGAGGGCGAGACGGCGGTCAGCATGGCAAGTGCCGCCGCACAGGCCGCTCTGGCCTATGCCGGTGTGTCAGCCGAATCGGTCGATGCGGTGATTGTCGCAACCGCGACGCCCGACCAGGGCTTTCCGGCCACGGCTGTGCGCGTTCAGGCCGCTCTCGGCATGAACCGGGGCTTTGCTTTCGATATGACTGCGGCCTGTTCGGGTTTCGTTTTTGCGCTGTCGACGGCTGAAGCCTTCATTCGCAGCAACCAGGCAAAAAAAGTTCTGGTGATCGGCACCGAGATCTATTCACGCATCGTGAACTGGGAAGACCGTACGACCTGTGTGCTGTTCGGTGATGGCGCCGGTGCGGTGCTTGTCGAGGCCAGTGACGATACGGACGCGGGTATTCTCTCGACCCACTTGCATAGTGACGGCGCTCATGGCGACCTTCTTTATGTCGATGGCCCGACCACCGAGAAGCCCGTTCTGCACATGCAGGGGCGGGATGTGTTCCGTCATGCAGTGGCCAAGCTTTCTGCAGTCGTGGATGAGGCCCTTACGGCAAATGGACTGGCGGCTGAAGATATTGCCTGGCTGGTGCCGCATCAGGCCAACCTTCGCATCATCGAAGGCATGGCGAAAAAGCTCGATTTGCCGCTGGACCGCGTTGTGGTGACAGTTGATCGTCATGCCAATACCTCGGCGGCGTCCATTCCGCTGGCGCTTGATGAAGCCGTGCGTGATGGTCGTATCAAGAAGGGTGATCTGGTGCTGCTCGAGGCGCTGGGTGGTGGCCTGACCTGGGGCTCGGCTCTCGTTCGTCTGTAGGCGCGCTCAGAGGGAAAACCTCTGCAGAAGCGCCCCGCTTCATTGATTTGATTGACCTTCATTACTGTCATGATACGGTGGCTTCATGACCACCGTGACCCGCGCGCAAATTTCAGAGCATATTTACAGCCAGGTTGGACTGTCCCGGCACGAATCCGCCGATCTGCTCGAGACGGTTCTCGAGCTGATTGCTGCGCGGCTCGAAAAGGGAGAGACAGTCAAGCTGAGTGGCTTCGGCACGTTCTCCGTTCGCCAGAAGGGCCGCAGGGTGGGCCGCAACCCTAAAACCGGCATTGAAGTGCCGATTTTGCCGCGTTCTGTGCTGGTCTTCCGACCGAGCCAAATTCTCAGAGCTGAAGTAAACGGCGAATCGACCGAAGGCCTCGCCAGCGAAAGCGATGATTCATGACCACGACCCACGCCTCTCCTGAACTCTCCAGAGTGACGGAGGAACGGGCGGATCTGGAGCGTCTGGTCAAAGGCCCCAATGCCTATCGTACCATCAGTGAAGTCGCCGACGAATTGCATGTGCCTCAGCATGTGCTTCGCTTCTGGGAGACCCGTTTCCCTGAGGTAAAGCCTCTTAAGCGCGGGGGCGGGCGCCGTTATTACAGCCCGGAAGATGTCGACCTGCTGCGTCACATCACCGATCTGCTCTATGTGCAGGGCTACACAATCAAGGGCGTGCAGCGCGTCCTGAAAGAGGCGCTGCCCGGTAGCGGCGTCACGGCGCCCCCGGCCTCACCCGAGCGCGAGAGCATTCATCCGGTCCTGGCCGGGAATGGTGCCGAGATCCACGAGACTGAGCCGGTGGTGGAGGCACTCCCGGCGGGTCAGAACGATGAGTCGTCAGCTGCCGATACCCGCTCTTCTTTCGAGATCCCCGAATTTAACGCCTCGGCCGAGCAGGACGAGGTCGTCCTGTCTTCCGGTGGCGGTGATATCGAGCCTGTGATCGATCCGGGTGAAGAGACGGTCGCGCCAGCGGTTACCGAGCCGTCAGACGAAACGCCTGCCGAACCGTACGACGGGGTATCCGGTGAGGAAGCCCCGATGGCAAGCAGCGAGTCGGTCATCGCGGCCGTGCTGTATGATGAGCTGCTCGATCTGCGCATCCGGCAGGACCGGTGGAAGCAGGAGAAGAGGGCACTCCGTCTGGCGCTGGAAGATGTGCTTGGCGAGCTCGATAATCTGCGACAGCTGGTGCCGGAGCAGAATTGAGAGCGATTGAAAAAACCTTCGCGGAGGCGCTTGCGGGATCTGCTTTCCACTGCTAAATGGCCTCTACCGCAGGACTGACGGGCAGTAGCGCAGCCTGGTAGCGCATCAGTCTGGGGGACTGGGGGTCGTGGGTTCGAATCCCGCCTGCCCGATATCTTCGTCCTGCGGTAATTTTCTCTTTCGAGATCGAGAAGCAATGATCCCGCCTCGGCATCCAGCCGTGGCGGGTTTTTTGTGTGGTTTTTCTGTCTCAAGAGCCGCCTGGCCTTATTCAGATATCCCGGCAGATATGAAAAAGCCCCCGGGAAGGGGGCTGGATAAGCCTGGTCCCGCTAAAGGGGCACGATATCTGGTGCCAGCGTCTTTTCAGCCGCCTTCTTCAAGCAGTTCCTGCTCTGAGTCAGCGCTCCAGATGCGCCAGAGCAGATGCACTGCCGCCATGATTGCCGGGCCGAGGAACAGGCCAAGAAGCCCCCATGTCTCGACGCCCGCCAGAATGCCCAGAAGCACCCAGAGGAAGGGCATTTGCGTACTGCCGCCGATGAGGGCAGGGCGGATGAAGTGATCGGCGACGAAAATGACAATCGCGCCCAGAACGACGACGACAATGGCTGAGATCATCTTGCCCTGGATCAGGATTAGCAGAGCCGCAAGAACGACCGTAGGAAGTCCCAGAAAAGGGATCATGGCCGCAACGCCGGTCAGCATGGCAAAGAGCAGCGGCTGGGGGGTGTCGGTCAGCACATAGGCCACGCCCATGACGAGACCCTCGCCGAGACCGACCAGAACAAGCCCTGCCACTGTGCCGTGAACCGAGGAAATCATCTGGCGGGCCAGCTTCTCGCCACGCTTGCCGAAGGTACGGTTGGAGACGACCAGCACCCGATGGATGATGTCAGCACCGTCGCGCAGCAGGAAAAAGAGGGTGAGGATGGAGAAAAGAAACAGCGTGGCGCGCTTGGCAACCTGGGTCGTGACCTGACGCGTCACAGCCATGCCATGGCCTGCATCGAAGGAGTGAAACAGCCGGTTGAGATGTTCCGGGTTGACCAGATTATTCTGCCACCAGCGGGCCACCTGGGCGCGTTCGAAAGGAAGGTCGTTCAGCCAGTCGGGCATGGGGATGCCGGTGTGGCGCACCTCGTCAATCCAGTGCAGCGCACTCTGGGCTTCCTCTGCTGCCTTGAAGCCCACAAGGCTGAGCGGAATGAGAAAGATGAGGGCGATACCGGCCGTGAAAAGCATGGGCAGCCACTCTGTACGACCGAATTTCTTTTCGGTGCGCTGGTAAAGCGGCCAGGATGCAATGGCGAAAACGCAGCCCCAGAGCAGAGCGGGCAGGAAATTCTTGAGCGTAAAGAGGGCGAGCGCGATGAAGAAAAAGCCAAGCAACCCCCGCGATCGCCGCTGGGCACGCCCGACCGGAGAACCGGGTAGCGTACTTTCATCCGGGAATTCGTCTTCCACGTCCCGTTCCTGGCCCTTTCCGGAAATCTTGCCTAGGCCCTTGGGAGGGGTGGGGGTCTGGTCCGTCATCATGTTCCTCGGGCACTGTGTCACGCGCCAGAAGCTCGTGGGGCGTCGACATGGCCGCTATTGCTGGTGAACCCCGATCTTCTCAGGGCGGTTTGACTCATTTCTTACACGTTACGGCGATGCGACACTATCGCAACGTCCGGGCTGCAAAGTCCATAGATCAGAAAGAGGCGCAGCCCTGCTGCGTGAACGCGGCGACCGAAACTTGGTTGAACTGTTTCTTGTAGGCGTCGCGAATAGCATCGAGTTTTGAGTCAGGCTCGCGCGATTCTGGTGCAGCGATCCAGACCAGTCGTGACTTCTCCCGAATGACAGGCGCAGCCGTGCCGTTCTGCCATTGGCCCTGCGCCTCGATAACCGAGAAACCGGCGGGAAAACGCGGGGTGACGACACGAGCAAGGAAATCGGCCCACTGCTCTGCAGAGACAGCTCCTCCACCCGGTATAGAGAGGCCGAAGGCAAGCGTGATGAACGTGGCTGGATGCCCGCGAGTGCCGGTGCAGAAATCTGACGCCGTCATCATTACCCCCGGGGGATGCGGAACCTCGGCACAGCCTGACATTCCGGCAAGCAACGTACCGCCAAGCGCGAGCAAGGCTAGAGAGCGTAATGCGGGGGCGCCCGCAGTTCTGGATGATCTCATGCCCCGTCGAGCGCCTGACGCAGGCGCGCGCTGTCTGCAGCCGAAAAAAGGCCACGACGCAGGAACAGATCGATCAACACCAGATTTACGTTGAATTTGACGTCGTTCGTGTCGCGCACAATTTCCAATACTTTTTCGATCGGCATGAGCTCGAAAAAAGCGACCTCGCCATCGACAGGCTGAGGCTCGAAATCCGGAGGGAGGGTCAGATCGTAGCAGAACAACGTGTCCTGACGCAGGCCCTCCGGCCGTGTCATGGCATAGCGCAGTGTGGCGACCGGCTGGGCCTGTGCCGCGAGGTCAGGAGGAATGGCGGCTTCCTCGCCGGCTTCCTTGATGAGGGCCTGCAGCGGTGAAAGCCCGGTGCAGATACCCCCGGCAGCCAGATGGTCGAGCTTGCCAGGGTCGAGTCTCTTGTTGTTCGCCCGGTGACCCATCCACAGGAAGACCCCTTCAGGCCTCTCGACCAGCCCGTTGAGATGCACACCTGCCGCAGTGCAGCCCAGGAGTGGCAGGGCGCCGCGATCGATCTGGCCTATGACGATGCCGCTCTTGTCGAAAACATCGAATAATTCGTTATGGGGGCGATAGAGCCTCTGTGCAGCCAGAGCCTCACCAAGCGGTTGCAGAGCGGCTCCGTCCGGCAGGCGGAACACGGGGCCATCAGCATAGCCGAGCGCCGTCAGTGCCTCGAAAAGACGTGGGTCAGCGAGACCGAAAGAGTCATCGCCAGCCAGAACTTCACGGCGAGGGCCGGGCAGGATGGCGGTCTTGCAGTTCCGTATATGGGCGAGAAACGGGGCGAGGCTGTCGTCATGCATGAAAAGCGTTACTCTCCTGTCAGGGACACGACGATATCGCGCATCGCGTCGCGATTGCAAAACGCCCTCTGCCGCCTCAGGTTGAGGTCATGATCTTCCCCCGCACTCTGCCTTTTGCCGTAACCAGCCTTGCGCGTGCCTGGCGACTGGTTCTGTCTCATGACATCCGCTATTTCCGGCTCGGCATCGGAGCAACGCTCGTGCTCCTTCTTGCAGAGCGTCTTTGTCTTCTTGGGACACCCTATCTTTTCAGTCGGCTTGTCGCGCATTTCTCATCGCCCGACCTCAGAATTGTCGTGCCGGTTGCGCTCATTCTCTCCTATGCGGGGCTGATCTTCTTTCGCAGCGCATTCTCCGCCTTGCAGGAGCTGGTTTATCAGCCCGTAGGCCAGAGGCTCCAGGCGCTGACGGCGCAGGAGGCTTTTCGTCACCTGCTTGATCTGCCCTACCGTTTTCATCGCGACCGTCAGACAGGATCACTGACCCGTGCCATTGAGCGCGGATCAGAGGCGGCCGATACGCTGCTGCGTCTTGCTCTTTTTAATATCCTGCCAGCGATTCTCGATACGGGGCTGACAATTGCGGTCGTCTTCTCCTTTCTCGGTGGGCGCTATGCCTGCGTCATTGTGATTGCGCTGCTTTCTTATATCGCTCTGGCGCAATGGTTCGTCCGCCAGCGGGTCCGGGCACGCCGACAACGCAATGACGCCAATGGCAAGGCCCAGCATTTCCTGCTCGATTCCCTGCTGAATTTTGAGGCGGTTCGACATTTCGCCAACGAACAGCATGAATTCTCGCGTTACGAAACGGCTCGTGTCGCGCAGGAGAAGGCCAGTCTGCGCATGACATTCGTGGCGGGACTGTCTTCCGTCAGTCAGAATGCCATGATCGCTGTGGCAACGCTCATCATCTTCTTTATGGCTGCGCACGATCTGGCGGCCGGAAAGCTTGACGTCGCCGCATTCGTCATGATCGGCACCTATCTGCGCACGCTCTATCAGGCGATCATTTCGCTCAATATTGTCTATGCTGGCTGGCGCAACGCTTGTGTCGATCTGGAAAATCTGACCGAACTGATGGATGAGCCACCGCGCGCGGGTCATCTCGAGCCGCAGGAGCCAACCGGGGTGCCGGAGATCTCAACGCCAGCCGCGCTCGATTTCGACGGGGTGAGCTTCGACTATGACGGGCGTGAGATCCTTCATGATCTCTCTTTCAGAGCGGCTCCCGGTGAGACGATCGCGCTTGTCGGTCCAACCGGGGCGGGTAAATCGACCATCGCGAGACTGATTCTTGGCGCCTATGCGCCGGCCTTGGGGCGTATTCTGCTGGATGGAAGAGACCTTTCCACCATTTCACCTGCAGAGCTGCACAGGCTGATCGGTGTTGTGCCGCAGGATACGCAGCTCTTCAACGACACGATTGGCTATAACATCGCTTACGGTCGTCTCGACGCGACGCAGGACGAGATCGAAGAGGCAGCGCGTCTCGCCCAGATCGACGGTTTCATTGAGGGGCTGGAGAAGGGCTACGACACGCTGGTGGGAGAACGCGGGTTGAAGCTGTCCGGGGGGGAGCGCCAGCGTATCGCCCTGGCGCGCATCATCCTGCGTAAGCCTCACCTCCTGCTGCTCGATGAAGCGACGAGTGCGCTTGATACCGGGACGGAGCAACGTCTGATGGAGGCCTTGCGCCAGGTCACCGCCCGCCAGACCACGATAGCCATAGCGCATCGTCTGTCTACCATCCGTCATGCCGATCTGATTCTGGTGATTGAGGCAGGGCGTATCGTCGAGCAGGGAAAACATGAGACCCTCATGGCCGCGAGGGGCATGTATTTCGCAATGGTGACCAATCAATCCGACCCGGTATCTGGTTTTCCTGATGAGGGCGTCCTACGTGTTGGGCCATGACATTCCGTCACGACAGGAGAGAGACCATGACGAAACAGGCTGAAGAAATCGCTCGCGATTTTCATCCCGACCAGGCCGTCGAAGCGGAAATTCGTGAACAGGCCGCGCATGAGCTCTCGAACGAACCCGATGCCGTCGAAATCCCGGAAGAGCTGCTCAAATGCGGCGTGGTGATCGACAAGGCAATCAGCTATCTGGTCGAACAGAATCTGCCTTCTGAACTCATCGCCTCTGCACTGCTGGGTGGCTCGCTGGGTGTGCTGGCACGGACAACCGATGCCGAGACCATGGTGCGCATGCTCCAGACGGCCATAGACAGCGTGAGATCGGGTGAACTGATCTGCGCGGATGCGTTTTCCGACGGCGAATGACAGTTTGCGACGCTTTCGGCTTGACGGGAGCGGGGGGCTCCGTCATAAGCCGCGCCTTAACGCATCGTCGTATGCCGGGACTGGTCTCGGCGAACATATTACTACCGAGGATCAAGTCCATGTCACGCCGCTGCCAAATCACGGGCAAGGGTGTGCTGACGGGCAACAACGTCAGCCACGCCAACAACAAGACCCGTCGTCGCTTCCTGCCGAACCTGCAGGAAATCACCCTGCTCTCCGACATTCTCGGCACGGGCGTTCGTCTGCGTCTGTCCACCCAAGGCATCCGCACGGTTGAGCACAACGGTGGTCTGGACTCGTTCCTGATCAGCACGCCGAACCGTAAGCTCCCGGTCGAAGCTCAGGTCATCAAGCGCCGCATCCTGCGCGCTCAGGAAAGCAAGGCCGTTCAGACCGCCTGAGTCTGATGGCGCCTGCCTCCGGCTTATGGCCCTAAAAGGCAGGCAACAACAAAATTGGCCTTGAAAACGTGATCGGGTTGTTTCATTCAGCCACTCGATCACTAGGCCCGACTTGGTCGATCCGGCTTCGACGTCTTTACCGGACTATTCCGAAAATTACGTCGATCTGTGACGGCCACGGCAAAAGGTGTTTCGGGGCGGCCTGAAGCACCTTTAATCGCATTCTGGAGGTATCCCGTGTCCGAAAGCAGCGTCGCAGAAGCCAAATCGGCTCTCTCGAAGATCCGCAATATCGGTATTACCGCGCATATCGATGCCGGCAAGACCACCACGACCGAGCGTATTCTGTACTACACCGGCGTGTCGCATCGCATCGGCGAAGTGCATGATGGCAATACGACCACCGACTACATGGCGCAGGAACGTGAGCGTGGCATCACGATTACCTCGGCAGCCGTGACCTGCGAGTGGGAAAACCACCGCATCAACATCATCGATACCCCGGGCCATATCGACTTCAACATTGAAGTGAACCGCTCGCTGCGCGTGCTCGACGGCGCCATCTTCATCATCGAAGGCGTTGCCGGTGTTCAGCCGCAGTCAGAAACCAACTGGCGTCTTGCTGACCGCTATAACGTGCCGCGCGTCATCTTCATCAACAAGCTCGATCGTACCGGCGCCGATTTCTATCGCGCGTTCGACACGCTGAAGGAAAAGCTCGACATCGTCGCTATTCCGCTTCAGCTGCCGATCGGCATTGAAGAAAACTTCGTTGGCGTGGTCGACCTGGTCGAAATGCGCGCCATCATCTGGGAAGGCGGCGAGCTGGGCGCGAAGTTCCACTACGCCGAGATCCCCGATGACCTGAAGGAAAAGGCAGCTGAGGCGCGCCAGAACCTCCTGGACACCGCGCTGAGCGTCGATGAAGCCGCTATCGAAGAATACTTCGAAAAGGGCGATGTCGATGTCGCAACGCTCAAGAAATGCATCAAGAAGGGCGCCATCTCCGGCGTGTTCCGCCCCGTCCTGTGCGGTACGGCCTTCAAGAACAAGGGCGTTCAGCCGCTCCTCGATGCCGTTATCGATTACCTGCCGGCTCCTGACGAAGTCGAAGGCATCCGTATCGCGCCGCCGGAAGGCGAAGAGGTTGACGAGAACTTCCTGCCGATCGTGCCGGTCGATCCCGATGGCAAGTTCGCCGGTCTCGCGTTCAAGATCATCTCCGACAAGTACGGCACCCTGACCTTCGTGCGCGTCTATCGTGGTGTTCTGAAGTCGGGCGACACCGTGCTGAACACGACCAAGGGCCACAAGGAACGCGTTGGCCGCATGTTCCAGATGCACGCTGATAAGCGTGAGGAAGTCAAGCAGGTCGGCGCTGGCGATATCGCCGCATTCGTGGGTCTGAAGGACACCCAGACGGGTGACACCTTGGCCGACGCTGCTGATCCGGTGGTTCTGGAGCGCATGCAGTTCCCGGTTCCGGTGATTGACATCTCGGTCGAGCCGAAGACCAAGGATGCCGTCGAGAAGATGACGCTGGCCCTGCAGAAGCTTGCCGCTGAAGATCCCTCGCTGCAGCTCAAGACCGACCAGGAAACGGGTCAGACCATCCTGTCCGGCATGGGCGAGCTCCATCTGGACATCATCGTGGACCGTCTGCGTCGTGAATACGGCGTGGAAGCCAATGTCGGTGCGCCTCAGGTTGCTTATCGTGAGACGATCTCGCGTCCGCATATCGAGACCTACACCCACAAGAAGCAGTCTGGTGGTTCGGGTCAGTACGCTGAAGTCAAGATCGAGTTCACCCCGGTCGAGCGTAACGAAGGCATCAGCTTCGAGAACAAGGTCGTTGGCGGTACGGTTCCGAAGGAATACATCCCGGCTGTCGAAAAGGGCATCCGCATGCAGTCCTCGACGGGCGTGCTGGCTGGCTTCCCGACGGTGGACTTCAAGTTCACGCTGCTCGACGGCAAGTACCATGACGTTGACTCGTCGGCTCTCGCCTTCGAAATCGCCGCCAAGGCCTGCTTCCGTGAAGGCATGAAGAATGCCGGCCCCGTGATCCTTGAGCCGATCATGGATGTGGAAATCACGACCCCGAACGATCACGTCGGCGACGTGGTGGGCGACCTTAACCGTCGTCGTGGCATCATCCAGAGCCAGGAGACGGCCGGTTCGACCGTCATGATCCGCGCTCAGGTGCCGCTGAAGGAAATGTTCGGCTACATCTCGCATCTGCGTTCGGCCACCAAGGGCCGCGCGTCGTTCACGATGCAGTTCCATCACTATGATCCCGTGCCGCGCAACGTGGCTGACGAGATCATGGCAAAGAGCGCCTGATCCTTCGGATTTCAGTCTCTGGTTACGAGAAAGCCGCCCTTCGGGGCGGCTTTTTTCGTTTCAGTGGGCGTCATATTCAAACGGTGCGCGCTCTCCGAAAGGCAGCGTAGCGACGGTAAAGCGTTTTGCCCCTGAAGCTGAGCAGGATCATCCCGATCAGGCTCGTTTTAAGCACGATCCCGGCCGTGAGGACGTCATGCGGATGCGTGTCCAGATAGAGCAGATAAATCCCCCTGATGAGGAAGAACCCCGCCCATATGCGCGTATAGAGGCGGAAGAAATGATCCAGAAAAGGTGTTTCGCTTCCGAAGCCTGAGCCCTCTCTCTGCTCGGCAAGCGCCTGAATGAGCGACACACGGGTCAGACTGCCGATCAGGAAAACAAGCGCAAGAAGCAAAGCGCACAGAGCGCCGAATTCTTCAGGCGGAAGCCGTCCCGTGACAATGAGGCTCAGGGCGCCGAAGCCGAGCGCCATGGCATTGAGGACGAACCAGATCGTCGGAAATCCGACATGCATTCGCCATCGTCTGAGGGCATCGAAGCTGATCAGGGCAAGTGTCGCAGGGAGGGCGTAGCTTTGCAGCCCGGTGGCCTCGCCCAGCCAGACAAGGATCAGCCCTCCCAGCTCTCCGGCGAGAACGCGCAGGCTTTGCAGTCTGTCGAACAGGGGGCGGGTAGCGCACATACCGGGGATCCTCATGAGTCTTTACAATGTAAAGAACGCTCATTCCCGCCTCGTCAAGGAAAACTTTTCATTGTAAAGTTTGATGAGAGGGGAGATGGATGTGAGAACTGATGCGACGCCTTATCATCACGGCGACCTGGCCAATGCGCTCTTGCAGGCGGCGCGTGACCTGCTTGAGGAGGGGGGATTGGAGGCGCTCTCCCTGCGCGGCGTGACGCGACGGGCGGGTGTCTCGGCGACGGCGGCTGTGCCCCATTTTGGTACGCTGTCGGGCCTGAGATCGGCTCTGGCGGCGCGGGGATATGACGAACTTGCCGATGCCCTGACCCGTGCATGGGAAAATTTTCCCCCAGCCGAGCTTAGCGCTCAAAGAGGGTTCTCAGGGGGGAGGCAGTACCCTACTGCGGCTCACGCGGTAGGAAGTGCCTATATCGCCTTTGCGCTTGCGAACCCTGACCTTTTCCGACTCATGTTTCGCAACGCCTTGCTCGATCATGACCGGGCAGACCTTGCGGCAGCTGCCGGACGAGCTTTTGAGGCTTTGCGACTCCTGTCTGGCCATGAAGTGCCGGGAGGCGCTCAGGCAGCGCGCATGGCGGGGCTTTGGGGACGTGTCCATGGTCTCGCCGTTCTTGCGATTGATGGCATGCTTGGACCGCTTCTGAAGGGCGCGGAATCTGCGTCCCTGACGGGGTTCCTGCAGGCCGCGCTCGAGGCAGCCGGGTGACTGAGGGCAGGGTGACGTTTTCGAGAGGAACATGAACGACCTTTAACGTTCACATTCCAGTTACTAACCAAAATATTGCAAAAACATTATATA
The DNA here is from genome assembly GCF_059801175.1 of Asaia sp. Ae19-3. Lineage (NCBI taxonomy): Bacteria > Pseudomonadati > Pseudomonadota > Alphaproteobacteria > Acetobacterales > Acetobacteraceae > Asaia > Asaia sp. Ae19-3. The sequence goes on along the minus strand of NZ_JBCHWF010000001.1, from coordinate 1,465,027 downwards.
AAATTAATCAGAACTCTGCTTCTCTCTTTTTCGGCAGAGGGACCCCACTGGGTAAAACCCCCGCTGCTTCAGGCTCAAATCGGGAGGCTGGTCCCATGGCATTCGCCCAACAGACCACATTGGAAACGCAGGAGAGCGGGGCTCCGCTCCTGCATGTGGTGGGTATTTCTAAGACATTTTCCGGGATCAAGGTTCTCAAGGATGTCTCGCTCAACGCCTATGGCGGTGAGATTCTGGCCCTGATGGGAGAGAACGGTGCTGGTAAGTCCACCCTCATGAAAATTCTGTCAGGTGCCTACAGCGCCGATCCGGGCGGCGAGATCCGTATTGCCGGTGAGGTCGCCAAGATCACCAACCCGGCCTCAGCGCGCGCTCTGGGCATTGGGATCATCTATCAGGAACTGGCGCTCGCCCCCAATCTTACCGTCGCCGAGAATATTCATCTGGGTTCGGAGCTTCGCAAGGGTGGCATGATCGATCGCGCCGCCATGAATGAGGCGTGTCGCGGGCTGCTCAAGGAGCTCGGGGCTCCTTTCGGCCCGGAAGACAGGCTCTCTTCCATGTCGGTCGCCGAGCAGCAGCTGGTCGAGATCGCCCGTGCACTGCATCGCGATGCGCGCATTCTGGTGCTCGACGAACCGACGACCGCGCTGTCTGCGCGCGAAACGGACCGTCTGTTTGCGCTCATCAGGCAGTTACGCGCCAAAGGGCTCGCTCTGATCTATATCAGCCACCGCATGGACGAGATCGACGAACTCGCCGATCGTGTCTCCGTCCTGCGCGACGGAGCCCATGTCGGCACGCTGGAAAAGCATGAGCTTTCTTCCGGCCGGATCGTCAGCCTGATGGTCGGTCGCGACCTGTCGAGCTTTTACGAAAAGGATGGCAATCACGTTCGTCACGACGCTGCGCCGATCCTGCAGGTCGAAGGGCTGAGCGACGGCCGGCGCGTGCAACCCATCAGCTTCGACCTGCGCCCTGGCGAAGTGCTGGGTATAGCCGGACTGGTGGGCGCAGGCCGCACTGAACTGGCGCGGTTGATCTTCGGTGCCGATCCCAAGGTTGCAGGAACAATCACGCTCGACTCACGCAAGGTCGACATCCGCTCGCCGCGTGATGCGCTGGCTGCGGGCATTGCCTATCTGACCGAAGATCGCAAATCGCTCGGGCTGTTCCTAGACATGTCCTGCAGCGGCAATATCAATCTCGGTGTTGTGGAGCGTGATTCGCGGCTTGGCGTGCTCGACCAGGGCAAGGGCCGGACGCGTGCGACCGGGTCCTTCGCCGCATTGCGCATCAAGGCGCAGAACATGCTGACCAATGTCGGCGGCCTCTCTGGTGGCAATCAGCAGAAGGTCCTTCTCGGGCGCCTGCTCGAAACCGGGCCGAGGGTGCTGATCCTTGATGAGCCGACGCGCGGTGTCGATATCGGCGCGAAGACAGAAATCTATCGTATTATCAACGATCTGGCAGCTCAGGGGCTGGGGATCATCGTCATATCGAGCGAAATGGCCGAGATCATCGGCGTGAGCGATCGCGTGCTGGTCATGCGCGAAGGTCATCTCACAGGTGAACTCACGGGCGACGCCATCACACAGGAGGCCATCATGTCTCTTGCTGTTGGTCTTGCCCCCGTTTCCTCACTCGCCGCCTAGGAAATCTCTCAATGAGCACCACTCTCAACCCGGCGGTTGCGGCTACTCCCGCCGCCCAGCTCAACGCGCGCGCAACAACCCGCAGCATTCTTCAGACAGCTGGCATGTTGCCTGTTCTGATTCTGCTCGCCCTTGGCTTTCATTTTCTGGGCGGGCATCGTTTTCTCTCGGGGCAAAATCTTTCGATCATCGCCCAGCAGGCATCGATCAATACGGTCCTTGCTTCCGGCATGACCTTTGTGATTCTCACTGGCGGTATCGATCTGTCGGTAGGCTCAACCCTGGCTTTCGCTGCCATGTGCGGGCTGATTACCTCGCTCTCTCCTCATCTGGCGTGGCTCGCCGTGCCGGCCTGCCTCGGCGCAGGATTGCTGATCGGCGCATTCAACGGCGCCCTGATTGCCGGAGTGAAAATTCCGCCCTTCATCGTGACGCTTGGAACGCTCACCGCTGTGCGCGGTCTGGCCCGTCTGATGGGTAATGACCGGACCATCTTCAATCCTGACCTGTCCTTTGCCTGGATCGGCAATGACGGCATTGCGGTGACGTCGAGCTTCACCATTCCTTGGCTGGCAGTCATCGCCCTCGCTGTCGTGGTGGTGAGCTGGTTCATTCTGCGTCGCACCGTTCTGGGCGTGCACATCTACGCCATCGGCGGCAATCCCTCTGCTGCCCGTCTGGCCGGTATCCGCGTCGGTCTTGTGCTGATGTTCGTTTACGCCGCAGCGGGTCTGCTGGCGGGTCTTGGTGCCGTCATGTCATCGGCACGGCTCTATGCAGCGAACGGGCTGCAGCTTGGCCAGTCATACGAGTTGGATGCCATCGCCGCCGTCATTCTCGGCGGAACGTCCTTTGTCGGTGGTGTCGGTACGATCTGGGGGACGCTGGTCGGTGCCCTTCTGATCGCTGTTCTCACGAATGGCCTCATCCTGATTGGTGTGTCCGATATCTGGCAGTTCATCGTCAAGGGACTCGTCATCATCGTGGCGGTCGCTCTCGACCGGTTCCGCGCTCCTGCGGCGCGCACCTGATTTCGCGTTGCAGCCCTTTATCCTTCGAGTTTGTTTTTCTTCCGTTCCGGATGTTTCAAGATGATCACTCGTTCCAAAATCCTCCTCGGTATGCTCGCTCTCTCGACCACTCTGGCTGCGCCTGCTGCGCGCGCCGAAGGGATCAGTGCAGTCGGTGTATCGGTCGGCTCGCTCGGTAACCCGTATTTTGTGGCCCTCGTCAAAGGAGCGACGACGCAGCTCAAGACGACGGCGCCCAGTGCAAGCATCAATGCCCTGTCGGCCGATTATGACCTCAACAAGCAATTCTCCCAGATGGACAGTTTTGTCGCGTCAGGCGTCAATCTGATTTTGCTCAACGGCGTGGATCCGCAGGCCGTCATGCCGGCCATCAAGCGTGTGCAGAAATCGGGAGCGACCGTGATCGCCGTTGACGTGGGGTCAGCCGGAGTGGACGGAACCGTCCAGACCGACAACGTGGCGGCAGGACGCATCTCCTGCGAGTATCTGGCCAAAAAGCTGGACGGCAAGGGTGAGGTGGCTATCGAAAACGGCCCGCAGGTGTCGTCGATCATCGACCGCGTGAAGGGGTGCAAGGAGGTTCTGTCGGGCTATCCCGGCATCAAAATCGTCAGCGACGATCAGAACGGGGGCGCAGAGCGTGACCTTGGCTTCAAGGTCATGCAGGGCTTTCTTGTGCGCTTTCCGAATTTGAAAGGCGTGTTCGCGATCAACGACCCCGAGGCGATCGGTGGCGACCTGGCCATCCGTCAGGCCCGTCGGCAGGGCATTACGGTTACTTCTGTCGACGGTGCCCCCGATATCGTTTCGTCTCTCAAGGACCCGAAATCGTCAATCGTCGCCTCTGCCAGTCAGGACCCTTACCAGATGGGGAAGGATGGCATTGCAATGGGGCAGGCTATCAAGGACGGCAAAGTGGCAAAGGGCACGGTACGTCTGATGGCGCCGACCCTCATCACGCGTGACAATGTCGGCAGCTACAAGGGCTGGACTGGCGAATAAGACCCGCTTTCTCCCCGGCCCAAAGGCCGGGGAGTTTTTTCAGTTCTGGCTGTTATTGTTGCTGGCGAAAAGCCGATAGACCAGAAGCAGGATCATGGCGCCAAAAACCGAGGCGACGAAGCCGGCAGGCTGACCTTCATGATAGAAATGAAGCTTCTGCCCGATCCAGCCCGCGAGCAGGGCGCCCGCAATGCCCAGAAAGATCGTGATGATGAAGCCACCCGGATCGCGTCCGGGCATCAGAAACTTGGCGATCAACCCAACGAAAAAACCGACGATCAATGTCCAGATCAGATGCATGTCATCTCCTCATGCCTGAAGGCAGGTAGTCACATTCCTGTGACTAGCATGAGGGGGAAGACCGGTCCACGTCTGCGAGAGTTCCCGCGAGAATCGCCTCTTGAGGGCCTCTTACGGCTTGTGGGAGAACGCTTTTTCGAGCGCGTCATCCGAAGAGAGAAACTGTCCGGGGAGATCGACCGTCTTTTCATAGCGAAAATAGAGCGGTGTCCAGCCAGGGTCGCCATCAGAAGCCACGAGCCGGAAATAATAGAGACTTGCCGGGGCAGGGTCGGGCACAGGGCCGTCCTGGTGTCTCAGAGCCTCGACCAGAAACAGCCCCGGATCATGAGGATCAGTCGACTGGGCGAAAGCAAAGGAGAGCAACGCATCCTCGCCGGTGTGAGGCGTATCGACGAGATGATCGCGCAGCGCCTTGTCCTTGCCTACGGGGAGCGGATCGAAACCGATCAGTCTCGTTTTGCCGTCCGGAGCTTGCAGGAGCACGATGGCGAAGTGATAACTCCAGGCATTGTTGTTCTCGCGCCATGTCTTGATTACCGAAAACGACGTGCCTGGTGCCACCGCCCATAAACGTTGCGGGTCAAACGCACCGCTGAGCGCAAGCCGTGTCTCACCATCAACTAGAGAAAAGGGCTGTAGCGAAGGCACTGGTGCAGCCCGCGCAGGGGCGGGCTGCACCATCATGGCAAGGAGACCGCACAGGAACAGGGAAGAGGCCGTTCTGACTATTTTCATCTGTCCCGTGCTCCCTGTTTCAGCCGAACGAGCCATTGGCATGCATGACCGCTACGCTGATTTCACGCAGAACGGCGAAAAGACGCGCCATCGGTGCGAAGATTTCTTCGTGCTCGCGCGTGAAGCCATGATCGTCACGCGGCCCGCTGGGCTCATGGAAGTCGAGATCGGTAACCATCCCGGCCGATTGCGGGAAGATTTCCGACAGACGCTTGAGCACGGCCGGAATCTCGAGTTGCAGCACGAGCTTGAGCAGCGTCTCGCGGTTGATGTCATTGCGCGGGCTGAAATAGGGAATACGCGTGGCCAGAATCCAGATCTGGCCGATGACGGCATGACGGATCGCGTGAAGCGTACGCTCCTGCGCACTCATCTTGAGGGTGTGGCTCCAGACTGATTCAAGCGCGATGTGATCGGCCTGAATGCGTCGGAACATCGCAGGCAGGCTGCGCCAGAATTCCAGCTCTTCCAGTCCGCTCGCCAGAACGAGATGCTGGCTGCGTTGCTCTTCGTTGCGGGCAGAAGCCGCACGGTCGAGCCAGGTGCCGGGGTCGAGAAGACGCACGATACCGCGCAGGGCACCGATATCGGAATGCGCGGCTGCCTGTCGGGCGAAATCCAGTGCAAGGCCGAAGCGTCGGCTGCTGCGGGCCAGTTTCTCGAAGGTTTCGGGGTGGCGCGAGGCTGCCGTGCCGAAGCCCTGAAGCACATTCGTCCACCAGCCGAGCTGCTCGAGAATGGCATTGTTCGGGATGGCACGCAGCTGGCTCGGATGGGTGATCCGCGTTACGCTGATGCCATCGCCCTGACGGGCAGAGGGACGCGAGCCTGATTTATCGATGAGTGCCGGACCGAACGCCCCGAGCAGCCCTGCATAGCCGGGATCTTCAACCAGGCTGCTCATGTCGAGTGCGATTGTCGAGAAGAAGTCGGATGAAAAATCCGGCTCGTCATAGATTGGGTCGCGTGCGGTCGAAAGCGGGCGGGTCAGATGCTCTGCGAGGGTCGCAATGGTCGAGGCGGCCAGCGGGGCGGTGCCGAACAGCGTGTAGCCATCGCCACCCTGAAACGCCGCTTCCTCACGCAGGCTGATACCAGCCTTGGCGAAAAGACCGCGGGTATGGTCCGGCGAGAAATAGCTGAGACGGTCCGACAGCCTGAAGGGATGGGCGCCGCGGCCGATGCTCTCGCCGTGGGTGTCGAACAGAACGAGTTCGATATCCTTCATGCCGTGTTTCTGCATGAGCGACAGCGTACGCAGGCGCAGGCGCTCTACCAGATTGGTTGCGGCAAGCTGGCCGATATAGCGTCCCGAATCCGAATAGCCGAATTGCAGGCAGAGACGGCCATTATTGCGGATGTAGTCGCGCCAGTGCGGCGAGCGGAACGCTTCCTCGAGAATGATCTCGCCGTGTTCGAGAGCGCTCTGCGTTTCGAAAAGCGGCGAGATCTGGATCTGGTCGTCACGAATACCCAGCAGACGCGCCAGCCAGAGTGTCGCGAGCAGCGTATAGCCACTCTCGGTCTCGGCAATCAGGAAGCGGATCGGTGTGCCACAATCGATATGCTTGAGGATCTGCGCCATGGTCATCATCAGACGACCAGCCGAAGACTGCTCAATCATCAGTGCGCCGAAATCGACGGGAATGGGCGCCTTGAGCGATTCTAGGGCCTCGTTGATCTGCGACAGAACGAGGCGGCGGCGCGACGGAATGGTGGGATCGTCTTCAATGCCGAGACGATGACGCACCACGTTGTAAATCTGGGTCGCGTTCAGGCGGGTATGGATATGGGCTGCACCCAGGCCGTGTGCCATGAAGCCCGAGCGGGCTGTCAGCAGGGCTGCGCGCTTCGGGCCTTCGACCAGCGCGAGCGCCTCGTCGAAAAGCGGTGCCAGTATCTCGGCTGAACTGAGCGCGGCTTCGCGTCGGCTGACCAGCGTGCGGGCAAAATCGGCGATAGCGACGGCGTCATGATGCTGCTGGTCGGGGCAGGCGGCTTCCTGCTCCTTCACCGCACCCAGCGCGACATCGATACGGGCGACGAGCTGCGAGCATTGCGGCAGCAGGGATTCGAGCTGCGTGCGCACGCGTTCGAGCTGTGTGCGCTTGAGCGCAAGGCGAATGCGCAGCGTGTCCCACCAGTGGATGTCGCTGCGGCCATCTGTGTCGAACCCGACCCAGGTCGCCAGAATGAGCGTTCTGATATCGAATGAGGCGAGCGCGGCTTCCTGCTCGGGCCAGCGCGCGGCAGCGTGTTTCAGGATGGACGCATTGAAAATATCGAGCGCATCGCGCCCGCGCAGAATGGCGGTGAGCGCCAGATTCTGCTCATGGGCGAGGGTAGGGGCGCCCTCGCGACGATGCGACTTCAGCTCGGGCAGTTTGTGGCTTGGGTCGGTCGCCATCTCGACAATGTGGCGATAGACATTATCGGCCAGAGCGAAGGTCGGGTGCGCCGTAAAGACGGCCGCAAAGCCGGGGCGGGAAAGCTTGGCAATCAGCCCTTCAACCGTGTCGCAGCTTTCGACCGTCTTGCGTGCGGCCTCGTCGAGGCGCTCCTCGGGTGGTGCCTCACCTTTGAGGCCGACATAGCTGCGCAGCCGCGCAGCGCGTTGCTTGAGATTGCCGTCGCGCAGCACGCGCACCGTGTTCTCAAGGGTCGCAACCGAGAGATTGCCGTCGATCAGTTCGTCACCGATCTGGCTCGATAATGTTTCGATCGGGTCCGGTGCGTGGCGCTCATGCGCGGCGCGATCCTGAAGCGCCTGCATCTCGCCTGTCAGACGTTCGGCAAAAACGGCGCCCTCACTGGCGATGGCGGCAGGTTTCTGGTCCGCCTTCTGGGCGGGCGTTCCGTCAGGGGCGTGATGCGGCGCGGTATTGGACAAGGCACTCTCGCTTGAATTCAGGTCACGGACTGCGTTTGGTTTTCCATGCCAAAGACATGATGGCAATGGAGGATCGCGGGAGGTGCAGGACTTTTTATCCGAGTGATGATAATCGGTTGAAAATGCAGCATCCGAATTCCGATAATTCCCCCGGCACTGAGCGTCAGGCAGAGAGCGGCACCACGGAGGCGGAAGCGCTTGCCGGGCTGAAAGCCTCACGTCGTCTTGCTGGTGGGCTGCTCGTCTCGATGGGCGGCGTCATGGTGCTTTCTGCCGGCCTGCCTGCAATGGGGCTGGTGAAGGATCATTTCCTGCTTGAAGTGCTGCGCTCGGGCGCGCGGGCAGGGGTTGTTGGCGGCATTGCGGACTGGTTTGCCGTGACAGCTTTGTTCCGGCATCCGCTCGGTCTGCCGATTCCGCACACGGCCGTTCTGCCCCGTCAGCAGCCGCGTCTGGCGCGGGCCCTCGGACGTTTCGTTTCGACCCAGTTCTTTACAGAGGAAGACGCCAGCCGCGCCCTCGCTTCGGCGGATGTGGCGCGCATTCTCGCCAATCTTCTGCGCCAGCCGCGCACAGCCAATGCAACGGCGTCAGCCCTTCGGCGCAGTGTGCCGGACATGCTCGACAGGCTTGAAGACGGGCGCGCCTCGGCCGCCATAGGCAAGGCCCTGCCGGTGCTGGCTCGTGGTGAAGCCTCCATCAAGGTCGTGACACGAGCCCTCAGGGCATTGGTTGACAACGAGCTGCATCAGGAAGTGCTCTCGGCCCTGCTCGAACGCTTCAAGGGTGGCGTGCAGAAGCGCGAAGCGACCTTGCGCAGCTTCATTGAAGAACGTGTGCGCGAGCAGGGCGGGCGCATGATCGGCTGGGCCATAGGGCCGTCAGTAGCCAATCGCGTGATCACAGCGCTCTATCTCGAACTGGACCGCGTCGACCCGCAGGATTCGGAGCTGCGTGAGGGCTTTACCGGCTGGATCCGGCAGGAGATCGACCGGCTCGAGCAGGACCCCGAGCGCCGCGCACGCTTTGGCGATGCGATGTCAGGCTATCTCGGGCATGACAGCCTCAAGCTCTGGTGGTCGGAAATCTGGCAGCGTTTCAGAGGGATCGCAGAGGCCGATCTGGCCAGTGATGACGGCTGGAGCCGCAGCGTGATCGAGGCGGCCCTGCTCAGCCTGGCCGATCAGCTCGACCACGATCCCGCCATGCGCGCCCGTCTGGAGCATACGCTCAAGACGACACTTTTGCGCATCCTGCCTTCTCTGCGTGACAAGCTTGCCAGTTATATCGCCTCGGTGATGGAGCGGTGGGACCCGTCAGAGCTCTCGGCAAGGCTGGAGCAGCGCGTCGGGCGCGATCTGCAATACATTCGCATCAACGGCACGCTGGTCGGTTTTGTGGTGGGGGCGGTTCTCGACATGCTGATGCGGCTCTGCTTCGGCCATCTCGGCTAGGCAAAGTTTTTCTCTTTGTAACAAGGGCCGAAAAGGGTTGACGCAGAGACCCTCAGCGCGCATCTGCTACTAAAAATAGCACCATTTAGGTCTTTAATTTCTGTCCATGCGGGACTGATCGAGGGAGCACAATGCTCAGGTTATCGAAACTCGCTGATTACGCAACGGTTCTGCTCGTGCAGCTTGGCCAACAGGACACGCTCATGACAGCCACCGCGCTTGCGGGGGCGACTGGCGTGCCGGAGCCGACCGTTGCGAAGCTGCTCAAGGGTCTGGCTGCCGATGGCCTCGTGGCCTCGCATCGTGGCGCGAGGGGCGGCTATCGTCTCGCTCGTGCCCTTTCCGAGATTTCGATTGCTGCTGTCATTACCTCGGTCGACGGGCCGATTGCGCTGACTGCCTGTGTCGAGGGGCGTGTATGTGAGGCGAAATCGCTCTGCGCCCTGTCATCGGGTCAGTGGGATATGGTGAACAAGGCCATTCGCTCGACACTCGAATCCATCAATCTTGACGATATGAGCCGTGCGCATCTGACAGGCGGTTTCGCGCCTGCATCGCGCTGCGTCGCTCATGATCACCATCCTGCCAGGGAGGGATGAGATGCCAGCCGTAACGGAAACCCGTGAAGCCGTCGAAACGCTCGGTCAATCGACCTATAAATGGGGTTTCGAGACCGATATCGAGATGGAGTTCGCGCCGAAAGGGTTGAGCGAAGAGACCATCCGGTTCATCTCCGCGCGCAAGCAGGAGCCCGAGTGGATGCTCGACTGGCGTCTGCAGGCTTTCCGTGCCTGGCAGTCGATGGAAGAGCCGAGCTGGCAGAAGCCCGAATATCCGGCCATCGACTATCAGGACGCCTTCTATTTCGCCGAGCCGAAAAGCAAGCCCGGCCCGAAATCGCTTGAAGAAGTCGATCCGGAGCTGCTGCGCACCTACGAAAAGCTCGGTATTCCGTTGCATGAACAGGCCATTCTGGCCGGTGTCGAAGGTGCAGGCGAGCAGGAAGCGCGTCTGCCGGTAGCCGTTGATGCCGTGTTTGACTCCGTGTCGGTTGTGACCACCTTCCGCAAGACGCTGGAAGAAGCAGGCGTTATCTTCTGCCCGATCTCCGATGCCATTCGCGAGCATCCCGAGCTGGTGAAGCGCTATCTCGGCTCCGTGGTGCCGGTAAGCGATAATTTCTTTGCAGCGCTCAATTCGGCAGTCTTTACCGATGGCTCGTTCGTCTATGTGCCAGAAGGTGTGAAATGCCCGATGGAGCTGTCGACCTATTTCCGCATCAATGCGCGTAATACCGGGCAGTTCGAGCGCACGCTGATCATCTGCGAAGATCGCGCGACGGTATCCTATCTCGAAGGCTGTACTGCGCCGATGCGCGACGAGAACCAGCTTCATGCTGCGGTCGTCGAGCTGGTGGCCATGAACGACGCCAAGATCAAGTATTCCACGGTCCAGAACTGGTATCCGGGTGACGAGAATGGCAAAGGCGGCATCTATAATTTCGTGACCAAGCGCGGCGCCTGCCGTGGTCGCAATGCCAAGATCTCCTGGACCCAGGTCGAGACCGGGTCTGCCATTACATGGAAATATCCATCCTGCATTCTGGCAGGAGAAGGGTCGGTTGGTGAATTCTATTCTGTCGCCGTGACCAATAACCGTCAGCAGGCCGATACGGGTACGAAGATGATCCATCTGGCGCCCAACACGCGCTCGACCATCATCGCCAAGACCATTTCTGCGGGTCATTCAGACAGCACGTATCGCGGTCTGGTGCGCATGATGCCCAAGGCTCGTGGCGCGCGTAACTTCACGCAGTGCGACAGCCTGCTGATCGGCGATCAGTGCGGTGCGCATACCGTGCCCTATATCGAGAACCGCAACATGACCGCGCGCGTCGAGCATGAAGCGACCACCTCGAAGATTTCTGAAGACCAGCTTTTCTACTGCCGGTCACGTGGCCTGTCGGAAGAAGATGCCGTGGGTCTCATCGTCAACGGGTTCTGCAAGGATGTCCTGAAGGAACTCCCCATGGAGTTTGCAGTGGAAGCTCAGAAGCTCCTGCAACTCAGTCTTGAAGGTAGCGTCGGGTAAAGCGCCGCATCATGAATGATTTTCTGAAAATTTCCGGTCTCTGTGCGCAGATTGACGATAACGGAACCCCGAAGGAGATTCTGCGCGGTCTCGACCTCGAAGTGCCCAAGGGCCAGATCCATGCCATCATGGGTCCGAACGGTTCGGGCAAGTCGACGCTCTCCTATGTGCTGGCCGGTCGTGAAGACTATGAAGTGACCGGCGGCAGCGCCGAGTTTCTTGGCGAAGATCTGCTGGCGCTCGAGCCGGAAGAACGTGCGGCTCTTGGCGTGTTTCTCGCCTTCCAGGCGCCGATCGAGCTGCCGGGGGTGAATAACGCCAACTTCCTGCGCACAGCCGTCAATGCGGTGCGTCGCGCCCGCAAGGAAGACGAGCTTGATGCGGTGGGCTTCCTCAAGGCCGTTCGTGCCGAGACGAAGCACCTGCACATGTCTGACGAGATGCTCAAGCGTAACGTCAATGTCGGCTTCTCGGGCGGTGAGAAGAAGCGTAATGAAGTGCTGCAGATGCGCATGCTGCGTCCGAAATTCGCCATTCTCGACGAGACGGATAGCGGTCTCGATATCGATGCCCTGCGTATCGTCGCAGAAGGCGTGAACAGCCTGCGCGGTCCCGACTTCTCTGCGCTGATCATCACCCATCACCAGCGCCTGCTTGACTACATCAAGCCTGACCGCGTGCATGTCATGGCCAAGGGCAAGATCATCCATAGCGGTGGTGGCGAAGTGGCGCTGGCGCTTGAGGCGCAGGGCTATCAGCAATATCTCGAGGCGGTGGCATGAGCGGCGCAACCGCCATTTCTCCCGCGATCGAGTCCTTCCTTTCGCGGGCACATCAGGGCGAAGCGCGCAGCCTCCTGGAGCGTCAGGGGCTGCCGCAGCGTCGCCTTGAAGCCTGGCGCTACACGCCGCTGCGCGATCTGGACAAGACCGGGTTTGCCGCACCGGATGCCGTGTCGGTCGATGTAGCCAGGGCGCTTCTTGCCCGTCTCGCGCCCGAAGCGCTCGAGGGGCATCGCATTGTTTTCGTCAACGGTGTTGCGATCGCTGCCCTGACCAGTCTGCCGGATACGGTCGAAGTTACGGATCTGTCCGTTCCGCTTCTGGCTGATCGTCCGCTCAGCGTGCTCAATAATGCCATGCAGCAGCCGGGCATTGCCCTGCGTGTGGCTGCCGATGTCGATGCTGGCCAGATCGCGCTCGTATCCCTTGTCACCAATGGTGATCAGGTTTCCACGCATCTTGCACATCAGATCACGCTGGATGCCGGCGCAAAACTGACACTGCTCGATATCCAGTCGGGTGAGGGGGCGTATCTCGCCAATCCGAGCCTGACGGTTTCGGTGGCGGAAAAAGCCCATCTGACCCATCTGCGCGTGCAGCAGGACAGTCTAGAAGCAACCAATCTTGCTCTGGTTAATGCCCGGATTGCCGAGCATGGCACCTATGACAGCTTCACCCTCACGCTGGGGGCAAAGCTCTCGCGTCACGAGGTTCTGGCTCATCTGGGTGGCAAGCATGCCATCGTGCATGTCAACGCAGCCCAGCTTCTGGCTGGTTCGCAGCATGCTGATCTGACCTCGGTGATTACGCACGCCGCCCCTGACTGCAATTCCCGCCAGACGGTGAAGAATGTGCTGATGGATGCGGGTCATGGCGTATTCCAGGGCAAGATCTATGTCGATCGCATTGCCCAAAAGACCGATGGCTATCAGATGAATCAGGCGCTTCTCCTTTCGGAGAAAGCTCAGATCGACAGCAAGCCAGAGCTTGAAATCTACGCTGACGACGTCAAATGCAGCCATGGTGCCACTGTCGGCGCGCTTGATGACGAGCAGCTTTTCTATCTTCGTGCCCGTGGCATTCCGCACGCTGAAGCCCGCGCCATTCTGGTGCGCGCCTTCCTACTCGACGCTCTGGCGCTGGTGACGGATGAGGCCGCCTACGCGTTGCTCGACCGGCGTGTCGATGCCTGGTGGCAGAAAAGAGAGGCATGATGACCTCGAATGACGTTCTCGATCGTTTCGCGACCCTGCGCAGCCGGTTTCCGATCCTGTCGGAAACCGTCCATGGGCGCCCGCTCGTTTTTCTGGACAGCGCCGCTTCGGCGCAGAAACCGGATTGCGTGATTGATGCGATGGCGCAGGCCATGCAGCACCAGTATGCAAATATCCATCGCGGGCTGCACTGGATGAGCGAGCGCACGACGGAAGCGTATGAATCGGTGCGTAAACAGGCGGCGCGCTTTCTGAAAGCGCCTGACCGCCACGAGATCATTTTCACACGAAACAGCACCGAGGCGATCAATCTCGTCGCGCATTCCTACGGAGCCTTGCTCAAGCCGGGTCAGGCTGTCCTGATTTCCGAGCTGGAGCATCACTCCAACCTTGTCCCGTGGCAGATGCTGCGTGACCGGCAAGGTATCGAATTGCGCGTCGCGCCCATTACCGAACAGGGCGATCTCGATCTGGCAGCCTATGAGGCCCTGCTCGAGGATGGTCGTGTCGGTTTGGTTGCCATTACGCATATGTCTAACGTGCTCGGCACGCTGACCCCGGCGAAGGAACTGGCGCGTCTTGCCCATCGGTATGGCGCCCGCATTCTTTTCGACGGGTCTCAATCGGCCGTTCATCGCGCGATTGATGTGCAGGATCTCGATGCGGATTTCTTCGTCTGCACCGGGCACAAGCTTTACGGTCCGACAGGGATCGGTCTGCTCTGGGGCAAGACGGAACTGCTCGAAGCGATGCCGCCTTTTCTGGGTGGTGGAGAGATGATCGAGAGCGTCAGCTTCGAGAAATCCACCTGGGCCAGAATACCGCATAAATTTGAGGCGGGCACACCGCCGATCATTGAGGTGATCGGTCTGGGAGCCGCGCTCTCCTTCATGGAAGAGCTGGGCGCCGAGGCGATTACCGCGCATGAAGAGGCGCTTGTCGCCTATACACGCGAGACACTCGGTGCTTGTGAGGGGGTGCGTCTCGTGGGGGCCCCGAAGGAGCAGGGTGGTGTGGTTTCCTTCGTCGTTGAAGGGGCGCACCCGCATGATCTGGCTGTGCTGCTGGACAGGCTGGGTATCGCCATCCGCGCAGGTCAGCATTGTGCCGAGCCACTGATCCGCCGTCTTGGCCTTACCGCGACAGCCCGGGCAAGTTTTGGCGTCTATACGACACGCGACGACATCGATGCCCTGGTCAAGGGCGTAGCCCGTGCCCGGCAGATGCTGGTCTGACACAGGAAGGATCTCTCATGACTGATGAAAACCATATCCTGACCAGACCGCTCGGTGCCCCGGCAGAAGAAGCAGTTTCCGAGGGCGCGGCCATAGGTGTGCCGGACGAGGACAGTGTCATTTCGGCCATTGCGACCGTTTATGACCCCGAAATTCCGGTCAATATCTACGAGCTCGGTCTGATCTACGCGATCGATCTGCATGATGACGGTCGAGTGGATATCGAGATGACGCTCACCGCCCCCAATTGCCCAAGCGCGCAGGAATTGCCTGAGCAGGTGCGTGAGGCCGTGGCTGCACTGCCCGGTGTCAGCAAGGCGAGTGTGGTGATCGTCTGGGATCCACCATGGGATATGAGCCGCATGAGCGACGATGCGCGTCTTGCGCTAAACATGTTCTGAACGGGGAGAAAAGCCATGAGCGACACACAGACAGTGCCTTCACCCGTCAAGCGGGAACTGCCCCCTCTGATGCAGATGACCGAGCGTGCGGCAAAGCGCCTGAAACAGCTCTATGAAGGGGCCAATAAGGGGCAGATCCTGCGTATTGGCGTTAATACGCGTGGCTGCTCGGGCATGTCCTATGACATGAGCTTTGTGGAAAGCGCTTCACCGGGCGATGAATCCGTGACCGATCACGGGCTGAAGCTGCTCGTCGACCGCAAGGCTACATTGTTTCTGATTGGCACGGTGATGGATTACGAGGTCAAGGACCTCGAATCAGGATTCACCTTCACCAATCCCAATGAAAAAGGCCGTTGCGGCTGCGGAGAAAGCTTTCACGTCTGACGACGTGAAAGTCTCTTCTTGCTCTTTGTGAAGCTGATGACGGCTTCGACTTCGGTAGACCAGAGAAACTGGTCGATAACCGACACCGACAGGACCCCATAGCCAGCCTTGGCCAGCAGAGTTGCGTCTTTCTGCAGAGCCTGCGGGTTGCAGCTGACATAGATGATGTCTTCCACACCCGAACGCGCGATATGGTCCATCTGCGACAGGGCCCCGGCATGGGGCGGGTCGAGAACGATCACGCGTGCCTTGGCGAATTCCTTCGCGATGAGCGGCTGACGTGTCAGATCGCGATGCGTGGTTTCGATACGCTGACCGATCGCACCGGATTTCAGGGCTGCGATAGCCTCGAAATGGCCTTCATAAGCCAGAACGCGGCCCTTTTGTGCCAGCGGGACGGTCAGTGTGCCAAAACCGGCAAACAGTTCGACAATCGGATCGCGTCGATTGAGTGCAGGCAGGGCGGCAAGAACAGCATCGGCAATGGCTGTTTCGCTCTGGTTGGTCGCCTGCAGGAAGCCACCGGGCGGCGGAGTGAGCTTGACCGCACCAAAGGCATGAAAGACCGGGCCCTGCTGGGCCACAATTTCATAACCCTCATTGGGGCGACGTCTGGACCGCCACGAGATACGGGGAATTTTGTGCTCGCGACCGAAGGCGGCGAGCTTGACCCGATCGGTCGGTGCAAGCGCGGAATCGGTTGCGATCAGCAGATCGGGCCCCGAACTGTAGAGATTGATCTGGAGATCGCCGCCACCGGTCACCGCACCTAACCCGCCCAGAACCTCGCGTAGCGGGTCCAGCAGGGCCAGGAGGGTCGGATCGATGACATGGCATTCTGTCATATCGACCACATCGCCGTGGCGGCGGTGTAGCCCCAGTATGATTTTTCCCGGTTGGCGCTGGAAAGCGAGATCGATTCGACGGCGGCTCTCTGCGGGGACCTGCATCGACTCGAATCGGGGGAGGGTCTCGAACCCCGCACGATTCAGGGCATGACGGACAAGCCCGATCTTCCAGTCCAGCAGTGCCGGTCGAGCCGTCGTCTGCATGGCACAGCCCCCGCAGCTTCCGAACAGGGAGCAGACAGGCGCGACCCTGTCGGGCGATGGAGACAGCAGGTCGATCACCTCGACATGACGTGACCCGTCATAACGCAGCTTGAGCGTATCACCCGGCACCGTTTCCGGCACGTAGGCGGGCTTGTCTTCAATGAGAACAAGCCCGTCACCATTTGCGCCGAAAGAAAGAACCTTCGTTTCGATAAGGGAAGCCATCAGAACTCAGACAGTGCCGCGATGCTGGATCGGCCCGATCTGGTCGTCACTTTCTGCTTTCCGATTGCGGCGGGGGAGCAGCATGAAGGCGGGTGTGTCATGACCGAACCCCGTGCGTGGGGCATCGTGATCGAAGGGGGTGGTCGGCGCAACGGAACCATTGGCTGACTCAGCCCTGTCACGCGGCTGTTGACGCGCGGCCTCGTTCGCCACAGGGCGGTCACCACGGTCACCACGGTCACCACGGTCACCACGGTCACCACGGTTACCACGGTCACCACGGTCACCACGGTCACGGTTCTCACCGCGACGGTTATGACGTCCACCACGTTCCTTGCCAGAGCGTTCGCGACGCTCAGGCTGTGCGCCGTCCTGCTCCGGGTCGGCCCAGGGCAGGCTTTCCACACCCTCGATTTCGATCAGCGGAATCGGTGCGTGTTTCAGCTTTTCAATTGCCTCGGCCAGCAGCTTCTGGCGTGGTGATGCCAGGCTGAACGCATGACCTGTCTTGCCTGCACGGCCCGTGCGACCGATGCGGTGGATATAGTCTTCCGCGTTGAACGGCAGATCGAAATTGAAGACGTGCGAGAGCCCGCCGATATCGATGCCACGCGCAGCGACGTCAGAGCAGACGAGAATCTGCAGCTCACCGCTCTTGAAGCGTTCGAGCGTCTTGAAACGCAGCGACTGCGCCAGATCGCCATGCAGATGGCCGACGGAGAATCCGTGCTTGTGCAGGGATTTGTAGAGCACATCGACATCGCGCTTGCGGTTGCAGAACACAATGGCGTTCTGGACGTTTTCACGCTTCAGCAGCTTGCGCAGGACCCGGCGCTTTTCATGCTCGTCAACAACCAGAAGGGCCTCTTCGATGGTCGTTGCCACAGATGAGGGGCGCGATACTGTGATTTCTTCCGGCAGGTGCAGGAACTGGTCGGCAAGCGTGCGAATTTCCGGCGCCATTGTTGCCGAAAAGAGCAGGGTCTGGCGATGAGCGGGGAGCATCGACACGATACGGGTGATATCGGGAATGAAGCCCATATCCAGCATACGGTCGGCTTCATCGATCACGAGGATGCCAGTCTGGGTCAGAAGCAGCCCGCCGCGATCAAAGAGATCCATCAGACGGCCGGGCGTTGCGATCAGGATATCGACACCCTGATTCAGCACGGCGCGCTGATCGGCCATGCTCTCGCCACCGATGAGCAGGGCATGGTTGAGGCGAAGATGCTTGCCGTAGAGGGTCAGGTTTTCAGCAACCTGCAACGCCAATTCGCGTGTGGGTTCCAGAATCAGCGAGCGCGGCATGCGGGCGCGAGCACGCGATCCGGCCAGACGCTCAAGCATCGGCAGAGTAAACGAGGCCGTCTTGCCCGTACCTGTCTGGGCAACGCCGAGCACGTCCTGACCACTGAGGACCACCGGGATGGCTCGCGCCTGGATCGGGGTAGGATGCTCGTAGCCCATCTCTTCAATGGCGCGCATGATCGGGGCGGACAGGCCAAGCTCTGAAAACAGCGGCTTGGGAGCCTCGACGATCGCCTTCAGGGCCGGGTCAAGTTCCGGCGTCGCTGCAGGCGCTGCTTCAGGTGCAGGAACGACGGCAATTGCCTTCGCGGATGCGCCGCGTCTGCGACGGCCACGCTTGGCAGAGGACTCGCTGACCGCTTCTGGCGTCACTTCAACCAATTCGGCCGCAGAGGCGTCGATCGCAGGAGCATTATCCTGTGCGGCGACTTTCTCTGCGGCGTCCTTCACAGCGGCCTTGCGGGTTTCAGCCTTGGTCGTGCTGCGTGGTGTGCGCTTGCGGGCGGCGGGCGCCTTCTCTGTGGCGACTTCGATAGAAGGTGCCTCTGCCTCAGCTACGACAGGAGCAGTCTTCGCTGCCTTGGCGCGTGGCTTGGGCGCTGCCGATTTGGCAGAAACCGCTTCCTTGGCGGCAGCGGGCTTTCTACCGCGTTTGGGCTTCGGCTCTTCAACTGGGGCTGCAACAGCAGCGGGTTCGCTCACAGAGGCTGCGACAGGGGTCTTGCGGGGGCGACCGCGACCGCGCTTGACCGGCTCGGCTGATTCTATGGCCGCAACAGTCTCGGGAGCCTGCATTGTCTTTTCGACGGGTGCGGCCTTGACCGTCTTCTTGCGCGCAGGCTTTGCAGCAGCGACAGGTGTCTCGACAGCTTCAGGTGCCTGAGGCTTGCGCCCGCGCTTCGCCTTGACCGGGGGTTCAGCCGCCGGGGCTTCGGACGGAATGTCGCGTGGCAGGGCTTCTGCCACGGATTCCACCACACCATTTTCCGTCTTGGAAGAGGAACGTTTCTTGCGTGCGGGGGAGGTTTTTGCCGAACCTGCGGTCGATTTTGCGGTCAAACTGCTCTCTGATAACTATGGAGGTCTAGAAAAATAATCTGGCGCTCGGGCAATGCCACGCTGAAGCCGGGCAAGCGCAGAGCCTGAGCCAATCGCCCGTGCGTTATCTTGAAATCCTGCAAAAGGCAAGATTTTCCGTTGCTTGGGCACGAAAGCGCAATGAATGACGCGTTTTTCGCACCTCAAGCCAGTATCGGAGTGTGAAAGATCAGAAATCGCCGCCCATGGCAGCGCAGAAAACGGTGAGCACGCCCACAGCGACCATCAGAATGACGCGCAGGCGCACCTTGGCGAAAAGGGCGGGCTGGGGGCGGATGGCGCGGCGCAGGCTCTGGAAAGGGCCGAAATAGGCGCTCAGGAAAATCAGCGCCATGATCAGCGCAAGGCCCTGCATGATATTGATCGGCAGGCTCATCGCGCCGAATCCGCCCATATGCAGAACGAGAAGCCAGCCCGTTACCAGAGCGGTCGGCACGATATGCAGGAGGGCGCGGAAATAGCGTGCGATCAGCTGGATCTGCACATTCTGGCGCTGGGCTGGCTCAAGCAGGGCCACAGTGCTGCGGCTGACAATGGCGGCATAGAGACCGCCGCCAATCCAGTAAGCCATGCAGAGCAGGTGAAGCGCGAGGATGACGCTCCAGAGAAACGGGTTCGACATGTCTTCTCCACCAGAAATCAGGTCCGGGACACTTCGCGCCCTCAAAAGCGCGGGATCAGGAATACCGGAAGGTTATGCGACGTTCCCTAGCAGTATGCGCGAAATCATCAACTGCGGAGTGACATGCCCATGAAGTCTGACCTGCGTTTTTCCCTGCCCACGCCGGCGCAATGTGGCGAGATGGATCGAAAGGCGAGCGAAACGATCGGGATCAGCGCGCTGATGGATCGGGCTGGCTGGTCTGTGGCTCAGGCAATCAGGGCGCGTTTTGCGCCTTGCCGTGTGCTGGTGCTGTGCGGGCCGGGCAATAATGGTGGCGATGGTTATGTCGCTGCCCGCTATCTCGAGCGTGCGGGTTGGCCGGTTCAGGTCGCCCCTCTGACACCGCCCCGTGAGGGAAGTGCGGCCTCTAGGGCTGCGGCGCAGTATCGCGGGCGAATAGCGGATTTCACACCAGAGAATGCCCGCCGCGCCGATCTGGTGATCGATGCTGTTTTCGGTGCGGGCCTCGACCGCCCCCCGGCGCCTGAGGTGGTGGCGGTGCTTTCTGCAGCCAGGATGCTTGTGGCGATCGATCTGCCCAGCACGGTCAATGGCACGACCGGTGCCTCTTTGGTTGAGGGGCCGGATTATCGCATGAGCGTTACATTCGTCCGTCCCAAGCCCGGGCACATACTGTACCCGGGGCGCGAAATCTGTGGCGAGCTCGTCTGCGCGAATATCGGTATGCCTGAAATCTGCCTTGAGGCTGCGGGTCCCACGATCTGGCTCAATGAACCGGGGCTCTGGCACGTGCCGGCGATGAGCCTGGAAGACCACAAATACCGTCGGGGTGTCGTCAGTATCTACGCAGGCCAGTTCATGCCGGGGGCAACCAGGCTGGCCGCGGCCGGTGCGCGGGCAAGCGGAGCCGGATTGGTGCGTATCAGTGCCGGAGAGGGCGCAGCGGCCTACCGGCTTGGTGCGCCCGGTCTGGTAATTGATGACGGGCCGCTGAAAACACTGCTTGAAGACGAGCGTCGCAGGGTCTGGCTCTGCGGGCCAGGCCTGACCGAGCCAGAAGTCGCTGCGAGTCTGCCGCTTCTTCTTGCATCGGAACGCATTGTTCTGGCCGATGCTGGCGCTCTGGGCTGGGCGGGAAGTGAGCCGGAAAAGCTCCATGGCGTTTCTGTCATTACGCCCCATATCGGAGAATTTACCAGACTTTTTGGTGCGCCGGGGGACGATCTCGTTGGTGCGGCGCAAAAGGCGGCGCGGCGTATCGGGGCGGTAGTCGTGCTCAAGGGTGCCGTCAGCGTGATTGCATCACCCGACGGGCGGGTTGCCCTCAATGACCATGCGAGCCCGGCTCTGGCAACAGCCGGTTCGGGCGATACGCTGGCGGGCGTGATTTCGACGATGCTTGCTGCCGGTATGATCCCTTGGGAAGCCGCCTGCGCCGGTGTGTGGCTGCATGGTGAGGCTGGGATGCGCGCTGGAAACTGGCCGATTGTCGAGGCACTTGATGCCCATCTGGGCGATGCGCGCGCCAAGGCGATCGCACTGGCTTGTGAAATCTGAAATTGTGCTGTAAAGCGGCGCGCTTGACGGCCCGGTCTTCGGCTGGGCTGCGTGTGCGGGCGTGGTGGAATTGGTAGACACGCCAGATTTAGGTTCTGGTGGCGCAAGTCGTGGGGGTTCAAGTCCCTCCGCCCGTACCAAAATATTTTCTCCTTAGTCGGGGCTTCCTGCCTTGCCTGTGCTGCGATGAAGCCGGGTGCAGGGCCCCGATGGCAACCCGGTCAATAGAGGATCGCCTGACAGATGCAGGTTACCCAAACGCAATCCGAAGGTCTGAAGCGCGGCTTTACCGTCACTGTGCCGGCTGGCGATCTGGAGGCGCGACGCGCCGCTCGTCTCGCCGAGCTCGGCCGCACGATCAATCTGCCTGGCTTCCGTCCCGGCAAGGTGCCCGCATCGCTCGTCAAGCAGCGCTATGGCGCCGCCCTGAATGGCGAGATCCTCGAGCAGGTCGTCAACGAGACCACCACCAAGGTGCTGGAAGACAACAAGCTGCGCCCGGCCGTTCAGCCGAAGGTCGAGCTGGTTTCCGGCGGTGAAGGTGAAGGCGATCTCGAGTTCAAGATCGAACTCGAAGTTCTTCCCGAGATCGCTGTTCCTGACCTTTCCGGTCTTGAGCTGACCCGTCTGACGGCAAAGCCCGCCGATGAGACCATCGACAAGGCTCTGGCCGAGCTGGCCAAGCGCCAGCGCAGCTTCGAGACGATCGAAGAAGACCGCGCTGCCCGTTCGGGTGACGTCGTCAACTGCGATTTCGTCGGCAAGCTCGATGGCACGCCTTTCGATGGTGGCACGGCGCAGGACGTCAATGTCGAGATCGGTGGCGACGGTTTCATCCCCGGTTTCGCAGAGCAGCTCGAAGGCATGAAGGCTGGCGAAGAGAAGGTGATTACCGTCACGTTCCCCGCCGAGTATCAGGCCAAGGAACTGGCCGGCAAGGAAGCGACGTTCGACATCAAGGCGAATGCGCTCAAGACCCCGGTCGACCCGACGCTTGACGATGAGCTGGCCAAGAAGATCGGCTTCGAGAACATCGCTCAGGTTCGTGACATCATCGTCAAGCAGGCAGAAGGCGAATACAGCCAGCTGTCGCGCCTGCGCATCAAGCGCGAGCTGCTCGACGCCCTGTCTGACAAGACGGATTTCGAAGCTCCCGAGAGCATGGTCGAGAGCGAATTCGGCCAGATCTGGCAGCGCGTCGAACAGGACCGCGCTTCGGGTGAGATGGACGAGGAAGACGCGGGCAAGGACGAAGACACCCTGCGCGCCGATTATCGCAAGATCGCCGAACGTCGCGTGAAGCTTGGCCTTCTGCTGGCCGAAATCGGCCGTACGAAGGAAATTACGGTTTCCCGTGAGGAGCTGATGCAGGCCGTCCGTCAGGAAGCCATGCGCTATCCGGGTCAGGAACAGGCCGTGTTCGAGTTCTTCAGCAAGAACCCGCAGGCAGCCGATGGTCTTCGTGGCCCGATTCTGGAGAACAAGGTCGTCGATTATCTGATCGAGCTGGCCAAGGTCACCGACAAGGAAGTGACGCCGGAAGAGCTCGCAGAGATCCCGCCGGCCGACCTCTGATCGTCTGATTCGCACCGCGACTCATGGAGTCCGTTCGTTTTTTGACGGACGGGCTCTAGGCGTTCATGGTGGCCATACCAAGATGGAAGAAGTCACACACCGGCCCGTTGAGGGCCGGTGGCAGTTAGGAACGGAAATGGCCATGAGGGATCGCGATCCTGTCGAGATCTTCAACAACGCGCTCGTACCGATGGTCGTCGAGCAGACGTCACGCGGTGAACGCGCTTTCGATATCTATTCCCGTCTCCTTCAGGAGCGGATCATTTTCCTGACAGGCCCGGTCTATGACCAGGTGGCCGCGGTCATCTCGGCGCAGCTTCTCTATCTGGAGAGCGTCAACCCGAGCAAGGAAATCTCTTTCTACATCAATAGCCCCGGCGGCGTCGTTTCGGCTGGTCTCGCGATGTACGATACCATGCAGTATATCCGCTGCCCGGTCAGCACCGTCTGCATCGGTCAGGCAGCCTCCATGGGGTCGCTGCTTCTCGCTGCTGGCGAAAAGGGGCGTCGCTTCTGTCTGCCGAATGCACGCGTGATGGTGCATCAGCCTTCGGGCGGCGCTCAGGGGCAGGCTTCGGATATCGAAATCCAGGCACGCGAGATTCTCGAAATCCGCAAGCGCCTGAACGAGATCTACCGCAATCACACGGGGCGTACGCTTGAGGAAATCGAGCAGAAGCTCGAGCGCGACAGCTATCTCTCGGCTGACGAAGCCAAGGAGTTCGGCCTGATCGACGAAGTCGTCCAGGCACGTCCCAAGAGCATTTCCGAGCAGGGCTGAGCCTGCTCCCGGTTGTGAGGTCCGGCCCTCTCGCCGGACCTTCAGCGGGGCTGCGACAGGCGGCCTCGTGCCCGGGGCTTGGTCGCCCCGTTACAGCCTCAGACCGGAGGGGCTTGCCGGGCTCTCATCGCCTGGCCTAAGTTTGGAGTTCCCCCTGTCGCGTTCCAGTCTCATGGCCGGGCCGATCGGGGAGGAGGAGCAGCGATGAATAATAAGACCGGCGATTCGAAAAACACCCTGTATTGCTCGTTCTGCGGCAAATCGCAGCACGAGGTGCGCAAGCTCATTGCCGGTCCAACCGTCTTCATCTGCGATGAATGCGTCGAGCTGTGCATGGATATCATCCGCGAAGAGCACAAGACGCATCTTGTGAAGTCGCGTGACGGGGTGCCGACTCCCAAGGAAATCTGCAAGGTTCTCGATGATTACGTGATTGGCCAGTTCATCGCCAAGCGCGCCCTCTCGGTGGCCGTGCACAACCACTACAAGCGTCTGGCACATTCCCAGAAGAGCAACGATATCGAGATTGCAAAGTCCAATATCATGCTCATCGGGCCGACGGGCACAGGTAAGACGCTGCTTGCCCAGACGCTGGCGCGTATCCTCGATGTGCCCTTCACGATGGCCGATGCCACAACCCTGACCGAAGCCGGTTATGTGGGTGAAGACGTCGAGAACATCATTCTCAAGCTGCTTCAGGCTGCTGATTACAATGTCGAGCGCGCCCAGCGCGGCATTGTCTATATCGATGAGATCGACAAGATTTCGCGCAAATCCGACAATCCGTCGATCACGCGCGATGTCAGCGGTGAGGGCGTACAGCAGGCATTGCTGAAGCTGATGGAAGGCACGGTTGCATCTGTTCCGCCCCAGGGCGGGCGCAAACATCCGCAGCAGGAGTTCCTGCAGGTCGACACGACGAACATGCTGTTCATTTGCGGTGGCGCCTTTGCCGGTCTCGACAAGATCATCTCGGCACGCGGCAAGGGCTCGGGCATTGGCTTTGGCGCCGATGTGCAGAACCCTGATGACCGTCGTCTCGGCGCCGTCCTGCACGATGTCGAGCCGGAAGATCTGCTGAAATTCGGGCTCATCCCCGAGTTCATCGGTCGTCTGCCGGTCGTTGCCACGCTTGAGGATCTGGATGAGGAGACGCTGGTCGCCATTCTCTCCAAGCCCAAGAACGCCCTCGTGAAGCAGTATCAGCGTCTGTTCCAGATGGAAGGCGTTGCACTGACGTTTACCGATGACGCGCTCACCCAGATCGCCCAGCGTGCCATCGCCCGCAAGACAGGCGCTCGTGGTCTGCGCTCGATCATGGAGGCCATTCTGCTTGGCACGATGTTCGATCTGCCCGGTCTCGACGGGGTCGAAGAGGTCGTGATCAACAAGGATGTCGCCGAGAACCGCGCGGCGCCTGTCTATGTCTACGGCAAAGGCAAGGCCGAAGAACCCGCCGAGCAATCTGCCTGAGGGACACCCTAAATTCGGAGGACCGGCTTGCTGCCCCGGTCCTTCGTTATCATATGAAAAGAACTTGCCTTTTCGGCAGTCAAGACGCGGCGTCGTTCACGCCAAATTTCGGGTGACATTGCCGAGATCGTCCTCAAGGAGATCAGAGTTTCATGAGTGAAAAAAAGAGGAAGACTGCGGCGAGCAAGCTCAACACCGCAGCCAAGGCAGAAGCAGCCAAGGCAAAGCCGGTCGAGACAATTGCTGTCCTGCCGCTGCGCGATATCGTCGTCTTCCCGCATATGATCGTGCCGCTCTTTGTCGGTCGCGAAAAATCCGTTCGTGCCTTGGAAGCTGTCACGCGTGACAACAAGCAGATCCTGCTTGTTGCCCAGAAGAACGCTTCGCAGGATGATCCGCCGGCAGAGGATATCTACCGTTTCGGCACGATCTCCACGATCCTGCAGCTGCTCAAGCTGCCTGACGGCACCGTCAAGGTGCTGGTCGAGGGCATTCGTCGCGCGCGCATCAAGGAATTCCACGATATCGACGGCCATTTCGAGGCCGAGATCGAGGAAGTGGCTGACGCACCGGAAACCGGGAGCGAGGTCGAGGCCCTCGGCCGCACGGCGATTTCTCAGTTCGAGCAGTATATCAAGCTCAACAAGAAGATTGCGCCTGAAGTCATGGTGTCTCTCAACCAGATCGAGGATCTCTCGAAACTGGCAGACACCATTGCGAGCCATCTGAACCTCAAGATCGCTGAAAAGCAGGATATCCTTGAAGGCGGTTCTGTCAGCCATCGTCTGGAGCAGGTCTTTGCCCATATGGAGCAGGAGATCGGCGTTCTTCAGGTCGAGAAGAAGATCCGTAACCGCGTCAAGCGGCAGATGGAAAAGACCCAGCGCGAATATTACCTTAACGAGCAGCTCAAGGCGATCCAGAAGGAGCTCGGTGAAGGTGAGGACGGCCGTGACGAGACAGCTGAAATCGAAGAGCGGATCGTCAAGACCAAGCTGAGCAAGGAAGCGCGCGAGAAGGCCATGGGCGAGCTGCGCAAGCTGCGCGGCATGAGCCCGATGTCGGCTGAATCTACCGTTGTACGGAATTATCTCGACTGGATCCTGAGCATTCCCTGGAAGAAGCGCTCGAAAGTGTCGCGTGATTTCACGGCAGCGGAAGAAGTGCTTGAATCCGAGCATTACGGTCTTGAGAAGGTCAAGGAACGCATCCTTGAATATCTGGCCGTGCAGACGCGTTCCCAGAAGCTGAAGGGGCCGATCCTGTGCCTCGTTGGCCCGCCGGGTGTCGGCAAGACCTCACTGGCGCGTTCGATCGCCAAGGCGACAGGGCGCCAGTACGTGCGCATGTCGCTGGGTGGTGTGCATGATGAGTCCGAAATTCGCGGGCATCGTCGCACCTATATCGGCTCGATGCCGGGCAAGATCGTTCAGGGCATGAAGAAGGCCAAGACGTCCAACCCGCTCTTCCTGCTCGATGAGATCGACAAGCTCGGTTCTGACTGGCGCGGTGATCCGTCTTCGGCGCTTCTTGAGGTGCTGGATCCGGAGCAGAACAGCACGTTCAACGATCATTATCTCGAAGTCGATTATGATCTTTCGGACGTGATGTTCGTGACCACGGCGAACAGCCTGAACATGCCCCAGCCTTTGCTGGACCGTATGGAGATCATCCGTCTGTCGGGTTACACCGAGGATGAGAAGGTCGAGATTGCCCGTCGCCATCTGGTGGGCAAGCAGGCCGAGGCACATAACCTCAAACCGCATGAATGGTCGATCAGCGATGCAGCCCTGCGCAGCCTGATCCAGCATTACACGCGTGAAGCCGGTGTACGTAGCCTCGAGCGTGAGATCGCCAAGATTGCCCGTCGTGTCGTCAAGCGTCTCGTGACCTCTTCGGTCGAGACGATTGCCATCACGCCGGAAAATCTCGATGAGTTCTCCGGTGTGCGTCGCTTCAAGCATGGCGAGACGGAAACCGAAGATCTCGTTGGCATGGTCTCCGGTCTGGCATGGACGGAAGTCGGTGGCGAGATTCTGACCATCGAAAGCGTGATGCTGCCAGGCAAGGGCCATGTGAAGGCGACCGGCAAGCTGGGTGAGGTGATGCAGGAAAGCGTCTCTGCCGCGGTTTCCTATGTTCGCTCGCGTGCGCAGTCTTTCGGCATCAAGCCCTCGATTTTCGAAAAGCGTGACATCCACGTGCATGTGCCCGAGGGTGCAACGCCAAAGGACGGGCCGTCTGCCGGTGTTGCCATGGCGACCTCGATCGTGAGCGTGATGACCGGTATTCCCATTCGCCGCGATGTGGCCATGACCGGTGAAATCACGCTTCGTGGTCGTGTGCTCGAGATTGGTGGTCTTAAAGAGAAGCTGCTTGCGGCAACCCGTGCCGGTATCGCAACGGTCTTCATCCCGAAAGACAATGAGAAGGATCTCGCCGAGATTCCGAACAACGTCAAAGAGGCGCTGACGATCATTCCCGTTTCCCATGTCGATCAGGTTCTTGAGGCAGCGCTTGTGCGTCCGCCCGAGGCGATTGAATGGGACGAGGAAGAAGACGTACCGGCAGGGCGCGCTGCCGAGGTGCTGTCGAGCCAGTTGCCGCACTGACGCTGCCAGGGTGCTGTCCACGGGGAGGCGAGGGGCATCAGGCGGGTTAAGCCTGTTACCCTCTGCCTTCAGGGTCCAAATGTGGACCTTGCTCGCTGAGGGATATGACTACCTGTTTTCTGCAATGCATGATGGTCGCCTCGAAAGGGGCGGCCATTTTGCTTTGCATGGCAGGAAAGACGCAGCTTTGACTAAAGCGTTAAACAGCGTCGTCCCGTGGCGCTCTGCGCGGTTGACGTAACAGAAAACGCCTTCATAGTGCCCTGCAAGACATGCCGAGCGACCCATAAAGGGTCG
Source organism: Asaia sp. Ae19-3 (assembly GCF_059801175.1). NCBI lineage: Bacteria > Pseudomonadati > Pseudomonadota > Alphaproteobacteria > Acetobacterales > Acetobacteraceae > Asaia > Asaia sp. Ae19-3. Next base: position 1,437,244 of record NZ_JBCHWF010000001.1, on the reverse strand, counting down.
GATTTTCAGGAATTCTATAAGGGAACGAGATGGAAAAGCCGCTGAACAAACAGGAGCTCATCGCAGCGGTCGCCGAGAAGACCGATCTGCCTAAAGCCAAGGCAGGTGATGTGGTAGAGGCGCTTTTCGCCAGTATCGAAGAAGCTCTGGCGCGCAAGCAGGAGGTGCGTCTGGTCGGGTTTGGCTCTTTCGCTACCGCCACGCGCAAGGCCGCCAAGGGGCGCAATCCGCGCACGGGAGAGGAAATCGACATACCGGCATCGGTTTCTGTCCGTTTCCGTCCCGGCAAGGGCTTGAAGGATGCCGTAAGTTAACGTATCCCCAGTTTCACGACAGGCAGCGATTCGACGCTTCCTGTCCTGAGGGCGATTAGCTCAGCGGTAGAGCGTCTCGTTTACACCGAGAGGGTCGGCGGTTCAATCCCGTCATCGCCCACCATTCCTCAGCATCTGGAAGAGTCATGAGCTTCCCCTGGTCCCTGACGTGTTACGAAACGCTCGGGTCGACCTCCGATTTCTGTAAGCAGCAAGCCGACCAAGGCGCCCCGAACGGTATGGCCGTTCTCGCGCATCTCCAGACAGCCGGGCGGGGTACGCGTGGTCGTGTCTGGACAGCGCCCCAGGGCAATCTGTCTTTCTCCTTCCTGCTACGGCATGAGCGCGTAGAGGCCCTGATTCTGGCCATGCCGTTTCTTGTGGCTGTAGCGGTGCATGAGGCGCTCTCCTTTTGGCTCCCTGATTCGGGGCTGCGGCTCAAATGGCCCAATGACGTTGTTTGCGGGGGCGCCAAGCTCTGCGGCGTACTGATCGAGCGCGGCGGCACGCCTCACGCTCCCTGGATCGTCACCGGTATAGGGGTCAACCTGCGTACCGCCCCCCTGATCGAGGGACGAAAGACCGTCTCGGCTGCGGCGCTGGGCGCGCAGATTGGGGTGGAGGATCTTGCAAGGCGTATTCTCGAGCAGTTCGGTCTCTGGCTCGACCGCTGGGAGCGTGGGGGCTTCGAGCCGATCCGCATCGCCTGGCTCGATCGGGCACACGAGCCAGGCTCGCGGCTTGCGGTTCAGAGGGGGGCTGATTATATAGAGGGTTTCTTCGCAGGTCTCGACGTGGGCGGTCGACTGCTACTTCAAACCGTTCAGGGCGAGATTCAGACGTTCGCGGCGGGGGATATTCTACTGCTTGGGTGAAGGACGGTCTGTGCTCCTCGTTGTCGACGCCGGTAATACCAATATCGTTTTTGCCGTGCATGATGGCAGGGAATGGCGCGGCACCTGGCGCATCTCAACCAATGACCAGCGCACTTCTGATGAATATGCCGTCTGGCTTCTGAGTCTGATCGAACGTTCCGGCCTGAATCCCCAGGCTATCTCACGGGCCATCATCGGCACGGTTGTGCCAGCCGCGCTCTATCATCTGCGCCGCCTGTGTCGCGAATGGCTGGATCTCGAACCCCTTATTGCCAATACAGCCCTCGACTGGGGCTATCCGCTGAAGGTCGATACACCTTCGGAGGTCGGGGTTGATCGTCGCCTCAACGGGCTTGCAGCGCAGCATTTCTATGGTGGCCCGCTGGTCGTCGTCGATTTTGGCACGGCCACGACATTCGACGTTGTGGATGAGGAAGGGGCATTCTGTGGTGGGGCGATCGCGCCGGGTGTCAACCTGTCGCTCGAGGCGCTGCACCAGGCTGCGGCACGTCTGCCTCGCATCAGTGTCGGTCGGCCATCATCTGCCATCGGTCGCAGCACGAGTGTGGCCATGAGGTCCGGACTTTTCTGGGGTTATGTCGGTCTGGTCGAAGGGATCGTCTCGCGCATCGCGCTTGAGATGGCCACCCCGATCAAGGTGATCGCCACGGGCGGTCTGGCCCCGCTTTTTTCTGAGGGAACGAACCTGTTCCAGCATGTTGCTCCAACACTCACACTCGACGGATTGCGCCTTCTGGCTGCGCGCAATTCGACGGGTGAATTTATTCCGGCACCAGGATGAAGGTGTGTTTCTTCTATTTGTTTCTAGGAATTTTGAATGTCAGTGACTGAAAAGGGTCTCGCATTCCTGCCATTGGGCGGGACCGGCGAGATCGGTATGAATTTCAATCTCTACTGCCTTGACGGCAAGTGGCTGGCCATTGATTGCGGTATTGGTTTTTCGGGCAATGATACCCCCGAAGCCGAAATCCTTATGCCCGACCCGCTCTTCATCGCAGAGCGCCACAAGAGCCTGTGCGGCCTTGTGATCACCCATGCGCATGAAGACCATCTGGGCGCTGTTGCCCATCTCTGGCCCCAGCTGCGCTGCCCGATCTATGCGACGCCTTTTGCCGCCGCCGTGTTGCGACGCAAGCTGGGCGAGGCGCATCTTCTGCCGCAGGTGACCATCCACACCATACCGATGGGCTCGCGCTTCGAGGTCGGCCCGTTCGACCTGCAGTTCATCAACGTGACCCATTCCGTGCCCGAGGCGCAGTCTCTGGTGCTGCGCACGCCTTACGGCACAATCGTGCATACAGGGGACCTCAAGCTCGATCGTGAGCCTGTTGTCGGCCCGCTGACCGATCTCGATGCCTTCAAGGCCGTCGGTGACGAAGGCGTTCTGGCCATGGTGTGCGACAGTACCAACGTGTTCCGCGAGGGTATTTCGGGGACGGAAGGCCAGGTGCGCGATTCCATGGCGGGTCTGATCAAGACCCTTCATGGTCGCGTGGCGATCACCTGCTTTGCCTCGAACGTTGCGCGTGTCGAAAGCATTGCCCGTGCAGCCAAGGCGGCAGGCCGTCAGGTGATGGTTGTCGGGCGCTCATTGCGCAACCTCGAAGTGGCTGCGCGTGAATGCGGCTATCTGCAGGATATCCCGCCGTTCCTCGACGAGCGCGAAGCCAATTCGGTTCCTGATAACCGCTTGCTGATGATCATCACCGGCAGCCAGGGCGAGCCGCGTTCGGCGCTCTCGCGCATTGCCTCCGACGTTCATCCCAATATCTCCCTCGGTGAGGGCGATACGGTGATCTATTCGTCGCGCATGATCCCGGGTAACGAACAGGCTGTCATGGCGGTTCAGGACAATCTGACCCGTCGTGGTGCCACTGTGCTGACCGACAAGGATCATCTGGTGCATGTGTCGGGTCATGCGACCTCGGATGATCTGCGTCATCTCTACAGCCTTGTCCGCCCGAAGCTGAGCGTGCCGACACATGGTGAATGGCGTCATCTGACGGCCCATGCTGCTCTGGCTCGCGAGACAGGCGCGGAAGCGATCCTTCTCGAAGACGGCGATCTGCTGCGTCTCGGCCCCGACCACGCTGAAGTGGTCGATACGGCTCCTACAGGCCGTCTCGCGCTTGATGGCGGGCGTCTGCTGCCCATGACGGGCGGTGTTCTAGCAGCGCGTCGCAAGATGCTGTTCAACGGCATGGTACTGGCCAGTTTCGCGGTGGACGATGAGGGCTATGTAATCGGCATGCCCAAGATCAGCGCGCCGGGCCTGCTTGAGGCAGAAGACCCCGAGAGCACGCGCATCTCGGAAGAATTCGCAGATGCGATCGACGAGATTCCCGATGATCTGCGTCGTGACGATGCTGCTTTCCGCGACGCCGCCAAGACGGCGTTGCGTCGTGCGCTCGGACGCAAGCTGCAGAAGCGGCCGCTGGTCGATGTTCATCTGCTGCGGGTCTGATCCCGCAGCCAATACTCCTGAACGCGCCGTAAAAGGCGCGCGGTTTTTCTCCGGAATGGTCCAGCCTGATGCGTCTCTCCAGCGGTTTTCTGCCTACCCTCAAAGAAGTGCCTTCCGAGGCCCAGATTGCCTCGCATCGCCTGATGCTGCGCGCTGGCCTTGTGCGCCAGACATCGGCCGGCATCTATGCCTGGCTGCCAGCCGGGCTGCGGGTTCTGCGTAATATCGAGCAGATCGTGCGCGAAGAGCAGAACGCGATCGGTGCGCAGGAACTGCTGATGCCGACCGTGCAGTCTTCCGAGTTGTGGAAGCGTTCAGGCCGTTATGATGCCTATGGGCCGGAGATGCTGCGCATTCGCGATCGTCAGGATCGTGAACTGCTTTATGGGCCGACCAATGAGGAAATGATCACCGATCTTTTCGGCCAGGTGATTAAATCCTATCGTGAGTTGCCCCAGGCGCTCTACCATGTGCAGTGGAAATTCCGCGACGAACTGCGCCCGCGCTTTGGCGTGATGCGTGGTCGCGAATTCTTCATGAAGGACGCCTATTCCTTCGATGCGTCTTATGACGATGCCGTTGCGGCCTATCGTCGCATGATGCTGGCCTATCTGCGCACCTTCCAGCGTCTCGGCGTTCGCGCTGTGCCGATGAAGGCCGACACGGGCCCGATCGGTGGCGATCTGAGCCACGAATTCCTGGTGCTGGCCCCCACGGGCGAGAGCGGCGTGTTCTTCGATGCAGCGCTCGAGGAGCAGGACTGGCTGCACGAGGCGGTGGATATCGCCGATCACAAGAGCCTCGAGGCCTTCTTCAGCGGCGTGACGAAATTCTATGCCGCAACCGACGAAATGCATGACGAAAAGGCCTGGGAAGACGTGCCGGCTGATCGTCGTCGCGAGGGGCGTGGTATCGAGGTCGGACATATCTTCTATTTCGGCACGAAATATACGGAATCCATGGGGATTTCTGTGAGCGGCGCCGACGGCAACCAGTTCTTCCCGGAAATGGGTTCTTACGGCATTGGCGTGTCCCGCCTCGTTGGCGCGATTATCGAAGCCAGCCATGATGAGGCCGGTATCATCTGGCCTGACTCGGTGGCGCCTTTCCTTGCGGCCATTCTCAGCCTCAAGCCGGGTGACGAAGCGGTGGATGCGCTGTGCGAGAAGCTGTATGCGGCGGCTCCCGATGCGTTCCTTTATGATGACCGTGGCGAGCGTGCCGGTGTGAAATTCAACGATGCCGATCTGATGGGCCACCCCTGGCAGATGATCGTTGGCCCGCGCGGCGCGAAAGAAGGCAAGGTCGAACTCAAGCGCCGCGCCACGGGCGAGCGTTTCGAGCTTTCTGTCGACGAGGCGCTGGCCAAGGTGCTGGGCACTGACGCTTCCGGCAAGGGCGCTGCCTGATCATGTTCAATCGCTTCGAGCGCGTGGTGGCGGGGCGCTATCTGCGCGCCCGTCGCGGGGAACGTTTCGTTTCCATCATCGCCATTTTTTCGCTTATCGGTATCGCGCTCGGTGTCGCAACCCTGATTATTGTCATGGCGGTGATGAATGGTTTTCGCGCTGATCTGATGGGGCGCGTGCTCGGGCTTAATGGCGATCTGAACATCTTCAGCGCCGGTCACAGTATCAGCAATTATCAGGATGATGTCGTCGCCATCAAAGGCGTGAAGAACGTCACCCGTGTGACCCCGATGGCGGAAGGCACGGTGCTGATCGATGCTGGCAACTACTCGACAGGGGGTGTCGTGCGCGGCATTGCGCCGGATGATCTGCGTGATCTTCATGCGCTGAGCGATACCGTGGTTGAGGGCAAGCTGGCCGATTTCCAGGGTGACGATGCCATTGCCGTTGGCGCGACACTGGCAGCGCGGGCCGGGCTGAGCGTTGGCAGCAAGGTCACGCTGCTTTCGCCCAATGGGCGGGCGACGCCTTTTGGCACCATGCCGCGCATACGCGCCTATCATGTGGCGATGGTATTCGACGCTGGCGTCAATGATTACGATACGAGCGTCATTCTCATGCCGCTCGATTCAGCACAGCGTTTTCTCATGATGCCCGGTGCCGTGTCGCTCATTCAGGTGGCGACAAAAGATGCGCTGGAGGTGACACCGGTCACGCGTGCCATTGCCGAGCGACTGGATGACCCGAGACTGCGGGTCATGGACTGGACACAGAGCAACAATGCCTTTCTGGGCGCACTGACCGTGCAGCAGAACGTGATGTTCCTCATTCTTACGCTCATTATTCTTGTGGCAGCGTTCAACGTGATTTCGTCCATGATCATGATGGTCAAGGACAAGACACGCGATATCGCCGTGCTGCGAACGCTGGGGGCGAGCCGTGGGGCGATCATGCGCATCTTTCTGATGTGCGGTGCCTCCGTGGGCGTATCAGGCACGCTGATCGGCTTTGGCATCGGTGTGGTGTTCTGCCTCAATATCGAGCGTATCCAGCATGGTGTGGAGCATCTCACCCATACAAGCCTGTTCAATCCCGAGTTCTACTATCTCGAGCATCTGCCTGCGAAGCTGATCTGGTCTCAGGTTATCGAGGTGATGGTCATGGCGCTGGCGCTCTCCTTCCTTGCCACGCTGTATCCGTCATGGCGCGCGGCCAAAACCGACCCTATCGAGGCGCTGCGCCATGAGTGAAACACCGGTCCTCAGCCTTGAGGGCGTTACGAGGCGCTTTCGGTCGGGCGACGAAACACTCGAGATTCTCAAGGGAGCGAGCTTCGATCTCTATCCCGGTGAGATCGTGGCGCTGGTCGCGCCGAGTGGCACAGGCAAATCGACGCTTCTCCACATTGCGGGCCTGCTCGAATCCCCTCAGGAGGGCGCAGTCCGTGTCGCTGGGCGTGAGACACGCACGCTCAGCGATACTCTGCGGACGCAGATACGCCGGGACGAGATCGGCTTCGTCTATCAATTCCATCATCTTCTGGCCGAGTTTTCATCGCTGGAAAATGTGGTGCTGCCCCAGCATGTCGCAGGCGTGGCCCCTCGTGAGGCAAAGGCACGGGCGACCGATTTGCTGACCCGTTTTGGTCTGGCCCATCGTCTGCAAAATCTGCCCGGCAAGCTCTCGGGTGGTGAAAAGCAGCGCGTGGCGATCGCCCGCGCTCTGGCCAATCGCCCCAGACTGCTTCTGGCAGATGAGCCAACCGGCAATCTTGACGTGCATACGTCTGACGCCGTGTTTGACGAGTTGCTTCATGCCGTGCGTAGCGAGAATGTGGGCGCCCTGATCGCGACCCATAACGAGGAGCTCGCTTCGCGCATGGACCGTGTCGTCACCCTGCGGGACGGCCAGATCGTCGCGAAATAAAGAAAGGGATGAAGCCATGAGGCGGGTCTGATACATCCTGCCTCATGTCCCATGCCCGCTTTGTTCATCTTCGTAATCACTCCGCCTATTCGCTAAGCCAGGGGGCGATACGCATCCCCGATCTGGTGGCGCTGGCAGCCGAATCGGCCATGCCTGCGGTGGGACTGACCGATACGGGCAATCTGTTCGGTGCGCTGGAATTTTCCCAGTACTGCACGGCCAAAGGGGTGCAGCCAATCGTCGGCTGTCAGCTCGCCCTCCCATCACGCAGCGACAAGCCAGGCGCGCCGTCAGAGCCCATGGTGGCGCTGGCGCGCAACGAGGTCGGTCTTGCCAACCTGCAGTTCCTGTCCTCTGAAGGGTTTCTCAAAGGCGATCCGTCGGACCCGGCCATTCTGCTCGAGACGCTTTGCGCCCATTCTGACGGCTTGTTCCTTTTGACAGGTGGCACGCGCGGCCCGCTGTTCCGGCTGCTGGCCGAAGGGCAGGAAGATCAGGCAATGGCGTTGCTGCGTCGTTTGCAGGAAGGCTTTGGCGAGCACATGGCCGTCGAGCTGCACCGGCATGGTCTGCCAGAAGAAAAAGCCGTCGAGCCCGGGATGATCGCGGCCGCAGATCGTCTGGGCCTGCCACTTGTTGCCACCAATGAGTGCTTTTTCGCCAAGCCTTCCATGCATGAAGCCCATGATGCCCTGCTCTGTATTGCACAAGGCCGCACCATGGCCGAGCAGGAACGCTGGCGTGTTACGCCCGAGCACTGGTTCAAATCGCCCGACGCTATGCAGGCTCTTTTCGCCGATCTGCCAGAGGCCTGCGACAATACGCTCATGATCGCACAACGATGTGCGGTGAAGGTCTCGACACGCCCGCCGCTTCTGCCCGTCTGCCCCAAGGTCAATGAAGGCTCGACGGAAGAAGAGACGCTTCGGAGCATGTCTCAGGACGGGTTGAGACTGCGCCTCGAACGTATGGACGCCGATGAGGCGACACGCGCGCGCTATGAGGCGCGTCTCGAAATGGAGCTCGGCATCATCGCCCGTATGGGCTTCCCCGGTTACTTCCTGATCGTTGCGGATTTCATCCAGTGGGCCAAGGAGCATGATATCCCGGTAGGGCCGGGGCGTGGATCGGGTGCAGGCTCGCTTGTGGCCTGGGCATTGACCATTACCGATATCGACCCGCTGCCCTTCAATCTGCTGTTCGAGCGCTTCCTGAACCCGGAACGCGTCTCGATGCCTGACTTCGATATCGATTTCTGTCAGGACCGGCGCGATGAGGTGATCCGATACGTGCGCACCGAATATGGTGGCGAGCGCGTGGCGCAAATTATCACCTTCGGTAAGCTTCAGGCGCGTGCGGCGGTGCGCGATGTCGGGCGTGTGCTCGGCCTGCCTTTCGGCATGGTCAACCGCGTGGCGGAACTGATCCCGAATAACCCGGCCAAGCCTGTCACGCTCAAACAGGCGATCGATGGCGAGCCGCGCCTGCAGGAAATGCGCGAGAACGACGAGGCGCTGCGCCGCCTGATGGAAATCGCGTTGCAGCTCGAAGGGCTCTATCGCCACGCGTCAACTCACGCGGCAGGTGTGGTGATCGGCGATCGTGAACTGGTCGAGCTTGTGCCGCTCTATCGCGACCCCAAGAGCGATATGCTGGTCACGCAGTACAACATGAAATTTGTCGAGCAGGCCGGGCTGGTGAAGTTCGACTTCCTTGGCCTCACCACGCTCACCATTCTCAAGCGCGGCATCAATTTCATCGCGCAGCAGGGCATTGAGGTCGATCTGGCCACCCTGCCGCTGGACGACGCGCCCACCTATGACATGCTGGCCCGTGGCGATGCTGGCGGCGTGTTCCAGTTCGAAGGCGCAGGTATGCGCGACGTGCTCAAGCAGATGCGCCCGACGCGGCTTGAGGATCTGATTGCGGCGGTGGCGCTCTATCGTCCGGGGCCGATGGCCAATATTCCCGATTACTGCGCCCGCAAGCATGGCGCGGAGTGGGAGCCGCCTCACGAAGAGATCCGCGATATCCTGTCTGAGACCTATGGCATCATGGTCTATCAGGAGCAGGTCATGCAGATCGCGCAGAAGATGGCCGGGTATAGCCTCGGCGGCGCCGATCTGCTGCGTCGTGCCATGGGCAAGAAGATCCGCGCCGAGATGGACACGCAGCGCGAGATTTTCGTCAAGGGCGCAACCGGACGCGGGATCACGCCGGAAAAAGCGGCTGAAGTGTTCGACCTCATGGCCCGCTTCGCCGATTACGGGTTCAACAAATCCCACGCAGCCGCCTATGCTCTCGTGTCGTATCAGACGGCCTGGATGAAGGCGAACCATCCGGTGGCTTTCCTCGCCGGGTGTATGTCGCTGGCGCGAGAAAAGACTGACAAGCTGGCTTCGCTTTGTCAGGAAGCGCGCCGGATGAAAATCAAGGTGCTGCCTGTCGATATCAACCGCTCGAAAGCCGATTTCTCGCTCGAAAAGCAGGAGGATGGCAGCTGGGCCATTCGCTATGCACTGGCAGCGGTCAAGCGCGTTGGCTTCTCGGCCATGCAGGCGATCGTCGAGGCACGTGGCGACAAGCCGTTCATCAGCCTCGCCGATCTGGCCTCGCGTTGCGACGCGAAACAGCTCAACAAGATACAGATCGAAAATCTGGCCAAGGCGGGGGCATTCGACTCACTCGACAAGCCGCGTCATATCGTTTTTGCCAGCTCGGAAATCATCATGCGCCGCGCGCAATCGGAAGCGCAGGAGGCCGCTTCGGGCCAGATCGGTCTGTTTGGCGCAGCAGCCGAACCGGAAGAGCTTCGCCTTGCCGATGCGCCCTACTGGCCCGAATTCGAGCGTCTGGCGGCTGAGGCAGAAGCGATCGGCTTTCACATGTCGGCTCATCCGCTCGACGCCTATCGTTCGGTTCTCAAGCGCGCCAATGTGCTGACGTCGCAGAACCTCATGACGGCTGCCGAGAACGGGTCTTATCGCGTGCGTATTGCGGGATGCGTCGTCGACAAGAAGGAACGTCCGACCAAGAGCGGCAGCAAGATGGCCTGGGTGCGCCTTTCTGATGCGACGGGCGGCTGCGAGGTCACGCTCTTCTCTGAAGTGCTGTCGCGCTGCCGCGATCTGCTCGTGGCGGGTCAGGCCGTAATGGTAACCGCTGATCTCAAACTGGAAGGTGACGCGCTGCGCATCACGGCGACCGACGTGACAGATCTGGAAAAGGCGGCGGCTCAGGAAAGCTCTGAAATGCGCGTCTGGATAAGCGAGACCTCAGCCGTGACGAAAGTGCGCGATCTCCTGGGCAGCAAGGGCAGGGGACGCGGCAAGATTATTCTGGTACCGGCCGTCGACGACACCAAGGCCGTCGAAGTGACGCTCAGCGGTCATTTCCCGGTAACGCCGCGTCTTGGCGAGCAATTGCGGACGATTCAGGGGGTGTCACGCATCGATCATCTCTGACCTCGTCGCACCGCCTCGCTGTGTCGGCGTTTCGGACCATTACGCCGAGCTCTTTGCATTCAGGCACTAGCTCATCCCCCGCGTTTCGCCGCGAGGCCCCGTTTACGCGCAAGTTTCAGAAGACGAATCTGAAGCCCGAATATCAGCGCCGCCGAGATGGGACGTAACAGTGCTGCCTCTGTGATCATCACCGAGGCAAGCTTAAGTATCTGCACGGCGCGCCCCGTGACGCGTCTCGATATCAGCGTATGCCAGAAGGCACGCTTCATGGCGTCGGGTCGCGTATCGGCCAACTCGTTTTTTCGTGCATCGTAGGAGAGGACCGGGCTGCTGAGACCATCGCGCGCAGCGGGCCGATTCTCGCGCATCCCTATACGGAATTCTGGGTAGAGCGGTTTGACGTCAAGCCATCGAGTTATGGGTTGCCGGGAGCGAGGCGATGATGGGAAGGTCGGGCGTGATCGTGTCGGTATCATGCGGAGTGGAATCCCTTGGGTGAGCAGCAGATCTGCTCAGTTTTCTCGAACATTGCGCAGGAGGGCGACGGCCCTGAGCACAGCGCGTCCGAATGTCTCGTTTGCGGTGGCGCACCATGTGGCTACCAGCCCGTACTCGGCTCCAGACGTTACCATGATGGCGTTTGGAGAAGCCGAGAGAAGAGGTATCCGTTTTCGCTCATGGAACATGGCTTCAGAAGGCGAGGGAACAGAGAGCGCCAGACGCTGCTGGGAGGAGAGGTGGCAAGTGCCTGTCGTTTTCAGAACCATGCGGTGCGGCGGAATTATGCTTACTTGCATCATCGCAGTCTTGCCTCGTGGCCGGGGCTGACGACAATTGCGTCGTCAGGATGACCGGCTCTGAGGAACCTAGTTTCTGGACATTGCAGGAGTCTGACGGCGAGACCTTATAGAAGGGATTTTCTTCCTCCCATGTCATATCATCATCTGGGCGAAATGGACGGGTCTACGGGAAGGACCACTTTGAAACTTGCGCCACCCCCCGGTGTCTGGTCGATCTGTATGCTACCGCCATGAAGCGTCACGATGTCCCTCGCAGCAGCGAGGCCCAGACCAGTCCCTGGCTCGTGATGGTCCTTTCGCCAGAACGGCTCGAACACATGCTGACGATCTTCCTCGGCAATCCCCGCCCCATGATCGGAAACCGCGATGGTGATATGCGTAGGTGCAGCGTCCAGCTTCACAAAGATCGTCCCTCCCTCGGGTTCGGCCTTCGTCGCGTTGTCGATCAGATTCGTCAGAAGGCTACCAAGCGCCTGCCGATCACCAGTGATCTCACATTTCGGAACACTGCACTGCAGGTCGATCGATCGGCGGCTGCGCAGAACATAAGGTGCGCAATCCGCCAGCACGCCCTGTAAGAGGTCCACGATGTCGAGGGGCGTGAAAGAGGTCGTCTGTTGCCGGTCCAGACGGGCGATGATCAGGAGCTGATCGACCAGACGGCGCAGCCGATGCACATCGCGCCCCAGACTCATCCGGCTCTCGCTATCGAGCCTGATCTGGTCGATGCGTGCCTGGAGTATGGCAACGGGAGTACGCAGTTCATGAGCGGCATTGGCCATGAAGAAATGCTGCTGCTGCCAGCCGACAGCAATACGCGCGAGAGCAGCATTGATTGCCTCGACGGCGGGACGAAGCTCATTGGGCAATCCGTCTGTCGGAAGCGGATGATCGATATTATGAAGATCGATCGAGGCCGCAGCGCGTTTGACAAGGCTGAGCGGGCGCAGAGCCCAGATGATCAGAAGGGGAAGTGAGATGAAGACCCCGATCATCAGCGGGCTGTAAACAAGAACGAGAGGCTTGAATAACTCGAAAAAGCTTGGGATGTCCGCGATCCCGAACGCCTCTCCTGTCACTGCAATAAAGAGCTTGCCGAAACGGGTTTCGAGCGTGTCGAAATAGATCGGCCCCTTGCCGGGCCGCCTCGTATCAAAGCCTTCGGAGTCTTCCAGTCGCACGGGGGCAATTTGCTTCAGCAGGTCGCTGAGATATTTGTTCGAGCCACGGGCGATCTGCCCGTCAGCGCCTGCAATTGCGTAGATCAGTTCAGGCCGGGTGGCGGCATATCGGCGCAGGGCCGGTGTGGGGGCGATGACCAGCGCACCCGAGGCGTCAGCGGTGAGCGAGTCCTCGATAAGGTCTTGGGTCGTGATATCCGCGATGTCGGTATAGCTCGTATCTGGTATAAGAAACGGGTGCAGAAAGACCACGAAGAGCACACAGACGAGCTGAATGCCGAGCAGCAGGGCCGTCATGCGTATCCGCAAAGAGGTGAAACGGGGAATCCACATTCAGCACTGGTCCAGAAGATAGCCGACCCCGCGGATCGGATGAATTACAATACCCGCCTTGAAAGCGGTAAGTCGGACGCGCAGACGTGAGATATGCGCATCCAGCGTGTTGGACTGGATCTCATCGTCGAATCCATAGACTTCCTCGATCAGAGTCTCGCGCCTGACGACCCTGCCGGCGCGCCGTATCAGTGTCTCGAGGACAGCAAGCTCGCGCCGTTTGAACAGCACCGGGGTTCCATCGATCGTGACTTCTCGCGTCGAGGGGTGGAAACCAAGACGGCCGCAGATCATGGGCGGCGTGTCTTCAGCGCCGGGGCGACGCAGCGCGGCCCTTGCCCGCGCAAGAAGCTCCGCCATGTCAAATGGTTTGGCGAGATAGTCATCCGCTCCTTCATTCAAGCCCTGAACCCTGTCCGGCACGGCGTCCAGTGCGGAGAGGACGATGATGGGCGCACCGGGCTGCGCAGTGCGTAAACTCCGGATAAGGCTGAGGCCGTCCCCATCGGGGAGCCGGCGGTCAAGGATGATGAGCGCATAGGAGGCGAGGGCCGCCATTTCCCGTGCATCGGCGAGCGTGCGCGCGGAATCGATCGCGAATCCTGCGTCCTGGACGCTTCTGGTAATCAGCACCGCCATATCCAGTTCGTCTTCAATCAACAGGATCCGCATCGACGTAATTCCGAAAATGGGTGCCGCCGGGGCCACCCAGGTCAAAAGGTATGGCGCGGGTGTGAGGGACCCTGTGCGCGGCGGAGCGCTTAGCAGGGCAACATTGCGTGAACATGACACGTCCGGTGTGCACGCACAGGATTTTTCTTTCGAAATTGCATCGAATCAGCGGGTCCGGTTCACTTTTGCAAAAGGCTGCGGCCTGATGCGCGCGCTTGGGGCTCACGGTCCAGGCAAGGGAGGGCGCCAGTCAAAGCATCCGGCGATGCGCTGCGGCGCGCAAATAGCGTCGCTCTCTGACATCGTTCCAGGGCGGGATGCATGTTTCCTCTGCGATTGGGTGCTTCGTCCTTGCCTTTTGGGGCAAAAAAGGCGATACCGCGCCCGTCTAACTTCTCTGGCGGCTCCGCTGTCGGGGAGAAGGGCAATTCGCACGTATGACGACAGACTATCTGGTGTCGGCCTGCAAGGCTGGCGAAGTCATACGGAGGCACAACCAGAAGAACAGGAATTTGCATCATGGCGATGCCCGAATTCACCATGCGTCAGCTGCTCGAAGCCGGCGTTCACTTTGGTCACCACACGCGTCGCTGGAACCCGGCGATGGCACCCTATCTCTTCGGTGTCCGCAACCAGGTTCACATCATCGACCTGCAGCAGACCGTTCCCCTGCTCGACCGCGCCCTCCAGGCCGTTCGCAACACGGTTGCCGGTGGCGGTCGCGTGCTGTTCGTCGGCACGAAGCGCGCTGCAGCCGAGCACGTTGCTGAAGCAGCAACCCGTTGCGGCCAGTACTACGTCAACCATCGCTGGCTCGGCGGCATGCTGACCAACTGGAAGACCATCACCGGTTCGATCAAGCGTCTGCGCCAGATCGACGAGATGCTCTCCGGCGACACGCATGGTCTGACGAAGAAGGAAATTCTCGACATCACCCGTGACCGCGAGAAGCTCGAGCGTTCGCTCGGCGGCATCAAGGAAATGGGCGGCCTGCCCGACATCCTGTTCGTGATCGACACGAACAAGGAAAAGCTGGCTGTTGAAGAAGCCAACAAGCTCGGCATTCCGGTCATTGCTGTTCTCGACAGCAACTCCAACCCGGCTGGCGTGACCTACCCGATCCCGGGCAATGACGACGCTATCCGCGCCATCACCACCTATTGCGACCTCGTGGCGCAGTCGGTTCTGGACGGCATCTCGGCTGAAATGGCTGCTTCGGGCGTTGATTTCGGCGCTTCTGAAGAACTGCCGGTCGAGACGGTTGTTGAGGAAACGACGGCAGAAGCTCCGGCTGAAGCCTGATCTGCCTGTGGAGAGCTTTCGGGCTCTCCCGGCATCTGACTATTTTGGGCGTGCCCGGCTGAAAGGCTGCGGCGCGCCGTTTCATTCCTGAAGGAGTATGGAACATGGCGGAAATCACTGCTGCCCTCGTTCGTGACCTGCGCGAAAAGACCGGCGCCGGCATGATGGACTGCAAGAAGGCCCTCACCGAAGCTGCTGGCGACATGGATGCCGCCATCGACTGGCTGCGCGCCAAGGGGCTGTCGCAGGCTGCAAAGAAGTCTGGCCGCACGACGGCAGAAGGCCTCGTGGCCGTCGCTTCCGGCAAGAACAAGGCCGCTATGGTCGAAGTCAATGCCGAGACCGATTTCGTGGGCCGCAACGAAGCGTTCCAGGCATTTGTCGAGGCCGTGGCTCATGCTGCGCTCGAAGCCGGTGACGATCTCGACACCCTTTCGCAGGCAAAGCTGGCCACTGGCCGCACGGTCGCAGAAGAGCTGACCCACCTGATCGCCACGATCGGTGAGAACATGTCGCTGCGTCGCGCCAAGGTGCTGACCGTTCCTTCGGGCATCGTCGCTTCCTACGTCCACAGCGCGCTGCGTCCGGGCGTTGGCAAGATCGGCGTTCTGGCAGCTGTCGAAGCACCGTCGGAATCCGAAGCCCTGCTGACGCTGGGTCGTCAGATCGGCATGCATGTCGCGGCAACCCGTCCGGCAGCTCTCGAAGTGGCCAGCGTCGATCCGGAAGCTCTGGAGCGTGAGCGCCAGGTTCTGATCGAGCAGGCTCGTGAATCCGGCAAGCCGGAAGCCATCATCGAGAAGATGATCGAAGGCCGCATTCGCAAGTTCTATGAAGAAGTCGTTCTTCTGGAGCAGGTCTGGGTGCATGACGGCGAGACGCGCGTTGCCAAGGTTGTCGAGAAGGCCGGTGCCAAGCTCGTTGCTTTCGAGCGCTTCCAGCTCGGTGAAGGCATCGAGAAGGAAACCAGCGACTTCGCCGCTGAAGTGGCCGCTGCTGCTGGCGTCTGATCGTCTGATCAGGCCTCAAATCGGGCGCGGCGCATGAATTTCGAATGCGCCGCGATCGTCCTCTCTGCCCGCCGCTACGGCGAGGGCGGGGCGGTGGTCCATCTCTTCACCGAAGAGTATGGCCGCATTGCCGGTCTGGTGCGTGGCGGTTCGTCACGGCGTCAGGCCGCGCTCTGGCAACCGGGCAATCTCATTCTGGCCCGTTATGCCTCACGCCTGTCTGACCAGCTTGGTCAGTTGACTGGCGAAATGGTGCAGGAAACAGCCGTCAGGCTTCTTGACCGCCCCTTGCAGCTTGCCCTCGTTCAGGCCGCTGCCGAACTGACCGATTCCGCCTTGCCGGATCGCGAACCCCATCCTGATTTCTTTCTGCGGACGATACGCGACCTGACCGCCTTCTGCGTGCTGGCCGACCCGGCGCCGCTAATCGATTACGTCCGTTGGGAGACGGCGCTTCTTGCCACGCTCGGTTATGGTCTGACGCTCGATTCCTGCGCAGTGACTGGCGTGCAGGATGGGCTGCGCTATGTCTCCCCGAAAACCGGTCGCGCTGTGAGTGCGGAAGGGGCAGGAATCTGGACCGACCGCCTTCTGCCACTTCCTGCCTATCTCCGTCCGGATGGTGGCGATGAGGGCGCTGATGACCCGATACTTTGGGCACAGGGCCTTGCTCTGACAGGGCATTTTCTCGCTCGCCATTTGTTTGGCGCACGCCATCGGCCTGTTCCTGGCGCACGGGAGCGACTGGAAATGCGCGTCAGAGCGCTGGCTATGCCGAAAGCTGACGAAGAGGGCGAGCAGGAGGATCGTTCGCTATCGCCGTCAGACGGGGCGGGTGGCTGACCAGAGCTGCGTTTCTTCTTTTATTTGGCCTGTCAGGAAGTCGAATACCATATGAGGCAGCGTCAACGCCGCCAGAAGCTGGAAGGTAAGGGAAAGCAGCCGCTCGACCATGGGGCCAGTATAAAACGGGATCAGCAAGGCGCCGATAATCAGCGTCGCTGCCGTCAGACTCAGGCTGTAGCGTAACGCCGCTTGCGCCGAGACCAGGCGTTTCCATCGCCTGTCTTCGACAAGCGTCGCGACATGGGCCGGCGCGTGCTGGAAAATGAAATAGATCATGAATGCCTGCAAAGGCGGCAGCACGGCGAACACCGCAGTCAGCCCGCAGAGCAATCCCAGTTTCTCCAAACGTTTCTCGCGAGGGGTTACGCCAAGCCAGGCACTCGCTGCCATGACCCAGAACGGGAAAAGCCAGACCAGCCAGAAGGGCGGGGAGGTAAGATGCGTTGGTGGCGCCATCGCGCTTAGCAGGGAGGCTGTTGCCGCCGGGTGAAAAACGCACGGCAGGATGAGTGGCGCGCCGCCATATATCAGCGCGCTGAGTATCGATGCGCTGCTCTCGCTTGTCTCACTTCCGAAATGCCAGAGGGAGAGGGCAAGGAAGCCGGTCAGCGTTGCAAGCGGATAGAGGCGCCACAGAACGAGCACGAGGGCGAGCAGGGCGAGATAAGGGAGCGCAAAGAGAATGAACCATGCCGCTCCGCACCGGGGGCGTAGGATCTGACGCGCCATTTCACCATCGAGGGCGCCATGGGGCAGCCCGAAAAGAATGATCGCCGCGAGGGCCAGTAATGTGCTGCTGGTCAGGATCGAGGCTGCGGCAAGTATCACGGCGCAGCCCCAGTAGAGGCGTAGAAAAGGGTCGTGGCGTCCTGTCATGATCACAGGGCGCGCCCCGGGCGAGACACGGTCAGACGCTCGCCAGCTTCCGGTCATCCGACAGGCTGATGAAGCCGAACCCGACCTTCGCAAGGACATCGGTAACCGCAATCACCAGGACACTGGCGGAGTCCGAGACAATGCCCAGCCCGTCGGGCGAGAGAGCCAGAATGATCGGGTAGACCATCCACAATACCGACAGGATCGTAGCGCTTCGGATATAGGCGCTCTGGACTTCAGGGTGTTCGAGACGGTTCGCCTCGAGCTGAGAGACCCAGATAACGTAATACACGCCCAGAAAGGCGATGCAGGACAGCAGGAACCAGATCCAGCGGCTGGCGATGTTTTCCGATGCGCTGAACGCGAAGGCCGTGATCACCATGATCACATCTGCCGAGACCGCCCCCAGCAGCAGATCGCCCCGCTTGCGGCCGCGGAACATGCCCAGAAACCCCAAGCCAACCAGAAGAAGCGGCGTGGTGAAGACCCAGTCGATATAGCGACCGAACCAGAAGATGCGGGTCGTGCTGGCGGCGCCCGCCAGAGTGGCATCCGTCGGGAGAAGCATGGCGCCCTGTCCGGTCGCCATGGCGACGTAGAGGCATCCAGCGATGATGGGCACGATACCATGGGCAAGGCTCATTACCCCTTCGGTTTCCGCGCGGCGCTTGCCGAGCACAAGCAGGGCCGTCCCACCGGCAAACATGATCAGGGCAGTTAGCCAGAGAACCGTCAGGGTCATAATCGCTGTCTTTCACAGGAAGAGGAGAGCGATGAACGGCGCCTGACACATAAAGTTGTAAATCTCTTAACTTGACATGATACTTTTCTCTGGCCGTTGCGCGAAAAGCTGCGCGATCGAGGGGCAGGACGGGCAAATCATGACCCTGGCCCGGTGCAATGAAGATGGGAACAAAAACGGGGTATTTGCTCTGGACAGCGCCCCTCGCGCCGCCTTATCTGCCTTGAAACGAAAGGGCGTGGCATGAGTCAGGATCTGGCAGGACATATCGAGGATACGAAGCTCGCCGATGCGCTGAGCGAGCGGTATATCGCCTATGCGATGTCGACCATCATGGCACGCTCCCTGCCGGACGTGCGTGACGGGATGAAGCCGGTCCATCGCCGCATCCTTTACGCCATGCAGCAGCTGAAGCTGGACCCGAGCTCCGGCTTCAAGAAATGCGCCCGCGTGGTGGGTGACGTCATCGGTAAGTTCCACCCCCATGGCGATGCCGCCGTCTATGAGGCGCTGGTGCGTCTGGCGCAGGATTTTGCCGTGCGCTATCCGCTTGTCGAGGGCCAGGGCAATTTTGGCTCGATCGACGGCGATAACGCGGCAGCCATGCGTTACACCGAATCCCGTCTGACCGAAGTCGCCAAGGCGCTGCTGGAGGGCATCGAGGACGACGCCGTCGATTTCCGCCCGACCTATGACAATGAAGACGCCGAGCCGGTTGTGCTTCCGGGCGCTTTCCCCAATCTGCTGGCCAATGGGGCTGCCGGTATTGCGGTTGGCATGGCGACCAGCATACCGCCCCATAATGCTGCCGAAATCTGCCGTGCCGCGCGTCATCTGATTGACGACCCGCAGGCGCCCGTCGAAACGCTGATGCAGTATATGCCTGGGCCGGACTTCCCAACAGGTGGCGTGCTGATCGAGGAAGCGCAGAGCATGCGCGCCGCCTATGAGACCGGGCGTGGCAGCTTCCGGACGCGGGCGCGTTGGGACGTCGAACAGGGGCGTTTCGGTACCTGGACCGTTATCGTGACCGAAATCCCCTATCAGGTGCAGAAATCGCGCCTGATCGAGCAGATTGCCGAGCTGATGGAGCAGAAGAAGCTGCCGCTGCTCGCCGATATCCGGGATGAGAGCACGACCGATATTCGCCTTGTTCTTGAGCCGAAGACCAAGGGTATCGAGCCTGAAGTGCTGATGGAGACGCTTTTTCGCGTCACGGCGCTTGAGAGCCGCTTCAGCCTGAACATGAACGTGCTGGATGCCAACCGTGTGCCACGTGTCATGGGGCTGCGGGAGGTCATCCAGTCATGGCTCGATCACCGTGAAATCGTGCTCGTTCGTCGTTCGAATCACCGTCTCAGCGCGGTGGAACGTCGCCTTGAAATTCTCGAAGGATTTCTGGCGGTCTATCTCAATCTGGATGAGGTCATCCGCATCATTCGCGAAGGCGATGAGCCCAAGCCCGAGCTGATGCTGGCCTTCAGCCTGACAGAGCTGCAGGCCGAATATGTGCTGAACATGCGTCTGCGTTCGCTGCGCAGGCTCGAGGAAATCGAGATCCGCAAGGAGCGCGATGCTCTGCTCAAGGAGAAGGCAGGCCTTGAAGGGCTGCTTGGCAGTGAGCGCAAGCGCTGGAACCGTATCGGCAAGGAGCTTGAGGCGACCGCAGCGCGCTTTGGCGATGGCGCGCTTGGCGCTCGCCGTACGCAGATTGCAGCGCCCCCTGCGCCGATCGATCTGAGCGCAGCCATCCAGCTCGATCGCGAACCGCTGACCGTTCTGTTGTCGCGTGAAGGCTGGGTGCGGGCGATCAAGGGGCACGGTATCGACCCAGAAAGCCATAAATTCAAGGAAGGCGACGCCTTCGGCCTCTCGCTCGAATGCCAGAGCACCGAGCGACTATGTCTTCTGGTGAGCGGGGGGCGTGTCTTCACGCTCAAGGCAGCCGATCTGCCGCGTGGACGTGGCTTTGGCCAGCCGATCCGTGTTCTGGCCGACCTGCCGCAGGAAGAAGAGATCGTCACCTTCTTTGTTCTCGACGAGAACGGCCGCCATATTCTTGCGAGCGAGAGCGGGCGAGGGATGGTGGTGCGCGATGTCGACATGGCGGCAGAAAAGCGTACGGGCAAGCAGGTACTGACCCTGCGTGACGGTGACCGCGCCTCGTTCTGCGTGGCTGTGACAGGCGAACAGATTGTGACCATGGGTAGCAATCGCAAGGCCCTGTCATTTGCGGTCTCTGCCTTGCCGGAGATGACCAAGGGCATGGGCGTCACCATTCAGAAACTCCCGCCGGGTCAGCGTCTGGTCGATCTGCGTGTGTTCTCGAGCACTGAGGGGCTGGTCTGGCATGAGGGGCAAAAGCCGCGCAGTGAAGCAGATCTCGCCTCGATTACAGGCAAGCGCGCCGATCAGGGCAAGGCTGCCCCTCAGTGGATGACGCGCAAACCCGCATCGCGTGGCTGACACGAGCCTCGCCGTTCAGTCTTCCTGAATGGCAAGACGCTGCCACTGCCCGGATTTGAGGATTTCTGCCGGGCGAAAGCGCGATTTATACCCCATCTTGGCGCTGCCAGGCACCCAGTAGCCGAGATAGAGATAGGACTTGCCGCGTCGGGCGGTTTCTTCGATCAGCCAGAGGATCGAGGCCGTGCCGTAAGAGCGTTGAGGGTCATCGACGCAATAGAAGGTATAGACCGCCGACAGACCGTCGGAGAGCATGTCGACGAGAGAAACGCAGACAAGTCTGCCTTCTCTTGTGCGGAATTCGAAGATACTCGTCTCGATCGGGCTGGTCTCGATCATGGCCTGATAATCATCGAGCCCCATGAGCGCCATGTCACCATCGATGTGGCGCTGCTCCTGATAGGCGCGAAACAGGTCATACTGCTCGATGGTGGCGACGATGGGCCGTTCCACTACGGTCAGATCGGTGAGACCCCGTCTGATCCGCCGCATGGTGCGGTCAGGTTCGAACTCGAAAACGGGCAGCCGGATGGGAATGCAGGACTGGCAGTTATGGCAAACCGGCGCATAGACAATGCCATGGCTGCGTCTGAAACCGGCGCGCGACAGCCGGTCATGCAGCAGATCGGCATCGATCCCGGTGAGCTCGGTCATGACCTTTCGCTCGATGCGCCCTGGCAGATAAGGGCAGGGGGAGGGTTGGGTCGTGTAGAAAAGCTGTGGACGATGTGCCGACATAACCACCCTTTCTTCCTCCCCTGCGTTATCCGGTGTCTTTGAGTGATGCTCCTCCATCCTCGCATATTTTACGATGAATTTTATCGTTGCAAGATGGTAGCCTTTGAATTTCGGCCGAATACGCTAACGTAATGAGTGATGAGCTGGCCTATCACGCTTTTTGACTATTTCATGATCGTCCTGCGGGTCTGTCTTGCCGTGGCGGTCACGCTGCATGTTCTGAGAACGAAACAGAACACGGCGGCCTGTGCCGGCTGGATAGGCGTCAGCTGGCTCATGCCGGTCTGCGGGGCCCTGCTTTATCTCATGTTCGGCATCAATCGCGTCAGGCGTCTTGCCCGGCGGCTGGTAAGCGATCATCACTGGCGCGACCGGGGGCTGGCCTATCATGCCCGTTATCGTCTGAAGGGTGATTTCGAGCCACTGGCACGTATGGTGGGCAAGCTGACCGAGCGCCCCCTTCTCGGCGGTAACGCGATTACCTGCCTGCATGACGGCGACAATATCTATCCGCGCATGCTCGAGGATATTGCGTCTGCCCGCGTGTCGATTCTCCTCTGCTCCTATATTTTCAGAGCCGACCGTATTGGCGACCAGTTTGTCGAGGCGCTGGCGCTCGCCCATGCCCGGGGCGTTGCGGTGCACGTTCTGGTGGATGGTATCGGGGGCGGGTATTTCTTTTCGGGTATTGCCAGAGCGCTGCATGCCAGAGGCATTCCCTGTCATCGCTTCATGCATTCGCTCCTGCCCTGGAAGATGCCGTTCATCAATCTGCGCAACCATCGCAAGATGCTGATCATCGATGGACGGATTGGCTTCATGGGTGGCCTCAACATTGGCGAGGAGAATCTGCGTCGCCTGCGTACGAAGCATCCTGTTGCTGATACGCATTTTCGTCTCGAAGGGCCGGTAGTGCATCAGCTGTCAGAGGCTTTTGCGCGGGACTGGTCATTTACCTGCGGTGAGCAGCTCGATGGCGAAGTCTATTTTCCCGAGCTGGAACTTCAGGGCGACATACCGATGCGTGTCGTGACGTCGGGGCCGGATAACGATCTGGAAAAGATCGAATTCTCGATGCTTCAGGCCATCGCGCTTTCACGACGCTCCGTGCGCCTCATGACACCCTATTTTCTGCCCAATGAGCGTCTCGTTTCAGAGCTTTGTCTCGCTGCCCTGCGCGGGGTCGAGATTGATATCATCCTGCCAAAGCGCAGCAATCACCGGCTGATCGATTATGCCCGCGATGCCAGTCTGGCCCCGTTCCTGACAGCAGGGTGCCGTATCTGGATGAGCCGCCCGCCCTTCAATCACGCCAAGCTGATGGTGGTTGATGGGGCCTGGTCGTTTGTGGGGAGCAGTAATATCGATGCCCGAAGCCTGAGGCTCAATTTCGAGATCAACCTTGAAATCTACAGCGAGTCAGTTGCGCAGGAACTCAATGCGTTCATGGAGCGCCATCGCACGAGACGCCTGACCCATCATGCGCTCGACAGCATGAGCAGCGTTCGCAAGGTCCGTAACGCCTCGGTCAGGCTTTTCAGCCCTTATCTTTGAGCTGCTGCCTGTCCTTGAGCCGCTGAAAGAAGCTCCGGTGCCTGTCCGGTGCGTCGAGGCGCAATGTCACGCGGATAGGATGATGGTCGGAGCTCTGATTGGGCAGAACCGCCGTCTCGAGAGGCGTCATGCCGCGCACCATGCATCGATCAATGCGAATGGGCAGCACATCCGCCATACGATGCGTCGCTTCTCTGGGGCCGACATCCCGAAAGCCGGGCATCAGGGTAGGGCCGATGAGATTGAAATCGCCCATGACGAGCGCATTGTGTCGCAGCATGGGAGCGATGCGTCGCAGCTGGCGCCGGTTGAGGATCTGCCCGTGCGACAAATGAACATTGGCGATGGAAAACGAGCCGAAATCGATCAGCTGCGCGGTGCGCTTCACCATCACTCCCGAAGGCAGGGCACAGGAGACAGGGGGACGGGCGAAAGGAAAGCGGCTCCAGCATGCCGTACCATGAATACGGTCGGGCAGGGGGATACGCGCGTAATGCCCCCCCAATATCTGGGGAAGACGGTCAAACGTGCCGATAGCCTCCTGCATCAGAAAGATATCCGGCTTCACGCTGCGCGCAACGGCAACGACCTCGTCAAGAGGGGCGCCTACAGCGCGCAGAAGATTCCAGCTGAGTATGGTAAAACTCTGACCGATTCGCGGGGCCTCGGCCTCCGCGATGGAAGAGTCTGGCTCTGTCTGAAGTAAAGATTGGCTCATTGCAGCATTTTCTTTTCGGTCTGATAGGCGCCGCGAGCGAATTCGGTCGTCAATGTATAGCCGACTCCGAGCAATACTGGACCAAGGAAAATGCCCAGTCCACCCAATGTGACCACACCACCCAGAACGCCAAGCACAGTCAGCAGATAGGGCAACTGCGCACCGCGCGCGATGAAGGCGGGACGGATGATATGATCGGCGCCTGAAATGAAGATAATGCCGTAACCGGCCAGAAAAAGCCCCCAGCCGAGATGATGATGCAGGGCAAGCCAGATGGCGGCGGGCGCCCAGACAAGAGGGGCGCCCACGGGGAACACGGCAACGAAAGCGGCCACGCCACCCAGAAGCACAGGGGCGGGCACACCGGAAATGAACAGGCCGATGGCCGTCAGCACGCCCTGAACGATGGCGGTGCCGAGAATGCCGTAAACCGTGCCACGGATTACCCCGCCGATGATCGTGATGAGACGGTCGGCATAATTGCCCGTGATGCGGGTAAGGACGGCATGAATGACGCGCCCCAGCGAGTCTCCGCTGATCCAGAAAAACAGGGCGATGAACAGCGCCATGACCAGCTCGGCCAGACCGCTTGCCATCTGCATCAGGGCCTTGAGGGCATAATGCGCTATCTGCCCGGCATAAGGATGCAGGGCTTCACCAATACCTCTGACATCGTGGTTCCAGTGCAGATAGGCGGTCGATAATTGCGGGCCGATTGCGGGGAGGGAGGCCAGCCAGTTCGGTGCGGGGTGGGTACGGCTCAGCGCCTCGATTTCTGAATTGATCCCTTCGATGATGAGGGGCAGGTCAGCGATGCCGGTGGAGGTGAGAAGCGCCAGAGGCATGACGATGGCAATGGCGCTGCAGACCATCATGGTCACGGCAGCAAGGGAGGGACGCATGTGCCTACGCAGGCGCTTGAAGAGCGGCCATGTCGTGAAAGTGAGAATGGCGCCCCAGAGAATGGCCGAGAGGAAGGGCCACAGAACGACGCCGCAGCCATAGGCCACACCGACAAGCAGCAATCCCAGCATGATGCGTTCAGTCGTCACAAAATCTCCCGTGGCCCTCAGCCGCGCCAGTTGACCAGATCGTGCTTCTGGCTGCTATCGTGCGGTCCTCAACTGGTTCTCGCAAGGTCCGTTCATGACGCTGGCACCCCTCATCGATGTGCAAACCCTGATGGCGCTTCCCGTGCGCCGTTACCGCTATCTTGACGCCTCGATCCTTCTGCCCGGGCAGGAAGGAGATTTCGAGGCCGCGTTTCATGAACTAGCGTTTCCGCAGGCCGATCGTTTCCGCATCAACGAGATATGCGAGAAGGCGGACAGCCTGCCGCATATGGTGCCGGGTGCGGCTGTGTTCGCGTCGTTCATGACGGCACTGGGTATTACCCGCGAGACCGGTATCGTTTTTTACGACCAGAAAGGCAGCATAGGCGCGTGTCGCGCCCACTGGATGGCCTCGCTTTTCGGACATGATGCCGTTCATGTGCTTGATGGCGGATTGGCTGCCGTCACCCGCACCGGGCTGAATCCCCAAGAGATACCGGAGCCGGCTCCAAAAGCTCAGGAACCTTATCTGACACGCACACGCTATGCGCTGCTTGCTGGCAAGGGTGACGTGCTTGACGCGCTGGATGATCCGGATGTGGTGATTCTTGATGCCCGTAGCCATGCGCGGTTTCACGCGGAGGTGCCGGAGCCAAGACCGAACACCCGTGGTGGCCATATGCCGGGCGCGTCCAGCCTGCCTTACAGCGATCTGATCGACGAGCAGGGCTGCTTTGTGCAGCCTGACGTACTTCTGGCGCGTTTGCAGAGCCTCGGTGCCGGGCAGCGCCGCGTCATCACCAGCTGCGGTTCGGGGCTGACAGCGGCAACAGTGACCATGGCGCTGCGCGTGGCCGGTCTTGCGCCGGGGCGGATTTACGATGGGTCATGGGCAGAGTGGGGGAGCGACCCCGCGACCCCGATAGAAGCGTCTTAGGAGACAAGAGAGAGTGGAAAACACCGCAAAGCAGGTCACTTCCGGCTGGAAGCGCCTGTCTTCCCTTCTGGTGCAGGGTGGTCGCCCCGAGCCAACGCCCGAAGAGGGAAGCTTCGTCAACGCGCCTGTGACACGCGGTTCTACCGTCCTGTTTCCATCCCTCGCCGCCATGAAGGAACAGGGTCTGCGCAGTCATGAGCACGAGCTGATCTATGGCGCTATGGGCTCGCCGATCCAGCACGAGCTTGAGAAGCTGATCGCGCTGATCGAAGGGGGCACGCACAGCCAGGTGGTCTCATCGGGGCTGGCAGCCTGTACTCTGCCCCTTCTGGCGTTTCTCAACGCGGGTGATCATCTGCTTCTGCCGGATTCCGTTTACGGACCGACACGGCGTTTTGCGGGTACGATGCTTGCGCGCCTGGGCATCGAGACCAGCTATTATGCGCCGCTCGCCGATGAAGCGACGATTGTCGGGATGATGCGCGAGAATACGCGCGTGGTCTTTGCCGAAAGCCCCGGTAGTCACACCTTCGAGGTGCAGGATGTGCCGATGCTGGCGCGGGTGGCGCATGAGCGTAACGCCCTGCTTATGCTCGATAATACGTGGGGGATCGGCATTTTCCAGCCTTTCCGCCACGGGGTGGATGTCTCTATCCAGGCGCTGACCAAATATCCGGCCGGTCACTCGGATGTCATTGCAGGGGCAATCACCGTGGCCGATGGCGCGCTCTGGAAAGATCTGCGTGATGCCGCCATCCAGATCGGCCAGCTTGCCGGGCCGGATGAATGCTGGCTGACCCTGCGCGGTCTGCGCACCATGGCGGTGCGTCTGGAGCGTCAGGCCCAATCGGCTCTGCTCGTGGCCCAGTGGCTGCGTGGCCGACCTGAAGTGGCGCGCGTGCTGCATCCGGCATTCGAGGAATGCCCCGGCCACGAGTTCTGGCGGCGTGATTTCGAAGGGGCGAGTTCACTCTTCGGGGTGGAGTTGCGGGCCGATCTTTCGGTTGCCGGCATGCGCGACATGATCGACGCGCTTGCCCTGTTTGGTATCGGCGCCTCATGGGGCGGCTATGAAAGCCTGGTTCTGCCTACAACAGGAGGGGTGCGGCGTTCCCTGCCCGATGCCATGCCCGAGGGGCCAAGCTTCAGACTTCATATCGGGCTTGAAGACCCCAATGATCTGATTGCCGATCTCGAAGGCGGGCTGGAGGTGTTGCGCGCCTCTGTAGCCGGATAGGCGAGCGTCTAACGCACTCTGAAACCGAGCGCCTCGCGGATATGCGGGGCGCCAACGACGTCAGATGCAGCCAGATCGGCAATGCTGCGGCTGACGCGAAGAAGCCGTGTCAGACCGCGGGCTGACAGGCGCAGTTTCTCGTCAGCCTCGGTCACAAGGCTGCGTGCTTCCTCGCTCAGGGCAATTGTCGTTGCGTTCGCTTGCGCGTTGGGTACGCCCTGACGTGAGATCTGTCTGGCGCGCGCCGCGCAGACACGGGCGCGAACAAGGGCGCTGCATTCTCCCGGTGGCGCAGTGATCATGTCGATTGGCGATACCGGGGTGATGAAGAGCGAGAGATCCATACGATCCAGCATCGGGCCCGATAGCCGCGACAAATAATCCTCGCCGCATTGGGGCGCTTTTCTGCAAGCCCTGCTGGCATCGCCCAGATAGCCGCAGCGGCAGGGGTTCATGGCAGCGATGAACTGGAAGCGAGACGGGTAGAGCACGGTCTGTTTGGCTCGTGCCACGGTAATCGTGCCGGTCTCGAGTGGTTGACGCAGGGATTCGAGGCAGGCGCGCGAGAACTCTGGCAGTTCATCCAGAAACAGCACTCCGTTATGGGCCAGGCTGACTTCGCCCGGCCGTGACCGGGCGCCGCCGCCTATAAGCGCGGGCAGGGTGGTCGAGTGATGGGGGGCGCGAAATGGTGGCTGCGTGACCAGCAGGCTGCCGCTCGCCTGACCGCCGAGACTGTGAATGCGGCTGCATTCGAGGATCTGCTCATGGGTCAGATCCGGGAGGATGGAGGGCAGGCACTGGGCCAGCATGGATTTCCCCGCTCCCGGAGGCCCGGTCATGAGCAGGGAATGGCCGCCGCATGCAGCGATCTCGAGCGCCCGCCTTCCGAGATCGAGGCCTCTGATTTCTGCCAGATCGGCCAGAGGGGGCGGCATGTCGACCCGTTCGAGCTCAGGCGGCGAGAGGATATGATCGCCGTTGAAATGGGCCAGAAGGGCGCGCAGCGTCTCCGGGGCGAGGATGTCGAGCGTATCGCTGGCCCAGCGTGCCTCCTGCGCCTGCGGTTTGGGGCAGATCAGACCATGACGCGCTCTGACCGCCTCAAGTGCGGCCGAAAGCACGCCGCCGGTTGCTTGCAGACGACCATCGAGAGAAAGTTCGCCTATGGCCGCATAGGCGCTTACGGCCTCATGAGACAGAATTCCCATGGCGGTCATGATCGCAAGAGCGATGGGGAGGTCGAAATGGGAGCCTTCCTTTGGCAGGTCGGCAGGCACGAGGTTGATCAGAATGCGTTTGGGCGGAAGCGCAAGACCAAGGGCTGCCAGAGCGGCTCGAACGCGCTCGCGGGCTTCGCCGACAGTCTTGTCAGGCAGGCCTACGATAATGAAGGCGGGCAGGCCCGATGAGATCTGGATCTCGACTGTGACCGGTATCGCATCGATTCCCGCAAAAGCGAAGCTCTGGATGCGGGCAATCGATGAAGAAGAGGACACGGCACCTACTATTGTCAGGAACAGATCTCTCTGTTCCTAACGATTACGCATGCCGCGTCAATATTTCATTAATAATTATTCAGCGCTGGTAGATCAGTCGGGCGCGCATCGTGCCCTTGAGATCGCGCAGTCGGGCGAGCAGACGCGTGTCGAGTTCGCTGTCAGGGCTTGCATCGATTTCGACCACCACATATCCGACCTCGCCGTCGGTCTGCAGATATTGCGCGACAATATTGCATTCCTCGCTCGAGAAGATCTCGTTGATCTGGCGCAGGATGCCAGGTCGGTTTTCATGCACATGCATGAAGCGCGTGCCGCGCGGGCGCTCGGGCAGCTGCACCGGCGGGAAGTTGACGGCACCAAGCGTCGAACCGACATCGGAGTATTCGACAAAGCGACGGGCAACCTCGACGCCGATGCGTTCCTGAGCTTCCATAGTCGAGCCGCCGATATGCGGCGTCAGGATGACATTGGGCAGACCCTGAAGGGGAGAGACGAAGCTCTCGCCAGCACCTTTGGGTTCCTTGGGGAACACATCCACGCCCGCACCCATCAGATGGCCGTCACGCAGGGCGGCGGCAAGGGCGTCGATATCGACAACTGTGCCGCGTGCATTGTTCAGCAGGATCGAATTCGGCTTCATGGCGCGGATTTCGGCCTCGCCGATCATGTCCTTGGTCTGTTCGGTCTGCGGCACGTGCAGGCTTACGATATCCGACTGGGCGAGCAGTTCCTGCAGGGTTGCCACCGGGGTCGCATTGCCATGCGGCAGTTTGTCGACCGTATCGTAGAAGATCACGCGCAGACCGAAAGCCTCAGCCAGAACGGAAAGCTGCGAGCCGATCGAGCCATAGCCGACAATGCCCAGCGTCTTGCCGCGCACTTCCCAGGCATTGATGGCCGATTTGTCCCAGCCGCCTGCATGGCACTGTTCCGAGCGTGACGGAATGCGGCGCAACAGCATGACGATCTCGCCCATGACGAGTTCGGCGACCGAGCGTGTGTTGCTGAAAGGAGCGTTGAAAACCGGAATGCCTGCCATGCGTGCCGCGTTGAGATCGACCTGATTGGTCCCGATGCAGAAGCAGCCGATGGCCATGAGACGGTCAGCGGCCTCGATCACCGGCGCGGTAAGTTGGGTGCGTGAGCGTATACCCACCATATGCACGCCCTTGAGGGCCTCGGTCAGGGCCTCTCCCTCGAGCGCGGTCTTGAGGCAGGTGACCTGCCTGTATCCCTGTGCAGCAAGATGCTGCGCGGCGCTCTCGTGAATCCCTTCAAGAAGAAGAATGCGAATGCGGTCTTTGGGGAGAGAAAACGAGGCTTCCATGTCTGGCTCCTGTCAGCGGCGCAAATCCGAAGAGCGGTGCTAACCTATAGTGCTGTCAGGGGGAAGGGCGAAGGCGCGCAACCGCGTCCTGCAGCAGGGTCTTGTCGCCACAGGCCAGAACAGTGCCGTCACTTTCCAGTGTGAGCGGGGCGCCCTGCCAGTCTGTCATGACACCACCGGCGCCCGTGACTACAGGGACCAGCGCCCCCCAGTCCCAGGGCTTCATGGTGCACTCGGCAATCACATCGATCTGACCGAGGGCGAGCAGGCCATAGCCATAGGCGTCGCCGCCCCAGCTCGTGCGTCTTGTAGCCGCCTTGAGCCCCGCAAAACGGGTGTCATAGGGGGAGATGAGCATGTCCGGTGAGGTGCAGGAGAGTTCGGCCTCAGCAAGACCCGCGCAGGTCCGTACGTCGATCTGCCCCGGCATGGTGGCGGAGTCGAAACGGGTCTCTGCCCCATCGACGCCGATCCAGCGCTCCTGTGTGAAGGGCTGGTCGATAATGCCGAGAACCGGCCGCCCTTTGTAAAACAGTGCGATGAGCGTTGCGAAGCTCGGGCGGCCGGTGATGAAGGCCCTTGTGCCGTCGATCGGGTCGAGCACCCAGACCCAGTCACCCGTCACGCCCGAAAAGCCGAATTCCTCGCCCAGTATCGCATGGTCGGGGTGACGCTCGGCAATCAGCCCCCGCATGGTGGTTTCTGCTTCGCGATCGGCGCGGGTGACCGGGCTCTCATCGCTCTTGTCATCGACGGTGAGCCCGGCCCGGAAATAAGGCGTGACAGCCGCCCGTGCGCGATCGGCGCAAAGAAGGGCGGTATCGAGGCAGGCGGCGAGATCGGAGGTGAGAGGCATGGCGGCAATCCGGGGGGGGGCAGGAGGGGCGGGTGCAGAGCGGACGATTGACGCATCAAGGGGGGTGCGGCATGTCTGGCCATGCGCTGCAGCCCTCACAAGACAAGCGGAAAGCCTGCTTCTACCCCATGAAACCGATCATAGTCATCCCATCGCGTCTGGCGTCGACGCGCCTGCCTAACAAGCCTCTCGCCGAGATCGATGGCAAGCCCATGATCCTGCAGGTGGCGCTTCGTGCGCTGGCTGCCGGGATCGGTCCGGTGCTCGTGGCTTCCGGAGATGCGGCCATTCTCGATGTTCTGGCCGGTCACGGCATCGAGGGCGTGTTGACCGATCCGAAGCTGCCGAGCGGGTCAGACCGGGTTCACGCGGCCCTGCAAAGCCATGATCCTGAGCGGCATCATGATGTCGTGATCAATCTGCAGGGCGACCTCCCACTGATCGATCCGTCCTGCCTAGCCTCCGCTCTGCTTCCCGTGGCTCAGGGCGGTTTCGATATCGGTACGCTTGTGGCAGCCGTCGAGACCGAGGAAGAGGCTACCCGCGATTCAGTGGTCAAAGCCGCCTGTGCTTTCGGGGAAGGGCGAGCAATCGCAAGGGCGCTCTACTTCTCGCGTCGCGCCATTCCGTGGGGAGCGGGGCCTC
Organism: Asaia sp. Ae19-3; assembly: GCF_059801175.1. NCBI lineage: Bacteria > Pseudomonadati > Pseudomonadota > Alphaproteobacteria > Acetobacterales > Acetobacteraceae > Asaia > Asaia sp. Ae19-3. The sequence goes on along the minus strand of NZ_JBCHWF010000001.1, from coordinate 1,405,977 downwards.
TCTGGCATCATGTAGGCGTCTATGCCTGGCGCCGCGACGCTCTGGCTCGTTTCGTTTCCCTGCCACCATCGGGGCTCGAGAAGCGGGAATCGCTGGAGCAACTTCGCGCGCTTGAAGCCGGTATGAGCATTGGCTGCGTGGCAATTGACGAGGCGCCGCTTGGCGTGGATACGCCTGAAGACCTTATTCGTGTTCGTCAGGCGCTGCGCTCATGACCCAGATCATTGCTTTTCAGGGGCGCCCCGGCGCCTATTCCGACCTGGCCTGTCGCACCGCGCGGCCTGGCTGGGAAACCCTGCCTTGCCCCAGCTTTCAGGCTGCGATCGATGCTGTGCGCGAAGGACGGGCGACGCTGGGCATGCTGGCCTGCGAGAATTCCCTGGCCGGGCGGGTGCCGGAGATTCATGCTCTCCTGCCGGAGGCCGGGTTACCGATCATCGGTGAGCATTTCCAGCGCGTCGAGCACTGCCTGCTCGGTCTGCCAGGCACGCGTATCGAGGATCTGCGCCGTATCCATACCCATCCGGTGGCTCTCGGGCAGATACGCGACCTGATTCGCGAGCTGGGTGTCGAGGCATGCTCGGCCTTTGACACGGCGGGCGCTGCGGAGATGGTTGTTCAGTGGCAATCACGCGAGGACGGGGCGATTGCGTCTTCACTGGCAGCAGAACTGAATGGCCTCGAGATTCTGCGTGCCAATGTCGAGGATGCGGCCCATAATACCACGCGTTTCTATCTGGTCGCGCGTGAAGCGGTATGGCCTTCCGCCGAGGCAGAGCGTGTCATGACGACACTGGTTTTTCGTGTGCTCAATCGCCCCGGCGCGCTTTATCAGGCCTTGGGTGGTTTTGCAGAGAACGGGGTGAACATGACCCGTCTTGAAAGCTATATGAGCCCTGGCACCCTGACGGCGACAGGCTTCCTGTTGGATGTCGAGGGGCATCCGGAACAGGATTCGTTGAAACAGGCACTCTCGGTGTTGCGTGAATGCAGCGAGAATATCGCGATACTCGGCGTCTATCCGGCAAGCCCATCACGCTATCCTGAATAGGGGCTGTCAGGGCGATATCCATTTGACAGCGCCGTTTAGAGTTCTATTTAGCAGCAGGTTTGTTTAACGCGGCAGGTGAGGGCTCATGGCACGGAACAAGGATTTCAAGGGGTCTCTGACCGCGCTGCTGACGCCTTTCCGCGACGACGGCACTGTCGATCTCGCGGCACTTGGTCGTTTCATCGACTGGCAGATCGATCAGGGCACGTCTGGACTTATTCCGGCCGGAACGACGGGCGAAAGCCCGACGCTCACCCATGACGAGCACGCCCTGGTTGTGGCGCATACGGTCAAAATATCCGGCGGTCGCGTGCCGGTTATGGCTGGTGCAGGCTCGAACAGCACCCACGAGGCGATCGGCATGGCGCGCCATGCGAAAGCCGTCGGTGCCGACGCCCTGCTGGTTGTCGCCCCCTATTACAACAAGCCGACGCAGGAAGGGCTGTATCAGCATTTCATGCTGGTGGCCGATGCAACCGATCTGCCGCTTTACGTCTATAACGTGCCCGGCCGTTCTGTTGTTGAAGTTCTGCCTGAAACGATGGCCCGTCTGGCAGAGCATCCGAACATTGTCGGCACGAAGGACGCAACTGCCAATCTCTCTAGGCCGCTGCAGCTTCGCCACCTTCTGGGTGACAAGCCTTTCACCCTGTTGACCGGCGATGACGGGACGGCGGTATCGTTCCTCGCTGCAGGTGGCGCGGGCTGTATCAGTGTAACCGCCAATATCGCCCCCCGGCTTTGCGCAGATATGCATGAAGCCTGGCAGGCAGGCGATGTGGCGCGGGCAATGGAAATCCAGCAGCGTCTGACGCCGCTTCATGACGCCATGTTCTGCGAGAGCAATCCTGGCCCGGTGAAGTATGCGGCCTCGAAGCTCGGTCTGTGCACACCGACCGTTCGCCTGCCTCTTTGTGAACCCGGCGCCGCGTCTTGCGCTGTCATCGAAGAGGCCCTCAAGAAGACGGGCCTGTCAGGATGAATTGTGGCTGAAAAGAAGAAATCCGGTCTGATCTCGCATGGCATCGCCTCGCAGAACAGAAAGGGCCGGTTCAATTATACCATTCTCGAAACCGTCGAAGCGGGGATCGTCCTCAAGGGCCCGGAGGTCAAGAGCCTGCGCATGGGGCGGGCGACGATCAACGAGGCCTATGCCGGTGAGCGCAATGGCGAAATCTGGCTGCTGAACTCCTATATCCCTGAGTATCAGGGAGGTGTGCTGTCGCGCTTCGATACGCGCGCACCGCGCAAGCTTCTGTTGCACAAGAAGCAGGTCGATCATCTGCTCGGTGCCGTCTCACGATCCGGGGCCTCGCTTGTGCCGCTTGATATTCACTTCAATGCGCGCGGCGTTGCCAAGCTGACATTGGGGCTGGGTCAGGGGCGAAAGAAGGAAGACAAACGTCACGCTATTGCCGAGCGCGACTGGCAGCGTGACAAGGCTCGTCTTCTGCGAAGCAAGGGCAAGGATTACTGAGGGAGCTTCTGTCGTCGTAGGTCGCCACAAAGCGGGTCATGAGCAGGCAGCGTCTTGTAAAAAGCCACATCAGGTTTCGGTGTGGCTTTTTTCGTACGCAGATGGCGACTCTATACTGCCTGCATGATGAGTTAACCTGGTAGTTCCGAAGTAAGAAACAGTCGTTCGTTGACTATAAGTTGCAGATCACAGGCACAAAAAAAACCCGGCACTGAGGCCGGGTTTTTCTGGAAGACAAAGCCGATCAGGCGATGTTGATGTCAGCTGCCTCAGGACCCTTCTGGCCCTGAACGACCTTCACATCGACAGCCTGGCCTTCATTAAGGCTCGACAGGCCCGAACGCTCCAGAGCGGAAGCGTGAATGAAGATGTCCTTGCCGCCGTTTTCCGGCGTGATGAAGCCGAAGCCCTTCGTGGCGTTGTACCACTTGACGATGCCGCGCAGCTCCTGAGCCTGCGACAGATCAGGTGCCGGACGAGCCGGACGACCGCCGCCGAAGGACGGGCGCGGACCAGCCGGGTTGAAGGCAGCGCGGGGGCGCGGCACTTCTTCGGTGCTGGTGTCAACTGTGAGAACTTCAGCAACCTGTCGACCCTTGGGGCCCTGGCCGATGCGGACGTTCAGCGTGGTGCCCGGATTGACGCTGGAATGACCAGCGCTGGACAGCGCGTTTGCATGGAGGAAAACGTCGCCCGATCCATCAGCGAGTTCGACAAAGCCGAAACCCTTTTCGCTGTTGAACCACTTGACGCTGGCGCCTACTTCCGGGCCTGACGCCAGAACCTGGGGGCCGCCCGAAGGGGGACGACGATTTTGCATCCCACCACGGTCACCGCCGAAGGAGGGGGGGGCCATAAAATCGTCATCGAATCCGCCGCGGCGCGGGGAACGTGGGCTGCGGTCGGTACGGTTGCTTCTCAACGGTCTAATCCCGAGATCTGAGCGGTGATCCATCGTCGTGAGAATCACCAGTGTTGTAAGTCGAAACGCTGTGCACGAGCCTGCCGAGGTGAGTGCAACGGGCGATGTCCACAGGGGTTTCGAGGGAACCCTAACACGGTTTTTTCAAACTATGCCACTGGAAAACGTGGCTCGATTACCACGATTTTCTTTATATCGCGTTTTTATGAGCAGATCGTCTTTTCGTTCCTGTCTGCCACTGTTTCCTGATACGTAGAATGAGATAAGGTAGTAACTTACTATTTCAGAAAGGGATGGATTTGCGCTGTTCAAAGTCGCGCTGGCCGAAAGCCAGGCAGGTCACGACAGGATCGCTCTCGGCTCTTGGTCTCGTGCTGGCCGGTGCTTCCGCGGCCCAAGCTACACCCAAGCAGGACCCCTACGGCACCTGGACTCTCCAGGGCGAGAATGACGCTGTCTCGACCTTCAAGGGAACGTCGGACCAGTATTACACCTCTGGTCTGCGCTTCAACTGGACGTCGGGCACAGACAACCTGCCCAAGCCTTTCGCTGATGTGAACCGCTTTCTGCTCGGCAACGGTGTGCAGCGTGTCAGCCTAGGCGTGCAGCAGCTTATCTACACGCCGCGCGACACGCAGGCTGCGCAGCCTGCTTCCGGCGACCGGCCTTACTCCAGCCTTCTGCTCGGTACGGTCAACTTCATCAACGATACCGATCTTTCGCGCAGCGTTGCTGGCATCCAGTTCGGTGTGATGGGGCCTGCGGGTCTGGGCCGTCAGCTTCAGAACGGCTTTCATGGCGCGATTGGCGACACGAAAAACCGGGGCTGGCACACGCAGCTGCAGAACCAGCCGATCTTCCAGATTCAGGCCGGCCGCATCTGGCGCCTGCCTGTCGTCAATCTGTACGGTATCAGCGCCGATGTGCTGCCCGCCATCTCCGGCGCTGCTGGCGATTATCGCACCTATGCCGACGCTGCTGGTACCTTCCGTATCGGACAGGGGCTGGACAGCGATTTTGGCAATGCAACGATCGGGCCGGGCCTTGATGGTACAGATGCTTTCGTCGCAACCCGTCCGGTTGCCTGGTATCTCTATGGCGGGGTTGAGGGGCAGGCTGTGGCCTATGACTCGACCCTGCAGGGCAACACGCTTCGTGATAACTCGCCGCATGTCAGCAAGACCTGGGATGTTGGCATGATCCATGCCGGTCTCGCGGTCATGTGGCACGGCGTGCGCCTGTCCTACAGCCAGAACTGGCAGACAGCCCAGTTCAAGACTGCCAAATCCGGTCTGTTCAACTACGGATCGCTCAAGCTCTCGGTCAAGTTCTGATCCGGGCGCAAATGCGGCCGGGTCAGCCCGGCCGAAAAAAAAGGCCATGGCACCTCGCGGTGTCATGGCCTTTTTTATGCCCTGTGGGCGCCAGACGTGACGGTCAGAGATAATCGGTGGTGGGGATACCAAGCAGATAGCCCTGGACTTCTTCACAGCCATAGGAGTCGAGAAAGGCCATCTGCCTTTCGGTTTCGACGCCCTTGGCGCAGCAGGAAATGCCGAGGCGACGGGCCATCTGTATGGTCTGGCCCATCACTTCATTCACGCGACGGTCGTCATTCAGGCGCTGCATGAAGGAACGGTCAAACTTGATCTGGTCGACCGGAAAATTGGCCAGACGCTCGAGCGAGGAATAGCCAGCGCCAAAATCGTCGAGCGCAACATGCACGCCCAGGGCGCGCAGGCGGGAGAGTTCCTGATAGGCGATATCTCGAGGCCCGAAAGAGCGCTTTTCGGAAAGCTCGATCTGAAGCCGTTCAGGGGCGAGGCCCGTCTCACGCAGAACGGTTTCGACCATGGCCGACAAGCGGCGTTTGGCGAGCCAGGTCGGAGAGATATTGACGCAGACACGGAGCGGATGACTCCATGACACGGCGGTCTTGCAGGCCGTTTCGAGGCTCCATTGATCGAGCTTTTCGATCAATCCGCCGTTTTCTGCGCATTGTATGAAGACTTCGGGGGGCACCTGACCCGTGCCGGGCCGCTCCCAACGCAGCAAAGCCTCCAGGGCAACAACTGTCTGGGTACCTGATGCGATGATGGGCATCCAGTTAAGCGAAAACTCGCCGCGCTCGCTGGCGTTGATCAGGTCGCGTTCGAGGCCGGATGTGCCGACCAGCGCAGCGATGCTGGTCAAGCTTGCGCGTCTTTCATGAGCGCCGCCATGAAGGCGAACTTCCGCCATTGCGGCATCGACTGCCTGAAGAAGAGAGGCCGCATTCGCGCCGTCTTCAGGGAAAAGCGCCCAGCCGATCGAGAACGAAGCCTGGATTTCGCTGTCTTCGACGCGGATGGAAGGAGCAAGTGCCTGTCGGATATAGGAGATGAGGGTGCGTGACGTCACCAGAGACAGCCCTGGTGGTGATACGACCAGAATACTGCCGCCGCCAGCATAGCTCAGAAAAGCATGCTGGGGCAGGATTGCCTTAACGCGTCCGATAGCCTCATCAATGATGCGATTGGATGTTTCCCATCCGTAGCGCAGATTGAGCGTGTTCAGATGGTCGAGGTCGATCGCCATGACCGCAAAACTGCTCTTGCGGGATTCGCTCGTGGTGGTGGCGATCAGCTGTTCGATATGCGCAGCGCAGAGGCTTCGGTCGGGCAGATCGGGGCGCCGCGTCTGCAAGGTCTGATTGCGCAGGATCGTCCGGGCACAGACCGCTAGATAGGGCGCGAGTTCACGCAACTCGGATTCTTCGACACTGAGAGGGATGTGAGCAAGGAACGTGAGGTCTGTGTCGAGTGCGAGGCCGAGTTCGTAACCGCTTCCGGTCTTGTTCAGATAAAGCTGATCAGGGCTGGCGCAGACGGTTCTGACGCAGGCCGGCGTGATCTTTTTTTCCTGGTCCCAGTCACTGGCGATCTCTATGAGATCGTCCTCACTGTCATAGCCGCAGATGCAGATCGCCGAGGCACTCAACAGCCGGCGCGCGATTTCGAGTATCGCTGTTTGCGGCAAAAGCTGTTTATTCAGTGACATAACGCATCTCTCTCACGGGGAAACCCGCTTATGTAAGACAACGCAGGCTTGGGCAAGTATGCACAATCTTTAGTCAAAAGGCCATATGGCACATTATTTCAAAGATTTAAATAAGTATAAAATCCTTTGGTATTCATGGGCTTATCCCGAACGATTGATACGTTTCATGTCATCTCGGTCAAATATTTTGAGTTGCATTTGAAATTCTTTCGCAATTTCGTTCATTGTTGCGGTTTTTTCTGAAATAATAACTGCGTCGCGATGCGCTTCATGCAGTAGAGACTCAGCATCTACTCCTTCGGTTAGACGAAAAAAGGGCAGGCCGGACTGACGATTTCCGGCCATGTCACCGCCGCCACGCAGTCTGAAATCCCTTTCGGCAATCACAAATCCGTCTTCGGTCTCGCGCAGCAGGGCGAGGCGCTCCTTTCCCGTTGCGCCGGTCGCATCGTCATAGATCAGCAGACAGTACGATGTCGCGGCCCCACGACCTACGCGGCCACGTAGCTGGTGAAGCTGGGCGAGGCCGAAACGCTCGGCATGTTCGATGACCATCACCGATGCATTGGGGATATCGACCCCGACCTCAATGACCGTGGTGGCGACCAGAAGCCGCGTCTCGCCCTGTCGGAACCGGTCCAGCTCTGCCTGCCTCTGGGCAATTTCCTGCCTGCCATGGGCAAGGCCGACGGGCACGGAAAGGCGGAGCGAGAGATCGCCCCAGCGCGCTTCGGCCGCCGCCACATCAAGGACCTCGCTTTCCTCAACAAGGGGGCAGACCCAGAAGATCTGGGCTCCGCGATTCAGGATCCGCGTGATGCCGCCGATCACCTCATCGAGCGTTGAAAGCGGGTGCAGCGAAGTCTGGATCGGTTTCCGCCCGGGCGGTTTTTCGTCGAGCCGGCTGACGCTCAGATCGCCCCATTGGGTCAGGAGCAAGGTTCGGGGTATGGGGGTCGCGGTCATGACCAGAATATCGGTCTGCTCACCCTTGGCACCCAGCATTGATCTCTGTTGCACGCCGAAGCGATGCTGCTCGTCAATAACGGCCAGAGCGAGATCCTGAAATACCACTTTTTCCTGAAACAGGGCATGGGTGCCGATTACGATCCTCGCCGACCCGTCTGCTATGGCGTCAAGCGCCAATCGACGTGCCTTGCCTTTCACACTGCCGGAAAGATAGACGCAAGAGACGCTTGTCAGGCGAGAGAGCGTCTCAAAATGCTGGCTTGCAAGGATTTCGGTTGGCGCCATCAGGGCTGCCTGAGCGCCTGATTCGACCGCGCGCAGCATGGCAAGAAGCGCAACCAGTGTCTTGCCTGCACCCACATCTCCCTGAAGCAGACGCATCATCGGTGCAGGGGCTGCGAGATCAGCGTCGATTTCTGCCAGCGCCCTGATCTGGGCGCCCGTCGGTCGATGCCCGAAGCGGGTCAGGGTTTCGGCGCGCAGGCTATCATCACCACGAATGACGCGACCTGTCTGGGCGCGCGCTTCGCGCCGCGCCATGGCGATGGAGAGCTGATCGGCGAGGCACTCGTCATAGGCCAGTCGCTCGCGTGCCGGCAGGGCAAGGCTCGACCAGTTCTGATCTCCATCGGTTGAGGGCCGGTGCAGCGTCTCCAGCGCCTGGGTAAAACCCGGCCAGTCATGGCGTGCGAGGCGGTCGGCAGCGATCCATTCGGGCAAAGGCGGCATCAGATCGAGCGCCTTGTGTACTGCCCGTCTCATGACCGAGGGGAAAAGACCCGCGGTGAGCGGCCAGACCGGGTCGATAGGCGGGATCGTCTCGCGGCGCGCCCAGCCCAGCATGTAGTCGGGATGGGGCATGGTGAGGGAGAGGCCATAGCGTTCGAGCCGCCCGGAGACAGCAAGTTCGTCGCCCACCGCGACGGACCGGACGAATGACTGATGAAAGAACAGGATCTCGATTTCATCCGTGTCATCACAGGCGCGAATACGGAAAGGCTGCCGCGGGCGCGAGGGTGTCGCGATATCGAGCACGCGCAGCCTTGCGGTAAGCGTGGCGCCGGGCATCAGCTGCTCGCGGGCCTCGCGCAGGGTCAGTACGGTTCTTCGGTCGGTATAGCTTGTCGGAAGGGTGAAAAGGAGGTCGATGATACGCGGGCCGCAGGCAACCTTGCGTAGCAGATCGGCGTAACGAGGGCCGATGCCGGGCAATGTGGCCAGCGGGGCGAGCAGGGGCGAAATGCTTGACGACTCTGGGTGCATGGCCTTCGCGGAACATGGGCTGACAGCAGGAAACGCACAGGCTATAGGATAGAACTGTCATGGAACAAAACGAAACCATCGTCTGGCAGTCTGCCTGCATCGTGGTGCGCGTGCTTTGGATTTCTGAATGACCGATACCCCCAACTGGCCGATCCTCTGGGGCGTGCCGGAAGCCTATACCGCGTTCCTCCTGCGTCGCCGCCTGGGCGAACATGATGGGCCGCTTGTTCATGTCGCTCGTGATGACGCCGCCGTGGCGGCCCTTGCCGATATGCTGGCCTATGTTGAGCCGGATGTAACCGTGCTGCGCTTCCCTGCCTGGGATTGCCTGCCCTATGACCGCGTCTCACCCAATCCGGCCATAACGGCAGAGCGCGCCGCCACATTGACGCGCCTGCTCGAACCGGCGGGAAAGACGCGTCGCATCGTCTTGACGACGGTCCACGCGCTGGTGCAGCGCGTGCCACCCTGCGACGCCTTCCGCAATCAGGCCATTGCGGTGAAAAAAGGCGAAGCGCTCGATCAGGCGATGCTCATCGAATTGCTGATCGCAAGCGGCTACACGCGCACCGATACAGTCATGGAGGCCGGCGAGTTCGCCACGCGAGGCGGTATTTTCGACCTTTTCCCGGCAGGGGAGAGCGAGCCGATCCGTCTCGATCTGTTTGGCGATGAGGTGGATAATATCCGCCGTTTCGACGTTGCCAGCCAGCGTTCGACAGAGACGCTCGACGCGTTCAAACTGCGCCCCGTGTCGGAATATGCGCTGAGCCCCGATGCTATCAGCCGTTTTCGCTCGTCCTGGCGCGATCTGTTCGGTCCGTCCTCTGCTTCCGATGTCGTTTACGAGCATGTCAGCGAGGGGCGTCGCTTCCCCGGACTGGAGCACTATATTCCGCTCTTTCACGAGCATATGGACACGCTGATCGATTATCTGCCCGAGGCATCGGTCAGTATCGATCATCAGGTGCCTGATATTCTCAAGGCGCGGCTCGAAATGATCGCTGATCACTTCGAGGCCAGAAAAGCGCCGGCACGCGAGGGCGAGGCCATTTATCGCGCCCTGCCATCTCATCTGCTCTATCTCAACCGAACCGGCTGGGACGCGATGCTGGCCCGTGTGCCCTGCATCGCGCTCAATCCTTTCGCGAAACCCGACGCGACTGAGGGGCTGGATGCCGGAGGGCGCCCTGGCCCGATTTTCGTGCGGGGCAAGGATGGCACGCGCGAGGGGGCTTTCGAGGCATTCCGCACCCAGATTGAGGCGTGGGAAAAGGCCGGGCGGCGATGCTACGTGACGGCCTGGACCAAAGGTTCGCGCGAGCGAATCGCCTCCTTGCTGAGGGAGCATCGCTTCACCGTCGAATTGCATGACAGCTGGGCGTCGGCTGCCGGTATCGCGCCCGGCATCGTGGGGCTTGTTGTGCTCGGGCTCGAGCGAGGCTTTGTGGGCGACCGCATGGCGTTTATCTCGGAGCAGGATCTGCTGGGCGAACGCATCGCCCGTCCGCCCCGTCGCAAGCGCCGCGCCGAGCAGTTCATCACCGAAGCGTCTGAAATTGCCGAGGGTGATCTGGTTGTTCACGCCGATTACGGCATCGGTCGTTACGAGGGGCTCGAGACGGTCAGCGATGGCGTGGCGCCTCATGATTGTCTGAGACTGCTTTATGACGGCGCGCAGAAGCTGTTCCTGCCGGTTGAAAACATCGAGTTGCTGAGTCGCTTCGGCTCCGATCAGGGGGGTGTTGCGCTCGACAAGCTGGGTGGTCAGGCCTGGCAGGCGCGCAAGGCCAAGATGAAGGAGCGCATCCGCGACATGGCGGGTGAGCTGATTCGCACAGCCGCCGGTCGTGCCATGAAAGAGGCGCCATCGCTGATCCCGGCCGAAGGATTATGGGACGAATTCTGCGCGCGCTTTCCTTTTGTCGAAACAGAGGACCAGTCGCGCGCCATTGCGGATGTGCTCGAAGATCTCACCTCTGGCCGTCCGATGGATCGCCTGGTCTGCGGTGATGTCGGGTTCGGCAAGACCGAAGTGGCGCTTCGCGCCGCCTTTGTCGCGGCGCTTTCAGGCGTTCAGGTGGCGGTGGTTGTGCCGACCACCCTTCTGGCGCGTCAGCATTTCCGTAGCTTCTCGACGCGGTTCGAGGGCTTCCCTGTTCGTGTTGCCCAACTGTCGCGTCTGGTAACGGCAAAAGAGGCCGCCGAGACCCGTCGCGCCCTGGAGGCGGGGGAAGTCGATATTGTGGTCGGTACCCATGCGCTGATCGCCAAATCGGTCGCCTTCGGCAATCTTGGCCTGCTGATCATCGACGAAGAGCAGCATTTCGGTGTTGCCCATAAGGAGCGTCTCAAATCGCTGCGTGAAGATGTGCATGTGCTGACGCTGTCAGCCACGCCGCTTCCCCGCACGCTTCAGCTCTCCCTGAGCGGGGTGCGCGAGATGAGTCTGATCGCGACACCGCCCACCGACAGGCTGGCTGTGCGCACCTTCATCACGCCATTCGATAGCGTGATGATACGTGAGGCCATCCAGCGCGAGCGTTTTCGTGGCGGGCAGGTCTTCTGCGTCGTACCTCGTATCGAGGACATGGATCGTATGGCCGAGCGCCTGCGTGACATTGTGCCTGACGCCAAGACCGTCCAGGCCCATGGGCGTCTCACCCCCGCCGAACTCGAACGAGTCATGACCGAGTTCTCCGACGGGCGCTACGATGTTCTGCTCTCGACCAATATCGTCGAAAGCGGGCTCGATATGCCTGCGGTGAATACGCTCATCATCCATCGCGCCGATATGTTCGGTCTCGGCCAGCTCTATCAGCTTCGCGGCCGTGTCGGGCGAGGCAAGCAGCGTGGCTATGCCTATCTGACCTGGCCCCAGAGCCATCGTCTGTCTGTCGCTTCCGAAAAGCGGCTCGAGATCATGCAGACCCTCGATACGCTGGGCGCCGGCTTTACGCTTGCATCGCACGATCTCGATCTGCGTGGTGCGGGTAACCTGCTCGGTGACGAGCAATCCGGTCATATCAAGGAGGTCGGTATCGAGCTCTATCAGCAGATGCTCGAGGATGCCGTTACCACCATGCGTCTGCAGCGCGACCAGAAGCGTGCGGAAGACAAGGATTGGACACCCAATATCATTCTCGGGCTGCCGGTCCTGATTCCCGAGACCTATGTCCGCGATCTGCCGGTGCGTCTGGGCCTTTACAGGCGTATTGCAGGGCTCGAGGGGGAGGCTGAACTCGATGCCATGCGCGCCGAGATGGTCGATCGCTTCGGCTCCTTGCCGCAGGAAGTCGAAAACCTGCTCGATGTCGTGATCATCAAGCGGCTCTGCAGCGCGGCCGGGGTCGACCGTCTGGAGGCTGGGCCGAAAGGAATGGTCATTCAGTTCCGTAACCGCAAGTTCCGCAATCCTATGGGGCTTCTCAAATGGGTTGAGCGCCACAAGGATCAGGGGGTGAAACTGCGCACTGACCAGAAACTCGCTGTGGTGCGTGAAATGACCAACGCCCAGCGCATTACCATGGCGCGCAAGGTCATGGGCGCCCTGAAGAAACTGGCGGAGAAGGCGGATAGCTGAGTCGCGAGGAATAAGGGGCGCCCCGTGTCTTTGCTTCCTTTTCCCGGAGGTCGGGATTCAAGGCTGAGTTGCCCCTTGGCGGAAGCCGGGGCAGGGACCGATAGACGCAACTTATCCCCTCTCCATTTGTTCGATTGATATCGAATGAATGGAGAGACTTATGCTGACACTCGATCTTTCAGGCCAGGAGGCTCTTGTCACCGGCTCGACCGGCGGGATCGGTCTGGCGATTGCCGAGCGTCTGGCTCAGGCGGGCGCCCATGTAATCGTCAACGGGCGCGGTGAAGAGCGGACGCGTTCTGCAATCGAGGCTGTACGCAAAAAGCTGCCCAAGGCGCAGGTGACAGGCTTTGCAGGGGATGTGGCGCAGCCTGAGATCATCGCGAAGCTGCAGGACACCCATCCCGAACTGGATATCCTGGTCAATAATCTCGGCATTTTTGAAGAGACGCCCTTTGCCGAGATTTCCGACGAGGACTGGCAGCGTTTTTTCGACATCAACGTGATGAGTGGTGTTCGTCTGTCGCGTGCCTATCTGCCGGGCATGGTGGAAAGGAAGCGCGGGCGTATCGTCTTCATCTCAAGTGAGTCAGGACTGAATATTCCGGCCGAGATGATCCATTACGGATTCAGCAAAGCCGCACAGATCGCGATTGCGCGCGGTCTTGCCGAGAGCGTGGCCGGTAGCGGCGTGACGGTAAACAGCGTGCTCCCGGGGCCGACCCGCACCGAGGGCGTGATGACGATGATACAGAAAGCGGCGGAAAAGACAGGCCGAACATCAGAGGAAACCGAGGCAAGCTTCCTGAAAGATAATCGCCCGACGTCGTTGCTGCAAAGGCTGGAAGAGCCGGAAGAGGTGGCAAATATGGTTGCTTATGTCTGTTCACCGCTCGCCTCGGCCACGTCAGGCGCGGCCTTGCGCGTTGAGGGTGGCCTGCTTCGTCATCCGGGCTGAGCGGCGCGGTCGATCAGGGACGGGGCGTATCATGACGCCCCGTCTGGTCGGGTTAGTTGACGGGAATGGGGATCGAATTGACCTTGAGAATGCCCCCATCGAGAGTCAGATCCCAAAGCACCTGATTGCCGTTGCGATGGCCCATGAACTGCGCGACCGACAGGGCAGTCGTAACCCCGGTCGGCACGACAGGGCGGATGGTGGCGAGCAGATCGTTCAGATCCGTGATGGCGATGTGAAGCGCGCCGGTGCTGGTGGCGGCATTGCGGCCAGGCGTGACCCAGCCCGAACCATCCAGTCGCCCTTTCGCCCAGAGGGCCTCAAGCGATGAAATGGTGATCCTGCCCGTGGGCGTACTCGTGTTCTCGAGCATCTGCTCCGGTATGGTCAGTGTGGTGTTGACGTTGCCGGGCAGAGCCGAGCCGCCAGGCGCCGAAAGTCCCGATGAAGAGACAACGATGTCGATGCCGCCGGATGTCTGACTGGCGCGCATCGTGACGGTGATCTGTTCGGCTGAATAATGCGTGCTGCCATCTGACAGGGCGACCTTGTTCCAGATCATCTCCGCCACTGCGCCCTGATGCAGGGACTCACGAAGAGTGCGCAGGGCCGGACGGCCGTCGACGCCACGGCAGCTTGCGGGCGAGGCGTTATGGACGAGCTTCAGAAGCCCCAGGGACACGAGGCTGTTGGCATCACGCAGATTGGGAAGGGTCAGATGCCCCTGTCGGTCTCTCACCGTAACCTGCTGCACATGAACCTTCGTTTCCGCCCCGGTGAGCTGGGCGGCATAGCCCGTCATGGTGAGAGAGGCCGAGCCCATCGTGCGTGAGGCCGAATCGGCGCTCATACAGGCGGCGGGAACGGCATCGGCCCTGGCGGAATGGGGCAGGGCACCCAGGGCGAGTAGCGTCAGGATGGAAGCGGTTGCGTATTTCATGGGCATCACGATGGGGCTGTTCATCAGAGCAGACAACCGGAATTTTGCGGCAGGAGTGCGGCACCTTGTCTCATGCTGATCAAGGCCCCCCGATGACTCAGGTACCGCCCATGATGGGAGCCTAGCTGCTCATACCCCCTTGATGAGGCAGGATCGGGACTCGATAAGAGGAATACGGTCACCGACCGACTGGCGGGATGCGGTGTGATGCGAGGAGTGCAAGCGATGAGTGGACTGGACCCCGAAGATTTCGCACCGCTGAGGGCGCTTGCCCATCGCATGCTCGATGATGTCTTTGATCGTGCCGAGCGCATGGGTGAGGGGCCGGTCTGGCAAGCCATGCCTGAAGACGCGCGCCAGGCATTCAGGCAGGATCTGCCGCAGCAGGGCCAGACGGCAGAGGCGCTTTACGGGCAATTTCTGGAGCAGATACGCCCCTATTCCAATGGTAACCCACATCCGGGGTTCATGGGGTGGGTGCAGGGCGCCGGAACCCCTGTCGGCATTCTGGCTGAACTGCTCGCTGCCAGCCTGAACGATAATTGCGGCGGGCGCGACCACGCGGCGATCGAGGTAGAGCGTCAGGTGATCCGCTGGGCGTCAGAGATGGTTGGAATGCCCGCAGACTCATCTGGCTGTCTTGTCACCGGGTCTTCCCTGGCGAATTTCATCGGCATTATCACGGCGAGCCGTGCGGTCGATCCGTCCATGCGCCAACATGGCGTGTCAGGGCGCAGGCTTGTGGGCTATGCGGCTGAAACGGCCCATGGCTGCGTCAGCCGTGCGTTCGATCTGGCCGGGCTCGGCAGCGATGCCCTGCGTCTCATCCCGGTGGACGAGCTCTATCGCATGGACGATCAGGCTCTTGCGGCACGTATTCGCGAAGATCGTGCGGCCGGGTTTCATCCGTTTATCATCATCGGTACGGCGGGCAGTGTCGATTGCGGTGCGGTCGATCCGCTGGAGGCTCTGGCCGATATCGCCCAGGCAGAGAAATGCTGGTTTCATGTCGACGGTGCGTTTGGGGCTTTTGCCAGGCTATCGCCCGAACACGCGATCATGCTCGATGGCATTGAAAGAGCCGATAGTCTCGCACTCGATTTTCATAAATGGGGGCAGGTGCCCTATGATGCCGGTTGCGTGCTTGTGCGTGACCGGGCAGCTCACGCGCAGGCTTTTGCCCAGTCATTGAGCTATCTGACGCGCGCTGATCGCGGGCTCGCGGGTAACGCGCCCTGGCCCTGTGATTTCGGGCCTGATCTGTCACGAGGGTTCCGCGCGCTCAAGGTCTGGATGACGCTCGCCCATTACGGGGCATCCCGCATGGGCGAGATGGTGGCAGAATGCTGCGACGTCGCCCGCTATCTGGCCGAGCGCGTCGAAGGTGACGAGCGCTATCTGCTCATGGCGCCTGTTGTCCTCAATATCGTCTGTTTCACGCTCGTTGATTTCGGGGACGAAGCCATCGATGAACTGGTAAAAGATCTGCATGAGAGCGGTGTTGCGGCCCCTTCGACAACGCGTATCGAAGGACGGCTGGTGATCCGTGCGGCGATTGTGAACCATCGCACGACACGCGCGACGATCGACGCCATGCTCGAACAAATCGCCCTGCTCGGGGAAAAATACGCGCAGTAGAGGAGATGAGGTGACGGGCGGTTGCATGGCCACACGCCGCCCTTGTCGACAAAGCCCCGGCGTACTGAGGGGGCCTTTGCCCTGCGTGTGACGCTGCGGAGATGAAGATTTATTCCCGTCCAGGAAAGCCGGAGGTGTCTGACGCTGGTCCCGGCTTATTGGGGAGGGCGTTTACATCTCTCGGCCTAACCGCCTTGTGGTGATACGTCCTCGACAGATTGCCAAAAAGGGCAACGGTGAGACGGTGTGGGCGGCGGCCACGGGAAAGCTTCAAACCGGAAGCCTTCAGAGGAGCGTATGCGCCCAGACTTCAGCCTTCTCTGTAGACCGCCGGGACAGCGGTTCTTGCGCGCAATGAACCTGCGTCAGGACCTTGTATTCGCCCCGCGCCGTCGAGCCGACACGCCCGCCCGGAAAGCAGATAGCCTTTATCGGGCGACGAAAAGGTCCGAGAGTTGTTTGATCATCGTACCACCAAGTTCTTCGGCGTTACTGAGCGTGACCGAATTGCGATAATAGCGCGTCACGTCATGGCCGATACCGATGGCCAGAAGCTCGGTCTCGGGTGATGATTCGATGCGGGCGATGACCGAACGCAGATGATCTTCGAGATAGGAACTCGGATTGGTCGAGAACGTGCTGTCATCGACCGGCGCCCCATCGGAAATGACCATCAGGATACGGCGATGTTCCGGCCTGCGACGCAGGCGCTTCCATGCCCAGAGCAGAGCTTCGCCGTCGATGTTTTCCTTGAGCAGCCCTTCGCGCAGCATGAGGCCAAGGTTGTTGCGGGCGCGACGCAGGGGCGTATCCGCATCCTTGTAGATGATATGACGCAGATCGTTCAGTCGGCCCGGATCTGGCGGGCGCCCGGCGGCTACCCAGCGTTCGCGGCTCTGACCGCCTTTCCAGGCGCGCGTGGTAAAGCCGAGCACCTCGGTTTTGACGCCACAGCGTTCGAGTGTGCGGGCCAGAATATCGCCACACATGGCGGCCACCGAAATGGGGCGCCCGCGCATCGAGCCGGAATTGTCGATCAGCAGGGTCACGACCGTGTCGCGAAATTCTGCCTGACGCTCGGTCTTGTAGGAAAGAGAGAGAGTCGGGTTGGCAACGACGCGGGCCAGACGGGCGGCGTCGAGAATGCCTTCCTCCTGATCGAACGCCCAGGAGCGCTGCTGCTGCGCCATGAGCTTTCGCTGCAGGCGGTGCGCGAGGCGTGAGACCACCCCCTGCAGACTGCTCAGTTGCTGATCGAGCTGCTGGCGCAGTCGAGCAAGTTCGTCCGGGTCGCAGAGTTCGGCAGCATCGGCCTCTTCGTCGAAAGCCGTGGTGAAGATCTTGTAGGCTGGCGGGGCGCTGCTCGCTTCGCTCTCCTTGCCCTCATCATCTTCAAGCGTTCCCGCGGGCTGCTCGGCGCCCTCGTCCTGCAAGTCCGAATCGCTCGCCTCGCGACTGTCGGGCTGCTCGGTGGGCTCGGGCTGAAAGCCGTGTGTGTCGCTGTCGTCCTGATCCTGTGGCGAGGGCTCGTCATCAGGCTGGTCAGACTCTGTCTGGCTGTCGTCGTCCTGATCCGGGTCGTCCGCCTGACTCTCGTCATTGGGCTCTCGCTCTTCGGTCAGATCGAAAGCCTTGAACAATCCCGAACACGCTTCTGCGAAGCGCTGCTGATCCATCTGTGACGACGCAAGCTTCTTCAGGGCGCGTTCAGCGTCAGGTGAGAGTGTCTCACGCCAGGCTTTCAGGGCAGGGCCAGCCTGCGACGGCGAGGTCTCGCCGGACAGGGCCTCTCGCACCAGAAGCGGCAGCGCCACAGTGGCGGGCATGTCATCGCGCGTGGCCATGCGACCATAGCCGCTGTCATGGCAGTCCAGCGCGAGTTTTTCACGCAGATTGGCCTGAACACCGGCCATGTGTCGCGCGCCGAAAACCTCGCAACGCACCTGCTCCAGCGTATCGTAGAGCGGCCGGGTTTCAGGGGTGTCGCTGTTCTGGGGCAGTGGCGCGAGGGTATCGTCATGATGCCTGAGCCGCAGGGCCGCGGCGTCGGCTGCGCCGCGCACGCGCTGGATTTCCTGTGGGGTGAGCGCACGTGACACATAAGGGAGTTGAATACCCTTGGCCTGCTTGGCTGTGGCCGAAGCAGCAAAGCTGATCTCGGTCTCGGCCTCGCCCGAAATGGCGCGCAGGGCCGCGGTCGTTGCACGACGAAACGCGTCCGTGCGTTCACTGCCGGGCAGGGCGAGATCGGTTGCCGAACGGTCTGGCGTCTTTGGCTTGGGGGAAGCCATGGGTCTGTCCCCTTCAGCCATTCAACGGAGACTGGTTGAAACAGCGCTGATAATATTCAGCCACGATCCCGCGCTCGGCTTCGTCGCATTTATTGAGGAAGGTTAGGCGGAATGCAAAAGCCAGATCGCCGAAGATACGCTCGTTTTCCGCCCAGGTGATGACAGCGCGCGGTGACATGACGGTCGAGATGTCTCCCGCCATGAAGCCTGCGCGAGTCAGGTTGGCCAGCGCGACCATGCTTTCAAGACGTTTGGTGATGGCAGGCTCGTTGCCCAGAGCCAGCTTGGCGCGGACTATGCCGACTTCCTGATCCAGCGGCAGATAATTGAGCGAGGCAACGATGTTCCAACGGTCCATCTGGCCCTGATTGATCTGCTGCGTGCCATGATAGAGCCCGGTCGTATCGCCGAGGCCGACCGTGTTAGCCGTGGCGAAAAGGCGGAAGCCGGAATGAGGACGGATCACGCGATTCTGGTCGAGAAGCGTCAGATGGCCTTCTGCCTCGAGCACGCGCTGGATCACGAACATGACGTCGGGGCGACCGGCATCGTATTCGTCGAAAATCAGCGCGACGGGGTGCTGCAGACACCAGGGCAGCAGGCCTTCACGGAATTCCGTAATCTGCTTGCCGTCACGCAGGACGATGGCATCCTTGCCGATCAGATCGATGCGCGAGATATGGCTGTCGAGGTTGATTCGCACGGTCGGCCAGTTGAGGCGCGCAGCAATCTGCTCGATATGCGACGACTTGCCGGTGCCATGAAAGCCCTGCACCATGACGCGACGATTATTCGCAAAGCCAGCCAGAATGGCGCGGGTGGTGTCGCAGTCGAACTGATAGCTCGGGTCGATATCGGGCACATGCTCGGTGCGGATCGAGAAGGCCGGCACCTCCATGTCACAATCGATGCCAAAGACGTCACGGGCGCTGACGATCCGATCGGGCGCGCCAAGGACATGGGTTGGGACCGCGTTCTGTTCTGCGGTGACAACCGTTTCTGGTGCGTCGATGGAGGCGAGATCGCTCATGGGTTCAATCCGTCTTTCACTCTGTCTGGCGACAGTTTGTCTTGTCAGGTTCTCGGCAAGGATATGGTCATGTTTCCCCCGATGGCCAGAGGGAAACGCGCAATAAACCGGGTCAAAGACCGACCAGATGCGCGCGAATCGCACTATAGGCGACACTGACGACCTTGAAACGGTCTTCAGCAGCAGGATCTCCTGCATTGGTATCGGGGTGATGCTTGCGGGCCAGTTCCTTGTAGCGCAGCTTGAGCGCGTCGACCGTTACCGGCCAGTCGAGGGCGAGTGCGCGCAGGTGTTCACGCAGGGCGGGCGGGGCCGCGTCGCGGGCCTTCTGGTGGCGCTGTTTTGCTGCCTGTGCCCGTTTGGCTCGCGTGGATGAAAGGATGTCGAGCGGGTCGAGAACCTCTTCCTCATCGAAATGCTGCCCGCCGCGTGTGCCAAGTTTCCATGAAGGGCGCTGCCACGAAATATCGGCACGGAGCTGGGATTCGATCTGGCCGGGCGTCATGCCTTTATAGAAATCCCAGCGTGCATTGTATTGACGGACATGCTCCAGGCAGAACCAGAAATACTGCCTCAATTGCGTGCGGTCCTTGGGCGCACGATATCCCGCATGCTCCGTGCAGCCGGGCATGTCGCAACAGCGCTCCGGTGCATCGGGATCAGGGTCGAAGGCCCTGTGTTTGGTAGATTTGCGCTGCATGATCGGGTTTATGTGCGTTGTAAGAGACGCCGATGCAAGAAGGGAGTGCTCATGAGTGACCTCAAGGAACGCGCAGCGCGCATGAAGGCTGCGCTCGATGTCGCGTTGCAGCCTGTAGAGATGACAATACGAGACGACAGCAAGCGTCATGCACATCATGCGGGGCGCAACGGGATCGAGGGTGACGAGACCCACTTCACCATGACCATTGTCAGCGAGCGCTTCGGCGGCATGAATCGGGTGGCGCGGCACAGGCTGGTCAATGAGTTGCTCAAGCCGGAATTTGAAACCGGGCTTCACGCGCTCTCGCTCAAGCTTTCCGCACCGGCTGAGCTATGAAAGCCGTAACGCGTCTTCTCTCGGCTCTGGCGCTCTCAGGGGCATTGGCAGGTTGCGCCGTGAACGGCATGGAAGGGCTGTCGGCCACGCAGCAGCGTGAGGCGCATCGCGTCGAGGCGGCACTCAATCGTCCTGCAACGCTTGAAGGGTATTTCGTTCAGGTCGGTCCCGGGCGGAATGACGGGGCAGGACATTTCTCCTATCGCCCCGGCGCGCTCGCTCTGGATTATGTATCGCCACACGCCATGACGCTCCGTGCTTCCGGTGCGCATCTCGTGATCGACGATTCACAGACCGGGTCTGTGACCAAAATCAGTCTGGCGCGCAATCCGCTGGGCCTGCTTCTGCATGTGCCGGTGCGTTTTGCCGGTGCGATCCGTGTGACGGATATCCGGACCAGTGCGGGTGCAGCGCAGATTTCGCTCGCAGAGGCGAATAACCCGTCACAGGGTCTGCTGACCCTGCAACTGATCGAGAACGAGGGAAGGCTTCAGCTTTCCACGCTCGACGGCGTCGATGCGCGTGGCAACCGAATCGTATTGTCGCTTTCTGATGTCACGGAAACGGGTGTGGCACCGAAGAACTGAGGCCATGTGGCAAGGAGCGCTTCATCCAGATCTTCCATTGTGAGGTCCGGATCGAAGCGCTTCACGCTCGTGACCCCATATTCCCTAATGCCGCAGGGGATGATTCCATCGAAATCGCTCAAAAGCGGATCGAAATTGATCGAGATTCCGTGCCAGGACACCCAACGGCTTACTCTTATGCCGATAGCGGCGATCTTTGTTTCCAGTCCTGAGAGGGGGTCATCGACCCATACGCCGATTCGTCCGCATTCGGTGCGCCCCTTGATTCCAAGCCGGGCAAGGCTCGTAACCACCCATCTCTCCAGGCTCTGCACGAAGGCACGCAGATCGCGCGCCGGTGTCGGGCCGTGGTCACGCTGCAGATCAAGCATGACATAAACGATTCGCTGACCGGGCCCATGATAGGTCCATTGCCCGCCGCGCCCGGCATCATAGGTGGGTAGACCGTCCGGGTTGATCAGATCGGCCGGTTTTGCCGAGGTGCCTGCCGTGTAGAGACGCGGGTGCTCCAGAAACCACAGGATTTCCCCTGTCTCGCCAGTTCTTATGGCTGCGGCACGTTGCTGCATCGCCTCAAACGCAAGTTCATAGGGAATCAGCTCTTTTTCCCTTTTCCAGGATATTTTGTCGAAAATTGCCTTTTCGGCGATTGCCTGCTCATCAGTCATCGGCTATAGCCCCCTTCACACGAGCGGTATCGCCCAGAGCGGGCCGCTTGTCACGATGCGGTCGTGGCGGAATGGTAGACGCGCAAGCTTGAGGTGCTTGTGGGGGCAACCCCGTGGAAGTTCGAGTCTTCTCGACCGCACCATGAACTGGAAGCACCCCCTTCGGGGGGTGCCAGTCCACCGGAAATCTCTCAAAAAATCTAATGCAAGCGGAATGAACTTTCATTAACCTATTGGCTTTCTATCGCCATGGTGTTTGTGAAATTTTGTGTTCCTGCCATCACTTTGCCGAAGTTCTGGCCTCAGATACTGGATGTGAGACAATCATCGTGTAATCTGGGGCACAATCTTCGGGTATAGTTCTGGTCAAGATGCCCAAGATTGCGCTGCATACTCTACAGAGATCCAAAGGTCGGAAAACGTGATCAAGCCGCTCAGAAAAGCTGTACTCCCCGTCGCTGGCATGGGGACGCGCTTTCTCCCTGCCACCAAGGCCATGCCGAAAGAGATGCTGCCGGTCGTTGACCGCCCTCTGATCCAGTATGCCGTTGATGAAGCACGCAAGGCTGGTATCGATCAGTTCTGCCTGATTACCGGTCGCGGCAAGGACAGCCTGATCGACTATTTCGACGTCGCATTCGAGCTCGAAACAACCCTCAAGGAGCGCGGCAAGAATTCCTTGCTTGAAACGCTGCAGCCCAGCTCCATCGAGGCAGGCTCGCTCGCGGCCGTTCGTCAGCAGGAACCGCTCGGTCTCGGTCATGCTATCTGGTGTGCCCGCTCGTTTATCGGTGACGATCCGTTTGCCATTCTTCTGCCGGACGACATCGTGCAGGGCGAGAAGGGCTGCGTCGCACAGCTGGTCGAAGTATATAACCAGACGGGCGGTAACGTCGTTGCTGTTTCCGAAGTGCCTAAGGAGCACACCAACCGCTACGGCATTCTTGATGTAGGCAAGGATGACGGCAAGCTGGTTGAGGTCAAGGGGCTGGTTGAAAAGCCGAACCCTGAAGACGCCCCTTCCAATCTCTCCATCATCGGTCGCTATGTGCTGCTGCCCGAGATCATGACCTATCTTTCCAAGCTGGAGCGTGGCGCAGGTGGTGAAGTGCAGCTGACAGATGCGATGGCCAAGATGATCGGCCACGCGCCGTTCCACGGTCTGCGTTATGACGGCATCCGTTATGATTGCGGCGACAAGGCCGGTTATCTGGAAGCACAGATCGCCTTCGCACTCGAGCGCCCGGACCTGCGCGACGCCATGCGCGGGTTCATCAAGAAATACGCCGATGCCTGATGGACACTCTGCTTCGTCATGAGTTCCATCCTTCCATCCTGCGGGAATATGATATTCGCGGGTTGGTTGATAAGACGCTTTTCGAGAACGACGCTCAGGCTCTGGGCGTCGTTTTTGCGTCAGTGCTGCGCAAGCGGGGTCTTGATTATGTTCTCGTCGGGCATGACGGTCGTGACAGCTCGCCCCGTCTGGAGCAGGCCTTGGTTGCTGGGCTCGTAACAGGTGGAATGAATGTAAGGCGCCTCGGTTGCTGCGCCACGCCAGAGCTTTATCACGCGTCCTTTCGCGAGCAGGCGTCAGGCGCGATCATGGTGACGGGAAGCCATAACCCGATAGGGTATAATGGCTTCAAGATCCTGCTCGATAATCAGCCTTTCTTCGGCGCCTCCCTTCAGGAAATTGCGCAGAGCCTGCGCGAGGGTGTGCAGGCTGGCCGTCAGATCGGTCAAGCGAGCGATTATTCTGCTGATGGGCGCTATGAGGCAGCCTTGGCGGAAGGTCTGCGTCAGCATGGGCGTCAACTACGTGTCGTCTGGGATAACAGCCATTCCTCGGCGGCTCATGCGCTGGGGCGGCTTCTGAAACAGCTCCCCGGCGAGCATATCGTGCTGAACGGGACCGTGGATGGACTGTTTCCTGCGCATCATCCTGACCCGACAATGCTCGAGAACATGGTGCAGCTGCAGCTTGCCGTGCAGGAAAATTCTGCCGATCTTGGCGTCGCCTTTGATGGCGATGCGGATCGAGTTGGTGCCGTCGATGAAGAGGGTGCCCTCATTCCGGCAGACCGGTTGAGCCTGCTTTTCGCTCAGGCCATTCTCAAGGAACGGCCTGGTGCGATGATACTGGGTGACGTAAAAATGTCGCAGGTGTTTTTCGATGGCGTCGAATCTGCCGGCGGGCGTGTTGGGATGTGTCCGAGCGGTCATTCCGAGGTCAAGGCAGCCATGCGCGAATCAGGCGCGGCTTTTGCCGGGGAAATGTCGGGGCATTTCTTTTTTGCCGATCGCTGGCCGGGCTTCGATGATGGGCTTTATGCCGCTATGCGATTGATCGATCTTCTGGCCGGGCAGGAAAAATCACTCTCGGCACTCTGCGGGGCTCTGCCCCGTCTTGTGTCGACGCCAGAGATTCGTTTCGATTGTGAGGATGATCTCAAGTTCGGGATAGTCGACAGGATCATCGCTCGCTGTCGTGCGGAAGGCGATGACATCGTGCTGACAGATGGCATGCGTGTGAAGGCGGCTGGCGGATGGTGGCTGTTGAGGGCCTCCAACACCCAGCCTGCGCTCGTCGCTCGTATCGAAGGCGTCGATCAAGAGGCCTGCCATGATATGATCACCCGTCTCTCGGCCCTGCTCCGAGACGAGAATGTCGCCTTGCCGTCGATTGAAGGTTTCAACCCTGGTCGTGACGAGGCCCGTTCATGAGACCGGAAATCGCTTTCTATGAGCCGGGCCAGTTTGTGACGCATCCCGACTGTCCTGACTGGGGCGTAGGGCAGATCCAGAGTGTGACAGGCCACCGTGTGACGATCAATTTCGAGAACAGGGGCAAGGTCCTTATCAACGCCCAGATGATCGACCTGATTGTTATTGAGTGAGACGAGGGCAAGAAAGGTGAGGGGGCTGCGTGCTCTAGGCAGGGCAGGGCTCGATCTGTTTTTTCCCCCTATTTGCCTTTCCTGCGGTGGCGAAACAACTCAATCAGGACTGGTCTGTCTCGACTGCTTCCAGCATCTGCATCCGGTGGTTCTCTCATGTCGACATTGCGCCCTGCCGGTGGCGTCGGAGGCTTACCTCAACATAAGCGGCCATTGTGCAAAATGCGCCCCTCCCTCCGGCTGTTGGGACGAGGCGCAGGCGGCGTGGCTGTATGAGGGTACGGCGCGTCGCCTGATCCTGCACTTCAAATACGGCGATCGGCTGGAAAGTGCCTCATTCCTCGCGCAAGGTATGATGGCCTCGGCCGGTCGTATGCTGGCACATGCAGATTATCTTGTTCCTGTACCGCTGCACCGGCATCGTTTCTGGCATCGTCGCTATAATCAGGCTGTGCTTCTGGCGCGACATATTGCGCGCTTGCAGCCTGGCCTGCGTGTTCTACCCGACGCCCTGATCCGCCATCGCGCGACGCAGAATCTTGCCAGCCTGTTTCACGATCAGCGCGCGCAGATGCTGGAAAATGCCTTCAGCGTTGCGGCGTCGAAGCGTGATCTTCTTGTCGGCCGACATATCGTTCTGATCGACGATATCTTGACCACGGGGGCGACCGCCTCCATTTGCGCTAGGCATCTCCGACAGGCGGGGGCCAAGCGTGTGGATCTTCTGGTGGCAGCGCGTACTGTCAAGCTGGCAGATGACTCCGACAGGCTTCACGCTTAATGGCAGTAAGGATTGAGTTCACCGTGCAGAAAATCGAGATCTACACCCAGCCGGGTTGCCCCTATTGCGTACGCGCCGTGCAGATTCTGGCGTCCAAAAACGTTGCTTTTGAAGAGATCAACGCACCGCATGGCACTCCCGAACGTCAGGACGCGATCCGTCGCTCGGGAGGCGGGCGTACCGTCCCGCAGATCTTTGTCGACGAGCAGGCGCTTGGCGGCTGCACAGACCTGATGCAGCTCGATGCCAGCGGTCAGCTTGATACGATTCTTGGCAAGAAATGATTTGTTATAGACTGCATTGCACAGTCGGGCATGAGTTCGAGGGCTGGTTTCCCGATGCGGATTCCTTTGACACGCAGAAAGCGCGCGGTCTTGTGGTTTGCCCGCAATGCGGTGTCAGTACTGTCGAGAAAAGCCTTATGGCGCCAGCCCTGGCGCGCTCTGCCAAAGCCCCCTCGATCGAGCCAGCTGATCAGGTCCTGATGGCGCTGCGAGCGATCAGGAAAGAGGTTGAATCGCACTGTGACAATGTGGGCGACCGATTTGCCGAAGAAGCGTTGAAGCGTCATGATGCGCGCGACGACGGGGAGCGCCGGTCCGAGCGTGGCATCTATGGCACGATGAGCGACTCCGAAAGGGAAAGGCTCGAAGATGAAGGCGTCGATTTTACCCCGATTCCCTGGATCGACCGCTCGGAGTCGTGAAGGGCAAACGACGGGGCGTGGCGTGCTTGCAAGTGCCGCCCATCTGATACGGCTCGTGCCGCTTCTTGCCCTTCTGGGGGTGTCGCAGGCGATGGCCCAGACCGCAGGTAATCCGCCCGCACCCGAAGAGGGACTCTGGCTCGCACAGGATCACGATGGTGTGTTTCAGATCGGTCATTGCGGCGATACGCTCTGCGGGCGCCTGATCGGTATGCTTTATGACGGTCCCGTTCCTAAGGATGTGTGGGGGCGTTCACAATGTGGGCTGGTCATGCTGACCGATTTCCGATTAAGCAAGGACGAAAACGTGTGGCGGGGGCATATTCTCGACCCGGAAACAGGACGTACCTATGACGCCCGTATCCATGCCGAGTCTGCCGAGGTGCTGAAGCTGCGCGGTTTCATTCTGGGAATTCCCCTTTTCGGCAAGACGCAGACCTGGACCCGTTATCACGGCACGATCGGGCCTGAGTGCAAATTGCCCTGAACCGGAACGCCACCCGAGGAGCTTGAGATTAGACAATGAAGACGATCCTTTCCCGCCGCAGCTTCGCGTTGGGTACCCTTGGCCTGCTGGGATGCGCCACGGCGCACGCGCAGGATGCCACCGACAAGACACCGGCCGTGCCGCCACCGCCGCCCAAGCCGGTATCCAAGACGATCTGTTTCGTCGGGGGCTATACCAAGCATGCTCCTCCGGGTGGTGCCGGTAACGGCGAAGGGATCGCCGTATTCGAGATGGATCGTGAAACCGGCGTTCTGACGCCTGTAACGACCTTTACCGATATCGCCAGCCCGTCCTTCATCACGCTCTCGCATGACAAGCGCTTTCTTTACGCGCTGAGCGAGATTGACGATTTCAACAAGGATGGTGACGGCTCTGTCACGGCCTTCGCCGTTGATCGCAAGACAGGCTCGCTCAAGAAGCTGAACACCGTCAGCTCCGGCGGTGCGGTGCCAGCCCATCTGAGCGTGCATCATTCGGGTCGTTACGTGCTAGTCGCCAATTATATGGGCGGTTCTGTCGGCGTGCTGCCGATCCGTCCCGACGGCTCGCTCGGCCCCGCAACGGATGTGGTGCATAACACCGGGCCGCGTCAGCCTGAGCGTGCCGCCGATAACCCTCAGGGAAATTTCGCTGTTTCCGATCACTCCGGGTCGCACCCGCATATGATCCAGAGCGACCCGAGCGGCAAGTTTGTCATCGCTGATGATGCCGGGCTCGACCGTGTCTATGTCTGGACGCTGAACCTGCAGACGGGCAAGCTCGTGCCAGCCAAGGTGCCCTATTACGACATGACGCCTGGCAGTGCGCCGCGTCACTTCCAGTTCAATCGCTCGGGCAAGCTGATGTACAATCTCTGCGAGCAGGACTCGAAGATCGTTGTCAGCGCCTTTGATCCGCAGACCGGTGCCATCAATAATCTTCAATCGGTCAGCACGGTTACCTCGCATTTCCGTGGAAGCACCTTGGCGGCAGAAATCCTGATTTCTGCCGATGACCGCTTTGTCTATGCCTCCAACCGCCTTGGTGATTCGCTTGCCGTGTTCAAGGTTGGTGAAGATGGTACCCTTACCCTGCAGGACGAAGCATGGATGCATGCCGATTATGGCCGCGCCATGATGTTCGACCCCTCGGGTAATTTCCTGTTCTGCGCCAATCAGCGCAGCGATGCCGTGACGTCGTTCCGCATCGACAAGGCGAGCGGCCAGCTCGGCTTTACCGAAAACTTTACCCCTGTCGGCAGCCCGACGACTTTCGCGTTCATGGATACGGAAGTCTGAGGAAATACGTTGGGGAGGAGCGGGCTTACCCGTTCCTCCTCAACCGCGACCGTTACGAATTGAGGGTCGCGCAGGAGGCGATTTTTTCGCCTCCTCCCTGAGCGGCAACGCTTTTAGTCGCGCACGAACATCGTGATGTAGTTGATGCTTGTGTCGCGTGTGATGCGCCAATGCATCGGGCGGTAACTCATTCCGGCGACATCGATCATTCGCAGCCCGACAGCGCGCCCCATGCGGTGCAGCTCTTCAGGCTTGATGAATTTCTTCCAGTCATGCGTGCCTACCGGCAGAAGCCGCGCAATATACTCGGCACCGATCTTGGCCACGGCCAGGGAACGCAGGGTGCGATTGAGGGTGGAGACCGCAATCAGTCCGCCGGGTCGGGTAAGCGAACGCAGCAGCGCCAGAAACTCCTGGGGGTCGTTCACGTGTTCGATCACTTCGAGTGCCGAGATCACGTCAAAGCCCTGTCCTTCGCGCACCAGCTCTTCTGCGCTGCCCTTGCGGTAAGTGAGGCTGCCCGAGTTTTCCGGCAGCGGGTTCGCGGCGAGATGCGCCTCGGCAGCCCGGATTCCCTCTGGTGATGCATCGAGCCCCAGAACATCATGGCCCATACGCGCAAAAGCCTCGCTGGCCAGACCGGCGCCGCAGCCAATGTCGAGCAGAGACAGTGTGCCGCCACGCAGGCCTTCCAGACGCCTGAGATGGCCATTTACCCACTCGGTGCGCATGGGGTTCATGTCATGCAGGGGCTTCATCGGCCCTTTGGGGTCCCACCAGGTCGCAGCCAGTTGGTCGAAATGGGCGATCTCGCGATCGGAGACGGAAGAAGCGGCGTGATCTGGCATTGTGGTTCCAAAAAGACAGAAATGAGTCCGTTTTACCAGAGTATCTGGACGGCGCGATCCGGACTTAGTATGTGACCGGCCTTTCCTTGCGCAACATCGCAGGCTGGAAAATCCGATCCCGGCGCTCTGTGATTGACCGCTTTCTGCTACGTACGGAGCCAGGTGCACCATTATGACGTCATCAGACCAGCGCCCAACCCGGATCGTCATGAAGTTCGGTGGAACCTCTGTGGCCGATCTGGACCGCATTCGTGCCGTCGCCGAGCGCGTGCGTATTGAGCGCGACAAGGGGCATCAGGTTGCCGTGGTGGTGTCGGCCATGGCCGGTGTCACCAATCAGATGGTGGGCTACGTTCAGGCGCTCGACCCCATGGCCGATGCCCGCGAATATGATGCCGTGGTGGCAAGTGGCGAGCAGGTGACGAGTGGCCTTACGGCGATTGCACTTCAGACGCTTGGTGTGCCGTCACGCTCGTGGCAGGGCTGGCAAATCCCTTTCCGTACGGATGACGCCCATGGCAAGGCGCGCATCGGCGATGTCGAAGGCGCGGCGCTGATTGCCTGCATGGAGCGTGGTGAGGTGCCGGTCATCGCAGGTTTTCAGGGCGTGGCGCCGGGTGAGCGCATCAGCACACTCGGTCGCGGCGGCTCGGATACGTCTGCTGTGGCCGTGGCGGCTGCCATCAAGGCGGATCGGTGCGACATTTATACCGATGTCGATGGCATCTATACGACCGACCCGCGTATCGTGAAAAAGGCAAAGAAGCTGGATCGCATCACCTTCGAGGAGATGCTTGAGCTGGCTTCGGTCGGGGCCAAGGTACTCCAGACCCGTTCGGTTGGGCTGGCGATGAAAGAAAAAGTGCGCGTACGCGTGTTGTCGAGTTTTGAGCCCGAGACGGAACTCTCCGGGTCGCTGGTGGTGGATGAGGACGAGATGATGGAAAAGGAACTGGTCACGGGGATCGCCTATTCCCTGGACGAGGCAAAGATCTCGGTGAGCCGTATCCCGGACCGTCCGGGCATCGCTGCCGCCATTTTCAGCCCGCTCACCGCAGCGCGCGTCAATGTGGACATGATCGTCCAGAGCGTTGGCTCTGACGGCTCGACCAACATGACCTTCACCGTGCCGAAGGGCGATCAGGCCCGCGCGCTCGCCGCGCTCGAAGCGGCACGCGGTGATATTCAGTATGGCGAGATCCATACGGCCAATGATGTGGTGAAGATCAGCGTTGTGGGCATTGGCATGCGCTCGCATTCGGGTATGGCCAGCACGATGTTCCAGACGCTCGCCGAGCGCGGCATCAATGTTCAGGTCATTTCGACCAGCGAAATCAAGATCTCCGTCCTGATCGATGCTGAATATATGGAACTCGCCATGCGCGCCCTGCACACGGCCTATGGGCTGGATGGTGAATGACCATGACAATCGCTGATCAGACCCGTCAGAAAGCCCGCGAAACGCTTGATCGTCTCTGGGCGCCCGGTTGCGCCTTCCTTGGAACGCCGACAGCCATTCTTGGCGGCGCCATGTCCTGGGTGAGTGAGCGCAACCTCGTATCGGCCATCTCCAATGCGGGTGGATTTGGTGTGATCGCCTGTGGCGCGATGATGCCCGATCGTCTTGCCGAGGAAATTGCAGCAACGCAGGCGCTGACGGACAAGCCGTTTGGCGTGAACCTCATCACCATGCATCCTGAACTGGACCGTCTGGTTGATGTCTGCCTCGAGCACAAGGTCGGCCATATCGTTCTGGCGGGTGGGGTACCGAGCGGTGCGACCATCAAGCAGGTGCGTGACGGTGGCGCCCGTGCCATCGGTTTTGCCCCGGCCCTTGCCCTCGGCAAGCGTCTGGTCAAACAGGGTATTGAAGCCCTTGTGATCGAAGGGTCGGAAGCCGGTGGTCATGTTGGCCCGGTCTCGCTCAATGTTCTGGCGCAGGAAATCCTGCCGCATATCCACAACGTGCCGGTATTTGTTGCCGGTGGTCTGGCGCGCGGTGATGCGGTTCTGGGGTATCTGGAGCAGGGCGCTGCTGGCGCACAGCTCGGCACAGTTTTTGCGGCCAGCACGGAAAGCATCGCCCATGAAGCCTTCAAGAAGGCTTTTGTGCGCGCTGCCGCTCGTGATGCGGTCACCTCTAACCAGATCGATGAGCGTTTTCCGGTCATCCCCGTGCGTGGTCTCAACAATGCGGGAACGCGTCGTTTTATGGCCCATCAGGCGGCAACACTTGCGCGCTTTACCTCGGGTGAACTGAGCAAGGAAGACGCCCAGCTCGAGATCGAGCATTTCTGGGCCGGTGCGCTGCGTCGCGCCGTGATCGAGGGCGACGTCGAGGAAGGCTCGGTGATGGCAGGGCAGTCTGTCGGCATGGTAAAGTCTGTTCGCCCTGTTGCGGAAATCCTGCATGACCTAGTCGAGCAGGCTGTCGATGCACTGGTTGCAAGAGAGGCGCGTACCGGGCATCTTCACACTTCTGAGATCGCAATCGGGTAATCATGCCAGAGAAGACGACAGACCGTATTCCGGGATGGCAGGGTGGAAGCACCGACGGCGCGCGCGGCCTTGGGGCCGATCTGCGTGCCAGACGCGAAGAGCTTGGCTGGACCTTGCCCGATGTGGCGAACTGGCTGCGCATTCGCGAGAGCTACCTCATCGCCCTTGAAGAAGGGAATACGTCTGTCTTTCCAGGCAGTGCCTATGCGCTTGGCTTTCTGCGCAGCTATGCTTCGGCCCTCGGCATGGACCCCGATCAGGCTGTGTCGCGATTCAGGCAGGACACACGCGGCGCGCTTGATCGCAAACCCGATCTGAGCTTTCCCGAACCTGTTTCCGAGCGTGGTGTTCCTGTCGGGCTCTGGGTCGGGGCGGGGCTCGCCGTTCTGGTTGGTACCTATATCGGCTATTACCATTTCTTCGGCGCCGATCCGGCGCCGACCCATCAGATGCCGCCTGTCGCCGAAATCATGCCTGGCGTCACCCAGCACGGCACGCCTTCGCCGCAGATTGCTGCCGTCATGCCCGATCGGGGTCTGGCGCCATCACCGCAGACGACACCGGCTGAGGTATCTGCTGCAGGTGTAGCTTCCCAAACGGCAGGCCCTGCTCAGTCTCCCTCCGTTCAAAGCCAGAACACACCGTCGACGCCGGGTAACAATAATCCGGTAACCAGCACGCCTACGCCGCAGACAGGACAGGCGGAGCAGTCTCCTCCATTGCCTTCCGCATTCACAGCGCAGCCAGGGGCAACCCAACCGTCACAGGCTGGAACTGCCCAGCCTGCAGGAACGCAGCCCGTTATTTCCGAGACGGTGCCCGCCAGCGCGGCTGCTCCCGCAGCGCCTGCGAACATGATCGTGCTGCATGCCGGGGCTGATGCCTGGGTCTCGATCAGGGACAAGGCTGGGGCGACCGTTTTCAGTCGTGTGCTGAAATCAGGTGAAACCTGGCAGGGGCCGGAAGATGCCGGACCGTATCGCATGACACTCGGCAATGCCGGTGGTCTGACGCTGAGCGCAGGTGATGTGACGACATCGGCGCTTGGGCGTGTTGGCGCCGTGCGTCGTGGGCTCGTTGTTACTGCGGAGGCGATCCGCAACGGACAACTCGGTCAGGACAATGCGGTGAGCACGCCGGTTGCGCCAGCTGCTTCGAGTACTGCCTCTGCAACCGGTGATGCCCCGTCGGGTCAGAATGTAACGCCAGTCTTGAAAAAGGCACCGGTGACACCAAGAACTACAGCAGTGACACATGAGTCGGAAACCGACCGTCTGAACGCGCGGCAACTGGAACAAACAGCGCAGCCACGCTAAAGCCTTGTCCCTATCGGAGCCTGCCTCCGACAGGTAATGCAGGCATGAGAAATAACTACAGACCCTGAACACCAGCTTCGACAGGTGTGAGAGGGTCAAGATGAGACGGGCAGGGCGCTCCCCAAAGGGGTGCACTGGCCAGCATGACACAGACATTGGGTGAGTGACACGGGACTGGGGTTCCGGTGCTTTCCCCGGAGAACAGGGCGGGACCCGCGCTGTCTTTCCGTTACGGAGACGAGATTATGAGCGGATATCGCCCTTACCAGTATATCGAACGTCGCAAGTCCCGTCAGATTCATGTTGGCAAGGTGGCAGTCGGCGGGGATGCGCCGATCTCGGTCCAGACCATGACCAACACCCTGACGTCCGATGCCAAGGCAACAATCGAGCAGATCCGCCTGTCGGAAATCGCCGGTGTGGATATCGTGCGCGTTTCCTGCCCAGATGAGGAAAGCACCGCCGCTCTCGCCGAAATCGTGCGCGAAGTGAATGTGCCGATCGTTGCCGACATTCATTTCCATTACAAGCGCGCCATTGAGGCGGCGAAGGCCGGGGCAGCCTGTCTGCGTATCAATCCGGGCAATATTGGCAGCGCCGAGCGTGTGCGTGAAGTTGTCAACGCTGCGCGCGATTATGGTTGCTCGATCCGTATCGGTGTGAATGCAGGTTCGCTTGAGAAGCATCTGCTCGAAAAATACGGTGAGCCCAACCCTGATGCGCTGGTAGAGAGCGCGCTCGAACACGCCAAGATCCTGCAGGATCACGATTTCCATGAATTCAAGATCAGCGTTAAGGCGTCTGATGTGTTCATGGCGGTTGCGGCCTATCAACAGCTTGCCGAAGTGTGCGACCATCCCCTGCATATCGGTATCACCGAGGCCGGATCGAAGCGCGCAGGTACCGTGAAGTCGTCGATCGGTCTGGGCAATCTGCTCTGGGCCGGTGTGGGTGACACCATGCGTGTGTCGCTCTCTGCGCCTCCGGAAGAGGAAGTGCTTGTCGGCTGGGATATTCTTAAATCCCTCGGCCTGCGTCATCGCGGTGTGAAGATCATTTCGTGCCCGTCCTGTGCGCGACAGGGCTTCAACGTGGTGGAGACGGTGCAGACGCTCGAAGATCGTCTGCAGCACATCAAGACGCCTCTCACTCTGTCGATCATTGGCTGTGTCGTGAATGGCCCCGGTGAGGCGTTGATGACCGATCTCGGTGTCACCGGCGGTGGCGCCGGTCGTCACATGGTTTATTCGGCAGGCAAGCAGGACCATCGCTTGAACGAGGGCCAGGACATGATCGAACACATCGTCGATCTCGTCGAAGAGCGCGTCGCGAAGATCGAAGCCGAGAAGGCCGAACTGGCCGAGCAGGAAGCCGCCCAGCAGGCTGAGGCCGCTCTCGCATCGGCAGGTGTCTGAGTAGATGAGCCAGCTTCAACCGGTTCGTGGCACGCATGACCTGATTGGCGACACGGCCCGTCGCCATGCTCATGTTGTCGAAACGGCGCGTGAGATCACGCGCCGCTACGGCTATGAGGAATGGTCGACTCCGATTTTCGAGGATACCCGTGTCTTCTCGCGCACGCTCGGCGATACTTCCGATGTCGTGACGAAGGAGATGTATACTTTCGAGGATCGTGGCGGCGACAGCCTGACCCTGCGCCCCGAGGGTACCGCGGCGATCTGCCGTGCTTTCGTGACGAACGGCCTGACCCAGGCCCTGCCTCAGCGCGTTTTCTATCAGGGACCGATGTTCCGCTATGAGCGTCCGCAGAAAGGGCGCTTCCGCCAGTTCCATCAGATCGGCGCCGAACTTCTTGGGGCGACCGATGCGCTGATGGATGCCGAAACCATCGCTATGGCTCATGCCATTCTCAAGGCGTTGGGTCTTGGTGATGCGGTAAAGCTGGAAATCAACACGCTGGGCGATCTTGAGAGCCGTCAGGCCTGGCGCGAGGCGCTCGTCGCCTATTTCAAGGCGCATGAAAGCGCGCTTTCTGATGAAAGCCGCGCCCGACTTGAAGCCAATCCCCTGCGTATCCTCGACAGCAAATCGCCGCAGGACCGGGCATTGCTCGAGGAGGCTCCGAAATTCGGCGCCTATCTGAACGAGTTCTCCCGCAATTTCTGGGATGACCTGCGCCGCAAGCTTGATCTGTTCGGTGTGAGCTTTGTTGAGAACCCGCATATCGTGCGCGGTCTCGACTATTACAGCCACACCGCCTTCGAGTTCGTGACCGATCGCCTTGGCGCACAGGGCACGGTTCTGGCTGGTGGCCGCTATGAAGGCCTTGTGGCCCAGATGGGTGGCCCGGCAACCCCTGCTATCGGCTGGGCTGGTGGTATCGAACGTCTGGCCCTGCTGATTGACAGCGCTCCCGAACAGGCTCGGTCAATTGCCGTTCTGCCCACGGGTGACTCCACCTTGCCCGCTTCGGTCACCGCCGTTCAGGCGCTGCGTCAGGCCGGTTTCGCCGCCGAGCTGGAAACACGTTCTTCGCTCAAGAAGCGTATGGAGCGCGTGGTCAAATCGGGCGCCGCCCATATGGTTCTGGTGGGCGAAGACGAGCTGGCACGGGGCGCCGTGACGGTGCGCGATCTGGGCAGGCGTGAGCAGGTTGAAATCGCACTCGCTTCTCTGGCGGATCATTTCCTGAAAGCTGTCTGATCGTGGCTCTTGACGACAGGCTGGAGCGTATTGTCGCCCGGTCGGATGAATTGCAGGCGCTGATGTCCAGCGGCGAGATCCAGGGCGACGACTTCGTCAGGGCGTCGCGCGAGTTTGCCGAACTGGAGCCTGTCGTCTCTTCCATTCTGGCCTATCGTCGCGCCGACGCTGCACGCAGTGACGCTCTGGCCCTGCTCGATGACCCCGAGATGCGTGAACTGGCCCAGGGCGAAATCGACGCACTCGAGGGGCAGCTCGAAGGATTGCACCAGCAGGTCCGTCTGGCGCTTCTGCCGCGTGACGAAGCCGATGAGCGCAGCGCCATTCTTGAAATCCGCCCCGCTGCGGGTGGTGATGAGGCCGCGCTTTTCGCTGCAGAGCTGTTCGGCGCCTATAAGCGCTTCTCTGATCTGCATGGCTGGCGTTTCGAGATCATGGAGTATGACGAGAGCGACCTGTCGGGGCTTCGCGAGGGTGTCGCGACGATTTCGGGTCGGTCGGTCTTCGCCCACCTGAAATACGAATCGGGGGTCCATCGCGTACAGCGTGTTCCTGCAACCGAAAGCCAGGGGCGTATCCATACCTCAACTGTTACCGTAGCCGTTCTTCCCGAAGCGGAAGAAGTGGATGTGGCGATCGATGAGGGGGATCTGCGCATCGATGTTTACCGTGCCTCGGGCGCGGGCGGGCAGCATGTGAACAAGACCGAAAGCGCTGTGCGTGTCACCCATATGCCGAGTGGCGTTGTGGTGGCGATGCAGGAAGAAAAAAGCCAGCACAAGAACAAGGCCAAGGCGATGAAGATCCTGCGGGCGCGTCTCTATGAGAGGCAGCGCGCCGAGGCTCACGCAAGCCGCGCCGCAGATCGCAAATCACAGGTTGGCACGGGTGATCGCTCTGAACGTATCCGCACCTATAATTTCCCACAGGGGCGGGTGACGGATCACCGAATCAACCTGACCCTGCACAAGATTGATCGCGTGATGCTTGGGGAATTTGACGAGATTGTCGATGCGCTGGCTCAGGAAGAGCAGACAGCGCTACTTGCAGCCGAGGGGCTGAGCTGAACCAGTCCTCCCCCGGTTTCGGGTCGTTCTCTGGCTCAGCTCACCGGAGAGGCGCAGATCTCCGCGTGGCCCGGATGATGTCTGGCGACATTGGGGTCGGACGGATCGCGCAGGAAGAAGTCGGTAAAGCCTTCATCGCCAAGCGCGACCAGATGGTGCCCTTCGGGATGGCTCAGCGTGCCCTCGCTGCTGACCTGGTGCGTCTCGGAGCGCCCTTCGGCGTTGATAACCGTAATCTGGCCGCAGAGCGCATAGCTGTGATTGACGCGCCCAAGCGGGATTTCGATTTTTTTCGTCAGGCTGGGTGTCTTGTCATCAAGACGAAACGTCGCGGCAAGTGTCCCATCAATATAGAGCCGCGATATTTCAGACACCTCGATGGGAGCGCGGTCGTCCGTTACAGTGAAGCTTTCGGCAAGGGCGATACCCGGGCTGATGCCGCTCACGGCAGCGAGCAGGAAGAAAATCTTTCTCATTCCTGTTTTATAAGACGTTTCAGGAGAAAAGAGTGAGCGGTAATCGA
Source organism: Asaia sp. Ae19-3 (assembly GCF_059801175.1). Classification (NCBI taxonomy): domain Bacteria; kingdom Pseudomonadati; phylum Pseudomonadota; class Alphaproteobacteria; order Acetobacterales; family Acetobacteraceae; genus Asaia; species Asaia sp. Ae19-3. Next base: position 1,369,433 of record NZ_JBCHWF010000001.1, on the reverse strand, counting down.
CGCGCCCTCAGGGATGTGCTGATTGAGACGGCAGCGTCTCTGGAAAAGGCAGGCATAGAGGCCCCGCGAATGGAGGCACGCCGACTTGTCTGCTGGGCGATCGGGTGTGAGGCGTCAGGGTTGCTGTCGCTCGACACACTACCAGGAGAGGCAGCGCCAAGGCTCGAAGCGGGGCTTGCGCAACGCTGCACGCGTCGACCACTGGCGCTGATTGAGGGCGAGACCGGGTTCTGGACCCTGACATTATCGGTCTCATCGGACACGCTCATTCCGCGCGGTGATAGTGAGGCCCTGATCGAAGCCTTACTGAACCTGCGACCGGACAAAACGCGAATTCGCTCTATTCTCGATCTTGGCACTGGAACGGGCTGTCTGCTTCTGGCCGCGTTGAGCGAATACGCTCAGGCTTATGGTGTCGGTGTCGATCTTTCTCCTGATGCCGCGGCTCTTGCCCATGCCAATGCAAAACGTAACGCGCTGGCCAGCCGCGCCGGTTTTCTTGCCGGCAACTGGTTTTCAGCGCTTAGCGGGCAATACGATGTGATCATCAGTAACCCGCCTTATATCCGTTCGGGCGATCTTGCAGGGCTGATGCCCGAGGTGCGCGACCATGAGCCAGCGCGTGCACTCATCGCCGGAGAAGACGGGCTCGATGCCTATAGGCTGATCATTGCTCAGGCCGTGGCCCATCTCGCTCCGAAGGGGGTGCTGATTTTCGAGATAGGGCAGGGGCAGGAGGCGGATGTCATCGCGCTGGCAGGAAGTGCAGGCTTCGTGCTCGTTGAGGCAAAGGCTGATCTCGGCGGGATCATCAGAGCGTTATGTTTTGAGCGTTCTTTCGTTCCGTCGCAGTCTGACGCATGAAAACCATTGGCAGAATGGCGTAAGCTTGCTATTTTCCGAAGAACGGCTTGCTCGGGTCGCGGTGACGTTCACCGACACGGCAAGGCGTTTTCCGCCCCTCGCAATGATCTTGATGATTGAGCTGAGCGGATTACTGGCCTGATCTCGTAATCCGGCCGTCATGAGACAAACCAAGGGTCATTCATTCCCTGCAATCGCTTGGATCCTTCTGGTGACGGATCGGGATTGCGAATACGAAAGTGCTACGCGGATCCATGAACATGAAACGTATGAGAAGCCGTCACCATCGCCCGAGCGGTGGCGGATCGCGTCAATCCAATGGTCAGACGCCTCTGAATCGCAACCATGTCTTCGATAGCAATGGCCCTGACATGCGGGTGCGCGGCACCGCGCAACAGCTTTTCGAGAAATATCTTCAGCTTGGTCGCGATGCGACGGGCACTGGCGATCGTATTCTGGCAGAAGCCTATTTCCAGCATGCCGAGCATTATTTCCGCATTCTGAACGCCATGACGCAGGCCGCCCAGCAAAGCCAGATGGAGCGCCAGGAGCGTCATCAGCAGCGTACACGCAGCCAGCAGGAGCAAGAAGACCGTCGTCAGAGCGATGAGTCGGGTGCCGAAAATGACAGCGAAGAGCAGGTCGAAGAGACCGCTGAATAACGCGCAGATTTCTAGAACAGGCCCTTGAACCGCTCAGGCAAGGGCCAGAGCCTGTCACCTGATAGGCTCAGATCGATAGGATAGGGGTCTTCGGCCCTTTCCAGCCCCTCCCTGACAAGGCGCTCACGCCAAGGTGTCAGGGAAGGATCATCTTCAAGAAGCGTTGCCTCTTCGACCGTCAACCCACCCATACCGGCCAGCATGTCACGCCATGCCTCGTTGGTCATGCGTTGATGGGTGCCGGCCTCTTCGCTGCACCACGCCTGTTCGCGAGTTCGGGCAAGCCGTTTCAACCCCTCCCTGAGATCGCTATAGCGCAGATGGAACAGCATGAGCGCCGGATCGGGGTTCGGCAGGACTTCTTTCACGCTGTGAAAACCGGGTGACCAGGTGACGGGCGCCCTGATCAGGCATGGCTTGCACATGGCAGCGGATAAACGCAGCGAACTGCGTTGCAGCGAAAGAGGATGATCGAAATCGAGGTCGGGTTCCTGATCCGCATGATGAATGAGGTCAAATCCTGTTGCCGTCAGACACAGCGCAGCACGAGACGCTGCCAGTGCGTCAAGCGAGGGAAAACAGGCTGGATCCGCCACGATGATCTCATCGACATCGCAATACAGCACCGTTTCATACCACTCGAGCAGGCCCGCGCAGAGCGCACTGATTGCGCGGGTACGCTGGGCGTCATTCTGGGGCGAACGAGGAATGCGCAGGCGGTTGCAGGGCAGGGCGTCAGTCGAGCCGTCATCAGACCCATGGTCGATGACATAACACCGCTCCATGCCCACCAGACCTGCATAGTGACGCAGCCAGACCGGCAGGAAGACCGGTTCGTTATAGACCATGGTAACGGCAGCGATCGGTGCTCTCATGAGCATTTCTAGCTCGTGCGCGGCAGATCTGTCTATCAGAGGGAGAGAACCGGTCGGATGGTAGCGGCGGACGGATTTGAACCGCCGACCAAGGGATTATGATTCCCCTGCTCTACCGCTGAGCTACGCCGCCATCGCGACCGGTGGGCGTGGAATTAAAAGGGTTGGGCGGATGTGTCAACACTCTGAGGAAAGGTTTTTGCGCGCATCGTGTTTTTGAGCCTTTGGCACTCTGTGGCATTGTGCACCAATGGGTTAGACGATGCGTTGCATGACCTGCCCGACAGGCCTCATCCCTCTCAAGGATCTGGATCTCAGATTTGAAGCAGCAGTTTCTCAGCTCCCTTTTCGCCCTGCGCTCCTATTTCGACTGGCTGCCTGCGCAGCTGGTCTCCATTCTCATGCTTATCGTGCTGGCGACGGTCTCTTTCTACGCCAGCAAGCTCGTTTCGGTGATCATTCTGCGTATCTTCGGTAATCGCGAAGACGCCGTGCTGCGCAAGATCATTCTGGCAATGAGACGACCGGTAAGGGTGATGGTTGTGCTTGCAGTGCTTCTCTCGGCATTGCCTGCAGCGTCTGGGTTCACGTGGGAAACCACCCAGCTCCTGCAGAAGCTTCTGCTCTTCATGGGCATTCTGATGGTCGGCTATGCGGCCATTGTTGCCTTCAGAATCATGACAGAGGCCTATCTGCAGCGGATCACGTCGCGCGATCATTCCGACGACATCATGATCCGCACCCATCAGACACAGATAAGGGTGCTCAGGCGGCTGACGGAGATACTGGTCGGAATCGTGACCGTTGCAGCAGCACTCATGACGTTCGATTCAGTACGGCAATATGGCGTCTCGCTTTTTGCGTCTGCAGGCGCCGCGTCTCTCGTGGTCGGTCTTTCTGCGCGCGGGTTGCTAACCAACCTTCTCGCAGGGGTGCAGATTGCCATCACCCAGCCGATCCGCATGGAAGATCTGATCATTATTAATGGGGACTGGGCATGGGTTGAGGAAATTACCTCCACCTATGTGGTGCTGCGCGTCTGGGACTGGCGACGCCATATCGTGCCGATTTCCTATTTTCTGGAAAATCGTTTCGAAAACTGGACGCATAACTCGGCGGCCATCATTGGCGTCGTGTTTCTCTACGTCGATTATGAGGCGCCAATTGAGACGATCCGCGGTTTCCTTGGCGAAATCATCAAGACCTGCCCGTTATGGGACGGCAAGGTATTCGATTGTCAGGTGGCCGATTGCGATGCGCAGACATTGAAGATCCGTATCATTGCCAGCGCCCGCAACGCCCTGCAGAGTTGGGATCTGCGCTGCGATATCCGGGAAAAGATCATTTTGCGCATGCGTGCCGAGTGCCCCGAGGCCCTGCCGAGATCGCGTTTTGCTGTGGTGCCTCCGCGGCCGGGTGAGGAGGCCTGGCCCAGTGCCGATGCCATCTCACCACCAATCGACCGGCCGCCGCCCGGCTCTTATATGGGGCCAGGAACGGTCATGCCTCGGGGAGGCGCAGATCTTTGAGAAAAAAGCGTCTCATGAAGGTTTTGACGCTGTGCCAGTGAAGTTCGAAAATCGTCATTTATCCTGTCTCCTAAGGAAACAGACATACGCGAAACCGGGCGCCTGTATGGCATTTATTTCATGAGAATGTCATATTCTTTGACGATCCGGTTTTTGGTTTTCTGTCCAGATACCGAGCCTTTCTAATGATTTATCTCACCAAATCAGTATGTTAATAATTTCACTGTAGTGACTGGAGCCGGTCTGCGGGTGTTAATATTGGGTACAAAACCGATAATATGCTCAGATCACACTTAGGGGAGTGCCATACGTGACCACCTATCTCGTTGTTTATGAAAGAAAAGAAGGCGAATCCTACGACGCCGTCGAACAGAAGCTGTCTGGCTTTGGTGAAGTTTTCCATGAAATCGATAATTTCTGGATCATTGCGTCCAATCTGATCATTTCAGATCTGCGCGATGTCCTGGCGAAGCTTCTGCCGCCAGACGCGAAGCTTATGGTCACGAAATATGTGCCGCATAATGCCATGGAGATGGGCGCGGCAGCCTGGCACGGTTTTACCTTGCCTCAGGAGAGCTGGCTCGCTGGGCGTCTGTGAAAATTGAAAACGGGGCGCTTATGAGCGCCCCGTGCGGGACGTATGTCAGGGTTTCCTGCTGATCCCGCTTTTCAGTCGCCAGTATGCTCGTCGAGATGACGAGCATAGAGCGCCCCGATTGCCGCTGAGGCGAGGCGTGCCGTTGCATCATCGGCGCGGCTGGTCAGCAATACGGGTACTTTCGCCCCAATCACGATTCCCGACGTCGCAGCCTTGCCGAGAAACGCGAGCGTCTTGACGAGAATATTGCCTGACTCAAGATCGGGAGCGATGAGGATCTGAGCGCGGCCCGCGACAGGGGACTCGACACCTTTGATCTCGGCCGATTCAAAGCTGACGGCAACGTCCATGGCCAGGGGGCCATCGAGCACACCGCCGGTAATTTCCTTGCGGTCAGCCATCTTGCACAGGCTCGCAGCATCGAGCGTGCCCTGAATTTTGGTGTTGATCGTCTCCACCGCCGAAAGCAGGGCGACACGGGGTGTGCCCAGACCGAGCGCGTGATGCAGATCGATGGCGTTCTGCACGATATCACGCTTGGTTGTGAGATCAGGCGCAATGTTGATGGCGGCGTCCGAGACCAGAAGCAGGTCGGGGTAATCGGGCACGGCAATACAGAAGACATGGCTCATGCGCCGCTTCGTTCGCAGTCCGCTCTCTTGCCTGATAACGCCAGCCATGAAAGTATCGGTGTGCAGGCTCCCTTTGGTGAGACCGCGCACGACGCCTTCATGCACGAGCGCAACAGCATGCTTTACGGCAGCTTCAGGGGTTGCAGCCTGTTCGATGCGCATTCCCTCGATGTCGAGGCCGTACTGCGCCGCTGTTTTCTCGATCTTCTCGCGATCGCCGACGAGTATGGGCACAATGATGCCATGACGCGCAGCTTCGACGGCGCCACCAAGTGCATGGCTGCTGCAGGGCCAGACAATGGCGTAGGGTACGGGGCCAAGCTGGGACGCCTTGGTAACGAGGGCGCGCATCAGCGCATGCTGTTCGGGGAAAATGGATGAGAGCCTGTCGTCAGACGATGCTGGCTTCGAATTGGTTGTGCTTGAGGGCATGAGTCTGGTGCTCCTGATACAGGATCATTCGTCAGACGCAGGAGCACGAGACGCTCCCCATTGCTGACGAGCGGAAATTGGATGCGGGAAACAGCTGAGCGGATCGGGAGAAGCTGCAGACCCCACCATCGCTGCCGACAGGCCCTGCGACAGGGGGTGAGTTTGGCGCAGGATTATGGCGTGATCAGCACTCTGCATGGGCTCTTCATATCAGACACACTGCAATAGCGGCGGATCAGCTTTTCTTGAGCTTGTGATCAAACCGTGAATCGGGTCCGGAAGTCATGTCGCGGTGGTTACCGACACTCACGCCAGGCTTGACGCCCTGAACACCATGACACCGGCATTGGGCTATGCCCTGTCGCTTGGCAAGTGCTTTTGAGCCAGGCTTTCACTGGGAAGCCTTCGATAATCTCATGCAGGCAGGTACGAAAGCCAATGAAGGTGGTTCGGCCAAGCGGGCGCCAGCTCTGCCGGTCTAGTGGTGCAAGAGTTCGGGCGATGCGTTCAGGCTGTAACAGCAGATTTTAAAGTGCGCGGGAGACATTCTGGATAGAACGGTCAGTGTAACGACCTGCGGCTAGACTGTGACTTGACCATGCCGACAGCCATGCGGGTGAACATGAAGAGAAGCCCCCCGATGAAAAGGCCCTCGCCAAGCATGTCGAGAAAATCGCTCAGAACCGGGGTTCCGTAAGGAGAGACAATTCCCAATGCGGAGGATATTGCCCAGACACAGAGCGCGGCGAGAATGAAGATTGAATTTTTCAGCATGCAGGTTCCTTACAAAAAAATTCACATTATTCACGAAGCGGTGCGGGGTGGGAGTTAACGTAGATTAACGAGTAAACTGCAAGTGTTTTTTTTACCAAAAATTCGATTTAGCTAGAAAAAGGCTTAATTTAATATAGTGACTTTCTTGCGTTTGCATTGGTCGAGACCCGTATCCTTCACTGAAAACAGTCCCCCAATTCACGCAAAAAGGTACCGATTCTTTTAGAGGGGAGGGTAAGTCTTTACCGATGAATAATGTGTTTTTGACCTTTATTTGTCGTAGTTATTAACGACTCATAGATTATTTGTCATCTCTTCTCGTTTCGTAATGACTGTATCGTCATGATCTTGGTTTGCGAGATTGTCCAATTCTCCCGCGTCGGTTGTCCCGCCAGCTTTGTGGCGCAGAACTCGGCCCAGGCGCCTTTGCCGAGGCAAAGGTGAGGAGGAGACCAATCACGTTTAACGATCACGGTTATGTGATTCATCTGTAATTACGCGAACGTCTGGGCAGGGTTGCAATTTGCAACAGCGGTAACGGTGCTGTTGCGTGCGCTCAGAGCAATGGGCGCGGGTGGTCGACGAAAACCAGCCCTGGCTTTCGTCGTGTTGAATCATGTTTGCTTCTGCAGTTCGAAGGTCGGGTATCGCGGCCTGAGGCCTTACAATCAATCGCCTTGCTTTTGCGCATTTTCGGCTGCTTTTCGGGTTGCTCGAGGCCTCCTGCGCCGATCCCGCGTTTTGGATCTGCGCAATATATTCGTGGAGGTGCGGCGAGCTTGTGTCAGCTTTTCTGCGCGTCGTTGCTGGCACTAATCCGCCAGACCTTCAAAGCAGATTTGACCAGGCAGGGGTGCGTAGGGCTCAGGAGCCGCGTTCTCGGCTTGGTAGGTAAGTTCGCATTTCAAGGGTGAGGCGGTGATGCCATGCGCTCTTCGCTTTTTGTCCGGGCACGTGCACAAAGAATCGCTGCTGGTGCGATGGCTGACAAAGCTCGCTGGGATGAAGATGGGCCATTATTCGCGCAGCTTATCCAGACGCTCCCGTTCACCGGAGGGAGGCCGCGTGGCGCAAGAAGGTGGCTCGGGAGGAAAGAGATTCCTGTGGCGTGGAATGTCAGCGGACCATCGTCAGGCTGATCACACAACTCTGACCCGGGAATGAAAATCGCTCGGTTCAGGCGCTTTAAAATACGAAACGCGATCGCATAACAGCGGGCGATTGCATTTTAGTTCTGTATTTGGGGGAGGTTTCGACGGACCGGATGGTGGGCGCAACAGGGATTGAACCTGTGACCCCTACCATGTCAAGGTAGTGCTCTACCGCTGAGCTATGCGCCCATCCGGTCCGTGAGCGGCGTTTTAGCGGGCGTTGACGGGGCTGGCAAGATGGGTTTTTTAAAAAAATCACCAAACCGGAAAAAAAATGACTCATGGCCCTCCGGCGGAGCCAGATCTCTGTCTTTCAAAGAATTTTGTGCTGCATGACGTGGGCGACCCTGCCTCACCACTGGTGATGGCGTCGCCGCATTCCGGACGTGACTATCCTGAGGCCTTCCTGAAGCAGTCGCGTCTGGATCTGCTCTCCCTTCGCCGTAGTGAAGATGCCTATGTCGATGGGCTGTTCGACTCTGCACCACAATATGGTGTGCCACTTCTCTGCGCGTCATTTCCGCGATCCTATTGCGACGTAAACCGCTACGCCTGGGAACTGGACCAGGGGATGTTTCGTGAGCGTCTCCCGGAAGGTAGCCTCACCAATACCGACAAGGTGCGCAACGGGCTCGGGATGATGGCGCGTATCGCCGGGGCAGGGCGTGGTATCTACCGTCATCAACTTCCTGTTTCCGAAGCCCATGAGCGCATCGCTTCCTGCTGGCTGCCCTATCATGAGGCGCTCGAAGCCATGATAGAGCGCAGTCTCGCGCGTTTTGGCGTGTGCCTGCTGATTGATCTGCATTCCATGCCGAGCCTGACTCATCTGCGTCTGCCCGATATCGTTCTGGGCGATCTCCATGGGAAAAGCTGCGCCGGGTCCATCGTGGATGGCGTGGCGGCCTGCATGGCGAAGGCGGGATTTTCCACAGGGCGCAACCGGCCTTATGCCGGCGGCTACATAACCGCGCGTCACGGTAACCCGTCGGGCGGTGTGCATGTCATTCAAATGGAGATAGGGCGCGGGCTTTATCTTGATGAGCAGATTGTGCAGCCCTCAGCGGCTTTCAGCACCGTGCGTGCGCAATTCGAGAGAATCTTGCCGGAAATGATCGCGCTCGCGCGCGGGTTAGAGCCAGCGAGCACCGGGCGCGCCTGCGCCTGACGGGTGGGTCTGACGATCAACTCCGGCTGATTCCGAAGCAAGGGGGCTCGATTGATGCTACCAAGCTGTGTTTCAAAGAGTGCCTTGCTGGCGGAACGACATTTCGTTGTGCCGGTTAAGCATATGGTATTTCACAAGACTGGAAGACTTGCCCCATGACCCTTTCCCCAGAAGAGCGCCCGGATATTGTCCTGATCGGTGCGGGTGTCATGAGTGCGAGTTTCGCCGCGCTGATCCGTTCTCTCGACCCGTCTCTGACGCTCAGCGTCTACGAGACGCTCGATTCCTGCGCGAGGGAGAGTTCGGAGGCATGGAACAACGCTGGCACCGGGCATGCCGCCTATTGCGAACTGAATTATACGACGCGCCGCAAGGATGGCAGCATCGATATCGCCAAGGCGCTCGATGTAAACACGGAATTCGATCTGTCGCGTCAGCTCTGGGCCCATCTGGTCGAAAAGAACTGGATCGAAGATCCTTCTGCCTTCATCCGCAATTGCCCGCATATGAGCTTCGTGCGGGGGGCGGAGAATGTCGCGTTTCTGCGTGCCCGCTATGAAGCCATGGTGAAGCATCATTGCTTCGACACGATGAGCTATACCGAAGATCCTGCCAAAATTGCGGAATGGGCACCACTCATGATGGGCCGACGCGCATCTGGTGAGAAGCTTGCCGCAACGCGTGTGACCGAAGGCACAGATGTTGATTTCGGGACGCTGACGCGGGTGCTGTTCTCGAAGCTCAAGATGAAGCAGGGCGTCGCTCTTCATTATCGTCATAAGGTGACGGCTCTCTCACGCGAACCCGGTGGACGCTGGCGGGTGACCACGGTGAATACGTCTACCGGGGAGACGAAAACTGTCTCGGCCGGTTTTGTTTTTGTTGGGGCAGGTGGCGCCGCACTCGACCTGCTCAAGCGTGCTGATCTGCCGGAAGCACATGGCTATGCCGGTTTTCCTGTCAGCGGGCTTTTCCTGCATGCTGACAACCTCGATTTGTGCCAGCGTCATACAGCCAAGGTCTATGGCAAGGCAGCGGTCGGCTCGCCGCCTATGTCCGTGCCGCATCTTGATACGCGCGTGATCGGGGGCAGACCCTATCTGCTTTTCGGTCCTTATGCGGGGTTCACGACCAAATTCCTTAAATCCGGAAAATGGACGGATCTGCCGCGCTCCATCACGCGCGACAACATCAAGGCAATGTTCGATGTCATGGTCGATAACCGTGATCTGGTGCGCTATCTTGTCGGTCAGGTCATGCAAAAACAATCGGCGCGCTTCGCTGCCCTGCAGGAATTCTACCCCGCAGCGCGCGAGCATGACTGGAACGTCGGAGTGGCAGGGCAGAGAGTACAGATCATCAAAACTGAAAAGGGTCGAGGCACTTTGAAATTCGGCACCGAGGTTCTCTGTGCACAGGATCACAGCCTGGCAGCCGTGCTCGGCGCGTCTCCGGGGGCATCGATTGCGGCTTCTGTGGCGTTGCAGGTGGTGACGAAAAATTTCGCCCATCGTCTGCCTGAATGGCGTGAGAAACTGAAGACGATCATCCCCAGCTACGGCGTCGATCTGCGTCAGGACGCAGCCACCTGCCGCGCCATTCGCGAAAAGACGGGTAAGGTTCTCGGTATCTGAATTTGCGGCCGTTCAACCGGTCCTGAAGAGCCGTAATGGCCTAGCCCGGCCAGCCAGCGCTATCGGGTCCAGAGTAGAGGGGCGGGTAGGACTGGCACTATCTACCCATCGTCTCGCGATTGTTTCCCTTAGCGCCGAGCCTGCTTGGCGGAGAGGGGGCGGTGCGAGAGGCGCCGCAACGAATCGTGCGTTGATAAGACAGCTTATTGCCGGGCCCAGCTCCTGATCGCATGTGGCCCGTGTGCTTTGTGCTCGAGGTGCTTCTGCGCTTATCGCCAACCCAGTCAGAATAGATCTGACCGCTCGGGCGCAGTCGCATCCAGCCAGGATTGCAGCGTGTAGGCAGCAGCCATTTTATCGACCACTTCGGCGCGTCGTTTACGGGTCATGTCGGCCTCTTGAATCAGAAAGCGGTTGACGGCGCTGGAGGAGAGACGCTCGTCCCAGCAGCAGGCAGGCAGATCGAGCCGGTTGGAGAGTTCGGTCATCCAGTCCTGTGCCGCACGGGCAGCGGGCCCGAATGACCCGTCGAGCGAGAGAGGCAGCCCGCAAATGAGGCCCCCAATCCCTTCGCGCTGCACGATCTTCGCCACTTCCTGCGCTGTCTCGCCAAATTTGCCGCGCTTGAGGCTCTTATAGGGCGAGGCCAGCATGAGCGTCACATCGCTCAGGGCGAGGCCGATCGTCTTTTGTCCGGGGTCGATCCCGAGCAGACGCAGACCGGGGGGGAAGGCTTCGCGCAGGGCGTATGGATTGAACAGACTCATGGGAAGGCGTTATGATCTCGCTAAATTCTGGACCGTCGGGATTATCCGCTCACTTTCAGGAAAGTCGATCCTTTATGTCGTTGGAAACGCGCACAGTCAGGCGCATAGCAAAATTGGCCCGAATTGGCCTCAGTGATCAGGAATGCGAAGCCATGCGCCAGGAGCTGAGTGGCATCCTGGGCTGGGTCGAGCAACTGAACGAGGTCGATATTACTGACGTGCCGCCGATGATCGGCACCGGGCTTGCCGTGCCGCGCCTGCGTGAAGACGTCGTGACCGATGGCGACAAGCGCGACGCGGTTCTGGCCAATGCTCCCGACAGTGTCGGGCCCTATTTTACCGTTCCGAAGGTTGTTGAGTGATGCATGATCTGACCCTCGCCTCTGCGCGAAAGGCTCTCAGGGAGCGTCGTCTCTCAGCCGTTGAACTGACCGATCATTTTCTGGCCTCGATCAGGAAGTTCGATGGCGAGATCAACAGCTTCGTGACGGTTACGGAAGATCAGGCCCGCGCGGGTGCCCGTGCGGCCGACGCGCTGCTTGCGACCGACAACGCTCCTTCGCTCTGTGGCCTGCCGCTGGGCATCAAGGATCTGTTCTGCACCAATGGTGTGCGCACCACGGCGTCGAGCAACATCCTGCGCAATTTTGTGCCACCTTATGAGAGCACGGTGACGTCGAACCTGCTGGCTGACGGCGCAATTTTTCTCGGCAAGATGAATCTTGACGAATTCGCCATGGGCTCGACCAACATGACGTCGGCTTTTGGTCCCGTGACCAATCCGTGGCGCCGTAAGAACTCGGATGTAAAGCTCGTTCCTGGCGGGTCTTCGGGCGGCTCGGCTGCTGCTGTGGCTGCCGGTCTGGCTCTGGGGACAACCGGCACCGACACCGGCGGCTCCATCCGTCAGCCTGCAGCTTTCTGCGGCATTACCGGCATCAAGCCGACCTATGGTCGCTGCTCGCGCTTCGGTACGATTGCCTTCGCGAGCTCTCTCGATCAGGCCGGGCCGATGGCGCGTACGATGGAAGATTGCGCGATCCTGCTCGAATCCATGGCTGGTTTCGACCCCAAAGACAGCACATCGGTCGATCGCCCCGTTCCGCGTTACGAAGACGCCCTTGAGCGTGGCGTGAAGGGGCTGAAGGTCGGTATCCCTCGCGAATACCGCCCCGATACCCTGCCTGCCGATATTGCCGCGCTTTGGGATCAGGGCATCGCCTGGCTGCGTGATGCTGGTGCAGAGATTGTCGACGTCTCCCTGCCGCACACGAAATACGGTCTGCCCACCTATTATATCGTGGCTCTGGCTGAAGCCTCATCCAACCTTGCCCGTTATGACGGCGTCCGTTTTGGCGAACGCGTCGATGCGGGTACGCTGGACGAACTGTATGAGGCCACGCGTCATGCCGGGTTTGGTGAGGAAGTGCGTCGTCGTATCCTGATGGGCACCTATGTGCTGTCGTCAGGCTATTACGACGCCTATTACCTGCGCGCGCAGAAGGTTCGTACGCTGATCCAGCGCGACTTCCTGAATGCGTTCGAGAAGGTGGATGTGCTGCTGACGCCGACCGCGCCTTCGGCAGCCTTCGCTCACTCGGAACGGCCGACCGATCCGGTACAGATCTATCTCAACGATATCTTTACCGTCCCGGCGAGCATGGCTGGTGTTCCGGCACTGTCGCTACCCGCTGGTCTCGATCATGACGGTCTGCCGCTCGGGCTGCAGCTCATCGGGCGCTACTTTGAGGAAGAGACATTGTTCGCCGCCGGGCGTGTCATGGAAAAGGCAGCAGGCTTTACGCACAAGCCTGCTTTGCATGCGGGAGCATTCGCATGAGCGGCTATATCATCGAAGGCGCAACAGGCCCCTGGGAAATTGTTGTCGGGCTTGAAGTCCACGCGCAGGTCATCAGCCACGCCAAGCTGTTTTCGGGTGCCTCTGCCGAATATGGTGGCGAGCCCAACACGCATGTCAGCCTGATTGATGCAGGTTTTCCGGGCATGCTGCCGGTAATCAACGCCGAGTGCGTAGCGCAGGCTGTACGCACGGGTCTGGGCCTCAACGCCCAGATTCATCTGATGAGCCGTTTTGATCGCAAGAACTATTTCTATGCCGATCTGCCGCAGGGTTATCAGATCAGCCAGTTCGCTCATCCGATTGTGGGTGAGGGGCAGGTCGAGATTGAGCTTGCCAATGGTTCGGTGCGCCATATCGGCGTGACGCGCCTGCATCTTGAGCAGGATGCTGGCAAATCGATGCATGATCAGGATCCGACGCGATCCTTTATCGATCTGAATCGTGCTGGTGTGGCGCTGATGGAAATCGTCAGTGAGCCCGATATCCGCTCTCCGGAAGAAGCTGGGGCCTATCTGCGCAAGCTGCGCCAGATCCTGCGTTATCTCGGCACCTGCGACGGGAACATGGAAGAAGGCTCGATGCGTGCCGACGTCAATGTCTCGGTGCGCAAGGCTGGCGAGGAATATCGCACGCGCTGCGAAATCAAGAACGTCAATTCGATCCGCTATGTCATGCAGGCTATTGAAGTCGAAGCCGCGCGTCAGGTCGAGATCTGGGAAGCTGGCGGCACGGTCGATCAGGAAACACGTCTGTTCGATCATGTTCGCAGCGAAACGCGCTCGCTTCGTTCCAAGGAAGACGCGCATGACTATCGCTACTTCCCCGATCCGGATCTTCTGCCGCTCCTTATCGAGCGCGACTGGGTGGAGGGCCTGCGTGCTGCCCTACCTGAGCTGCCGGAGGCCAAGCGCGAGCGTCTGGAAAAGACCTATGGCATTTCGCGTTATGAATCCGGCGTCCTGACGGTCGAGCAGGGGATTGCCGATTTTTACGAGACCGTGGCCAAGGGCAGTGATCCGCGTCTGGCGGTCACCTGGATGCTGGGTGATTTCTTCGCAGCGCTGAACAGAACGGGTGCGACGATCGAGACGAGCCCGGTCAAGGCTGAGGGGCTCATGGAGCTTCTGGCGCTAATCACGGATTCGACGATCAACGGCAAGATCGCGAAGGAAGTGCTCGAAGATATGTTCGAGACGGGCGATTCGGCCTCGGTGATCGTCGAACGCAAAGGTTTGCGTCAGGTCACGGATACGGGCGCTATTGAAGCTGAAATCCGGACCATTCTTTCGGCGCATGCAGACAAGCTGGCGGAGTATAAGAGCGGCAAGGACAAGCTGTTCGGTTTCTTCGTTGGTCAGACGATGAAAGCCATGAAAGGCAAGGCCAATCCGGCCATGGTGAACGAGCTTCTGGTCAAGCTCCTCGCTGAGTAAAAAATCTGCAAAAGGGGGGTTTGACGCGACGTTCAAATCCCCCTAGAAGCAGTTCTGCAAACGCCGTGAAAACTGCGTCCCTCTAGGCGGAGGGGTGGCCGAGAGGCTGAAGGCGGCGGTTTGCTAAACCGTTGTACGATGTCAAGTCGTACCGTGGGTTCGAATCCCATCCCCTCCGCCATTTTTTCTCCAGAACTTAATCTGTATTCAGCGCTTACTAGTCATCGGGTCTGGGCGGTCTGAGTTTTAGCCAGATTGCTAAGCATCTCGGTCTTGTTTTGCGATACTGCACTGATGGTCTTATCGCAAAGGGCTGCACGCCGAACTGAGGGTTCTCAATTCATTCAGGCGATTTGCTCAGCGCTTGCTATCGAGATGCTGGCGCGGGATCTGCCGACCCGCCGGGGCAGGAGCCCGGGCAAAATCATCTGCAGGCGAGAAGGAGTGCGCTGCCCTGCTGCGGCGGATAGCCGTGATTATCGGATCAGAGAGTACCCGCCCAGGCTGGTAATTCACCCAAAGGTTCTGGACCCGAGCGACTGGCGGCAAACGCCGCGATGTGCTGAGCAAGTGTCAGACGCCTCACGCGAGTTTTGTAAAACTCGGCGAGCGTGACGATTTTCTGTGATTTTTCAGAAAATTGGAGGTCCGGGCGGGAATCGAACCCACATACGCGGATTTGCAGTCCGCTACATCACCATTCTGCCACCGGACCGGCTGGTGTGAGAGCTATATCTCTTTACCGGACGTTCGGGTCAAGGGGGTATCTTGGATAAGAATGAGAAATAAGAAGAAATTTCTCTGGTCGCTTAAATATGGCATAGGAATGCGGCGGGACGCCTGATACCGACGAGATGATGACTGTCATCGCGTCACTATGGCGCCGTCCTCATTCGAAAGGGCATCCATGAAACGGGATCAATCCAGGGTCTATACTTCTCTGAGCGTAGGTCTGGTCGTTCTTCTCAAAAGCACGACTGCGCTTGCCCAGACCTATGATGGTAAAGGCTCTCCCGAATTCGTTCCACACACTTTGCAGGAAGCCCTGGCGACAGCTTATCTCACGAATCCGACGCTTCAGCAGGAACGTGCCAAGCTGCGCGCAGCCGATGAATCCGTGCCAACGGCTCTGGCCGGATGGCGCCCGAAGATTACCGGTCAGGCAGCCCTGACTTACTATCAGGGACTCAACGCGTATGGTGCGCAGGGGCCGCAACCCGGGTCGAGTTTCGGTACTCCCGCCTATAATCGCAGTTACGAAACGCCGGGTTATCAGGGTGGGGTCTCCATCACGGAGAATATCTACCAGGGTGGCAAGACGACCGCGCAGACCCATCAGGCAGTCAACACGGTCATGGCTGAGCGGGCTCAACTGATCGAAACCGAGCAAGAGGTCTTCACTGACGTCGTGTCGTCCTATCTGGGCGTGGTACGCGGCGAGCAACTTCTGCAGATCAATATCAATAACGAACACGTGCTCGAAGAGCAGCTGAAAGCGACGCAGGATCGTTTCCAGCAGGGTGAAATCACGAGAACGGACGTCGCTCAGGCGCAGGCTGCCCTTGCGACCGCCAAGGCCACACGCCAGCAGGCTGAAGGCACTCTGCGCGCAGCTCAGGCAACCTATCTGCAGGTCGTGGGGGTGCCGCCGGCGCCCAATCTCGTGGCGCCGCAGCCACTTGCCCTTCCGGTCAAGGCCGAGCGCGATGCCGTAGCGGAAGCGACGCGGAATAATCCGACGATCATCAATGCCCTGTTCATTGAGGCCGCCCAGAAGGATAATTTCTCCGTTCAGATGGCGGCCATTCTGCCAAAGATTTCTGCGCAGCTCGGTTACTCCTACGTCAAGAACCAGGGCTATGGACGCATGGTGACCGACAACAAGTTCGGCACCATCAATTTCGATGTGCCGATCTATCAGGGTGGTTCGGAATATGCGGCGGTGCGTGAGGCGCGCCAGCAATATCTGGCGGCTCGCCGGGCAGTGGATATTGCGCGTCGCAAAGCAGCGCAGGCCGCTTCAGCCAACTGGCAGCAGCTTCACTCCTATACTGATTCGATTTCCAGCAACCGTGCGGCTATCGCGGCCAACGTGGTGGCTCTTGATGGCGTTGAGCGTCAGGCAATCGTCGGTACAAGCTCGACCCTCGAGGTATTGCAGCAGCAGCAGACGCTGCTCTCTGCACAGACGGCGCTCGTGCAGAATCTGAGCGGGCTCGTGCAGTCTTCCTATGCGGTGGCTTTCGCCATGGGGCGGCTGACTGCGGCCGACCTCAAGCTCAACGTGCCGATCTATGACGAGAAGGCCTATTATAACGCGGTCAAGGATAGGCTGTGGGGTATCAACGATTATGCGGTCGGTCAGCCCGGTCGCTGATCATCATGTGACTGGGCGGGCGATCAGCTCGCCTGTTCATCTGGCCCCATATCCGGGGGGCGGTCATGCGCCGTCATGGGTGCCGTTTCGACTTGGTGTATCGCGGACATTTCCGGCTGACTTGCCGGGTGCCGTTCTGGCTTGAAACTTTCAGCTCATCTGGTCATACGCTTCGTGCATGAAACAGGGCGCCCCTTGTTGCGACTGACCATGTCTGACGAGCCTGTTTGGCTTGTCGAATGGTCTTTGCGAGTTCGGGGCGCAACGCCCGCAAAGTGATCCCTGCATGGCTTGCAAGCCGGGCAGGGCCAGACAGGTGACAGGAAGACAATGCTCGAAAAGACCTTTGACCCGGCGGCATGCGAAGCCCGCCTCTACGCCCAGTGGGAGAAATCGGGTCTTTTCGCCGCGCATCCCGAGGCACCGGGCGACGCCTATTCGATCATGTTTCCGCCACCGAATGTCACAGGCACGCTGCATTTCGGTCATGCGCTCGATTTCGTGCTGCAGGATATCCTGATCCGCTGGAAGCGCCTCGAAGGCGCGAATGTGCTGTGGCAGCCCGGCACGGATCATGCCGGTATCGCCACTCAGATGGTTGTGGAGCGCGTGCTCGACAAGGAAGGTCTTAGCCGCAAGGAAATGGGGCGTGAGAAATTCCTCGAGCGCGTCTGGGCCTGGAAAGAACAGTCTGGCGGTCAGATCATCCAGCAGTTGCGCACGCTGGGGGCTTCGGCCGATTGGGACCGTGAGCGCTTCACGATGGATGAGGGGCTGTCGCGCGCCGTGCGCGACGTGTTCGTCACGCTGCATCAGCAAGGGCTGATTTATCGTGCCAAGCGTCTCGTCAACTGGGACCCGGCTTTCCGCTCGGCCATCTCCGATCTCGAGGTTGAAAACCGCGAGACCAAGGGGGCCATGTGGTATCTGCGCTATCCGGTCGAGGGCGGCGGTACGATCGTTGTCGGTACGACGCGCCCTGAAACCATGCTGGGCGACACGGCTGTGGCCGTACACCCGGAAGATGAGCGCTATACGGCATTGATTGGCCAGTTTGTCGTCCTGCCGCTCACCGGGCGTCGCATCCCGATCGTGGCCGACACCTATTCCGACCCGGAAAAAGGCAGCGGTGCCGTCAAGATCACCCCCGGTCATGATTTCAACGATTTTGAAGTCGGCAAGCGGCACGATTTGCCGATGCCGAGCATTCTCGATGAGGCTGCTGCGATCTGGCTGGATGAGATCGCCCATGAACTGCGTGAGGTCGAAGGACTTTCGTCGATCGATTTCGTGCGTTCGCTTGAGGGTGTCGATCGTCTGGAGGCCCGCAAGCGCATCGTTGAGGAACTTGAGCGTCTCGAGCATATCGAGAAGATCGAGCCCCACACCCTGCAGGTTCCCTATGCCGAGCGCGGCGGTGCCATTGTCGAGCCGCGCCTGACCGAGCAGTGGTATTGCGATGCCGCCACGCTGGCCCAGCCTGCCATCAAGGCGGTTGAAGACGGCCGTATCCGTTTCGAGCCGCAGCAATGGGAAAATACCTATTTCGCCTGGATGCGCGACATCCAGCCCTGGTGCATCAGCCGTCAGCTCTGGTGGGGGCATCGGATCCCGGCCTGGTACGGCCCCGAGGGCAGCGTCTTCGTCGCCCGCAGCGAGGAAGAAGCCTTCGAGCAGGCACGCGCCCAATATGGCGATGATGTCAGCCTCACGCGTGATGAGGACGTGCTGGACACCTGGTTCAGCTCTGCGCTTTGGCCGTTCACGACGCTCGGCTGGCCCGACAAGACGCCGGAACTGGCACGCTACTATCCGACCAGCACCCTTGTTACCGGGTTCGACATCATCTTCTTCTGGGTTGCCCGGATGATGATGATGGGCCTCCATTTTATGGATGACGTGCCTTTCCGCACGGTTCTGATCCATGGTCTGGTGCGTGACGAACGCGGCCAGAAAATGTCCAAGAGCAAGGGCAATGGTCTCGACCCGCTTGAGCTGGTTGCGGAATTTGGAGCGGATGCCACCCGCATGGCGATCTGTGCCCTGACCGGGCCGGGGCGCGATATCAAGTTCGGTCGCAAGCGCGTCGAGGATTATCGCACTTTCATCACCAAGATCTGGAACGCTGCGCGCTTCTGCGAGATGAATGGTGTCAAACCTGTTGCAGGCTTCGACCCGTCTCAGGTCAAGAGTGTGCTTGGCCGGTGGATTCTCGACGAGACCGCAAAAGCCGTAACGGCCGCAAAGACGGCGCTCGATGCCTATCGTTTCGACGAGCTCGCCGGTGCCTGCTACCGCTTCGTCTGGAATGTATTCTGCGACTGGTTCCTCGAACTGGCAAAGCCTGCCTTTGCTGCAGAGAACACGCCCGAGCAGGATGAAATCCGCGCTGTCGCGGCTCATGTACTGGGCACGATCCTGCAGATCATGCATCCGGTCATTCCCTTCGTCACTGAAGAGCTATGGCAATCCTTTGGCTTCGGCGGCAGCGTGGCCCAATCGGCCTGGCCCGTTGCGCCGCAGCCTCGTGACGCGGCCGAGGCTTCAGCCGAGATGGACTGGGTCATTCGTCTGATCGGCGAAATCCGTACCATCCGCTCGGAAATGAATATCCCGCCTGCGCAGATGGTGCCCGTGCTTCTGCGCGATGCATCGCCCGCAACATTTGCGCGCGCCGAAAGCTGGTCTGCCGTGATCGGTCGTATGGCGCGCGTGGCCTCCGTCTCGGCCTTGTCGGGCGAGCCGCCAAAGACCGCTGCCCTGACCGTGATTGACGAAGCCACACTTGTGCTGCCGCTCGAAGGGCTGATCGATATCGCTGCTGAAATCCAGCGCCTCGAAAAGGAAATCGATCGTCTGGGCAAGGAGATCGACAAGGTTGAGCGCAAGCTCGGCAATGCCGATTTCGTGGCCCGCGCCAAACCGGAAGTGGTCGAAGAAAATCGCGACCGCCTGACCAGCTTCACCCATGACCGCGCCCGTTTGCAGGCGGCCCTGTCTCGTCTCTCTGCTGCCTGAGGGGTGCTCTAGCATCCGTTCCGAAGCGGGTCATTTTCCGGTCTGGAAGATCAGCGTGCAACAGGATGTCGTTAGAGAAAAGGGAGCCGTTGCAACGGCTCCCTTTTTTTGTCTGACGGCAAAGTTGCGAAACATTATCATCATCTCTAAATCGGCAGGGTCCCGCTTTATCTGACGTTCTCATGCTGTTGATTGGTCGAGCCCATGGTGACCCGTATCCTGCGCCTGCTGCCCTCTTCACCAAAGTGTCGGCGCAGACGCCCTGAGCCAGCCCCGGAGCTGCCGGAAATGATCAGGGAGATCAGGGACAGGGCGCAGCAAGGCCATGTGGCCGAGCAGGTACGATGGGGGGATATCCTGCTCAAAAGCATCTATATGCCCCCCGATCCCGCACGTGCACGCCAGTGGTATGAGATAGCCGCTTCCGCGGGCTATGCTCCGGCGCTGAACATGCTTGGCCGGTGCCATCATTTTGGCTGGGGCGGCGCGGTCGATCATGCTGCCGCTGCCGAGGCGTACGAAAAAGCCGCTAGGCTCGGCGATCTTTGGGGCATCTATAATCTTGCAATCATGGTCATGCGCGGTATCGGCATGAAGCCCGACCTGCCGCGCGCCCTCGCGCTTTTTCGCAGCGGTGCCGAACGCGGTCATGCGAAATCGATGAATCTGCTTGCGCGCTTTATCGAGGAAGGCTGGCATACACCGCGGGACCCGGCGCTGGCGCTTGACTGGTATCGGCGCTCGGCCGAGGGCGGCGATTATCGCGGTCAGCATAACTATGCGACAGCCCTTTGCGCCATGGGGCGTGAGGAAGAAGCTTTCGACTGGTGGGACAAGGCCGTGGTCGACGCGACTTCTGACATTCTTTTGGCAATGCAGCGCCAGTTGCAGCCCTCGAAGTCATCCCGTCGCGATGCTCTGCTCGTTCAGGTGGCGCTTCGCCTCGGACAGTTCGGGGTGACGACGCCGAATCAAGAGCGTGCGAACGATCGACATAAAACGAACACCTGACAACAGGCATCACGTGCAAGCCATTAAGGCAGCCTTTGAGACGCGTCACATGCGGCGCCGACGTCGCGAGTGACATGCAGTGTCGCATTCTAGCAACACAACGACATAAAGAGGCGTGATGCGATTGCGAGCCGGTTGCAGCACTTTGTCACGAAAGATAGGAATTATTCTCAATTGCACAAATTGATTCCTTTTTTTGCGTGGAGACTGCGTTTTGTCAGTGAAATGGGTTCGCCCTTCCCATCCTGTATCCCTGCTGGTCGGTATGACCCTTGCCTGCACGGCGGCTCACGCCCAATCGGCGCAAAGCGAAGATGGCAGCGTGCATCGCAAGAAAACCAGGGAGGAATCGCAGGAGGAGGCGAAGAAGAAACGCGCTGACAAGACCCGGGCTACGCAGCAGGACGGGGTGGATGAGCATCTCATCGTGCATGGCGCGGCGATGAACATCCTGCATGAGCCGATCGGTCTGGGCCGTATGCCCGATGACATCATGCACACGCCTCAGACCGTCAATGCGGTGCCGCAGATCCTGATGCAGCAGCAGAACGTCAAGTCACTCGATGAGGCGCTGCGCAACGTGCCGGGCATCACGGCATCGGTTGGCGAGGGCGAGGGGGGAATGGCGGGCGATCAGTTCCTGATCCGCGGCTTTGCCGCCCAGAATGATATCTATGAAAACGGCCTACGCGATTTCGGTGTCTATACGCGTGACAGCTTCGATTACGACCACATCTCGGTCATCAAGGGGCCGTCTTCTGAAGTATTCGGTAATGGCACGACGGGCGGCGCGATCAATATCGTGACCAAGGTGGCGCATCTTGGTGACACCTATAATGCACAGTTCTCAGGCGGATCGGGCGAATATTATCGCGGCACGCTCGATGTGAACAAGCAGATAGGCGAATCCATCGCCGTGCGTATTACCGGTATGGGTAATGAAAACAATGTCGTCGGTCGCGACAACATCTACTCCCATCGCTGGGGGCTCGCGCCCTCCATTGGGTTTGGACTTGGCAAGAAGACCAGCTTCACGCTCGAATATTTCCACCAGTCAGACAACAGAATCCCCGATTATGGCGTGCCGATCGTCACCAAGCCCGGCAGCACAATCGGTCGCCCGGCAACGGAATACGGCCTTGATCGTCACAGCTGGTATGGCACCAATTACGATCAGGACGTGTCGAATGTGAACATGCTGACGGCACGGCTGAATTCTGAAATCAGCCAGCATCTCACCATTTCCGACGATTTGCGTGGCGGGCTTTATGACCGGTATTTCTCGGCCTCCCAGCCAGGGTGTGATGCCACCTGCCAGAAGCTCTTCTTCACCGATCCGTCTGCAGCGCAGATCAATCGGCGCGGCCATCTTGGCGGCCCCGAGCCCTATCAGCAGAATGACTGGTCGGTGCAGAACGTCTTTTCAGCCAGAGCGAATTTCAAGACCGGCTTTATTCGTCATCAGGTCATTGCTGGCTGGGATGTCGAGCATATCTACGATCGCCGCACCAATTACGCCTATAATTTCAATGGTGTGAATGGCACGCGCACCGATACGACGAGCATGATCAACCCGTCTCACACGCAGCCGGGGCTGTTGCTCGGGGGCCTGGGTCAATATCAATATGATCTGGTCAATCTGTCGGGCGGGGCAGGGCGCAAGCTCTACAAAACCGGTGATGCGACTGATGTCGGGGCTTTCCTGTCTGAGCAGATGTGGCTTGCACCCTGGTTTTCCATTCGCGGTGGCTTCCGCTGGGATCACTGGAACAGCCATTATGCAGCAACCGAAGGAGCAACGGCTGCCGATACCCGCCTTTCGCAGCAGCAGAATACCATCAATCCGACCGTCAGCCTGATGTATACGCCCAGCGACAACACGATGGTCTATTTTAACTGGGCGCGTTCGACCACGCCGCTCGGCCTTTATGTGACGAACAGCTCCGAGCCGCTCAAGACCTCGACCGAAGGCTTCAAGCCCGAAAAGGCCAGCCTTTACGAAATTGGCATCAAGCAGCAATTCCTGCACGGCCGTCTGGGTGCGACTGCCTCGCTCTTCCGGCTGGAAAAGGGCAATGCGCTCATGACCGATCCGTCGACGGGCAGTGTTACCTCGTCGAGCGACACGCAGCGCAACCAGGGTGTCGAACTGAGTCTGTCAGGTCAGATCACGCGCAACTGGAGCCTGATCGGCACTTACGCCTATTATGATGCCACGACGACGGGATCACTGACGGCCGCCGATATCGGCAAGCGCATCCAGTACGCCCCAAAAAACATGGCGACCATCTGGAGCACCTATACGATTGCCCCCGAGAAGCCCTGGAACCTGACTTTCGGTGGTGGTCTGACCTGGCGTGACTCCGTCTGGCTCGATGCCGCCAACACGGCACGCGTGCCCCATACGACAGAATGGGATGCCGTGGTGTCGCATATGGTTGGCCATCGCTGGCGTCTGGCGCTCAATGGCTACAATCTGGCGAACCGTCTGAACTATTCCAATCTCTTCAGTGACCGTGCGACACCGTCGGTAGGGCGCACCTTCCTCGGGAGTATCGCTTTCACCTACTGAAGTCTTGCGGGCCAGGTCCTGCTTCCAGAATGACAGGCCGCCCGATAATTCATCGGGCGGCCTTTTCTGTTTCAGGCCCGGCGCGCGAGGGTCAGAAGCGGCTTGAAGGCAAACATCGTCTCGAAGCTGCAAAAGACCGGTGGCGGAATGACGATAGTGCCGAGCTTGTCCGCGTTCTCACGGCGCCAGTTATGCACCTGACGACGCAGCACGTCCTTCTGCGCCCGTGGGACATGGCGGATCTTGTAGCCATAGGTCGCATGGAACATGAATGTCATGAGGTTATCGGGATGAAAACCGATTGCCTCTGCGAGTTGTCGGCGCAGATCGTAAAGGGCGGTCGCCATGGCGGCATTGGCCGGTCTGAGCGGAACGCCTACGAGCGGTGCATGAAAACGCGCCGCATCGATCTCCATTTCGATTTTATCGGGAATATCGAACCGTTTTGAGGCAAGACGCTCACGGATGATCGGCGCGGTGTCTGCGATGGGCAACGCTGTATTGATGCCAGATGGCCAGTTTGCCTTCGCCTGCTGCTCCGGATCGACCCCACCGAGAATGGTCATGTGGTAGCTCGATGGGGGCGTAGGGGTGATATATTCGCGCCATTCTCGCTCGATGAGACTGTTCATATCAAGCATGGCCTGCGCCAGTGGATCTGTCGCGTTGAAGGGGCAGATGATCGTATTGCCCGGCCAGATCAGCGGTTGGCCCCTGGCGTCGAATTTCCCCTGACGGTCTCCGCCTTCCGGTTTGGTCCCGGTGTCACAGGCGGGGGCTTCTTTTTCCAGTGTCGCAACGGCAGGGGCGGCACCGCACGCCATCAATGCACCGAGGCCAAGCAGGATATCCCGACGACGTATCGAAGATCCGGCGGCAGAGGAAAAGACACGACGCATGAAGGCTCTCTCGAATCCCGGGAGGCCGATAAATGCCTCACTCTGAAAGGATGCGGTTTCATGCCATGACAAAGCGCAATCGTGGGTGACATGTTTGCGACATCTGAAGCAAGATCGTCACAAACAAGCGTCTAACAGCCTATTTTGCCTGCCTGGCGGCGGCGGGGGCACGATTCTCCTGTACGCTGGTAAAGCCCTGATGGGTCTCGTCGAAATGTAATCCGAGATTGGGCTGAAAAACGCGAGGCTCGCTCGGTGAAAAAAGAAACCGGCCATCAGGAAAGTCAAACAATACGACATTATGCTGAAAAAAGCTCGCGCCAAGCATGCCCTCATTGATATTTTCCAGCACGAGAAATTCTGTTGGGCCCAGTTGTTTTTCACCCAATTGGAAAGAACGGAACCTATGGCGCACCCCGCGTGTGATCGCGCCGAAACGGGTGACGACACGGGGGTCGCGGGCCAGATCGTCTGTCGTGGCGCTATTGGCCCGGTCTGAGACAGGCAGCGTGTTCATACCAAGATCGGGATCGAGCGTGAGACGTATTTTCCTGCCGTCGATCTGCGCCATCACCCGGGCCCGATCATCCATCGCGAGGCTCTGGGGTGCGAGGGTGAAAAGGCCAGATGGCCCGGAACTACATTCCGGGCTGTTTCGCCAGACCATGATCCCGAGTTTTTCATGCGGCACGTCGAGCATCAGAAGAAGCCGCCGGAAAAGAGGGCGTCCGATCAACCCGACAAGGGGGCGGCCTGAAACGCTTTGGTGTGCTTCGCCATCAAGGCGCTCGACGATGAGGTCATGGAGCATGATCGGACCAATCTGCAGCGTGTCCATTCTGGATGTCTCGCTCAGGACCTGCACATTG
Organism: Asaia sp. Ae19-3; assembly: GCF_059801175.1. NCBI lineage: Bacteria > Pseudomonadati > Pseudomonadota > Alphaproteobacteria > Acetobacterales > Acetobacteraceae > Asaia > Asaia sp. Ae19-3. Next base: position 1,344,307 of record NZ_JBCHWF010000001.1, on the reverse strand, counting down.
TCCTGAGCGGTCATCGGGCGGGTTATGCCCTGATTGAACCAGATATCGCCCGCATTATGCACGAAGATATGCCCGAACAAGGGGCTGACATACATCGCGGCGGGGTGACCATCGATTGTCACCGGGATGATCGGTGCATCGGCGGGGCCGCCGAGGAGGGGCAGAATCGCGGCATCTGCGACACAGCGATCGGCTGTCTCTTCGGCCACGGAAAGGCGCGTCTTGTCCTGCGCTCTCACGCCACAGGACAAGGCGAGAACGAGGGGCAGTGTCAGCAAGGCATTCAGAAGGTGTTTTCGGCTCATTGTCGCGTTCCCCCGCGCGTTACCGGGCTGCGCAAGGAAGAGCGTAGCCCGGTGGAAAAGCCGTGGCAGACAGACCACTAAGTAATTCTACGCATTTATTGGGAATGATCTCAAACCGTAATGTTCTCTCGCGGTCAGATGGCCCGTATCGGCATGGGAGAGGGCATAATGACATTGGCGACGGCAAGGGCATCGAAGAAGGCGCAACGCCCGATGAGGGGGCAAGCGATCCTGCGGGTGACGGCAGGTCTTTGCGGCGGACTCGCTGGTCTGTTGTTGCAGGCAAGCCCGGCCCAGGCGGCAATCACGGTCAATCTCGGGCCCGAGCAGTCCTTCACCATGGGGGCCGGGGTGAGGGGGCAGTATATGACAGCCGATCCCTCTACCCCTGATGGTGGCAGTGCCGCAGCGGCGAGTGATTTGCGCGTCTATATGGGCGGGCAGATCATTCATATGGTCAAGGCGACGCTCAACGTGGAGCGTATTCGTGACGGCAACTGGAATGTGCTCGACGGGATACTTCAGTTCGAGCCCATGAAGGCCGTCAATCTCTGGCTTGGCCGCATGCTGCCCGGCAGTGACCGCTCCAACCTCGATGGCCCCTATTTCCTGAGCACCTACGCGTTTCCCATGGTCGCGCAATATCCGGGAATGTGGTCAGGCCGTAATGATGGCGCGACCGTGTGGGGCAGGCTGGCCCATGAGCGCTTTCGCTATATCGTCGGTGTTTACAAAGGGCATAACTGGGTCGATGGCGGATCGGGCGACGGGCATAATCCCTTGTTTGCCGGGCGTATCGAATATAACTTCCTCGATCCGGAGCCTTCGCCCGCTTATTACACCGCCAGCACCTATTACGGAAAAGTGGATATTCTGGCGATCGGGCTTGCCGGGCAATATCAGGTCAATGGTGTCGGCTCAGCCCAGCAGCGTGGTGATTACAAGGCCTGGAATGTCGACGGTCTGTTCGAAAAACGCATCGGCCAGAAAGCCCGTTACGGCGTCTATACGCTTGAAGCAGCCTATTATCAGTATCATACGGACGGCGTGCGCGATATCGCGCCGGGATTCAATAATCACAAGGCCGATTACGGCAATATTGGCGGGATCAATGCAGGGACCGCCTTTCTGGTCAGCACCGCCTATCTCATTCCCTGGCGTGTAGGCTGGGGGCGCATCCAGCCTTTGCTGCGCTATCAGCAATTTCGCTATGCAAAGGATCTGTACGGGGCCGGTAATCCCAAGACCAGGCAATTCGATGCTGGCGCCAATTATGTGATGGACGGCCACAACCTGCGTTTCACCTTCGATTTTGCCCGCTACACGCCAGCCAGCGGGGCACAATCAAATGCATTCCTGCTCGGCATGCAGATGCAGTATTGAGGAGACAGAGATCATGATGATGCGCTCGGGTTCATTTTCACATGACCGTTTCCTGAAGCAGAAAACAGACAGGCGAAATCATGCCGGGGGGGAATGCTGGCCGTTTCTACTGGGTGCGACGGCGCTAATTCTCGCCGGGCTGCTGTTATCCTCAGTGCCGGTCGAGGCACAGGATCTTGCCTGTGTCAGCATGCTCAAGAAGGAAGAACGGCTCATCCATCGCATCAGCCAGAGACGGCACGAGCCACGTCTGCCGCCCAATGCGCCGGGTTATCCGGGGCTGGCGGTACGTTTTGACCCGTTGCCGGGTTTCGGGATCATGCAGGGTGCGCTCTGGACTCCCGAAGGAGGGATCGAGAGCGACAGCGAGGTGAAGGAAACGCTCGATAGTCTCGAAAAGCAGCGTGTGACCCTGCACGATGCCGAGACAAGCGCGCATTGCGCGCCTGTCCAGTAAGTCCGTCCTGATCAGACGACGCGTTCCGGGTGCGGTCATGACCGGGATGGGAGTTCCATCCCGCTTCGGTCACGAGCCGCCCCATGGGGCTGTCAGGAGCGACGCGTAATCTGGCTGAGATCACGCACAGCGCCGTTGGCGGCGCTGGTTGTCAGCAGACCATAGGCGCGCAGGGCAGGGGAAACCTCGCGAACACGATCCGGCGTCCAGGCATCGGCGCCCAGAGCCTCCATGCGCTCACGGCGCTCGGCCAGAACCGCATCGTCGACCAGAGCGCGCATCACGCGGTTCGGGATATCAATCTCGATCCGGTCACCATCCTCGATCAGGCCGATCAGACCGCCTTCCGCAGCTTCCGGCGAGATATGTCCGATCGAGAGCCCCGAGCTGCCGCCCGAGAACCGCCCGTCGGTGATCAGCGCGCAGGTTTCGGCCAGACCCTTCGATTTGAGATAGCTGGTCGGATAGAGCATTTCCTGCATGCCAGGCCCGCCCTTTGGGCCTTCGTAGCGGATGACCACCACATCGCCATCGACAATCTCGTTGGCCAGAATGCCCGAAACGGCGGCTTCCTGGCTTTCGAACACGCGCGCACGACCCGTGAAGGTCAGAAGGCTGTCGACAACACCGGCGGTTTTTACAATGGCACCGGCTTCGGCCAGATTGCCGTAAAGCACGGCCAGACCACCATCCTGCGAGAAGGCATGGTCGCGGTCGCGCAGAACGCCATTCTTGCGGTCGGTATCCAGCTCGTAATAGCGGCTCGACTGCGAGAATGCCTCGGTGGTGCGCACCCCGCCCGGAGCAGCGAGGAAGCGGGTTTTTGCCTGCTCGTCCCCTACAAGCACGTCCCATTTCTTCAGGGCGTCCTTCATGCTCGGGGCATGAACCGTATGCGCTGTTGTATCGATCAGCCCGCAGCGATCGAGTTCGGCCAGAATGGCCGGAATGCCGCCGGCGCGATGCACGTCTTCCATATGCACGTCGTTCTTCGCGGGCGCGACCTTGCACAGATTGGGCACCTTGCGTGACAGGCGGTCGATGTCGGCCATGTGGAAATCGACCCCCGCCTCACGTGCCGCCGCCAGAAGATGCAGAACCGTATTGGTCGAGCCGCCCATGGCGATATCGAGCGTCATGGCGTTTTCGAACGCAGCCTTGGTCGCAATGCTGCGCGGCAGGGCTGTCGCATCATCCTGTTCATACCAGCGGCGGGCGAGTGAAACGACCAGACGACCGGCTTCGAGGAAAAGTTCGCGACGATCGGCATGAGTGGCCAGAAGGCTGCCATTACCCGGCAGGGAGAGACCTAGAGCCTCGGTCAGGCAGTTCATCGAGTTTGCCGTGAACATGCCCGAGCATGAGCCGCAGGTGGGGCAGGCTGAGCGCTCGATGGCTTCGGATTCAGCATCCGAGACCTTCGGGTTGGCCGCAGCGACCATGGAGTCAACGAGATCGAGCTTGCGGTTGATGCCGGGGCCATCGAGCTTGCCGGCTTCCATCGGGCCGCCGGAGACGAACACGACCGGAATGTTCAGACGCAGCGAGGCCATGAGCATGCCGGGCGTGATCTTGTCGCAATTGCTGATGCAGACCAGCGCATCGGCGCAATGGGCATTGACCATGTATTCGATGGAGTCAGCGATCAGTTCGCGCGAGGGCAGGCTGTACAGCATGCCGCCATGACCCATGGCGATACCGTCATCCACGGCGATGGTGTTGAATTCGCGGGCAATGCCGCCAGCTTCCGCAATCGCGCCACCAACCAGCGCGCCCATGTCCTTGAGATGCACATGGCCCGGCACGAACTGCGTGAAGGAATTGGCAACCGCAATAATGGGCTTGCCGAAATCCTTGTCCGTCATGCCCGTAGCGCGCCAGAGCGCGCGGGCACCGGCCATGTTGCGGCCGTGGGTGGTGGTGCGGGAACGATAGGCAGGCATGAGGCTGATCCGGAACTGCTGGAAGGGGCGGGCGTGTTGCGCATGAAATGCAATAGCAAACGACCGTTGGGCGTATTTTTATTACCCTGTGCGAAATAACGTGGCCAATCGCTTGCCGCAAGGGGAAGTCTGTTCAATCATCCCCGCATCGTGAAGTCGACCAAGGAATTGATTGCGTGCGTTGTGGAAATCTGACCCGATATTTGTTGCTGATGACATCCTGCCTGCTGGGGGCTTCACAGGCTTTTGCCCAGGCATCGAACGGCCCCGCTGTCACGCCCGATATGGTGCAGCGCGGCTCTGATATTCCGGCTCATGTGCAGATGCCGCAGACCGGCCGCGACTATATCAAGCAGGATGTCATGATCCCGATGCGCGACGGGGTAAAGCTGCATACGGTCATCGTCATTCCGAAGGCGGCAAAGGATCATGAGGCGCCTATTCTGCTGACGCGCACCCCCTATCATGCTTCTGCGCGTGCCGACCGGGTGTCAGGTGCTTCGGAAATGCGCAACCTGCTGCCCCAGGGCGACGGCGTGTTTGTCGATGGCGGCTATATTCGCGTCTTTCAGGATGTGCGCGGCAAATATGGCTCCGAGGGCGATTATGTGATGACGCGCCCGCCGATCGGCCCGCTCAACCCGAGCAAGACCGACGACACGACCGATGCGTGGGACACGATCGACTGGCTCATCAAGAATGTGAAGCAGAGCAACGGGCGCGTTGGCATGACCGGGTCATCCTATGAGGGATGGACGGTCGTCATGGCGCTGCTCGACCCGCATCCGGCGCTCAAGGTTGCGGCACCGGAAAGCCCGATGGTCGATGGCTGGATGGGCGATGACTGGTATCATTACGGCGCGTTCCGTCAGGGCAGCTTCGATTATTTCACGATGCAGATGACGCAGAAGGGTGAGGGCGATGCCATCCCCCGTCATGATGCCGATGACTATACCAATTTCCTTCAGGCAGGCTCAGCCGGAGATTTTGCGACAAAGGCAGGGCTCGACCAGTTTCCCTGGTGGCAGCGCATGAAGGCGCATCCGGCCTATGATGCGCTCTGGCAGGATCAGGCGCTCGACAAGCTGCTGGCTAAGCGCCCGCTCACTGTCCCGACGATCTGGGAGCAGGGGCTCTGGGATCAGGAAGACATGTGGGGCGCAATTCACAGCTGGATGGCGCTGCGCAAGGACCACCCCAAGGTGCCAAATATTCTCGTCATGGGGCCGTGGCGCCATAGCGGCGTCAATTATGATGGCTCGAGCCTTGGTCCGCTGCATTTCAATGGCGATACGGCGCTCTGGTATCGTGCCAACGTCATGCGTCCTTTCTTTGACCAGTATCTCAAGCCGGGCAGCGCCAAGGTCAATTTCGACGATGCCATCATCTACAACACCGGTGACAATCGCTGGGATCATCTGCGCGGCTGGCTCGGCAATTGCGGCGATACCTGCATCGGTACGGGCGAGCGCCTCTATCTGAGAGAAGGCAACAATCTGAGCTTTGAGCGCGCCAGGCCCGGCACGGACAGCTATGTGTCCGACCCGGCGCATCCGGTGCCGTTCATGACGCGCCCCTACAGCTTTGCTGATGGCGCACGCTGGAAGCCCTGGCTTGTTTCCGATCAGCGCTTTGCTGAATCTCGCCCGGATGTCCTGACCTATGAGACACCCGTTCTGGATCATCCGGTGCGCGTGTCAGGCGTGCCGACGGCCGATCTGTTTGCCGCAACAACCGGCACCGATGCGGACTGGGTCGTGAAGATTATCGATGTCTATCCGGGCATCACCGCCGACCGGCCCGAGATGGGCGGATACGAACTTTCGGTCTCGATGGATATCTTCCGTGGGCGTTATCGTCATGACTTCGCCCGTCCGGAAGCCATCCCCGCGAACAAGGTAGAGGAATATAAATTTACCCTGCCTGCGGTGAACCATGTCTTCCTGCCCGGGCATCGCATCATGGTTCAGATCCAGTCGTCATGGTTCCCCCTTTACGACCGTAATCCCCAGACCTATGTGTCGAATATCTTCGAGGCCAAGCCCGGTGATTACAAAGCCGCGACGCAGTCGATCTCGCGCGGCGGCGCGCAGGCCAGCAGCATCTATCTTCCTGTCGTGAACCAGTAGGTTCGTCCATCATTTCCAAGACGAAGCGAGGCCCCCATGAGCGAAACCCATCTTGAAAAAGCCCTTATCGGGGGCGGCTGCTTCTGGTGCACTGAAGCCATCTTCACCGGCCTGCGCGGCGTCAAATCCGCTCAGCCGGGCTATGCGGGCGGTCGGCGCGAAAACCCGAGCTACGAGCAGGTCTGCTCGGGTGCCACCGGCCACGCCGAAGTGGTCGAGGTCGTGTTCGACCCGCAGGAGATCAGCTTTGCCGATGTCCTGCGCATATTCTACACCACGCATGATCCCACGCAGCTCAACCGCCAGGGTAACGATGTCGGTACACAGTACCGCTCGGTGATCTTTGCCCTCGATCCGGCGCAGGATGCCATTGCGCGTGAGGTGACGCAGGAAATCGAGGCGTCTGGCATCTGGCCCGATCCAATCGTGACCGAGATTACAGGCCCCGCGGTGTTCTGGGAGGCGGAGGAGAAGCATCACGACTACTTCGCCCGCAACCCCGAAACCGCTTATTGCAGCGCCGTCGTGGCACCGAAAGTGGCCAAGGCGCGCAAGATGTATCGCGACCGCCTCAAGGCCTGAGGCCAAGGGGCGGTTTGGCTGCGAGGCTGGACAGGTCCCCTACCGCTCTTTTCGTCCTAAAGGGAAAGAGCCCCGAAACCCCACTCGGCATAGAGCTCGCCAAGCGCCTTCAGAAAGACCCGTATGGCTTCTGAAGGCGGTTCGGCACGCATGTTGAGCGTCACCGGGCAGGTAATGCTCTGGCGTGTCGACAGAAACTGTATCTCCGGATGGCCAATGGCACGGGCCGATACAGGGACGATGCAGAGCCCCATCCTTGCGGCGACGAGTGACAGGGCGGTCGTCATTTCCTGAACCTGGATCAGATTGGGTGGTATGACACCGTGACGCCTAAGAAGGGTCATGGTCTTCTGGGCGTAGTTCTGGCCGTCATCGCGCGGATAGAGAATAAGTGTCTCATCGGTCAGGCGGGTGAGATCGAAAGAATCGCTCTGCGATCCGGCAAAATCTGCCGGGGCTGCGAGTACGAGCCGTTCTTCTCTCAGAATGATGCTGCGTATCTCGGGTTCGTTGCTCTCGGTACGGTCGAGGCCGATATCGATACGGCCATCGATTAGCGCGGCCACCTGTTCGGCTGAATTCATCTCATGGATCGACAGCGCAATGCCTGGTGCAGCGTGACGGTAGTGCCGGATGAGATGCGGCAGACGCAGATGAAATGCCGATGCCACGATACCAAGAGAAAGACGCGGGCGACGCGTCTGGCTGAAATCCGCCATGGTCGTTTTCAGTCGCTCGTGGCTGCTGAGGATCTGGCTCGCCTGTTCGAAAAAGAGCTGACCGGCCGCTGTCAGGCTTAGTGGTCGTGAACTGCGGTCGAGAAGAGCGACGGCCAGTTCGTCTTCCAGTTCGCGTATCTGCCGGCTCAGGGGCGGCTGAGCCATGTTCAGTCGTTTCGCGGCACTGGAAAAATTGCGCTCTTCGGCGACCGTCAGGAAATAACGCAGCTTGCGAAGCTCTATCACGGTTTCTTTACACCCCTGATCTGGCCTGAGGCCGGCAAGAATTCCCCGCCAAAAGGGCATTATACCTAAAAGGTTGAGAAAGCGACCAAACTGGTCTTTCCCAGAATATGGGTTTTTTCGGCATGTCTCGTGGCCAGACAAGGAGACATGGTGATGAGCGTCGAGCTTGAAACAAACAAGGCACCATTCCTGGAAAGCGGTCATCTCGAAGGATGCCTCTTTACAGGAGAGTGGGCGACACGCGCCCTGACCGCCGCTGTGGTCGAGCCTGCCACGGGGGCAACTCTTGCAAAGATTGCGCTGGCAGACCCCGATCAGGTGACGCAATCCGCCAAGCGAGCCAGCAGCGCCCAGAAGCTCTGGGCTGCAACCGATCCTGTAGAGCGCGCTCTTGTGCTTGCGAAAGCGGCGGCCCTGCTTGAAAGCCATGCAGCCGAGGCAGCTCACTGGCTGGTGCGTGAGGGCGGTGGTGCCCAGCTCAAGGCAAATTTCGAAATTGCGGTGACGGTCAAGGCGCTCTGGCTGGCGGCGACCCTGCCGGAACAGGCGCAGGGGCTCGTTCTGCCAAGCGTCACGGGTCAGAGAAGCAGCGCAAGACGCAAGCCGCGCGGGCTGATCGGGATCATTTCACCGTTCAACTTCCCGCTTTATCTCGCCATGCGGGCCGTTGCGCCTGCGCTCGCCCTTGGTAATGGCGTTATTCTCAAGCCCGATCCGCGCACGGCAATCTGCGGGGGGCATGTTATTGCCCGCCTGTTCGAACTGGCCGGTCTCCCCAAAGGGCTGCTGCATGTCCTGCCAGGCGGAGGCGAAGTGGGTGAAGCGCTTTGCTGCGACCCGCATATTGCCATGATCCAGTTTACCGGTTCGACAGGGGCCGGTCGTGCAGTCGGTCAGCTGGCCGGGCGCCATCTGAAAAAGGTATCGCTCGAGCTTGGTGGCAAGAACCCGCTTATCGTGCTCGACGATGCCGATATCGACGCCGCAGCGACCAATGTGGCCTGGGGCGCCTACCTCCATCAGGGACAGATCTGTATGGCGACAGGGCGCGTGCTCGTTCATGAGAGTATCGCTGCTCGATTTATCGACGCGCTTGCCGCAAAGGCGCGTGCGATCAGGACCGGTAATCCCGTCTCTGAAGAGGTGTTCAACGGGCCGCTGATCAATCAGCGTCAGGCAGACCATGTTCGCTCGATCGTTGATGACACGCTTGCCCAGGGGGCCGTTCTGGAGGCTGGCGGCAAGGGGGAAGGGCTTTTCTACCAGCCGACCGTCCTGTCAGGCGTGCGCCCCGGCATGCGCGCATTCGATGAGGAAATCTTTGGCCCGGTTGCCGTGGTGACTAGTTTCAGCACTGAGGAAGAAGCGATCACCCTGGCAAACATGACCGATTACGGTTTGTCGGCTGCCGTCTTCTCCCGGGATGTAGGACGGGCCATGCGCGTGGGCGACCAGCTTCATGCAGGGCTGCTGCATATCAACGACCAGACCGTGGGTGACGATGTGGTCAATCCCTTCGGCGGTTTCGGGGCTTCGGGCAATGGCGCCGCGATAGGTGGTCCGGCCAATCTTGACGAATTCACGGAGTGGCAATGGGTTACGCTGCGCGACACACCGCCAGCCTATCCGATCTGAACCCAGTGCCTGCTCCCGCGCCTCAGGCGGGAGCCTCTTTTCAAGCTAAGGATAGTCTCATGCCGAAACAGGCAAAAACCTGCGACGTCATCGTTATTGGTGCCGGCGCGGCAGGCTGTGTCGTGGCCGGTCGCCTGGCCGAGCGCAGCACCGCTTCTGTGGTCGTTCTCGAAGCCGGGCTCAATGATTTCGACCCGCTGATCCATATTCCTGCAGGCTTTGCCAAGATCCTGCAGAAGGACTGGCATGTCTGGGCCTATGATACGGCGCTCCAGAAGCAGCTCGACGGCACCACAAGACGCTATCGCTCCGGGCGTGTGGTCGGGGGTGGCTCGTCGATCAATGCCATGTGCTACGTCAGAGGGCAGAAGCAGGATTTCGATCGCTGGCAGGAAGCTGCGGGTGAGGGAGCGTCCTGGGATTTCGAGACCATGCTGCGTCACTTCCGGGCCCAGGAATGCAACGACACGTTCCATGATCGTTTCCACGGGATTGACGGTCCGCTCAGGATTTCCCTGCCCAAAGGGATCAATGCGCTGAATGCAGGCTGTCTGAAAGCCTTTCAGGAAGCAGGTCTGCCCTACAATCCGGATTACAACGGCGAGAGCCAGCGTGGTGTCTCCCCCGTTCAGGGCAATTATGCCGATGGGCGTCGCTGCAGCGCGGCCGATGCCTTCCTGCGCCCTGCACTCCGGTCCGGACGTGTGGAACTTCGCACCAGCGCAACTGTCACCCGCATCCTGATCGACAAGGGCCGTGCCATCGGCGTGGAATATGTGAGCCGGGGAAAGCGTCACAGGCTTTTCGCCGGGCAGGTTGTCGTCAGTTCGGGCGCGATCCATACGCCAAAGCTCCTGATGCTGTCAGGCATCGGTGCAGCCGACCAGCTCACGGGGCTCGGGGTGCAGATACGCCATGACTCACCGGAAGTCGGTCAAAATCTTGCGGACCACCCCATCGTGCCGCTGAAGGCTTTCTGCCGCGACGGTTTTGGTTATCAGCGTTCAGCCCAGGGACTGGGGGCCTTGGCAACAGGTCTGCGCTATCTCCTGACGAAAACCGGCCCGGCTGCGAGCAATGCGATCGATACCGTGTCCTATTTCGATCCGCAGGACCCGGCAGCAGAGCCGAGCATCCAGTGCTATCACGCGCCGATTATCTCAGAGGACGGGCTGAGTCCGTCAGGCAAGCAGGCGGGGGTGACCTTTGAACTTGTGGTGCTTCAGCCACAAAGCCGTGGGAGCATCACACTCGGCAGCCTTGATCCTCGTGCGATGCCACGTATCGATCCGAATTTTTTCGGTGAGACGCAAGATCTCGACCTTGCCGTCAAATCAGTGCGCTATATGCGCGACGTCATGACGCAGCCCTCGCTCCAGCGCATTCTCACGGCCGAGGTCGCGCCAGGAATCGAGCGTCAGAGCGACGCTGAACTGGCGCAGTGGGTCAGACGGGTGGCAACGACCATGTGGCACCCTGTAGGAACCTGTCGTATGGGCGCCGATGACCGTGCGGTGGTCGATAGCCGTTTGCGCGTGAACGGTATTGAGAACCTGCGTGTGATCGATGCCTCCATCATGCCCAATATCACGAGCGGCAATACCAACGCGCCGACCATGGCCCTTGCGCGCCACGGGACTGATATGATGATCGACGATCTCTGCCTTGCCTGAATCCGATCAGGCCGGGCGAGCGTCAGTATCCTCCGGCCTCACGGTCCAGCATGAACTGGTCTGCTTCTTCGTCGAAGTCGAAAAGCTCGGTATAGCGCGCCCAGTTTGTGGCGGTCATGAGGGTCTGTTCGGCATAGCCGGGGGACATCGTGGCCTCCAACTCCTCACGGAAGCGATCCGCGCCCGTGCGATGGCCCGAGCGCTCGTCCAGAACGGCGCGAATGGAGCGGATGAGCGGTATGTGATGAAGCAGGGCGGTGCGCATGATCTCGCGGCGTTCATCCTGATCGGCCTGAACGAAGCGAATGCCTGCCTCTGTCATGAGAATATCGCCGTCTTCGAGTTCGGCGAGTTCAAGCAGCTGCAAAGACTCTCCCAGCGGGAAGAGATCGTCGAGCGCCATCTGCAATCTTTCGGCGAGATGGGGCAGGTCGGCGCGCCCGTTGAGCGGGGCTGCAGCCAGGGTCTCGAGCAGGCCAACAAGCACATTGATCGGGATCGGCGGAAGCACCAGCGCCATGGGATGCGGCGCCGGGGCTGGTGCGCTGCTCTCCAGGCTGGCTTCGGAGACGATCGGCGCGCGGCGTGTCATGAGCGTGTAGATATGATCGACAAATTGCCTGAATTCGGCGTCGTCGCGGTTGCGCGGATGAGGGAAAGGCACGGTCAATTCATGCGACACCCGTCCCGGATTGGACGAAAACAGCAGAATGCGGTCGCACATTAGCACGGCCTCTTCGACGTCATGCGTGACCAGCATCATCGCCCGCGTAGGCAGGCGATTTTCGGACCAGAGTTCGATCAGATCCGTACGCAGGTTTTCTGCCGTCAGCATGTCGAGCGACGAGAAAGGCTCGTCCATGAGTAGCAGATCGGGCTCCATGACCAGCGCGCGTGCCAGCCCCACACGCTGCTGCATCGCGCCGGAAAGCTCTTTCGGCAACGCATTCTCGTAGCCGTTCAGTCCGATCAGGTCGATCAGGTCGTCACAGCGCCTTTCGCAGTCGATCCGTGGCAGACGTTTGGCTTCAAGGCCGAGCATGATGTTCTGCTGTACGGTCAGCCAGGGAAACAGCGCGAAGGACTGGAACACCATGGCGATATCGGGTGTCGGTCCGGCGAGAGGGGCGCCTTTCCAGATGATCTCGCCTGCGCTCGGCGGTATCAGTCCCGACGCAATGCGCAGTAGCGTACTCTTTCCTGAGCCGGAGCGCCCGACGAGGCCCACGATCTCGCCCGCGTGAAGGTCGAAGCTCACATCCTCAAGCACCGGCAGGTCGGTGCTGCTCTGCTTCTGATAGACCTGAAGACAATTGCGGATCGAGAGCAGGATTTCCTGCATGTCAGGCTCCATGGTCAGTTCTGAGGAGGGAGGATGCGTCGGCGGATTTGCACACGCAGGGGGTGCCAGACCAGAATCTCACCAAGGGCAATGCAGAGCGTGAGCACGGCGGCGCCCAGCACGACACGCGGCAGATCGCCTGTCTCGATGGCATGGGCGACATAGGCGCCGATGCCGCTGCCGTCGCGGTTCTGCAGGGTCCATGACGAGCGTTCGGCGAGTATCAGGATTGTCCATCCGGTTATGGACGCCGTGCTGACAGCTTCGAGCAGGGCAGGCGCGAGGCCGGGCAGTAGCACACGGCTCCACCACAGCCAGCCCCTGATCTGCAGGTTCCGGGCCGCCTGCAGGAGGTCGACAGGATAGCTGCGCATGCCGCGCAGGATCTGGGCCAGAAGCAGGCCCTGCACGAAGAAGAAACAAAGGATCAGCGGCCAGACAAGCGGCGAGAAATTCAGCGTCGTCAGGGCGAGGCACAGAACGGGGAACAGAATGTTCTTTGGATAAAGCGTCAGAAACCGGGCCGTGACGCGGGCTATCGCGGCACGACGCGCAGACAGGCCGAGCCATACCCCAAGAGGCAGCCAGAGAGCGATCGCCAGCACCAGGGCGGCTGTCATGCGCAGCGCCGAAATGAGGCTCTGCTCGACAACGATCTCGAGATCGACAAGGGCGAGAGCATGATGACGATAGAAAAAGCCGACAACGATCAGGAGCAGAAAAAGACCTGAAGACAGGCCTATGAGCGGTGAGGGCGAGACGCTGTGAACGACAGGGCGAAAACCTGTTCCCCCCCATCTCATATCGCCGAGCCAGGCCAGTGCGCGGCGCAGTCTTTCGCCTGCGCGCTTGAGCAGACGCGTGCGTCGCCAGAATTTCAGCATCCAGGGATCGGGCGCGCCGTCGAAGAGAGGGTGCAGTCGATAGCGATCGGCCCAGATCTGCCAAGGGAAAACGAGGCAGGAATCATACAGAAAGGCCAGAATACCGATCAGGATCGCCGCGATAGCCGTTTGCCACAGCGAGCCGATGGCTGCTGCCTGCGCCGCATGGGCGCCCAGACCCGGACGCGATGACAATGCGCCATTGACCGGCAGCATTTCGGTGGCAATCAGAACGCACCAGGCCAGAGGCATGGCGCGGGCCAGAGCGGTCACTCCTGCGGGAATGGCGAAAGGCGCCTCCAGCCGCCAAAGGCGCTGCCAGCTGGTGAGCCCTAGGCCGCGTGTCGCCTCCTCGAGCGTGCGGGGTATCTGTGTCCAGGCTCCAAGTGCCGCAGTGGCAATGGGCGCGGCAAAACACAGGGACGTCGTCCCGATGGCCGCGACCTCGAAACCCAGAAGGCGCAGAAAAGGCAGAAGGCAGAGCAGGGGCACCATATGCATGCCACCCAGAGCCGTCCCGACCGCACCACGCAGCACAGGCAGCTTGGCTGCGAGCAGCGCCAGAACTGCCCCCAGAAGCGATCCGATGAGCGTCGCACCGATCATGCGCAGAGCCGTATGCCCGAAATCGCCAAGCAGCACCTGCAACCCTGCCAGCGAGCGGAAATGCGGCGTGATCAACCCGCCATGATGGAAAGGGGTCAGCCGTGACGGCAGGAAGCGCGAGAACAGCGCCAGAGCAGCGACCACGATAAGCGTGCCAACGAGCGATGCCGTAAGCCCCGATTTTCGATCCGCTCCGCGTGTGCCGCGTCGCACCCGTAATGGCGACATGTGCTCCTTCCTTGTGTCTGGCTTTCGGCCAGGCTGTTCCTGAATCCTCACGGAAACAGATGAAAACCCGGCATCCTGCCACTCAGAGCCTGCACGCAACCAGTCGAGACCGGCTGGTTCAGGCTCAGAAACCTGGTATCAAAAAGCCCTGTATCGATCGGTCAGAATCTGCCGGTCGGCCACGGTATGAAAGAGGGCAGAGAGCCTCAGGAGGCGCGGGCGATACCCGTGCTGCCAAAGCCACCAGCGCCACGTGAGGTCTCATCCAGTTCAGAAACTTCAACCCATGTCAAACGAATGACGGGGGCGAGCACAGCCTGGGCGATGCGCATGCCGCGTGAGATCACGAAATCCTCCTTGCCGGTATTGAGCACGATGATACCGATCTCGCCGCGATAATCCTCATCGATTGTGCCCGGCGTGTTGGGAAGCGTGATGCCATGCTTGAGGGCGAGCCCCGAGCGCGGGCGTATCTGCAACTCATATCCCGCAGGCAGGCCGATTCTGAGCCCGGTCGGGATCAGGGCGCGTTCGCCCGATCTGATCACGACATCCTCGTTGATGGCAGCGAGAAGATCCATGCCTGCTGCACCGCTGCTGGCATAATGGGGAAGGTCCAGACCCTCTGCATGGGGAAGCCTGACGAGTTCAACGGGAAGCGGTGACATGAAGCCTTACCTTGGGGAAGAAGAAAAACGGGCCGCGATACGGGCGGCCAGAGATCTGGCGATGTCCGTCTTTGCCATTGCGGACCATGGCTCGATGGTATCGCCATCCAGAAAAAGAACGCGATTCTGATCGCCACCGAAAACATTGGTTCCGGTGCCGACATCATTGGCCAGCATCCAGTCACAGCCCTTGCGTCGCTTCTTGGCGATGGCATGAGCTTCCAGCGTTTCCGTTTCGGCCGCAAAGCCGATGACGAGCGATGGGCGAAGCGCACCCGGCTGCGAGAGCGTGGCAAGGATATCCGGGTTTTCGACCAGAGTGAGCTTCGGAGGCGCGCCGCCTTCTTTCTTGCGCTTCTGACTCGCCGTGTCCGCCACGCGCCAGTCGCCGACAGCCGCAGCGCAGATGGCGCAGTCCGCGGGCAGAGCGGCTTCGCAGGCCGCAAGCATCTCGACCGCCGTCGTAACATCGACGCGCGTGACGCCATCAGGGCAGGGCAGGGACGTTGGGCCGCTGACCAGCGTCACCTGTGCTCCGAGCTGCGCACAGGCAGCGGCAATGGCGTAGCCCTGCTTGCCGGAAGAATGATTGGCGATGAACCGCACAGGGTCGATAGGCTCATGGGTCGGGCCTGCCGTCACCAGAACATGCCGTCCCGAGAGGGGCTTATGTGGAAACAGGGCGTCTTCGATGGCGCTTGCGATGGCTTCCGGCTCGCTCAGGCGGCCAGGGCCGAATTCACCACAGGCCATTTCGCCCTCATCCGGACCGACGAACAGGCAGCCGCGTGTACGCAGGAGACGAAGGTTCTCCTGTGTTGCGGGGTGCTGCCACATCCGCACATTCATCGCCGGGGCGACCAGAACGGGCGTGTCAGTTGCGAGAAGAAGCGTCGTGGCCAGATCATCGGCAAAGCCATTGGCCATGCGCGCCACAAGATTGGCCGTTGCCGGGCAGATCACCAGCAGATCGGCACTGCGTGAGAGCGCGATATGGTCCATCTGGCTGTCTTCAGCCAGAGAGAGCAGTGCCGTATGGACCGGCGCGCCCGACAGCCCCTGCACAGAGAGCGGGGTCACGAAATGGGTGGCGGATTCGGTCAGCACGCATTCGACCGCAATGTCACGCTTGCGCAGCAGCCGGATCAGTTCCAGCGATTTATAGGCGGCAATACCACCGCCTATGATCAGAATGACCCGGGCGCGCATGAAAGATCAGAGCTTCCAGCCGGAATGGATCGCCGCGATCCCGCCGGAGAGATTCTGGTAGCTCACCTTTTCAAGCCCTGCCTCGCGCATCATTTCGGCCAGCACGTCCTGCTCGGGGAAGGTGCGGATGCTCTCTGCGAGGTAACGATAGCTCTCGGCGTCTTTTGCGATGATCTGGCCCATTTTTGGCAGAACGCCAAACGACCAGGCATCGTAGATCGGGGCGAGAGCTGCAACCTGCACGCGGGAGAATTCGAGGCAGCAGAACTTGCCACCTGGGCGCAGCACGCGGCGGGCTTCACGCAGAACCGCACTCTTGTCGGTGCAGTTACGCAGGCCAAAGGCAATGGATACGCGATCGACACTGCGATCGGGCAGCGGAATCGCTTCGGCATCGACAACCGAGAATTCGATGTTGCTCAGATAGCCCTTGGCAGCCGCGCGCGAACGCCCGACTTCGAGCATGGAGGCGTTGATGTCGGTCAGTAGCGCCGGACCGCCATTGTTCTTCAGCCAGCCAAAGCTGATATCGCCCGTGCCACCAGCCAGATCTAGCAGCTTGAGGTCGCGCCTCGGCGCGAGGGTGGTGATGAAGATACGCTTCCAGACGCGATGGATGCCGAGCGACATCACATCGTTCATCACATCGTAGCGGCCCGCTACGCTGTCGAAGACGGCGCGTACCAGCGGCTTCTTCTCGGCTTTCGGAACGGAGCGATATCCGAAATCGGTAGTCTCCTCCCTTTCGCCACTGGCTGATTCGGGACGGGGAAATGATGCGTTGTCGGTCATGGTTCTCTGGATATAGTGTCGGCACCCAAGATGCCAGAG
Source organism: Asaia sp. Ae19-3 (assembly GCF_059801175.1). Classification (NCBI taxonomy): domain Bacteria; kingdom Pseudomonadati; phylum Pseudomonadota; class Alphaproteobacteria; order Acetobacterales; family Acetobacteraceae; genus Asaia; species Asaia sp. Ae19-3. The sequence goes on along the minus strand of NZ_JBCHWF010000001.1, from coordinate 1,327,467 downwards.
CTACCAGAAGTTGAAACCATCCTCATCGGATTAAGGGCGGCCCTCGATGGCCGCCGTATCATCAGCACGGAGGTCAGAAGTGATCTGCGCTGGCCCGTGCCTGATGATCTTTCGATAAGGGCGGATGGCAAGAAAATCCGCGCGGCGACGCGTCTTGGCAAATACATGCTGATTGCGCTCATGCGTGGGCCGACGCTGCTCATTCATCTGGGCATGAGCGGGCGTATCCGTATCACCCAGTCTCGGCGCAAGGGGGCAGCCTATCTGCCGCTGCGTCACGAGCATGTCACCCTGACGCTCGATGACGGTACGCGGGTCGGTCTTGTCGATCCGAGGCGCTTCGGCTGTTTTCTGCTGCTGGATTCAGGGCGTGAGCGTGAGCATCCGCTTCTGGCGAAGCTCGGGGCTGACCCTCTTTTGCTGGGATTCGACGCCCCCTATCTCGTGGCAAGGCTGATGGGCAAACGTTCGCCCATCAAGACGATGCTGCTCGATCAGCATGTCGTCGCAGGGCTCGGCAATATATATGTGTCGGAAATTCTTTTTCGTGCACGGATCAACCCGGAGAGGCGGGCCGCATCGCTGGTTGTCGATGAGGTGACGCGCATTGCCGAAGTGACGCCAGCGGTGCTCAGGGAGGCGATAGGCGCTGGTGGCTCGACATTGCGCGATTATGTTGATTCCGAGGGAAAACCGGGCGCTTTTCAGGAATTGCATCAGGTATACGGTCGGGAGGGTGAGCCTTGCCCCGAATGCCCGGGCTATCCCGCCTGTCACGGAATTCGTCGCGTAGTGCAGGCGGGGCGCTCCAGTTTCTACTGCCCGCGCCTTCAACCGCCACTTTCTTTAGAGGACGCTTGACTGGCAGCGTCAAACTGGACTAAAGGCGAGCCCTCCGCTGGCTCTGCGTCTCTTTTAGAGATGATTGGCTGGCATGCTTTATTGTTGTCGCAAGGCAACCTAACAAGCCGAACAGAACAGGGCTGAAGAGTAGAAATGGCTAACACCGCCTCTGCGCGCAAGCGCATCCGTCAGAACGAGCGTCGCCGTGAGCGTAACGTTTCCCGTATGTCCCGCGTCCGCACCTTCGTGAAGAAGGTCGAAACGGCCATTCTTTCGGGTGACAAGAACGCTGCCAACGATGCCCTGCGCGCCGCGCAGCCGGAAATGCAGCGAGCTGTTGGCAAGGGCGTCCTTGCTGCCAACACCGTTAGCCGCAAGCTGTCGCGCCTTTCGGCTCGCATCAAGGCTCTGGCTTCGGCCTGATCAGGCATGTGGATATCCTTGGTTTCCAAGGATATCTGGTCTGAGACTACAAGAAAGAACGGGTGTGGCGACAGCGCCATGTCCGTTCTTTTTTTTCGCCGGTCATCCGCTTCCAGGCTGATCGGATAAGCTTGCCTCTCCCGGTCCGTTTGCCCTATCCTGTCTGCCCTCAACCGGGGGATCGAACGGGGCGTTTTGCGCGGTCGTGACGGCTCCTGTCGTTTCTTTTATTGCAACTCGGGGGAGTGATGGCAGACGAAGGGTCTCATACGGATCTTCCCGCAATGACGGAGACGGTATCCTGCACGACAGGCACAGAGCCTGTTCTGGCATCACAATGGGTCAAAGTGCGCGAGCGTCTCAGGGTCGAAGTCGGCGATGTCGAATATCGTACTTGGTTGCAGCAGATCGTGCTCGGCCCCCTCGAAGAAGACGAAATCACGCTTTTTCTTCCCACGCGCTTTTTGCGTGACTGGGTGCGCGGCCAATATGGCGACCGCCTGCAGGAATTGTGGCGCAACGAAAATCGCGCTGTCCATCATGTAGAGTTGCAGGTGCAACGCGTCGGTGATGCGCTGGCGGCGCCGGTCGCAGTGGAAGCGGTCGTGCCTGCGGTCGAGATCGAGGCCCCTGTTGCCCAGGCAGCAAGCGTGCAGGACGCACGTCATGACCTGGCTGCGCCGCTCGATCCGCGGTTTACCTTCGACAGTTTCGTTGTCGGCAAGCCGAATGAGTTTGCCTATGCCTGTGCGCGCCGTGTGGCTGAAAAGCCATCTAGCCCCGGGTTCAATCCGCTCTTCCTGTATGGTGGGGTAGGGCTCGGCAAGACGCATCTGATGCATGCCATCGGCTCCGAACTGACCAGCGGTGGTCGCGTGTCCGTCGCCTACATGTCGGCTGAGAAGTTCATGTACCGGTTCATTGCGGCTATCCGCTCGCAATCGACCATGGAGTTCAAGGAGCAGCTGCGTTCGGTTGACGTGCTGATGATCGACGATCTTCAGTTCCTGATCGGCAAGGACAACACGCAGGAAGAGTTTTTTCATACCTTCAACGCCCTCGTCGATGCCGGTCGCCAGATCGTGGTCAGCGCCGATAAGTCACCTTCCGATCTGTCTGGTCTCGAAGACCGCCTGCGCACCCGTCTGGGTTGCGGCATGGTGGCTGATATCCATGCAACAACTTTCGAGTTGCGTATTTCCATTCTCGAGGCCAAGGCGCTCGCCTCTGGTGTCGCGGTTCCTGCCAAGGTGCTGGAGTTCCTCGCGCATAAGATCACATCGAATGTGCGCGAGCTCGAAGGGGCGCTGAATCGCCTTATTGCTCATGCCAATCTCTTCGGGCGCTCTGTGACGCTCGAAAGCACGCAGGATGTGCTGCATGACATCCTCAAGGCGCATGACCGTCGCGTGACGATCGAGGAAATCCAGCGCAAGGTTTCCGAACACTGGAATATCCGCCTGACGGATATGTCTTCTGCCCGTCGTGCGCGTGCTGTCGCCCGCCCGCGCCAGGTGGCGATGTATCTGGCTAAGCAGCTTACCAGCCGTTCCCTTCCCGAGATCGGGCGTAAATTCGGCAATCGTGACCATACGACGGTCATGCATGCCGTATCGCGTGTGCAGGAACTGATGGAGCGTGATGTCGCTTTCGCCGAGGATGTCGAGCTTCTGCGTCGCATGCTGGAAGGCTGATCTCTTTGCTGCTACTGGCGGCTCTGCTAGTATGATTTTTTGTTATTCGGGTGTTCGAGGGTCTACGATCATATGAAATTTCAGGCTGACCGCACTACGCTGATCCGTGCCCTTGCCCATATCCAGAGCGTCGCCGAGAAGCGGAACACCATTCCCATTCTCGCCAACGTCATGCTGTCGATCGAAGGCAATCTTCTGCGCTTGACAGCCACCGACATGGAAATTGCGGTAGTCGAGGAAGTGGCGGCAGAAGGGGCGCGTGATGGTGCGGTTACGGCACCGGCAAGCGTGCTTTACGAGATCGTGCGCAAACTGGCCGATGGCTCGATGGTCGAGCTCGATCATGGCGGTGGCGATGCGCCGCTGGCTCTGCGCGCCGGGCGCTATGCCACAAGCCTGAATGTTCTGCCCGTCGAGGATTTTCCGTCGATGGTGGCGGGTGATCTTCCGCATGAATTCTCGATCCCGGCCGCCGTTCTGCGTGGTCTGGTTGACCGCACACGTTTTGCCGTTTCCACCGAAGAGACACGTTACTACCTGAACGGTATCTATTTCCATGTTGCCAAGGATGGTGACGGCCCCAAGCTGCGCGCTGTCGCGACTGACGGTCATCGTCTGGCCCGTGTGGAAACCGATCTGCCGGCAGGCGCTGGCGACATGCCGGGCGTCATCATTCCGCGCAAGACCGTTGCCGAACTGCGCAAGCTGCTCGATGAGGGGGCAGGCACGGTGCAGGTGAGCCTGTCCGACACGCGTATCCAGTTTCGCGTCGGCGCAGTGATGCTGACCTCGAAGCTGATCGATGGCACTTTCCCGGAATATGAGCGCGTCATTCCCAAGAACAATGACCGTTTCCTGCGTGTGAACAAGCAGGCCTTCGCCGATGCTGTGGCGCGCGTTGCTGCGATCAGCCAGGAGCGGTCGCGCCCGGTCAAGCTGGCTGTGCAGACCAACCTGCTGACGCTTTCTGCAATCAGCCCCGATCAGGGTATGGCCAAGGAAGAGCTGGATGAAACCAGCGTTTCCTACGACGGCCCGTCGCTCGAGATTGGTTTCCAGGCGCGCTATCTCAACGATATCACCGACCAGATCGACGTCGAGGCCGAGTTTGCCTTCGCCGATAGCGCAGCACCCACACTGGTGCGTGATACCAATCTGCCGACAGCGCTTTATGTGCTGATGCCGATGCGCGTCTGAATTTAGGGAATGGCGGGCCTGATTTGCGTATAGACAGGCTCGTCCTCACTGATTTTCGCAATTACGAGCGTCTGGCATGGGCGCCGCAAAGCCGCCTCGCTGTTCTCACTGGCGAAAATGGGGCGGGCAAGACCAATCTGCTTGAGGCGCTTTCGCTTCTGGCGCCTGGCCGAGGCCTGCGCGGTGCCACCAATGCGCTGATCCAGCGGCACCAGGGGCATTCATGGGGTGTCATGGCCCGTCTCGCACGCGATGGCGAGGATGCACTCGAATTGGCAACCGGTGCCGATCCTGCAAATTCCTCACGTCGCGTCTTTCGTCTCGATGGCGAGGTCGTGCGTAATCAGGGCCAGATTGCCCCGCATTTCTCGACGATCTGGCTGACGCCACAGATGGACCGCCTGTTCAGCGATCCGGCCTCCGGACGTCGTCGGTTTCTCGACCGGTTGGTTCTTGCTCTTGATCCGAATCATGCGCGTGAAAGTGCCGCTCACGAGCGCGCTCTGACGCAGCGTAACCGCCTGTTGGCGACCCGACCGGATCAGACGACCTGGCTCGATGGCCTTGAAGACAGCATTGCCCGCCATGCAGTCGCCCTGACCGCCTCCCGTATGGCGCTGGTCGAGTCGATGAACCGGGTTCCCGTGACGGATGATACGTCTTTTCCGGTCGCCCGTTTGCAGCTTGTCTGTGATGTGGAGAGGGATCTGGCATCGCAGCCGGCGCTTGCGGTTGAGGACAGTCTGCGGGCGGCGTTGAAACGTTCGCGAGTGGAGGATGCCCAGAAGGGCAGCACGTCATTCGGCGCCCATCGCGCCGATCTGTCATTGCGAGACGCGCTGACAGGGCGAGAGGCGGCGCTATCGAGTAGTGGTCAGCAGAAGGCCATGCTGGTGCATGTCATGCTGAATCATGCGGCATTGACTGCGGGAAAAGCGGGCAGGGCGCCTTTGATCTTGCTCGACGAACCGCTCAATCATCTCGACGCAGAAAGGCGCGACGCCTTGCTCTGTTTTCTGCGTGACCGTGAGATCACGGCTTTTATGACCGGGACCGACAGAGAGGCCTTCGGCATTCTGGGTGACCATGCCGAATATCGTGAGGTCAGTTCAGGGCGCTTCCTGGGGCAGTAGGGGGGGGGGCTTGCATACTCCGTGCGATCGGCTGCTGTCAGAATCTTGTAACCATCAAGTTACAATGATCGCATCATTCAGCAACTTTGCTCAGGCGTCTTTCGATGCGGTGGCGTTCTACCGTCTGTCTTAAAAGTAATGAAACTCACATTTTCATCAAGAAAAGAGGCTTGGCGGTTTTGTATTGCGGGTTTTGGGTTGTGGGGGCGGGGGGGGGGAGACAAAGAGTTTACCTGTAATTATATGATGGGTAGAATATTTTAATGGTAATTCCTGATATGTGGGAAGTTATTCCCCTATAATTTTTATATATACCATAAACCGCCTTGCGGTGTTTATGTTGGATGCGGCCTTCGAAGGTCGAGCGGTCAAGCGCTGCATCTTATTGTTACTTATTGTCATAAATCTTCGACCTATAAAGGGGTGATATCAACTCGAGGGAAGAGGATAAGGCTCGTATGAAGATTGCGTTTCTTTACGTCGCAGAGCCTTATCAATGCTACCACGTCGCCGCCGTTTCATCGGCTCTGGCGCAATTCCCGAATGTGTCGGTCACCGAATTTGTCAGTTTCCCTGAAACGGCCCAGCATCTGGAGACCATCCGCCGTGATAACAATCTGGGCGGCAGGATCGAACGCGGTGTTCTGAAATTCCCCCTGAAGGCGGCTCTGCTCAGGCGTTTGCGTCGGCTCGACGCCGAGCGTGAAGTCGTCATGCGTGAAAACCTGGCGCAGCTGGAGCAGTTTGATGCTGTGGTGGCGACGGAATATTCAGCCGGCCTTCTGCGGGAGATGGGGCTGGTTCGCCCGGCGCTCATTCTGATCCAGCATGGTGCTGGCGATCGTGCCGTGAATGATGAGCATCTCATTCGTCATTTCGACCTTTCTCTCGTCTCCGGGCCCAAGATTGCCGAGAGTTTTCTGGCGAAGAAGTTGGCAACGGCAGCGCAAACCAGAATTGTCGGTTATCCGAAATTCGACGCGGTGAGCAAGGAGCGCTGTCAGGAGCCATCACTCGCTGCCAGAAAGCCGGTTGCTCTGTACAACCCGCATTACAAGAAGGGTCTGTCATCCTATGGCAGGTTTCTTCATCCGCTTGTCGATGCGGTGAACCAGCTTGATCGATACGATCTCCTGATTGCGCCGCATATCAAGATTTTCCACAAGGATTTCGGGGGGCGTCGCCGTCTGTTCGAAAGTGTCGTGGGCGGGCGCGTCAGTCTCGATGCCGCTTCCTCTGCGTTGCTCGACATGACCCATACGGCCCGGGCGTCGCTCTATATCGGTGATGTCAGCAGTCAGGTGTATGAATTCCTGATCCGACCGCGCCCCTGTGTCTTTCTCAATCCACATGGCGTTGCCTGGCGGGACGACCCTCATTTCCGTCACTGGACGCTCGGCGACGTGGTCGAGCGTGAGGAAGATATCCTTCCTGCATTGGCTCAGGCAGAGCCGCGTCATGTGCTGTACCGTGCGCGTCAGGAGCAGGTGATTCACGAAACTTTCGGCTCTCAGCCGCGGCGCGGCGCGTCTCATCGCGCAGCGCAGTCCATACGCGAATTCCTGCGGGGCGACTTCACGGTTGCGCCTCTTCCTGCTGTCGCCTGAAAAGACAGTCATTCAGCATTGGTCGCTCGTGGTTTGTACGCCGGGTCATGAGCCGACCGTGCCCTGTCGCTTTTTTAGCGTGGCAAATCAATGAAATTGCAGGCGGTAACGCAATCTCCTGTTTTCAACACGGACTGGTTTGGTCTAAGAGGACGCGCCAACGGTAGGAAAGCCGCGGGCTTTCCTGATTGATTTGCGGGGAGGCAGCGGCAGATGACCACGACCAATGAAACACCGACCGGAATGGCTGGGGAACGTGTTGGTTCTTATGCGTCGCGCAGCGTGTCGCATGACCGCATCCGTGAAGCCCTCGCCTTTGATGACGTTCTGGTCGAGCCTGCGGCTTCGGAAGTGCTCCCTGCCCAGGCTTCGACGCGCACGCGTCTGACACGCTCTATTGAACTCAACATTCCGCTTCTCTCTTCGGCCATGGATACCGTGACCGAAGACGCGATGGCGATTGCCATGGCACAGCAGGGCGGCATGGGCGTCATTCACAAGAATCTTTCGGTTGAAGAGCAGGCCGAGCATGTGCGCCGCGTCAAGCGCTTCGAATCGGGCATGGTCGTCAATCCGGTAACGGTCGGACCTGATCAGACCCTGCGTGATGTGCATGCCATCATGGCGCAGCACGGTATCAGCGGTCTGCCCGTCGTCATGCCGGGCACGGGTGAACTCGTCGGCATTCTGACCAATCGTGACATGCGCTTCACCAGCGATCTCTCGACCCCTGTGCGCGACATGATGACACGCGACAAGCTCGTGACGGTGCGTCATGGTGCCGACGCTGCCACGGCGCAGGATTTGCTGCATCGCCATCGTATCGAGAAGCTTCTGGTGGTTGATGACCAGAATCGCTGCACGGGTCTGATTACCGTCAAGGACATGGACAAGGCCGAAGCGCATCCGCTCGCCATCAAGGACCAGTTCGGTCGCCTGCGTTGTGCTGCTGCGATCGGTGTCGGTGCCGATGGTCTGGCCCGCGCCGAGGCGCTTGTCTCGGCTGGCGTTGATATCGTCATTGTTGACACGGCCCATGGCCATTCCCGTGGTGTGCTCGACACGGTGGCAACGCTCAAGGCGCGCCATCCGGGAATTCAGGTCATCGCCGGTAATGTCGCAACGCCCGAAGCCGCCATTGCCCTTGCGGGCGTCGGCGCTGACTGCGTGAAGATCGGCATCGGACCGGGCTCGATCTGCACCACGCGTGTGGTAGCAGGCGTAGGCGTGCCGCAGTTTTCGGCGGTCATGGAAACCTCTGCAGCCTGCCATGAAGCGGGTATTTTCGGCATCGCCGATGGTGGCATTCGTACTTCGGGCGATATTGTCAAGGCCATTGGTGCTGGCGCCGATGTCGTGATGATCGGGTCGCTTCTCGCTGGATGTGAGGAAAGCCCCGGTGAGGTGTTCCTGCATCAGGGACGCTCCTACAAGGCCTATCGCGGCATGGGCTCGCTCGGCGCGATGGCGCGCGGTTCGGCCGATCGCTACTTCCAGGCCGAGGTCAAAGACTCGCTGAAGCTCGTGCCCGAGGGTATCGAAGGTCAGGTACCGTTCAAAGGCAGCATGGCGGCTGTCGTGCACCAGCTCGTGGGCGGTCTCAAGGCTGGTATGGGTTATACGGGCTCGGCCACGATTGCTGATCTTCAGGTTCGCACGCGCTTCCGCCGCATCACCAATGCGGGCCTGCGTGAAAGCCACGTTCACGACGTGACCATCACGCGTGAAGCACCTAACTATCGCCAGGACTGACAAAAACTTGTAAGCGCGGGGGCATGACTCCCGCCGCTCGACTCTCAGCCGCCATCGATCTGCTTTGCGCCATCGAGGCTGCCCCCCGCCGTCCCGCAGATGCGACGGCCAATGCGTATTTCCGTGATCGCCGCTATATTGGTGGCGGCGATCGACGGGTCATTTCGGCCCGTATCTGGGACGTGCTGCGTCAGTGGCGCCGTCTGCACTGGCATTTGCGCGATATTCCGGGTGGGGCTTCGCCTCGCACGCTTTGCGCAGCCTCGCTCATGCTTGGTGGCGAAGAGATCGGCACGGTGCGCAACCTGTTCAATGGTGAGCGTTTCGCGCAATCCCATCTGACATCGCGTGAAGACGCGGCGCTCTCGGCTCTAGGCGGAAAGGCGTTGAACGACCCGGATATGCCCGGGCCGGTGCGTCTGGAATATCCTGACTGGCTGCATCCTTATCTGGAGCGGGCTTTCGGCCCTGAGCTGGAAACGGAAATGGCGGCGCTCGACGGCGCAGCGCCGCTCGACCTGCGCGCCAATCTTCTCAAGGGTCATCGTGACGAGGCGATCCGCTCGCTGCGAAATGAGCAAATCACAGCCACACCCACACCGCTCTCACCCTGGGGGCTGCGTCTCCCGGGCCGTCAGCCGGTAACGGCGACCCAGAGCTTCCGTGAGGGCATTATCGAGATTCAGGATGAGGGCAGCCAGCTCATCGTCGGGGCGCTCGATGCAAAGCCGGGCGAGCGCGTGGTCGATTTCTGTGCCGGTGCAGGGGGCAAGACGCTTGCTATTGCCATGGGGATGGAAAACAAGGGGCAGATCGTGGCCTGCGACGTCTCGTCGCCGCGCCTTGAAGGGGCGGTCAAGCGCCTGCGTCGCGCCGGGGTTCATAATGTGGAGCGCCATCTGCTGGTGAGCGGTGATAAATGGGTCAAGCGCCGTGCCGGGGCCTTCGATCGCGTTCTGGTTGACGCTCCCTGCTCGGGAACCGGTACCTGGCGCCGCAACCCTGACGCCCGCATCCGTCTGGTCGAACAGGACGTCATCGAATTGCAGACCAAGCAGGCCGATATCCTTGATCGTGCCTCGACACTCGTGAAGCCGGGCGGTCGTCTGGTCTATGCGACCTGCTCGCTGCTGAACGAAGAAAACGAAGCGCAGGTTTCTGCGTTTCTCGCGCGCAATGACCGCTTCGAGCGCGTGGCAGCGGGCGGAGACATGCTGCCCGAACCGCTGCGCAGCCAGAGTGGGTTCGCGCTCACGCCGCATCGCAATGAGACCGATGGCTTCTTTGCCGCGGTTCTTCAGCGCAAGGCGCAGTGAGTACGTCATCAGGTGTGATTTTTTGACCGGGCAGGGGTGAGGGCAGGGTTATGGCGCTGACAATATTTATCGGGCTGCTGCTCACCCTCGGGGCGGGCATCGGCGCGCAGTGGGTTGCGTGGCGTTTTCGTCTTCCTGCCATCGTTCTGTTATTTGCGCTTGGCCTGATCTTCGGACCGGGCCTTGGCATTTTGCATCCGTCTGCCGCGCTGGGCTGGATCTTTCGACCGCTCGTCTCGCTTCTTGTCGCGATCATCGTGTTCGAAGGCGGGTTGCTTCTCGACTTTCGACAGTTGCGCGAAGCCGGCGAGGGGGTGACGCGTCTCACCATGCTGGCGCTACCCATTTCCTGGGGGCTTGGCTGGGTGGCGGCCCATTATATCGCTCATATGGAATGGGGCGTGGCCGCGCTTTTCGGTGCCATTATCACCGTGACCGGTCCAACTGTCGTGCTTCCTCTGCTGCGCCATAACAAGCTGCAGCCGCGTGTGGCGGCCTTCCTGCGTTGGGAAGCAATCATCAACGATCCGATAGGCGCCATTCTGGCCGCTGTGGTGCTTCAGGTCGTGGCGACCCGTGTGCCGATTGGCACAGATGTGTTTCTGACAACGGTTTTGCCCGATCTGCTGGCGTCGACCGCAGAGTCTCTGGCGGTAGGCATTCTTCCGGCCTATCTCGTGCGCTATCTGTTCGTGCGCGATCTCATGCCCGAGCCGCTCAAGACGCCTTTGCTGCTGACGCTGGCTCTGCTCATTTTCAGCGTGTGCAATATGAGCATGGAGGGTGCCGGGCTTGTCGGTGCCACCGTGTTCGGCATGGCCCTGACCAATCTGCATGTGCCGGGTCTTTCCGAATTGCGCCGCATGAAGGAATCGCTCGTCGTCCTGGTGGTCGCTGTCCTGTTCATCATGTTGACCGCTGACCTGCATCGCGAAGTGCTGGCCCATCTCTCGCTGCCGATCTGCCTGCTGACTGCGGCTGTCATGTTCGGCGTGCGGCCATTGGCGATTTTCCTGTCGACCATTGGCACCGGCCTGAAATGGCAGGAGCGTCTTTTTGTCGCCTGGATCGCGCCGCGCGGTATCGTTGCCGCCGCCGTGGCGGGTGCTGCTGGCTATCGCATGACCGATGCGGGCTATCACAGTGCCGATCTGATCATGCCTGCCGTCTTCGCCATTATTGGCGGCACGATGATCTTTCACGGGTTCTCTCTGCGCCCCATTGCGCGCTGGCTCAAGCTGACGCTTTCCAATGAGCCTGCTCTGGCCATTGTCGGGGCGTCTTCCTGGTCGATCGATTTTGCCAAATGCCTGAGCGCCTCAGGCATTCCCATTCTGCTGGTTGATAACCGGTCGAACACGCTTATCCCGGCCATGCGTCAGGGGGTACCGGTCCTGCGGGCGGAGCTGCTTTCTCAATATGGTGAAGAGGCGCTGGAAGAGCGCCCTGCCGATTATCTCATCTCGACGACGGCTGATGCCATCTATAACGGCCTCGTTTGCGCCCACATGGCGCCTCATATGGGGCGCCAGCGTGTTTTCCAGATCAGCCCCGGTGTTGCGCGGCTCGATTTCTATCACGGCCTCTCGCGCGATGCGCGTGGCAAGTTGCTCGGCGATCCGTCCTGGAACTTCACACTTATCGACATGCTTTTCGAAAAAGGCTGGCGCTTCGCTACCGCAATGGCAGACGAGGCCAGTGCTGCCTCTTTCGGCTCGGTGCCGAACCGCCTCGATTTCCTGTCGATCCGGCGCGGGCAATCCATCTCCATCCGGTCGGCAGAAGACCAGTTTCCCGTAACGCCTGCGCTTGGCGATCTGCTGGTCTATATGGCGCCCCCCGTCGAGCCTGCTGTGGAAGCTGGTGCGGAAGGCGAGGCGCCCTGAAACCCCCTGATGCCGCGCATTCTGTCGCGGCATCGGATACTCAGCCGGCGCGCACTTCTACGCCTGTTGCATCTGAGGCAATCAGCTCGCGAAGCAGGAGCTCTTCCAGCGCGATGCAGCCCTCCGTGACACCGCTCTCGGGCGGCAGATGAAGGAAGATGGCGGAACCCCGATTGCGTATGACCGGATCATCGTTCCAGCCGAGGACGACACAGAGGTCGTAGCAGTGGTCCTCGCGCCAAAGTCGCTCATGCCTGCCCTCATGCGGCAATGAGATGTGCCTGTTGTAATCGTGATGATCGGGGTCGTCGCACCAGCCATCATCAGGGCTGAGCGCTTCAATGCGGAGGCGTGTTTGAGGGCGCACAACACGATCGGCGCGATAGAAAACCTGACGGAACGGAAGAAACCCTGTGGGAGTGGCCTGGTCGCCTTCTGACTTGTCCGATCGGATCCCGCCGGCCCCAATCAGGGCCGGAAGGGGGCGATTATTGACGAAAAGTGTCCCGGTGCGCCCCTCACCATGTCTTAATATGACGAGCATGTCACAAACCTCACGCCTGAACATTAATTTAAGGGTAAATTACGTCTAAACGCCGGTATCCATCAGTGGATTGGCATCAGTCGCATTGGCGTTGTCACGATATCCGTGTAAGTCTCACGGTTAAAACAAGGCCCTTTCTTCACTATTGAAGGGTGTGGTCTTGGCTCAGGGGTATTACCCCAAAGATGGTGAGAGAAGGTTATACATGCCTGGTCCGCGTCCTGTCCTGATTGTTGACGATGATGATACGCTTCGCCAACTGCTGGTCGAACAACTCAAGCTCGAGGGTGAGTTCGAGCCCATTCAGGCTGCCTCCGTTGCCGAAGCGAAAGAGAAGCTCGGTGTTACCGATGTGCGTGTCGATGCCATTCTTCTCGACGTTACCCTGCCCGATGGCGATGGTCGCGATTTCTGCGCCGAGCTGCGTCGTCAGGGTATCCGCATGCCGATTATTATCCTGACCGGATCGGATGACGAAGCCGACGTGGTGCGAGGGCTGGATGCCGGGGCGAACGACTATGTCGCCAAGCCGTTCCGTATCGCCGAGCTTCTGGCCCGTCTGCGTGCCCAGCTGCGTCTGTTCGAAAACAGTGAAGATGCTGTTTTTCCGATCGGGCCGTATCTGTTCCGTCCTTCTTCCAAGATCCTGCAGGAACCGGCAAAGAACCGCCGTATCCGCCTGACGGAAAAGGAAGCGGCCATCCTGAAATATCTCTATCGTGCCGGGCACCGCCCGATTGCGCGTCAGGTGCTGCTGAACGAAGTCTGGGGCTATAACGCCGCCGTCACAACGCATACGCTTGAGACGCATATCTATCGTCTGCGCCAGAAGATTGAGCCCGATCCGGCAAATGCCTCCCTGCTTCTGACGGAAGGGGGCGGTTATCGCCTCAATCCGGAAGGTAGCGACGCCCTGATGGGCTGAGCAGCCAGCAAGGACTGAGTGACAGAAAACCCGGCTCCGCAAGGTGCCGGGTTTTTTCATATCAGGGCCTCAGGTGGAGTTGTCTGTCTGCGTCACCATGTTCGGGAGCGTCATGCTCCCTTGTTGGCCGGTTACTGGTCCCTGGTGAAGCGCAGCGCGTTTCAGGCGAAGGTCAGATCGAGATCAACCATTACGGGCACGTGGTCCGACGGGCTGGCCCAGTCGCGCACGTCCCGGAGTACTTCCATTCCCTTCAGGGCGGGCGCCAGATCCTGTGTCAGCCAGACATGGTCGAGGCGGCGGCCGCGATTGGAGAGTTTCCAGTCACGATTACGGTACGACCACCACGTATAGAGCTTTTCCTGCGCTGGTACGACGAGCCGCATGGCATCCACGAAGCCGGTGTCCTGCCAGGCTTGCAGCCTTCCGATCTCTGGTGGGGTGTGACTGACGACCGTAGCAAGCTGTTTGTGGCTCCAGACGTCATGTTCGAGCGGGGCGATGTTCAGGTCACCGACGACGATCGAACGCACTGGCACGTTCTCTTTAAACCACGAGGTTACTTCCTCGAGAAAAGCCAGCTTGTGAGCGAATTTGTCGTTCACGGCCGGGTCGGGAATGTCACCTCCGGCAGGGACGTAGAAATCATGCAGGATGACTGGCCCTGTGCTGGTCTCGAACAGAATACCGGCATGGCGCGTGTCGCTTTTGCCGCACCAGTCGGGCACGGCTTCAAGCGGGGTCATGGCGTGGCGTGAGAGAATGGCAACCCCGTTATAGCCCTTCATCCCGAGGAAATGCTGGTGTGGATAGCCCATTTCACGCAGCGCTTCGGCAGGAAACAGAGCGTCCGGCACTTTTGTTTCCTGCAGGCAGATGATGTCCGGGTTCTGTTCTTCTGCCAGGCGCTGGAGCAAAGGCAGTCTCAGCCGCAACGAATTGATATTCCACGTCATCAGTCGCATGGGACAGGGCCTTTCAAATTGGCAGGAGGAGGAGGAATACCCCTTGCGGGGGCGTTGCAACAGACCATTTAAGCAATCATGACACGCGATATTCATGACCGCCTTCTGACACTCGACTCCCATATCGATATCCCCTGGCCCGACCGGAACGATTTCGAAACCGGCTCAGCCGAACGCCAGGTCGATCTGCCCAAGCTTCGTGCTGGTGGCCTCAAGGCAGTCTGCCTTGCCGCCTATATTCCCCAGACCCGACTTGAAGACGCGCCGCGCCAGCAGGCCTGGGAGCGTGTTCAGGCGATGCTTGAGGTGATCAATGGCCTTGGCAGTGAGGCTGTGTCTGTCTGCGCGTCAGTCAAGGCAGTGCGTGAGGCGGTGGCTTCAGGGCGCGTGGCAGTCGTGCCTGCTGTCGAAAACGGCCATGCGCTGGGGGGCGATCTCTCCCGTGTCGACCGACTGGCCGCTTATGGCGTGCGATATATGACCCTGACCCATAATGGCCATAACGATCTGGCCGATGCCGCGATTCCTCTTCCTGCGCTTGGCAATGATCGCGCTCTGCATGGCGGGCTCTCGCCGCTGGGGCGGGCCGTTATTGCGCGTATGAACGAGACAGGCATCGTGGTCGATGTTTCCCACGCAGCGAAGACCACCATGATGCAGGCGGTTGCGCTGTCGTCGCGGCCGATCGTCGCCAGCCATTCCTGCGCGCGCGCCCTGTGTGATCACCCGCGGAATCTGGATGACGAACAGCTGCTCAGCCTTCGTGATGCGGGAGGCGTAATCCAGATCACGGCCATGTCGTCTTTCCTCAAGCCCAGCGCGCAGGGCAGGGCCTCTGTGGCGGATCTCGCCCGTCATGTGCGCTATGTGGCCGATCTGATCGGCGTGGCCCATGTGGGCGTGTCTTCCGATTTTGATGGTGGGGGGCAGATCGAGGGCTGGGCGGATGCATCGCAGACTGCGTCGGTCACGGAGGCGCTGCGCCGGGAGGGGTTCGCTGGAAGCGAGCTTGCAGCCATCTGGGGAGGCAATTTTCTGCGCGTGCTGGAGCAGGCAGAGGCACGCTGAACGGAACTTCGAACAAAACAGGATCGTTCTGTGTGGCGGGATGCAAAATTTGTCCACTTTCCGGCCCGTTCCGGTATTGACACCCTGTGATTCCAAGGTCTTGACGCGGTTTCTTCCATACGGATTGGCAAAATTGTTATTTTTCAGTGCCTTACCATTCGATGCCCAAAAATTAGGCAAAGCGTCGCAAAGCGCGCCAAACTGCGCCCGTCATCAATTTGTCACGCGATCCCCCACAGACTTATCCACATGTTCCGTGGATGAAGTTGGCGTCATCATGGCATCGGGCTCGCAGCCATGAACAAAGCGAATGAAGCGGGCGATATTGGCGCGGGCCTCTCTGACCAGACTGGCCCCAGACAGGGCCCAGACGCCATTCGTGAGGCGCTGAAGACCATTCCATTGTCGCCGGGCGTCTATCGTATGCTCGGCGCCAAGGGGGAGGTGCTCTATGTCGGCAAAGCCCTCAGTCTCAAGAAGCGCGTGTCATCCTATCTGCGTCTGAATCAGCTGCCGGAGCGCCTGCGCCGCATGGTCAGCCTCACATGCTCAATGGAGATTGTGACGACACGCACAGAGGCCGAGGCGCTGCTTCTCGAAGCCAATTACATCAAGAAGATGAAGCCGCGCTTCAATATCCTGTTGCGGGACGACAAATCCTACCCGTGGATCATGCTCACCGAGGGTCATGAGTTTCCGCAGATTACCAAGCAGCGTGGCAGGCCGATCAAGGATGCCACCTATTGGGGGCCTTTTGCGTCGGCCTGGGCAGTCAATCAGACGCTCAATCTCATCCAGCGCAGCTTTCTGCTGCGTTCGTGCAGCGATTCAGTGCTTTCGACGCGTACGCGCCCTTGTCTGCTGTTCCAGATCCGACGCTGCTCGGCGCCCTGTGTCGACCGCGTGACCCCGGGGGAGTACGGCGAACTGGTCGAGGAGACAAAGCAGTTTCTCTCCGGCAAGAGCACGGATGTTCAGAAGGCGCTCGTCGAGGAAATGGAGAAGGCCTCCGAAGCGCTCGAATTCGAACGGGCTGCAGCGATCCGAGACCGGATACGCGGTTTCTCCAGTATGCAGGAATCCGGCATCATCAATCCGGCTTCTATCGGTGACGCTGACATCATTGCCTTGTGGCAGCAGGCAGGAAAGACCTGTCTTCAGGTCTTTTTCATTCGCAACAGCCGCAACAATGGCAATCGGGCCTTTTATCCCGAACATGCGGATGACGATCAGGCAGCTGATATTCTCAGTGCGTTTCTGCTGCAATTCTACGACGACAAGCCGCCACCGCCGCAGATCCTGCTCAATTGCGATCCCGCTGAGCTCGATCTGGTCTCAGAGGCGCTCAGTCTCAGGCGGGGCCGAAAGGTCGAGTTGCTGCAACCACAGCGTGGTGAACGCCGCGATGTCGTGCGCCATGCCGAGACCAATGCGCGTGAGGCGCTCGAGCGCCGTCTTGCAGAGAGTGCCGGGGTCAGCAAGCTGCTTGACGGCGTGGCATCTGTCTTCGGGCTGGAGGCCCCTCCTGGGCGTATCGAGACTTACGACAACTCGCATATCATGGGACAGCACGCTTATGGCGTCATGGTGGTGGCAGGGCCGGAAGGCTTCACCAAGCGCGCCTATCGCAAATTCGCCATCAAGGGCCCTGTCACGCCCGGCGACGATTTCGGCATGATGCGAGAGGTCATGGAGCGGCGATTCGGCAAGCGGGATCCCGATGCCCCGGATGAGCGTCCGCAGGACTGGCCCGATCTGCTCCTGATTGATGGTGGTCTCGGCCAGTTCAACGCAGTCAGAGCCGTGCTGGAAGAGCTCAATGTCCGTGATATTCCGATCGTGGCCATTGCCAAGGGACCGGATCGCGATGCAGGGCGTGAGTGGTTCTTTCAGGAGGGACGGACGCCATTCCAGCTGCCGCCCAACGACCCGGTGCTGTATTACCTGCAACGGCTCCGCGACGAGGCGCATCGTTTTGCAATCACGACCCATCGTGCAGGGCGGAGCAAGGCCATCAAGACTTCCGAGCTCGACAGCGTGCCCGGAATTGGTGCGGTCAGGAAGCGCGCTCTCCTGAATCGCTTTGGCTCGGTGCGTGGTGTGCGTGGTGCGAGCGAGGAGGAACTCATCTCGGTGGCGGGTATCAATTCAGAAACCGCGCGTACGATTTATGCGTTTTTTCATCCGCAATGAAGCCAGAGTGACTATGATGGTGCGGTGACACCATCCTATCATGGGGCATGATTCCCATTTCGAGGCTCTGCAACGCCCCCGGCGGCTTCCCCAGCGGCTTCAGGAACGATTAATGCTGACAGATCTGCCCAATATCCTGACCTTGCTGCGTATCGCTTCGATACCGGTGCTGATTGCCCTGATTGCTTTCGCAAGTCCGGTTACGGATGGTCTGGCCTGCATTGTGTATATCGCGGCCTGCATTACCGACTATCTCGATGGCATGCTGGCGCGGCGCTGGAAGCAGGGGTCGGAGCTGGGGCGGATGATGGACCCCATCGCCGACAAGCTGCTGGTCGGTGCCCTGCTGCTCGCCCTGGCGGGCTATGGACGTCTGGTAGACGGGGCGCTTTTTGCAGCGATCATCATTCTGATACGTGAGATCATGGTCAGTGGCTTGCGCGAGTTTATGGCCAGTCAGCGCGCGACCCTGCCTTCGACGCGTCTAGCCAAGTGGAAGACCGGCATCCAGATGGTGGCGATCGGCTGTCTGCTGGCCGGCGATGCCATGCCGCGCCTGATCGGGCTGGATGGCATCTCATTCTCCACCCTGGGCGCCGTCCTGCTGTGGTTCTCGGTTATCCCGACTGTCCTGAGCGGCTGGGGCTACCTTGTGACGGGGTTGTCTCGGATGATGGGGAACCGTCCCGATGGCTCTTCTGCCAAGGTCAGTCATTGATCTGCTGAGCAGGGTACAGAGGGGTTCGGTCGGCCTTTGCGTCTTGGCCGTGCGTTGTGGTGATGTGTCTGCTGACAATGCTCCGAGTGGATGAATCCACAGGGGTTTGCCTCTCTGTCACCCGCAATATTGAGTGGCTTCTCCTGTATTTTGGTCTGCGGGGCGACCTACGTCCTGTCTAATAAGGCAGGTGGCTCTGCCTGGCGGGCCAAATGCGTAGGCACTCGCCTTGGCGGTCGTTGAAGCGCACTCCTCGAAGTTTATGGTCGCCTGACGGTGGCGTTCAAAAGGGAAATACCCCCGCTGATAGCGAGTAGAGCACGTTTCCTTCTCTGTGCATGGAAGAGCGCGTCAGACCCCGCCTTAATTAAGGTCGACCATTGGCGTCTCGGCGGATATGGCGGGTGAAGTCGTTCGGCGCTTCTGGTCTCTCAACGTCTTTTGGAGAGCTTGCAGGCACGGATATGCGTATGGAAAGCGAGATGACACATTGGATTTGCTGCAGGACAAAATTCTGCCAGCGGAAGAGCCCGCCTGTTGCTGTGAAACGCCGATTTTCTGAGTGACGATCGTGTGTGTCGGTCGGTCCGGCACAAAACGCCGCCCATATCCCCAACCAACCGGATTGGGAGGATTTATTCGATCAACGGCTATCAATACTTTGGGTTGTCACATGTGTCTGGGTCTTCGGTGCGCCTGTGTTCATGGCGTTGTTACGCAGCCTCATGCGTTCTCTGACCTCGCGGCTCAAGGGTGGTAAGTTCCGGGCGATAAGGTCGGGCGAGCGGTTTGGCGCAGTTGAGTTACGCCTGAGACGGTAGATCCGGAGGTCAGTCGGCTCATGCGCAAACTACGACAGCTTCCGTTTCATCGAGCAGCCTCCGCTGCTGGGGGATTTCGCCTGACGAATTTCACGCAGATACAAACTCAAGATGAGAGAATTGTAAGGCTTTGAAGCAGGCAGGCAAGTATTCCGGTCTATACATGTTCTGTATCTGGCGTTGGACGATCTTAACGCTTAAAAGAGCAGGGCAGACATCTCTGGAGTAAATGATGCGAAAGGCCGCTCTTTTAGCGATCCCTCTTTTTTTGAGTGGCTGTTCCGGTTTTGGGAAATCTATTCAGGACACGGCGACCCTTCCTGGAGCCAATCCGAATATGCCTGAAGGCCAGTCGGAGAATCTGGAGAAAGTGAAGGGTCACGCCTATATCGCCATGCCGATCCTGCCGGAGAGTGGTAATATCTGGCCGGGCGCGCCTCAGCCTCTGCCCACCCTGCGCGACGTCGAAGGGTCACCCAACGGGCTGCGCGATGCGATGTCCGACACGAACAGTTATTTCGGTTCGATGACGAAAGGGCTGGACGCAAGCGGAACCCAGCTCGGCGATGGCGGATCGCTCGCCATCGGCGAGCATGACGGCGTGGTCAACGGGGTACGTGGGGCAGCACGTCCGTCGCTTTCGTCTTCTGTTGAAGATAACGCCCATAGATACATCTCGCCCAGTCGAAGCGGCACGATCATTATCCCCAATGGTGATGGCACCAGCACACAGATCGACCCTGACGGGACGGTGCGTGTGACGAAAGACAAGTCTGCGACTCATTGAAACCGATGAGGAGGGGGCGCGTCCGCCGGACTACGCCCTTTCCGTTTTCAGGCGGCGCGTCTCGCGCCAAAGACACAGAACAGAACGAGGCAGGTAACCCCGACTAGCAGGGGGGGAATGACCTCATGCAAAACGAACGCTGACAGTGCCAGCCCGCCGAAAGGCTGCAGGAGCTGCAACTGCCCGATACGGGCGATTCCGCCCTGAGCCAGGCCATGATACCAGAACACAAAGCCCAGCATCATGCTAAAGAAGGCGACATAGAACAGTGATACCCAGGCTGAGGGCGAGATCTGAACCCAGTTGACGGGATGGTTGGCGAATGCCAGCACGCTCATGAGCGGCAGGGCAAGGATCAGCGCCCAGGAGATCACCTGCCAGCCACCCAGTTGGCGCGACAAGGCGGCGCCTTCAGCATAGCCAAGCCCACAGACAAGGATCGAAGCCAGCATTAATCCGTCGCCGACAAGCGATCCGCCATGGGTCTGGGTCAGCGCGTAGAACAGCACAGCGGCAGCGCCGCAGAGCGAGAAGATCCAGAAACGGAGCGAGGGATGTTCGCCATTGCGCAGAACCGCAAACAGCGCCGTGCTCAGAGGCAAAAGCCCCGTCCACATCGCAGATCTCACGGCCTCGATATATTGCAAGGCACAGGCTGAAAGCAGGGGATAGCCGATGACCACGCCGAGGGCGACGATCGCAAGAGGCAGCAATGCATCGCGCCCCGGCTTTTTCTGGCGGAATACGGTGAGAAGAGCGATGGCGAGTAGGGCGGCTATGACGGCACGTGCTGCAGTCAAAAACAGGGGTGGGAAGCCAGTCTCTGCAAGCCTCGTTGCCGGCAGTGAGCCGCTGAAGATGGCTATGCCGATCATACCACTGACATAGCCACTCGATTGTTTCATGGGTCTTTTCCGCCTGTACCTGACGGGCGATTTACGCCCTGTTCCGAGCGGTCAGTGTGCTGTCGTCCTGCTCGAGAGACCATGGACAGTTCAGTACAGTTGGGCAAAACTGTATGGCATCCAGTAGGCATACAGTTTGCAGGCTCCCATGCGCGAAAAAAACCGGACCGAAACGGTCATTGCCGCTGTGCGCACACGTATCGCCTCAGGCAGTCTGGCGCGAGGTGAGCGCTTGCCCTCGATACGTCGGCTCGCCAGTCAGCATGGCTTTTCTCCTTCGACCATCGCCGAGGCCTATGACCGCCTCGTTGCGGAGGGGATGATTCATGCGCGACCCGGGTCAGGCTATTTTGTCGCGGGCGGCACGCTCGCGGGTTTCGTCCCGAACACGAAACGCGATCACGCGGTGGATCCGTTCTGGGTGTCGCGTCAGGCCCTTGAAGCCGATCCTTCGATCATGCAGCCCGGATGCGGCTGGTTGCCAGAGTCCTGGATGCCACTACCCGCTCTTCGCCATGCGCTTCGCGCGATATCGCGAGAGGAAGGCGTATTGCTGACCGGCTATGGGCCCGCCAGAGGCTCGTTGCCCTTGCGCCAGTTGCTGACGCGACGCTGGGCTGAAGATCAGCTGCATGTGGCACCAGAGCAGATCCTGCTGACAAGCTCCGGCACGCAGGCGGTCGACCTGGTCTGCCGCCTGATGCTTAGCCCCGGCGATACGGTTCTGGTCGATGATCCCTGCTACTTTAACTTTCGGGCGCTTCTGGCCGAGCACCGCGTAAGGGTTATAGGGGTTCCCTGCCTTGCTGATGGCCCTGACCTTGATGCTTTTGCCAGATTACTGAGGCAGGAAGCGCCGATGCTCTATCTGACCAATTCCGGATTGCAGAACCCGGTGGGCTGCACCATCACGTTGCACAAGGCGCATGAGATACTCTCATTGGCCAAGGCGCATGGCGTCACGATAATCGAAGACGACATCTTCGCCGATTTCGCGCCACGCCCCTTTGCGAGCCTTGCCCCATTAGACGGGCTTAACCGTGTGATCCGGATCGGCTCTTTCTCGAAGACCCTCTCGGCCTCACTACGCTGTGGCTACATCGCCGCCTCTTCAGAGATGATCGAGAGGCTCGGGGATCTGCTGATTGCGACTGGCTTTGCCGGTGTCAGTCCTGTTGCAGCCGAGATCGTGAAACACGTCCTGACTGGCGGCTCCTATCGCCGTCACATCGAGGCGCTTCATCGTCGTCTGGCTAAGGCGCGCAAGGACGGGGCTGGGCAGCTCGGATCGCTCGGGATCAAACCTGTCATCATGCCTGAAGGCGGCTTCAGTCTCTGGTGTGAAATGCCTGCTGGCTGCGATGTTACAGATCTGGCGCGAAACGCGCTGGAAGAGGGAATTGTGCTCGCCCCGGGGGCAGTCTTCAGCGCCTCTGGCGAGACGTCGCGCTTTATGCGCTTCAACGTTGCCCAGATGGCCGAGAACAATATCATCGGCCAACTGGCGGTTTTGCTGGGGCGTGGCGCCTCGTCAGGCTAGGTGCTTGTCAAAAGGCAGTTTGCCGCCATGAAACGTGCCGCCTCAGTTGTACTGACGATACAACCCGATCAGCACACCCTGGATACGCACGCGATTCTGCGGGAAGATCTGGGTCTCATAATTCGTGTTTGCGGGCTCAAGCGCGATTGACTTGCCCTTCTGACGCAGGCGCTTGAGCGTGACCTCTTGGTCATCGACCAGTGCCACAACGATCTGTCCGTTTTCTGCTGTCTCGCCCTGGCGGATGATCACTGTATCGCCATCCAAGATGCCGGCATCGATCATGGAATCGCCGGAGACGTGAAGCGCGTAATGCTGTCCATTGGTCAGCTGACCCGCCGGAATGTCGATCTGCTCGCCAGAATCACGAAAGGCCTCGATCGGAAGGCCCGCAGCAATGCGGCCATAAAGCGGCACGCCGACGACGGGCGTCTGGCTGGCTTCGACGGAAGTAGAAACAGCCCTTTCCTGACTATGGGCAAGGCGGGGGAAGCTGCCGCTCTCAGAGGCCGGGGTCTGAATGACGGATGTGGTCGGGGCCTCGGTAACCGGAAGGCGTACAATTTCTAGCGCGCGGGCGCGGTGATGATGACGACGAAGAAAGCCACGCTCCTCAAGGGCTGAGATCAGTCGATGAATTCCCGATTTCGACCGTAGATCAAGCGCTTCCTTCATTTCGTCGAAAGAGGGAGAAAACCCGGTCCGCTTCAGATAGGAGTCGATAAAAAGCAGGAGCTGGTGTTGCTTGCGCGTGAGCATGGGGTTCCTCTCTCCAGGGTCGGGGCAGCCTGAGACCGCGTCAGCCCGGAATCACTATGTTCTTATTAAGTTCTTGCTTCGATCTCTTCAAGATTTTTTCCCCGGAACATCAAAATTAATCCACCGTTTTACCGGAAACACTTGACCTGCGCGCGTAATCCACGCATTTAGGCCCCAGCTTGAAAACGCTGCCGTTCATGTCGCGCGCAGCGACAGATCAGTTTGCGAGGACCCCATGGCAAAGACCAACGTCATTCAGATCCGTCTCGTCTCGACCGCAGAGACCGGATATTTCTACGTCACCAAGAAGAACGCCCGTTCGGCTACCGGCAAGATGGAAGTGCGCAAGTACGACCCCGTCGTCCGCAAGCATGTTGCGTTCCGTGAAGCCAAGATCAAGTAAGATCGGGCTTCACCGATAAATGGAAAAAGCGGCTTTCGAGCCGCTTTTTTTATACCTGCTTCTCTGGATAAGCCCGTCAGGATAGCGCTGGTCTTCCTAGGCAAAGCTGCTGGTGACGGAAGTCAGTACAGCTTCTCGTGTGGGCCGTAAGGAATTACAGTGTCTCCGGTGCGGGCGAGGTTCAGCATGGCCCGCGAGCGTTCATCCAACATATCGGCATCGAGCGCGCGTTCGTTAAGGCTTGTGATGCGGCGTTTCCAGACAGCCTGCTCGTCGTCAGCATCTTTCTGTGCCTGAATAGCCTGATCCATAAGCTTGAGCTGCTGGTGATAGGCCTTGAGACCGTGATCGCCCTGCAGGGCGTTCCATCCGAAATAGGCCGTCAGCCCGAGAAACAGGGCAGGGGGTACGACGGCGCGCACGACGCGGCGGATGGCACGAACGATCTGCACGGAAACTCCACGGTTGCAAGCGGGCTGTTGGGACATACCCTACCCTGAGGGCTGCGCCGCTTACAATCGGGGATTTGGGAAAGGGAGCGAAATTCGCTCCCCTTCATTGAGTCAGGCGCGCGGAAGGATCGAGCGGCCTGCGTAACGAGCTGCGGTAGCCAGCTCGTTTTCGATACGGATAAGCTGGTTGTACTTTGCCGTACGATCGGAACGCGACAGCGAGCCGGTCTTGATCTGGCCGCAATTCGTGGCGACTGCAAGATCAGCAATGATCGAATCTTCGGTTTCACCCGAACGATGGCTCATGACGCACTTATAGCCGGCGCGATGCGCGGTTTCCATGGCGCGGAGCGTTTCGGTCAGCGTGCCGATCTGGTTGACCTTCACGAGCAGCGCATTGGCCGTGTTGCTCTCGATGCCACGCACCAGACGCTCCGTGTTGGTCACGAACAGATCGTCACCGACGAGCTGCAGCTTGTGACCGAGCTTTGCAGTCAGTTCTGCCCAGCCTTCCCAGTCATCTTCTGCCAGACCGTCTTCGATCGAGACGATCGGGTAGCGTGCGGCGAGATCGGCCAGGTAGTCGATCATGCCGGATGAGTCGAGGTCGCGGCCTTCGCCGTCCATCTTGTAGCGGCCATCGCGATAGAATTCAGTGGCAGCACAATCGAGCGCGAAGGTCACGTCTTCACCAAGGCGGTAACCTGCGCCTTCAACCGACTTCGAGATGAAGCCAAGCGCTTCGTCTGCCGATTTCAGACCCGGTGCGAAACCGCCTTCATCGCCGACATTGGTGTTGTGGCCGGCTGCATGCAGGTTCTTCTTGAGATGGGCGAAAATTTCCGAACCCATACGCACGGCGTCCATGATCGTCGGTGCGCCGACCGGCTGGATCATGAATTCCTGGATGTCGATGGGGTTATCGGCATGCTGACCGCCATTGACGATGTTCATCATCGGCACGGGCAAGGTGTGCGCAAAGACGCCACCGACATAGCGATAGAGCGGAATGTCGAGTTCGAGCGCAGTCGCCTTGGCGGTCGCGAGCGACACGGCGAGGATGGAGTTAGCACCGAGACGTGCCTTATTGGGCGTGCCGTCCAGCTCGATCATGGCTTCGTCGATCGCGATCTGATCAGACGATTCGGCGCCCTGAAGCGCATCGAGAATTTCGCCTTCAGCGAAAGCGGCAGCCTTCAGAACGCCCTTGCCGCCGTAGCGCGACTTGTCGCCGTCACGCAGCTCGACAGCTTCGTGGGCGCCGGTAGAGGCGCCTGACGGAACGGCTGCACGGCCCTTGGCGCCGGAGGACAGTTCGACCTCGACTTCTACAGTCGGGTTGCCGCGGCTATCCAGAATCTCGCGGGCAATGATATCAATAATGGCGCTCATTTGGGGGCTCCCTGTTTGAACGTTCGAACTTCGGGCATCACAAGGCGTCGAGACACCGGCGCTGTCAACTGGCGTTATGTGAAATGAGGATGGATATTCCGTGAGACCCCTGTCACCGCTCGTCATTTTCCTCGGCATAGCCGGTCTGGTGCCGTTTCTATGCCTTGCCATGGCTGCTCTGTTCTGGGGCAGTCTCGGGCCGATCAGCCATATCGGCGTAGCCATGCTTGCCTATGGAGGCTGCATTCTCTCCTTTCTTGGGGCCGTGCATTGGGGCCTTGCGCTCGAACAGCCCGCCATCATGCCTGCGCAGGGCTTGGGCCCGATCAACCGGAGGCGCCTGTTTTTCGGGGTGTTGCCTGCGCTGTGGAGCTGGGTCGCCATTTATGCAGGCGTAGTCTGGGCACCGCGTGGCGGCATTCTGATGGAAATGATCGGGTTTATTCTGGTCCTGCTGGCAGAGCGCGCTGCCTATCGCAAGGGCGCGCTGCCAGCCGGGTATTTCCCGTTCCGTGCCCTTCTGACGGCTGTTGTGGTGCTTTGCCTTGCCGCGTGCCTGAGTGCGCCGTTGCAGCCTTATATGATCTGAAAGACCGGCTCGCAGATCACCGGGAAATTGACCGATCGAGCAATGAAGCAATGCGCGTGGGCCTGATCATGAAGGGCCTGCGCACGTGCCATAGAACTGCCGCTGGCAAGGGTGATGACGGGGCGCAGCGTCGCGCTTTCAAACTCGCCATCGCCTTGCGGGTTTTCCATCATCACCGCCTCGGCTGAATCGCGATAGCCGGTGACGACAATTCCGGCACCAGCGCAAAGACCGAGATACCAGAGTTTGTGGCAGGCGCTTAGCGATGCAAGCAGCAACTCGCCCGGATTCCACCCTGTGGGGTCTCCATGAAAGCTGGGATCAGCCGATCCATGGATGACGGGTTTGCCCTCAGCCGAAATATCGTGATTTCGGCCGTAGACATGCCAGGACTGCGTGCCCAGCCCGTGATTGCCTGTCCATTCGGTATCGACCGAATAGACGTGTCGCTTAGAACCCATTGGACTTGGAAAGCTTGTCGAAGGCTTGCAGGGTAGAGAGAAGACCGCGCATCCCGGCAAGCGGCACCATGTTGGGGCCGTCGCTCGGCGCGTTATCCGGATCTTCATGTGTTTCAATGAAAACCGCTGCAACGCCAATGGCGACCGCGGCCCGAGCAAGGGTCGGAACGAACTGACGCTGGCCACCGGAAGAGCCACCGAGCCCGCCCGGCTGCTGCACGGAATGCGTGGCGTCGAACACGACCGGATAGCCGGTTTCTGCCATGATCGGCAGGCCGCGCATGTCACTTACGAGCGTATTGTAACCGAAGCTCGTGCCGCGGTCGCAAAGCATGATCCGGTCATTGCCGGTCGAGGCGATCTTGGCCGCTACATTCGCCATGTCCCAAGGCGCGAGAAACTGCCCTTTCTTGACATTGATCGCGCGCCCCGTTTCCCCGGCAGCCAGAAGCAGATCGGTCTGACGGCACAGAAAGGCCGGGATCTGCAGCACGTCGACCGCTTCGGCGGCAGGCTTGCACTGTGCGGCGTCATGAACGTCGGTCAGAACCGGACAGCCGAATTCCTCGCGGATGCCAGCCAGAATGTCGAGGCCTTCGGCGAGGCCGATGCCACGCTCGGCTTTGAGCGAGGTGCGATTGGCCTTGTCGAACGAGCTTTTGTAGATCCAGCTAATACCGAGCCCGCCGCAGATTTCGGCAAGCCCTGCTGCCATCTCCCGCGCATGCGCTCGGGATTCGATCTGGCAGGGACCAGCGATAAGGGTGAAGGGCTGGCGATTGCCAATGGTCAGCGAGCCGAGAGTGATATCGGTCATGCGAGGCGTGCCTTCTTGACCGCAGCTTCGATGAAGCCCGCAAAGAGCGGATGCGGTGCAAAGGGTTTGGACATGTATTCGGGGTGATACTGCACGCCAACGAACCAGGGGTGGTCAGGATATTCCACCACTTCCGGCAGCACGTCGTCTGGCGACATGCCGGAGAAGACGAGTCCTGTCGCCTCAAGCTGCTGGCGATAATGCACGTTCACCTCATAGCGGTGACGATGACGCTCGCGCACTTCGGTCGTGCCATAGATTTCGGCAGCGCGTGAGCCCTGCTTCAGCTTGGCAGGGTAGGCGCCAAGACGCATCGTGCCGCCCATCTCGCCATGTTCACGGCGGCGCAGCATTTCGTTGCCGCGTGCCCATTCGGTCATGAGGCCGACAAGCGGCTCGTCAGTCGGGCCGAACTCGGTTGAAGAAGCCTTTTCCAGACCAGCCAGTGAGCGCGCGCATTCGATAACGGCCATCTGCATGCCGAAGCAGATGCCCAGGAACGGAACGCCGTTTTCACGGGCGTAGCGCACCGCTTCGATCTTGCCCTCTGATCCACGCTCGCCAAAGCCGCCAGGAACAAGAATACCGTCGACGCGACCCAGCGCGGCAATGGAGTCGGGGTTCTTTTCGAAGGTTTCGGATTCCACCCATTCGAGGCGGACCTTCACCCGGTTGGCAATGCCGCCATGAAGCAGGGCTTCAATGAGCGATTTGTAGCTGTCGAGCAGGGCAGTATATTTGCCGACAACGGCAATGCGCACTTCGCCGTCGGGATGGCGCAGTGTCTCGACGATTTTCGTCCAGCGGCTCAGATCGGGCTCGCCTTCGACGGGCAGGCCGAAATAGCGCAGCACTTCATCGTCCATGCCTTCCTTGTGATAGGAAATCGGGCAGGCATAGATGGTGTCGACATCGAGAGCGGCGATGACGGCCTCGGGGCGCACATTGCAGAAGCTCGCGATCTTGCGGCGCTCATTCGTTGGAATGGCGCGATCCGAACGGCAGATGAGCATCTGCGGCTGAATGCCGACATTCTGCAGTTCCTTGACGGAATGCTGTGTGGGCTTGGTCTTCAGCTCGCCTGCTGCCGGGATGTAGGGCAACAGCGTGAGATGCACGCACATGGTCTGGTTATGGCCCAGATCGTTGCGCAGCTGACGGATCGATTCGAGGAAGGGCAGGCTCTCGATATCGCCTACCGTGCCGCCAATCTCGACAAGCACGAAATCATAGCCATCGGTGCCGGCAACGACGGCTTCCTTGATGGCATCGGTGATATGGGGAATGACCTGCACGGTCGCGCCGAGATAATCGCCACGACGCTCACGGGCGATCACTTCAGAATAGATGCGGCCAGTCGTCGCATTATCGGCCTTGCGGGCATGAACCCCCGTAAAGCGCTCGTAATGGCCGAGGTCGAGATCGGTCTCGGCCCCGTCATCGGTCACGAAGACTTCGCCATGCTGATAGGGGCTCATCGTCCCCGGATCGACATTGAGATAGGGGTCCAGCTTGCGCATGCGGACCTTGTAGCCGCGCGCCTGGAGGAGAGCCGCAAGGGCAGCAGAAGCTATGCCCTTGCCGAGAGAGGAAACCACGCCACCGGTGATAAATACGAACCGAGTCATGGAAGGCTCTCCTACATTGGATCGCGTTGATAGGGAACGAGAAGATTGCCGTCAGAGCGCTTCTGACGGCAGAAATTTTACGCCCTGTTGCCTTACTGCTTCGTCGGCGCGGCCGGAGCAGGTGCCGGGCTGGTTGCCGGAGCAGGGGCTGCCGGTGCGGCAGTCTGCGGTGCGGGGCTGGCGGACGCCGGGGCGGGCTGGGCCAGAATGTCACTGCCGGCATTGGTCGAGGCACCGCGGTTGAGAACGGCGAGAAGCAGGCAGAGCACCATGAAGACGCCAGCCAGAATGGCCGTGGTGCGCGTCAGCAGATTGGCCGTGCCGCGACCGGTCATGAACGAACCCATTCCCTGGCTGCTGCCAATGCCAAGGCCGCCACCTTCACTCCGCTGGATGAGGATGACGCCGATAAGAGCAATGGTCACGAAGAAATTGAGAACGAGCAGAAGCGTGGTCATGTCCGGCTTTCAGGTAAACACGATAAATATGCCGTCAGGACGCCAGCGGAAGTCCAGCCCGTGCAATGCCGAGAAAGGATCTGGCAGACAGGCTGGCCCCGCCGACGAGCACGCCCCCCACACCGGGAACAGCGAGGATGGACGCGGCATCTTCGGGCTTGACTGAGCCGCCATACAGGACACGCATCGATTTGTCATCCGTTTCCAGATGGCGCGCGAGCGCGTCATGCAGGAAGGTCAGGCGCGATTCGATGTCCTGCTGCGTTGCGGCCTTCCCGGTACCGATGGCCCAGATCGGTTCATAGGCGACGATCCCGTCGAAATCGGGCGGCAGGCATTCGGTAATCTGTTTTCCGAGCCATTCCTCAGCGAGGTTTTCTTCCTTCTGGCGTCCGCTTTCACCGACGCACACAACCGGGCACAGGCCGAATTCCCGGGCACGCATGACCTTGCGTTTTATGAGCGCGTTATATTCGTGATGGTGTTCGCGCCGCTCCGAATGCCCGAGGATCACATGGCTCACACCACTATCGGCCAGCATCCCGGCGGAAATATCGCCTGTATAGGCACCCTCGAGTTCGGCATGGCAATCCTGTGCGCCGAGCCCCACGCCATGCTCGCTAAGCAGGGGGAAGAGGTGGTGGAGAAGAGTGAAGGGAGGGGCCAGAACAACGTCGCGTTCCTTGAGGATCGTGCTGATTTCTGTCGTGATCGCGCTTGCGAGATCGGTGCCCGCCTTGCGCAGGCCGTGCATCTTCCAGTTGCCGATAATCATCTGGCGCATGATCGTCTCTCCATATCCGGCGATGGACCTGCATAGCTCGGGTCTTTGTGAGCAGGACAGGGGATAACGCCCTAATACGCATCATCTTCCTGTCAGTTGTGTCACAACTTTTGTGATCCTTGTAGCTCAGAAAGGAGACGTTGGCCTGTGATCAGGGGCGCAGACTGGTCAAGATGAGCGTCTGCTACTATGGTCCTGTGCTTCAATCCCTGGCGAATTGCGGATCTCAAGCGCGTATGATTTCGACTTTGCGGCATTTTGTTGTCGACTCCTGGATCGGGCGGCTCATCGCTCTCCTCATTTTTCTCGCCTTTGTGGGATGGGGTGTGGGCGACATGCTGGGCAAATATAATCAGGCCCAGGTCGACAGTGTCGTGACGGTCGCAACACGCAGGATCAGCGCAGAAGAACTCGAACGGAGCATTCGCAACCAGCTGCCAGCCGTTGCCCAGCAGATGGGGCTGACCGATCCGTCTCAGCTGACGCCCGCCATGCGCCGTGAAGTGGCGCAAGGTGTGTTGCAGCGTCTTCTGGCGCAGAAAGAAGTTTTGGCCCTTGCTGATCGCAATGGAATGAAGGTTCCCGATGCGTTGGTGCGGAATGAGATCTTCGGCTACCGGGTTTTTCAGGGAACGGATGGTCGTTTCGACCGCAAGATCTTCGATGCCAAGCTCCGGCAGCTCGGGTTGCAGGAGAAGCCTTTCCTCGACTCGGTGCGTGATGATCTCGGCGCGCGCGACCTGCTGGAAGGCCTCGGCAAGACGATGGTCGTGCCCGCTTCGGTGCTCGACCAGCTGCTTGCCTATAACACGCGTCAGTTCAGGACGGACCTGCTGCGCATAGACAGCGATGGCGTGACGGTTCCGACAGCGCCTGAAGAGGCCCAGCTGCGTCGTTTCTACGACAATCACCAGGCGCAATACCGCTCTGCCGAATATCGCCACGCCAAGATTGTTCTGCTTTCGGCAGAGAGCGTGGCGCGCGGCCTCACCGTGCCGGACGCACAGCTTCGTCAGATCTATGATTTCGAGAGCGCGAAATACAACGTGCCCGAGACACGTGATATCGAGGTTCTGACCGTTCAGAGCCGCGATGCTGCCGAGGCGCTGGCGACCACCTGGAAGGCGAATGCCGACTGGGAGGCAATTCAGAAGGCCAACCCGTCTGCTGCTTCTGTCGCCTTCCCGCATGCACGCGAGATCGACATTCCCAGCCCCGAACTGGCAAAGGCAGCTTTTGCATCTGCTGCCAATATGGTCATCGGGCCAATCCAGACGCCGACGGGCTGGATCGTGTTTCGCGTGACGGCCATCACGCCGCCGCACAAGACAGATTTCGATCAGGCGAAAGCTGAAATCCGCGATGAGGTCGCCCGCTCACAGGCGCCTCAGCTCCTCGCTCAGCGTTTCGCCTCGTTGCAGGATGTGATCGCAGGCAGCGCCGATCTCGAGCGGGTGCCAACCGATCTGGGCGCTGTCCCTGCTCAGGGTTCGCTCGATGCGCAGGGTCTCACCAAGGATGGCGAAATGGCGCCTCTGCCGGGTGACGACGCGACACGCAAGGCGATCATCGCACGCATCTTTTCGCAAAAGCAGGGTGAGAAGCCGACCCTGATCAATGGTCCGTCCAATAGCGGCTTTGCCGTGCTCGTGGACTCGATCGAACCCGGCCAGGTGAAGCCCTATGAAAGCGTGCGCGAGCAGGTTGGTCATGACTGGCTCAAGGCGCAGCAGATGCGTCTGGCCGATGAGCGCGCGACCACGATAATGCTTGCTGCCCGCAACTCCGGCGGTCTTGATAAGGCCGTGGCAGGCACGACCGACGCCGCTGCCATGCAGAAGGATCTCCCGATTTCAAGAATGCAGAATGGCGGCCTGCCTTCCGCACTCCTTTCGGAGATTTTTGCGACCAAACCGGGAAAGACCGGCATGATCGCCGTTGGCGACGCGCTCTACGTCTTTACGGTTACCGGCACGGAAGCCGCGAGCCCGGAGAGCACCAAGGCATTGCGTGAGAACATGCAGGGGCAGCTCGAGCAGACGCTCCAGGGCGATGTTCCGACCGTTTTCGTGCATAGCCTCGAGAGCGAATTCAAGCCGGTGCCGAACATGCCTGTGCTCCAGCAGGTCATGAGCAGTGTGGCAGGTCAGCAATGACAGCAGAGTTCCTCTACAGCATTGAGGCTGCCGATCTGCTGACGCCGGTCTCGGCGTTCATGAAGCTCTCTTCGCTCGTGCCTCAATCAGGGGAGGGGCGTCCCTATCGCCTGCTCTTTGAGAGCGTCGAGGGCGGGGCAACAAGAGGGCGTTATTCGGTTATCGCCATGCTGCCCGATCTGGTCTGGCGCTGTGCTCACGGTGTGGCTTCAGTCAATACTGCGCCGTTCGAGCTGGGTTCCGTGTTTGAGGAAAGTGCCGACAAGCCTCTCGTTTCGCTGCGTAAGCTTGTTGAAGAGAGTCGGGCAGAATTGCCTGAGGGTCTGCCGACGATGATCGGCGGGGTTTTCGGTTATCTCGGCTATGACATGGTGCGCCAGATGGAGGCTCTGCCTGACGCGCCACCGGATGATCTGCATCTGCCTGACGGCGTGATGATGCGTCCAAGCCTGTTTGCGGTCTTCGATTCGGTGCGTGACGAGCTTCATCTTGCTGTGCCGATGCGAGAAGGCGGGTTGTCGCGCGACGCTGCGCAGGCGCTGCTCGATCGTGCCCGCGCAGCGCTGGTCGAGGCGCCGCTCGATGCGGCCTGTACGCTTGCCAAAGGCACCGAGCTCGCCGCGCCAGTCTCGACCGTATCGGCGGAAGCGTTCATGGCGAAGGTTCGCAAGGCGCAGGACTATATTGCTGCAGGCGATGCCTTCCAGATTGTGCCCAGTCAGCGTTTCGAGACGGCGTTTCCGCTCCCGGCTCTGGCGCTTTACCGCTCCCTGCGTCGGGTCAATCCGGCGCCGTTCCTGTTTCTGGTCGAGATGGATGGTTTCTCGCTTGTGGGTTCATCCCCCGAGATTCTCGTGCGTCTGCGCGAAGGGGCTGTCACCGTGCGTCCGCTGGCGGGAACGCGTCCGCGTGGCGTTGACCGTGAGGCTGATGAGCGTCTCGAGGCGGAGTTGCTTGCCGATCAGAAGGAGCGGGCCGAGCATCTGATGCTGATCGATCTCGGGCGCAACGATGTGGGCCGTGTTGCCCGCATGGGCTCCGTGACCGTTCCGTCGTCCTTCGTGGTCGAACGCTACAGCCATGTGATGCATATCTCATCGACCGTTCAGGGTGTCATCAGGCCGGAATGCGACGCGCTTGACGCGCTCTCTGCGGCATTTCCTGCCGGAACCCTGACGGGCGCCCCGAAGATCAGGGCTATGGAGATCATCGACGAACTGGAAGTGACCCGTCGTGGGCCCTATTCCGGGTGCATCGGCTATATCGGGGCCGATGGCGACATGGACACCTGTATCGGGCTGCGTATGGCGATTCTAAACAAGGGGCGGATGTATGTGCAGGCTGGATGCGGTGTCGTTGCCGATAGCGATCCGGCCAGTGAGGAAATGGAGACGCGTCACAAGTCGCGCGCCATTTTCCGTGCCGCCGAACTCGCGGTTCAGCAGGCCAGCGGCAGCGCCGGAATGTAACCGAATTTGACCTTCACCCGAGACGACGCCATCTTGATGCCATGATATTGCTGATCGACAACTACGACAGTTTCACGTTCAACCTCGTCCATCATTTCGGGGCGCTTGGCGAAGCATGCGCGGTATGGCGAAACGATGCGTTGAGTGTGGAGGAGGCTCTGGCCCTCAAGCCGGAGGCCATCGTGATCTCGCCCGGCCCATGTTCGCCCAACGAGGCCGGTATCTGCTGCGCTCTCATTGAGGCGGCGGCACCCACGATCCCGGTTCTGGGTGTCTGTCTTGGCCATCAGGCTATCGGTCAGGTATTTGGCGCGAGCGTCGTGCGCGCACCGCGCCCGATGCACGGCAAGGTCGACGCGATCCTTCATGACGGCACTGGCGTTTTTCAGGGGCTTGCGAGCCCGACCCAGGCCACGCGCTATCACAGCCTGACTCTTGCTCCGGAAACGATTCCCGACACGCTCATCGTCAATGCCCGCTCGGCAGATGGCGTGGTGATGGGGGTGCGTCATCGTACGCTGGCCGTTCATGGGGTGCAGTTCCATCCTGAAAGCATCGCGTCTGAAGATGGTCAGATGATGCTGGCGAACTTCCTCAACATCGCCCGGGCAGCGCGTCAGAAAAGGCAAGCGGCCTGAATGGATACCCATGCTGGCAGCCTGACTATGACGCTGCGTCATCTCGCCGAGGGCAGGCGGCTGACCAAGGAAGAGACCGAAGCCCTCTTCTCCCGAATCATGCAGGGCACCGTCCCCGCCGAGCAGCTTGCCGCCATCCTGATGGCGCTCAGGTTGCGGGGTGAAACGGTCGATGAACTGAGCGGGGCCGTAAGGGCCGTGCGGGCATGTATGACAAGCCTGCCTTTTGCCCCTGAGGATGCCATGGATGTCTGCGGTACGGGGGGCGATGGGCTGGGGACGCTCAACGTGTCGACAGCTGTTGCTTTCGTTCTCGCCGGGCTGGGTGTTCCGGTTGCCAAACACGGCAATCGCGCCCTTTCCTCACGGGCCGGCGCCACTGACACGCTCATGGCGCTGGGCATCGCGCCATGCGATGATCTTGAGGAGCAGGCAAGACGCCTGCGTGACGGGCATCTCGCCTTTCTGGCTGCGCCTTTGCATCATCCCGCCATGCGCTTTGCAGCACCAGTACGCACGACGCTGGGCTTTCGCACCATTTTCAATCTCATCGGGCCGTTGTGCAATCCGGCGCAGGTGCGCCGCCAGATGATCGGTATCTATGACGATCGCTGGCTGCGCCCTGTGGTCGAAACCATGGCCTCTCTCGGTGCCGAGCGTGTCTGGGCCGTTCACGGCGAGACCGATCTTGGCGGGAGTGACGAGATCACGTTGGCCGGCGTCTCGCATATTCGCGCCTGGGACGATGAGCGTTTTCTCGAACTTGTTCTCACACCCGATATGGCCGGTCTGGCGCGCCGCCCGATTGCCGATATTGCCGGGGGCGACCCCACGCATAATGCCGGCAAGCTGCTCGACATGCTCTCCGGGCAGGAAGGGGCCTATCGCGATACCGTCCTGCTGAATGCGGCTGTGGCGCTTCACGTCGGCGGCCGGTCGACCATTCTTGAAAACGGTACGATCGTCCCCACTCTCCTGCGCAGGAATATCGAGATCGCAGCCAATGCCATCGATAGCGGGCTCGCTCTCTCTGCCCTCGTTCATGCCCAGCAGGGCAGCCAGCGACCTGCCGAGCCGGTTCGCTCATCTTCTTTGATCCACACGTCAGGACTAACATGACCGATCAATCGTCCACACCTATTCATGACACGCCTTCCGGCTATCCGGATGTGCAGGTGCCGGGTACGATCGTGCAGGAAGACACGGCTCTTCCCGTATCCGGGCGTGACATGCCCGACGTGCTGGCCCGTATCTGTGCGCGAACCCGTATCGATGTCGAACAACGCGCCCTGATCATGCCGCTCAAGGAAATTACGGCACGTGCTCGTGAGGTCAATGTGCCGACGCGCGGCTTTGGTCAGGCGCTCAAACAGATGGCAGCTGACCAGCGCGTTGGCCTGATTGCGGAAATCAAGAAGGCCTCGCCTTCAGCTGGTATCCTGCGGCCCGATTACGATCCGGTCGGTATTGCAAAATCCTATGAGGCAGCAGGGGCGATCTGCCTGTCCATTCTCACTGAGGGCTCGTGCTTCCACGGCTCGATTGAGGATCTCAAGGCGGTCAAGGAAGTCTGCCCGCTGCCCATCCTGCGCAAGGATTTCATTCTCGAGCCCTGGCAGGTGCATGAGAGCCGTCTGATTGGTGCTGACTGCATTTTGATCATTCTCTCTGCCCTGACCGACGCTGAGGCAGCCGAGCTGATCGCCCTGGCGCGCGGGCTCGATCTCGATGTGCTCTGCGAGGTGCATGATGAGGCGGAACTCAACCGTGCGCTGGCGCTCGATACCTCGCTGATCGGCATCAATAACCGCAATCTGCGTAGCCTGGTGACCGATCTCGACACGACGGCCAGACTCGCACCGCTTGTACCCCCTGATCGCATCCTTGTTTCGGAGAGCGGCATTCGTACGCTCGAAGATGTGAAACGGGTCGGTGCCGTAGGGGCGAGCGGCATTCTTGTTGGCGAAAGTCTCCTGAGAGAAGAAGACCCGGGCCTTGCTGCCCGCCGCCTTCTCGGGACGCTCTAACGCACATATTAACAGCTTAGGTTGTGGACTTGCGCAACGGGACTGGTAAATACCGGTCCCTGAATTGCGCATGGCGCATCAGTCAGGCTCAGGAGATACTCAGCATGTCCGGCAAAGCCCATAAAGGGGCGGCTCAGCCGCTCGCGGATCACAACGGACCGATCCTGCCACTGGAGACCGTTCGTACGGCATATCGCGATATGCTGTTGCTCCGCCGTTTCGAGGAAAAGGCCGGACAGCTTTACGGCATGGGGCTTATTGGCGGGTTCTGCCATCTTTATATCGGGCAGGAAGCCGTGATCGTCGGCATGTCGCTGGCCATGAAGCCGGGCGACAAGATCGTTACCTCGTATCGTGACCACGCTCACATGCTCATGATGGGCATGAGCCCGGGGGGCGTGATGGCCGAGCTGACCGGACGCAAGGACGGCTATTCGCATGGCAAGGGCGGCTCGATGCACATGTTCTCCCGCGAGAAGAATTTCTACGGCGGCCATGGCATCGTGGGGGCCCAGGTAGCCATCGGTACGGGCCTTGCCTTCGCCAATAAATACCGCGGCACCGATGAAGTGGGCGTGGCCTATTTCGGCGAGGGTGCGGCCCAGCAGGGTCAGGTTTACGAGAGCTTCAATCTCGCCGCCTTGCACAAGCTGCCCTGCATCTATGTGATCGAGAACAATCGCTACGGCATGGGCACGAGCGTCGAGCGCTCCAGCGCCGCCGCCCATGATCTCTCGCAGATCGGCGCACCGTGGAAAATTCCCGGACGCAAGGTCGATGGCATGGACCTGTTTGCCGTGCATGAAGCCGCTCAGGAAGCCGTCGCCCATTGCCGCGCAGGCAAGGGACCCTTCCTTCTCGAAATGGAAACCTATCGCTATCGCGGTCACTCGATGTCCGATCCGGCGCGTTATCGCGACCGTTCGGAAGTCGAGGAAATGCGCCGCACGCGTGACCCGATCGAGGCGCTGCACAAGCTCCTGAGCGACAAGGGCACCAGCGATGAAGAGTTCAAGGCGATCGACGCCGAAGTGAAGCAGATCGTCAATGACGCTGCCGATTTCGCCCAGAACAGCCCTGAGCCCGATCTCTCCGAACTTTGGACCGATATTCTGGTGGAGGCGTAAGTTATGGCCGCTCCTGTTCTCATGCCGGCTCTTTCGCCTACCATGACCGAAGGCACGCTTTCCAAATGGACGGTAAAGCAGGGTGACAAGATCAACTCTGGCGATGTGATTGCCGAGATCGAGACCGACAAGGCCACCATGGAAGTCGAGGCTGTCGATAGCGGCATCCTCGCGAAGATCCTGGTGCCGGAAGGCTCGGAAAACGTTGCCGTAAACACCCAGATTGCCATCATTGCCGAAGAAGGCGAGGATATTTCGGCGCTTGAAAACGGCCCGGCAGCAGCCCAGACTCCGGCCGCGCAGACCGCAGTTGAAGAGAAGGCGCCCGAAAAGCCAAAGGACCTGGTGGCAACACCGGATCGCGAATGGGGCGAGACTTCTGTCATCACCGTGCGTGAAGCGCTGCGTGACGCCATGGCCGCCGAGCTGCGTCGTGACGAGGATGTCTTCCTGCTCGGTGAGGAAGTGGCCCAGTATCAGGGCGCCTACAAAGTCAGCCAGGGTCTGCTCGACGAGTTCGGCGAGAAGCGTATCATCGATACGCCGATCACCGAGCATGGCTTTACCGGCATGGCCGTTGGTGCAGCGCTGACCGGCCTCAAGCCCATTGTCGAATTCATGACTATGAACTTCGCGATGCAGGCCATCGATCATATCATCAACTCCGCAGCCAAGACGCTCTACATGTCGGGTGGCCAGATGGGCTGTCCGATCGTGTTCCGCGGCCCCAATGGCGCGGCTGCGCGCGTCGGTGCCCAGCATTCGCAGTGCTATGCAAGCTGGTACGCCCATGTGCCGGGCCTGAAAGTGGTTGCCCCCTGGTCGTCCGAAGATGCCAAGGGCCTGCTTCGTGCCGCTATTCGTGACCCGAACCCGGTAATCA
Source organism: Asaia sp. Ae19-3 (assembly GCF_059801175.1). Taxonomy (NCBI): domain Bacteria; kingdom Pseudomonadati; phylum Pseudomonadota; class Alphaproteobacteria; order Acetobacterales; family Acetobacteraceae; genus Asaia; species Asaia sp. Ae19-3. The sequence continues at coordinate 1,289,107 of NZ_JBCHWF010000001.1, read as the reverse complement.
TGCTCGAAAACGAAATTCTCTACGGGCAGAAATTCCCTTGCCCGGTCGATGAGGATTTCATCCTGCCGATCGGCAAGGCGAAGATCGAGCGTGAAGGCAAGGACGTGACCCTCGTCGCGTTCTCGATCATGGTTGGTGTGGCGCTTGAAGCCGCGGCCAAGCTGGCAGAGCAGGGGATTGAGGCTGAAGTCATCAATCTGCGTACAATCCGTCCGCTCGACACCGAGACCATCGTCAACAGTGTGAAGAAGACGAGCCGCATCGTCTCCGTCGAGGAAGGCTGGCCCGTGGCCGGTATCGGCGCCGAGATCTGCGCCGTAGCGTGTGAACAGGCCTTCGATTATCTCGATGCCCCGCCCGCGCGCGTCTGCGGTCTCGATATCCCGCTGCCTTATGCCGCCAATCTCGAAAAACATGCGCTTCCGCAGCCTGACTGGGTGGTGGACGCGGTTCGCAAACTGTTCTGAGGGGCTGCGACCATGGCTATCAATATTCTGATGCCCGCGCTTTCGCCGACCATGACCGAAGGAACGGTCTCGCGCTGGCTGAAGAAAGAGGGCGACACGGTGAAGTCCGGCGATCTGATCGCCGAGATCGAGACCGACAAGGCAACGATGGAAGTCGAAGCCGTTGATGAGGGCATTCTCGGCCGCATTGTCGTGCCGGAAGGGACCGAAGGGGTGAAGGTCAACTCGCCCATCGCCATCCTCGTCGAAGAGGGCGAAGCCGTGCCGGAAAAGGCTGAGGCGGCGCCTGCAAAGAAGGCCGAGCCTGCCCCGCAGACGGCAGCCCAGCCAGCTTCTGCCGAGGCCGCCTCTGCGCCGACTGTGCCCTCGCATGCTACGCCTGCCGCGGCATCGTCGGGCAAGCGCGTGTTTGCGTCACCTCTCGCGCGTCGTATCGCTGCGAAGAAGGGGCTCGATCTGTCTGGCGTGAAGGGTACGGGCCCCAATGGCCGTATTCTGCGTCGCGATGTCGAGAATGCGCAGGTCGCGGCACCCGCCAAAGCCGAAGTGACAACATCGGCACCGGCAGAAGTGACACGTGTTGCCAACTCCACGATGCGCAAGGTCATCGCGCGTCGCCTGAGCGAGTCCAAGCAGAACGTCCCGCATTTCTATGTGGCTGTCGATATCGAACTTGACGCGCTGCTCGCGCTGCGCGCCCAGCTCAACGCCGCATCGCCAAGTGAAGGCGAGGGGCAGTTCAAGATCTCGGTCAACGACATGATGATCAAGGCCGTGGCGCTTGCGCTGCGCAGCTGCCCTGGTCTGAACGTGCAGTTCACCGAAGCCGAGACACTGCATTTCCCCGATATCGATATCTCGATGGCTGTTTCCATCCCTGATGGTCTGATCACACCGATCATCCGTCAGGCCGATCGTAAATCCTTGCGTGAGATCAGTGCAGAAGCGCGCGATCTGGCCAAGCGTGCACGCGATGGCAAGCTGAAACCCGAAGAGTTTCAGGGTGGTACATTCTCGATTTCGAACATGGGCATGTTCGGTGTGCGTGAGTTCTCCGCCATCATCAATCCGCCTCAGGCCGGTATTCTGGCTATTGCAGCGGGTGAGAAGCGTGCTGTTGTGCGTGGGGACCAGCTTGCGGTTGCGACCGTCATGACGGCCACGCTTTCCGTCGATCACCGTGCGGTCGATGGGGCGCTTGGCGCTCAATGGCTGAACGCGCTGCGTGACATCGTTCAAAACCCCTATCGTCTGGTGATCTGAGCCATGGACAAATTCGATCTGATCGTCGTTGGCGGCGGTCCGGGCGGGTATGTCGCCGCCCTGCGTGCTGCACAGCTTGGCAAGAATGTCGCGGTTGTCGAAAGCACCCATCTCGGCGGCATCTGCCTCAACTGGGGTTGCATCCCGACCAAGGCATTGCTGCGCGCTTCTGAACTGAACCACCAGCTGCAAAACCTCGCCGAGTTCGGTTTCAGCGCCGAAAAGGTAAGCTTCGATCTCGAAAAGGTCGTCGCCCGGTCGCGCGCGGTATCGCGTCAGTTGTCCCGTGGCGTCTCCGGCCTTCTCAAGAAGGCCAAGGTCAAGGTGTTCGACGGCCGTGCGAAACTGGCCGGTCGTGACGGCAATGCGCATGTGGTATCGGTCAGCAAGGACGGCGCGGAAGTCACGCGCATTGCTGCTCCCGATGTCATTCTGGCGACTGGCGCCCGTGCCCGCCACTTCCCCGGGCTCGAGCCCGATGGCGAGCTGGTCTGGACCTATCGCGAGGCGATGGTCCCCAAGGAACTGCCCAAGCGTCTGCTGGTCATCGGCTCCGGAGCGATCGGGGTTGAATTCGCCTCCTTCTATCGGAATATGGGCGCGGAAGTGACCATTGCCGAAGTTGCCGACCGGATCATGATTGCCGAGGACGCCGAGATCAGTGCCATGGCGCAGAAGGCGTTCGAAAAGCAGGGGATCAAGGTGCTGACAGGCGCCAAGGTCGGCCCGCTGAACAAGAAGGACGGCACCGTCTCCACCCAGATCACCACGGCATCCGGATCGCATGATCTCGTTGTCGACAAGGTGATTCTGGCGGTTGGTATCGTTGGCAATGTCGAGGATCTCGGTCTGGAAAAGACCAAGGTGAAGATCGACAAGACGCATATCATCGTCGATGAATTCTGCCGTACCGGCGAGCCGGGTCTGTGGGCTATCGGTGACGTGGCTGGCGCGCCCTGGCTTGCCCACAAGGCAAGCCATGAAGGTGTGATCTGCGTCGAGAAGATCGCAGGACACGACCCCGAGCCGTTGCATCCGCTCAATATTCCGGGCTGCACCTATAGCCGTCCGCAAGTGGCGTCTGTCGGTCTGACGGAAGAGAAGGCAAAGGCAACGGGCCGCAAGCTCAAGATCGGTCGCTTCCCGTTCATGGCCAATGGCAAGGCGCTGGCCATGGGCGAGCCCGATGGCCTGACCAAGACCATTTTCGACGCCGAAACCGGCGAATTGCTCGGCGCGCATATGATCGGTGCCGAAGTGACGGAAATGATCCAGGGCTACGTGATTGCGCGTACCTCCGAGCTGACCGAGGCGGAACTCAAGGAAACGGTGTTCCCGCATCCGACCATCTCGGAAACGATGCATGAATCGGTTCTTGCAGCTTGGGGTGGAGCACTCCACTTCTAGTCATGACCATGCAGCGTATCACCATCGATCACCGGAAGCCGGGCTCGCTCCGTCATCCCGAGAAGGCCAACCGGCCCGACAATCCGATCCAGCGCAAGCCGGACTGGATCAGGGTCAAGGCGCCAAACAGCCCGGTCTATCAGGAGACGCGCAAGCTCATGCGCGACAACAGGCTCGTAACGGTCTGTGAGGAAGCGGCTTGCCCGAATATCGGTGAGTGCTGGTCGCAGCGTCATGCGACTATGATGATCATGGGTGAGATCTGCACCCGAGCCTGCTCGTTCTGCAATGTGACTACCGGCATGCCCAAGGCGCTGGATGGTGACGAGCCGCAGCGCGTGGCAGAGGCCGTCGCCAAACTGGGCCTGCGTCATGTGGTGATCACCTCGGTCGATCGTGATGATCTGGCCGATGGCGGAGCGCTGCATTTTGCCCAGACCATTGCGCGTGTTCGCGAAGCCTCGCCGACCACCACAATCGAGATCCTGACGCCGGATTTCCTGCGCAAGCCGGGTGCGCTCGAGGTGGTGGTCAAAGCCAGGCCCGATGTTTTCAATCACAACATCGAAACCGTACCCCGGCTTTATCCGTCTATCCGTCCAGGCGCGCGCTATTTCCAGTCTCTGCGCCTGCTGGATGATGTGAAGGCACTCGATCCCTCGATCTTCACCAAATCCGGCGTCATGCTTGGGCTTGGAGAAGAGAAGATGGAAGTGGCTCAGGTCATGGATGATTTCCGCGTTGCCGATGTCGATTTCATCACCATGGGCCAGTATCTCCAGCCCACGCCCAAACATGCGGGCGTCGCCAAATTCGTGACGCCGGATGAGTTTGCCGAATATGCCCGTATGGCGCGTGCCAAGGGCTTCCTGCAGGTGAGCGCCAGCCCGCTGACGCGATCCTCCTATCATGCCGATTCCGACTTCGCCGCGCTCAGAGAGGCGAGGCAAAACAGGCTGGGGCTCGATCCGCTCCAGTCGGAGAAACAGTAAATGCCCACCCATGCCGAGCAACGGCTGATCGCTTACAGTCCTGAACAGCTTTTCGATCTCGTGGCCGATGTGGGTGCCTATCCGCAATTCCTTCCGTGGTGCGTCAAGGCCACGGTCAAATCCAGGACCGAGCAGGAACTGGTTGCCGATCTTACCGTCGGGTTTGGCCCCTTTCGCGAGACCTTTACCAGCCGCGTTTCGCTCGAGCGCCCGAACCGCATTCGCGTGCGCTACGAGAAAGGGCCGTTCCGTTACCTGAACAATGTATGGACCTTCACCCCCGATGCCCGTGGGTGTCTGGTCGATTTCTTTGTCGATTTCGAGTTCAGGTCGCGCCTGCTGCAGAACGCGATCGGTGTCGTCTTCAATGAAGGCGTGCGTCTGATGGTATCGGCCTTTATAAAACGCGCCCGCGATATTTACGGCGTCTCTTCCCAGCCTGGTGCGGTTATTAGAGACTGATCACGCTCTCGTTTTTTCAAGACAGCGCAACCGCACCACTTCCGTTACGTTCTGTGGTCATCGAAAAGTTCCCTAGCGGCACTCTGCCTTTTCGGAACTTCCAGATTTCAGACTATCGGAAGGAAGAGACATGAAGTTTTCCAAGCTGGGCGCTACCCTGATGGCAGCCACCTTCGTTGTTGCAACCCCCGCTTTCGCCAAGCACGCGCCGCACAAGGCTCATGCCAGCAAGAGCGAAATGCACAAGAAGGGTGGTAAGGCTGCCAAGGCCGCCAAGGGTTCGGAAGCAACCGAAGACCTCAACGCGCGCAGCCTGCAGCAGGCACAGACCCCGGTTCCGGTGACGGCTCCGGCAGCAGCGCCTGCCGCCAGCGCAACGGCTCCGGCACCTGCTCCGATGCCGATGGACCCCTCGATGAAGATGCCGTCCTCCAGCATGCCGGCCAGCTCGGGCCAGTAAGAGGCGCAGTTTTCCTGAACTGCCTTTTCAGACGGTTCAGGGACGCAGGAAACCCCGTCGCATTGCGGCGGGGTTTTTTCGTTTCTGCACGGCCTGCAGGGCCGGGCGCGCCATCAGATGCCGTAACAAAGACTCCCTATGTCATTCGTCCAACGAACTGCGCTGGGCGGGGCAGGAAAGTTCCGTAGGCCAATCTGAGGGCTGTCGGGGAAAGCTCACTCACAGGCATCGACTTTCCGGGCGGTGAGCACCGCAGGCTGTCTTAATGTTCTGCAATCTCTTTGGTGGAACTCTACCGTTTCGTGCCCGGATTGCCTATATCCCCCCATCATGAGCGGTGTAGATAAGAAACTGGTACGGGCCTGGGTCCGGCAGCAATCCGGCCCAGCCAGAAGGGCGGCATTGCCCGTAGTCGCTGTCGGGTGTCTCAACACGCTGATCGGTATCGGTCAGGCCTGGTGTCTGGCTTCCGTCATCGGGTCGCTGCTCCAGACCCGTGGAGCTCAGGTGCTAGGCCTGATCGCTTCTTTTACCGTGCTCTCGGCCTGTCGCGCCCTGTGCCTGTATTTCCAGGAAAATCTGGCCGCTCGCGCCGGTATCGCCGCCCGGGAACGTCTTCGCCGCTCGGTGCTGGATTCCGTGATCGGCATTGGGCCTGCTCTGCTGCGTCGCCAGCACTCCGCTGAAATCGCCGCCCTGCTGGTTGATCGTATCGAGGTGCTTGACGGGTATTTTGCCCGCTGGCTGCCCGCTTCCATGACCTGGATGGTGTTTCCTGCTTTCGTGCTGGTGGCTGTCTTTGTGGTCGATCCGCGCGCGGCGCTCATCCTGGCCGTTTGTGGCGCGCTTGTTCCGGTCTCCCAGGCGGTTTTCGGTATCGGGGCGGCTCTCGCCTCACGTAACCAGTTTCTGGCCATGGTGCGTTTGCAGGCGCGGTTCCTTGACAGGATCAGAGGTATCGCGACCATCGTCTTGTCAAACGCGACAGATCGCGAGGCCAAGGCGTTGTCGGGTGCGGCTGATGATCTGCGCAAACGCACGATGAAGATTCTCCGTATCGCGTTTCTTTCTTCAGCCGCGATCGACATCGCCATGGTGATTGCCATCATCATGATCGTGCTGACACAGGGGCATTTCATTCATATCGATGCTTTCGCAGCGCCGAGCATCTATCCCGCGCCGCATTTTACAGAAACGCTCTTTGCGCTTTTCCTCGTGCCGGAGTTTTTTGCTCCCTTCCGGGGGCTTGCTCTGGCCTATCAGGATCGCGCCCATGCTGCGGGTGCCGCTGAGGCCATGGAAGCAATCGACAATGGTGAGTCCCTGCCGGGGACGGACGACCAATCCGCCCTCGCGCCTCCGGTTCTGGTCGTGACCGTCGAGGCAAAGGCACTCTCCTATCGCTGGAATGAGACAGCGCCTTACGTCTTCAAGGATCTCGATTTCTCGGTCTCGCCTGATGAAATACTCGTGCTCGACGGCCCCTCTGGCGCAGGCAAGTCAACCCTTATCGAGTTGCTGCTTGGTTTCATCAAGCCGAGTGCTGGGACCATCCGGTTCAATGATCGCGATATCGCATCGCTTCGAGGTCGCGACATTGCGCGTCATCTTGCCTGGATCGGTCAGAAACCGGTTCTGTTCGCGGGCACGCTGCGCGAGAACCTTTTATTTGCCCGCCCCGATGCCGACGAGATGCGTTTGCAGCGCGCGATCGAGGCCGCAGCGATAGACCATTTTCTGAAAGACCTGCCCCAGGGGCTCGATACAGTCATCGGTGAAGGGGGCTTCGGATTGTCGGGCGGCCAGGCCCAACGTGTGGCGATCGGACGGGCCTATCTCAAGGATGCGCCGCTGCTGCTGCTCGATGAGCCCACCGCCCATCTCGATCCGGAAACCGAGGCCGGGATTATCGAGGCACTGCGTCGTCTTTCCGAGGGGCGGACCGTGATCCTCAGTGCCCATTCGCAGGCGATGAAGGCGCTCGGCACGAAATCGCTGAAGCTTGACCTTTCCGCATCAGTGGAGCCATGCGCATGAGTGACAGCATGAAGGCAACGCCCTGCATGACGGCTCGCCGTCAGGCCGAGTTACACCACAGGCGCGGCGCGCTGCGACGCATATTGAGCATCTGGCGCCCATTCTACGGCAGGCTGGGCTTCGGTCTGCTGCTATCGGCTCTCGCATTGTTGAGCAGCCTCGCGCTGATGTGGAATGCGGGTCTCGGTGTTTCGGCTCTGGCTGTCGGGACGGCCCTTGCCCTTGGGGTGCTGCGCCTTTTCGGCGGGGCGCGTATCGTGTTGCGGTACGCCGAGAGGCTCTTCGCGCATGATGCGATGTTCCGTGCTCTTGCCGCCTTGCGTGTCTGGTTCTTCACTCATCTTGCCAGAGGCGCGGCAGCTGGGCTTGGCTTTCGTCGGGCTGGCGATCTGATGAACCGTCTGGTGGGCGATATCGAACTCCTCGATAATCTCTATCTGCGCATCGCCGTGCCTGTGCTGGGCATCCTGGTTTCGCTTCCTGTTCTCGCTCTTGTTGCAGGCAGGCAGGACTGGCATCTCGGTGTCCTGCTGGCCGGACTTTTCCTGATTGCAGCCGTGCTTGTTCCGCTTCTCGCAGCGCAACGAGCGGCGAAGCGAAGCGGCAAAATGCGCCATGCGGAATCATCGCTGCGTGTGGCAGCGCTCGATCTGGCAACCGGTCTGCGTGAGGCGCGCGCCTTTTCCGGTGAAGACCGCCTGGCGGAGCGTATCATCCGTGAGGAAGCCCGTTTGCATGACGCCCAGCGCGCGCAGCAACGGGCGATGGCAGGGGCAGGGGCATTTTCCTATCTCAGTGGGCAGATGGCTCTGGCGGTCATTTTATTGGCCCTTGCCGGTATCGCCGGGTTGGGAGTGAGCTTTCTGTCCGGTGTGGCGCTGGTCTTCCTCACGGGGACCGTCTTTGAGTCTGTCGCCACTCTGGCGCGCACCAGCGTCCTCGCCGGGCAGGTAAGCCAGGCGGCGCAGCGCGTGGTCGCGATTGCGGATCAGGAAAAACCCGCTGCCGCTGGTTGTCTGGCGCCTGAGGGAGGCGACATCGTTCTGCGCGATGTCCATTTCCGCTGGGGAGGCAGCCGTGCGGCGGTGCTGGATGGGCTCTCGATGACGATACATGCGGGCGAGCATGTGGCGTTGATCGGGCCTTCCGGAGCCGGAAAATCGAGCCTGGCTGCCTTGCTGCTCAAGGTGGCGGCGCCAGAGAGCGGCCAGATCCTGTTTGGAGGGCATACGCTCGACACGCTTGATACAGAGAGCCTGCGTTCTCGTATTGGCTGGCTGTCGCAGGCGACGCATCTTTTTGCGGATACCATTCGCAACAACCTGCTGCTTGGCCGTGAGAATGTTGATGATGCGCGCCTGTGGGATGCGCTCGAACGGGCGGAAATTGCCGAAGCCGTGCAGGCTCTGCCTGACGGGCTGGACAGTTGGGTTGGCGAGAGTGGTACGAGGCTTTCTGGCGGGCAGGGCCGACGTATCGCCCTGGCGCGCACCCTGCTGCAGGATGCGCAGGTCATGGTGCTTGATGAGCCCGCAACCGGGCTCGATTCAGCAACCGAACGGGCCTTTCTGGAAACGCTCGGTCGCACGATGACGGGGCGTACGGTCATTCTCATCGCCCATCGACTGACCGGGGTAGAGAAACTTGATCACGCCTGGCGGCTTGAGGGTGGAAAGGCGCATCCCCTTCCGCTCTGAGGGGCGCAGGGTGGGTCTGCTTGACGGAAAGAGTGTCACACGGCAGTGACAGAGATACGGCTCCGTGGATGTCACGGCGATTCGAAAAGGAAATAATGATGCGTCGTCTGCCTGTGATGTTGTCGGTCTGCGCCCTCGCAGGTCTCGCGGCCTGTACAAACGGGGCCGATCGCGATCGCTATCCGGTATTTTTCGAACCCGCTTCGACAACGGTTTCGCCAACGGCACAGGCTATTATTGACAAGGCCGCCGCAGATGCGCGCGACAATCATGCCAAGACGGTCGAAGTGATCGGTCATGCGGGCGCCCGCGGCAATCTCTCTGCCGATGAGATGCTGTCTGTGGAACGTGCCAAGATTGTGGCCGCAGCCCTGACGAAGGCCGGCATCGGCAGTGCCCAGATCACGCAGATTGCTCATCCGCCGAAGAACAACGAAGATGCAAGCGTTGCCTCACGTCTGGTAACGATTGAAGTCGATCCCTCGACGCCCTGATCTTCCCACAACACGATACATTCTGCTCTTTGACCGGCACTGATCCCTCTGCTTCAGGCATTGACGAAACCCCGGATGCGGTACTCAAGCGCGTCTTTGGCTTCGACTCCTTTCGCGGACAGCAAGAGGATGTGATCAGTGCAGTCATGGCGGGCGAGGACGTTCTCGTCATCATGCCCACCGGCGGGGGTAAAAGCCTCTGCTATCAGGTGCCAGCCCTGTGCCGCCACGGTATGGGCATCGTCATCTCGCCGCTGATCGCGTTGATGGACGATCAGGTGGCTGCCTTGCGCCAGCTTGGTGTCAATGCCGCGGCGCTTCATTCCGAACTGCCTCCCGACCGGCTCGACCAGACACGCGCCGATCTGCGGGAAGGGCGTATCGATCTCCTCTATATCTCTCCCGAGCGGCTTGTCTCACCCGGTACGGCGCGCTGGCTGGCACGCAACCCCGTTTCGGTACTTGCGATCGACGAGGCGCATTGCGTCTCGGCCTGGGGTCATGAATTTCGGCCCGAATATCGCGCTCTTGCCGATCTGCCGAGCGTGTTCCCCGGTGTGCCACGTATCGCCCTGACGGCAACCGCCGATTCACGCACGCAGGACGACATTCTGCTGGCGCTGGGTATGCCCGAGGCGAAGCGGCTGACGTCGAGCTTCCATCGACCCAATCTGTTTCTGGCAGCCTTGCCAAAAGGGTCTGAGACGAAGCAGGTTCAGGATGCGCTCGCGCCGCATCGTGAAGACGCGGCAATCGTCTATTGCGGCAGTCGTAACCGGACCGAGCGCATGGCCAAAAGCCTCAGAGAGCGCGATTTCAATGCCTTGCCTTATCACGCAGGCCTGTCATCCCAGGAGAAGCACGCGACGCTTATGCGGTTTCGCAGCGGTGAACCAATGGTGATCGTGGCGACGGTTGCCTTCGGCATGGGGATTGACCGCCCCGATGTGCGCTGCGTGGTTCATCTCGACATGCCTGCCTCGCCGGAGGCCTATTACCAGCAGATCGGTCGTGCCGGACGTGATGGCGAGCCTGCTGATACGCTCCTGCTCTATGGTGGCGAGGATATGGCGCGCGCGCGTCACTGGCTGGAGCAGTCGACAGCCCCCGATACCGAGAAGCGGGTCATGCACGCGCGTCTTGAGAGCATGATCGCGCTGACAGAAACTGTCGAGTGCCGAACGCAGGCACTTCTGGCCTGTTTCGGCGAGGCTCTGTCCGCGCCCTGCGGTCATTGTGACAACTGCCGAAACCCGGCCCAGACATTTGACGGGACCGAGGCCGCGCAAAAGGTGCTCTCGACGATCTATCGTACGGGCCAGCGTTTTGGCGCCGTACATCTGACAACCGTCCTGCGGGGCAAGCTGACCGAAGCCATCGAGCGCCATGCCCACCAGCATCTGACGGTTTTTGGTGTGGGCAAGGAGCATTCAGAGCAGTGGTGGCGCGGGGTCATTCGCCAGCTGATTGCGCGTGGCGCAATCAGGATGAGCGGCGAACACGGCGCGCTTGGCCTGGATGTGGAAGCGGCCCGCCCGCTTTTACGGGGCGAAGAGAGCCTGCGTCTGCGCGTCGATCCGCTAAAGCCTGTGGTGAGCGCTCAAAGAGGGGTGTCAACCTCGACGCTGGTCGACTCTCTGGATGAGCAGGAGCGTCATCGCTTCGATGCATTGCGTCAGTGGCGGCGTGATGAGGCGCGCGAGCAGGAAATCCCGCCTTATGTCATTTTTCATGACGCTGTCCTCACGGAGATTGCTCGTGAAAACCCCGAGACGGTTGAAGAGCTGGCCCTCATAAAGGGCGTCGGCTCATCGAAGCTGAAGCGCTACGGCGACGCCGTTATCGACGTTCTGTCTGATACCTAGCTTCTTAAGCTCCAGACCATCCATCATCTGAAACTGCACCGCCTCAATCAGAAAATGTCTCCTGCGGTGCTTTATTGTCGCGCTAGTCGGTATTTTGATCTGCAGCTGACTCAACTCGATATTTAGGGTGCAGGATCTTGCTGGAGTGGGCCGAACATCTTCGGCGCGGTGGTCAGGAAATGCAAAGCCACTCCCTGACCCCTGTTGTCAGAAGCCGATCATGGCATCGCCACCGAAGGTGAACATGCCTGTATTGCGGCCATCGTTGAACGGCGAGGTGCCGTTGAGCGAGCGGTCGAAGCGGATTTCGGGGCGCAGGGCGAAAACGCGCACGCCATGACCCAGATCAGGCCGGTAGGTAACGCCCAGCGTCAGCGCACCATAGGTGGTGGCTGGCGCCGTCTGCACCGGAGCATAGCCGCCAAGGAAGGCATTCATGTACGCCTGGTTCGTCAGGAAGTTGACGACGAACATGCCGCTGTTATCGCGATAGAGCTCGCCGCGATAATTGAAGGTCAGGCTCGGGGTGATCTTGTAGGCGGCAAAAGTGACGACGCTCCAGGTTTCGGCGCGCAGGCCATCATCATGCAGGAAGTTGAATTCGCCCGTCAGGCTCAGCTTGTCATTGACCGTGTAGAAGGCGGCAATGTCATTCCACCAGCGCTGTGCCGTATTGGCACGCGGGCCAATGGCAGCAACCGCGTTTTCAGGTCCGACGCGGGAGAGTTCGGCGATGTTCAGCTTGCCATGGGCGAGGCCGTTCAGGTTGAATCCGAAATACCCGGCTGCGGCATTGTTGTTGTCATTGCGGCCCCATGTGGTCTGGTTACCGGTATCGACGCCGAAATTGAAATCGAACATCGGGGTGACATGCCAGTGGAACATGGCGCCGAGATGTTCGAAGGGCACGGAATACTGCGACGTATAGGCCAGTGAGTAGAAGGGACGCAGCGTCGGGTCGAGCACCTCGACGCCCATGGGGGCTGGCAGAATGCCAGCCTGCATGTCGATGCCGCCCTTTGAGAGGATCGGTGCGTGAACATCGACATGGGCCTGAGCCGGGAGAAGCTGGTACCGGTCGCTCGTCATTTTGTTCGACAGGCCGAGCAGGTGGTAATAACGGGCGTCAGAGCCGTAAAGCGCCTCGAGCATGAACCCGACCTGAAATTCGGATTTGGTCGGATCGATGGCCTTGGAGAGGGTGAGGCTGATCTGGTTCAGCTGCGCCTGATTGGCGTGATCGCCAAGAAAATTGCCGAAATTGATGCCGTTATCGGGGCGGGCCGGATTGGCCATGATGCCGCCTTCGATGAGGCCGGAGAGATTGATGCCCTGCAGCCAGGGGTTGGACGCCGTCTTGAACAGGGCGATCTCGGCATGGGCCGATTCCTGCATCGCAGTCGTGGCGGCAAGGATGACCGCCATTGTTGCTGTTGCCCTGCAGCGGTTCTGGATGAGCTGACCTATCAAATTCTTTACCCCTATTCAGAAGGGGTGTTTTCGCCCGTCAGGCCATAGTGAAAACAGAGGCAGGACTTTCCGTTTTTATAGGTATTTCATAGGGGAGAGAATGCGGCTGGTGGTGAGAGCGGGCACGCATTCTCGTATTCCCCATTACAATAGCGTTTCTGCCGAGACGGCATCGCAAGGCTAATCGTGAAGCTTGAAATTGGCCGTGGTGGTGGAGCCGCCGAGATATTTGAAGGTCAGGGGGACAGTGTCACCGATTTTGACCGTGTCCGGAAAATTTCGACAGATCAGGTGATAGCCACCTTCGGGAAACACCATGGTCATGTCACCCGGTATCGTGAAATGCGAGAACAGGCTTGCCGTATGGCTCGTGACTTCCTGCTCGCTGTGGAACGCTTCGATATCGGTGCAATCGGGCGACGTAACGCCAGAGATCAGATGAGCCTCGTGGCCCTTGTTGACGATTGTGAAATAGGCGGCGGCCAGACCGGGGTAATGCGGGGCACGCCGTATCCAGCCATCTATCGTGATGTCGCGATTGGCGTTTTTCTGCCCCGGAAGACTATTATCGTCCGTCTGTGCGCATGCTCCAGACGGGGCAAACGCCGCACCCGTCATGCAAACTGTCACGAGCGTTGCCAGAATAGCTTGCACTCTTTTCACCGATACGCTCCTTTCTGCCCCCGGTCCGTCAGGCCGGGTTCGTGCCATCATCTGCCCATCAGGGGGAAACTCTCATGAATTGTCCGTTCTGCGGCCATGAAGATACGCAGGTCAAGGATAGTCGTTCGACTGATGATGGCGCGGCAATCCGTCGTCGTCGTGTTTGTGCCGGCTGCGCACAGCGATTCACGACAATCGAACGGGTACAGCTGCGTGAACTCGTGGTGACAAAGATGGATGGGCGCCGCGTTCCCTTCGATCGGGACAAGCTGGCACGCTCGATCCGCATCGCGCTGCGCAAGCGCCCGGTCGAGGAAGAGCGGCAGGAGCGCATCGTGAACGGGCTGGTTCGCCAGCTCGAAGCATCGGGCGAGGCCGAAATTTCTTCGTCACGCATCGGCGAATTGGCAATGGATGCATTGCACAGTATCGACGGTGTCGCTTATGTGCGCTTTGCAAGTGTGTATCGTGATTTTCGCGAAGTAGAGGCTTTCTCGAAGCTCCTGACGGATATGCGTCCCGGCGAGGAGGGAGGGCTGCTGCCTGCTCCCGGTGAGCGTGAGAAAGACAAGGAAACAGGACAATGACCGACCAAGCCCAGACCAAGAACCCGCCCAAGCGTTCGCGCACCGTTGCCCGCGTTGCGGCCGTTCAGGCGCTGTTCCAGTGCGAGCAGGGTGGCGAGAATGCCGAGACGGTCATCAATCAGTTCCAGCGCCATCGTCTGGGGTCGAGCCAGGAAGACGGTTTTGAAGAGGGCTATGTGCCCGATGCCGATTTTCGCCTGTTCGGCCTGATCGTCAAGGGCGCGACCCTCGCTCAGGATCGTATCGACGAGGCTCTTGTTGGTGCGCTTCCGGCAAATTGGCCGCTTGCCCGTCTTGACCCCGTGCTGCGGGCTCTGCTGCGCGCAGCTCTGTGGGAGATGGGTGAGGACACACCGGCGCGCGTCGTGATCAATGAGTATCTTGATGTCGCCCATGGTTTCTTTGCAGGTGACGAGGCCCGTCTGGTGAATGGCGTTCTCGACGCTATCAGCAAGAACGGCAACGCCCCAAAAGAGACCGCCGCCCGGAACGAGCCTGACGCTGGCTGAAATGAGCGGCGGCGAGTTCGACTTCATCGAGCGTTTCTTCAAGCCGCTTGCGGGTGAGGGCGCGCTCGGGCTGAGTAACGATGCAGCCCTTTATGATGTGCCGTCAGACAGGCAGCTCATTCTCTCGACCGATACGCTGGTCGAGGCCGTGCATTTTCTGCCGGACGATCCGGCCGAGACGATCAGCCGCAAATTGCTGCGTGTCAGCCTGTCAGACTGCGCGGCGATGGGGGCCGTCCCGAAGGCCTATCTGCTCAATATCAGCCGTCCTGCATCCTTTGACGATTTGTGGTTTGCAAGTTTCAGCACCGGGCTTGCGCTCGATCAGGCCCGGTACGGCGTGCATCTGCTGGGCGGCGATACGACCAGTACACGCGGGCCGCTCGTGCTCGGTCTGACCATTCTCGGCGAGGTGGCGCGTGGCAGATCTGTCAGCCGGGCTGGCGCGGTGGCAGGAGACGATCTCTGGGTGACGGGGACGATCGGTGATGCAGCGCTCGGGTTGCAGGCTCTTCTTGGCGAGCTACCCGACCCGGATGAGTTCCTGACGGGGCGATATCGTCTGCCACAGCCGCGTGTCGGCTTCCCGCTGGGGGATTTTGCCAGTTCAGGCATGGATGTGTCTGACGGGCTGATTCAGGATGCCGGACATCTGGCGCATGAGAGCGGCGTTGCTATTGAGATCAATGCCGAGACCGTTCCCCTCTCGGCGCAGGCCCGCGCGGCGGGTCCTGCCTGGTTCGAGACCTGTCTGACCGGAGGCGATGATTATGAGCTCCTGTTTACAGCGTCCTCGCCACAAGCCGGGCTGATTGAGGAAGCGGGGAGGGCGAGGGGTATCCCGGTGACGCGTATTGGCCGCGTCACGCCCGGTCGAGGCGTGCGTCTGCTCGACGGCGCATATCGCGAGGTCAAGCTGTCACGCCAGGGATGGCAGCATTTCTGAACATTAAAAAAGGCCGCTCCGAAAGGGGCGGCCTTTTTTCTTTTCGAGAGACGACCTTCTTCTCAGGGCGTCGTCTGATCAATCTCTTTTTCGTAGATACGATGGATCTTGTTTGGTTCTGGCACCAGACGCTTGACCAGATTCAGCATCGGCGTGTTGGTGTCGAGGATCCATCCCAGTTCAACCGACTTGTAGGGAAGCGTTGCCCGACGACGGATCAGTTCGTCGATTGCGAGAGACGGCATGAGTGCCCCGAGCAAGGTACCGCGCACCTTATGGGACACGCCAAGCAAGATGACGCGTGCTGATTCGAAGCGATGCGAGAGCAGACGGACGCCGAGCTTTGCCCAGTTGAGGGGGCTTGGCGCGCCATCAATATCGCGCACAATGTCGAAGATATTGGGCACCATCAGCGCCATGGCAGCGGGCTCGCCAGCATGGTCGATCTGCACATAGTGCTCGGGACGCAGAACGAGCTTGAGCTGTTCAATCAGCCCCGTCATTTCGTAAGACTGAAGGGGCACGAAATTATAGGTGCCTGCCCAGGCATCGTTATAGAGTGAACGCAGAACCTCGCCCTGAGCCGTGATCTGCTTTTTCGAGAGATGCGACACCGTCACATCGCCCAGCTTGCCCTGGCCGGGTTTGAGCGCGCCCGGGACGATATGCTTGTCGTCGAGATCGTCTGTGAGGTCGAGCTTAAAGGTGAGCAGATCACGCCCTGTCTCGAAACCATGGGCCTCGATGAGGCTTTGCAATTCAGGCGGGTGCCAGGGGGTGCCAATCATCGGCGCTTCGGTTTGACCTTCGATCATCAGGCCGGATTCACCATGATAGCCAAGGGTCACGGGGCCACGCATACGGGCCATGCCCTGATCACTCAGCCAGAGCTCTGCCGCATCCAGCAGCGCGTTGACGATGGATTTTTCGGGTAGGGCATCGAATGCGCCGAACCAGCCGATTTTCTCATCCCAGGCTTCAAGCGCCTTGCCATCCACAACGGCAGAGATGCGGCCAACAGCCACGCCATTGCGCCATGCCATGAAATAACGAACCGAGGCATGGCGGAAGATGCCATTGCGCTTGGGATCGAGCAGATCATTCTGTTCCATGTCGAGCGGTGGCATGTAACCCGCGCACTCCTTATAGAGGAGGCGAGGGAGCCGGATGAAAAGCTTGAGTTCCTTGCGAGAGATAACCGGCCTTACGGTTATGTCGGAAGCAGAATGCGCAGGGTCAGCAGCGGGAAGCCCGGCGGGATTCATGCTGTCCTGCTCAGCCTCTCGCGGCCTGGCGACGGAGCGGGGAGTGACCACTCGGTCAGCGACAGGGTGGTCGGAGACGATCTGGCGGGAATCTGCTGCGTCCGGCAAGGTAAACTCTCTATTGCGATAGGCCGGTTGGACCTCAAGGCTTGACCGGAACACACCTTAATTGACGAAAGCGCGCTGAATGTCACGTCCAGAACGATTTGCAAAGGGACAGTTTGCACCCGATCATGCCCTTATCACCGGGGCGTCGGGCGGTCTGGGCCGGGCGCTGGCCCTTCATTACGCCCGGACGGGAACCCACCTCACGCTCTGGGGGCGCAACAGGCAGCGTCTCGAGGCCGTTGCATCAGCCTGCAGTCAGCGGGGTAGTACGGTCACCTGTCACGTTCTTGCTCTGGATGACCTCGATGCCGGAATTACCCAGTTCAGACAGGATGATGCCCGCAAGCCTGTCGACCTGCTCGTTCTGAACGCCGGTGTTTCCGATATCCGGCCTGAGGGCGCGTTGACCGAAACGCTTGAGGCGGTGAAAGAGGCCGCGCTCATCAATTATGCTTCCCCGGTCACACTGGCGACCGAGGCCGCCTCGGTCATGGCACCCAGGAAGAAGGGCCGTATCGTGATGATAGGGTCTGTCGCAGCGCATCACGATCTGCCTTTTGCCTCGGCTTATAGCAGCTCCAAAGCCGGTCTTGGGCGCTTTGCTACCTGCCTCCATGCTGCCATGGCGCCTCACAAGGTGGGCGTGACACTGATCGAACCCGGCTACATTGATACCGCGATGAGCCGCAGGCTGGATGGTGCGAGGCCCTTTTTGGTAACGGCCGAAAAGGCAGCGGCCCTCATTGCAGACGCAGCAGCACGGAAAAAGGCCGTGTTGATCTTCCCCCGGCTCTTCAGCCTTCTCAAGCTGGTCTCGATTCTGGTGCCCCGGCCGATTGCTCATCGCCTCCTGCGTCTGGCGCGCGTCAAACAGAAAGCGCTCTGACCGGAAATCATGGTGCCGGGAGTTGACGCAGGCTGGATTGCCTGCGACTGCTTGCCGCAAGAAACGCCTGATCGTCAGCCGGGGCTGGGTCGTATTCAGGCATCTCCTCGCGCAATGGAGCTAGTGATGCAGGATATTGTCACCGTCGATATTGGAGGCACGAACGCGCGTTTTGCGATCGCCAAGGTCGATCAGGGGCGTGTTGTCGAGCTTGGCGAGGCGACTACTCTCCGCACGGCAGATCATGCGAGCCTTGCCCTCGCCTGGGAGGCCTTTGGTCGAACGATTAATCGCGAATTGCCGCGTTATGCCGGTATCGCCATCGCCTGTCCGATTCAGGGCGAGACGCTGAAGATGACCAATAATCCCTGGATCATCCAGCCTGCAATGCTGGCAGAGCGTCTGCATCTCGAAGATTTCACCCTCGTCAATGACTTCGGTGCGGTCGGTCATGCCGTGGCCCAGATCGATGATCAGTATCTCGAGCATCTCTGTGGTCCTGATCGCCCTCTGCCGACCGAAGGGACGACCACCATTGTCGGGCCGGGTACGGGCCTTGGCGCTGCGTGTCTTCTGCGTCGCAAGGGGCAGTATTTCGTTATCGAGACCGAGGGCGGACATATCGACTTTGCCCCGCTCGACGAGTTTGAAGACAAGATCCTGCGCGCTTTGCGCCGTCGTTTCCGCCGTGTTTCGGCTGAGCGCATCGTCTCTGGCCCCGGCCTGACCAATCTCTACGAAATCATCGCCGAGATGCAGGGCCTGCCCATCACCATGCGCGACAACAAGGCGTTGTGGGAAATGGCCATGGAAGGCCGTGATTCGATGGCAGCTGCCGCCCTCGAGCGCTTCTTCCTGTCGCTTGGCGCTGTTGCTGGCGATCTCGCTCTTGCCCATCGTGCACAGGGCGTCGTGATTGCCGGTGGTCTCGGCCTGCGTGTCGCTGACAAGCTGCCGCATTCGGGCTTTGCCGAGCGCTTTGTCGCAAAGGGCCGGTTCGAAAGCATGATGGGGGATATGCCCGTCAAGATCATCACCCATCCGCAGCCGGGTCTCTTCGGCGCTGCTGCTGCCTTTGCCTCGGATCATCCCGAACTCTGAGACGTAACGCGGCAAGAAGGCACTTAACCGCGAGAGAGCGGTAGGGCGTTTTCGCTTCGCTCTCTTAAGTATGGCAGTAGTCATGCAAAGAAATATAAGCGGTTCCCCGTTGAAAGGCCCGGCCTCTGGTCGGGCCTTTTTCGTTGGTCGCTCTTTGGAAAGAACTATCGTTACTTTCCATCAGGAGCGCTTGCCTGTCGTCAAGAAAATGTGCTTTTGCGTCCTGACAGTCTTTGCTTATACCAAAAATAATTACAATAATGTAACCTGAGCGCGGCATTTCAGGCGTGATCGGACATAGAGGCCAGACATGAAAATCGTTCCGACCACAGAAGGGCATGAGCCCGTTCAGGCAGAGGCCAAACGCAAGCCGTTCTATAAGCATACCTATTTTCAGGTTCTGTTCGCAATCGTCGTCGGCTCCCTGATCGGCCATTTTGCCCCCGAAACTGGGCAGGCGCTTCGCCCGTTCGGTGATGGCTTCATCCGCCTGGTGAAGATGATCATCCCGCCGGTGATCTTCCTGACGATCGTGACCGGGATTGCTGGCATGCGCGATCTGCGCGCTGTTGCGCGTGTGGCAGGGAAGACCTTTGGCTATTTCCTGTTCTTTTCCACGCTTGCTCTCATCGTTGGGCTGATCACTGCCAATGTCATCCGGCCTGGGGCGGGCATTCATGCCAAGATTGGCGCTGCTGGCGACTACAGCGCCAGTGTCGCAGGCTATATCGGCAAGGCACATGAGAGCAGCATTACCGAGTTCGTGCTGAACATCATCCCCGATACGTTTGTCTCGGCGCTGACGACAGGCAATATCCTGCAGGCCTTGTTCGTCGCCATTCTGACGGGGGTCGGTCTCGCCCTGATGGGCGAGCGTGGCGCGCGTGTTTATGACGTGCTTGAAGAAATTTCGGCGGTTGCGTTTCGTATCGTCGCCATTCTGATGAAGGCGGCCCCGATCGGCGCTTTCGGTGCCATGGCGTTTACTGTTGGCAAATATGGCGCAAGCAGCCTTGCCGATCTCGCCACACTGGTCGTCACCTTCTACCTGACTGCCATCATCTTTGTTGTGGTCATTCTGGGCCTTGTCGGTCGTCTGGCCGGGTTCTCCATCCTACGTCTGATCGCCTATCTCCGCGCCGAGCTGCTGCTGGTTCTGGGCACGTCATCCTCCGAGAGCGCGCTGCCGAGCCTCATGGCCAAGATGGAACAGGCTGGCTGCCCCAAGAGCATTGTCGGACTGGTCGTTCCGATGGGCTATTCGTTCAATCTCGATGGTACGAATATCTACATGACCCTTGCGGCGCTTTTCATCGCGCAGGCTTACGACATTCATCTCAGCTTCGGGCAACAGATCCTGCTGCTTGGCATGGCGATGCTTTCATCAAAGGGCGCAGCCGGTGTGACGGGGGCAGGTTTCATCACTCTGGCTGCCACGCTCTCGATTTTGCCGACCATACCGGTTGCCGGTATCGCGCTCATTCTGGGTGTCGATCGCTTCATGAGCGAATGCCGCAGCCTGACAAACTTCATCGGCAATGCCGTGGCGGCGATTGTCGTGGCGCGATGGGAGGGCGTACTCAATCGCAAGCAACTGGCCCAGGCTCTTGGCGGTCACGCCTCTGGCCTAGCGGCCCCACCTGTCATTCCCGAGTGAGAAACAGGGGCTGAGCCCATGGCAAATCATTATTCGCCTTTCACGCGCCTCCGGCTTCTCGGAGCGGCGACGACCGCTCTTTGCCTGTGGGGCGGGCTATCTTCTGCATTCGCGCAGCAAGGGCATAACCCTGCGCCAGATCCTGCGTCGCAGACGCGCGCGCCTGCTGAACCCGCCGTCAGTACCTATCCTGCGCCCGCAGCGGGCGATGGACTGACGACATCGGGTTATAATCTCTCACGCTGGGCCGAAGACTGGACGAAGATGCGCGACGCAAAGAACCGTCGTGATTTTCTGGATCGTCTGAAGTTCATCCCACTCAACAAGAAGCAGAATATCTATCTGACCTTTTCAGGTGAAATGCGCCTGCGCCTGAACCAGACGAGCAATCCCAATCTGAAGAAAGGGCCTGCCCAGCGTCAGGATATCATGCGCCTTGTCGGCGGTGCTGATCTGCATATCACACGCTATTTCCGCGCATTCGGCGAGCTTGCGCATGGCGGTGTCTCGGGGCCGAATATCGGTGTTCCTGCGGCTAGCATGCGCAACAAACTGCTGCTTCAGCAATATTTCGCCGAAGCTGATGCGCCGTTGCCTGATCTCAATGCAGGGGTGCGGTACGGTCGTCAGGAATTTACGGATGGCGCCAATCTCATGACTTCGCAGCGTGACAATAATACGCTGCGCTTCGTCCTGAACGGCACGCGGTTCTGGCTGCGGGGCAAGAAGCTTCGTGGTGATTTTTTCGATTTTCACTATACGCTGCTCGGGCGGGGGGGCGCGCGGGACGATGTGATCGATCGGGGGATACGCTTCTCCGGAGGTACGGCAGGGATCGTGATCCCCACAAGCTTCATGGGCAAATCCAAACTGTTTCTGGACCCATTTGTCTGGCGTCTTCGCAATCGGCGTGCCGTATGGGGGAGTGGCCCTGCGAGGGAAGACCGTCTGTATTACGGCATGCGTCTGTGGGGCGATGTCGATCGTCTGACTGTCGACTGGGTCGCGAATTACCAGGGTGGCCATTATGACGGTCGGCGCATCGAGGCATTTCAGGTGTTTCTCGCCCAGACCTATCGGCTAGGGTCATCGCGCACGGCACCGCGTATCGGTCTGCATGGCGACTACGCCAGTGGTGGCGGGGCGTTCGGCAAGGGAACGTTGCGCAACGCCCTCGCTCCCTTTGGTAACAATATCTACTACAGCTATCAGCTCTTTCTGACGCCGACCAATCTGATCGCCCTGGCGCCAAATATCACGGTCTCGCCCATCGAGAGTCTGCGTCTGACCGTCGAGCACCAGTTTGCTTGGCGGGCAAGCCTGACAGATGCTGTCTATCGTGCCAATGGCACGGCATTTTCCGGCACGCAAAAGACCCATGCGCGTCGTGTCGCGCAGGCCACCCGTGTGCAGGGTGTCTGGACCTGGACACCGCGATTGAGCTTCACCGGGCGATATGAGCATCTTCAGGCTGGCCCGGCACTGACGCGTGCTGGCTATACCAGCTCCGATTTTGTGGCGGGCTGGGCGAATTATCGCTTCTGAAAGGTACCTCGCCAGAGTTTGAATGCGCCAAAGGGCCTCCCTGACCGTTGACCTCAGGAAACGCCGTTATCAAGACGGCTGGTTTCCAAGCCTCGGAAAGAAGGTGCATGAAAAAGATTGTAAAAATCGCGGCAGGAGCGGGGTTTTCATCCGATCGCATCCTGCCGGCGCAGGATCTCGCAGAGCGCGCAGACATCCATTATCTCGTTTTCGAATGTCTGGCCGAGCGCACCATCGCGCTTGCCCAGCGTGAAAAGCAGAGCCATCCCGAACTTGGCTATAATGAGTGGCTGGAAGACAGGATGCTGGCCTGTCTTGCGCCTTGCCATCGGCGCGGCATTACCATCATCACCAATATGGGGGCGGCAAACCCGCAAGCGGCGGGAGCAAAGATCGCCGAGGTCGCACGGCGACTGGGTTTGCGCGGTCTGAAGATCGCCGTCGTTACAGGTGATGATGTTCTGGACGCGTGCAAAGCGGTCGATTACCCGCTGATGGAACGCAGTGCGACGCTCTCTTCACTGGGAGCGACAATCGTCTCGGCCAATGCCTATACCGGCTCCGAGGCTGTGGTGGCAGCGCTGCGCATGGGGGCCGATGTGATCGTGACCGGACGTATCGCCGACCCGTCGCTCTTTCTGGCGCCTCTGATTCACGAATTCGACTGGGACCCGGAAGACTGGGATCTGATCGGCAAGGGTATCCATATGGGGCATCTGCTCGAATGCAGTGCCCATGCAACCGGCGGATATTTTGCCGATCCGGGTTTCAAGGACGTGCCTGACCCGGCCCGCATCGGCTTTCCAATTGCAGAAGTCGAGGCCGATGGCAGTTTCATCGTGACCAAGCTGCCGGGGAGCGGAGGTATGGTGACGCCGCGGACGCTGAAAGAGCAGACGCTCTACGAGGTGCATGATCCGGCCCATTATCCAACAGCCGATTGCGTGGCTGATTTCAGTCAGGTGCAGTTCGAACAGATCGCTGCGGACAGGGTTCGCGTTACCGGGGCGCAGGGTCATCCAAGGCCCGAATGCTTCAAGGTTTCAGTCGGTTATGTCGACAGCTATATCGGCGAGGGGCAGATCGGCTATTGCGGCCCGAATGCTCTCGCAAGAGCGCAACTGGCTCTTGAAATGGTGCGTCAGCGTCTGATCGATGCCGGTGTCGAAGCGACGGAAGACCGTTTTGAGCTGATCGGCGTCAACGCAGTGCGCCGTGGGGTGCGTATCGCCCCTGTTTTCGAGCCGGAGGAGGTTCTCATTCGCGTGGCCTGTCGTACGGCCGACATGCGCATGGCCCGGCGCGTCGGGCATGAGGTCGAGGCGCTCTGGCTCAATGGTCCCGCAGGCGGGGGTGGCGCAAGGCGAAGCGCAAATGAGGTGCTGGCTATCGTCTCGGTCCTGATACCGCGTGAGCTTGTTCGTACCGTCGTCGATTATCTGGAGAGTTGAGCCATGATCCTGCATGACATCGCCCATGCCCGCGCGGGCGACAAGGGCAATATTTCCGACATCTCGGTGATCGCCTATGAGCCCGAAGATTACGAGTTTCTGCGTCTTTATGTGACGTCAGAGCGGGTGAGGGCCCATTTCGGAAGCATGGTGAAGGGACGCGTGGAGCGCTTCGAGGTACCCGCGCTGGCTGCCCTGAAATTCGTTCTGCACGATGCGCTTGAGGGTGGGGTCACGCGTACCCTGAATCTCGACATTCATGGCAAGAGCCTCAGCTCGTCGCTGCTTGCCATGACATTGCCGGATCGACACCGTTCAGATCTGCGCTGAGGAAATCAGCGCAGCCCGAGCCGGGTCTGATAGGTGACGGGAAAGAGCGACAGCGCCTTCAACCAGGGCGTCGTGTCGGCGTCGTCTTCGAGAAGGACACAATCGACACCGCATGTGCGCAGGAATTGCGCCTGATCGGGGATCAGATGGCCTTCAGCGCGTATCTCACCGGCGAAGCCATAATACTCGCGCAACGCACGCGCCTGGGTAAAGCCGCGCCCGTCACGGAAGATCGGGAAGCTGACGATAATCAGGTCGAGATGATCGAGCGCCGTACCAAGCGTCTCGACATCGAATTCCGGTGTCAGGCGAATGGCGCGTGTCGTCTCGGTCATCTCGGCAACCGGTATAATCTCGAGACTCGCCGGGGCCGGATGCCGGGCCGGAGCGAGATCAAACTGTTTCATAGGCTGCTTCCTTGAAGGGGGCGTCGCCGAGACGTGTCAGCGTATCGAGAAACTGCTCACCCTTTTCACGCACACTCAGATAACGATCGACGATGCGGGCGATGGCATCGACCATGTCGTCTTCGGGCAGAGCCGCCCCTAGAATATCGCCGGTGCGGGAGAGTGCGTCATCGCGCCCGCCCAGCGTGATCTGGAAGAATTCCTCGCCGCGCTTGTCGACCCCAAGCAGGCCGATATGCCCGACATGATGATGTCCACAGGCATTGATGCAGCCGGAGATATTGATGCGCAGCTTGCCAATTTCTTCCTGCAGCGCATTATCGCCAAAGCGCGCGCTCAGTTTCTGCGCAATCGGGATCGACCGGGCATTGGCCAGCGCGCAGTAATCAAGGCCGGGGCAGGCGACGATATCGCCAATCAGCTCATGATTTGCGTCACCGAGCCCGATGGCGTTGAGTGCCTGCCACAGCTTCAGCAGGCGATCCTGCGCCACATGGGCCAGAACCACATTCTGAAGATGGGTGATCCGGAGCTCGCCAAACGAAAACTGGTCTGCCAGATCGGCAAGGCGGTCGAGCTGGTCTGAGGTCGCATCGCCAGGAATGCCGCCGGCTGGCTTGATCGATACCGTCACCGCAATGCGACCCGGTGCGAAATGCGGATGGGTATTGCTGCGCACCCAGCGATCAAAGGCAATGTCGTTCTGACGGTCTGCCTTGAGGCGTGATTCGGCATCGGGGGATGCCGTCAGATCAGGTGCTGCGAAACGGGCCTTGATGGCGGCGACCGTCTCGGGGTCGAGGCGATAATGCTCAGGGTTCATCAGCGACAATTCATGCTCGACAGCCTTGCGATAGCCGTCGATGCCGAGCGCCTGAACGAGAATCTTGATGCGCGCCTTGTAGATGTTATCGCGGCGGCCATAGGCGTTGTAGACGCGCAGTGCCGCTTCGAGCGTCATCAGCAGGTCGGCTTCCGGCACGGAGTCGAAAAGCTCATGTCCCACCAGAGGTGTGCGTCCCAGACCACCCCCGACGAAGATGCGAAAGAGCGGTCCGTTTTCGCCCGGGCGCGCAAGAATGCCGATATCATGAAAGCGCGCGGCCACACGGTCATGCGGGCTGCCGGAAATGGCGATCTTGAATTTGCGCGGCAGGAACGTGAATTCGGGATGCAGCGTCGACCACTGGCGCAGGATCTCGGCATGGACGCGCGGGTCCATCAGCTCGTCTGCGGCGGCGCCGGCAAACTGGTCGCAGGTCACGTTGCGTATGCAATTGCCGCTGGTCTGGATGGCATGCATGTCGACATCAGCGAGCTGCCGCAGGATTTCGGGCGTTTCCTCGAGCTTGATCCAGTTGAACTGGATGTTCTGCCTGGTGGTGAAATGGCCGTAATCGCGGTCATAGCGCCGGGCGATATGGGCGAGTTTGCGCATCTGGCGCGAGTCGAGCACACCATAGGGTATGGCGACGCGCAGCATATAGGCGTGAAGCTGAAGATAGAGACCATTCATCAGCCGCAGGGGCTTGAATTCGTCTTCTGTCAGATCGCCGCTGAGGCGACGCTGAACCTGCCCCTCGAATTCGGCAATGCGCGAGGCGAGAAACTCACGATCTGCCGTCTGATACTGGTAGAGTCCGACTGGCGCATTCATGCGTTCAACTCCGTAGCAAATTGCGGATGAACTGTCGGGCCGAAAGCCCTGATCCGCTCCCTGACACTGACCGGTGCGGCTATTGCACCGGGCCTTACCACAACCTCATACACACCCACGACACCATCGTTCTGGGCCGATTTTGTGGCAGCATCGAGTGCCGATTCGTATTCCTCGGGCGAGAGAATGGCAGCATGGGCGATGGAGCGCTGCCAGCTGCCATTGGCATCGCGCCAGACGATCAGCCCATCGAGCAGTCTGTTGGCCGTCAGCACGAGTGCCTCGCCAGCGCCTATGCGTATCGCCCGTTTCATGATCGCTCCCGCCTTGTTTGAGCTTTTCACTGCGTGGTTTATAAACTATCCACGATGATCGTGTGTTTATATCACAGGAAACCGTGGCGGGAGCAAGGCGCTAATCCACGCTCCTGTTCAGGAAATTGCGCTTTCGCCTCTTGCGGCGGGGGAGAATTGCCGCATACCGGACCTGTTAACCCAGCGTGGAGCCGAGACGATGCCTGAACGTCCCCCCTTGTCGAAAGAAATTTTTCGCGATGCCATGGCGCGTCTTGCCAGCGCCGTCACGATCATCACCACGGATGGCGAAAACGGACGCCACGGTTTTACCGCCTCGGCCGTATGCAGTGTCTCGGATGATCCGGCGACCCTTCTGGTCTGCGTCAATCGTACGGCATCGACTCATGCGCATCTGGTGCGCCACGGCTTGCTGGCCATCAATATCCTGACCCACGATCAGGAATCGCTTTCCACCCTGTTCGGAAGCTCGCGCTACGACATGGAGACGCGTTTCGCTGCCGGACGGTGGCGCACCGGCGAGATCGGTATGCCGCTGCTTGAGGGGGCGCTTGTCTCACTTGAATGCCGCATCAGCCTCACGCAGGAAATCGGCACCCATAGTGTGTTCTTTGTCGAACCGCTCTGCGCGGAATTCACCCGTGAGGAAGCTTCCGGTCTGGTCTGGTTCGACCGCGCCTATCGCCGGGCCT
Organism: Asaia sp. Ae19-3; assembly: GCF_059801175.1. Classification (NCBI taxonomy): domain Bacteria; kingdom Pseudomonadati; phylum Pseudomonadota; class Alphaproteobacteria; order Acetobacterales; family Acetobacteraceae; genus Asaia; species Asaia sp. Ae19-3. The sequence continues at coordinate 1,262,375 of NZ_JBCHWF010000001.1, read as the reverse complement.
GATCCGACGGCAGGCGCATAGCCTGTCAGATCTGATCGAGAAGTGCCTCGATTGTGTCGATCTGGAAGGCTTTCTGGATGAGAGAGCGCCCTGTCAGCAGGCCACGACGACGCGCCTCGATTTCGCTCTCACGGTCTGATCCGGCCTCGTAATCGGCGATCTGTGCAAAGCCGATCGTGCGTCTGATCAGTTCGAGCCCTGCAAAACCGGCGCAATCATGCAGGATCTGCTGGAAGAAGCGTGTCCGTTCGGCGGCGCAGGAGGCGGGTCTGGTCAGTGAGGCCATATCCCCGCGCTGTGCGCCTGCCTCCCAGCGCTCCAGATAGGCGCGCCGGAAACTCGACCAGAGCAGCGCGATTTCATCGCGCATCCAGTCATCATGCTCTGGCTGGGCGTAGGCGTTCATCGCCAGATTGGCAAGAAACATTCCCAGATCGAAGCCTATAGGCCCGTAAAGCGCAAATTCGCCGTCGATCACGCGCACATCATCGCCCGAAATCATAACTGAGCCGGTATGCAGATCGCCATGAAGCAGGGCCTGGCTGCTTGAGAGAAAGCGCTCCTGCATTCGCTCGACGGCTGCGTGAAGCGCGCTGTCTGTCTGGAGTGACTCGACCAGATCGTCGAGTTCGGGGCTGATCCACCGATTGCGAGGGCAGTCGGTGCGATAGGGGTCGGTCAGAACCAGATCGACGGTGATGCGTGTCAGCGCCAGATTGCGGGAAAACAGATCGCGCAGCGCATAGACGTCCTCGAAGGCGAGAGCACGCCATGAGGTGGCATAGCTTGCATGGCCGACAAATTCGCCGATACGCGCGGCAAACCCGGCAGGCGCCACACCGGCGATCAGCGCATTGCGCAGGACATGATGGGTGGAAAGGTTCTCCATCACGATAAGGAAGAGTCCTTCATCGAGATGATAAAGCTCCGGGATCTGATGGCCCACAGCAGGGCTGAGTGCCTGCATCCAGCGTGCCTCGAACAGGGTGCGCTCAAGCGGCATGGCCCAGGCCGGGTCGACGCGGACATAGGGCAGCGATTGCTTGCAGCAGACGCTTCCCGCCGGGCCGGAGACAATGAAGACCGTGTTCAGATTGCCATCACTGACCTCGCGAGCGGTCCAGTCGGCCGCATTGCCGCCGAGCCGGGTTTGTATGGGGGCAAGGGAAGAGAGGTAGTCGATCAGTGTCGAGGCGGTGAGGGGGCGGTAGGCGCTCATGGGGCAAGACGCTCCAGCAGGGCGCGCGTCGTGGGAAGTACGCGCGATGTGAGAGGGGCGATCTCGTGCCAGGGGTGGCACTCGAGCGCGTCATATTCGTCATTGGCGCGGGCGCGCCAGGCGGTCTGTATGGCGGCGAAACCCAGACTGGTCCGGATGGCAAATCCGAGATCGACGACATGGGTGGTGTCGTGCTCGCAGGCGAGAAAAGGCCCGCTGATGCTTACGGCCTCGCCAAGGCCGATTTCCTCTTCCAGTTCCGCGAGAAGCTGCGCTTTCAGATCAATCGTTTTGTCACCGGGCCGCGCCTCGACACTGCCGGCGGGCACCCCTTGCCAGTAGCCGGGCAGATAGAGCGATTTAGGGTTCCGACGACCCAAAACGACACCTTCAGGGCAAATCAGCAGGGCGGTTACGGCCAGTGAGCGCAGGCGCAACTGTGCGGCAAGCTCGGGAGACCGCATCTGGGCGAGAACCCATCGATATTCGCACCAGAACCCTGATAGGGTGTTCTCAGTCAGATCCGAAAGGCAGAAAACACGTCCGTTATACAGCCCGGGGTGTTTCTGCCGCGTCTCCTGCCAGATGGCTTCTATGCCTTGCTCCAGTACCCGATCGCTCACTGTCGGCGGCTCGTGACAGGTGACAGCGATATCGGATGAGAGGGTGGTCAGGGTCCAGTTTTGCGTGATCGGGTTCATGACTGACCTTCATGGGCGGCAAGCAGGGCGTTGAGTTCAGCAAAAAGATCGTCGGAGAATTTGCCCGCGCAGGAGCGGGCGTTGTCCTGCATCTGTGCCACCGATGTAGCGCCTGCGATGATGCTGCCCACGGCCTCGTGCCGGAGCAGCCATCCGAAAGCCAGATCGACCAGACTGACTTCATGGCGCTGCGCGAGGGCCGCGAGTGCATCGAGCAGCTCCCATACCGGGGCGCCTTGATAGCGGTCCTGAAGATAGGTCCAGGCCGCCAGACGCGACCCTGAAGGCGGCGGCGTATCTTTTCGGTATTTCCCTGTGAGCATACCCGAGGCAAGCGGGAAATAGGGAAGCAGCCCGAGACCGAACTGTCTGAGCGCAGGCAGGAGATCGGTCTGTGCCTTGCGGTCGAGAAGGGATAGCTCATCCTGACAGGAGATGATCCCCGCCAACCTGTCACGTCGGGCAATATGGCAGGCATCGACCACCTGCCACGCAGGCAGGTTCGAGACGCCCGCATACCGTATCTTGCCTGCGCGAGTCAGATCATCGAACGCGTGGAGTGTCTCTTCCAGCGGCGTATGCGGATCGGGGCAGTGCAGCTGGTAAAGGTCGATCCAGTCGGTCCGCAGCCGCTTCAGACTCGCTTCGACTGCCCGCATGATGTAGCGGCGTGACGCCCCGGAGGCATGGCCAGACGGATCGGGACCCGAAACCATGCTCATGCCGAATTTCGTCGCAATGACAGCGTTGGTGCGTTTGCCTGCAAGCGCGGCGCCGAGCGCTTCTTCCGACGCTCCGGCATGGGCATCGCGACGTCCATACACATCGGCGACGTCGAAAAATGTTACCCCCAGATCGAGCGCGGCATCTACGAGATGGCAGGACTGGGCCTTGTCGATACGACCGCCCAGATTATTGCAGCCAAGGCCAAGTTCCGACACGATCAGGCCAGACTGCCCGAGAGAGCGATAGCGCACATCAGCCTCCTCAATTTCCGAACCAACTCTAGATCAGGCGAGGCCGCACGCAAAATCTCGCAGCGTCAAGGCTATCGAAAAGCCGGTTCAGGGCAGATCCAGCCGGACAGAAACAGGGCAGTGATCGGACAGGGTCAGACCGGATTCTTCCGGTCGGTAGGTAAGAACGCGCAGACTATCCCTGACGAGCCATTTCCTTGCCGGACCGCCAAGAAGGATATGATCGATAAAGTAATTGCCGCCCTCGCATGGATTGGCAAATCCGCTGGTCACCAGAACCGGGTCGATGCCCTGTATCATGTGCAGATAATAGGGATCATGCACGGTGAGGCGCCGATTGAAATCACCGAGAACGGCATAGGCCTCGCCTTCATCGTCGCGTTCGGTCATCCAGTTGGCGATCAGATCGATCTGTTCACGCAGGATCGGGCAGGCATGTCCATTTTCCTTCCATGTCCTGTCCCAGCATCCCGATTTGAGATGCACGACCAGCAGACGAAGGATTTGTGTCCCATTGGTGATGGTCACATCGAGGCCAGGGCGCAGGGCATGGCCGCCATGCGAGGGAGAGCGGTCGAAGTCACGCAGTTCCTCGTGGGCAACCATTCGCCAGGGCGGATGCAGGACGAGCCCGATATTCTGGGCAATTGGCGCCGTGGTGAGAAGCAGCGTGTCGTCAGGTGAGGGGAAGAGCCGCTTGAGTGCGGCTTCGTCACTGACTTCCTGAACCGCCACGATATCGGCGTTCAGGCGATGGGCAATATCCGAAAGGGCGGCCCAGTCACGGGTGCCACGATGAGGAATATTGGCTGGCAGTTGAGGGGCGGACGCGGGGAGAAGCGTCAGCCAGTCAAGATTCCATGTGGCAATCTTGACGGGGGCCGCTTCCGCCGCATGGGACAGAGCCCATACGGCGAAAAACAGGCAGTAACGAAGCTTAGACGGTGATGCCGAGATCGCCGAGAACATCGCGTACCGTGCGTTCCTTGCGCGACTGTTCATCGATCACGACAACCTGGCCGGTGCCGATGTCATAGAACCAGCCCTGAAGGGCGAGCTCGCCTGCAGCTAGACCACCGACAACGGCAGGATGGGTGCGCAGATGGGCGAGCTGGAGCAGGACGTTCTGCTGTGCGAGTTCGCGCACTGTCTCCGGACCGGCATCTTCTGCCTTGAACGGTCCGAGTGCGGCGCGCGCGGCTTCGGCATTGCGCAGCCAGCGCTGCACTGTCGGCATGGCATCGAATTTCGGATTATTCAGGTCGCACAGGGCACCCATCGCACCGCAATTGGAGTGACCGCAAACGACGATATGCTTCACCTTGAGCACCAGCACGGCATATTCGATGGCCGAGGATACGGCCCCGAGCATTTCGCCATGCGGAGGGACGATATTGCCGACATTGCGCACGATGAACAGGTCACCCGGAGCAGTCTGGGTGATCATGCTCGGGTTGATACGGCTGTCGGAGCAGGTGATGAACAGGGTGGAAGGCGACTGGCCTTCGGCAAGGCTCTCGAAGAGCTCACGGTGCTCTTCGTAAACCTCGTCGTCGAAATGCTGCACGCCCTTGAGCAGGGTGATCAAGCTGTTTTCGATTTCGCTTTTCATCGAGACCTCATCTGAAAAAGGGATGTGGCTTGCTGTGAGTTTTACGCCACACCTGGAACTCAGATAGCTTCGATGCCGTGGATTTGATGAGGTGTCCATGCCGGATCGGCATGGTTCACCCTTTGTCATGAAGCCTCAGGCAGAAAGCGTTTTTCTGAGTGAATCGAAAACTGCCTCGCTATTGGCCTGCGGCCCACCGGCCTGCGCCATGTCGGGACGGCCGCCGCCGCCCTTGCCGCCCATCTCGGCCGAGGCCAGACGCACCAGATCTACCGCGCTGAAACGGTCATTCAGATCCTTGGTGACGGCCACGACAACGCTGCCTTTGCCCTCGGCCGTCGAGATCAGCGCGACGACGCCGCTTCCGATCTGCTTGGTGATGGCTTCAGCAACGTTCTTCAGCTCGCGTGGGGCCACATCGCCAAGGTCACGCGGCACGAAGGTGATGCCATTGATGGTCTCGCTGGCCGAATCGGCCTGACCAGTGGCGAGGCGCTTCTGTAGCTCCGACACCTGACGCTCGAGCGCGCGGCGTTCCTCAACCAGCGCGGCCAGACGGTCGGGTGCCTCGGCCACAGTCGCCTTGAGCAGGTCAGCCATGCGACGCAACCGCTCGTCTGCCTCGATCGCCAGACGGTCAGCAGCGACGCCACAGACCGCCTCGATACGGCGCACACCAGCCGAAACGCCGCTCTCCGAAACAATGCGGAAGGGGCCGATCTCGCCTGTGCGACCCACATGGGTGCCGCCACAGAGCTCGATCGAATAGGCGCCACGCGATTCGTCGCCCAGCCCCATGGAGACTACGCGCACCTCATCGCCATATTTCTCGCCAAACAGTGCCATGGCGCCTTCTGCCACGGCGGTTTCGGGCGTCATGATGCGTGTCTCGACGGCGCTGTTCTCGCGAATGCGGGCATTCACCTCGCGCTCGACCAGTGCCAGCTCTTCTGCCGTGATGGGGCGGGGCTGCGACACGTCGAAGCGCAGGCGCTCCGGCGCATTGAGGCTGCCCTTCTGGGCGACATGATCGCCAAGCTGGCGACGCAGCGCCTCATGCAGCAGATGGGTGGCCGAGTGATGACCACGGACCGCCTGACGACGGGTATGGTCGATTTCTGCCGTTACCGACATGCCCGGGCGCAGCGTGCCCTCGACCACACGGCCGTAATGCACCAGCAGGTCGCCATTGCGCTTCATCGTGTCCGTAATCTCGACACGTACGCCTTCGCCCACCAGCACACCGTGATCGCCAACCTGACCACCGCTTTCGCCGTAGAAAGGCGTCTGGTTGAGCAGGACAGCAACCTCGTCACCCGAAGCGGCACTGTCGCTTTCGATGCCAGATTTTGCAATCAGAAGAACCTCGGCGTCGCTCTTTTCCGAGCTGTAACCAAGGAATTCCGAGGCGCCGAAACGTTCGCGGGCGTCGAACCAGATGGTCTCTGCGGCGGCATCGCCTGAGCCAACCCAGGCGGCGCGGGCGCGGGCGCGCTGTTCGGCCATGGCGGCTTCGAACCCGGCGACGTCGACCGTGCGGCCCTGTTCGCGCAGTGCATCCTGCGTGAGGTCAAGCGGGAAGCCGAATGTATCATAGAGCTTGAAGGCCACATCGCCCGGCAGGGCGCCGCCTTCGGCGACGCGCGCCGTCTCGTCTTCGAGCAGCGACATGCCGCGCTCGAGCAGGGCGGTAAAGCGTTCTTCCTCACCCTTCATGGTCTCGGCGATGAGCGACTGATGCTGCACCAATTCCGGATAGGCAGAGCCCATCTGGCGGATCAGCGCGGGGAGAAGGCGATAGAACACCGGCTCGGTGGCGCCCAGACGCTGCAGATGGCGCATGGCGCGGCGCATGATGCGACGCAGCACATAGCCGCGACCGTCCTTGGAGGGCATGACGCCATCGGCAATCAGGAAGGCTGTCGAGCGCAGATGGTCGGCCACCACGCGATGGCTGGCGCGCAGCGACCCATCAGGATCGGTGCTGAGCGCGTTGGCGGTCGCCTCGACAAGGCTGCGCAATACGTCTGTGTCATAGACATCGCGCTTGCCCTGCATGACGGCGGCAAAGCGTTCGAGACCCATGCCCGTATCGATCGAGGGTCGCGGCAGAGGCGCGCGCGTGCCTGGAGGCCCTTCGAGATACTGCATGAAGACGAGATTCCAGATCTCGACGAAACGATCACCGTCCTCTTCCGGCGAGCCCGGAGGGCCACCCCAGACATCGGGTCCGTGATCGAAGAAGATTTCCGAGCAGGGGCCGCAGGGGCCGGTATCGCCCATGCGCCAGAAATTATCGGCTGTCGGAATGCGGATGATCTTTTCTTCCGGCAGGCCGGCGATCTTGCGCCAAAGACCTGCGGCTTCCTCATCCTCGGCATAGACCGTGGCCAGCAGCTTTTCCTTGGGGAGGCCATAGCCCTTGGTCAGTAGGTTCCAGGCGAACTCGATCGCTTCGGCCTTGAAATAGTCGCCAAAGGAGAAATTGCCGAGCATTTCGAAAAAGGTCAGGTGGCGGGCGGTATAACCCACATTGTCCAGATCGTTATGCTTGCCGCCTGCGCGGACGACCTTCTGGGCGGTCGTGGCGCGGGAATACGGGCGGGTTTCCTGCCCGGTGAACACGTTCTTGAACGGCACCATGCCAGCATTGGTGAAGAGCAGGGTCGGGTCGTTCTGCGGCACCAGCGAGGCCGAGGGAACGATCTTGTGGCCATGGTCTCCGAAATACTTCAGAAACGCGCTGCGCAGCTCATTTGTTGTGGTGTTATGGATCGAAGTGGTCATGGCGCGAGCAGAAAATCCCGATTGCGGCGTGAAGATGGCATCTCCACTAGAGCAAAGAGACCGCAAAGGGAATGTTTTGCGCGCGGGCTCTCAGGATTCCAGATCGCGATCGGACGTATCGACATTCAGATCGACCGTCATCTCTGCCAGTTCCAGCGGTGTCTCAGGCACTTTGGCGCGGAAAACAAGCTTGCGTGACAGGTTGAAATTGGCCAGCAGCCCCATGAGCGCACCGGCGGCGAGCGGAACGGCGACGTGATGCAGGCAGAACGGAATGGTGAAACACAGCGTGTAGACCGTGCCTCTATTGAGCAGGAATCCGAAGCTGTTGGCCGCAAGAAAGCGGAGCCATTGCAGAATGGGATGATCGCGATGGGCGACGTTCCGGAAGGTCCAGAGCTGGTTCAGCATCCAGTTGATGCTGGCGCAGACGAAATAGGAAATGAGCGTCGCCGCTGTCAGCCCGAGTTCAGGGCGTAGCAGGGTGACGATAAGGATATCCCAGACCAGTCCCATGGCTCCGATGATACCAAAGCGCATGAACTGGCCGATAAGCTGTCTCGGGGCGCGCGGATAGAAAATCCGTTTCTTCTGCACTGGGAGCTCTGCCTTTCATGCGGGTGGGAGATCTGGCGACACGCTGGTAGGGCCATGATCTGCACGATGCAAGACGCGTTCGTTTGCGACCTTGATCGTGCAGGTCTTTGTCTCAACGCGCCGCGACGTTTTTCAGTGATTCTTTCCAGCTCATCCAGCCGAACCAGGCAATGGCGACAAGACCCGCATAGAGCCCGGCGCTCAGCCAGAGATCGCGCAGGATGAAGAGCCCGACATAGGCGCTGTCAACCAGGGTCCAGAGCAGCCAGCAGGCGAGGAAGCGCCTTGCTGTCCATATTTGCCCGATAATGCTCAGGACACTCAGCGTGGCATCCGTTATCGGCGCGGCATCGCCCGTCCATAGCCGCAGGGCCGTACCGAGAGCGACACTGCATACGACGCCGATCAGCAGATCACGTAGCAGCACCAGAGGCGGGGCTGCCTGTACGGCGATTTCCGGGGCTACCTGTCTGAAACGATGCCAGTCGTACCATCCCTTGGCGAGAAAGAGGCAGAAGACGATCTGCAGGGCGGAATCGGCATAGAGCCGGGCTTTTGCAAAGACCACCAGATAAAGCAGCGAGGCGAGCAGGGAGCATGGCCAGCCGATGACACGCCTGCGTGCCGTCAGCCAGATGCCCGCCATTGTGATGATCACGGCAAGAGCTTCGAGGGGCGACATCATCAGGGCTTCTTTGCTTCGGAGGCGATCAACCTGAGCACATCCTGCCCATGGGCACCTGAAAACCATGTGGCATGGTCGATGAGGTAGGTGCCACGTGTCGTTTTCGCGAGATCGGGCCTCTCAAGCAGGCAGTGATAGTACCAGATTTCCGAAAAGGCGAAGGTTACATGGGCGAGGGGAAGGAAGGCCGCGATCTCTCCGCGCTCTTGTGGGGAGAGAGATCGTACACTGTCATACCCGTCCAGAAACGCGGTAATCTGATCCGGCTCACTGGTGAAATCCGGTGGGCCGTCGTTCGACGCATGCTGCGGTTTCATCCAGCCGATCATGCTGCGTTCGAGAGCGACAGCAATGTCAAAGCCCCGCGTGGTCCTGTCAGCCATACTGAAATCGAACACCGCGCCAGTTTTTTCGTGCCCTGCCTTGCCATGCCAGGTCAGGTTCGAGCCGTGCCAGTCACCATGCCCCCATTGCAGGGCAGGGCGTTCCAGAAAAGGCTTGGCACGCTCGAAATGGGGCCGAAGCGCCACCAGTATGGAGGCCATTCCGCCAAGCGCCTCAATCGCGTCTCGCAGGGGTATGTTGCGGGCAATCCAGCGCTCAAGGCCGATTTCGGGGGCCTGCGTGTCGAGCAGTGGCGTCAGGGATGAGATGAGGGGGCGGTCAGGTCTGGCCGGAGCGTTATAGCTTTGTGCGGCCTGGTGGAACGCAGCGAGGCCACACCCGGCTTCCCATGCCTGATGGCGCGACAGATAGGGCTCCCATGAGAGGCGATCGCGATAGAGATCTCTCCCTTCCAGGGCGGGAAAGCATTCGTAGTTCCAGCATCCGAGAGTGAAGACACTGGTTCCATTTTCCGTTGTGAGGGGACGGACAACCGTCATTCCCTGTTCGGCAAGATGGGCAATCAGCCTGTGCTCTTCAGCCAGAGCCTCGCGATTACGCAAGGCGCTGTGATGTCGTTTGAGAAACCAGGCGCCGCCTGCCTTATCGCCCAAACGGGAGACAGCCGAAAAGGGGCGGGCACTGTGCCATTCGATTGGCGTGACATCGTGCAGGGCGAAAGCCGCCAGAGCATGGGCGGCTTCATCCTGCGTGATAAGCGGCCAGTCGCGTTTGCTCTCCTTACCCCAGAGCCCAAACTGCCCGGGTGATGTGCTTTCTGACATCAGAACCCGGCAGTGGCCGTAGCCAGCGCCGAAAATCCGCCGCCGATATAATAATCGGGTGACGACCCGGCGATGGTGGTGCCATAGCGACCCGTCGCATCGCGGGCATTCAGGGTTGGGTCTGCGATGCCTGAAAGGTAATGCTCATTGGTAATATTGATGAGGTTGAGCCGCAGGGACGGCGCCTTGAAGCGCGCCATATCAGCAAAGCGATAGCCAAGGGCGATATCGCCCGTCGTGTGGTCGCTGATGCGCTCGTCATTGAGGAAGGTCGCATATTGCCTGCCGGTATAATGAACCGAGGCAAAGCCGAAGACATGGCCATCATCATAAGTCAGCCCGGCAGAGGCCTGCAGGCTGGGGCTGCGCACGGCGGTCTTGCCTCGTGTTGGTAGCAGATCGCCATTGCTGGCGATGTCGTTATCGATGGTCGCGTGAAGATATTCGCCTGAGAGATAGGGCGCAAAATGATGCCATGGCTTCAGGCCGAGTTCGACATCAATGCCACGAGAGGTCTGGCCACCGGCATTGATCGTGGAGGAAATCGGCGTGTTGTTGATCTGGATTTGTGTGGCGATCTGACGATTGGTGAAATTGTAATTGAAGAAGGTCAGGCTGCCCGTCACGAGAGGGCCAGTATAGCGGTAACCCAGCTCTTCCGAGATCGAATATTCGTTGCGCAGAGTACTGGCGCCGTTGGTGGTGGCTTCACCGCTGGTTGGATCATAGACGTTGTAGAGCGCTGTAAATGAGGGCGCCCGGAAATTGGTCGTAGCGTTGAAAAAGACCTGATGCTGCGGCGTGATCTGAAAGCGCATGCCAAGGCGCGGCAACGGCACGGCGCTGTTGCTGCCCACGTGATATTGCGGCCCGGGAACAGCATTTGTGCCAGTGCGGCTGACCATGACTTCCTTGAAGCCGAGCTCGACCAGCAGACGATCGGCAAGAAAATTCATTCGGTCGCCAATGAACAGTGCATTGGTCATGCTGATCGTGTGATTATCGCCTGCAAGATACACCTTGCCATTGGCAAGTCTCACGAAATTGCCCGTGCCATTACCCCAGATATTGGCAGAAGCCCCGCTTTCACTGACGGGCGAGAACGATTGCACTTCGTGATCATCGCCGTAATCGAACCAGTAACCGAAGACCAGTTCGTTCCAGCCCTTCTTCCATGCCAGCTCGGAGGTGAAGCCCGAGCGCGTGCTGCGCTGGGTGTAATTGGCGCGCACGATTGCCTGACCGTCCTGCGAGCTGGGCAGAACGAGCGTGTCTGCAAGGGCCTGCGTGCCTGTATAGAGGCCACTCAAAGGTAGGGTGGAGCCACTCGGAACATTGCCATAGGCCCCCTGGGCATAGGGCGTGGCCCGCAAGGTCAGGTGATCTGTCAGGGAAAGGCTGACAGGTGCGCCCATATAGAGCGTGCGCTCGGGCGCGCGCCAGAGGCGTTGATAGAGCTGCGCTTCATCCGGGTTCTGCGGGTCGTACCCGCTTGCAAGCGCATTGCCAGATGACACGCCATATTGCCTGAACTGGTCTTTCGAGACCTGCGGATAATAGCTCGTGACGGTGCTGTTGAAGCTGCCAACCAGCCCGGCATGGGAACGCTCGCCAATGTCGCGTACAAGTTTGAAATCGATATGGTGGCGCATGTCATGGCCGGGGCCGCGCCAGTTTTCTGCGCTGGTATGCGAGTAGGAGACGAACCCGCGCAATCCGGTCTGGTCGATCAGTCCGGTATCGAGCCTGATGAACTCACGATTGCTGTTATAGGAGCCGTAGGACGCAGAAACCGTTCCTCCGGCCTTGCGGGCCGGGTCGCGAAAACTCAGGCTCATCAGCCCGCCCGCTGCATTGAGAACAGGGCTGTCGAGATCGGCTGCGCCTTGGCTCAGGGCAACCTGACGGTAGTTTTCACCATCGGCGAACTGGCTGGGATAGCCCGAATAGAAGGCGAGATCATTGAGCGGCATTCCCTCGAGCACGTAGCCTATGGAATCCGTATTCAGGCCGCGTACCGAAATCGTGGTCTGCGGGGAGAGGCCCATCGCATCAGAGGCGGCGACATTGGCGCCGGGAAGCAGCGAAACAAGCTGATAGGCGGTCGAAATCGGTGCCTGTCTGGCAATGAAGGCGCTGTCGACGCTGCTCACTGACCGGATTTCATGCTGAGGCTTGATGAGCCCTCCACCACGCTCGGCCTCGCGCTTTTCGGGTTCTGTGGCACGAACGACAATATGCTCGGCTTTGCGAGTTTTGGCCGGGTCATCGGTAGCTCGCGCAGAAAATGCTGGCGCTGCACACAGGGCGGAAACGGTGGAGAGAAGCCAGATCCGTTTGACCGACCTGCGCGGGGTTGTCAGTGCGTATGCCAATATCATGATCCAGCTGTGAAAAGGCGAGAGGGCACGGCCCTGCCTGAGAGCAGTTCTCATATCCTCGTTACAAGGACAATGAATTTCCCCTTCTTTTCACGAAGAAGCCGTGAATTCCGCGTTCGGTGATGGGCCGTTCATCCGTCGTAAAAGACCTGTGTAGAATGAAGAATGCCGGTGCAGGTCGCGATGTGATTGTATCGTATGATTTGATCAGCTTGTCCGCGGTTTGCAGCCGCGTCTTTTGAGGATAGTAAGCCCGGCAAGGTTGGGATGTCTGGCGTTTCGTGAAAACGGAGCTGAACGGGAAGTTCCGATGTCTGGCGGGTAAGCGAGGCGAGCCGCGTGAGTGGCGATCTGCCTCAACGTGATGGAGGGTTTGATGGCACTGGATCTCAATGTTGCGCCACATGTTGGCGGGTGGATCATCAAAGCCAGCGACGACCCCAAGCCACGTCGTATCAACGACAACGATATTTCATATCTCAATGAGCTGGTACGCAGTCAGTCCGGCGTTTCCCGTGAGGCTGCTCTGGAAGCCTTGGGCAAGGCATTGGCTGGCTGGATCGTGCAGCGTGCGAAGGGCGAAAAACCCTCAATGCTGAGCGAACCGGATTTCAGCGTCCTTCTGGACTTCTTGCCTCCTGTAGACCTCTCTGTGACGGTGCCCGAGACTGTTCCCGAGCCCGTGGCAGTCGAAATGACGGTGGTGGGGTCGGAGACTGTCAAAGAGTCCCCGGCGCCTGCAAGGATAAGCGCCCCCGAGCTGACCTATCCACCGCAGATGGACATGGCCCTTTTCCATCTCAGACACGGCGTCTAGGCACTCAAGCTTGCGTCAGCACGCGTTCTGACAAAGGGGCTGCGTCATTTTGCGGGCAGGTTCGATGGCTGGCGGCGCATTGAGACGACCAGGCCAAGCCCGATCAGGGCGCAGGCGGTGCCCATGATGAAGATCGATTTATAGCCCAGATAGTCGGAGAGGGTGCCTGCTATAGGGCCGCTGACGGCATAAGAAAGATCCTGAAAGGCCGCGAAACCGCCAAGTGCCGTGGCGCGTATGGAGGCTGGCACGCGCTTGACGACCTCAACGCCCATTGAGGGGTAGATTAGCGAGCATCCGGCGCCTGTCAGCACCGCGCCCGCGAGCGCCAGAACGGGAAAGGGGGCGAGAGCAATGCAGGCCTGCCCGACCGCCTCGATGCTCAGAGAAAGCATCGCAACGTGTATTCCGCCCAGACGCTCGGGCAGATGACCGCAGAACACGCGTCCTGCCACGAAGGCAAGGCCGAAACAGGTCAGGCCCAGACTGCCATAGCGCCAGTGTTCGGCAAGAAAATAGACCGAGAGAAACGCACCAAGTACGGCAAACCCGACACCCTGTAACGCGACGACCGTGCCGTAGGGGCGGATAATGCCCAGAACCGGCCAGAAGGATTCACGCTCTCCTGCAAGGATCGGTGCCGCAGGAACACGCTGGACTATACCCAGACCGATCAGGGGAAGCGCGACGCAGACCGCCATCAGTGCGGAAAAACCTGCAAGATGGTAGATTTCCAGCCCCAGCGGACCGCCAAAGGCAAAAGCCCCATACATCGCAGCTCCCGTCCAGGTGAGCACCTTGCCAGCCCCGCTGGGTCCGGTCAGGCCGATGCCCCATCCATGCATGCCGACCAGCGTATAGCTCTCTCCAACACCGAGCAGAAGGCGCCCCGCGATCAGCAGGGCCAGAGAGGCTCCTCTCGGTAGCAGATCGAGAGCCGAGGTGAGGCAGATTGCACTGGCCGCCATATAGAGAACGAGACCCAGACGCATGGCGCTGCGCCCACCCTTGCGATCGGCAAATCCGCCAGCGAGCGTTCGGGTAAGAATGGTCGAGACGAAGGCGCAGCCAACAGCTATGCCCGCAATGCCGTTGCCATAACCCGGCCAGGAAGTGACGAAGGGGGGAATGACCGCAAGCGGCATGGCGACAGCCATGTAGGACAGAACAAGCGCCGCAGTCAGAAAGGGCAGATGGCTGAAAGCCCGGTTCGTCTCGGTCATGAAATTCCACCCGATATGCCGTGCGCGGACAGGCTTCACCAGCAAGAGAGAAAGAGCCCGGCACGCTACCCTCGGGGAGCGGCGGGCTCAAATAACGCTGCGGTGACGAACCTGTGGCATCGTCCCGACCTCAACCCCGGGTGGGTAATGCAGGGAACCTTGGTGTCAGGCCTTGAGGCGTCTTTCACAGCGACGTGCGATACGGGCAAGGGCGGCATCTTGACCGTGGCAGGCGGTCAGCATGAGCCCGGCAGCCAGACCCTTCCAGTAAAACGGAAGACTGAACGAGCAGCCATCGAGCAGATTGGCCAGTGAGGGGTTGCGAAGGATGAGGCGGTTGAGCCGTCCGTAAGCCGCTGCATCGCTGCAGGAATCGATCAGGGGTGGGAGAATGGGAGAGGTCGGACAGATCAGGGCATCGAACTCGCTCATATCTGCATTGAAGCGCGCGCAGAGCTTCTGTCGTTCGATATAGAGCTGCCGTAGCGTCTGGACGGTTGTGTTCTCTCCCGTCGCGATGCGCTCGCTGACACGCGGGTCGAAGCTTTCGGGGTGATGGATCAGGTCGTCGTGAAAATAATGATAGGCCTCTGCGGCGACAATCTGACCTTGCAGGTTCAGGTCCGCTATGTCCTGAAGAATGGGTAGTGGCTGACGCACGATCTCGATACCGCCTGCCTCGAGATGCTTCATCACGGTTTCAAAAACCGCGAGAACCTGGGAATCGCCATCGTTGCGAACGAACGATGTCGGCAGCAGAAGGCGGATCGGGCCTTCTGCTGCCTCGACGGGTGCCCAGTTTTCGGTACGTCTTGCCATGATATGATCGAGCAAGGCGCAGTCATCGACGGTCTGCGCGATACTGCCCACACTGTCGAAGCTGGGTGAGAGCGGAATCATGCCTTTGCGGCTGATATGGCCTGCCGTGGGTTTGAAACCGGTCAGGGCGTTCATGGCGGCAGGTATGCGACATGACCCCCCCGTATCGGAACCGATCGAGGCGAGGGCGGCGCCGGTCGCGACGGAAACGGCGCCCCCGGAACTCGACCCGCCCGGTATGGCGCGGCCTTCTTCCACAAGGGTGTTCCAGGGCTGCGGGTAATGCGGGTTGAGACCCAGACCCGAATAGGCGAATTCGGTCATCTGCGTACGGCCGAGCAGAATGAACCCGGCTGCGCGCAGCGGGATGATGGCATCGGCATCGCTGAGAGCGGCAGGGCGATCAGACAGAATGGTCGAGCCGGCGCGTGTGACCTGACCCTGTATGTCGAAAAGATCCTTTACCGATATGGGCAATCCGGTCCAGGGCGAGGCTTCATAGCCCTTGGCGCGTATGCGATCGGCCGCATCGGCATATTGTCTGGCCCTGTCGGCTGAGAAGTCGCCTGTATAGGCGGCACGGGCGTTTTCACAGGCCTCGATCTTTTCGAGGCAGTGCTCGACGAGAGCCCGGCTGGTGATTTCTCCATTTGCAAGGCGCATGGCCGCACTGACCAGCGTGTCACGATAGGGGGTGTGGGTCGGGCGTATCGTTGGACTGCTCATTGGCTGCGCCTTCTTCTTGTTGGGAGGTGTGGCTTTGCTGTCGGGTTTATTCCGCGAATTGCTCCGCTATGATTCTTTCTGAAAGCCCGTGGTCGGGGTCGAACAGGATCGTTGCCGTAATCGAGCGGTCTTCGCTGACGATGACCTCTGCAATGTCGCGAACTTCGAGGAAATCAGCCACGGCGGCGCAGGGGCGTTTTTCCTGCTCGAGCAGGGTGAATCGCACAATGGCGTTGGAAGGCAGAAGGGCGCCGCGCCAGCGTCGTGGCCGGAAGGCCGAAATGGGGGTCAGAGGCAGGAGGTTGGCTGTCAGAGGGACAATTGGCCCGTGGGCTGACAGGTTATAGGCAGTCGATCCAGCCGGCGTTGCGACGATGACCCCGTCACAGATCAGTTCCGGCAGGCGCACGCGCTGATCGACCTCAATGCGGATCTTGACCGCCTGACGCGTCTGGCGGAACAGGAACACGTCATTGAAGGCGATACCTTCATGGCGTGTGCCGTCGCGCCCCACGGCCTTCATGCGTAGCGGATGCAGTTCCGACGCCTGAGCGCGTGTGAGCCTGGCGACCAGATCTTCATCTGACACCGTGTTGAGAAGAAAGCCGACAGAGCCGCAATTGAGCCCGTAAGCCGGTATCCCGTGTTCGGCGACCTTGTGCAGCACCTCGAGCAGAAAGCCGTCCCCCCCCAGACAGACCACGACTTCGGCCTCATCGAGGGGGGCATCGCCATAACTCTCGACCAGTTTTGCCCGAGCCTTCTGGGCGATTTCTGTGGGTGATGCGAGGAAGGCGATGCGTTCGGGAGGCCGGGAGAAGCGAGCCGAAGGCGCTGGGGGGATGCTCATATCGGGGCGCCGACCTCAAGGAACGGAGCCGGATCGGTAAAAGCAGGAAACACCGGGGAATTCACCTGTTCGCACACCTGAACTGGAATTAATCGGACTACCCTACCGGCGAGGCTCAATCCTCGCAACCATGCATCTTGCCTGACAATGTTGGGCTCTGATCGCCACTTTGCGTCTTGGTAAAACAGAACGGAAGCCTATACTTCCTTCTTTGAGGAAAGACTTCGATCATGACTGAAATCGACAACCAGGCTGAGTTCAAGCCCTGTCATTTTGCTGTGTTGACCATTTCCGATACGCGCACGCCGGAGACCGATCGTTCTGGCTCGCTTCTCGCAGAGCGCATCGAAAAAGCCGGACATCATCTCGCGGCGCGCGACCTTGTGCCGGACACGCTGGGGGAAATTGTCGAGCGCCTGCGCCTGTGGATCGACCGGGATGACATCGACGCAATCATCACGACGGGCGGCACCGGCATTACGGCCAGAGACGTGACGCCAGAGGCATTTTTCAGGGTGATCGAAAAGGAAATTCCTGGATTTGGTGAGCTTTTCCGGTGGCTATCCTATGCCAAGATCGGCACCTCGACCATCCAGTCGAGAGCTCTGGGCGGTCTCGCAAAAGGCAAGTTTCTTTTTGCGCTGCCCGGTTCGACCGGGGCGGTTGCCGATGGCTGGGATTCCATCCTCTGCCAGCAATTCGACAGCCGTCACCGCCCGTGCAATTTCGTCGATCTGATGCCACGGCTCAGTCAGGCCTAGGCATTCCTGCGGATCGAGAGCCGGAACGGGGGCAGCACCTGCCTGTTCCCGTTGCCTTCAGGGAGCGGGAAACTGTTTTTTGCGCGGCCTTGAGGTGAGGCCGAACTGCTTTTTCAGCAGCTCGCGATAGGAGCGTTGATCTCGCATCAAATCGAGGGGACGTCCCAGACGCTTGCTGATCAGATCATGCATCATGGCAATTTCGCCCAGATGAGACTTCTGATCGAGCGACCCGGTCACTGAGCGGTCGTGGCGTCTGTGAATGTTGAGAGGTTTGGCAAGATAGGCAACCTGACTGCCCGGGCGCATCAGTAATTCGATATAAAGACGCCAGTCACCAGCCAGGCGGATCTGGGTGAGGTCAACGCGACAGGCTTCCATTGCCACACTCAGGGCACGACGACGGAACAGGGCTGAGCTTACATTAAGAACCAGATTGCATTTGCCCAGATATTCGCGGGCGAAGCTTTCACCGTCGATCAGCATGTTCCGCTCGAGCCGATGGCCGACATGGCTGCGGTAATAGGTCTGATAATCGGCTGAGATCTCTGCGCCGGTTTCGTCGATGGCGCGACTGTCGCAGAAGGCCATCACCGCATCGGGCGACTGGCTGATCATGTTGCTCAAGGCGGAGAGAAATCCTGGCTCAGAGAGGTCATCGGCTTCGGCAATCCATATCCAGTCACCGGTTGCAAGGTCGACTGCCTTACGCCACTGGGCAAACACCGAACCGCTTCGCCTGGTTCCTGCGACTAGCTTGATCGTGCGACCGAATGACGTGGCGATACGCTCCGACAACTCGGCGCTTCCGTCGTTTGAGGCATCATCGAGAACGATGATCTCCCTGATCGGGCAATCCTGGGCAAAGATTGTTGCCAGACGCGCTGCCAGGTAGTGAGCGTAATTATAAGAGAGGACCACGACCGAAATGCTGGGCAGGTCTGGCATGGCGAGTGCAGCAAGGCGCGTGACATAGGGACCGAATGCGAAACGTTCTGCAAGCTCTGCGCCGCGCTTGATGCGGTTTGCGAGGCTGTCGGATCGATCATGCGTCTGACGCAGGATAACTGCGCCGATGGCAGGCAAATCACCAGGTTCGACGATATGATTGCGTGTATCTCTTTCCTGCTCGAGCTCTGACAGGAGGTCTGGGATCATTCCATTTCTGGCAAACGCGACACAAGGCAAGCCAGATGCGAGGGCTTCGAGCGCCACAGAGGGATATGGATCTTCTCGCGACATGAGGAGAAACAGATCCGATGCCGACAAGAAGGGGTTCACGTCTTCTACGCGACCCGGCAGGTGGAAGCGCCGTGTTGCCAATGCGCCTTCGATATCGGTCTGTAGGCTGCGCTTCATTTGCGCGTCGAGATTGCCAACCCACATGAAATGAATCGGGCGTGGTTTACGGTCGGGGTCAGCATGGTAATCATAGCCGTGAAAGCTTGAGCTTTGGAGCATTTGCCAAAGCTGCAGGAACAGGTCGAAGCCCTTGCGAGCGTCCCCATATCCGATGCCGATCATAAGCAGCGCGTCTGGGTCGATGCCATATGCCAGTCGCGCGCGTTTTCTGTCGTTGCTGGAAAATGCGATCTGATTGTAGAGCCCTTGAGGGGCGATGATTGCTTCAGGGCAAAGCCTCGTCAGCTGTGCGCCAGGCACGACCACAGCGCGTGCCTGTTTGCGTGCGAGAGTGAGCGGCTCTTCTAGACGATGCTGGCGAAGCATGCCCGGTAGCTCATGAATGAGCAGAATAAAAGGAAGCTCGGCAAGAGCAAGATCGGGGGCAAGTCTTGCCGAGACCGCGCTGTTCATGATGGCTGAGGCAAACCCCTCAGCCTTGAGCGACTGAAGGCGCTCGACGCAGGACGGTGTGCCCGGATTGAGAATCTCGACATTCGCCACATGTCGATAGCGCGAAAGCAGATCGCCTCCACCGAGAAGAACGAAGGTAATCTCAATACCATGATGGCGCTTCAATGCTGTGCCAAGCGCCAGAAGGAGCATCTGGGCGCCCGCAGGAAAGGCATCGTGACCGATCAACAGGAGACGATGTGCGCCAAGTCTGCTCTGAAATCCGGTCACGGCCCGTGCGGTCGCATTCAGATAGGCTGAACCGAAGTGGATATCCGGCTCCAGATAGGCACCTTCGGCCCACTCATTCCATGCATTTACGCAGAGAAAGGGTTCCCCCATGAACGGGTTCAGTAGTGCCTTGGAAATGCTTTCCTTGAGCCAGTGCTCATACAGTCTCGGTGTGGAACCGTGCAGGACGAGGCCCGCTCCCTGGCGTCTCGGGTCATTGTCCCAAGACGGGGCTAGGGTACGGATCAGCGGAAAGTCAGGGGCAGGGTCAGCTAGAGCATTTTCGACGAGTTCGCCATAATCATAGATCCGGGCCGTCATATCTTCATCGAGAATTTGCACCTTGTCTTCGATAGGGGTGCAGCTGACCGACAATTTGTGTGGGGGAAACTCAATAGCACCGTCCATTCCGAAAGGACGTGGATCGTTGTCGTCAAAGGCTTGCGCCATGATGAAGATTGGGTCGATTTTTTCCTGTTCCCGGAACAGGGTGCGCCATTTTGCAATGCGTCTTGCTGCATCGGGAATGGCACCGGGTCTGTATAGCATGAAGAGGGGCCGCGATCCGATCCGGATGTACCGCCTATCTTTCATGTGCCGACCGAAATCGGCGATCAGCGCCTCGTCGTCTTCCTCTCGATAGTCTTGCGAGATCAGTACATCGCTGTCACCGCCATCCCATCGGCGGCTCCAGTTCTCGTTTGCCCACATCAGACAGAAGGGTAAGTCGATCTCCGGTGCCCCAAGCAGCAACTCCATGGGGCGATCGAGCAACCGGCGGCCATTGAACCAGTAGTGATAGAAAACGAAACCTTCAATGCCGCTCTCGCGTGCCATGCGTGCCTGAGCCTGAAGCGTGGCCAGGCTGTCGAGCCTGTAATGCCCAAGATCGCGCGGCGTACGTGGCTGGTAGTGATCGGCGAAGCGCGGCACGCCCCGGGCAAGATTGGTCCATTCCGTAAACCCGGTTCCCCACCAGCGATCATTGGCCTCGTTGGGGTGAAACTGGGGCAGGTAATAAGCGAGCAGGCGCACGCGGCGAATGGCGGCTTCCGGCAAGGGCTGGCGCTCCTCATAGAGGGGGCCAGGTTGCGTCCGCCGTCTGATTTCCCTGGCGATGGTGGTTTCGTGGTCTGGAAGGCAGGGAAAGACACCCGCCTCATGACGATGGGCGAGCCAGTGCAGGAAAGGATTGGCATCAGGCTGATGACGCAGGTAGCGCAGGCGGTAGAAGCCGGGATCGAATTTTTCGAAAGGGCGCCGGACCTCACGATAGCCCTGCACCATGTAATGCTCGACCGGGTCCATTCCG
Organism: Asaia sp. Ae19-3; assembly: GCF_059801175.1. Taxonomy (NCBI): domain Bacteria; kingdom Pseudomonadati; phylum Pseudomonadota; class Alphaproteobacteria; order Acetobacterales; family Acetobacteraceae; genus Asaia; species Asaia sp. Ae19-3. The sequence goes on along the minus strand of NZ_JBCHWF010000001.1, from coordinate 1,241,654 downwards.
GAAGAGGCTACGTCGGGGTAGTTGCGTAGATAGAACTCCGGGTCGAATTCGGGCATAGGCCGGATGCCGGGTGTCTGCCTGTTTGCCAGATAATGAGCTAGGGCATTTGTGTTGGCAGAAACCTGATTGGCCTGACGATACCAGATCGGATCGAACCAGGGCACCGGGCGCCGTCCTTCATACTCGCCGCGTGTGATGTAATGGTGAAGAGGATCTTCGGTGACGTCTCTATAGGTGGAAAGGTACCAGAGCGGATCGAAAAATGGATTTGGTTTGCGCCCCTCGCGCCATCCCGCCGAGTGATAATGCAGGAGCGCACCGCTACCGATTTCGTGCAGATCGGGATTGCGGGACAGATAGAATGCCGTGTCGAAAAGACCGGAATGGCCAATCGTTTTGAGGATCGTGGGCATAATCGGTTTCTCCGGCGATTCGTTAATAAAACATTAAATGCTTTTACGAAGAACGACCAGATATTGCGTCGTCCGCCGGACGAGTTGGAGCTCAGCCCGCGAACACTCTTTCTGCTGGAGACGTTGTCGGCCAATTGCAGCCACGCGCGGCAAATGCCATATCTGCTTCCCCGCCTTGTCTCGGGCCGCCACCAGGCAGCCGCATGCAGGCATTGAGGGAGTCATGATGAGGCGTTCGAGTGATCCGGTCGCACCCTTCGGAGGGCGTCGGCGCTCATGCGAGTTGAGAGGCCATGCATAATCATTCTGACGCATCTGCGGTTGGGGCAGAGGGTGCCGGTGTGACCGAGGCCCCTTGTGGTAAGGACGGTGGTGGCGTTTCCACGTCGTTCAGCGTTACGCTTGCAGAGGGACTTACGCTCGAATGTGGGGCCCATATAGCGCCCCTCGATATTGCCTACTGCGCCTATGGCACGCTCTCGCCGAAACGCGATAACGTCATACTGGTCTGCCATGCCCTGACGGGCGATCAATATGTGGCCGAGACCCATCCGGTGACAGGCAAGCCGGGCTGGTGGAATCGGGCGGTCGGTCCCGGCAATGCGATCGACACGGATCGTTTCTACGTCATATGCGTCAATGTGCTCGGCGGCTGCATGGGGTCTTCAGGCCCCAAGACACTGCGTGGCAATGGCGAACCCTGGGGCACGGATTTCCCTCCCATCACAATAAGGGACATGGTGTTTGCCCAGGCCAGACTGCTCGATCATCTGGGTATCGGGCGCCTGTTTGCCGCAATCGGCGGCTCAATGGGTGGAATGCAGGTTCTGCAATGGGTAGCGAGCTTTCCCGAACGTGTCGGCGCTGCCATGCCCATTGCGACCGCACCGTTTCACTCAGCCCAGAATATCGCGTTCAACGAGGTCAGTCGTCAGGCGATCTGCGGCGATCCTGATTGGCGTGGCGGGCGGTATTGGGCGCATGGCACCATCCCGGCGAAGGGCCTCGCTGTGGCCCGCATGATGGCGCATATCACCTATCTTTCCGAAGAGGCGCTGACACAGAAATTCGGGCGTCGCACGAGGCGTGATGCCGTGCCGTCTCATGACGCGGCCTCGAAGGGCACGTCTCTTTTTGGCGAGATTTTCGAGGTTGAGAGCTATCTTCGTCATCAGGGGTCGAGCTTCGTGCGTCGCTTTGACGCCAACTCCTATCTCACCATCACACGGGCGCTCGATTATTTCGATCTGAGCGCTGATTACGATGGCGATCTCTCTGCGCCTTTCCGTAACTGCGCGACGCGGTTCTGCATCATCTCGTTCACGTCCGACTGGCTTTTTCCGACATCGCAATCGCGTCTTCTGGCGCGCGCGCTCAACAAGGCCGGGGTCAACGTGTCCTTTGTCGAGATCGAGAGCGACAGGGGGCATGACGCCTTTCTGCTGGACGAGCCCGATCTCGAGCGAACCATGCGCGGTTTCATCAACGGTGCGGCAGAGCAGGCCGGTCTCGGAGGGCGTCATGCGTCTTGATCAGCACCTGATTGCTGAAATGATCGAGCCGGGGACGCGCGTTCTGGATGTCGGCAGTGGCGATGGCGCGTTGATCGACCATCTTTTTCGCACGCGTCAGTGTGACGCCCGTGGTATCGAGATCGATATGGGCGAGGTGACGCGCTCTGTCGCGCATGGGCTGCCGGTGATGCATGGCGACGCCGATCATGATCTGGCACATTATTCCGACGATGCTTTCGATTATGTGGTGTTGCAGCGCACGTTGCAGGCGGTAGAGAAACCGCGCGAAGTGCTGCGCCAGATGCTGCGCATCGGCCGACACGCCATCGTTTCCTTTCCGAATTTTGGTCACTGGCGTCTGAGGTTGCAGATCCTGCTCAGCGGTCGGATGCCCATGAATGCCGTGTGGCACACGCCCTGGTACGAAACGCCGAATATCCACCCCTGTACTATTCAGGACTTCCTCGCCCTGTGCGAAGCAGAGGGCTATGTAATCGATCGCTGGCTCGCCATTGACGAGGCAGGCGAACGTGCGCCGTGGCGACGCTCGATCAGACTGGCCAATCTCTTTGGTGAGCAGGCCCTGTTTCTGCTGCGCCGCAAATAGCACCCTGCGCCCGAGTCTTATTTCGATTTTTGTCGAAATAAGACTTTACTCGCGCCACAGCCCATGGTTGCATGATTTCTTCCTTCAGGTTTTCCAACGCCCTGTGATGACAGGAGAGCGGAGTTTCCATGACCGATATTCTGACTGCGATTGCCGAGCGTCGCTCAGCCAAGCGCTTCGATCCCAATGTGACCATTTCCGAGGCGGAGCTTCGCTCTATCCTTGACGCCGGGCGCAAGGCTCCCACGGCGTTCAATATCCAGCATTGGCGTTTTGTCGTGGTCTCTGACCCTGCATTGAGAAAGCAGATACGCGAAGTTTCCTGGAACCAGCCTCAGGTCGAAGAGGCGAGTGCGCTGATCATTCTCTGTGCCGATTTCAAGGCATGGGAAAAGAACCCGGCGCGCTATTGGGCAGCGGCTCCTGACAAGATGCAGACGACCTATGAGGGCATGATCAACCAGTTCTATAGCGGCAATGAACAGCTGCAGCGTGACGAGGGCATTCGCTCCTGCGGCATGGCTGCTTATGCATTGATGCTCGCAGCGGCTGCCCATGGCTATCAGAGTTGCCCGATGGACGGGTTCGACTTCAAGGCGGTGGGCTCGCTCATCAACCTGCCCGAAGACCACGAAGTTGTCATGTTCGTTGCGATCGGGAAGAAGGCGGCGGAATATCCGCCCCATGGCGGGCATCTGCCGCTGAACGAGACGATTATTCATAACCGCTTCTCCTGACGAAAGCGCACCGCCGCGCCGATCTGCGCGGCGGCGGGACTTTTGTGAAGATCCTGACTGTTTTGTTAGGGGAACTGCTTGCGTCCGGGATGGGCTCTGCCTATATGGGGGCCTTCCCGGTCCAGATTTGACTCTGTCGGCACGGGCGTCTGGCAACGGGCGCCTTTTGCGTAGCCTGACCCGTCATTCCCGGATCTCATCTTTCCCTTGTGACGTCCGGGCCAAGAGGCGTCATCCCGTGAGCCGCGTGCAATTCGCATGGCTCGTGCCCGAGGAGGCGCCTCTTTTATGACCAGTTTTGCCGATCTTCAGCTTGCCATGCCCATCCAGCGCGCGCTGACCGAGGAAGGGTATACGACCCCGACCCCGATTCAGGCGGGCGCGATCCCCTATCTTCTGCAGGGCCGCGATCTTCTGGGTCTTGCCCAGACCGGAACCGGCAAGACGGCAGCGTTTGCGCTTCCCGCCCTGCATCGCCTGCTGACCCATCCGCGCCCGCTGACACCCAAGAGCGCGCGCGTTCTGGTGCTTGCGCCGACGCGCGAACTCGCAGCCCAGATCGACGACAGCTTCAAGAACTACGCCCGCCACATGAAGCTTCGCCATGCCGTGATTTTCGGCGGCGTAGGGCAGGGGCGTCAGGTCGAAGCCATGCGTCGCGGCGTGGACGTGCTGACAGCAGCACCGGGCCGACTGCTCGATCTGATCGGCCAGGGTCATATCGATCTGCACGACCTTGAGGTTCTGGTGCTCGATGAGGCTGACCGCATGCTCGACATGGGCTTTGTGCGCGACATCAAGCGTATCGTGGCGCTTCTGCCCAAGAGCCGCCAGACCGTTCTGTTTTCGGCTACCATGCCCAAGGCAATCGAGGATCTGGCCCATTCGCTCCTTCATGATCCTGCAAAGGTCGAGGTCACGCCGCCCTCTTCCACGGTCGATCGTATCCGCCAAGGTGTGATGTTCGTGAAGTCGGAAGACAAGCGCGCCGCGACCTTGCTTCTGGTCAAGAATCCCAAGGTACAGCGCGCTGTCGTGTTCACGCTGATGAAGCATGAAGCGAACAAGGTGGCCGATTTCCTCAATGCTGAGGGTATCCGTTCCGAGGCCATTCATGGCAACAAGTCGCAGGGCGCGCGCGAGCGTGCCATGGCGGGCTTCCGCGACGGTTCGGTCAAGGTGCTGGTCGCCACTGATATCGCGGCGCGCGGCATCGACGTGGACGATGTGAGCCATGTCTTCAATTACGATCTTCCCAACGTTGCCGAGAGCTATGTGCATCGTATTGGTCGTACAGCACGTGCAGGCCGTGACGGCTGGGCTGTATCGCTGTGCGATGCCGAACAGCGCGCATGGCTGCGTGATATTGAAAAGCTCATCGGCAAGGCCATTCCGGTTGTGACTGACCATGCCTATCATTCGGAAGAGGCGCAGAATTCAACCATGCGTCCGCCTGTTCTGGGTGGCGGTGGCCGCGGTCGCAACCAGCCTCGTGGCGGTGGTCAGCGCTCTGGCGGCGGTGGCCGTCCCGGCTCGGGTTCGCGCGGTGGCAATGAAGGCGGTCGCCCCTCAGGCGGGCGTCCGGGCGGCAATAACCGCCCGCAGGGTAGTCGTCCGTCACGCCCGCGTTCGAAGTAAAATAACGGCATGCGGTCTTCGGCGTATATGCCGGAGTGACCGGGTAGTCCGGCAAGACCTGCAGAATGGATGCAACGAAAGCCTCAGGCCTTACAGGTCTGAGGCTTTTTATGTTTGAGGTATCCACAAGTCTTTGACTAAATGTTTCGACAAATTGTGAAGCAGGTATTTCAGCTCTGATCATATAGTGGGCTGTGGCGTTCCCATTTCTGACGAGCCATGATGCACTATTGTCACAACTCCGTGTAGAAAAATGCTAGATTTCCACTCTAACGCTCGGAAATACATGGGAAATTTGCGAATTGGGGTAAATCGGGTACCCTATTACGGACGTGTTATGTTTGAACCGCCGATAGATCACGCGGTTTAACACTCGGATGTCGGCAATGGCGCCGGGTATTTCGAGGACGGTACGTGTCTCACAGCAGAACCATTCTTACGCTCAACTCGGGCTCATCGAGCATAAAGTTTGCTCTGTTCGACGAGGCGAGTGCGACTGAGCGATTGCTCTCGGGGTTGGTCGAATACCAGCCCGGGGGCGCCATCTTGACGTCGCGTACTCCGGATGGAGTCAGCAAGCGTATGGTGATCGAGTCTGGTGATAACCAGACCGATGCCCATGGTCAGATGATCCGACATGTCCTGAACTTCGTCGAAAATCATGATAGCGGTTCAAGCATTGCGGCTGTCGGCCACCGTGTGGTCCATGGTGGGCCCCATTTCGAGGGTCCGACCCGTGTCGATCGCGAGGTAATCGGGCAACTTGAGGCTCTCGTGCCTCTCGCCCCCCTTCATCAGCCTCCCAGCATTGCTCCGATGCGCCTGCTGATGGAGCAGAAGCCAGACCTGCTGCAGGTGGCGTGTTTCGATACGTCATTTCATCACACTATCCCGACAGTGCGCACGCGTCTTCCTCTCCCGGCAGAACTGCTCGACGGGGGCGCGCGCGTCTATGGATTTCACGGGCTTTCCTATGATTTCATAGCGAGTGAGCTTGAGGCGCGTTTCCCCACCATCGCGCATAAACGCGTTCTCGTTGCGCATATCGGCAACGGTGCCAGCCTTTGTGCCCTTGTTCATGGGCGCAGCACTGCGACGACCATGGGGCTGACGGTTCTGGATGGCCTGATGATGGGAACGCGCTGCGGAACCATTGATCCCGGCGCCATTCTCTATCTTCTGCAACAGAAAAACATGTCGCCGAAGGAGGTTCAGGACACTCTCTATTACAAGTCCGGACTGCGCGGTGTTTCCGGGCTTTCGAGCGATATGCGTGTCCTGCGCGAAAACGACGCCGACGAGAATGTGCAGCTTGCGCTCGATATGTTTGTCGAGCGTTTCGTGCAGCAGGCAGGTGGCCTGATCGCCCAGATGGGCGGGGTCGATGCCATCGTCTTCACGGGCGGTATCGGACAGCACGACGCCGCTTTCCGGCGCGCTGTGTGTCAGAGACTCAAATGGCTCGACGTTCAACTCTGCGAAGACGCGAACCTTGCAGGCCGTCCCACGATCAGCCAACGATCGGGACGGGTCATGGTGCTGGTTGTTCCTGCGGATGAGGAAACAACAATCTTTCGCCAAACAAAAAAAATAATGGAAGGAAGTCACAAGTCATGACCGAAAAAGGTCCGCTTTCAACAGCGCAGCTCGCTCTTTTCGACAAGTGGTGGCAGGCTGCAAATTACCTCTCGGTTGCCCAGATCTATCTTCTGGACAACCCGCTCCTGCGTGATCCGCTCAAGATCGAGCATGTGAAGCCACGCCTGCTCGGCCATTTCGGCACGACGCCTGGTCTGACGCTGCTTTATCTGCATCTCAACCGCATCATCAAGGAGCGCCAGAAGAGCGTGCTCTTCATCGCAGGTCCCGGCCACGGGGCTCCTGGCGTTGTTGCGGCAACCTATCTCGAAGGCACCTATAGCGAATACTTCCCGGAAGTTTCGCAGGATGTCGAGGGCCTTGGCCGTCTGGTCAAGCAGTTCTCGTTCCCCGGTGGTATTCCGAGCCATGTGGCGGCGACCACACCCGGTTCGATTCATGAGGGCGGTGAACTCGGCTATTCGGTTTCCCACGCCTATGGTGCGGTACTTGATAACCCTGATCTGGTCGTTGCCTGTGTCGTCGGCGATGGTGAAGCCGAGACGGGGCCGCTTGCGACCTCCTGGCACAGCAACAAGTTCCTTGATCCGCGCAATGACGGCGCCGTTCTGCCGATCCTGCATCTGAATGGCTACAAGATCGCCAATCCGACGGTTCTGGCACGTATCCCGGAAACCGAGCTGCTCGATCTGTTCCGTGGCTATGGCTACGAGCCGATCATCGTTAAGGGCAGCGATCCTGACGTCGTGCACCAGGCGATGGCGAAGGCCATGGACGAGTGCTTTGACAAGATTGCGGAAATCCAGAAGCGCGCACGTACCGAAAACTCGGGCGAGCGTCCTACTTGGCCGATGATCATCATGCGCACCCCCAAGGGCTGGACGGGTCCGAAGGAAGTCGACGGGCAGCGTTGCGAAGGCTACTGGCGCTCGCATCAGGTGCCGCTGACCGACATCGAGAAGCCGGGCCATCTGAAGATCCTCGAAGACTGGATGCGCAGCTACAAGCCTGAGACGCTTTTCGACGAGAATGGTCGTCTGCAGGCTGAAATCGCAGCGCTTGCGCCTGAGGGCACACTGCGCATGAGCGACAATCCTCATGCCAATGGTGGCCAGCTGCGCCGTCCGTTGCGTATGCCGGATATCGAAGGTCACGCCCTGACAGTGCCGTCACCCGGCGCTGTTCAGGCTGAAAGCACCCGTATTCTCGGCTCGTGGCTGCGCGACGTGATGCGCATGAATCTCGAGAGCCGCAATTTCCGCGTGCTGTCGCCGGATGAGAACAATTCGAACCGTCTGAATGACGTGCTTGAAGTGACCAATCGCGCCTGGACCGCAGAGACGCGTTCTTACGACGATCATCTTGCTCCCGATGGTCTGGTCATGGAAATTCTCAGCGAGCACACCATTCAGGGCTGGCTCGAAGGCTATCTTCTGACCGGTCGCCATGGCTTTTTCTCGTGCTACGAGGCCTTCGTCCATCTGGTGGACTCCATGGTCAACCAGCATGCGAAATGGATCAAATCGGCGAAAGAAGTTCAGTGGCGCCGCCCGATTGCCTCGCTGAACTACCTGCTGACTTCACATGTCTGGCGTCAGGATCATAACGGCTTCAGCCATCAGGATCCGGGCTTCATGGATCATGTGGTGAACAAGAAGGCCGATATTGCCCGCGTGTATCTGCCGCCCGATGCAAACACCCTGCTGTATGTGGCCAAGCACTGCCTTGAAAGCTGGGATCGCATCAATGTCATCGTGGCCGGCAAGCAGCCCGAGCACCAGTGGCTCGATATGGACGCAGCCATCGCTCATTGCAGCCAGGGTATTGGTATCTGGCAGTGGGCGAGCAACGACAAGGGTTATGAGCCCGACCTCGTGATCGCCTCTGCTGGTGACGTCCCGACGGTTGAGGCGCTCGCAGCCATTCAGCTTCTGCGTGAACACACACCTGACCTCAAGGTGCGTTTTGTGAACGTGGTTGATCTGATGACCCTGCAGTCGCCCAGCGAGCATCCTCATGGCCTGGACGATGTCATGTTCGACAATCTGTTCACCAAGGACAAGCCGGTACTGTTCGCGTTCCACGGCTATCCGCAGCTTGTGCATCGCCTGATCTATCGTCGCAGCAACCGTGCAAACTTCCATGTGCATGGTTTCCGCGAGGAAGGCACTACAACCACGCCGTTTGACATGACTGTGCGTAACAACCTTGATCGTTACCACATCATCCTGAACGCCGTGCGCCGTGTGACGTCGCTCTCGGGTCATGCGGCCTATGTCACGCAGATGATCAACGACAAGCTCGTCGAGCATAAGCGTTATATCGCCCAGTATGGTCAGGACATGCCCGAAATCCTGAACTGGAAGTGGCAGGGGAACAGGGGCTGATGTCGGGACCGGTTCAACTCGTCCTCGCCGATGTGGACGGCACGCTGGTTACTCAGGACAAGATCCTGACGCCACGCGCCATCCGCGCCGTCCATGCCCTGAGAGATCGGGGCATAGGATTTGCCATTACGAGCGGCCGCCCCCCTCGTGGCATGGCGATGCTGATTGAACCCTTGGCGCTCGAATTGCCGATCGCCGGTTTCAATGGTGGCGTTCTGGTCCATCCGGACTGGAGCGTCATCGACACCAAGCGCCTGACCCATGCCCAGGTGGATACGGTTCTCAAGATCATTCGTGATCATGGGGCCGATCCCTGGATCTACACCAGTCATGACTGGTTCGTGAGCGACTGGGATGCCCCTCATGTGTCGCGTGAGGAGTGGACAGTGAAATTCGCCCCGCGCGTCGATGATGTCTCAAGGCATCTCGACGATGTGGTGAAAATCACCGGGGTCAGTGACGATCTCAAGCTGATGCAGAAACTCGAAAAGGACCTGCAGGAAGCTCTCGGAAAGACAGCCTCTGCGGCGTGTTCGCAGCCCTATTATGTGGATGTCACCAATCGTGACGCCAACAAGGGAGGGGTTGTTACCACTCTTGAAACCCTGCTCGACATTCCCGCATCAGCAATGGTGACGATGGGCGACCAGCCTAACGATATGCTGATGTTTGCAAAGAGCGGTATGTCGATCGCCATGGGGCAGGCCAATGACACGGTCAAGGCTGCAGCAACTCACGTCACCTTGTCCTGTGAGGATGAAGGATTTGCGATCGGCCTCGAACGCTATGTGCTTGGAAACGTTACCGCCTGATCTGCCTCACAGAACAGGATAGTGCCCAGTGATCGATCTCTATTATTGGCCGACCCCCAATGGCCACAAGATTACGCTGTTTCTTGAGGAGGCCGGTCTCGATTACCGGATTATCCCGGTGGATATCGGCAAGGGTGACCAGTTCAAGCCCGATTTTCTCAAGATCTCTCCTAACAACAAGATGCCGGCTATCGTCGATCATGAGCCGGCGGATGGCGGTGCGCCGCTGAGTGTCTTCGAGTCAGGTGAAATCCTGCTTTACCTTGCGGAAAAGACGGGGCGTTTCCTTTCGTCTGACCCTCGCAAGAAGATTGCGACGCTCGAATGGCTGTTCTGGCAGATGGGAGGTTTCGGACCGATGCTCGGCCAGAACCATCACTTCGCCCTCTATGCTCCAGAAAAAATCCCATACGTGATTAAGCGCTACCAGGATGAGACGAAACGCCTGTACGGGGTGCTCGAGACGCGACTGAAAGCGCAGCCATTCGTCAGTGGGGATGAATATGGCATTGCCGATATGGCGACTTATCCCTGGACGCGCACCTGGAAAGAGCAGGGCATCAATCTCAACTCTTTCCCCATGATCAAGGCATGGCGTGAGGCAATAGAAGGCCGTCCCCCAACGCAGCGTGCCCTTGCGAAAGCTGAGGAAGTGAAGCGCTAAGCCAAGATTACGGGCTGGGGGCCGTCACAGCTCCCAGTCTGTGATCGACACGCTTCCGGGCCCCATGACCGAATTGAGGCGTTCGATGCTTAGCCAATCAAATACAACGTTTCCCTCTTTGGCAGAGGGTAGCAAGCGAGTGACAGTCCTGGCTCATCGTCGGTCAGACCATTTTGCGTTGCAGCGATTACGGCGCGCGGCGACGATGCCTGCTCCATGCCTGCCGTAAGCCGACAACATGGAGCAGCCCAATATTGAAGCACATGGAAGAGCTCCAGAACCAGAAGTTCATAGTTCTACCGGGGAAGCAGATCTGCATCGGTGCGAAGGCTATCCCGCGCAAAAGATAGAAGGCGGTGATGCCGCAGAGTATGGTCCGCTGCAAAGGAAGTGATGGCAACACACTAGCACCGATCGCGCGATACAGGACAGGCCCAAACCAGATGCATGCTAGATGCAGCAGTGCCGCAGAGGAACTGCAACAGGGGGCGGAAATTAAGATCATATTTTAGCTATAATTCAGAATAATTTTTACATTAAAGTATTAAACTGCAAATACTTCTACGATATGGTGCAGAAAGGCTATGTCCTCATAGCCTTTCTTTAAAGCTTTTGATGTATGATTCAAGCTTTGGATCTGAACGTCAAAACAGGAATTCGCAGTGGCCAGGACTGCCCGAAAGACGAAGCGCTGTTCGTCCGACATGATAGGCGAGGAATAGGAGCGGTTCGCCCGCCCGATGCATGAAGCGGAGCATATGGGTCGTCCGCCGGAAGTCGAATTCCGAGAGGTGTTCAAACTGGTACGCTATCTGGCCCGCTCGGGCTGCGGCTAACTCATGCTGCCGTTCCCTTTCCCTTTCGGCCACTGGTGCACGATCAATGGCAGGTTCCGCGAATTGACGCGAGGGTTTTTGCTTTAAGACCATCCATGACGGTGAACCTGTGCTCGACCAGAAGTGAACGGGGGAATAAACGAGCCCAACAGCCGGGCTAATCTACAGCCAAAGCATAGAGGACAAGCCCTCAAAAACAAAAGATTATGATGCTGGTGAGAAGATCGTGGGCTGTAAGCGCCATATCGCCATTGATCCTGGCGGGCGTCTTCTGATGATTATTTGCTTTCGACCGAAATCTCAGCCACTGCCGCCGCTGGGTCGATCCTAGATGCGATTCGCAAGCGCTGGCCATGGGTCTAAAGCATCTGCCTGCCGATGGTGCCTATGCCGGCGTCCAACTGGTGGATAACCCAGCCGACCGAATTTCATCGTCTAGATCATGGCCGCTGTGACGGAACGAAGGTCTTAAAGGTTCTGCCCCATCGATGGGCTGTGAAACGCACCTTTGACTGGATAACTCGCTCGCGGGGTCTCGAACGGGACTACGAGCGCCACATCAACGCCTTATAGCCAATGACCCTCGCAGCTAAGGGGGCTTACCGTAATCGCGGAAACGCTTATCCATATTGCCCTAAGCAGGCCTGAAAGTTGAGGTTTGATAAAGAACATTTAATGAAGTATTTTTTTTGTATATTTATATCGAATTTATGTCACGGATAAGTAATTCGTATTGCTGCAAATGATGCTGATAGTTGATGAAAAAATGTATTACAATGAAGTCGAAATGGAAGAATCTGCAAGATAAGCGGTGTTTTCAGAGGGAACGCCAAACCTCGCTTCAGCATCTCTATATATCAACAGGAATGTCATGAATGTCTCTTTCGTTTTCAAATAGCCCCCAGACGAAATCGATATTGAGGCAATTGAGTTGATCGTGACTTATATTTTTTCCAATCTTTGGAGGTGGATCGGAAAAATCCAGACCGAGTGGAGTGTGTCGGGCGAGGCTCACCCAAAAGGGGGTGGAAAACAGATCTTTTGCCGTGATGCGTAGGCTTTAAACGAGGATCCATCGAAATATTTTCTGTTTTTTGGTGGAACTCTTATTGTTCGTTCGGTCGAACTTGGTTCGGCGAAAGCTTCGTCAAAGCACTCTCGCAGTTGCAAGCTCGGCTCACGATTGGGTCGGACGCAGCACAGCGTTTGGACGTAAATTTTGCTCAGCTTTCGACTGATGGACGCAGGCCGCAGCTCATACAGGATATTGGGTCGTGCGGATCTGTTGAGGTGAACGGTTAGATGGCACACTTCCACACGTCCAGTCGGAATGAGCCTCTTGCGAATCATAACGCGGACTCATATAGTCCGCGTTATGGCACTCTACGGCGCAAGCACTGAATATGTTCTTCACAGCCTGATCTGGCTTGTTGAAAACAACGAACCCGTCAGCAGTCTCGATCTGGCTGAGTTGCAAGACATACCTGCAGCATTCATGGCCAAGCTTCTCCCGAAGCTGGAAAAAGCTGGGCTGCTTGTTGCGTCCGAGGGAGTGCGGGGCGGGTATAGTCTTGCCCGGCCTGCCAGTGAGATCAGCATTCTGGCGGTGGTCGATGTGATTGAAGGGCGAAAAAGCCTCTTCAATTGTCAGGAAATCAGAGGCCGATGCGCCTTGTTTGCCGAAGACCCGCCGCGATGGGCAACCCAGGGCGTCTGCGGCATTCACGCCGCCATGCTGCGCGCCGAACAAGCGATGCGACATGAGCTGGCACAAATCACGCTGGCGGATCTGGCCGGGCAGGTGCGCGAAAAGGCCCCTCCGCATTTCATTGGCGACGCACAATCCTGGTTCGATTCCAGGATCAAGACACGTCGTCGTGGTGCCGCACGCAAAAACAAATCTCTGAGAAACAAAACGACGATAACGAGGTCATCATGAAGAAATATCTCTATACAGTTGCAGCCCTTCTACTCCTTGCTGGAGCTCAGGCACGGGCAGAGACGCGTGTAACGCCCCTGATAACGCACGATCTTTCCGGCATTCCAGGAAAGGAGGGAGCTATGCTTGTGGTGGATTACGCTCCTGGAGGCAGCGACCCGATCCATCGTCATAATGCCTCGGTTTTTGTGTATGTGCTTGAAGGGTCGGTTGTCATGCAGGTGCGCGGCCAGAAGGCGGTAACGCTGACGAAAGGCGAGACATTTTTCGAAGGGCCGAATGACGTCCATCTCGTTGGGCGAAACGCCAGTCAGACCAAACCCGCAAAATTTCTCGCCTTTTTCGTCAAGGATGCGAGCACGCCATTTGTCCTGCCGGAAAAACACTGAGGGTTATCTGCTATGAAAATATTCGTTGCAGGAGCCACAGGCGCTTTGGGGCGTCCTCTGATCAAACGTTTGCTCGCTGCCGGTGTCGAAACCTATGGATTGGCGAGCAAGCCGGCAAGTGCCGCCCTTATGGCTAGCATGGGTGCAACACCGATCAGCGGCAATGCCCTTGACCGGGAGAGTCTTTTTGATGCGTTGCGAGACGTGCGCCCTGATGTGGTTATCGATCAACTGACGTCCTTGCCCTCCGATCCTGCTGAGATGCCTGAGCGGTTACCTTTCGATCGGCAATTGAGGCTCGAAGGGGGGGGGAATCTTTTCGCCGCAGCAGAGGCTTTTGGTGTCAGGCGCTATATCCAGCAATCATCGGGTTTCTATCTCGACGGGGAGGGACAGCTTGCGACCGAAGCTTCGGCACTTCGTATTGCGGCCCCGGGGCACATAGGGCAAAGCGCGAAAATGTACGCAGAACTTGAGCGCCGGGTTCTGGGGGCGCGGTCGATGGAGGGGGTCGCCCTGCGCTATGGCTTCTTTTACGGTCCGGGCACGTGGTACTGGAACAAGGGTCCGCTTTGCGAGCGTATCAGGACGGCGCCCAGCCCGATCTTCGGGGCTGGGAGCAGTAAATTCTCGCTTGTCCATGTTGATGACGCAGCGATGGCTACCGTGTCTGCATTGTGCGCACCGTCTGGCGTTTACAACATTGTAGATGATTACCCGTTGGAGGTGACAAAATTCATTGCAGCTCTCTCAAAATGGCTCGGCGGGCCGCCGCCCCAAAGGATCGGTGCATCGGAAGCCCTGAAGACGATGGGCGCGGAGGCGCTTTATTATCATAATGAGCTTTCAGGAGCAGATAATCGAATGTCAAAAAAGGCTCTCTCTTGTGAGTTCCGGCACAATCCATGGCTTGCTTCCTGAGTATCCACCAGCTCATATTATGGCAGTTGCTTCAGTTGCCTTGCGGAACCTCGTTATGGGGCAATTACATTGTCCGAAGGGCGAGCGGGCTTCGCGTCTGGTCTAAACGTCTCTGAAAAAACGTCGTGTTGAGCGCCGGACATTCTCCCTGACCGTAGCGTCAGTTGCCTTCCAACAGGGCGCGGCAACTGCGCAGGGTTGCCTCACGGCTGCGAATACTCAGCTTGTTGTCTTACGAACTGCTGCGCTGGAAGACAGCTTGACGATAAGCAGTTTCTACGGGAAACCCCAATTGCAAGCCCGAGAACGATTTGGGGAATGCTGCGCCTTTGACCCCCTGCGTCCGTTTGGCTTAAGTGGTCAGGCTGTGGATTGCGCATGCAGATGATGTGTAGATTGTTGTCGATTGAGCATTTCCAACTTGCTGTGCGCCGCAAATTGCCCTGTTGGACCTGCCTTGCGGAAGGAAGGGGAAGGGAGCTGTCTATCATCTTCGCAAGCGCCAAGGGGGTTCGACCTTAGTGCACATGACTGTCGTAAGACTCGTTTCGGAATGTGATAACATCTCTGTCTAAATCAGGAACGAATATCTTTGGGAGGCTCTCCTAGGTTTCGTCCCACGAAGCGTCCATTATAGTGTGGATCTGCGTTTTCCGAGCCTCCCTATAAGGTACAGTCAGGGTCATGTCACAGTAGGAGCGAATACTGCACTGCGTTATGAGGTTATCTCGCAAGGCTTCAGGTATGTCCGCGACTTCGAACATCTTACCTCCACCAATCTCTTCGCAATAGCTTTCGAGACCTGTGACATGGCACTGCACGAGTTTCAGGCGTAGCTCGACGGGGTGTCTCGCCAAGCTGGTGCGACGAGAGGCAACGCCAGCTAAAGCCAATGCCGATAGGATGAGTGGCACAACGACGTAGTTTCTACGCATTTTACCTCAACAGGCTGCTGCCATTAGGTGAAATGTCAGTCGTTAAAAAAACGTGTCCGTGCTGCACTTTATCCCTTGCGAGGCGCCTCACTCATCAAGCCTTATTTTTTTTGGTAGAACTAGCCTCGCCAGAAGGACGACAACGCAAGCGACGAGCATCACATTAGCGAGGAGTAACACTCTGTCCTGTATAAGGCAGGTTCCCTCGAGGTTGAGAACCTGCAGCAGGCACGAAGCAGCCCAAGCCAGACCAGTCGCGCAGAAGAGGATGATTGATTTCGTCATTGCCGGTTGCTTACGCTGTTTTTTAACATTCGGGAAGCGTATTATTGCGAATCCATTACAAAAAAAAGGCATAAAAGACAGGAATATCAAACGATCCCTCTCTTAAATTTTGAGAACTTCCCGCATTTCGGTGGGATACGGTTCTGGTTATAGTGGATCGGGCCTCACATCGTCAGTTTCCACTCCATTCGAACGATCCGACAGATACCTTTTTTAATGCTGATATCTGACGGCACCGTGAGCACAACATCGCAAGGGATAGTCGCCCCGCATTCCGTTAAAAATTGCTCCCGATATTCCTCGGGGATCTCCGCTATTTCGAAACCGTTGGCACCATATTTTTCTTCGCAAAGTCCCGTTTTATCGAGTGTGTGGCAATTCACATCTTTCAGATTTAATTCTGCTGTGTGCTCCTGCTTCTTGTGGCAGGAACAAAGGCACGAGGTAAAAATCATCGCCGTAGCCATGGTTGTGATGTGAGATTTCATAATGCGCCCTCGTGACAGTGAGGCGCCATGAGCGCGGTTAAATGGTTAACGAAACGTTCTCTGTCGCAGAAAACTGTGAATGTTGCATTGTCTGGGAGCGATATTTTCACTTAGACGGCCTAGGCCGCGCCGTGATGATCACGGATGGCGATGACGAATTTTTCCCGAGGTTGCTGCCGCATTCTGTCAATTATTTTGCGCGGACCGGAACAGGCCCGAGAGGGAACGGGGGTGGCTTCCAGGTCAACATGCGCGGGTATCCCGGTTTTAGGGACGTTGCGAAAGCGCTCGGTTTCATGCCTATCCATATGGACCTTCGTATCGACGCGGCATCTCGCATCATACAGTGAACTGGCTCGAATCTTATCCTTGCTACGAATTTGATGGTTGCCGTCATCTCTTATTGCAGACCTCATCAGTCAAAATATCCTGATTTAGAGCATTTCGAGGGATTGGGGATGTCTCTTGCAAGCCGTATTTGCAAGGCATATCGGTTTTGTCCTGAGAACTGCAGTTTGCAAAAAGCTGCCGTCAAAAATGCGATGAGAGGCATCTCACAAGGTTAGGGGACTTTATAAAACTAGCCGAACACGCTCAGATTGCTTGACTACCGACTAAATCAGATCGCCCATTTGCGGCATTTTGGATGAATATGCATAAGCCTCGGGCTACCTCATCAGCTTATCCTGCGGGTGAGGGACCGCCGCAAATGGCCTTGGACACGCAAGAGACCTCGGTCACGTGATTGGCGATACAATGTGTGTGCAGAGGTCTGATGCTTGGCCTATGAGATATTGTAACGGCAAAGCAGATCATGGCCTAGAATTATATTTTTTAAATATTTAATGCGGGAAATACACAACCGTGTAAATTTTACTCGAATACTTAAATTAAAGAAAGGAATAGATTCTATTTTAATAAGTCATAATGATCTAGAAGGGAGTGCGAGATTGCCATAGATAATACCGTAGTGATTTGGCGTTAAATTAACGTGTTTCATGACAAAAATGTGAAAAAATGATGTGCCAAAAAAGTTTCTTATTATCGCTAATTTAATTCATAACATGCAACATATTGTAATCAATGCATATTAATTATCATTAACCAATTGGAAATAGGACAAAACGTTAAAATATGTAACCGCCGTAACGATATTTTTGACGTGGTGGGCGGATTTGAGCGCTGTTGTGCACTCGAACCTCAACGCGGAAAACTCGAGAAGGGTGTGTTTGCGTGCGAAGAATACTTGAACCTCGTAGGGTCTTCGAAGGACAAAATCTTCATCACGAGCACGTTGTGGCACCAATCAGCGATCATCGCGCTGAAGGAATTCGTGTTTCTCTAGGCGTGGAGAGAGCTCCTGAAACCGCATCGCATTCAAGCCGATCTCTCGCCTTTATCGACACGGGGGTTGCCGACTGGAGGACGATCGCTGACGCGTTGCCTACGGGTACGCGGGTTGTGCAGATCGCCCCCGGATCAGATGCGCTGAAGCAGATCACGGACGTTATCAACCAGTCGCAAAATCTCGAAACCGTCAGCTTCATTTCGTACGGTAGTGAGGGAAAACTGTCTCTGGGCAGCGGCTTTGATCAGAAGACGCTGGAAGCGAACAGGGACGAGATAACCTCTTGGTCGTCACATTTCGCCAGTGACGGGCAGATCCTGCTATGGGCGTGCGACACGGGTGAGGGCGCCAACGGACAGAGCCTTGTCAATTCTCTTCACGATCTGACCCGGACCGATGTCGCCGCAAGTTCTAACGCCGTAGGCGACAGCGCTGAAGGCGGCGACTGGACACTCGAAAGCAAAAGCCGCGAATTTATCGTGCATGACGTTTTCGGCGCGTCTGGCGTTGCAGGATATCACACCGTTCTGGACCAGGCCCAGCCCACGGTCACACTGTCGCATTCCGACAGCGTTGTTCCTGTAGGTGGGACGTTCACCGAAACAATCTCCTTTTCGAACACGGCGTCGAACGCGGTTGGCTACGGTCCATACATCGCGGTTCTGGAGCCGAAGACCGAAGGGAAGAGCGCGGCGTTGCAATCGCTCACCTATCTCGGCAATCCGATGACACTGCAGCGCGTTTCAGTAAGCGACACGATTTCCGGCCATGAGGGTCAGTTGGGGGTAAACAATCCCTATGTCCGCGATGCAAATGGCAAACAGATTTTCATAGAAGCGCCTTCAGGGGCTTCTGTTGGCGACAATATCGTTTTCAGTCAATTGCCCTTCGGAAGCTATTCTCCCGGCCAGCCCGCCGCTGCGATACAGGCAGTTTTCAAGGTTGATGCAACCGCATCTGTTGGGTCTGCAACCCTGCCGATTTCAGCGCTGGGGGGATTTTACCTCGGTCAGGACGCGCAGAACAACCCGTCCGTCGACGCGCCCATCTCAGGCACCGCCGTGACTGATCCGCTCGATACCTCGCTCGTGACAGTCAGGACGATATCTCAGACCACAACCGCCACAGATAACGCAGAGACAGCGACCGGTTCGGATTTCCCGATCACCTACACCACAACCATTACCCCGGCACCGGCCACCAAGGATAACAATGCACCGATCAAGAATTTTCAAACAGTCATTACCCTTCCGTCGAACACCGTTTACCTGCCAGGCTCCACGGCACCACAGGTTCTCTATGCCGACGGGACGGTGGTCCCTGACGCCCAGGTGACACTTGTCTCCAGCGATAACGGTTACGGCGCAAAGTTCAGTGTCACCATCCCGTCGCTCGACGCGAGCGCGACCAATGTCAGGGTCTCATTGCAGGCTTATGTGCCCCAGAATAATGCGGATGGCTCATCGGTTCTCGGCAATTCTGGCGCTTCTGCCAATGTTGCCGCACCCGACGTCACCTACTCGGCTGATGACTGGACTTCCGGTAATGGCACGCAGGTACCGGTATCGGGTAATGGCGACACGAGCAGTGCTGTTGTGACCGCCAAATCGGTTGCGCTGCAGAACAGTTCGCAGGATATAACGACCGGCAATACACCCGGTTATGTCCTGCCTACCGATACGATCAGATATACTGCGGCAATTCAGACCTCGGATTTCAATGCGCTTAGCAAACCGGTCATTACTCAGGACATCGACGATGGCCAGACCATCGATCCGGCTTCCAGTCCGGTCTTCACTTACTCGGTGAAAGGCGGCGCAAAGCAGACGCTGAATCTCGGCACGATAGATAATGCCAGCACCCAGACAATAAATGGTGATAACGTTTATGTCAGCGGTAGCAATAACCTCTGGTCCTTCGAAAGAGACAGTCAGACAGGCCATACAATCGCGCGTTTCGATATCGGCAAGGCCATCGCCGACGGCCTGCTTCCGGCCGGTGCGACAGGTAGCCTGACCTATCAGGCAAAAGCGCTCACCCATTATGCAAATGGCACCGCCACTACCGGTACGCTTCTTGCCGGGTCCGATGCGCTCAGGGGTACGGACAGTGTTCAGGGTGACTATGCCAATGCGGATGGGTCGTCTCCAACGGATACCTCACAGATTGGTGATGGGGGGCAGACAGGGCTGGTCGTTCCCAATGGTAACGCCACGATCAAGGTTGTGGCGGTCAATGGCGCAAGCGCCGACGCAAGCGCTATTCGCCCTGGCGATCAGGTCACCTATGCCCTGACTTATTCCATGCTTTCAGGCAATTACAACAACCTGCACCTGACTTCCTACCTCCCGCAGCAAGTCTATTCCGTTACAGATCCGACCCAGGCCGGTGGCAACGGTACGAGCTATAGCCAGTCAGATAGCAACTCGGGCTTTCCCCCCAGTGGACAATACGCTCTGGTCTCCGCGCCGAAAGGGGTGAGTATCAGCGGCGGCGCAACAGCCAGTGCCGGGTCCAACAGCCTCGATTTCGGCTTGTCGCAATCTTCGGAAACGCCAGGAAACTCCGCTGTCACCATCTATTTCACAACCACGGCCTCGAATGCGCCGATGGCGGATGGTCTACCCCTAACCAATATGGTGCAGGGCGCGCTTATCAATGGCGGCGGAAAAACGGTCGTCTCACAGCAGATTGCGGGCGCCAGACTGGCTGAACCTGCCCTGAATACGGTTACAGGAATCGTGTCTGTGGTGGATGATGGGGGCAATGCCAAATCGCTCCAATACACCAATCAGAAAGATGGCACGGTCGTAGATCCGTCCACCGTGTTCAGCAAGGCTGGGACAACAGGCGACCCTTTCGTCAAGGGCGCTCCTGATGCATCGTCAGCCATCGATAACCTCGATATGATTGCCATCAACGCCAATGCCTCAAAGCAGATCAATGGCGGCGATACGATACGTGTTGCAACAACTGTCAGCAACACGGGCGCCTATGCCGCTTATGACGTCTTTCTTGCAGGAGTCCTGCCGAGCGGGATCACGGTTGACGACGTCAGCAATTTCCAGGTTATTGGACGCGACTCTGACGGCAACCAGATCAACTACTCAACTGACAAGAGCGCCTATTTCAGCTCCGGCGGTGCGCGAATAATTGCGACCTCAGCAAACGATCCCGTCCTCTACGCAACGGGAGATGCAGATCATCGTGACCTGTTGACTGTCATTTACGACATCAAATTGCCGCAGGCGGTGGTTCTGGGCCAGACGCTTCAGAACACAGGTCTTGTCGCAGCATTCTCAAATCGCGCAGGTGGTGATAATTTTGTAGATGGTACAGGCTCCGATCCGGCGGGCGATACACTCACGGATAGCGCGCAAGCCGTACTTGCAAGTCCGACAATCACATTGAGTACGAAATACCCAGCGTATAACAGCCCGACCGGTGATGCCGGCACGAATGTCGTGCCAGGTGAAACGCGTGAAATTACCGCTGTCGTGTCGATACCAGAGGGACAAATCAGCAATAACGGGTCGAATGTGACCATCACGGTTCCTCTGCCCAAGGGTATGATCGTCCTGCCCGGCAGTAAGGTAACTGTCCAGATCGGTGATCCAAACTCGTCAGACAGTTCGTCCGCGAGTTATGACAGCAGCGCCGTAGCGAGCGCGGATGGCAAGACACTCACCGTCTCTCTGGGAACATCCGTCTCTAACACCTCCGATGACAGCAAAAGCACTTACAGCGCTAAGGCCGTCACGGTTGATTTCAAGGCCACTTTTCCCGATGGGCAGGACAACATAGGGGCCGCACCCGATACGACATACGATACTGTCTCACAGCTTATTTATAGTGGTGGCCCGGTAGGCTCTAATTCGCTGCGCTTCACGCAGATTGACCCTGATGTCGTTGGCACCCTCACGAGCGATGGTGGAACTGCGATGTATAGTGGTCAGACAGTGACCTATACATATTCACTGCAGAATAACGGCAAATCGATCGCTGAAGACCTCACGCAGATCCTGTCTCTGAGCAATCTGACCCTCGTCAGTGGCTCAGCGAGCGTTCAGTCGGGATCTGGCGTTTCCATCACTGAAAACAGCGATGGAACACTGACGATCGGCGGTGTAAACAACGCGCTGTCCGTTGGAGCAAAGACTGTCTTCACTTTTCAGGCGAAGGTAAAACCTGGCCAGGCGGCAGGGACGGCAGATACTGTCAGCACCCAGTCCGGCAGCTACAACAGCATGCCGAGTCAGAGCACTGTGGCTAATGCTAATTCGTCGACAGGGCATAAATTCAGCCTTGCGGCCAGCGTTTCAAATACGATCGATACCTATAAAAACCTGCAACTCACGATCGTGGGTGAGTCCAACGGCAACCAGGCCAGTGAATCGTCCCCGCAAACCAGCGTGACGACGCCAATCGGTGATATTGTCCGCCTCAAGGGCTCTGTCGATATCCCCAAAGGATCGAACCATATCGAGCTCTCTGTTTCGATCCCTGCAGGCGTCACAATTCCGACCAATGACGTCGATGCCCTGGTGGGGGATATGCGCGTCGCCTTTCTGAGCACAAGCGGTCAGATCACGTCGTCCAGACTCGACAAAGATGGCACCAATAGTCAGATCCAGGTCAAGGAGAACGGGTCACGCACTGACCCGGCCAATGTTACGCCCACCGCCAAAGTAAATGCCGATTTTGTCAAAAACTCTGTCAAGATATCCAATGGTTATCTGGTAATCGATTTCGGTACCGTCTCGAATGATGACAGCACCTCGGTCGCCAACCAGATCATTTTCGAGTTCAACGGGATTATCGCCAATACGAGCGCCAACACGGCCTCAGGCAAGACGGCCAACACCGAGGCCCTGTATATCGGCGACCGTGCGGATGCGCCCGGTATCGGGGGGGCGCCCTCTGCACCGGTTACGCAGACCGTCGTCGAACCCAGCATATCGATGACGCAGGTGCAGACCGGTTTCGATACCGCAACCGCTACTGCAACCTATACCGTAACCCTCACCAATAATGGCACCAGCCCGGCGTACCGTGTGCAGGTTAATGACCCCCTCGGCGACAATACGACCTATGTGACTGGCAGCTATACTGGGTCTGCCGATAACACCGTTACGTCTGATACGTCCGGGCTTCATGTCTCGATCGGCAGCATCGGTAATGCCGCCGGCTCCAATAGCATCAGTTACACCTATCAGGTGCAACTGACCGACAAGACGAAGCCGTCGGCAACTCACAACTCGACCGTCACTTATGAAGGCCTTGTCAGCGCATCTCCTCAGACGCTGAACGATACGACCGGCGACAAGGCAAGCTCGGCGACAGGTGGACGTACGGGTGTAAGCCAGACCGATGTCAATAACTACGTCGACACAGAGAGTGTTGGCCTTTCGGTTGTTTCCGGGCAGCTCTTTCAGGCACTCGGCATCAAGGGGGCGGTGCCCAGTTACGACAGCCGCCTTGATACGCCACTGGCAAATGTCACTGTCACTGCAACGGCTGGCAAGATCACCGAGACGACACAGACCGATGCCAACGGCAACTTCACTTTCTATGGGCTGCCTAACGGTCAGGTAACGATCACCGCTCCGCAAACAGCGAACAGTGCTACGTCGAGCCAGAACCTGCCTGCCTATGAGACCAATATCTACGTTACTAGCGGCATCGCTGGTTCAGCCATCTCAAAGTCGACAGCTGCCGGCAATACCATGCCGGATGTCTCGATTGTCTATCGCCTTCCCGATCAGGCACCTGTCATCGCCAATGCCGACCAGAGCACGGTGCTTACGCAGAATGCGGGCGTGGCCGGCGCCATGTTCCACACGTCTTCGGGCGCAACCAGCGCGGTCACAGCATCAGACGCCGAACTGGACAAGCTGATTTCGGTCGACGCGAGCACTTACAGCTATTCAGGCAGTGTGCTGACGGTGCAGCGTTATCAGGCCAATAGGAAAACGCCAGCACCGAACGCAAACGATGTTTATGGCGGGCAGAATGGCCTTACCCTCTCGAACGGTAGTGCCATACTTGGGGGCGTCACTATCGGTACCTACACCGTCAAGAGCGGTGTTCTGGCTCTGACCTTCGGCTCCGGGACCACAAGCCAGACGGTCACTTCCGTACTGCAGAATCTGACGTATGCCAGCACCGCCACATCGACTGACCAGACCCTGACAACGCTGGGGGTCACGATTGATGATCACAACAATGCCAAGGACAACGCCCAAGGAACCGGCGGCATAAAAACGAGCACGCCCGTCTTCACGGTGTTCAATACGGTTGCCACCAAGGCGAACAACATCTCTTTCGACGAGCCGAATAACAGCGCTGCGTCAACTGCGGCGAGTCAGATCCCGCTTCCGGCACTTTCTGGCAATGCTTCAATCAGCAAGGTGTCGCTCTCACTTACAGGCGCTGCATCGGCAGGGGAGGATCATCTTGCCTTCACCGCCAGCGCCGCGACCGGCAATATAACCAGTGTCTATGACGCTGCGAGCGGCACTCTTACCCTCTCATCGGCCAATAACACCGCCACCCAGGTGCAGTGGAACAAGGCGCTCCAAGCGATCAGTTATTATGACAGCAGCGACACGCCCTCGACCGGCACGCGCATGCTGACTCGGACCGTTACGCTTTCGAATAGTAACGTCTTGACGCAGAGCAACGCCGTCACCATTGCCGTTGCCGCCCATGACGATTCACCTGTGCTCGACACGACAAAGCCCGTTGCGCTTGTTTCGGTGAGCGAAAATCAGTCTGGGGTGCCAGGCCTGCCCTCAGGCGCGGTAGGCACCCTTGTCTCGGCGCTGATAAACGCCCAGACTGTTATCGATCCCGATGCCAACAACATTCATGATGGATCAACCGGTTCTGTGCCGGGTATGGTGATTACGGGCGCGAGCACACAATTCGGCAGCTGGTATTACACTGTTGATAATGGCGCGCACTGGCTTGCTTTCAACGCAAGCGCGGCCGATACGGTCTCGAGCACCAACGGGTTGTTCCTGCTAGCTGATTCGCAGACACGTGTAGCCTTTGTGCCAACTGCGCAAAACTTCAATGGCAGCATTCCTAACGCGCTGACTTACCGTGCCTGGGATCAATATGACCCGCATGCAAACGGAAGCTTTGCAGCCCTGCCTACTATCGGATCTTTCGGCTCTGGCACCGATGCGGCGGCCTCGTATTCCTCTGCTCTGCAGACGCTGCCGCAGACGGTCATTGCGCTGAACAACGCGCCTATCGCCAACGGCAAGGCATCGCTCGGAGATGGTACAGAAGGTCAGCCCGCTCCCGTGAAAAGTGTGGCGCAGCTGTTCGGTGCGCAGTTCAGTGACACGGCGGACGCCCAGAAAACCGCCGACAACCCGACAGGGTCGGAGGCTAACACCCTCGCGGGTATTGCTCTGGTCTCCAACCCCACGCCAGATGCCGAGGGTCATTGGTCCTATTCGACGGACGGTGGCAAGACCTGGATATTCATTCCGACGGATCTGAGTGAGACCAATGCGCTGGTTCTGGGCAGCAATACGCTGCTGACCTATCAGGCGCCGCCCGATTTCAATGGCGCACCGCAGCCGCTAAACGCGCACCTCATCGATTCTTCATCCCAGATCCCGGTCTATGGTGCGGTAACGGGAGAGGCGCTCGCGGGCACCAGCACGGCGCAAAGAAACGTAGATATCAGCAAAAATCAGGGTGGCGATAGCGCAGTTTCCCTGAATACCGTGCCTCTGGGCACAGCAGTGTCAGCGGTCAACGACGCCCCCATCGTCACCGGCAATGCTACTCTGGCCAATGGAACAGAAGATCAGGGTCCCGAAAGCACGGGACAGTCGATCGGCTCGCTATTCGACACGAAATTCAGCGATCGGGCCGATCAGCAACAGACCGCTGATAACCCCACCGGTTCGCAAGCCAACACCCTCGCAGGGATCGCCATCGTTTCGAACACGACCCCGGTGTCAGAGGGCCAGTGGGTGTACTCGACTGATAACGGCAAAACCTGGTTGCCCGTGGGAAGCGTTTCGGACAGCAACGCTCTGGTGCTTAGCCGGGACATCAAGCTGTCCTTCTCGCCCTCTGCCAATTTCAACGGTCAGCCCGCCCCGCTCGGCGAGCGTCTGATTGATAGTTCTGCAACTCAGGTGTTCGGGACCACCACCGGCGCAATGATCGCTCAGGGTGGTATTGTGCAGCAGGGTGTGGATGTGACCAGCAATGGTGGCACGACGGCTGTCTCTGCTGGCCAGTCATCTCTCGGCGTGACTGTGGCCTCGGTTAACGATGCCCCGGTCGTTTCGACAAATCAGGCTGGCCTGCCGGCTTCCATCGAGCACGGCCCTGTTGTTTCCGAGAGCGTGCTCACCCTGTTCGGTAACAATTTTGACGATACGGCCGACCAGCAGCAGAGCGAGGCCAATCCTGCCGGATCCACAGCCAATATATTGGCTGGTATTGCAATTACGGGCAACACCACCCCGTCTTCCGAGGGGGCGTGGCGCTATTCCATTGACGGGGGCAAGACGTGGGTAGCGGTAGGTACGGTTTCGCCACACTCCGCGCTCGTTCTCAACGCCAATGCGTTGCTCACCTTCACACCGGCGCCCAATTATAATGGCATCCCCATGCCGCTCAGCGCCCATCTGATCGATAGCTCCACGATGCCGGTCTTCGGGGCCACGACAGGGGCGTTCGTCGCACAAAATAATGTTGCCCAACCGGGGGTGGATGTAACCAGCAATGGCGGCATCACCGCCATCTCGTCGGCCAGTGTCGACCTCAGCACGTCTGTCACGGCTGTGCATTCATCACCACGAGCCACAAGCAACGTCGCATTCGGCACAGGGACTGAAGATGACGGTCCCGTTTCCGGCAAAAGCGTCGACGCGTTGTTCTCTTCGTCTTTCGACAGTTCGGCCGACCGTCAGAGAACGCCACAGAACCCGACCGGCTCGGTGGAATCCCACCTTGCGGGTATTATCGTAAGCGGTAATCCGACCCCGGTCTCCGAAGGTTTCTGGCGCTACTCCATTGATGGCGGCAAGACATGGACAGCGGTTGGTCAGGTTTCAGCAGCCAATGCCCTCGTCCTGAGCAAGAGTGCGCTGCTGGATTTTGCCCCAGCTTCCGACTTCAACGGTGCACCGATGTCACTGCAGGTGCATCTGGTAGATGACAGCACCGAACAGGCGACCACCTCGATGAGGGGCTCTGACATTGCGGCGCTGGCTACGGCGCGGCACGATTATGTGCCGCTGTTTGGTGGAGAGAGCGCAGTAAGTGCCGATATAATCGGAATCGAAACGATTATCGCGCCCGTCAATGACGCCCCAATAGCTACGGGCATGGCCACACTACCTGCTGGCATGGAAGATCAGACACCGGTTGCGCAAAGCGTCGCCACTCTCTTCGGTAGCAACTTCGACGATAGCACAGACCAACAGCTCAACGTGAACAATCCCGCGGGGTCGGAGGCCAACATTCTTGCGGGCATCGCCATAACGGCCAATACCACGCCGGTCTCCGAGGGAGTATGGCGTTACTCTACCGATGGCGGCAAAACCTGGACCGCTATCGGTACGGTCTCTGACGCCTCGGCTCTGGTGATGAGTGCCGACACGCTTTTGTCGTTCGTCCCGGCGCCGGACTTCAACGGCCAGCCGCCACCACTTACCGCGCATTTGATCGACAGCTCTACGGTTTCGGTTTTCGGCACCACGACAGGGGCCATGATTGCTCAGGGTGGCCTCGTTCAGTCTGGAGTGGATATTCGCGATAATGGCGGCACGACGCCGATTTCCGTTGCGAGTGTCGATCTCAACACAGCGATCGTGGCGGTAAATGATGCCCCTGTGGCTAAAGGCTCGGCAACACTTCCGACCGGGATGGAAGATATGGCGTCGCCAGCCCAGAACGTTGCCACCTTGTTCGGGGCCAGCTTCAATGATGCTGCGGACCAGCAGCAGAGCACAGCCAACCCGACGGGGTCGCTGGCCAACACCTTTGCCGGTATCGCCATCACGGCCAATCCGACCCCAGTTTCCGAAGGGGTATGGCGCTACTCTACTGACGGCGGGCAGACTTGGACCAGTATCGGAACCGTCTCAGATAGCTCAGCGCTGGTACTGAGTGCCGATGTACTGCTTTCGTTTGCCCCGGCCCCCGATTTCAATGGCGCCCCCCTGCCGCTCAGCGCCCACTTGATCGACAGCTCTGCAGTTCCGGTTTTCGGTAGAACGACAGGCCAAGTCATCGCCCAGGGTGGTGTCGCTCAATCCAATGTCGATGTAAGCCAGAATGGTGGTACGATGGCCGTGTCGGCCAGTACGGTCGATCTCAATACGAGTATTGCGGCCATACCTGATGCACCAACGGCTTCCGGTGTGGCCTTTCTGCCGGGCATAACGCAGGACGGAGTGCCGCAGGGGCAGACGGTCGAAACCCTGTTCGGACCCGGGTACGGAAATACTTCCGACCAGCAGCAAACCGCTATCAACCCGACAGGCTCCGTCTCGGTACCCATTGCTGGTGTAGCCATCGTCGGCAATCCGACACCGACCTCCGAGGGAAGTTGGGTCTATTCCACCGATGGTGGACAGCACTGGATCTCAATCCCGACATCGATCGATCCGGCGCATGCGCTGATCCTGCCGAAGGACGTGCTTATTGCCTTTGCGCCTGCGCCGGATTTCAACGGGGCGCCTCTGCCTCTCGATGGACGGCCGATCGCCACAAATAATGCACTCATCACCCCGGGCCTGGCGGGCAATGCGCTCAAGAACGTTGTACAGAATATTGATCTCTCCAACCCCGATCCCAACGGAGCCGTCGCCCTTGACGCCATTCCACTCAACACAACAGTCCAGGCCAACCTGCTGCGCCCGGAGGTTATGCCCGGTGATGGAAACATCAACGTGCCCAATGGGGGGGGCAACCTTCACGATCTGATTTCCGACCGATTTACGGATTTCAGGCGGAATCAGAAGACCGCGCTCAATCCGACAGGCAGTACAAGCGATGTGTTCGGCGGGATTGTCATCACGGCAAATCCGACTCAGCCCTCTGAAGGTTCCTGGCGCTATACTACCGATGGCGGCAAAAGCTGGGTTGTCATTCCGGTGGAGGTATCGCCGCAGCACGCTTTCGTAGTGCCTGCCAATGCCACGATCATGTTTCAGGGCTCTGGTACTTTTACTGGCAGTGCCACGCTGGAAGCACATCTCCTGCGGAACAATGTGGCCACTATCGGATTTCTCGACACTGGTACCGGACCATTTGGCCATACGTCGGCTCAAGCACTCTTCCTGACCGGCACCGCTGCTGCACAGGATGTTGGTGCACGCTTCGGTTTGCCGCGACTGACAACCGATACACTGCGCGAAGGCTTTTCGGCTTCGGCACTTGCGGAGCCGGTCGTACAGGCCTGGCTTGGCCCTTATGAAAAGACGGGACTGACAGACACACCCTCTGGCTGGCTGCGCGGTACCGACAGGCAGGCTTTCGTTCTCGTGCAGACGCAGGATGCGGTCTCAATTGCAGGCGTGTTCGACAGCAGCGGTCCGCTTGCTGCTCTCGAGATGCGAGCGACACAGAAAAACGGCGCACCCTTGCCAGACTGGATCATCTTCGACCCGTTGACAGGCTGCTTCACCGTTGTGGCCCCCATAGAGGCTCCGGACTTTGTAGATCTGAAAGTAGAGGCACGCGACACTGCGCTTCGCTTTGCCGAGAGCAGTATCCGTATAACGATCGGGCGGGACCCGATGCTGGAGCTTCTTGGTAATGTGCCGGAACTGGCATCCCCGACAACTTTGAATACCGCTACGAATGGTCATCGCCCGCTACGTCATCAGTTGCTGCGCGCTGCGCCCTCGGCGCAGCCCATACCTGGCGGACGTGCAGCGTTACGCGGACGGTCGTGATGCCAGACACTTCTGGAGCCCAGCATTGACGCTCCGCTTAAAGCGCGGGGGCCGTATTTTTTGCTCCCGGCGGTGCCGGGCGGCTCACAAACAAACTCTTTTCACTCCGAGGAAAACAATGCGTCTGAAAACCCTGTTCCGTAGCGGCACCGCTGTCATAGGGCTTGTATCCCTCACGGCCTGCGGCATCCGTCCGCAACCAATGACGATGAACGAAAATATCACGCGTGCGGTGAATGATCGTAGTGAAATACAGAAGCATTACGTGCCGCTTGCAACCCCCGAATTATCGTTGGAGCAAGCCATAGCCCGAGCTCTGGCCTATAATTATCAGATCGAGGTCGCGAAGCTCGAGATCACCCAGCAGGAAAAGCAGCTTGATCTCTCGCTGACGAACATGCTGCCGCAATTGGCCGCTGATGCAGGCTATACCACCCGAAACAACAACAATGCCGCAGAAAGTATAGATGAATTTACCAATCAGCGTTCGCTCGATTATTCTTACTCCGAAGTTCCCACCCATGGCACGGCAGATGTCCAGTTCTCATGGGATCTGACCGATATCGGAGTAAGCTATTTTCAGGCACGTCAGCAGGGATATCGTGCCCTGATTGCTGTGGAACGCCGCCGTCGCGCCATCAATACGCTCGTGCGCAATACCGCTGAAGTTTACTGGCGTGCTCGTGCAGCGCAGGCCATTCTGCCGAAAATCGATCCTATGATCGCTGATGCGCGTGTCATGCTCGATAATTCAAAACACGCTGCAGATGCGCATTTGCAGAACCCTTTGATCCTGCTCGATTACCAGCAGAACGTGATGCAGCTGTTACGTCAGCTGTATCAGATGCGCAATGATCTGGTATCTGCCCAGATCCAGTTGCGTTCTTTCATCAACGTTGCTCCAGGCACGCCTGTTACGCTGATCACATCGGATGAGGTGCTGACGGCGCGCCCCATACAGGACATGGCGAAACTGGAAGAAATTACACTGGTGATGCGGCCCGAGCTGCGCGAAGAAAGCTATCAGCAAAAAATCAGCCGGCAGGATATTTATGCTCAGATCGTGCGCATGTCGCCGGGCGTGGGGGCATTGGGCAGCGAGAATTACGATACCAACAAACTGCTCTATAATAATGTTTGGGGGCAGGTAGGCGTACGGGCGACCTTCAACCTGATGAATCTGATCAGGGGACCAAGAGCAATTGCAGTGGCACACAGCGCCATTGATGCCTCGCGTGCGCGTCAGATGGCGCTCTCGGTATCACTCATTGCCGAAACCAACCTGAGCGCGCAGCAATATCTCAATAGTCTGGATATGCTTGCTTCGGCGCGACAGACCGACGATATCGGCAAGCAGATGGAAACCGTCGCAACACGCGCCACACAGGCTGGTGCGCAATCGGGTGCGGACATGATCCGTCACGAAATGGCTGGTCTCATTGCTGAGGTCGATTATGCCCGTACTCTTGCCCAGACACACGGGGCTCTGGCCAACCTCTATAATTCCGTCGGTCTCGATATCGTGCCTGCCAATGCTGATCTGAGCCATATCGATCACCTCACAGCGCAGGTCGCGCGCTCTATCACTGCATGGAAGAGCGGCGTTCTTCCTGACATGACGCTTGCAAACAACTCAGCGGCTGGCTCGGCCACGCCTGCACAGATCATCCACGCACCGGCGGCGCCTCCGCCGATCGACAGCCATGACGCCGGAGCCCCCCAAAGTAATCCGCCCAGGCTGGCGCCTGTAACCGGTGGCCAAACCCTGTCTCAGATCACTGCTGCATCGCATGCCTGAAAAAGCGCCACTTTAAACACGCGAAAGATGATGGAAGATCATGCCGTATAAATCTCCCTGCACCTGCCTATTGCTGGCAGCGATAGTCCTTGGTCTGCCCAGCGCGGGGCAGGCTGACACGATGGCCCCGGCGTCAGGCAACGCGCCTGGCCTGCCCCAAGCGCCCCTGCCAGGGGTCGCGAGCTTACCGGTTGTTCCTGGCACAAGCGCCGGAGCGAGCACGTCTTTTTCCGGCGACACGCAGCACCACTATACGGTTCAGATTCTGGCCACAGAAAGTGCGAAGATTTCATCTCCGATGGCAGGTCGGGTTACCACGCTGCCGTTCAGGGATGGCGACAGCTTTCACAAGGGTGATTTGCTGGTCGGGTTTGATTGCCTGATGGCGCAGAGCCAGAATCTGCATGCGCAGGCGGAAGTGCAGAAATACCGTTCGCTCGTCGAAACACAGAACAATCTGCGCAAGCTGCAGAGCTGGTCCAACGCAGATTATCAGACGACCCGAGCCGATCTTGCCGCGGCACAGGCTGATCTGGGTGTAACCCAGGCGGCCTTATCCTATTGCTCGGTTGTGGCTCCCTTCGATGGCACGGTGTCAGAAATCGCCGTGCACCGCGATCAGTTTCTGACGCTTGGTGGACCGATGATCAGTATCGTTGATCCTTCGCATCTCGAAATCTCCTTTCTGATTCCGGCGCGTCTTTTGACCACACACAAGACCGGCACGGCGTTTCACGTGACGATCGACGAGACAGGCAAGACCTACGACGCGGTTCTTTCGCGTATCTCGGGTGCCGCTGATCCGGTCAGCAGGACCATCAGGGTGTATGCGGCGATCACATCGGAGCATCCCGGGCTACTTCCCGGAATGACAGGTGACGCCAATTTCTGAGCTTTTCACGCCACAGGATCGCCATCGGCAGGCAGAAACCCTCGCACGATTTATCGCTTTCTCAGACAGGCTCAGGTCGGCGCATGACAGGGAGACGTTGTCGTTCGTTATGGTCAACGAGACGCGTAATGTCGTGCAGTACTCACATGCAGCTTTCTTTGAGGATCGCACACGCGAGCTGCGCGCCGTATCTGGAACTCCCGATTTTGACCCTGATGGTACCTTTGCCCGCTGGCTCAAAGCGGTTTCCGGCAGTTTCTTGTCGAAGCAGCCTGAGAGCCATGAGAGTGATGCGTTGGCGGGTGGGGCCGACAATGCAGATATTCTGCCCCCGTTTTTCCTCTCCCTGCCTCTCGAATGGAATGGTCATGAGCTAGGAATACTACTCCTCGGCCGACATACGGCTTTTAGCGACGGCCACGAACTGGCCATTCTGCAGCGTATAGGCCCCGCGATCGGCCAGGCATTATTCTGCGTGCAGGCTCAGCCCCGCAAGGTGCCGCGGGTCAGGCGGTCGGTCATGATTGCCGGTATAGGTTTACTCGCCCTTGGTTGTTTTCCTGTCCACAGCTCCATGATTGGACGTGCCGAAATCATTCCTTCCGAGCCTGCTCAGCTTGTGGCCCCTTTCGAGAGCGTAGTGCTGGATCTCAAGGTCGACCCTAACCAGCCAGTGAAAAAAGGACAGGTGCTGATCGAGCTGGACCGGGCGCAGATCCAGAATGCACTTTCCGTGGCGCGGGAAAGCCTGGCCGTGGCCGAAACTCAGTATCAGGAAGCGCTGGAGTCCGGCGTTGACGACGTCAAGGCTCGCACTGAAATCGGCCCTCTTCAGGACAAAATCGAATCCGCGAAAGCCGATGTGACATATCAGGCCTCTCTCCTCGAAAAAACTGTCATCCGGGCCCCCATCGATGGCATAGCCCTGTTTGCCGACCGCCTTGCCTGGACTGGCAAGCCCGCCCAGACGGGTGAGAAAATACTGGTTGTCGCGCCACGCAGATCGAGGATGCTCAAGATCGCAATTGCGCCCGATGGGCTTTGGCATGTCGCGGATAGCGCTCCGGTGGTCTTTTACAACAACAGTCGGCCCGAGCATCCTGTACATGGGCAGCTAATCAGTCACGCGTATGCCCCCAAACAACTTGGCGATATGTCATCGGTCTACGAGTTCCGGGCTGATCTCGATAACGAGGCGCATCTGGGTGACGAGGGAACGGGTAAGATCGTTGGCCCACGTACGCTGCTGGCCCTATGGATCTTTCGTAGGCCGTGGCAGGTCATCCGCCCGTGGCTGTGATGTCTCCGACCACGCAATCTGCCTGGCCGTTGCTAAGGGAGGATTTGCAGCTTCTACCCGGCCAGCCTGAGAATGGTCATCCGACGTGGATCCTCTATGATCCCGTTGCCCATCGCTACATCAAACTGCCCTGGTACGATATCGAGGCGTTGAACCGCTGGCATCTCGCCGATGCCAGTCGCATCGCCGATGCCATGCGGTCTGAGACAGCGATCCGTGTTAGTCCGGATGATATAGAACGATTGCGAAAATTCCTGATAGGTGCGCGACTAACCCTGCCCAACACAGCAGACCACACGCGGCAGTTCGTCGAAATTCTGGCGCGTAAGCGCTCCAACCCGGTGAAATGGCTGATTCACCACTATCTCTTCATTTCAGTCACGCTGTGTAATCCAGATGCCTTACTCGGCAGGTGGGAGGCCAGGCTGCGCTTCATGACGGGCCGAAGGGTATGGTTGATAATCGCCGGACTCGGCATCAGCGCCCTCTGCGTTATCACGCAGCAATGGGATATGTTCGTTCATGATATTGGCGACCTTTGGTCGTGGCGCGGCTTTGCCCTCGTTGGCTGCGCATATTTCCTGTCAAAAATCATGCATGAGATCGGACACGGCCTTGCGGCCAAGCGCCTCGGTTGTCGTGTTCCGTCAATGGGCCTCGCGCTTTTGGTGCTTTGTCCGGTACTCTGGACCAATACAACCAATGCGTGGCGTCTGACGTCGCCGCGTGCGCGGATAGCCATCGATATTGCCGGAATGACCGCAGAGCTTTTTCTGGGCAGCTTGGCGGCGTGGTTGTGGATCGTCCTTCCGGATGGAACCGCGCGCGAAGCAGCGCTGGCTCTTGCCGCATCGAGCTGGGTAATGGCGCTGACCGTCAATCTCAATCCACTCATGCGGTTCGACGGCTATTATATTTTCTCAGATCTGATCGGAACTGAAAATCTACAGGAACGTGCCTTCGCTTATTCGCGATGGATACTGCGTCGCGCGGTATTCGGAGACGTAACAGCCGATCGTGAGCCGGGTGAGCTTCCGACGCATAAAAAACCGCTGGTCGCTTGCTGGGCTTTCAGTACATGGATTTATCGTTTCTTCCTGTTCTTCGGCATCGCTCTGCTCGTTTACCATGCCACTTTCGAGGCGCTTGGTCTCGTACTTATGGCGATTGAGATAGGGGTCTTCATCATCATGCCTATCATGCGTGAAGCCCACATCTGGGCGCGTTCGTTTACGCAGGCACCCCACCATGGGCGTGCCCGGTTTCTGGGGCTTTGCATGCTACTGCTGCTTGCCCTCTTTCTGCCTCTGCCGTCTGCAATCCATCTCCCCGCTGTCATGGAGGCTTCGGAAGAGACCGAATTGACAAGTCGCGAGCACGGCACCATAGCGTATGTCGGAACCGAAGGGATGCCCGTCGCCAAGGGAGAGCCGATCCTCGTGCTGCACGATGATGCAATTGCGAGAGATATCGTCCATGCCCGAGCTGAGCTGAGATACTGGTCTGACATTACCACGCAGCTCATGCGCAACTCCGTCGGTCTCCAATCCCTGAATGATAGTATCGCCCATAAAGCGGCTGCGCTCGCTGCCCTCGAAAAAGCGAATGAACGTGAAGCGAGCCTGACCTTGCGTGCGCCCTTTAGTGGCGTTCTGCGCGACGTTTCCGATTCGATACGAAAGGGCAACCTGATCGCGCGGCACCAGAAAATTGCCGTTCTGGTAGCCCCTGGTAAAAGCCGGATCACGGCCTATGCCACGCAAAGACAGCTTGATTATATACAGAAAGGAGAAGGTGCCAGCTTTGTTCCTTACGACCAGGATCGAAAGACGTCTTCGTCGATACAGATCGTACATGACTTCCCGGAAGAGAGCATAAAGAAAGCTGTTTTGTGGGATGCCGGCAGAGGGGCCATAAAAGCGAAAAATATCGTAGGCAATATCAAGCCCGATAGGGCGCTATACCGTGTAGAGTCCATTTCTATTGGGGAGTTTGCGAGAAAAATACAATCTCCAGGCGTTTTGGTGATAGACGGAAAAAGCATATATCTCTCCGTTTATTTGTATAATGCGATCGTTTCATCGGTGATAGATATATTTCTCGACTAGGCTCTAAAGCTATTGGCTCGGACGGTAAAACCGGAATTAGCCTCTGCGATGAGACTGAGGGCGAGCAATCTGTATTGGCTAAGGGCCGAGAAGATAGCTCGTCTGAAGCCGCTCTTTCAGAAGTACCATGGCAGATCACGCGTCGATGATCGGCGCGTGTTAACGGGGATCATTTTCGTGAACCGCAACAAGCTGCGTTGGCGTGACGCATCGCAGATATGGTCCGCCCAAGACGTTCTACGCTCGCAGGAAGCGCTGGGAGGCCGCCCGGTTTTCGTCGGCATGATGATCGGCCTGGCCGCTCGCTGGTCAGTCTATCAGACGACCGTGATCGATGCGACCTATCTGAAGACGCACCGCGCTGCGTCCAGCCTGCGGATCAGAAAAAGGATGTGGGCAGCCTGATCAGGCGTTTGAAAGTTGGCATAAACCCGAGGTAGTACGCGCTAACAGATAGCAATGGTCAGTTGGTTAACTTCTTCATGACGGCAGGGCCGATCAACGATTAAACGGAAGCGGTGGCCTGAATCGACAGTCTTCCTGCGTCGGAATGGCTTATATGTGATCGCAGCTATGACAGCGACTGTTTCAGAGGCGGACTGAAGGTGTAGGAGGGCATACCCTGCAATATGAGACGTAGATCCCGCACGATGCTCGTAAGTTATGACTAAGGCAAATACCGGTGCTACATTCGGATCGAGATCATATCAGGACGCTCCAGGGGCCGGAGCCCCGTCACTACGCGCGACGACAGATGCTAGACCGTGTCCTGATACGCTGAATGCCTCGCCGCATTCGTTATGTTCTGGCTATATGTTACAAACCTAGCGAAGACTCCCTCGCACTGACTCTCCTGTTGTCAGAGCGAGAGGCAAATGAACCGCATTTCACCCACGCCTGCTGAAACAGCGCTGCGCCCTTAATAACCGACGGTCAGCGACATGTTTCCGAAAGCGCCCTTGTTGCCGTAGAGGCTCTGCCGCAAGGAACCGGAAAGGCCACGCAAACGCCAGCCGACGTTGAAGGTGAGAGTGGCGTAGCGCCCCATCGCACTGTGCAGATCGAGACCGATGCTGGAAAGGTCGGTCTCATTGCTCAGATTGGGAATGGGTTTGACCTGGGTGACGTGGCCATAATCGTAGAACACGCCGATCTGCTCACTGTCACGCAGGGTCGAGCGTAGACCGAGCGGGTCGAGCAGGCTGAAGGCAGGCGAGCGGATTTCGTTGGTGACGCTCACGCCCTCACTTCCCAGAGCCGTGTCAGTATAATAACCGCGCGAGGTATAGAGCCCGCCAAGCGCAAGCTGGTTGCTGTACATCAGATTGGTGCTTGAAACCTGACCTGTGGCCTGAAGTATCCAGGAGAGCCCGCCCGGCAGCCATGTGGTGCGTGTCAGGCTTATCGCATCGAAAACGTAACGATCATTGGCGCTAGGCACGAGCACATTGAAATTCCTGCGACGATTGGCCCCTGTCATGCCGCCCGGGCTGGAGATCAGCTGGTTCTGGAAGGTGGTCTGCCCCTAGGGATCGTTCATGGCGGCGTTATAGACGATAGGGAACTGGGCCACCTCGGCCTGGCTGTCGAAAACGCTGATGCCGCCGAATTCGAGGGTGTTGTTGGTGGTCTTGAAGTCGAAACCGATCTGAATGTCCTGGATCAGACGCATCTTCCTGCCGAGCGACAGGGTGGGCAGATCATGGATATAGCGCAGGCTGGCCTGTCCGCTATGGCCGGTCTGTCCCATATCGCGGTTATCGGCCCCGAGATCGGGCTTCTGCCAGGCATAGGAGCCAAAGACCTGAAGCCTGTCCCGCCATGGCAGGGGGGCGGTCCATGTCAGGGCATGGCCGCTATAGCGATCGCTGGCGGCATGGGTGAACTGATAGGAAAGGGTCTGGTCCAGACCTGCAACATTGCCCCAGGTGCCGCCCAGCGCCCATTCGGATTGGCCGAGCACGGGCACGCCGGCATTGTCATAGGAGCCATAGACATGGAGCGGCAGACGATCCCTTGTCTGGAGAATGACGTCTGTGGTGCCCTGGGCCTGGCCCGGAGCAAACACGGCATCGGTACTGCGAAACGGATTGCTGTTGAGCCGGTCGAGATCGTCCTGCACCCCTGCCAGTGTCAGGGTCTGTTCCGGAACCAGACCGCTTTCCTGTCGGATAAGGTCGTCGGAAAACCAGCGATTACCCTGCGTCCTGACGGCGCCGAGGCGATATTCGGTGACCAGGATCTGGATGATTCCGTTACTGACATTCTGGGGCGGGATGGTGAGGGTAACGAATGGATGTCCCTTGCGGCGATAGAGCGTATCGACCTGGCGGGCGATGGTGTTGAGATCGTCGAACGTCACGGGCTTGCCCAGTCGGGCGTAGAGTGCGGCCTGCAGCGCTCTATCCGCAATCAGGGGCAGGCCGGAAGAGGTGATACCCGTTTTATCGACCGCAACCCCGGCCACCTGCACATCCTGGCTGCGGGAGACGAAGACCAGCCCCTTGAGGGAGGACGTCACGAGGGAGGCCGACTGGGGCAGGGGATTATTCTCCCGACCCGGCGGGATGACGCGGGGTGGCATGACCGGCGCCACGGGCTGTTTGGGCGCTAGGCGACTATAGGCCTGGGCGTGCGCGTCATGTGGCAGGGCCAGGAGCGGAAGAAGGACGAGCGCGCGGCCCGACAGAATGATCGGGCGCATTACTGTGCTTTCCGGAGCTGGTTGGTAACAGAGGTGGCGGGCAGGGTAATGCGATAGGCTGATCGACCGCCTGCAAGGATGATCTGTTCGGGGAAGGGGGTGGAACTTGCTAAACTGTTTGAAGATGAAACTGCGATCGGAATGCTGGCGCGGTTATTCGCCCCGCTGAAGCTGATATTGGCCTGTGCCGAAACCGGCGTGGGCCAGAAAATTCTGGCAAGCGCCACAACAGAAGCTGGAGGTGTTACGGGCGCGGGTGTGACGGGCTCAGGTACGGCAGGCGACGGGGTAACCGGCATTGGAATAATAGGCGCAGGTGTTACGGGCTCAGGCGCGACAGGCGCGACAGGCGCCGGGGTAACGGGGGTGGGCGTCACGGGCTCAGGCACAACAGGCGCTGGCGCAGAAATCGTCAGTAGGGCGGAGCGGTAAAGAATGGCATAATTGGCCAGTCCCGTTCCGACCGCATTCGATACAGCAATCGCATAGCTCCCCGCAGGGCTTGCACTAGTGGCGCCTGAGGTCAGCGTGGCGCCCGTCACAGTGTCACCATTGACGAGACCACTAGTCGCGAAGGCCGTGCTGCCGAGCATCGGCGTCTGGCCGTAGACGCCGTTCTGGTTGAGGGCCGTGATCGTGAGTGGGGCGGGCGTGATCGTATTTGTATTGATGCCATCAAAGGCTGGAGCGTAGGTGACCTGATAGCCATCAGCCGTCACACCCGTGCCATAGATAGCCCCTCTGGAGCCAGCATTGCTAGTTTTTGAAAGGACTGCATTTTGCCAAGTGATCGTGCCATTGATCCTGCCGTTAACGTCGGCGCCACTCTGGTCCGTATAGGTTATGCCGGAGGCGCTAATGACACTTGATCCATAGACCTGCGTCGCACCATTGGACTTGATCACAATATAAGGCAGAGCAGACAGCACAGGGTAAGGAGACCCGGAAATCCAGGCCGACAGATCCGTAAAGCCGTTTAAGTTTCCATTCGCCAACGGCCCCTTTGTCAGCCATTCATTCGTTGTCAGGCCTGTTGCGCCGCCTGCACTCCCGGCCCCTACACCCAGGGTCTGGCTAGTCGTCGTCGTGTCCCAATAGGCATTACTGATAGTGGTTTGCCCCCGCTGATAACCCGCCAGGCCGCCTATATAGCTGTTTGCGCCTGTGCTGGAGACGTTGCCAGTGCCGTAAACGTTAGTGATCAGACTGTCATTGTTCGCACCCAGCAAGCCGCCGATAGCGCTACCTTCTGCTGTGCCGGTGACACTGCCTGTAGCGTAGGCATTGATGATGGTGCCGCCGTCGTTCCAGCCCACCAGACCACCGATAGCGCTAATCTCGGCTGTACCTGTGACTTTGCCTGTAGCATATGCGTTGTCGATGGTGCCGCCGTCATTCCAGCCCACCAAACCGCCCACAGAGCTATCTGCGCTTGAGGCTGAGACGTTTCCGGTGGCGTAGGCGTGGCTGATCGAGCCGAGGTTAGCGCCGACCAGGCCACCGACACTCCTGCCTGTGCCTGAAATGCTCCCGCCAAGCATGCCGATAATTTTTTATGACGCCGTTGGTATTTCCGACATTAGTATCAGTGCCGAGCTGTCCTATAAGACCGACACTATACGCGCCTGACGAGATGACGAGATGACGAGATTGTTTACTGTGTAACCTAGGCCGTCGAGCGTTCCGGTGAATGGGGAGTTGCCGGATCCGATAGGAGTAAATCCCGTATATCCTGAGGCGTCGACCGCGTTGCCAAGCACGTAGCGCCCGGCCAGATTATTCTGCATGGCCTGGAGCTGGGGGAGGTTGAGCACAACCGTGTAGAGATTCGCGGCAGTGTCGTTGACACTGAACACTTGGTTGCCACTCAGACCCAGAAGATACGGCGTCGTTCGGTTCCCTGCATTGCTCCATGTCAGAGCGCTGAACCCGACAGGAAGGGAGGATTGTAACTGTGCCGTCGTTAGGCCCGTCAGGCCAGATCCGCCACCCCCCCCCACGCCTCCGGGCATTCTGCTAGACGACACATCCCAGAAGTTTCCGCTAATTTCACCAAAATTATAACCAACAAATCCACCGCTGAAGGCGGCCACACTCGATACTGACCCAGTCGAGTACGCGTTGCTGATCGTTGTAAGATTATAACCGACGAGCCCGCCTGCATCGGAAGCGGTGCCGGAAACGATTGTAGTCGCGTAGGTGTTGTTGATCGTACCGTAATTTGTACCGACTAGCCCGCCGATGTTGCTACCATTGCCTGAGGCCGAGACCGATCCGGTTGAATATGCATTGCTGATCGTACCTTGATTGTAGCCTATTAGTCCGCCGATACTCGAGGAGGAGACGCCAGTATTGTCGGCTCCGGTCGCGTAGACATGACTTACCAAACCATAATTAGAGCCAGCTATTGTGCCAACATTAGAGTTTGAGGCTGATCCAGTCGCGCTTTCTTCGATCATACCAATATTTTCGATCGTGCCGCCTGAGGCGACCTGCCCGAACAGACCCACATATTTTGCGTTCGAAGAGATGGTCAGATTGGAGATGGTATTGCCGAGGCCGTTGAAATCGCCGGCAAAGCCGTTCGATCCGCCGAGGGGGGTAAAGTTCGACACAGCGCTGGCATCGAGGGGATGGGCAAGGGCGTAATACCCGCTGGTCCCGATATCTTGCAGATCATTCGTGCTGGCGATCAGGGTATAGGCATTGCCATTGATGGTCACTGCGCCACCGGTATTGGCGGTGGTATTTCGGTTGGGAAACTGAATGGCACTGCCGTTCAGGGCCAGTGTACCGCCGCTGCTGGTCCCACCACTATTATTATTCGTGACCAAAGCCAGCGTGCCATTGCCGGTGACGGTAATCCCGGCATTGAGTGTGATGCTATGATACGCACTCAGGGTCAGCGTGCTGGCTGTGCTCCGCGAGATCGGCGCATTGAGGATGATATCCCCGTTACTGCCAGAGCTTGTACCGTAGCCGCTAGCCGCGTTGGCGGTGGTCTGCTGGGTGACATTGTTGCCAGAGGCCAGCGTGTTGTTGATCGTGGCGGCCGCGTTGGCATCGATGGTCAGGTCAGTAGGATCGAGGAGCCACTGCCCGCCTGTGCCTGCATCGATCGTGGCGTTACCCAGCTCCATCGTATGCGCCGAGGTCTCGATGTCACCGCCCGCACCATTATCCTTGCCGCGGGCTTTGAGCGTCGCACCACTGGCAATGGTCGTGCGTGTGGCGAGATTGACCCCGCCCATGGCATCCGTGCCCACCAGAACATGGCCGCCCTGCTTACCCGACTTCGTGGCAGAGGCATCGAGTACGGCACGACTGCCGAGGCCAACCTCATGTCCATTGGCC
The DNA here is from genome assembly GCF_059801175.1 of Asaia sp. Ae19-3. Lineage (NCBI taxonomy): Bacteria > Pseudomonadati > Pseudomonadota > Alphaproteobacteria > Acetobacterales > Acetobacteraceae > Asaia > Asaia sp. Ae19-3. The sequence goes on along the minus strand of NZ_JBCHWF010000001.1, from coordinate 1,200,044 downwards.
CGGATCGTACCGCCTGCACCGTCCCGGGTAGTGGCAATGACAGTCGTATCCTCGACCGTCACCTTGCCCTGAGGGGCGGTGAGCCAGATCTGTCCATTGACCGTTCTGGTGCCGGTGGCCTGGATCAGCCGGTCGCGATTACCTGCCAGCGCATAGACATTGCCCCCCGCAGCTGCAAGCGTGGCCGCTGCTGCCTGGATGTGGCCCGTATTGGTCACATCGCCCGTGGCAGTGGCATCGGTCTCGACATAGATCCCGTCAGGGCCCTCTGCCTCGCTCAGGATCACCTTGTTGCCCGCAGCAAGCGCCACCGTGCCATTGGCCGCATTCACCGTGCCGCTATTGCTGACCGATTGCCCAACCAGCACGACATTGCCATTCGTGCTGGTGATCCTGCCCTCATTCCTGACCGTGCCCGACGAGTTGCCGGAGAAGGCGAGGCTGCCCCCCTTCATGAAAGCTCTGTCGGTTGTGTCACGGGTCGAGGCGACGAAGCTGCCACCTGTGGCGACTGTACCTTTGGGACCAATCACGATGCCATTGGGATTGATGAGATAGAGCGAGCCCGTGGCGCCAAGATGCCCCTGAAGCTCGGACATCTGTGCGCCCGTCACCCTGTTCAGGGTGGCACCGCTGCCATTCTCGAACTGCACCGAATGGCCAGAAGCGATGGAAAACCCCTGCCAGTTGATGACGCCGCGTGCCGTGCTCTGCGTTACCGTCATGGCAGTGCCAGCGCTCGCAATGCTGCCACTGCCTGCAGTAAAACTCCCCCCGCTCGGCAGGGCCTGCGCCAGAGCAAGGCCTGGCGTAAGCGCCGTAAAACCCAGCAAGAGAATACGCGCGGTCAGTGTCATGCTTGGATTCCGTTTTCGTGTCTGATGTCCGGCAGGCCATCTCTATTTTGTGAACGGAACGATATCTGTTACAAAAAATAATACTAGAGAAATATGAAAAAACTTTTATGACGCCTCGGTCACATTTGCGAGGAGCGCAACTAGGCTCAGGGCCAGAACATGGCGATTGCGGCGACGCATATGGCGGAGAAAGAAAGGGTTAGGTATCTGATGTAGCGTGTTACGTTCCGTCGCGAGTTCTTAACCCTGCCAAACGTGGTCTCAATGCGGTTGCGGCATTTGTATTTGCGGCTGTCGTACTTGACGGCCTTCCGTGGAGGCTTCGTCCTGGAATTCAGGGTTCTATGTGGAACATACTCTCGTGAAGCATCGTGTCAGCGCGGATCACTCCGGACGCTGTGGTCACTAACACGGTGCCTGCCGTGGCTCTTGGGAAAAAAGGGCCGCAGAGGATCATTTGCTCGTAAGTCAGCCAGTTCATGTCACTCATTTGCAGTCTCCTCACAGGGCCTGAAACAGGTCGCTGCCTAAGAAAATGGGTCCTGAGCCTAGAATCATGGCAAGGAGGATGAAATCGGAATCCTGCGTTATAGAAATTTTGATTATTTACTCGGAATATCATAATATTAAGCTATAATTACCATTTTATAGGTAACGGGAACCGCCATGAGAAAAAAAATTCTGTTGGTTGCAACATTGGAAATGTTGGTGGGACGATCCTTTGCCGAAGATGCAAAACCGATGAATTTTCAGTTATATTCGCAGAAAGATAACGGAAATTGGGGACAAATTGAATGTCGCGATTTTTACAAGAAAAAAGATGGGACTTGGTCAAGCAAAAGGCCTGTAAAAATCTTATCAGAAAAAACCCTTGTTGTTAAATATAATGGAGACAATATTACTTTTTCTGGAAAGAAAATAGAAAACGAAATCAATAAGATATGTAAAAGATAGTTTTAATGCTCAGGCTGGCGGTTCTTAGTCAGAACAGGTACTGTCACGTTAACTTGAGGAGGTGGACTGAAGCCCACGAGAGGGATATGCAGATGCTGAGAGCGGTCGCGCTACTCCGTCGAGCGAAAGCTCTGATACGATGAATGTGCAGCGAAAAAGCGGTGGTGATGAAGGCGGAGGGGACTAAGAGATTACGAATTGCCGAAAAGACAGAGACGAAGCGTTGACACCCGTCTGGTTAAGGAAAATTCTGCATGAACCGCTCATGTTTTTGCAGGTTTAAATGGCTGTTTTCTGACCCATTTTCAGACCCTTATGCGAAAGCGAGAGGCGCATTTTTCGTCTGGCTGCTTGGTAGGATTTCAACTTCTCGCCTTCTCGCCTTCTCGCCTTCTCAGTGCTCATGCGGCTGGGGCGCAAGCTCTGCTGTCTCGAAAGCTGTATCAGCAGACGTCTTGCTGCTTTGATGTTCCTACGGGTCAGCAGGATTTCATCGAGAACATACCCCTCGTGATCCACAGGCACCCACAGCCTGTGAAATTGGCCACGGATCATAATCGTACCTTGTTCAGACGCGGGATATCGCCAGGTCAGGCCTTCTTGCGTCGCAGGCAGTGGGCATAAGCCGTACCGAACTCCAGGTTCCACCGACGGATCATTTTATACCAGGCGACAACGCCCGCTCGAGCAACATTTCTTCAACGAGACAAAAGTTCCGTGAGAAACCGAAATAGAGCCAAACCGCATGCGCAATCAACTTTCTCGGAAATCGGTGCCGTTTGTTGCTCGAAGACGACACTCTCATCGTCAGCCTTTACTATTCCAGACTTAACGTGACACTACCGCTTAATCGAGCGCACGACTATGCTACTGAAATAGGAATTAACCTCAAATTATGGAAACTAAAATGAGCATTGTTGATAGACGGTATTGGGCAAATATAAAATGACCGAGAAATCCATAAATGTAAAAACGCACTATGGATATAGAATATTTCAGTATGATCATTCCGGAGAAAATATTTATCTTTCTACAGAAGTAAATAATATAGATTTTGGATTGGCAATATTGCCTGCCCTTGGCGCCAGCAGGTTTGTGGTTCCAGCGCCTCGCAATGATGTCGTAGTCCACCCTGACGTTGAATACGATGCACCCCTCCATAATTATATCCTGACGGAGGAGCGTTATAAAAAGTGGGTGACGGAGACTATGGAGAAATTTGGCTATAAGACAAAAAAAGCCATGTTCAAAAATATGAAAAATTGTGATGTGGTAAAGAGCGCTAAAGATATAAAAATAAGACCATGGTTCCATGATAAATTGGAGTCGTGGTCTTTAGATGGGATTTCTGAAGAGGATAACGTAGTTATTCCCGCCGATAGCAGCGCGGAAGAGATAGGCGTAGCGGCGCGTCTTGCTTTGAGTAGATGTATATGAGCCGAAGCAAGAGAGTTGCATGAAAATTTTCGTAGAGCGCACTTCTGAAGAAGCAGATCGAATTTAAAAACGACACGCAAACAGATATCACGGCTTGCAATATCTTGTGGATCGTCTGGGCAAGACACCGTCGGATTATACGTTCCTGGGTAATTCCTATTTTGACCAGCAATATGTGCAGCAGCAGATTGTGTCTGCGACGGGCCAGACCTTTCTCGGCGGCACGTTTGTCAACGCATCCTCTCAGATGCAGGCACTGGTCACGAACCGAGCGGATCAGGCGCAGCGCCTTGGGTTGACTTTCGGTCAGGCGCTGAGCGATGAACAGAAGGCGTCCCTGACGCAGAACATCGTCTGGTATGTGCCGGCGCAGGTGAATGGTGCGACGGTGCTGGCGCCGAAGCTTTATCTGGCGCCGGGCAATGTCGCGCTGAGCGGCGGCACGATTGCGGCGAGCGGTGCGGCGTTGCTCTCGGCCAGCAATGACATTACCTTCAATGGCGGTCGCCTGAGTTCGGGTGGTGATTTGTCGATGCTGGCGGGCAACAGCCTGACGCTTGGGGCCGGGACAGTGCGTCAGGCCACGGCGGTGAAGGGCGCCAATGTCAGCAGCGCGTTCAGCCAGACGCAGAATTACACGAGCTCCATCAGTGCGGGTGGCAATGCGGTTCTGGCGGCCCTTGGGGGCGATCTGAAATCGGCGGGTGCGATAATCGACAGCACGGGCAATATGGTGCTGTCTTCTGATTTTGTCAGGCAATGTGGAAAAGTTTTCTTAGAAGGCTAGTAAACTCAGAATGAGCGTTATTGGGGAAATCGATGAATGAATTTGATAGAGAAATTGCCAGCCTAAGGGATGTGTGTCGATCTCATATAGACGGAGGTATTGACTTAATATTTTTGCAATCAAAAATAAGATTAACGGAGGATATCATATACTCTTTTGAAAATAGATTCATTACTAAATTTTTGAGTAAGATAGGAAATAAATTGGAGAGTATTATTTACACAATCGACGAGCGCGACCGAGGGAAAGCTGCAGATAATGTATGCTCCGAAATAATAGAATACTTCATTAAAAAACGACCGCGCACATGAGTTGTGTCTACCCCGCGGGATTAATACTCATAGCCAGAGCATAACCGTTGCAGCGAGATGGAAGACTGTGAAGGAAACGGTCGGTCATCTGTCATCATGTGCTGCAACCTGCCGCCAGTCCTTGAGCCTCCCGAACATGATCTCTAAACGGTTACACTTTTTGTATTCCCGCCGGTCATACCTTATCGGTTTTCCGCGGCATTTCTGTCATAGAATTGGTGGGGAAGTGATCTCTCTCTCCTCCAAGGCATCCCTGAAGGAGGCAGCGTCATAACCCCTGTCTGCCAGCATTCACTATGCTATAGGAAGGCTGTCCAGCAGGACAGAGGCGCCAGCGAAATCTCTAGCCTGTTCGGTTGTCAAAAAGAAGCTCTGCGGTCGTCCGTTCTGGTCGTTGTCTGCATGCCAGGTGATGTCTATCCTGCCTTCGATGCAACCGATCAGATGCTCTGTATTCCCTCTTTTACCTCAGGCTTGGAGCCGTATGGAATGCCTTGTTGCAAAGTGTGTTCACCATGATGGTCCGAAGTTCAGATTTCGCAACAGGTAGGCCAACCATCATTCGCGTGAAAATACCCATGTTGTCCTCACGCTTTCAGCGTCTGTAAAGCGCCTCGCGCAGCCCGTTTTCCCGGGGCACATCACGCCAGCGAACACTATTGCGGTTTACAAAAAAAAGGATGTCTCCCGGCACGCGAAGGCCATCAACACGTAGTTTGCCGTGGTACTCGGGAACGAACGGTGGAATGCGCTTCAGCCGATTGCCCGTTAGAGAAAATTGGTCGCTCCTTCTCAGCCTTCTCGTAAAGCCTAGATCAGATCTCTGCCATCTGATCATTGAGGCCTGAGCCTGATTACACAGGGCCGTTGCAGGCACGCGTTAATCAAACGGATTTTAAAGAAATGCTATGAAACTTCTTATCACCCGTTCTGAGTATTCTCCACGTCAGTTATTTTACAGAGCCTCCACAATTCTTCCGACATCCGTTCGCTGCATCCAGTCAGGGGACACGTCGCGGAAGACGATCTGTTTTTTATGGTCCAATACGTATATCGCGGGTTTGGGGAGTTCCCACTTGTCCGTTCCGTTGAGGCTTCGAGGGTCGATGCCTTTTTCGATTGCGGCCTGACGGGATGGTTCGTCGTATTCGTAAGTGATGCCGAGCTTGCGCGACAGCTCGAGGCCTTCATCCGTCACGACGGCAAATGGCAATTGATGCGCCTCGCTGATCGCGCGGAGAAGCTGGGGCGGCTGGGGGGATATAGCGATCAGCTCAACGTCGAGGCGCCTGAGTTCCGGAAACAGATGATCGCGGTAATACGGCAAGGCGATATTACAGGCCGGGCATCCGGCAAAACGGAAAAATACCAGGACTGATGGCTTATCATCCGCCTGAGGATAGGTCAGTCGCGTGCCGTCCAGCCTGGTAAGCAAGGCGTCAGGAAACCGATCCCCAACGCCAGGTCCTGATGAAAGATCATGCTCGCGAACAAGAAGCGCGCGTTGGTTGCGATTAATCGCCAGAGCCTCTGCGGGCCAGGATCGTTCCCGCTCGCGTTCGAGGGCCTCGAACCGTTCTGACAGAGAGGGGGTCTTCCGGTCTTTTGCATTGAGGGCTGCGGGGAAATCGCCCATGAGATCATGCTCCTGAGATGGCTGATATTCCCCCCTACGGTGTCAGAGGCTTTGCGAAATCCCAACAGAGTTTCGCTCAACCTCCAGTTTGACGTTTCTCATGAGACCTTCATTCCTGATTATCCCGGGTTTCCTGCACCAGCAATTCGGCAAGGTCATCGGCTGCTTCCGAGATACCTCGCCGCTTGAACAATATTGTCGGAAGGTCCGGCAGGTTGGGCAGGCTGCCGGAGGCCATGACCGGCAACCCCGCAGCCGCAGCATAGCCGGTTGTCCGGGCACTGGCACCGAGCCCGCTCTTCAGGGCTGCTCTTAGGCCGGGAAGATGGGGCGTCTCGAGCAGGATGCGGTGCTCACGGCCTGCATTCTGCAACGTGGTGAGAACAGCGTTACGGAACTGGCAGGGCGGTTCGAGCAGGACCAGAGGCACTTCGCCGGAATCCGCATGCGTCTGATTGCCGAGCCAGATCATGCGGGTCTGGGCGACCTCGACCAGTTCAGCATCGCCACGTTCAGCATGGCGACCGAAGCCAAGCACGATATCGAGCTTGCTGCGGTCATACAGATCGAGCAGATCCATGGTGCCTCCGACATGCAGACGCAGCCGGGCTCGCGGATGAGCATGGTGAAACCGCGCGAGAGTCCCAGGGAGGATGGTGTCGGCGTAGTCCTGGGTCATGCCGAGATGGATCGGCTCCGGGTCAAAGCCCTGACCCATTGATTGAACGATCTGATCGTTCAAGGCGAGAAACTGTCGCGCCCTGACGAGAAGATCCTCTCCTGCGGCTGTCAGTGTCAGAGCCCGACCATCGCGACGAAAGAGTTTCTGCTGCAGCAGGTCTTCCAGACGTTTCATCTGAAGGCTGAGCGCTGACTGGGTCAGAAAAATCGCTTCCGTCGCCTGTGCCATGGAGCCGGCATCGACGATCGCCACGAAAGACCGGACGAGTTCTGTCGGCATATTGGTCGCCATGCGTCTTGGCTGACGCTGCGGGGGTGGGGAGGGAGCTTCTGACATGGAGCCTCGTTTAACGATATAAAACTGTCTATTTAATATTATTGCGTTGAATGATCGGAAAACTCAATGTGAAATAGGATTACCACGACACAGATTTGGTAAATGGGAGAAGCAGGATGGCTGTCGAGTTCATAGGCTTTGTCGGCAATCGCAACGCGTCGGAAACCATCGCGCCCGCCGGCGCAAGTTTCGACCCGCTTTATGTCGAGACCGCAGCCAAGATCCACGAAAGCGCTGGTTTTGATCGTGCGCTTTTCGCGCTGCATTCGGACTCGCCCGACAGCTTCACGGTAGCGGCCCATGCCCAGGCTATCGCGCCAAAGCTTGGCTTGCTGATCGCCCACAGGCCAGGCTTTATTGCTCCCACTCTTGCGGCGCGTCAGTTCGCGACGCTCGACCATCTCTCGAATGGGCGTGTCGCCCCCCATATCATTACCGGGGCAAGCGATATCGAATTTCAGGCAGATGGCGATTTTACAACAAAATCGGAACGCTACGCGCGTACCCGCGAATATCTCGACATCATACGTCTCGAATGGGGCTCGGAAGAGCCGTTCGATTATGACGGCCGCTTTTATCGTGTTGCCGGCGGCCGCTCCCAGATAAGGCCCCGAAATCCCGCGGGAATACCGGTCTATTTCGGCGGCTCTTCTCCCGAGGCCATAGAAGTGGCGGGAAAGCACGCTGACGTCTATGCGCTTTGGGGAGAAAGCTATGCCCAGGTTGCCGAGACCGTTGCAAGGGTCAGGGCGGCAGCGGTACCCTATGGCCGCTCCCCGAGGTTTTCGCTCTCTCTCAGGCCCATACTAGCCGAGACCGAAGACGGCGCCTGGGCCAAGGCCGAGGGTATTCTGGCGCGAGCGCAGGCTCTGCTGAGCAGAACAGGCTTCGGCAGAGAGGCGCATATTCATGCAGAGGGTTCGCGCCGTCTTCTGGCCGCAGCAGGCGACAACCATCGCGCCGACAAGCGCCTGTGGACTGGCATCGCGGCCCTGACAGGGGCGAAGGGGAACTCAACATCGCTTGTGGGCACACCAGATCAAGTGGCTGATGCGCTGCTCGATTACCACCGTCTGGGCATTTCCACGTTCCTGATACGCGGCTTTGATCCTCTGCCCGATGCGCTTTCTTACGGCAGCGATCTCATACCGCGCGTCAAGGCGTTGATCGCCCGTGAAGAGGCCCAGACGGCACAGATTTCCGCCAGCAAGGCCGCGTGAGATGAGCCAGGTTCTGGAACGTGTTTCGCCAGGAGAGGCCCTTGAGGCGAGGACGATACGGGTTCTCAACCAGATCGGCCTCGATCTGACCGATGCCGTCGGCCTCCTTCCTCAAGCAGTGTTCCGTTCAGCGTCTCGGGAGGAAGCGCCCTGGCAGGTGGGTGATGCGACCATTCTCGTGACAGGCCCGTCATCTGCATGGCGTCAAGCGCCCGCTACGCCACCCGAAGGATGGCCATTCAATCTAGAATGGGTCCAGATCGCCTCATCAGGGGTCGACGGCTTTCCTGCCTGGCTTTTCGATGTTCCAGAAGTCACGACGGGTCGCGGTGTGACGGCCGAAGCGATTGCCGATTATGTTCTGGCAGCAATCCTTGATGACGTGAAAAATCTCTCTTCGCGCCATGCCCATGGACCCGAGGACTACGCGTCTGCGGATGCACTCAAACCGCTCGGCACGCTCGATGGGAAAACATTGGGGCTGGCCGGGTTCGGCGCCATAGGGGGTGCCGTCGCAAGGCGTGCGGAAGCCTTCGGCCTGGAATTGCGTGTCTGCCGAAAGTCACGTCAGGCTGAATTGCCCGGTATCGCCTCGGTGGACAGTCTGCCCGATCTGCTTGCTGCTAGCGACATCGTGGTGCTGGCCCTGCCGCTCGATGACGAAACGCGGCATTGCGTTGACCGGCGCGCCTTGTCCCATGCAAAGCCTGGCCTCCATCTGATCAATGTCGCCAGAGGGGGGCTGATTGATCAGGAAGCCCTTATCGAGGCGCTGTCGAGCGGAATCGTGCGTCTGGCAACACTGGATGTGACCGAACCCGAGCCACTCCCGGCCGGACATGCTTTCTACAGCCATCCCGCTATCCGTCTCACACCGCATATTGCCTGGTCTGGAGGGCAGGGGCGTGAACGGCTCGCAGCCCTGATTGCCGGAAATATCCGAAATTTTCTCGTCGGCGAGTCTCTTGTGAACCGTATCGAGAGCCCGTCGAAAATCGCAGATCCGTTACGCGTCTAATCTGAAAGTCCTGACTATGAGTGTTCTCGCACCCGAAAAGACAGCACCTGCCCGCGTTATCCGGCTCAGGCCTCGCCCTGAGCCACAGAGCTTTGAGGAGGAGCGGCTGCACCGCAAGCAACGGCTTGCAGCGACGTTCCGGCTATTTGGCCGATATGGTTTCGATCAGGGGCTGGCCGGGCATGTGACGGCGCGTGATCCCGAGTTTCCGGATCGGTTCTGGATTAATCCGCTTGCGGTTCATTTCTCGCAGATCAAGGTTTCGGACCTTCAGCTGGTCGATCATGAAGGGAATATCCTGATCGGAGACAAACCGATCAATCAGGCGGGCTTTACCATTCACTCGGCCATTCACCGCGAACGGCCTGATGTGATCGCTGCCGCACATACCCACTCGACCTATGGCAAGGCATTTTCCACCCTCGGGATCGAAATTGCCCCACTGACACAGGATGCCTGCGCCTTTTATGAAGATCACGCGGTTTTCGACCCGTTTTCCGGCGTCGTTCTGAATGATGATGAGGGCGATCGTCTGGCGCGCACTCTCGGCCAGCGAAAGGCGCTCATTTTACAAAACCACGGCCTTTTGACTGTCGGACCAACTGTCGAAGCAGCCGCATGGTGGTTTCTCGCCATGGATAATGCCGCCCAGACACAACTGCTCGCTCAGGCGGCGGGGGAAACGCGACCTATCGCTCCCGATATCGCCCGTCTGACCGCGAGCCAGGTTGGTACGCATCAGGGTGGATACTATTCCTTCCAGCCTCTTTGGGACTGGATCACGGCGGCAGAGCCCGAACTTCTGGATTGAGCACTTCCATGGCAAGCATCACCCCTTTGCGGGAATTTGTGGAAGCGTTCACGGCCCTCATTGATCGCAATGAGGGACAGGAGCGTATTCTCGACCAGGGGGCAGTGCTTCTGCGCAGTCTGATCGCGCATGATCGCTGGTTGCCGGAGCAGTTCGCCCGTCCTGACCCCGAACGCTATAGCCAGTATCTGCTCCACGCTGATCCCTACGGTCGGTTTTCGGTGGTGAGTTTCGTCTGGGGGCCGGGTCAGACCACGCCCTTGCACGACCATCGTGTCTGGGGTCTGATCGGCATTCTCCGTGGTCGTGAGCGCGAGGAAAGCTACACCCGCACCGGGGCAGGTTTCGTGCTGGAAGCGGAAGAGATCCTCGAGCCCGGCCATGTCGGACTCCTGCGCCCAGGCGAGCGCGATTATCATCGCGTCTCCAACGCGCTTGCTGATGAGACCTCGCTCTCCATCCATGTTTACGGTGCCAATATCGGCGCTGTCGCGCGCGCCACCTATGACATCGAGACCGGGCAGGAGAAAATCTTCATCTCCGGCTACTCGTCCGATGTTGTGCCCAATCTATGGGATCTAACGAAATGACAAGAACCATATCGTCCGAGCTTGTGCGGGCATCCTTGCGCGAGGGGCGCGAAATCGCGCTGATCGATCTGCGTGAAGAGGGGCCGTTTTCACGCGCTCATCCGCTTTTTGCGGTCAGTATTCCACTCGGCAGGCTCGATCTTGATATCAATCGCCTCGTACCGAGGGGCGATGCGCCGATCGTGGTCTATGACGACGGAGAAGGCTATGTCGCCCGGGCTCTGCCGCTTCTTGCGGCGCTGGGCTATGGCAATGTTGCGTCGCTTGAAGGCGGCCTCGCTGGCTGGCGTGAGAGTGGCGGCGAGATCTTCATTGACGTGAACGTGCCGTCCAAGGCTTTTGGCGAGCTCGTCGAGCATGAACGTCAGACGCCCTCACTTCCTGCAGAAGAGCTGGAGAAGCGCATCGCAGAGGGCGAGAATATCGTAATTCTCGATGCGCGGCGTTTCAGCGAATATGAAGTCATGTCCATTCCCGGCGGACGCAGCGTTCCAGGCGGAGATCTTGCCTACAGGGCACGCGATAATGCGCCGTCTCCTGACACCACCATCGTGGTCAATTGTGCCGGGCGCACACGGTCGATCATAGGCGCGCAATCGCTCGTCAATGCGGCCCTGCCGAACCCCGTCTTTGCCTTGCGTAATGGAACGATCGGCTGGACTCTCGCCGGGTTCGACGTTGCGCGCGGCCAGCATGAAGCGGGCGCCCCGCCAAGCGCAGATCATGTGGCTCTGGCCCGGAAGCGGGCTGAAGAACTGGCTGAAGCGACCGGTGTCAGAACGCTCACGCCAGCAGAATTTCTTGCGTTGCAGGCGGACAGAACGCGCACGCTTTATCGTCTGGATGTGCGTTTGCCGGAAGAATATGCGGCGGGGCATCTTCAGGGTTTTGCCTCTGCGCCGGGTGGTCAGCTCATACAGGCGACGGATGAGTGGATTGCCGTGCGTCACGGCACGATCGTGTTGAGCGATGATGACGGCGTAAGGGCGCGCATGGCCGGACACTGGCTGCGTCAACTCGGATGGAACGAGGTCTATGTGCTGGCCGAATGGGGAGATCTCGAGCTGGCGACCAATACTGGTGCTAAGGATGTCTGGCCGGGCGCTTCGTCTCCCAGTATCCGCGTCGTTTCGCCGCAATCCTATGCCAATGAGGCGGAAAAATCTTTTCTCGTCGATCTGGCGACGACCCCAATCTATCGGAAAGGGCATATCCCAGGCGCGGTGTTCGGGACACGGGCGGAGCTTGCAACACAGCTCAAGGCACGGGAAATCGGGCGAATTGTCCTGACCTCTCCTGATGGTCGTCTGGCCGCGCTCACCGCGCCCGAACTTGCTGCGCTAGGGATCGATGTACGTGTGTTGCAGGGCGGTACGGAGGCCTGGCGTGCCAAGGGCTTTGCCCTTGAGGCGGGACTTGATGAAGCACGCGCTCTGACATCAACCGACGATGTCTATAAGCGCCCTTATGAGGGAACAGATAACGGCGCTGCGGCGATGCAGGCCTATCTCGACTGGGAGTTCGGTCTTATCGCGCAGCTTGAGCGCGATGGAACACATAATTTCCGTGTTTTGGGTCCAATCTGACCCGATCGCGATAGACCTTGACAGACTGACGCCAGTGCGATCCATGTCGGACTGGCTATTCCTTCTCGTCGATCGGTGATGTTATGTCGGTTGGTGCAGTTCGATAGAGAACTGTGAAGAGTATTGAGGTGCGAAGAGCGGCCGGGTTGCTCTGATAGGTCGAATCCTTGGTCCGGTGGATAAGGACAAGCAGGTGCCCCTTGCAATTGACTGATAATAATTTCAGAATTACAAAACAATACTGTAATATAAATAAAAACTTTACATGAAAACAATCAATGGCATCGAAAGGAAAATAGAAATATTTGTAAAAGTGTATATTAATCAATAATTTTCCTGAATATACAGATAATATTTATTGAACTTAGAGTTGGAAGGTACTCGAATGCATAAGATTTTTCATCTCTATAGTATCGGTCCAGTGGGTTGCTCGTTCTTTTCAGAAACTCGTTATAACACGGTCCCCTCGAGAAATCCGGCTCCCCCAGGAGCGTTCTCACATCATTTCTGGACATTTCAAAACGCAGGTCAAAAGGCAATGTTCCGCCATACCGACCATAATCAGTTTCTGCATATTCCGCGTAGAGAAAGACAGATTGTATAGTGTTCTCTTTATCAAGATTCATCGAAATGCCAGCCGCAGGGAGGCCTATGGATTTATCACCCGATTCTTCGTCGAAATAATCGCAATAAAAAAGATCATGTATCGGAAATGCCGCTATATTCTCTCCGATATACTGCCATGGTGGCTTATGCATTGATCATCCTCTGATTGTGTCAAAGTCTTTGTGTTTTTTTATTTTTGGACAACCCTGGCCCGCGATAATGTTTTCCATAAGCCCTAAGACCTAGTGTTCTGGCAATGCCAAATCCACTGGGTTTTGATCAATGCGAGATGTACTACTCTTTCTCCTTTATGTGGTAAAAACTGTTGCGAGCCACTTGGCTAAACATAACGGAGGCTGCTCTATGAAGGATCAGAAGAGGTATGTTTTTAACGGTAACGTGCCGACCCGCCGGAGTATTCGAGCCGTGACACGCCTGCTGATCAGCTTTAGAAAGCGGAAAGATCTGTGGGTAGGCCGCATGATCACCGACAGGCCGAAGTGTCACGAAAAGGCCTGACGGCAGATTGGTCTTTTCGCACGTTATCTCCGGCGCAAGGGCCTGAACAATCATGCCGAAGGCAGCCGTCGGCCCTCGCAGAGACACGAGCGTATCATGCAGAAATTCTGCTCATCCGGTGGGTGTCAACGCTTCGCTTCTATCTTCTCCGTTATCGTGAGTTTCTTCTCTTTACCGGCTGGCAGCACTATCGCCATGACCCGTCACACCCTCCAGATCAGGGTTTCAGCCAAATCGAGCGATGCAACTGCTTTTAGCTTGCCAATAACCTTTCCGTGGGCTTCGGATAACCGGTTTCAGTTGACCTGGCATCACCGCTTCATCGCCTGTCAGCCGTTCAGGAGGGAGCTCAAGGCTGGCGTGAATACCGAGGCGAGGTTCGGGTTGGGGGGCAGGGCGCCAGCGCCGCCGAGGGTATGGGCGACCTCTGATGCTGTGGCGATATCAGATGGCTTCCATGGCCGCGTGTGATAGGCGCGGTTCATGTGATTGAGATAGGAGAGGACGAGCGGTTCGGGAACATGCACGTCTGGTGCGACGGCGCGCGCCCAGCGGGGTTTGTCGGCATTGAGCTGCGAATACGCCTTGCCTAGGCGATTGATGTAATCGGCCGAGGCGGTCTTGAAACCTGTATCGCCAAGATGCTGCGGATTGATGCCGATGAAGTAATGGCCAGACAGGATATCCTCTGCGCTTTCAAGGATACGGGCGCTGTTATCTGCCTCAAGAATTTCGATGGCATAGCCATAGGTGGCCCAGGCGTCGAGACTGCCGGATTTCAACGCCGTCAGACCCTCGCTCATGCCGAGGGCGACAGGAGTGATATCGGCCAGCGTCATATTATGCCGTGCCAGCATCTTGAGCAGAAAATACTGCGTGGTGGTCGAGCGGATGTAGCCCACGCGCTTGCCGCGCAGATCGCTGAAGCTTTTGAGCGGTGATCTGGTCGGAACCAGAACCGCCTGATTGGTGGTTGGCCCTTCGAGCGTTGCTGCCACTGCGACACGCGCACCGCTTGACGCCGCGAACACCATCGGGATCTCACTCCAGGCACCAAGATCGATCGCATCGGCATCTATCGCCCGGGCGATCAGATTGCCGGAATTGAATTCGCTGAAAACGACCTTGTATGGGAAGTCATCAAGCCCCGTCGTTCGCAGGAGCGTCTGATCGGCGCCACGAAACGTCGCAACGCGCAGTGTTACCTGCGACAGATCGTCGGCAAAGCTGCGCTGTGGCAGGAGTGTCGCGGCGGGAATGCTGGCCAGCAGGGCTCTTCTGGAGAGTTTCATACGGGTCTGTCCTGTTGCAGGGCCGCACGACCGGCGGCAGAGAGAGCGATATCGGCCTGGGGTGTATGGATACGGGCACACAGAACATTGCGGTAATGGCGCTCGAGCGGGTTATCCCTCGTGAGGGCGGGGTTGCCGATGGCGGCGATACAGCGCTCCACGGCCCTGATCGCATTTTCGGTCACGATATGTTTGGTGAGATTGGCCTCTGTCGCGGTCGCTTCGCGCCGCTCCTGACGGGCGATCTGATGGGCGATCAGGGCCTCGTTACTGAGCAGAAGGGCCTCGATTTCTCCCGCGATTTCATGAAAGCGCGGCAGCGTGGCGAGACTCTGGCCAAGATTGGCAGGTGTGCGATCGCGCAGGAAACCGTGAAACCACTCGACAGCGGCTCTCGCCACGCCGTCATAAAGGGCGGCAATCACCACGCCATGCCAGGCGGCCAGATCGTCTCCATGGCCTTTCCAGTCGTCGGGCGCGCGTAGCTCAAGCAGATGCTCATCAGGCACCGACACATTCGTGAAGGAGATCGTATGGCTGCCGGTGGCGCGCATGCCGAGATGGTTCCAGCTCGGCTCAATCGAGACGCCATCCTGGTCGAGCGGAACCAGAACATGGCCGACACGGGGATGGGCCTCGTCGGTGGCTGCCCAGACAATTCCCCAGCGCAGCGCGGTTGAGCCGGTCGAATAGATCTTGCTGCCCGTGAGCACCCATGATCCGTTCTGACGGCGCAGGACGGTTGCAGGGATACCGCCTCGCGCCGGGGTTCCAAGCGCTGGCTCGACACGCAGTGCATTGATGAGCGCCCCCGTTCTGACAGCTTCTTCAGAAATCAGCCGATGGGTCGCTTCAGGCCATTGCGCCGATGCGGCACCGGCATGTTGCAGATATTGCATCGAGAGAATCAAAGCCGTTGATGGGTCTCCTTTCGCGATGGCCGAGATCACACGCGTCACATCACGCAACCCTGCGCCTTTTCCGCCAAATTCGGGTCGAACTGTCAGGGCCAGAAGCCCTGCCTCGCGCAGATCGGCCAGATTGGCAGTGCAGATTTCTCCCGACTGATCATGAGTGGCTGCGCGACGGGCAAAAGCCGACGCGAGCGTTTCGAGCAGGGGGGCGGAAACCGTCATCTGTTTTTCTTCCTCTGGGCCGGACCTCTGTATCGGGTCTTTTCTATGGACCGCTCCCCGGAAAACAAAATGAGGAACAGTCATGGGTCATATTTCACTATTGAATGTTGTTGTTTGTTGAAATATACAATCGTTGCACAATAAATACGAGGCCTATCATTTCGGAGAGCCTCGATGACCCCGCTTGCACGACACGTCGCCCCTGCTTCTGCGCGGAAAGGACAGACAGACCTGTTTCGTCTGCTGCTCTGCACGAGCACTTCTGCGGCACTTGTCTGCAGCCTTGTGGCCACGGCTCACGGAGCGACGCGAACCCAGTCCGGCAGTCAGGCTGGCCTGCCGTCACTCAATGACAAGCACCAGACC
The DNA here is from genome assembly GCF_059801175.1 of Asaia sp. Ae19-3. Classification (NCBI taxonomy): domain Bacteria; kingdom Pseudomonadati; phylum Pseudomonadota; class Alphaproteobacteria; order Acetobacterales; family Acetobacteraceae; genus Asaia; species Asaia sp. Ae19-3. The sequence continues at coordinate 1,183,900 of NZ_JBCHWF010000001.1, read as the reverse complement.
CGCAGGAAGACGGATACAGCGCTCAGGAAACCCGCTGCGGTAAAACCCCGGCAGCAGGGAAGTTACCTACCTGCGGGAAGTGAAACGCTGGTTGTAAGCGCGCCGTCACGTGCCGATCATCTGGTCGATCAGGCGCAGAAGACGGCGCAATCCATTTCCGTTCTGACAGGTGACAGGCTTCGCGCGCTGGGCGTGACCGATATGCGCCAGATCAGCAATCTGACCCCCAATCTCTACCAGCCGCGTGCCTCAGTCGGTTATTCGGCTACGAATTACTTCATTCGCGGCATCGGAGAACTGGACCCTCAGGGTGAGCCATCGGTCGGGACCTATATCGACGGCGTCTATCTGCCACGCACACTCGGCACGATGCAGGAATTGCTCGATATCGAGGCTATTGCCATCAGCCGTGGTCCGGTTGGTTTTACCGAAGGCCATCAGGCCGAAGGGGGCGCCGTGCGCATCACGACGGAAGTGCCGACCAATCGCACCCATGTTTCGGCACTTGCGGGCTATGGTTCTTATAATGAATATCGCCTGAGCGTGGCTGCCAGCGGTGCGCTGCTCAAGGACAAGATTTATGCCAGTATCGCGCTGAATCATCATGGTCGTGGCAGCATCGACCATAACTACACGCTCAATCGTGGTGAGAATAATATTGATTACAGCCAGGGACGTGGCAAGTTACGATTTACGCCCAGCGAACGGCTCGACATCACCCTGGCTTTCGATGGCACGATCGATAACAGCACCAATCGCGGTTACGGCAATCTGCTGAACCCCTATCGCTATGGTCTGTATTCGCGCATCTATCCGAAAAACAATTACAACGAGGCCGGATTTACAGGGAACATCAATTACATCCTCGACTCCCGCCTGACACTGCATGGCACCACCGGCATACGTGGTTATGACATGAAGGGAGATTACGATAATTTTGGTGACACCTATATCCGTGCTTCGCAGCTTCTCTCCTATCGTGACCGCGCCTACTCGCAGGATGTGCATCTCAAGGGCGATTATGGCCGCTTTTCCTTCACCACAGGCGCATTTTTCTTTTACGAAGACTGGTTTACGCAACGTCGGGCCAATAACGCCGCTGGGACACAGACCAATAATCCGGCGCTGATACGATATCAGCCTGTTTATGCCGTGATCGATCAGCTTACACGCAACTGGGCGGTTTACGGCGAGGCGCATTATCGCCTTACCCCGATGCTGACGGCCACAGCCGGGCTGCGCTTCAACTGGGAAAACCACTCGAACTCCGAGCAGCTTTCCTATCTCGTTGCAGCGTCTCCCTATACGCAAGGCGTCGCCAACAATCTGCAGACACTCTATTTCGCCACACCGGGCCAGCAGGCCTGGAGCGCCGGTGTGGCCCGTAGCTGGACGCAGCTACTGCCGAAGGGGGCGTTGACCTGGCAGGCGACATCGCGGCTCATGCCCTACGTTTCTATTTCTCAGGGGAGCAAATCCGGCGGCTTCGACTATCGGGCGCAGACGCCCACCGCACTCGGCAGATTGCAGGCCCTGTTGCCCTACAAACCCGAAATTCTGACCACCTATGAAATCGGTGCGAAGACGAGACCGATACCCGGTATCCTGATCGCGAATGCCGATATCTTCTACAACGATTTCCAGAATATTCAGGTGACCACACTCGACCCTGCCTCAGGCCTGACGAGACGCTACAATGCGGGCAAGGGTCACTCTGTCGGCGCCGAGTTCGAGACAACAGCGCAGGTCACGAAAGGCTGGGAGATTAACGGCACGGCATCCTGGCTGTTTGCCCAGCTCGACAGCTTCGCCGGTACTTTCAGCCAGACACGACTGACTAATGGGCAGACGCTCAACGGCACGCCGCGCGCGGGTGGCCCGCTGCCCTATTCGCCCCGTTTTCAGATGCATGCAGGCACGAGTTACAGCTTCGCGGTGCCTCGCCTGCCCGGTGCCTGGCGGGTTGGGGCAGATATTTCCTATCAATCGAGCCTCTTCACCGATGCGTTGACCAACGCCCAGACACGCCTGCCAGCGCAGACATATGTCAACGCAATTGCTGCCTGGACGAGCGCCAACCACCGATGGACGGTGACAGTCAACGGCCGCAATCTGCTGGACCATCGCTATCCTCAGACCCTCAGCTTCGTGCAGGGGGGAGGCGTGCCTGTCTATTATGCAGCGGCTTTCAACGATCCGCGCACGATTTACGGTTCCGTCGAATTTCGTCTCTGATGAGGGATCTCGCGTCTAAGCCTGCATTCATTGGAAAAACTGAAGTCGCTTAACACCCTAACTCGTTTGTCCTCATGTCGAATTGGCGCTCGGATGACATCGCATCCTTTTGCGGAGTCAGGATCCATGTCGGTCAAATTCATCGGATATATCGGGTTTAATAACAGTTCGGAGGTTGATCAGGGCACGCGTAACCGTGCCCTCGACCCCGATTACGTGCGTAATGCCCTGCGTGTGCAGGAAGAAGGAGGCTTTGATCGGGTTCTCATCCCGTTCGGCTCCAACACGCCGGAGAGCCAGATTGTGGCGGCTTATGGCGCGGCCCTTACCACAAGGCTTGGTTTTCTCGTGGCTCATCGCCCCGGCTTCACGCAGCCTACACTGGCGGCGCGGCAGCTCGCGACACTTGACCAACTCTCCAACGGGCGCGTGGCCGTTCATATCATCACCGGTGGCGCGGATGAGGAAATGGCCCGTGACGGCGATGTCGGCACGACTAAAACCGAACGTTATGCGCGCAGTGATGAATATCTCGATATTCTTCGTCGGGAATGGCAGGCTGACGCGCCCTTCGATCATGACGGACGTTTTTACCGGATACGCAAGGCGCAGAGCGCCATAAAGCCAGAGCATCTACCGGTATTTTTTGGAGGAACGTCCCCCGAAGCCATCGAAGTGGCCGGGCGTCATGCCGATGTTTACGCTACCTGGGGGGAAACACTGTCGGCCACCCGGGAGACGATCAGGCGTGTGCGGGCCTCAGCAGCCCGTTATGGACGCTCGCCGGGGTTCTCGCTGTCGCTCAGGCCGGTCATTGCCGCCACCGAGGAAGAGGCCTGGCGCAAGGCCGCGTCTATTGTCGAGCGTGTGCGCGAGGCCCGCATTCGCCAAGGCCTGCCGATCCGCGATCATGCGCCGCCCAATGATGGCTCGCGCCGTCTTCTGGAAACGGCTTCTGCTCTGCGTCAGGATGAAAGGCTCTGGACTGGCGTCGCCCAATTGACGGGGGCGGCTGGCAATTCTACCGGGTTGGTCGGTACGCCTGAGCAGGTAGCTGAAGCCATGCTCGAATATTATCGTCTGGGCGTCGATCATTTCCTCATCCGAGGGTTTGACCCCCTCGGCGATGCGGAAATCTATGGGCGCGACCTTTTGCCAGTCGTCCGGGAGAAGATCGCGGCCTATGACGCGCTGCAGTCGGTGCAGGCCAGTTAGTGATGTCACTTTGCCTGAAGCAAGTCAGCGGAAGCTTGAGGAAAAGCTGATCCGGCGGATGTGCCGGCAAGAGACTGAGGAGATGGGGGCGGGCGGGGCGACAAGATCACGAATGGTCCCATAGACAGAGATGAAACGCTGACGTTCACCCAGTGAGCGCAATTTTTGCATGACCCGCTCGCGTTTTTGCGGGGGAAGATCACCGCTCGCTGCCGGGTCATTCAGAGCTATATGCGGGAGATGTCGTATATAAAGACGCATTTTGCGCCTGGCTGCTCGGCGCAGTTGTATCTTGTCTGCGATCATCTACATGGGACGCACCCCTGCTGTTCGAAAAGTCGGTTCAGGGGGGGGGCGATAAGAGATTATGAGCCATTGCCGGGTATTTCTTCATGCTGGAAAGGTTTTCTGAGGCTGGATCCGCGCATGACTTATTCACGAGCGTGAAAGGTAAGCATTGTGTGAATTTTTGCATGGTTTTTTTTGGAAAAATTATGTGACCACAATGATACGTTCGTTGTGCGTTATTGCGTAAAAGGTAAAAACCAACCTTAGATGCAGGTGATGGTTGACTTATTTCAAATTCTTTGTTCGTCTTATCTGGCGACCAAAGAATGTCGATCAAGCGTATTTGCACGCGCTATGCGAAAGAAGTTAGAAGCTAAATGACTATCGAAATAGCTCAGAAGAAGATATGTAAACATTATGGGTCTGAATTTTTCCGCCATCCGATTATGATAAGGTGGGAATAAGTCAGAATGTGAGAAATGGGTCTCGTCCCTTAAATGGGATGAGGATAAATCCAGAGCATAACACTTCGGGTTGGTATATATGGGGTGGCGAGATTCTATCGAAAGATCCTGATTTCTTTCTTCCACTTCACTATTCACATGTGGGGGCTTGGGAAAATCTACTTGTTCCTTACCTTGGTTTGGCTCCGGGATGGCGGTTCTTGATCACTGAAACTTATGAAGATGTCTGGTTCGATGGCGATAACCTGCTTCGGTAGAGATTGATAATCGCCATCTCTGAGATCGCATCTGGCAACGTGACGCTGAACGGAGCGGTGACTGTGACCACAATCGTCTTGCTTGTCGGGTCAGGCGTTGGCAACATCAAGACGACCTCCGATTGCAATTGTTCCCGCATTCCGGCGCTTAACGGCGGTACTGTCACTACGGATACGCTGTCGGGCAGGACCGTCAGCAGCGCCTTCGGCCAGATGCAGACCCATTACTTCTTCAAGACCCGTTAGATCCGTAAGGCGAGGTCGCTATACACGATTATGATTGATGCGAGATATCTCGAGACGCTCCGCATGGCTGCAAGCCTGCGGCTGAAGTTGGGGATCTAGGTCACGTTGACAGAAGGTCTATACGATCTGCACGAGATCTGATTCACTTCCTGCCTGTGGGATAAGGAGCAGGGAGAACAGGCATGGGCCGAGGCGATCTGACAGATCAGGAATGGGCGATAATTGATCCGCTTCTGCCGCCCTAGCGAGGACGTTGGGCTCGACCGGCTGGAGACAACCGCTTGTTTCTCAATGGTATGCTGCATGTCCTGCGCGTCGGTTGTCCGTGGCGGGACATGCATGAGCGCTACGGCAAGTGGAACTCGGTCTATGTCCGGTTCCGACGATGGGCTGAACAGGGCGTATGGGATGCCCTGCTGCAAACACTGATCGATCTTGGACTGACCGATAACTGGCAACATATGCTCGACAGCACTGTAGTCCGTGCCCATTCACAGGCCACGGGCGCAAAAGGGCGGCTCATTCCGAGGCTTTTGGTCGATCACGCGGCGGCTTTACGAGCAAAATCCATGCCCGATGTGACAATCAGGGACGCCCTCTCGGCTTTATCCTTACCGGGGGCCAGGTCTCGGACTACAAAGCCACAGACGCCCTGATGAAGCTGCCTGTCCCGAACCCCAGAGCTATGCTGGCCGATCGGGGCTATGACAGTGACAGTTTCCGCCAGGATCTTCTGCTCCACGGGATCCTTCCGGTCATTCCATCACGCAAAGGCCGTAAAGCTCCTCAGCAAACAGACTGGCAACGCTATCGGGACCGCAATCATATCGAGCGGATGTTCAACAAACTCAAGCAGATGCGCCGTATCGCAACCCGCTACGAGAGATGCCAGATCGTATCCTTCTCAGTCATCCGCCTCGCCTCGAACGTCGTGTTCTGAGCCCGAGGTTGTAATCAGGAACGATTAATTTTCAATCAACACATGAATATTGTTCAAGTGCGCGAGCGGGCCAGTGCGAACACGTCTCCCATTCGCCAGTGTTCATTGCGATACTGCGTGTCTTCTGCCCAGCTCCCCCAACCGGAATCACGCCGGTAATCACCCGTTGCGACGTCAACAGCGGTAAGGTCATGTGTGGCAGTGGCGTCGGGGTGCACGAAAAGTGCATCCGTCTCGCAGTAAAGCTCGCAGAGAAAGCAGGTCTGGCAGTCCTGTTGACGTGCGAGCACCGGCACACCGCCAGGACCGCTATCAAAAACATTGCTCGGGCAGATTGTTACGCACTCGCCGCAAGCTGTGCATTGTGCATCGAGAATGAGCTCAATCATGCGTGAGCTGCCTCCCTTCGAGACTGCACGTGCTCCAGCCCGCTACTGATGACATGATAGGCGGGAATATCCGACGCTTTGGCGATCGCATCTTCACGGCGGTGCATGCCGAGCGTCTCGGTACGCTCCAGAGCACTCACTGTGCACCATCGCGCCACAGCGAGAAGGGACTCCGTCTCGCGTCGCTTTTGCCGCTGCCGCCAGGAGCCTTCAGGCGCCGAATGGGTCAGACTGTCATGGCAATTCTCGAGTTCACTTGTCGCGGCTCTCAAGCTCCCCGCAGTGCGGGAAAGCTGGTTGGGGGCATCGAGCATCACTGCCTGAATCTGCTTGCGTATGGTTTTCTCTCGTGAGTCAGACCCGTTTTGCCCGTTGGAGCATGCCTCATGATCGGTGAAGGGTTCCAGCTCTCCGGTGCTGACGTGTCCTTCAGCCACAGCAGCCTCTGCAGCGAGGCAACCCGAACTGAGCGCCCAGGCGGCATTGACGGCGCCACCCCCACTGATCGGGCCGGTCACGCTTTCTCGCGAGGCAACATCACCTGTTGCATAGAGCCCCGGCACCCCGGTCTGCCAGTTTTCGCCTCGTAGTCTGATACCGCCCACGCCCCTGATTGTCCCTTCGCCAACGAGATCGATCGGAAAACGCTCCCGGAAGGGGTCTATCCCCTGACGACGAAAGGGCAGCATGACATTGGGTGAGATAAGGGGCAGCTGAGCGCGGACCGTCTCTGGAGCCGCCGAGAGGTCGCAAAGAACCCTGCCTTGAGAGAGGGCGCGTGCCACGCCAAGAAAACTCTGGCCTTCTGCATCCGGTGCAATTTCCTGCCCTGCGTCGTCTAGATAGCGCGCAAAGCTGTAGATCATGGCGCGCGACATGGTGGTGTTATGAGGCACGACGCTGAAAATGGATGAAAACTCCATTCCTGAAAACTGCGCGCCAGCTTCCGCGGCCATCAGATGCCCATCGCCCGTATTGTTCGCCGCGCCAAGCAGGCGAGACTGAAAGGCGCAGCCTCCTGTTGCGAGAATGACAGCACCAGCTTGTGCGCGGTAAGGCCCGAGCGCCCCCTGGAAATGGACGCCGTAAGCCCCTGCAACGCGCCCGGCCTTGTCACGCAAGAGACCGAAAACCGGAGAGTGATCTAGGATCTGAACTCCGACAGCGAGGCAATATGTACGAAGCGCCCTGAGATATTCCGGCCCTCTCAGGGCGTTGAGCCGGATCCGACCGTTGTCATCGGGCTCATACTGATAATGACGGCTGATATCCGGCAGAGTCTGCCATGTGCGGGCAATGATGCGGTGCATCCATGTCGCTTCGCCGAGGCCTTGCGCTTTATCGAGGCGGGCTTTTACTGCGTCTTCACGAGCACCGGGGAGAGGGGGAACCCACAAATGACCGGGGCCCGCCGGTGCGGCAACGCCAGAGGTGCCGCAATACCCCTTCTCGAGCAGCAGCACGCGTGCACCGGCACGTGCCGCCGTCAGAGCGGCCCAGCAACCCGATAATCCGCCGCCAATGACGAGGATATCCGACTGATGATGGTGGAGCCCGCCCTCGTTCACGGGACAAAGCTGCGGTCAAACGCGTCGTCCAGCTTTCGGGACGGGTTGATAAGTTGCGCCTTGCGGTAGGTGGCGATCACACGGGCTTCTTCATTGACCGTTTCATTGGTGATCGGCCCGGGCGCGGTGATCTGTTCCTGCGCCACTTTATTGGCGACCTCGGGGGGCAGACCAGTTTGATGTGAAAGCAGCGCAGCGAATTCCTGCGGATGAGCGCGCCCCCAGCCATAGGCCTGCGTGATGCGTTTGAGGAAAACCGCAATCTGCGGATGCTTGTCGATTATCGCCCGCGTGCTTGCGACCATGAAGCCATTATTGGGCATGACATTCTGACCGTCAGCCACGACGCGCGCGCCGGTCTGGGCAGCGGCGAGCGTCACATAGGGCTCCCAGGTTGCCCAGGCGTCGACTGCGCCGGCATCGAGCGCCGACTTGGCCTGTGACGGTGGCAGAAAGACATAATCGGGGCGCTTTCCTGATGCGCTGTCGAAAAGACTGAGCGCCAGCAGGTGACCGATCGAGCCGCGCCCAGTCGCGATTTTCCGCCCTGCCAGATCGCTGAGGCTGTGCACCGGGCTTCGGGCTGGCACAATGATGGCGGTCATATGCCCACCGCCGCGTGGCGGCAGAAGCAGGACAGCGCGGGCCGGAATGCCCGCAGCCCAAGCGAAGAGATAGGGCCCGTCACCTGCAATGCCCAGATCGACAGCCCCGGCACCCAGCGCCTGAAGGAGCGGTGCTGCGGCATCGAATTCTACCCAGCGGATATCGAACCCGAGATCCTTGTCAGCATGGGCCGCCTGAAGCAGGGCGCGCTGCATGCCGCGTTGATCGGCCACCACCAGGGTCTCGGCTTGCGCCGCGCATGTTGTTGCCCCCACAACGAGGGCAGCGAACGCAGCCACGCGATGCGCAAGGCGCGGGTATGGACGCGCCGGGGAAGGGCGAAGGGAAGGTCTCGCGACCCATTGCTTGAAGATCATGGCGCAGTCGTAGCGAGGCCCCGGCGGCGAGAGGAAGCCAAAATACGCTCAAGAGTGACATATGAAAAATTTAACTGACTGAGATGATATTAAGGTCTAGCATATCCACAAATCACATGTAAGGAATGTGGAATGGTCGAGCTGGTCATGAACCTGTTTCCCGCGCGCACTGCCTCGCATCAGCGAGGCCTGAGTACTGGCGGGCTGCTTCGGTTCTGCCGGCGCTACCTGTCGGTGGCCCTGCTTCTGGTGCTCTGGCAGGCAGGAGCGCAGGCGGGGCTTATCCCGTCGCGCCTGCTCGCCTCTCCAGTCCAGATTGTGCATACAGCATGGTCGCTCACTCTGGATCGCACACTCCCGCAGAATCTGCTCGTCTCTCTCGGGCGGGCAGGGGCTGGACTTGTGCTGGGCATTGCCGTTGGTGTTGCGCTCGCCCTTGTTGCCGGGTTGTCCCGGCTTGGTGAAGACATTGTCGACGCGCCCATGCAGATGGCGCGTACCTTGCCCGCTCTGGCGCTGGTGCCGCTGTTCATTCTGTGGTTCGGCATCGGCGAGCTTCCGAAGATCCTGCTCGTGGCCCTGGGCGTGAAATTTCCCGTCTATCTCAATCTGTACAAAGGTATACGCAGCATCGACCCGAAGCTGATCGAACTTGCCAAAACTCTCGGCTTGTCGCGGTGGAAGATCATTCGCGATATCATCATACCCGGAGCGCTGCCCGATCTTCTGGTTGGTATCCGCTTTGCCGTGGGTATCTCGTGGCTGATGCTCGTTGTCGCCGAACAGGTGAACGCCGATAGTGGCATTGGCCATATGATGATGGACGCCGAAGATTTCTTGCGCACTGATATCATCCTTGTCGGGTTGGCAGTCTACGCCGTGCTCGGTCTGCTCTCCGATCAGATCGTGCGCCTGGCGGAAGGACGCCTTCTGAGATGGCGCGGGCGGACGGCAGTGCACGGAGGCACACGCTGATGAGCGCGAACCTCCTGACAAAGGCCGAATTCGAGCTTGCCGGGAATGCGGTAAGCATACGCCATTTCACGCGACGCTTTGGTGAAACAACCGTCCTGCGCAATCTCAATCTCGATATTGCGCCGGGCGAGTTTGTCGCGCTTCTTGGACATAGCGGCTCAGGCAAATCCACCCTGCTACGTGCCCTGGCCGGGCTTGATGCGGTTGAGGAGGGGCAGATCGACCGGCCTTCAGCCGTCTCGGTCGTTTTTCAGGAACACCGGCTCCTGCCTTGGAAAAGCGTGACCGACAACGTTACGCTGGGTCTCGATGGCAAGGAATGGAACGCTCAAGCCGAGGCGATACTGCACGAAGTCGGGTTGGGACATCGTCTCGAGGCATGGCCGCTTACCCTGTCTGGTGGCGAAGCCCAGCGTGCCGCACTGGCCCGCGCCCTCATTCGTGAGCCGAAGCTGTTGATGCTCGATGAGCCCTTTGCGGCACTTGATGCGCTCACGCGACTACGCATGCAGAAGCTGGTTCTTGACCTGTGGAAGCGTCATGACTGCGCCGTCCTTCTGGTCACGCATGATGTCGATGAGGCGCTCGCTCTTGCAGACCGAGCCCTTGTTCTCGAGCGTGGCGAAATCCGCACGGAGGTCGAAATTCCTCTCACCCGCCCGAGACGTCATGCCGATCCGGCGTTCGAAGCCTTGCGCGAGCGCTTGCTGCACGCGCTGGGGGTCACATCGTGACCCCGCAATAGGCTCAGCGATAAGGGGTTATCGCAGGCAGTGACGGAATAACCCCAGAGTCCTTGAGGACTTTGGCGACATTCATCTGCTCGTCAATCACCGACTGGTCCATGCTGTGGAAACCGAAAGACCGGGTTGAGAGCGCATGGCTTACGGCATCCAGGGCAAGCCCGGTCTCTTTCGCGAACAGGGCCGCAACCTGCGCCTTGTTCGCCATAGCCCATTCATCTGTTTGAGCGATGGCACTCGAGACCGCAGCCACGATATCATGGGGCTGCTGCGCAAAGGTTTTGCTGATCAGGAAAAATTCGCGGTTTTTGACTATGCCCTCAGCGGTGGTCAAAATTGGCGTCTGATCGTTGAGCGCGCTTGAGAGATACGGGTCCCATATTGCCCAAGCGTCAATGTGACCATTTTCGAAAGCCGCCCGGGCAGCGGGCGGGGTCAGATAGCTGACATGCACATCGTGAAAGCCCAGCCCGGCGCGCCTCAAGGCCTCCAGCAGAAACCAGTGAACATTGGACCCACGATTGAGTGCGATACGCTTGCCCCGCAGATCGGCCACCTGCCGTATGGCGCTGTCTTTGCGCACCAGAATGGCTTCGGCATCTGGTGCCGGGGATTCGTAGCCGAGATAAACCAGCCCGCCGGGCTGTGCGGCCTCAGCAAAGACGGGCGGGGCATCACCCGTCTGACCCAGATCTATCGCGCCTGCCGCCAGAGCCTGCAGCAATTGGGGGCCAGCCACGAATTCCGCCCAGCTGACATTTATGCCGTGGGGAGCCAGCGCCTTTTCCATCAGACCGAGATGCTTGGTGACGATCAGTGTGCTGTAACGCTGATAGCCGATACGGAGAGTAGGGGCCGCCTTCGCAGCAAATGGAAAGAGTGCGGCAGCGCCCGCTGCGATCAGGGTGGCTCGTCTTGTCACTGTCATCGCGCAAATCCGATCGTAAAAACCAAAACAACGATAGTTTGTGGTTGTTAAAAAAATCTACAATTCGATCTAGATAATTTTTACCTGATCGTGAAGAGATGTTGCCACGATCAGGGGCGACATCCGGCGAGCGATCTCAATGCCTAAGAGCCTGTTTGGAAAGTTGGAGCAGATGTGATTCAAGCTCTGGATGTGGACACCAGAGCAGAGGGCCCGAATGTCCGGGATTGCCCGCAAGACGAAGCGTTATCCGTCGGACATGACGGACGAGGAATGGGCGCGGATCGCGCCGCTGATGCCCGAACCGGGGCGCATGGGCCGTCCACGCGAGATCGAATTTCGTGAGGTGATTAACGCGGTGCGCTACCTGGTCCGCTCGGGCTGCGGCTGGCGGATGTTGCCGATCCATTTCGGCCACTGGCGCACGGTCTATGGCTGGTTTCGGGAGCTGGCCCGGCGGTTTCTGTTTCAGACTATTCGTGACGTCGAACTGATGCTCGATCGGGAGCGGTCAGGTCGCGAGACGAGCCCGACCGCCGGGGTGGTCGACAGCCAGAGCATCAAGGCACCGCATGCGCAAACAAGAGGTTATGACGCCGGCAAGAAGGTCGTCGGGCGCAAGCGGCATATTGCCGTGGATACAGACGGACGTCTGCTGATGGTCAATCTGACCCCGGCCGACATCTCCGACAGCGCGGGCGCGCAGATGATCCTGGATGCGATCCGCAAGCGCTGGCCCTGGGTGAAGCACCTGTTCGCCGACGGGGCTTACGACCGGCTCCAGTTGATGGACAAGGCGGCCTATCTGGACTTCGTCGTCGAGGTCATCCGACGCAGGGACGGAGCGAAGGGCTTCGAGATTCTGCCCCGTCGATGGGTCGTGGAGCGGACCTTTGGCTGGATGACCCGCTGGCGACGTCTAGTGCGTGACTATGAGCGTCGTATTGACGTCTCACAAGCCATGATCCTCGTCGCCATGGGCGCCAATCTCACCCGCAGAAATGCCCATCCGTGAGTTTCCAAACAGGCTCTGAGACGGATTTACACATCCAAATCAATGGGTCCTAAACCTAGCCAATAGAGAGGTTGAGATAGGTGAAAGAGGGACATTTGTTGTTTTGATAGAGTGTCGCTCATGAGGCGCAAATCCCCCGAGACATCAATACACGGCGATAAAGGGGCATATTTATACTGAAATATTGAGGAGATTGTTTTCGATAAACGCGAGGACCGAAAACTGAATGCGATACGCTATCATAGATCTTTGAGGATTTCGCTTACACTATCTCGTTAGCCGCTCACGTCTCATTCTGGCTGGACGGCCCGCGTCTGGTCAGAATGTATTCATCGCGATGGTGCGCGATAGCGGTCTGCTACCGCGATCGCGCCAGACTGACCCAAATATCTTCCAGATGCAGAAAATTCGCTCAGGACGATTGTCCCATCCGAAGAGCTACCCTCTCAGGCATCCGTGAAGTCGAGGTTGGCGATATCGCTGAGCAGGTCGGGCCCCTGTGGTGTCCATCCTAGCCGTGCCTGAGTTTTCGCGCTTGAGGCGGTCATGTTTTTGGAGACGAACCCGTGCAGCCAGCCAAAATGTGATGATGCGTCTTTTTCGGACAAGGCCACGACCGGCATGCCAAGCCGTTTCCCGATGGCGTCCGCTATTTCGCGAACGGGCACCCCTTCTTCTGCAGTTGCGTGAAATCGCGCACCTGCAGCGCCTTTTTCCACCGCGAGACGAAACAATTGCGCTGTATCGATCAGATGGGCGGCAGACCATTGGCATATAGTGTCGTCGATATAGGCCGATCGACCTGTCTGCAGAGCAAGTTGCACGAGGAAGGTGACGAGACCCTGACGCGTTCTATCGTGGATTTGCGACAGACGTACCAGCGAGACATTCATACCCCGCTCAATCATTTCCTGGGCCGCTATTTCGGAGAGGATGCGGGGGTTGGTATGAAGTGTGTTGAAAACATCTTCATCCGCAGTGCGCCCAAGCGTCGCCTCTCCAAACAAGGTCGTCGATGTGATGACAAATGGTCGATGTGACCCACGCAGTGCCGCGCCCAAAGCCTCAATGACGCGCCGATCCTGCTCGCAATTGGCAACGTAATTTGTGAAATCATGGTCGAAAGCTGTGTGAATGACGCCATCGCAGTTTTCTGCGCCGGCCCGCAGGCTATGAAGATCCTTCAGATCTCCCCGATGAACTTCGGCACCCAAAGCGATCAGCTTCCGAGCACCTGCGTCCGAACGCGACAGACCCAGAACCTGATGCCCTGCGTTAATAAGCTCAGAGACCAGTTGGGATCCGATGAACCCGTTGGCCCCTGTCAGAAAAATTTTCATGGTCAAACCCTTCGATTGTCTGACCTTGCTCATGATCCTAATATCTATCCCGTTACAGTAGTGACGTTATCCCGGTATAGAAACCAACAGGCTCGCCTTGACCTCTTCAGCATCTTTCGGCGCTTATCTCAGAGACCGTCGCGCGCGGCTTGACCCTGTGACGCTTGGTTTCTCCGCCAAGCGGCGGCGCACGCCGGGGCTTCGTCGGGAGGAAGTGGCCCAGCGTTCCAATATCAGTCCGACCTGGTATACCTGGCTTGAGCAGGGGCGAGGCGGCGCGCCTTCCTCTGATGTACTTGATCGCCTGGCCAAGGGTTTGCTTCTAACAGAGCCCGAGCGTGACCATTTGTATATGCTTGCGCTCGGTCATCCCCCTGAGGTGAAATACCGGGTGTCGGAGGGTATTACGCCGCGTTTGCAACGTGTGCTCGATGCTTTCGAATATAGCCCTGCGATTGTCAAAACGCCCCTATGGGATATCGTGGCCTGGAACAAAGCCGCCGCGGCAGTTCTGACCAATTACGGTGAACTGGCTCCAGACCAGCGTAATATTCTCAAAATCGTTTTCTGCACGCCTCATATACGCCAGATGCAGGTAGACTGGACGCTGCTTGCAAGATCGGTTGTCGCCGCTTTTCGTGCCGACGTCAGTCGTGCAGGGGCATCCGCAGAAATTCATCAATTCGTGACGGAACTCGGCGCGCGCAGTCCTGAATTCCTGGCGCTATGGCAGAGCAACGATATCCAGCAACAGGGTGAGGGAACAAAACGTCTGAAGCACCCGGCAGTAGGTCTGATCGAGCTGGAATACTCTAGATTTAGCGTAGAGGGCAGGTCCGACCTAGGGCTCATCGTCTATAACCCCTCTACAGATCGAGACCTTCAACGTATCAGAAAGCTGATGGCGATACCCTATTCGGATGCGAATGACTGAATCTCAATGTGAAATGATGCGTGAATATTCGTAATGTAAAGAGATCGGTGGTAATCTGCCTTGAGGTGATAGGGTAATGTCACGTCAAATGACTCAAACGGGTCGCGCCTGGCAATTTTGGTTGCCGCGATCCGCTGCGTAAACCAGCAAATCATGAAGCGTACATAAAACCGCGTGTTCGGATGTGCATTTAACGACGCCTGTTATTCCTATAGTTTTCCAAAAGTACACTATGTTTGCGGGTTTCCAATTTTGTAAAGCGGTCGGGCGGCGATGAGCAATGCGAGTCCAATGGCCATAATGGCTGTGTGGAGCAGCCAGAAACGCGTCGAGCCCCAACTTGGCAGGTTCTGGCCGATCTGACCGGCCATAATGTCTGCCAAACGCGCTACTAAAGCGTAGGCAGCGGCTGCCATGCTTTTGGCGCTGACAGGTGCAAGTTTGATGAACAGGGCGAGGCTTATCGGCATGATCGTCGCCATGGCAAGGTCATTGACGACATGGAACATGAGCCCCCATGACATACTGATCTGACCAGCACCAGAGTGTAGTACGGAGGCATAGGCCAGTACAAGAGGTGCCACCAGCCCGATCATGCCAAAGCTGACGATCTGGCCCCATTCTCCGGGCATTCCGCGACGACGCATGTAAAAACGCCAGAAGGCGATCGCCATGATCTGAGTGATGAAGCTTACGCCTGCGTCCAGCGACATGAGCCAGCTCGCCGGGAAGACCCACCCGAAGAGATGGCGGTCGTAGTGTTGTTCGCCCCAGATCAGATAGGTGTCGTATATCTGCTCGTTACAGATGAAGATCATGGCGAGCATCGGGATCAGAAGCGCGATACGCATACCAAGCCTGAGCAGCGCGAGGGGTGACGCCCCCTGGGGCCGTGCTCCATCGCGCGATGGAGCAGGCGAAGGCAGATGGCGCCAGCCCATGCCATACGCAAGAGTGCCGGCAAGCATGACGCTTCCCGCCGCAGCAAACCCGTAATGCCAGCCATACCGCGCCGCCAGCCAGCCGCAGAACGTCGGACCGATGATGACGGCAGCCTCCTGCACCAGCGACATGATCTGATAGGCATCCGGGCGGCGAGGATCGTCATCGGCATACAGATCTCCCACCTGTGCAAAAAGATTCACTGCAAACGAGAGACCTAGAACAAAGCAGGGCAGCGCAAGAATGAAGCTTGTATCAAACGCCCAGAAGACCGGGGCCAGCGTCAGGAAGACCAACCCGGTCATGGCACCGTAGCGTCGTCCAAGGAAGCGATCTGACAGAAAGCCGCCGAAAATCTGTGTCGGAATCATGCACAGGGCCAGCAATCCGATCGTCGTCGAGGCCAGTGCTTGAGGATTAGCGGTCTGTGCCTCCCATGAGAGGAGGCGGCGCAACGTATCAACCCCGGGGAAGGCGCCGCCCTGTGGCGCGGCGTACACGACATGGGCGAGATAGAGCACCAGTATCGCCTGGGTACTGTAGCGGGAAAAATACCAGGCACCCTGGGCGGCAGCGATGAAATACAGGCCCGCCGGATGTGCCTTGAGAGGGCGGGGCGCGGGATCAGACATGCAGCAGCACTTTCATAGGGCAGTGCGTGCCGCCCATTCGTGAATGACGAGGCTCAGGACCCCCACGCCCAGATCAGTAGTGAGGGTATCGAGCACAGCACGGCCACCGAAGGGACCAAGCCAGGAAAAAACGAGCAGACCAATGAGATAACTTGGCATCCAGAGCACTGACCGGACCGCGTTATCGTTGCGTTTGCAGAACAGCATGAAAGCGCTTGCGATGACAATGACGAAAGGCAGAAGCCAGCTCAGTGTGGCCCAACCTGTCCAGACAACGATGAGACTTGCGATCATAAAGGAGACAGGAGAAAAAAAGCCAAAGCCGCGCAGCCGGAACGGGCGAGGCAAGGCAGGTTGGCTACGACGCAATGCGGCTGCACAGAGCGGCGCAAACGCGTAGCTAAGCATCAGGGCCGACGAAACAACCGAGATCAGAGCCTGCCATGAGGGAAAAGGGAGTGTCCAGAATAGGGCGAGGCCGAAGGTAAGCGCGAGAGCCGGATCGGGCACACCGGTCTTCGCATTGACACGTTTGAATACTGGAAAAAAAACGCCTGCTCTGGACCAGGCATAGATCACCCTTGGCGCCGCCGACATATAGACATTGCCGGTTCCGGTTGGAGAGAGGATCGCGTCGAGGACGACCACAATCGCGAGGCCGCCCAGACCCAGCAACAGCGCGATGTCATGAAAGGGCAATGGCAGATGGTTACCGATTGCCCCCCAGCCATCATGCATCAGTGCGGCAGGAAGACTTCCGATAAAGGCTGTCTGAAGCAGCACGTAGACGAGGGTGGACAGAACAACCGAGGCGATAAGGGCTATCGGGATGGTGCGCTGTGGGTTTTTTACCTCGCTGGCCACCGACAGGATGGGTGTCAGGCCCAGATAGGCAAAGATTATCCCGCCGGTTGAGACTGCCGTTTCGATTCCCTGTGCGCCGAACGGAGCAAAGCCCTGCGCCGTGAAATTGTCAGCGTCGAAATGCATGAAGAGAAGGATGATGACAGCTAGCGGAACAAGGAATTTAAACAGGGTGATCACATTATTTGCCAATGCGAAGCGTGACATGCCACTCCGGTTAAGGGCAAAGAGCCCGAGCAGCACTACAGCCTGCATCCCCCAGCCGAGCCACGTCGGATCGCCCGCTGCGTTGCGGTTGAGCCCGGTAATCCAGGCCCCCGCATATTGCCGCGCTGCCACAATCTCGATGGCTATAAGGCTCGTGAAGGCGATGGTTGTGATCAGCCCCATCACGAAGGCAGCGGCCGGTCCATGAGAGCGCTCGGGGTAGTGAACCACACCGCCCGCTTTGGGCAAGGATGCACCGAGCTCGCAATAGACGAGCCCGATCAGGAGTACGGCCACGCCGCCGGTAAACCAACTGACGATGCTGGCCGGGCCGGCTATATCCGCCACATGTGGCGCTGCGAAAAGCCAACCCGAGCCGAAAATCGAGCCGAAGCCGATCATAGTGAGGTCGAGCAGGCCTAGCGATTTGCGAAAACCTTCGCTGTCATCCTGTAACATCGGTCATCCTCCGATGGGTGTGCGCATGGTGAGGGAGATCACACTGTGAAGGTGTTACATCGCGGGATCGACCCGACGTGGCAGGGCGAGAGGATTGGCATCCTGAAGTCCGTCGGGAAGGAGCTCATCGGGGATATCCTGATAGCAGACAGGTCTGAGGAAGCGTTCGATTGCCCCGGTGCCGACAGAAGTGCTGCGTGGATCGGATGTCGCGGGAAAGGGGCCGCCATGGACCATCGCAGCCGAAACTTCGACCCCCGTTGGCCAGCTATTGGCAAGAATACGTCCGACCTTGCGTTCGAGAATTGGCAACAGATGTCGTGCGACGGGCAGATCCTCCGCGGTCATCTGAAGCGTGGCTGTCAGTTGCCCCTCAAGGCTGCGGGTCACATCCAGCATGGTGTCGATCGTGTCGCAGGCGATGATGAGCGAACAGGCGCCGAAGATCTCGTGGCTCATGACGCGATCGGCCACGAATGCCTGTGCGTCGCTTCGGAACAGCGCCGCGCGGCATCCGGCCTCGTGGTCGAGAGGCCCTTGAGCCACAAGCACGGCACCCGGGCGGGAAGCCAGCATCTCGACACCTTCGTCATAGGCATGACGAATACCCTGCGTCAGCATGGTCGCCGACACTACTTTGGCGATCGCGCCTCGCGCGCGCTCGACGAAGCGTTCCAGATCGGGGCCGGCCAGGGCAAGAACGAGGCCCGGATTGGTGCAGAACTGACCCGCTCCCATGGTCAGAGATGCCACGAAACCCTCCGCAAGGGCCTCAGCCTTTTCACGCAGGGCCCCCCCCAAGAGATAGACCGGGTTGATGCTACTCATTTCGGCATAAACGGGAATGGGAACAAGGCGTGCCGCTGCGAGGCGGGATAGCGCTAGCCCACCCTGACGTGACCCTGTGAACCCGACCGCCTGAATGGCGGGATGCAGCACCAGCGAGGCACCGATCTCATGGCCTTCGCCGCCGATAAGGGAGAACACCCCCTTATGCAGTCCACAGTGCTGACGCGCCAGGATGATAGCACTGCCGATGAGTTCGCTCGTGCCGGGATGAGCGGAATGGGCGCGTGCCACGACCGGACAGCCTGCGGCAAGCGCCGAGGCTGTGTCGCCGCCTGCGACCGAGAAGGCCAGAGGGAAATTGCTTGCGCCGAATACGGCGACAGGGCCGACCCCTATGCGGATCTGCCTCAGATCAGCCCGGGGGAGCGGCTTTCTGTCAGGCAGGGCCGTGTCGATACGGGCGTCGAAACAGCTTCCATCTCGCAGGAGAGAGGCGAACATCCGTAGCTGGCCCATGGTGCGTCCACGCTCGCCTCTGATCCGTGCCTCTGGCAGACCGCTCTCGGCGCAGGCCCGGACAATGAGCGCGTCGCCGAGCGCCTCGATCTCGTCAGCAATTGCATCGAGGAAGCCGGCGCGCATCTCGGGTGAGGTCGCGCGATAGGAGTCGAAAGCGGCATCGGCAAGCTGGCAGGCCTGGTCGACATCCTGGGCAATGGCGTTCGTGAACTGGCCGTCGAGCGTCGCGCCGCTGCGGGCATCTCGCGCGCGGAAACCATTGGCGCGCGTGATACGCTGGTCGCCAATCAGGAGGGCACCTGTAAGGGTCATGAGCATTGTTTCCTCATTTTGCGAGAGAGCGGGCGGCCGAAGCGATCAGGACTGAAAGCCCGCATGGGTGCGCGGCCTGCAACGCTGTCCGCAAGCATCTCTGCCGTGATGGCTGCCAGCGTCAGACCGAGATGGTTGTGGCCATAGGCGGCATGCAGCCCTGGCATGGTGCGGGAGGGACCGATTGCAGGGAGATAATCCGGCAGGGTCGGTCTGGCGCCGTGCCAGCGGGTGAAAGGAGACGCGACCGGCAGACCCAGCCTGTGTACCTGGTCTTCGAGCCAAAGCCATTTCCGTGGGTCGGGCAGGCTGTCCGGACTGGTAAATTCGACAAACGATGTCGCTCGCAACTGCGCGCCGAAGCGGGTCACCACGAGTGCCCGATCTTCGAAAATCAGATTTGGGAGTGCCCAGTTTCCCCCATGCGCCCATTGGATATGATACCCCCTCTCGGCGATGAGGGGCACGCGCAGGAACGGGACCAGCTTGGCGGAACGCACGCCGCAGGCCAGAACAACATGATCGGCCTCCTGCGCGCCGCGCGTGGTCTCGACGCATATCCCGCTGTCACGACGCTGAAGGGAAAGGGCCTCTGCCTCGATCGACCTTCCTCCCGCGTTCAGAAACGCCTCGAGAAGGGTATCAAGAACGCGGCGTGGATCGGTGACATGCGCCGTGCCCTGATATCGAAGCCCCGCATCGAGCGGTACCGCGATGCGGTCACGTATGGCGGAGAATTCGGCTTCAACGAGGGGCATCACCCTCGATGTGCCGTGATCGGCGGATTGCACAGCCAGTTGAACGTCCCGCGCCCGGGGGCCTTCCCATAATTTGACGACCCCATGCCGGTCGAGAAGATCGGGAGCGCCTAGATCCGTTACCAGCCGTTCCCATGCGGGCAAAGCATGCCTCATCAATCGGCCGAGCGCTGCATCGCCACGGGCAGTCTGGTCGGGCAGACAGGCACGCATGAAGCGGAGGGACCAGGGTAGAAGGGTTGCAGGGCGTTGCCAGTCGATGGCGACCGGCCCGGCCGGAAAACGCTCAGTGAGGGCGCGGCGCATGGTTGAGAAGTGGGCGAGAGGGGTGATCTGTTCGGTGGCGATATGACCGGCATTGCCCCATGATGCCGGCTGCAGGTCCGGAATGGCCACAAGGGTCACGGCATGACCGGATTTCTGCAGCCTGTAAGCTGCGGCGCGACCGATGATTCCCCCACCGATGATGACGATGCGGCTCATAGCGGCTGGCAGACCTGATTGAGCCAGGCGGATTCATCATCACCGAGATAGGGCGACAGCATCCGGAAGACACGCGCATGATAATGATCGAGCCAGTCGATCTCGGTCTGCGTGAGGAGTGTCACGTCGATGCCCCGGCGATCGATTGGTGCAAGGGTCAGGGTTTCGAAGCGCAGATATCGCCCCGCCTCGCCGATAGTGTCCAGCGTGGCCAGCATGGCGTTCTCCAAACGCATGCCATGCGATCCGGGGGCGTAATAGCCCGGTTCGTTTGTCAGAACCATGTGCTCGTGAACAGGGTCGAGCACCGGACGACGTGTGAAGCCAAGCGGCCATTCATGCACGCTCAGATAGCTGCCGAGCCCGTGACCCGCGCCATGATCAAAGTCCAGTCCTGCCTCCCAGAGTGCGTGGCGCGCAAGAGGATCGAGCCGATAGCCGGGAGTAGCTTCTGGAAAGACAGCGCGGCTCAGCGCGATAAGCCCCTTGAGGACCCTCGTGTACTGATCGCACCATGAGGCCGGCGGCCGATCGCCTGTCCAGATCGTGCGGGTCACATCCGTGGTCCCGCTGCGATACTGGCCCCCACTATCGATCAGGAAAAACATGTCCCGACCGATGACAGCGTCCTCGCCGCGGTGCGGCATGTAATGCATGATAGCGGCGTTCGGCCCGGCGCAGGCGATGCTGTCGAAACTCGCTCCAAGACAGGAATCGGCCTCGAGACGGAAGGCGAGAAGACGCCCGGCCAGGTCGGTCTCGCTCAGCCCGATCCCGTTTTTCTCGAACCAACAGAGAAATCGGGTGAGCGCGATCCCGTCGAGAAGATGCGCTTCGCGCATACCGTCACGCTCAGCTGCCGTCTTGCAGGCTCTTGGAAGCAGGCAGGGATCGACCCCGTCGAGGATGGTTGCGCCTACTTCCCGCAGCGTCTGCGCGAACCAGACAGGACATCTCGCCTGATCGATGCGTATGGTCTTTCCGCCAAGAGCGATCAGGGCCCCCTGAAGGGCATCTGGGGTGTGGATCTGCGTTGTGGTGCCCAGATGAGCCCTTACCGGATCGGCAAGGCGGTCGGGATCGATGAAAAGATCCACGGTGCCGTCCGCATGCAGAATGGCAAAACAGAGTGCTACGGGAAGATAGGGCAGATCTGATCCGCGGATGTTCAGTAGCCAGGCAATACAGCCGGGATCGGGAAGGATGACCGCATTCTGCCCTTCATCCCGCAGCGTCGCTGCCAGTGTCGCAACCTTGTCTTCCGCGCTGCGTCCGGCCCAGCGATCGGGTTGTATTGTGACCTGCGAGGCAGGCACCGCAGGGCGATCCCTCCAGATCGCATCGACCGGGTTTCGCCCGAGAGGGATCATGAGGCAGCCCGCGGCTATGAAGGGACGAAGTTCGACCTCGCTGATGATCTTCGGGTCGTAGCCGATACGAGCCAGACCACCATGGCGTGCAAGCCAGTTCTGTGGAGGCGTCTCATAGAGATGCCCGTATTGCCAGAGAGCGGGATCGATCTGCTGTGCAAGCTGAAGCTGGTAGCGCCCGTCTGAAAATATTATCGCCCGGTCGGGGAGGATGAGCGCGCATCCTGCCGAGCCGGTAAACCCCGTCAGCCAGGCGAGGCGGGCGGCACTATCTGGAACATATTCACCTAGATGCTCGTCACCCCGAGGGAGAAGAAAACCGTCGACGTCCAGTGAAGAGAGTTCGGCCCGGAGGGCAGCGAGGCGCGTCGCATGAGACGTCATGGCCAGGCAATCTCCTGTGAAGGGTTTTTGAGGGGGGGCAGGTTCGTGGCAGCCAGCAACGCAAGGCCGAAGACAGGTCCGGCGCTGAAATCCAGCTCGGGGCGGAAGGTTACCGTGATGCGGCGCTTGTCACGTGTGAGGGCAAGTGGAACAGGGTAGCGACGGTTGAAGAAGCTGTCGGGTGCATCGTTTTCGAGACGTTCACGGGCAATCTCGATCCCATCCACCAGAACCGAGAAATGGCGTCGACGCTCCCCCCCCCAGTAGGTGGTTTGCAGCAGAAGCGGATCGTGCGATCCGCACCCCATCTGACAGGAGAACCAGCCCCCAGAGCGTGCGTCACGCCCGTTACGACCGCGATAGATGACGGGGAACGAGGAGGCGCTCGTGACGGCGTGATCACGCTCGGATTGCATCTCGCCTGGATGGACAACGTCGATGGCATGGGACGCAATCAGATGACGGCGCTTCTCCTGCTCGGCATAGAGCACGCTCTTCTGTCGCCATTCCGCCTCGGTGAATACCGGGAAATAGACAGCGGCCCGGCGATCATGCAGCGCATGAAAGGGGCGCAGGACCAGATCTTGTGGACGACCGATATGACTTGTCTTCCAGCTCCCGGGCATGGTGGGGTCGGGAATGAGGGCGTCCAGGATTGACGTCCCGACGAGCACAGGTGCCATTTCGTCCCATGCCGCCGCCGCAGGGGCGAGATCGGCGGCCAGCACGGTAGGACCGTGCAGGAGGGCGATGACGGACTTGCTATCCGGGGTCGTCTCACTGCGCAGCGGCAAGGTCAGGGTGAAGGACAAAACATCTTCTGGCTGCCAGATACGCTCGATCCGCAGCATGCCGGCAGCGGCCTGCACGTCGAACGCCTCCCCATTCAGCAGAACGGCTTCCAGATGGCTCCAGTGCGGGATACGGAAACTCAGGGTGCGCGCCTGTGAGGGCGCTTGCTCGATCACAAGCCGGATGTGACCGTCATCTGGGTACCTAGTATCCAGGCGCAGGGTGATGCCGCCCGTGCTCCAGAAGACGCGTGAGGGGATATAGAGCATGACGCGCAGTGCCCGCTCGTTCTCCTGCCAGTAGATTGAATCCCCATGCTTGGCATGGCTCTCCATGCCCGTACCGACGCAGCACCAGAAATCATCGAAAGGCGTGGAATAGTCGCGCTTCGCCCCCGACATCAGTGGCGTCATATAGCAGAACATGCCGGTGCCCGGATGCTGCTGCGCGCGGATATGGTTGAGCTGAGTGCGCTCATAGTAATCGAAGAACGTGTTGTCCTGTTGCCGGGCATAAAGCTGCCGCGTGAGTTTGAGCATATTATAGCTGGCACAGGTCTCGCAGGTCTGTTCTGTAATATGACGCGATATCGTATCCGGCGGTGGGAAATACTCCCTGTCTCCGTTGCCGCCGATGACATAGCTGTATCGTTGCGTCACGGCGTGCCAGAATGTCTCCGATGCAACAGCGTCGCCTGCCGCTCCAGAAATCTCATACAGACGTTCCAGCCCGATGACTTTCGGTATCTGTGTATTGGCATGGAGATTGGCCAGATTGTCCTGCCCCTCGATCAGGGGCGAGAGGGTGCGGCGGTCCTGGAGGAGCCGGGCGAGCCGAAGCCATCTGGGATCGCCGCTGCGTGCATGCAGTTCTGCGAAACTCTCATTCAGCCCCCCGTATTCGCAGGCAAGGACCTGCTGGATCTGCGCGTCGGAGAGCGGATTGAACACGCTCTCGATATAGGTTCCCAGCCTCGTCATGAGACCGCGCGCGCGCGGATCGGCGCAATGGAGCTCCGCATCCAGCAGGCCCGCGAAGAGCTTGTGCCAGTTATAGAGTGGCGACCAGGCGCCATTCAGATCGAAACCAGTCGAATGGATCTGACCGAGCCGGATCTGCTCGAAAACAATCTTGCCCGGCAGGATCTTGTTCTGCTGACGACTGGTGAAGCCGCCGAGGTAACCCGATGGATCGCGAGCCTGACAGAGTGCAAGCTCGGCGGTGATATAGGCAACGCGCGCTCGGAACGCAGCATCACCGGTCTGAGCAAGATGCAGACTGAGGGCGCTCAGATAATGGCCGAGCGTATGGCCTGCAATCGTGTCGGATTCCCATCCGCCATAAGCAGCGCCTTTGGGCGCCAGTCCGGCCTGACTGCGATAATGATGGAGGAGCCTGTCAGGCTCGAGACGCATTAGATAAGCAGCATTCACGGTCTGCGCCTGCTGCCAGGGTGAAGGCAGCAACCGCACTTGGTGCATGGGGAGGGCGGTGAGACGTGGGCCGCCCTTCATTGCGTCGGCCTCAACACTTCCGGCGTCGAAGGGGTGCGTGTTGGCCATGGCTGGGCAGATGAGGGCAGCCACTCCGCTTAGAAGGGCTCTGCGCGTGAGGGCCGGGCTCATCCGAAAGGGTGCCTGACGTCATGGGCAGGGCGTGTGAACCACTCCGGTCCCTGTTCGGTCATGTAGAAGTGGTCCTCCAGTCGGATACCGAAGGCATTCGGAACAACGATCATCGGTTCGATCGACCCGCAATGTCCGGCACGCAGAGGAGTCTTATTGCCGCGCACAAGATAGGGTGCTTCATGAATGGCCAGCCCGACGCCGTGGCCCGTGCGATGCGGTAGCCCCGGCAGCGCATAGTCTGGTCCGAGGCCACGCGCCTCGAGCACCGCGCGCGCGGCATCGTCGACGGCATGGCAGGGCGCTCCTGGCTCTGCCGCAGAAAAGGCAGCAAGTTGCGCCTCTTTTTCGATCGCCCATATTTCTGCCTGCAAGTCGGGAATGCTGCCGAAGGCATAGGTCCGAGTAATATCGGAGTGATAACCGGCGATGCGGCAGCCTGTATCGATCAGAACGAGACTGTCCCTTTCCAGAATCTGGTCGCCTGCGAGACCATGGGGAAAAGCTGTCGCCACGCCAAATTGCACGGCGCAGAAATAGGAACCTTGCGGCGCACCGAAGGCAACATGCTGTTCGTCAATCATCCTGCAGATGGCACTGGCCGTGAGGCCTGGCTTCAAGGCGTGGAAAACGGCCTCATGGACACGCAGCGTCAGGGACATTGCATGCTGGATGAGGGAAATCTCGGAGGACGATTTCTGAGCCCGCATCGGATCGATCACCGATTCCGCGCTGCCGAAGCGCAGATCAGGACGAGCGTCTTTGAAACCGCTAACGAAACGAAAGCTGAATTCGGGATCGAGCCCGACCTTGGCTCCAGCGAGGAATGCATCCAGAGCGACGATACAGGGTGGTACATCTTCCTCCCATGTGAGCAGATCGACATCGATCATGATGCAGTCACGCAACGATCCGACCTCGAAATGTGGGCAGACCATGCGCGGTCGTCCTGAGGCGGGAATAACGAGGGCTACGAGTCGCTCTGTCGGCGTCCAGGGTATGCCCGCGAAATAGTGAAGACTGGCACCCGCATTGACGATGACGGCATCGAGACCCTGCTCTGCAAGCATTGCACGGCAGGCGGAAACGCGCTGTTCGAACTCCGATTTTTCAATGCGAAGAGGGGGTGTCCCCGAGTGGTTCATCAGCCTGCCCTCAAAATTCATGTTGATTATGTTACGTATACGATAGACGATAATGAGGTGAGGGAGCAAGTCGCTCCGCTATCGTAAGAGGTAAAGAAATCATGAAATGGTCAGGCGTTTTCCCCGCAGCAACGACGCAGTTCTCGCAGGATCTTTCGGTCGATCTCGGCGCGACGCAGCAGGTTCTCGATAACCTGATCAATGACGGCGTCCATGGGCTCGTGATCATGGGAACATGCGGTGAGAACAACTCGCTCGAACCAGATGAGAAGATCCGTGTGCTCGAAGCCGCCCACGAAGTTATTGCAGGGCGCGTCCCCTACTTTGTCGGCGTGTCAGAGCTCACGACGCCACGCGCGGTCGCATTCGCCCGTCAGGCGGCACGTGTGGGCGCAGATGCGCTGATGGTGCTTCCTGCCATGGTCTATGTCCCCAAACCCCATGAACTGGAGCATCATTTCAAGCAGGTCGCTGCGGCCTCGGATCTGCCGATCATGCTTTACAACAACCCGACCGCCTACCGCGTGAATATCGAAATGGACGTTCTTGCGCGTCTGGCCGAATGCCCGACGATTCAGGCCATCAAGGAAAGTTCTGCCGATACACGTCGCTACACCGATGTCGCCAATGAGTTCGGCGATCGCTTCGTCATCATGGCAGGGCTCGACGACGTAGCCTTCGAAGGCTTGTTGCTGGGCGCAGAGGGCTGGATTTCCGGTCTGACCAGCGCTTTTCCCAAGGAATCCGTCGCCCTCGTCGAGGCGCTGCAGCGTAAGGATCTTGAAATGGCGCTGCGTATCTATCGCTGGTTCATGCCCTTGCTCCATCTGGATGCGGATCATGACCTTGTCCAGTCCATCAAGCTGGCAGAGCAGATCATGGGGCGTGGCTCCGAGCGCGTGCGTCTGCCGCGTCTGCCTCTAGAGGGCGCGCGACGGGACGCGGTGACCCGTATGGTCGAGACCGCCGCCGCCAGTCGTCCGTTCTGATCTCAGGCAAACCGGGGATATCCATGCGTCACACTTTTTTCTGTATCGACGGCCACACGGCCGGTAACCCTGTGCGGCTCGTTGCTGGAGGCACGCCCCTGCTGCGTGGTGCGACGATGGGAGAGAGGCGGCTGGACTTTCTCGAACGCTTCGATTGGATCAGAACCGGGCTTTGTTATGAACCGCGTGGTCACAGCATGATGTCCGGAGGGTTCCTGTATCCTCCGAGCCGGCAGGATACCGACGGCGGTATCCTTTTCATCGAGACGAGCGGCTGCTTACCCATGTGTGGCCATGGCACGATCGGTCTGGTCACATTCGCCCTCGAGCATGGGCTGCTTGTGCCTCGCGAGCCGGGTACGCTGAAGCTCGAAGTCCCGGCCGGATTGATCGATATCTCATACACCGAAGAGGCAGGGCGG
Organism: Asaia sp. Ae19-3; assembly: GCF_059801175.1. Lineage (NCBI taxonomy): Bacteria > Pseudomonadati > Pseudomonadota > Alphaproteobacteria > Acetobacterales > Acetobacteraceae > Asaia > Asaia sp. Ae19-3. Next base: position 1,156,688 of record NZ_JBCHWF010000001.1, on the reverse strand, counting down.
GTTACGAAGGTGCGTATTCGCAATGTGCCTTCTTATGTCGCCGCCACCGGTATCAACATCGACGTACCTGGCATCGGCCCTCTTGTAGTCGACGTGGCGTATGGCGGTAACTACTATGCAATCATTGAGCCCCAACCTGGATATGAAGGGCTGGACGCGCTGGGGGCACGACGCATTTTGGACCTGAGCCCGCGAGTCAGGCTGGCTGTGCAGGCGAAGTGTCACCCGGTCCATCCACTCGACCCTGCCATCAACGGCGTCTCACATGTCCTCTGGGCGGATAAGGGGCTTTCACCTACTCAAGGGCGCAATGCCGTATTTTACGGCGATCATGCGATTGATCGCAGCCCATGCGGCACCGGAACCTCGGCACGCCTCGCCCACCTCCATCACAAAGGGCTTTTGCAGCCGGGCCACCCTTTCATACATGAGAGTTATATCCACAGCCGGTTCATCGGTACGATCGAATCGCTCACTTCGCTCCCCGGGCCGAACGGGACCGTTCCGGCAATCATACCGCTGATCGAAGGCCGTGCGGTGTCAACCGGTTTCAATACTCTCTGGATCGATCCGGAGGATGTCTTCTGCCACGGATTCCAGGTCTCATGAGGGGACTCGTCTCAGCCTGCGCGGCTGCGCTTCTTTTCGGGTGCTCGGCGGCATTTGGTGGTGTCACGCCGATGCCCTGCATGAAGGGACATGACGGGCATTTCCACATGGAGGTCGATGGCAGACCCTTCTTTGTTCTCGCGGCCCAGATGCATAATTCAAGCGCCTGGCCAGAGTACCTTCCAGTTTTCTGGAAGGCGGCAGATGCCCTCTCTGTCAATACGGTGCAGGCTCCGGTCTACTGGGAAATTATGGAGCCTGCTGAGGGGCATTATGATTTTTCGATGGTCGACACCCTCATCACCCAGGCACGTACGCATCGCAAACGCCTTGCTTTGCTCTGGTTCGGCACCTGGAAGAACGGCGCAGGACATTACGTGCCGCTCTGGATGAAACGCGACACAAAACGTTTTCCTCGCCTGCGCGATGCCGATGGCCGCCAGCTGGATGGTATGTCGCCCTTCGGTAGCCAGACACTCGAGAAGGACAAGCAGGCTTTCAGCGCGTTGATGAAGCATCTGCGTGAGCGCGATTCCGTCGAACATACGGTGATCATGGTTCAGGTGGAGAACGAGCCCGGACTGCTCGGCACTGTACGCGACCATAGCCCCGAGGCTGAGGTTGCCTTTCACGCGCTGGTCCCGGCCGATCTTGCAAACGGTGCGCGGGGAACCGACTGGATGGGGCGTTTCGGTAGTGATGCCGCCGAGTATTTCGCGGCCTGGTCTGTATCACGTTACGTGAATGGTGTCGCCGCGGCAGGAAAGGCAGAGTATCCGCTGCCGCTCTACGTTAATGTCTGGTTGCGCTATCGAGGCCTGACGCAACCAGGGGTCGAATATCCGAGTGGTGGCGCCACCGTAAATATGCTCGATCTCTGGAAGCGGGAGACCCCGGCAATCGACGTGATTGGCACTGATACCTATACGGGTAATTTCGCGGAATATCAGGCGGGGGTGCTGCCCTATCAGCGGGCAGATAACGCGCCCTTCCTGTCTGAGAGCGGCATAACGGAAGAAAATGCGCGATGGACGTGGGACATGCTGTCACGCGGCGCGCTCGGCGCCTCCGTCTTCGGTGTCGATGATCCGGATCTGCACGATGCGGCCATTCGACTTCATGGGGCCGATAACCGCCTCCTCGCGCAAACGGCTCCTGTACTGGTGCCTCTCGCAGCACGCGGTGACGTGGTCTCGCTCATTGAGGAACCCGGGGCGCCGTCGCCCACGCATCGCCTGGGTCACTGGATCGTCAAGGCGAGTTATGGTGCGCAATGGGGACAGCCCGACCCTTCATCGGCGCCGATCCGTGACAAGCCAATGGGTCGCGCAGTCGTCGCGCGCCTAGACGAGACACATTTCCTCGTTATCGGCGCCGCGTCGCGCATCGGTCTGACAGCGGCGCTACACGACACCAGCCTTCACGAAGTCAGGCGTGTCGAGCAGGGGGAGATCGACGCCAAAGGGGCGTGGCATGGAACGCGTATCTGGAACGGTGACGAGACCGATAGCGGGCTTAATCTGCCGCCTGAGGGTGTCATGCTTCGGGTTGAAGTGTCGCCTTGATGGGCTGTTTGATGTCCAGTTCGGTGCGTAGATCCTCCAGCGTGTCCTGAAGATGTTCGACGAGTAAGGTCTCGACAGTCAGGGCATCGCGCTCGAGCCAGGCGGCGAGGATTTCCCGATGCTCAGTATTGGCGCGCGTATCACGCCCCAGGGGATGGAGGTGGAAGCGGACATAACGCTCGGCAATCACGCTCAACGTCTCGATCACGTGAAGTGTCAGACGCCCGGCGCCCGGTCGCACGAGAGATAGGTGGAACACGCGGTTAAAGTTGCTCAGATCGGTACGATGTTGCTTTGCGGCAGTCTCCAATTCCTTGAGCGCCTTCTGGGCTGTTTTCTGATCTGCGGCCGTAGCCAGAAGGGCAGCCTCTGCCGCAGCGCTGGGCTCGAGCCTCAGACGCAGCTTGAACACGTCCTCTGCCTCTCGTGAGGTAAGCTCACAAACGGTATAGCCGCGCTTGGGCTGCGCCTTGACCAGACCATCCTGCTCCAGACGCGCCAAAGTTTCGCGCAGAGGGATTTTGCTGATGTTGAACTCGGCTGCCAACGTATCCTGGCGGATCGGCTGACCGGCGGGAAGTGCCCCGGAGAGGATCTGTTCACGCAACACGCCATAGAGCTGGTCCGTAATGGACCTGACGATAAGAGGCTGCATCTTGCGCGCGGCGAGGGTCATGAAACGGCGTTACCTTTTCGTTGCGGTCTTGTCACGATCCGCGGGGGATGACACAATCATATATCGTATACAAAACGAGGCCACCAGCCATTTCGAGGTGCGCAATATGACTGGCGTGGCCGACAGGAGAGGTTGTGCCGCGTCCGCATGCGTCCTGCAAAGAGGATTTTGGGACGGCCCTTGGTCTAATCGCGGCGGAGCGAATGATGATGAAGAGAAGGATGATCCTGTTGGGCGGCGTATTCTCTGCCGCCAGCCTTGCGATGCGCGGCATTGCGCTGGGGCAGGGGGAAGCTGTCCGGCCTGTATTGTCTGGCAGGGGGCAGGCATGGAGGATCGTGGAGGACAGGGCGACACCCGACGGAGCACTCACGCTCCATTCATCGACAGGTGAGACGATCAGGCTCAGTCGCTTTCTCGAAAGTTACGAGGCCCCCGCCGGAGTGCCCTATTGCGGCCTTTCCTTTCCTCGTCTTGCCCTCGCCGAGGCCGATCTGCTGGCCGATTCATTGCTGCGTGGGGAAGACGACCCCGACGAGATGGCGGTGCGCGATGCCGCACCACCGGTAGATAGTCATTTCGAAAGCGAGCAGGTTGGCCGCATCGTCTGGACCAGTTTCATTGGCACGCCTCAGGCTGATGATGTCATGCCGCTCACGCCAGCAGGCAACACGCGCAACTGGCATGTTGATCGTATCGCCCCGGAACTTCATGCCGGAGCACCGTTGGTAGCCCATCGTCGGGAGGGGCTCCTTGGTGGGGATCTGCCGATCATTGTCAAACAGTTCCAGACAGGTCCAGGTCGCTACTGGGAGGTCATGGTTTTCGCCGAGACAGACACTACGGAAATCCATCAGGTGCCAAGCTGGCAGCGGGTCACCCTTGTTTCGAATGGGAAAGTCGAACGGGTGGTCTATGGGACGAGCTATCCGCCTTTCGGACCTTTCCGACCCGATCCAGATGAGAGCCAGTTCAACGCGGCGCTGCTGCGCTGTGTATTTTTCTGGCGCAAGACCCAGATTGGTCAAATGCAAATTCACCTTCCGCGGGCAGACTGGAGCGATATTGCCACCCATGGTTTCGTGAAGGAACTCATCGTGCGTCGCGGAGGGACGGGCGCGCGTTACGGTGTGGTTGACAGGGATTATGCCGGTCCGGAATATGACGGGTTCCAGGACATATTTACGGCCTCGCTCTATGCCAATCTGGTTTGGGGTCGCTTCGATCAGGCGAAGGCGATCCTGATCGACCAGTTCGAGCATTTTGTGACGCCGGACGGGCTGGTCGCAATGCGCGGCCCTGAAGTGGGGCAAACAGGGCTGACGCTGTCTCTGCTCGCGCTTTATGCGCGGCTGAGCGGCGATCTTGCTGTGCTGCAACACTACCAGTTGAAGATAGGCGCCATGGCTCAGGTGCTGGTGGCGCTCCATGACAAGGCCCTTGGGTTACCGGATGCGGACCCGGCCCACGGGCTTATCGCGGGCTGGAGCGAGAGCGACGCGTGCCTGTTTCCCGAACCATCGATCTGGTGGAAGCCCTATTTCAGCAATTCCGGTCTCGCCGCGCGTGGCCTGGAGGCTGGCGCCATTCTCTGGAGGGCCCTCGCCCCCGGCGAGACAGCCCTTAGCGAGGATTGGCTGAAACGGGCGAAACAGCTGCGCGCTCGCGTGAATGAAGCGCTGTCGTCCTCGATCCAGCACGACCAGTCGCCTCCCTATGTTCCCATCCTACCCGGTGTGTCCGAGAGCTTTCGCAAGTCTCTGCTCACGCATCGATACAGTGAGCAGCAATGGGCGCATCGGGTTTATGCCGAGTTGCTTCAGTCCGGGGTGCTCACGCCAGATCTGGAAAATCAGCTTATCAATTCGATGCGTGCCCATGGCGCGACGGTCATGGGCGTTGTCGGTAATCTGGCTCCTCCGAGTGCCGAAAGCCGAGACATGCTTGGATTCATTTCCTACGGCTATGCGCTGGCTCTTCTGCGTCAGGATCGTATCCGGGAATTTATCTTGTTCCTCTATGCTCATCGCTATCACATCCATACGCGTGGAAGCTGGACGGCATCCGAGGTGGCAGGGCTGAAAGGGGAGCTTGCCCTGTTCTGTCTCCCCGCACAAATGACCCTGCCCATCCTCCTTCGGGAGGCGCTTGTGCATGAGGATGGAAATGGCATCGTTCTTCATCTTGCCCGCGGCGTTCCACGCAGTTGGGTGTGGTCGGAAAGTGGCATTGCCGTGTCGGATGCGCCGACACGATGGGGTAAGATCAGCTTCACTCTGAGGCGGCGATCGGACGGATCGCGCCTCGATATGCGGGTGACTGCTGAGCGTGCTTTGCCCGACACGATCAGGCTCGCCCTGCGTTTGCCGAAATCCAGGATCCCCCGGTCGGTGACGGGTAGTCTTGCGCCTCATGCTCTCGTCCTGTCAGGGTCGGCACTCGTCATACACCCGGGTGACGTGCGAGACTTTCGGATCGAGATCATTCTGAAATCGACCTGAGGCAGGGCATATCATGTCTTAAATGGAACGTTGCAGAATCGAAGCGTATACGATATCTGGTATCTCATCGGTGGCGGTGTTGCCACGTTGTGGCCAGAGAAGGACATGAAGTTCCATGAGACAGTCCCATCGCCTCATGCTCTGCGTCGGAGCGTCATTCCTTGCAATGACGGCATCCGCACAGGCAGCAGGACTCACGCAGGATAGCAAAAGCAGGAAAGCCATGTCTGCCAGCGTCGCCCGGACCAAGGCGGGTACGATGTCAAAGCGAAGCGTGTTGTCGAACGCAGCGTCTGACGGTGGCAGGATCGAGACGGTCACGGTGACCGGTTCGGCGCTGAGCCAGAACAAGGACCAGAACGCCAACCCGGTTCAGATCATCACGGCTCGTGAAATTCAGAAGACATCGGCCGTCACGATCGGTGATTATTTGCAGCGCCTGCCGTCCATCGGTACCGGTGGAGCAAGCGGCACCTCGACCAATACCCAGTCTAATGGTGGTCTGGGTATGTCCTGTGCCGATCTGCGCAATCTGGGTCCTAACCGCGTTCTGGTTCTGGTGGATGGTAAGCGTCAGGTCCAGACAATGGGGCAGGGGTCCTCATGCGTTGATCTGAACGCCTTGCCGGTGGATCAGATCGCTTCGGTCGAGATTCTCAAGGATGGTGGCTCCGAGCTTTATGGTGCCGATGCGGTATCGGGTGTCATTAATATCAAGCTCAAGCACGACCTCACCACAGGCGGGATCACGGTACGCGGCGGCATCACCGACGTGGGCGATGGCGCGACAGGTAAGATTTCCGGCTACAAGGGTTTCAATTTTGACCACGGTCGCGGCAATATCTCCGTTTTTGGCCAGTATCTGACCACCAGCGGCGTCATGCAGCGTAACCGCGACTGGTCGGCTCTGCCATGGAACGCGAATGTCGCTCCAGGGGCGACCATCCCTTATGGCAGTTCCATTACAGCAAACACGCGCGTGTTTGTCGGCGATAACAGCTATGTTTCGAATGGTTCCGGCACGGCAGCCGGCTATCACAGTTTCACGAACGCCGACCGCTACAATTTCGCGTCGGCGCAGAACCTGTCGAACAGCCTGCAATCGTCCAATTTGAGCGGTGACGCCCATTACGACGTCAATGACCATCTTCAGCTCTATGCGAATGTGCGTTACTCGCACAAAACCGCTAATAATTTTCTGGCCGGATGGCCCACCACGGGAGCGTCCTACCCGTCGACCCTGGAGTCCTCAATCATCCTGCCCAGCGGCAGCCCCTATAATTACTGGGGTCAGGATGTCTCGCTCTATCGTCGTTTCACGGATCTCGGGTCCCGGCGCTATGAGGAGGCGGTAGACACGACTCAGGTCATGGGGGGCGCCAAGGGACGTATCGTTGCCAACTGGTTCTATGATGCGTCTATGACCTACGGCACCTCTCAGGCCATGCTGAACGCAGAGAACTCGCTGAATTACGCGCATTATCTGCAGGCACTCGGCTCACGTCAGGTCGATCCCACGAATGCGGCCAGTGCGGTCGTTTATGACACGTCGATCTGTGTTGCCTCTACCGGGTGCTCGCTGATCAATCCCGGGACATCCCTGACGACCGCCCAGGCAGCCTATCTGCGCCACACGCAGATCGACCATGCTTATTACCAGATGCGTGATTTCAATCTGCGTGTGCACAATAACGACGTGGTCAAGCTGCCCTATCAGCATGGCGGCGCCGTTGGTATCGCGCTTGGCATGGAGCATCGTAGCGAGCAGGGTAGTTATTCTCCCGATCCTTTGGCGGCAAATGGCGATCTCGGCGGTGGCTCCACCTATACCGGTGGCGGATATAATGCGACCGAAGCCTATCTTGAAGGTAAAATTCCGCTGCTGCAGGACGCGTTTCTGGCCAAGGATCTGACTATTGATGGTCAGGGGCGCTGGTCGCATTACAATACGTTCGGCGACGCCTATAACTGGAAGGTCGGAATCAACTGGGCACCGGTACGCGATATCCGCTTCCGTGCAACACTCGGCACATCTTTCCGCGCCCCGACCATCACTGAACTCTATGGAGGCCATGCGATCGGTTATTATTCGGGCAATGATCCCTGCGCACAGGCCAGCAGCTATGGGGCACTTTCGCCCATGGTCGTGGCGAATTGTGCCAAGCAAGGGGTCAACACGGCTACCTTCGTCAACGCCAACTCAGGACAGCTCCCTCAGCTTTCAGGCGGCAATGCCGCGCTTAAGCCCGAGGAGGGGCGTACCTATACGGTCGGGACGGTCATCACGCCGCGCTGGATTCCCAATCTACAGGCCTCCGTCGAGTATTGGCATTACACGCTCAAAAACATGATCGGCACCTTGCCTGGTCAGTATATCGCCGATGAATGCTACACCGGTGCCAACCCCTCCTATTGCAGCTATATCTCTGCACGAAACGCCTCCGGACAGATTACGCAGATCAACGATACCTATCAGAACCTAGGCGGACTGAGGACGAGCGGTATCGATTTTGACCTGAGCTACACACTGCGTGTCACGCGACATGACAGTCTCACGGTGAGCAACAACTTCCAGCAGCTGGTCAGCTATTTGCAGCAAAACACGCCCGGCGGTTCATGGTACAACTATGCGGGCAGGCTCTTTTATCAGGCGGGTGGCGGTCAGCCGCGCGTGCGCGATTATGCGACGGCAACATGGCGCCATAACAACATCTCCCTGACCTACATGATGAATTATATAGGAGGAATGCACTTCAACGATGGCTCGACCGATCTTTCCTGCAAGTCGTTCGTTTATTGCAAGGTTCCGGGCATTTTTTCGCACGACGTGACCGTCGATTATCGCACAGGGCGGTGGAATTTCGAGGGTGGGGTTCAGAACATCCTGGACAAGAAACCGCCCTTCGTGCCTGATGGCGCGACCAATACGGCCCTTTCGATGTACCCTCAGCAGATTATCGGTCGATATGTTTTTCTTCAGGCGGGCGTCAGCTTCTGAAGGTTATAATATCTCTCTGTGATGTGCATTGGCTCTAATGTACATCACAAAGAGGAAAAAAGATCGGAGTTTTCACCACGTGAAGGCTGTCCTAAAATTCTTCGAAGGTAGCCAAAGGCTTTTGAGGAAGACGCGGTGATCTTACATCCATTTATCACAGTGCTGTGCAGGTTCGTTGCGTTGGGGCAGAGTTGCCGGACAGGGGTTTTCCGTTCTTTTTGACCAACGGCCCTTCCGCGCTAGCTGCGAGCTTTCCGAGTATCGTCGCCACCTCTAACGCTCAGCCTGCACGATCCGTCTTTGCCCGGACATAAACGTCGAGCTATCACATAGGCATTCGGTGCTGCCCTGATGGAGCTCTCTATGCGCCTGCTTCTACCGATTGCCTTAAGTCTGCTGCCCTCAACTTCATCTGCAGCCGCCTCGTTTGATCGCAAAGCGTGGCAACAGGATTATTCACAGCTCAAAACCGAGTTGGTGAACCGTTACGCTAATCTCGCATGGAAAGCCTCCGACGCCGGCGGGGTCGACTTACCGGCGCTTGATCGCAAGACCGCGGTTGCAGTGGCGTCGGCGAACGATGACACCCAGGCAGCCGACGCCATTCGCGCTTTTATCGCGGGCTTTCATGATGGACATCTTTCCGAGTTGCCGTACCTAGCTGTAGCGACGACACCTCCGATCGAGCCCAGCCAGCCTGCGCTTGATCCGGCGGCGCCGATCGAAGGTTGCGCAGCGCTGGGATACGCCTCGACCGGATCAGTCGCTTTTTCTTTGCCATTGGAGGGGCTACCTGGCTTCAAGTTGATATTGGACGGGCTTGGCTCGACGTTCCGGGCCGGCACCATCACGCGATCGGGCGTGATGCTTGGTATCATCCGCATCCAGAACTTCCGTGCCCGCGCCTTTCCTGCCGCCTGTTTGCATGCGTGGGCGGACCTGCGGCAGGCTGGCAGGGCAATCACTCGCGATTCAATGCACGGCGCGGCGGAGCTACGCTGGTTTCAGGATATGGCGGCTGAGATCAGAACGCTGCGTCACACCGGTGCCACGGCCCTTGTCGTTGATATTGGCAATGACAGCGGAGGCGACGATAGCGGAGACTGGACGCCCCGTCTCTTTACTGACAGGCCGGTACGATCCGCACGGCTACTAATGGCAGATGCATCCGATGCAGGTCGCTACTTTGCTGACGAGATAAGAGATATTGACGAAGCGCTCGCCGTCACTCAATCGCATGACGCCAAGGCTGCGCTCTTAGACGCACGATCCTTTTTCTCCCAGCGGGCCGCGGCGATCGGTGAGAATCGTTGCGACCTGTCATGGGTATGGCGCGAACAACGCGTCTGGTCGCCGACGCATTGCAATCGGCTACTCTTTGCGGGCTATGCTGGAGGCTATTCCGCTGGCCTGGCCCAAAATGCCCTGGGCGACAGCAAAGCTGCAGCCGCTCTTTCTTCTGCATCCACAGTTCAGTCATACTTTGGCAGCTGGACTGGGCCGATTTATGTCCTTGCTGACCAGCGCTCCTACTCGTCGGCTGAAATGTTTGCAGCCGTTATGCAAGACAACCGGATTGCGAAGCTTGTTGGCAATCGCACAGGTGGAGATGGGTGCGGCTTCATGACGAAGAGCGACCCCATCATCCTTCGACACTCGCATCTTCGTATCCGAGTGCCGAATTGTATGAGATTACGCGCGAGGGGTACAAACGAGGAAGCTGGCATTGTGCCCGACATTCCCGTGCTGCCAACCGAAGGCGAAAGCGAGCGGGCACGGGCCGAACGCGCTTTGCAAGCCATCGCAAACGACCTGACTGGTGATTCTCGAAAGCGCCACTAGGCGCAAATATTAGCGAGAATTAGCTCACATGCCTGTCGAGCCCGACTGGAAAACTTATGGCAGCCAGCCAACCGCTACTTACCGGTTAGCAATTACGCTAGTCTGTCCTGCATGCCGCTCCCTCGGTCGCTTTCCAGATATTCCATCGCGATTTTCTGCGCATTGCATCTACTTCCGATAATGGAAGGAAATGGAAGTGTTCATTTTCAGTCTTAATCCGATTGAGCGTTATGCCGGGCAATCGCCGACGGCCTTCCTGATTTTTACTCGAGCTCCAGTCATGCGAGTCTACCGTTAAAGAGTTAATTAATGTCGATTAATATTCAATAATATCGTCAATTATCAATTATGTTTGATATCTAAGAGAGTTTTAATACTGTTTTTATAATGGAAAAGGCGTAATGCGCCGGGCAACAGGAATGTTGCAGGTGTATCTACAATGAAACGCAGTATTGCGCGTCTTTCTCTCCTTTCCGTGATTGCTGGTGCATTCATGGCGGCTCCGGGATTTGCCGCCGCTGAACAAGCGCCACTTCCGACTACCCCGACAGCATCTCCCGCAACTGTCTCCGGGTCGGTGGGGGACTGGACCTATCGTTGCATCTATCCCGCCGGTTCACTGAATGGTGCGCCGAATATTTGTACGGTTGAGCAACGACTCTCCAAGCAAGAAGCCGACAAGAAAGACGTTCCGATCGGTGGAGTGATTCTGGCAAAGGCGACGCCGGATACGGTCAAGATGCCTATAGCAAGCCGTCCATGGCGTCTGACGCTCATGACACCTCTTGGGCTATCGCTGGTCAAACCGGCTCATCTGGTTGCAGACGCCAATGCTCCCCTCACCCTTGCCTGGCAAAGCTGCATTCCGACCGGCTGTTTGTCGGTTCTGGAACTGACGGAGCAGCAGTCCCGCGCCCTTAGGCATGGCAAGCAGGGGCATATGCAAATCAACAAGCTCCTAGACGGCGTGCTGACGATCAATTTTGCGCTCGACGGCCTTGATGGTGCCTTGGCAGCCGCCGAGCAGTTGATGGCTCGCCCTGCTTCACACTGACGTCATCTTCAAGCGCATCTCTTAAACCGGGCCTGTTTCAATGTCTGCGTCACGCGTTATCTGCCTTGCCCTGACAGGTGGATTCTCCCTTTTTTACTACGCCACAGCACACGCCCAGGCTCAGATGCGGGCTGATCCGCCTGCATTGATGCCAGCAGGCCCAGGGTCGTCACAGGATCAGTTCCAGCGTTTCAGGCAGCGTCAGCAGCAGCTGGATATGCTGCCTCCACCAGACAGCGACACCCAATTTCATAATCCGTCCCCGATAAAAGGCGGGGGAAGCTGCGTCAGGGTCTGGTCTCTTTCGATCGAGAATGCGCCGCATCTGAGCGAACCCGCCAGGAACGGGGTGATCCAGCGCTACGGGGGACGCTGTCTCGGTGTCAGTGACTTCAATCACGCGCTCGACGATATTAACCGTGCCTATGTGCAGCAGGGTAATGTCACGTCCCGTGCCTATCTGCCCGAGCAGTCCCTGCAGTCCGGCAGACTGCGCATCGTGGTGATAGAAGGTACGCTCTCTTCGATCCAGTTCGCCGGCATCTCCGCGCGGCATCATGAACTCATGGGGTTCCCTGGGCTGCGCGACCATCTCCTGAACTTGCGCGATCTTGAGCAGGGTCTGGACCAGATGAACCGTATGCCTAACTGGTCGGCAAAAATGCAGATCGTTCCAGGTGACAAGCCAGGAAGCTCCTCGGTTGTCATCTAGGAGCAAAATCCTGGCATCCTGCATGGGCAAGTCTGGGCAGATAATAATGGACAATACCAGACCGGCCATGAGACGGGCCATGCACTTCTGACGGCTCAGGATGCGCTGGGCCTGCTGGATATGTGGTCAGTCGAATATGACCACTCTCTGGTCGGATCGGCAGGTCACCGGGGCACGCAGTATTTTTCAGCCGATGGTTCGATCCCCTACGGCAAATGGTCGGTCTTTAGCGGGTTCTGGATGTCTGATGATGTCTATCACCTCCAGACATTGGGTGAGGATTATCGTCTAGGCGGGCGTCGCCGTGATTTCCGTTTCGGCGTCTCACGCGTTGTCGCGCGCAACAGTGTCGGGGTAACGACCCTGCAAGCGCTTTACGAACTTAAATCATTCAACTCCACTCTCAACCATGTCCGGCTGAATACGCAAAGTGCTCGCCAGGCCTCGGTCGTGACCCAGGCCAGTGAGTCTCTCAAGGCATTTGGCGGGCTTTGGTATATTACGCTCGGTGTTCGTTTCGGCACAGACGGCGCAGGCACAAGGTCAAGTTTCGCGCATCCGATAGAGAGCGAGCCGCACACAAGATACGTCAAGCCTGCACTGGATATTGATGGCTACGAGCCTCTTCCGTTCGGGTTGTCTTGGCATGTCTCCTTTCATGGCGAACTCAGTTCACGCAATCAATTCGCGACGGAGCAGCTGCAGCTCGGCGGCCCCTACACGGTACGCGGCTTCCTGAGCCAGATGCTGGTGGGGAACAAGGGGCTCTATGTCCGCGACGATATCTCCTATCGCCTGGCCCCGCTCGATCTTCACGAACGCTGTGGCGTGTACCGGGGCCTCTGTCGCCTGTTTGTCGACGGCACAGAATTCTACGGGATCATTGATGGCGGGTTCGTGAAGCTCGGATACCGAGCGGACAATCTCCCGCCAGCACTGCGGGGGGGCTCCATTGCCGGTGCTGGCTTCGGGCTGCGCAAGGTCAGCGGCCCGGTGTTCTGGGGCGCTTCTGCAACCCATGCCATTGTTCATGGCCCTCTCCCTGACGAGGGCTGGATTGCTGCATTCCAGACAGGAGTGCGCTTCTGATGAATGACACTCTCATGAAGAAAAACCGTCGCAAACTCCTGGCGGTTTTTCTTTCCGCAGATATGGCCCTGTTTCCCGCCATAGCGAGTGCCCAACAGGCCGCGCCGTCAATCGTGATTGATAATCACACGATGCCGAGCGCCCCTACGCCCAATCTGGACCGAACCGCCAATGGCGTGCAGCAGCTTAACATCGCCACGCCCAACGGCGCAGGTCTGTCGCATAACATGTTCACGGAATATGGGGTCGAGCAGAAGGGGCTTATCCTCAACAACGCGACAAAGGCGGCCCAGACCCAGTTGGGTGGGTATGTTTATGGCAATGCCAATCTGAATGGGACTAGTGCAAAGGTCATCCTCAATGAGGTGACAGGCCCCCATGCCAGTCAGATGCTGGGGACAACGGAAGTCGCCGGGCAAAGTGCCAATGTCGTTGTTGCCAACCCCAATGGCATCACGTGTAACGGATGCGGCTTCGTCAATACGAGCCGGGTTACGCTTGCTTCAGGTCATTCCGAGATCGACACAACCGGAAAGCTGGCTGCGCTCAAGGTGCAGGATGGTTATGTTGCATTTGAAGGGCAGGGGGGTAATTTTACCGCGGTCCCGGTTCTCGACATCCTCAGCCGTCGCGTCACGTTCAATGCCCAGGTCAATGCCCAGAACGCGCGTCTTGTCGTTGGGCAGAACCGTATCGATTACGAAACTGGTCAGGTTCATCCGCTCGACAAGGATGGAAGCCCGGCACCGGCTTTTGCGATAGACAGTACCGCGTTGGGCGGGCTCTATGCCGGGCAGATCTCCATGCTCGTCAATGAGGCAGGTGCGGGGGTTCGTGTCAACGGCACGATGGCTGCCAATGCCGGTGACATGACTCTTACAACGGATGGGCAACTCGTCCTGAATGGTAAGATGAGCGCATCCGGCCGGGTCGAAATGGCGGCTGGAGAGACGCAGTAGGCAGGATCGATCCAGTCGGGCGCCTCAACGCAACTGACATCGACCGGGGCCATCACCCAGTCAGGTCAGATCGACTCACAGCAGGGGATCGCGCTCTCGGCTACAACTGTGCGCAATACGGGCTCCCTGAAAGCGGCTGGGGGTGCCGGCATTCGTATCGCGGCACGTAACGACGTTCGCAACAGCGGTACGCTCGCAGCGAGCGGCGGCGCTCTCTCTGCATCCGCGCAGTCTATCGGTAATGAGACCGGCGGCGTTCTGGCTGCACAGGGACAACTCGATCTGCAAAGCGCAGGAGATATCGCCAATAGTGGACAGATTGCGTCACAGGGCAGTTCGGTCGCACTCCGGGCAAACGGCAAATTTTCACAGAGCGGGGGTGAACTTGCGGCCCAGGGCGGGGCTCTTTCGATCGCCGCCAACGCGATCGCTAACGACGAAACAAGTCGTATAGCCTCGCGTGACGCCATGCACTTTACGGCGACGCAATTTGGTAATGCCGGGAGCATTATCGCAGGGCAGGATCTGTCTTTTGAAAACAGTTCATCCCTAGCCAATTCGGGCAATATTCAGGCTTACAGTTTGTCGGGAGCGGCTCTTCAGTCTCTGAGCAATTCTGGCACGATCCAGGCTGTATCCGGTGCCGTGTCTTTCTCGGTGCAGACAGCGTTGCGCAACAGCGGCACGTTGTATGGCGCCACGGGTGCGACGATCAAGACGGGTGGTGCGCTTGATAATAGTGATGGTCAGATTGGTTCGGGGAATGGTGCGGTCTCTGTCTCTGCTAGGTCTATTGCTAATAACCGGGGCAGGATCATCGCCTCTTCTGGTGCGCTCGGTCTGACGGTATCGGGCGATATCGACAATAGTGACGGTACGCTTTCGGCCAAGGGCGGCGCCTTGTCTGTCTCGGGGCAGGCGCTGACGAATAACGGGTCGGGTGTCATTTATGCGTCCGGGCCTCTGACAGCGACACTGGCACAATATAACGCCGTACAGGGGTCGTCTGTAGCATCAGATGCCACGCTCGACCTCACCGCTTCGGTTACTGTTCAGAATGACGGCCAGATCCTGTCCGCGCAAGGTATGAGGCTTAGCGCGCAGGGCGGACTGGGTAACGGTGCGAATGGCCAGATCGTTGCGACGACTGACGGCCTGTCGATCACGGCACAGGGCGCAGGGCTGACCAATAACGGTCAGCTTGGCACGCTGGATAGCGGCACTGTCTCTCTGAATGGCGCGAGCTATGCCGGGACCGGGCTTGTGCAGTCTGCCGATAGCCTGACCTTGCGCATGGACGGACTGGCCTCGGTCGGTGGGTCGCTGCTGGCAGGAAAGGGCGACCTGTCGCTGACTGCTGATGCCTTGTCATCAACCGGGCAGATCGGTGCGCAAAACGGCTTGCTGAGCGTGTCCGTTCAGGATGCCCTGCGCAACAGCGGCACACTTTATGGCGCGACGGGTGCGACGATCGGTGCGGGTGGCGCGCTCGATAACAGTGACGGCCAGATCGGTGCGGGGAATGGTGCGGTCTCTGTCTCTGCTGGGTCTATTGCCAATAAACAGGGCAGGATCGTCGCTTCTGCCGGGGCGCTCGGTGTGACCGTATCGGGCGATATCGACAATAGTGACGGCACGCTTTCGGCCAAGGGCGGCGCCTTGTCTGTCTCGGCGCAGGCGCTGACGAATAACGGGGCGGGTGTCATTTATGCGTCCGGGCCTCTGACAGCGACACTGGCACAATATAACGCCACACAGGGGGCGTCTCTTGCGTCAGATACGACACTGGATCTCTCCGCCTCGGGTAGTGTTCAGAATGACGGGCTGGTGCAATCTGCAAGCGCCATGTCGGTCAAGGCTGAGGGTGGTCTCGACAACGGGTCTGAGGGGCGGATCATCGCTTCAGACGGTAATCTTGACATATCTGCTCAGGGATCAGGCCTTAATAATGATGGCAAGATAGGTACGGTCAACACAGGCACTGTGCAGGTTCGCGCAGCAGAAATGACCGGCGCTGGCCTGATTCAATCTGCCGATGGGCTGGATATCGCGGCGGTCGGCAATGTTGCGATGACAGGCTCGCTTTTGGCTGGGCAAGGCGATTTGACCCTGTCATTTGATGATTTCTCGTCTTCCGGAGAGATCGGTGCGCAGGCAGGAGCACTCAGACTTTCGTCGCGCAATATCCTGCGCAATAGCGGCACGCTTTATGGCGCGACGGGTACGACGATCAAGGCGGGTAGCGCGCTCGATAACAGTGATGGCCAGATTGGTTCGGGGAATGGTGCGGTCTCTGTCACGGCAGGTTCTGTTGCCAATAACCGGGGCAGGATCATCGCCTCTTCTGGTGCGCTCGGTCTGACCGTATCGGGCGATATCGACAATAGTGACGGCACGCTTTCAGCCAAGGGCGGCGTCTTGTCTGTCTCGGCACAGGCGCTGACGAATAACGGGGCGGGTGTCATTTATGCGTCCGGGCCTCTGACAGCGACACTGGCACAATATAACGCCGCCCAAGGTGCGTCTCTGGCATCAGATGCCACTCTGGATCTTACGGCCTCGGGCGGCGTGCAGAATGACGGCCAGATCCTGTCGGCGCAGGGCATGACGCTCAGCGCCCAGGGTGGTCTGGTCAATGATGCCCACGGGCAGATGGTTGCAACAACAGGCGGTCTGTCAATCACAGCACAAGGCGCGGGTCTAACCAATAACGGCCAGCTCGGTACGCTGAACGCTGGTGCCGTTTCTCTGAATGGCGCGCGCTATGCCGGGTCTGGCCTTGTGCAGTCTGCCGATAGCCTGACCTTGCGTATGGATGGACTGGCCTCGGTCGGTGGGTCGCTGCTGGCAGGCAAGGGGGATTTGTCACTGACGGCGGGAGCGCTGTCCTCAACCGGGCAGATCGGTGCGCAAAACGGCTTGCTGAGCGTGTCCGTTCAGGATGCCCTGCGCAACAGCGGCACGCTCTATGGCGCGACGGGTACGACGATCAGGGCGGGTGGCGCACTCGATAATAGTGATGGCCAGATCGGCAATGGCAACGGATCCATCATGATCACCTCTGCCACACTGCTCAATCACCAAGGCAAAATCATCTCTCCGAAGGGCAGCGTGTCTCTGATTTCGGGAGATGTCGATAACCGGGCTGGCACCATACAGGGGCAGAACAAGGTTACGGCCACCGTCAGTGCGCTCGATAATCGCAATGGCGGGGCTGTGCTCTCCTTGAGATCGGATCTGATCCTGCAAAACGGGGAAAACCCTTTATCCTCCATACTCAACCAGGGAGGGACCATCGGTGCGACCGGCGTACTCTCCATCGCCACAAAGCATTATGAGTCTGACGCAGGCAGCTCCCTTCTCGGGAACGCCGGTATGGCGCTCTCGGTCTCAGGCGATCTCGATAATCAGGGCATCATCTCCAGCGGTACCGATCTTGCCCTGACCGTTGACACGCTGATCAACGGTGCGGGAGGCCTGATTGCTGCGAAAAATGGCGATCTGACGCTCACGACTAATGCGCATAGCGCAGATGCGCTTTCCAATAGCGGTATCATACAAAGCTCGGCAGCCGGAAAAACACTCACGATTGTTACGGCGGGGCTGACGAATACCGGGAATATCCTCGGTAATGGACTCGTCACTGTCTCGGTCAGCGATGCCGTGATTAACACCGGCAAGCTTAGTGCCCTCGGCGGCAGTCTCACCCTCAATGCGTCGTCGTTGCAAAATGGCGGGACTATGGCAGCGTCGGATCTGCTGTCGCTGCAGCTTTCCAGTTCAGTGTTCAATGAGGGCACCTTCTATGGAGCGCAGGGCGTTACGTTGGCCGCCGGCACTTTGGCAAATCGTGGTGAGGGCCAGATTGGGGCTGATACAGGCACGGTTTCGATTGATACCGGTAGTCTGACGAATGTGGGTGGAACCATTCTTTCGACCCGCAAAGACCTGCAGATTAGGACGGACACGCTTCTTAATGAGGGCGGCATTCTGCAGGGCCAGACGGACCAGACCATTGAGACTGCCAACTTGACCAATCGGGCAGGCGGGCAGATCCTGACCCGTGACGGCGCACTCGATATTGCAGGCAGACAGGGTATGCCGAGTACGGCAGTTGTGAACGATGCCTCGACCCTGCAAGCGTCTTCAACGCTGTCGCTCAAGGCGAATTCTCTGACAAACAGCAATGGCACGATCCTGACCACCGCAGGCGGGATGGATCTTGCGCTTTCTGGTGATGGTGCGCTCGATAACACGGGCGGGATCATCCAGAGCGCCGGAAATCTGCGCCTTGGTGCGGGCGCCTATACTGGTTCCATCGCCTCGATGCTGACTTCCAGCGGCGATATGGGCCTGCTTCTGAGTGGTGATGTCGTCAATGCGGGTCATATCGATGCCGGGGGTAACCTCACCCTTGCAGCCCATAGTATTACCAACCTCGTCGGTCAAAGCGCTGACTCGCCTGCGGTCATTTCTGCAAAAGGCCAGACTCTCGCACTGACGGCCCAAGCCATTACCAATGCGGGCGCCATCCAGGCCTCTGGCGATCTGAGTACCCTGACGCTCGAGGCATCGGACCTCCAGAATAGCGGCACGATTGCCGCGCAACGCGACATTGGTGCGTCAATCACAGGCAGTCTGGGCAATACGGGCACATTCGTCTCGCGTCAGGGTGCGCTGACACTCGCTGCGCAGGACGCTACAAATTCAGGTTTCCTCGGAAGCGTCGCTCAGACCTGGCTCACCGTTCAGAACAGCGTGACAAATAGCGGGGTGATTTACGCTGACGCAGGCGTCGTGGCACACATGGCTGGACAGTTTGATAACACCGGCGGGCAGATAGGTACGGCAAACGGTGATATCACACTTGACGCTGCGCGTATCATCAACGGGTCGGGACGGATCATTGCACAGGGTGGCCTGCTTACGCTGACCGGTACGGCCATAGCCAATAAAAGCGGTGTCCTTCAGGCGGACGGCTCTGTGGCGCTGGCTGCGCCACAATTTGACAATACGCTGGGGCTTGTCCTCTCAAAATCGGCTTCTGTGTCTATCGGGGTGGCCAATGCGATCGACAGTGTGACCAATACCCAGGGGATTATCCAGGGTAACGGGCCTGTCAGTATCGGCTTTACCGACCTTGCCAATGACAATGGTCAGATACTGGCTCAGGCGGGCGATTTGGTTCTTCGTGGGTCAGGCAACGGCAGCGTGACCAATACGAATGGCGCCATCCAGGCGACAGGAGCGGTCACGCTCGATGCTGGCTCCTATCAAGGCGGTGAAAACAGTCAGGTCACCAGTGGTCAGTCCATGGGGCTGATGGTGACCAACGGGTTCATCAACGCAGGAAAGATCGCCTCGGTGGGCGACCTGACAGTGCAGGCTGGCAGCGTCTCGAACGACCAGCACGGCATCATGGCTAGCACGCAGGGTAATCTTGCCCTCACAAGCGGTGCTGCCCTGATCAATCGAGGCCTAATCCAGACTGAAGCAACTCAGGGGTTGCTGTCTATTCAGTCTGGCTCACTGGATAATGCGGCCCAGGCCGGGATCGTTGCCAATGGCAATGCAACACTTGTTTTACAGGGTGCGCTGGATAATGCAGGCGAGGTGACAGCGCATGGAAGCCAGCTGACATTGAACGCAGCACGGCTGACCAACAGCAATCTCATGCTTTCGAGCGGCGCAGTCTCACTGTCATTGCCTGGAGACCTGACGAATAACGGCCTGATCTACGGTCTGGCCGATGTAACGCTTAATACGGCCAACACTGATAATCGCGGCGGGCAGATTGGCTCCGGTCAGGGGATGGTGTCACTCACGGCCTCGTCCCTGCGTAACGATCAGGGCGGGCGCATCATTGGCACAGACGGGTCGGTGCGCATTGCGGCGGGATCTATCGCCAATGACAATGGCCTGTTGCAGGCGGGGCGCGACATTACGCTTCAGACCGGTCGTCTGTCGAATGATGCGGGCCAGGTTCTTGCTGTCGGTGGCGCGCTGTCCATCGCCAGAGATGGGGCAGGCCATGCGCTTGACGACCTGATCAATAACGGGGGGCGCCTGCAGGCCGGGTCGGACCTTGCTGTTGCTGCGCAGCAGGTTGAGAGCTCTCAGGGCACGATCCTGACGCAAGGAGGCGACCTGTCCCTCACTGCCGGGCAGGGCGCACGTATGCGCCAGCTCGATCTCACCGGGGGTACGCTTCAGGCCGGACGGGATCTGACGCTCTATACCAGCGCGCTCACGGGAACCAGCGTGGTCCAGGCCACGCGTAACCTCGATTTCTCCACGGCGCAGGATGTCGGGAGCTTTTTGTTCTCTGCCGGAGGCGACGCACGCCTCACCCTAGATTCCGGCTGGCACATCAATGCCGGGGCTGGCGTCGTTGCGGGTGGCGGGATCACCGCCATAGCGCCTGATATTGCCAATAACGGCGCTCTTATCGCATGCGCTGCCCTGTCTCTCTCGACACCCGGTAGTCTGACCAATACAGGGCTGATCAGCGGTACGCAGGGCGTGCAGATCGCGCTGGATGGCAATCTGACCAACCGTCAGGGTGCTATCCTGTCCGATGCGGGCGATCTGACGATCGGGGGCAGGTCGGGCCAGTTTGCCGGGGACATCACAAACAGTTCTGGCCAGATTCTGACAGGCAGCGCTCAGGGCGATGTGGTCATCAGCGCGCGGTCCCTGACCAATGATATCATTGGCGGTGTCACCTATCAGCAGGGTCAGGTTGTTTATAGCCAGACCTACGATCAGGCTTTGGCAAACCCGCCGACACCCTCGAATCTTGGCAATACGGGGCAGTATTACTGGGGTCAGAAGATCCTGGCCATCCAGACTCCTGACGGTTTGCTGACGCCGGATGGCAAACCGGGATCGGGCTACGTGCTCGCTGCGCTTTATGGTGGCACTGCCGCCTCGAAGGTTGTCGTAACCGGCGTCGGGTCTCTGGCCACAGCCTCGAACGCACCCTCCATCATTTCAGCAGGGCATGATCTGATCGTTACGACCAGTGGCGCCATTACCAATGATGCCAGCCATCTGGCTGCTGGCAACAACATGTCGCTCAAGGGCGGCTCGCTGAACAATGTCGGGTACGACACGAGCGTTACCTATACGCTGACCTGCTATAACGGAAATTCCTGCCGTTGGTACATGCCGCCCGGTGAGGCGGCCAATCCTTGGTTTCCTGGTGGCTGGCAGGTTGGATCGGGTGGTGGCTGGCCCTGGCCGAGCCAGATCTGGGGCAGCAGCCGCTCGAACGGGTTGTCTGGCACGATTGTGGCCGCCAACAGCCTGATCGGTGATTTTGCAGGGCAGATCAACAACAGCACGATTATCCAGCATGCGACCGCGGCACAGCTTGCCGCCGCCTCGCAATATCAGGGTGGTACGCCGGGTGGTGTGACGGCGCCTGGCATGAACGGTCATGCCGTAGGTGGCGGTGCCCCGACATTGCCCGGTGCCGATCGCCCGACAGGGAATATCGATACGGGCGTTTCTGGAGGCGCCGGGGCGCAGGGAGGCATATCGGGCACTGGGCTTGATGGCGGCTTCTTGACCGGCTCCGGGCAACAGGCGACAGCACAGTCAGGGCATGACGGGCTTGGCGCGTTCGATACGGGTGCTCTCGCCGGCGGTGGTAACACCGATCTTGAGCACAACGGTGGTGGATCGCTGACTGCGCCAGGTCAGGGCAATGGACTGTCGGGGGGACGACCCGAAACAGGGGGCAGCATCACACCCGGAGGGCTCCAGCCGGGCCAGGGCAGCAACGGGCTTTCCGGCGGTCGTCCGCCATCCGGTGGGTCAGCGCCCTCTCTTGCAGGTGGAGGTGTACTTCCGCAGGAAGGCGTCCAGACGGCAGCGGATGCAGCGCAGCATTTGCGTCTCCCGGGTTTTCTGAACAGCTCTGATCCGTCGGTAATGCAGGTGATTACCTCCATTCCGGCAGGCAGCGCGCTCTATGTGCCCAACCCGTCGCCCCAGGCGCATTATCTGGTCGAGACGAACCCGGCCTATACGAGCCTGACAGCGTTTCACGGCTCGCAATATCTTGTGGATCGTCTGGGCAAGACACCGTCGGATTATACGTTTCTGGGTGATTCCTATTTCGACCAGCAATATGTGCAGCAGCAGATTGTTTCGGCGACGGGCCAGACCTTCCTGGGCGGCACGTTTGTCAACGCATCTTCCCAGATGCAGGCACTGGTCACGAACGGAGCAGATCAGGCGCAGCGCCTTGGTCTGACTTTTGGTCAGGCGCTGAGCGATGAGCAAAAAGCGTCCCTGACGCAGAATATCGTCTGGTATGTGCCGGTGCAGGTGAATGGTGCGACGGTGCTGGCGCCGAAGCTCTATCTGGCCCCAGGCAATGTAGCGCTGAGCGGTGGCACGATTGCGGCGAAAGACGTGTCGCTTGCGGGATCGAGCGTCACGAATAGCGGGACGATCTCGGGCAGCAACAGCCTGAGCATTCTGGCGCGCAATGGCGACATCACCAATACGGGCACGCTGGCAGGCGGCTCGGTGAGCCTGGTGGCGCAGAACGGCTCGATCATCAACAGCGCGACGCTGAACGATTATCTGGTCAATGGCGGCAATCAGGGCCAGCTGGGCTCGGTCGGCACGATCACGGCGAGTGGTGCGGCGTCACTCTCGGCCAGCAATGACATCACCTTCAATGGCGGTCGCCTGAGTTCGGGTGGCGACCTGTCGATGCTGGCGGGCAACAGCCTGACGCTTGGGGCCGCGACGGTGCGTCAGGCCACGGCGGTGAAGGGCGCCAATGTCAGCAGCGCGTTCAGCCAGACGCAGAATTACACGAGCTCCATCAGTGCGGGTGGCAATGCGGCTCTGGCGGCCCTTGGGGGCGATCTGAAATCGGCGGGTGCGACGATCGACAGCACAGGCAATATGGTGCTGTCTGCGGCCAAATCGCTCGATCTTGGGTCTGTCACGGACAGCAGCAGCCATGACATCTCTGGCAGCAAGTCGGGCTTCCTGACGCATAGCAGCTTCACCGACAAGGGCAGTCTGTCGGTCGAGCGCGGCTCGAACGTGACGTCCGGTGGCACGCTGACGGGTCTGTCGGGCGGGGATATGAGCCTCAAGGGTCTGATAGGCGCGCAGGGCGATGTCTCGCTTTCTCCGGGGGGCAATCTGACGCTGGAGGCCACGAAGACGCAGAGCGAGGCGAGTGCGTCGCATCACGTGGCGGGTATATCGCTGAGCAGCCAGGGCGCGCAGGGGACGCTGGGCTATGGCATGCGCGACGACAAATCATCGTCCTCGAGCACGGTCTGGACTCCGTCGGTTCTGGCCTCGCTGGGCGGCAGCGTTGCGCTCAATGCGGGCAAGGCACTCACGATAGACGGCTCGGCATTGTCGGCGGCGAACGATCTGACGCTCTCGGGCTCGTCCGTCTCGTTGCTGGCCAAGGAGAACAGCCAGACACAGAGCACGGCGCATAAGGAGAAATCCATCGGCGCCAGCATCGGGCTCTCACCGGGCTCTATGATTGGGCAGGCGGTCAATGGCGCGCTTGCGGCATCGAAGCAGGAAAACGGTGTGCTCGGGGTGCTTGGCGGCCTTCAGACGGCGGTGGGTGAGGCAGGAGCCTATCCGAGTGGCGCGTGGAAGAACGACATCATCGGCGTGCAGGCGAGTGTGGGTTTCTCGACCAGCAAGACGGCCTCCAGTCAGAGCCAGACGACACTGCAGGGCTCGTCTGCCAGCGCAGGCGGCACGCTTGCCATGGTGGCGCGTGGTGACAATGCTGCGGATGCGCAGAACGGTGCGATCAGTGTCACGGCGGGTCAGCTATCGGGCAAGGATGTGGTGCTGGCTGCCAGCAAGGACATCATGCTGCAATCGGGCGTCGAGAAAGGCGAGACGGAAGGGTCAAGCAGTTCCTTTGGCGTCTCGGTCGGGGTGAAGGCGAGTATTGGTGCAGGGCCTAAAGGGGCTCGTGCCGGCGTGAGTGTTACGGGTTCTGTTGGTGGTTCGACACAGCATAGCCAGTCTGACAGCACGACGCATGTTGTGACGACGGTGACTGGCACGAATAGTGTCACACTGACCACGCCCGGCACGACGACGCTTGATGGTGCGGTGGTCTCTGGCGGTCATATCGGTGTGCAGACGGGTAATCTGGTCATCAAGAGCCCGCAAGATACGGCGCATTACGAAAGCCATTCGACATCGGGTGGTGCGAGTATTTCCGTCCCCGTTACGGGCGTCGGTCAGACGGGTGGTGGCGCGAGCATGGCCCACACGTCGATCACGGACGAATACCGTTCGACCGGAAAGGACCAATCGGGTCTTTATGCGGGTAAAGATGGTCTTGATGTCGAGGTGTCCGGCAACACGCATCTGACCGGCGGCGTAATCAGCAGCACGGCTGAGGCGGAGCGCAACCATTTCAGCACCGGCAGTCTGACGGCGGAGAGCCTGGAGAACATCTCGCGCTGGAGCGGCACGAGCGTCTCGGCGGGTGGCGGGTATTCGAAAGACGAGGCGCCGGAAGATGTGCTCAAGACCAGCACGTTTGCGGTAGGTCACGAGGACCACAGCGAGAGCAGCATCACGCAATCGGTCATCACGGGCACTATCGATGTGCAGAGCGGCAGCACGACGGGGCATTACAGCACCGATCTCGCTGGCGCGAACGGGCATCTGGACAATGATTTCAACGCGAAGAAGCTGAACACGACGCTCCAGATCCAGACCGCCGCACAGACACTCGCAGAAAGCGCCGTAGAGGTTGGCAAGCAGGTATATGATAAATTCCAGGCGGATCGGGGTGCCTCTGGAGGTAGTGGCCGCAATATCAGCGGTAACAATGCAACTCAGGGTGTGGGATCGCACAACTTTAGTGACGGCCAAGCTCAACCAACGGACGGATCTGGTCGGGCGAATGTGGCCACCGGAGATCTGGCTGCTTCTTCTGGGGACTTACCACTGGGGGACGCTCAGGCGTCAGATAGCAATTCGGGTCATGGGGCTCTTCTGGAGAGGCCCTCAGAGGAAATTACAGTCAGGCCGCCTAAAAAATTCTGGAGCGACGCCCAGCTGACTACGCAGTTGGAAGGATATGAGAACTGGGAGGTGAGGGGTGGAAGAAACAAGCCTTACTCGGGAGGGATGGGAAGCTCAGCCGAAGCACAGGCTCTCTGGAATGCGAGCGAAAACCGCCTCAGTCAGATCAGCAATCTTCCCGATGGTTGGGGTCTTATCGGCTCTTTGCCTCTGGCTGGCATGCAGGCCATGGATGGAAAGGGCATGGCAGCCCTCGGCACTCTGGCACTTGCTGGTCCAAACTTGGTCGGGCTGGGCTCGCAATTTCGCGTTGTCGCGCTTGGCGCAGGTGGATTGCGTGCAGGCGCAGTGTCTGGGGAAATAGGCTCCGGCGTTCTGGCACTTGTCCAGGGAGGCCGCGGCGTTGTTACCGTTGGGGATATCGCAAAAGCGCTGAAATCGCCACTCGCCTTGGAAGAGGCAAAAAACGCATTCAATACCGCTCTGAAAGCCTACCAGTCACACCAGAATGTGAGCGCCACTACGGGAGAGCAGCAATCTTCGGATCATACCGGTAAAAACGATGCGCAGGCTCAGCCAAACAAACAAGCAGCGTCAGCAGAGAAAGTGGGCGCTGATTCATTGCCCCCTAATAATGACGATCCCGACGATGAGGAGAAAAAAGACAATTTTTCCACCGATCCTAATCAACAGGAGTCACAACCCTCGCCTGGTGGCTTACGCAAAACGCTCGGCGAAGTGCGGGAGCAGCAAGTGGCAGATATCGTAGGTGGGCGGGTAAGTCGTGATGAAATCCAGCACGGGTCGATGGGAAAGACGGATATCGATGTGATCGCAGGAAATGGTGATCTTGTCGCAGTAGGAGGCCCGGCGAAGGCGAAAAATTTAGGTCGTCTCGGCGAAGTATTGAGGACATATGCAGCAGAGGCTAGTAAAAGAGGGGTGCAAGCATGGGCATATTTTGAGGAATCTACACCAGAAAGTGTTTTAAGTCTGGCACGAAGAATTCTGGGGGATCATGTAAAGACTTTCAAGGACAAATAAAATGCAAATGCTAGCCAATGTAATTATCAACTGCGATAGAGTATATACGCTAATATACTTAGTAAATATAATGCGTGACGCAAAATTCTATTTATCTAATAAAGAAAAAGAAATATTTGGTTTTAAGAAAGAGTTTAAAGTAAGATACTCGTCAGAAGGAGAAATTTTTCATGATTTCGAAAACTGTGATTTAGATACAGTCGTATTTTGGAACAGCAGCAATGAAGCTTTATTCGCGTGGTGGGACCTTGAGGGGGAAGTTATGAAGATAACGCTTTCTTTCGATGGATGGTCGGAGGAAAAATCTATTATTATAATACAAGATATAATTTCTTCTCTTCTACAAAGAAATTTTCATAGAGGGGACGGTGTTTTCTTTTCTCTTGAAGCAGGGTGATGAGAACGTCATCTGTGAGCTACAAACGGCACCATTTTCCGTGTGAACTGATAGCGCATGCGGTATGGCTATATTTCCGCTTCCCTTAGAGCTTTCGTCTTATGGAGGAAATGCTGCTCGAGCGGGGTATAGTCGTCTCATACGAGACGATCCGTCGGTGGAGCCTGAAGTTTGGCGCGGCCTTTGCCCGCTCCCTGCGTCGCAAGGCTGCAAGACCGGATGATCTCTGGCACCTGGACGAGGTGCGGATCGCGATCCGTGGCAAGCCCCATTGGCTGTAGCGGGCTGTCGACCATGAGGGCATTATTCTCGATGAGATCCTGCAGACCCGCCGGAACATCAAAGCAGCCAGACGTCTGTTGACCTGGCTTTTGAAACGGCAGGGGGTACGCCCCTGTTACATGATAACTGACATGCTGAAATCCTATGGAGCAGCAAGACGCAGACTTGGTCTCGCGATCCGGCATTTCTCGCTTAAGGGCTGAACAGCCGGGCGCAGAACAGTCATCTTCCCTTGCGAAAACACGATCGCATCATGCAGAAGTTCCGTTCACCGGGCGGGTGTCAGCGCTTCGTTTCTGTCTTTTCAGCCATCCGAAATCTCTTCGTCCCATCCGCCTCCATCACCACTGCCCTTTCCCGGCACATCCATTGTATCCGGGCCTTCGCTCAGTGGGGCAGCGCGACCGCCCTCAGCCCCTGAAGATCTCTTTCTCGGGCGTCGCCTACATCACATCAGTTAACGTGACAGCACCTATTGAAAAGCAGACTCAGATTGATACGGTTCAACCTCACTGTCCTACCTGTTCGAGGATCCAAGGTGGACATTTGAGCGTCTTTTCACGCCAGATGAAAGAAAATTAGGGTTAAAATGATCATAGATATGATACAGCGGAATATATGTAAAAAATACAATTCGGGTTTCTTTCCGATGTTGGAAAGTGACAAGATGGGAGTAAGTAAAAATATTAGAGAAGGGGCTAGGCCCTTAAATGGGCTACGGATAAAACCTGACGAAGATACTTCAGGATGGTATGTTTGGGGTGGAGTGGAAATGTTGGATGATGATGATTTTTTTCTTCCTCTGCATTATTCCCATATTCCGTCATGGGAAAAGCTAATCATTCCATACCTCGCCTTGGCTCCTGGATGGAGATTTTTAATAACGGAAACTTACGAAGATGTATGGTTCGATTCCGATACATTTCAAAGTGTTTTACGCTAAACGCGATAGTTTTCATGGGGTAAAGTAGATAGTTTCTCTGTATGCACTGCACTTGAACAGAAGGCGTCTCTGACGCAGAATATTGTCTGTTATGTGCCGCTACAGGTGAATGGTGCGACGGTACTGGCGCCGAAGCTCTATCTAGCACCGGGCAATGTGGCACTGAGCGGCGGCACGATTGCGGCGAAAGACGTGTCGCTTGCGGGCTCGAGCGTCACGAACAGCGGGACGATTTCGGGCAGCAACAGCCTGAGTATTCTGGCGCGCAATGGCGACATCATCAATACGGGCACACTGGGCTATGGCATGCGCGACGACAAATCATCGTCCTCGAGCACGGTCTGGACTCCGTCGGTTCTGGCCTCGCTGGGCGGCAGCGTTGCGCTCAATGCGGGCAAGGCACTCACGATAGACGGCTCGGCATTGTCGGCGGCGAACGATCTGACGCTCTCGGGCTCGTCCGTCTCGTTGCTGGCCAAGGAGAACAGCCAGACACAGAGCACGGCGCATAAGGAGAAATCCATCGGCGCCAGCATCGGGCTCTCACCGGGCTCTATGATTGGGCAGGCGGTCAATGGCGCGCTTGCGGCATCGAAGCAGGAAAACGGTGTGCTCGGGGTGCTTGGCGGCCTTCAGACGGCGGTGGGTGAGGCAGGAGCCTATCCGAGTGGCGCGTGGAAGAACGACATCATCGGCGTGCAGGCGAGTGTGGGTTTCTCGACCAGCAAGACGGCCTCCAGTCAGAGCCAGACGACACTGCAGGGCTCGTCTGCCAGCGCAGGCGGCACGCTTGCCATGGTGGCGCGTGGTGACAATGCTGCGGATGCGCAGAACGGTGCGATCAGTGTCACGGCGGGTCAGCTATCGGGCAAGGATGTGGTGCTGGCTGCCAGCAAGGACATCATGCTGCAATCGGGCGTCGAGAAAGGCGAGACGGAAGGATCGAGCAGTTCCTTTGGCATCTCGGTCGGGGTGCGTGGCAGTGTCGGCATGAAAGGCACGGGTGCCAGCGTGTCGGCGTCAGCGGGTGGTTCGACGCAGCACAGCCAGTCTGACAGCACGATACATGTTGTGACGACAGTGACTGGCATGAACAGTGTCACCATAGTCACGCCGGGCACGACGACGCTTGATGGGGCTTTGGTCTCTGGCGGTCATATCGGTGTGCAGACGGGTAATCTGGTCATCAAGAGCCCGCAGGACGAGGCGCATTACAAGAGCAACGCGACATCGGGCGGGGCAAGTATCACGGTTCTCATACCGGGAGCGGGGCTTGGCCCTGCGGACGGTGGCGCGAGCATGGCGCACACGTCGATCACGGACGAATACCGTTCGACCGGAAAGGACCAGTCGGGCCTTTATGCGGGTGACGACGGTCTTGATGTCGAGGTGTCCGGCAACACGCATCTGACCGGCGGCGTAATCAGCAGCACGGCTGAGGCGGCGCGCAACCATTTCAGCACAGGCAGCCTGACGGCGGAGAGCCCGGAGAACATTTCGCGCTGAAGCGGCACGAGCGTCTCGGCAGGAGACGGATATTCGAAAGACGAGGCGCCGGAAGATGTGCTCAAGACGGGCACGTTTGCGGTGGGCCATGAGGACCACAGCGAGAGCAGCGTCACGCAATCGGTCATCACAGGTAATATCGATGTGCAGAGCGGCAGCACGACGGGGCATTACAGCACCGATCTTGCTGGCGCGAATGGACATCTGGATAATGATTTTGACGCTAAGAAGCTGAACACGACGCTTCAGATCCAGACTGCAGGCCAGACGCTAGCAGAAAGCGCAGTCGAAATCGGCGCCGCCGCTTACGACAAATATCAGGCAGATCAGGCTTCGGCTGCGGTGCATAAAAGCATTGCGGATACCAAAGCAGCGCAGGCTAATTCTGCTGTCGCAGCGAAACGGGGCCAAGACGGAAACGCGAATACGTCATCCGGAAATGCCGGATCCAGCCTCTCGGGTGATCAAACTCTGACAGGCGAACATTACTATGCCCATGGGCTCGCCTCTTATGATCTCACAGACCCCGATCAGAGTGGCACACGGACAGACGGTCAGAAGATTAGCGCCTATAGTGATAATCATGGCAATGACACTCTTACAGTTACTGCCCCCCGGCATCACATGGCTCCTGGCCTTGATTTCCGCTACGGCATAACTGCCTCTGAATTTGCACAATTTGCTTTTCCGCCGGTAGCAACAGCAGCCTCTTTATGGCGTACCGGGCAGGATATTTATCAAGGAGAATATCGGCAGGCAGCGATCGAGAGCGCGCTTGGTTGGGGGCTGGGAATCGAAACCGGGGCCGCTGGTATGGCTGCGGGAAAAGTTGTCGCGTTAGGTCTAAAGGAGCTACGGGCCATAGCAGCAGCTGGCAGGGAAGAAAAAGCCGCAGGTACGGTCTTGCAGAATGCTGCTCAAGATCAATCGTTAGCGGGTTCTATCAGAAACGTGAATCCAGGGTTCCCGGGGGAAGGCAGAACCCATAATTGCGTAAATTGTGCTATCGCAACTAATGCGACCCTCTCAGGTCGACCAGCATCTGCCCTCCCCATTTATCATACTCGCGGAGTGTCGACGACTGTGTTGGAAGAGGAGTTCGGATCAAAGTTTGGATCCCCCATGACTTCTGATAAGATTGTGAAAGATATGCAGCAGGCTGAAGACGGGGCTCTGGGTATCGTATTCGGTGCCGACCCTGAAGGAGGGGTAGGACATGTTTCTAACGTCGTGAATCAGAAGGGGATCATTCGTTTCCTGAATGGTCAAACCGGAAAGCCTGCGTGGCTTGAACCCTATAAATATTTTCAACTGCTAAGGACAAACAAATGATTGATTTCGATGTTGCAAGAAAAAAAATAGAGACTTACCTAAATAAATCAAACGACGAGCTGACCATATTCAGATCAGGCAGCTTCTCTGACGGGTGGTATTTTTTTTATCAGTCTAAAAAATATTTAGAAAGCGGGAATTTATCTGACTTATTGGTCGGAATGGGACCTATTATCGTAGATAAATTTACAGGAAAGTTCTATGCCCTAGGTTCCGCAAGTTTGGCTACTAATTATATAGAAGAATACATGAGTCAAAAAAACAATTCTGAAATCACATTCCAAGAAATAATTCAAAATTAAATCATCCCAATATTATTTTGTTATAAAAACGAATTTTGGACAGCAATATACGTAGTGGTGCTGTCATGGTGTTGATTTTCACTGAGAACTGACCCTGGGAGTGCGGAAGTTTTTATTGAGAATTAACCCAGCCTGTGGTTATCTCTCTGAACTGCGCCGGGATTGGCGGAGACCGATTTGCTTAAGTTATGCTGCCATGGGGACGCGGGGTGATGTCACGTTAAGTGCGGCATGGTAAATGCTGGTGATGAGAGCGTCATCAGTGAGCTACAAACGGCACCGATTTCCTCGTGAGCTGATCGCTCAAGCGGTATGGCTGTATTTCCGCTTTCCGCTGAGCTTTCGTCTTATTGAGGAAATGCTGCTCGAGCGAGGTATAGTCGTCTCATACGAGACGATCCGTCGATGGAGCCTGAAATTCGGTGCGGCCTATGCCCGATCTCTGCGACGCAAGAAGGCTCGGCCTGGTGATCTCTGGCATCTGGACGAGGTGCGGATCGTGATCCGTGGTAAGCCTCATTTGCTGTGGCGCGCAGTTGATCAGGACGGCTATGTTCTCGACGAAATCCTGCAGACCCGTCGGAACACCAAAGCAGCCAGACGTCTGTTGACCCGACTTTTGAAGCGGCAGGGGGTGCGCCCCAGTCGCATGATCACCGACAAGCTCAAATCCTATGGGGCAGCGAGACGCAAACTTGGTCTCTCGATCCGGCATCTCTCGCATAAGGGTCTGAACAACCGGGCGGAGAACAGTCATCTTCCTTTGCGAAAACGCGAACGCATCATGCAGAAGTTCCGTTCACCGGGCGGATGTCAGCGCTTCGTGTCCGTCTTCTCAGCCATCCGAAATCTCTTCGTCCCATCCGCTCGCATCACCACCGCCCTTTCTCGTCACATCCATCGTGTCCGGGCTCTCGCCCAATGGAATAACGCAACCGCTCTCAGCGCCTGAATACTCATTCCCCGGGCGTCGCCTACCTCACTTCAGTTAACGTGACATCACCCCTCAAAGCGATGCGTGTCACGTATTTGGCCTTTTCAAGATTGCCGGCCAGCTTGCATTTCATGATCTCCGCCTGTGTCTCAGGCGGCAGCTTTGCTGGTGGTATCCAGATCGCGTCCAGCAGTCCCAGATTTTGTCTGGCCCTATCGCACTGGGCGACATGGCGTGCTTTCCAGGCGGTGATCTCCTCCTGCCTTCGCATGTCGGCCTCGCGATAGAGCGTGACAAGCCATTCCCTGCATGTGTCCCGACTGACGATCTTCCGAAGCAGCTCATGGTTTTCTCTCCTCAGCCGTGCATTGGCCTCCTCGCGTTCCGTCGGAACAGGCAGGCAAAGCGGCTCGGGCGACGTAGAGCGCAGGCCGAGATGCCAGAATACGGTCTCCAGCAGATAGCGCAGGATCTCGGACAGCATTTTCGAAAGCCGTTCGATTTCCTCGTCGAGATGGGAGAGGCGTTTCTGCTTTGAAAGGATAAATACCCTGTCACGCAGAGCGTCACGCTCCTGTCGTGTTTCCTGCAGCTGTTTTCCGGTCTGCCAGAGCTGTTTGCACCTTCGTTCTATCTGCGCAAACAGAGCTGCGCCTTGCTCGTCGACAGAGCGCCGTGGGCCATACTCCAGAGGTGGCTTTTCATTCAGTACCGTGCGGCACGCCCTGGCTTCACGTTTCCACTGCCGGATGTAGTGAGCAAAGTTCGGTGGCAGTTTGTCGGTATGATCCAGCGAGACGATTTTCGGCTGTCTGGGCGAGGGATGTGACGGCCTTGTTTTCGCAGCCTCTCTCGCAAATGCTTCCGGGTCACGCCTGAGCTCCTCAAGGGGCGGCGGGAGCAGACCACTCTCCTCTCCATGGCGCACCATCGCAGCCATCTCCAGAGGGGCACGCTCCAGGAGCGGCTTGACTGCCGCCCTGATATCTCCGCGTTTAGGTCGTGCGGCTTCATCCACCAGAAGCTGGCGGAAATCCTTCATGCGTGTTTTCGTCAGACGCGTGAAAGACCCGATCAGCACACCATCAGCCGTCTCGATGATATGCGCATCCTTGCGCGTATCCTGCCGGTCTCCGGCACGCATGACCCAGCCCTTCGTTTTCAGCAGGGCGCGAAAGCGATGCAGCTGATTGTTCGACTGCGCCCAGAGAGAGACGATGGTCTTCTTCGCTTCGGCAAGATTCAATCCCTGTCGCTCTGCGATGCGGCGCGCCTGCGATGTGTAGGCTGCGCGTGGAAGGAGCCGGGGTACGCGTTTGGATACGGATGCGGATGCGGCTGGAGAGAGGGGTGTGTCAGCAGATGTTAGGGTAGGGGTGGGGAGGTTTGCAGCATTGGATGCTGGTCCCTGCAGGACCGCTTCAACGCGCGCCGCTTCTGCCGCCTTTCCTTCCTGACGCAGGGCTTTGACAATCGCTCTGTCATGCCGCCCCGGCACCAGTTGATGCCCCAGACGGATTTCCTCGAGACGGGCACATTTCTCCAGACGCTGCCATGAGAAGCGCGAGTTCAGCACATGGTCGTCCTGCCATTCGGGCAGAAGCAGATGACCATGGGTGCTCCCATCCTTCTGATGCACGACCAGCGTCATGCGTTCCCTGTCCGCCTGTAACTCATCGCACAGCCTGGCGGCGAAAGAGGCGAGAGCCTCGTCACTCATGGGCTGGGCAGGGTTGAAGGCAATATGACGCAGGCCATAGCGTATGCCCTCGCGCCTCGCTTCCTTCATCCAGTCGGCCAGACACCAGTCACTGCCATACAGAACGCGTATGGCTTCGTTCCTCGCGCCCCGAAGCACATGGCGTGAGACGGCCTGATGGCCGCTGGTCGTCCGGATACGGGTTTCCTGCACAATCATGCGTCCCCCTTCGGAGTGCGAAGAGACCTAGTGCAGCGTCTTCCGCTGCCTGTTCGTCACGCGCATGGATTTGAGCAGGCCATCGACGCGGTCCTTTGTCTTTTCCAGCGCATCCAGAACATCCCCCGCCCGGACGGCATCACCACAATGCGCAGAATGAGCCAGCTGGTTGAGGTTGTTGCCAATGCGCCCGAGCTCGCCCCGCAGCTTGCGCAGTGAGGCACCCACCGCCATCCCGTCGTGACCGGTCAGGGCGGCCTCCTGCAGCAGGGAGCGCACCCAGAGGGCGGTGGTCTCATGACCCAGAAGACGCGCTGTATCGGCCCACGCAGCCAGTTCGTCAGGCGAGGCACGGACGGACAGACGCGAGGAGCGGGCAGGGCGGGTCAGGCTGAGGACAGGATGCGTCACGGGCACAGGAACATGGGGCGAGGCAGACATGGGATGCGCTTTCCATCAAGGGGGTCAACGGGGGCGACAGCCCCCTTGCCAGCTGCTTCGTGCACCCAACGGGTAGCCACGAAGCACTGCTGGCTCAGGGGAGCCAACCCATGTCCTCATGATAGAACAGGACAGGAACAGATGCCGGACAGAACAGGCAGCCTCTGACAAACTCCGTGCAGAATGAGAGGATTTTTCTGCCTTCCGTCTGAGAAGAAACCGCTCTCTTGCGGGCTGTCCCCTCCGCCCTCCCGGAGGGCTTTCCTCAGTTTTCCGCGGTCTCCTGTGAGGCAGTCTCGGCGGTATCAACATTGGCAGCGGCATCGGCGGCAGTCTTAGGTTCCTCGACGGCCTTCAGTCTCACACCGGGACCGAACTGCGCATCCGCCGGGATGAACACCGCCCCGCAGGCTTCGAGCGTTTCGCGCATCGCCCGCAGGGTGCGGATATGGGGTGTGCGGGCATTGGTCTCGAAATCGGCCACCGTGCGATGCGCCATCTCGGCCATCCTGGCCAGGTCACGCTGCGAGAGACCCAGCATGGCGCGGGCGGCACGGCATTGCGAAGCAACAAGCGTCATGGAGGGCTCCGTAGAGGTAAGGGCAAGGGATGGAAGAGATGAGCGAGAGGAAGAGGAAGAGGGACAGGCGATAGGGGACTGGGACAGAAAGCAGGGCAGGAAAATAGATGCCGACACTGCCTCATATGCGTCGCTTTCGAAAGACGCTCGGACGGTTTTCTGGAAAAAAGCCGGGGTTTTTACGTGGTTTAGTGCGCCAAGTGGGAAACAAAGAGTCCAAATGAGATTGTAGGGAGTCCAAATATGGTTTGGAGTCCAAATACGTTGACCATGACATAAGAACGCAGCCATCTGTCGTCTCGAGAAGGAGAACGCAGTTATGGCGCGCTTTGGATATGCCCGTGTGTCGACCGATACGCAGAGTGTCGATGCCCAGCTTCCCACCCTCGAAGCCGAGAAGCTGGACATGATTTTCGTCGAGACCGTGTCAGGTGCTGTTCCTGCCAGAGAGCGTCCCGTCCTTGCCTCGCTGCTGGACCGGCTTCAGCCTCACGACAGTCTTGTGGTGGTGCGTCTCGACAGGCTCGGGCGGGATGCAATCGATATGCTGCAGCTCATCTCCGCGCTGGATGAGCGCAACGTCAGAGTGCGTATTCTTGCGCTGGGCATCGAGACGGGCACGGCCAATGGTCGCCTGTTCCTCACTATCCTGATGGCGATAGCGGAGTTTGAACGCGAGCTCATTCGCGAACGTACCCGTGCAGGGATTGCGGCAGCGCGGGCGGCAGGGCGTCGCATCGGACGGCCCCGTGCACTGACACCGGCGCAGACCCGGCATGTCAGGGCATTGGCGGCACAGGGTCTGTCCATCCGGCACATCGCGTCCGTCATGAATGTCGGACGCGCCACAGTGCATCGAGCGCTAAAGGGCGAGGCTGGACCGCAGCGGGCTGGGCAATCATCCAGCGCCGCTGCCTGAGCCTGACGCTGGAGTGGTGTGTTGCCTCAGTGACGGGGCCTTTGCACCAGCGCGAGGCCTGCCAGACCGCAGGCGGTGACAAACGCAAGCCAGTAGCCGCTGTTCCATGAGGTGGCGTCAATCAGCGCGGCCGCCTGTTTCTGCATCATGGCCTGCAAATCATGCTGCATGGCGGCATTACCGCCGAAACCGCCAAGAAGCTGACCCGTGCTTTGGGCTGCTTCGGCTGCGAGATGATGCAGCCGCGCGTGCACGACCAGAGGTAGGGCGAGCACCCTACTTCGGCGTGCGCACACACCGCGCCGCAATTCTGGAATGCTCAGAGGCGCCAATGGCCGAAGACAGCCTGCTTCTGGATGAGGCACAGTCCTTTGATACGGTGATGACGCGCTGCTCTCGGGTTGCAAGGGATGTGAACTCAGCGGCGGAGTGAGGTAGTCGTCGTGACAGCGACCGGAACAAAGCTAGGGATCAATCCAGCCGTGGAGTGGCGGGTCTGGCTTCTTCATCGCTTGTTTAATAGCCTCGCGCTCGGCAAATATTGCTGCGCGACGCTCGCGTAGCAGGGTGGCGAGCTCGGCTGTATCGACCGTTGCGCGCTTGAGCCAAGTGAGCAAGCGATCGCAGGTGCCGAACAGCAACGGCGGCCGTGTACAGATCAGGAATGTCAGTAACTTGACCGCCTCGTCCTGCGTTTCGCGAGCGTCGACATCGTCGGGCGCGTCGAAAGCGGTCATGGCGATATGCAAGGGCCCGAAATCATTCTGCAGACGCTCTACCATGTCGCGGAGATCGCCTTCGTCGCTCAGCCAATATCGTAGGTCGGAAATGTCATCGATGAATGCGGGCGTCGCCTCAGCCATCCGGTCCAGCCACCGGCCATGTTCGTCCGGATTGGCGGCGAGGCGGAGCAGCGTTTCCCAGGCCTCCGGCATAAAATTGCCGTTCCACTCTACCTGGATCTTCAGCAGTACACCTAACGCGCGCTCAGCGCTCGGGGTGCCAAGGTCGGAGACGATGCGCGCCATACGCTTGCCGTCGCATTTTGAAGCAAGGTGATCCCATGCGAGCTCGAACAGTGAATGGTTAGGTCGACGCGCGATAATTTCTACAACCGGTTCCCAGACAGCCTCGCCGCTGTGATGCGTGCCGAGCCACCACAAGGGCTGAGGCTGGCCGCTATAGACATGGATCGCAGCCTCGATCAGCGTCGCCGGCGCCATGTCGATCAATTGCGTGGGTGGCTGTGAGATGTCGATATTTTCGGGCAGTAGCATCACGACGATCGCGTCGGGAACCTTGGATCGCGTCAGGGTGACGGCTTGGAGCCAGCGATCATCGGACCGGCCGTTTTTCAGATGCCCAAAGACCGCGGTGCGTTCGTCGTCGCGCAGCAGCGCCCAATGGTCGATTAGATCGGCCATAAAAATAATTTTCGCGCCGGTGCCCGCGAAGGCGAGTAAGCGGGCGACCCGGGCTTCACGGCGTTCCGGCTCTGCCGCTGTCGCTCGCAGCAGGATCTGTGCGACACCGAGCGAGAACTCGCTCGGCAAGCACCCGGCACGCTCGTTGCGCTCCAGCCAGTCGATCCAACCGTCGCAGAGAGCGACGAGCGATGACGGCGACAGCGTACCGAGGGCGCTGCGTGCGACGGCAAACAGTCTGGCATCGATGAACGCGGCGTTGTGCGGCAGGGCCGCCATTACGACGGGCATAAGCCGCTCGAAGATAGGCCAGGGCGGCTGCTCGCCGGTATGTTCTTCGCGATCGAAGACGACGAGAAAGTTAAGCATCGCGGCGGCGGCGGCGACGTCGTGGGCGAGAGCCACAAGGCCGTCGAGGTGCCTCGCCTGTCGCTCGGCTGGGCTCGTTTCCCAGCCCCGTACAGTGCCCTTCAGCGCGGCGAGGGCGCAGCTTGGATGAGTATCGGCAAAGATGCGATCAAGGATCTCGTAGTCGCCCGTTCGGGGTTGGCTCAACCAGAGTTTTGTCGCCTCGGCCCGCAACGCGGCCTCATCATAACTGAGCAGGCGCCCAACTATTGTGACAGTCATGGCCGCGGGAGAAGCAGCTAGGAAACGCAGTGCAGCGGCAGCGCGCTCGGGGCCGACCAAGCCCTCAGACGCGTCGAGCAGGGCCAGTTCAGCTGCGACCTCGGGACGGTGTACAGTCCGGGAGGAGCGTTCGAAATAGTTGGTTCCGAGCTGCTCGCCGTAAGGAAGATGGGCCTCGCCGTCGCTCCATTCGAGGTCGGCGAGCATCACAGACGTGACCGAACTAATCCATTTCGGCAGGTCTCGCTGGGTTTCGACGGGGAGATCGGACAGACGGTTGACGAGGAAGCCAAAGCAGAGATCGCGCGTCGAGGGGAAGAACGAGCGCAGCCCCTCGATGGCCTCCTCGATGAGGGACGTGCGCGCAGCCGGACGCGCTTGAAGCCGTTCGAAGATCCAGTCAAGATTGCGCGCGACGGCGCGCGAAGTTTGCGGCGACAGGCAGAACAGTCCGCGTCGTAACGCGTGAGCGATGGCCTGTGCGACGTGATGGGTCGGCGCCTCGAGCAGCATCTCGGCCGCAGCGCGATAGAAGGGATGCGCGAAGCTGACGGTCGGCTGTGCATTGATCGTGACAAGGCGTCGGCGTTCAAGGTCGTCGAGGCCCGACTGGTCGGCGACGGCGAGCTCGGGAGGCTCGTCATAGGCGGGAGCGGTCGCCGGCGGGATCGGCGGCCCGCCGATCGTAACCATCGTGCCGAATGCTTTGCGCTTGCCTGGTAGGCCCGCGCCGCCACTACCGCGCACATAAGCCAGATCGACAAGACTGATCGGCTCGCGCGGCGAGGTCGCCACCGCTAGACTGACCGCGAGGTCTTCCAATCCGTCGGCAGCAAGCGTTTGGCCAAATTGTGCTGCGTCTTCGCGAGCCAGGCGAGCGACATCGGAGATCGACGACGCCACCAAGAGGCGATCGGTGTTGGCGGCGAGGTGCTCGAGACAGCCGGGCTCCAGCATCAGTTCGCCAGTCACGAGCGCGTCAGTCACGCGCTTGGCGAGCATTGCGTCGACCTCGAAGGTCGCCGCCAGCGCCTGCCAAAGACTGATCAGAAACGCCGGTTTGAGGTCACCGATGTCGCGCCAACGACGGCGGGCCGTGATGGTCTGGGCAAGCGATGCTGTTCGGCTGGTCGCGAGTAGTGGTTCGAGCCCTTGTGCGACGAGGAGCTTGCGTTGCGGGCGTATGCGGTCGATCAGCTTGGAGAGACGCGCCAGCGATCGGGTCGCCAGCGCCTTGACTTGCGAACCCCCGAGGGGGTCATCAAGAAGCGCGAGCCGCGGCGCTGTTCCAGGATCGAGCAGGAAGCGCTCCGCCGATTCCACGTCGACGAATTCCTGCACGTCATAGCCGTGCGGCACGAATTCCGCCGCGACATAGCGGGCCGTGTAGCTCTTGCCGACCCTGGGCGTCCCGGACAGCAAGAGGACGTTGTCCCGCGAGAGAGTGTCGACGAGAGCGGCTTCGTCGCCCCTCGTAAGATAATCGGTCGGACGGATTGACGGTGGTGAGGCCCGCGCGAGGATGCTGCGCAGCAGGGGGAAGGCGTCCGTCTTGTTTGTCTTTGCCTCGCCGATTGCGGCACGTAGCTCGAGCAGGATCGCCGCTGTGCGGTCACTGGGGATCCCGTGGTCGCGTCTGAGGCGCTCCGCGCAACGCGTCTCTAGCCTGTCCTCGTCCGTCTGGTCGAAGACAAGGGTTCGGCGGAGGGCCTCACGGATGGCGGCGGGGTCTGCCGATGCGGCGAACGCGGCGTTGTGTGCTCGTCGATTGGCGCAGAGCGTACCGCCGTCGCTGCCCGCCACGTCTGCAATGGCGAAGGCGGCCAGTAGCGCAGCGGCGTCTGCCGCTTTGATCCGCGAGGCGTTGTGCTGCTCGCCATGCCAGGTGCTTGAACCGCGATAGACCGCGCTCGCATCATCGGCCCGGCCGGTCATCACGAGGAGGGCGAGACAATCAGGATCGCGGATCACACGATCGAGTAGCGTCGGCGCAGCGCGCCTCGGCGGCGCGTGGGCGAGGCATGCGGCGACGTCGGCAAGCGTAACCGTGCCCGCTGCGCCTTTCACCTGGATCTCGCAGCGGACCAACCGGTCGTAAGCGGTGAACCTAAGTTCGGCGTCCTCGCCGCCGTCAGGCTCGACAAGCAGTATAGCATCATCGTGCCCGCAGAACCGCAGCATGATCTCGATGCAGACCAGGTCTTGAAACGCGAATTTCTGCGGTGCGGTGATCGCGATGGACATGGAATCGCTATCTGGCCAACTTCGTGGCGCGCTCTACCCTGGCTTGCGCCAGCCGGAATTCAGAAACGCGTTCGATAATCGTCAGGAACTCGGAGACGTTGTCGAGGGCTGGTTCGACTTGATAGAGCGGACATGTGCGCTCTTCGTTCAGAGGAAAGTCGACTTTGCAAGGCTCGGTCGTGCGTTCGAGCTGGACATAGTGCGTTGGCTGATCGTCGACCGGCAGGCCGTCCTGCTCCAGGCGCTGCCAATAGTCCTTCAACGGATCGCCGTTGCGAACGAGGGTCCGAGGCTCACTGAAGAAGCGATGGCAATCCGAGCTGCAGATGTCCTGCATCTCGCCGCCGAGTTGGTCGAGGATCGGGATCAGCAGCGTTTCGACGACGTGATCCGGTACGGCCTTTCCGTTTGGGTCTCGTACGAGCGTGAGGACATGGTTGGCGACGGCGTCAGCACGTGCATGTTGAAGTGTTGCGAGGAGGAGGTAGGCGAAGGCGCGGATCATGGCGGAGCTGTCGACGCCCGCCCGCGTCGCACGTAGGAAAAGGTACGGAAGATTGAGCAGCCCGATCTGAAGCGTGTCGAAGACCTCGTCGGCCTGAGCGGCGCCCGCCCACGGCCTTGCGTTGATCGAACCGTGACCGAATTCGTTGATGACCAGCGCCATCCGCTCGAGCGGGCCGATCGCGAGCGAAGTTCGGTTCGCCCATATGTCCTTGAGGGTCTTGAGTGTGGTATATTCGAGCCGGTTCCAGAACTGCTCACGGAGCGCCTCGAGTTGGCCGGCAGCGCTTAGAGCTTCAGCGAAGAGCCGCAGCACGACCGATGGATGTCGCGAGAGCTGGCGCTCGAGAACGTCTTTATCCCAAAGCTTGATGCGGGGCCGCGGGTTCGCCGCCTGCCACCTCTTTACCCAATCCCGCGTGGGATTTGTGAAGGTCGTGTTGGTCACGATGACGAGGCTCGATAGGCCGGCG
Source organism: Asaia sp. Ae19-3 (assembly GCF_059801175.1). Lineage (NCBI taxonomy): Bacteria > Pseudomonadati > Pseudomonadota > Alphaproteobacteria > Acetobacterales > Acetobacteraceae > Asaia > Asaia sp. Ae19-3. The sequence goes on along the minus strand of NZ_JBCHWF010000001.1, from coordinate 1,115,758 downwards.
GGGGCGGCGTTGACGACGGTGTTCTTTACCGCCTCAGCTTCGAGCGTGTCGCGCCTACCTTTGCATTCGATCCACCAATGTTCGGCCTCCATTTCTCCGTCAGGCGCCGGGACGGAGAAGGTCGCCTCGAGATCGCGGCCGCCGTCAGCCGCACCGCCACCGCTCCCACCGGTTCGCCATTCCAGGTCTTTGGCGCCAAGCGCATCGAACAGCCAGTAGACGCACTCTTCGAGGTCTCGCGCTTTCAGGTCAGCAAAAGGGATCGCCGTAGGCAAAATCCACTGGGCAGCAGATTTTTCTTTGTCACGATCCACCACTTCAATCGACTTTCCAGTTTCTCATTTCCGACCCAGCGCCAGCTCATTGTAGAACAAACGTTGTCGTCGCGCGACCTTGTTCTTCAAGAGTTAGCAAGGACGCCGGACTAAACATCTAAATATCGCGCTGCTCATGGTAGCGCGATATCTTCGTGTACGAGATTCGCGATTAGCACGGGCGACGTAAATCCGCTGCGGGGAGGCCAACCAAAACGACTGAATGCCCGAGATGCAGGCGACAACCGTCTTTTACTGGTTTGTTGAATACGGAGGGCAGCACTGTACCCTGATGGAATACGCCCAGCAAGGACGTTTATTTTTATTTTTGAATTTGTTTCGAAGTTGACAATGTTCGAAGTAAGGAATGGACTTCGGGAATGAGGATCCTCACAAACATCAGACTACTGCAGCGAATGGGCATTTACGCCGATCGCGATGCAAGATCACCATCCCTCAACTTCCGGCGCTACAACCTGATCTACGGGTTCAACGGTTCGGGAAAAAGCACACTGTCGCGGCTGTTCGCGAGCCTCGAGCTGGGCGAACCGCACCCGAAGCTCCCGCAGGGCGGCACGTTCGAGATGACGTTGGACGACGGGGCGGCGTTTGGGTGCCCGACCAATCCCAAAGGGCTCGAGCAACGGATGCTCGTGTTCAACTCGGACTACATCGAGCAGAACCTCCAATGGGCCGCCGGGCGCGCGCGGCCGGTGTTCTACATCGGCGCAGACCAGGCAGAAGCCGCCGCCGAGCTGACGAGAATCGAAGGCGACATCCTCAAGGCAGAGGCGAATAGCGACGCGGCGGCCGCAACCGCAAGGGCGGCGGACAAGACCTTCGCCAGCTACAAGCGCGAACGCGCCAAGTCCGTCGCGTCGCGCCTCCATCTGGGCAGCCGCAAGTACGAGGCGCCGGCGCTCGCCAGGGACTTCGAGACGTGGAAGGACTATGACGGACCCAGGCTGACGGATGGCGAGCTCAAGGCCGCAGAGGACACGCGCAGGCTAGACGAGCCGATGCCCCGCCTCGGCCCGCTTTCGTTCGACCAGGCCACGATTGAGACCGCCTACCGCTTCATCGCCGAGGTCTGCGGCCAGTCGCTAGCGACCGTCGCGCTCGAGGAGGTGCAGCGGCACCCGGACATGCTCCTCTGGCTGAAGAGCGGCCACGAATACCACGACGCCCATGGGCTAACCGACTGCCTTCTGTGCGGGAACGAGATCCCGGCGGAACGCCGCGCCTTGCTGGCGGCGGCGTTCGACGGCATGGTCGACCAGTTCGTCGAACGCCTGAAGAGAGCCGCCGAACGTCTCGACGGTCTCCTAGGGTCTATCAGTCAATTGGCTGCCCAGCTGCCCTCGGTGGACGACCTAGCCAGCGAGTTGCGGCCCGGCTTTAGGGACCTGAGGCAGGACGCGTCGCAGAACGCGCGCCAGCTCGCGGAACAGTTGCGCACGCTGCAAGGCGTGTTATCCGCAAAGCTGGAGCGGCCCGCATCTCCCGCGGACATGAAGGACATCGCTGCCGAGGCGGATGTGTGCGCCACCGCCGAGCGCTTGGCAGTCAGCGTCGCGAGCGTCAACGAGACGATCGCGGCCCACAACCAGGGCGTCGCCGACTTCGCCAAGCGGAAGGAGGATGCGGAGACGTCCATCCGCCGCCACTTCATCGTCGACTGCCGAGAGGAATACGCCAAGACGACGAAGGACGTCAGCGACGCCACCGCCAGGCTGCAGGTCGAGACCGACGCGCTGGTCGCCCTGCGGGAGAAGGCACGCGAGCTGCGCCGGCGCATCCGGACGCACGGCCCCGCGGCGGCCGTCATCAACAGGCTCATCGCGGCCTACCTCGGCCACGCCGAGCTGACCATCCACCCCGTCGACGAAGGCTATGAACTGCACCGCCATGGCGCGCCGATCACCGGCGTACCGAGCGAGGGCGAGAAGACAGCCATCGCGATCGCCTACTTCCTCTCGTCCATTGAGGCGGACAACCGGAAGCTAAAGGACGTCATCGTGGTGGTGGACGACCCGGTCTCGAGCCTCGACACCAAGGCGCTGAACTTCGCCTGCTCCCTCGTGAGGACGAGGCTTGAAAAGGCTGCGCAGGTCTTCGTCCTCACGCACAATCTCCAGTGCATGAACGAGTTTAGAAAGGCCTGGAAGGGCAAAGCCCGGCCTCCGGCCGGCAAGGATCCGACCGCCACTTTCCTCTACATCGACGTCACAATCCCCGAGGGAGAACACCGCCGCTCCTCCAGGATCATCGCGATGTCGAAGCTGCTCCGCGAGTACGATTCGGAGTATCACTTCCTCTTCAGCCACGTGCTACGCTTCGTCGAGCAGCCCAGCGTTTACGACGACCACGGCTATATGATGCCCAATGTAATCCGCAGGGTGCTCGACGTGTTCCTCGCCTTCAAAAGTCCAGGCGGAGGAGGGCTATCCGGCCAGCTTAACGCGCTGTGCGCCGACTACCAGCATCTCGACAGGGAGAGGCTGGCGGCGCTTGAGCGGCTTACTCAGGTCGAATCCCACTCCGACAATCTTGATGACCTACTGTCCTTCTCGACGATGACCCTCGAAGAAACGCAAGGAGCGGCCGCTGCGCTCTTCTCTATGATGGAAGAGGTCGACGAGAAGCACCTAAAGCGACTTAGAGATCTTTGCGCCTAATCTACTCCGGTCGTCGGGATCCTGAGGCATTCCTTTCGAAGACGGCGTAGGATCGCGAAAGTCTGGAGAGAGCTCCCAGTAGTGTTCGCTATGCTAAAAACAAACAAAGAAAACTGGTGTTCAGATGGGGGCGAATACCGCCTGTTTGCTCTGTTTTTGTTGATCCCACTGCCATTTTGGCGGGAGCTGGTCTGTCTGTTGCTGAACGAAATGCTAAGACAGTCGTACTTTTACATGAATGGCCTCTGCGAAGGCTGTATACCTGAACAGAATGGCAGCCCTCGCCGAGCCCATCTAGGTTACGTTGACTACTGTAGATGAAGCTAACAGTGCTTGTCGTCATGCTGATGCATTACAACTGAAGCCTGGCCGCCATTCTCGTGGTCGGTTAGACGCTTACTCAATACTAGGCCGTCGAGATTCAAGCCACGACATCGCGCGCAGTGAACGACATTTTACATCATGGATTTGCAGGGATAAAGTCCTGTGGATCTGTTTCCCCGCCTTTGCTCAGATCGAGAAGATCGATGTAGCGCTGAACATCCTCCGGATAGCGGGCGCTCCGACGCCATTTGTGGGAGGTGATTACCTTCGTTAGCTTTCCTGTGTTCTGATCTGTGCGGGAGGCGAGAAACTCTGGGTTGGACTCCCGCATCCACTTCTCGAAGTCTTTATAGAGGATGCGCGCCTCTTCTATTACCTGTGGAAACCAATCCGTAACACCGTCACTCTGTCGCTTGAGCTTTAACGCCCGCACGAATATCACGAATGCTAAGGTATCAATGATTTTGTTGGCATTCTCGCTACTCGTTCGATGATCCGAGACTTTGGTATAGATATTGTACAAATCGTAAAAGATGTCGAACACGCCATCATCATCGAATTGAGAAATGACGCCACCAGTATTTTTCATCATCTTTCGCTGGGTCGCGGTACTATATTTTCCCTTGGCGATATACATTATTCTCGTGAAAAGGCTTCGTTCAATGATATCATCTTTAGCGATATACTTGCTCCTTAAAGCATCGGAATACTCACCGCGCTTTGGCTCATAGAGTAGCCCAGTCCTCCTAAAGATGACCTCAGCAATCTTACGATTTTGATCGTTACTCGCGGTTCGGTCAATCGATGAAACCGTCGTCTGCGAGTTTGTGGCTGACGAAATACTCAGAATGAGGTTTTTCTTCGACTCCTCGTCTATTTGCGGCAACGTTATAATCCTGACTACCACTTCCTTGCCAGAAAATAGGCGTTCGCGATCGATCTCTGAACTAGCATCATAGATTCGCGCGAGGGTATACGCAGTCTGTCCACCGTTAATGATCTGAGGATTGATAATCTCAACCTGAGCTCGGTTCTTCGAGCCAATACGCTCGTTCACGTGTGTCTCATCGGAGACGATGGTGATGCCGTTATTGAGGATTGCAAACTCGCCAGTCTCAATTTCGACAATACTTTGGTGGATCCCCTCGTTCGTCCGCTGCTCCCTGAATTCTAGATAGGACCTCGGATTATAGCGCAGGATGGAGTTCTTGTATCGCGACATGATCTTGGCGATTTCAATCGTCGGCACAAGAACGACCGTAACTTGGCTAGGGCCGTGCGCCGTAATGATCTCAGCACTCAAGCGGGAGCGATCGGATTTGTTGCTCAGGTCGATCTGGAGCCGCATGCTCGAGGTGTAGTGCTGCTCCCCGCGAATGGTCGGCATAACAAGCTCGCCGTAGCAACGATCGAAGTTGACGATGTTGGTCTTGTCGCCATTAAACAGGCGCTCAACAAGAATATACTGCTCTGCCTTAACGTTCGCGAGAATGGTAACCTGCGTCTTGTAACGCGCGATGTCGGGGAGCTTTTGCAGCTTTTCGATGAATGCTAGGACGCGGCCATTGTAGTTCTGTCCGTCGGAGCTCTCTCGATGCCCAGCGAGGATCCTGTTCAGATCAATCGATAGAATCTCTTCCGGGGAAATGTTTTTTGACTCAAAGTTGCTTGACCCGACTCTGAACTTCGACTGGATGATATCCAAGATCTTGTTTTCGGTATCGATGTGGTAGGCATCGATACCACCGTCATGGCTTCCATCCGTAATTGTTAGTTCACGGTCTTCGAAACCGAGGATGCCGTAGGTGGCGGCAAGATACAGATGAATGAATGCTCGAGCTCGAGCCTGATTTTGCCGTTCCTCTGTACTGTCGTCGAACAGAGAACTGCGTTGTCTCACCTCCTTCCCTTGTCGAACGTATTCATCGAGGATATGCGTCAAGATGGCGTATTTTCGGCTCTGCCCAGTATTCATTCTGGTCTTCCTCTCGGAGTAATTTGCACAAGGGCAAAGGAACGGCGCGATCCGCCATTTTGATGCTCAACCTATGCGCGTTCTGCCTCTTGCCTTCGATCTAGTGCGGAGGCAAGTCGAGTATGCGGCGATGACGAGGATCAAGCCACGAGGTTGAACGGCCCGAACGCTTTCCATCAACAACACCCCATGTTTCAAGTTGGTCAGTAGACGTCATGAAGATGGGTGCGGGGGTTGGTTGCTGTCTGTTATTGCTTCCCAATAGCTGATAGTCTGCTTCCCCCCATAAGGGGGTTTCAAGGTATTTAGGCATACTGCATAAATCAGCCTATTTTCGACAACCTATAGAAATTATCGGAAGTAGGTATGGGGGAGGGGTCATGCCTGTTCGACAGACGTCGGCTCATTCGCCTCAATCTTGTCTGCAAGTTCCTGCATGATGGGCTGATAATATCGGTCGAGCGATTTCAGATCGCGATGTCCGGTGACCCGCATCAGATCGAGTGGGTTCGTGAGATAGCGCGCAAGGCGCGACGTCGCCTCGTGGCGCAGATCGTGGAAGGTGAGGTTGGTCAGGCCTGCACGCTTGGTCATCCGGCCAAAGCGAACAGAGAACGCCTTCTCATTGCCGATATCGAAGATCTTCTCATGCGGCTCAGGCCTGTGAGGCATCTGCCCGAGTTTCTCGACGAGAAGGCGCCGTGCACCAGGCGTCAGAGGACGTTTCTCAGGACCAAGCTCCTCCCTGTGTCGCTCGCTCTTCACCCGGGCAAGCGACAGCGTGCGACTGCGGAAATCGATGTCTTTCCAGCAGAGAGAAACGGATTCCGATAAACGACAGGCTTGTTCAATCGACCATTTGACAAGCCATACATCGTCCGCATGCTCAGAGGCCGAAACAACATCTACCAGGCGGTCATATTCACTCTGAAGATTGTGGTCATTGTCGAGCATGGCCAATCGCCTGTTACGCTTTCTGTCAGCGCCTTGTGGCCGTTTCACAACTCTGCCAGAGGCATGATTGACCGTGTGGATATCCCATTCGCTGATCGCGTGCTGAATGATGCTTGCGAGAAGATTGAGCCGCTTGACCACGGTCGCTGGCGCATAACCGTCGGACAGCATGCGATCACGGAAGGCCCGAACGTCAGCAGGTTGCCATTTGCTCACCATGACATTGACGACAGGGTCATCAAGGAGGGCAGGGATGTGGCCAGTGCGGTCCGCCTGGCGATGGGCCATGCATTCGTCGCGATAGCGTTCCACCAGTCTTCTTAGAGGTGTCTTGTCGAGGGACGATGTGTCCTTAAACTGCCTCAGATCGACCTCGGCACGCTTTTCAGTGAGCCAGCGACGAGCCAGAGCTGAGGATGCGAAAGTCTTTCTCAGGCGTTTACCGTCGACCATCTTGCGGGCCTGATACTGACCCGCGCCTCGGTACCATACGCCCTTGGGCAGTGGTTTACCTGTGGCCGGATCGATGCCTGATCTTTCTGATTCGCTCATGCGAAGCCCCTGATACCAAAGAGCCATAATTTCCTGATTGGCTCAGGGATGGCTCAAAATCAACACTCTGGTAAATCAGGATTCTGCTCTTTACCCATTAGAACCCGCAGAAATCTGCGAAAAATCGAATGGCGTCCCATAGGGGATTGAACAAATACTGTGTAATCAGCTACTTATACAGTCAAACCATCTATATAATCTGATGCAAAGACAATGAGTTACGTCGAAATTGTCAAACTCGGGGAGGTCCAGATACACCAATCCTGGTGAGCAGAGTCTGGTTGGCAACGCATTTTCGCTCCTATTTCTCTTGAGCGCAGACGTACATGATCTGGTACCTTCCAGGCCAACCAGCAATTGCTCTTGAACAGGCGAAGCAGACCCGGCTTGCAAATCACTCTTACCTTTTAAGAGGAAGGCACTAGCTTTCGGGCTTCTTGGTGTCGTCGGCATTCACGGCGTGTTTGCTGTTCATGGCGATGGCGTTGACCAGCGCATAAAGCGCAAGCCATTTCGATCCGATAGCAGGTCGGGGCCAGAACCGCGCAACAACGGCGCATAGCGCAACGAGAAACGTTCCGATCAAGGTTAAATCACTGGCGATCTCGGCCGGTATGAACGGGAGTAGGGCCGCGTAAAGGCTCTGCCAATCCAATGTCATGGCAATAATTTCCTTCTCATGAGGGAGGATATGTCGGGGCGCTCACGCCATGTAAGGGACCCCTGCAACGGGCCGACCGGAATAGATGGCGAGTTCAAGCCGCCTGCGCCGCTGTAAGCCAGGCAGGGGGATAAGGCGGCCATTTACTATCGCCTTGTCCCATCGCAGGAGTTGCTGCCCCGCCGCCGTGTAGAGCTTGCGGTTAAGCAGATTGATAAGCGTTGAATTGCGCATAGCCGCGCTGCCGATGTTGAATTGCCAGGACAGGAGCGCGGCTTCCTGCCACGCGGTAAGCGGCACATGCACCGCCGCCCGAAGGGTTATGCGCAGCCCCGCAAGGGTCTGGCCTGCAAGCGCTATCGCTTCGACATCGGTGATGGGTTTCGTGCTGGCCGTGACGGGCGACCCATCAGCAAGCGCACGATTACCGATGCCGATCGTCCAATATCCGGCAGGGCACAGATAGGGCGCAAGGCGCAACCCCTCGATATCGTCCCGGCGCAAAAACGCCAAGGCTACTTCCAGTGAATTTGTCATTGCTTGTGTCTCCGAAACGAAAAAAGCCGCCCGGTAGGGCGGCTTGGGTTGAGGTATCGTCCGCCTTGGCTCCGGGCGGACAGTTTTCACGTAAATGTTTGGCTGTATTGCCTGATTACTGTGGGTCGAGCCGCGAGCGCCGAGTGCGGATTAGCTAGTTAGGTCAATTCCAACCACTGACAGCTTCACCTGATGATTCATTTGCACCTCAAGGCGAGTTGCAAGGTCCTGTAGCCTCATCAGTAAGGTAGAAAAATCAATTTTGGATTCAGTACCCGGTAATTTCCAGTTACGTTTACTGTTCGTAGTAAGTAATAGGCAGCCAGCACGACAATTATCGTGCTGCATATATTGACCTAATAGTTGGATTTCTAAAGCCTTTTCGAGATCGTCAACGGAATACTTTTTGTGCGCAAGCTTCAACTCAATCACGGCTTGCGCCTCTGAACGCACCGATAGGAGACGAATGTCCGTCTCCTTGTTCTTGACCACCAACGCTTCACGATCGATGCGATATGCTCCTCTCGCTCGCTCTTGCAAACGCCTTGCGAACCACACCTGCATATCCTTCTCTTGGTCAATACCGGCCAGGATTGATCGCTCGGAAAATTCGTGTGCCTGAATATCGTGCTGCAGATCGGTAAGCCGATCCATCATTATCTGGAACATGCCGTTTTGGTCTGCCGCAGGCGCCTCGCCATAACGATCGATCTGCGGGATATCGCGATCGGCGAGTGGGGGACCTTCAGCCTCACTGGCGGCTTTTTCGCGCGCAAGTTGATCGAGCCTATCTTTGAAGTGGGCGAATAATGGGTCACTACGCATATCCTGCTTAATGGCCCAAGCCTCCGCTCCAGTACGGGCAAGCAAAGCATCAAGCACGGCATTGCGGCCATCCTGCGCGCGATCACGCGTTTCTGGACGGAAAGGTTTGCCATCCGTCCGATCGCCGTCCTCAAGGCGGCTGATTTCGGTGTAGGCCAACCTCACTAACGAGAAAAGCACGGGAGCGGTAAAGTCTTGATTAGATAGATCAAGACCGAGACGCACGCCGCCTCGGTCACCGAAGATGGCGAAGAGATTTTCGCATAGGCTATACCGGGTCGGTGGATCGAGCATTTCCATATCCTGTTCCAGCAGTTCGATAGCCTGTAGCGGCGCAGTGCGTAGCAAGAGCGTCAGCCAGAGCACAACGAAAGGCTGGCTAAAGCCGCCTGAGAGTCGGCTCTGCGCCAGAGCGACAAGAAAGGACCGGTCGACTGAACTGCGAAGCAGGTAGTCAATCGCCCATTCCAGATGGTCATGCATTCGCGCTTGTTCCCGTTGATCGCCAAACGCCGCATCTGTTGTTGATAGCCACGCCCATACACGCGGTGCGGAGAACTCAAGGATAGGCTGGCTAGCCCGCGAAAAATCCGCAAGCAGTCCTGGAATTTGAGAATTTACGGCATCATTCAGCTGAGCTGAAAGCTCTTCACCAAGTGTGGCATTGACAGCGTCGGGCTGATGATTAATCAGATCCTCTATCCAAGGCGGGAGACCGCTGAGCTCGACAGACGCCAAGCGCGCGGCTGTCTCGGCGTCCTCGCGCCCGAGAACACGTGCCCAACCTGGCTGCTCTGCCTCTGCATAGACCCCCGCAAGCGCATGGATCCACTTCCTTAAGATAGTGTTCTGTTCATCGGGAGCACGGGCACTGTGCAATGGAACCTTGATAGTACGCCAATAGGCACTGAATGCAGCGCGAACGCGTTCGGCGATCGCTTCGTTAAAATGGCTTGAGATAGCTTTGCCGCGCCAATAGGTGTCCCAGCCCTGCCCCTCGAATCCACGTTCGAGGATGTGCGCAAAATCCTGAACTATTCTGGCATTGCCCGCCGTCGAGAAATAGACGTCAGGATTGCGCAAGACCTCTTGCCGCCAGTCAACCCAAGTCTGGGTAGCTTTTTCTTCTTCGGCTTCTCTTTCTGTAGCCTGCTTTTTCCAGTCTGCTTCTTGTGCAACGAAGGAGCTATCCGGACTCACTGGAATGAGCCGGTGCTCCAGCGTCTCAAGCCAGGCGCGATTATTTCCTGCAACTTTGCGCAGCGCTACACACCGGCTTTCAAACGTCTGACAATCGAAGCGAAGCTGGCGTAGAGCGTCGCCAAAAGCCGCGGTGCAGATACGCTGATCTAGCCCAGTATTGGCTGCCGTCTCCAATAGCCAGTCGAAATCGTCATATTTTATAGCACCCACAGTCGACTCATGAGAGATGTTGAACCTGAAGTTGTTATCATCACAGTGCGGTATAAAGGCTGCACAAAAGCGACCCTCAGCCGTATAAATGGTTTCTCGCCAGCTTACAGGGACATGTCGGAGCAACGTGATGACTTGCTCTACGGGCTTTTCCTCTCCAAATTCATCGACCTTTAGCCGGGTCGCGATCACGGCAGCCTCAACCCATTCCTCGAGGGGTAGAACGGAGTCGTCGAACTGACGCAGGCACAATGCTGCCAGTGCGGGCGTGAGGTGCTTATATCTGCTATTATAAAACGGCCAGTGTTCGGAGCATTCGATACTGCCTTTGATCAGGCGTGCCAGCTCGTCGCGAAGAAAGGAGATCTCTTCGTTCGGGAGTGTCCAGTCCCGTACCAATCTCGGCAGTGTCCACGCGATATTGCTGACACCTTGTTTATCGAGATTGATCTGCCCAAGGAGCCGGATGAATTCGTCGGGTGAAAGATGCTTGGGGAAAAGAGGGTCAATTACTCCTTTTTTTACCTTCGAGGGCCAAAGCGGATCGCTCAGTAATGACGCGGTCAGGCTTGTCAAAGCGCCCGGTTCCGACATCTCTGCAAGGGCCGTGATAGCCACCACGCGGTTGAAGGACGATGCTTGTGGGTCATAAGCCACTTCGCTTGCAATATCGCGGCAATCTTCCATCCGTGCTGCCTGAATTAAATCGAGCAGTAGTTCGCGCACTTCTGGGCTGGTATTTTGTTTCTGCCAAAGCCCGCGGACGGTAGGTGATAGATCGGCCGACGCGAAACGTAATACCTGTGCATAGGGAATGCGTACCCCGCGCCAGGTATCGCGTCCGTAGCGTTCGACATAGACCGATAGGATACGTGCGCGTGTATTTACCGGAAAATTTTCCGGGTCGCCGTCGTCCATCAAGGCTTCAGGCTCTCGGTGCAATATCTCGTCGCGTACAGCGTCGTCTTTTATTGCCAGCCAACTCGCGACTGCGCGCATCGAAGGAAATACCAGTTTCTGACCGTAGCACTCGCCGAACAGGTGTCGAAACAAGGCGCTTCTTGGCATATGGCCGTTCGCGTGAAGGTTTTGCAGTCGCTGGCTTGCGAGAAATTCGGAAGCTGACCGGTGGTGAAACCGGACACGCCCATAGCTGGCCGACCCGAACAACGGACGCTGCAACAGCTCTGTTCGTTCGAATGCTGGCCAGTCATGAAGGATGATCGACGGGTCAATCGCTGCTTCGGCCTCGTATGTGTCGAGCGACAGGTCTGAGAAACGAATGGTTGTCTTGCGAGTCAGGACCTGCGCGAGAGCCAGTCGCTCTGCGCCCTCAAGAGCTCGTGCATCGGAGAGACGAATGTGGCGCGCACGCTCCCCTGTTTCCTGAAGTTTGCGGCGAATATCCTCTTTGATCTGATCAGATCGGGTACCAAGGCGCTTATACTCGTTCCAGTAGGAACAGATCTCAATAAGTTCTTGGGGGCGTCGAGCGAGATCCCACGAACGGCTGCGCTCAATTTCTGCCAGCAGTCCAGCAATATCCTTGACTTGCGCGACTTCAGCAATCTGCCTCATCTGCTTATCGTCTAACGGTGTGAGCCCGACGATACGGATGTCGCCTTGCAGATCGTGGTCGCTCGGTTTCTTCTTTTCTTGCGATCGCTGCTCGCGTATTTCGCCGTTAATTAGACGCCGGAACTCTGCATCGGAATCCCTTGCGGCATCCGCTGGCGGTGTAGGTTCGATGACTGGCAATTCAGCGGCAAACGCATCGAGATCGAGTGCAATCGGGCGGCTAGTGACGACAATCTTTGCTCGGTGAAGCTGCCCATCTATTGCGTGAGCAAATTTCCGTAACGTTTGCCGGAAGTCGCCGTGGGACAATAGTAGTTCGTCGGCCGCGTCGAGAAAGAAATACGCTTCAGAATGACCGTCGCCTAACCACTGCTGAAAGCGCCGCCGCTGTTCGTGACTAAATAGAAGCGACAGTTCAGTCGACATCACTGATTCTAAAGTAAGAAAGAAAGCAGTTTTTCCATCGGCGAACAATTGCTTTGCCGTCTCCCGGCATTCATAGGTTTTGCCGCTACCCGCGGCTGAGACCAGCAAGACCCTTGGTGATACGAGCAGATCATCCCAAGTGAGATGCCCTCCAAAACCTGTAACTTCGAGCGCATCAAGCGCATTGGGACCGCTGATCTTCTCTCGTCCGAGAGCACAAAATGATCGCTGGACGATGGAATGTTGAAAGTGTTTCGGAGCGCCTGCCATGTATCTCTAGATGCGCATCTTATTCTTCCGGCGCAAGATCAATCCGTCCAGACGCATACCACCTGTGAGACCCTTCTATAGGACCTCAACGATCATGGTGCATGGTGACTCTTTTCCGTTTCAACCGAGATCGCACTTCTTTCTCCGCCATCTCCGCTCATCCCGTCACTCGCTTTTCAGCGCGTTCCAGAGCCTCTCGTAACATCGCATTCTGCGCCCTTAATTCCTCGATCAACGCAAGATATTCCTTCTCGCGTTCCTCGAGCTTGTCCACGCGGGCGTTCAGCCGGTCCAGATCCTTGCGTTGTGATTCGATGGTGGCGCGTGCGCTTGAGGCCCCGAAGCCGATCAGCCAGCGGATGGTAAAGAGCAAGCCACCGAGAACCGCCACCCACCAGGGTTGCGGCGTGAGGTTTTCAGGCATAATCGGGCCTCGCTCGAGCGGGTTGCCCGCTCAGGGAATCAGGTTGCGGATCGTGGCGGCGAGCGCATCGCCCAGGCGCGTTTGCAGCGCATCGGTATAGTGGCTTTTGTCGGCGGCCAGCTCGTCGGCGGGTATCTCCGGTTTCAGCGTGGCCGAAGGCGTGCATTTGCACACGATCGCCTGGGCGTCGAACACGGCATAAGGCAGGCCCGTCGCCTCGCGAAACTGGCTTCCTGTCGCCACGCGGTCATCTGAGTCCCATTGTCCCGGCTGGCCCAGAGGCAGGGGCGTGACCAGTATTGGAAACACGCCCAGGGAGCGGGCATAATCCGCCAGTCTCAGCGCCGAGGCCCGCTGTTGTATCGTGGCCTGCGCGCCAGGCAGGGCACTCATGGCGCCTGTGTCGCGCGCATAGTCATTCGGGCTGTCGAGGGGAATGGTAATGATGCTCGGTCGCAGTCCGGCAGCAAGCAAAGCATAGCCGCGGGCCTGCATCTGGCCTGTGGTCTGACCTGTCCAGGCGGCATCGGCATAGCTTGTCGCCAGCCCGCTCCCGCTCAGCGTTGCGGCAGCGCGGCGCGCATAACCATTATAGTCGGAGGCCGTTTGCCATCCTTGTGTCAGGCTGTCACCCACGGCCATGAGCGTGTAGCTGCGGCTTGCGGTGTAATAGACCGCGCCCACCACGACACCGCCCGCAAATCCCGGATTGCCCGATACGGCCCCCGGCGCAAGCGCCACCGATTGCGTGACGTGATCGCCGCCCACATAGCCCCATTGGGCAGTCCTGCCGCCATTCATGGCCGCGACCAGCCCTGAATCGGCACTTCCCGATCCGGTGCGGGCCGGGAAAAACCCCACGTTCCACGATGCGGGATCGGTTACGAAACGGGTGTAAACAAGATAACCGTTCCCTGAGTCGGTGCGGGGTATCGACTGGATCGGCACGATATCGCTCAGGGTGTAGGACGGCAGCCCCGCGCCGGGCGAGGCTGGCAGTTTGATGCTGCTCGAGCCGTTGAGCGTGACCGTCGCCCAGGGCTGCGCGGTGCCGGTCGCGGTAACAGGGGTTGCGATGTCGCTGGCGCTGGCCGATGGCGCGGCGATCATGCGTGGAAGCGTCACCTCGGTCCTGGCAGTGTTGGCCAGGATCAGGCGCACCCCGATGAATGGCGCATCGAGCGAGTAGTTCGCCAGATAGGTGAATTGTCCCGACCCGCTGGCGTTCGTCAGCATGGACCCGAACATGAACACGTTTTCAGATCGTGCCTGGATGGCTGGCGCTGAAAGCGCGGCCCTGGTCGCAAACCGGCGGTTAGCTGCCTCATTTTTGAGGTAATCGCCTAGCGCAGAAGCAAGAGCCGGTGGCGTGATCGCCTCGGCCCGTAGTTGGGCCAGAGACTGCGCGTTGGCATCAATGCCACGTTCCATCGTCTCAAGTGTGGCTCCCTGCGTGCCTACCGGCGTCGATGCGGGCAGGCCGCGCGGCGGCGTGAATTGCGGGGCGGCCCTTGCGGCCATGACGAACAGGCCCGGCATGTAAAGAACGATCAGGCAGATCACCAGGACAAGCCCGGCAATAAGCCACGGGGCCACGCGTGCGATGTGTCTCATGTCAGATCTCCGAGGCGGGTCGGGATGCCCGCATTATTGAACCAGCCGGTGCCGCTCTCGGGCGGTTCTGTCGGCAGGGAGCGCAGCCATCCGTCCATGACCGCACTCGACACACCGCCGCCCGATTGCGTGGGGGCGTCAGGGCTTTCGGGCAGGTCGAGCGGAAACAGGGCCTCGCGCGGGCTGATGGTGATATTCACCTCGACCTGTTTGCTGTTGCCCTCGCTTGTCAGCGCGCAGACGGTGACGCTCTGCGTGCCCGAGGCCTTCCAGCGCATCCAGGCGGTGGCGATGTTGCCGAACAGGTTCGTCCAGGCGAGGTCGGCCGCGCCGCCCGCCTCGAACCGGAACGAGGTGATGAACTCGCCAGGGGAGAGCAGCTTGTCGAAATCTATGCTGTAATCACCGCCCCCCTTGAGCGAGGAAGAGGGCCAGACAAGCGCATTCTGCGCGCTGGCAAACGCCCCGCCCCCGATGGCCTCGGGGCGCAGGATGTTGACGACGGGTCGCCATGTCATGATGTGATCTCCAGTAAATCCCGCCCGCGTGCCGGGCGGGGCGTGGCTCAGCTGTTGAGCCAGATCAGCGCGCCGTCCTGCAGCGCCATGCTGAACAGGTTTGGCGTGTTCGAGCTGCCCGGCACCTGCACGCTGGCCACAAGGCGCAGCTTTGTGCCGGGGCTCACATGGGCCAGCGCCGTGGCCCGCACACCGAGAAAATAGAAGCGATCGAGCCGCACATTGCTGCCCGCCGCCGCGATGGGCTGGGCAGAAGTATTGCCCTGGCCGTCAATCGTGTGAATGGCCACAATGGCGCGCGCCACCTGCCATGTCGTATCGCTGGCCCCGTTATCGTTGAGCCGTAGCGTGGCGCAGAACTCGGCGCGCAGGGCCGGGCCGGTGAGCGTCACATCGAGGCTGGCCAGCGTGTAACTCTGGGCTTTCCACTGGTGATCGGCCACGGCGCTCATGCCCTGCGCCACCGGCACGGGAATGGCGGCCTCGGCTGGCAGGGCGGAATAAACCAGCGTGGTGCCGGTGAAATTGAGCCGCGCTGTCCTGTCCTGTGTGGTGCCCAACACGGTATCGCGCGAGATCGTCGCCGGTATGCCATGGGTCAGCCGCCCGATGCCCCATTCGGTCTGGGTGCCGTCATCGGCGAAATAGTAAACCTCGCCATCCGTGAACGCTGCCGACCAGTTGCGCCGCCCCGCAGGCGCACCGCTCAGGATAAAATCGCCGGTGCCGGGGTTGTTTGCGGTCTCAAGCACCAGATTGCCGAGCATGGGCATCATAAACGCTCCCTTATCGTGAGAGTAAGGGCGCGCCGGTTGGCCGCCCCCGCCGATGAGGTGATCTCGCCGCCCTCGATGCGCCCGAACACGGCGTCACCGCTGCGCGTGCCCGCCCCCGGATCGGGCAGAAAAAGGATATTCGCCCCCGTGCGGCCGAGGGCGAGCATGGCGCGGATCTGCGGCAGTTCCTCGGTGCCGAGCGATTGATGCTCGATGCGCAGGACGCGGCGCTGCCAGCGCAACGTGACGTATTCCACGCCCGACAGGCTCGTGATCGTATCGGCCCCGCTCTCGGCACTCTCGCCGCTGCTCCAGGCCATGTTGCGTTGTGGCTGCCAGAGCGGCCCGGCATAGGCGAGCGGGATGGACAAAAAGCCATCCGGGTTCTGGGCATCGGCAATCAGGATCGTCACCCGGTCGCCCGGTATTGCGGCGTCCAGCATCATGACGGCCTGACCGTCGCGCATGTCAGCCGCCAGCAGGCCGGAATCATGCGCCAGTGTCGCCCCGCGCCAGATCTTCACCGACCATTGCGCCGTTGCGGTCAGGTTGGTGCGGTGCAGCGAGAAACAGCGCCAGTCCACCATGCCGCCCGGCTCGAGCGTGAGCGAAGCCGTGCGCCCCGGCGCGCGCCAGGCGGTGGCGGGCGCACCCTGCGGCGTGGCGAGGTTGCTGGCTGGCAGATCGGGCATGAAGGCCGAAGCGGTCAGGCGGGCAGTGAGAAAGGCGTTGTCGCACCCAAACGCGCATAGCCTGCCGGTGCTGTCCTCGATGGGACAGAAACCGGAATCGAGTATGGCTTCCATGGCTCAGCCTCCTGCCTGTTCCGGGGTGAACAAAGGCAGGCGCAGTGACTGGCCGTTGACGTTGATGTGCAGCCACTGCACCGGCTGATCGTTGAGGGAGAGTTTCGCCCCCTGACCCGTGACCGGGCTTGCAATCTGCAGTTCACCGCCCGGCCCCGGATAGAGGCCCAGATTGGGCGAGCCGTTCTCGCCCATCTGCACATAAAGCCCCGCCGCCGCCTGTCCGCTGCCCGCCTGGATGTTGAGCGTGTTGGTGGGGGCGGCATTGGGCGAGATCGAAAAGATCAGCTGGCCCGCCATGTTGGTGACGAGCATGCCGTCATCCGAAAACTGCAGGCGCTGGCCCTTTTTGGTTTTCGTCACGGTTGAGAACAGCATCGCGCCTGAATCGAGGCCCTGCACGTTTTCGCGCGTCTCGGCAGTGCGCCACTCGATGCCCTGGCGCGAGCCCATGGCTATGGCCGTGCCGTAACCATCCGCCCCATCCGTGCCGGTCAGACTGTCATTGGCGAAGATAATGCCGCTCTTGTGCCGAGACGGGTTGCGCACGAACACGATTCCGGCCTCGGCATCGCTCGAGCCTTGTGTCTGCCCGCCGCCCGAGCCGATCTGGATGGCATAGGTGCCGCCGCCGCAATTCGGGTGATAGGGCGTGGACATACCCGCCGCCGCCCCGCCCATATTCACGGTTTCCAGTTCCATGCCGAAGCTGGGCTGATAATTGACGCCCGCCATGCGCCAGCCCTCGCCATAATAGGCATAGGCCGTGGCCGTAGTCGGGTTCTGCGTCTCGTCTGCTACACCCCAGGCCGCAACGCCGATTGCCGAGGGCACAAAGCCCATATAGGCGCTCTGCTTCTGGCTGTCGGACGTGCGAGACGCCCCCGTGATGCCGGTGGCACCAAAGCGCGAAATGGCGGCAAAGGTGCTTGTCTAGGTCGCCCAGGCCCCGATCGAGGTCGAGCCCATGATCTGCGAGAGCCAGTCATTGCGCGTGGTGTCGCGGTTGCGCTGGCCCTGGTTATCCGCTGCCGCCCCGATGAAAAGCCGGTCGCCGATACGCCCGACCGTGGCCCCGTCATCGGCGAAGAAAACCCCGCTTGCGTCCTTGTCCGGCACGGCTGGCGCAACCCTGTTGAGCGGCATGGAGCGCGTGCAGCCCTGCTGCTCGACCACGATCACTTCCGACCCGTCGAGCGTCGCAATACGCGGATAAGCGCCTAGTCTGGCCATGATGGGTTTCCTGTAATCCGGATGTTGTGTGGCCTTCCCGTTGCAGCCAACGGGCAATCTCGCCGCAGTATCTGTGGTCGGTGTTGAATCGCCGTTACTGTCGCGATGCTCACGGATAGTCTGACGCGCCCGATCCCGTGGAATCGTCGAAGGAAGCACGCCATGCATATTGCCCGGTTATTGTCAGCGCTCTCGATATCGAGCGCGATCCTCATAGGCCCGGCATTTGCGCGTGGTCATGCCCCGACCCAGCCGCCCGCCAATGCGGTAACGGCACCTGCCGCACCTCAGCCTGCAGAGGACACGCTGCGCGAGCACGGCCACTACGAAAATATCGACGGCAAAGTCGTGCATTCGCCAGCACACACTGTGACGGGCGCAGCCCCTCCCGGTGCGTCTGCCAAATGCGAGGATGGAAGCTATTCCTTTAGTCTTCACCGCAGAGGGACATGCTCGCATCATGGAGGGGTTCAAAGCTGGCTCTAGACATTGTGTCCCTGCCGGACATGACTATTCGCCGACCAGCACTTGCAGGGTGAGCGTTGTTTCATCGGGGCGCAGCTGCTCGCCCACCACGAGGCCGGAAAGGGTTTGATCGGGATGTTCCGGCAGGGTCAGGGTGACGTGATCGCCCAGATCGACCGCGTAACCCTGTTCCACCGGCACAGTGAGGGCGCGCAGGCGGCGCGTGCTGGCCCAGAGCGTGGCGTGCAGGGTCGCGACCCTCACCGCGTCCTGTTCGTCGCTCAGGGCCGTGACCAGCGCGGGGGGATCATTGGGCACGCGGTAGCGCCTGCGCAGTTCGGGCGAGGCCCAGCTTGCCAGCCGGTCGGCCTGGCCGATAAAGGCCTGACGCTCCGGGGTGACCAGCGGACTAAGCCCCGAGCCTGCCGCCTGCACGGTCTGGGCATGGGCATAACCCACACGCCAGCGTGCGGGCGGCGGGTCGAGCCTATCATCGAGCGCGACCGGGGCCACCGCGATCAGGTTATGCGGCCCGAAATGGGCCACGGCCTCGCCCTGGGGCGCATGAACCGCCACGGGGCGCAGCGCGCCCGCGCGCGAGGCCACAAGCCGCACGCCCAGCCCGGAGAGCAGCGTATCGGCCACCTCGCGCCCGGTCACGCGTGCGCTGCCATCCCAGAACCACCCGCCCGGCCAGGTCATGGCCTGCGCCGCTGTGTCCCATGAGGGGGCGAACAAATCCGTTCTCAGCGCGCAGTCCTGCAGCAGCATGTCGCGCAGGAGCGAGAGCAGCCCGCCCGGCATCGTGCCATCTGGCAGGGCACCGGTTGCATCGAGCGTGATGGCCCAGACGGGCCTTGTGCCGAGCCGAAACCAGACGCCCGAGGAATCGGACTGCACGATGTAATGGCCGGGCGGCGGCTCGGTCTTGAACACATCGGCCACCTGTCCGGCAAAAACGATGCCGCCAGTAGCGCCGCCCTCGTAAAGCGCCTCGATGCTGCCCGGTGCATCGCTCACCTGATAGATTAGTCTGATGGTATCGACCGCCACCGGCGTGAGGTTGAAGGCCCGCCCGCGCAGTTTAGGCCGGTAGCGCCCTGCCAGATCCGCCCCGCCATTGCGCCCGCCCTTGCCGTCATAGGGCGCGCCCTGGGCCGGGGCATCGAGCCATGACGTGGCATCGGTAAGAGCGATTTCCACGCTTTGCCGGTCGGGCTGCCAGGAGCGGCCCAGCCCGGCAAAGGCGGGTTTCAGATCGCGTTCGGGCGGGTCAATGGCACAACCCCGGATTGCGTCGCGCTGGCGCAGGCCGTAGCGCACACGCAAGGGCATGTGATCGACCACGCGCGTTGCAATGATGTGATCGAGCAGCCCGTTCGGACTGGACAGGACCAGCGCGCCCCAGCTCTCGGCCCCGGCCTGCGCATCGGGGCGCAGATCCAGCCGCCGATCCAGGCTGTAGGCCTGTTGCACCAGAGGCGGCCAGGCGGCGTGTGTGTCGCTGACATAGCCCACATCGGAAAAGCGCAGTGTTTCGATTGCCTCGACCGGCGCAGGCAGCAGCGTCAATGCGCCCCATGGCGTTGACCCCCAGCCATGCGCCGGGGCCGGGGTGGTCGCTTCTCCCGGCACGGTCACGGTGAGTTCGACCGCGTGGAATAGCTGACCGCTCATGATCGTTCCTTATGTTGATTGGGTCATATGGACGCGAATTGCCGACCATATGACCCGGCCACTCAACCGGCCTTGCGCAGGGCCGCCTGGCGCTGCTCGGCCACGCTCTGTTTCGTGGCGTTGGCGGTATCGCGCAGCGTGTTGCCATTGGCCTCGGTCGCGGCCACCAGCTTGCGCAGCAGCTCCACCAGACTGGCGGTGTTGTCGCGCGTCTGGTTAAGCACTGCCTGCTTCAGGGCCTCGGGCGAGCGCGTGCCGATCTCGCGCATGGCCGCCGTGATCTGCTCATAGATCCGGGCGTATTCCGTGCCCGATCCATAAACCGCCTGACCCGTGGAAAGCAGGGTCTGCGCATCGCCCTGCACGCGTGTCAGGGCGTCGAAATCGCCTGCGCGCGCCGCCGCAAGCGTGCTCTGGAAATTGTCGTTTGCGGCCCGGTACTGTGCCTCGGCCGAGAGCGGCGAGGCGCTGGACGTGCTCAGCCCGCGCGTGAAATCAACCAGAGAACTGATGACCGAGGCGGCAGAACTGGCCGCCTGATCATGGGCCTGTTTGGCTGCCTCCGCCGCCTTGTCCGCATATTGTTTCTGGATGGCCAGACGTTCGGCACCCAGCGTCTTTTCCAGATCCTTGGCCTGCTGCAGATAGGTCAGGTTCCCCGCATAGGCTTCGCCCAGGAAGTCGCGCCAGCTATCGGCCAGCTGGCGTTTCTGCTGGGTTGCGGAGAGGTCGAAACTCATGAGCGCCGCGCCCTGGTCATCGCCCGTGGCGGTGAGATAACGCACCCGCACCGACTGGGCGCTTTCGGCCAGGTTCTGCATGTTGAGCGCATAGCCCTGGCTATAGAGCGCGCTGAATTTGTCATTCAGTGCGTTGCCGTCCAGCCCGTAGCTATTGGCCTGTGTGGCAGCGGCCTCATAGGTTTTCTTGAGCACTTCCATCTGCTCGACCCAGCTTTGCTGCCCGTTCACCGTGGCCTTCATGAGGTTGGGCATGGTGTTGGTCACAAACTCGGTGATGGTGGCCACCTGGCTTTGCAGATCGCTGGTCGCTAGTGTCTTGCCGTTGAGCATGGTATCGAGCGCCGTGCGCAGATCGCCCGTGGCCTCGGTAAAGCCCGAGACGGTTACGGTGCCGTCGCTGTTGAATTTCGACACCGCCACACCGAGCGCATCCACCGTGTCGGCCATGGTTTTGAGCTGCACGATTGCGCTCTGGAACGCGGCGACGCTGTCGAAACTTTCGGGCATTCCCTGCGAAAGCGCCTGGCTGAATGTGGCGCTGTCATCGCTGCGCAGCTGCACCTTGCCGAGCAGGTCGGCCAGGCTCACGGAACGCTGCGACGGGTCTTTATTGTTCGGATCGTCGCGCACCGTACCGAGATAGAGATTCTCGGCCTTGAGCCCCAAACTGTCCATCATGGTGTTGAGGTTTTTCAGATCGGCCTGCAGCTGTCTGGTGATCGTGTCGTCCTGCTTCTGGTTCCAGCTCTGGCCCATGCTGAACCGGTCGCCCTCGAGCACCACCTGATCTATGGTGTAGGGGTTTTTCTTGTGACCGAAGAGGCCGCCGAGCAGGCCACCCAGTCCACCACCGATCAGCCCGCCATAAAGCGTTCCGACAACCGGCACGAAAGACCCGATACCGGCACCCACCGCCGCACCGGCACCGGCACCCACCATGCCATAGGTACCGCCACCGATATTGCCCAGCGCAGACCCTATTGCGAAACCGCCACCCACACCGGCCAGGAGATTGCCTACTGTCGCCCCACCGAAGAGCTTTGTTTTCATGGCGCCTGAGAGCCAGCTGCTTGAACTTGCCACACTCGACGCGGGCGAACCGGCCCCGGCAATCGAGACCTTGGCCGCCGCATTACCGACCGAGCTGCCCGAGGCGAGGGAGTCACTTACATCGCCCAGTGTCTGGCGATGCTCGCCGCCCATCATGTTGAGCACCGGATTGACCAGAGCCATTTTCGCGACCAGCCCCACAACCTGCGTTTGCAGGCCCTGGAGCACGGATTTGAAACTGACGGCCCCCTTGCCGCCCTGGATAAAGGCCTGTGTGATGTCATCGACCAGTGTTTCAAACATGCGCCCCAGACTGTTGCTCAGCTCGTCCACGGCGCTTTTCTGGCGTTGATAGGCGGCTGTGGCCTCGGCCTGGGCTTTGGTCAGGCTGATATAGTCCTGCGCCTCCTTCGGCAGGATTTCCCCATATTGCCGGTGCATTTCCATCTCGGCCTGCATGACGGCAACGCTGATCTGGCGCTGCTCGGTGTTCTCGCCGAGTGACGCGGTTTGTGCCTTGATCAGCGCGATCGAGTCGGACAGGCTTTCATTCTTCTGCAGTTGCTGCGCCCGCACCTGGGCGGCGGATGCGGCATCGAGCGCCGCCGTTCGACGTTCCACCGCCGCCACGAATTCCGGGTTTCTGGTGTCGTAATCGTTGAGTGCCTCGGTATAGGCCATCTGGTAGTTCGTCGCGTGCTGCAGGGCCTCGCTCGATCCACCGGCAGCGGCGGCAATAGCGGTTTGCGATTGCGCCTGGCGTTCGGCGGCTACCGTGCCATCCTCATAAGCTGCCGCCAGCACGGCCTGCTTGTCGGCCAGGGCCTGGGCAAGCGCCTGTTGCTCGATACCCGTGCCGCGCGCCGTCTGGCTGAATTGCGCGGTCACTTCCGCCATGCTGCGCCAGTAACCCGTTTGAGATTTCAGCGGGGCAATGCTGTCATTGAGCCCCTGCGTGATCTTCTCCTGCGGGCTCAGCGTATTGGCGAGCGCCACACGGGCTTGCGTGATCTGCTCTTTTGTCTGCGTCCAGGCCGCCGAGCCTTCCTTTTGCGTGGCGAGAAGTTTTTCCTCTGACGCGATGTAATCCTCAAGCGCGCTGCGTTGCTGGGTCCAGCTCGTTTCGCTGATTGAACCGGCAGAGGCCGACGCCCCGGCCTTGAGGGATTTCGTGTTGTCGATGACGGCGGCAGACGTTGCGTGCCTGACGGCTTCGGGCGAGCCCGCGCTTGCGGCCTTGTGGTCGGTGTATTGATGGCCGCCACTCTCGTGACCGATCATGGCCTTGTAGAGATTGATCGAGCGCGTCGGGAAATTGAGGCGCGCCGCCTCCTGGTCGATCAGGGCGGACGTGTCGGCGGGCAGTGTGTTGATATCGTAACCATAGACCGCCGAGGCATATTCCTTTGCCTTGGGCGTGCCGGGCGTATGGCCGCTGTAATAGGCAAGTGTCGCGTCGAGGTTGTCGTTCGCGCGCTTTTTCGCCTCCATATAGATTTTCATGGAGGCGTCGATATTGCCCTGGGGCGTCATGATATCGTAGCCGCTGCTATAGCGCGGATCGACCTGGCCGAGCCCGTAATGATGCTGACCGGCGGCGAAATTATCAAGCACGTCGCCGCCTGCGAGCCCGTCTGTGGCAGGTCTGCGGGCGTTTCTGGTCAGATAGGTGGTCACATCGGTGATCGCATCCATCAGCCCGATGCCGATACCTTTGGCGAGCTTGCCGAGCGTGCTTGTGACGGGCTCGGTCACGGTCTTGAGATTTTCCAGCGAGCGCCTGAACGGGGTCATGGCCTCATCATGCGCGCCCTTGGTGGCCTCGCGTATGCGGTCGATGACCAGGGCAAAGGCTTCGCCCTGGCTGCCGCTCGCCTGCAGGCTGCGCACCTGCTCGACAAGGGCGGCATCCACGCCCGGCAGATGCTGCTTGTAAAGCGCCTCGATCTGGGCGGTCGGGTCGGTCATGGCCTGTTGCACGGCCTTGATTCCATCGCCCAGCGTGCCGAAAACGGCCCCCGCATCGCGCGCGATATTGGCCAGCGCCATGATATCGTTGCCCGACCCGGCGAAGTTATAGGTCTGCCCGATCTGCGTGGCGGCGGTTGTTGCATCGTCGCGCGACCAGCCCGGTAGCCGGCTCAGACTGAGACCTGCCGATGTGACAGTTCCGGCCATGCGTGACGCGTCGTCTCGCGTGGCGCGCAGCTGCGTGGAGAGTTTGGCCAGGCGCGATTCCTGTTCCTCGGCGTATCCCCCGAGCTTGCCCATGGCCACACCCGCACCGACCAGTCCGGCGATCAGACCGACCGGCCCCATGAGCAGACCACCCACGATCTGCGTGGCCTTGCCGAAACCACCCATGACCGTGACCATGTTCGGCACCTGGTAGAAGGCGGCCTTCATGGCTCCGCCACCGGCGATGACCTGATCGGCGAATTTATGGGCTTCGCCTGCCAGAATGCCGATCTGATAGCTCGACAGCTTCGCGGCGGCGGCGTTCTCGACATGGGCTGCGGTCTGGCCCTTGATTGCCTTGCCCAACGTACCCGTCTCGCGCGCAGCAAGGCGCATCTGCGCCACTTCCTCGGCCAGGACGTTCACCCTGTCCTGCCTGGCCGCAATTATCCTGTCTGCGTCTTCGGTGGCCACACCGCCCCCCGCTACGGCGGTTTGCGCCATGGCTTTCACGCGCTCGAGTTGCTCGCGGGCGTTTGCGAGTTGCAGCATTTTTTTCGACAGCTCATCGGCAGAGGCCCCGGCGCGCAGGAACGCCTTGGCCGAGCTGTCCAGCCCTGCGCTCAGCACCGTGGTGGCCTTGCTGCTGCTGTCGCCAAGCCCGGCCATGCTGTCGCGAAAGCCGTTGAGCATGGCGCTGGACTGGCCGATTTCGCCATTCATGGCGGCCTGCGCGTCCGTGCTGGCCCGCTGCCTGGCGTGCAGATCGGCAAACCCGTCTGAAACACGGGTAATCTCGGCATCGAGCCGGGCCATTTCCTGCGTGGCCTTGCCCATATCCGGCGTGACACCGGTTGCCACCGCATTGCGCAGTTCCTCGCGCTGCTTCTTGAGGTCGGCCAGCTGCGCGCGTGTCTGGGCCAGTGTGGCGGCGGTCTTGCTGCCGACGCTGCCCACGGAATCGGCGGCATCCTTTGCGCCTCCTGCCACGGCTTTCGCGGCGTCCGCTGCCGCCTTGCCCATATCGCCCACGGCACGCGAGACGCCCTCGCTCCTGTCCTGCAGGCGGTCGAGGTTATGCGCCGCCGATTCCGTGCCTTCCTGCGTGCGGTCCACCACCTCGATGACGTTGTCGATCATGTTGATCTGGCGGACGCTGACCATGGTTTCAGACCTTTTCTGTCAGAATGAGCGTGGGATAGAGCACCTGGCCGCCCGCCTGACGGTCGGGGCGGCGGCTGACATAAGCCGCGTGTTTGCGGGTCCAGCCTCCTTTACGCGACCAGCTCAGCCCCGAGGCGACGCCCGCGCCTTTGAGGATGTAGGGAACGGGGCCGCCTCGCGTGTCCTGGCCGCCGCTCAGGGCCTTGAAGGCACGGGCGATCTCGACCGTCTGGAATCGCCTGCGCGCCGATTGACGCACCGATTCCACGATGCGCGGCGGCACGCCTGTTTTCTGGCCGCCCACCTCGATCTTGCGGGCATAGGGGGCTGTGTTCGTAATCCAGACTTCGGAACCGGACGGGATATCCTGCGGGCTTTCGGTCCAGATCCGGCCATCCACCATCATGAACCAGCTGTTTCGGAAATTGCCCGAGCGCGCAGGGGAGCGGTTGCGCAGCTCGGCCAGGCACCACACAACCGCATCGGCCACGCCGCTGAAGGCATAGACCACATGGCCGCCATCCAGCTTGACGGTTTCCTCTGCCCGGTCGGTCTGACGGTCAACCACCGTGCGAAAGCGGGCCGGGGCCTGGCCGCTTTCTATCAGGCTGTCGCGAAAGTCGCGGCATTGCTGCGCCACGATCGCGCGCAGTTCGGCGCTTGTGCGCACCGCCTGCGTGTTGATGTGGATCTGATGCCGCACAACCTGCGATAGCCTCATCTGTGGCGCTCCCTGAACTTGTCGGACCAGTCCTTGAGAAAAGCCGCATCGAGCGCGATCACGCAGCGTTCGAGCAGCGCCATTTCCTGTTCGGAAAGTCCGTAATGATCGGCCCAGCGCATGAGCGCAGACCACGGGATCGGCTCGGGGCGGGACTCGATGAAGCCGCCGCCCAGCGCGTTGAATGTGCCGATGACCGTATGCGGGCGCTCGGTCGAGAGCCGGTGCCAGGCCCGCCAGATCCAGACCAGATCGGGCCTCGGTTCGGGGCGCACGGCGTCCTCACCTTCAATGGAGCCCCAGCAATCGGGAAACGCCCCCCAGCGAAGGTGCCAGCCGAACGCCGCGCTCAGTTTCCCTCGGCTTCCTCGGCCTGTTTCACGGCCCCTGACGCCACCAGGCTGGCAGCCTCCCAGCAGCAACGCTGCAGCTGCCCATAGGAAGGATCGGCCAGAAGGTCGCGAAAGCCGTCGAGCGTGACCTTTTCGGTCTCGGCGTCATCGACAAAAAGCCCGTCCACATCGAGCAGGAGGAAATCGACCAGAAGCCCCGCATTGATGGCGCGTCGTACTGCGTTGGGAATGCGCTCGATGCTTCCACGGAATTTCTCGGCGGCCTGGGCCAGCCTGCGGGCCTGGGCGTCGATGAACGCATCGGTATAGCCGCGCGTGCGGATACGCAGGCCGGGATATTGCTCGATATCGACCCATACACCGTCATTGATTGCGGCGCTGTCGGTCTTGAGGTCTGTGAGTCTTGCCATTGTGGGGGTGTTCCTGCGGGAAAGGTGAGGAAGGAAAAGGGAGGATGGTTGTCAGCCGCGCTCAGGGCGCGGGCTTGATGCGGGTGATCTTGAATGTGCCGCCGCCCGTCTGGGGGTTGCCTTCCAAGTCGAAGGTCGCAACGATCGAGGTGTTGCGGCTCCCGGCGTTGATCTGCGGGTTTTGCAGGCGACCGTTGAGGAAGGTGAAGCGGTAGCCGTTGCCGGTCGCGTCCTTCACCTCGATGTCGATTGCGCCCGACCAGCCCGCCACATACTGATCGTACAGGGTCCAGTTCTTGAAGAAGATTTGCAGCTGCCCGTCTGCCTTGAACTGGCCGGGGCGGATGCCGCACGCATAGGCCTGCCCGATGCCGTAATCGCTATCGGCTCCGTCGCGGGTGATCGTGATATCGACCTGACGCAGCACACCGACCGGCACCTGCCCGCCCAGCTTGAACGAGGCGAAATTGCCGACCGTATCGAGCACCGCCCCGGCAGGGGCGGGAATGTAGCTCGCGGCGGGATCGACAAGGCTTTTTTCCTGCCGCGCACAGGTGAAATCGAAAGCAGTGGTCGCAAAATTGCCCTGCGGAAAACTCAGCTGTGCGCGCGTGCAGAATGCGCCGGGGCGGAGAAAAAAACCGTCGCCGATTGCCTGATGCAGGCACCAGGTCTTGACCATGTTGTTATTGACGATGGAGCCGTCATTAGCCCAGTCAGCGCCCATGATGCCCGCGAGAAGGTCGTCATAGGTGCCGACCGAGAGCGCGCCGGAGAGCGTGCCGGAAACGCCTAGCTGCGTGGTGACGGCCTGCGACACTTCGGCCAGGAGATTGATTTCCTCGGGGCGCTGGCGCGTGTCGTTGAGGCGGAAACTCTCGCCGGTAAAGCGCGTGCGCTGGAAGGCCCCGCCCGGCTTGACGGCGTAGCTCTCCTCTTTGGCATAAGAGACGGTCGAGGCATTGGATTGTGCCGCTGCCGCCCAGTTGGCTGTTGCGCCAGTATAGGCCATGGGGGTTTCTCCCTTGGGGTTGCAGGCATGAAAAAAGCCGCCCGGATGGGGCGGCTTGGCGGATGTCAGATCATGCGATCCTGAAAGCGGTAGCGGACGATCAGGGTCATGGTGAACCAGTTCCCGCCCGTGTCGGGATCGGGCGGAAAGAGGCTCTGCCCGTCATAGAAAAGCCCATCGGGCAGGCGCTGCACGCCTTCGAGCTGGGCGCGGAACATGACGCTCATGCTCTTGCAGAGGCTCAATGCGTCAGGGGTTGAGATCGACCCGGCCCGAATGGTCAGATGAAAGGCAAATTCGCCATCTTCCTCCATGGCTTCCTCGCCAATGCCCAAGCGGTCCGACTGGCTGGCCTGGACTTCCATGCGCCAGAACAGATCGGGCCGGTCCTCGCTTTGCTGCTCGAGCGCATCGACCAGGGCGAGGCCCTGTTGTTTCGCGACCAGCTGGGCGCGGTAATGGGCGTCGTTCCAGACGATATCGGACAGCATTACGCGCCTCCCGAGGCAATAAGGGTCCAGCCGCACAACGTGCCACGGTCGAAAACCGGGCTGGCGTCAGTCAGAGTGTAGGTTTTCGGCCCGTCGCGGAGCTGGTCCCGGACGGCGGGCACATAGCCCGCCCGTGATGTTTCTTCGGCGGTGATCTGAACGACAAGCACGGCCTTGCCGACGCCCTCCGCCAGCTGCGACGCCTGCGGTGGCGGGGCGTAGCCGGTCACGGTCAGACTGCCTTCCATACGCGGGCGCGACAGGATCATGAGGCGACCGGCGCGCTGGATCTGTCGCCTGCGTCGGCTGGCGCCCACGCTCATGACAGACCCGCCTGCGCATAGCGGGCGAGAATGGCCGCCGCATCGGGTGGCAGGCCGCCAAGGCTTGCATCGGGCGTAGCCCAGCTGCTTGCCCCCACGCCTTGCTCGCTCTCGGATCGCAAGAGCGGGTCGCCGCGCTGGGCGGTAAAGAACAGGGCCCGGGCGGTTGAGAGCGTGGCGGCGCGGATATCGGCGGGCACGGTCGGGGCCAGGGGCTCGCCCTGGTCGTCTTTCATGCCCGGCAGGATCCAGCCGCCCCGGTAGGTCACGCGGTAGCGCCCCGGCCACCACCAGCCACCTTGCAGCCGGGAGGGGTAAAGCAGGCCAGACCAGGCTGCGCACTCCCAGCCTTCGGGGCCAGGATCGAGGGTGAAACCGTCCTGGGTGACGGTGACGATCTCGACCACGGGCGAGGCGGTGAGAGCGAGCGAAAGGCGGCGCTCGCCATCCCCGACGCGCAGGCTCTGGCGATACAGACCCGCCAGAACCGGACGGCCCAACGTGGCCTGAACGAGGGCCGTGGCCTGGGCCAGATACTCGCTCAGGGCCGGGTCATTATTCTGCCCGCCCGGCTCGCCCGCCAGCTGCTCGCGCAGGGCATCGAGCGAGACCAGGGCGAGCCCCTTGGCGGGGCTTTCGAGGATGGTGAGCGTCATGTTGCCCCCGATCAGCTGCCGGTGGCGGGCGTGCCGAACGTGCCCTTGATCAGCGCCTGCGGGCGATAGACGGCAAGGGCAAGCCGTTCCTCGGCCAGGATCGTGACCATGTTCTTGACGAAGTTGTCGCGGTCCTCGGTTGAGATCGTGACCGTGGCATCCTCACGGTCGAAAATCTGCGCCGCATAGGCAAAAGCGCCGGTCAGGAAGCTGCCCGCTTTCATGCTCAGGCTTTCAGCCACCGGCAGCCCCCAAAGCCCCGGCCCGGCAAGCCCGGTCGGGTTGGCGAAGATGTAACGGCCCTGCGTGTCCTTGGTCGTCTCGATGGATGTCCAGTCGGTCGGGTTGAGCACATGGCCCGTTGCGGGCAGTTCGGCCAGGGTCGCCATGAGCATGGCGAGACGCAGACGATCGATCATGGTCTCGTTCTTGACGGTCACGCCTGATGGCGCAGCGTAAGAAGTGGCTTGATTCATCAGCCCGTTGAGGTTCTGGCCCGTGCCGTCACCATTAAGAAGCTGATCTTCCTCCTTGAGGGCCAGACCGTAGCGCAGGCGGCCATCCACATAACTGGCCAGCATTGGTGCATCGGCCAGGATCTGCTTTGAGGCCATCACGAAATGCGCAATGGTTTTGACGCCAAGCGTCACCAGATCGAATTTGAGTTCTGATTGCGGCTTGTTGGTGCTCGGGTTCTCCGCAACCGGGGCGGCGCTGTTGGTGAACAGCGTTTCGCGTACATAGTCGATTGCGCCCGATTGCGTGGTGCCGGGCATAAGCAGGCTGCGGATTGTCATGCGGCGATCGGGCTGGGCCTGGACGATACCCGGCTGGCGGTCGGCCACGACAAGCCCGGTCGTCCCGGAATTACCGGTCGAACTGCCCGAGGTGATGGCCCGCACTTCGACGGCAAGACGGCCCTTGAAACGGTCGCCCGCGCCGAGTGCGGCCTTGACCTCATCGTTCTCGATGAAACGCTGGCCAATCGAGCGCGTCTCGCCTGCGCCTGCCTGGCCTGTACGGGCGGCTTTCTGCTCGATATCGGCGAGGCGGGCGGAAAGCCCGTTCATCTCGGCCAGGGCCTTGTCTGCGCTGGCCTTGGTTTCTTCCGTGACCTTGCCGAGGTTGCGCAGTTCCGTAGTCGAGGCTTCGGCAAAACGCTTGACCTCATCGGTCGCGGTCTTGAGGTCGCGGATGGCCTGTTCGTAATCGGACATGGGGTTTTCCTCATGAAAAAGGGCGCTCGAAGCGCCCTGCGTTGTGTTCCGGGTGAATAGGGTAAGAGGGGGGGGGCGATCAGCCCGCCCGGCTGGCCCCGCGTGGATCGGGCAGGCTGAAGCCTGGGCGCAAGGCGTCAATCAGCGCCCGGCTGGCGGCGCGTAGTTCTGCCGCCATATCGGGCCGCTGCTGCCCGACCGTGTAGAACCGCCTGCGCATTTCGGTCACGCGGGCGAGGGCGTTGGACGGGTCATCCACGAGGCTGACCTCGTGAAGGTTCGCGGCCTTGATCTGTCGGCGCGGGCCGCCTGGATCGGTGCCGAAGGTTGCGCCGTTCTTGCGCACGGAAAAGCCAATGGAGAGGCCGCCGAGGGCACCGTCTTTCACCAGGCTGTAGAGCCTGCGCCCGTAATCGGTATCCATGCCGGACAGACGCCCGCGCAGATGCAGGCCGTGCGCGTCTTCGCTCGCATCCTCCCACACACCCACGGGCAGGCCATCACCGCCCAGAATACCGTGCATGACGTGCATCGGGATGCTGCGTCCCTGCGCCTTGCGCTCGGCCAGGGTCTCGGCAAAGGCTCCGGGCAGGACGATATCGCCGTGCGCGTCCTGATGGCCGAAGACGCTGCCATAGCCCTCGAAACTGCCTTCCTTCGCGTCGGGTGCAAACTTCCACTCGAAAGGGGCGGCCAGATACTCACTCATTGTCGTCTCCTGTCAGGTCTTCGCGGGTGCCTGGTGCTGGATCGTTGCCGGGCGGGCCCTGACCACCGGAGCCGAGCCCGGTCAGGCTGCGAGGCTTGCCGATATCGGCAAGGGGGATCATCTGGGCCTGCACCATGAGCACATCGCCGCCCGGCATGGGGGCGAGATTGTCATTGGCGCGGGCCTCGTTGACGGTCATCCAGCCCGCGCGCAGCGCGGTTTGCATGTAGCCCGCACGCGCCGTGCTATCGCCACGCAGGAGGGCATCGACATTGAAGCGGGCGAAATAGCGATCGCGCTCGGCGGGCATGAGCAGGCAGCGCGCAACGGCCTGCTCGATGCGTTGCAGCCAGGGCATGAGGCCGTATTGCAGGAACCAGAGATTCATCTGTTCCAGCCCGGTGCCCCAGGCCGTGGATTTCTCCATCGCCCCGATCATGACCGGCTGCACCCCGAACCACCGGCAGATCGTGGCCACATTGACCTGGCGCGTCTGGAGTAGCTGCATGTCCTCGGCATTGAGCCCGATGCTTTCGACCTTCCAGCCACCCTCGAGCAGGGGCGTCTTGCCCGCGTTGATCGCGCCCGAGTAGTCGCCGAGGATCGCCTTGGCCTGTTCCTTCTGCGGCGCGGAGAGATAGGTCGGGGCGGAAATATAGGTCTGCGAGAGCAGGCCGTTTCGGAACATGCGCCCCGCCGTTTCCTCGGCGGCCAGCGCGGCCCCGATGGATTGCCGACCCGCCGTGATGGGCGAGATGCCCATGAGCCCGTCGAAGCAGAAGCCTTTGATGTGGAACACGTCGCCCTCATCGAGCACGAGCGTCCTGCCATGATAGCTGTAGCGATAGACCAGCGCCCCGGTATTAGGATTACGCTGCACGGTCATGCGGTCGGGGCGCAGCGGGTTGAGGGCCATGATCTGCCCGTCGCCGCGTCGCATGATCTGCGCGAAGCCGTTGCCCCAGGCGAGGCAGCACGCCGCCATGCACGACCAGAACTCTATGGGCGTCATATCGGCGTTGGGCGCGCGGGCCAGCACGCGATAAAGCGGGTGGTCGCGGGCAAGGGACGACTGCCCGTCGCCTTGCTGTTCATGCAGCTTGAGCGGCATGGAACCGATGGTTTCGGACAGGAGCCGGATGCAGGCCCAGACCGTGTCGAGCTGCAGCGCGGTATCGACCGAGACGCGCTGGCCCGAAATGCTCGGCCCGCCCGCCAAGAAAGCGCCGAGGCGCAGATCGGTCAGCGACACGCCTGTGACGGACTGGATAGCCGCACTTGCCGCCTTGTAGGCCATGCCGCGCAGTCTTGTGGCGATGCTCATACGGCTATGATCCCAGCTGAAAGGAAATCATCGATCCGGCCACTCTCAGGCGGCTGCGGATTTTTCGACATGCAGGCCACGGCGTCGAACAGAGCCATCAACGGGTCTATTTTCTTGCCGCCTGCGAGCTGCTTGGTGATCTCGATATTATTGCCCCTGGCCTGGGCCTTCGCGTTACCGACTGCCCACGCCATGATTGGCCGGCTGCCGTGATGGAATGATCCATCGGCCAGTTTCCTTTCCAGCGTCTTGATGGGGCCGGTCAGCTTCCAGCCCTGGCTCACGCCCACGATCTGGCTTTCCTCGACACCCTGCCGGCGCAGTTCAAACACGATTTCCGCAACACCTGCAGGATCGAGGCCGACAAGGGCCAGTTTGCCGGACCGATTAATCATGCCGACCAGCTCGCCCAGCTGGGCCACATCGTCTTGCATGGCCATGACGAGAACGAGATCCTGTTGCCGCTCGAAATCGAGGTAACGCGGGGCTTCCTCCTTGCGGGTCTTGAGCACGTCGCGGAACACCCAGCTTTTTTGCCAGTGCAGCCAGTCATCTGTTTGGGCATCACAACCCAGAACGGCCACGGACAGGAAATCATCCAGGCCGCCGCCATCAATGCCCACGGTGATCACGCGTGAACGGGCAATAAGCGCCTCCAGGGTCAGGCCTTCATCGCCCCGGCCTTCCCAGTACTTCGCCCCGGCCCAGGCCTTTTCGCGCAGGGAAAGCCCCACCTGCACATTCAGGTGTTTAGCCATCCAGACCCGCAAGGGCGCTTCACCGGCCTCTTTCTGCTGCTCGTATTGGCCGGTTAGGAAATCGAGGCCGACCGACACGCCAAGATTCGGATTGGTGATGTACCAGGTGTCAGGATCGTGGTGCCGTTCGGCCTCGATCATGGCTTGCGGAAACTCGTAAATGACCGGCAGAAAGCGGGGGTTGTGCGTCTTGCCGTTGCGCACCATGCGGGCGTAATCGAGTTTGAATTTAAACACCCCGGCGGGCTCTTCCTCGGCCTGCGTGGTGAGGTAGATCACGAAGCCCTCAGGGCGTGAGGAAATGCCCCCCATCGCCTCCATGAGCATGTTTTCGCCTGCCGGTTTCTTGCCGAACTCCCATAGTTCATCGACCAGAATGCCGGTCGCCTTCTTGCCGACCACCGATTGACCATCGGCAGCCACGACCTTGAGCGTTGCGCCCGTGCCCAGGTGCGTGATGATACGGTTATGATTCTGGATATGGAAAAGCGCGTTCAGTTCGGGGTCATTCAGAACCATGTCGCGCGCAGGCTTGAACGCGTTGTCTGCGGCTTCCTTGGTCGGGGCCAGGATCAGGAATTCAGCTGACCGCCGCCAGTTGAGGACCAGCTGTGTCAGCATGATGCCTGCGGCAATCGTGGATTTCGTATTCTTCTTGCTGACCAGGAGGAAAAACTCATTGATCTGGCGCTTGCCGGTGTCCGGGTCGTAGGTGCCAAAGAACGCCTCGGCAAAGCCCTTGAGCCAGGGACGGCAGGACTCGCCTATGCTGGGTTCACCGAGCACGTCCACGAGCTTGAGTGCGTTGAAAACGGCCATGCCTTCGTGCGCCGCCGTGGGGAACAGAGGCGGGAAGGGGATCAGGCTTTCACCGGCGACAATCCGGCGTTCCCAGTCCGGGCAGGACGTTGACCATGTAGCTGTGTTAATTTTGACAGTCTTTTTTGAGGGACTGGCGGGTGATTTGCGCCCTTTTTGATCCTTTTTCGTCGCCTGACGGACTCTCCCGAGCGCGTTCGGCGTATCGTTATGTTCCATTATCCACCACGAGTTTGGGCGCACGCATGGGTGAGAAGCGCCCTGTTGATGCAACCTCAGCCGCCGCTCTTTGCTGGGCTTTCTTGCCCGGCTTTCCTGCCGCTTTTTCACCCAGGAGCGCGGCGGCCTGGGCGAGTGTCTTGAGCGTGCTTGATCGGGTTGCGTGGCTCACTGCCTTGAGCATCGCGGCGCGGCGGCGCGGGCTTGGATCGTCGGCGGTTTCTGCCTCTATCGCCTCAATAATGGAGTCATGTTGCGCGGTCGTTTCCTCAAGTTCTTTGGTCAGATGATCGACCAGGCGCAACATGCGCTCATCAATCGCGGCGGCATCGCCTTGTGCCGCGTCGAGCGTGTCAGGCTTGTGCGCAACGGCGCGATTTGCTGGCACTGCGCACCGTTTAGGCGGTTTGGCGGCGTGCCATCCTTCGGCTTTGATGCGCTTGCGCAGCGTGCTTTCTGGAATCCCAAATTGCCTTGCTATCTGGCGCGTTGATCTCGTGCCTTCACGACATGCGGCGGCGATTTGCCCCCATTCTATCGGCGGTTTTTTCAACAATTTGAGCCATCCTGCGCAGGAAGGTGCGCACCTCATTTCAGAATTGGAGAAAATTTTTCACGCGTGGACCTGGCGCGGTTCCGCCCCCCTGGACGCCCTGGACTTTCACCCGGCCCCCCTTTGGGTCGGTCGGTCGGTCAGGGCTGGGCCTCACCAGACCTTGGCGGCGCGTCGGGCTTTCGCGTCGGCGGTCTTGGTCGTGTGGCATGAACCGCAAAGCAGCATCACGTTCTTGGGGTCGAGCCTTGCGCCGCCGTCCTTCAGTTCATGGATATGATCACCGAAGATGCGGCAGCCAGTCCGGCCACACCGCTCGCAGACCCGCCCGCGCTGCTTGATCACGCTGGCAAGCAAGGCCCGCCATTCCTTCGAGAGATAGAACCCATCGGCGGTCTTGGGCGGCACTCGTGCGATGCTCGTATCAAGCGCGGTCAGACCGAAGTTGATGCATCGCAGCACCGTCGCTTTTCTCGTCGCCCGTCGTTCAGGCTTTGGCAATATCAAGCGGCACCTGCGTATACTCACTGTTGGCGGTCACGCGTTCATGAAACCGGATATACGCCCGCGAGGCGTTGACCTTCACTGCGTCAGTGATGGCCTGCATCGCCCGTTGCCATT
Organism: Asaia sp. Ae19-3; assembly: GCF_059801175.1. Taxonomy (NCBI): domain Bacteria; kingdom Pseudomonadati; phylum Pseudomonadota; class Alphaproteobacteria; order Acetobacterales; family Acetobacteraceae; genus Asaia; species Asaia sp. Ae19-3. Next base: position 1,080,417 of record NZ_JBCHWF010000001.1, on the reverse strand, counting down.
CGTCATCCTCAATCGAAAGGCGACGCAGGCCCAGGATTTTGGAGACGTTTAGTTTGCCTTCTTTGCCCACGTCGAAAGCGTCGGTGACAATGGCGCGAATGTTGGCGTTGCCGCCCTCGGTCCAGCGCGTCAGGCAGTTGTCGACAAGCTCTTTCGCAATCTGAAGCTCAGGCCCGAAGGTGATGGAATCACTGATGGCAATCGTCACCCGCTCGCGCCCGTCATAGGTGCACAGGGTCAGGTTGCCTTTCGCGCCGCCTTTCTTGGCCCCGTATTGCTCGGCCAGCAGGTCGAGGAAGCAGCGAATTTCGCTGTCCGCATCCTCGCGAAACTGGCGCATGGTATCGCGCAAGGCGCGGGCACGCTCGAAAAGGCGGCGTACCAGTTCATCCTGTAACAGATCTTCGGGCTTCACATTGGCACGCGGCACCAGGCGGCCCGCTGAATCCGTCATGTAGTCGTCAGGGTTGGGGGTCATGACCGCTCCTGTCTCCGCTTGGCTTCAATGGCGCGGGCGCGTTGCGCTTCACGCGATGCCCACACCCGCACGCCGGGGGCGCGGGCATCCTGCGCCGTGCGCTCGTATCGCTCGGCGGTGCGTGTCCAGAAATCGACGTTCTCGGCCTCGATCTCCTCCGGTGTTTCGGGGCGGCGTCTGTATCGGCGGCTCATGTCGGCTCCTTTGGTGACGACCGCCGCCGCATCATGGGGCGTCAGTCCTTGAGGTAATTCGCGCCGCCGTCACCCTCACGAACATGAGCGTAACGCGTCGTCGTTTTGAGGTCGGCGTGCCCCAGCGTTTGCTGCACCACATGGGCCGGTGCGCCATTGTCGAGCGCGTGGGAGGCGTGCGCATGGCGGAACCAGTGCGCCGAGGCGTCAGGCAGTCCGGCGCGTTTCGTTGCCCGCTTCACGAGGCGGTGCGCCGCGCTCAAGTGAAGCGGGCATCCATCATGACCGGGGACGACCGGCGTATCAGGACGCCAGCCGCCAGCCCTCGCGGTCATGAGCTCTTTCCACAGCTTCGCGGGCACAGACACATGACGCGTCTTGTTGCCCTTGCCGCAAACAGAGGCCACGCCTCCTTGCTGTCGCCGTGTCATGTCTCGCCATGTGAGGCCGCACGTTTCCGAAATGCGCAGCCCCATGAAATACAGGACGCGAAGCGCCAGCCGTTTTCGCGGGCAAGGCTCGCCGTCGATGATGCGCCTTACATCTTCCTCAGTCAGAATCCGTTCACTCAGACGATCACGCCCGCGCTCCACGCGCAGCGCCGCGCCTACATCTGCGTCAAAAAAACCGACACGCAGCCCGAAGGCGAGGGCGGATTTGACCGAGGCCAGCTTGCGGCGGCGTGTGGCATCCGAACCGGGCAGGCTGTCGAACCAGGCCTGAAGGTCATCAAGCACCACCTCGGCCAGCGGTTTGCCCGCCCAGCTGCGGAATGCGGAAAGGTCCGCACGATAGGCCCGCGCCGTGTTCGCTGATCGGTTGTGGAGCCACATATTTGTGAGGCGGTCATCGTCAGAGATACGGGGCCTTTTCACGTCCGTAGGTGGTGCCATTGCCCCAACTCTCCGACAAGATATTGATTTAATTGTTTTTCCACCCCTTTGCCGGGGTCTGAAAACCGCCAGATAACAGGTATTATCTGGCGGGTTATGAGGGGTGCAGGCGGGTTATCTGGCGTCCTGCCCGATAGGGGCTGACAGATAATCCCGCGTTATCATGGCGGCTTTTCCGGGTCATTCCGAAGGCGGCCCGCCTCGCCTGCGACCGCACCCGCCAAGCTTTGGCCCATGCAAAAGGGTCGAGCGGTAAAGCCCTGGGGGCGTTGCCTCCATCGCTCGGGCTTGCCGGTCCCGGCCAAGGCAGGCCAGGATTTTTCGCATGATCGCCGGGGCGGGCCGCATAATGCGGCTGTCCCAGCGATTATCGCGCCAGCACTCGCCCGTGCATCGAATGACCATCAAGCCGATGCGGGAGCCGGAATTTTCACATGGCCCGTTCAAGACAGGCACATCTGCGCGATGGATTTCCGTTCGGTGAAGGATCACGGGCACGCAAAGCGCCCGCATGCCTGTAACCGCCAGCACATAGAAGTGCCGGGCACCCGAACAGCACACATCGCCCGCGCTTGCAGCTACAGGAACGTGCATTGTGATTTGCTTTTATGGAGGGACGCGAACGCCAATAAAAAAGGCGTGGACCTTCATCGGTCACACGCCTGCGGAGAGCTTAGAAGTTTACTGTCGGTTGCTGTAACACGTCAACAGAATTTCTATAGTCGTAGTGAGCTATGCCTGATTTACTATTTCGGTTCAGCGTTCTCAGGATCGCATAGAGTGCGCAACCGAGCAGAGTAGGCTTGCCACGAGCCAAACTCCCTAAAACGGGCCGTATGAAATGCAAGTTCACGCTCGACGGCGTCGATAATCAAAGCGCTTCAACATTCTCGAGTACGCGTCTCAGTAGGGAGACCAGCGTCTTCTTCTCCTCCGCTGTTAGCCCCCTCGTCATATCGGCGTTACCCTGGCGCAGCACCTCTCGCCCCGCAGGTAAGCGCTCGAGCGCAAGCTCAGTCAGTGAGATAAGTGTGCTGCGTCGATCTTCGGGATCCGGCTCGCGCCGGACCAAACCGTCGCGCTCCATTCGTGACAGTAATTGCGCCATGGTTGGCTGCTCGACCTTTGCCAAAGTTGCCAGTTCCTTCTGCGTGCGCCGCTCGCCGTTTTGCAGCATGGAAAGTACCGGTAGTTGCGCAGACGCAAGGCCAAGTGCACGGAGTCGCGCATCACCAATACGGGTCAGGCCACGCCCGATACGACTGAGATAGTGCCCTGCATGATCAAGTGGGTTCCATGGGGCATTTGGCATTGCATAGCATCCTATATTTAATATATAGCTTCCTATGTAATTTGTGAGGGCGATCAAGGCAATGGATAAGCGTATCGGAATCGTTGGTGGCGGCCCGGGTGGGCTGCTGCTGGCCCGTTTGCTGAAGCGACAGGGAATGAACGTTACTGTCCTCGAACGTGATGCACATGCAACAGAGAGACCTCAGGGCGGATCACTCGATCTGCACGATGAAACGGGTCAAAAAGCGATGCAGGCCGCCGGTCTCGAAGCAGCTTTCATGGCTTGCGCACGCCCCGAGGATCAAGGTGACCGTCTTTATGATGAGAACGGACGCTTGATATTCGAACATGACGGTCACGGCGCCAATCGTCCCGAAATCGACCGGGGCGATCTACGGCGTATCTTGCTGGAATCACTGGAACCCGGCGTCGTGCGCTGGGGCCAACGCATCAACGCAATCACCTTCGAGGATGGGGAAGTCTCGGTTCTCTGCGGAAACGGTTCAGAGCGTTTTGATATCGTGATCGGCGCAGACGGGGCATGGTCGCATGTTCGCTCTTTCCTCACAGATATTAGACCTGTTTACGAAGGTGTCGTCTTTCTCGAACTCGGCTTTGAAGAGAAACGTGACCCCGCCGCGGCAGCCCTTGTCGGTCACGGCAAGATGTTTGCAGTGGGTAATAACCGTGCCCTGATATTGCAGCGCAATGGTGGGGGACACATCCGCTTCTATGCGGGTATGCGCATGACCGAAGGTGCAGCGCTAGCCCTGCGCGATGCATCGCCAGCGGATGCACGAGCTCAAATGGCGCGGTATTTCTCTTCATGGTCGCCGGATCTGAAAAGACTGATCAGCGAAGGCGACTTTCTCGGTATTCGCCCCCTCTACGCCATGCCAATTGGTGCGAAATGGATTACGCATCCTGCGGTCTCACTGCTGGGCGATGCAGCCCATCTCATGTCTCCATTTAGTGGCGAGGGAGTAAATCTTGCCCTGGCCGATGCGCTCGACCTCGCAAAAGCTCTAACACAGGGAGGCGAGATCGCTGCCATCCAGTCTTATGAGCAAACGGTGATTGCTCGCGCCGCCAGCGCTGGGGCTAGAGCTGCGGCAGGCATGGCTAAAGTTTTCTCTGATCAGGGAGCGGACTCGGTACTCTCTCATTATCAGCGACGCATCCAGGAGGTTTGACGTCAGATCTACCGTTCGATCCCTAATATCAGATCTTCATTATTGGTGGCTCCCGCGTCCTGCTAACCCGTCATTTATAAATGAGATAAATCATCTATAATCACTGCGGTGCAGGCGTGGTGTCGTAGTAATCGCACAACTGGTCCAGCAGGAGCGAAACAGCTCCGGCCACGTTGTGGCGGCTTCTCCCGTAAATCTTGGCAATGCGTGACACGGGCAGGCCGTCGAGCACCAGGAGCACGAGCAAATCGGCGGCATAGCGGCCCAGGTTGCGGCGCACGCTTTCGCAGCGCGTCACGGCGGCTGATCGTGCAATCAGCATATCCTCAAGCGTGCCTTGTCCGGTCGAGCGCCGCTCAGGATCGGCGGCCCCCATGATACCGGTTTCAACGTCACGCGCCCAGCTTTGCGCGGCCTCGACATGGCGTTGCGTAATCGTGCCACTATGCAAGAGGCTGTATAGCCCCACGCCACGGCGCATAACGTCGAATTGCTCTTTTCCTTTGCCCTCGGTCGTCATGGTGAATCGGTCAGCCCATGCGCCCAGCATGGGGATGATGTTTTCGCTCAGGGGCGTTTGCGCCTGGTTTCTGGTCGTCATGGGCAGTCCACTTGTGTGGTGTTGCTTTTCTTCATCGGCTGACAGAGCGGCCTGCGCCAGGGCGCTGGGCTTGTCAGGCCTGGGGGTTTCTGTCCCAGGGCGCAAAACGCCACGTCAGGCCCATTCTTTGGCGCAGCGTGGCGAATGGGAAAACAGGGCAGGGCTATGCTCGCCGGTCACGCGGCGCAAACGCGGGGCCGATGCCAGTCAAGATAAGCCTCTTTATCGAACGGGCAGGAAGGCAGGCCGTGCTTGGCGGCCAATTCGGGCCAAGCCCGCGTGACGGCGGTGAAATCGCGGTGATGGCTGAATGCATCGCGCCAGATCTCCATCCCCCTGGCATACTCGGCCAGGGCCCGCGCTTCCCACGCCTCACGCGAGGTTGCCTGTTCGGGCTCGGGTTCAATGCAACCGGCCTGATATTCGGCCCAGAACTGTTCGATGGGCTTTTTGAACACGCCCATTTTCTGCGGGATGTCGCCATTCAGGGCCATTTTCGCAGTATGACGCCCGACCGCCTCAACCAGTGCATCAGCCGGAACGCCATCACGCAGGAACCGCCCGCAAATGCTCTTGGCAAAGCCTGCCTGGCTCTCTGGCAGCTTGCCCAGCTTCATGACCCGCGCCACGGTTTGGGCAATCAGGGGCTCGGAAACCGCCGCATCAGGTTTCGCGGTTTCGGTTTCCTCGGGTTTCGTAGATTCAGAATTAGAAGGGGATATATGTTTCTCTGATTCTAGATCTACGAAAACCGGGGTTTCAGTTTCAAAACCTAAATCGCCCGAAACCAAAACCGCTTTTGAAAACCGGTTTTGGTTTTCGGTTTCCCGCATCGGTGCCGAAGCCACGGGCGCAAGCAGGCGCATTTCCCGCTGCTGCACGGCCTCATGAGCGCGTCTGTCCTTGGCTTCCTCGGGGGTTTCGCCCTTGCGCGGGCGGCCCCCCTTGGCCGCGTTGTCACGCGAGGTCATGGCCTTGACGCTGGCGGTCGGGGCGAACTCGCCTGCTTCCTGCCGTTCATGGAATGCCTCAAGCCGCTGCGCCTGTTCTGCCCGGGCCTGCGCCCGCTCGGCGCGTCGTATGGCGCGTTCCACCAGATGCGGGCTGTACCAGGCCTCGTCATGATCCTGAAGCATGAAACCGCCCAGCTGAAGCGCCGGGAGCACGCGCACCAGCACCTCGACCCGCTCGCACGCCATCTGTGCAATCTGGCCTTCATCGAGCGCCTGGCACCCAATGCGAAAGGCCGTACTGCGGGCGGATTTCAGCGCATCGAGCAACGCATGAAACACGCCGCGTTGTTCAGCTGGCAGTACCTTGAGAAAGGCCATGGACGGCACCGCGTCACGATCAAACGTGGTCGGGATTCCCGACACGCCGGGCGATGGGGCAGGGGGTGTCATCGCGCCCCCCTTGGCCTGCTACGCCCCACATCTGCTGCGGCGTCAGCGGGCGCGGCGGCTTTGCCACGCTCGGGATAGGCCAGGCTTTGCATGTTTTGCAGGGCGATGGACGTCACGCGAATGATGTTGTTCAGCCGGTGCGCCAAGTCGATTGCCTCGTGCTGGTCTATGTGGCCGTCAGATAACGCCTTCATGGTGGCGCTCATGGTCTCGCCCACAGTGCTGCACACCTCGGCCATTGAGGTGGCGGCGCAGCCCTCGCCCAGATCGATGGGCAGGAGAGTGTAGCCCAGCTGCGAGGCCATTACGCTCAGGATAATGGGCTGCTGTGCACAGGCATCGAGCTCAACGGCGATATCGACGGGCACCACCAGAGGATTATCCCGACGCTGATAGTTAGAAAGTTGTACTGCACTCACGCGTGTGATGCAGGCCGAGGCTTCCACCCCGCCCACAATCTTGATGACGGCCTGCGTAGCAGTCTTGAGCTGACTGACGTTCATTGTTCGGGGCCTTTTGGCGAGTAGAGCCTCGGACATATGTCCGAACGTTCGTGTTCAGGACCGCCCGCATCGACCGGATTAAAGGAATTAAGGTGATACGAAGATGCTCCGGTCCCATCTTCAGATGCATCGTAAGACGGGATTTCGTTTGATGGATTAGCCGAGAGGCTCTCAAGCAACTCGAGGGTAATTTCCACCTGTTGAACGTGGCCAATTCTGATCAACTGCGGCCACACCCGTGATGGGATACCCCGTCCTGGTCGAGTCCAGTTATGGACGCTTTTCCAAGGGTAGCTGAGCTTCTCAGCGACCGATCGGACACCGCCCAAATATTCAATTAGGGTTTTGGAGGACTGCATGACAGAAGCATATCGTCGTAACGACGATAAAAGCAAGTGTCGTATGCTTTATGGATTAACATCTTGCGTTCGCCATAATGCGTATATGGCTCACGTCAAGGCACCTAAATCGACAGATCTTAAAGACGCTGTGCGCGAGAGACTTGTGGCGGCTGTAAGTGCTTACGGTATCTCGCAGGCCGACTTGGCACGCCGGTTGGGCGTCTCATCGCAACAAGTCAACGGATATATCAAGGGTCGGAACTATCCGGACGAATTATTCATTGTGCGCTTTTGTGATCTGACTGGCTGCACTCTTGATTGGCTATACCGCGGTCTGATGTCATCCGCGATGCCGGTTGAGCTTGCGGTTCATATAGCGCTCGAAAATCCACAATTGATGCAGAGGGGCAGCGAGGAATTTTCCCGCTTTTTAACCCCAGTTTCTGCGGAACCTTGAAATAACGGATCATGCGGTTTCCCCCGCTTCTATGTTAATTTCTTGTAAAATACACTTAAAGATTGCCACGCCGCAATATCTTGTCCGATAAGTAATTGCGACCATGAAATAATTTGTCGTGATGCCAGGTCCTTTGTCGAAGGTCACCACCGAGACAGACAATTCCATTGTGGAGCACGGATTTTACCCCATAGTCGTCGTAACGACGATAAAATGTCTTGCATGGTCGTCGTAACGACGATAGCGTTTGTCGTCGTAAAGTTACGATGGAGCTAGACCAATGCTGATATGCACCGCAGAAATTCTGAAGTCTTTGTCAGCCCCGAGCCAATACCGTCCGCAAGGTACTCCACGTGTGAACACGGGGAGGGTATCGCCATGATATGCCAGTTCTGCAGCATGACAGAACGGACCTTTACGCTGGCAATCGCCAATCTGCCCGCGCCCGACCGGGAAAACGCCCTGGACCTTTTCCACCGTTGGCGGTTCGCCTATCGGCGCTCGAGCGAGGGACGCCCGCCCGAATGCGCCGCCGCCTGGCAGAAAAGCGCCGACGCGACCGCGCATGATCTGGCGGAACTGCTCGCCAGGCACCGGCGCTGCATCACGCCGCCCGCACACATGGCCCAGCTGAACGCCCTGCGCTCGCTCGCCATCACCGCCGCACATAGGGGGGTTATCCAATGAATGATCGTGCGATAGCCAAGCGTCGAGCCTACGAAGCCGCCTCAGCCGAAATCGAGGCCACATGCAGCCGGCATGAGCTGACACCGCAAGACCGGCTAGAACTCATGGCCGAACTCTCGGCCCGCACCGCCTACACCATGCCCGGTCGGCGCTATGGCTGGCAGAATGTCAGTTCAACCATTCTGGAAATGATGCAGCAAAAAGCAGCCTACAGGCTGCACTACCTGATCGGATCGCACCGATGACCGCGCCAGATGAAGCAACGGGCGGTCTGTGCGCATCAAGGCAGGGGCCCCGGCATGGGATAACGGCTTGCCCCAGCCTACAGCGTGGCTGGGCTGTCCTAGCGGCGCGTGAAAATCGAGGCTGGACGCTTGATGAGTGCGCCCACGCAAGCGGGTTCTCTGTGCGGCAAATTGTGGAATGGGAGCATGGGAGGCGGGGCCTGACAATCGAAAGCCTTGGCCGTCTGGCGAGAGCCTATGCAATGACCCGAGAAGAGGTATCAGCAATTGTCCTGGGGGATGCTCCACAACACACGCGAGCGCAGGAGTAACGGCGATGTCACCACGACTTCTGAGAACCGAAGATGCCGCCCGCTATGTTGGCCTATCGGTCTCGTCATTCCGTAACGAGGTCGCCCCTTGGTGCAGAAAGCTGCATCCTGTGGCGGGGCGCGTGGCCTGGCTGCGTGACGACCTTGATGCCTGGATTGACCGACTGGCGGGCATCGAGCGTGCACCTGAAACTATGATCGAGGCGCGGATTAATCCGCTTGATGCTCTGCCTTGACCATTCTGCGACTGAAATACATTCAGAAGTTCAAAGATCGACACGGTCGGGTGAGATATTACCTGCGCCGCAAGGGCATGAAGCCCATCGCGTTGCCTGACATATCTGACACCGGATTTCTGGCAGCCTACCAGGCGGCGCTGTCAATCGCCCGGCCGGATCCGATTAGAGTCATGACGGAAGGCCCGCGAACATTCGCAACCCTTGTCAGCTTGTGGCTTATATCGCCGCACTTCCGACAGCTCAGCCCCACCACGCAAACCAATTATCGCCGGATTCTGGCGCATATGCAGGCCGACGATTACGCGGTGCATCTGGTGGTGGATTTCGAGCCACGGAATATCCGCCGCTTCATCGCGCGAGTTGCTGATCGCCCCGCCGCAGCGAACCACAGGCTCAAGCTTTTCCGTATGCTGTTTGATTATGCTGTCGATGATGGATGGCGGCCTGACAACCCGGCGCGGAACATCAAAAGGCTGAAGGAAAAAGCCGAAGGGGCAGAGTCCTGGACTGACGATCAGATCGAGCAGTTCTGCGCTCGGTGGCCTTCCGGCTCTGTTCCCCGGCTTGCGCTCGCACTGCTGCTGTTCACCGGGCAGCGACGCAGTGACGTCGTGCGCATGGGCTCGCGCCACGTCACTGACGGATGGGTGTCAGTCGTGCAGCAAAAGACTGGTGCAGCCCTGATGATCCCCATTCATCCCGATCTGGCGGTTGAATTGGCGCTTACGCCAGGGGGCGGCACATTTCTGAAACGGCAAGATGGGGAGGCGTTTACCGCAAACGGATTCTACATGCGATTCAAAGCCTGGCGCGAAGAGGCCGGTTTAGCAGAAGGGCTGAGCCCTCACGGCCTGCGCAAGGCGGCGGCACGCCGATTGGCCGAGGCAGGGTGCTCAACGCACCAGATCGCAGCCATCACAGGCCACGCAAGCCTGTCTGAGGTGCAGCGTTACACGAAGGCCGTCGACCAAAAGCGCATCGCAAAAGAAGCTATGGAGAGAATGGCAAGTGTCAAACCGATCTGAAAAAGTGTCAAACTTTTCTCAGAAATGGCAGTTTTCTGCGGCTGTCACTTGCGATTGGCGTCCCATAGGGGATTCGAACCCCTGTTGCCGCCGTGAGAGGGCGGTGTCCTAGGCCTCTAGACGAATGGGACGAGGCGAGGTGCGTTCTATGACATTTATACGCACCCGGCAAGGGGTTATTCGGAAGTTTTTTTAATCAGTTTTGCGCTGAGCTTCGCGCCAGCGAGGAGGTGCACGTGATAATGCGGCACTTCCTGGCCAGCATCGGGGCCGGTGTTGGAAATCAGGCGATATCCGGAATGCGACAGCCCGAAGTTTTCAGCGACTTTCGTGATAGCGCGTGCCAGACCGGCGATCTCTGCATCGCTTGCAGACGCGCCGAAATCGGCTGAGGAGACATAGGCGCCTTTAGGGATGATCAAGACGTGGATGGGCGCCTGAGGCGCGATATCAGGGAAGGCGAGGGCATAATCGTCTTCATAGATAATATCGACAGGGATCTCGCGGCGCAGAATCCTGGCGAAGATATTGTTCACATCATAAGGCGCTTGCAGGTCGACCGTCATGGATCAGGCTCCTTCCTGCGTTGGGCGCGAGGCTTTCTCCTCAACACCGCTCATCGCTTCACGGCGACGCAGTTCCTGCCATACTTCCTGTGGCGTCACGCCTGCATCGACCCACATGACGATCAGGTGATACAGCACATCCGCACTTTCACTGATGAACTCGGACTGCTTTCCCGCGACGGCCTCAATCAAGCATTCGACCGCTTCTTCTCCAAATTTCTGCGCGATCTTCTTTCTTCCGCGAGAGAGAAGGCGGGCTGAGTGGCTCAGAGCTGGATTAGTGCCACGGCGTGACTCTACGGTCTCGAAAAGACGATCCAGCACGTGGGCATCTACCGTTGTGCTTTCGACGGCATCGAGTTTGATAGCGTCTTTCTTGCCGGACGATTTTTTGGCGGGTGACTTCTTTGCCGCAGCCTTGGTTTCCGACCGCTTTGCGCCGCTCTTTTTGCCTGCGCTTTCGTCAGTCTTGCGTGTCGTGCGTTTTGTTGCCAGCGCCATGATCGTGATCCGTCTCTTGTTCCGAATGATATGCTTGTGTCGTCAGTTGCCCGGTCGCACTGGCAGGCCTGCGTTCTCGAGCGCTGCCTTGACGCCTGCTATGCCAAACGTGCCGAAATGAAAAACGCTGGCGGCAAGAAGGCCACTGGCACCCGCCTTTGCACCTTCGACGAAATGATCGAGGGCGCCGACGCCACCTGAAGCGACGACGGGAATGGTGATTTCACCGCAGACGCGTCGCAGCAGATCCAGATCAAACCCCTTGCCGGTGCCGTCGCGATCCATGCTCGTCAGCAGGATTTCACCTGCGCCACGCGCCTGAGCGTCTTTGGCCCAAGCAACGGCATCGATTCCGGTCGGCTGCCTACCACCCTTCGTGTAGACCTCCCAGCCGCCCTTGCCGTTAGAGCGCGCATCGATAGCCACGACCACGCACTGACTGCCGAAGCGATTGGCAGACTCGTTAATCAGATCGGGATTAACAACAGCTGCGGAATTGACTGCACATTTATCGGCTCCAGCAAGCAGAAGGCGCCGCATATCTTCGGGTGCTCGAACGCCGCCCCCCACCGTCAGGGGAAGAAAAACCCGCTCTGCCGTGCGTTGCACGACATCATAGATGGTATCGCGATTTTCGACGCTTGCGGTGATATCGAGAAAGGTCAGTTCGTCTGCGCCTGCGGCATCATAAACGATAGCCTGTTCGACCGGATCGCCTGCGTCCCGCAAAGAGACGAAATTCACCCCTTTGACGACGCGTCCGTCCTTCACATCGAGGCAGGGAATTACTCTCAGCTTGAGCATCAGACCTCCTCGAGAATGCTGAGCGCCTCAGCCAGAGAAACCCGCCCGTCATAGAGGGCACGACCAACGATAACGCCTTCAAGGCCAGGTACATCCTGAGCGACCTGGCGGAAATCGCGCAGATGCTGCGCCGAGCCAACGCCACCGCTCGCGATAACGGGGATGGAGAGTCTGCGCGCTAGATCGGCCGTCTGCTCGAGGTCGAGCCCTTCAAGCATGCCGTCGCGTGTGATCTCGGTAAAGATCACCGCAGCGACACCGACATCCTGCATACGCAACGCGAGATCACGTGCGTTAAGCTCGGACACTTCTGCCCAGCCTTCCGTTGCGACACGGCCTTGTCTCGCGTCGATGCCAGCCACGATCCGACCCGGGAAGGCCTTGCAGGCCTCGCGCACCAGTTCGGGATTCTTGACGGCTACAGAGCCAAGAATGACACGGTCGAGCCCCGCCTCGAGCCAGCGCGTGATGCCAGCCATATCGCGAATGCCGCCGCCCAGCTGAACCGGTAGATCAGTCGCTGCAATGATCGCCTCGACCGCCGCCCCATTAGCCGAGCGCCCGGCAAAGGCACCGTTGAGATCGACCACATGCAGGCGCGAGCATCCGGCGCGGGCGAATTCGAGGGCCTGCGCCGCCGGATTGTCAGAATAGACGGTCGCGTCATCCATCTCGCCGCGCCGCAGTCTAACGCAGGCACCGTCCTTGAGGTCGATGGCGGGATACAGGGTCAGGTGACGGTTCGGTTTTGCGTCGGTGGTCGCCACGCTGCTTTCCTTCTCAGTGGGTTTCTTGTGTCTCGCCGCCGCGCCAACCCGATCGAGGATCTTGGTCATGAACAGGCCCTTGATCGTGCCTTCATGGCTTCGCGCGTAATAAGGGTGGGTGCCCCAATGCTCGAACCCCAGCGAGCGAAACATGGCCAGAGCAGAGGACTGGGTTTCGGGCACTTCGCAGTTCAGAACACGACAGCCCATGGCGCGTGCCGCTGCGATCACAGCATCAGCCAGAACGAAGCCAAGTCCGCGGCCGCGCATATAGGGGGCGACGAAATAGCCCCTTATCTGGGCCGTCTGGGCCTGCGCCTCATTGTTGCGCGAGGGGCGCAGAAGCTGGGCGCAGCCCTGTATCTGCCCGCTCTCGTCACGAACGATAAAAAACCGGGTTTCCGGCACGAGCAAAAGCCCGTTGAAATAGCGTTCCAGCACAGCGCGACCTGGCGGTGTCAGCCAGCCAAGGCCGCCCCCGTCGATGATGGCCGCCGTCGTGATTTCGCACAACGCTGCCATATCGGTGTCATCGATGCGCGAGAGGCGTTCTGCGATGCGTGTCACGGGGTCCAGCTCAGAAAATTGGCCATGATCGTCAGCCCGGTCTTCTGGCTCTTCTCGACATGGAACTGTGTACCGCAACGATTGCCACGTGCCACGATGGCAGGAACGGAGCCACCATAGTCTGCTGTCGCCACGATATCGGACTCGTCCCAACCCGTAAGCGCATAGGAATGGACGAAATAGCCGTGGTCACCTTTTTCCAGCCCAGCCGTGAGATGATGCGCACCGGGCTCGAACTCGAGCACATTCCAGCCCATATGCGGCAGGCGCAAACCGGCTTCCAGCGCGAAATCCATTCTCGAAATTTCGCCCTTGATCCAGCCCAGCCCGGCGGTGCGGCCATGCTCGAGCCCCCATTCCGCCATGAGTTGCATGCCCACGCATATACCCAGGAAAGGCGTTCCACGGTCCGTCGCTTCGACAAGCGCCTCTCGCAAGCCGCCTTGCAGGCCGGAGGCACAATGAGCAAAGGCACCCTGACCGGGCAGAATGATATGATCAGCGCTCATCACCGTCTCAGGATCGCCGGTAATGACCACCTCGGCTGAGAGGCCTTTTTCCTTGACGACGTGACGGGCGGTTTGTGCTGCCGAGGCCAGATTGCCCCCGTCATAATCGATGACGACTATTTTTTTCATGATGAGGCCTGCATCTTGTCTGCGAAGCGCAATTGCGCGTCAGCCTCAGACCGACCGAGCCAGAGCCCTGCCGAGGCGCTGCCCTTGAGGCGTTTTTCCCAACCGATCAGTTCTGCGCCGAAAAGCGCCAGAGCAAGATTGACGCCCAGAGCTGCAGGCCAGCCATAGGGGCCACCAAAATGGACGAAAAGCACATTGAGGCAGGCAGTCAGTGCAAATGAGATCCAGCACTTCGAAAAAAGCAGCCCCACAGGCCCCAGGATCATGAGCCGCCAGTAAAAGCCCTGACGTACCATGGACGGAACAGCATCATTCTGTGCGCGATAGGCCTGATAATAATTCACAAGACCCCCTTGGTCGAAGGCACACTTCCGGCGACACGCGGATCAAGCGCGACAGCCATGCGCAGGGCACGCGCAAAGGCCTTAAATCCACTCTCGGCGATGTGATGCGCATTGCGCCCAGCCTTGCAGGTGACATGCAGGGCGATGGACGCTGCCATGGCAAAGGCGCGGTAGAATTCCTCGAAGAGATCTGTATCCATCTCGCCGATACGCTCGCGCACGAAACTGACGTTCCATGCCAGATAGGGGCGTCCGGAAATATCGACCACGACTTCGCAAAGTGCTTCATCGAGCGGCACGAGAGCATGGCCGAAACGGGTGATGCCACGCTTGTCGCCAAGGGCCTGAGCAAAGGCCTTGCCAAGCGCAATGCCGATATCTTCTACCGTATGATGGCCATCGACATGCAGGTCGCCATGGCAGCGCACTTCGAGATCGAAGCCGCCATGCTTGGCCAGTGCCGTCAGCATATGATCGAAAAAGCCTATCCCGCTATCGAGCTCGGCTTGGCCGCTGCCATCCAGATTAATGGAAACGGAGATATCGGTCTCACCGGTCTTGCGGTGAATGCGGGACTGTCTGGCGTCTGTCATGATCTCTCCCATAAACTATTCGAAGCGAATACGCGATGGCCTCTTGGCGAGAGGAGGGGAACTTGCCATCTATCGCCTATGAGCAGCGCGCACGCATCCCCCTCCGCCCTTGACGTCCTGCTGAGCAGGGCCTCGACTGATCATCTCAGCGCGCCTGCGCCAGACAAGGCGCAGATTGCCCGCATTCTCTCGGCGGGACTGAGGGCACCCGATCACGGCAAGATAAGGCCGTGGCGCTACATCGTGATCAAGGGCAAACATCGCGTCGAATTTGCCGAGCAGGTGATCAAGGCCATGATCTCCGCCGATCCCGAGGTGCCTGAGAAGAAGATCGCCAAACGTCGCCAGCGTTTTTCCGAAATGCCCATGACGATTGGCCTCGTGATGGCGCTTGATCCAGAGAGCAAGATCCCGCTCCAGGAGCAGGAATTGTCCGTTGGCGCGGGCGTGATGAATGTCCTCAATGCGCTCCATATGGAGGGTTTTGGCGGATTCTGGGTGTCGAGCGATTTCGCCGGTCAGCCCTGCTTCCGTGAGGCCCTTGGGCTGACGGACTCCCAGCGTCTTGCCGGTTTCCTGTTCGTTGGCACGCCAGACAAGCCGGTACAGGGCAGCAAGCGCCCGGATATCGAGGAATATATGGGCTTCTATAAGGGTGAGCCGGTTAAATTCGGGGCAGATCAGTGACAGAGAAATACGACGTTACCGTCGCCGGTGCAGGGCCGGCGGGTCTTGCCTGCGCTCTCTCCCTTGCCAAGGCTGGCTGGCGCGTAGCCGTTATCGATCCGGCGCCCGAAACCGTTCTTGCTTCACCCTCCTTCGATGGGCGCGAAATCGCCCTTACGCATCATTCACGCGACTGGCTGGAACAGAATGCCGTATGGGACCGCATCCCCTCAGGGTCCGTTTCTCCGCTCATAACCGCACGGATCGAAACCGGGCAGGAAGCCCCCGCTAACAACTCGGCAGCCCTGCTTTTCAGGGCACCGCAGGAGAAGTCTGACGCGCTCGGTTATCTCGTGCCCAATCACCTTATCCGCACGGCATTGTATGAAACCGTGCGCGAAGAAAACCGGATCACGATTCTTTCGGGCAAGGGCGTCGTCGCGAGTTCAGGCAACAGGGATGAGGCGATCACTCTTCTGGATGACGGCAGGCTGATCAGTTCAAGCCTGCTTGTTGCTGCTGATGGTCGTTTCTCCCGTATCAGGCAGATGCGCGGCATCGGGGCAATCGTGCATGATTTTGGCAAGGAGATCCTTGTCTGTCGCATGCGCCATCCGGAACCACATGACGGCGTCGCCCTGCAATGGTTCGACGAAGGTCAGACAATCGCGTTGCTTCCCGTGGCCGATGACGGATTGCCAGGGCATCTTTCCTCTCTCGTGCTGACGCTCGACCCTGAAGAAATCGCGATACTCAAGGCGATGGAAAAAGACGCGTTCGATGCAGACATCACGCGCCGGACGCAGAGCCGTCTGGGCAGCATGAGCCTCGAGAGCGCACGATGCACTTATCCTCTCAAGACGGTTTTCGCCCATCGCTTCGAGACCACCCGTCTGGCTTTGATTGGCGATGCGGCTGTCGGTATGCACCCCATCACGGCGCACGGATTCAATCTTGGGCTGAGAGGGCAGGAGATACTCTGTGAGGAGATCGCCAGAGGTGAGGGCGATCCCGGTGCTGCGAGCGTGCTGCGCGGCTTCGAAAAGCGTCATCGGCGCGCAACGGCACCCCTTTTCGCTGCGACCAATGGTATCGCGTCGCTCTATACCCATGACGCAAAGCCGTCTCTGGCGCTGCGCAAGGCAGGGCTGGCAATTGCCGAAAAGCTGACGCCGCTCAAATCACTGGTGACCGGCTTCCTGATGGATCGCGACCACGCCGCCTGATAGTGTTTTCATATCCTGTGGTTTAGTCAAAAAAAGGGGGAGGAGCCGGAGCTCCTCCCCCTTTTTTATCGCCTAACGCTTCAGGACGGTTTCCCGAGTTCGAGCCCGGCTTCCTGCAGAACGCGGTAGGCATCCAGCATGATGGCATTTGTGACGCCACCCACATCACGAACAGACGAAACCTTGGCCGACAGGGCAAGCGTAATACCCGTTTCGGTGATCGCGGAAATGGCCACCCCCGGCGGCGGATTTTGCAGGATATCCTGTCGCTTGGTCATCATGTCCATGAGGGCGAGCTGAGCTTTCGTGGCATCCGCGCGCGGCGAAATGGTGACGGTCGCCGAGGCGGCACTCAGCGAGGTGCCCAGCGTGGCGTTACGCACCGCCGAGGTGATGAACTGCGAGTTCGGCACGATCATCGTCGAGCCGTCACCGAGACCGATCTCTGTAGAGCGCACACTGATGCGCTTTACGTCGCCCTTGATGCCACCCAGTTCGATCAGATCACCGACACGTATGGGGCGCTCTGCAAGCAGAATTACGCCGGACACGAAGTTCTGAACAATTGCCTGGAGACCAAAACCGATACCGACCGAGAGCGCACTGACAACCCATGTCAGGTTCTTGACCGTCACACCTGCTTCCGACAGCACCAGAAGGAGAACGGCAATCCAGGCAACATAATTGAAGATATTCAGGATTGAGGTGCGGGCGCCGATATCGAGATTTGTCGTCGGGAAGAGGCGCTTCTCAAGCCACTGGGTAAACGCACCGATCGCGTAATACGCGATGATAAGGATAATGATGCAATAGACCGCCGTATTGAGCGAAAACTGCACGCCATTGATCGTCTGACCGACGAACAGGCTCTGGACGCGATCCGCGACAACCGGAATGCACAGACTGCCATCCGAAAGACAGATGGCCGCAAAAATGATGATCAGCCCGATATTCACGATGCCTGAAAGCAGCACGCCAAACTGTGCAACACGATTGGAATGCACGCCCAGATGGGAGAGACGTCGCGAGATCAGCGATCCCACCGAGAAGGTGCGCGACGTAAATTCCTTCATTGCGATCGACAGAAGCATCAAAGAAGCGAAGCTGACAGAAAGGGCGATGGCCCATACGGCCAGGGCGAAGGCAAAGGCGAGATAACCAAGCGCTATCGCTGCCGAACTGATGACCAGAAGAAGCCAGCCGATGCCATAGATGGCCGGGGCCAGACGGGCGTCGGTGCGTTGTGTCAGGCGCTTGCACATCCAGACGAAGAGAATTTCCACCAAAAGGGTGAAGACAGCCTCGACCAGACGGCGCGCCGTGACAGGAAATGCGTTTTCGAAGCCAACAATGACGAACAGAGTCTGCAGCAGAACAAAAATCGAAACGCACCAGTCGACGCCCCACAGGGCACGCGCTGAGCGCTGAGCCGCACCGTCAACAGCCGTGGCACGGCTCAGGGCGGGCAGACCGGCCCCGAGAATGAACCCGCAAAGAGGCATGATCCCGGCAATGCCATGGGCGAATACAGGGCTGCGACCGACATCGAGCGAAAAGACGTTTGAGATGATCTCCCAGACCACGAACATGATGATGCCGCAGATCAGGCCGCTGAGCGCGACCGGAATAAACGAAATGTGGTTCTCAGGAAGCACGTCGCCCGTAAAGCGGCGGACGATATTGCCCTCAGCCTGCCGGAACAGCCAGAAGGTGGGGCGCGCCAGCAATGCGGTGAGTACGAAAACGCCGATCAGGGAAAACAGCGTGGCAGGCCAGTTGTAGAGGACTCCCGCATATCCGTTATTCACTGGCGGGGCGAAGGTAAGCGCCAGATCGGGGCCTTCACCCGCAAGGTCGCGCCAGAAACCGAGAGAAAGCGGTGAGGCAATGCGCTCGGAGAGAAGCGCCTGCTGGCTGACGGTGCCGCGACGCTGCACTTCAAGCTGTACCTGCTTGGCCTGAAGTCCGAGCAGCTTGCCCTGGGTCACGGTGGATTTGATATCCTGAAGCACGGCCTCAAGGCGGCTGCGCTGGGAGACGATCGTTGCGCTCTCTCCGTCGACCTTTGCCCCTATAATTTCGAGATAGCTTTGATAGACGGTCTGATAGGAAGCCGCCTGGGTCTGTATCGACTGGGCGATGCCGCTGATCTCATCGATTTGATCGGACAGGGAAGACAATGTTTCATTGCCCAGCGCGATGTCCGTTCTGTTGAGCTGACCGTAGATATATTTCAGGCGGTTCTGGGCCGAAGTGATCTGCCGGTTGAGCGTTGCAGAGACGGTCGTCCAGCCATAGCCATCGGCGGCAGTCGGAACGAGGGTGTTACTGCCCGCGCTGCCGGGTGGCGCCGCGAGAGAGGGTTTCGACGATATCGAAAGGGCGAGGATAAGGAAGAGCCCGTAGATGAGAGTGAGGGCTGGCTGCCTCTTCAAAGCTGACATTCCGATGATCGCCTCTCTTTGTAATTCTGGTTCTGGGAATGGAAACGGTGTTTCCGCCCCATGGTTTTCCAACACGCCGTGCAGTCGCTCAGTGCCTGGCAGATTTCAGGTCGTCGACGGAGTCAAAACCGGCCTTGTAGATTTCCTGCAGCAGCTCGGCCTTGATGCGCGTGACCAGCGCCGGGCCGTGATAGATGAGCGCGGTATAGATCTGCACCATATCCGCACCTGACCGCAGCCGCTCGAAGACATCAAAGCCCGTCTCGATCCCACCACAGGAAATGACGGCCAGCCGTCCCTGAACCAGCGGGACGACGCGCTTGAGCGTCTGGAGTGAAAGCTGGGCGAGGGGACGCCCGGAAAGGCCTCCGGTCTCGGTTGCCAGGGGTGAACGCAACGAGTGAGGGCGGCTGATGGTCGTGTTGTTGACAATCAGCCCGGCAGCTCCACCCTCGACGGCGGCTTCAACGATCTCAGGCAGCGCATCGGGGTCGAGATCCGGCGCCAGCTTGACCAGAAGCGGGGGCAGACTGGCATTGGCACGTGTGATCGCCTGCAGGATGTCCCTCAGCGTTGATGCGCTTTGCAGGTCTCGCAGGCCGGGCGTGTTGGGCGAGGAAAGATTGATGGTGATGTAGTCGGCCAGAGGGGCGACGCGTGACGCCAGATACGGGTAATCTTCCAGCGGGCGGGCGCCGATCTTGTTGATGCCGAGATTGGCACCGACCGGCACGCTGCGAAGCGCCGCGTTACGCCCGGCCTGAAGCGTTCTGAAACGCTCCATACGCCGGGTGAAACTTTCGATACCGCAGCCATTGAACCCCATACGGTTGATGATGGCGGCATCTTCCGTCAAGCGGAACAGACGGGGCTTGGGGTTACCCTCCTGCGGGCGCGGGGTGACGGTTCCGCATTCCACATGGCCAAATCCCATGCGGGCCAGTCCCATCGGCGCGCGCGCATTCTTGTCAAACCCGGCGGCAAGGCCGACAGGATTGGGAAAGCGCAGCCCCATGCAGCGTGTGCTAAGCGCAGGGACGTCCTTTGGCGCCGTCGGACCCAGACCCAAAGCGAGTGTCTCGATTGCCGCCTCATGGGCAGCCTCCGGGTCAAGACCATGAAAGAGCTTCGTCGCTAGGCGCGAAAAAGGTGAGGGGGCCATGTGTCATCCTGAGCTTGAGAGCGTCGTGGCCGTTCTATAGCCCGGCAGGGCGCCGGGGCTAACCCCTGAACATGCGTCGTTCAATAATAAGCCCTGATGCGGTGCCTGGCCTCAAACCTCCGCCTGTCATGCGCAAAGCAGTTGCGGGGCGGGGGCATTCATGGAAAGAGGTCACCCGGTCGTGAAGACACCGCCTTGCTGTCTGTCGTGGAGATGCCATCATGTGGGATGAACCCTATCTGGAGACCTGCTGTCGCTCGACACTGCATCGTGCGCTGCTTTGCGAAGGCATAGGTCGTCCCCAGGCGTTGCGAGATCAGCCCTGCCTCGAGCGGCTTCAGGCGATGGGATTCGTGACCTTGGGCGCAGATGGTCGCTTCTACATCACTCCCGCCGGTCTCAGCCGCCATGATCAGGAAATCGGCCAGCTCAAACCCATGAGCGCGCGTGCTTCTCGCGTGCGTGCCTGAAAACGCGCCTCTGGCCGGGTGTCGGCAGGGAGGTCACGCTTTTCCTTACGGTCAGGCAATCTAATTCGGTTGACAGAACCCTGCGGACAACGTCACACTCCGCGCCATACCAGGGGGTGCCTCGACAAGAGGCTGAGAGGCTGCTGGCGGTTTACCGCAGCGCAGCGACCCTTTCGCTCCGGCATGTGAGCGAAGAACCTGATCCGGTTCGTACCGGCGTAGGGATTGGTGTGAGCGGCCAGTCTCGTCTTGCGACCCCGTTCATCCTGCTCTTGCGCTGTCGGACATAACCCCACACCGCAAGGGGACAGAAAATGGACGACTCAACGCTTCCCACCCAGAACAAGGTCGCCGCGCGCGATCAGGCACCTGCTCATGGCAAGGTGACGTCAGGGCCGATTTCCGGCTCGCGCAAGATTTTCTCGAGCCCGGATGGCCGATCGGACATCACCGTGCCGTTTCGCGAGATCGATCTCGACCCGAGCGCCAACGAGGCGCCTGTACGCGTTTATGACACGTCCGGCCCCTATACCAACCCGGCCTATCACGCCGATGTCGCGCTCGGGCTCCCTGCCTTGCGCGCACCCTGGCTCACCAGGCGCGGCCTGACCGCCGTGACGGAAACACGGGCGATCAAGCCAGAGGATAATGGCTTTGCCAATGGCGCCCAGGCTGTGCCTCATTGTCCCGCCGCCCATAAGGTATTCGATGGCGTCGATGCGCCTTATGTCACGCAATACGAGTTCGCCCGCGCCGGGATCATCACCGAAGAGATGATCTTTGTCGCCCATCGTGAAAATCTGGGCCGTGCCAGCATGGTCGAGGGGGCGGAAGAGCGACGGGCCGATGGCGAGGATTTCGGGGCCGAGATTCCGGCTTTCATCACGCCGGAATTCGTGCGCTCCGAGATTGCTGCCGGTCGCGCCATCATTCCGGCCAATATCAATCATCCGGAACTCGAACCGATGATCATCGGGCGTAATTTTCTGGTCAAGATCAATGCCAATATCGGCAATTCTGCCGTGACCTCTTCAGCCGCGGAAGAGGTGGAGAAAATGGTGTGGTCGATCCGCTGGGGGGCGGATACGGTCATGGATCTCTCGACTGGGCGTAATATTCACAACATCCGCGACTGGATCCTGCGCAATTCGCCTGTGCCGATTGGGACGGTGCCTCTTTATCAGGCACTGGAAAAAGTGGGCGGTATCGCCGAGGATCTCACCTGGGAGATCTATCGCGATACCCTTATCGAGCAGGCAGAGCAGGGGGTGGATTACTTCACCATTCATGCCGGCGTGCGCATTGCCCATGTGCCGCTGACAGCAGGGCGCACCACTGGCATCGTCTCGCGTGGCGGGTCGATCATGGCGGCCTGGTGCCTTGCCCATCACCGCGAGAATTTCCTCTACGAGCATTTCGACGAGATCTGCGACATCATGCGTCGCTATGACATCTCATTTTCGCTTGGCGACGGGCTGCGGCCTGGCTCGATTGCTGATGCCAATGACGCCGCGCAATTTGCTGAGCTCGAAACGCTTGGCGAACTTGCCCGCATCGCCTGGGCAAAGGGGTGTCAGGTCATGATCGAAGGGCCGGGTCATGTGCCCATGCACAAGATCAAGATCAATATGACCAAGCAGCTGCGCGAATGCGGTGAGGCCCCGTTCTATACGCTCGGTCCGCTGACCACCGATATCGCGCCGGGGTATGATCATATCACGTCAGGCATCGGGGCCGCGATGATCGGCTGGTACGGCTGTGCCATGCTCTGCTATGTAACACCCAAGGAGCATCTCGGCCTGCCCGACCGCTCCGACGTCAAGGTCGGTGTGATCACCTACAAGATCGCAGCCCATGCCGCAGATCTTGCCAAGGGCCATCCGGCAGCGCAGATCCGCGACGACGCCATCTCGCGCGCGCGCTTTGAATTCCGCTGGCAGGACCAGTTCAATCTCGCCCTGGACCCTGATACGGCACGCTGCTTCCATGACGAGACCCTGCCCAAGGAAGCGCACAAGACTGCTCATTTCTGCTCGATGTGCGGGCCGAAATTCTGCTCGATGAAGATCAGCCATGACATACGGCGCAACGCCGAGCGTGAGCAGGGCATGGAACAGATGAAGGAAGCGTTCAGAAGCGGGGGCAACAAGCTTTACGTCGCCGCAGAGGAACCCGAAAAAGTCTGAGACAAAGACTATCTGGCCTGGCGGCACGACATCCCGCCAGGCCGTTCTCGATTGCTCATGCAGGGAGGCACTATCGCTCGGCGTGCGCGTTTTCTTCCTGCGTGACAGGGAAAGGGTGGGTTGTTAGAGAAAGTGCCGGATCAGACAAAACCGAATTGAGGTGTCCGTTCCCTCGGTAACCGCCACCCTGGCCCTGACGAGACACATCATGACCTATCTCTTTCTTTTCGTCGCCATCTGCTCCGAAGTTTTTGCGACGACCATGCTGAAACTTTCGGATAGTTTTGTCCGACCCCTGCCGGGAATGCTGAGCGTCTTCGGTTATTGCATCTCGTTCTACGCGCTTTCGTTCACGCTTCGTACCATGCCTACCGGTATCGCCTATGCCATCTGGTCGGGTGTGGGAATTGTGCTGATCTCGGCCATCAGCTGGGTCAAGTTCAAGCAGGCGCTCGATGCACCTGCGATGATAGGGCTTGGCCTTATCATCGTCGGCGTGGTGGTCGTTAACGTGTTTTCAAAATCTGTGGGGCACTAAGGATTAATCCGCGTGATTTTTGCGGCGCAAACATTCATTTGATTGACGCTGGCCATGGCGAATTCATATGGCTGGTGTATGAAGGCGCCCATGGTTCCCCCCCATATTCTCGACAGGCTGGTAGAAGCGCATCGCATTCCGACAGGAGATGCGACGGTGAAAGCTGCCGCCCAGCAGAAGGGCAAGGGGCGCAAGAAGCGGGAGACGCAACGCCCAGACGTCATCACGCTGCCTCATGAAGCCTTGCGACGTGATCTGGCGCATTCGATCGTCAGATGCACGAGCTTCTATATGCTGGAGCAACCGGAAGAGCTGGTGGCCCACAGCGCTGCCTTTCTTGAAGCCCTGATGCGTCTATGGGGAGAGCGCAATATTGACGCGACAGAAGTCTGGCGTGAAATAGATCACCGGCTTCAGCTGGGCAATCTTCTGACGCAGATCAACAGCGATATCCCCCACAGCCCCGAGACCGCCCGCAAATTCTGGCGTCCCTCATCAACCAAACTGCCCTGATGGATAATACTACAGATATCGTCTGCCTCGTCATTCTGGGGCTTTCGGCGCTCTGGGGATTCACGCGTGGTTTCGCGCGCGAGATCTTCAGCCTTGCCGCATGGGGGGGCGCGTTCGTGCTGGCAGGCCAGACTGCACCGCTCATTCTGCCCTGGCTGTCCGAGAAGATCAGTGATGGCATGGCCGCAGGCGCGCTGGCCTATGTCATTTCTTTCATCGTGCTGGTTCTGGTGCTCTCGACCATTGCCCAGCGTTTTGCCACAGGGCTGCGCAGTGTCCTCGTCGGCGGCACCGATCGCCTGCTTGGCTGCGGCTTCGGGCTGGTTCGCGGCGCCCTTATCCTTGTGGTGTTGTATCTCGGGGTTGTCTCCTTTGTGGGTGAAATTACTGCCCGTTCCCTCGTTGCAGGCACCTGCTCGGGTCCCTACATTCTGAGTGGCGTGAAGGTGCTGCAAGAGCTGACGCCATATTTCCCGCAACTTCATCTTGCCTTGCCGTCCGCAAAAGGCCATGACGCAGCCTTCTGATCGACCCAGCCTCGACCGCCAATGCGTGACCGTGCAAAGGAGCGCCGCCAGATTATGATTCCTGACACACTCGAAACTTCGAACCGTCCCTATGAGGAATGCGGCGTCGTAGGTATCTGGGGTGCCCCCGATGCGGCCGCGCTCGCAGCACTCGGTCTGCATGCGCTTCAGCATCGTGGTCAGGAAGCCGCTGGCATCGTCAGCCATGACAGCGAGCGCTTCTGCCAGCACAAGGGGCTTGGTCTCGTTGGTGACGTATTCAGCGATGCCCGTGTCATGGCGACGCTCAAGGGCAAAAGCGCCATCGGGCATAACCGTTATGCCACGACGGGCGGCACGCTGCTGCGCAATGTTCAGCCGCTCTACGCCGATTTTGAGTTCGGTGGCCTTGCCGTGGCGCATAACGGCAATCTGACCAACGCTGCCACTCTGAGGCGGGCGCTTGTGAAGCGCGGCTGTCTGTTCCAGTCCACGACAGACACCGAAGTCTTTGTTCATCTGATCGCTATCTCGCTTTACGCAACCGTGCTAGAGCGGCTCGTCGATGCGGCAAAGCAGGTGAAGGGTGCCTATTCGGTCCTCGCTCTGGCACCGGAATTCCTTGTCGGGCTTCGTGATCCGCTTGGCGTGCGCCCGCTGATCCTCGGTCGTACGGCAGATGGCGGCTGGATGCTGGCAAGCGAGACCTGTGCGCTCGATATCGTTGGGGCCGAGTTCGTGCGTAATGTCGAGCCAGGCGAAATGGTCATTATCGATAATGATGGTGTGCGCTCCATGCGTCCCTTCGCCCAGACGAGCCCGCGCTTTTGCGTGTTCGAATACATCTATTTCGCCCGGCCCGATTCAATCCTCGAAAACCACTCGGTTTACGAGGCGCGTAAGCAGATTGGCGTCGAACTGGCTCGCGAAAGCGGTGTCGAAGCCGATGTGATCGTGCCGGTTCCCGATTCAGGCGTACCTTCGGCAATGGGCTTTGCCGCAGAAAGCGGCATTCCCTTCGAGATGGGTATCATCCGCAACCATTATGTCGGACGAACCTTCATCGAGCCGACCGATCAGATCCGCAATCTGGGCGTGCGCATGAAGCATTCGGCCAATACGCCGGTGCTGCAGGGCAAGCGTGTGGTGCTGGTGGATGATTCCATCGTGCGTGGCACAACGTCGCGCAAGATCGTCGACATGGTACGCGCTGCAGGGGCTACAGAGGTGCATATGCGCATCAGCAGCCCACCCACAAAGCATCCCTGTTTCTATGGCATCGATACGCCCGAAGAGAGCCAGCTTCTGGCTGCAACGCACAGCATCGAGGAAATGGCTGAGGCTATCGGCGTCGACAGCCTTGCCTTCATCTCGTTCGATGGTCTGTACCGCGCCCTCGGACACGATGACCGCACCGGGGCTGAAGGCCGTTATTGCGACGCCTGCTTTACCGGCGACTATCCCATCGAGCTGGTCGACAAGGAAGGGCGTCTGGTCGCCTGACCTGAAACGCCCTCATTTTTCGAAGTGCATAAAAAACGGGGCTCAGGCCCCGTTTTTATTGTCTAGTCCCTTGAGAAACATGGCTACCACACGGTGGAGATAATCCGGGTTGTCCCGCCAGTACTGTTTCGGGCGGCAATGGCTCAATTCGCAGAGTATGAATGTGGCCAGCGCGCTGCCAAACAGCATGTCTGATGCTTCTTCGACATCATCGATCTTCAGCAGTCCACGATCACAGAGGCGCTCAAGCCAGAGTCTGAGCGGAAAGGGGCCGTTCTGGCTCGAAAAAAACTCACGAACAAAGCGGCTGGCTTCCGGATTGCGGGAGACCTCCGAAATCACGACCCTGATCAGATTGAGCCGCTTCTCTTCCATCATCGTGGCGCCAAGGGCCTGGAGACCATAGACGAGTTGGTCCTCGACCGTTTCACCTTTGAGTTCCAGATCGCGCAGACCTGACAGGAGAAGGCGATCGTGCAGAAGCTGCTCAACCATCTCCTGTTTGGAGCTGAACATGTGGTAGAGCGTCTTTTTCGACATATTCGAGCACTGGGCGATCCGGTCCATCGACGCACCGGAATAGCCGTGCTCCTGCAGGACCTGCTCGGCAGCATCAAGGATTCGATCGCGCCTTTCCGTTTCGCACAGGACGGGTGGACGCCCGCACTGACGCCTTCCCTGAAGAGAGTTTTCATCACGCAGGGCGGTGGAAGAGGGTGAGGCCAGATCTGACATAATGCTGTGAAAAACCACTCCAGGGCAGCGTCCGGTCCGTTGACCGGGGTTCGGAAACCGTATAGTTCCCTATGCATGAGAAACTCAAGGGTTTCCGAAAACCTTTTTTGGCGCAAGCGCGAGGTTGGCGGCGACTCTTGGGGCCATCGTTATTTCTGGATAGCGCCACTATGCGAGTATTATCGTCTCTCTCTTCACGTTCGCCGTGGACCCTGAAGACCACAACAAGCCTTTCCCTGCGCCTTATTCCCCTGGCTCTTTTGACGCTCGATCTTTCAGGCTGCAAACACAAGGCTGCGGCTCCCAAGCCGCCGCCGCAGACAGTTGGCATTTACACGGTTCATCCGCACCCTCTCAAGACGAGTACGTCCCTGCCGGGCCGCGTCGAGGCCTTTGAGCAGGCGCAGGTGCGCCCTCAGGTCGGTGGTGTGATTCTGAAGCGGACCTTCGAACAGGGAACAGACGTCAAGGCAGGGCAACTGCTCTATGTCATCAATCCTGCACCGTTCAAAGCAAGCTATGACCAAGCCAAGGCGCAGCTCCTGCACGCCGAAGCTGCCGCCCTGAGCATTCGCGCCCAGCTCGACCGTTATCGCCCTCTTGCTGCGGCCCATGCTGTCAGTAAACAGGACTACGACAATACACTTTCCTCGGCACGCCAGGCAGAAGCCGATATTGCGCAGGCCAAGGCCAATGTTGATAGTGCCGCCGTCAATCTGGATTGGACACAGGTGCGATCCCCCATCGACGGGCGCATCGGACGTATGCTCGTGACCCCCGGCACACTCGTCACCGCTGGCCAGACCACGGCCATTGCCACGGTCACGCGCATGGACCCGATCTATGTGGACGTCAACCTTGCCACTTCTGACATGCTGCGCCTGCGACGCGAATTCGCCAGCGGCAAGCTGGAAAAGGTCTCGGGCAACGCCGCGGCCGTAGAGCTTACGCTTGAAGATGGCAGCCATTACGACAAGGCGGGTCAACTGCGTCTGACCGAAGTCACAGTCGATCCGGCCACCGGCACCATGATCGTACGCGCGGAGTTCCCGAACCCTGACCGTCTGCTGATGCCTGGTATGTATGTTCATGCTGAAGTTGCTGAGGGTGTCGATCCCAAGGCCATCACCATTCCTCAGCCGGCGTTGCAGCGTGACTCCAAGGGCGATCCCTTCGTTTATGCGCTCGATGGCGACAACAAGGTGACCATGCGCTTTGTTCAGCTCGACCGTGCCCTCGATGGCGACTGGGTCGTGATGGGTGGCCTGAACGATGGCGACCGCATCATCGTCGAAGGATTGCAAAAGGCCCATCCAGGTGCCGTCGTAAAGCCGATCGAAAAATCAGCTGACGATAAGGCCAAGGAAGGCAAGCCAGCCGACGCCCAGCCCGCGCACGCAGGATAAGAGTAGTCCATGTCTCGTTTCTTTATCGACAGACCGATCTTCGCCTGGGTTATAGGGCTGATCATCATGCTGGTGGGCGGCGTTGCCATTTTCAGCATGCCGATTGCCCAGTACCCCTCCATTGCTCCGCCACAGATCGCGATCACGGTTGACTATCCCGGGGCATCCGCCGAGACGGTGAACAACACCACCGTCCGGCCGATCCTGCAGCAGATGTTCGGCCTCGATCACCTCGAATATCTTTCAGCATCGTCCTATGGCTCTGGCCATATGGAAATCGACCTGACCTTTGCTCAGGGAACAAATCCTGACATCGCGCAGGTGCAGGTGCAGAACAAACTGCAGCTGGCGCAGCCGCGCCTGCCGACAGAAGTTGTCAATCAGGGCCTGAGCGTCACCAAGGCCGTGAAGAACTTCATGCTCGTGCTCGCCTTTATCTCGACCGACAGCAGTATGTCGGGTCAGGATATTGCCGACTATGTGGCTTCGAACGTATCCGATCCGCTTTCACGCGTTTCCGGTGTAGGTGACCATACGCTGTTCGGTTCTGAATACGCTATGCGCGTGTGGATGGACCCAAACAAGCTTTATAAATACTCGCTTAATGTCAGCGATGTTCAGACAGCCGTCCAGCAGCAAAACATCCAGGTTTCATCGGGTGAACTCGGCGGTCTGCCTTCCACGAAGGAGATCGGCTTTGACGCCACCATCATTGGGCCGACCCGCCTCAGTGAGCCTGAGCAGTTCAAGAAGATCGTGCTCAAGGTGCAGCAGGATGGATCACAGGTTCTGCTCAGCGATGTCGCCCGTGTCGAACTGGGCGCTCAGAACTATAACCTGACCTCGTTCTACAACAACCTGCCGACCGTAGGCATGGCGCTCAAGCTCGCGCCGGGTGCGAACCAGCTGACAACCGAGACGGCGGTGCGCGCCAAGGTTGCAGAGCTGGAGAAATTCTATCCGCAGGGCCTCAAGACGGTTTACCCACTCGATACCGAGCCGTTCATCACCCTGTCGATCCAGGACGTTGTCATCACGCTGCTCGAGGCCATCGCGCTCGTCTTTGTCGTGATGCTGATCTTCCTGCAGAATTTCCGTGCCACGCTTATCCCGACAATCGCCGTGCCGGTCGTGCTGCTGGGTACATTCGGTGTGCTCGCGGCGCTGGGCTTTTCCATCAACACACTGACCATGCTGGCCATGGTGCTCGCCGTCGGTCTCCTCGTCGATGACGCGATCGTGGTGGTTGAGAACGTCGAGCGTGTGATGAGCGAGAGGGGCTTGTCCCCCAAGGAGGCCTCGCGTCAGTCGATGGACGAAATCACGGGTGCCCTCGTAGGTATCGTGCTCGTTCTGACGGCGGTGTTCCTGCCCATGGCCGCCTTCAGCGGTTCGACCGGTGTGATCTACCGTCAGTTCTCGATCACCATCGTAGCGGCCATGTGGCTCTCGGTACTGGTGGCAACGGTCATGACGCCCGCATTGTGCGGCTCAATGCTCAAGCCTACCCACAAGGAGCACAAAACCGGACCGATCGCCTGGTTCAACCGCAACTTTGATCGCATGACTAACGGCTACCTGAAGGGCGTGCGACGCCTGGTGCGCAGCCGTCTGGTGAGCATGCTCATCTTCGCGGTTTTTGCTGCCGGTGCTGTTTTCCTGTTCCTTCGCGTTCCGGGCGGCTTCCTGCCGGAAGAAGATCAGGGCATTATCTTCGGTCAGGTCACGATGCGTCCGGGTGCCAATAATGCCCAGACGGCGGCGGTCAACCGCAAGATCACCGATTACGTGATGCACAAATACGGTGATATCGCGCAGTCCGTCTTCGCCATGAACGGCTTCAATTTTGCCGGTCAGGGCCAGAGCGCTGGTGCCTTCTTCATTCGTCTCAAGCCGTGGGATGAGCGTCCGGGTTACAAGAACACCACTATGTCGGTGGCTGGCGAAATCATGAAGCACTTCTGGATGGATCCGGAAGCGATCATCTTCGCCATCAATCCACCTGCTGTCATGGAGCTCGGCAACGCGGCAGGTTTCGATCTTGAGCTTGAGGATAACGGGCATCTGGGTCACAAGGCCCTCCTTGCCGCCCGAAACCAGGTTCTGGCCGAGGCTGCCAAAAACCCGCGCCTGATGGCTGTGCGCCCGATGGGGCTCGAGGACCAGCCTCAGTTCCATCTGGATATCGACCGTGAGCGTGCCAACGCACAGGGCGTGACGAATGCCGAGATCAATACCACCATCCAGGGGGCGTTTGGCTCGATCTACGTCAACCAGTTCATGCGCAGCGACCGTGTCAAACAGGTCTATATCGAAGGTGAAGCCTGGGCGCGCATGACGCCTGAGGACCTCAATAAATGGTATGTGCGCAACACTGCCGGCAATATGGTGCCGTTCAACTCCTTTGCCACCGGTAACTGGATTGTCGGCCCGCAGAAGGTGGAAGACTATAATGGTCTGAACTCCTTCGAATTGCAGGGGCAGGGCGCACCAGGCACAAGCTCGGGCGATGCCATGAAGGAGATGGAAAAGATCCTGACTCATCTGCCCAAGGGTATCGGGTATGAGTGGACCGGCATTTCCTATGAACAGGTCGCATCCAGCGGTTCGACTGGCCCGCTCTACGCACTCGCAGCGATCGTCATTCTGCTTTGCCTTGCGGCGCTTTATGAAAGCTGGGCCATTCCGCTTGCAGTGCTGATGGTGCTGCCACTTGGTGTGCTCGGCGCGATTGGTGCCACGCTGTGGCGTGGTCTGGATAACGACGTGTATTTTCAGGTGGGCCTACTGACCACGGTCGGTCTATCGGTCAAGAACGCCATTCTGATTGTCGAATTCGCTAAAGAGTTCTTCGAGCAGGGTGACTCTCTTGAAGATGCCGTTCTTAAGGCCGGTCGCGAGCGTCTTCGCCCGATCCTGATGACGTCCATCGCTTTCGTCTGCGGTGTTTTCCCGCTTGCCATTGCGACAGGCGCCGGCTCGGCGGCCCGCGTGGCCATTGGCACCTGCGTGGTGGGCGGCATGTTGTCCGCGACCCTTCTGGCCGTGTATTTCGTTCCGGTTTTCTTCGTAGTGATCCTGCGTCTGTTCAAGGTGACACGCATGAAAGATCGCGTTGACCCGTACGAACACCGCAATGAAGCCGCTCGAGGAGAGGGCGCATGAGCCAGTTTTCAAAACTCAAGACGGTGAGCGCCCTGATGGCGTTCACCATGCTCGCCTCCTGCGATCTGGCGCCGAAATATCAGCGCCCGACGCAACCGGTGCAGAACGCTTTCCCGAGTGATTCCGGCAAGACGCAGCCGCTTGTCGGCCAGGCTGCTTCCGATATCGGCTGGAAGCACTTCTTTACCGATCCGCGCCTGCGCGCGCTGATCGAGCTGGCACTGAAGAACAACCGTGATCTGCGCAGTCAGGCTGCGGCGATCATGGAAGCACAGGGCAGCTATGAAGTGCAGCATGCCTCGCTCTTCCCGCCGATCGGCGTGACTGGGCAGGGGCAGTATTTTGCGCCGTCAGAGACTGCGGGCTTCTCCTTTGCGCCGGGCCTTGGTCGTGGCACTTCAATGCTACGCTATTACGGTATGGGGATCGGGTTTTCGTCCTACGAAATCGATCTTTTCGGTCGCATCCGCAACCTGTCCAGACAGCAGGCTGAAGAAGTGCTCAGCTCGCGCATGAGCGCGCAATCCGTGCTCATCAGCACTGTGTCGCAGGTGGCCAATACCTATCTGTCCTGGCTGGCGGACAGGGAGCTCGTGCGTGTCACGAACGATACCCTGGTCTCGCAGACCAACACCCTCAACCTTACCAAGCTCAAATACGATCATGGTGAGGCAGACGCTCTGACCCTGGCCCAGACCCAGACCCAAGTGGAACAGGCGGCGAGCAACAAGGCGCAATATGAGCGCCAGATGGCGCAGGACGAGCATCAGCTTCAGTTGCTGGTTGGTGTGCCTCTGCCTGACACGCTTCCGGCGCCTCAGCCTTTCGGTGCGCAGACCCTGCTTACCGATCTGCCTGCAGGTCTGCCTTCGGATCTGATTGCGCAGCGTCCCGACATTCGGGCGGCCGAACATAATCTGATCGGCGCCAATGCAAATATCGGTGCGGCACGCGCGGCCTTCTTCCCGAAGGTCACCCTGACCGCACAGGAAGGTGTCAGCTCGCTCCAGTTCAGACATCTCTTCACGCCTGGCGCCCAGACCTGGTCGGTCTCGCCCAATATTGAGCTGCCGATTTTCACCTGGGGTCAGAACGAAGGTAATCTTAAGGTCTCGAAGGCACGTCGCCTGTCCCAGATCGCGACCTATGAGAAGACTGTCCAGACGGCGTTCAAGGAAGTGTCTGACGCTCTGACGGCGCGTGAGACCTATCTTGCCCAGGACACGCATCTCAAGGCGCTTGTCGGCTCATCGCAGCAGGCCTTTGATCTTGCCATGATGCGCTACAACACCGGTATCGACCCGTACCTCACGACCCTGACTCAGCAGCGCAGCCTTTACGATGCGCAGCAGAATCTCATAGTCGTGCAACTCGCGCGTTACCAGAATCTGGTAACGTTGTACCGGGCCCTTGGCGGCGGCTGGAGTGCGGCGGATGTTGCCACTGCCAGCGCGCAGCCCGGTGCACCGCGTAAAGGTTGAGACAGGAAACCAGAATGAAACAGGGAAAACTGTTCGGCGCTGTTCTGGGTATGATGACGGCCGGGGCGTTTATTCTCCCCGGTCTGGCACAGGCCCAGGATGACGATGACAGCAAGAAGAAGCCTGACATGCACCAGCTCGCCCGGTCTTCGGCTCTGCCGAAAGCCGAGGCCGATTTCAGCATGTTCAAGTTCCGCCCCAAGGGTGATAAGGTAATCGAACAGCCGGATGCCAATCGCATCCTGTTCAAGCGTCCGGACGGGACACCTGATGGTTACGCTCAGCGCCGTGGCAATGCGGTGATCTATTATGATCGCTCCGGCAAGGTCTCTCACGTCCAGACGCTGGATAACTGACACAAGCTGCATCATGAGCGCATCGTGGAAAGGCTCGGAATACGGCCCGAACTTCAGCTGATGCGCTCGTGCCGCCACCGGAATTCCCGGTTGCCGCAGATTTTATTATTTAATTTATCATTCAGCCAAGTTTTGTCGCGGATTACGCGCGGTTAATGCGTAAGATCGGGAATCATGTCAGTGATTTCCAGGTCGCACAGGCAGCGCATCAAGGCGCGGGCTCATTCCTTCTCTTTCAGGAGCTCCCGACTGAGGGGGGCACTCTTCGTCATGGGTGCCGTTGCGATGGCGCCACCATGTCTGGCCGAGAGCTTTCACGAAGCCATCCAGTCGGCATGGGACAGAGACCCGGCCAATCAATCCTTCGCCGTTGATGCGAAGGCTTCCGCCAAAAACGCTCGTGCTGCGCAATCCTGGTTTCCCGATGGGCCGATCGTTGCCGGGCAATATCTCGATGACCATTTCATCGGCTCCAATCTCGGTTACACGACCTATCAGGGCAGCATCAGCGTGCCACTCTGGCTTCCGGGGCAAGGCACAGCCACCATGCGCACCGCCTTGGCCGATGAGGCAGTGGCCAAGGCACGTATCAAGGTGCAGCATTTGCTGAGCGCGGTTCGCGTACTCGATCTCGCCAGCAACGCGACCCTGCTCCAGAAGAAAATCGGTAATCTGCGCGCCACCAGTGCCTTGTTGAGCCGTGTGGCTCAAAGTTCGCATCAGGGTCTCCGAGCCGGTGAAATTGCTGCGGCCGATTTCGATGCTGTCATCGGTGAACAAGGCGATATCGACGCCCAGATTGCCCAGTCGGAACAGGCGCTCGAAAGCGCCCGTGCCGAGCTCGATGCTCTGACAGGCACAGATGATATTCCTGATATTCTTTCGCTAGACGGACGTATTCTAGGCAATCAGACGCTCACACTCGATCCCTCGCAGGATCCGCGTATCCAGATGGCTCAGGCGGTCAGCAAAAGCGCAAAGGCCTCTTATGCGCTGGCACGCCATTCCTACATGCCCGCACCGCAGGTTGGGGTGCAGGTGGTCAAACAGGGACAGTATGGCAGCCCCTGGGATACGCAGGTCGGCGTGCAGTTTTCGATGGCCCTGCCAAGCGAGGCGCGCAACACCCCCATGATCATGAAGGAAGTCAAGGCCATGGGGGCCGCCGAGCGCGATGCAGTGCTGGCGCAGCGTCAAGTCACGACCGAGTATCGACGCACTCGGGCAAGTCTCGGCTCTGCGCTGAGCATGATGCGCCATACGAATTCCGCGCGACAGGCGCTCGATGCGCGCGCGCAGGATCTCGAACATGCCTGGAGTGTCGGTGAGACGCCGGTCATCGAATATCTGCGTGCGCGCCGTGCTGCGCTCGATGCAGGACAAAGAAGTGCTGAGGCCGATGTCATCTGGCATGCGGCGATTATCAGAATGAGCCTGATGGCGGGGCGTTATCCATGAAATATTCCTGTCTGCGGCTTCTGGTCGCGCTTCCACTTTGTGCCCCCGCCGCCTGGGCCCAGACCGATAGTGACTGGCCAAGCCGCCCGATTGCCATCACGAAGGAAGCCCTCAAAAGCGAAAGTATTCATACGGCAAAAGCCCAGAGCGGCGGGCTGCCGCCGCATATCGATGTGCCTGCCTATATCGATCAGGATGACAGGCGCAGCGCGCGCATTCATCCGGTCGGGCAGGGGCGGGTACAGAGCATTCTGGTCACGCCTGGGGAGCAGGTCAAAAAGGGCCAGGTGCTGTTCACCTATGACGACTTCAGCCTGAGTGATGCGAATCAGCGCCTGCTTTCCGCCGAGGCCTCGCTTCAGCAGGCTCAGGCGCTGCGCGACGATGCGCGGTTATCCTATGACCGGGGTCGGGCGCTGCAAGGCGGTGCGGTATCGCAAGGTGAAGCACAGCGGCGTTATTCGCGTCTGAAAGAGGCCGAGGGCACGGTACAA
The DNA here is from genome assembly GCF_059801175.1 of Asaia sp. Ae19-3. Lineage (NCBI taxonomy): Bacteria > Pseudomonadati > Pseudomonadota > Alphaproteobacteria > Acetobacterales > Acetobacteraceae > Asaia > Asaia sp. Ae19-3. The sequence goes on along the minus strand of NZ_JBCHWF010000001.1, from coordinate 1,045,465 downwards.
CGCAGCCGGGCCATTGTGCAGAACGAGCGCGAGCGGCTTGCCCGGTTCAGCTCTTCTTCAGAGCGTACCGAGGGGCTCCATTCTGCGGTGATCTCTCCGATTGATGGTATTGTCGACAAGATCACCGTCGGGGTAGGCGAAGAGGTTTCCAATCGCACCGCCCCTGCTGTCGAAGTCGATGACCTGAGCAGGGTCTGGGTTGTATCGCAGGTAGGGGAACAGCAGGCTGTCCAGTTGAGCCGGGGCGGGCGTCAGCTCACCTGGCCGACACCGGACACAAAGCCCATCGTCTCGCATATCGATCTGATCGAGGGCAGCGTCGACCCGATGACGCGCCATGTTCTGGTGCGCAGTCTGGTCGAGAACACGAAACGCCTCCTGAGGCCCGAGATGCTGGTCAAGACCCGCCTTTTCGCATCGGAAACTGTAAAGGGCACGCTCGTTCCCGAGGCGGCGATCCAGACGATCGGCAGTCAGAGTTGTGTGTTCGTCAGACTGGACGATACGCATTATGAGGCGCGTAAGGTCAGCACCGGCCCCGATCTCGACGGCATGATCGTGGTGACGAAAGGCCTCAAGCCCGGCGAGATCGTCGTGACCGCTGGCAGTTTCGTCCTGAAATCGCAGGCACTTCTGGCGCCAGAGCCCAATCACGGAGAGGGCGGGCGCTGATCATGCGATTCATGCTTTCCCTGCTGCGGGGCCGCGCTGCCATTCTGGGTGCGGTCGTGCTGCTCATGATCGCTGGCATTGCCGATCTCAGATCGCTGTCGGTCGAGCCTGTACCCGATATCTCGCCCAAACAGGTTCTGATCTCTGTCCGCGCACCCGGCTTACCAACGGAAGAGGTGGAACGTCTCGTTACGTTCCCGATCGAAACGGTGATGTCGGGCGTGGTCGGCGTCAACTCCATGCGCTCTGTCTCGCGCACCGGGGTGTCCGTTCTCTATCTTCAGTTCGACGACGGCACCGATATTTATCGAGCCCGCCAGCTTATCGCCGAGCGCCTGCCGCAGGCACGCGCTGCCGTGTCGGTGCGCGGGTTGTCGATCACGATGGGGCCAATGGCCACGGGGATGGGAGAGATTCTGCAACTCCAGATTCATGGCGAGGGGCGCTCTCTTGCGGCCCTGAACCGGATCATGACGTGGAATGTGGTGCCAAAGCTTCGCCTCATCCCGGGTGTCATCGACGTCAACATCAATGGCGGCGCCTCACAAACCTATGAGGTGGCCCTCAACCCGATGGCGCTGCGACAGTTCCAGGTCTCGGTTTCCGATGTTTTCAATGCGGTCGATCGCGATAACGAGGCGGCCGGTGGCGCCTGGATCGAGCATAATGACGAGCAACATATCATTGTCGGACGCTCCCTGATCGACAGCCTGCATGAGCTGGGTGAGGTGCAGGTGCGCTCCATGCCCAATGGTGGCGTGGTGCATGTGCGTGATGTCGGCACGGTCCAGGAGGGCACGCTTCCCCGTCTGGGAGGTGTCACGCGCGACGGTGAGGGCGAGATCGTTAATGCCGTCATCCTGCTGCAACAAGGTGCCAATGCCAAGGCCACGCTCGCGCGTATCGACGCGGCCTTGCCCAAAATCGTCTCGACCCTGCCGCAGGGCGTCACGCTCGAACCCTATTACAGCCGGGCCACCCTGACCGATGTGACCATCCACACCGTCAAGGAAAACCTCCTTCTCGGGGCCCTGCTCGTTCTGATTGTCCTTCTGATCGTGATCGGTGACTGGCGCGCTTCGGTCGTGATCATTTCGGTCATTCCCTTTTCGCTCGTTGCAGCCATGGTTGGTATGCGGCATCTGGGTATCTCGGCCAATCTGCTCAGTCTGGGTGCCATCGATTTCGGCATGGTTGTCGATAGTGCGCTCGTTATTGTCGAGAGTGTGCTCTCCAGCCAGGCACCCGGTGATGTGCCATTGACGCGACGCATCGCCGAGACGGTTGCCTCGGTGGCAAGACCGGTGATCTTCGCCATTCTGATCATCATTCTTGTCTATCTGCCGGTCCTCACGCTCGAAGGGGTTGAGGGGCGTATGTTCCGCCCGATGGCCCAAACGGTCATTCTCGCCCTGATCGCATCGCTGCTTTATGCGCTGATAGCTGTGCCTGCCTTTGCGGCACTGCTCATGCGGATCAAGCCCGGTCACGGACCCGGCCACCATGCCGACAGTAATGGTGGGGTTGAGGAAGCAACACGCGGAACTGAGCACGACACGTTCTTCATCCGCTTTCTGCGGCGCGGTTTTGCCCCCGCCTCGCAATGGTGCATGGCCCACGGCAAAATGGTGATGGGTATCGCGATGGTCATCCTGATCTTGTCCGTCGGGTTGACCACGCGGCTTGGTGGCGAATTCATTCCGCAGCTGCAGGAGGGCGATCTTATCGTCACCTCCACACGCCTGCCGGGCATATCGCTCGATGCCTCCTTGCGATCGATTCAGCAGATCGAGCGCACGCTCAAGCAGTTTCCCGATATTCGTATGCTCGTGAGCAATAGCGGCACCTCGGCCATTCCGACCGACCCGCAGGGCGGCGAGCAATCAGACACCTATGTGCTGCTCAAGCCGCGCTCCGAATGGAAGACAGCCGACACGCAGGAAGGGCTCATCCGCGCCTTCGACGCAGCGCTGCGAAAGAACAATCCGGGGTCTCTCTACTCCTGGAGCCAGCCCATCCAGATGCGTATGGATGATCTGCAATCCGGCGTGCGGTCACAGATTGCGATTGGCATCTATGGCCCCGATATCGACAAGCTCATGAAGCTGGCTGCCCAGATAGCCAAGGTAGTCGACAACGTGCCGGGTGCCGCAGACGTGGCGCCGCAGGATGTAGGCACCATTCCCTATCTGCATATCGATGCCGATCGTACGGCCGCAGCACGCCTGAATGTCGATACGTCAGAAGTGCTCGACGTGGTTGAGTCCATCGGCGGTCATGTCGGCCCGCCCGTCTCCTTGCAGGATGCGCTGATTCCGACCGAGGTCCGTATCATGCCGCAGGCACGCGACAGCCTTGACGACATCAAGCTTCTGCCGGTGCTGACACGCGACGATCATACGGTGCGTCTCGACCAGGTTGCCGATATCACCTTGCGTGACGGCCCCGCTGCTATCAGACGCAATCAGGGTGAGCGACGCATGATGGTGCAGGCCAATGTGCGCGGGCGCGATCTGAGTTCCTTCGTCCAGGAGGCGCAGAAGGCGGTCAAAACCCAGATTAAGCTGCCGCCGGGCTATCGCGTCGAATGGAGCGGGCAGTTTCGTAATCTCCAGACCGCTGTTGCCCGTCTCGAAATCGTTGTACCGATCACCCTCGTGCTGATTTTCTGCCTGCTCATTTTGGCCCTTGGCGATGTCTGGCTTGCCGGTCTGGTGTTCGTGAACCTGCCTTTTGCCGCAACAGGTGGCATTATCGCTCTCTGGCTGCGTGCCATGCCGTTCAGCATCTCGGCGGGCATAGGCTTCATCGCCCTTTTCGGTGTCGCCACGCTCAACGGCGTAGTGCTGATTTCCTACATACGTGACAAGAGACTGGCCGGGTTCGATGCCGTATCTGCCGCCGTCAGTTCGGCGCGTGAGCGGTTTCGTCCTGTCATGGCGACAGCGACCGTCGCCTGTCTCGGGTTCTTTCCGATGGCTTTCTCTATGAGTGAGGGCGCAGAGGTAGAAAAACCACTGGCGACCGTGGTCATTGGCGGGCTGATCTCCTGTACCGCTCTGACCCTGCTGGTCTTGCCGACGCTCTATATCAAGCTCTCACGATTTCGTGAAAACAGAAAAGAAAACCGAATAGTTTCGTAAATCGAACCCCGAGGGGCTGGCAGCGTTAGGACGATATGTTACGGAAGACGCAGGCGCGTACCCCAAGGGGTCCAAGCGCCTTTTTCCGTAATATTCAGAATAACGAAACCGGAGAGAGCCCATGCTGTCCTGCATTGGATATGGCGCACAGAAAGCGTCAGACCGTCTCGCCCCTTTCAAGTTCGATCGTCGCGACACGGGGCCTGAAGATGTGCGTATCGACATTCTCTATTGCGGTGTCTGCCACTCCGACATTCATCAGGCGCGCAATGAGTGGCACAACACTGTCTATCCCTGCGTTCCCGGTCATGAAATTGTCGGCCGCGTAAGCGAAGTTGGCGCATCGGTCACCAAGTTCAAGGTGGGTGACCTTGCTGGCGTTGGCTGCATGGTCGATTCCTGTCGCGAATGCCCGAGCTGCAAGGAAGGTCTGGAGCAGTATTGCGAAAACGGCTTCGTCGGCACCTATAACGGTGAAGACCGTCAGGGTCGTGGCAACACCTATGGTGGCTACTCCAAGGCTATCGTGGTTGATCAGGCTTTTGTGCTGAAAGTCCCCGAGAACCTCGATCTCGCGGCTGTCGCGCCGCTGCTTTGCGCAGGCATCACAACCTACTCGCCGCTGCGTCACTGGAAGGTTGGCCCCGGTCAGCGTGTTGGTGTGGTGGGTCTGGGTGGCCTCGGCCATATGGCTGTTAAGTTCGCCCGCGCCTTCGGTGCCCAGGTGGTGCTTTTCACCACTTCACAGAGCAAGGTGGAAGACGGTCTTCGTCTCGGTGCCCATGAAGTCGTGCTGTCGAAAGACCCGGAAGCCATGGCGAAGGAGACTGCCAGCTTCGATTTCATTCTGGATGCGGTTGCGGCCGACCATGACATCAATGCCTATCTCAACCTGCTGAAGCGTGAAGGCACACTGGTTCAGGTTGGTGCTCCGGAAAAGCCGCTGCCTGTTTCTGTGTTCAGCCTCATCATGAAGCGTCGCAACTTCGCCGGCTCGCTGATTGGCGGTATCGCCGAAACGCAGGAAATGCTCGATTTCTGCGGTGAGCATGGCATCACGTCAGATATCGAGATGATCGCCATGGACGAGATCGAGACGGCATATTCACGTATGATGAAATCCGACGTGAAATACCGCTTCGTAATCGATATGGCGACGCTCGAAAACGCCGCCTGATCGAGGTATGAGCCTTTTCACTCCCGGCTTTTACCGGGGGTGAAAACTCAGCAGATCTCGATCGGAATACCGGCCGTTTCAAGCTCGGACAATGTCTCAGGCTTGATCTGGTTGTCGGTCAGGATGCGTGAGAATTCCGAGAGGGAGGTGAGGCGATGCAGCCCGCCCTGACGGAATTTCGTGCTGTCGACCAGCAAAACGCTGTCATCGGCAATGGCCATGAGCGCGCGCTTTACCTTCACCACGTCCTGGTCATTCTGGAATGCCGTGTCACCCGAAATCACCGAGGTGGACATGAACATGACATTGGCCCGCAGCGATCGCGCTGCCTGCTCGCAGACAAGCCCGAAAAACGCGTTGCGTGAATTGCTGTAATCTCCACCAAGGCAGATGATCTTGATGCCGGGGAAGGGCGCAAGAGCCTGTACTACACCAACCGCATTGGTGATGACGGTAAGAGGCGCTCTGGCAGGCAGAAGCGGCAGCATTTCAGCAACGGTCGTCGAATCATCAAGAATGATGACCTGACCGGGTTCGATCATCGAGACGGCACGCTGGATGATCGTCTTTTTCAGATTGGCTGCACGGTGCTGACGATAGGCAACGTTCTTTTCCGTACGTGCGCGGTTCTTGAGAGTGATGCCGCCATGAATCTTGTCAATCAGCCCCTGGCTGGCCAGCGCATGTGCATCGCGATGGATCGTCATACGGCTTACATCGAAATGTTCAGCCAGAAATTCGATGCTCGCATTGCCCTGCTCAAAGAGCAGATCAAGAATTTGCTGCTGACGTGATTTGAGATTCTGACGTTTGATCCCTGAAAAACCATCCAGGGAGGGCGCTGACTTGATGTCATCACTCATGGTCTGAAACTGCCTTTGACAGATATGCTTGCTTTTGTTGGGACCAAGCGTAGCAGAAAATAAGATAACAAAAATATCACAAAGATATCATCCTCACAAGCCGTCCTTATCAAGGTTTTGTCATCAGGCGTAAGCACTCGGGCTTACCTTATGCAGGATGCTCTTCTCCGCGGAACTGCCCATATATATCATATATAGCACCAATTTGTGATTTTGTTAACACAACAACCAACTTTAGAACATCAAGCACCGATAGCGAGCCGAAAGAGCGAAGAGGCGATCATGGGTGCAGGTTATGTCTTGGGCGTTGATTGCGGCTCGACCACTGCGAAATCTGTCGTCTTCACACCTGGCGGGCGCATTGTCGGTATAGGGCAGGCGCGTGTTCCCCAAGTGACGAGCACACCTCGGGAGGTTGAGCGCGATATGAAGGCGACGTGGCTCCTCGTTGCCGAAACCATCCGTGATGCGCTGGCTGATGCTGGCTGCACGGGGGCAGATATCGCAGGCATAGGCATGACCGCCCATGGCGATGGTGTTTTCCTGCTCGACCACCACGCCGAACCACTTGGCAGAGGTATCATGTCCCTCGATAGCCGCGCCTTTGGTGTGCACGAGGGGTGGAAAGAGGCGGGGCTTCTCGACCACCTCCTGCCCGTTGCCGGCCAGAGGCCCTATCCTTACTCAGCAACCACGTTACTGGCCTGGATAAAGCGTTTCGAGCCTGAGCGTTACGGGGCCATCGGCACCGTCTTTTTCGCCAAGGACTGGCTTCGCTTCTGCCTGACAGGCCGGATTGCGACCGATCTGACCGAAGCGAGCACGGCGTTCACCGATCTTCATACGCAGAGTTACAGTCAGAAAATCCTTCAGACGCTCGATCTGCAGGAAATTGCGAGCGCGCTGCCGCCAATGCTGAACTCCTGCGACCGGGCAGGCCATGTCAGCGCTGAAGCGGCACTCATGACAGGTCTGCTGCAGGGCACACCTGTCTCCGCAGGGCTGCATGATGTCATCGCCGCCTCTGTCGGGTTGGGTCAGGTGCGGGCGGGCGACATGACCGTGACAGCCGGAACGTTCTCGATCAATGAGGTGCTGCGTGATCGACCGGTGACTGGTGCAGAGTGGGCCTGTCGCGCCGGTTATCGAAAAGGCCTGTGGAATTGCATGGCAATTTCACCGGCCTCTGCAAGCAATCTCGAGTGGATGGCGCGTTATATCGCGCCCGACGACCCCGACGCAGCTGCCCATCTCATTGAGGCCTCCATAGCAAGGTTCGAGCAGGGGCGTGTTGAACGGCAGATCCCGCTTTATCATCCGTATCTGTTCGGCTCGCCTTTCGGGACACCGGCCACGGCCTCTTTTCTGGGGCTGCAATCCTGGCATGACCGCGCCGATCTGTTTCAGGCGATGATAGAGGGCACGATCTTCAACCACCGTCATCATGTCGAAGATCTGATGCGCACGGGGCCGGTCAACAGCATCGGCGTTTCAGGCGGCGGAAGTCGCCGCCCTGAGATAGGCCAGCTCTTTGCAGATATCTTCGGCAGACCTGTCATGACGTCGCCGGTGCGTGAGGCAGGGGCTCTCGGGGCCGCACTGACGGCCAGCGTTGCCTGTGGCAATCATCCAACACTCGAGGACGCCGTTGCCGGGCTCGATATGCAGCATACACGCTTCGCCCCCGACCCGGCGCTCTCACGTTATTACGACGCCATATACACGCGTTACACGACGCTGGCTCAGATTCTCGAGCCCTTCTGGCCATCCCTGCACAGCGCACCTGTCCCTCATGAACAGTCTTTGCGCGCCGCCACGGCCTGAGGCCTGCGCGGTCGCTAACCCGTTTCAGAACCGCTTCACAAATCGAGATACCCGATGACCTACTCCGCCAAACAAATCGACTCTGCCCATTTCGATGTCACGATCATCGGGGCAGGCATCAATGGTGTGGGTCTCTTTCGTGAACTGGCGCTTCAGGGGCTCAATGTTCTCCTGATCGACAAGGGTGATATCTGCACTGGTGCTTCAGCGGCCCCATCCAGACTGATCCATGGCGGCATCAAATATCTCGAGACCGGCGAGTTTCGTCTGGTTGCGCAGTCGACCCTCGAGCGCAATCTGCTGCTGCGCAACGCACCGCACGTGGTCAAGCCGCTTCCGACAATCATACCGATCCATTCCTGGTTTGGCGGGATTCTGCCTTCGATCAAGCGGTTCTGCGGTCTAAAGACAAAGCTTGCCGATCGGGGAGTCGCGATTACCGAAGCCGGCATGCAGATCTACGATTATCTCGGCCGCCGCGCACGCGTGATGCCTCGCCACACCTTTTCTTTCGGGCGCTCTGTCAGGCGCGATTGGCCGCATATGACACGAAAGGTCATCGCGACCGGACGATATTATGATGCTGCCATCACCCAACCTGAAAGACTGGGTTTCGAATGCGTCGAGGATGCGCTTCGCCTGTCTTTGGGCTGCGCAGTGAGAACCTATTCGAGAGTGACGTCATTCCATGAGGGGGCCGTGACCCTGCGTGATGATATCACCGGTCAGGTTGAGCATGTCCACACCGATCTGGTCGTCAATGCCGGTGGAGCATGGATCGATCAGGTCAATGCCGGGATTGGCCTTTCCACACGCTATATTGGTGGCACGAAAGGATCGCATCTCGTTATGCGCCATCCCGAATTGCTGCGCGAACTCAACGGGCAGATGGTCTATTTCGGCACGGCAGACGGTCGCATCTGCCTTGCCTATCCGTTCATGAACCATGTTCTGATCGGCTCGACCGATATCCCATGCAAGGACGCCGACAAGGCAATCTGTTCACAGGAAGAACAGAGCTACATGCTGGCCATGCTTCAGGAGCTGTTTCCCGGTTTCCATTTCAGCGACAGCGATGTCGTCTATCGCTATTGCGGCGTAAGACCGCTTCCTGCCACGCGCACGGACGACCCTGGCGAGATCAGCAGAGACCACATCATCCACACCGATTATGCCGGGACGACCCCAGTCCTGTCTCTGGTTGGCGGTAAGTGGACCACATTCCGTGGCCTCGCGGAAGAAACTGCCGATAAGGTGCTGGGGCTTCTCCACCGTAAACGGACGCGCTCTTCGCGGGAGAGGGCGATCGGGGGCGGGGTCGGTTACCCGGGGCAGAAATCACGAAACGCCTATATCCGGCACCTTGCCGAGATGCAGGATCTGTCATTGGCACGTGCGACCCTGTTATTCGAGCGCTATGGCACTACTGCAGAGCGCGTTGCTGCTTTCTGTGCACGCACACCCGATCAAGAACTCACGTCTCTTCCCGGTTATACGAGAAACGAGATCCAGTATCTCACGAAGGAAGAACTCGTGCGCAAAGCTGCCGATCTTCTTTTCCGGCGCACACCGATCGCGCTCTCGGGCAAGATCAGCCGTGCTGTGGTCGATGAGGTTTGCGCGATCATGGCGCCAGCCCTTGGCTGGACAGAGGCCATTTGCGCATCCGAAATCGACAGCGTCTGGAAAATTGCGGTTGAGCAACATGGTGTTTCTGACAGCACTGCAGGCAACGCGGCAAGCTGAAACGCGGGCGCGAGAGTCCTGACAAAGCAGGATAATGCGCAGACCAGTCACAAGGGCCTCAGCGCTTGTAAGGCGCTGGGGGTGGGCTACACGACGGTGCTCGGCAAGGTCTGCTGATCACAGGATTTAGTGATCGCCCGATAACAAAATCGCACAAAATCCAGAACTTTGCTTTTGTTCGGTTTTTCTGAAAAACCAAGCTTCTCCTAGCGCTAAATCATATCAATGTGAACGCTATAGGTGATATTTTATCTACCCTAATGTTATTTAAATCCCTATCACAACATCAGGACGTTACACTTATCGTCACTGCGTCACAGAGAGAGAACATGATGCCCTTAAAGTCGCTCTGGATCGGAACAAGCTGGAAGATGAACAAGGGGCCAGCCGCCGCCCGGGAAGCGGCCGAGCAGATCGCGTCCATAGCCGTACCCTCCTCCGTGACGCCATTCGTCATTCCGCCTTTCACATCGCTCGAAATGGTTGCGTCCCGCCTCGCAGATACGCGCTGGAGCGTGGGTGCGCAGAACATGCACTGGGAAGACGAGGGCGCTTGGACCGGGGAAATCTCGCCCCATATGGTGCGCGAATGCGGTGCCGATATTGTCGAACTCGGCCATTCAGAGCGTCGCGAGCATTTCGGCGAGTCAGACATCACCGTCAATCTCAAGGTCAAGGCCGCCATACGCTACGCTTTGCGCCCGCTCATCTGCATCGGCGACAGCGCTGAGGAATATGAGTTCGGCGTGACGCATGAGACACTTGCCCGTCAGACCAAGATGGCCCTCCATGGGCTGACGTCGGATCAGATTGAAACTGTTCTGCTGGCCTATGAACCCGTATGGGCCATTGGCGCCAAGGGAAGGGCCGCCGAGCCCGCTTTCGTCGGAACCGCGCATACACGCCTGCGCCACGTCCTGGCCGACTTGGTCGGGGAAACGACTGCGCGCCGTGTGCCTATCCTCTATGGCGGCAGCGTCTCGCTTGAAAACGCAGCACGCTATACTGCGCTGGCCGATGTCGACGGCGTGTTCATCGGTCGTTCCGCCTGGGATCCTTCGGGTCTTGCCGCCATCATCCAGTCGGTTGTGTCATGAGCGGCGCGACCGGCGTAGAGAGCAAGGCCGTCTCGGCACGGCGTCGCGAAATTCTCGATTACGTGCTCGAAAACGGGGGTGCCCAGATCGAGGAGCTCGTCGATCGTTTCTCGACCAGTCGCATGACGATCCATCGCGATCTGCACGCGCTGTCCGAGCAGGGACTGGTACGCAAGGTTCATGGTGGCGTGACCATGCTGGCCAGCGGCGTGATGGAAACAAGCGTCGTCCATCGCCTGCGTCGTGCCTCTCGTGAGAAACAGGCCATTGCGCGTGTCGCGACGAGCTTCATCAAGGCGGGCGATATCATCGCCCTCGATGATTCCACCACGTCACGCATTCTGTCGGAAAACCTTCCCTCGGGTATGCCTCTGACAGTGCTGACCAACAGCATGGGTATTGCTACCCAGCTTGCAGGCATGCGCGATATCAGTCTGATCTGCCTCGGTGGTAAATATCACCCGCGGTTCGACGCGTTTCTCGGCATTCTCTGCGAACAGGGCACGAAGTCGCTTCGGGCAAACACGCTGTTCATGTCTGTCTCTGCGGTACGCGATCTCGGTGCCTATCATCAGGAGCAGGAGATCGTGAAGTGCAAGATGGCACTCATGGAAATTGTCGACCGTCGTATCCTGATGATCGATAGTCAGAAATTTGACGTCACCGCGTTGAACCGTCTGGCCAATCTCTCTGATTTTGACGTTGTGATTACCGATTCAGGCGTCTCTGAAAGTCAGAAGAACCGCATGCTCGATGCGGGCATCAATCTGCATGTCGCTCCACTTGACGACACGCCGCCCGCCTCGCGCACCGTCCCTCTCTAGAACACCATAAAAGGAAGACGATCATGAAAATTGCAGTTGGTGGCGATAGCGCCGGTGAGGGTCTGGCCCAGCAGATCGTGGCGCATCTCAAGGCAAAAGGGCTCGATGCAGTCGACCTCTCACGCCCTGCAGATGACAAGAGCGAGCTCTACTCCGAGCTGAGCGAACGCGTCGGCCTTGCTATTCTTTCCGGAGAGTATGAGCGCGGCATTCTGTGCTGCGGCACGGGCATCGGGGTTGCGATTTCGGCCAACAAGATCCCCGGCATCCGCGCAGCACAGGTGCACGACAGCTACTCTGCGGAACGTGCAGCGCTGTCCAACAACGCCCATATCATCACACTGGGTGCGCGCGTTGTCGGTGCTGAACTCGCCAAGACCATTGTTGATTCGTTCCTTTCCAAAAAATTCGACCCGGCCAGCGCCTCGGCGCGCAATGTCGATGGTATCGATGCGCTCGATCGTAAATATTCACCAAATTCCTGCAAATAATGGGTCAACGCGACCATAAGGTCTGATCTCATGAAAAAAGCACTGCTCGCCACCGCAACCCTGCTCTTCGCCCCGCTCGCCGCCCATGCGGCGGCGGACAATGCGCCGATGCGGTTTGTCATGATACCGAAAGCCGTTCATCCTTGGTTCGACAAGGCCAATAACGGCGCGCAAGCCGCCGCGGCCCTGCTGAGCAAGTCCACGGGACGCACCATCACGGTTGAATATCGCGCGCCGCAAACCGCCGATGTCTCGACCCAGAACGACATCATCGAACGCGCCATCGCGACACATCCCGATGGTCTGATCCTCGACCTTCTCGACGAAAAGGGAAACCGGTCGACCATGCAGGAAGCGGTCGATGAGAAGATTCCGATGACTGTTTTCGACTCCCTCCCACCTGAGGGCATGGACATCACGGCGGTCGGTGCGGATTTTTGCGAGCAGGGCACGCTAGCGGCGGAGCGGCTCGCTAGGCTGATCAATCACAAGGGTGAGGTTGCAGTGATGATGGGCGTGCCCACTGCGCCCAACCATGCCCTTCGCGCGCGCTGCGAGCTGAAGGTGTTTGCCAAATATCCCGATATCAAGGTCGTGGCGACGGGTATCGATAACGACAGCATCGAAACCGCGCAAAAACAGGCCTCTGCCATCATGCAGGCCCATCCCAACCTTGAAGGCTGGGTAGCCTGTGATGCAGCAGGCCCTGTGGGCATCGGTCAGGCCATTCGCGAAAGCGACAAGATCGGCAAGGTTCAGGAGGTCGGTCTGGATAATCTGAACGACATGCTTCAGCTGATCAAGGATGGCGTGGTCGATTCCTCTGCCTCAAGCCGCCCTGAAATGCAGGGCTACTGGGCCGTTATCGCCGCCTGGCAGAAAGCGCTGGGGCAGCAGACGCCTAAAAACATCGATACAGGCATCGATATCATCACCAAATCAACGCTCTCCAAATAACCGATCGGGAGGGGGCTATGGTCCTTCTCAAGGCTTCGGGCATACGAAAGACCTATCCAGGGGTCGTAGCCCTCGATCACATTGATCTGACTCTCGAACCCGGCAAGGTGCATATCCTTGCCGGTGAGAACGGCGCAGGGAAATCCACGCTTATCAAGACCCTGTCCGGTCTGGTCAAACCGGATACTGGCACACTTGTCATTGACGACGCCGATGCACTGCGTGACCAAAAGCTTTTCGTGCGCGTGTCTTATGTGCCCCAGGAACTCAATCTCTTTCCCTACCTCACCGTCGCAGAAAACATGTTCATGCCATTTGCCCGCTCAGGCTTCGGCAGGTTCACCGTATCGGAAAAGGCAATGGAGGTGGAGGCCGCGAAATTCATTGCGCGTTTTGGTATTCACGCACGGCCGGATCAGAAAGTCGCTGAAATCAGTGTCCCCGATCAACAGCTTCTGCAGATTGCCCGCGCGGCAACCCAGGAAAATTTTGGCGTCATGATTCTCGACGAGCCCACCTCGTCTCTCACGGCCAAGGAGACGGAGCGTCTCTTTCGTATTGTCAATGACCTGCGCGAACAAGGCGTTGCCATTGTCTTCGTCTCTCACAAGATGGAAGAAATCTTCGCGCTAGGCGATACGGTGACCGTCCTGCGTAACGGTCGCAGCGTCGGTACTTTCCCGATGGACGGTATGACCGAGGGCGAGCTGATCCGTCTCATGTCCGGCAGTACCGTCAAGCTGGACGAGCAGTTTCAGCCGGCATCCTCTGCGCGTACCGGCGAAACTATTCTCTCGGTTGAAAATCTGACCGGTCCGGGGTTTGAAGATATCTCGTTCGACCTGAAGCGTGGAGAAATTCTCGGCTTTGCGGGCTTGGTCGGGGCAGGGCGCTCCGAAATCATGCAGGCCATGTTCGGATTTCGCAAAATCCAGAGCGGCCGCGTCATTCTCGACGGCAAGCCGATTGCGCCTAACCGACCGGACAGGGCGGTGCAGGCCGGAATGGTGTATCTCTCCGAAGAACGCAAGCATCACGGTATTTTTCCGATGCTGAGCCTGCGCGAAAATATCTCGCTTGCTGTAACAGGAAACATCACTAAAGCCGGGCTGATTTCGCCTTACCGCGAAAACGCACTGGTGAAAGAGATCATCGAGCAGTTCGATGTTCGCACCTCGTCATCTGCCAAGAAGATCATGTTCCTTTCAGGCGGCAACCAGCAGAAGGCCATTATCGGTCGGGCGATGGCCCGCAGGCCACGTCTGCTAATTTTCGACGAGCCTACGAAGGGCATCGATATAGGCACCAAGTTCCAGATCTACCGCATCATGCAGCGCCTAGCCGAAGAGGGCGTGGGGATTATCCTTGTCTCATCTGAGATGAGCGAGCTGCAGCGCTGCGCTACCCGTATTGTCACGCTCTATTCGGGCCGGATCAACGGCTCATTCGAGCACGAAACAACCGAAATCAGCACATTGGTCGCCTCGATCATCGGCTCACCGGAGACAAGCCATGTCGCATGAGACGCCTGCGCCGCATGATGGCGCTGCCAGACCACACCAGCCCGATATCATGACCCGCTTCAAGGCTGTGGCATCCAATCCCCTCTTTGGGGTGGTGATTGCGCTCGCGGTCATCTTCATTCTTTCCTGCACGCTTTCGTCGAATTTTTTGACAGCGTTCAACATGAAGATCATCGCGCGCTCGCTCGCCTTCGTCGGCTTGGTCACGATCGGCCAGGCCATTCTGATGATTCTCGGCGAACTCGATCTCTCCGTCGGTGCCATAGGCGGTCTCGCTGGCGTTGCGGGTGGCATTTTTATGGTGCAGGCAGGGCTCGATCCCTGGCTCTCTCTTGTGCTCTGCCTCGCGCTTGGCACGGGATGCGGGCTGCTGAACGGTCTGTTAATCACGAAGCTGAAGTTGCACTCCCTCGTGCTTACCATCGGCATGGCAGGAGTCTATGGCGGCGCCAATCTGGTGCTTACAAAGGGCGTCGCTATCACGGGTATTCCGAGCAATATCTCGTTTCTGGGGCGCGGGATGCTGTTCGGTCTCCCGGTTCCTTTCGTGATCCTGCTTCTTTGCCTCGTGATCGTCTCCTTCGTCATGATCCGCACACCGCTAGGCCGTTACGTCTATGCGATTGGCAGCAATAACGCGGCAGCGCGTATGCTTGGTATTAGGGTAGATGCCATCAGGATCTGTGCCTTCTCTGCTGCTGGCTTTTTTTCGGCGCTGGCAGGCATCCTGATGGTTGCTCGGCTGGGCACTGCTCAGCCCTCCATCGGTGATACCTGGGTGCTGGCCCCCATCGCAGCTGCCGTCATCGGTGGCGTTGCGACCACCGGCGGTCTGGGGAGCCCGTTTGGAGCGGTGCTCGGCGCTGTCATCATCGGCATCATTGAGAACGTCATCGTCCTGTTCGGCATCTCGCCTTACTGGCAGTCGATCGTTAGTGGCGGGATCGTAGTCGCCGCAATCTCCTTCGACTCTCTTGCCCGACGCTATTTCAACCGGGAAGCCTGACCCACGCTCGTTTTCCACTTCTCCGCTTATCTGTACTGAGGACGACTATCCCATGACAAAAATCTGTGGCGACGCCGAGAATTTCGCGACATCCGCCCTTCGCGGCTTTGCGAGCATCTATCGCGATATCGTCCAGCCCGTGCGGGGCGGTGTGGTCAGAACGATGCCGGGTAAACAGGGCAAGGTTGCTCTTGTCGTGGGCGGCGGTTCTGGTCATTTTCCGGCATTCAACGGCTATGTCGGCGAGGGCTTTGCCGATGCAGCCGTTGCGGGTGACGTCTTTGCCTCGCCCTCGACCCAGGCCATCCTGCGTATCGCCCGAGAGGCCAATCTTGGCGGCGGCGTTGTTCTCGGTTACGGCAACTACGCGGGTGATGTCCTCAATTTCAGCATTGCGGCCGAGCGTCTGCGTGCCGAGGGCATCGATACACGCATGATCGCGACGACAGACGATATTGCGAGCGCCCCGGCCAGCGAGGAGAGCAGGCGGCGCGGCACAGCAGGCGATCTGCCTGTTTTCAAGATTATTGGGGCCGCCGCCGAAGCCGGGTTGAGCCTTGACGAGGTCGAAGCGGTAGGACGCCGCGCCAATGCGCAGACGCGCTCGTTCGGCGTGGCTTTCGATGGCTGCACCCTGCCAGGAGAACGCGAAAAGCTGTTTCAGGTGCCGAAGGGGCGTCTGGCGCTCGGGCTTGGGGTGCATGGTGAACAGGGCATCGATGAACTCGATCTGATGCGACCATCCGAGCTGGCCGCCATCCTGTGCGACCGCCTGCTGAAGGAAGCCCCCGCCAATGCAGGCTCGCGCATCACGGCCCTGTTGAACGGGCTTGGCAGCACGAAATACGAAGAGCTTTTCGTGTTGTGGGAGGCCATTATCCCCCATCTCGAAAACGCGGGTTATACGGTCATTGCGCCTCTGGCGGGTGAATATATCACCAGCCTCGACATGGCTGGTTGTTCGTTGACGCTCACCTGGCTGGACGAGGAGCTGGAGAAATTCTGGCGCGCGCCCGTCAACAGCGCGGCCCTGAAGCGCGATGAAATGGCAGGAGATTATCGCGACTCCCTGCCGGTTCTGACCGAAGCATCTTCGGTTTACATGAAGTCACTCACTGAAGCGGGCAGAAAGGGCGGACGCTGTGTCGCCTCCATGATGATCAGGCTATCGGCAGCTCTTACTGAGGCTGAACCTGCGCTTGGCCAGATCGATGCCCATGCGGGTGACGGCGATCATGGTCAGGGCATGGCACGCGGGGCCGCCGCAGCAGCGAAAGCTGCACGCGCCGCTGTCGAGGCCGGGTCCGGTCCGTCGACGGTGCTTGCCGCTGCTGCCGTCGCCTGGGCTGATCGGGCAGGAGGCACATCAGGTGCACTCTGGGGGGCAGGGCTATTTGCTTTCAGCACGGCTTTCGATGAGTCCGCCGTGCCCGATGCACAAAGTCTTTCGCTAGGGCTCCGTCGCGCCATGGAAAAAATTACAGCCCTTGGGAAAGCCAAAAAGGGCGACAAGACCCTCATGGATGCACTCGAGCCGCTGGTCGAGGGGTTCGAGGGCGGTCTGAGAAAGGGTTATTCCATTGCGAAAGCCTGGACTGAGGCCGCTGAAGCCTCGACTCTGGCCGCTGAGGCCACGAAGGATCTGCTTCCTCGTCTGGGCCGGGCTCGCACTCATGGGGAACGTAGCAAGGGCCACCCCGATGCGGGCGCCATTTCCATGGCGCTTTGCGCCCGTGTGATCGCGCATGAGCTTTCGGAGCAGGCGGTCAAGTAAGCCTGCTGTCTGGGTCTGTAAAAAAAGGGGGGAGCCGAACGCTCCCCCCTTTCTGATTCTTGTGCGTCCCTTATCCACAACCTTACCCACGAACACATCCACGGAATCTGTGGGTAATTCGAGGAGCCCACTTCTCACTCTGCCTCAGTCAGCGCTCTTCTTCGCGAAGCTGGAGTTATGACGGGAATAGTACCAGTAGGTGACAAAGCCGAGACCCGCATAGGCGAGCAGAAGCAGGGCGGGCACCGGGTTACCATGCATGAGCGCCCGCGCCATGTCTGCGAAAAGCGGGGCAATCATCACGATACAAAAAAGTATGCCCAGTAGCGGGGTAAAGCCGATCCACCAGCCTTTGACCCTGAAACCGCCCAACGGCACGCTGAAGCTGCGCGGCATGTCAGGATGCATGTTGCGCTGCCAGATTACCGTAAAGCAGACGATACCGAACGCGGCTGCCGTGCCAATGCTGACGAGATCGCTGATCACGTCGATCGGCAGGGTTGCGGTCGCAAGAGCCACGATGATCCCGAGCAGGATCGTCCCCGTCCATGGGGTATGATAGCGCTTGTGAACATAAGAAAAGATCGGGGGCAGCAAGCCGTCGCGGCTCATGGCGAAGAAAATACGCGTCTGACCATAGAGCAGGCCAAGAAGTACCGAACAAAGGCCGATGGTCGCTCCGAGATTGACGAAGAGCGCGAGCCAGGGCTGGTGCATCGCGCGCACCGCAATTGAGAGCGGGTCTGCGACATTGAGCTGCTGATACGGCACGATACCAATCAGGATGGACGCCACGCATACATAGACAAAAGTGCAGATTACCAGACTGCCGATAATGCCTATCGGCACGTCACGACGCGGGTTACGGGCTTCTGCCGAAGCCGTAGAGACTGCCTCGAACCCGACATAGGCAAAGAAGATGATCGAGGCCGCGCGGAACATGCCGGGTATGCCGTACTGGAATCCCCCGCGATATTCAGGAATGAACGGGTGCCAGTAGGATGGATGCAGCGCGAACAGGCCGCAGGCGACAAAGAGGAACAGGACGCCGACCTTGATGAACACGATAATCGTGTTGACCCGTGCAGATTCCTGCACGCCGCGCACCAGACAGGCAGTGACGACAGCAATGGCAATGGTCGCAACCAGATCGAAACGCCAGCCTGAGGTGATGGCCATGCCACCACTGCCCGGAACGGTCTGAAACGTGGCCTGACTCAGGGCTGCCGGTATGTGAAAACCAAAGCTCGACAGCAGGCTCGTGGCGTAACCAGAGAGGCCGGAAGCAACTGCCGCGCAGGAGATGCCGTATTCGAGCAGAAGCAGCCAGCCCACTGTCCAGGCGGCACGCTCGCCCATAGAGACATAGGCATAGGAATAGGCCGATCCCGACACCGGCAGGCTGGAAGACAGCTCGCCATAGGAAAACGCCGTGAAGAGACAGGCGAGAGCGGCAATGACGAAAGAGACGAGAATGGATGGCCCGGCATATTCCGCTGCCGCCGTTCCGGTCATGACATAGATACCGGCGCCAATGGTCGAGCCGACACCCAGCATGACCAACTGGGTTGCCGTCAGAGAGCGTTTCAGCCCGTTCGTCTCATAATCAGCCGTGACCTGTTCGAGCGTCTTGCGACGGCTCCCGGCAGGAGAAGGTGAGAGTGGAGGTGTAGCCAGGTCAGGAATGGTGAAAATCGCCCATGTTCGAAAAAGCCGATCATGACGGATCGGCCGTCAAAGTGGAAATTATTTCGTTATCAGAAGAGAACGAGTGCCAGTAGCGAGAACAGGCCGGCCCCCATGCAGTAGAAGGCAAAAGGCGACAGCGCCCAGCGGTCGTGATTGCGGAAATATTTCAGCAATACGGCAGTGCTGATCAGCGCGGTAACGCCTGCGGCGATCGCCGCCATCACCGAGATCTGCGCCATCTCGTGGCTGACGGTCATGTGGCGCAGCTGCCAGGCCTCGTGCACCGTTGCTGCCAGCACGGCAGGCTGAGCCATCAGAAGCGAGAAGCGCGCCGCTGTCTCATGATTGAGTCCGCGAACCAGGCCGGCATTGATGGTCGAGCCAGAGCGCGAGATGCCGGGGAACAGGGCAAGACACTGCCAGCAGCCGATCACCAGTGCGTCCTTGGCCGACATATCGGCAATGGCACGCTGCGGACGACGGCCTTTATAGGAACGCATCCACTCGGTCACGAGCAGGATAAGCCCGTTGAGGAAGAGGAACAGTGCCACGGCGACCGGCGTGCCGAAGATCACCTTGAGTCGATGTTCGAAAGCGGCACCGAAGATCACGACCGGGATGGTTGCAACGACGAGCAGAACCAGAATACGGATGGACTCTTCGCGACGCGTCGGGCCGTGGCGTCCGATAGCCCCGGTGAAGATGGCCAGCCAGTCACGCCAGAAAAAGCAGAACAGCGCGACCAGCGTGCCGAAATGCAGCATGGTCAGAAACGGCAGGAACAATTCGCTGCGCTCGTCCAGGTTCCAGTGAAGCAGAGCCGGGAGCAGCACCGCGTGACCGAGACTGCTCACGGGAAAAAGTTCGGTCAGTCCCTGGACGATCGCCAGAACCAGTGCTTGTAGCAGCGTCATATCAGCTCAGTATGAAAGAAATGTTTCTACCTCCTGCCTCAGCGCGGCCCGGATCGCAAGCCCGCGCTTGACCATGATCGCAACTCAGGCGAAGAGTTCCGCTGTTATAACAGGCAGGTGAACCGAAGATGGCGGCAAAAAACAGGGGCGGCGCGATTCTGGCGAGCGCTATGGTGCTTGCCCTCGCGTCAGGCTTCGCCCTCTATGCCGTCGCCCAGCGTCATGGGCCTTCTGGCGATACACAGCGCTTTCACGCCCGCTTCGTTTCAGCCAACGGGCTGAACCCGGGCGCTGTCGTGGTTCTGGCAGGTGTCCGCGTCGGCACGGTCTCCCATGTCGGCCTCGATCCGCAGACGCAGATGGCACAGGTCGATTTCTCGATCGACCGCCATTTGTCTCTGCCGCAGGACACAATCCTCTCGATTGCGGCCCCGAGCATGACGTCCGACAACGCCCTGGTCATCGCGCCGGGCACGTCGCGTGAGCGCCTTCCGAGCGACGGCACCATTACAAACACCCAGGCGCCGAGTTCGCTGGAACAGCAGGTCAGCAATTATATCTTCGGCTCCGGGATCCAGTAGGAAAAAGGCCGAGGCATAGACCTCGGCCTGCTTTGCCCCGGCGGAGCTTGCTCAGTCGTTGAGCGGATAAAGCGCCAGCAGGCGGCGCTGCTTGCGCCAATAACGCAGCATCGTATAGGCGCCACATGTCTTGCGGCCACGGGCACGGTTCATCGCCCCGATACGGAACGCCTCACGATAATGAAAGAACTGCGCGCGATAGGCCTCCCAGAGCGTGGTTCTGGAATCCCAGATATGGGTTGCCTCCGACCCGACACCATTCAGCTCGATGATCTCGAAATCCTCGCCCCGGCGCAGGGCGTCGATGGAGGCAGCCTTGACGTCGATCCGACCGAAATGAAACTCGGTGATGTCGCCGATAATTTCGTCAAGACGTCGGGTCAGGGCAGGGGTCGCATCCTTGCATCCATTGCGGAAGATAGAGCCCTTGCAGTGATTGCCAGTAAAGACGAGCTGCACCGGCTCGCCGCATGCCGGAACATCGTCGAGCCGCCCTTCGAGGCGTGGCAGATAGATGTCTGACAGAAGACTGGTACGGGTGTCGCGCATGATCAATTCGCGGATGGTGGCGACACCATCGCCCTCAAGCACCGGAGATTCCTTGTAGGTGATCGAGGTGATGCGCCCTGAAGTCGCTCCAGGCTCACGAATATAGAATAGCCCCGCCTCGACGGGCCCCGTAGCCAGCGCCTGGGCGAGAATGCGCACACCTGACGGGAATTGCCTCAGCACCGGCAGCAGGTCCGACGGACGCTGTACCAGCTTTACGCCCGTGCCATTGCAGCCGATATCGGGCTTGACCACCACGGGGAAGGCAATGCCCTTTTTGCTCAATGCGACGGTGATCGCCTTGGCGTCTTCCTCTCGCAGTCCCTTACGCAACATCCGCGTCACATAAGGCGCTATCCATCTATTGGCGACGGGACCGGCAAGATCGAGAATACCGCTCTTGCTCTCGCCGCAGAGACCGCCGGTCTCGATGCTGGGATTGGCCGCACTCGGGACACTGAAATCGCCATAGCGCAGCCCGAGTGCGATCCAGTAGAGCACGATGGGCGTGTAGAAGATCGACCCCGGCCAGAACTCGAACAGGGAAAGCGGATGAGGTGCCTTGCCATCCTCGTCGGGAGTCCCGGTCTGCGAGGACAAATCAGGCGAATTCTGGAGCATTGATCGATCAGTCACTGAAGGTCTGGAAACGTGCAATGAGGCGTCCGACAAAAAGAATGGTCAGGATGAAGCCCGCTATGCCGAACCAGCGCCAGCTGGCCATATGGGCTGACAGCCACCCCCCGACATGCAGGGAAACGCTGAAAAGGAGCGACGTCCAGATCAGTGTAGCGACAACCGCGCTCGCTGCAAAAGAGCCGAATGGCGCCCGAAAGAATCCGCAGGCCGTATAGAGCGGCAGACGCGCACCGGGAATGAAGCGGCTGATCACCACCGTACGGACTACATTGCGGTGAAACCAGCTCCGCCCCTTGTCATGACGAGGCAATGTCAGCCAGCGCCGTGCTGGCGGCCATTTCGCACCTATGGCGCCGAGACCGTAGAGGCCGAGATCGCCCACCGCGACGCCGATATAAAGCGAAATCAAAGCGAGGGTTACGGTGATGCGCCCCTCATCGACCGCCATGGCCGCAATCATGGTGGTGGCATCTTCAAGAATGAACGTGCCCAAAATGACCGCAAGCCCTTTCGACCACCACGCCGCTCCCGCAACCGATAGAAGATGATAGAGCGAACTGCTGCGAAAGGGGGCACCGTGGGACATGGCGCTTCATGTGCCACGCCCGACGGAAAAACGCCAACCCGATGCAACCGACTCGCAACCCGGTTCTCATCTCCCGACCGTGCCTCTGAGGGTGGGCGGTCAGCGTACTAAGGCTTGTCTATTGCAGGTTGACGAAGCAGCCGCCATCGACCAGCAGCGACGCCCCCGTGACATAGCTTGCCATGGAAGAGCCCAGAAATACGATTGGGCCTGCCAGATCTTCCGGCGCCCCCAATCGACCGAGGGGAATGCGACCGATCATGGCCTCTTCCTTTGTCTTGTCTGACAGATCCTCTTCATTGATCGCGGTGCGTATCGTGCCGGGCAGAACCGAATTGCATCTTATGCCGAACTTTCCGAGAGCAACGGCACTGGACTGCATGAGGGAGTGAATGCCAGCCTTGGTCGGGGTGTAATGCGTCTGGTACGCGCCGCCGACCAAAGCCGAAATCGAGGATACGGCGATGATTGCGCCGCCGCGGCCCTGACTGACCATCTGGTTGGCCGCAGCCTGCACCATGAAATACGCGCCGAGCAGATTGACCCCGACGGTCTTTATGAGCGTCTCGGGTGGCAGGTCGAGAAAGGCATGAAACGGGCAGATACCCGCATTGCTCACGAAGATATCGAGCCCACCGAGCTCCTCGATTATGGCGGTGATGAAACGCGTTGCGGTCTCGTGCGCGGAAACATCGCCCTGAAGATAGAGGGCCCGCCGCCCCTCGGCCCGTATGGCGTCAAGAATGGGCTGGACGCTTTCTTGCGGCACAATATCGGTGATGGCGACATCGGCGCCCTGACGGGCTGCTTCGAGCGCGGCGGCACGGCCGATACCCGCCGCACCGCCAGTGATCGCGAAAACCTTCTCTTTCAGAAGCATGTGAAATTCCTGACCTGTCATCTTCAGGCGTGTCTGCCATCCATCCTCGCCGACGGCCGGGCATGGCCGCCCTGAAGGGGCACGGTGACAGGCGTCCTGCTGGCGCAACTCCCAAGCGATGATAACGGTCATCGCCCAACCCGAGACCTGAACTCATGGCGAGGTCGCTTCACGGCTGCCTGTCCGGCTGGGCGCGCCTCAGCTGAGTTCCTGAATCAGGGGAGTGAGCGTCTGCATCGCCAGGGCGAAAGACAGCGCCCCCGGATCGGGATATCCCTTGCTATGATCGCCATGCGTCTTGGCGCGTCCCTTTCTGGCCGCAAAATTCTTCGTTTCTTCTGCGCCACGATGGGCCTCATCCACGGCACGGGACCAGCTTTGCGCCAGTCCATGCCCGGCGAGACTCTGCTCCTCAAGTGTCGCAATGAAGGGGGCGAGCGCATCGACCATGGTCTTGTCGCCAATCTCGGCCTTGCCGATCGCCATGATACGCTGGCCGCCTCTGATAACCCCCTGGACCAGCCGCGACCCGTCGAAAGCGCTGCTGTCATCCAGAACGGTCGAAAAGGCGAACAAGGCCTCTCCCCAAAGAGCACCTGACGTGCCGCCCGCCCGGTCTCCCCAGGCATCGGCGGCAGCTTCCATCACCGTTCGGGCACCGGCACCTGCTTTGGATGCCGCCTTAGCTGCCCGAGAGGCAGCCCGCGCACCACGCGCCATGCCCTGCCCATGATCACCGTCACCAGCAATGGCGTCGATGCGCCCGAGCATGGCCTCTTCATCCTGCATCGTCTTCGCAAGGCACGCCATGGCTCTGGCAACGCAGGCACCGGCGCTTTTCCCTGCTGTGCTTGATGCGGCCTCATAGTGCACAGGCAATTCGGCAATGGCCTGTCGGGAGGCTGCAACCCAGTCTCCCGTCACTTCATGACGACACAGGGCAGGTGAGGTGACAGGGGCACGCCAGAAACGCTCGAGTTCGTCATCAAGCCAGGTGATGGTCAGCGAACAGCCATACATATCGAGGCTCGTCGCATAGGAACCAAGCAGCGGTGCGATGAGGGTCAGGCCATCACGCTCGAACAAGGCTTCGAGCTCATTCCACAACACGAAAAGCTCTTCGGTTGTCGTCGCGCCTGCGCCATTAAGCAGCACGGCAAGCCGTCTGGCCTCGGGCGGTTTTTCCGCCATGACCCGCGCATAGAGTTCCGCTGCGATTTCTTCTGGCGCAGCCAGGATGCGCTCTTCAATTCCGGGTTCGCCATGGATGCCCAGACCGAGTGCCATCCGGCCCTCGGGTACGGAAAAGATTTTTTCGGGCGCACCGGGCAGGGCACAGCCATCAAAGGCAATGCCGAAGGAGCGCGTCTGGGCATTGGCCTTGCGAGAGACCGCTTCAACGGCGTCGATGTCATATCCGGCATCGGCTGATGCGCCCATGATCTTGAAGACGATGATATCACCCGCCACGCCGCGCCTGCGTTCGGGCGTTTCAGCAGGAGCGCTCGCTACATCATCGGTCGTCACTACAATACGCGTGTCGATGCCTTCGGCACGCAGGCGTTCGGCAGCGATGCCGAAATTGAGATTATCGCCTGCGTAATTGCCAAACCCCATGACGATGCCGCCCCCACGATGCGCCAGACGCCCGATATTGGCTACGGCCTGAATGGAGGGAGACGCAAAGATGCCTCCCATCACCACCGCATCGGCAAAGCCCGGCCCGACAAAGCCACAGAACGTCGGATAATGGCCCGATCCGCCCCCGACGAGAACCGTCACCTTACCTTCGGGACCAGCCTGTGCGCGCAGGGCACCACTTCGTACGGGGCGCACGATGTCCTGAAAGACGTGATTATAGGCGCGAAGACCATGCGTGGCGAAATCGTCTTCATTACCGCAGATATCGACCATATTTTCATGTTCCGTTTGATGGCCCGCATGAGCCTATTGCAGCAGGGAGTCCGTGATCTGAAGATCGGCTTCAAGCAGGCGCCTCGGCATCATGCCGCGTGACAGGAGCTCTTCGTGATAGACGCCAACGGCTTCTGACGGGGTGAGGCGTCGCTCGACCACCGCACGCATCATCGCCACCATTGCAGGTGGATATTCCGCATCAAGGATCTTGCGCCCGAAAAGCGCTGCACGGGCACCGCATAGCTGTGCCTGATGCAGAAGTTCGAGACAGTCGCGGGTCGTACCGCTGCCTCCGCCCATGATGCCGACCACAAGTGACGGGTCGTAGCGGCAGAACGCCTCGAGCGCATAAGCCCCATTGAATGCCAGCTTGAGGAAAACCGGGCGCTCGCTCTCATGCATACCCGCCAGGGCACGGCTGACCATATCATTGAGAAAGCTGCCGTAATCGATCTTGTCGAGCAGTGGATGCGTCGGGTTGAACACTTCCAGGAAATGGGAAATGCCCGCCGCCTGGGCCTCGGCCCTGAAATCACGATAACGGAAAAGGGCGTCGGCATCCTCGCGCGCATCGCCGCTGAATGTCATGGAATAAAGACCGAATTTCACCGGAAGCAGATCGAGGCGAGCCGTCCTGAAAGGAATGGAAGGCTGCCTGCCATAATCACCACCGCGAATGCGCCACAGATCTGTCGTGTCATTTAGCCTGACGGCCTGCCGGATCGTGCTCCTTTCGAATACGCCCTGTTTGTTGAGGCGCCCCAGCGTCGACACCGACGCCAGCACGATGTCCACCAGGTCCTGCCGCACGATTTCGCCAATCGCCGCGTCGAATTCGGGCAGTGTTGCCGGGCACTGGGTAACCGGATTGGTGCCAAGCGCCGAAAGGCCGCCCGCCATATCGGCATCTTTGGCATCGGCAATGATGAAATCCGCCGGGCCGTCCGTACCCGCTTTCATACGGTTCAGCTTCTGGTCGAAACGCATTAAGGCGGCCGGTTCGTGATAGGGTTGATAAGTCATAGCGGCAGGATCCTGCGGATATAGTCCCGGTTGAGCGCAGCAACACTCAGACCATCGCCGCCGTAATGCTCGACCAGAAACGGGCTCGCATAACCATGTTCGAGCGCCATCGCGATGGCTGCGCGGTAACTGATCACCCCCTGTTCCATGGGGGCTGGTGCAGTCACGATCATGCCGGTCGTGGCATCCTCGGTGCGCAGATAGTTCTTTACGTGCCAGTAGCGCAGATAGGGGGCGAGCTTGACCATCATGTCACGCCAATGCTCCATCGGGCGGTGCAGCCGCACCAGATTGCCGATATCGGCATTGATGCCACAGGCCGGGTGATCGACGTCATGTATGAAGCGTACTGCTGAGTCGGCAGAGCCGAGATAAGTGTCTTCATACATTTCGAGTGACAGCACCACCCCGACGCTCTGGGCATGATCGGCAAGCTCGCGAATGCGCGACACCGCCTTTTTCCAGACCTGCGGGTCTGCCGGGTCGCAATGGCCGGGCGCCGTCCAGAACCAGAGGGCTTTTCTCTGCGCCTCACTCAGTGCTGCCGCAAAACCGACGGCAATTTCGCGAGCGCCGATTTCCGCTGCGGTATCGATCACACGATGGATATAGGCGAGCGATGCGTCTGCCTTCTCCGGATCAGGGTCGATCACCGAGCGGCGTGACGTCGAAATAGCCGGGATACTCAGCCCCAGCTCGGCGCATACCGACAGAAATTCGAGCCGTCTTGAGGCAGAGAGATCGGCCACACGCAGCCAGCAATCGGTTGGATCGAGTTCGGTGAACCCGGCGCGCCGTACTTCGGCAAGCGTGGCAGCCCAGCCTTCGGCCCTCTGGTCCTGAACGGAACTGCCATCGGGCAGGATCGCCGGATACTGGATCATGGCCGCTGCGATCGGCCAGTTCCTGGCTGTCCAGGGCCTCACATGGGGGAAAACATCGTCATGACAGGGGGGGCAATCGGGAGCTGCCGGTGCCGCCCAGAGCCGGGTGGAAGTCGTGGGTACCAGCGGCGCATCATGAAGCTTGCCGCCCAGATCGTCGTCGATATGGGCTCTTATGATGTCCTCGAACGTCTCATCAGCGGTGAAGCCAAGGCTCAATGCCCAATGTGTGTCGAACGCCTTGGGCCAGCTTGAGACGAAATGCTGGATGAAGGGGTCTGGCTTGTCCCGTATGAGAGAAACAGCCTGGTTGCCTGCCACATGGCGCAGGGCGTCGATCTGCTCTTCTATCGTCACGCTCAGGGCGGGAAGCGTAAAGACAGGACGATGGCGGATGGTCTCGTAATCGATCTCTAAGGCATGCCTGAGGGCTTTCACCGCAGCACGCGGGCTGGCCAGCCAGTGGCGCGTCTCTCTTGGGACGGGCAACACGGCTTCCTGACCGATCAGCGGTTCTCTGATGATGCTCGAGAAAAAGCCCGAGACTGCGGCATTGGGCGTGCCAGGTCGCACACAGATCGTGGGCATGCGCGGCGCCACACCATCGAAAATGCCGCGACGCGCGTAATCACTGAGCAGCAGCTCGACCATTGCCTTTTGCACGCCATAGCTGCTCTCGGGTGTCGGTATCTGGCTGTCGCTGATCAGATCAGGCAAAGGACGCCCGAACACGCCAATGGATGAGGCAAAGACCAGACGCGGCTTGTAGCCCTCGCTCTCATGAAGAACGCGTATCGCTTCAAAAAGCGTGCGCGTGGCATCGAGGTTGACCCGATAACCGAGCTGCATGTCCCCCTCGGCGGCACCCGATACGATAGCGGCAAGGTGGAAAATGACATCGGGCCGCTCGGCCAGCAGCGTTTCAGCAGTGCCTGGAACGGTAAGGTCGGCAGCCACGCAATCGACGACACCCCGGAAACCCTGCGGCATAGGGGGCGCCACAAGATCGGCAAGAATAAGCTGTGAAGGTCCGGGGAATAAACCGTTCGGCTTATCTACAAAACTCTCTGTAAGCTTTCGGCCCAGCATGCCTGCTGCGCCAAGGATGAGAACACGCATGATTTCTCTTCCCCCTTATCGTTACATCATCAATGCATCGAGGAAGGACGAGCCCGGGGGTAAAGTCGACGAGACTTACTTGATGACGCTATCGGATAATCCGATAGCCCGACATTTTATCTCGTCGTAGAGATAGGCCATTGCAGGCGTAAAAGGCCGATCACGGAGACGAACCAGAGAGTAGGGCGACAGAAGATCCGGCATGACGACCGGCAATTCCCGCAATATTTCTGTCTGTTCGAACAGATTGAAGACTGCTCTCGGCAATACTGCCAGAAGCGTCGACTGCTGAAGAAGGTCGATCGTTGCATAGATCGACGTCAATTCGACCGGAAAGAGTGGCAGAGGCAATCGCGCCATCGTGAATGCTGATTCGATCGCCTGACGCATCGGACTTGGCGCAGTATGGACGATCCAGCGTGCATCAATGAGTTCCGCAAGACTTGTTGGTGGATTCTGCAGGATCGGATTTCTTGCACCAGCAACGACGACAAGACGCTCGGGGGCGAGTTCCTCGACCGTCAGCAATCCCGCCGAAAGATTGTCAACCGGTCTGCAGACTGCCAGATCGATGCGCCCTGCCTGCATCATCTCCATCAGATCATGGCTGGTATTGACGTGCAGCGTTACGCTTATATCTGGCTGAGCCTCTGCCAGGTCGGCGAGTATGGGCAAAATGATCTCATGCAGGGGGGCGCTGATCGCACCGATCGAGACCGTTCCCGACAACCCATGCTGAACAGCCTTGAGGTCGTGTCGCAAGCGGCCGAGATCGGCCAGTATCTGTCTTGCGTGGCGAATGGCGACAGCCCCGGCACGCGTAGGGGTCAGGCCATGGGCGTGGCGTTCGAAAAGCTGCACATCAAGATCGGTTTCCATATCCTGCAGCAGTTTCGATGCAGTCGGCTGCGAGAGATTGAGCGACCGCGCCGCCCTGTTGAGGGCGGGTTCCAGGTCGATCTGGCGCAGCAGCAGCAACTGCCTGAACTTGAGGCGAAATATCAGATTGTCGGTCATGCCCCGATGGTGGCGTTGATCGATGGTTCTGTCACTTCACGTCTGTCAAAGCACCGCATGAATCTTGAGGCCGATGGCATCGACCTGCGGCTTGTTGGCCTGGAGATTGGTACGCCAGATATGCTGATAATCCGGCTGAATGGAGATGCCGCGAAAGGCGTGAAAATTATAGGTCACTTCGAAAGTCATGAGATGGCTTTGCGGATAGGTGGCGCTGCCAGGCAGGGAAAGGTTTTTTCGATAACGTATCCATTGCGAGGCGACGAGGTCACGGCTGGCAAAGGTCTCAGACCATTCGACGCCGAATGTATCCTTCGGTCGCGCCTTGATCAGTCCACGATCCACGATGCCAGCATAGACCTGCCAGTCATAAGGGCTGTTTTCACCCTGGCTTTTCGTCATCCCGGCCAGGGCATAGAGCCCTTGCAACGGCCCTGACCCATTGCGCACGAGCATCTGGTCACCCTGAAGCCAGATCTGCGTCTTGCCGTTGGTCCAGCCATAGGGCAGGCCTGTCGCTGCTGCCGGGTTACCGTTCACGTCCCGATAAAGGTCACGGTAATTCGACGAGTCATAGGCGACACCGAATTTGTAGTGCCCGACGAGATTATGTCTGCCGAATGAGGGGATAAGCCCGATTTCTGTCGGAATATACACGCCGGTATAGAGTTCCGTACCCATGCGAAAGCCGGTGCGATCGTATTGGTTGGTGTTGAGATAGGGATTGACGCCATAAAGCCCGGTCTGGACATAAACGCCGTGGAGCGGCCAGTAGCGCAGTCTCGTCCCCCAGGTGGAACCGGGATAGGTGCCATAGCCTGCCGCCGTACGTGTGAGCGATTTCGGAATGCCGCAATTCGACTTGTTCATGAAGGTGCAGAACAGTGGCGAATTGGCGAAATCGATGTTCACCGGCATTTTGCCAAGTGCGATCTGCACACGGTTCCTGAACAGATCCTGCGTGCCGTAGACATAAACCAGATGCACGCCGACATTGCCCCCACCGCCATAGATCTCCTGAAATCCGTTTAGGGAGCGTTCACCCAGATCGGCCGCGAGATTATGCCCGGCACGATTGACGATCACGGCGTGGGTGATGAAGCCGCGCCAGCCGATTAGTCTGGACCAGTCAAGATCGAGTTCCATGCCGATCTGATGGGCATAGCCCGCGTCGCCCGCATGACCGGCGTTCAGCACCATGGCGCTTTCGCTGGTATAGTCGACAACGATGCCGACGCCCTTGCGATTGAGCTTCTTTACCAGACGATCCCAGGCGGGGATCATGCTCTCCACCGGCGGCGTGAAAGGCGTATTGGCATAGGAAGTTGGGGTATCGAGCGCGAAAAGCGGCGCCGTCTCTGAAATCGGACCTCGATACTGAGCCCGTGCTGCAGGCGCAAGGGCGCATAGGGCGCCCAAAATGGTCAGGGCCCGGGTGGAAAGCCTGTTTGGCATTGTCTGAAAACCCTGAAATGCAATTCTTGCGTCAGGGCGTCTGGCCGAATGGCCAGAACACCGGGGTCAATTCCCCATAAGCTAGAGCGCTACGGGTGTGAGCAGCGGACGGCCTGCGAAATGTGCCGCGAGGTTATCAACCACGAGCCTACCCATGGCCTGGCGCGTCTCAAGTGTGGCCGAAGCGCGATGGGGCTGTAAGACGACATTGCCCATCGTCTTGAGCGCGTCGGGCACGTTAGGCTCATCGACGAAAACATCGAGTGCTGCGCGGCCAAGCCGCCCTTCCTGCAGCGCAGTGACAAGCGCCTGCTCATCGACCACGGTGCCACGGGCCACATTGACTAGGAGACCGTTCGGCCCCAGCGCCTCGATCACCTCGCGATTGACCAGATTGCGCGATTGCGGGCCGCCCGAGGCTGCCACCACAAGGACATCGCTCTGTGCCGCCAGTGCCACGAGGTTGTTCACGAACGGGGTGAAGGGCAGGTCCAGATTGCGTCGGCTGAAATAGGATACCTGCATGGAAAATGCCTGAGCACGACGCGCAATTGCCTGACCGACCTGACCCATGCCCACGATACCAAGTCTTGACCCCGAGACCTTGCGTGCAAGAGGAAGCCCTTGCTTGCCCCACAAGCCGTCACGCACCAGGCGGTCTCCTGGCAGCAGGTCACGCAGGGAGGCGAGCATGAGCGCCATGGCAAGATCGGCTACATCGTCGGTCAGCACGTCACGCGTTACGGTGACGGCAATACCGCGCCTTGCAGCTTCGACAAGATCAACGGCATCGGTTCCGATACCATTGATGGCAATCACCTCCATCGCAGGCAGGGCATCCATTATCGCGCGTGGCACGCCGGTGCCGCCGCCGGTCGCGATGGCGCGTATCTGCACATCACTCGGTAGCGTGTCTTTCTGCCAGCGGTGCACGGTATAAGCCGCATCCAGCGCAGCCTCGATTTCGGGCATCATGGGTTCGATCAGGAGAAGATGAGGCTTCATGACATGGTCCTTTTACTGGTCAGGCAGGTTTCAGGGCAGAATGACATTGACAGGGGCGAGAGAGGCAATCTGCGCTGTGGCCGTGGTGCCGGGCGGCACAAAAATCGTATCGGTCATTGAACCGGTCGTGACGATGGTGCCTGCCTTCAACGGCAGGCCACGCGCACTCGCATGATTGGCCAGCCAGACGAGCAGACGTCTTGGGTCCCCTGCGGAATTACCTCCGATATGCTCAATCACGCGGCCGTCACTCAGGGCGAGATGCACAGTCTCCGAGACGGGGCTCAGGCGACGCCATGCGGCTTGCCCTTCGCCGATAACCAGCGCGCCATGGCTACCCTGATCGGCAAGATGCGCCAGACGCGGCTGTGAATTGGGCCGTTCGAACCGTGTGTCGATAATCTCGATGGCGGTATGGACCGAACCCACAGCGTCGAGCACCTCATCGAGCGACCAGGCACGCTCACGTGGCAGAAGGTCACGAGCGAAATGGTAAGCAATTTCTGCTTCGACGCCATAATGACGCAGGCTGTTCTCAGGCAGCCGGGTATCACCCCAGAACAATGTCGCGTCATGCAGCGGTGCGGCGAAGGGAAGCCCCTCATGGGAGGGTGCCCCAACTTTCCAGCCCGTTACTTCCCCGAGTATGGGTCGCAGGGCATGAACCATCTCGTTCTGCACGCCATATGCGGCATCCTCATGTTGCGGAACAAGCCCTGCCTTCAGCGCTGCGAGAGGCGCGGCGCCCCGACGCACGGCCAGAAGGCGGTCGGCGAGGGGAGAGAGGCCAGCAGAGGCGTCACCTGTCGAATTGGGGCAATCGAGATAGCTCATGACGGCAACGCCTTTTACACGAAGAGGAAAACTATGCCCTGACAACGCCATGTCAGGGCTGACGAGGGAGGCAGGACTCAAAGCGCATCTTCCTGGGCCATGAGATCGCGTCCCTTCGTTTCGGGAATGGCGAAGGTCGCTGCGATAGCGAGGCAGGCGAGAAACACCACGTAGGTTGCCAGCGGAATCCAGGCATATTTGCCGCTGCTCACTCCACCGATATGGAAACGGGCAAACATCGCGATCAGGAACTGGCCGACCATGGGAGAAACGCCCCCTGCGATGACAGAAGAGAATTCACGGGTGAACGACACAGCCGTGTAACGATGGCGCAGGCCGAACATCTCCGGCAAGAGGGCGCCCTGGGTGCCGAACATTCCCCATGTCGCAACGCCCAGGGCGAAGGAAAGGGCGATGGAGGATGCCAGGGGATTTCCCTGGCTGAACACGTACCAGACCGGCAGCGCGCTCACAGCCTGCAGAATGGCGAAACCGCGATAGACGCGGACACGCCCGAAGCGATCGCTCAACAAGCCGGCAACTGGGATGGTAACCCCACCCACAACAGCAGCCCCGATCAGCACGAGTGTGCCCCACTGGCTGCTCATGCCCACGGTGTGAACCAGATAGCTGATGGCCAGAACCTGATAGATGGACGAGCCCCCATTTTCTGCCATGCGCAGCCCAAGCCCAGCGAGGATCGGCCGCCAGGAAGTTGTCAGCGTCTCACGAATGGACATCACCTCTTCATGACGCTCATCGTCCTGGATCTTCGCAAATGTCGGCGACTCTTTCAGGCGGAGGCGCATGTAAAGCGCAATGACCAGCAGCAGGGCGCTTCCAATGAACGGCACGCGCCACAGCATGGTCTTGGTGATGTCAGGCACACCGGTCAGCATCGAATAGTAGATCAGCCCTGCGGCGACAGTGCCGATCTGGATGCCCAGAAAGGGCAGGGCGGCATAATAACCGCGGCGCTTTTTGGGGGCTGATTCGGTCATCATCACAGCAGCACCAGCCTGTTCGGCGCCAGCGCCAAAACCCTGAGCCATACGCAGGAAGACCAGAAGCAGCGGTGCGGCGATACCGATGCTGGCATAGGAAGGAATGAGCCCGATCAGCGCGCTGGCAAGCCCCATCAGGGTGACTGTCAGCAGAAGAACTCTCTTTCGACCGTAGCGATCCCCCATGCGACCGAAAAAGATGCCGCCGACCGGTCGCACGGCAAAGCCTATGAAATAGGTTGCAAAGCTCGCGACAAGGCCAAGGCCCGGTATATTGCTCGGAAAGAAGAGCGGGCCGAAAACAAGCGCGGAGGCGAGGCTGTAGAGCGCAAAATCGTAATACTCCATCGCGCTGCCAATGGAGCAGGTCCAGGCGGCACGACGCAGCTCCGAGACCGGCATTTCTGGGCGTGATGCGGCGTCGGCGGCTTCTCTGGAAGGGCTATTTGCAACAGGGGATTTATGGCTGCGCGGAGCGTTCTGCTCCTCATTCATGACGAGTGAGATCATGAGTGCATCTCCGATACAGGAAGAACAGGGACGCGTTGCTGCAGGACGTCGAGTGAACGACGGGCCAAGCGCCGGACCGCCGTGAGAACCGTATCAACCATCATCACAAACCGCCTTGAACCCGAGGAAATCAGGTTCTGCTTGAGTAATTAGATCGATCTAAAAGCTATCTGCACGAACACGCCGATGAAGGAAGCGGCTTGACGGAGCAAGGAAGCGAAGAGAGCCGTCGAAAGGATCTAAACAAACTGTAATGACAACAAAACGCTCATTTGAAACAAAAGTCACACATTTTATGTGAAACGAATGTCACTCTTATGTGATGCCCTTATCTTCCCGCGCCCGGAGAGCGTCGCGTGCTGTCACGCAATATCAGCTCGGGTGTGATGACGTGACGTTCCGATGCCCGCTCGGGACGGGCCAGGCGCAGCTGCAATAGCCCCGCCGCGACAGTGCCGATCCTATGCGGCATGGTGGCGATTGTCGTCAGGGAAGGAAAAGCGGCTGCGGCCTGAGGAAGATCGTCCATGCCAATCACGGCGAAATCGCTCCCGACGACCATGCCTCGACGCCCGAGATAGTGAAAAAGCGATAAGGCGATCATATCATTATAACATATCGCCGCATCAGGCGGGTCGCCCGAAGAAAAGAGACGATCGAGCGCTTCCTCGTCATATCGATTATCGCGCGTCCCTGCGATTACCGGCATGGGCTTCAGCCCAAGCCTCTCCATTGCCGTCGCATAACCGTTGAGGCGCGCGAGAGCTGCCGAGTGCATCTCCATCGAGCCGATAAAGACGATACGCCTGCGACCGGTTTCGACCAGATGCGCCATGGCTTGTTCAATGCCGGACGCATAATCGGCTGTCACGACATCGCCACGACCATCGGCAATTTCACGAAGCACCTGTACGTAAGGGAGGCCGAGCCGCGCAAGCTCATCCAGCAATCCGTGATCGCTGCCTATGGCCGGGCAGATGATCAGCCCATCGACATTGTGCTCACGCAGGCGTCGTATCTGCCGGCTCTGCTTCTCCGGTGATTCCTCCGTATTCGCAATCAGGCAGATCGATTCAGACATATCGTTGGCCTGCTCCACCCCGGCTGTCAGTGCGCTGAAAAACGGATTGGCAATGTTCGACAGCACGAGGCCGATAGTGCCTGTGCGGTTCTGTCTCAAATTGGCTGCGCCACGGTTGTAGATATAGCCGAGCCGCTCCATGGCCTCCTTGACCCGTTCCCTTGTGGGTTCGGCCACAAGAGGACTGTTTCGCAGAACGAGAGAAGCCGTTGCGCGAGAGACGCCTGCTTCTTGCGCCACCGCGAGTAGACTGACCGTGGAAGGGGGGGCGGGTTTTTTCATGGACTCACGGTATTCTGGTTGGATCAACGATTAAAGCACAGGGCCGAGACGTGTCTGTAACATTACAGACAGATGCACAATGGGACAGAAATCCTTCGAACAGGAGCAGTCATGAAAATGTGAAAACGCAACCATTTTGTGACATGACGCACTTCCGACGCCGATTTCCGTTATTGCATCACGAAATATGCGTTAATTTCCTACCGTGAGTATAGTTTGTCACTGGACGATTTTCTTCGGTAGACGTAGAAACCTATCAGAGAACCAGTCCCGAATAGCTCTTAACATTACATAATCATGTTGCGAAGTGACCAGGAATAGCGTTCCTAAAGTAGTAACCATGGCTTGGCGGCATCTATTGCGCGTCGAGCTACACAAATTAGTCAACGTCGATAGGTTTTGCGGCGAACTTCTCCCCTGAGTGGTCAGGGGGCCGTAGGGCTTTTCATCGTATCTAGGGAATTCACTCTTGGCGAAACCAGTCCGAACCCGAGCAAGCTCCGCGAGAAAGAAGCAGGCCACTGCCACGCAGCCCAGCTCGCAGGCCGAAGTGCTCCCCCTCGCTCCCGAAGAAAACATCCATACGCAGAGCGACGTACCGCCGCCTGAGGAGCAGGCCACACCGCAAAGCGCGCCGTCCGCAGCGAACGGCTATCCCGCCGAGGCGCTCTATTTCGACGCGGCTTGGTATCTGGAAACCTATCCAGACGTCAGTGCCTGTGGGATCGACGCTGTCGAGCATTTCATGACCCATGGCTATCTTGAGGGACGTAACCCGAACGGCTCTTTCAGCGTCGCCGAATATATTGCGGCAAATCCGGACATTCCCTTGACGATCAACCCATTCCTGCACTTCATCATGCATGGTGCCGCTGAAGGCCGCCCGCTTCGTCGCTGAGCCGGGCCTTTGTCCGGCATAAGGACCGAACAGGCAAGGATGACATTGTGCTGACTCGACGCTCGTTAATGGCTGCTGCTGCGGCCACTCCTGCTCTCTGTGGGAGCGGTGTTGCGCGCACGCTCAGTAGTTCGGCGAAGCCGGTGGCCCATGGCAGCTATGCCGCGTTTCTGCGTACATTGCGTGCAGAGGCCCTGAGCAAGGGCATTTCTGCCAGCACGCTGTCGCGCGCCTTTGCGCTGACGACCGAGCCCAATGCAAAAGTCATCAAGCTCGACAGACATCAGCCGGAGTTCACCCTGACCTGGGCGCAGTATCGCGAGCGTGTCATCAGTGGCACGCGCATCAGCCAGGGTCAGGCAGCCCTTCAGCAATATGGCAAACTTCTTGATGCTGCTGGCGCACAATATGGCGTCGATCCGCGGGCAATCATGGGTATCTGGGGGCTTGAGTCTGGCTTCGGCCGCAAGATCGGCACGTTTTCAGTCATCGATTCACTCTCGACCCTAGCCTATGATGGACGGCGCGCCAGTTTCTTTCGGGGAGAGTTGTTCAAGGCGCTGCAGATCCTGGACCATGGCGATATCGCGCCTGAAGCAATGCTGGGGTCCTATGCCGGGGCGATGGGACAGCCGCAATTCATGCCCAGCGCCTATCTGCGTTATGCGGTTGATGCGGATGGTGACGGCAGGCGCAATATCT
The DNA here is from genome assembly GCF_059801175.1 of Asaia sp. Ae19-3. Lineage (NCBI taxonomy): Bacteria > Pseudomonadati > Pseudomonadota > Alphaproteobacteria > Acetobacterales > Acetobacteraceae > Asaia > Asaia sp. Ae19-3. The sequence goes on along the minus strand of NZ_JBCHWF010000001.1, from coordinate 1,008,799 downwards.
GGTCGAGCGAGCAGGATGTTTTCGCTTCGGTCGCCAATTATCTGCATGGCTCCGGCTGGAAGGCCGATGAGCCTTGGGGGCAGCCGGTCAAGCTGACCCAGGACCTGCCGCAGAACCAACTGGGGCGCGGTAACAAGCAAAGCCTCGCCGCATGGTCGGCGCTCGGCGTGCGACGCGAAGACGGCTCGACCTTCTCGCGTCAGGATGTGTCGGGTGCTGTGTTGCGCCCTGACGGACCCGGCACCGAAGCCTTTATGGTTTATCGTAACTTCGATGTGATTCGACGCTATAATCCGTCTGATTTTTATGCGCTCGGTGTGGGATTGCTCGGTTATGAAATCGGTTAAGGCGTTCGTTTCATTCATTGCATCAGGGGTCGGGCTTGCCGGGTGTCATCATCAGGAAGCAGCAAAGCAGGCCAGCCCGCACTATGTGGTCGGGCAGGCCTGGCAGGGCAGCGAAACATGGTTCTATCCTACAGAACGCTTCGACCTGACAGAAACAGGTCTGGCTGTAGTCCAGACCGCACCAAAAGGCGGTGTTACGGCAGATGGCGAGCTATGGTCGCCGCAGGCGATGACTGGCGCGCATCAGACATTGCAGCTTCCGTCGATTGTAAGCGTACACAATCTGGCCAATGGTCGCATCGTCAAAATCCGGCTGAATGACCGGGGCCCTGTATCGGCTGGGCGCATGCTGGCGGTGACACCGCGGGTGGCCGCCCTTCTGGGCATGGGTGACGCGCCAACCCCGGTCGAGATCATTGAGGATGAAACACTCAGCCGGCAGATTGCCGAGTCCAATCCCGATGCACCAAAACTTGACATTGCAGCGGCCCCCCGTGAGGCCATTGTCGCGCAATCGCTCAATGACGGCAGCACGCATACGCTCGGCATGAAAGCCGACGATACCCAGACAAGTGCGAGAACGCTGCTACTTCCCGAAATGCCCCAAACCGTCATGCAGGGTATGGCTCAGGCACCGTTCTATCGCATCGAACTCGGCAGTTTCGCAGGTCATGCCGCCGCTGCTCGCGTTGCTGCGCAATGCGGGGCGGAGATCACCCAGCAGGATGGCGGCGCGGGCACATTGCCATGGCTCGTTTCACTCGGCCCCTTCACAACAGTGGCTGAGGCGGATAGGGCATTAGCACAGACGCGCCAGTGCGGTGGCACGGGTGCGCATATCGTGGCCAAATAAGGTGTTGACGTGCGGACAAGACGTTTTCTGCTCTCAGGTGCGGCTGGGTTAGCCGTTTCAACTCAGTTCGCTTTCGCACGCCCGCGACGCGGAAAGGCCGCGGCAAGTGCTGCCGCGGCGGCACCGGCGAGCACGGCCAGCATGCCGGGCGCATCGCCTGCCACGACCCCGATTGGCCCGCTCGACACGGTTGCCCGTTGGGCCTGCATCATCGATTTCGATACCGGCGCGACCCTGCTCGAAAAAGCAGCCGATGAGCATATGCCGCCTTCGTCTCTGACGAAGATGATGACCGCCTATGTGACGTTTGGCATGCTGCGCGCCGGGCATCTGACCCTGACACAATCCCTGCCTGTCAGTGAAAAGGCCTGGCGGACACAGGGCTCGAAGATGTTCGTGCCGCTCGGTCAGAGCGTGACCGTCTCCGACCTGATCGAGGGTATGGTCATCCAGTCGGGTAACGATGCCTGTATCGTTCTTGCCGAAGGCATTGCCGGATCTGAAGAGCAGTTCGTCAATCTGATGAACCAGACCGCTGCCAAGCTCGGCATGACGAACACGCATTTCATGAACTGCACCGGCCTGCCGGATGAATCGCAGTATATGAGCGCACGTGATGTCAGCCGCGTTGCCATGCATCTTATCCGCGATTACCCCGAATACTATCACCTCTTCTCGGCCACCGAATTCACCTACAACAATATCAAGCAGGGCAATCGTAACGTTCTGGTCGACAAAGGCTTGGCTGATGGCCTCAAGACCGGTCATACCGATGCCGGTGGTTTCGGTCTCTGCGCCAGCTCCAAACGTGATGGTCGACGCATCATCATGACCATAAACGGTACAAGCTCGATGAATGAGCGCGCCCATGAAGGCGAGCGCCTGCTCGGTTGGGCCTTCGCCAATTTCGAGAATGTCACCCTGTTCCATCACGGGCAGGTGGTCGATCACATGCCGGTCTATATGGGTGAGGCCGCCGAGGTTGCCCTGGTCGGCACGCGCGACATCGTGCTGACCCTACCGCATGGCTGGCAGCAACGCAGCAGGATCAGCGTCGAATATCCGTCTCCTGCCATTGCGCCTGTCATGGCGGGGCAGACGATAGGCGCGCTCGTGCTACAGAATCAGGGTATGCCCGATATCCGTCTCGACCTGGTTGCCGCCAATGCCGTGCCACGTCTTGGTCTGGTCGGACGCGCTCTGGCCCGCCTTGGTCATGGCCCCAAACCCGTGCCGCATAGCTAAGGCGTGAGCGGGTTATTCATTACCTTCGAGGGCGGTGAAGGGGCCGGGAAATCGACCCAGACCCGCCTGCTTCATGCGACTCTCGTCGGGATGGGCCACAAGGTGCATCTCACCCGAGAGCCCGGCGGGTCGCCTGGCGCCGAGGCGCTTCGCGAGCTGATCCTGTTCAGCGAGGCGCCGCTCTCGCAACGGGCACAGGCTCTCGCGCATATGGCGGCGCGCGCTGACCATCTCGACAGCCTTATCCTGCCGGCGCTTGCTCGGGGCGAGATCGTGATCTGCGACCGGTTCCATGACTCGACGCTCGTCTATCAGGGCTACGGTCTGGCCCGTGGCGATGCCGCGAGCCTCGATTTCATCCAATCGCTTCGCGGGTTGCTGGATTGCGAGCCGGATCTGACACTGATGCTGGACGTACCGCCCGCACTCGGCGCCGCGCGTGTGGCGGCACGTGGAGGCAGGCTCGATCGCTACGAGCAGGAAGAAACGGCCTTTCACGAGCGTATCGCCGAGGGCTTCGACAAGGTGGCGCGCGAGGCGCCGCAGCGGGTCAAACGCATCGATGCGCGCCGCGCAGCTGACGACGTTGCCGCCGATATTTTTTCGATCGTTACACCCTATCTGCCGTCATGACGGCATCGGATCATCCCGCCGCCCTCCCGCTCTTTGGTCATGATCAAGAGCTGGCCCTGTTCAGAAAGGCTCTTGAATCAGGCAGGCTTCATCATGGCTGGATGATCCATGGAGAGGCAGGCATCGGCAAGACGCGTTTCGCCTTTGCCTGTGCGCGGCTTCTTCTGAACGGTGTCGATCTTCAAAGTCGGGCAGGACGCCAGATCAGCGCTGGTACCCATCCCAATCTGCTGCTGATCACACGGCGCATGGATGAAAAGCGCAAGCGCATGCGTCAGGAGATCGTCATAGACGATGTGCGCCCGGTGCAGGATTTCCTCCACCATACGGCGGCAGATGGCGCCTGGCGTGTGGTGATTGTCGATGCTGCCGAAACGCTCAATCGCAACGCCGCAAATGCTCTGCTGAAACTTCTGGAAGAGCCCCCCAACCAGACCGTCTTTTTTCTGACCTGCCCGACCCCCTCGGCATTGCTGCCCACAATCAGAAGCCGCTGCCGCCTTCTGGCGCTTGATACGCTTTCACTGGAGCAGACGAGGCAGGTGCTCAGGCATCATGGCAGGAATGGCGCCGAACTCGACACGCTTGCCGGGCAGGCTCAGGGCGCACCGGGGCGTGTGTTGGCAACCGACCAGGGAACGGACAGAACGGCACGCCATCTGGCTGATGCGTTGCTGGAAACCGGTGAGAATGCCGACTCTGACGCTCTGGCAAGCCTGTTGCGTCACGATGATGGTTTTGCCGTGCTTTGTTCTTTGCTAGGAGAAGGCCTTGCGAACCGGGCCAGAGATCTGGCCGGGCAGGGAAAGCTGATCGAGGCCAGCAAGGCGGCGGAGGCTTTCTCGTCTCTTCAGGCGCTTCAGCGCGAGACCGAGCGGTTCAATCTGGACAAGAATCAGGCTGTCAGACAGGCAGCCGCCATAGCGAGTGCCTCATGACTTCACGGTATTATGTCACCACACCCATCTATTACGTGAATGGCGCACCGCATATCGGCCATGCCTACACCTCTGTCGCCGCCGATGTTCTGGCGCGCTTCAACCGTCTGGATGGCAAGGACGTGTTCTTCCTGACAGGCACGGACGAACACGGCCAGAAAGTCGAGCAGGCCGCACAGAGTGCGGGCGTCGACACGCAGAGCTTTACGGATGGTATCGCAGCCGATTTTCGCAGCATGGCCGATGCCATGGATATCTCCTACGACGATTTCATCCGCACGACCGAGCCGCGCCACCAGCAGGCAGCCCAGGCGCTGTGGGAAAAAGTCGCGGCCAATGGCCATATCTATCTCGACGCCTATGAGGGCTGGTATGCGCTTCGGGACGAGTGCTTCTACTCCGAAGACGAGCTGACCACCCACGATGATGGCCGCAAGACAGCGCCTACCGGCGCACCGGTGGAATGGGTGCGTGAGCCTTCCTATTTCTTTCGTCTGTCAGCGTTTGAAGATCGTCTGCTGGCGCTTTACGAGCAGCATCCCGAGTTTCTTGGCCCGTCCGGTCGTCGCAACGAGATCGTCAGCTTCGTCAGGCAGGGGCTGAAGGATCTCTCCATCAGCCGCACAAGCTTCAAATGGGGTATCCCGGTCCCGAATGATCCGGGTCATGTGATGTATGTGTGGTTCGACGCGCTGACCAATTATCTCTCGGCGCTGGGTTACCCCGATGAAAACGCCGAGCGTATGAAATACTGGCCCGCCTCGGCCCATATCGTCGGCAAGGACATCATCCGCTTTCACGCCGTTTTCTGGCCCGCTTTTTTGATGGCAGCCGAAATCGAGCTGCCGCAATCGGTCTATGCCAATGGATGGTGGACGATCGAAGGCGAGAAAATGAGCAAGTCGGTCGGCAATGTGATCGACCCCCGTGATCTGGTGCAGAGCTTCGGGCTGGACCCGGTGCGCTTCTTCCTGCTGCGTGAAGTCCCGTTTGGCGGAGATTCCGACCTGAGCCGACGGTCTCTGATCAACCGTCTGAATGTCGAGCTTGCCAATGATCTTGGCAATCTGGCGCAGCGTACGCTCAGCCTTATTGCGCGCAATTGCGATGCCAGCCTTCCGGCCTTTGCCGAACTCAGCGAAGACGATACGGCTCTGCTTGCCAGTGCCTCGCTCCTGCCTGACCTGATGCGCGGCCAGCTGGCCCGTTTCGCCCTGACGGATGCTTTGGAAGAGGTGTGGAAGCTCATTCGCGCCTGCAACTCCTATATCGATCGTCAGGCCCCTTGGGCGTTGAAGAAGACCGATCTGGTGCGCATGGCAACAGTACTGCGCGTTCTGCACGAGGCCCTGCGCCACATCGCAATACTGCTCCAGCCCTACATGCCCGGCACAATGGATAAGCTGCTGACACAGCTCGGCGTAGCCCAGGACAAGCGTGATTTCGCCGACCTGGCCGAAAGCCTCGAAGCCGGTATTGCCCTGCCGGCGCCTCAGGGCCTGTTCCCGCGTTATGTCGAGCCTGAGAGCGCTGCGTGAGGGAGCACCGCATGACGGGTCTGATCGACACCCATTGCCATCTCGACCGTCTGGATGACGTGCCTGCGGCCCTTGCTCTGGCAAAAGAGCACGGGCTATCGGGCATGACCACCATCGGCACGCGGCTGTCACGGGCACAGACCCAGATCGACCTGACGCGCTTCGATACGCCTGATCTGCGTGTCTGGTGCGCTATTGGCACGCACCCCGATCATGTCGATGAAGAGACCCTGCCGGAGGTCGCGACAATCGAGCGGTTGGCGGAGCCTGAAGGCGTCATCGGCATCGGGGAATCTGGCCTCGACTATCTGCATGGCGCGCTGCCGGTACGTGCAGCGCAGGCAGAAAGCTTTCGCGTGCATATCGCGGCGGCACGCAAGACCGGACTGCCTCTCGTCATCCATGCACGGGAAGCTGATGACGATGTTGCGGCCATCCTGCGCGATGAGCATGGGAAGGGCGCGTTTCCCTTCCTGCTGCATTGCTTCGCCTCTGGCATGGATCTGGCGCAGGCAGCCATCGAACTGGGAGGGTATATCAGCTTCTCGGGACTGCTGACCTTTCCCAAATGCGAGACCATCCGTGAAGTCGCGCGCGCCATGCCTCAGGATCGTTTTCTGGTCGAGACGGACAGCCCGTTTCTTGCGCCAGTACCGAAGCGCGGCAAGCCGAATACACCCGGCTATGTTGCCTACACCGCAGCCCGTCTGGCGCAGGAGCGGGGCCTGGAAATTGAGGCGCTGACCGACCTTACCACAGCCAATTTCTACACGCTGTTCAGGCGCGCCGCATGAAGGTCACGATCCTCGGCTGCGGTGGGTCTGGTGGAGTGCCTATGGTAGGGGGCGCGGATGGGGCAGGGATCTGGGGTGCCTGCGACCCGGCCGAACCGCGCAACCAGCGCACCCGCTCATCCATCGTGATCGAGGCTGACAGCGGCAAGCGGCTTCTGGTCGATTCAGGGCCCGACCTTCGCGCCCAGTTGCTGCGCGCGAAGATCGGTGTCGTTCATTCGGTACTTTACACCCATGAGCATGCCGATCACGTCGCCGGGCTTGATGAATTGCGCGCCATCAACCGAATGCTTGATGCGCCACTGCCGCTTTATGCCACCGAGACGGTGATGCAGGAGCTCGAGGCACGCTACAGCTATGCTTTCCGACCCTGGAGCGGAACGGGCTTCTTCCGACCGGTGCCAGACCCGCACCTTGTTTCTCTGGCAGACCGGCTGGATATCTGCGATCTCGACATCCAGCTTTTCGAGCAGAGGCATTATCGCATCCCGACAGCAGGCATCCGCTGCGGCGACTTCGCCTATTCTACCGATGTGGAATATCTGAGCGAGGAATCGCTGAATGCGCTTGCAGGCATCAAGACATGGATTGTCGGCTGCTTTCAATACGAGCCGCATGTTGCCCATGCCTGGGTCGATCTGGTGATCGAGTGGTGCGCTCGTCTCAGGCCGGAACGAACGATCCTTACCCATATGGGGCCTGGCCTGGACTATCAGACGTTGTGCAGCAGGCTGCCTGAGGGGATCGAGCCTGGCTATGATGGCATGGTTATCAGCCTCTAAATATTTCTTCGATTAACCAGTTTTTTGTTGAAGCGCGGTTCTACATCGCGATAGCGTCAGCTTATCGGGTCGGTCCGGTCCTTTTTTCAGAAGCATGAAATCCCTCAAATTCCGGTATTACCGGTTCAATTCAAGTGAATGTCGGAGCATCCTGCGGCTCCGCACCCATTGTCGTCTCCCATAGCCTGACTTCCCGACTTATCGCCTGCATGTCTCTCGGTGGGTGTGACCGTTTCGCCCCCCGGCCCAGTGGCAGGCTTCCATCGGAGCATACGAGTCATGAGTTCATTCTCGGACGTCTTTACGCTGGCTTCTTCCTTCCGCGAGGAACGTCGGGAAACAGAGATGTCGCTGGCTTCCTATCTGTCTCTCTGCCGCGAAGACCCCGGCAGCTATGCGAGCGCTGCCGAGCGCATGCTCAAGGCCATTGGCGAGCCTGTCATGCTGGACTCCTCGCGCGATCCACGCCTCAGCCGCATCTTCATGAATCGCACTGTGCGTACCTATCCGGCCTTTGCCGATTTCTACGGCATGGAAGATGCTGTCGAGCAGATCGTCGGCTTCTTCCGCCACGCGGCTCAGGGGCTGGAAGAGCGCAAACAGATTCTCTATCTGCTCGGCCCCGTCGGAGGAGGAAAGTCCTCGCTCGGCGAACGTCTCAAGACATTGATGGAACGCGAACCGATCTATGTGCTCAAGGCGGGCAAAGAAATCAGCCCCGTATTCGAAAGCCCGCTAGGCCTGTTTGATCCAGAGCGCTTCGGTGCGTCGCTGCTGGAGCAATATAATATTCCCCGTCGTGTTCTGACCGGCATTGCGAGCCCCTGGGCCCTGAAACGGCTTGAGGATTTTGACGGCGATATCTCGCGATTCACGGTCGTGCGGCTTAACCCGTCCAAGCTCCGGCAGGTCGCGATTGCCAAGACAGAGCCAGGTGATGACAATAATCAGGACGTGTCAGCGCTGGTTGGCAAGGTCGATATCCGCCAGCTCGAGAATTTCAGCCAGAACGATCCCGATGCCTATAGCTTCTCTGGCGGCCTGAACCGGGCCAATCAGGGGTTGCTCGAATTTGTCGAGATGTTCAAGGCGCCGATCAAGATGCTGCATCCTCTCCTGACAGCCACGCAGGAAGGAAATTATGTCGGCACAGAAAATATCGGGGCCATTCCCTTTACTGGCGTCATTCTGGCACATTCGAACGAAGCCGAATGGCAGTCATTCCGCAATAATCGCACCAATGAGGCGTTCCTCGACCGCGTGTGCGTCATCAAGGTGCCGTACTGCCTGCGCGTGACCGAAGAGTCCAAGATCTATGAGAAGCTGATCCAGTCTTCTGCGCTCGGTGACGCCCCCTGCGCACCGCATACGCTTGAAATGCTGGCGCAATTTGCTGTTCTGTCGCGCCTGAAGGCGCACACCAACTCGACGCAGTTTGCCAAGATGCGTGTGTATGACGGCGAGAACATTCGCGAGACTGACCCCAAGGCGCGGGCGATGCAGGAATACAAGGACAGCGCCGGCGTCGATGAAGGGATGGAAGGCATCTCGACGCGCTTTGCCTATAAGGTGCTCTCTGCCACGTTCAACCATGATCCATCCGAGATTTCAGCCGACCCTGTGCATCTGATGTACGTGCTCGAACAGGCTGTGCGTCGGGAGCAGTTCCCCGCAGAGGTCGAGGCCGCCTATCTGGCGTCACTCAAATCGGATCTGGCGCGGCGCTATGCCGAGTTCCTGGGCAACGAAATCCAGAAAGCCTATCTGGAAAGCTATAATGATTACGGTCAGAACCTCTTTGATCGTTATCTCGATTATGCCGATGCATGGATCGAAGACCAGGATTTCAAGGATCCGGATACAGGTCAGTTGATGAATCGCGACCTGCTCAATGCCGAATTGAGCAAGACCGAGAAAGCCGCGGGCATTGCCAACCCGAAGGATTTCCGCAACGAGGTCGTCAAGTTCTCGCTGCGGTCCCGCGCGTCGAATGGCGGGCGCAACCCTTCATGGACGAGCTATGAGAAGATCCGCGACGTCATCGAGAAACGCATGTTCAGCCAGGTCGAGGATCTGCTGCCCGTCATAAGCTTCGGCTCCAAGAAAGACAGCACGAGCGAGCGCAAGCATGACGAATTCGTCAGCCGTATGGCAGCGCGTGGCTATACCGAGCGTCAGGTGAGGCGTCTGGTCGAATGGTACATGCGCGTCAAGCAGTCCGCCTGACCTCGATAACGGAGCGTTTCATGGAAATCATAGACAGGCGCCCGAACCCTCATGGCAAGAACACCGAAAACCGGCAGCGCGTCCTGACACGGGCGCGCCAGGCCATTCAGACCGCGGTGCGTGACGCCGCAGCGCAGGGGCGTATTCGCGAAATCGGCCAGGACAGCGCGGTGTCCATTCCGGCAGACGTGCTGCACGAGCCCAGTTTTCACAGGCATTTCAATGCCGGAACGCGCCATTTCGTGCTGCCCGGCAACAAGGAGTTCGTCAAGGGTGACCGTCTGCGCCGCCCGCCGGGTGGCGAGGGAGAAGGGGCGGGTGAGGGAAGCGGCGCGGGTGATCAGGGCGGTGGCGAAGATTCCTATCGCTTTGTTCTCTCACGCGAGGAGTTTCTTGACCTCTTTTTTGACGATCTCGAACTGCCCGATCTGATCAAGCGCGAGGTCGCTTCGATAACGTCGCTTGCGACCAGTCGCTCGGGGCTCACGAGTGACGGCTCTCCTTCGCAGATCGATCTGGGGCGTACCATGCGTCGCTCAATGGGGCGGCGCATCGGGCTCAAGCGCCCGAAACCTCAGGAGTTGATCGCGGTAGAAGCCGAAATCGATGCGCTGGAAGAGCAACGTCCGCTTACGGACACTCAGTTTCTGCGCCTGCAGGAACTGAGAGACGAAAGAACATTGCTGCGCCAGAGGCTGGCACGGATCCCGTGGGTCGATCCGGTCGATCTGCGATATCGCCGCTTTACCCCGGTGCCCAAGCCAACCACCCAAGCCGTGATTTTCTGCATCATGGATGTTTCAGGCTCCATGACCGAGAAAATGAAGGAGCTGGGCAAGCAGTTTTTCATGCTTCTGCATGTCTTTCTCGAAAAGCGGTATGAAAAGCTGGAAATCGTCTTCATTCGTCATGCCGAGACGGCGGAAGAAGTCGATGAGGATGTCTTCTTTACCGATCCACGCACGGGCGGCACCGTTGTATCGACTGCGCTCGACCTCATGCATGACGTACAGCGGGATCGCTTTCCTGCTGACAAATGGAATATCTACGCCGCCCAAATATCGGATGGCGACAATATTTCGTCGGATATGATCAAGGTAAAGCATCTCATGACGGAAGCTATACTTCCTGTCGTACAGTATTTTGCCTATGTCGAGGTCAGTCTGGGCGGCGCGTTGCTGCGAAGTGAAACCGATCTGTGGCGCGGCTACAAGATAATCGCCGACAGCGCGCCACAGCTTGCCATGCGTCAGGTGCAGGACCGACGCGATATTTTCCCGGTCTTCAGAGATCTTTTTGCCAGACGCGCGACCGAGCGGGCTGGGGAGTGACCATGCTTTATTCAGGCACAGACTGGAGTTTCCCGATCCTGCGTGACTGCTATGGCGAGATCGATCGCATAGCGAGCGAGGAACTCAAGCTCGACACCTATCCCAATCGCATAGAGATCATCACCTCGGAACAGATGCTCGATGTCTATACGTCGCACGGGATGCCAATCAGCTATCCACACTGGTCGGCGGGAAAACGCTTCGTTTCGCATGAAAACGCCTATAAGCGCGGCCTGATGGGGCTGGCCTATGAAGTAGTCATCAACTCGAGCCCCTGCATCAGCTATCTGATGGAAGAAAATTCGGCCACCATGCAGGCGCTCGTCATTGCGCATGCGGCGTTCGGACATAATCATTTCTTCAAAAACAACCGTCTGTTTCGCGAATGGACAGACTCAACGCAGATTCTGGACTATCTCGAATTCGCTCGTGGGTATGTGGCGCGTTGTGAAGAGCGCTATGGCGTCAAGGCCGTTGAACGCATTCTCGATGCCGCTCATGCCCTGCAGAACCAGGGGGTAGATCGCCATACGGGCAGCAAACGGCTCGACCTGCGTCAGGAGCAGGAGCGCGCGCGCGAAAGACGGGCTTATGAAGATGAGCAGTTCAACGATCTGTGGCGAACACTACCGGAAGGTCAGAAACCGGCGAACGGCAAGACAGAGTCAGGTGAGCCACTGGCGACGCTCGGCCTTCCAGAAGAAAACATCCTTTATTTTCTCGAAAAGAATGCACCCCGACTGGCAAACTGGGAGCGTGAGATTATTCGTATCGTTCGACTGATCGCGCAGTATTTCTATCCTCAGCCTCAGGCCAAGCTGATGAATGAGGGCTGCGCCACTTGGGTGCATAACTTCATCATGCATCGCCTGCATGACAAGAAGCTGATTGATGATTCAGCAATACTTGAGGTCATCCACTCGACGAGCAATGTCATCACGCAGCGCGGCTTTGATGAAGGGGGAGGGCCGAATTTCAATCCTTATGCGCTCGGCTTTGCCATGATGACCGATATCGCGCGGGTCTGCACCGATCCTACCGCAGAAGACCGTCTGTGGTTTCCCGACCATGCAGGCAATCATGACCCGATTGGCACATTGCATCATGCATGGGCCGAATATCGCGACGAGAGCTTCGTGCAGCAATTTCTGTCACCCAAGGTCATACGCGATTTTCGTCTGTTCCGTCTCGAAGACGATCTGTCTCAGCCGTATCTGCTGGTTGACGCCATTCACGATGATGCAGGTTATCGTGAAATCCGGCGCTCTGTAGCGGCGTCCTATGATCCGGGTCTGCTCGCTGAAGAGATAGAGATTGTCGGGGCCGATCTGACCGGTGATCGTATACTGCGCCTCGAGCATCGCACGCGGCCAGGCAAGCTTTTACAACCTACGGATGCAAGACTGACCCTTGAGCATCTCGGTGCGCTTTGGGGTTATGGCGTGATCCTCAAGGAAGTCGACAGCCAGACTGGCGCTGAGCTTGGCAGCTACGCGCTGGCTTGACCGCGACGGCCAAAACCGGGCCGCGGTGACGGGATTGCCTTTACGCAATCCCTGATCCGAATATATCAGTTGGCATAATATATCTTATCGAACTTTTAGAATGGCCGTTTAAGGGGTGGTCGGAGCAGCTTCCGAGCCAGGATCGTAAGGATGCGTTGTCGTCCATGAACCGGACAATCCCGACTGTCGCCGCTGCGGCCTGTCAGATAAAATCACTGACGCGTATCGTGCCTTAGATGCTGGTCTCCTCTGCGCATCTCGCCGCTCCATTGGGCGCGTTTCCCATGCAGAGCCAGGAACCGACGCTTTTGTTAGTGCCCGCGTTGAGGCTGCGTCAGTCGGATGGGCCCTGTCCCAGTTAAGCCGGCCGAACCGTCACTTTTGGACGGCGATCTTTCCTTCTCCGTTCTAAGAAAATGAAACCGTCAGACTGATCGTCACAGATATGCGCGGGAGGTCTTTAAGCGAACGAAAGACCACTGGACCAACCCAATTGGCCCAGCATTCCTGATCATAACGGGGCCCTTACTCGGGCTTTATGTCGTTCTCGCCTGACCTGATGAGTTCGCGTGCCGGTATGAAGGGCTCCTTGTTTCCTCCCAGCACCAGAGAGAGTTTGTGCCCCTCCACCAGACGCGCTTCTGCCCGTTCGTCGATGGTGCGGCGCACGATCGGATATTCCTCGACCAGACGCATGAACAGATTCGACGGTATGGCGAGAAGATGACAGAACTGCATCGTCCGCACCGTGCCCCGTGAATAGGTCTGATTGATCAGTGGCGCGGCCCCTATCAGATCCCCTGCCCCGAATTGTACGTCCTGCTCGGCGATATGCACCTCAGCCAGACCGGCCACCACGGCATAGACCATCCTGATCTTGCCGTTGCGCCGGAGAAGTATCTCACCCGGCGAGGCAAAGCGCAGGGATATATTCATCGCCAGATCGTGCAGGACCCCATCGGGCACGCCACGAAAGGCGGGAAAAGAACGCAGGCGCTGCTCGATACCGCTCTTGATGTTGAAACGCAGTGGCTTTTCGAGGCGCTCCTGACGCTTCTCGACATCTTTGAGCAATTCGCGATGCAGCTCTTCACTGACAAGGTTATCGGAGAGAAGCTCGTCGTATTCCTCTTCCTCAAGCCGCAAGGCGATCTGATGCAGAATGCGGCTCTCGAGCGCCTCTGAATAACCCTGATAATGCAGGCGTAGCATCTCGAGGGCGTCATCGAGCATGCGACGTTGACGCCCCAGAACTTCAGAGACGATCTCACCGATACGGTTGCCCAGTGTCGGCTCGAGACGCTCATGCATGAAGCGCATGAGCGATAGCGAGACGAGATGGGCGATAACGAGCATCTCGAAGCGTTCCGACATGCAATACATGAGCGGCTTGTCGATATGGAACCGACGATGCAGCATCTGGGCTACGCGGAAACGCAGTGTCGGGCGCAGCCGCCGACGCAGCGCGCGCACATAGCCGTAACGCCCTTCTAGCCTTGCTCCGTCGACCATAGCTTCAGAGGATCGCAGCAGCGTTTCCATGACGCGGCGTGACAGACCGCGAATACGGAACAGATCGAGCAGGAGCGATCGCTCGCGGTTGGCGATGGTAATCAGGGCAAGCGTCACGCGCTGCCTGTCGCCGAGCGCGGTGTCAAAGGTGTTGGCCTCGCTCTCTTCCTGCGCCCGTCTTTCGATCTGCCCGATAATGGTCTGCTGCGTTCCAGAGCCGAAGCCGAGCTCATCTGCGAGCGTATGCGTGCGTTCCGCCACTTGGGCCAGGCCACTGCTCAGCACCTGATGGCGCATGGCCTGGTCGATGGTGGGAAGCTGGTCAAGCTTGAGAAACACCACGAGGTAGCGCAGCGTCGTGCCATTGACGAGCAATGTGATCAGCACGAAGCCGGTCGCGATAATACCGATAAAATGAGCCGTTGAGGTCGATACGCGTTGGTTCTCTGTCACGGCAAGTGCGAGCGCAAGGGTAATGGCGCCACGAAGCCCGCCCCAGACCATGGTCGTCTTGAACGGCGCCGGCACAGGGGGGGACAATTTGGCCGCCGCCAGGATCGGCAGCAGACCGAATACTACTGCACCGCGGGCAAAAAGACCTGCAACTGTAGCGATCAGAATCAGCACACAATCCCAACGCGTCATACCGATCAGGAGGCGCGGCACAAGCATCGAAGCCAGAACGAACACGAGCGACCCCGCCCAGAAGACGAGCTGCACCCAGAGTTCGTTGAGAAAGCGCCAGACCTGCGGCCTAAAGGTCGAGGGACCATAGACCGAAAGAGTCAGGCCCGAGGCGGCAGTAGCGACCACACCTGAGAAGCCGAGGAACTCGTCGCAGATGATATAGACGATGTAGGGCAAGGCGAGCGTCAGGGTGATTTCGGCTGCCACCGCCCCCCCCAGCCCTGCAATCATGAGCAGGGTCAGCCGTCCAATTGCCACGCCGACGACGATCGCCCCACCGAAGGAGGCCAGAAAGTCAATGATCGTCTCGCCCAACTCGATATGGCGGTGCGAGGTGACGGAAGCCAGAAGGATGGAGAAAATGGCGATAGCCGCAGCATCGTTGAGCAAGGCCTCGCCTTCGACGAGCCGTGTCAGACGTGACGCCGCACCAATCTCGCGAAAGATCCCGGCAACTGCTGACGGGTCGGTCGTAGCGACAATTGAACCGAGGAGCAGACAGACCACCATGGACTGACCGGCGAACGGATAAAGCGCCCCGCCAATGGTAAGGGTCGAGACGAGCACGGCCACAACGGCCAGCAGAAGCACGGTTGCCGTCTCATGCGCCAGACGTCGCACATCGATTGCCAGCGCGCCCTGAAAAACCAGAATGGGAAGGAAGATCAGCAGAAAGGCTTCGCTGTTGATCGGGAAATAGAGCAGCGTCTCGGCAGCGCCGTCAAAAATCTCGGTCAGGGAAGAGCGCAGCAGTAGGTCGGCCGCCGCACCGATGCCGATGCCAGCAAGAGCGAGGAGAACGGTCTCCGATACCTCAAGCCGACGGGCCAAAGGCTGCACCGCGCTGATGAGTACCATCAAAAGCGCCAGCGCCAGAATAATGGCAGCCAGTCCCGTCACCATCATGCGCGCGTGTTCTCCCCTCTTTTTTGCAAGATGGAAATTCTATACGCGAATCGTCACGACTCCGCGAGGGCGACTCCCCGATTTGATGGAAATATTACTGATTTTCAGCCCGAACATGCTTTCAGCCAGGCCTCAACCTGCTGCTCCGGGTCGGGGGATGCGATAAAATCGGAGACCGCGGCGACGCTGTCAGCCCCTGCCGCAAGGCAGGATGGAGCACGCTCCTTCGTAATGCCGCCGATCGCAACCAGCGGCATTTCCGGCCCGATGATGCGGCGCCATTCCGTCAGTTTTTCGACACCCTGAGGCTCCCAGATCATTTTCTTGAGCTTCGTCTCCCAGATCGGGCCGAGTGCCACGTAATCCGGCTGTACAGACAGGGCCCGCTCGAGCTCTTCATGGGAATGGGTCGAAATGCCGAACGCGATGCGTGCCGCCCGGATCTGTTCGAGGTCAGCCGTATCGAGGTCTTCCTGACCGATGTGGATGTAATCGATGCCCAGCTCGAGGGCGAGCTGCCAGTAATCGTTGAGAACGAGGCGCACATTATGGCGCGCTGCCGCCTCCTGTCCTTCGATCACCTGCGCCCGCAGGACTTCAGGGGACAGGTCCTTGAGGCGAAGCTGGATGAATCGGGCTCCTGCAGAACCCAGACGTTCTATCCAGCGTGGGTGATCGACGACGGGATAGATCGGGGATGGAAGCCGTGAATTCATGATGCGAAACTTGCCTTGCCTAGAGTGGGCGTCGAGGGAACAGCCATGTCGCGCTCGTCCATCGGGTCTGCGGTCTTCGCCAGTTGCCCAACATCACAGGCGAGACGAAAAGCCTCTGCCATGGCTGCTGGGTCACCTGCTTTTGCCACGGCCGTGTTGATCAGGATGGCGTCAAAGCCCAGCTCAAAGGCGGTGACGGCATGCGAGGGGCGCCCGATACCGGCATCGATCACCATAGGCACTTCCGGAAAATGGGCACGCAGGGCGCGCAGTCCAAACAGGTTGTTCAGCCCCCTGCCCGACCCTATCGGGGCTCCCCACGGCATGAGCACCTCGCATCCGGCGCGCAGCAGACGCTCCGCCACCACGAGGTCCTCCGTCATATAGGGAAAGACCTTGAAGCCCTCTTCGTTCAGGATGCGTGCGGCCTCGACGAGAGCAAAGACGTCCGGTTGCAGCAGATCGCCCTGCCCGATGACTTCCAGTTTGATCCAGTCGGTTTCGAACACTTCGCGTGCCATCTGCGCGGTTGTAACGGCCTCCCGCACCGTATGACAGCCAGCGGTATTGGGCAGTACCGGCACATCAAAACCGCGCACGAGCTCCCAGAAGGCCTGACCCGCCTGAAGACCCGCAGATTCCCGCCTCAGCGAGACTGTCACCGCACCGGGGCGACCACGCCGCACTGAATCCGCCAGAATGGCCGGGCTGTCATAAAGGGCAGTGCCCAGCATCAGAGGCGAAGAAAGATCGATACCATAGGCGCGCATGGGTTAGCCCCCCTGCATCGGCGCGAGAATTTCGAGCCTCGCGCCTTCCTCTAATGCCTTCGCTCCGCGTGCCGAGCGGGGCACGAACACACCGTCTACGGCTGTTGCCACTTTCGTCTCGCCATAGCCGAGCTCGATCAGCGCTTCGGAGAGGAAGCGGCTCGCGATGAGCTTCGTCTCGTCATTCACCATGATCTGCATGGCAGTTCTCTCCCATTCCTGACTGCGCGAAACGCCCGGCTCTGACAGACCGGGTTTTCACGCCCGCTATGAAACGCCACCATGGCCCTGTAGATCAGGCGGCTTGCGTAAAGATGATATCGGCCACTTCTGCCGCTCTTGCGGGGGACAGCAGAAAACCATGGCGATACATGCCATTGACCGAAAGGCGATGTCCGTCGCGATGCACCCGAGGCACGTTGTCGGGGTAGGACGGCCTGATCCCTGCATTGGCTTCTATGATCTCGGCCTCGGCAAAGGCTGGATGCAAGGTATAGAGCGCGTTCAGCAACTCGCTCATGGCCCGGACCGTAATTTCACGTCCGTCATCGCTCTCGACCATGGTGGCACCCACCATGAATACGCCATGCTCGCGCGGCACGATATAGATCGGGATGCGTGGATGCAGCATTCGAACGGGGCGATGGAGCACAACGTCAGGGCATCGAACGAGGATCATCTCGCCGCGCACGCCACGCAGATCGGGCTCGCTCTCCCGCGCCTGTATGCCAGTGCAATCGACTACCCAGTCGAACTGGCCGTCGACAACAGAGGTATCGAGCCTGATATGCCCCCCCAGGATCAGCAGGCGCTCCTTGAGACGGCCCAGGGCAATGCGCGGGTCGACATGACCCTCTTCAGCAAAGAACAGCGCACGGTCGAAGCGACCTGCCAGATCAGGTTCAAGTTCGGCGATCGCCTCTGAACCCAGCGTTTCGAAATGGCTTGTACGCCTTCCAAAACGGTTGAGCTCGACCTGATCGCGCGGGGGGGCAACCACGAGGCTGCCGTTACGGATGACATCCGGCACGTGGCTGGCCCACCATGCGAGCGAGTTGAGCGAGTCACGGGTCACCTCTTCCGGGGCCGCTTCGGCCTCGCACCATGGTGCGAGCATGCCACCGGCAAACCATGACGCGCCGCTGCCGATGCGCGGCCCAGATTCATGGAGCGTCACCCGCGCCCCGCGTTCGGCAAGGGTCACGGCAGTCACGAGCCCGGCCACTCCAGCACCTTGGATGAGTATCGTCGGTCCCGATCCCGCCATGTCAGTCGTCCTCGCGCTGTTTCGCCCTCAGGTTACTCCACAGTCACCGATTTGGCGAGGTTGCGCGGCTGGTCAACATCCGTCCCCCGACGCAGGGCCACTTCATAAGCGAGCATCTGCACAGGAATCGTGTAGAGGATGGGCGCCACGAAAGGATCGACATCCGGCAGAATGACCATGTGTTCGGCGATACCGCTCAGGCGCTGGGCGCCCTTCTCGTCAGTGAAAGCCATGATTCTCCCACCACGGGCCTTGGCCTCCTGGATGTTCGACAGCGTCTTGTCGAACAGGATGGTTGACGGGGCAATCACGACGATCGGCACATCCTTGTCGATGAGCGAAATCGGACCGTGCTTCATCTCGCCGGCCGCATAGGCTTCGGCATGGATGTAGGAGATTTCCTTGAGCTTGAGCGCCCCTTCAAGAGCCACGGGAAAACAGATGCCCCGCCCGAGATAAAGCACGTCCCGCGCCTCGGCGACGGAGGCCGCCATGGCCTGGATCGCGCCCGCCCGTGAAAAGACTTCGGCAGCGCGTGACGGCAGGTCGAGCAGATTGGCCAGCAACTCACCCTCGCGTCTGGCCGACATCGTGTTGCGGGCACGCGCCATGGCAATGGTCAGAACGGCAAGAACCGAAAGCTGTGCCGTGAATGCCTTCGTGCTGGCAACTGAGATTTCCGGCCCGGCGACCATGCCAAGCACCACGTCGCTTTCGCGCCCCATGGTGCTGCCCTCTACATTGAGGATCGACACGATATGCTGCTCGCGTTCGCGCAGGCTACGCATGGCGGCCAGCGTGTCTGCTGTCTCGCCCGATTGCGAGATCATCAGCGCCATGCCTTTGGGTGTCAGCGGCGGATTGCGGTAGCGCAGTTCTGACGCGACATCGATATCCACCGGGAGGCGCGCTTCAGCCTCGAGCCAGTACCGCGCGACCAGACCGGCATAGAAGGCCGATCCACAAGCGGTGATGACGGCACGCGGCAGTTCGGCGAGGTCAAACGGGAACTCCGGCAGGTTGATCGCGCGTGTCACCGGGTCAATGATGCGCTGCAATGTCTGTCCGATCACCACAGGGTGCTCGTGAAGCTCCTTCTCCATGTAATGGCGATAGCCATCCTTGCCGACCGTTCCTGCCATCAGGGCGATCGTCTGGACAGGACGCTGAACTCTCAGATTGGCTGAATCGAAAAATTCGACAGCATCAGGCTGGAGGACGCACCAGTCACCGTCGTCGAGATAGGCGATCTTCCGGGCAAGCGGTGCCAGAGCCAGGCTGTCAGAACCGAGGAACATCTCGCCCTCCCCGAAGCCAACAGCAAGGGGCGCACCGTGCCGTGCGCCTATCATCAGCCCTTCATGGCCGGCGAAAATCATTGCGATGGCATAAGCCCCTTGCAGCCGTCCAAGCGTCTTGCTGGCAGCGTCTCGTGGCGACAGGCCCTGATCGAGATAGAAATCGACGAGTTGTGCGACGCACTCGGTATCGGTGTCAGAGGTGAATTGCCGACCCACGGCCTGCATCTCGGCCTTGAGTTCCTCATAATTCTCGATGATGCCGTTATGAACAATCGCGACACGATCGGTTGCGTGGGGATGGGCATTGGTTTCATTCGGCAGGCCATGCGTTGCCCAGCGCGTGTGACCGATTGCGGTCACGCCGGCAAGGGGCTGCACATCCAGGACGGCCTGAAGATGATCCAGCTTGCCAGCCGCACGACGACGGGAAATCTGCCCATCGACGAGGCTGGCGATACCAGCTGAGTCATAACCACGATATTCGAGACGACGCAGCGCCTCGACGATAAGCGGAGTGGCATTCCGATGCCCGACGACGCCGCAAATTCCGCACATCAGCCCTGTTCCTTCTTTGCGCGCAGCGACTCACTGATCATGCGGCCGCGCTCCTGCTTGTTCGTCTGTCTGGATCGACCCAAGGCAAGGGCGCCGGGTTCCACATCCTCGGTAATCACGCTGCCCGCCGCGATAAGGGCATTGTCGCCAATGGTCACGGGTGCCACCAGAATGGCGTCGGAACCCACGAAGACATTTTCACCAATCGTGGTGCGGTGCTTGAAGAACCCGTCATAATTGCAGGTGATGGTTCCTGCGCCGACATTGGTGCGGGCCCCGATGCTGCTATCGCCCAGATAGGACAGGTGATTGGCCTTGGCCCCATCACCAAGCTGCGTCGCCTTGAGCTCGACGAAATTACCGACATGCGTGCCCTTGCCACAGATTGTCCCGGGGCGCAGGCGGGCATAGGGACCGATCAGGGCCTCGCCGCCGACAACACAGCCTTCCAGATGGCTGAAAGCCCGTATCCGCGCGCCGCTGTGCACTGTTACTCCGGGACCGAAAACCACATTGGGTTCAACCACGACGTCGGGCGCAAGGACCGTATCAACGCTGAAGAACACGGTCTCCGGCGCCACCAGCGTCACGCCGGCTTCCATCGCTGCCAGACGCAGGCGCTTTTGCAGGCTTGCCTCCGCCACGGCGAGTTCGGCACGCGAATTGATGCCTGCCAGTTCTTCCGCAGGGGCCTCGACATGATGCACATCTGCTTCGGCGGCAGCCTGTGCCACGACGTCGGTCAGGTAATATTCGCCCTGGGCATTTTCGTTGCGCAGGGCGCCAAGCCAGCGTCGCAGGTCGGCAGCATCTGCGCACAGCACACCCGCATTACACAGGGTCACTGCACGCTGTGCTTCGGTGGCATCCTTCCATTCCACGATTTCCTGCACGCAGCCATTACGCTCGATCACCCGTCCATAGCGGCCCGGATCGGCCGGGCGCATGGCCAGAAGCGTCAGAGACGTGCCCTCTTGGCGTCGTGCGGCCAGCAGGGCACGCATCGTTCCTGCAGTTATCAGCGGGTTATCGGCATAGAGGATTGCGACATCGCCCTCGCCGAAGAGATCTTCCGCCATACGTGCCGCGTGGCCCGTGCCGAGGCGCTCGGACTGCACGACGCAAGGCCAGGGAGCGACCGCTTTCTCAAGCGCCTGCATATCGGGGCCGACCACCACAACGAGTCGATCAAAGACCGATCCGGCTGTTTCGATCAGATGGGCAATCATCGGCCTTCCGCCAAGCGGATGAAGCGCCTTGTGAAGCGATGAGCGCATGCGCGTTCCGAGGCCGGCAGCCAGGATCACGGCAGTCGTGGGTTTGTGATGGCGGACGGTCTGGCCGTCGGAAAAAGAAAGTGATGTCATATTGTTCAGTGGCGTAGCCAACCCAGCCGAGCCCTGTCAAACCCGCGTTCTGTCACTTCGGGTTGCCGATTATTGCATCCGTCTCCGATCAAAGGAAAACTCCGTTGAGCACCGAAATCAAAACCGCTGTTTTCGATCTGGATGGGACGCTTGTCGACAGCCTGCCCGACCTTGCAGGGAGCGGCATGGAGTTGATGAAATCCTATGATCTGCATCTTCCCAGTGAGGAAGCCGTCAGAGCGATGATAGGCGATGGAGCGCGGGCGCTCGTGGATCGTTTGCTGACTTATGGCGGCGATGAAAATCGGATCGACCGTGATGAGGCGACCAGGCGTTTTCTTGATATCTACGAACCTCGCGCCACGCAGAAGACACAGCTCTTCCCTGATACGGAGAAGACACTCGCCACACTGCAAGAGCGAGGTATTTGCTGCGTGATCTGCACCAACAAGCCCGTCAAGGCGGCACAGGCTATTATCGAACAGCTCGGGATTGCCTCACTGATCAATGCCATCGGTGGAGGCGACAGCTTCCCTATGCGTAAACCGGACCCCGATCATATTCGCAAGACGGTGCGCATGATCAATGCAGAACCGACTAGCGCAATCATGATCGGAGATCATCAGAACGATATCAGAGCGGCCATGGGTGTCCCGATGCCGTCGCTTTTCGCAAGCTGGGGCTATGGCGACCGCAGCATGTCAGCCCATGCGACCGCCATAGCCGGGTGCGTCGCCGAACTGCCGCGTCTGATCTACGATCTTTCACGCCCTAACTGAGCGTTTCCCCCTGCTATCCAACGCGATAGCAGGGATGAGTGCCCGCAATGACGGCTTATTGCTGCGTCGTGGGTTGCCGGTCGAGAACGGCGATCATCGGACCAAGCTTGGGATGCTCGAACTCGATCCTTACCGCCGTAAGGCCCACGCCAGGCAGGTTCTGAAACCAGGCAGCGCCGGGATGCGGGGCTTTCATGACATCCAGATGGGAGGAATCCTTGATAAATCCCGCCTCCTGCTGTCCCACAAAGTCGCACCGTAGGGCCTCGCCGGTGAATTTCTGACCGAATGACGAAGGGACAGTCGCCTTGAAGGGGCCGTGCGATGTCATGGCGCTCAGCCTGAGCCCATCGAAAACCTGCGCGCTACCATCACATTTTCCGGTGTGACGCACATTTTCGAGCAGATAGGCCATGGCGCTCAGCGTATCCATGGCGTGGGAAAGATCGCTCTCCGGCACGGCCTGGCGATCGCTTTCCTTCGGATCAAGCGCGACGATCTGCGGTGTGTCATTGGCGTAATTCAGCACCACGTTGCGATGCTTGCCACGGGAGTAGCCTGCGCTTTCATACCCGGTGGGCTGCACATGGTCATGATCAAAATGCCCCTGCGCAGTGCTCTGGATATCCATGCGCAGAAACATACTGAGCAGGCCGCCCGCATGGATGGTCGTGCGGATGCCATAGCCACCATCGGTCAGCCTGTAATCGGCAGTCGCATCAACGACATGCAGCCCATGATTATAGACACGATAGACAGCGGTCGTCTGGCGAGCGCTCTCTGCCGTTGCCGCCGCACTACCTTCACCAATATCAGCAGCGTGGGCTGACGCAGCTGTCAGCACCGTTCCTGCAAGAAACAGGGCGGTGCCGATTGCCTTAAACGTCAAGATTGGCGACCTTCTGGGCATTGCCAACAATGAAGTCGCGACGGGGCTCGACCACATCGCCCATGAGCGTCGAGAAGACCTGTCCGGCATCTTCAACATCTCCCACCTTGACCTGAAGCAGAATGCGCGTGGCCGGGTCGAGCGTCGTGTCCCAAAGCTGCTCATTGTTCATTTCGCCCAGACCTTTGAACCGGTTGATGGCAAGGCCCTTGCGACCCTGCTGCACCACCCGATCAAAAACCATTGCCGGGCCTGCAAGTTCCGTCGACTGGCTATCGAGAGCGAGCGTTACAGCCCCAGCGAAATCATCGGCAACGCGGCTGCCTTCGCCTGCCAGCCAGCGTGCCTCTGCCGAGCGCAGCAACGCGGCATCAAGCGTGTAGACCTCACCGACACCACGAACGGTGCGGGCAAGGCGCAGCCCGCCTTCTTCTGTAGGTCCGACTATCCAGCCACGCTCATTGACCGGCGAAGCCGCATCAAGGCGAGCCTGCAGAACAGGGGCCCGCTCCTGCGCGTTATCATGACCGAGTGACATGGCCTTGGCGACATAGGCCTGTTCGAGCACCCAGACAGGGATCTTGGATGCAAGCGCCGTGAGCGTCTTGGCCACCTGCCCCATTGCCTTGACGCGCTCCATCAGCGCGTCTTCAGCCAGAATCTGACCATCGGCCAGCGTCAGCGACGCATTGGCCAGCGCCTTGTCGAGCAGGTATTGCTCAAGAGCAGCATCGTCTTTCAGGTAGCGTTCTTCGTTACCACGCTTCGCACGATAGAGTGGCGGCTGGGCGATGTAGAGATAGCCCTTCTCGATCAGTTCGGGCATCTGACGGAAGAAGAAGGTCAGTAGCAGCGTTCGGATATGAGAGCCGTCCACGTCGGCGTCTGTCATGATGACGATCTTGTGGTAGCGCAGTTTCTCGACCGAAAAACCGCCCTGCTCCACATCGCCGCGCCCGATACCCGTGCCGAGAGCGGTGATCAGCGTACCGACTTCGGCCGAGCCAAGCATACGGTCGAAACGCGCGCGCTCGACGTTCAGGATCTTGCCTTTGAGCGGGAGAATGGCCTGGAAGCGGCGATCGCGCCCCTGCTTGGCCGTTCCGCCTGCGGAGTCACCCTCGACGATGAAGATTTCAGCCTTGCTCGCATCGCGCTCCTGACAATCTGCCAGCTTGCCCGGCAGCGAGGAAACATCGAGCACGCCCTTGCGTCGCGTCAGTTCGCGCGCACGACGGGCGGCGTCACGGGCGGCTGCGGCTTCGTTGACCTTCGCGATGATGGCCTTGGCCTCACGCGGGTGGGTTTCGAACCAGTGGCCAATCGAGTCAGCTGCCGTCACATGCACCACAGGCTGCACTTCAGACGAAACCAGCTTATCCTTTGTCTGCGACGAGAATTTCGGGTCCGGCACCTTGACCGAGAGAACGGCCGTCATGCCTTCGCGCATGTCCTCACCGGTCAGGGCAGCGGAGTTCTTCGACGATCCTGTCTCGGCATATTTACCTACGATGCGGGTCAGAGCCTGGCGGAAACCAGCCAGATGCGTGCCGCCATCGCGCTGCGGGATATTGTTGGTGAAGCACAGCATCGTTTCATGGAAGCTGTCATTCCAGGTGAGCGCGAACTCGACCTTGATACCGCTTTCGGCGTGATCGATGGCCCCCACGATCGGTGGCGTGACAATCGATGTCTTGCTTGCATCGAGATACTCGACGAAGGCGCTCAGGCCGCCTTCATAGCAGAAGACAACCTCCTTGTTTTCGGCATGGCGCTCGTCACGCAGCACGATCTCGAGGCCGGAATTCAGGAAGGCCAGCTCGCGCATACGACGCTCGAGGATGCCGAACTCGAAATCGACCTTGGTGAAGGTCTGCTTGCTCGGCTTGAACGTCACGAGCGTGCCGCGCGGTTCGTCACTGGCACCGACCACGGTAAGGGCGTCGTCGCGCTCGCCATGCTGGAAGCGAATGAAATGTTCGAGCCCGTTGCGCCAAATGCGCACTTCCATCCATTCGGAAAGTGCGTTGACCACAGCGGCACCCACGCCGTGCAGACCGCCCGATACCTTATAGGAATTCTGGTTAAACTTGCCGCCCGCGTGAAGCTTGGTCAGAACGACCTCTGCGGCGCTGACGCCTTCTTCCTCGTGCAGATCAGTCGGAATGCCACGACCGTTATCGCGCACACTGATCGAGCCATCGCCATTCATGGTGAGCACGCAGCGTGTGGCATGACCAGCCTGCGCTTCGTCCACTGCATTGTCGATGATCTCGAAGACCATGTGATGCAGGCCAGACCCGTCATCCGTGTCGCCGATATACATGCCGGGGCGTTTGCGTACCGCATCGAGCCCCTTGAGAACCGAGATGGATGAGGCGCCATAATCGGCTTCGTCATCGAGGTTCTCTGGCAACTCGGTCGGACGGATCTGTTCGGACATGCTGGCGTGACGCTCCTACTCGCAACAAGCGCCCAATATAACCCGTCTGCCCCTCTCCCGCTAGGGCGTTACGACGCAAGCGTTTTAGTGAACAGTCTCCCAAGCCTGCGAGCTTTCGCGACCCGGATATGGTTGGCATTCAGAGCGTGGATAGAGAGTTGTGAGGCGGCAAACCATCTTGGGTAGGACAGCTGCTGATGCCGGGAGCGTGCCAAGGAAGACCACTTTCCTGAAAGCGCGCCCTGTCACTGAACAATTTCTCAGCGAGACCTGACGCGCCACTCCACACCGATGGCATTGCATCAATCATTGGCACATTCCTCGTGCCACTGCGCATTGGGCGCCTCGCATCCGCGGACTTGCCACGGGGAGTGACGATGCGGATCATAAGAGGCATATTTTGCCGGACGCCTGTCTTGCCGAGTGCTTGGAGAGCGCACGGCCCTTTAGAAACTGGGGTTCATACGCGGTTAGGTGCCAACCAAAAAAAGCGTGAGACCCGAAGATCTCACGCCTTTCTGCTGATGCTGACACCCTAGGCAGGCATCACAGGGCAATAGCGGTTATCAGTCGAACTCGGCCTGCTGGCCATTGATGACCAGCCCCTTGTCATTGGCCGAAACATGCACAGTCTGGCCATCGAAGATCGAGCCATCAAGGATAAGCCCGGCCAGCGTGTTCTGCAGACTGCGCTGAATGACCCTCTTGAGCGGACGAGCCCCGTAGACCGGGTCGTAACCGGACTCTGCCAGCCAGTCATTTGCGGCCTGATCCAGATCGAGCGTGATCTTGCGCTCTTCAAGAAGGCCACGGAGCCTCTTGAGCTGGATGGCGACGATGCGGCTCATATCTGCGCGCTGCAGACGCGAGAAGAGAACGATCTCATCCAGTCGGTTCAGGAACTCCGGACGGAAGTGATTGCGCACCACGGCCATGACCTGCGCCTGGACCAGATCGGCGCTTTCACCATCCGGCTGATTGGCAAGAATATCCGAACCCAGATTTGACGTCAGAATGATGATCGTGTTGCGGAAATCCACCACACGACCCTGCCCATCGGTCAACCGCCCGTCATCAAGCACCTGAAGCAGGATGTTGAAGACATCCTCATGTGCTTTCTCAACTTCGTCGAACAAGATGACCTGATAGGGTCTGCGACGCACGGCTTCAGTCAGCACACCCCCTTCCTCATAGCCGACATAGCCCGGGGGCGCGCCGACGAGACGGGACACGGCGTGTTTCTCCATGAATTCGCTCATATCGACGCGAAGCATGGCGCGATCATCGTCAAAGAGGAACTGGGCCAGCGCCTTCGCAAGCTCGGTCTTGCCTACACCGGTCGGCCCGAGAAACAGGAAGGACCCGATCGGACGGTTGGGATCCTGCAGCCCGGCGCGCGCGCGGCGCACAGCATTCGACACAGCCTTGAGAGCGGCTTCCTGACCCACCACACGCTCGCGCAGGGAGTCCTCCATTCGGACCAGCTTGGCGCGCTCGCCTTCGAGCATGCGATCGACCGGGACGCCCGTCCAGCGCGACACAACGGCGGCGATGCCCTGATCAGTCACGGCTTCGCTGAACAGACCGGCCTGATCGGCATCCTTCTGCTCGCGCTGCTGGGATTCCTCGATCTGACGCTCAAGACCAGGAATGGTCGCGTACATCAGTTCCGATGCCTTGCCGAGATCACCCTTGCGCTGGGCCACATCGACTTCCGAACGCGCCTGGTCGAGCTGTTCCTTGAGCTTCTGGATTGCGTTGACGCGATCCTTCTCGGCATGCCAGGCCGCGCCCAGTGTATCGGACTGCTCCTGCAGATCGGCCAGTTCGACCTCGAGCTTCACCAGACGCTCGCGGCTTGCACTGTCTTCTTCCTTGCGGATTGCCTCACGCTCGATCTTGAGCTGGATGATACGCCTGTCGAGTTCATCCAGTGCTTCAGGCTTGCTGTCGATCTGCATACGCAGACGACTTGCCGCCTCATCGACGAGATCGATTGCCTTGTCGGGCAGGAACCGGTCTGTGATGTAGCGATTGGACAGGGTTGCTGCCGCTACGAGCGCGCCATCGGTGATACGCACACCGTGATGCAGCTCGTATTTCTCCTTGATCCCACGCAGGATCGAGATCGTATCGGCAACCGAAGGTTCACCTACGAAGACCGGCTGGAAGCGACGGGCAAGAGCTGCGTCCTTCTCGATATATTTGCGATATTCGTCCAGGGTTGTCGCACCGATGCAGTGCAGCACGCCACGGGCGAGTTCCGGCTTGATCAGGTTGGAGGCATCCATGGCGCCATCAGAGCGCCCCGCACCGACCAGCGTATGCATCTCGTCGATGAACAGGATGACCTGACCTTCAGCGCTCTCGATCTCCTTGAGAACGGCCTTCAGGCGCTCTTCGAATTCACCCCGGTATTTTGCACCAGCTACGAGTGCGCCCATGTCAAGCGAGAGCAGCTTCTTGTTGCGCAGAGCTTCCGGCACGTCGCCATTGACGATGCGCAGGGCCAGCCCCTCGACGATAGCCGTTTTGCCGACGCCAGGCTCACCAATGAGCACGGGATTGTTCTTCGTGCGGCGAGCAAGGACCTGAATAGCGCGCCGAATTTCCTCATCACGCCCGATCACCGGATCGAGCTTCCCCGACTGCGCCACCGCCGTGACGTCACGGGCATATTTCTTGAGCGCGTCAAAACCGGCCTCTGCATTGGCGCTATCAACCACGCGGCCCTTGCGCAGCTGGGCGACGGCACGCTCCAGCGCCTTGGCATCGGCCTTGCCTTCTGCAAGTGCCTGGCCTGCTGCCGATTTCGTGCCAGCAAGAGCTACGAGAACCCTGTCTTGCGCGACAAAGCTGTCGCCTGCGCGCTGGGCGTCCTGCTCGGCAGTGTCAAGCGCGCGCACGAGGTCCGGGGTAGCCTGAGGCTGGCCTGCGCCGCCGCCCTGAACTTTTGGCAGGCGGGCAAGCGCGGCGTCATTGGCTTTGCGAACGATCTCGGGGTCGCCGCCCGCAGCACGTATGAGACCCGAGGCAGTGCCTTCAGGGTCGTCAAGCAGGGCCTTAAGCAGATGCTCAGGCGTCAGCTGCTGATGATAGTCGCGAAGGGCGATCGTCGACGCAGCCTGAAGAAATCCGCGGCTACGTTCGGTAAATTTCTCAATATTCATAATTTCTCAATGCTCCCATGCCCCATGAAGGCGGCCAGTTGCGACGACGCGAACCCCGTTATGGCAGTTCTCGTTCTGTCATGATTTGAACATGGGAGCATTATTTCAAATGCCAAGGGCGGGCATACGAAATAATGAGCAGAAACCGCCCAGGCTATTGGCAGGCGGTCATGGCGTACCCCCTTCGGGAAGGGAATACGCCATGGCTTCTGGAATATCAGGCCGAGGCCGCGTTGCGATTTTGTTCGAACTCCGCAAGCGAGAACGGTCGTCCGTAGATCTCGATCTGATCGGTTTGCAGATAGACCTGCGTTCCCGGCACCGTGACCCTCACAAAGCGCCCGAGAACACCAGCGTCATTGCGCCAGTCGAACGGGGTGCCATCGAGACCACCGAAGAGCGGCCCGTTCTGGCGATCGATGATCGTGTTCCAGAAGAAACGGTCATGAGAGACTTCGACCTTGAAGCTTCCCAACCGCTCCATCGCGCCATCAAGGCGGTTGAAGATCATGATCTCATGAATATGGCTGAGTTCGCCCAGATCGACCATCCACCAGGGATTATCCTGCAGCGCCGTATGGTGCTGCGGGTGACCTGTCAGGCGTCCCGAGACAGCGCGACAGGCGTCTTCGTCGCGTGAGCCGTCATGAAGCGTGGAACTCTGCGTCGCGCGCTTGCCGACCGAAAGCAGTGGCCATACCGAACCCGGGATGAGGGTTGTTTTCAAACCCTTATCGATGAGCGACTTCCAGTAATTGCTCAGATAGAGATCGGTCACCGCATTTGTGTCGGCATGATAGGCCAGGCGCTCATCGGCATTCCGGTCACGCCAATGGGTCTGGGCGCTGAAATCCCCCTTGCATCCACGCTCTATCCTGCGCGCAAAATCCTCCTCGGAGCGAATGTTAAAGTGGGCGATATAGCCGACCTCGACCAGCCGCACACGTCGGTTATCGGCATTCAGAAACGCCCAGGCATTCTCGGGAAAATTATCATAATATCCCTCCATCGATTCACCGAGCATGTTGCAGGCACGCAGAGGTGCGCCCAGAGCAAACAGATCGTGATGGATGCCCACAAGCGGGTTATCATAAGACAGCCGGTAGGAAACGGCCCCCGTCTTTGCGAGGATCTTTGTGAGAGGCGACGCACCGACTTCGCGCTTCGTGTAGTTGCGCAGGATACCATCTGCGGGCCGCTGGCTATGGCCAGAATGGCCGTAGCCGCACCAGTTCAGATAAATGGCATCGTGGTCCGCCCCGAAGCGGGCGCTGACACCGGCGATATCATCACTGCCGGGCAGACACACGAATTCGTCCAGATCGAGGAACATCAGCCATTTTGTCTCTTGGGCATAATGCCTGAGAAAATGGCGGTACATCTGCAGTTGCTCGCCCTGATAACGATAATGATGAAAAGTCACGAAAGGCGTCTCTCCCTGCAGGAAGGGAAGCACAGCCTCATAAAGCCCCGAGGGGTCATCATCGTTGCAATAGAGATAGACGTGATCAAAACCGATCGAGCGATGATAACTCAGCCACTCGACGACGCTATCGTTCTCCCAGCGCGCGCATGCGACCAGAACATGCTGATAACGCGCTGGCGGCCAGATTCCCTTGTTTCGGGCAACAGCGAGGGGGAGCTTGCCGAAACTTGAGAGGTCCTGAGCATTGGGAGTTCTTGATTGCGACATATTTCTTCTTATCGTCCTGCTCGATAGTCTCTAATCGCCGTCATCGCCCGATACTCTGGCGCCGACAGTTGCTGACAAGGCCCGTTAGTCCTTGATGCTGCCGGGGAATAGCATAGCTCGTTGCGATGAGCATGATTCAAAGTGTGATATCCGTTCACGCGCGATGGGTTCGGCACCGTCGATTGCGTCGATGGACTTCCTGGGCGGCACACCGCCTCGTGCGCCGTTGGGGGGCTACGCTGCCGGTTTCCTTTGCTGCAAGAATGGCCCGACGCAGCTGGCAATTGCAGCGGAACCCGTGCCCTGGTGGAGCACTGCTCAACCGGCCATCCGAGAGGCAAAGCCCCCGCATTTTGAAAACCCGTCATGCAGGTGAAAGACCAGGATTCCAACTGCGGGAAGTGCCTTTCTCGACGGCACGACTATGAGGGCGCATCCTTCGGCGCGTTACCCCTCGTTCATCTCACGAATGGTCAATAAAATCGTATGGAACTCTTCCTCCGTCATCTCAAACTCTGGCCCCTCTATCATCGCGATCAGTGTCAGCAATACGTGATCCAAATCACTTTGGTGGCGCAAATCCGGATCCTGAAAATTTTGAATGCTTCATTTGATATTTTGAAAATATCAAACCCTGCGGATATTGACGCAGAAAGCCTATCACTTACCAGCACTCCAAATTCGCATTGCACAGTTTTCGATTCAATCAGGATTTCAATACTCCATAGTGTCTCCCTGATGGTTACATTATTCATTTTCTGCAATTTCGTTACCGGAACAATCCTGCCTGTCACATAACGCCCTACATTTCCTCTTTTTGAATGGCACTCAGCATCGAGGAAGCCCTCCTTCCTCCGTGTTGGAGAAGAGACACGGGTTCTGGGAGTGGAGAAGCTGGTAATGATTGTTGGATATGTTAGAGCACGATGCAATCAAATTAGGCATGGTCATCTCGTTAACGCTGTCATGAGGGCTTGCTCGAATGGATGTTATCAAGTTGATGCCGGAGTATGAATGCTGGCCGCTATGGCATAGTGGGCCAAACAACTATGACAACATCGATCCTCGATTTCTCGGCCTATCCGATAAGCTTGTCGAGGAGATTGAAAACTGGGCTGCGGTATATGATGCCACTCTTGATCAGGATTACCCACCAAACTCTGCATTCAAGAGTAGCAGAGACGAGAGATTATTCGCCGATGATGGATTTTCATTAGCAGAAAAAATTTTCCTAAAATTAACACGTAGATATCAAGTAATTTTCAAGTAATATGTCGATACAAATCGGCTCTGCAGAAATTTACCCTGAAAAGCCGTAGACTCTAGACCTATTGACCCAAGCTTGAAATGCTGAAGCGAGCCCATACATAAAGCTTGGCCCCACCAACGGCTCGTATCGAGTGATAGCTCGTTTCACTGTTTGAGCAGCCTATATCCCGTGAAACGGAAACGCATCATCAAGCGATGAAATAAATCTGCTACATGAACAACTGTGTCATACGCCTGGCATCGCCGCTTATCGCTTGAAGAGTAAACCCTTATTTCCAGCTAGCCACGGCGACTAATCATCGCGCTGACGAGGTGCACTTTCTTCGACCGTTCATGCAGCTCAACCCCGTTTTTCGCGTCTGCGTGTTGACGAACCACAGGGACCAGAAGGCGTTTCTGGAAACGCCACTTGCTTCCTTTTGTCAGAGTGGCGTTTCCAGTATCCCTCTATTGTCTTTGATGGTGACAGTTCCGGTCTGTATTCGAACATTAAGGTTGTCGCCAAGCTCAAGTCCAATGGCGAAGTTGTCTATAAAGCGTAACTGCCTTCAGGACATTTGATGCATCAAGACCCGAATAGCTGGGCACCAGGCAGGGCTCTTATATTTCTGATCATTTAACGTCGCGCCCTCGTCGCAGGAGTTCTCCATCTTTCGAAACTCTCAAGTGATCATGCGTGAGGAATTCCTCAACATCATATACGTTACCGGTAAGGCAAAATTATTCCTTTTTGAACATGGCGACACACCCTTCATCAAATATAAATATTCCGTATGAGGACATGCTACCGAAATCATCTTCACTCAAGCAAGATATGTATCCGATTTGTCCTTTAGCTTATCATCGTACGGACATTTCGTTATTATGACTTCACGACCCAGCATCATCTGTCCTGACATTTATGGTAATTTTATAATTTTGATATCGATTACCATTATCACGACCTTGAGGTGCGACACAATAAGTAATAAAATTCGCGGGATATCTAGCATATGCTCTACTTCTTCGGGCAAAGGCCAGTAAATCATAGAAGCAACCAGAGATGGTTAAGAGCTCTTTTGGAAATTCACGGATGAGCGTTTCGGCGTAGCATTAGGCTTCCCATGGCGATGTGGATCATGGCCTCTGCCACGTCGATACGCTGTTCGTAATCCCTCACCAGTCGGCGCCAGCGGATCATCCAGCCGAATGTCCGCTCAACGACCCATCGACGTGGCAGGATTTCAAATCCTTTTTCCGTATCTGAGCGCTGGATGATCTCGACCGTGAAGTTAAAAAAGGCGGCTTTGTCTATCAACTGCAAGCGGTCATAGGCCCCATCTGCGAACAGATGCTTCACCCACGGCCAGCGTTTGCGGATAGCACCCAGGATCATCTGTGCACCCGCACTATCCGAAATATTGGCTGGGGTCAGCCTGACCAGAAGCAGTCGGCCATCTGTATCAACCGCAATATGGCGCTTACGACCAACGATCTTCTTGCCGGCGTCATAGCCACGGGTCTTTGCATGAGGAGCCTTGATGCTCTGGCTGTCAATGACACCACCGGATGGGCTGGCTTCGCGTCGCGCTGCTTCACGATCCAGCATCAGGCAGACATCATGGATCGTCTGAAACAGAAAACGGCGCATCAGCCTGCGGAACCACCAATAGACGGTCTGCCACGGACCAAAGTGAGCCGGCAGCATCTCCCAGCCGCAGCCCGAGCGGACAAGATAGCGCAGTGCATTGATGATCTCACGAAAATCGGTCACCCGTTTCCGGCCACGCCGGTTCGCAGGCGGCATCAGGGGCGCTATGCGCTCCCATTCTTCATCGGTCAGATCAGATGGATAGCGTTTCGTCCTACCGGTGATGTCGGCCATTCGGCCTCGTTGTTCTGGCGTCCACATCCTGAGTGTGAATCACACGCCAGACGCCCTGAAAACCCCTCACGCTGAATTTCCAAAAGGGCTCTAAAATATTGGACGCGCGTGAAACAACCAGCTTAGGGAGCGCGGGCAAGGCGTTGACGATACGCTGACGCCCAAATGATACGCGAAGTCCCATCATGTAACGCTTGCGGTTTCTCAGGCACAGTTGTTATCCAACTCGTCATTCGAACCTTGATTAGAATGATGCCGTGAGGAAAGGCCGATATTTTCTACAGCAGCTCACTAGGATTTCAGATCATCGGCAATCTCTGACTTGGGGCACAAGCCTTGACATGACAGCAACGGCCGCATGGAAGATACAGGCGATGAAAACGGCATTATTTGGTTGTAATTCCCGCGCCCAGAAAGCCATGCGGCGCGACAACGCTTAGATTCTTCTCTTTCGTCCTGCTCCAATGATCAACTGCATCTATCATAATATTATTAAGTATTTTCAAATCTCTCTCACTGATATTAGGGGTATCACTGAATACAATCCAGACCTCGTAATACGTTATCCAATCAAGATCAGTGATACACTCATCGAATGCATTCCAATTGAACCCGAAATATGAGGGGAAATTCAACAGGGTACGAAAAATATTGAAGAAATCTTCAAGGCCCGATATGCCCGTCGGCACGTAATAGACCACGCTTTCTCTATTATTTGGGATTTCTTTTGATCCCAATTCAAATATGCCTGACATTATAACTATTATCTCTCAATATTCTATATTCAACCGTCGCGACTTGCTCGGGTTATTTTTCTGCTACAGGTATATGCTGAGCGATGCCCTGTGTCTATGCATTCGGTCAGTTCGTTCAAGCACGAGCGGGCTGCCTGATCAGGCGACAGATCTTGAGCCATACACATAAAACTACGGTGGGAGCTTCAGATAGTGGTATTCTGCGCAGAGCTCGATGGGGCAACGTCACTCATGTCAGCTATCGATCAAGGCACATGGAAAGGATACGCATCCTCTTCATACCGCAATTTCTCTATCCAGATATCGAGCGCTTCTCTCGATACAGAAACCTGATCGTGCTTGATGGAGGTGACCCTAAACGCGCGCGCAAGAGCTTTCTCCAGCTTTGGCTCTGCTGGGCCGCCGAGTTCCGTGACGCCACTGTTGTCGAGGAGGCTCTTTCCTTTGGTCGTCAGACAAAACTCATAAGTTTCCCACAAGACAGTGTCTCTTTGATAGGTCAGAGGGCTATTGGCAAGTTCAGTCAGCACGTCATTCGCCTTTTCAAGGCCCCATGAACAAAGTATGCCTGTATGCAAAAATCTGCAAAGCGAGATAAGCGCGGAATATCGCCACAAATCATTGAGCATCTCCCCCTCACGACAGGGGCCACAGATACTATCGATATGTGCGCTGGTATACGCGAGGAGTATAGGCCCTTCTTCGACTGCCAGTAATGTCATTGGCTGCTGATAGAAGGCGTAGAAGAAATCCAACGTCAGATATTCCCGTATTTTTATTTTATTGAGCTTAACTGCGCACTGAAAGTGGTGCCGTCGAAACAAGTCATTCTCACGCTTACGGCCTGGTCTTTCATCGCCATAAAAGTAACCCATAGATATCAGACTTGACCCGACGGATGCGTGCGAGAACAGCACCCCTTCAGGAAACAGGCTTTATCGGGATCCTTCGCCGGAGAGCCTGTTTTCTCATTAGCTCGCCTCCTCCCTGCCCTCCATCCCCCACCAGCCGTCACGCCTTGCTTTGCGCTCGGGGCAGAGGTTTGACTCATTGATGGTAAATAACCCGTGCAAGGAGCCGGGGCAGTCAATCGAACAATCAAACCGAAACCCCGCCGCCCTCTCTGCGTGTTGATCAAAACGACAGTACGACAGGATGGCACGATGACCGATCTACTCTCCCCCATGCTTCTGCCCGAGACAAGCTGGGTTCGACGCTCCGCCCATCGCCTCTGGCTCGCGGCTGAAGGACGCCGTCTCCTGCGTTTTGCCCAGGCCTCACGTATGGAGGGCGGCTTCGGCGCTCTGGGGCGTGATGGCTCTCTGCCCAGGGATGCGCAGCCGGATGGTATCCTGACCGCGCGAATGGTTCATGCTTTCTCAATGGCGACATTACAGGGCATCCCCGGCTGTCTGCCGCTGGTCCAGCACGGCGTCGCGGCCCTGCTTGGCCCGCTCCATGACAAGGATCATGGCGGCTGGTTTGAAACACCATCGGCACCGAACAATCGTAAGCAGGCCTATCTGCATGCTTTTGTGGCACTCGCCGGGTCGTCTGCAACACTGCTTGGTGTTGAGGGAGGTGAAAAGCTGCTCTCCCTTGCGACCGAAATTCTCGAGACACATTACTGGTCTGAAGAAGAAGGGGTAATGCGTGAGAGCTTCGCGCGCGACTGGAGCGATGAGGAAGATTATCGAGGGGCGAATGCCAATATGCATTCGACCGAAGCCTGCCTCGCGCTCGCAGACATCACAGGCAATGACGATTGGCTCAAGCGCGCCCATCGTATTGTGCATCGCTTCGTTCATGAAATTGCAGGGTCTCACGATTATTGCATGCCCGAGCATTTCAATCGCGACTGGGTGCTGCTGCGCGACTACAACAAGGACAAACCAACAGACTCACTGCGCCCTTACGGTATGACCCCCGGGCATTTTGCTGAATGGGCGCATCTGACCGTCAAGGTTGAAGCGGCTTTGCTTCGTCGCGACGGCGTGGCGCCGGGATGGATGCTGCATGACTCGCGAGCGCTGCTCGACTCAGCCCTGCGCTATGGCTGGGCAGCAGATGGCAAGCCAGGAATGATCTATACCATCGACTGGGATCACAAACCGCATGTAACCGTGCGCGCCCACTGGGTACAGGCCGAAGCTGTCACGGCTGCGGTCAACCTGCTCAAGCGCACAGGCAGTCCGGCCTATGAGACATGGTATCGCAAGCTTTGGGATTATATCGCCGAGGCGCTGATCGATCACGAACATGGCGGCTGGCGTAACGAGGTCGACGCGGACGGGCATATTTCAGGCGAGGTCTATGCCGACAAGGCCGATCTCTATCACGCTTTTCAGGCGACAGTAGCGCCCATCCTGCCACTCTCGCCCTGTCTCACGCTGGCCCTGCGCGAGTCAGATATCGTCTGAGCAACGGCACCCCGCCCCCTATATTGGGCAGGGTAGCTGAAATCCTATTCCGTGCCGCCCGGCGCCTCGATCTGGTCGTAACCTGTCGAGCCTGGCGGCGCACCGCGCGGGATGAGCGGTTCGTCAGACACGTGGATCGCCTGCAGGCGGTCAGGCCCAAGACGACGCGCAACCACAAGCTTGCCGAAAGCCGTCTGATAACCATAGCCCTCAGCGTAAATCGGCACCCCAAGCCTGAGAAAATTCGTGCGGGCACCTGACGCGGGCACGCGCAGCACCGTGCCTGTATTCAGCACAGCGCCATTCAGGGCACCATCACCGTCATGCAGCAGCCTGACAATGCGGCCTTCCGCATTGGCTGGCGGGGCTGATGTCACCAGTTCAGGCATGGGCGCGGCACAAAGGTCAGACTTGCCGCTGAGCGCGAGCGCACGCACAAGATGAAGCGAGGGCGCTGCCAGTCCTTTTACGACCAGTACGACCCCGGCACGCAGGTGATGGTCCTGTGCCGCTAGGCCGGGAGGCATTTCGACCTCCGTGCCATCTGTCAGGAGGGCCCCGACAGCATCCCCCTGCGTGCCGGGTAGCAGACGCTCGATCTTGCCTGAAAAGCGCGGCAGATTGCCAAGATCAAAAACGCAATTACCGGATGGAGCCGTGTCGGCAGGCGGGGTAATTGCGGCCGAAGCGACACCCGAAAATCCGCCTAGAAGGGCAGCGAGCCCTATCGATGCACAAAGTTTCTGCAAGCGATTACCCATTCTGCCCTCCTGTTTCGCTACGACGATTTGACCGTCAGTGACGGAAATGGCGCATACCCGTGAACACCATGGCAATACCTGCTGCATCGGCCGCATCGATCACTTCCTGATCGCGGATCGATCCGCCCGGCTGGATGACGGCGACCGCACCCGCAGCAATCACGCTCTCAAGCCCATCCGCAAACGGGAAGAAGGCGTCGGATGCGGCAACAGAACCCTGCGTCAGGGCCACGCTCTCGCCTGCTGCTTCGGCAGCGTCCAGGCTCTTTCGTGCCGCGATACGGGCTGAGTCGACACGCGACATCTGACCCGCACCGATACCAACCGTTGCGCGGTCCTTGGCATAGATGACGGCGTTCGACTTGACGTGTTTGGCCACACGGAACGCGAAGAGAAGATCGGCCATTTCGGCGTCTGTCGGCGCACGTTTGGTCACGACGCGCAGATCGGCCTCGGTCACCTGCCCTGCGTCCCGGCTTTGCGCGAGGAAGCCACCAGCAACGGATTTGAATGTGAGCCCTTCAGAAGTCGCCGAAGGAACGCCGCCGGTCAGCAGAAGGCGCAGGTTCTTCTTGCGGCTCAGAACGGCTTTCGCGCCATCTGTCGCGTCGGGCGCGACGATCACCTCGGTGAAGATTGTCGCGATCTGCTCTGCCGTTGCTTCATCCAGCGGGCGATTGAGGGCCACGATGCCACCGAAGGCCGAAACCGGGTCGCATTTCAGGGCGGATTTCCAGGCGGATTCGAGCGTCTCAGCGCTCGCGACACCACAGGGGTTGGCATGCTTCACGATGACGACGCTCGGCTTGTCGAACTCGGCAACAGCCTCGAACGCGGCATCTGTGTCATTGAGGTTGTTATAGCTAAGCGCCTTGCCCTGAATCTGGGTGGCTGTCGCAATGCCATAGCGCTTTTCGGAGGTGACATAGAAAGCCGCGTTCTGATGCGGATTCTCGCCGTAGCGCAGCAATTCGCGCCGTGAACCGCTCAGCGTCATGGTTTCAGGCAGGGCCTCGCCGCGCTGACCGGCAAACCAGGAAGCGATCATCGAGTCATAGGCAGCCGTGTGGGCGTAGGCTGCGCCAGCCCAGAGCTGACGCTCGGCCAGGGTCGATCCGCCCTGCGCCAGCGAGGCAATGAGGGCGTCATATTGTGCTGGCTCGGTCAGGATCACGACATGATCATGGTTTTTGGCTGCAGCACGGATAAGCGCTGGCCCACCAATATCGATATTCTCGATGCAGTCTTCGGCACCGGCACCAGAGGCGACCGTGGCAGCGAAAGGATATAGATTGACGCAGACGAGATCGATCGGCGCAATCTGATGCTCATCCATCTGGGCGAGATGCGATGCGAGATCGCGACGACCGAGAATGCCACCATGGATCTGGGGCACAAGCGTCTTGACGCGGCCATCCAGTATCTCCGGAAAGCCCGTATGGTCGGACACATCCGTCACATCCAGACCGGCCTCGCGCAGCGCCTTGGCCGAGCCTCCGGTCGAGAGAAGCTGGGCGCCTTGCGTGACCAGCGCCTTGCCGAGCGTGATCAGCCCTGCCTTGTCTGAAACGGAGAGAAGCGCCCGACGAATGGGCAGACGATCGGGAGAGGACATGACGGGCTCCAGAATGGCTTATTTTCTGTGCTGCTCTTAGTTCCCTGCGCCCGATTAGGCAATGAAGGC
Source organism: Asaia sp. Ae19-3 (assembly GCF_059801175.1). NCBI lineage: Bacteria > Pseudomonadati > Pseudomonadota > Alphaproteobacteria > Acetobacterales > Acetobacteraceae > Asaia > Asaia sp. Ae19-3. The sequence continues at coordinate 969,799 of NZ_JBCHWF010000001.1, read as the reverse complement.
GTGTTGCGACGCTCTCGAACCGTCATGAAGCAGATTACGGGACAGATAATGATAGGTCACGCAGCTCAGCAGCCCCAGGCAGCAGACAAGAAGGAGATACTCCCTGAAACTGCCTGTCTTGGCGTAAGGCCAGAGAGATACCCTGTTTTTCGATAAGGGATAGAGCGCCCAGCAACCGCCAGTCATCAGATCAGCGACGATATGGCTCACATATCCGACCAGAAACGCTCCCCATGGCGAACGGAGCGATCCCATTCCCTGAAAGTGCACAAGACCCCAGACGATAAGCAATGGCACGAAAAAGGAATGCGTGACGGTACGATGGCCGCACAGCCGCGAAAGTGGTCGGGAGAGCCACACCATACGGCAACCGAGAAGCGATCTCTCCGTGTCCAGATCAGGGGCAAGGCTGCCAAGCCCGGCTGCGCACAGGCTCAGGAAAGACAGCGGCACGTAGCCCATAGACGACGCAGTGATGGCGGAAGCGACACCAAGAACGATATGAGAACGTCCGATCATGCCGCCTTATGACATTACTTTGAGACTCTCGTCTATCCTCTTGATTCTATGGCTGAGTTTTCACGCTCCGAAACCAACGCTCCCTAGGCTGCAGCCTCAAAGTTTTAGCCACGCCGATTTTTGAAAACATTCAAAATCAATGCTCTATCCTATAACCTTCATATCCTGATGAAAGAGCGCAGTCGGCCTTCAGGGCAAAACAATCTTTCAATTAGAGCCTGTTGGAGCATTCTTCTCAGTAAACGCGGCATATTCCCATCCGCCGCCCAGCGCTCGGTAAAGGGATACGAACGACGTCGCGATCTGGATACGGTTGGCGGAGAAATTCGCCTCAGCCTCCAGAGCTGCGCTTTCAGCTGTGTCGACCTGAAGGAAATCTACCGCGCCTTCCCGATATTGCTGCTGGGCAATCGACACCGCCTTGCGGCTCTCCTGCCAGGCGATCTCAGTCTGGACGAGACGCTTCTGGGCCTGCGCATAGGCAGTCAATGCGTTGTCTACTTCATTCCAGGCGGTCATGACCGTCTGGTGAAAAGCGAGCGCAGCGTCTTTCTGCTCGGCTTTCCTCAGCGCAAGAGTGCCGCGCAGACGCCCCCCTTCGAAGAGCGGTACTGAAAGCGTCGGCCCCGTAGCAAACTGCCGCGAAGGCAGAGAGAAGAAATTTGCGGCCGACAGGGTCTGCGTACCCATCTGCCCGGTCAGTGTGATATCGGGGTAGAAGGCGGCAATCGCGACACCCACGCCAGCAGTTGCAACGTGAAGGCGGGCCTCGGCCTCACGGATGTCAGGGCGCCTGCGTGCGAGAGACGAAGGCAGACCGATGGGCGCCGCGGGCACAACAATCGGCATTGATCCCTCACGCCGTGCCAGTTCGATCGCAAGACTGCGCGGTGGTTCATCAAGCAGCAAGCCGATGGCGTTGATCAGCGCACTCTCGGCATTACGCAGATTGGGCAAGGCAGACGCCGTGTTGGCCTGCTCGGTGCGCGCCTGTGCCAGGTCGAGCGTGGTGGCCGCTCCATTGCCAAAACGCGCTTCCACCAGAGATACATCGTGGTCAGAGACCGACAAGTGGCGTTCGGTGATGGCGATCTGATCCTGCACCCCTCTGAGCTGCATGTAGGAATTGACGAGTGTCGCCAGTGTGCTCAGTGCGAGGCCATGGCGCGCTTCGATAGCGGCTTCCTGCGTGGCATGCTGCGCCTCGACGGCCCTGCGGATCTGCCCGAAAAGATCCAGATCCCATGAAGCGCCAAGCGTGTTCTGGAAGAAATCATATTCGTTGGGCGCGCCTGATCGCGGCTGCACAAGAGAGATGAACCCCGTCGAACTCTGATGGGTGCGGGTATAGGACCCCGCCCAGTTCATATTCGGCAAACCTTGCGCAGCAGCGATCCGGGTCTGTGAACGTGCCTCTTCGATACGCTGCATGCCGCGTTGAAGATCGATGTTTTGCACCGCGAGACGATCGATCAGCCGGTTTAGTTCATCGTCGTGGAACAGCTTCCACCAAGCGATGTCTACCGGCCCGCCATAGGTACTCCCCGCCACATCCTGCGGCTCCTGACCGTAATGCGTGGGCGCGATGACATCGGGGCGCTTGAAGTCCGGGCCAAGCGTGCATCCGGTCAAAAGCGTCGTAGTGAGCGCTGTGGCGGCGATGCGGGCGGCACATTTCATCGTGCTGTGATTCCCGTTGCGCTGTGCTGCTGTTCGTCCACCACATTTTCGAGCTGCGTATCGACACTGGTCTCGACAGAGAACCCCATACGCAGAAGTTTTGCCAGTGGCTGACCCGGCGAGACGATAATCTTGACCGGCAGGCGCTGGACAATCTTGGTGAAGTTACCCGTCGCGTTTTCCGGAGCGATCGGCGCGAATGCCGCTCCCGAAGCAGGAGGGATACTGTCGACAATCCCGTCCAGATCCATGTTGTAAGCGTCGACATGGATGCGGGCGTGCTGACCCGGTCGCATATGCCGCAGCGCGATCTCGCGATAATTCGCCATGATCCAGAGCTGATCCATCGGGACCACAGCCATCAAAGCAGCACCCGGCGCAACGTAATTACCACTCTGCACCGTCTTTTCCCCAACCATACCATCGAACGGTGCGCGTATGTCTGTATAAGACAGATTGAGTTCGTCCTGCTTGATGACCGCCCTGTCGATCTCGAGGGTCTTGAGTGCAGCGTCATGGCGTGCCCGAAGAATGGGAAGTTCCGCCTCTGCCGCGACAATGCGTGCGTTCATACTGCGCAGATTGGCTTCCATTTCTCTCATGGAAGCGTCGGTCAGCTGCCGCTCCTGATTTGAACCCGCCCCTGTCTGGGCCAGATTGTGATAACGCTGAGCATTCTGGCGGGCATAGACGAGCTGGGCGCTGATGCGGCCCGCCTCAGCCTTGCTTTCCTCGATCATGCTCGGCTGGCGCTCGACGCTGGCCTGCGCATCGCTGACTAGGGCCGCGTCGTGCACAAGCTGTGCCTTGCTGCGCATAAGAGCAGTCTCGTAATCCCGTGGATCAAGCCGCGCCAGTACCTGCCCCGCCTTCACGCTCTGATTGTCATCGACGAGCACGTCAATAATCTGGCCAGGTATACGGGGGGCTATCGTCGCATAATGGGCACTCACATAGGCATCATTCGTCCAGACATGCCGCGTCGGCAAAAAGACGATACCCAGAATGACCCCGCTGAACACCAGGATGACGAGGGCTGTCACAACGAAAGGCCACTTGGCCGGTTTGCTCTCTTGATCGTCGAAGGCCATGGCTCAGGATTGTTTCTTTATAAACATGAGACGGGGGGGAAATGTACGTTGCGGCAGGAACAGCACCGATATCATCAGACAAACCGTAATAGCCGCAATGATCATGTAGGCGTCAGATAATTCGAGAACTGTTGTCTGATGTGCCAGTTGCGACTTGAACGTCACAAGCGAGTCACCGCTTCGGGGTGTGCCATCCGGCAGAAGCGGCGCCGGCTTCTGCAACGGGAGCGCATTGGCCTGAAACGTCCGATAACGATCAACACCGATACGGTCGGTCAGGCGGTTCGAATGCAGTCCGCCTCGCCAGCGATGAGTCAACTGCAAAAGCCAGATCCCGATCGCCTGCGCGACAGCGCGCGGCGTATTGACCATGGCTGCGGCAAATGGCCCCTCGGCTGGAACGAGCGAATTGGTCGACATCATCAGGAGTGGCATGACAATCATGGCCTCGCCTGCTCCCATGAAGATCTGCCACAGATAGAACTCGTTCCGGTTCCATCCCACGGTCATGAAGCTGTCGCCAGCGCAGGCCATCAGGATCAGCATCATGCCAAGCAGACTGACCACACGGCTATCAACCGATTTGCTGTTCAGGACGACCGCCATGAGAGGCAGCATCACAAGCTGGATACAGGCGATCTCGAGGGTCACAAGATAGATCTGTTCCGGCCTGTATCCGGCAACCTCCTGAAGAAAGGTCGCGGGCAAGGTCGATGAGGCCAAGGATACGACGAGAAAGATGAGCAGGGTTGAGGCCCCATAGGCGAAGTTACGCCGGCCCAGAAGCTGGAACCGAAAAAGCGGCGTATGCTGATGCCATTCATTATAGACCAGCAGCGGCAGGCAGATAGCTGCAATAAGGCAGAGCACACAGATTGCTGGCGAATTGAACCAGTCAAAGCGGTCACCTTGTTGCAGCACCGTTGAGAGCGCTCCAAAGCCAAACAGGATCAGCAGAGCGCCTTTCCAGTCGAAACGGGCAAAACGGCGGTAATTCGGCCTTTCCGGCGCTATGCCATACCACAAAAGCGAGGCGGCCAGACTGCCAAAAGGCACGGCCTGCCAGAACACAAAACGCCAGTCGACCAGATCTGTCCAAAGACCAGCAAGCGCTGTGCTAAGATTGGGAAAGAAGGTTGCCGTAAGCGAATAGGCAGCGAGTCCATAGAGCCTGATGGGAGGCGCGAGTACCCTCAAGGCGATCATGAGCACAAGCGGAATAGCGAAGCCGCCCGCCAGCCCCTCGGTCATGCGAAGCATATAAAGAAGGGTCAGATTATCGGTAAAGGGTATCAGCGATGCGGAAAGGCTGGCAGTCATCGCCACGCAAACTGCAAACCGCCTGACACTGAACGTCAGCGCAAGCCAGGGCGCGAGTGACATGCCGAAAATCTCGGCGGACAGATAAAGGCTGTTGAACCAGGTACCTGCGTCATGATTGATGCCCAGCCCACCGAGGATATCTGGCAAAGACTGGGAGGAGACCTGCTCGTTTAATTCGGTGGTCATTGCAAGGACGATGACGCCCGCAAGCCCGAAGAAAGAGCGCCCCTGTTTAGTCATACTTGCACTGCGCTACCTTGAGATTCGTTGAGGGCGCAATGCTGACACATCGGAATCTATTCGGCGCTTTTGCTCAGACTTGCAATTGCATCGATCATAAAACTTAAATTAGCGAAACCCGGTCTTCATCGGGGACCCATGAAATTTGATCACTATCGCCCCGAAAAACCGTCCGAGGTGACGTGTGAATGGCGGCGGTTATCTCAACCGCGGGAGGAATCTTCCCCGCGGTTGAGAAAGCAGCCCGGTTTTCAGCGACCGATCTGCGCAGCGCGGTGAGCCCGGGATTCAACGGCGCCAGCATCGAACTGACCGCTCGTCAGCCAGGAACCACCGACGCAAGCCACGGCAGGCTCTGCCAGCCACTCGGCTGCATTGTCTTCGCTGATCCCACCCGTCGGGCAGAACTTCACCTTGCCGAAAACCGAGGCAAGCGCCTTGAGCGCGGGCAGACCGCCATTGGCCATGGCCGGGAAGAACTTGAACCGGCTCAGCCCCAGATCAAGGCCGCGCATGATATCACCCGCATTGGCTACGCCAGGCAGAAGCGGCACATCATGACGCTGTGCTGCAGCGGCCACTTCTGCCGTCAGGCCGGGGCTGACGATGAACTGGGCACCAGCCTCGGTCGCGCGCGCCAGATCATCACTATTCAGCACGGTTCCGGCACCGACATGAGCGCCCTCGACCTTCGACATCTCGCGAATGGCCTCAAGGGCGCAGTCGGTGCGGAGGGTTACCTCAAGCGTGGTCAACCCGCCCGCGACCAGCGCTTGCGCGATCGGGCGTGCCAGAGACAGATCCGGAATGACCAGAACCGGTATGACCGGGCATCGTGTCATCACGGCGTCCAGCAATGTCGTGTCGAGCATGAATATCTTCCTTATCGAGTTCCGCGCCGTGACAATCCATCACGTCTTCCAAAGCCGCGAGCATGGCCGAACCGCCTTTTTCCGCAGTGTCAGAGCGGCTGCGCATCAGCGTGAACAGCTCACGTCCCGTCCCTGCCCCCGGCAATGGCGGTGATGCGGGTTTACGGCGCTCCCATATCGCAGGATCGACCAGGGCTTCAATCTCGCCCCGACGGGCGCAGATCCGGAGCATATCCCCGTCTTCAATAAGAGCGATCGGGCCGCCGGATTGGGCTTCCGGGCAGATATGGATGGCTGCTGGCACCTTTCCGCTTGCGCCAGACATGCGTCCGTCTGTCAGAAGGGCAACGCGGTAGCCCTTGTCCTGCAGCACAGCCAGGGTCGGTGTCAGGCGATGCAGCTCGGGCATGCCATTGGCATCCGGCCCCTGAAAGCGAACAACCACAATCACATCGCGATTGAGCTTGCCTGCCTTGAAGGCAGTAATGACGTCTTCCTGGGTATGAAATACTGCCGCGGGCGCTTCGATAGTCTGACGATCGTCGTCGACAGCGCTCGTCTTGTAGATCCCTCTACCGAGCGAGCCCTGAACAAGACGCATGCCACCATCCTTGCGGAAGGGGTCCTTCGTGTCGCGCAGCACGCCGCGATCGGCAGAGGCACGCGCCGCACTATAAAGCAGGGCTTCACCCTCAAGCCGGGCACGACACGCATAATCGGCAAACCCGCCCTTCGAAACGGTCAGGATGTCCTGATGGAGCATGCCCCCGTCGCACAGCGCTGCAATGAGCGTCGGCAGGCCGCCCGCTTCCTGCATCGCGTTCACGTCAGCCGATCCGTTCGGATAGGCGCGGGTCAGCAGTGGTATAGCGGAAGAGAGCTCGTCGAGATCACTCCAGTCGATGCAGATACCTGCAGCGCGGGCAATGGCCGGAAGATGGATGGCGTGGTTGGTCGATCCCCCCGTTGCCAGAAGACCAACCGCCGCATTCACGATGGCTTTCTCGTCGACAAGATGGGCTAGCGGTCGGTGATCCTCACCGGGACGTGCGATCTCGACGAGACGATGTACAGCCTTGCGATTGAGTGCCTGACGAATACGGCTGTTCGGATTCCAGAAGGCTGAATCCGGGAGCATCAGCCCCATGAGTTCGACCATCATTTGGTTGGTATTGGCCGTACCATAGAACGTGCAGGTGCCCGCGCTGTGATAGGAAGCGGCCTCAGCCTCCATCAAGGCGCTCGAATCAACCTTCCCTTCTGCATAAAGCTGGCGGACACGCTGCTTCTCCTTGTTCGGCAGGCCAGACGTCATCGGTCCGGCCGGAACGAGCAAGGCGGGTAGATGGCCGAAGCGCAGTGCGCCCATGAGCAGCCCCGGCACGATCTTGTCGCAGATCCCGAGAAGCGCCACACCCTCGAACATGCCATGGCTCAGACCAATCGCCGTTCCCATGGCGATATTGTCACGCGACAGCAGGGAGAGCTCCATACCCTCCTGCCCCTGCGTCACGCCGTCGCACATGGCCGGCACACCCCCGGCAACTTGGACAGTCGCCCCCACTTCGCGGGCGAAGAGCTTCATCTGGTCCGGGTAGCGCGCATAGGGCTGATGCGCCGAGAGCATGTCGTTATAGCTTGTGATGACGCCGAGATTCACGCCACCGCCTCGCATGAGGCGCGCCTTGTCCTCACCTGACGCTGCCAGGGCATGGGCCAGATTGCCGCAGGCCAGACGCGGCCGCGATATTCCTTTCTGGCGGTTGCGCTCCATCAGGGCGAGATAGCGGCGCCGCGACACGGCGGAGCGCTCAATGATGCGCTCTGTGACGGAAGCAACGACGGGATGAAGAGACATGGCGGCTCACTAGGGGCTGTGTTTCTGCTCGCGTTTTCGCGAGGTGCGTCGTTGTAAAGTTTCTGTGAACAGGCGGTCAAGGGTGGTGGGTAACAAAATTCCCACGGAAGCCTTTTTTTTAAAGTTTTATAACATTGTCGACGCAACAGCCTGTTGCATATGGAACACATCGCAATAGAAATGTCACAATTACAGGGGGTGACATCACGTTACGAGATTGAAACCCTCAATCACGCTGTGCCATCTCGGGGTCATTCGGCGCTCCTTGCGCCATCATTTCCTTCCGCGAAAGTGACCAATGGCCATTTCCCGCATTCGCCTCCGCCACGCCTCGCTGCTGCTGGGTGCGACAATCCTTGCTGGTGTCAGTGTTTCCGCTCAGGCAGCAACGAACTCTGCAGTTGCACACAAGGCAACTCACAAGGCCGCTTCGAAGCGCAGCACACACGCTGCAACCAAGGCCGCAACCTCGACGGGCACGACGGCCGCCGCCGTTTCCACCACGGCACCAGCCCGCGCCCGCAGCAACGCGCTGCAGAGCCTGGCTGGCCCTGCCCCGTCCGGCAATGAGAGCATCACGGTTGTCGGTTCGGCGCTCAGCACCTCGAACAACACCAATGCCAATCCGGTCCAGATCATCACGTCCAAGCAGATCGCCCAGACAGGCGTGAACAATCTTGGCGACTACTTCATGCGCCTGCCGTCAGTCGGCTCCAGCGGCGTAAGCAACTCTGTCACCAATGGTGGCGGTGGCGTTTCCTGCGTCGATCTGCGTAACCTTGGCCTGTCTCGCGTTCTCGTGCTGGTGGATGGCAAGCGTACGACGGTCAACGGCGCCAGTAACTGCGTCGATCTCAATTCGATCCCGGTTCAGCAGGTTGCAAGCGTCGAGATCCTAAAGGATGGCGGCTCGGAGCTTTATGGTGCAGACGCCGTTTCGGGCGTGATCAACATCAAGATGCGTCACGACGTCAACACCGGCAACATCACGATGCGCGGCAGCATCTCTCAATACGGCGATGCACCCGAGGGCATGCTTTCCGGCTTCAAGGGCTGGAACTTTGACCACGGCAAAGGCAACATCACGTTGTTTGGCCAGTATCTGACCTCGAGCGGCGTCATGCAGCGCAATCGCTCCTGGGCAAATCCGGCGGCACAGAACAATCCTGTGACGGGACAGCCGACCTTTGGCTCCGGCTATGCCAGCACAGGCACGTTTTATCCCGATAGCGGTGGCACCTATACGAGTCACGACAACGGGCAGACGGCTGTTCCCTTCACCAAGAACGACCGTTATCCGTTCAATCGTAATCAGAGCCTGACCAGTTCGTATCAGGACTCATCGCTCTCCGGTGACACGCATTACGATGTAAACAAGCACCTGACGCTTTATGCGAATGTGCTCTACAGCCATCGTACGACGAACAGCTTTCTGGCCCCGGTTCCGGTCAGCGGCGCCATTCCTCCCAGCACGCTGCCAAACTCCGTTTATGTGCCTGCGGATTATCCCGGCAATCCGTTCGGTGAAGAGACCCAGGTCTATCGTCGCATGAGCGAATTCGGCTCGCGTCGCACCGAGCGGGCTTCCGACACAGTCACCGGTATGTTCGGCGCCAAGGGTGAGATCACCCATGGCTGGATGTATGACGCTTCCTACACTTATGGTGTGAACCGTGAGCAGGTGCGTACTCTCAACGTCGGTAACTACGCCAATCTTCTGAATGCCTGGGGCCTTCGCGCCGACGAACCCGGCAATCCGGACAGCAAGCTCAGCTATGATCCCTCGGTCTGTCAGGCGTCAGCGGGTTGCGAATTGTCCTCGCCTTTCGGCCGTCTGACGCAGCAGGGTGCGAATTACGCGAATTATACGACTGTCGAGAACATCCAGTACCAGTTCCGCGACACCAATTTCCGCGTGCATAACAACCATGTCGTCTCAATGCCGTGGAAAAATGGCGGTGATCTTGGTATCGCCCTGGGCATGGAGCACCGCAGCGAACAGGTCAGCGACAGCCCTGATCCGCTGGTGGAGCAAGGCATCGCTCTGACAAACGCGCAGTCCTATGCGGGCGGTGGCTTCAATGTTTCCGAGGGATATCTCGAGGGCAAGCTCAACCTTCTGAGAAATGCCTTCCTCGCGAAAGATCTCACGATCGATGCGCAGGGGCGTTATTCGTCCTACAATACGTTCGGCGGCGCGAAGAACTGGAAGGTTGCCATCAACTGGGCACCCAATCGCGATATCCGCTTCCGTGGCACACTCGGCACGTCATATCGCCAGCCTAACGTCTATCAGATGTTTGGTGGCCAGCAGCTGAGCTATGAGTTCGCTAACGACCCCTGCTCGCAGGTTGCAAGCTATGGCGCCCAATCGGCAACCGTTGCAGCAACCTGTGCACGTCAGGGTATTCCGTCAAACTTCACAATGGTGAGCCAGGGCCAGGTGCCCACCCTCCAGGGCGGTAATGCGGCTCTCAAGCCGGAGACGGGGCGTACCTATACGTTCGGCACGGTCATTACGCCGCACTGGATTCCGGGTCTCTCGCTCTCGGCAGAATACTGGCACTACACGGTCAAGAACATGATCAGCGTGATCGGCACGCAGTACCTTCTTGATCAGTGCTACACCGGCGGAAACGCGAGCTATTGCAACAACATCGTTCGTGCGCCGAACAACCAGATCCAGACGGCTTCGGCACTTTATGAGAATCTCGGTGGTCTGCGTACCGGCGGTCTCGATCTTGATCTGGACTACGCCTTCCGCATTACCCGTCATGATCGTTTGAGCCTGAGCAATAATTTCCAGCAGCTCATCAGCTATCAGCAGCAATATGTCCCGGGTGGGCAGTGGTACAATTATGACGGCCGCCTGCTCTATAATAACGGGTCGGGCCAGCCGCGCGTCCGTAACTATACGACTGCGACCTGGCGCCATGATGCCTTCAGCTTCACCTATATGATGAGCTACACGGGCGGCATGGTCTGGAATAACCAGACAGTCGATCTGACAAAGGCCACAGGTGGACGTTACAAGACGCCTGGGATTTTCTCACACGACATCACCCTTGGGTATCAGCTGAACCGGTGGAGCTTCCAGGCCGGTGTGCGGAACCTGTTCGACAAGAAGCCCCCCTATGTTGTGGATGGCGCGACCAATTCGAACGTCTATCAGTACGGCAACCTCTTTGTCGGACGTAACGTCTTCCTTCAGGCGGGCGTGGACTTCTAAGGCAAGATCCTCCGCATCGAGCCCGAAAAACCCGTCATCTCAGGATGGCGGGTTTTTTTGTGCGATATCTCATACATATTGAGACAGATCACACGCATTGGTGAGTTGCATCCCAGAACCTGAGTGGGAATATGACGAATTCGTAAGAGTTTGGATGGGTTCCCATGGACGTAGTGATTGGCGTGGATGTCGGCACAGGCAGCGCGCGCGCCGGTGTGTTTTCTCTGACCGGGCAAAAGCTTGCTTCCTGCGTCATTCCGACCCAGACATGGCGCCCCAAGGCCGATTTCATTCAGCAATCCTCGACCGATATCTGGGCTGCCATCTGCAAATGCGTCCGTTCCGCCATGGCCGAACTCGCCAATGACTCACCTGTCGTTCGCGGGATAGGCTTTGATGCAACCTGCTCGCTCGTCGTTCTCGACCGTGAAGGCAAGCCGCTCTCCGTTGATCCGGAAGGGGCGTCCGAGCAGGATGTGATCCTGTGGGCTGATCATCGCGCCATGAAAGAGGCCGATGAGATCAATGCAGGCAAATATGATGTGCTGCGTTATGTCGGTGGCACCATCTCACCGGAGATGGAAACGCCCAAGCTGCTTTGGCTCAAGCGTAATATGCCCGAGACCTTCAGCCGGGCCGGGTATTTCTTCGACCTGCCGGACTATCTGACCTGGCGAGCCACAGGGGCGGATTCGCGCAGCTGCTGCTCGACCGTCTGCAAATGGACCTATCTCGCCCATGACAAAGGATGGGATGACAGTTATTTCAAGGCCATTGGTCTTGGTGAACTTGCTGACGAGCACTATCGCCGCATTGGCGACACGGTGCGCTCTCTGGGCGAAGCAGTTGGAGACGGACTGAGCGACGTCGCTGCACGCGAACTTGGCCTCGCAGCCGGCATTCCCGTTGGGGTTTCCGCTATCGATGCCCATGCCGGTGGCATTGGTGTTCTTGGCGCGGCGTCAGGCGAAACGCTCGATGATGCGGCGCTTGATCGCAGCCTCGCCCTTATTGGCGGCACGTCCAGCTGCCACATGGCCGTGTCGCGTGATGCCCGTTATGTCGACGGCGTCTGGGGCCCCTATTCCGAGGCGATGCTGCCAGGCATGTGGCTGAACGAGGCAGGCCAGTCAGCGGTCGGCTCACTCGTCGACTTCGTGATCTCCACTCATGCCCAGGGTCCGGCTCTGGCCGAAAAGGCCAAGGCCGAAGGACGCACCGTCTATGAATTGCTGAATGAGCGGCTTGCCCTGCTCGAGCATGGCGCCCTCCCCGGCGCGCTGACCGCAGACTTCCACGTATCGCCCGATTTTCATGGCAATCGTTCGCCGCATGCCGACCCGACACTCAAGGGCATAGTGAGCGGGCTGAGCCTTTCGGCGACAATCGACGATCTGGCCAGGCTCTATCTCGCGACCATTCAGGCTCTGGCCTATGGCACACGCGATATCATTCGCGCCCTCAACGAAAAGGGCTATGCGATCGATACCATTTTCGCGACGGGCGGCGGCACGAAGAACCCTGTGTTCCTGCGTGAACATGCCAATGCCACGGGCTGTCGTATCATGCTGCCGCAGGAGACGGACGCCGTGCTTCTTGGCTCGGCCATTCTTGGCGCCGTTGCTGGAGGCGCCTATGCCGACATGCGCAGCGCCATGTCCCAGATGGCGCGTGTCGGTGCGGAGGTTGCGCCCGACGAGCGCACGAAGCGCTATCACGACGCAAAATTTGCTGTTTTTCAGGCAATGCATGAAGGGCAGCTGCACTACCGCGCGCTGATGCGAGAAGCACTTTCTTCCTGAACACCATCTTTCCCAGTCCCGGGGCGCCTCACCGTCAGAGGCGCCCCATTCTTTCCCCAGTGTTTTCCTTCACAGCCAGTACAGGCGGCCAGCCGCCTGCGGAGCTTGCCTATGGAAGCCGTCATTACCACACCGGAACGGGTGAAACGTAAATCCGGCGCGGGAGTCTTTCTCTCTCCTGCTGTCATCATCCTGCTGATCTGGTCTTTGCTCCCCCTTATCCTGACGCTCTGGTATTCATTCCAGAACTATAATCTTGTCGACCCGACACTGAAGGGGTTCGCGGGATTCAGTAATTACGTCTACCTCCTGACCGACCCAGATTTCCTCTATGCCCTGCTCAACACGGTTCTGCTCGTTCTGGGCGTGCTGGTGATCAGCGTCGGCGGCGGTATTTTGCTTGCGGTGCTGTACGATCAGGATTTCTGGGGCCGCGGTATCGCCCGCGTTCTGGTCATCTCGCCGTTTTTCGTTATGCCCACAGTCTCGGCGCTGCTCTGGAAAAACCTGATGCTGCACCCGATTTACGGGGTGTATAGCGCGTTCATGAGGGCCATTGGTCTGCAGCCGATAGACTGGCTTGCTCACTATCCGATGCAGACAGTGATGATGATCGTCGCGTGGGAATGGCTACCCTTCGCCGTGCTCATTCTGCTGACCGCCGTGCAGTCGCTCGATCATGAGCAGAAAGAAGCCGCGCGCATGGATGGCGCCGGACCAATTGCCCGTTTTCGCTATATCATTCTGCCGCATCTGAGCCGTGCCATCACGGTCGTGATCATGATCGAGACGATCTATCTTCTCACCGTGTTCGCCGAGATTTCCGTCACGACCTCGGGTGGACCCGGTGTTGCCTCAACCAATCTTGCCTTCCTGATTTTCTCTCGTGCCTTGCAGCAATTCGATATCGGTGGTGCGTCGGCTGGCGGGGTGATTGCCATCATCATTGCCAATGTCATCGCGGCCTTCCTCGTCCGTGCGGTCGCCCGCAATCTGGAGGCATGAGACCATGGCAAGCAAAACGAAACGCCTGCCCAAAATCGCCCTCGGCATCATTGGCTGGGCGGTGGCGTTGTGGATCTTCTTTCCAATTTTCTGGATGGTCCTGACCGGCTTCAAGAGCGAGATGGATGCCATCTCGACACCGCCGCATCTCATTTTTCATCCGACGCTGCAAAGCTATCATGATGTGTTTGCCCAGGAGAATTACTGGCACTTCACGTTCAATACGGTTTTTATGTCCGTTCTGGCGACGGGCGGCGCGCTTCTTCTGGGAGTACCTGCCGCCTATTCCATGGCCTTCTTTCCCGGCAAGCGGACGCGGGGCACGCTGCTCTGGATGCTCTCGACCCGCATGCTGCCGCCGGTCGGTGTATTAGTGCCGGTTTATCTGATCGCCAAATCCACCGGGCTGCTTGATACAGTCATTGGTCTGGCCATCATCAACCTGCTCACCAACCTGCCGATCATCGTCTGGATGCTTTACACCTTCTTCAAGGAGGTGCCGGTGCCCATCCTCGAGGCTGGCCGCATGGACGGAGCCAATCGCTGGCAGGAGATCAGCGTGGTCCTGCTGCCGCTCGCCCTGCCCGGCATCGCGTCGACCGCTCTGCTCTCGCTCATTCTGTGCTGGAACGAGGCCTTCTGGTCTCTCAACCTCACCTCATCGAATGCGGCACCGCTCGCGAGCTTCATTGCATCCTTCTCGTCACCTGAAGGGCTGTTTTTCGCCAAGCTCTCTGCTGCCTCGACGCTCGCTGTTGCACCGATCCTGGTTTTTGGCTGGTTCAGCCAGAAGCAGCTTGTGCGCGGCCTGACCTTTGGCGCCGTAAAATGATCCTGATTGCCCGCCTCTCACGCTCTTTTGGAGTGACCCATGGCCAAAGTTGAACTGCGCGATATCCGCAAGACCTATCACGCGGAAGAAATCATCAAGGGCGTTTCGCTCGACATCAATGACGAGGAATTCGTTGTTTTCGTCGGCCCCTCAGGCTGCGGCAAATCGACCCTTCTGCGCATGATTGCCGGTCTGGAAGAAATCTCAGGTGGCGATCTGATGATCGATGGCAAGCGCGTCAATGACGTCGAGCCCGCCAAACGCGGGCTTGCCATGGTCTTTCAGTCCTATGCGCTCTACCCGCATATGAACGTCTATCAAAACATGGAATTCGGTCTGAAGCTGGCTGGAATGCCGGAGGCCGAGCGACGCCAGAAAATTACCGATGTCGCCAGGACGCTTCAGCTCGATTCCTATCTGAAGCATAAACCCGGCCAGCTTTCCGGCGGGCAGAGGCAGCGTGTGGCGATCGGTCGCGCCATCGTGCGCAACCCCAAGGTCTTTTTGTTTGACGAGCCGCTCTCAAATCTTGACGCCGCACTGCGCGGCCAGATGCGCGTCGAGCTGGCCACGCTGCATCGCCGCCTGAAGGCCACGACCATCTACGTGACCCATGACCAGGTCGAGGCCATGACCATGGCAGACAAGATTGTCGTGCTGCAAAAAGGCGTGGTCGAGCAGGTTGGCTCGCCGCTCGAGCTCTATCATCATCCGCGCAATCTCTTCGTTGCCCGCTTCATCGGTTCACCGCCGATGAATTTCCTTCCAGTGACTGTACGCACCCTCAGTGAGAATGGCATCGCTGTGGCGCTCGATCATGGCGATCCTGTTGTCGTGCCGGTACTGCCGGGCGACAGCGCCTCGGCGGAAGCCATGACACTGGGGGTGCGGCCTGAGCATATTGTGCTCGATCCTGCCGGACAGATAGAGGGCATCATCCGCATGGTTGAGCGCCTTGGCGCGCTCACACTTCTGCATATTGCCCTACCGGATGGCACCCTGATTATCGTTCAGACCGACGGCGATCACGGCGGCGAGGTCGATAGCGCCATTCGTCTGCGCCTGCTCGCTGAAAATTGTCACCTTTTCGACGCAAGAGGGATGGCGCTGACAAAGCTCATGCGCCACCGTCTCGCCGGTTAACTTGAAAGTCTCTTCCCATGTATTTGGAAAAACTTCGCCTCGATGGACGTATTGCTGTCGTTACAGGTGGCGCCCAGAATATCGGTCTTTGCTGTGCCACCGCTCTGGCAGAATTTGGCGCTCATGTGGTGATTGCCGACCTTGATGGCGACAAGGCCGCTGAGTCAGCAAAGAGCCTGACAGAGCAGGGTCTGAAGGCTTGCAGCGTCGCGATGGATGTCACATCCGAAGCCAGCGTCACGCAGGCGGTCGATACCATCGTCTCGAGACACGGCAAGCTCGACATCATGGTGGCTAATGCCGGTATGTGCATTTCCGAGGTCAAGGCCGAGGATATGACTGAAGATCAGTGGCTCAAGCAGATCAACGTCAACCTGAATGGTGTATTCCGGTGCTGTCAGGCCGTCGGCAAGGTCATGATCAAGCAGAAGAGCGGCTCGATTGTCGCAATTGGCTCGATGTCCGGTCTGATCGTGAACCGCCCGCAGGAACAGGCCGCGTATAACGCCTCCAAGGCGGGTGTCCATCAGTATATCCGCTCGATCGCGGCCGAGTGGGCGCCGCATGGTATTCGTGCCAATGCTGTGGCTCCGACCTATATCGAGACCACACTGACACGCTTCGGTATGCAGAAGCCCGCGCTTTATGATCGCTGGATCGACGGCACACCGATGGGCCGCGTCGGACAGCCGGAAGAAGTGGCCTCTGTCGTGCAGTTCCTGGCTTCAGACGCCGCCAGCCTCATGACCGGGTCGATCGTCAGCGTCGATGGTGGCTTCACCGTCTGGTAAGGCTCAGCCCCTCCCTTCTCCCTCGTTTCGTCAAACCGGGGAGAAGGAAGGACTTACTTGAAAAACGTGTACAGGTCGCTGAGCCGATTGGTCTTGAGCGATAAAATGACCCGAAATCATCTCGCTTCAATCAGTACGCGGTAGACCGCATTGTCTCATGTCAGGCTGCGGCCACGCGAAGTTCTGAATGAGCCTTTGTAACGCAGGGGTAAAACGCTGCCGCGCATTCTGCGCCCAAGCCATCGAACGGTTCATGGTATTTTTAGAACCGCTCGACGTGTCAAGCGTCCCCCACATAGCGCGGTCTTTGGCAGCCAAGGGACCAACCGCTGATCTGTTGGGCTATACTCGAAATGTATTCGCATCTTTACAGTGAATGAAAGATCAGTCCCCCAGTTCTGCGGCTGGCCATTTTTGAACCCACAAGCATCAATATGTCTGGCGCCCTCAAGCCTTTAACAGGGCTTGAGGGCACTGTTTTCTCCCATGTTGTAAGATTATTGCCTCAACCCTTGGCGTCAAAAACAAGGATCTCAGATGTTGAGGCGTCTTTATCTTGATGGAGTGTCACCGCCTCGCCGGTCTGCTGAAACCAGCCCGTCAGTAGCCCTGCATAGAAAGCAGCGTACCACTGCCCAGATGGCGTACCGAGCGACCCCAGGCGCAAGGGCTCACTGATGGTGAGTGTGAGACCGTGTTTTTCCTGCGAAAGGGCGAGGGCAATTCTGCCCCATCCCATCAGGTACAAGAGCGCGTTGCATTCGAGCTCAAAATCTTCGGTGGTTTCACAAGCCGGCAGTGGCAGGCGTGTCGCCGCGCGCAGGCCAACGCTTTGGAGAAGCGCATCACGCTCTTCGGCCCCCGCCTGAATATCGAGTTCACTGGCGAGAGAGTGCAGGAAAAGGGAATAATCAGGCGCGGTCATTTCGTCCCCAGAAAGCTGTATTTGGCAGCGACAAAAGCTCTAACTTCATTCCAAGGCCCCGCACGCTGATAATCTGCATTGAGGCTTAGCCTGAGATTGGGCGTCACACGATAATCAACAGTGCCATTGACGCCACCCGTGAGACCATTGCCGGAATCGCCGGACTGATAGGCGTAGAGTGGCGCGATATTGGCAAGCAGATTCTGATCGGCGGCGCTGTTTGGAAAGGTTTCAGCCTGACTGGAATGATATGTCTGATAACCGGCACGCCCGATCACACGCCAGTCAAGCTGCTTGTAAGATCCGGCGTAGGTAACGGGAAAGGTGAATGCCAGGAAGTCTTGAGGCGAGAAATAACCGCCATTGCCAAAACTGAATTTGTATTCGTTACGGTCATAACCAAACCAGGTCAGATCCATGCCGACATGGATATTTTGCGTACCGTGATCCCAGACGCGAACCTGCCCCCCTGCCCCAGCCTCATAGCCCGTGTTGCTTTTGGTATTGCGACCCGTCAGATACGATCCGCCGCCACGGACATAGAGCGAGGCATTGGAATCCCCATAGGCGAGCTGGGCGTAAACACGATTGCGGGCGACCCCACCCCATGTCGCTCCGGACGCGTCCTTGAGGCCGGCGTAAGACAGCACACTGTCCTGCACGGCACGCCGCTCGGCGCCAACCGTCAGGATGGTCTTGCGAGCAATTTGTGGGCTGAATTTGACGCCACCCAGGATATTATTGACCGCAAAGCCGAGCGGCGAGCTTCCGACATCCAGATGCAGCCAGCGCCAATCGTAGGCAGCACTCAGCGCGACACCTGTGGCATTGAACGAGCTACGCTGATTGAGCGCCCCGCCCTTCACAGCAGCGAGAGGGTTATAACCGATATAGCTCGGCCCGGTGGTATCTCCGGAATTGTAGGAACGGCTACTCAAGAAAGTCGGCGTAGCGCCCAATGTGAGATGCCCGGTACCTAGAGGCAGTCTGCCAGAAACATCTGCCGTCACATTGTTAAGACCGCTCAACCCTGAGCCCGATCGCGTATCGATACCCGGGGTGATGTTGACCGAGGCTGCAAGCGAGTCAGTGATCTCGTTTAAATCGCCATCCACACGCCGGATCAGGAGATCCGTATCATTCGTCGCGAGCGTGGCATCTTCTGCAGCAAAGGGGTTGTTGCTTCGATAACCCGCATTCGGGCCCGGGGAAAGCTGCTCGATCCTGAGCAGCCTTGCCTGAGCCAGCTCGCGCACGGCTGCACGGATATTCCCTCTTGCCCTGTCGAGCTGGGCAGCTGCGTACCAGCTCCTCGGGTCTGTCGGCGCGATCGCGTTCATCTGCTGCACATAGCCGCTTGCTTCAGCATAGCGGTGCATCGCTATGACAGTCTCGATGAGGGCGAGGCGGGCATCGAGATCCGCAGGGTCATGTTGCACGGCCTGCAGATTGATCTGATAGGCCTGCGCATTCTGTCCGCCGGAACTGTAAAGCCGCGCCAGAGCGAGGTTCGCCGCAACCGGAGGGCTGGCACGATTGAGCGCTGGCGCGAGAGCCTCATAGGCCTTTGCCCGGTCACCCCGCTCATTCAGGCGATCAGACGTCGATACGGCGAGGCTCGTATCAAGTTGAGTGAGCAATGCCTCTTGCTCTAACGTGAGCGGCCTCGCTCTGGCGGAGGCGATCAGACGGCGTGCTCTCTCCAGATCATGCATATGGAGAAAGGCTCCGGCATAAGCGAGCTCCTGAGCTTGCGTCATGCCAGCGCTCATGCGGCTCATCTGGATTGTCAGCAACTGCGCTGCACCGGTGGCATCTCCCCGATCATAAAGCATGATCGCTGCCTGCTGAGTGAGTGATCCATCGGGGTCGCCGCTATCGAGCAGATGCGCAAAATAGAACCGCGCTGCGTCGCGATCAGCCGGTGCATTGGCCATATCCTCGCGAAACGCAGCACTTCGCAAGACAGCGCGGAGTTGAGGCGTCATGGCCTTTTCAGAAAGAAGCGGCCTCAGGCGTCGAACCGATTGCAGGTCGCCGGTCTGAGCAGAATAAAACAAGGCTGCCGCCACCGCCTGGCTGTCGTTTGCCGATGCTTCCTGAACCAGCGGTGCCATAACGTCATCCGCGTCACGACGCCGGTTTTCCGAAAGCAGAGCCTGCGCATAGTGGAGGCGGGACCATGGCGAAAGCGCGTTGTCGCGATCAGCTCTCTGCATGACCATCAGACGCTCAGCCTTGCTCGGTGCCTGAGCCGCTTCGGTGTCGTATAAAAGAGCCCGAAGCTGGGCATTCGCTATCGGACTCTGCTCCAGCATCGTTCTCGCTTCGTCGAATTGCCGATCCTCGATCAGGGCGCGGACCAGACGCTCACGATAGGAGACATTGCCGGGAGCCGTTCTCACCAGATCACGATAGGCAGCAATGGCGTCGTCGCGACGACCGGTCCGCTCGAGAATATCGGCGCGCATGGCCCGTAGCCAGGATTGCTGCGGTGATCGCGCAATCAGCGGATTGATGAGGGCGAGTGTCTCCGTATAGCGCTCTTTGGCGAAAAGGTAATTCGCCTTCGCATAGGTATCACTCAACACTGCCCCATTGGAGGCAGCGCGCCAGCGGTCGGCAGAGGCAGGATCGGCTGCTATTGCCCGATCGAGAAAGGTCTTTGCTTCGGCATCACGTTTAAGACGCAACAAGGTTACGCCAAGCCCGCCAAGCGTATCGGCATCGTTGGGAGAAAGGGTCAGTGACTGACGAAACGCGGCTTCTGCGCCCGACAGATTATTTTCACGCAGGGCGTCCCACCCCCTCTGGCGAGCCAGTTCGTCGGGGCGGGTCAGACCGGAAATGGCACGCCCGCGCAATGCCTGGATATCCTTGTCTTCCGGATGGGAAACAAGATAGTCACTGATTACGGGATCGGATGCCTTGGTTGCGGGCAGCCACAGTACTGACTGCCTGGTTGTACCATTGATCTGCTGCTTCTGATTCTCAGCCAGGCCAGGCATTTTGGCCAGAGCTTCGAAGCGTTTTATCCCTGCTACCCGGGTTTTCTCATCCCAAACCAGTGATTGAGCATAGGCGATCTGGTACTCGATATTGTCGGGCGATGTCCGGACAAGCTTTGCAAGCCCCTGCTGCGCCTTGCTACGCTGGTCGGGAACACCCGCAAGAGTGCGGTAATATTCCAGCGCATAAAGCGCCGGCGGCCGGTCCGGAAATGCCTTGATATAGGCAGCCGCGGCCTGCGCCGTCGCGCCTTTGCGCGCAAGCTCGCGCGCATTCTGGATGTCGGCTCCCGGTGCCGAGCGCGCCTGCAGATCCATATCGAGCAGACGGCCGGCATCAGGATCCGTGTTCTGATCCCTGATCTGCTTCATGATCTTGTGGGCTGACGCGATATCACCATCTCTCAAGCTCATCTGGCCCTGGAGGGCGAGCACATCAGGGTCGTTCGGCGCCAGTTGTATCGCCTGGTTCAGGGCAATGCGTGCGTCATCGATACGATCATGCTCAAGCCAGTATCGCGCGCGCCGAATGACGGAGGGCACGATGCGGCTGTTATCGGAAGGCTGGAGAACACGAGCAGGTTGAGAGGATTCCTGCCCCCCGTTTGGAACAGGAGCGGCATCACCCTGGGGGGCGGCGTGGGCGTGAACAGCAAGCGTGCAGGCGATGGTCGGTAGCGCCATACGGGCGCGTCGAAATTTATTTGTCACGCTGGATCTCCCTAGCGCGGCGCCTCGCGTGAGACGTCAGAACACGGAAGAGAATTAGTACCCCAAGCCCAACCCCGATCACAGCCAGCAAGATAACCCGGAAAGGATGGTCACCAAGGTAGAGGTCTGGCCAGAACCAGAAGGGCAGCGATCCGACCGCATAGGTCGGCAGGTTACGCGTTGCCAGAACATGGCTGCCGTTGACGATCGACAGATCACCCTGAATCGTGGGCTGCATTCTCGGATCGCGCATCGTCTGAACGAGACGTTCAAGCCCTTGCGGGTTTTCGCTCAGCATCAGCAGCATGGTCGCATCATTTGAAAACGGCGAGCGACGTTCAATTATGGCGCCACCGTCACTCAGCGACGTCGTCGCGTTGAGCGTGCGCAATGGCGTGGCCACTTCGGTTGGCGACGCGCTGCTCAGACTGCGCGACAGAAGGCGAAATGGCTCCAGCAGCATCGAACTGGTGTAATTGAGCGTGCCGCCGCTGAAACTGTAAGGCGTTCCGCGCAGGAAACGCTCCACGGCCGGGGAGCCTGTCACCGTGTCCATAACGATGAGATTGCGCGTTTCATTTTCAGCCACAGCGTTGCTGTGCAGCACCGACACTCCGGACACAGGATAATTGGTTATTGCCCCCATCATACCCATGAGATCCAGAAAGGCCGTATCCGTGCCCTCATTGGGAGACGCAGGAATAACGATGGCTGTATCCGACAGATCGGCCATACGTGTGAACGGGAAACCGGAATTCGCGAAATAGGCCAGGTTCGGGAGCGTCGTATAATGATAGGCACGGCTCAAATCGATCACCGAATCCGGATCGATACTCATTCTGAGATCCTGTGTCATACCGCTGCAGTCGCGCCGCCCCAGAGGGCGTCCTTCGAGGTAGAAACCCAAAGTATTTGCGCCGTAGAGCGTCCATACCGGGATAGATACTGAGGCAGACTGTGCTCGGGACGCATCAGGCCAGAAATGCCTCAGCCATTCCGGCATATCCGAAGGCGGTGCGAGAGAGACGCTTTTGAGATAGATCCCGTTGACGCTGACATCGACATGAGAGCGTTTCTTATCGATTTCGGTACCCAGCGGACCGCGAACCGTGAAGTGCATCGTCAGCGGGCGATCGCGCCATGTGTAGATATCGGGAGTAGTGCGGAAGGGAACCGAGATTGTTCCGGGCACATACCCGTAACCCTGCAGCGAAGAGAGGGATACGAGGTCGCCTATGCGGACCGGCTGAGTGCGTGTGATGAAAGCCGGCGCATCGAATGGGTGCCGCACAGCGGCGGTAACAGCCGGAGCCGCTATGCGAGAGGCATGAGGAAAACCGCTACTGCCGAACACCAGCGAGCGCGCAGCCGAGGAAACGTCTTCATCTGTGCGACCAGTCACGATCAGCACGGCGCCGAAGGGGTCATTAGGATTGAGTTTTTCTAGAATGGTCGGCCCATTGATGGGCGCTTCCCCCGCAAGGTACTCTCCGATGGCATCGGCTGGGCCAACCAGCACTGCGTTTCCAGATGGCGGCATCTGCGCCATCACAGGGAAGCTTGCGCCGCGATAGTTACTGAGCGCCCCGAACCAGGACGCAATAACTGCGGAAGCCTCAAGTGTGTGCTGGCTGCTCTGACGAGACAGAACGAAGGGCACGCGCAACGGCGTCAATATGGCATCGTTGAAGAAGGGCGCAGGCAAGGCCGCGAGATCGCGGGCGGGGGGCAGCGGGGCCGAGGTGATCGAGAGTGTCGATTGCCCCAATATTTTCGCCCAAAGGACTGAACTCGTCTGGTCTCCGCAGCTCAGCGTGTACTGTCCAGCAAAGTGGAAAGTCAGGACGTTGCGCTCTTTGAAAAAGAGAGGATTGACCGGAAAGTTCAGCGGCCCAAATTGCGGATTCGCTTTGTCGGGATGGATCACTCCAACAAACTGGTCATTAAGAAAAATCGTGACGCCACTGCCGGCTGGCAGCATATCCGGTGAAAGCGAGCCGTGCAGTGACAGGGTCGCCGCCGTTACGACTTCAGTAGGTGCCACGCCGAAATTGAGCCCCTGAATCGGTATCCATGGAGTCATGATCAGAGTGTCGGCGCTGCGAAGTTGCTTGAAACTCCATGACGTCGTTCTGGCATTTTCCAGTTCCGGTGCAACGGGCGCGGCGACATTGTTGCCCGAAGAATCGGCAATGACCGGCTCGGACGCAGGAGCGGCCGGGACAGCGGCCTGCGGCTCCTGACTTTTCGATGGCGCGACAACGTGTAACGCCCCCTGCCCGGTCGTGCCGGGGTCAACGGAACCGGCAATCGCAGAGGCGCTTGGCGTTGGCGCCGCGCGAACGGCACTTGGGAGCGGCAGATCCGCCGGGTTTTCCTGCGCACAGGCCTGAGGCACGGCGCCAAAAGCCGTCGCAAAAAGCAGATACGGCAAGACCTGTAACATGCCAGCTTTGGGACGAACGAGCACGGCAGTTTTCTGAGGCACTGGTTGTATGACACGACCCTTGAGCACGGTATTAGGCTTTCTCTGATGAAAGGTCGCTGGATTCAGCAAATCGAGAATGCTGCGCAAAATCAGAATAATGGAACGGAGTAGACTGTCTGGCTTGTAGTCGGCCCAGTTATGCCATGCATCCAGACGCCCGAAGGTGACGCGAATGATCTGGGCTTCCTGCAATATTGTGGTAGGCGCCCAGCGAAGCGCCAGACTACCCGCTTCCGACACGCGTACGATCGACGCCGGAAGATTATAGGTCTCTGCCATATCCTTGACGAACACATTGACATTCCCCGCTTTGGCGAACGGAACGTCGGTTGCCGCACCGTGCATAAGGCACCCTCCGTAGGAGAAATTCTCAGACACGTAGTCGAACAGACGACCGTCTTCCGCACGAACCGTGACCGGCATGCTGATGTTCACGCGCGGCGATCTGCGAACCTGCATGGATTCTCGCCCGATCGATATCGCGGCGAGCACGATAACAATACTGATCGAGATCCAGACAATATTCATCGTCAGAGCGTTTGTGACAATGTAATCGTTGTGGTTGTGCAGCAGACGGAAAACTCCAAAGCCGAAACCCGCCAGAAGAGCGATAACCAGATAGACGTTCGGATAAATGGCGCTCCAGTCGAGATAAGACCGATCCAGAATCCCGCCTTTTTCGGTGACATTGAACTTGCCCCTTCTGGGAAAGAGCAAGGTCATGACAGTGACACGGGCAAGAAATGGCGCAAGCGTCGTTTCATAAACCTCGCTCCAGAGTGAATAACGCCAGTTCTTGTTGGTGCGGGCAGAGGTCAGGACACTGTGAACCAGATGCGGCACAGCATAGACAGCGATCGCAAAAGGCGACGCATCAATGAGTGTCTGGCTGAACAGAAGATACGCCATGGGGGCGACGAGAAAGATCAGCCGCGGTATGGCAAAAAGAAAGCTCGCAATAGCAGCGAAATAGCAAAGGCGCTGTGCAAAATCGAGGCCCGGGCCCATGAGCGGGTTATCGAGACGAAATATCTGCAACATGCCGCGAGCCCAGCGCATGCGCTGGCCCACATGCAGAATAAGGCGCTCGGTTGCCAGCCCAGCAGCCAATGGTTTTGCGAGATAGGCGGTAGACCATCCCCTCCGCTGCAGTTTCAGCGCGGTATGCATGTCTTCCGTCACCGTCTCGATCGCGACCCCCCCGATTTCCTGCAAGGCACTTCGACGGATTACAGCGCAGGAGCCACAAAAGAAGGTTGCGTTCCAGAAATCATTCCCGTCCTGGATCAAGCCATAGAAAAGATTGCCTTCCGGTGGCACGAAGGCGCCGTGGGAAAAATTGCGCTGAAACGGATCGGGCGAATAGAAATGATGCGGTGTCTGTATCAGCGCGAGACGCTCATCGGTCATGAATGGACCCACGGTCTCGATAAGAAAGTTACGCTTGGCTATGTGATCGCAGTCAAAAATCGCAATGAGATCGCCCTTGGTCAAGGTCATCGCATGATTGAGATTGCCCGCCTTTGCGTGCGTATGCTCTGAGCGCGCAATATAGCCAGCGCCGCAGGATTCTGCGAACTCACGAAACTCATCGCGATGGCCGTCGTCCAGAATATAGACATTGATGCGGTCATTAGGCCAGTCGATCCCCATCGCTGCCAGAACTGTCTGCCTTACAATCCGCAACTCTTCGTTATATGTCGGGATATAGATATCGACGCTAGGCCATGACGCCGTATCGCTCGGCAGAGGGGCTACCTGCCTTCGCAACGGATGAAGGGACTGAAAATAGCTCAGAATGAGCATGATGAACGCGTATATCTCGGCTGTGACAAGGATCGTGCCAAGCACGGTCTGTGTCCAGGAGCTGAAATTCAGCGTCTCGGTAAGGCGCCAGCTCAGGTATCTGAGCGAGACGATGATCGATAGCCCCTTCAATGCCAGCGTCGCACGGGGGCCAGGATAGCGATTGATATACAGAAACAGGCCGATACCGATGAAACAGACGATTGTCTGGCTCGCAAGCGTAAGATGCACGAATGCAGCGAGAATGACGCAAAGCAGCGCCACTGAAATCAGTGACGTTCTGAGAGTGGATCTGAAAGGCGACCGGCTGGCGCTGTCGATCCAGTTCTGCAGCCGCACGTGAGTGGGGTGCGTAATGATTGATGAGTTTCTGGCTCGCGAAAGCCTCACCAATATGCTCATCCCGATAAATCGTTCCGAGAAGCATGGGGCCGAAACGTCTGACCAGTTGCGGCATCGCCATGGCACTGACCCGGTTCATGGGATCGAAGCGATTTATAACGACGCGATGGTCGAACCGAAGGGGTGTGGTCGCGTCGAGCTGGTAGCAACTGCCTGCGTGGATCTCAGGCACCAGTGAGACACATGACGCCTCAGGCGTCATCACGGTCACGACCATGTCTGCAACGGGCAGAATAGACGAAAAAGAGACAGAATAACCCGGTGATGTATCGACAATGACAATCGTATTCGGCTGCTGAGAGAGCGCAAATACTTCCTGGGCAATGAGACTGGGTCGAAGCTGCAGCGCGTGCTCAAGCTCGGCCTGCACCCTGACCGGTTGAGATCCATACGGATAAACGATCACGTCGTGAGGGCTCGGTTTCGCGGCTTCAATCCAGGGGCGTCCCGAAACGATACAGCTACTGATCCCGAAACGTTCCGACATGGGAATGCCGAGATGCAGTCGAAGCGCATTCTGCGGATCGAGGTCGACTGCCACCACTCTGGGCGCACCCGCGCGCCTGACTTCATCAGCCAGATGTGCCGCTACCATGGTTTTTCCAACGCCGCCCTTTGGGGAGGCCACACATATCAGTGTCATTAATTCTTCTTGTTTCCAGCAGACAATATCGGAAATTACGTTTCAGCGTCGGAACATGCCTCGCAATCGATTTTGTCCTGCAACGCGCTCCGTGGCAGGGGTGCGAAGAGTGGCAAACACGTCTCGCAAGGGCATTTTTCGCCAGGCGAGAGCGATTTCCGACTTCACCGGTGCGGGATCCTGAAAGGTGTTCTTTCGAAGAGACGTTGATTCGATGTTTTTGTTGAAACCGAGGCTCGTCGCACTGCCCGATAAGGGAAGGCTTTTCCCGGTCACGCTACCGCCGTTGGGTGCTGCCAAGGTAGAACTACTGGCAACATTTGCGTTGAGCAAATTGGCAAGAGCTGGCGAAGGCTCGGCACCCTGCGATGCAGGAGCCATATCGAGAGGCGCTTCCTGCGTCTCATTTGCCGGGGTTTCTGAGCTAAGCCGGGATAATGCATTAAAATCAGGATACTCCTCTCCGGAAGGCGAAGGCTCACCATCGAAAGAGTCTTCAAGAATTCTGAATCTATCTGGCATTATACCATCTCCATCGCGGCTATCCGCGCTTGCAGTGTCAACGAAGCCGAGTAATAGTCACCGCTCTCCTTGACGCTTGGCAATTTTGGAAGAGCATCAGGGCCGTTCAGCGCGAACTGATAGACGGCCCTAAAGCCGGGCGGCGCGTTATAGTTGGAGCGCTCTCCGGTTTTCACGTCGATCCATCCTGGCAGGCCGTTCATCGTGTAATTCTGGCTTACGGCGTAGAGCGCCTGCGACAGGGTGGCCGGCATCCGGTTGCCCCATTTGAGGTAAAGCGGAATCCGAATTGCATCATATGAAAATCGCGGCGGGAAACCTGAGGCAGGCGTGAGGCGCTCGGACTTGCGATCGATCATCAGCCAATCCGGGGGCAGCCCCCAAAGGCCAAAGCGGCTGCTTTGCACAAGCTGCTGCCCACCATCAATGAGGCTGTTCCAAGGGCCTGCCGGATCGAGCCTAGCCGCCCGAACGAGTGCCGGAATATTGTAATAGGAGAGATTGACGGTCACACCCTTGGGTCTGTCGAAACCGCGTGCACCTGGCAAAAGAACGAGCCTGCTGCCAATCTTTCGAACGCACTTCCGGCCTAATTCCTGCACAATCGCCTGCGCCTGCTCCGCGTAGTCCTCCCTCGCCCATAGTATCGCCGCACGACGCAACGCCCAGGCAATCATGAGGTCACCATCCGAGGCATTATTGGTGTCGGTAACATGCGGCATAGCTGGCACCCAGCGCCAGCTGTGCAGGTTTCCGTCCTTGTGCTTGAGGTTATCTTTCGTCCAACTCAGAATGCTTTCGAAAGATTCTTTGTCATTGAAGGTCGAGGCGAAAAACAGCCCATATCCCTGCCCTTCTGAGTGGGAAACATTATTGTTGCCATTATCAACAATTCGTCCTTCGGGGAGAAGGAACTGTTTTTTATAGATATCCCAGTCCGGATCGATTGCGGCGGCCCTGCTGGCGTTGGAAGCGCCAAAGCTCGTAATGGCAGCGCTCAAGGCCAGAGAATTTCGGCAAAACATACGTCTGGACGGTGAACGAAGCATTAACGATCTTTCGCCTTAATTCGGCGGAGAGACCTCCGCTTTATAGAATATCCTTCTATATAAGACCCCTTTTCGTCAACACATTGCGTTGACCGTGAAATTTTTTAACTTTTTTGTCATGATATCGAATTAAAAGCCTCAGTAATGTTAATTTCCGTTTTTGGAAAGTCGAATTCGCGAATCAAAGTCACAGAAGAAGGACGGCAGCGTGCAGGTGTCAATTACAAACACGCTTGTTCTTCTGACGCTTGGGGAAAGTCACTATCGTGGCGGTAGGATTGCATGCGAAACCGAAGTACTTACTTCGAAAACAATCATGGTCTCAATCTATTAACGACGGGATTTTATTGATATACGTTTAGAAGCACGAAGCGCACATGCGGACGAAAAATATAGCGATCGATTACTTGAGACATACCACCACTATATTTTTTTTTGAAAAACGCAGTGCTTTGCTTTCTAATTCTGAGGCCAGTCCTCACCTATTCGGTCGACGAAGCACCATCGAAGGCGGTGCGAGGCCTTCCTTTTTTATTGAGTTAGTTTGATGTCACTGAATTGTACGGCGCACTGATTGTATCGGAAAGACAAGGGTATACACCGTCCCAGCCGCCGAATTGATTTCGAGCGTACCACCAAGCTGTCGCGCGAAACCACGCACCAACTGTAATCCGATACCTTCCCTCTTCTCTGCATCAGACTGTGCAGTGGCATCAAGGCCAATACCATCGTCCTGAATCGTGAGAACAGCGCCATTCTCGTTACGGGCCAGACGTATCTGTACCGAACCACAACGTTCCTGGGGAAATGCGTAGCGCAGCGCGTTGGTGACCACCTCAGTGACAATCAACGAGAGCGGAACGGCCTGATCAGGAGTGATCGGAACGCTTTCAATATCGAGGGAGAGACTGACGCGCCCTTTATTACAGCGATTATTCGCGGTAAAAATCTGACTGGCGAGTTCCTCGAGGAATGCCCTGATATCGAGCGCAGATAGCCCCCCTTCCGGATAAAGGTGTCGATGCAGTGTTGCCAGTGACCTCACGCGGTCACGTACAAGGTGAAACTCTTCTCTGGCCTCAGGTAGCTTTATTCGGTTGGCCTGCAAATTCAGTAATGACGCAACAATCTGCAAATTGTTTTTGACGCGATGATGGATCTCCTTGATCAGCAGATCCTGCTGCTTCGTCGCGCGTGTGAGGCGCGCCTCATGACGATCAAGACGTTTGGTTGCGCGACTGAAGGCGCGTTCCATCTGCCTTATCTCCAAAGGGAGTGCGCGAGGCAGGTCGGGTTGGAAGGTGCCATGACGGCGCCAGTCCGCAACGCTGAAAGCCAGCTTCTCCAGCGGCTCGACCAGATATCGCTGCGCAGCCAAGGCCACAAGCAGCAACTCGACGATGAGGATAAGGACGATCAGCATGACTCTGGCGAGGAAAAGCTGTAGCGCACGCGTTTCCGCAATGCTGCGGGTCGACACCGCGACAATTCGTGCAGGTCCGTATCCGGGGGCCATTGTGTAGTAGACCCCATCGACCTCGAAATGATCTAGCTGCAGGTCAACTGCAGCATCACTCTTCAGCTTCGCAAGAACCTCGACGGACCATGGGTTGGGGATCTTCCTGTTGGCAGTGAGCGCAACGGGCGCTGCCTCTCCCGTATAGAGCCACAAATCTGTCGCGCCATTTTCCGGGTCCGTTGCCGGATGCGTATATTGCCCGGCGTTGACGAGTTGAGAGTTCACAAGAGGACGTAGCGCGATGAGCCGACCGGCCACGGTTTCCCCGGCGCGGTCGATATACTCCAGGGGCACAACAATACGGATGAGGGGAACCGGGCCTTGCTGAAGCACCTCCACGTCAGGTCGTGAAGCTTCGGTACGTATTACAGCCGGCTGTGTAGACACCTGATTTTCGGGAGCGCAAGCGGCATCCCTGCCCGCTGTCGTCTGGAGGGATGTAACTGCACGCCCAAAGTGGTCATTCAGGACAAGAGAGCAGTATCGCTGCTCATTGATCGACTGAATGAGCTGAAAAGCGCGAGGCGCAATTTCCTCATGAAGCCCAATTCTGGCCAGAACCTGAAGCATGCCCCGCGTGCGATCGATATCTGTCGCAATCTCGTGACGGGCGCTGATCGCGTCACCCTGCGTCCGCTCGAAACTATTATTCGAGGTCACGAGATAGGTGTGCCAGGCGAGCATACCGGCGACGCAGGCCAGTGGCAGAGACGTGCAGATGATCAGGGCCATGACACGGGAACCGACCGTATCAAAAAGGCCGGATTTCACACGAAAATTCCTGAGATGCTTGAAGGGTGAGGCTGTCACCCGCCTGACTTTCGGGAGTTCATAACGATCAGATCAGGCAATTCTTCATGATGACCGCTCGTCGCGGTCTTCCTCGATGAGACGGAGGAGCTCGTCCGGGATTGGCTCATTCGCCACATCGTCGAATAGCTGATGCAGACCGCGCTTTAGCCAGATGTCGAAAGGATTGTCGCTGTCGGATGAGGTTTTATCCTGGCGGGACTTCTCCGGCACGCCGTCCTTTCCCCCAGTCATGTCATCACCTCAAAAAAGAATTCGACCCATGCGGGTTTAACAGGGGGGCAGCGTCTGAGTTGCACTACCGAAATTTAATCAACGTATTTTGAATAAATTGGAAGCCACAATAGCAATCGAGAGAGACGATACATGATCGTCTCTCTCGATTATGGCTAAAAAGCCTCACAATTCAGAGTATGTGGCGTAAGAACGACGCCAAGTCACTCAGAACGTGAAAAGATCGTCAGACTTCAGCCCCTTGCGACGACGGTCGTCGAGGGTTGCGCGAAGCGCCGCGACTTTAACACGAAGCTTGTCATTAGCGGGCAGATCGCCGGTCATCCAGGCCTCGAGCTGGCGACGCGCACGGAACACGCGGCTCTTGGCAGTACCAACAGCGCAACCTGTTGCCTCGGCCAGAGCCTCATAGCTCATGCCCTGCACCACCACCATGACAAGTGCTTCGCGCTGGTCTGCAGGAAGACGCGAAAGGGCCATCGACAAGTCCTTGAGGGCAAGGCTGTCTTCATGGGTTGCGTTACTGGCGAAGGAGGAAGCGGGCACGTCTTCAATATCGGTCGTCTCGCGACGCTTGCGCAGATCGGAAATGAAGCGGTTGCGAAGAATGCGATGCATCCAGGCCGAAAAATTGGTTCCAGGAATAAAGCTGTCCTGAGCAGCAAGGGCATTGCAGACCGCATCCTGAACCAGATCTTCGGCAGCCGAACGATTCCGCGTGAGGGAGAGCGCCTGGATACGCAGTTTGGGGAGGATCTGGATAACTTGGTCGTGGAAGCTGGTCATGCGAAAATCCTTCTTCGCTCAGTGCTTTTCATCCGATCAATGAACGGCGCGGAAGATCGGTTGCATCAGATTGCTATTTTTTGATTTTATTTTTCCGCGCTCCTTTTTCCGGGTCGCGTGTCGGGCTCAGATGCCCGTTGCGACAGACGCCTGTGCGCCCGGCAAGGCCGTGATCTCAGCCAGTTTGGCGCGTGCACGCGACACGCGCGCCTTCATCGTTCCCACCGGACAAAGACAGATTTCTGCTGCCTCTTCATAGCTCATTTCCTGCGCGCCCACGAGAATGAGCGCCTCTCGCAGAACCTCAGGCAATCGCCAGAGCAATACCGAGAGATCAAGCACGTTATCGTGATAGCCCTGATCTCCCTCCCGCCCCTCTTCGCTGCCGAGTGAGATTTCGGAGAGGATCTCTGTCTCTTTCACCTTGCGACGCTTCTGCTCATAAAAAATATTGCGCAGAATGGTGAAGAGCCACGCCTTGACGTTTGTCCCCTCCACGAATTGCGCCCGCGCGCCCAGCGCGCGCAGGACCGTGTCCTGCACAAGGTCATCCGCCGCCGTGACGTCTCTTGTAAGGTAACGAGCGAAGCCGCGCAGATCCGACAGGTGCGCGGCGATACCGCGCCTCACGGGGTCCGCGCCACCTGACGTGCCGTCCGTCCTTATGGGCTGGTCCACACTCAGGGCGCGGTCTCCTCAATCCGGGTCACAGCATTCCTCTTTGCTGAAGCGTGAAAAAGTGCCATCCTGACGCGATAGACCGCGTTTTGTTCGCGAATTATTTTCGGAGCTTCGTTACTCAATGGTCGATGCAGAGCGCCAAGACCTTATACAAGCCTTGCCCTTTGCGCGACGTTTTGCAAGGGCTCTGGAAGGCAATCAGATACAAGGCGATCAACTCGTCGCCTTGGCGTTGAAGGATATGGTAAGCCGAAAGGGCGGTCATGAGATCAGCACACGCTATCGTCTCTACCGCTCTATCATCGAGTGTTTTACCAAGGAAAACGAGGCGGCGCATGCGCCCTCACCCCTGTCTCTGACCCAGAGGCTGGTCCTGTTGCTGACATCGCTGGAAGAGGTCCCTCTCAGCGCCGTCGCCCTGATTCTGGATCGAAGCGAGAGCGAAATTCTCGCTGATATCGCCCAGGCCAATGACGGTTTGCGCTCTGTCGCCGAGACCAGCGTGCTCATCATTGAAGATGAGCCGATCATTGCCATGGACATCCAGGATGTTGTCCAGCAATGCGGTCACCGCATTGCCGGCGTGGCCTATACAGAAGCCGATGCGGTGCGCATTGCCAAGGAGACGAAGCCGGGGCTCATTCTGGCTGACATCAATCTTGGCGGCGGGGGTGACGGCATGCATGCCGTCGGTCGCATCATGAAAGATCATCAGGCGCCGGTTATTTTTGTCACCGCCTATCCCGAGCGCCTGCTCACTGGTGAACAGGAAGAACCGTCCTTCATCATTACCAAGCCCTTTGAACCGACAACTCTGGCCATCACGACCTATCAGGCCGTCACAGGCGGACTAAAAGCAATCTGACTTGCATCGCAAGGAGCTGTGCGACACATAGGGCTTATGGCCGCACCGATCCTTCATCTTCGCGATATTGTCTATTCTCTCGGCGGGCGCCCGCTTCTGGACGGCGCCGAAATCGGGGTTGCGCCCGGCGAGAAACTCTGCCTCGTCGGGCGCAACGGGTCAGGAAAATCAACGCTTCTCCGCATTGCTGCCGGAGAAATCCTGCCGGATTCAGGCCAGTGCTTTGTCCAGCCTGGCATCAAGATCGTCTATCTGCCACAAGAACCCGATCTGACGGCTTTTCCTACCAGCTACGATTACGTTGCGCAGGATCTTCCGCCTGAAGAAGATTATCTCGCCCGCAGCATGCTTGCCGAGCTCGGTCTTACAGGCGAGGAGAGCACGTCAACCTTGTCTGGCGGCGAGGCGCGGCGTTGCGCCCTCGCCCGCGCACTGGCAGCCCGCCCCGATCTGCTACTTCTGGACGAACCGACAAACCACCTCGATCTGCCAACCATCACCTGGCTGGAGCGTGAGCTCGCCTCGATGCGCTCCGCCATGATCGTAATCAGCCATGATCGACGCCTGCTTGAGACTCTCTCCCGCGCCGTAGTCTGGCTGGAACAGGGCATCACCCGTCGCCTCGATCAGGGATTTGCCCGTTTTGAGGACTGGCGCGAAGAAGTGCTCGCCCTGGAAGAGCTGGCAGCTCACAAGCTCGACCGTGAAATCGCTCGTGAAGAAGACTGGATGCGCTACGGCGTTACAGCCCGACGCAAGCGCAATGTGCGCCGCGTGGCAGAGCTGGCTGGCCTGCGTTCCAGACGCAAGGAGATCGCCAGCCAGTTCCGTGGCACACTCAAGCTTTCCGTTTCGGAGGCCGAGAGCACAGGCAAGCTCACAACTGTGGCCGAAAATGTGACCAAGGCTTTCGGCGAACGCGTCGTGGTCAGGGATCTCGATCTCCGCGTACTCAAGGGCGACAGGCTTGGCATCGTTGGCGCCAACGGCATGGGCAAGACGACGCTCCTGCGCCTGCTGACCGGCGAAGATCAGCCGGATAGCGGCCGTGTGCAGATCGGCCCATCCACGTCGCTTGTTACCCTTGACCAGCGCCGGGCCAGCCTTGATCCGAATATCACCCTCTCTGACACCATGACCGGCGGCAGCGGCGACATGGTACAGGTTGGCTCTGAAAAGCGTCATGTCATCGGCTATATGAAAGACTTCCTGTTCCGGCCGGAACAGGCACGTACCCCTGTAGGCGTCTTGTCTGGTGGTGAACGCGGGCGTCTTGCGCTGGCCTGCGCCCTTGCCCAGCCATCCAATCTTCTGGTGCTCGACGAACCCACAAACGACCTCGATCTGGAAACACTCGACCTGCTTCAGGAAATGCTCGACGATTATCCCGGCACAGTTCTACTCGTCAGCCATGATCGTGACTTCCTCGACCGTGTAGCGACCTCTGTGTTGGTAGCGCAGGGAGACGGACAATGGATCGAATATGCGGGTGGCTACAGCGATATGCTAGCGCAGACCGGCGGAGCCGCACCTGCGGAACGAAGCGCGGCCTCAGGCACCCCGAAGGAAAAGAGTGCTTCCGACAGAAATGCTGCAAAGACAGAGAGATCGAGCAAGAAACTCAGCTACAAAGACAAGCTAGCTCTAGAGAAACTGCCTCAGGAAATGGCCCGCCTCGAAAAGCTGATCGTCCTTCAGCGTGATATCCTGTCAGACCCATCCCTCTATTCCCGCGATGCTCAGAAGTTTGCCAAGGTCAGTGACGAACTGACAAAGGCAGAGGCTGCGCTGACGGAAGCTGAAGAGGCCTGGCTACTCCTCGAGATGAAGAAGGAAGAACTCGAAGCCGGCGCCTGATCGCTTCAGCTATTGATCAGTCCGGAAAGCTCCATGGTCTTGCGGGAGGCATCCATGCTGGCCTTGACCCTTATGGCGGCATCGAGTGCCCTGATCCCGGCCTCGGCATCGACCAGGATCGGTGCCCCGTTCAGACAAGACGCTGCAAACGCATCATGTTCGGCGGCAAGACAGTCGCAATCCTTCCACTTCAAAGCCTCACGCCTGAAGCCTCCCGTCCCCGGCAGAGGCAGGCCGCGCTTGCGGCCGATCATGGTAAGTTCCTGCTGCACGAAATCGGCGGAAAGATAGCCCTCTTCCGAAAAGACACGCATGCGGCGCTCCGTCTTAAGCGAGATGCGGCTTGCTGAAATGGAAGCGACACAGCCATTGGCGAACCGCACGCGGGCATTGGAAATGTCTTCATGCTCGCTCGACACAGCCACGCCAACCGCATCGATTGACTCGATGGGCGAATCTACAAGCGACAGAACGAGATCCAGATCATGGATCATCAGATCGAGAATGACCGACACATCGGTCCCACGCGGCTTGAAGGGCGCAATGCGCGTGGCCTCGATATAGAGCGGTTTACCGATACGCTCGGAGATGGCGCGGTGCTCGGAAGAATAGCGCAGGAGATGACCCACCTGCAGCACACACCCTGTTTCCCTGGCAAGCGCCGCCAGCGCATTGGCTTCCTCAAGCGTTGCTGCAATTGGCTTTTCAACAAGGACATGTCGTCCGGCTTTAAGACAGACTGAAGCGACCGGGAAGTGATGCTCGGCGGGCGCAGCCACGATGACGGCATCAACCTGGCCGATCAGCGCCTCCAGACTTTCCGCTACGGCGCAGCCTGCTTCTTTCGCGACCACCGCAGCCCGCGCCGGATCAGGGTCGAAAAGGGCGATGAGAGCCTCCCGGGCGCAGTCTCGCGCCTTGAGGGCATGAAACCGTCCGAAATGTCCGGCCCCGACAATTCCGACCTTAAGCATCTGTTTTCCTGGCTCTTGAGCAACTGATTTCATGTTTTTGGTGTAGCAGGGCGTAGTGGGAGGTTGCAACGCGCTGCGCCACCCGGCATCTTCCCGCAGCCTGACCGCCCTGCGGTAGCTTTTGATCTCCGGTCGTTACAAAGAAGGACGCCGCTCAGTTCGATGATGTACTATAGTCGGCCTACAATGCTGGGAGTTCTCGGGGTCTGTTTCCTCGGGCTTCTGCTCTGCCTGCCCAATTTCATGCGCGCGCCCTCGCCCAAACTGCCCTGGCATCAGATCCATCTGGGTCTCGACCTGAGAGGCGGCTCCTATCTCCTGCTTCGACTCGATCAGAAGAGTCTTGTCGATGACCGCCTTCAGGGTCTCGAAGATCAGGCCAAGCAGACGCTCATTGAGAAGAACCTCGGCTATCGCGACTTCCGCAAGGATGATGCGGCCCGCACGCTCAGCTTCCTGCCGCGTGATGCGAGCGAGGCGCAAGCCAGCCTCGCCGCTCTTGGCAGCCTGACGACCACCGGTAATGAGGTCACCGCAGCCCTCGACCATGACCGTCTCGTTCTGACGCTCAATGAGGCGGCGCTCAAGCAGCGCGCGCGCGAGGCTGTCAGCCAGTCCATCGAAATCGTGCGCCGTCGTATCGATGCCACCGGCGCCGTTGACCCCGAGATCACCCGCCAGGGCGATGATCGTATTGTCGTTGAGCTGCCGGGGATCAGCGACCCGGAGCACGTCAAGCGCCTGCTGGGCACGACCGCCAAGATGACGTTCCGCCTGCTTGCCAATAGCGCTGGTGGCAGCATCGCCCCGCCGGGAGCGACAATGCTGCCAGATCTCAGCGCCGACAACGCGCTTCTGCCCGTCATGGATCATGTAGAGGTCGACGGCGCTGCGCTGACCAATGCCGGGGCGACGATCGACCAGCAGACGGGAGAATGGGCGGTCAGCTTCTCGTTCAACCGTGCTGGCGCGAGTGCCTTTGCCCGCACGACGACCCAGAATGTCGGACGCCGCTTTGCTATCGTACTCGACAACAAGGTGATCGAAGCTCCTGTGATCCGCACACCGATCACCCAAGGCAATGGTCAGATCACCGGCAATTTCAGCGCCCAGACGGCCACTGACCTTGCTGTGATGCTGCGCGCCGGCGCGCTGCCTGCACCGCTTGCGGTCATCGAGCAGCGCTCTATCGGGCCGTCTCTCGGTGCTGATTCGATCCGTGCCGGAGCGATCAGCCTTGGCATAGGTTTCGTCCTCGTCATCCTGTTCATGGCGCTCTTCTATGGGCGGTTCGGCCTCTATGCGAATGTCGCGCTTCTCGCGAACCTCGTTCTGATGACGGCCATTCTCTCGCTTTTCGAAGCGACGCTGACCCTGCCGGGCATGGCGGGTATGCTGCTGACACTTGGCATGGCCGTTGATGCTAATATCCTGATCAATGAGCGTATTCGCGAAGAGGTAAAGCGCGGTCGCACGCCGCTTGCCGCCATGCAGGCTGGTTTCGAGCGTGCGTCCTCGACGATCATAGATAGTAACGCCACGGCCTTCTTGGCCCATGTGATGCTGTTCGTATTCGGCACCGGCCCCGTGCGTGGCTTCGCGCTCACGATCACGATCGGTATCGTTACCACGCTCTTCACCACGATGCTGCTGTCGCGCCTGCTGATGGTGCGCTGGTACGCCCTCGCCCGTCCCACAGAACTTCCGGTCTGAAGCGATGCTCTCACGTCCCCTTTTCCGCTTCGTCCGCGAAGACAAGCATATTCCCTTCATGCGCGGCCGCTACGCCGGTCTCGCAACCTCGGCCATTCTCTCGGCACTCTCCGTCGTGCTGTTTTTCGTGCCCGGCCTCAAACTGGGCCTGGATTTCCACGGCGGCATCGTGGTGGAAGCCCAGACACAGGGCCCGACCGATTTCGACAAGCTGCGTCACGCACTGACGGCGCACAACATCAGCGCTGCTGGTCTTCAGAGATTTGGTGCCGATAATGATGTGCTGATCCAGCTCGACACACCCCCGCCCGGCCCCAATCAGGAAGCGGCGACGCAGGCGCTTGTCGATGAAGTGCGCCACGCAGTAATTGAAGCGCAGCCCGGCACACAGGTGCTGCGTGCAGATGCTGTCGGCGCCTCGGTTTCGAGCGAGCTGTTCCGTAACGGCCTGCTGGCGCTCGGTCTGAGCCTTGCCATGATCCTCATCTATATCTGGGTGCGTTTCGAATGGGAGTTCGCCGTCAGCGCGGTGATCACCCTCGTGCTGGACCTGACCAAGACAGTCGGCTTTCTGGCGATCACCCGCTTTCAGTTCGATCTGGTGATGGTGGCCGCCATTCTGACCATCCTTGGCTATTCCACCAACGACAAGGTGGTCGTCTATGACCGAGTGCGCGAGAATCTGCGCAAATACCGCACGATGCCGCTGCGGGAACTGCTC
Organism: Asaia sp. Ae19-3; assembly: GCF_059801175.1. Classification (NCBI taxonomy): domain Bacteria; kingdom Pseudomonadati; phylum Pseudomonadota; class Alphaproteobacteria; order Acetobacterales; family Acetobacteraceae; genus Asaia; species Asaia sp. Ae19-3. The sequence continues at coordinate 931,700 of NZ_JBCHWF010000001.1, read as the reverse complement.
GATCTGTCGATCAACGAGACGCTGAACCGCACGCTGGGCACCTCGATGACGGTCTTTCTTGCAGCCCTGCCGCTCGCGATCTTTGGCGGTCACAGCCTTTCCGGTTTTGCGACAGTGATGCTGTTCGGCATTGTCGTAGGCACGTCGTCGTCGATCTTTATTGCCGCGCCGCTCCTGCTTCTCATGGGTGAGAAGCGCCTGCGCCGCAGCAAGGCGTCATAAGCCCGTCACCAATCAGACAGGAAAAAGGGGCCTTTCGGCCCCTTTTTTTGTTACGCCATGCGGCTTACGGAGTAGCAGGAGACGATGCTCCCGGCGTCACCCCGTCAGGTGGCTGAGGCACCGAAGTCGCATAATCAAGTATCTGCACGATACCAGCGTCAGCGAGACGGAAATTCTGGTCTGTCGGCGAATAGGCCGCCTGTCTGATGAGCTGCCACGTATTATGATCAACAGCGATAAGGCGGGCGATATCCGCCTTTGTGGCCTTGTGCTGTAGAATGCGCGTGATCATCCCATGCTCGGCCATGCCATTGGCGATAGCATAGCTGGTGAGCAGAACGCTGGGAGAGCGATTTTGCAAGACGGCGTCTTCACCCTTACCCGCGCAGGCGGAAAGAAGGGTGAAGCCACAAAGCAGGGTCGTCGTAAGAAAGCGGCGCATCGTATGATCATGCGCCCAGTTGCAGCGCGCGCCAAGACGGCGCGCGTGCAGAAGGCTCAATTGGTGTCTTTCGCGATCAGGTCACGAATTTCGGTCAGCAGAACCTCGCTCTTTGTCGGCGCAGGCGGTGCCGATGGAGCAGCTTCCTGCTTGCGCTGGAAACGCGAGACCAGCTTGATGAGCCAGAACACAGCAAAAGCCACGATCAGGAACTGGATCACAACGTTGAGGAACACGCCGATATTGATCGTGACCGCGCCCGCCTTCTGTGCCTCGGCGAGAGTGGGGAGCACCGGCCCCTTGAGTGTCACGAAGATGTTCGAGAAATCGATTCCTCCCGTGAGCAAGCCGATGCCCGGGGTCAGGATGTCCTTGACGAGACTGGTCACGATCGAGGTGAAGGCAGCACCGATGATGATACCCACCGCCATATCGATGACGTTGCCGCGCATGATGAATTTCTGGAATTCCGCAACCCAGCCGGGTGTGTGCAGCCTTGATCTCAGATCAGCCATGAATAATCCTTTTCTTGCTTGTAACGAGTTAAAACACGAGCGCCCCGCGCGGAGTTTTCATGCCCGGCGGGCGGCTTCGGCTCGGAATGTGGGATAAAAGAGGTTTACGGGGTAGAAAAAACGCAGGCGAGGCAAAAGTTTCTGCGTTTTTGTCGTTCCCCTGACCGTTTCTTTCCGTTATAGCCCCGCCATCCGCTCCGGTCGGCATCGGAGCTTTCCAGCAAGGACAACCCATATGAAGCCCGGCATCCACCCCGACTACCACGAAATCACGATCATCATGACCGATGGCACCGAGTTCAAGACGAACTCCTGCTATGGCAAGGCTGGTGATACGCTGCGTCTTGACGTTGACCCGAAATCCCATCCGGCCTGGACTGGCGTGCAGCGCATGCTCGACACCGGGGGCCAGGTTGCCAAGTTCAACAAGCGCTTCGCCGGCATCGGCGCCCGCGCCGCCAAGAAGTAATCCAGGCGCTCCTTCCCGGGCAGGATCTTGTCCTGCCCGGAAACGATCCTACATGCAGGTGGTCACGATGCCCTCAAGGGGTCGCGACATTACCCTCATGCAGCATTGTCTGCCATTTTGGAGACAAGCTGTCGGATCTGCCTTGAAGGAGGTTCACATCATGTCCTACGATTTCGCTCCGCTCTTTCGCTCCGCAATCGGGTTTGACCGTCTCGCCCGCCTTGTCGACGATGCCGTATCCAACGCCCCGGCGAATGCGAGCTATCCCCCCTACAACATCGAGAAAGCTGCCGACGACGTCTACAGCGTCACCATGGCCCTTGCGGGTTTTGGACCGGACGATGTCGAAGTCTATCTGGCTGACAATCAGTTGATCATCAAAGGCAGTGTGCCACGCCATGGCCGCACCGGAGAAATCCTTCACCGCGGCATTGCCACCCGTGCTTTCGAACGCAGGTTTGCCCTGGCTGACCATATCGAGATTGCGGGGGCCGAGCTTCTCAATGGCCTTCTGACCATAACCGTGCGCCAGGTTACGCCGGAAGCATTGAAGCCCCGTCGCATCCCCATCACGCTTGGCACTGCCACCTTGGGGACAACGCCCGGCACCATACAGCAGAACACACCGGTCGGCCATGCCGCCTGAGCCTCTCCGGCTCGTGACGAAACGGCGATCGGCCCAGGTGTGACCACCCCGCGAAATGCCGGTTTTTTCTCCATTTTGATGCGGAAGGGCTTGACCCTTCCGCATTTCGCAGACCATATCAGCGCAGACTTTGCAATGCATCCAGCAGGTGCCGTGCAGATCACCCCGGCCCGCCGGGGCGTCACATTTCGATCGGTGCCTGCTGGAGCGATGCTCCTCACGCAGGATAGACCGAGATGACCTTGCCGCTTATGCCGAAAGCCACCGCAGTGTGGTTGATCGACAAGACCGCCCTCACCTTTACCCAGATCGCCGAGTTCTGCGGCATGCACCCGCTTGAAGTGCAGGCTATCGCGGATGGTGAAGTTGCTGCCGGCATCAATGGCTATGACCCGGTCAAGAACAACCAGCTGACGCAGGAACAGATCACGCGCTGCGAAAGCAATCCTGACGCCCGCCTGAAGCTCTCGGCCAAGGCCAATCCGGTAGCGCGTCGCGCCAAGGGCGCACGCTACACCCCGATCGCACGACGCAATGACCGTCCCGACGCGATTGCCTTCGTGTTGCGCCAGTTCCCACAGCTTTCGGAACTGCAGATCATCAAGCTGCTTGGCACCACCAAGGACACTATCGCCAAGGTGCGTGATCGCCAGCATTGGAACAGCGCCAACATCAAGCCGCGTGATCCGGTCATTCTCGGCCTTTGCAGCCAGACCGATCTGAACGCTGCCGTTCAGGCCGCCAATGAGCGTCTTGCCCGTGAGGGTCATACCGTGCCTGTCGTCGCGGAATTGTCAGACTTCGAAGACGGTCAGAACTAAGAAGAGATGGCACCAGCCGCCAACCCTGTTGTAGGATTTTCGGGTTGGCACCTGTCATTCAAGCGGAAAGAGAACGATGCTCGTTGATCAAGAAGTCATGCTTCGCCGTTTGCATGAGCTCCGTAGCGAGCACCGCGACCTCGATACGGTCATAGACAGGTTGGTGCAGCATCCTCTTAATCAGCTGCAATTACAGCGGCTCAAGAAGCGTAAACTCGTCCTCAAGGACGAGATCAACTTCATCGAGAACCGCCTGATACCGGATGATATTGCCTGAATGAGCGAAGAACTCGATCTCTACCGTCAATCGACGGATGCGGCCCTGACCCCTTCGGTGGGTATTATCATGGGCAGCCAGTCTGACTGGACGACGATGAATTTCGCGGCCGAGAAGCTGGCTGAACTCGATATCAGCTTTGAAACCCGTATCGTTTCCGCCCACCGCACACCTGACCGTCTGGCTGATTACGCGCGCTCTGCCCGCGGTCGCGGCCTGCAGGTCATCATCGCAGGTGCTGGCGGCGCTGCGCATCTGCCGGGCATGGTCTCGGCCTGGACGACCCTGCCGGTTCTGGGCGTGCCTGTTGAGTCGCATGCGCTCAAGGGCATGGACTCGCTTCTTTCCATCGTTCAGATGCCGGGTGGTGTACCCGTAGGCACGCTTGCCATCGGCAAGGCCGGTGCAATCAACGCCGCACTGCTGGCTGCGTCGATCCTCTCCCTCAACGATGAGGGCATCCAGGCGCGTCTCGACACATGGCGTGCCATGCAGACGGCTTCTGTGGCCGATACCCCCGAATCATGAGCCAGACTGCGCTGCCCACAGGGGCAACGATCGGCATTATCGGGGGCGGCCAACTTGGACGCATGTCTGCAGTGGCGGCATCCCGTCTTGGCTATCAGGTGCATATCCTCAGCGCGGAAATCGACCCGCCAGCTCATGATACCGCGCGCCATGTCACCATCGGCGCCTATGACGATGAAGCTGTCCTGAGGCAGTTTGCCGAAAGCGTTGATGTCATCACCTTCGAATTCGAGAACATCTCGTCTGATGGTCTTGAGCTCCTTGCATCGCTTTGCCCCGTCCATCCGGCCGGGCGCGTTCTCGCCATCAGCCAGGACCGCATTCTCGAGAAGAGCTTCCTGGGGGAGCAGGACATCCCTGTAGCCCCCTGGGTGTCGGTACCTGATGAAGTCTCTCTGAGTAGTGTCGCGTCTGAACTTGGCTATCCGTTCCTGCTGAAGACCACCCGTTTCGGTTATGACGGCAAGGGGCAGTTTCGCATTACCGATGCCGAAACCCTTGATGCGCTCGCTTCGACCCTTCCGTATCCGCTTATCGCGGAAGGATTTGTCGATTTCGAGCGTGAGCTGAGCGTAATGGTCGCACGCAGCGCAAGCGGCGCCGTGCGCTGCTTCAGCGTCACTGAAAACCAGCATCGTGACGGCATTCTGGATATCAGCCTGGCTCCGGCCCGCATTCCTGTCGCCCTTGCAGCAGAGGCAGAGGCTCTCGCCTTCAGGATTGCAGAAGCCATCGGTCTCGTGGGCATTCTTGGTGTCGAGATGTTCGTCTCGGCCAAGGGTACGCTTCTCGTCAACGAGATTGCGCCGCGCCCGCATAATTCCGGGCACTGGACAATGGATGCCTGTCTGATCGATCAGTTCGAGATGCATATCCGCGCCGTTGCCGATCTGCCCCTGCCCGACCCGTTTCGCCATAGCGATGCGGTCATGAAAAATCTCATCGGGCCTGAAGGGATGGCGCTTTGCGATACCGTGCTCGAACAACCGGGGCTGGCGCTGCATCTCTACGGCAAAAGCGAGTGCCGCCCCGGACGCAAGATGGGACATGTGAATGCCCTTTTCCCACTGGGCGCCCTGCCCGGCCCATACGGGGTGGCGGCACGTTTTGACTCAGCCCTGAAAGCCCCGCAGGAGGCCTAGCTCACTGAAGCTCACATAAGCACCGTTGCCGATGATGATGTGATCGGCAACGCGCACCTCAATGAGAGCGGCTGCTCGCTGGGTGTCGTGAGTCATGGAGATATCACCATCTGATGGGGTGGGGTCTCCGCTAGGATGATTATGAACCAGGATGAGGCTCTTCGCGCCGAGCTCCATCGCTCTCCTTGCCACTTCGCGCGGATAGACCGGTGTATGGTTTACCGTGCCCCGGGTCTGCGCCTCGTCGGCGAGCAGACGATTTTTCTCGTCCAGAAACAGAATGCGAAACTGCTCGATCGGTTCACGTGCCAGGCGGGAAATCAGATAATCGAGCATGAGCTTGCGATTGGTGAAAATATCATCGCGCCCAAGACGGGCACGACTGACCCGCATCGCGGCGTCATGGACAAGATGCAGTGCCGTACGGATGTGGGGTCCTATATGCAGCAGACCGCTCAAAGCCTTGTCATCCGAGGCGAATGTGGCTGCGAGCGACCCGAAGCGGATAAAAAATGCCTCGACAGTAGGCTGCAGACGCTCGGGCCTTATTGCGATAGCTTCACAAAACAGATGCAGAAGCACTTCATCAGACAGAACAGGGCCTTGGCCTGCAACCACTGCCCGATGCGGGATTTCTGCCCATCCAATCGGCGAGGACTCTGATCCGCCATTCCCGGATTCGAAATCCTGACCATCTGCAACTTTATCTTGGTTTACTTCTTTCAACATCTCCCCCGCCAAGGTCTATAGGGAATATTATGGCTGATTTCGATAGGTTTACGAGTGAACATTCTATTTTATTTGACCTTGATGGAACGATTATCGATTCACGCATTGGTATTATCAAAACACTTCATACAGTCGTCTCAGCACTTGGCCATGTGCCAGACGAGGCAATCGACCTGACCTGGGTTGTCGGGCCACCACTTGCCGAGCTGATGGCGGAAGTCATAGGGTACTACGGCGATACGCGCGTTGATGAGGCGATTGCCCTCTACCGTCGTTTCTATGACACGCAGGGCCGCCTCCAGACGCCGGTCTTCCCTGCCATGGCCGAACTGATCGAGACCCTGGCGCGCTCTCCCATTCGAATTTTCACAGCGACATCCAAGCCGGCATCACTTGCGCAGACAATTCTGGCGGGTCACGGTCTCGACAGATACTTCGATCGTATTCATGGGGCGGCAGATGACGATACGGGGGGTGAGAAACCTGAAATGATTGCGCGTATTCTCGCACAGGAAGGGCTGAGCGCCGACCACACCCTGATGATCGGCGACCGTCGCTTCGATATTTCGGGCGCACATGCCAACAGGATACGAGGCATTGGGGTCTTGTGGGGCTATGGTGGCGAGAAGGAACTCACCGAAGCCGGTGCAGACCTGCTGGTTACATCACCAGACGGGCTTGCATCCGCAATCGAAGCCCAGCTCAAGGCACTCGCCCGCGCCTGAACCCGCTCAGAGAAGCCCCCTTTGCCTAAGGCTGAGCGGGGTACGCCTCTCCGAGACGATCACCACGTCATGCAGGATCATGGAAAGGGCGCCTGCCTCCTGGCTCAATCGCTGAGCGAAGAGCTTCAGGGGCGAGGTCGTTGCATGAAAGCTCGCGAGTGTTTTCTGAATACCAATCAACGCAACAGCCTGCAGCGCCAGTCCCCGCCTGAAGATCGGAGCCGTCGAGGCGAAATCATCGACCGGCTCATCCGCCAGAAGACGGTTGCGGTTATCGAGATAAAGCAGCCTGAACTGTTCAGGCACGGCACTGACCATGCTGCCGGAAAGATAGGAGCAAAGCTGGTCCCAGTTTCCCAGCCTCGGCCTCAGACGCTCTTCGGCAAGGGCAAGCCTTTCCGCAACGACGGGAGGAAATTTAAGCAGCAAGATAGCCTGTTCGCTGACCCCCATGGCCCGGAGATCCCTGCCCGACGCATCGAAGACGGAGGCAAGACTTCCAAAGCGGTGCAGCAAAGCCTTGGCCAGCGGCTTCGTGTCCTTTCTGGGGATGCTGTAATAGAGCAGCATTTCCAGCAGCTCGTAATCGGCCAGAGTCTCGGCCCCATTGGTCATAACCCGGTGCCGCATACGCTCTCGATGCCCCTGAGGCCCCGTGCCCCTGAGCAGGTTCTTCTCGACTGGAGGAAATGAGGGTTTGGCCATCGCGGCATTACATTCTATATCGATCAGGTGACGCAATCCCTCATCTCACCCTCCTCCCCCGAGTATCTCGACCGGCTCAATCCCGAGCAGCGTGAGGCCATCGAGACCACTGAAGGGCCGCTGCTTATTCTTGCCGGGGCCGGCACCGGCAAGACGCGCGTTCTGACGACGCGTTTTGCACATATTCTTCTCGAAGGGCGCGCACGCCCCTATCAGATTCTGGCAGTAACCTTCACCAACAAGGCTGCACGCGAGATGCGCGAGCGCGTCGGCGCTCTCTTGGGCGAGACAGCCGACGGGCTTTGGCTCGGCACGTTTCACGCGCTCTGCGCCCGCATGCTGCGTCGGCACGCTGAATATGTCGGGCTGACGACAGGGTTCACCATTCTCGACACGGATGACCAGATCCGTCTTGTGCGCCAGATCATGGAGCCTTTCCGCCTCGATACGAAGCGCTGGCCGCCTCAGGCGCTTCTGGGCGTCTTCCAGCGCTGGAAAGACCGCGGTCTGACGCCCGAGCAGGTGACCCCTGCCGAGGATACGGATTTCGCAGGCGGCCATGCCCGCAAGCTTTACGCTGCCTATCAGGATCGCCTGAAAGCCGTGAATGCCTGCGATTTTGGGGATCTGATGCTGCATACGCTGGAGATCCTGCGCACCCAGCCTGATGTGCTCGCGCAGTATCACCGGCTGTTTCGCTATATTCTGGTCGATGAGTACCAGGATACGAATACCATCCAGTATCTGTGGCTTCGCCTCCTTGCCAAGCGGGAACACGGCCCATCGAACATCGCGTGCGTCGGCGACGACGACCAGTCGATCTACTCATGGCGCGGAGCAGAAATCGAGAACATCCTGCGTTTCGAGAAGGATTTCCCCGGTGCCAAGGTTGTGCGTCTGGAGCGTAATTACCGCTCCACGGCGCAAATTCTCGCTGCCGCCTCCGGGCTGATCGCGCATAATTCCGACCGTCTGGGCAAGACATTGCGCCCCGGGCGCGAAGACGCACAGGGCGAGAAAGTCCAGATCATCAGCGTGTGGGATTCCGACGAGGAAGCCCGTATCACGGCGGGGGCGATCGAGCGACTGCGCGCCGAGGGCCACCCCCTCTCACAGATCGCCATTCTGATGCGCGCCGGGTTTCAGACACGTCCTTTCGAGGAGCGGTTCCTGACGCTGGGCCTTCCCTATCGCGTGGTCGGTGGCCTGCGTTTTTACGAGCGGGCCGAAATCCGCGATGCCATGGCCTATATGCGGGTTCTGGCACAACCCGCGGACGACCTTGCTTTCGAGCGTATCATCAATGTTCCCAAGCGTGGCGTGGGCGCGGCCGGACTTCAGAAACTGCATCACGAAGCCCGCCTGCTGAATGCGCCTCTTAGCGTCGGTGTGGCACACGCACTCGAAACAGGCATGGTCAAGGGCAAAGGGCGCGAAGCGCTTGGCGGTCTCATGGAGGCGTTCCAGCGCGCGCGTGAAACGCGAGAGAGCGAGGGCCATGTCGTGGCGACCGAGCAATTGCTCGAAGACAGCGGCTATCTGCAGATGTGGCGTGACGACAAGACGCCCGAGGCACCAGGCAGGCTCGACAACATCAAGGAATTGCTGCGCGCTATCGGCGATTTTGCCTCGCTCGAAGGGTTTCTCGAACACGTCGCTCTCGTGACGGAAACAGAAGACAAGGCAAGTGCGGACACAGTGAGCCTGATGACCCTGCATGGCGCCAAGGGGCTGGAATTCGACACGGTCTTCCTGCCCGGCTGGGAAGAAGGCGTTTTTCCGTCGCAGCGCAGTCTTGACGAGGGCGGGCTCAAGAGCCTCGAGGAAGAGCGTCGTCTGGCCTATGTCGGGATAACCCGTGCTCGCAAGCGAGCCGTTATCCTTCATGCGGCCCGTCGGCGTATCTATGCCAACTGGCAGGATTCCATGCCCAGCCGCTTCATCGACGAGATTCCGGCCGATACGGTCGAGCATAGCGGTCAGGCCATGCAGGAGCGCCGTCAACTGGCGGCGCAAAGCTCCATCTTCGCCTCTGGCCCGCTGACCAGCACGAGGGGCAGCTACGGGCGACCCGCCCCACGCGTGACCGATGTCGTGGCAGATGCCTCACACGGAATTGCCATCGGCGCCCGCGTGTTTCATCAGAAATTCGGTTATGGCACCGTCTTGGCCGTCGAATCCGACAGGCTGCACATCAACTTCGAAAAGGCAGGCGAAAAACGCATCATGGCGCATTTTGTGGAACAGGTCTCGTGAGCGCATCCAGACGACACGCTTCGGCGCTTGAAACCATTTCAGTCACTGTTGCCGATGAGGCGGTGCCGCTTTTCGAACAGGCCATGCTGACGGTCTGCACCACCGTCGGCATCTTCGAAGCCAATGAAGACCAGAATATCTGGCGCGTCGAAGGCGTAAAGGATGTCGGCCATGGCGAAGAGGAACTTGCACGCGCCCTGACCCTTGCCCGTCTCATGACGGGCGTCGACGCCGAACTGACCCGCGAGCGCACAGAAGCCGAAGGCTGGCTGGCGCGTACCTATGAGGCCTTCCCGCAGCAGGATGTCGGCAAGCGTTTTGCCATTCGCGGCACGCATCTAGCCCCAAGCCACAAACGCGATCGCCTGACGATCACGCTTGATGCCGGTATCGCCTTCGGTTCAGGCGAGCATGGCTCGACCCGGGGTTGTCTACGGGCGCTGGAAGACATGGCGTGGCGCAAACCGGCCCGTATTCTCGATATGGGCTGTGGTTCCGGCATTCTGGCCATGGCCGCAGCCCAGCTTTTCCACAAGCGTGTTCTCGCTGTCGATATCGAGCCCTGGTCTGTTCGCGTTGCTGCCAGCAATGCGAAACTGAATTTCATTGGCCCGCTGATCGATGCACGGCTGGGCAATGGCTGGCTGACCCCGGCCGTGCGCGCCAAGGCACCGTATGATCTGGTCTTTGCCAATATCCTCGCCCGCCCTCTCTGCAAGATGGCACGGTCCCTCGCCAGCCATCTGGCCCCGGGCGGCACGGTGATTCTCGCCGGGCTTCTTACCACCCAGGCTCGCATGGTGCTGGCCGCGCACAGACGTCAGGGTCTCGTGCTTGAAAAGCAGTATTACGAAGGTGAGTGGTCCACACTGGTCCTGCGCCGCCGTGATTGAACTTCGCAACGCGACGGAGGCCGATCTGCCGGAGATTCTGGCGATCACCAACGATGCCATTGCCACTTCAGAGGCAATATGGGCGACGTCGCCCCGCACGCTGGACGAACGTCGCCAGTGGATGACCGACCGGCAAGCACAGAACTTTCCGGTAGTTGTCGCCGTGGATGACGGCAGAATTCTCGGTTTTGCCTCTTATGGGCCCTTTCGGGCCTATGAGGGCTATGCCCAGACAGTCGAACACTCTGTCTATGTTTCGCGAGAGGCCCAGCGCCGCGGTGTCGGGCGCCTCCTGCTGGATGAGATGGTCCGCCATGCAGAGCACTCCGGCATGCATGTGCTGATTGGCGCCATCACTGCCAGCAATACGGCCTCTATCGCACTTCATCGTGCCGCAGGGTTCAGCGAGAGCAGTGCCCTGCCCCAGATGGGCCGAAAGTTCGGACGCTGGCTCGACCTCGTTTTCATGTACCGGCTCTTCGAGAGCTCCTGAAACCCGCTCCCAGTTTGAAAGATCGTGCGATGAGCCTCATTCCTCTTGCCAATCGTCAGGCCCTCGTCAGGAAGGCGCTTGAAGCAAGCCATGTTGACGGCTTCTTTCTTCCGCGCGGCGATGAATTCATGGGCGAATATGTAGCGCCCTATGCCGAGCGCCTTGCCTGGCTGACAGGATTTACCGGCTCTGCGGGCATGGCCATCCTGCTGCGTGACAAGGCGGCCGTTTTCTCTGACGGGCGCTATACCAGCCAGCTACGCGACCAGGTGGATGCCTCCCAGTGGGAGTGTCTGCATGTCACGAATGAGCCGCCCGGCCCGTGGCTCGCTGCAAATGGCAAGGGGCTCAGGATCGGTTATGATCCAAGGCTGGTCAGCGAGGTGCAGCTCAACGCCCTGATCGGCGACGGACATGAATTCGTGGCTCTGGACGCCAACCCGATCGACGCAGCCTGGTCGGACAAGCCGCTCCCGCCTGAGAGTGAAGTCCGTTTTCAGGAAGAAGCCTTCAGCGGAGAGGATAGCCTCTCCAAACGACGCAAGATCGGCGGTGCTTTGCGCAAGGCGGGTCAAGAGGCGATGCTTGTCTGCGATCCTACCTCGCTCGCCTGGCTGTTGAACATACGCGGTGACGACGTGCCCCATACGCCGGTCGTCCTCGCTTTTGGCATCCTGCATCACGATGCGTCTCTCGAGGTTTTTGTCGATATCAGCCGCGTCAGCCCGGATGCGGCGGTCTCTTTCCGGGCTGTCTCGATCCTGCCACCTCAGGACCTTCCCGAGCGCCTCAAGGCGTTGAGCGGGCAGGTCGTGCGCTTCGACCCGGCCCAGACCGGGCTCTGGTTCATTCAGACTCTCTCCCAGGCCGGGGCAAAGCTGGCCCGCGGGGTCGATCTCTGCGCCCTGCCACGTGCCTGCAAGAACGAGACCGAGCAGAGCGGCGCCAGAAAGGTGCATCTGACCGATTCCACAGCGCTCTGCCGTTTCCTGCATTTCGTGAGCAGGGAGGGTACCGGGCTGCGCGAGACGAGACTTGCCGAGATTCTCAATGACTTCCGTGCGGCGTCACCTGACTACCACGGCGAGAGCTTCCCTGCGATTTCAGCAGTCGGCCCCAATGCCGCCCTGCCCCACTACCGCGCCCTGCCGGGTGAAGACCGTGTGCTGGAAGCCAATCAGGTCTATCTGATCGATAGCGGCGGCCAGTACAGCGCAGGCACGACGGATGTGACGCGCACCATCTGGAATGGCCCGGAAGCCCCTCCTGCCGCACTCTGTGAAGCATTTACCCGTGTGCTTAAGGGCAATATCGCCCTTGCCCGCGCGCGTTTCCCCGCTGGCACGACTGGGCATCGCCTCGACGCGCTCGCACGCTATGCCTTGTGGCAGGCCGGACTCGATTACGATCACGGCACCGGTCATGGCATCGGCAGCTATCTGTCGGTGCATGAAGGGCCTCAGAATATCAGCTCCGTTGCACGTCCAATCGGGCTAGAAGCCGGGATGATCCTGTCTGACGAACCCGGTTATTACCTGCCGGGCGAGTATGGCATCCGGCTGGAAAACCTGCTTCTGGTTCGCCCCGCGCCGGTGAAGGCGAGAACAGCTTTTCTCGAATTCGAGGTGCTGGGATTCGCGCCCTTCGACCGGACGCTGATCATGGCATCGTTACTGGAACCCGAAGAGCTGCGCTGGCTGAATGCCTATCATGAGGATACGCTCGCGCGCATCGGGCCGCTTCTGGACGAAACGGACAGGACCTGGCTCGCTGCTGCCTGTGCGCCGATTACGAACTGACAAAGGAAAGACAGAATGGCTGATCACATGATCCCCGCGACCCTTATCGAAGGCGACGGCATCGGTCCCGAGATCACCGCTTCGGTTGTTGAGATTCTGGCGAAAATCGGGGCGCCTTTCGAGTGGGACCATCAGTCGGGTGGGCTTGGTGCGATCGAGAAATTCGGCGCCCCTCTGCCGCAGCCAACGCTCGACAGCATCCGCAAGACCGGCCTTGCGCTCAAGGGGCCGCTGACGACACCGGTTGGCGCCGGGTTCAAGTCGGTAAACGTGACGATGCGTCAGGAATTCGGCCTTTACGCCAATCTACGCCCGACACGCACAGTTGTTCCGGGCGGTCGTTTCGACAAGGTTGATCTGGTTGTCGTTCGTGAGAACATCGAAGGGCTTTATGCCGCCATGGAGCATTATCTGCCCGATGGTGACGACCCCAAGGGTCTGGCCTACGGCGCCGGCTTCAACTCGCGCCGCGAATGCGCCCGTATCGTGCGCTTTGCCTTCGACTATGCCGTCGCCAATGGCCGCAAGAAGGTCACGCTGGTTCACAAGGCCAATATTCTCAAGATCTTCAGCGGTATCTTCCTTGAGGAAGGACGCAAGGTTGCGAAGGAATATGAAGGCAAGGTGGCCGTAGAAGAGCGCATCGTCGACGCCTGCGCCATGCAGCTCGTGACCGATCCGTGGCAGTATGACGTGATCGTCACCACCAATCTGTTCGGCGATATCCTTTCCGATCTGACGGCAGGTCTGGTCGGTGGTCTGGGCATGGCACCTGGTGCCAATATTGGTCCCAACGCTGCTATTTTCGAGGCTGTGCACGGCTCTGCCCCGGATATTGCTGGCAAGGGCGTCGCAAACCCGCTTGCCATGCTGATGGCAGCCAGCATGATGCTTGCGCATGTGGGGCGTCAGGATCTGTCGACACGCGTCGATAACGCCATTGACCGCGTCATCCGCGTCGAGGGCGTGCGCACGCGCGACCTCGGCGGTGAGACCGGCACGGCTGAACTCACCAAAGCCCTGCTCGCCGCGCTCTGAAAGCACGGGGGAGAGAGTTCGCTCTCTCCCTTGGCAAGGGTTGCCGCTCCTGCACCGTGTGCGGCGGACCCGCACGCTCGTCTCACCGATACACGCCTGTCCTTAAAGTTGAAGGCGAGTAAACTCGATCGATCTCATCTCGGAAGCCGATACTTACGGGCGGGCGCAATGCTCTTCGCCGAGTTGCCATATCAGAGGTCATCGCGCCTGCCTGATTGATATCGTATCGGTCTGGGTCGTCCCATAAGTCGCAGCTTCACTCTCCACGGTGTTAAAGCTTCCGTTTCAACGCTGCTTCATGGTGGCAACGCACCAGCGTCTGGCCTGAACCTGTGTTTCCAAACGCACAGCCATTCCCCCGCCGACCAATTCATAAGCTCACCATGCTTGCGCTCTCGAAAGCAATGCCGGAATGCCTGAATGATACCGGGAAATAGGGGCGTGATTTCCGTGCAGGAGGCGCGGGAGGTCATCCTTCCCTCTGCGCTGTCACGCCACATCGCTCTCATTGCGGCTCACGCCCATCACACATGATGAAGCGTTCTGATTATCCTTGAGCCATTTGCGGATACGGCCTCGTGCGTTTGCATAGGGCGAAGCCGTATTGAACTGGATCATGCGTCCCTTGGACCATTTATCATACCAAGGACGGCTATAGAGCTCTGCGTCGGTTCTCGCGCTGATAGTCGCAACAAGGTGCTGCTTCGCTATGGAGAGGCGCTCCAGCAACTCCGGGTAGCTGAGATCAGCATAATCAACGTAGAATTTCTGCGCCAGAAGCCCAAGCTGGTTCCATTTGAAACCCGCTTCCGGAAAATCGACGCCAAGGCCCCTGTCATCCCGATCAAGCCATTTGAGAACCAGCTGATTCCATCCAAGCAGATAAGAGACCAGATCTGCAGGGCTCATGACCGTCCCTGCAGCATGCCCAGCGAGCGTCCTGTCGCGGGCAGAACGCTGTGGAACTCTCGACAGATCTATCATTAGCTTGTCGAAATTCATGCAGAGTGCAGACAGAAGCTCTGCCTTGGATGCTGGAACGGAAATGACGCGTCTCCCTTGCCGAGCCTCTTCTTTCCTCAACGAGCCCTCGAGGGCCTTACTGTCCATACACACTCAAGACCCCTAGCGGCTGGTAAAACCAGAGGGAGCCGATGCTGAATGGGAGCAGGTGACGCCTTCCAGACGCCACCATACTGGAAGATGCGAATTTATTCAGAACCCACCAAGTACTAATTAAGACATAATTATATATCAAAGAATAATATAATACATAACTCTTATATTAAAATATTCACCAACGATTTAATCGAGATTTATTGATGAGGGCTTTGTTGATCATGGAGGCAGTTTTGCGCGTTCACTACGCAAGCGGGTGATCTTCGTGCATGGCGCGGGCTGCCCGAAAGCGTTGTCTGACAGGAGGATTTTATCATGGCACATATCGCCCTTGCCGATCACACCGACAGTTTCTTCATTCCCTGCATCACGCTCATAGGCCCCGGCTGCGCGAAACAGGCGGGCGACCGCGCCAAGGCGCTCGGAGCAAAAAAGGCTCTGATCGTGACGGATGCCGGGATGCAAAAACTGGGCGTTGCCGACACTATCTCCGGCTATCTGCTGGAAGACGGTCTTGGAACGGTCATTTACGCGGGAGCCGAGCCCAACCCCACCGACGTCAACGTGCATGAAGGTGTGCGGCTATTTCAGGAGAAAAACTGCGATTTCATCGTGTCACTTGGCGGTGGCTCTGCCCATGACTGCGCGAAGGGCATCGGACTGGTCACCGCAGGTGGTGGCAATATTCGCGATTACGAGGGGCTTGATCGTTCCAAAGTCCCGATGACTCCCTTAATCGCCATCAACACGACGGCCGGCACGGCATCGGAAATGACACGTTTCTGCATCATCACGAACTCGGAAACGCATGTAAAAATGGCAATCGTCGATTGGCGTTGCACCCCGATGATTGCCATAGACGACCCCAATCTGATGGTCGCCATGCCCCCCGCCCTGACTGCCGCGACAGGCATGGACGCTCTTACCCATGCGATCGAAGCCTATGTTTCGACAGCCGCCACCCCAATCACCGATGCCTGCGCCGAGAAGGCGATCACGTTGATTGCAGATAATCTGGCGAAGGCTGTAGGCAATGGTGAAAACATGGAGGCACGGGTCGCCATGTGCTACGCACAATATCTCGCGGGCATGGCTTTCAATAATGCTTCTTTGGGCTATGTGCACGCCATGGCGCATCAGCTGGGAGGATTTTATAATCTTCCCCATGGCGTGTGTAATGCCGTGCTTTTGCCGCATGTCTGCCGGTTCAACCTCATTGCAGCAGCAGACCGCTACGCGCGCATTGCGGGCCTCCTGGGCATACCGACGGATCTGATGAGCCGCGATGAAGCAGCCGAGGCGGCCATTGACGCTATTGCCATTTTGTCGAAATCCGTTGGCATCCCTTCAGGCCTCGCCAAGCTGGGCGTGAAGGCGGAAGATCACAAGATCATGGCAACGCACGCGCAAAAAGACGTCTGCATGTTGACCAACCCTCGCAAAGCCACGCTGGATGAAATCGTAGGCGTATTCGAAGCCGCCATGTAAGCAAGCCGCCTCATCCCGTTGCGTCACCGTGACGGGATGGGGCCCATTCCAGAAAATCAGTCGATTTTGGCGAGAAAACGAGGACGCTTCCTCGTAAACTGATGCTACCGCCTCGGCTCGAACATGGTCGTTCCAAGAGAAGTGATCATTATCCTGCTGAGATATAACGCCATTGCCTATGACATATTGTACATATATAGTAAGAAATCACTTTTATTTCGAAAATTTTAACAAATACCATACGCACTTAACGAATAGATGGCATATGGGTTAGGAGAGACCTAGCGAACTCAGAGTTTAGCAAGGATATCTCCCCTATATTGTTTCCCCCAAGCTCTCATGTCAGCGGCTATCCGGAGAGGCTTCCTGCGTCAGTACCTCTTTTGGCGCATCCGACTGGAACCAATGCTGAGTTCTGAGGTTTTGCACGGCAAAGCGAGGGAAAACAAATGCGCGTGCAGTCTGACAGCCACGAAACTTCAGGCTCGCCGCGAATGCAAGCGCCTGAGGAGACCACCACTCCCCAAGCCCTCGTGTCAGATCTGGCTATGTTACGTCTCCATCAGGCTGCATGGGCGCGCGTATCAGTTTCCCGACGGCTTCAGATTCTGAGACGTTTTCGCAGACGGCTCCTTGTCAACATACCGGGCATGCTGGCGCTGATACCGGATCATGCTCCGATCGATGTCATGATGGCAGAAATCCTGCCTATGATATCGGCCATACGGTTTCTCGAAAAAGAGGCGGCGTCTCTCCTCAAGGACGCGCCGCTCTCGGTGCTCGGACGTCCGATCTGGCTTTGGGGGGTGAAGAGCCATATAAGCCGCCGACCGCTTGGCGTGGTTCTCATCATAGCGCCCGGCAATTACCCGCTCATGCTGGCCGGTATCCAGACCCTGCAGGCTCTGGCCGCAGGCAACACTGTTGCCCTCAAGCCTGCTCCGGGCAGAACCGCTTTGCTGAAGCATTTCGTGTCCCTTCTCACTCAGTCAGGCCTGCCTCAGGGCGTAATCCATATTCTGCCTGAAGACGCAGGGCCGAAGGCCGTACAGGAAGCATTCGATCTCATTGTCCTGACCGGCTCGGAAGAGACGGGAAGGAAGGTGGCTCTCGCAGCGGCGCAGAATCTTACGCCGACCATCATGGAGCTATCGGGGGCTGACCCGGTTTTTGTCCTCCCGTCAGCCAATCTGTCTCTCGTCGCTCGCGCCCTCCATTTCGGCCTCACTCTCAAGCATGGATCGACCTGCATCGCACCGCGACGCGTTTTTGTGCATGGGAACCATCGTGAAGCACTGGGAGCTCAATTGGCGCTACTTTTGAAAAACTCCGGCGCAAACCATCAAACGCATTATCCTGCTCTTGATAAGCTTACCCTTACCATCGAGCAGGCAGGCGGGTCAGTCAGGAAACTGGGCGCTGCCACGATCCTGTTGCTCGATGCGGACCAAGCTGCGCTTGCGGATGTTGATCTGTTTGCGCCATGGCTTGCCCTGATTGGCGTTTCTGACATGGCCGAGGCTATCCAGATCGAATCCCGCTCACGTCACGCGTTGGGTGCCAGCATTTTCGGTGACGAGAAGACAGCCAGGGCGTTGGCGGAACAGATTCCGGCCGGGTCTGTCACGATCAATGATCTGATTGTCCCCACAGCTGACCCACGCCTTCCGTTCGGTGGGGCGAGAGCGAGTGGTTATGGCGTGACACGAGGCCGGGAAGGATTGCTCTCAATGACACGGGCGGTCTCGGTCTCAACGCGCCGCTCCGGGGCTTTCCACCTGCTCCATCACGCCAGAATCTTGCATGGAAAATTTTCACGTTGATGTCGGCAACTTACAGGATCACGATCCGTTGACAGAGCCTGATTTGATTTCACGCATCTACAATCACGACCTTGGACGGCAGCCTGGACCTCAAGAGCGCTGATTGTTGTTTTCAACCCGGAATATTCCGGACAGGCCTGCCTCGCAGGAAGGATCTATCGCCTTATGGCCCCTTCGTTCCTTCCCGAATCATCTTCCCATTCAGGTGTCACATCAAAAGAGATTGCGGTTATCGGCGGCGGTCCGGGAGGGCTTGCTTCGGCTATGCTGCTGGCGCATTCCGGGGCCAGAGTTACGCTTTACGAGAAAAGCTCCAAGATCGGTGGCCGGTCCTCATGTCTCGAGCTTGACGGCTTTCGCTTCGACACCGGGCCCACTTTTTTTCTTTATCCCGAAATCATCCGCGAAATCTTCGCGAGGTGCGGTTTTGCCTTTGACAGCATGGTCGAGCTCACGCGCCTGAACCATCTCTATGATCTCGTCTTCGAAAATGGGCCGCGTCTAGCTCTGACGACCGATCCGTCGCGCCTAGAATCCGAAATTGCCAAGATATCCGAGGCTGATTCGAAGAATGTCCGGCGCTTTCTGAACGACAACAAGGGTAAATTCGCGCGTTTCATTGCACCACTTCAGCGGCCATTCAATTCATGGCGTGATTTGCTCAAGCCTGACATGCTGAAGGCACTCCCGGTGCTCTCCCCTCTGTCGTCTATCGACAAGGATCTTTCGCGTTACTTCAAGGATCCCCGCACGCGCCTTGCCTTCTCATTCCAGAGCAAATATTTGGGCATGTCTCCGTATAGGTGCCCCTCCCTCTTCACGATCCTGAGTTATATGGAACATGAATTCGGGATTTATCACCCGACTGGCGGTACCGGCGCGGTTATGGCGGCAATGCAGAGCGCAGCTGAGAGCCTTGGCGTCACGATAAAACTGGGCGAGGCCGTCGAGACGATCGAAACCAGAGATGGCAAGGCTGTGGGCATCAAGACGGCAGAGGGCATGCAGCCTATTGATGCCGTGGTCGTCAACGGCGATTTCGCCCGTACCATTCAGAGTTTGCTCCCCGACGCCTCGCGGCGCAAATGGAGCAATGCCAAGCTGGCCAGCAAGAAATACTCCTGCTCGACCTTCATGATGTATCTTGGCTTGCGCGGCACCATGCCGGAAAAAGCCCATCATACGATCTTCCTCTCCAGCGATTATGAGAACAATTTCGCCGAGATCGAAGAAGGCAAACAGATCTCCTCACGGGCCTCACTCTACGTTCAGAATGCCTGCGTCACAGACCCTGCCTTGGCGCCCGAAGGCTGCACAGCCCTCTACGTACTCATGCCCGTCGGCAATCTTCGTGAAGGCGGTCTCGACTGGACAGAGGAAGCCGTTGCAAAAGCGCGAGCGATCGTCTTCAAGCGGCTAGAGGACGCTGGCTTCGGCGACATTGAAAGTCGGATCATGGTCGAGAAAGTCGTCACACCCAAGGATTGGCAGGAAGAGCATGACGTCCATCGCGGCGCGGTGTTCAATCTAGCCCATTCCCTTGGCCAGATGTTGCATCTCAGGCCGCATAACCGTTTTGAAGACGTCAAGGGTGTCTACCTCGCGGGTGGCGGCACCCATCCCGGTAGCGGTTTGCCTGTTATTTTCGAAGGCGCACGCATCAGCGCTGACCTTCTGATCAAGGATCTTGCCAGGACACCGGCCAGACTTCCGGAAATTCCGGGGCCCGGCATTGCTCTTGTGCCTGAATGCTCACGCGGTTGAGCCATAAGCGGAGAATACGACCATGACGAGTTCTTCCGCACCGATCATCATTATCGGCTCAGGGCTTGGCGGGCTTGCCGCGGCCTGCACGCTCAGCGCGAGGGGACACAAGGTCATTGTCTGCGAGGCCAATGACTGGACGGGCGGTAAGGCCGCTGAATGGCGCCAGGACGGGTTTCGCTTCGATATGGGGCCGACCATTCTCACCCTTCCTTCGGTGCTGAAACGCATTTTTGGCGAGAGCGGATTACGCATCGACGAGCGCCTCGATCTGCGTCGTCTCGATCCGCAATGGCGGTGTTTCTTCGACGATGGGACACCGCTCGATCTGGTCGAGGATGTCACGCGTATGGCTGCTGAGCTCGAAAAGCGCCATGAAGGTGACGGCAAAGGCTATGAAGATCTGCTAGCCGTGAGCGAAAAACTGCATGATATTTCCCGCCGCTTCGTTTTCTGGAAGTCTGTTGGCGGTCTGAGAGACACGCTCAAGATCGGCGAAGCCCTGTCTCCTGGCACAATGCGTGACGTGCTTGCTTTACGGATGCATGCCACGATGGGCGCCGAGATACGCAAGCGCATTGCGAACCCTCAGGCCGTACAGGTCTTCGACCATTTCACGCAATATGTCGGTTCAAACCCCCTTCAGGCACCTGCGGTGCTGACAGGCATCGCCCATATGCAGGTCGACGAGGGAATCTGGTATCCGATGGGCGGCACTCGTGCTGTCCCGCAGGAGCTGAGACGTCTTGCGGAAGAAAACGGGGTCGAATTCCGAACCAATTGCCGTGTGGCGCGCATCGTGCATGACGAACACAGGGTTTCCGGTGTGGTGACGGAAGACGGCGAAACGCTGGACGCATCCGCAGTCATCTCCAACATGGACAGCGTACGCACCATGCGCGAACTGATCGACCGCAAGGTGGCACCACAGGCTTATCGCCGCTTCATGAGGCAGTGGAAGCATCGCGAGCCCGCCTGCTCTGGCGTCGTGCTCTATCTCGGGCTCAACCGCGGATACGACCATCTTGCCCATCACAACTTCGTCTTCTCCCGCGATGCGGAAGAGGAATTCGATGCAATCTACAAACACGGTCGCCCTGCCCCGGACCCGACCTGTTATCTGGCGGCTACAGCCCGGACCGACCCCGATACCGCGCCGCCGGGTGGCGAAGCGCTCTATGTATTGGTGCATACTCCCTATCTTCGCCCCGGCCAGAACTGGACCCAGATGTTCCCGGGCTATCGTAAGGTCATTCTCGACAAGCTCAAGAAAGCGGGGGGGATGCCGGATCTAGAATCCCGCATCGTAACCGAGCACCACCTCACGCCCATGGACATTCACTTGCGATACTCGCCGCAGGCGGGCGCGATCTACGGCCTTGCCAGTCATGGGCGTCTGGAAGGCGGGTTCAAGCCCGCCAACCGCTCGCGTAATCTCGCCGGTCTGTATCTGGCCGGTGGAAGCGCCCATCCCGGGCCAGGCATGCCCATGGCGCTGATGTCGGGATGGATCGCTGCAGATTGTCTTGACCAGGATCGCCAGGCAAGCAGGGACCCCGCACTTGCCCTCGCCGTCTGATCCGGCAAGGGTAAGCGGTCGGTCGCCATTTCTGGCATACTGGGTGGGCCGTGCGCTGCTTTACCGGGTCAAGGGAAGCTTTAGCAGGGTCCGCTGGAGCGGTGACTTCCCTCCGCTTCGGCCGGGACAGGGCATTATTCTCTATGCCAATCATCCGTCATGGTGGGACCCCGCCCTTTTCTCCGTGATTCAGCAGCATTTCATGCCGAACCGCCCCGGCTTTGGTCCCATCGATGCCCAAGCCGTGAAAAACTATCCACTGCTTCGTAAAGCCGGGTTTCTGCCGCTTGATGGATCCTCTTTGCGCTCGGTGCGCCAGTTACTGGATGCCTCAAGCCTCATTCTGAAAACGGGCGGGGCATTCTGGGTAACGGCTCAGGGAGCGTTTACCGACGCCCGCGCAAGGCCGATCAGGCTACAGCCCGGCCTCGCCCATATCATAAGGCGCAACCCGGAAGCCCTGGTTGTGCCTGTTGCGCTCGACTATGCCTTCGGCACGGAAAACAGGCCGGATATCGCCATACGTTTCGGCACGCCTGTACAGTACCAGGCGCAAACCATTCAGGCTCTGACTGCAGATCTCACGCTGCACCTCGAACAAACCTGTGATGCACTCGCGGAGCAGGTTATCGGGAAGCAGGACGAGGCCTTCAAACCACTCATGGACGGTCGAACAGGCATGGGTGGGCCTTACAGCCTGATACAGCGTCTTGTTGCATTGCTGCACAAACGCCGTCACGAGCCAAACCATGCCCGACGCTGAAAACAAAACACGTCTGCGGGCCGAAGCGGCCTTGGCCGCTTTTGCTGTACTCCCTTTCATTCTGGGATTGCTCAATCTGCGAGCCCTGTCCCGCGCGCCTCATCCCACTTCCTCGACCGACGAGGGTGTTTCCGTCCTGATCCCGGCTCGCAATGAAGCCGGTCAGATCAGAGAGGCGCTGGAAGCGGTACTCGCCAATGGGTCCCTAGTGCGTGAGATCATCGTGCTCGACGACAATTCGTCTGACGATACGATCGCAAGGGCCAGGGAGGTCGGAGACCCGAGGATAAGGATCGTCTCCGGCAAACCCTTGCCCCCCGGCTGGTGTGGTAAAAGTCACGCCTGCGCGCAGCTTGCCCGTCATGCGCGCCAGGACTGGCTTTTGTTTCTCGATGCTGATGTGCGCCTCGCTCCTGAAGCTGTCCGTCGCTTGATGACGGTGGTCAATGAACAGAGGTCAATCTCTCTCGTCAGTGGCGTGCCCCATCAGGAGACGCATTCCTTTTTTGAATGGCTGCTCCTGCCCTTCATCAATGTCCTGCTCTTCGGCTATCTGCCTCTGCCGCTCGACAAGGGGCGAACGGCAAGCCTCGCTGCCGCATGTGGCCAGCTCGTTCTGGTTAAGGCACAGGCCTATCGCGAAGCCGGCGGGCACGAGGCGATCCGTTCGCGCCTGCATGATGGCCTCGCTCTGGCGCGCTCGCTGCGCCAGCACGGCTTTTGCACCAGACTGGTTGACGCAACCGATCTCGCTCATTGCCGGATGTATCGCAGTGCAAGCCAGGTCTATGCCGGGCTGATGAAGAATGCTGTCGAGGGCCTCGCCGGCCCGGTCTCTCTGCCGATATGGACCGCGCTTCTGGCGGGTGGGCACATCCTGCCTTTTTTGCTCCGCGCTAGTCCCTTGATATGGGTAGCGCGCATAGCAAGTATTGCCTTGAGAGTGCTGGTGGCCTTGCGTTGCCGTCAGGGCATCCTGACCGTGTTGCTTAGTCCCTTGGGGACGCTCCTGCTGCTCTCGATCCAGTTTCATGCGCGTTTGCGCCACATGACTGGCCGCCCTGTCACCTGGAAAGGACGTCTTTATGAGACATAAGCCTGTTTTCTCTCGCCGTCTGCTGACTGGTGTCGTCCTGACCTGCGTATTAGCGCCCTTGCCCGCTTTCGCGGGGCCAGTGACGACAGTCATCGAAAATGTTCCCGATGATAGTGGTAAGATCCGTGTGGCTATCTGCACAGAGGATGAGTTTCTCAAACCGAGTTGCCGCTACCATGCCGAGACCAAAGCCGTAGCTCAGAAGGTGAGCGTGAGCTTTGCAGATATTCCACCGGGCGTTTATGCGGTGCAGGCCTTTCAGGACCGCAATGGTAACGCGAAGCTCGACCGGTCCTTTATAGGGATCCCGAAAGAACCCATCGGTTTTTCACGTAACCCCAAAGTCAGCTACGGGCCACCGGGCTTTGACGATTGCGCTGTCAAACTGACACCAGCGGGTGGGGTATTAACCCTCAGTCTTATTACACGCTGAAAATCTCGTCAGGAGATCTCGTGTTGTTGGGTATGAGGCTGACTTTCTGACCGGCCGATGTGACCGGTCAGAGGATGCCATTTGTGCTTTAGAATGTCCGATTGACCTGAAGGAACACATAGCGGCCGATCATCGCGCTGGAATAGATTGCGTTGGCGGTGTTCGTTGCTGTGTCGAAAACGAAGGGCGGGTTCTTGTCGAGGATGTTGTTTACACCGCCCTCAAAGTTCCACTTGTTCCAACGGTAGTTCACCGTCACGTCATGGGTGAAGATTCCCGGCGTACGCCACTGGCCACCCGTTTTCGGCGTCAGGTCTTCCGACATGTCGTTCCACACCATGCCACCGGTATAGTGAAGCATGTAGGTGAAGGTGAACGCATTATGCTGCCAGGACGCGGTCGTGTAGTTGGTGACGCGCGGGATACCGTTCGGCATGCCAACTGCTGACGACCCCTGGAAGAACAGGCGCCCGGCATAGTTATACCACGATCCGCCCGGTTCGTTCTGCTGAAGATAGGAAACAATCTGCTGCAGATTGTTCGACAGGGTCAGCGTGTTCGCATGATTGATGCGGAAACGATAGTCTAGGTCGAAATCGATACCAGACGTCTTGAGACCACCCAGATTGTCGTAGAGCGTGTTGACGTAGTTGATCTGCTGGTTGGACGACCGCACGATATCGGCGCAATATTGCGGCGCTGAACCACTATAGCAGGAATCAAGGACATACTGGGCGGAGACGGCACTGATCGCGTTCTTGATCGTGTAATGCCAGTATTCAACCGATGCTGACAGATTGGGGATCCAGCGCGGCGTAATGACCGTACCGACGGTATAGGTACGTCCCGTCTCAGGGCGCAGATTCTTGTTGCCGCCGCTGATGGAAGGCACCTGCCCCGAGTTAGCCACCTCGAACGTGGCCGGGTTGATTCCCTGCTTCATGCAGTTGGCGACGACAGTCGGGCTGGTCGCTCCCGAGCAGGGATCGTTTGCCGCTGCATAGCCCAGAGACTGGCCCTGGTAGAGCTCATAGACGTTGGGCTGGCGATAGGAGGTACCGAGCGTCGCACGGAAGCGGATATCGCGGATCGGCGCCCAGTTGATGCCGACCTTCCAGTTCTGGGTGTTGCCAAAGGTGTTGTAATGCGACCAGCGGCCCTGGGCGTCGACGGTCAGATCCTTGGCAAGAAATGCATCGCGCAACAGCGGCAGCTTGGCCTCGCCATAAATCTCGGTCGCGTTGAAACCACCACCTGTATAGGACTGGGTGTTGCCGGTCGTGTCACCATTGACGGCAAGCGGATCGGGTGAATAGCTCAACTGCTCGCTACGGTGTTCAAGACCGAACGCCAGACCCAGATCGCCACCATGCTGGTAAGGCATTTTGACGACCTTGTCGTTGTTCACGCGCAGATTGAAATCGCGGATCATATACTGTGAATGATCGTGCTGGTTGAATTTGGCGTAAGACGCGCCCTGCTGCGACATAGGGGCAAACGGGCTCTGAAGCGTGCAACCGGCGGCAGCCTGGCAGACCGACGGATCATAGACCACAGCACTGCTTGCGTCGGTCGGGTCCGTCTGTCGAATGCCATATTCCTGGAGAATATGGCGATAATTGCCCATGTTATTGGTGTCGTAGCGTGCCTGGCTCACCCCGTAGCCCATCGAGGCATCGTAATACCAGTTATGGGTGATCAGACCGTTCATGCCACCGGTGATCTGCAGATTGTCGGTCGCATATTCCTGTCGGCGGTCGCCGAGATCAGTATAGCGCTTCTGCACGATTGTATCGACGCCAAACGGATTGTAGGGCGCTGCGGCAGGAAGGGTGAGCGGATTGGAAAGCTGCGACGGATAGATAGAGCCAGCGACCGGCGACGGAGCCAGCGACGCAGCAGCCGTCTTATGCGCATAGCGCACATTGGCATAGAGATTGAAATGGTCGCTGAATTTGTAATGCGCATCGCCGGAAAGAACCGAGTTCTGCACGTAGTTCGTCAGGCTCTGGTTATTGCCGTAATTGTACCGGTTTGCCGCCGTGTATTTCGAGAAGGTCGACCCATCGTTATTCGAGATCAGACCGGCACCCGGGCCACTCAAAACGCGCGTATTCGCTGCGTAACCAGAACCATAGATGGGGGCCACGCCGGGGTCATTGGATGCCTGGACAAGGCGCGACCAGTCGCGATCACGCTGCATCACGGGACCCTGACTCAGATACTGACCCGCCAGAGTGATGTTGCCCTTGTCGTGGTCGAAGTTCCAGCCCTTATAGGCCGAGATCAGACCCGTACGTGAATCGCCCTGATCGGTAATGCCACCGCGGATCGTAATGCCGCCGGTCGTCAGATCATGACGCAGCTTGATATTAACCACGCCCGAAACCGCGTCAGCGCCGTAAAGCTCCGAGCCGCCATCCTTGAGAATTTCGACACTCGCGATCTGCTCGATCGGGATCGTGTTGAGATCGACGCAAGCCGCGCCCGGATCCTGGGCCACGCGCTTGCCGTCAATCAGGACAAGAACGCGCTTCGAGCTCAGGTTACGGATATCCGTGCAGGACACACCGCCGAAGCCATTGGTCTGGGTGTTGGAGGCGCCGGAATTTCCGATGGACGGCAGACGCTGCAGATAGTCACCGAGGGTGGTTGCAGCGGTCTGCTGGATCTGCTTGGCCGTGACGATCTGCACCGGGTTGGCGTTCTGGTTGTTCGAGCTGCGGAGCATCGAGCCTGTAACGACGATATTCTCGTTACCGCCGTCGGTCATGGCGGTGGAGAGCACGCGTGCGCGGCTAGCCGGCTTGGCGGCAGGCGCAGCCGTCGGAATGGCTGCACGGCTGCCGTCAGTCGCTACCACACTCTGCTTGACCGCAGGTTTCACGCTGCTGGCGGCGCGATGGGTGGCGTGTTTATGCGCCGGAGTTGCAGCAATTGCTGCAGTAACGCCGCACCACGACGACGTGAGAACGGTGGCACCGAGAACCCTTGCGAGGATCGAATGGCACTTCATACAGAGAGTCACCCAAGAAGAGAGGAGAAACAATATTTCGGTACGGTTTCGTTGCAGAAACACCATATGACATGCAACGGTCAGGGTTACGAAATCGAAAAGAAACGCAATAATGCAACAATCATGTTGTAAGCGCGCAACATTAGTTAACAGTGCCTGCTGCCCGCTCACACAGAGCACGATCTGCAGCGCGGTCCACCTGACAAAGCTGTCTCTTCCCTGTCCGCGGTAAGAGCGACGCAGGCTGGTGTCTTAGGCGTTGAACGGCCGGATAATAGTCAAATAGTGGCGGCACACTCTCAGAAATTACGCCCCCGGATGAACGCCGAAATCACCCTGCGATAATTACCGGCTTTACTCAGCTTGTATGTTTTATTATCGTAACATTAACGCCGACGGAGACTCAAATTGCCTACAGAATGCGGTGACCTATGAAGATCTATGCTTGGGCCGGTGCTTTTGGAATTGTATTCTTCCTGCTGCCAAGCCTTGTCGCCGCAGTGCTACGACGGTCCTACCTGCGCCAGCTATTTGTCTGCAATCTTGTGACAGGGCTCACCTTTGCAGGGTGGCTTGGAACGCTGTCATGGGCGCTGACCAACAAACCCTATCCATTCGATGCGCGCAAAAACCCGAAGACAAGGCTTGCAAGCCTCATGTTTCTATGCGCCTTCCTGATCGAAGTCGGCGCTATCGTCGTGGGGTTCTACGTCCATCGGCACTGAGAAAGGGCGGCACGCCCAATTGCCGGCTGGAGGTCTTTTATATACCGCGCGACGATCTGGTCAGCATACGTTGCGACCGCCACCGATTGAGCAGCAGCGAATTCGTCACAACCGAGACGGAGCTAAGCGCCATGGCACCACCAGCAATCGCGGGGCTCAGAAAGCCACAGGCAGCAAGCGGAATGGCCGCCAGATTATAACCGAAAGCAAAACCGAGATTCTGCTTTATCTTTCTTACAGTCGCACGCGAAAGCGAAAGCGCATCCTGTATGGCGCGCAGATCGGCACTCATCAGCACCAGATCGGCGGTCTCGAGCGCTGCGGCTGAACCCGATCCGATAGCGATGCTGATATCGGCCGCTGCCAGTGCCGGAGCATCATTGATGCCGTCTCCGGTCATACCAATAACCTGCCCCGGGCCACGTAATGCTTCGATGGCTGCAACCTTGCCCTCTGGCCTGAGCGAGGCCAAGATCTGATCGATACCGACCTCTTTGGCAATCGTCTCAGCCATAACCTGACTGTCTCCCGTCAGCATTACGGAGCGGATATTGCTTTCGTGAAGCCAGTCCATGATTGCTCCCGCTTCAGGGCGTATCCGGTCTGTCAGGGTGATCACGCCAAGGCAGGAGCCGTTTCGTGCCACAAAGGCCTGCGTTGCCGCACTTTCCGGCACAATCTCACTCGCACCCACGACTTCCTCTGACACGAGATAACCGTTCGTGCCGATGAGATAGCGATCTTCTCCGAGCCAGGCCTCAATCCCTTTTCCCGGAACAGCGCGGAAGCGTTCGAAACTCATGGGACGGTCCAGCCCCCTCGCCTTCGCTTCGGCAACGATCGCACGGCCAAGCGGGTGTTCGGAGTTGACCTCAAGCGCCGCTGCAAGCGTAAGGAGAGCCTCAGCCGTCATATCTGCAGACGGAAGAATGTCATGAACGCAAGGCTCGCCAAGCGTGATGGTGCCCGTCTTGTCAAATGCCAGCACAGTAAGACGGCAGGCACGCTCCAAAGCCTCGGCATTGCGAAAAAGGATCCCGACCGATGCCGCCTTTCCTGTGCCGACCATGAGCGCAGTGGGTGTCGCAAGACCGAGTGAGCAAGGGCAGGCAATAACGAGAACTGAGATTGCGGAGACCAGGCTCCAGCTCATGCTGCCCGTCACAGCCCAGCCAATGAAAAAGGTCAGGAGAGCGATCACGATGATCGTCGGGACGAAAACCGCCGATACCCGATCGGCCAGTCTCTGTATCGGCGCCTTGGAACCCTGCGCTCGTGATACCAGAGCGACTATGCGTGCCAACGCCGTGTCAGCGCCAAGAGAAGTCGCCCGTGCGCGCAGGATACCGGTTGTATTCAGCGTTCCGGCATAGATCGTATCGCCGCTGCGGCGCAGAACCGGATTTGCCTCTCCTGTAAGCATGGATTCATTGATTTCCGTCTCTCCATCAATGACCTCGCCATCAACCGGAACGGCCTCGCCGGGGCGTAGAAGAAAGACATCTCCCAAACGTAGCGACGCAACCGGGCAGACAATGATTCTGTCTTCCTCGACGCGATTGGCCGTCTCAGGCTTGAGGGTCAGCAGGGCCTCAAGACCGGCTGCCGCCCTGTGCCGCGCACGTGCTTCAAGAAGACGGCCGACAGAAACGAGCAGGATTACAAAAGCGCTCGCCTCGAAATAGACAGGCAAATCGATATCAAAGACGGTGACGATCACGCTGAACCCATAGGCAATGCTTGTGCCCAGGCAAACCAGTACATTCATATTGGCAGAGCCTGTGCGTAGCGCATGCCAGGCACTGCGGTAGAAATGGCGCGCAGAATAGATCTGCACCACAGACGCACAGATGCCTTGCAGCCAGAGGGGCACAAGGTCGTGCCGCCCGACCGCCATACCAATCATCCCGATCAGAAAAGGTAGGCAGAACAGAGCCGTAATCGCCAGATCGATCACCGCACGGCGCTGCTCCGATCCGTCTTTTCGGGAAGGCGTCTGTTCCTGCACCGGGGCAGCAGAAAAACCGGCTTTCTCGATCGCGCGCATAAGCACAGCCTCGTCGGCGGCACCGTTGATCACCCGAACAAGCGCCTGTTCCGTGGCCAGATTGACCGAGGCCGTGACGCCGGGAAGGCGATTGAGAATTTTCTCGACACGCGCAGAGCAGGCAGCGCAGCTCATGCCGCCAATCGAAAGCGTTACCTCGCTATGAGCGAGCCCGAACCCTGTCTTCTCCACCAGTTTTTCGATGGCCGAGAGATCGGGCGCCCCTTCCGCACGCGTGATGACCGCACGCGAGGAAGCAAAATTGACGACAGCCTCCAGACCCGTCTGACGGTTGAGCACTTTCTCAAGCCGTGCCGCACAGGCGGCACAGCTCATACCCGTCACTTCAAGATCAAGGGTCTGGAGAGACATCAGCTGGAGCCCCGATCTGCTTCAGATAAGAAAAAAGAGTACTTTTCCGGCCGTATGTCCGGATCCAGCCCCGGAAGGATCCGGTCTCAGCCCCGCACCACGTCGAAACCGGTTTCCTCGATTACCGTCTCGATAGCGCTTCTCGGCACGGACTGGCCGCCAAGAGTCACGTCTACGGCGCCAGTCTCATGGCTGGCCTTGACTGCCTCCACACCGGGGATTTCGGCCAGGTTCTTTTCGAG
The DNA here is from genome assembly GCF_059801175.1 of Asaia sp. Ae19-3. Taxonomy (NCBI): domain Bacteria; kingdom Pseudomonadati; phylum Pseudomonadota; class Alphaproteobacteria; order Acetobacterales; family Acetobacteraceae; genus Asaia; species Asaia sp. Ae19-3. The sequence goes on along the minus strand of NZ_JBCHWF010000001.1, from coordinate 901,533 downwards.
CTTGCTCGAACAGCCACCGCAGGACATGCCTTCAACCTGAAAATGCAATATGTCACTCATGATGTTTTCCTCTGTTCGGTCACCAGAGCCTTTAGTTAGGCATCAAACCCATTGCAATCAACTCGCACCTCTGAGAGAGTGAGCCGAATTCACTAAGATCATGAGGCTCATGAACCAGCCGCGCCATCCTTTCTGGATCGTCGTCCTGATGATTGTCTTTCTTGTCCTGCGAGGCGTCACGCCTGTGCAGGCAAGTGAGACCGGCTGCGCGTCGATGTCTCCTGCTCATGACCTCTCTGCGGCTGCCTTCAAATCCGAATGCAGCGGCCATCATGAGGCTCCAGTGCCCGGTCATGAGCATGGCCATGCCTGCGGAAGCTGCCTTCCGAGCTCCTCCTGCATCTCCAGCTTCGATGCCCCTGTAAGTGGCACGCTTTCAACGCCGCGTCTGATCTACGCAGCGCGGTTCGAACCGGTTCTTCCCCCTGCCCTTTCAGGACGCAGGGCACCGCCTGATCTGAGGCCACCGAGAGTTTCCTGACGCCTTGACTTCGTTCTGACAGCGACGCCGCGTGCGTCCTGCCAGGCCATATTTCATTCGCTCAGGTCTTGTTTCATGATTACTCGTCCCCGCGCAGGGGCCGGTTTTTCCCGTCGACAATTCGTCACGGGGCTGACTGGCCTTGGCCTTGCTGCCTGCACAAAACTGCAACCCGATACGCCTCTTTCGGCTACGACCGATGCGTCTGCGATCCCGCCTGCCGCCGCGTCTCGCTATGCACTCACAATCGATACCTGCCCGTGGACAATCGGAAGGAAAACCGGCCGCGGCTTTACGGTGAATGGCAGCGTGCCAGCGCCAACCCTGCGCTGGCGCGAGGGCGATGACATGGTTCTCGATGTCATCAACCGGCTTGATGCACCGACCTCAATCCACTGGCACGGTATACGCCTCCCCGCCGATATGGATGGTGTCCCTGGCGTCAGTTTCGCCGGTGTGCCTGCGAAAGGATCTTTCACCTATCGCTTCCCGGTAAGGCAGTCAGGCACTTACTGGTATCACAGCCACTCCGGCATGCAGGAGGCTCAGGGGTTATTCGGCGCCCTCGTGATCGACCCAAAGGGCGCGCCGCTTCGTCATCCTGACCGCGACTATGTGATGGTGCTTTCTGACTGGAGCGACGTCGCCCCGCATGACATCATCAGCAATCTCAAGCAGCAGGACGATTACTATAATTTCCGCCAGCGCACCGTAGCCTCGCTTTTCCACGAAGCGCGCGAGAGCGGGCTGGGCAGTGCCATCAATAATCGGCTGATGTGGTCGCGTATGCGCATGTCCGCCACCGACATCTCCGATGTCAGCGGCGTGATCTATACCTATCTGATCAACGGGCAGTCGCCCGACGCCAACTGGACGGGCGTGTTTACGCCGGGCGAGCGTATCCGGTTGCGGGTCATCAATGCCTCAGCCATGACCCTGTTCGATTTCCGCATTCCCGGCCTGTCATTCGATGTCATTGCGGCCGACGGGCAGGCCGTCGAGCCTGTTAGGGTGGAGGAGTTTCGCATTGCTCCAGCCGAGACCTATGATGTGATCGTGCAGCCGACAGATGGCAGGGCCTGGACGATTTTCGCCCAGTCTGAAGATCGCACCGGCTTCGCTCGTGGCACGCTTGCCCCACAAAAGGGTATGGCAGGCCCTGTTCCGCCCATGGACCCGCGCCCGGTTCGAAGCATGGTGGATATGGGTATGGGTCGCATGAGCGGCATGAGCGGCATGAGCGGCATGAGCGGCATGAGCGGCATGAGCGGCATGAGCGGCATGAGCGGCATGAGCGGCATGAGCGGCATGACATCACCCCAAACCGCGCCGTCAACCCCTGAAACACCGTCCGTCGCGATACCAACCCTCGTCGTGGATGACCCCGGGTCACCGCCGAAAAACGTTGAGAACCAGAACGTTGCGACAAACCCGGTTGATCGTCTGGCAGAACCCGGCGACGGGCTGGAGCAGAATGGGCGAAAGGTGCTGAGCTATGCCATGCTGCGGGCCCTCAGACCTGCTCCCGATCTGCGCCCGCCCAGCCGGGAGATCATTCTGCATCTGACGGGTAATATGATGCGGTATATCTGGGGCTTCGATGCCAGAAAGTTCTCAGAGGCGGGGCCGATCCATCTCGCGCTTAACGAGCGGGTGAGGATAACGCTTATCAATGACACGATGATGGAGCATCCGATCCATCTCCACGGGTTCTGGAGCGAGCTTGAAAACGGCCAGGGCGATCTGCGCCCCAACAAGCACACCATCATTTCGCAGCCGGGCTCGAAGCTGAGCTATCTCGTCACGGCAGATACGCCAGGCATGTGGGCGCTTCACTGTCATCTTATCTACCATATGCATCTTGGCATGTTCAGAACGGTGGTGGTGTCATGAAGCACCTGATACGCCCTGCCCTCTTTGCTGCCCTGTCTCTTGCTGGTGTCTCACAGGCGCGAGCGGAATCCGCCTCGACAAGCGCCATGCAGTCCATGCCCAGCTATATAGATGGCATCATGCCCGTGATGGATCAGGGTGTCTGGGTTCATGGCCTGCTCAACCAGTTCGAGGGACGCGTGGCCGGACAGAACTCGAGTTTTCGCTGGGACGGCGAAGCCTGGGTGGGTGGTGATTACAACCGTCTCTGGCTGCGATCAGAGGGCACGCTGACAAAGGGACGCATGAGCGACGGTGATCAGGAGCTTCTCTACAGCCGCTCAGTCTCGACCTATTTCGACGTTCAGGGCGGTGTACGAGTGGATCTGGATAGCGGCCCCACCCGCACCTGGGGGGCGTTCGGCATACAGGGGCTGGCGCTCTATCAGTTTGAAGTGCAGGCCACGGCCTATGTGAGCGATCGTGGCCGTTTTGCCGGTCGGTTCGAGGGATCCTACGATATCCCGATCACCAACCGCCTGATCCTGCAACCGCAGGTCGAGCTGAACCTCTATTCGAAACAGGACAAGGCACGTGGCAACGGCGCCGGACTCTCCGAAATCGATACAGGGCTCAGGCTGCGTTATGAGATATGGCGCAAATTCGCCCCCTATGTCGCCATGACCTATGACGGCGCCCTGCAACAGGCGCGCCGGTTCGCCCGCGAGCGAAACGACAGCGCGGGCAATCTGCGCCTGACATTTGGCATCAGAAGCTGGTTCTGAAACCAGCAGGTAGAGCCTTCCTTATTCACTCGCTACGAGAAGTTCTGCCGCCTTCCGGAAAAATCTTAGCGAGTGACGCGCCATGGCGGCTGCGACCGCACGGCGACCCCGGAAGGCGCGATTGACCGAAATACGCTCTGCAGCGATAGCGATTCTCCAGGCTCGGCCAACGGCACCCCGATCATTCACGATCGGGCGTGACCGCGCCTCAATGTCATTCCATTGATGACCTTTTACCCAGCCCTCGCGCATGGTTGAAATCGGCACAAATTATAGACCTGATTTATTGGAAGACCGAATAAGAATACGCAAGATACAAATGAGAATTGTTTATATAGTTTGAATATATCGCAAGAATCCGTTAACTTTGCAGGTAAAATACTTCCCACAGAAGTGTTGCGGAAAAATCACGGTGACTTTCCCAAATCGTGGGTTTTGGTGCGGGAATGTCAATCCGCTTGTCATAGAATGAAATATTGATAGGACGAGGCCAATCGGCCACTCAGGGGGCCAACAATCTGACCTAAAGAGTGTGAACGAACATGCCTGTTTCAAGAACCGGGGGGCTACGTTCTCTCTGGGCTGCCGGAACCGTTCTGGGGAGCTTCTTCCTCAGCATTCAGGCACATGCCCAGACAAAGAGCCTGCAGACGAGCTCAAGTAACGAGACCGCTGCGATGCTCGACCCGGTCGAGAAAATCTCAACAACGACCAATTCTTCTGGCCCGAACAAAGATAGCCCGGCGAGCCTTTTCGGCAGCCCATATGACCGCTCTCAGCCTACGCTGGGCACGGTGCGTCACCCCTATATCCCCGTTCCTGGCAATGAGGCCCTGTTTCCAAAAAGCTTCTCCGACTGGCTCAAACAGCCGACCATGACGGGAGACTGGGGCGGATTGCGTACACGGTTGCAGAATATGGGCATCACGCCCCAGGGCCATTATCTGCAGGACAGTGCCGGCAACCCTGTTGGCGGCAAGACACAGGCAGTTCGTTACGCTCACGAAGTCGGTATCGGCGCTGACGTCAATTTCGCGCAGCTTACTGGCCATAACTACGGCATGTTCCACGTCCTGCTGACCGAGCGTGCTGGTCTCGGCATCGGCCAGAAAATCCCTACACTCAACAGCCCGCAGCAGATCTTCGGTTCTGGCGAGACGATCCGTTTCACACGGCTTTCGTGGGAAATGCAGTGGAGCCGGTATGCCGATACCGAGATTGGCTGGATCAATACCGAAAACGATTTCGGTCAGTCGACCATGCATTGGGGCATGAGTCTCTATTGCCAGTTTGAATCGAACGCCATCTGCGGCATGCCTCAGGCGCTCGCAAGTAATTCGGGCTATGGCTACTATCCGACAGCCCATCCAGGCGCTTTTCTCAAGCTTTATCCGTTTGGTAACGAGCGGATGCTGGTGTCGGCAGGAATCTATAACGTCGACCCCACCATCTCGAACACAGGCTACGCCTGGAAGCTAGGACTGCATAACTCGACAGGCGCCTATCTTCCCTTCCAGATCGGCTATCATTTCGGTGGCACTGACAGCAAAGGGCGCCTACCCACCAACGTGAAATTTGGCGGTTACTGGGATACGTCCGAAGTCAATAATGTCTATGCTCAGCTCGCAGGTTTCGAGTTGTCGAATGCTGCTTTGGGCAATCTGCCCATCGAGAAGGTACGAGGCCGTTACGGCGGCTGGTTCATGGCCGACCAGATGCTTCAGCGCGACAAGAGTGACTCGTCGCGCTCGACAGTGGCGTTCATGTCTTTCACTTGGGGTGACCCACGCACGGCTATTGCGCCTTACTTCATTACCTGGGGTATCGTGCGTAAAGGTACGTTCTGGAACCGACCGAACGACACAATCAGCCTTGGTGGGAAGTTCAACTTCGTCAATCCCAAGCTGGGCGCCTATGTCGGCGCGCTACAGGTCCAGCAAGGCGCCGATAATGGATTGCTGAAGCCGAGCGGTGAACATGCTGGCGAACTCAACTATGGATGGCGTCCGACACAATGGCTGACTGTGCGACCGGGCCTGCAGTATATCTGGCATCCTGGTGGGACGAACCGCTACAAGAATGCCCTTCTCCTCGATTTCGAGACTGGCGTCACCTTCTGAAGTCTGTCCCAATGCCTAAGAAAGCGCCCCTCTCCGGAGGGGCGTTTGTCGTTCCGGCCCTACCCTCCCCGTCAGATATGGTCAAGAAAAAGGGCAAGTCACGGGTGGCCTCCGAGGGGTGGGCATTTCATAAAACTATCATCTTATATCTGTATCTTCTTGTTGCTGGCGCCGATAGAACGAGCCGTCATCTAGATCTATTGAGGTCATACAATGCAGCTTTCCCGTATTTTCGGTGCTCTCTCCCTCTCCCTGGCTCTGAGCTGCGGCGTTTCGCACGCAGCCACCATCACCGGGGCCGGGTCGAGCTTCGCCGCGCCGATTTATGGCGCCTGGGGTGAGACGGCGCAGAAAGCCATTGGCACCTCCGTCAATTATCAGAGCGTCGGTTCGGGCGCCGGACAGAACCAGGCTATCGCGCGCACGGTCGATTTCGGCGCGTCGGACAAGCCAATGGAAGCTGCCAAGCTCGACAGCAACAAGCTCTATCAGTTCCCGACCGTCATGGGCGGCATTGTCGTGATCGTCAACGTGCCTGGCATCGCCCCGGGCAAGCTGAAGCTCGACGGCCCGACCATCGCCGGCCTGTATGACGGCACGATTTCCACCTGGAATGACCCGCGTATTGCTGCCCTGAACCCAGGCCTGAAGCTGCCTGACTCGGATGTTGCGCCCATTCACCGCGCCGACGCATCGGGCACGAGCTTCGTGTTTACCTCTTACCTCTCCAAGGTTTCGGCCGCATGGAAGGGCAAGTTCGGCGCAGGTACGTCGATCGCCTGGGCTGGCGGCGCAGGCGCACGCGGCAATGATGGCGTTGCCGCAGGGGTCAAGGAATCAGAGGGTGGTATCGGCTATGTCGAATACGCCTATGCGAGCCGCAATCATCTGAACATGGCCCAGCTGCGCGACCATGACGGCGCCTATATCGCGCCGAATGCCGCGTCGTTCGCCGCGTCTGCTGCCCATGCCGACTGGGCACATGCTGACCGTTATGCCGTTGATCTGCTCGACATCGCAGGCGCCAATGCCTGGCCGATCATGAGCGCCACCTTCGTTCTGGTCCCGACCGACCCGAAGGATGCGGCTCAGGGCAAGGCCGTGAAGGATTTCTTCAGCTACGCACTGAAGAATGGCAACCCTGACGCGGTCAAGCTCGACTACGTCCCGCTGCCGCAATCGGTCAAGGACGGCGTTCTCAGCGGTTGGCCGAAGAACTGAAAACCGCTTCCGGATGGATGTTTCATCCGGTCTGTATTGCAGGAAGGGGCGCTCTCAGGCGCCCTTTTCGATTCAACCTGTCCGTTCGGACTGGACGACGCCCGACCGAGATAGATCAAGGTGTTCCTTGAGCCGGTCGAGTTGTCTAACCAGTTCTGGCAGGCTGCCCGCCTCCATTTTCCGCATCAGATTGGACCGTCGCACCTTGACCGTGATCTCGCTTAGTCCCAGCTCGGCGGCGGTCTGCTTGTTCAGCAGCCCTGCGACCACACGCATGGCGACGGCGCGTTCTCCTTCGGTCAGAAGTGCCCACCGGCCGATAAGCGCTTCGTTTTCCTGCTGACGGCTCAATCTTGTCTCATCCATTATCAGTCCGCGATGAATGGCATCCAGCAAGTCGATATCGCGAAAGGGTTTGGTCAGAAATTCGATCGCACCGTTTTTCATGGCCTCGACACCCATGGCGATATCGCCATGCCCGGTAATGAATATCACGGGTGTCAAACTACCGCGCTCCTTGAGGCGGCGGTGAAAATCCATTCCCGATAGTCCCGGCATTCGGATATCCAGAACCAGAACGCTTGGGCCGGACCAAGGCGCCGCACGGAGAAAGGAATCAGCATCGGAAAAACAGCAGACGTCATATCCGACTGACATCAGGAGATCTTCGAGCGCATGACGGATCGAAGCATCATCGTCCACAACGTGAATACGGGCTCGGTTCTGCGGTGTAACGAGTTGATTGCTCATGGGCCGCCTCTGACCTCCCTGCCCTCGCCCTCACGTTCCGGGAGTGTCGCCGCCGGAATGCGGTAACAGAAAGCCGTTCCTTTTTTCTGATCCTGCATCACCCAGATCTGCCCCTTATTGGCCTCGACCAGATTGCGACTGATGGCCAGACCGATCCCGGTGCCTTCTTCCTTGCTCGTCCAGAATGCCTCGAACAGATGTGAAGCAAGGTTTGGGGGAATACCCGCGCCGTTATCCTCGATCCGACAGCAGGCATGACCCTCCTCGTACCAGATCCGCACTTCTATGAGCCCCCCTGACTGCTTCGTGCCGACGATGGCCTCGATGGCATTCGCGAGAAGATTGCCCGTGACCTGCTGGATCTGCACAGGATCGGCATAGGCGAGAACCGGCTCGTGCATCTCGATGAAGCGATAGAAAATGCCGTGCTGGTCCAGCCGGTGGCGTATCATCTGCACCACCTCGCCGATCGCCTGCCCCAGTGAAAAACGCTGCGCCTCTGGCGTTCCGCCTTTGGTCAGGGCACGCATACGCGTCAGAATGGCGGCAGCGCGAGTGGCATCGGCTTCGATACGCGCCAGCGCATTGCGCGCCCGCTCGAAATCGGGAGGGGCAAGCGAGAGCCAGCGCTTGCAGGCCTGACTGCTCATCGTGACAGCAGCCAGGGGCTGGTTCAGCTCATGCACGATAGAGGTTGTGAGCCCACTGAGCGTTTGGGCGGTGGTAACGCGGGTCAGGCGTTCCTGGGTACGCAGGGCAATATCCCTGGCCTGCAACATCCTGAGCGCAAGCCAGGCGGTGATGACGATCGCCGCGGTGCTCAAGCCGAGATTGATCAGCCCGCTTGGCACGTTACCCCGCACCGTAAAGGCGAAGCTGACCCCGGTAAGGGCCAGACAGACAAGGGTAAGCAGACCGATCGCGCCGCGCCTTATGACAAGGGCGGCGTAGAGGATCACGACCGTATAAAGCACCGGCATCGCGACTTCATAATGGGTCAGGGTGTCGGCCACAAAAATTGCGACAATGATGATCAACAGACAGAAAGGATGAAGATAACGAATGACGTGCTGATCCTTCATACTGCCCTCCTCAGAACCGGGTTCCGAGACTGATGACCATTTGACGAGGGGCCGAACGCTGCATGGTCTGATAGTCTCCCGAGAACGGCGCCCCGTCGACATTCAGATTGCCGATCATCTTGCTGTTCATCAGATTATAGACATCGAACCGCGCAGTGATAGGCGGCAAGGCCCCATGACGCTCGAATTTCCACGATGCATAAGCCGTCATGTTCCAGTAATTCGGCCCCATAATGTCATTAGTGTAGGAGAAAGGCCGCTTCAGATAGACGATATTCGTCGCCCCGATTTCCAGCCTCGACATGTGGAGCAGCGCACTCGTCTGCAGGCTCAGTTCGGGATAGCCCGGCTGCGCTTTGCCTCTCAGCCCAAATGTCTCACCATCGATGGTAAGATCGCCGCCATAGCGAAAGCGACTGACAGAAAGAGACTGACGCAGAGTGAAATGCTCTCCGATGGGCAGACTCGCGGCAAGGTCCCCGCCCCATATATGCGATGCCCGCACGATGCCTACTGTATTGACCGGGCTATGCAAGGTGCCGACGGAGGCCGATACGAGGCGGTTTTCTATCTGGCTGAAATACGCGTCCCATGACAGCGACAGCCAGTGTCGACGGATATGACCGCCCAACGTTACGGTCGTGTCGCGTTCGGGCGCGATGCGACCGAGGGCCTCATCGAAACTCGCCTGATCCGATGCCGACCAGATGGAAGCCGAATAGCCGATATTGCCTCTTGGTGAGAGACGATAGGCGCTTTGCGTCTGGGCAGCATCGATAAACAGATCGTCATGCCCATTATAACGCCAGAGAGCGGAAAGATGGGGCAGAAACCCTGCCTGCGAGCGCAGACGGCCTCGTGGCGCATCATCGAACCCCGTGCCCCCTCCGTCAGAGACGAAATTGACAGCCTTGAAACCCGCACTCACGGTCAGCGCGTCGGAAAGCTTCCAGTCGTCACGAAGAAAGATCTGCTGCGACCGCGTGTGCCAGGTTGAGAGATTGGCCATCTGAAAGGCCGGTCCATAGACCGTGAAGGGGCCGACTGCTTTCAAAGGTGCGCCAGTGCCTAAAAGAGGCTCATTGTACCACGCCTGATGCGCGTCCGAAGAAGCGGCTTCCTCCCAGAGGCCAGCCGACACTGTGTGACGCGCAACGCGATAATTCAGCTCGAACGATCCACCGAAGCGCTGCACCGCCGAGTGCCAGACCTGCTCTGAAAACGGTGCGCCCGTCTCTGAAGGGGTTGTCGGGTCCGAGACGCTCGCATCGGTATAGGTGCTCGCTCCATAGAACACAGCCTTACCGCTTAGTCTTGGAGTGATACGAAATTCATGGGCGAGAGAGCCGATAAAGTCGCGCGAGACCTGACCGCTATCATAGGGCGTAAGTGCTGCGCGCTCAGCACAGCTATAGGCACCGCACATTTTGTCAGCGTTTTCAGGGAGCGCTGCATGGTAGGCCGCCGCGTAGTCCGGATAGCTGTAATCAGACCCGCGCCAGCCGAGCCGATCGAGCATCTCATGCGAGACATCGTTATACCCCCAGATACGCGCTGAAGACGCCGAGAAAAACCCGGTGAGCGAGCCCCAGCTCAGATCCTGCGTTGCCTTGATATTACCGCGCATCATGTACTGGCTGCCGAAACCCTGGTACTTGTCTTTGCTGATGCGCTGAAAACCAGCCATCACCTTGGGGCCATTCGCGCCGATCTGGCCCGTCTGGCCAACGATCGTGGTGACGAGCGTATTGTTACTACCCGCGCCCTGATTGACCGAAAGGGAGCGTTTCTGGCTCGGTGCCAGCAGCGTGTATCTGATTTCCCCGCCATTATTACTGTTCGAAAACAGATTTTCCCGCGCAGTACCCGGCGACACGTAAATCGACCCGATCGTGTCCGGAACACTGATATTGAGCACGTTCGTGCCATTAAGGGTTCCGAAACTCGTCTCATTGAGCGGAATATTTTCGAACATTACCCCAAGCTCGTTCATGTGAAAGCCGCGCAGGAATAGGCTCGCATCGGATTCATCCAGGCCATAGGCGTCTGATGCCGTATAGGACACACCGGGCACCTGGGAGAGAAGCGCAAGCGGGTTTGACCCGCTCAGAACGCCGCGCCAGTCCGAAGGCGTCAGGAGGGACCCATTCGCGCGCACAGTTCGATGCGCCTCTCTGTCGACCCGGATCGTCTCGACAGCGTCGGGTCGTGCGACTTTCGTCGGGTGGATGGGTTTCTTCGTTACCCCTTGAGCGCGTGACGAATGCTCTGTCGCCTTGGATTTGGCGCGCACGGCGTCTGCCGAGGTAGCCGATGCCGTACTCGATAAGGCCGCGCACAAGAACAGGATCAACCCCGAAGGCCATCCGAAGAACCCACTCGAATAATAAAAAGGGACGGTGAAATGGTACCGAGCGGGATGTTTTGAGTGAAACTGCATGTTTCGGCCCTCCTGTGAGGGTGGTCGTAATAGACGTGACCACAGTCCACCATATTCTCTTTGGTTTCGATCACTATACCTTCGTATATTTGTTTCTTTTATTGATCGCACTACTCCCTTGGGTCGAGCCTGCACCAAGGGGAGGAAATATGCGCGCGCGTAAAGGCTTTCCCACCTGGAAAGATCACACTCTGACGTTATGAATAAACATAAATCAGTTTCTTAGATAAAATTCTCCATTATTCAGTTTTGATCTATATCAATTTTGTATTTTGTGAATTTATTTACATTTTTGAAGTATTGATCGGAATGGATTCAGGGCGCATCGTAACGGTGTCGAGTGGATCGGCCCATCATCGAGGGCCTTGAAGAGCCAGATAAAAGCCGGTTCGCCGACAGATCCTAAGGAAAGGGAGATCGCACAATGAGATGGTGGGGCCCGATACACGAACATTACGCCATGACTGACATGCAGTCCCTCGCGCTCAGCGTTGCGGCGACTGTAATTGTCGCCTCTATTATCGGCCTGAGCGTTCGGGCAACGAAAAAACGGCGCCTGCACATCACGCCCATGAAGCACCTCTGAAGTCGCCTTCTGGCCCGCGGTTACCCGATCAGAGGCCGCAGCCCTCTCACGAAGGTCACCAGACCAACCAGCAGGAGCGTAATTGCCATCAGAGGCAGGATCCCAATCGTGGCATGGGTCAGAGCTATGCCACCCAGCAGGCCGCCGAGAGAAACGGCCAGATTCCAGGCGGTGGTCGCCATCGCCTGCGCCGCATCGAGCGACGTACCGCTTACGTGAGCCATGGCGTTCTGGGACAGCGCCGCAAAACCGCCCGTTGTCAGCCCCCAGAGAACGATAGCTAGACAGACCGGGAGAGGATGAGCAAGCGCCAGCCCGAGAATAAGGCTCGCGCAGGCAAAAAGGACGATACTGGCCGAGGTCAGTGAAGCCATGTGACGATCGATCAATACGCCGGTGACGAAGAGCCCGACCACGGAAGCCGCACCGAATAACAGCAGAAGTGCATCGATCCATCCGCCAAGCCCCGAAGGGCCTAGAAGTGGCTCTATATAGACATAGAGCAGGCTGTGAGCGGCGACGAAGCTGAAGATAACAGCCAGGTTCGCCAGGACACCGGGCAGCCGCACGGTTCGCACAATGCTGAAACTGACCTCGCCTTGACTTCCCGGCGCATCGGGCAGGACAAGAGCCGACCAGACAATAAGAATAAATGATAAACCGCCCAGGGCAGTGAATGTCCCACGCCATCCGATAACATGCCCAAGAAAGGCACTCAGCGGCGCTCCAAGCACCAGGGCCAGCGTAACGCCTGAGCCGGCAAGGGCAATGGCACGTCCCTTTTGCCCGTCAGGGGCGAGACGCGTCGCGTATCCGGCAAACATCGCCCAGATCAGCCCGCCGCAACATCCCGCGATGAAACGGATGCACAGGGAGAGGGGAAAGCTACTGACGAACGCATTGCCAAAATTCACCAGAGCGAATCCTGTCAGCCCCGTCAGCAGTAATTTCTTGCGTGCCATGCGATGGGTGAAGGCGGTCGAGGGCAAGGCCGCAGACAGCGCTCCAAGGGCAAAAGCCGTGATGAACTGCCCACCGACGGCTTGCGGCACCCGTAATCCGCTCGAAATGGATGACAACAAACCGGCAGGCGTGATCTCAGTCAGCAACGTGACAAATGCCGCCATGGCAAGAAGAAGCATCGCATGAACGGGCATACGTTGCTCGACCACGACCGTGTGACCTTGCTCGTTAGACAGGACTGACATCACTTTCCCTCATCTTGGGCAGTCCTTCATGCTTGCGCTTTGCGAAGGCCATGCCGCCATGCGTAAATGACGGAGGCTGCACCGAGAGAAGAACGCGCCTTTTAATTTGCATAGCCGATCCCTCACCCGAAGAGAGAAGCGCCGACCCGGATTGTGGCGATAGCCGATTACGCATCGATGGCCAACCCGGGTATGACGCGATTTTGACTGGAAAGACAGATTCCATCCTGCCCCCTCGTTTAAATCACGTCCCTTGCCTGAGGTCAGGGCGCTCGACCAAAAACCCCGATTGAAGACGGTACCGGCCCCGTCAGTCGGTCGATGTCAGAAGGCTGCAGTCAGGCTGAGATTAAACGACCGACCGAGCCCGGCCAGCGGCCCCAGAACGCCGGTCTGCTTGTAATCGCCAAGTGAAAGGCCACCGAGCGGCAGGTAATATTTCTGGTTTGTCACGTTCTCGATGCTGCCATCGAGCGTGAGTTTGTGCCAGCGATAGCTCGCCCCAAGGCCGAGTAGGGCGTAGCCGGGAGTCCGAGGCTCGTTCCGCAGCCAGTCTACCGTCGATTTCTTTTTCACAAGCGTCACATCGACACGGCCGGTGAGGTTCTGCCAGGTCTCCCGCAGGCCGACCGTGCCATTGACCGGCATTTGGTGATAGAGGCCGGAATGCGTTTCGAGATCCTGCCCTCGTACCCAGCTGAAGGTGCTCACGATCTTGCCCTGGCCGAAACGCTCCGTATCCCACAAACGATACTGGCCCGAGCCGTTCAGCCCATAGCTCTGCGCGTTATGATTGACGAATTGCAGCATCGACAGGCCTTTGCTCAGGGAGCCGATACGCATGACGTTAATGTAACCCTCAGTATAAGTATAGATTGGCTGGAGCTTGAGGTTCCATCCGTCCCCCCTGGGGTCATGCCACGTCACCGTAAGGCTGGCCGTGTTCGCGATTTCCGGGCGCAAATTAAGATTGCCGACATAGCCGTTCCCATCGCCGAACCAGCCGATCATGCGCATGGCCATTGCGCCCCGTCCCCAGGCATAGCGTTCGTACAGATTGGGAGACCGTGTCTTGCGGGCATAACCGCCCTCGATCATCAAGCTGTCGAGCGCATGCCACCGCCCAGTCGCCGTAACGTCGAAATTGGTGTCCGTGCGGCCACGTGATGCGGCATTGAAACGCCTGGCAGCCATGATATCGGCCATCTGCATCATGCCCATCCAGGAATAGGGCGCGACCTTGCCCGTATTCATCATGATCAGGTCATTGCGCAGGCCGAGCTGTGTCGAAAAACGCCGCGTCCATTGTGCGTTCCACTCGATATAATGACCCAGACGGTCGCGATGCCCGTTATTGATATTGTGAAAGGTATTGGGCCCCATCATCATGCTGTTGGCCAGTGGCGGCCACCAGTCATTGAGACCGTTATGGTCATAGCCACTACCGATCTTGACATTGTGACGCGTCGAGAGCGGTATGGTCAGATCGATGGCATATCCCGCCGTGCGGGCATCGGTGTTCATGGGCATGCCGGTCGTGGCGCTATGGCCACCCTTGTCGCTCATCATGTTCATGACATGGTCAACGCGCTGCCAGAAGCCGCGTACGTCGAGAGTGGCCCAGTTGAATTCGCCACGATACTTGCCGTTGACGAAGGTCGAGCGGTTATTCGTCATATCCATATACTGGTTGGGAAATCCCTCATAAGGAATGTCCTGCTGACCAAAGGTCAGCGCCAGCAGATGATTGTCCTTCTTCAACCCTGCCGTAACAGCATGATTATAGGAAAGATAGCTGGTGGAGCGTACCTGACGGCCGTCTCCGCCTGTATGATAATTGCTGGCATGGGCATAAGAGCCTGTATAGCGGATGCTGAACATGTCATTGGCAACCGTGACAGTGCCCGAGGCACCCGAGCCGCCAGCATTGCTGCGATAATCACCCCTGACATGACCGGTCACGAGTATCTTGCCGCTCTTTGCAAAAAGCGGGTCGCGGCGCTCGACCTTGACGGTGCCGCCCGTGCTGTCGCCACCGATACTGACCGGAGTGACGCCCGCAATGGCCTCAGCCGTCGAGACGCTGTCGGGGTCGATATAGGACATCGCCGGGTTCATGTGATTGGGACACGCCGAAGCGATATGCATGCCATCAACGATGGTCGCAACACGATCATCCGCCATGCCATTGAGCACCGGGAGCGCTGATACGCCGCCCGCCGAATACATGCTGTAGCCCAGCGACCCTTTAAGCAAGACCGCTGTATCAGCAGAGTGAATGGCCGTGCGGCGTATGCCTTCGACCCGGAGATATTCCACCTTGCCGTCTTCTTCAGGCGCGAGAACCTGTTTTGTATCGGTCGCAGCGTGGGCATCGAAGGCGATGATGAGGGCGAGAACTGAGGTGCATCCAAGCGCGAGGCGCGCATGACGGAGCGACCTGCCAGAACGGGGCAGAGTCATGACAAGATTATCCTGATCGAAAACGAGACAAGCCGCTGCCTTCCTGCATTCGCCTTTCGCGAAGCCGGAAAACAGGGGCGCTTGCAAGCAATCAGGTTAGAGGGGGTGCCTGGGCAGGCGGCATGACCCATCTCAGACCGGGTGGCGCACGGCATGGCGGAAGGGTGACAAGCTGACTCAGCTTCAGGCTACGCGCGAAAGCGACAATCAGCGCGATGGCGAGAATGAAAAACCCGAGCTGCAAAAGCGGACAAAGAGCGCAGGCTGAATCATGATGATGCCCGGTGCTGTGGCCCTTGGGCTCGGCTGGCATGACCATGCCCGCCTCATCGCAACCGGTCATATTCTCGGCCATGCCCGTGGTCACCACTCCCGGGGCGGCAATGTCGACGCCGATCAGACGCACAATTTCCGATCGGGGCGTTTCGTCAGGGCGCGCAAGACTCTGGAGCATGAGCGACACGAGAAAAGCCAGAAGGACAGGAACAGCTACAGCAAGACGAGAGATCGTCCTGCCTTTGCGTCTGCTCTGTCGGTTTGGCGTCGCCGCGTTAATCGCCCCGTCCCTTCACGTGTCCGGTCTAGTGGGCAGAGAGTTACAACCTGAAACAGGCGGCGTCCAGAGAGATAAAACAGGACCCGAATACTCCCGCTTCATTCCGATGACAAAACCGAAATCTTCTGGATGTATGCCGATTCGTTGTTGAATAGAAACATATTACACGAAGGTCTTGGTTTGTATTTCTACTGCCTTCATGGAACAGCCCCCCTTTCGGAGCAAAGCGCCTGTCAGCCGCTGGATGACGAAGCCGAACCTCAGGCTTCCATGAGGGCCTGACCGATATATCCGCCCTCTTTGCGTCCGGGACAGGCAAAAAGTCCGCCTCCGATATGGGTCGTATACTGGTTCATCATGTCGAATTTCGACATCTTCTCGAAAATCTTCACAAACGCGTTTCGAGGGTCCTGCTGCCAGCTCATAAACAACAACCCGGCATCCATTTCCATCCCCTGGCGCCACGGCGGCCAGCGCTCGGCCGTGAAGCTCAGACCGTTATCATAGGAGTAGGCCCGCCGCAGGATCTGCGCGCCTCCGTTTTCCTCAGGGGCTGCGAGGCGCGCATGGGAGTTCTGCACCGTTACCAGATTGCCGTCACGGACCTTCTGCGTGAGGGTAAGGGGCTCGAATTCTTCATGGCCTCCTATTGGAGCACCACTCAGCTTTTCACGCCCCATCGTCTCTTCCTGGAAGCTGACCGGTGTGCGATCCCAGTGCTCAAGGGCGATACGGATGATGCGCGATACGAGATAGCTGCCGCCCTGCATCCACGGCATGTCGGATTGCGCCGCCCAGATATAGCGATCAGCCGAAGCCGGGTTTTTCGTGTCGGGGTTGATCGTGCCGTCCTTGAACCCCATGAGATTGCGCGGTGTCTTGCCCTTGCCGAAACTCGGCAGGAACCCGGCCTGCGCCCAGCGCGGATTGGCGATACTATAGGCAAGCCGCGTCAGCGCGCGCGACGCATGCAGCGTGGTCTGAGGGTCGTTGGCACAGCATTGCACACACAGATCGCCCCCTGAACGTGCATCGACCAGCTGATCGCCGGTAAAGCGCGGCAGATCGGCCATGGCTGGGGTCCGATGGGCCTGCAGCCCGAAACGGTCCTTCCCGTCTTTCACGAATAGGGTCGGACCAAAGCCGATCGTGATGGTGAGATCGCGATCCTTCAGCCCGGCAATCTCGCCTGAATCGACCAGACCCTCGACGGATTTTCCAGCCATCAGGGCGTCTGCCGCCTCGGTCCATTTTTTGAGCAGCGAGACCAGTTCTTCGCGCTTCGTCGTCGCAACGTCGAAGGTGATGAAATAGGCAAAGGGCTGCTGAGGGGTCAGGATACCCGGCTGGTGAATGACCGGCGTTTGAGCGCCGAAAGCCTGCTCAGCGAGAGGTGCGACGCTGCCAAGGGCTACGGAACTCGCGATGAAACCGCGCCTGCCAAGGCGAAAACCTTTTTCCGTATCTGTCATGGCTGACTCACATTCAATGTGTTCATGTCGTCTTCGACATAATAAAAGCTCTTGCCATCGGGGGTCATGGCTAGACCGAACAGATCGCCATTTCCCGGCGGCTGCTGCGCCTGATCGGCGTCGACCCATTGCGCGTAGATCTGCTTCTTGGCCGCCGGGTCAATTTCCACGACCTGACCGTTTCGGCCATTTGCGACGAGCAGATGGTGGCCCGGCACCCAGATCATGGCGAGCGGCCAGTTCAGCAGGCCACCCTTGGTGATGACCCTGCCAACTGCGTCGTTCTGCCGTGTGACCGGCTCGGTACGTGTCAGCGCATTGTCAATGGCCGTCACTTCGTTGTCGTAACCATCGGTCACATAGAGCGTGCCATCGTCATCAAGCGCCAGTCCCGTCGGCCCGAACAGAAAGTTGTCGCGGTCCGCACGCGCCGAAAACCCGCTAGCGACAACGGTCTGCTTTTCAAGAACTGGCGGGCTGTTATCGGGGATGCTGAGTTCGAGGCGGAGAACCGTCGCTTTCTGCAGGATCGGCGGATAATGTGTCTGCGGGTCGACCACATTCGGCCCTGGCAGATCGAAACCTGTCATGGAGACGAAAAGCGTGGCCTTGTCGCCCTGATCGACACTCGCAATATCGCCCCAGGGCGCGTTGATGAGCGGCCCCTTCCAGGTGGTAATATATTTACCATTGGCATCGAGCAGGATCAGACATCCATCGCCCTTGGTCGTGGTGGTGCCATCCTTGCTGGGGGCGCTACCAACGATGACCCAGCCTTTTTTCAGGATGGTCAGCGCGGTTGTAAGCCCCACCCCACCCGGGCAGGCCGCAAGGTTGCTGGGCAGATTGGCGAAGAGCCGCGCATTGCCTGACACGGGCGAATAGGCAACGATCGTCGTGCCGGTGCCCTGCAAATTGCTGATATTGTTGAAGTTCGTAACCAGAACTTCGTCCTTTTTCAGCACGCCCATATCATGCGGCACGACAACAACGGCGTAGGGGTTCAGATCGCCATTGCCGGGGCTGGTCGATGCCAGCGTCGTATGGCGATGCAGCGTCTCGAGAAACCCCTTCGGATCCGCCTTCGCAGGAGAAGCGGCAGCCACAAGAGTGAGGGCGGTGCAGGCAGCAATCGAAAAACGAGAAAACATGGAACCTCTCACAGCGCGATATTGGTTCTGAACCCGAAGACGAGCTCATCGCGCAGGCGTCGGTCAGGATGGGACGGATTGGGGATGCCGCCACCGGGGTTGAAAATGTACTGGAAATCGGGTTGCCACTGCATCCAGCCGGTAAACTGATACTGATAGGTCAACTCGACATAGGTCTCGCCGCCCTGTGCCGGGGAATAGGCGCCCGAATAGCGCCTGACGGCTCGATCATAATTGGCCAGCGCACCACTGACATGGGTGTAGCCCATACCAATGCCGAACACGTCGTCAGTGCGATATGGCAACGGATCATTGAAGGTGAGACCGAAATTGAGACTGAAATCGATGGGCACGCGATCGGATTGCGGTGTTCCCATTGCACGGCCGAAAATACTGATGGTCCGGTTGGCATCGGTATGGCTGCGCCAGATCATCTGATCCATAACAGCGTAGAAACTGAACGCACCACGATGCGTGCGAGCCGTCCCGTTGCTGTCAGGCGACGCAAGGGATACACCTGTATTATCCCAGAACTGGTCGGCAAAAGGCTCTGAATCGTACCAGCCGCCCACGCGGTAGACATGGGAGAGCGGCTGAACCTCATCGGGTGAAACCATCGCCCCCAGTGCGGGGTAGACATATTGCAACTCGGCAATAGCCAGCACGCCCCGATTGAGCGGAAAGCTTGTGCCGGACGGGTTGGTTATTTGCGGGTCACCGTCGCGATCTCTCGTCGGGCTGCCGCTATAGACACCGCCAAGCAGATAGAGAGGCGTCGCGAGCCAGTATTTGCCACGCACACCGAGGGCAGAGAGCGGATAAGCCGGCCCGCCTCCGGGCATGTCGGCAGAAGGCACCATCGGCCAGCCGAACATCGTATTGGCAAATACCAGAGCATTGCTACTGACCATGTATTCCTGATCGAGGCTCTGCTGGCCAATCTTGATGTCGAGTTTCTGCTGATCGAGGAATTTCTGGTCGTACCAAAACTCCCACAAGCGTGTGGAACGATCGGCCTCGATACCGCTCACTGTCTGCAGGGCCATCAGATTATCGGCGCTGAAATTACGCCCGTGAATCTGCTCCATGCTGACGTTGAAGGTTCCGCCATACAAACCGACAGCACGTTGTGTATCGACCTGAAGCACGGCGACGGTCAGACCATTATATCCTGCGCCGCGATGACTACCTCCTGTCGGATTACCAAAGACTTCGGAGGTTTCCTGAATGGCGAGAACCGCGCCGTATTTCCCGAGTTCCGGGCGTAATCCCCACATATTACCGAGAAGATTCGATGATCGGCGCCAGTTGGAAAGAAAGCCGAAAACACCCGAAGAGTCGTCATCACTCGCCCCTGCGGCATTGCCGAGATTGACAGGCGGAGGAACAGCGCGTGCCGAGAGCGGTAACGACAGCCCGGTCAGACCCAGGCAGGTCACTAATATTCTCGTTCTTCGGGCCTGAGCCTTCGGGCGTCGCCGTGGTCGGAAATCACACATTTATCGCTCTGGACTTGCTGATATTGATAATCGTTCTCAGTCATACCAGCAAAATTTTGACATGGAAGATTAATAGCCATTAACAAACGAAAACGTGTTCCTTGACTTGGAAATCCCACTTTATGGGACTATTCTTTCTAAAAATACCTCTAGATAAGATCGAATACCTAAAATCAAGGAAAAATATACCAGAGCAGATTACACTTTCCCAATCTCTATCGAGTGAGGCTCCCGTTCAGCCCCAGACCAAATTTGTTATAATGTATCAATTTACACAGAAAGACAGACTCCGTATCCCTGCCCGGTCTGCCCTGCTGCAACGGACTGTCTGACGTGTCGAAATACGCTTTTTTCCTTGCTTCTCCGCTTCTCTGCGCCCTGAGCGTCGCGCCCGACTGCGCATTTGCCGAGAGCCGCGACAAAACCGCCCATGACGAGCGTCAGGAAAAAGCCCCGGTCACTGCCCGGACCCCACCCGCAAAGCGCGAAATCGTGACGGTGCGCCGCCATCGCACCAATGCAGACGGGACAACAGGCCGCTCCATAGGGGGCGGGCTCATGCCCAACCAGTCGGCGCCGCGGTCTCAAAGCGGGGTAAATCGCGATTTCATTGCCAGACAATCGCCAACCGTTTCGCCAGTTGCGATGATCGCCGATCTGCCCGGCGTGGTCTATTCGGGCAATGATCCGCTCGGTACCAATGACGAACAACAGGGGCTTTCAGTACGCGGCCTGGACCAGACCGAAATCGGCTATCTGTTCGAAAACGTGCCAGCAGCACCGCCGCTCTTCCTTGTGCCCTATGCTTCGGCAACCGCAGATAATGAGAACATCGCTTCGATCACCCTGGCGCAGGGCGCGGCAGAAACAGCCTCGCCTCTTTATAATGCGGTGGGAGGTGAATTGTCGGTCAGAATGCGCAAACCATCGGATGAGAGAGGCGGTTTTATAGGCGGATCATGGGGTTCGTATAATCTCAATCGCGAGTTTCTGCGTCTTGAAAGTGGCGTTCTGGGCAAGACGGGTGTGAAGGGCTTCGCCTCCTTCTCCTATCGCGGTGCTGACCAGTGGCGCGGCGCAGGCACGTCCCGGCGCTTTCATACTGATATGCGCCTGATGAAGGAATGGGGTCAGAAAAGCTCGGCCTCAGTGATCTTTTCGTTCAATCGCGACCGGGGCTATTATCTGCTCCCCCCCACACTCGCGCAGTGGCAGCGTCTTGGCACAAACGCCAATTATGCCGCCGATTATGTGCCGGGCGACAGCAGCTACTATAAATATCAGGAAAATGCGCGTGCGCAGAGCTTCCTGTCGGCCCCGGTCTCACTCCATCTCGATCGACATCTGACCCTCGATCTGACGCCCTACTTCATTTATGTCTGGGGCTATGACAGCTACGGAACGACACTGAGCCGAACCAACAGCTATAACGGCGCGATGGCGGCAGGCGCGCTGCAGGTTCCGGCGAGCCTCGGCAATAGCTTCGCCTCGGTTGCTACCGACGTTTATCACCAGTCGCATCCCGGCCTGAACAGCGCCCTCCATTACGAGACGGGGGCGAACCGCCTGTCTCTGGGCTACTGGTATTCCTATTATGATTTCTCCAGTCTTTCACGCTATGTTCTGCCGGACTCACAGGGGGGCGTTTCAAACCAGTGGGGCGCCTTTCCCATCCTCACAGCGGCAGGAGCGCCGCTTTCCTCCTATGACGCACGGCTTCTTCAGCAGATCAATGCGATCTCTCTGACTGACAGGCTTCATCTTCTGGACCGGAAACTCACCCTGTCGGCGGGGCTACGTATGGTGCTGGTCTCGCGCTCGGTAACCAATCTACTGCCCGGGGCGCGCTTTCGCAACGGCGCCAGCTATGCATCACCCCTGCCCCAGTTTTCGGCCGCCTATAATCTGACGCCTCATGACCAGATCTATATCAACGGCACGACAGGCTTTCGGGCGCCGTCTGGCATTTCCAGCTATCAGGACCGTTTCAGCATCGCGACAGGTCGGCAATCGCGCGTTGCCTCCTCAGACATCAAACCAGAATATTCGATCGGTGAGGAGCTTGGCTTCAGGCACAAGGGAATGCTGACGCTTTCTCTGGCGCTCTTCAACTACAATTTCACCAATCGGCAGGTTGCCACGACAACAGTCCTGAACGGTGTCACGACAAGTGAATCGATCAATGGTGGCGGACAGACGGCGCGAGGGGCGCAATTCGAACTCGGCCTGCGCCCGTGGCATGGCTTCAGCCCCTATCTTTCGGGGCAGTATATCCACGCCACGATCGACAACAACATCCAGTCCGGTGCCGATTATCTGCCGACCAAGGGAAAGCGCCCCGTTCGTACTCCGACACTCTCAGGCTCGCTCGGCCTTTCCTATGATGACGGGCAGTTTTTCGGCCTGTTTGACGGGCATTATGTCGGCCCTACCTATTCAACATTCATGAACGATGAGCGTATCCCCGGCTTTGCAACGGCCAATCTCTCTCTCGGCTACCGCCTCCAGAAAACGACAAAGCTGAAGACACCACAAATCCAGCTCAATCTGATCAATCTCGGGCGCTCGGGCTATCTGTCGGGTGTCAGCGGCGTCTCGCTCAATCGTAACGCGACACAAGGGGTGTTTGGCACCACCATCGCCGGGAGGGCGCCGACTTACTTCGTCGGAGGTGGCTTTGCCGGCGTGGTGTCGCTTTCTTCCGGTTTCTGACGGGGCGACAGGCGCCACTCTCAGAGGAGTGACGCTGAGTATGACAGAATGTTGCGAAAGCGAATCAGTGCTTCTCATCGTATAAATCTTATTTTATCGTTTCCGCAATGTAACGGTCGAAAGCGGAGATGACAGGGACGGTCCCCGCACGACCCACAGGGTGCATCCATACCGCAGCCCTGCTCACCCTCGAAACCCTGCCTTGCATTGCCACGGATCCTTACCACTCCAAAGGCGTGCCTGGCTGTATATTGTTTCGATATCGTATTGTTCCGATTATAATTCCAAAAGGGCTTTTGATGAGACGACGTGCCTCCCTGCTTACCGCCTCACTTGGTGTTTTGAGCGCCATGGCCTGCATGCCCGACGCACGGGCCGAGACCCTTCCCTCGAAGGGTACCCATGGCAGCGTGAGCAAGTCGCGCGCGCCAGCGGTGCAGAAAGCACCCAAAAAATCTTCGCATCGTGCCAAGGCGATATCCGGCGAAGAATCCGTCATCGTGACCGGCACCCATGCGGTCAATCGCAAGGCGCGCGACAGTACGAGCCCCGTTACGGTCATTTCAGCAGCCGAACTGGCGCGATCGGGCCAGCTCAACCTGACCGATGCCCTCACCCGCGTCTATCCGGCCATCAATATCCAAACACGCGGCAGTGATACGGGGGCGTTGACGGCATCAATCCGTATGCGTGGCCTGAACCCCAACCAGGTGCTGGTGCTTGTCGATGGCAAGAGACGCCATGTAACCGGCAACGTCGTGCAGAATCCGGGTCCGCAATTTGGCTCGACCCCGGTCGATCTCAACATGATTCCGGCCAATGCCATCGACCATATCGAAGTGCTCGAAGATGGCGCAGCCGCGATGTATGGCTCTGACGCGATCGCCGGCGTCGTGAACGTCATTACCAAGAAGCAGGATCATGGGCTGAACATGAGCGCCCAGACGGGCGCAAATGCCTATGCCGGAAGCGGCTGGAATTATCAGCTCAACGCCGATGGCGGCATGAAGCTGGGCCGTGACGGCTATCTGCATCTGAGCGGGCAGATCTACCATACGGACCATTTCTTCACGAACACGGTTGATCACAGGTTGCTGCCCTACGCTCCTGCAGGGGCCAATCTCAGCGGCTATTACGGTATCCTGCCGGGCGCCATCAAGGTTCCCTACAACTCCAACAAGATCACCAGCACGCCCGAAGAAACACGTGAGAATCTTGGTATCGATTTCGGCAAGAAGATCTCCGAGACAATCGATTTCTACGGCCTCATTACCTATGGCCACCGCCATGCAGAGGCAATCCAGAACT
The DNA here is from genome assembly GCF_059801175.1 of Asaia sp. Ae19-3. Taxonomy (NCBI): domain Bacteria; kingdom Pseudomonadati; phylum Pseudomonadota; class Alphaproteobacteria; order Acetobacterales; family Acetobacteraceae; genus Asaia; species Asaia sp. Ae19-3. The sequence goes on along the minus strand of NZ_JBCHWF010000001.1, from coordinate 877,767 downwards.
ATCGCGTACCCAGCATCGCGCCGTCTCTTTATCCGCTGGGCTTTTCGCCTATCGAAACAATCGAGGAAAACGACTATCAGGCCAATCTTGGCGTCAAAGGCAGCCCTCTTTTCGGGTTCGACTGGGATCTGAGCACAGTTTATGGTGCAGACGAAGAAGACATCATCACCAAGAATACAGCCAATACCGGCATGCTGAGTGCTGCCTGCCAGACCACCGACCGAAGCAAGGCGTATTTCTCGTCGCAGGGCTGCGGCTACTCGCCGACCAGCGCACGGGCGCAGACCTATCGCAACGCGATGTGGACCAATAATCTCGATATAAGGCGCAACTTCAAGATTGCGGATGCCGTACCCATGACCCTGGCCTTTGGTGGTCAGCACAGACTGGAAATGTACGACATCATTGCGGGCGAGCCCCCTGCCTACGAGGCCGGTGGCACTCAGGGCTATGCCGGCGCTGCCCCGCAGAACGCCGGAAGCTGGAGCCGTAATATCTGGGCGGCTTATATCGATGACGATTTCCATCCGCTGCCCAAGCTCGATATCGATCTCGCCGGACGCTTCGAACACTACACAGACTCTGGCAACACTGAAAACGGCAAGGTCTCGGCACGTTACGACTTCACCAAGCGCATCGCTGTGCGCGCCACCATCAGCAACGGCTTCCGCGCACCGACCTTGGCCGAGCAGCATTACAGCGCGCTCAGCGTCGGCCCAACCTCTGCCTCGGGTCTGCTGCCCGTGGCCTCGGAAGCCGCCAGAACGCTCGGTGCAAGCGCCCTGAAGCCTGAACGGTCAACAAGCGCAAGTGGCGGCGTGGTGCTTGAGCCGTTGCCGAATTTTCATGTCGAGGCCGATGTCTATCAGATCAATCTGAGAGATCGTATCGTTCAGGGTGGATCGGTTGTTGGCGCTCAGGCCATCACTGCCATCGAGCAGATGGGCTATACACTTCCCGGTGGCGCAACGCTTACCAACCCCACCGGGTTTTCGGCCTATTACTTCTCCAACGGGGCCAGCACGCGCACCCAGGGCATCGACATCAAGGCCGATTACCGACTGCGCCTGCATCGCTTCGGCAATCTGCTGCTTTCGATGGGGCTGAACATCAACCGTACCCGACTGACGCATAACGGTCTGTCGGCAACAGGCAATCCTCTGCTCAACGCCCAGACCATTTCCTATCTCACCAGTGAGTCACCACGCAGCAAGATCGTGCTCAATGCGTATTATACGATCGGCAACTGGGACGTTAACCTGCGGCAGACCCGCTATGGCGAAACCGTGGGCATGCTGACCTATCAGGACTGGACCCCTGCAAGTGCGATCTGCCCGCTCAACGGCAAGGCACTGCGTGGTTCGAATACGTGCTTTGCGCAATTCAAGAACACACCACGTTGGCTGACCGATCTGGAAGTCGGCTATCGGTTCGGCGAGCACTGGCATGTCGCTGTCGGGGCAAACAACATCTTCAATATCCGCCCGCGCAAGGTTCCGGCCAATCTCGCAAGCTACGGCGTCGGGATCTATGACAGCGCCTCGGCTCAGGTGCCGATGAATGGGGGCTATTATTTCGGACGCGTAAACGCGAATTTCTGAGGCAATCACGCTTCGGTGTGAAAAAAAAGGCCAGAGGCTTTTGCCTCTGACCCTTTTTTATTGGCGTGAGCCCGACGCTTACTGGAACGGCAGGTAACGCAGCGAGAGGAATACCATGTTGTCGTTGGTATGCGGCGTACCGCCAACCCCGCTGAACGAGGTGACATAGGTGTAGGAATACTGGGCGCCAACACGCAGTGTGCCGTAATCGCCGTGCAGATAAGTCCACCAGAAACCGGCCGTACCCTGAACAACACGGTTGATACTGGTCTGGCAGGCGCTGGAAGAAGCCCCTTCGATATCGCAGCCGCCGACGCTGTAAAGCGGGTTGCCATAACCATAATGCTTGCCACCCACGTTGAAATAGGAACGTGAGCGCAGCATTTCCATACCGCCATAAGCATAGAGCTGCAGTGCCTTGGTGGCGTTACCATAAAGCCCGACAAGCACATTTGCCGCAGGCATGGGCTTGACCTGGCCCTTCTGGTCGATCGTCACGTCAGGAATATTGGACGTGCCATAACGACCGATACCCGTACCAACGAGGCCCGACGCCTGGAAGAAGATCTTGTGCGACTTTTCGACCGGCAGGATAAGCCCGCCGCCACCGCCGCCCGCAAGCTTGGTGCTGCTCTGGCCCGTGCCTGTATAGGAGACCCGGCTATGCGCAAAACGCAGCAGCCCGGTCAGCTCGTAATGACCCCAGCCCGGATCGGCTGCCAGCTTGCCGATGATATCCGGCGCAACGTCGGTCGAGTAGTTCGTCGACGGGTTGTTCACGTTCACGCCGGCGTTCTGGTAGGTGCCCGAGGTCGCCCCTGTCGGCAGATACTGACCGCCCGAACCGACAGCGATGACCTGCTGCGGATTTTCGACAGAGACACCCACATTGTAGCGCCCATGATCGAAGCCCTTGACCAGGCGGATCTGCGTGTTGCGGGTCCAGTTGAAGCCCGGAATGTACTGGGCATCGATCGAGAGCGGCACCTGCTCGTCACGGGCGCGCATGCCATGGTTGAACATGGTCAGCAGCGACCAGTTCTGACCACCAAGCAGGGTCAACTCGTCGACATCGTCGATCAGCTGACCGTAGAAGACGCGTTCACGAAGCACATAGGAATTCGACTGGCGGGAATTCGATGACGAGCCCGAGCCCTGGAAATCGGTCTCGATATAGGCCTGGGCGCGGAGATTTCTTGTGATATCGCCTTCGACCAAAGCCGCCAGACGACTTTGACGGGCTGACTCGTGGAATTCGTTGATATGGTAGTTCGGGCTGTTCGCGAACGGGATCGAGCCGAAATTCGACGAAATGTCAGACACGTTGTTACGCGACCTGAACATCGTGGCCGCTTCGACATAACCACCCAGGGTGATACGCACGCCACCGATCTGGATCTGACCACGATGGAGCGGCCCGTAAAGGTCGGTCACGCGACCGGTCGGTGTGCCGGTCAGCTGACCATAAGGCGTTGCTGCATTGACGGGCGGGAGCAGCACATTGCTGTTCGGGCCCGGTGCCGAAGCTGTTGCAAAACCAGCGCCGGGGCTGGCCGCGCCCGACCCGTGCGCCGGTGCCCCGCGATAGCCGTTGCGGGCACCGTAGGGATCATTTTCTTCATTCTGACGCTGCTGTGCCAGCTGGTCATGAATACGCTTCATCTCGCGCTGATGCTCGCGCTTCATGTCAGCGAGCTGCGACTGCATGGCCTTGATCTGCTTCTCCATCAGACTCATCTGATCGAGGCTGGCGGCTCGCACCGGGGTCGCCACGGCGAGCGACGCCAGCGAGACCGATGCCAGCAGCAAGCGACAGGCACGGGGGAATGAGGTCATGTCAGTATCATCTTCCGATGCTGCGGTTGGTGTGAGCCTCCCTTACTGACTGCGCCTCGCGACTGCCTGCGAAGCTTTGATGACTCCCATATGACGGAATTATGACAGTCATCCCAATGCATTGTTTAAAAACGATTTTTTCAAAAGTCTCTTTTTCACTTCATGGCTCTTCTCTAACAAAGTATGGCAAGTTGTGGTTTTGAGGCCACAGATCAGCGTCTGTCGTTTCGAACTCATATTGTGAGCAAATCGATCTGATATTGTTTGTCTGTCGGTTGCAGCGCGGGCATCAGAGTCGCCGCAATCAAGAGGAGATCCAGCCATGAGGCGACGGCAATTTACGTTGGGCCTTGGTGCAAATTTCCTGACTCTGGGCGGGTGCGCGACATCCCCCTTTTCCACCGTCGACAGACTCATGACGCAGGCGGTCCATGACGGAAAAATGCCTGGTGCCATTCTCGTCATCGGGCACCACAATACGGTGGTGCACCGTTCGATCATCGGTCACCGCGCCCTCGTACCAGAGAGGGAAAAGCTCACGCTCGACACAGTCTTCGACATGGCATCGCTGACGAAGCCTCTCGTCACGGCGCTCTGCCTCATGCAACTGGTAGAAGCGGGCAGGCTTTCCCTCGACACGAAGGTCAGCGCGCTCCTTCCCGATTTCGCCACGAACGGCAAAAGCGATATCAGCCTTCGTCTCCTGCTCACCCATTATTCCGGTCTGCCGCCAGACCTCCCCCTCGCCACGCCATGGCAGGGTCGTGGTGAGGCGCTTCGTCTTGCCTGCGTCTCGCCCCTTATGGCCCGGCCGGGTTCGACATTCATCTATAGCGACATCAATTTCATCGTGCTTGGCAGGATTGTCGAAATCGTTTCAGGCAACAGCCTCCAGCAACAGGCCCGGCAGGGAATTTTTGCGCCCCTCTCCATGAACCATAGTGACTTTCTGCCGCGACCGAGCGAGCAAAAGATCATCGCACCAACGCAGTATCAGGATGATGGAACGATGCTGCGCGGGGTCGTGCACGACCCGACAGCAAGACGTATGGGCGGAATTGCCGGTCATGCCGGCCTTTTTTCTCGTGAAGACGATCTGGTGCGCTATATCACAGCCCTGATTGCGCGCCGGTCAGGACAGAAAAGCGCGTTTCCGCTCTCGAGAGCGGGCGTCCTGCTTATGACGACACCGCAGCAACCCAAAGACAGGCGTGAGCTGCGCGGGCTGGGTTGGGATATCGACACCCATTATTCCTCCCTGCGCGGAGAAGGCTTCCCGCTAGGCTCATTCGGCCATACGGGGTTCACAGGGCCATCGCTCTGGATTGCGCCGGAAAGCGGCAGTTTTGTGCTGATCTTGACAAACAGGGTTCACCCCAGGGGTGGGGTGAGCCTTGTTGCGCTGAGACGCTCAGTGTCTACCGAAGTCGCGCACGTTCTTTCCACGTTGTAAAGCAACCGGACCGAGAGACTGGATACGGCCATTCGGTCTGACGTGCCCTCAGAGGATCGTATAACCGCCGTCGATCAGAAGATCGGCACCATTGATCATCGCAGCACCCGATGAGGCGAGGAAAACGGCTGCAGCCGCAATCTCTTCCGGTATGGCAAAACGACCTGCGGGGATACGCCGTATGGCCGCCTCACCTTTCTCGCCGGCCCAGGCCTTTTTGCCCAGTTCCGTCAGCACGATGGTGGGCGAGAGGGTGTTGACTGTAATGCCGTGCTTGCCCCATTCGGCAGCAAACGTCTTGGACATGCCAATCACGCCGAATTTCGAGGCGCAATATGCGACATGTTCCTCAATCGCGACAGTTCCTGCCTGGGAAGCGAGATTGATGATGCGCCCGCCCTTGCCTGCATCGATCATGACACGGCCCACTATCTGCGTGACGAGAAAACTGCCCCGGAGATTGATCGCGATCGTCTTGTCCCAATGGTCGAGCGACAGCGTCTCAGCAGGCGCGAGAAACACGACACCGGCACAATTGACGAGAATATCGATCGCACCGAAAGCCGCGACCACGTCGGCCACCATCCTGCGCACTGAATCCGGATTGGAAACGTCACAGGAAAACGGTTTTGCCGCCTCGCCCAGTTCAGAAGCCTTCGCTGCGGCATTGTCCTGATTGACATCGACGACAGCAACCTTGGCCCCTTTTCGCACATAGGCGCTTGCGATTGCCGCACCGATACCGGAAGCCCCACCCGTAACAAGCGCGATTTTGCCCTTGAGGCTGAAATCGAGATCAATATCGGCAGCTGAGAAGTTCATCTCCACGATCACACTCCTTGTGATAAATCACATAATGCGTATGACATTTGTGGCAGATGCGTAAGCGGTTCAGCCTGGATATCACGGGGAGTTCAGTGAAACTCCATGTTTAGTGATAATCGTGACAAAGATCACGACGACGAGAAAAGACGTCGCTGCTGCGTAGGAGAAGTAAAAAAGGGTTTTACCGATATCTGTCTTTGCGAGAGCAGGCGATCGCAAAAATGAAGAGTCTGACTAGAGGTATGCTTTGATGAATATACCATAACCACGCAGATAAATCGATTATACCTTAAATATCATGACAATAATTCCTGTTAAAATTAACCATTTATCAGCAAACTGATATATAATAAATAACAGTTCATGTTATGAAAATAACTGCCATCATAACAAATACGATAACATTAACGTTATTATAACGACGAATCGCAAAATTGAGTCGGAATTACCGATCTATTGACGCAATATCATTGTGTCGCCCCAACCTGCGACGGCAGCCAAACAGAACAAGAAAATACGTTTCTCCAAATAATGATACAGCATTGAAATCATTTTTTCCTAAAAGGATCAGAATGATGACGGCCAATCGGAATGTATCCATACGTGCAAAGCAGATCGTCAGCTACGATATCGCTCTTTGCAGCACGACTGCCGAAACAATTACCAGGATCGTAGATCACAGCAGCGGACACAGACTCATCTTCGTCGATGAGGGGCTTCCTCCCCAGCACCGGGATGAGTTTCTCAACCAGCTTACTGCGGCGGGCGTCACCTTTACCGTTCGCTCCGTTCCGGGTGACGAAGAGAACAACACTCTCCCCAATGTGCTCGACGTCGTGAAAGCGATGAACGAATGCGGTGTGAAACGGCGCTCTGCGCCCAGCATCGTTATAGGGGGCGGTGTCGCCCTCGATATCGTCGGCTTCGCTGCCAGCCTCTATCGACGTGGTGTGCCCTATATACGCGTTCCGACCACATTGCTTTCGATGGTCGATGTAAGCGTTGCAGCCAAGACCGCAGCCAATCATCTGGGCTATCGCAACCGCATCGGCACGTTTCACCCGGCCAGCCTGACACTCGTCAATATGGATTATCTGGGCACCCTGCCACGCCGCCACGTCGCCAATGGGTCGGGTGAAATATTCAAGCTTGCCGTCATCAAGGATGCCAAGCTTTTCGATCTTATCGAGGCCTATTCCTTCAGCCTTGCCAAAAGCCCCGACGATATATTCGAGCGTGAGAAAGAGGCGATCGGCGAGATCATCTTCCGCTCGATCGCGGGGATGGCAGAAGAGCTCGAGCCCAATCTCTGGGAAGGCAATCTCGAGCGCGTGGTCGATTATGGCCATACATTCAGCCCCCTGGTCGAGATGACCCATATTGCCGAACTGCTTCATGGCGAGGCCGTGGCACTCGATTGCCTGTTCAGTGCCATCATCTCCTATCATCGCGGTACATTGTCGCGCCGGGCGCTTGAGCGCCTCTTTCAGGTTGCCTATCGCCTCGATCTGCCCGTTTTCCATCATGGCTTCCAGAACATTGCCCTGTTGATCGACGCGATCGCCGATTCAGCAATCCATCGTGACGGCAAGCAGAATGCGCCGCTCATGAGCGGTATCGGCTCGGCCTATTTCGTCAACGACATCGACGAAACCGAAATCATGCGGGCAGCCGAAGCCATGAAGCGCATCCATGAACAACGCCTGCACGAAAAAACAGAACTCGTCGGGGGCGTCTGATGCAGTATCGCAGCTTGGGAAAATCCGGGCTCGACGTCTCTCTGTTTTCTTTCGGTACGGCCACGTTTGGCCGTACCGACGGGTTTTTCAAAAGCTGGGGAAATGTCGGTCAAAGCGATGCAGACAGGCTCATTGCCTTCTGTATCGATCGGGGCATCAATCTTTTTGATTCGGCCGATAACTATTCCGATGGCGACGCTGAAACCATTCTTGGCGAAGCGCTGCGTGGTCGGAGCAATTCGGTGATCGTCTCAACCAAAACCTCCTGCCCGCTCGGCAGTGGACCAAACCAGTCTGGCGCGTCGCGTTTCCGCCTGATCGAAGCATGCGAAGCGAGCCTGAAACGGCTCAAGCGTGATCATATCGATCTCTACACCATGCATATTTCCGATCAGGTAACACCGGTTGAAGAGACGTTGCGCGCTCTGGACGATCTCATAAGGGCAGGCAAGATACGCTATATCGGCGTCTCCAATTACGCCGCATGGCACCTGATGCGCGCGCTTAGCGTCTCGGAGCGCGCACATTATGCCCGTTATATTGCCTATCAAGGCTATTACTGCCTGATCGGCCGCGATTACGAATGGGAGTTGATGCCCCTGGCCCAGGATCAGGGGCTCGGGTTGATGGCATGGAGCCCCTTAGGCTGGGGCCGTTTGACCGGAAAGCTGCGACGCAACGCGCCACAGAGTGGCGAGGGCCGCATCGCGCAGGGAGGCGCCGCAGGCGGGCCGCCTGTTGATGAATCCTATCTGTATCGCGTGACCGACCAGATGGAACGTATCGAGGAAGAAACAGGGTTCAGCTTTCCCCAGATCGCCCTTGCCTGGCTTAAGGACCGCCCCACGGTTTCGACCATCCTGCTGGGCGCGCGCAAAATCGATCAGCTTGAGGCCTCACTCTGCGCTCTCGACCAGAGCCTGAGCGCAGACCAGAGGTCACGACTGGATGAAGCCAGCCGCCAGCCTGCACCCTATCCTTACTGGCATCAGCAGACGTTGCCGGAACGCAATCCAATCACATCACTTTGGTAAGAAGCGCCTAGGCAAGAACATGTCATCATGGACTTCTTGACAAAGAACTTTCTGGATCGTGTTATTCTTTTCGACATGGCATCGTTTACAGAATTACGATGCATCATGTCGAAGGAAAGACGCTTTGAGTTATGCCGCAACTCTTTCTGGTCAGCGTTTCGTCTTTCGTGACCTTCGCCATCTTCTGGCCAGCGCATCGCCTTTAAGATCTGGCGATGTGCTGGCCGGACTGGCAGCCTCTTCATCCACAGAAAGAGTAGCAGCCCGCCTTGCCCTTGCCGATCTGCCGCTCAGCCATTTCCTGTCCGAGGCCCTGGTACCGTATGAACGAGACGACGTTACCAGGCTGATCATCGACGCACATGACAAGGCAGCATTCGCGCCGATTGCTTCAATGACAATCGGGGGTTTTCGCGACTGGCTGCTTTCCCACCAGGCCGACACGGCACGCCTTGCCGCCATCGCGCCAGGCGTCACCCCGGAGATGGCCGCCGCCGTCAGCAAGATCATGCGCAATCAGGACCTGATTGCCGTAGCGCGCAAAATCGAAATCATTACCCGCTTTCGAAATACAATTGGCCAGAGAGGCGTACTCGCCTCACGTCTGCAGCCCAACCATCCGACCGATGACCTGAAGGGTATCGCGCTCTCGACCCTCGATGGTCTGCTCTATGGCTCGGGCGATGCGGTCATTGGGGTCAACCCTGCCAGCGACAATGTGGAGAACGGTCTTGCCCTGCTCGACATGCTCGACACCATTCGCCAGACCTATGATATCCCGACACAGAGTTGCGTGCTCACCCATGTGACCAACACCGTTGAAATCATCAACCGGGGCGGCGCGGTAGATCTCGTCTTTCAGTCGATTGCCGGCACACAGAAAGCGAATGAAGGGTTCGGCGTTACGCTCGGCCTGCTGCATGAGGCGCATGAAGCCGCGAAAAGCCTCAATCGCGGCACGCTCGGCGATAATCTCATGTATTTCGAGACGGGACAGGGTGCCGCCCACTCTGCCGGTGCCCATCACGGGATCGACCAGCAAACCGTCGAGACAAGGGCCTATGCCGTCGCCCGGGCGTTCAGCCCGCTTCTGGTCAACACGGTCGTCGGCTTTATCGGGCCAGAATATCTCTATGACGGCAAGCAGATCACAAGAGCCGGGCTGGAGGATCATTTCTGCGCCAAGCTGATGGGCGTGCCGATGGGCTGCGACGTTTGCTACACCAATCACGCCGAGGCGGATCAGGGCGATATGGACGCTCTGATGCTGCTGCTAGGGGCTGCGGGCGTGACCTTCCTGATCGGCGTGCCCGGTGCAGATGATGTGATGCTGAATTACCAAAGCCTCGCATTCAGCGACATTCTGATCACGCGCAGCGTTCTTGGCCTTAACCCTGCCCCGGAATTTGCGGCATGGCTGGAAAAAATGGGGCTTTACGACGCCACCACCGCCCGCGCTCTGGCGCCTCCGCTGCGTGAGACGGAGCTGTCACGCATGATCGGTTTCCAGCCATGAGCGATCTCCCTGAAAAGCCATCGACTGCAAGCGATCCATGGCAAAAACTGCGTGACCTCACGCGCGCGCGCATCGGGCTGGCACGAACAGGCAATGGGCAAACCACCCGGGACGTTCTGAGCTTCCAGGCCGCCCATGCCATGGCACGCGACGCCGTGCACATGGCTTTCGATCTTGACGGCCTGAGACACGACCTTGCCCCTGCCGCGCCTCTCATCGTTTCGAGCGCCGCCCCCGATCGCACGACCTATCTCAGCCGCCCCGATCTGGGGCGAAGCCTTGCCCCGGCATCGAAGGAGCTCCTGCCCAGGGGCGATTGGGATCTCGCTTTCGTTCTCGCGGACGGGCTTTCCGCACAGGCGGTCATGCAACAAGGGCCCGCAGTTTTTCATGCCTGTCGCCGGGCATTGCCAGCATGGCGCATTGCCCCGCCTGTCATTGCGCTGCAGGGCCGCGTTGCGATTGGCGACGATATCGCCGAGGCACTGGGCGCGCGCATGGTGGCGGTGCTGATAGGAGAGAGGCCGGGTCTGAGCGTTCCGAACAGCATGGGAGTCTACCTGACCTATAACCCTGCACCCGGTTGCCCTGATTCACGCCGTAACTGCCTGTCGAATATCCACCTTCATGGCCTGGGCATCGACGAGGCCTGCGTCAAGCTCGTCTGGCTCATGCGCGAAGCACAAACGTTGAAGCTCACCGGTGTGGGCCTCAAGGAGCGCGCACCCCAGCTTTGGGCTCCGGGCACTCCCGAAGCCTCACATCAGACCATCGCTCCCACCCCTGAAAAGAGAGATACGCCATGAGCCAGCCTCCTCAACTGCAGAAAAAGCTCGGTGCGTTTCATCTCTGGGGCATTGCTGTCGGGCTCGTCATTTCCGGAGAGTATTTCGGCTGGAGTTATGGCTGGGCTACTGCGGGCACGCTGGGCTTTCTTGGCGCGACATGCCTGGTGGCGCTGATGTATACGGCCTTCATCTTCAGCTTTACCGAGCTCACCTGCGCCATTCCCCATGCAGGCGGCCCGTTTGCCTACGCCCAGCGCGCCCTTGGGCGTGTGGGTGGCACGGTGACCGGCCTCGCCACATTGGTAGAGTTCATCTTTGCCCCGCCGGCCATAGCGCTGGCCATCGGGGCCTATCTCAATGTCCAGTTTCCAGGGCTTCCGCCGAAGCTGGCTGCAACGGGCGCCTATCTGGCGTTTATGACACTCAATATCGTTGGAGTGCATGTGGCTGCGACCTTCGAGCTCTTCATCACCATTGCCGCCATCATCGAGCTTCTGGTGTTCATGGCCGTTGTCGCCCCGTCCTTCTCCTGGGCGCATTTCACCCATATGGGCTGGGGCACTGCCCCCCATTTCGGATGGGAGGCCATGGGTGGGCTTTTTGCCGCCATACCTTTTGCGATCTGGTTCTTTCTTGCGATCGAAGGCGTGGCCATGGCCGCCGAAGAGGCCCGCAACCCCAAGCGCTCGATACCGATCGCCTATTGTGCGGGTGTGCTGACACTCGTTGCCCTTGCTTTCGGTGTGATGATCTTTGCGGGTGGGTCAGGCGACTGGACGACGCTGGCCAGTCTGAACGACCCCTTGCCAGAGGCCATGAAGCGCGTGGTGGGGCAGCACAGCCCCTGGCTGTCGATGCTGGTGTGGCTCGGGCTGTTCGGGCTTATCGCGTCGCTGCATGGCATAATCATGGGGTTTGCCCGACAGATCTTCGCTCTGGCCCGGGCGAATATTCTCCCCCGCTCTTTGGGTACCCTCCATCACCGGTTTCACACTCCGCATCGCGCCACAATCGCAGGCAGTGTCATAGGCATCCTCGCGATCTATGCCGATAGCATCATTTCCATCCATGGGCAGTCTTTGACTGCGGTTCTGGTCACGCTTTCAGTTTTTGGCGCCCTGACGATGTATGGCGCAAGCATGATCAGCCTGTTTGTCCTGCGCAGGCGCGAGCCCGGCCTCGACCGCAGCTATAAAGCGCCGCTCTATCCGATTTTACCAGCAATCGCGCTCGCTGGCGCCGCCATCAGCTTCGTCGCAATAACGTATTATAATTTTATATTGTTTCTATACTATACAACCGCACTTATTGTGATCACCATTTACCTTACAATACGCCAGAGATCCGATAAGGAAGGGAAAGGCAGTATTCTTTTATCGGAATGATTATATGGGAAAATCCTGCCTGAGCATTTTCTTGCCCGGCGTCTTCCTGACGCTGGGTGGCCAATCGATCGGCGCGACACTCTCCACGCCGCAAACCATCTCCACAGAAACGCCTGTTTCCGGCGACGCCTTCAAACCTGATACCGTCACACCAGAAGGTGCCAGAACCGGGAACAAAGCTGCGGCTACTCCGGTCAAGCTGAAACAGACCGGCTACTGGCACGACACCGAAATACATCTCACCATTGAGGGTGGCATCGCGGCCAATCCATGGACGACATCCGGGCGCAATTTCGGACAGTTCTTCCTCGACCGCGCCAACACGGTCACGCTCAACCAGATCATGGGTTCCGTGTCACATCCTGTGGCGGATGTAGGATCGGGTTATGGCATCGGTTTCATGGTTGAAATGATGTATGGCTCCGACGCGCGTTTCGATCCGACCACCGGCATGGCAGATAATGCCCTCACGGGCCTGTATCAGTTCGCGCCGACACAGGCGCATTTCGACCTGCATGTTCCATGGCTGGTGCACAACGGCATGGATTTCCAGATCGGACAGTTCTACGGAATCATGGGGGCAGAAGGCATACCCGCCCTCGCCCGACCGTTCTATTCCTTCAGCTATGCTTCTGACTATATCGTCCCGTTCGAGACGATCGGCATCCTCAGCACGACTCATCTGAACGACCATTACAACGCCATACTGGGTATCGATGCCGGAAACTCGACCAGCTTCGGCAGGGCAGGCAACAACAACAAACCCAAAGGCTATATTGGCGTCTCATTTACAGGCCTGTTGGCCGGTCGGCTGGACGGCCATCTAATCGGCCATTTCGGGCCGCAGAGTAATAACGGTGCCCCTGTCGCGTCTGCCGATGGGTGGACAAGCGCCGGTCTTGGCTCGAAAGCCAACGGTCTGATGCAGTATAATGGTGATCTTCTGCTGACCTATCATCTCAGCAAGACGCTCTCGACCACGCTGAACGCCATCTATCTCCGTGACGACGCGACACGAAATGACAGCTATGGTGTGACCGGCTATGTAGCCTGGGATATCAACCCGTCACTAACGCTCAATCTGCGCGGCGAGATCTTTCGCGACAATACAGGGTCGATCATCGCCTCATATGCCAGCATGACGTCTTTCACCAACATGCTGCGTAATGCGCCCTATCCGTATTTCATTGCTCCACCCACAACCTATGGTGCCCTGACCGCGGGGGTGACCTATCGTCCCGACTTCATCAACAGACATATCAAGACAGGCAAGCTGCTTTTCAGGCCTGAATTCAGGCTCGACAAATCGCTGAACGGCACGCAGCCCTTCAATCGTGCCGCCTCGGTTGCCGATCCCGTCATACGCGACGGGACAAATAATATGTTCTGGTTCTCCTGCGACGCCGTCTGGTCATTCTGAGCCGTCGGCAGGAACGCTGCGCTCAGCGTTCCTCCCTGAAATAGGGCGTTCCCAGAGCCGCAGGCGCGGCCATGAAACGGCGCATGCCGGGCAGCAGCATCGCGGGGACGATCATGAACAGGATCGTCCCGAGATAGGGCGTCATGTTGAGAATAGCCGGAGGAACGGGCCACCCCTGCGCCTGCCCGAAGAAACTCAGAGACATCACGAGACCGAACAGAAGCGATGAGGCTGCTGCCAAAACAGGCCGGTAGCCACAGAAGATTACAAGCGCGACCGCGATCCAGCCGCGCCCTGCTATCATGCCCTCAGACCATACGGGCATGACCGAGAGAGTCATGTCCGCACCAGCCAGACCGGCCAGCGCCCCCCCGATGACTACGGCCCCGAGGCGAAAACGCCTTACCGGAATACCTACAGCATCCGCTGCGCCGGGATTTTCACCAACGGCCCTGAGGCTGAGGCCGAGACGGGTGCGAAACAGGACGATATGGCAGAGCAGAGGCAAAAGCCCGAACGCAAGATAGACAAACGGGCTCTGGTCAAAGAGCGGGCCGACAAGCGGCAGATGTGACAGGACAGGAATGGGCCAGGAGGAGAAACCTGCCGCAACCGGCAACCCGGCCACGTTGTGACCGATCACGGCGCTCAATCCGAGCCCGAGAAAGGTCAGGGCCACACCGCATAGCGTCTGGTTGGCCGACCCATTGACCGTGGCAAGCCCCAGAACGAGCGCCCCGCCAGCACCAACCGCAACGGCTGCGAGACATCCAAGCCAGGGAGAAACCGAGGCGTCGGCAGCCAGAACCGCCGTCACTGCGCCAAGAGCCATCAGGCCTTCGACACCGAGATTGATCACACCGGCCCTTTCGGCCAGAACCTCGCCCTGGGCAGCAAGAGCGAGAATGCTGCCATAGGCAAGTGCATGGAGGATAAGCGAGATCCAGAGGGTCATTTCTGCGTCTCCAGCCGTACATAGGCCGCGAGCTCATCACTGACAGCGATTGCAAAGACTAGCAGCCCGGTAATGGCCAGAACGGAAGATGCACTGACCTGCAGCGTCTGCAGGACGATGCCCATGTTGAGAATGACCGCCATGAGGAACGCGGCCGGGATCAGTGCCAGGGCAGATTGCCGGGCAAGCAGCGCCACCACGATACCTAGATAACCGTAACCATGAGCCAGACCACCCTGAAGCCGGTGCACGGTGCCAAGCGCCTCCATCATGCCGCCAAGACCAGCGAGCACCCCTGAGAAAACGAGCGCCATGAAAAGACGTGGCGCCACCGACACCCCGGCGTAATGCGCGGCTTCCGGGTTCGACCCGCTCAATGTCAGCTCGTAGCCGAAGCGACTGCGCCCGAGCAGCAGACCAAGTGCGGTGACAACGGCCAGAGCAAGCGGACCGCCCCAGTGAACGACGCCATAAATCGTCGGTATCGCGGCGTGAATTCTCTCGCTCGAGACCTGCGCGCCCGTGACACGATCAGCCCAGGGGCCGGTCACCAGATAATAGACGAGATAGGACGCGATGAAGTTGAGAAGAAGCGTCGTGATGATCTCGCTTACCCCAAGCCAGGCTCGCCCCGCAGCGGGCACGGCGCTCCAGCACGCTCCGGCGATCATTCCGGCCATGGCGGCGAGAGGCAGGGTAACGAAAGCAGGAAAGGGAAGAAACAGTCCGACGGCCGACGCTGCCGTCGCCCCGGCCAGAAACTGCCCTTCGGCACCGATATTCCACAGCCCGGCACGCAGGGCCAGCCAGACGGCAGCCCCCGTCATGAGCAGAGGCGTCATATAGAGGGCCAGGTTTTCGAGACCGAATTCGGTGCCGAAGGTCGACGTCACGACAAGCGTTGCCACCGTGCCGAGATTGAGGCCGAGCAGCATCAGCACGAGAGCGAGCACAAGGAACACGAAGCCCAGCGCCAAGGCCCGGCCGATGAAGATGCGCCGGGCCGGAACGACGGAAAGGCGAATACGACGGCTCATGACGACGCGCCTCCATTCCGGCCGCTCATCAGAGCGCCAATACGGGCACGATCATAGTCACCCCTGGGTACGACGGTCATCAATCTGCCACCGCATAATACGGCAATGCGGTCGCTCAGCGCCATGAGTTCATCAAGGTCTTCTGACACCAGCACCACCGCCCTTCCCTCGTCACGGATATCGGCCAGGGTTTGGCGCATCAGGGCAATCGCACCGATATCAAGACCACGGCTAGGATAGGAGGCCACAAGCGCGCGATGGCTGATCATCCGCTCTCTTGCGAGCACGAGACGCTGCTGATTGCCGCCGGACAAGGCACGAATAGGCGTCGCAGGCTCGGCGAGGCTCACCTGTGCCTGATCAAGCAGCGAACGGGTAAAGCGCAGTGCCTCTGAAGCGTGATAGGCGAGCCGCCCGCCTATCGGGCTGGTGCGAAACAGACGCATGACCGCATTCTCGGTCACTCCAAGCGCGGGAGCGAGCGCCTTGTGCAGCCGGTCTTCTGGCACATAGCCGATCCCGGCCTCACGAAACGCATTCGGTCCGCGCCCGCGCATGTCCTTGCCATCCGCGCGGATATGGCCGGTTTCTGATGAACGCAGCCCTGCCAGAAGATCGGAGAGTTCGGACTGGCCATTTCCCGTTACTCCGGCGATGCCGAGAATTTCGCCTGCGCGTATTTCCAGCGAGAGCGGATGCAGCCGTATCTGCCCGGCCCCGTCCCGGCATGATACGTTCTCAAGCACCATGACCGCGTCGTCGTCTGTGTGTGGCATCTTGCGCGGATAATCGCTTTTCTGTTCCACCGGACGACCGATCATTTCGGTCACCAGCGTCGCAGGCTCGGTATGAGCGACAAGATGCGTCCCGGAGACACGTCCGTGGCGAAGCACGGTCACCCGATCGGCAAGCGCCATGATCTCGTCGAGCTTGTGACTGATGAGAATAACCGCGCCACCCCCGTCGCGAAAGCGGCGCAGCGCTGCATAAAGCTCGCCCACTTCGAGAGGGCTCAGCACTGCCGTAGGTTCATCAAGGATCAGCAGCCGCGCGCCGCGCGAAAGGACACGCAGGATTTCCACGCGCTGCTGTTCGCCCGATGTAAGCGTATCAATTCTCGCTGACGGTCTGATATCAAGACCATAACGTTCGGCCTCGACCTCTGCACGGCGCGCCATGGCGGACGCCGAGAGCCTGAATCCTGTCTCGCGCCAGCCGAGTGCCAGATTCTCGGCGACCGTGAAGCGTGAAACCAGCTTGAAATGCTGATGCACCATGCCGATCCCGGCAGCAATCGCCGCCTCGGGACTTTCGAAGCGCACGCCATAACCGTCGAGGATCAACTCCCCTTCATCGGGCTGATAAAGACCCGTCACGATGTTCATCAGGGTCGATTTTCCGGCCCCGTTTTCGCCCAACAGGGCATGGATCTCGCCGGGATAGAAATCGATCGAGACATCCTTGTTGGCCACGACGCCCGGAAAATACTTCGCTATGCCGGAGAGCGTGAGAAGCGGCGGCGCGCCCGCTGGCAGATCTGCAGGACGGGTCTCTTGATTATGCAGGAGATCAGACAAGCCCCGACACTCCCTCGACCTGCCAGCTCCAGTGAAAGATTTCCATATCGGTCATGGTCTGACCTGCGGGGACGCGTATCTGGCCGTTAGAATCCTTGATCGGCCCGACGAAGGGCGACCAGCCTGCCAGCATCCTGTCGCGCGCTGCGTCGGCTTCACGCTGTATGGCGAGCGGCACGCGAGCACCCCAGCTATCACGGTCTACGCCATGGCCAAGTGTCAGGAACGTGCCTTTAGGGCGCCATGTTCCGGCAATACGTGCCGCGATGGTCTCACGATAATAGGCTTCGAAATCGAGCACGACCGAGCTGACATAGGCTTTTGGCCCGAATTGCCGCATATCCGTGTTCCACATGGCCGCCCAGACCTTGCGTTCCTCTGCCACACGCAGATAGCCGGGATCATCCATGATGCCGCACAGGAAGTCGCACCCGCTATCGATCAGCGCCGCCCCTGCCGAAGCCGCTGCCTGCGGGTCGAACCAGGAATTGATCGAGATGACCCGCATCGTCGCCTCGGGATTGACCGAGCGCGCACCGAGCAATGTGGCATTGGCACTGGCTATGACGGAGGAAGTCGGAAACGATGCCACATAGCCCAGCCGTCCAGTCCGGCTCAGGCGCGCTGCGGCAATGCCAATCACATAGCTGGCATACCAGTGCGTGATGTAATACCAGGCCAGATTACTCGTAACCGCATTGCCATCGCATTCGAGAAACCCGACATCGGGCGCCTGATCGGCAACATCCTTGATGAAGTCACCATAATTCGAGGTCGAAATGACCATCTGCGCGCCCTCGGCCACGAACTGCCGAAACAGGCGCGTGGCATCGGCGGAATAAGGGACGCTCTCGACATAGAGCGAGCGCATTTTCGGGAAATGCGCCTTGAGTGCCCGTATGGCCTTGTCATGCATCTGGGACCAGCCGCCATCATTGATGGGGCTGGTATGGCCGAAAGCCACGAGCAGATCTTCTTCCGCAATCGGAGCAAAGCGCGGCTTTGCCTGGGCCGTCAAAGGCAGGGCCGCCAGCGGGGCCGCTGCGAGAAGGGAGCGACGCGTCAGCAGGGACCGGGGCTTCAATGACACGCGGCGATCCCGGGCATGGTAACGAAACCGGGCAATTGTCTGACCTTTCTGACGAAGCGCCTGATAGCAGGGTAGAGATCCATGGCGATACCGAGATCGCGTGCAAGACCGGCAATCGGGAAGACCGCGATATCGATAAAGCCGACAGACACGCCGGAGAGCCATTCCTGCCCATTGAGATAGGCCTGGCTCGGACGATCTTCGAGCACGCGAAAGATCAGTGTCACGTCATCCGTCTCCGCTTTTTCAGGCAGGGTCGCGCCGAGTGCCTGCCGCCGCGCCTGAGAGAAGCTTTCCAGCGCCTCCAGAGCCCATTCGAGCGCGTGCCGTGCCTCGCCTTCCGGCCAGGCGCGTTCGACATCGGGCAGTCGTGAGAAATGACGCAGGATCTCGTAAAGCCCGACGCAATAGACACCTTCATCGTCACCAAGCGTCGGACCGAAAATTTCGGCACGACGATCGGTCTGGATCGTGAGCGGAATAGCGAGCAGCGACGCAGCAAGACGCGCCGCATAGCTTCGCTCGTCCATCACCCAGCCATTGAGGCTCAGCATCGTATTTCTTCCATGGAATCACGCAAACCAAGCAGCCATTCCGCCGCCTTGAGACGCGTCGAGGCGTCTCTGACAGCCAGATGCACCATGGTGACTCCTTCTTCCGGGCTGTGCAGGGCGAGAAGCCGGTCGGAAGACAGGCGCCATTGCCCCGTTTCAAGCACGAGCGCCTCACGCAGCTCCAACAGCTTCACGCGTATGGCGAGGCTGCGCACGCCATGCCAGTCGCCTTCTGCCGGAGGTATGAGCGGCCGGTTCTCGCCGCTGTCCAGCGCAACCCAGATCAGTCCGGCCTTCTCCTCGACATGGAAACTCTGCGTACGGATCGTAGAGGGCGGGTTGAGCGCGGGGTGCGCCGGTATGGCCCGGCAACGCCCCTCATGGTCAAACTGCCATCCGTGATAGAGACAGGCGAGCCTGTTATTGCGGATGAAGCCAAGGCTGAGCCGGACGCCTCGATGGGGACAGCGATCCTCCCAGCCATGAACCACGCCCTCCTCATCGCGCCAGAGAACAAGTTCCTGCCCCTCATGACGCACAGGCACGACATCGCCGAAAGCAACATCCATCGACAGCGCTACCGGGATCATGCCACAGCTTCCCGCCATTGGGAGACGACACAGCTGGCTGGGCCGATCACGCAGGCCATGACGAACATTCCAACAAGAGCATGGGCTCCGCGCAGCAGAAAAACGATCTCATGACCTTCCATCCGTTGCGGTGTCATGTCGATGCCCAGAAGCCGGGCCCGGCTTTCGGCAAAATCCCGAAACGCCGCAACATCGAAACGACCGGAAAGATGCAACATGATTGAACTGGTCATTCCCTCTCCGGGTCGGATGCTGGCATTGACCATGATCCTGCCAGTAATATTTTTTTTGACAAGCGCAATACCGCTACTAATGTAACCGGGCACGCAACGAATTGAAGGATCGGCAGGATGCAAGGGTCACAAAGCGCCGATCCGGTCTCGACACGGCAGTGGTATCCCCTCGGCGTGGTCGAAAGCCTGACTTCCAGCTTCATCGAGACCTGCCTACTGGGCCATGCCGTTCGCTACCGGCTGGACGAACACGGCTATACCGAAGCCTTTTGTGGCGATCGAGCACTGCCAAGCCGCGCCCGCTATGGCCTTCTCTGGACCACGCTCGATACGGATTATGGCTCTGACGACTTGATACCCTGCATTCCCGAAGCGGATGAAGCAGACAGAAATCTCGTCTGTTGCGGCTCGATTGCGGTCAAGGCGTCGGGCTTGCGTGTCGTTGAGAACTTTCTGGACATGGCGCATTTCCCTTTTGTCCATACCGACATCCTCGGGGCCGAGCCTCATACGGAAGTCGAGCGCTATACGGTCGAGACACGGGCTGAGGGCCGCGAGATCTGGGCAACAGAATGCCGCTTCTTTCAGCCTCAGGCGGCGCTTTCTGCCGAAGGCGGGCTGATGACGGATTACATCTATCGCATCGCTGCGCCGTTTTCGACGCTGCTTTACAAGACCAGCCCCGATGATCCGGAGCGCAAGGATGTCATTGCCCTGTTTGTTCAGCCCATGACCGCCGGAACCTGCCGCGCGCATCCTGTCATGTTCCTGCTGGACAATGACTCCAGCCATGATGCTCTGGTCGAGTTTCAGCAGATGATCTTCCTGCAGGACCGGGTCATTCTCGAAAACCAGCGTCCTGTGGCCATGCCCCTCGACGCGGCAAGCGAAATCCCGACACTGGCCGATCGGTCTTCTGTCGCCTATCGTCGCTGGCTCAAGGCTCAAGGGGTCACTTTCGGCGCGGGTCCAGGCGCCTCTGCCCGATCGAGCCACCCTTCACCCACCGGACTGGAGACAGCATCATGACCTCGATAACGAAAGAGGCCGATCTCGTCTTTCTGCGCAAGGCCTTCGCGGTTGCCGACCAGTCGCGCCTTGCGGGTGATCATCCCTTTGGCGCGGTTCTGGTCGATGATCAGGGCGCGCTCGTGATGAGCCAGGGCAATGGCTACAGCGCCGAAGGCCATGACATGACAGCCCACGCCGAGCGTCTCCTGGCCAGCCGAGCGAGTAAATCCTTCTCACCGGACCGCCTGCATGGCTTCACACTCTACAGCTCGGCCGAGCCTTGCGCCATGTGCGCGGGCGCCATCTACTGGGCGGGAATAGGGCGCGTGGTTTACGGCCAGTCCGAGGCGCATCTGAAGGCAATGACCGGCGCACACCCCGAAAACCCGACCCTTGATCTGCCCTGTCGGCAGGTGTTTGCTGCAGGTCAGACCGCAACCGAGGTGATCGGCCCGCTGCTTGAAGAAGAAGCGGCCGCTCTTCAGCGCAACTTCTGGCAGGGGCACCTCTAAGTTTTTTCAAGCCCGTTCTTTTGGATGAGATGACGATCCGGGTGGCCGCAGGCCCGGAACAGGGTCAGCGCGGATAACTCACTCTTTCAGTTGAAAGGCGTTTTCCATGTCCACCTCCCTGCTTGTTACCGATGCCTGCCTCTACCTCGATCGCGGCCTCGAAATTCCGAACGGATGGATCCGTCTCGAAAACGGTCGTGTCGCCGGCTATGGCGCCATGACCACGCCCGCGCCTCAGGCCGCCCGTGTTCTTTCTGCCGGAGGGCGGCTGGTGACACCTGGCATGGTGAACGCCCACCACCACATGTACCAGAATCTCACCCGCGCCTATGCCCCGGTGGTCAACGGCACGCTTTTCGAGTGGCTTCAGGGTCTGTACCCGCTATGGGCAACACTGGATGAAGAGAGTGTCTATCTCTCCTCCTATATCGCCATGACGGAATTACTGCTTGGCGGCTGCACGACATCAATGGATCATCACTATGTCCATCCCCGCCCCAGACTGATCGACGCGCAGATCAAGGCGGCAAGAGATATCGGATTTCGTTTCCACGCCACGCGCGGCTCCATGACGCGGTCGGTCAAGGATGGCGGACTGCCCCCCGACAGCGTGGTGCAGAGCGAAGATGTGATTCTTGAAGACAGTGAGCGCCTTATCGGCCTTTTCCACGATCCCAATCCGGGCGCCATGACCCGTGTCGCCCTTGCTCCCTGTTCTCTCTTCAGCGTGTCGGAAACGATCATGAAAGAGAGCGCCCTCATGGCAGAGCGTCATGACGTGCGCCTTCATACCCATCTCGCCGAGGACCACGACGAGGACGTTTACTGTCGCGAGGTCTATGGCTGCACCCCAACCGAATATTTCGAGCGCTCGGGCTGGGCCAGCCATCGCTCATGGGTGGCTCATTACATCTATCCAACAGGCGACGAGATTGACCGTCTCGCCCATAAAGGTGTCTGCGCCGCGCAATGCCCCTGCTCGAACATGATGATCGGCGGCGGCTCGGCTGACGCGATGGATCTGCGTCGAAGGGGGATGAAGGTTGGTCTGGGCTGCGATGGCTCTGCGTCAACCGATCACGCGTCGCTTTGGCTTGAAGCCCGCATGGCATTGCTTCTGGGGCGTTATCGCAATGGCCCGCATTCCATGACGGCACGAGACGCACTCGACATGGCGACACGAGGGGGGGCCGCCTGCCTGGGATGGGAGGATGAGATTGGCCATCTGCGTCAGGGAGCCTGCGCTGACCTCGTGATATGGCAACTACCCGCTGTGTCGCGTGCCGGTGCGCTGAGCGACCCGGTAGAGGCTCTGCTTCGATGCGCACCAGCGACCGCATGGTACACCATCGTCAATGGCCGCGTTCTTGTCTCGGAAGGCCAGCCCTGCCAGAGCGGGCTGGAAACCGTGCTGCGCGATCACGAACGCGCAGCACGACGCATGCAGAAGCTCGATTGAGAGGAACTGCGCTCACCCCGCCATGAGATTCATCGCGGGTTGAACCTTGCGTGATACGCAATGCTGACGTGAAACCAGCCTCCAGCCCTGCCCGTTAGCAATTTTCCTGAGAAGAACCAGAAAAAGAGGCGTAGGTCTGGAGGTCGGAATGAGTAATCGTCAGGGTTTTGCAGCCTAATCAGTCGCTTCAGGACCAGACAATCCTGTCGACAGAAGCAGCTTTCACACCTCGACCGATTGCAAAACCGCCCTCGATCGAAGATTGTTTGCGGAATAGTCCAATTTCCATCGCCATTGCGGGATCCCGGTTTCCTATGAGTCATGACACGCCCCTGATCGGTATTCTGGTGATCGGTCTCGGGTTGGCCTTTATTCTGGGCACTATTGCCCAGCGCATACGCATTTCGCCGCTGGTGGGCTATCTGCTGGCGGGCATTGCAGTCGGCCCGTTCACCCCGGGCTTCGTCGCCGATCAGCCTCTGGCGTCGGAACTCTCGGAAATTGGCATTATTCTGCTCATGTTCGGGGTGGGTCTTCATTTCTCGCTCAAGGACCTGATAGCGGTCAGGGCTATCGCCGTGCCGGGGGCTCTGTTGCAGGTCGTGGCCTCAGTCGCGATCGGAGCCGGCAGCGCGTGGCTTCTGGGTATGTCCGCTGGCGCCTGCCTCATTTTCGGCATCGCTCTGAGTGTCGCAAGTACGGTTGTTCTTCTGCGCACATTGCAGGAACAGCGTCTGATCGAGACCGAACGCGGCAGATTGTCAGTGGGTTGGCTGATCATTCAGGATCTGGTGACGGTGCTGGCCCTCGTCCTGTTGCCGATTTTTGCGCCTCTGATGAAGAGCGGCGCCCATGAGACCATCAACATTCCCGGCCTTGCCCTCACCATTGCTCTGACACTGGGCAAAGTAGCTGCTTTCATGGCGTTGATGCTGGTGGTCGGGCGCCGGGTGATCCCGGCCATTCTGCACTACGTGGCCCATACCGGATCACGCGAGCTTTTTCGCCTTGCCCTGCTGGCACTGGCACTTGGTGTCGCATTTATCGCCACTGAGTGGTTCGATGTCAGTTTTGCGCTTGGGGCATTCGTCGCTGGCATGGTGCTCAGCGAGTCCGAGCTCTCTCATCGGGCGGCTGCGGAAACACTCCCGCTGCGTGACGCCTTTGCCGTACTGTTTTTCATCTCCGTTGGCATGTTGTTCAACCCGCTGGTTCTGATCAGACAGCCTTTGCCGCTGCTTCTGACCTTTCTGGTCATTCTCGTTGGTACGCCGCTCGCGGTCATTGCCATTCTGAGACTGCTCCGTCAGCCCTGGAACACCACGCTCTTCATCGCCAGCGGGCTGGCCCAGATTGGCGAGTTCTCATTCATTCTCGCAGCGCTGGGCATGAAAATGGGGGTGCTCGACGCACGCGCGCAGGATCTGATTCTGGGGGCGTCGATCCTGTCGATCCTCATCAATCCATTTATCCTTATGGCGACGCAGCGGATCGAAGCCTGGATTACACGGCATACAACCGCGCCAGCCCTGCCCTCGCAGGACGAGGCAGGCATTCTGTTGCCACCGCCGACGCCAACCCAACTCGAAAACCATGCCGTTGTGGTGGGCTGTGGCCGCGTCGGTCGTCTTGTCGTCGAAGGGCTTGTTCAGAATGGCTGGCCTGTGCTGGTGGTTGAAACGGGAAAACTGGCCGACAGCCTTACGGCCAGCAGCACAATCGAACTGCTGGTTGGCAATGCCGCCGAGGCGCGTACGCTTAAAGCCATGGCCCTCGAAAAAGCGCGGCTGCTGATGGTGGCTATTCCCGAGCCGTTCGAAGCCGGTCAGATCATCGCGCAGGCCAAGGCGATCAATCCCGGTCTTATGGTCATCGCCCGTGCCCATTTCGACAGCGCAGTCGAGCATCTCAAGGAGCTTGGAGCCGATCATGTCATCATGGGTGAGCGTGAAATGGCTCTTGCCATGCTTGCCATGACGGCAAACGACCTGCCCTTCGACTCACGTCCTCCCTTGAGCGATCCTTCATCCGATACAGGGATGGAAGCAGTCCCCGTCTGACCAAAGGCAGCGGCTTGCTGTGCCGCCTCCGACGGGCATCTGAAGCCAGTCTATCGACAGCAACGTGACGAAATGTGTCAATTGTGGCTTTTCTGACATAGTCGTCAGGATCGAAATGAGCCAGGTAAGCTTTTCACATTGCTGTCATATCTTAAGCCGTAAACAGTGCTCAACAGTGACAAATGTCATGGTTTCGCACTGACCTGAACGAGGCTTCGCCCCCTCTTTCCGGATCGTGGTCGTGCGGGATTGTAACGGATCGTTGCTGAATTCTGATTCTCGGTTTGGAAGATCGACACAATGTTCTCTCGCATGGCGCTCCTCTGTGGCACCACAGCTCTGATGGCATCATTGCTGCCCGACGCACGGGCGCAGGAACCTGCCCATACTGTGGCGCCGACGCCGACACGTCACACCGGACAGAACACCACGCCACGCAGCGCGGAAGCCGCATCGACAGCACCGTCGATGCTGGGTGCAACGGCACCGACCGATGAGCGCATCGAAGTGACGGGGCACAATTACGGCGATGGCGTTACACGCCGCGCCTTCGGTGGCGGTTTGATGACGCCTTCCGACAGCCCGAAATCCGTCTCTGCCATCACGCGTGACTTCATCGCGAAACAGAACCCGGCCCTCAACCCGATGCAGCTGATCGCCCTTCTTCCGGGCGCCAATGTGTCTGATACCGACCCGCTAGGCATGACAGGCGGCAATATGTCGGTACGCGGTCTGACAGAATCCCAGATGGGCTTTACGCTCGAAGGCTTTCCGATCAATGACATCGGCAATTTTGCTGTCTATCCGCAGGAAATCGTCGATGCTGAAAACCTGAAGACAGTGCGCCTGGCGCAGGGATCAGCCGATCTCGACAGTCCCCATATCAGCTCATCGGGCGGTGTGGTCGACATGTACATGATCGACCCCAAGAACAAGATGGGCGGCATGGTCGACATCACCTATGGGTCTTTCAACGCGACACGCGGTTTTCTGCGCTTCGATACGGGACGCATAGGTGCCACAAATCTGCGCGCCTATTTCTCCTATTCACAGGGGCGCCAGGACCATTGGCGCGGCCCCGGCTGGGACAACAAGAAGCACGGCGAAATGAAGATCGTGAACGACTGGGGTGATGGCAACCGCATTTCTCTGGCCGTAGTCGGCAATAATATCCAGAACAATGCCTACCCGAACGTGACAAAGGCAAGCTGGGATAAATGGGGCACCGGTATGACCAATCCGGTCGGCTCCAGCGGCCTGTCGCCCACAGACCCGCCGAACACGGTTTATGAATCCAACTACTATGTTCCTTCAAAGGCCGGTTCGGTCAATTACTACAAGACGCGACCGAACCCCTTCACCAATATCTATGCGTCTATGCCGTCGACGTTCAAACTGAACGATCATCTCGTGCTCACGGAAACACCGTATTTCTGGTATGGTTACGGCAATGGCGGTGGCGCCCAATATACCGATATGTCCAAATTCGTTTACGGCAAGCAGACCCTTGCCGGAACGGTGAATGGCGTCGGCAAGGGCATGCAGGTTCTGTATAATCCGTCGCTTACCGAAACCTACCGACCGGGCGCCACAACCAAGCTGACCCTGACGACCGGCGTCAATCGCTTGATGGTCGGTTACTGGTTCGAATACGCCAAGCAGCGCCAGACCGCGCCCTACAGTTTTGTCGGTGCCGACGGCACGCCGCTGAGCCAGTGGGGCGATGACAATAATGTCGTGCTGAGCAATGGTGCGAAGGCCCAGTATCGTAACACTCTGACGCAGACCCAGGTGCATACGCCGTTCATTGGTGACAGCCTCACGCTGCTGCATGGAAAACTGACCATTGATGCCGGGTTGAAATACTCGATCGTCAAACGCTCGGGCACCAACTATCTGCCTGATGTGCGCAGCAAGTATGTGACTACAGACTACAATCAGGCTCTGCCGACTGCCGCGGTTCGTTACAAGATCGATCAGCATAACCAGGTCTTCGTTTCCGTCTCGACGAATTTCCGTATGCCGCAGAACTATGCGCTCTATGATTCCGGCAGCTTCAATCAGAAGACCGGTCTTTATTCCACCCTTGCCAACCCCGATCAGAAGGCTGAAATCTCGATTTCAGAAGAGGCAGGCTGGCGTTATCAGGACGATCTGATTTCGACCGCCCTCACCTATTTCCACTACAACTTCACCAATCGCCTTTATACGCAATCCATTCAGGACCCTGCCTCGGGCGCATTCTACACCACCAATATCAATGCTGGTGGCATGCACTCCGATGGTTTTGACGCCGAATTCGGCACAAGGCCCTTTCATAATGTCCGCCCCTATGTCTCGGTCGAATATCTGCATGCTGTGACGGATAGCAACATCCCTGCCGGGTCAGGTACGGGTGCGGATTATGTGCGCAGTGCAGGCAAGAAAGCACCACAGGCTCCTGACTGGCAGGTCGGTTTTGGCCTCGATTATGATGACGGCAAGCGCTTTGCGAATTTCAACCTGAAATATGTCGCCCGCCAATATGCGACGTTCATGAACGACCAGAGCATTCCCGGCTATGTGCGTATGAATATCGGCCTCGGTTATCGCTTCCCGAAAGTCAGCATCTTCAAAAGCCCGGTCCTGCGTCTGAACCTGCAGAATATCAGCGATAACCGCTATCTGAACTGGATCCAGTCGCCGCAGGCCAACGCCAACGCCACAACCGGCGTCTTCGGCAAGACGATCGCTGGCTCGGCTCCGAGCTACAAGATCGCCTCTCCGTTCGCCGCTCTGGCAACATTGACCAGCGACTTCTGAACTTGGGACCTTCACCTGATATTCCCTCCAGGTAGGGAATATCAGGGATTATATTTACACCGAGACCAGCAAGAGACATCCAGCTTTACGTGCGGCGCCCGCCGCGCAAGAGCATGAGAAACCCGATAGAAAACGAGCAGCCACAGCTGGCTCGGCCCAGGAGGTCTTTCCCGTTACTCTTGCGCGGCGTCGTGCAGTGACCGTCTCGTCACCCGAAAATCCCTATACAGACAAGCCTCTACCCGCGCTCTTGCGCTGACATCACTATGTCTACGTCCAGAGAGGGCGTTGGCTGCGCCAGCTGAGATTAGGTGACTTGCAGGAACCCACCTCATCGCCTCATCATGATCTGCGATATCTGTCAGGGCTGCAGCCATAGGTTTTCGAGAAAGCCTCGCGAAAAGCGCGTTCCGACAGATAGCCAACTCTTGCGGCAACCGACTCAATCTTCATCTTTCGATCCGATCTGAGCAGATCGGCAGCAAAGGCCATGCGCCAGCCTATCAGATGCTCCATCGGCGTCATGCCGACCAGCCGTCGAAAACGATCAGCGAAAGCCGAGCGCGACATGCCAACTTGCTGGGCAAGCCCGGATACGGTCCAGACCATCGAAAGGTCATCATGCATCAACTGCATTGCCCTGTGAATTCTGGTGTCACCCATCGCCCTCAGCCACCCGGCGCCGTCGATCCGGGCATTGTCCCTGATCGCCTGCCTGAGGGTCCGTATCATCAGTATCTCTGCCAACCGGTCGACCGTGGTCGACGCACCGGGCTCGACGCTTAAAATCTCGTCACGCATCATCTTCCGAACCTGACGCGACAAAGTATCGGCCTCACTTGCGGACACATGCAGGATTGGCGGCAATTCCTGGAACAGCAGAGGGGCCTCCGCCGATATGAGCGTAAAACAACCGACCACAAGAGAAACGCCTGCGCCTGTATTCTCCTGATATTCCAGGGTGCTCGTCTCCTGCCATGTCGCAAGCTGGGATGCGGTCAACGGCGTAGTGAAGGCGATCTCGGCATCGCTGCGAAGATGAAAACGGGAGGCAGCAGGAAAAAAGAGAAAATCTCCCTCGCACAAAGTGATGAGCGGCCCTTCGTCCTGATTGATGAGGCACTGCCCCTCCATCACGGCCATGAAAACGGCATGCTGCTTTGGAAAAGCCAGACCATAGCGCCCCGCCAGGGTGATACGCCCCCACACCTCCCCTTGCGTTCTGAGAGACAGGAAGATCCGGTCGAGCAGATCCATTCTACAACGTCCCCTTCACTGAGTGACATCTGGCGCTTTCAGCCGGATTTCCGGATATATAGGGATATATCCGCCAGACCCTATCGATAAGGTTGAGCTCTCACAAGCTGGCAGCACGAAGGAAGACGCCAATCGCTCAGCGCGATCCGCGGCTTTCGCATGATGCCCCTGACGGAAAGAGCTTCACCATGCACACGCTTTACAGCCGCATCGACAAGGCGATGACCGCCATCGCAGCGCATTCGGATCGATATTGTTGTTGCGTCCTCAACGAGCAGGGCCAGGAAATCCTGTTTTTCCGAAGCACCGAAATCCTGCCCTGCAGTGAGGGTTTCAGCCGTGCAAAGGCTGTCACAGCTCATGCCTTTCAGCTCGACACGCAGACGCTGCTTGCCCTGCCGCAAATCACAGGGGCCATCAAGGACACACGCTACTGCTTTCTTGCGGGTGGACTGATCTCTCACAGCCCGACCGGCGAAACGCTGTTCATCGGGCTGTCAAGCGACAAGCCGGACAGCGATCACACGGCAGCACAGGCTGCTGCACAGGCCCTTACCTCCACGGAGATATCGTCATGACCAGCATTCTTATTACCGGCGCCGGAACAGGGTTCGGCCGCATGCTCGCCTTTTCCCTCGCGCGTCGCGGCCACAGCGTGCATGCCAGGGTTGAAATAACCTCGCAGGTCGGCACCTTGCGGCAGGAGGCCGAGGCACTGGGGCTGACGCTCGAAGTCTCGAGGCTCGACATCACTTCAGTTCGTGACCGAGAACGTATTCTTCGCGAAGATTTCGATATCCTCGTCAATAATGCCGGTATCGGTCAGGGCGGCTCGCTCGCCGACATGTCCGACGATATTTTGCGCGAGCAGTATGAAATCAACTTCTTTGCAACGCTCGCCCTGACGCGTGAATATCTCCATGCTCGCAGGAATAGCGGGCCGACACGCATCGTTTTCATGTCGTCCATTGGCGGTATCCTAACCGTTCCGTTTGCAGGTGCCTATTGTGGCTCAAAACACGCGCTAGAAACGCTTGCGCAATCACTGCATCAGGAATTCGCCGAGCGCGATGTTACCATCGCCACCATCAATCCGGGCCCTTATCAGACGAATTTCAACGACCTGATCATGGAAGGGCCGCGCTACTGGCAAAGCGAGAACGATCTCTTCGATTACAGCGCGCTCAGCTTCGACATGCCGCAATACAAGGACGATCAGGATATCGAGACCATGGCCGATATCACACTCGATCCCAAATCACGCTTCCGCAATATCCTGCCACGCGAACTGGAACAGCATATTCGCGAGCAGGAACAGGCAGTCTGGAACTGGTAATCATGTGAGGTCAAGTTGTTACACAGGCGGGTCAGGTCTCAGCGGGTCATGCTCTAGAAAGCAAGCCAGCACTTCAGAGACCACAAAAGGCTGCAACCTGTCTTGGCGAGCGAGAAACAACGCGTGGATTCAGGCGCGTTTTCTCTCGCACGCCAACGCGCAGCATGGCTCCCTCGCTTGGGTTCGAACCAAGATTGGCGGAATCAAAATCCGCTGTCCTATCGATGAGACGACAAGGAATAAGCTGCAGCAGGTCACACAGCGAAACCGCCGTGCAGGCATGCAGTATTTCGTTGATTAGTGCTAGGGGCACGGATCTGGCACAGTTTGACACGATATGACTCGTCTCGAAACGTGCCGGGATAGACCGCAGCGAACTAATGCCTATCAAGGCCAATCTTCAAAAAACGGCGATTTTCTGCGGGTGAGGATGGTGGGTGCGACAGGGATTGAACCTGTGACCCCTGCCGTGTGAAGGCAGTGCTCTACCGCTGAGCTACGCACCCATCCTGCGGTGACGCGTCTCTAGCAAAGGGCAGGAGACGCGACAAGATGCAAAACGAAAAAACCTGATCAGAAGCCAAACATATGATCGAGCGAGAAGCCGCCTGCCCCGTTTCTCTGGCCATGATAGCCAAACAGGCGGCATGACATGTCACGAATCAGCACGTAGCCGCCAATCCCTGCCTCAGCGAGTTTTTCGGCACCGAAAATCTCGTGCGGCCAGACCATGAACGACCCTGACGGATTGATGCTTATCTTGCGGCGCTCCAGCTCCACACCGGCGTTGGAATAAAGATGGAGGATGGTTTCCGAAGCCTCCGTCCCCTCTACCGATGCGGGATGGATAAGGCAGGAGAAGCTCTCATGCCCTTCCTGACCCAGCTTCAGGAACAGGCGTGTCGTCAGACCCGGCGGCGGGCCGGAATAGGATTGCGGCTCGGAGCGCCAGGTCATGAGCGTATTGAAGATATGACCGCCGAAACTCGTCTCGGCTGAGTGGCCGTTCTCACGGTTCTCGTAGCGCATGAGGGCATGCATCCAGCCATCGGCTTCGCCGCCATCGCGAAAATCATAGACAAGGTCCGCATGACCGGCACGATCGGTCAGTTCATGCAGGGCAATGGCTGTCTCGTGATTACGCGGGAGGTTGCCGAGAAATTTCTGTCCGACCAGCGTTCCTGACTCGTCGAAGATATCCAGCCGCAGCGGCAGGCTGGTGATTTTTTCCGACATCGGGTTTGGCTGCACGACGCTCGTGAAATGCCGTGGGTCGAGAATGGGAAATGGCAGGACGAAGCCGCGCCCCATCGATTTTGGAAGCTTGCGCAGCGACGGCTCGGGCGACAGATCGCGACGCTCGACATTGAGATGCGCAATACGTGTCAGGGCGCCCTGGGTAATTTCGTAGCGCGGCCGGACAAGGTGGTTGCCCGAACGCAGTTCGAGCTGGGCTGGCCAGACGATGCCTGTCACCAGCGCGCCCACATCGAGCGCATAGGTCGAAAACGGCCCAACCGCCACAGGCACCTCGAAATGCTTTTCCTCGCCCATCTGATTGATGGTGATCGCCCCGGCAGGGATCGGCGTTGCATGGCTGTTCTGAATCCAGAGCACCAGCTTCTCACCGTCACGGGGCGCAGGAAGCGTCGCAAAGCGCGGCGACGGCCAGGCATTGGCATCATGCGTGACCGAGAGGCTCGGCTCGCCGTTCTTGCCATAGGTATCGAGTGCGTATTTCACGACATCATGCCCGCGCGCGCCGAGAACATGAATGAAAAGCTGCCCACAGAATGCGGGCAGATTGAAGCGCTTCCGGATGACAGCGCTATCCACCACGATGCCGGCAGGCGCGTCGGGCACTTCTTCCTGCCACTCGGCCAGAATGACGCCATTCTCATCGTAGAGGCGCATCCAGTAACGCACATCGACCGCGTCGTAGTTGCACCAGTAATTGGCCGTCACCAGGCGTGTGCTGAAGCGTGAGTCTTCGCGAAAGAAAGCGAAATTCGTCGCAAAATTCAGCTTGTCGAGATAATTGCGCGGATTGCTCAGCATCCAGTCGGGCAGCTTTGCGGGCTCGAGCGAAAGCACCTGCTGGTTGGAATGTGTCACGCGGGCAAGGCGCGACAACATTTTTTCATGCTCGAATGACAGCGCCAGCACAATCGTCGCATCACCCGCGGAGAGGTCTGTCAGGGCATGCTTTGTGCCACCCAGCCCATCCGGCTGGCCAACCTGCTCGCTGTCATGCGTATAGACGCCTGCGTTTGGTTTCAGGCCCGGATAAAGCGCGACCAAAGTGCGCAGCCAGTTAGCCGGGTCGTAAACCGCGAAAGCGCCCCCTTCTGTCAGTGTCGTTTCCAACCTCCTGAGGGCCTCACTCGCCACCGGATGGGCAAGCGCCTTGTAGAGGATGTTTCCGCCGCCCTGAGCGTCGAAGGTGATGATATCGAGCATGGTCGTCCTGTACCCGTTTTCTTTATTACGGACCCCGCCACTCCTGCTTCAGAGAGCGAGACGCCGAATCATTTCATCTGCCCCTCTGCCGGTATCGTCAAGCGCCGTTACTGACCAGGGGGCCCATTTACCAGTAAAGGGACGAACGCGGTCGGCTTCTGCCAGAGTGCGCACAAACGCTGAAATCCGGCGCGACCGACCCGGCAGATCGATAATCATGACAGGCGCATCGGTTGCAGCGGCTTCAGACATCATCGAAACGCTGTCGGTTGTCACCGCAATGGCGTCTGCACAGGCCAGCAGCCCGTGATAGGGGTTCTCTCCCTCCCCGTCCCAGATCCAGGCAGGATGCGCGGCGAGCCTTTCCTTCAGCACATTCAACGCCTCCGCGTCGGTGCGGCGCGACGGTGTCAGAGCAACGGCAACAGGGGCGCTGTTCATGATCGTGATCAGATGATCGGCGAGACCTCGTGCCTCAGTAACTCCAAAACCAAAACGGCCATTGGCGCCGCCAATCAGCACACTCAGCAGAGCCCTGTCAGGCACAGCCAGACGCTGCTGCCATTTCGCCCGTGCAAGGTCGAGCTTCGCCCTCGTCACACCATGAAGCGCTGTGCGCACCGACACGATATTCGGCCCGGCGATCTCATCATGCACATTGGCGATAATCAGATCGAAGTGACGGGCCGCCATGCGCGGGTTCTGGATCTGCACCAGAGGCAATCCCGTTCGCTTTTTGACCGCAGCGGCGACTGCGCCCCCCGTTCCGCCGACGCTGACAAGCAGCCGCGTCTCTTCGGGCAGCTCGATTGGCGCGGTTGCACGCAATGGCGCAGGACAGAACCGGGTGGGGATACGCTTCCAGAATCCCTCAATACGGACCGGATGGAAATGCCATTCCAGTCCCGCCCGTTCGACAAGACCGCTCGCCTGGGCGCGCATTCCGGCAAAATCTTCAGCAATGATGGCTACACTCATAACTGAACAATTCCTTCACCCGCAGAACTTTGGCAAGAAGCAGTCATGACCGAAGCTTTCTCGACCGACACACCACTTTTCGACCCTCTGATCATCGCCGGACTGAAACAGGTCGGTATCGACAAGCCAAACGAGGTGCAGACGCGCGTTTGGCCGGAAGTGCTGAGCGGCAAGGATGTGCTGCTGATCGCACAGACCGGCTCAGGCAAGACCGCCGCTTATGCGGCGCCAGCGTTCCAGCATCTGCTTGCCTCCAAGGACACGCGTCAGCCGGGTGCGCCCCGTGTACTGATTCTGGCCCCCACACGTGAACTCGTCACCCAGATTGCCGGAGTCTGCCGCCAGATCGGCAGAAGACTGGCCTTCCGCACCCGCCTGCTCTGCGGTGGCCTGCCGAAAGATGCCCAAGTCGAGGCTCTGGCGGAGGGCGTCGATATTGCCGTGGCGACCCCCGGGCGGCTGATCGATCTTCTCATGAGCGGCGCCTGCCGGCTTGATGCCACGACGATGCTCGTGATCGATGAGGTCGATCAGATGCTGGATGAAGACTTCCTGACCGCCATGGACGAGATCATCCCGCATCTTCCGGACAGGCGTCAGGCCATGCTGTGCTCGGCAACACTCCCGGCTGCCGGGCGGGCTCTGGCCAATCGCCTGCTCTACAAGCCGGTCACACTCGAATTCGCCACCCAGACCGTAACGCCGCGACGCATCAAGCAACGAGCAATGTTCGTCGAGACGGAAGAGAAGCCGGCTACGCTCACCCGGCTGTGCGCCGAGACAGAAGGACGCCAGATCGTCTTTCTGCGCACGAAGGCGTCGGTCGACCAGATCGGCAAGCTTCTGCGCAAGGCGGGACTGTCCATCGCCGTGCTGCATGGTGACCTTGCCCAGGGGGCAAGACAGAAAGCAGTCGACGCGCTTCGCGCCGGGCGGGCTCAAATTCTGCTGACCACAGACGTTGCCGCGCGTGGGCTTGATATCGATGACGTGGCTCTGGTCGTGAATTACGACCTGCCAGAAAAAGCCGAGACATATGTTCATCGCATCGGTCGAACCGCCCGCGCAGGCAAGAGAGGTGCCGCACTTGCCTTCTGCACGCGAGATGAACGCGTATTGCTGCGCGCCATCGAAAAAGAGATCGGCTATCGCATCAGCATCGTTTCCTGAGAGGGCTGGCCTTGAGGTTTGTCATGACAGGGGTCTAAACTCTTCGTTATGACCCCTCCCAAGGCCCGACTGATGGACAGCGTCGCGATTCTGGAAAAGCTTGTCGCGTTCGACACGACAAGCCGGAACCCCAATGTGCCGCTGATCGAGTGGATCGAATCCTGGCTCGATGCGCATGAGGTGCCCTATTCGCAGCATCGCGGGCCGGAAGACGGCAAATGGAATCTGCACGCCATTCTGGGGCCTCAGGAGAAGGGCGGACTCGCTCTTTCCGGCCATGTCGATTGCGTGCCGGTAGAGGGACAGGACTGGTCGCGTGATCCCTTCACCCTGACCGAAAAGGACGGCAAGCTTTACGCACGTGGTGCTGCCGACATGAAGGGCTTCGTCGCAGCCATGCTGGCGGCCGTCCCGGCTATCAAGGCGAAGACACTCAGCAAACCCGTGCATCTGTTTTTCACCTTCGATGAAGAAATCACCTGCAACGGCGCGCGCTATCTCATCGAAGACGTGAAATTGCGGGATCTGATGCCGGATTTCTGTGTAATCGGTGAGCCCACGCTACTCTCGCCGATCATCGCCCATAAAGGGCGCTTTACCATACGCGTGGACATCAAAGGCCGGCCGGCACACTCGTCACAACCGGCGCTGGGCGCGAATGCCCTGCATGCTATGGGGCGCGCCATCGCTGAAATCGCTGCCATGGCCGATGAATTCGAGCGCGACGGCCCGCATGTCAGCGGCTTCGAACCCGATCACACAACCATGCAGGTCGGGCTCGCGCAGGGCGGCAGCATTCTGAACATCGTGCCCGAACAGGCGAGCTTCGAGATGGAATGGCGCGCTGTTCCGGGCGACAGCAATGAAGCGATTTTTGCGCGCATCCGCCATCGCCTCGCTCCTATCGACCAGGCCCTGCGTGACGCCTGGCCTGAATGCGGTCTGGAGTATACCGCCCTCGTCGACCTCCCCCCTCTGGCACTGCCTGAGAGCGCGCCTCTCGTTTCACTGCTCCAGCAGATTACGGGCCGCAACAGCGCGGGTTATGTCTCGTATGGTACGGAGGCGGGCATCTATCAGCAGGCAGGGTTGCCGACCATTGTCTGCGGACCCGGTGATATTGCCCAGGCCCATAAGCCCGATGAATGGATAGAGCGCGACCAGCTGACGCGGTGCGAAATCATGATCGAGCGCCTCGTGCGACAGGTGTGTCTGGCTCCATGAGTTGTGGGGCTTCACCGCGGGACCATCATCCGGTGCGCAAGCGTCGCCAGCGCCTGCTTCCCACGCTCGCCCTGCCCCGCCGTCTGCCAGACTTTCCCATCCTGATCGAAACGCCCGACCTTACCCCCTGGGAAAAAGGCAATAACGGCATCGCTGGCGTCATTGAACGCGATAGCGGTATGCCAGGCCCCGAGATAACCGTAGTCTCTCTTATTCACGGTAATGAGTTTGCCGGGGCGGCAGCTTCAGACCGCCTGTTGCGCGAGGATATCCGTCCGATTTGTGGCGTGCTGCGCTTTGTTTTTGCCAATATGGCAGCGTTCCGGCGTTTCAATCCCGAAAATCCCACAGCGTCGCGTTTCATCGCTGAAGATCTCAACCGGGTATGGTCGCATGACCGTCTCGACCTTCCCCCCGGTTCTGTCGAGATGGAACGGGCAATAGAATTACTGCCGATCATTCAGCGCAGCGATCTGCTTCTCGACCTGCACTCCATGCTCTGGGAGTCAGCGCCGCTCTTCATCTCGCCTCAGACCGAGCGCTCCATTGCGCTGGCGGGAATGCTCTCGTCGAGATCGGACACTCAGTTCCTCACCCTCACCGATCTCGGTCATGTGGGTGGCGCCCGTCTGATCGAGCATGAGCGATTTATGGCTGCCTCAGGCGCACCTGCCAGCGTTTTGCTTGAAGCCGGACAGCACTGGCGCCCCGAAACGGTAGAAATCAGTGCCCGTGTGATCAGGCAATTTGTCGATAATGCTGCTTTTCTGCATTTCGGCGCACGACATACCGACAACGGTGCTGCGCATCAGGCCACAGTGACCGATAACGTTGTCGCAAGAAGCGCGAGCTTTGCGTTCACTGAGCCCTATCAGGGCGGCCACGTGATCCAGTCGGCAGGGACGGTTATCGCCACCGATGGCGAGGACGAAATCTGTACGCCCTACGACCATTGCGTGCTGATCATGCCCAATCTCTGTGTCAGGCGCGGCCAGCTTGCCGTGCGTCTCGCACGACGTCTCTGACAGCCGCCCCGGTCACGGGGCGACTGGCGAAGGTCTCTCTCAGGCGCCGGGATAAGCGACGTCGTAGATCGGGAAGCGACGGCAGAGCGTCTTGACCTCTTCATGCACGCGCTGCTCGACGGCATCCTGCGCATCGGTGCCGAAAGCGCTCAGAACCTCATCGATCATGCGGGCAATGGTGCGGAACTCTTCCTTGCCAAAGCCACGCGAGGTCGCAGCCGGGCTGCCGAGACGGATGCCCGAGGTGACAAAGGGCTTTTCCGGGTCGAACGGAATGGCGTTCTTGTTGGCCGTGATGCCAGCGCGCTCGAGAGCGGCTTCGGCGATCTTGCCTGTCACCTTCTTGGGGCGCAGATCAACAAGCACCAGGTGGCAGTCGGTGCCGCCGGTCACGATGTCAAAGCCACGCACAACCAGCTCTTCCGCCAGAACGCGGGCATTATCAGCAACCGCCGTCTGATAGGCCTTGAACTTCTCACCCTGCGCTTCGCCGAATGCCACGGCCTTGCCAGCGATGACATGCATGAGCGGGCCACCCTGCAGGCCGGGGAACACGGCCGAGTTTACCTTCTTGGCAATATCGGCGTCATTGGTGAGCACGATGCCACCACGCGGGCCGCGAAGGGTCTTGTGGGTGGTGCTGGTAACAATATGAGCGTGGGGTACAGGGCTCGGGAACAGACCGGCCGCGACCAGACCCGCGAAATGGGCCATGTCAACCATCAGATAGGCGCCGACTTCATCGGCAATACGACGGAAGCGGGCGAAATCGATATGACGCGGATAGGCCGAACCACCAGCCACGATGATCGTCGGCTTGTGCTCGCGTGCCAGACGCTCCATTTCCTCATAATCCAGCGTGCCATCTTCGGCGCGTACGCCGTACTGCACGGCATTGAACCACTTGCCGGAATAATTCGGTGCTGCGCCATGGGTCAGGTGACCACCAGCGGCAAGGCTCATGCCAAGCACAGTGTCACCCGGCTTACCGAGCGCCATGAAAGCCGCCTGGTTGGCATTGGCGCCCGAATGCGGCTGAACATTGGCGAATTCGACCCCGAACAGGGCCTTGATGCGTTCGATGGCAAGATTTTCGACGCGGTCGACATCGACGCAGCCGCCATAATAGCGCTTGCCCGGCAGGCCCTCAGCATATTTGTTGGTCAGAACCGAGCCCTGGGCTTCCAGCACGGCAAAGGACGTGATGTTTTCGGACGCGATCAGTTCGATCCCGTCCTGCTGGCGCACCAGCTCGGCATTGATGATCGCCGCGACCTCTGGATCGGCCTCATTCAGGCCGCGATGAAAGAAATCGTGCTGAGCGGACATGTTCTCGCGAGTTGACATTCTTTTCTCTCCCAGAGGGGGCGCGCAGACGCACAAAATGGCGTATCACGAACGCCAATATCCCAGATTTCCCCCCGCCGCCAACCCGTTTAGCGCGCGTGACACGTTTTAGAGGAAGACTGAATGCCCCAGCCCCTCGCCGCTCTCTGGCGACGCAAACCGATCGATAGCGGTACGGATGACACCGCCGAACATGGCATGAAGCGCGTTATCGGCCCGTTTGCCCTTATCGCGCTGGGTGTCGGGACGACTGTCGGGGCCGGGCTTTTTTCTCTCACAGGTATCGCCGCAGCCCATAATGCCGGGCCCGCCGTTATTCTGGCTTTCGTGGTTGCCGCCATTGCCTGCGGCTTTGCCGCTTTCTGCTATGCCGAGCTTGCCAGCATGATTCCCGCGGCGGGATCGGCCTATTCTTATGCCTATGCGACTCTTGGCGAACTGGTCGCCTGGATCATCGGCTGGGATCTCGTTCTCGAATACACAGTTGGTGCCGCTGCGGTTGCGTCGAGCTGGTCGAGCTATCTGTCTTCCATTCTCGGGCAGTGGAACCTCCACCCGGATCCGAGATGGATGGCCTCGCCCATGACCATGGTAACGCTGGCCGATGGCAGCTCAGCCCATGGCTGGATCAATCTCCCCGCCATGGCGGCGCTCGTTCTGATCGTTCTGCTTCTGCTGCGCGGCATTACCGAATCGACACGCATCAATGCCATTGTGGTGGTGCTCAAGCTCTCCGTCATCCTGGCATTCATGATTTTCTGCACGCCCTATATCCAGAGCGCGCATTATACGCCGTTCATTCCCCCCAATACGGGCGAGTTCGGTCATTTCGGCCTTTCCGGGATCATGCGTGCAGCGGGCATGATCTTCTTTGCCTATCTTGGCTTCGACATCATCGCGACCACGGCACAGGAAGCGAAACGGCCTGAGCGCACCATGCCGATCGGCATTCTGGGCAGTCTGATGATCTGCACCATCATCTATATCGCCTTCGCCTTCGTCCTGACCGGCGTCGTCGATTATCGCCAGATGGAGAATGATGGCAGCCCGGTTGCTACAGCCATCGACGTGACCCATCTCTTGTGGCTGCAGGGTGCGCTCAAATTCAGCATCCTGTTCGGTTATACCTCGGTGCTGATGGGCCTCATGATGGGTCAGGTACGCGTGTTCTACGCCATGTCGCGCGACGGGTTGCTGCCCGCCATTTTCGGTCGCCTGAGCCCTCGCACCCGTGCCCCCGCCGTCTCTCACCTGATCTTTCTTGTCGTCACCTGCCTTCTGGCCGGGCTCGTGCCCATTTCGGTACTGGGCAATATGACCTCCATCGGCACCTTGCTGGCCTTTGTCCTTGTCTGTGTCGGTGTGCTGATCCTGCGTATCCGTGAGCCGAACCGCCCCAGGCTTTTCAAGGCGCCGGGCGGTCTGATCATGCCGATCTGCGGCATCATCAGCTGTGCCGTCGTCATGTTTTCGCTCGATAGCCTGACCTGGCTGCGGCTTGTTCTGTGGCTGATTGCCGGGCTGGGCGTGTATGCCGCCTATGGCTACAAGAAAAGCAAACTCACCACCGGGGAGCTGTCTCGATGATTACTGGCGCCTATCCACTTAGTCGCGCCCGCCGCAACCGCTTTGACGGGTTCACCCGCAAGCTGGTCGCTGAAACCACGCTGACGACCGACAACCTGATATGGCCGATCTTCGTATGTGACGGTCAGAACACGCGGACGCAGGTCAGCTCCATGCCTGGTGTTGAACGCGTCAGTATCGATTTGCTGGAAAGTCATCTTGAGGAAGCTGTGGCGCTCGGCATCCCCGCCGTCGCCCTTTTTCCGATCACCCCACCCGACATCCGTGATTCGAAGGGGCGTGAGGCCACGAACCCCGATAATCTGATGTGCCGGGCAGCCCGCGAAATCAAGCGCCTCTATCCCGATCTGGGGCTAATCGGTGATGTGGCCCTCGATCCCTATACCGACCACGGGCATGACGGGCTGATCGAGAATGGGTATGTCGTCAATGATGCCTCGGTCGAGATACTCGCCCTTCAGGCCATGAACCAGGCCGCTGCAGGCATCGATATCATTGCGCCATCCGATATGATGGATGGCCGCATAGGCGCCATCAGAGCAGCACTCGACAAGGCGGGCTATGAAAACACCCGTATCATGTCCTATGCCGCGAAATATGCCTCGGCATTTTACGGTCCGTTCCGTGACGCGCTTGGGTCGGGCGGCCTGCTTAAGGGCGACAAGAAGACCTATCAGATGGACCCTGCCAATACTGACGAAGCCCTGCGCGAAGTGGCGCAGGATCTACAGGAAGGCGCCGATATGGTCATGGTCAAGCCGGGCATGCCTTATCTGGATATCATCCGGCGTGTGCGCGACAACTTTGCCGTACCGACCTTCGCCTATCAGGTGTCAGGCGAATATGCGATGCTGATGGCCGCCATACAGAATGGCTGGCTCGATCGCGATCGCGCCATTCTGGAAAGCCTCCTCGCCTTCCGGCGCGCCGGATGCAACGGCGTACTGACCTATTTCGCCGTCGAAGCGGCACGGCTTATCGCGCGCGGCGCATGACCCTCACCCGGCAAGCAAGAGGCCATGCGGCCCATGCTGCCGGGCTCGAAGCCGAACGACGCACAGGCGAATTTCTGCTTAAGAAAGGTTGCTGCATTCTCGCGACGCGATGCAGGACGCCCTATGGCGAAATCGATCTCATTGCGGCCTCGACAAAAAGGCTCCTCTTTGTCGAGGTGAAGCAGCGTAGGACCCTCGATGAGGCCGCGTTTGCGCTCTCACCTGCCCAGCAGAAAAGGCTGCTATGCGCAGCCGAATATCTCATTCTCAAAAACACTTCATGGTGCCGGGAAGAGACGCGCTTTGACCTGGCCCTTCATGACATATCGGGCGGAATGCGCTGGATTCCGGATATCCTGCGGTCCTGTTGAACCGCAAAGTCGCGTAGTGAACACGCGACACGCGATGCCTTTTGCGAAAGGCATCAGAACGTTCAGTCTGCAGAGGAAAA
Organism: Asaia sp. Ae19-3; assembly: GCF_059801175.1. NCBI lineage: Bacteria > Pseudomonadati > Pseudomonadota > Alphaproteobacteria > Acetobacterales > Acetobacteraceae > Asaia > Asaia sp. Ae19-3. The sequence goes on along the minus strand of NZ_JBCHWF010000001.1, from coordinate 836,460 downwards.
AGCGGGGGTGTTTGAAAGGATATCCCGACAGGGACTCCTGACAGGCTACGCCGGATCAGCCGTGACGGCGGGCATGATGCGCCTTACCGCTTACGGGAGCCTTTGCATGGTAGACGACGGTGTGAACCAGCGAACGACGCGACGGCATGGCAGCGTGGTGCGCAGCAGCCTGATGAATGGCCGCAGCATGATGGCTATGGCTGACAACGGGGCGATGATAGACCGGGGTGGCGGTCAGTGCGTCGAGGGTAAGCTTGGAGGCTTCCCAGTCGGTGATCTCTCTTGCCTTGGCGTCGGAAGAAGCAAAAGCGGCTCCGGCAACGACAACTGAAGTGACAAGCTTAAAAACCGAAAGACGCCGCATTTTTACTTCCCTCTGAATGACTTCAAGCAGGTTATGCAGGAGACGCTGAGGGCAACAAGAGGCGAAGAAGCAAATTTTTCACGAGAAATTCTGGCGTTGCATAACTGCCACAGTTTGGGTCAAAACGGTGGCAGAACGCATAATTTATGGCATAACCAAGGCAGGGTCAGGCCACTTTTTTGGCGATATTCTTCTCTTCGAAAAGAGACTCCAGTTCGCCGCTCTGGAACATGTCGGTCACGATGTCACAGCCACCGATGAACTCGCCCTTGACGTAAAGCTGGGGCACTGTCGGCCACTGCGAGAAATCCTTGATTCCCTGGCGGATTTCCGCGCTTGCCAGCACATTGGCCGTTTCGAAATCCACACCCATATGGCCGAGGATCTGGACGACACGAGCCGAGAAACCGCATTGCGGGAAAAGCTTGTCGCCCTTCATGAAAAGCATGACAGGGTTGGCGTCGATAAGCTGTTGGATCTGCTGGAAAATGGCTTCTGCCATGGTTCACTCCTGTTCGCGAGAGCCGCGTTGGGTCGATAATACGCGATTATAGACCCAACAAGTCTCGATTGTCAGGGGGTTTGTGTTTTCAGGGCCAGAGCATGCAGCTCTGTCCCCATACGCCCGCCAAACGCATCATAGACCAGCTTGTGCTGGCGCACCCGCGGCAGCCCCGCGAAAGCAGCGCTGACCACGGTCGCAGCATAATGATCGCCATCGCCTGCGAGATCCTGAATCTCGATTACCGCATCAGGCAGAGCTGCCTTGATGGTGCGCTCGATTTCTTCTGCATTCATGGGCATGGATCAGCGCTCCATCAGTTTGGGGAAGAAGGCGGCATTCACCTCACGCATGCGCTCGGCGGAAAGCGACATCCCGTCCTTGAGAACAAGATGAGTGCCCCCCGTGCGACCGAGATGACGAACAGGCACGTGAGCCTTTTCAGCCTCGTCGATCAGCGCAGCTGCATGCTTCGTGGCAATCACGTAGCAGGCCTGATCCTCGCCGAAATAATAGGCATGAAGGCTTGTGCCGTAATGCGGCTTGTCGAGATGACAGCCGACGCCACTTGCCATGACCATCTCGGCAACTGCCACGAGCAGACCACCATCGGCGATGTCATGGCAGGCTTCGACGCAGCCCTTTGCAATCATGCGACGCACAAAGTCGCCATTGCGGCGTTCGGCGTGCAGGTTGACAACGGGCGGCGCACCCTCTTCACGATGGCAGATTTCACGCAGCCAGAGAGACTGGCCAAGCTCACCGCGAATTTCACCAATCAGCACGAGTTCAGCGTGATCGGGCATGCCCAGGCCGATAGCCTTGGTCACGTCCTCGATGACACCGATCGCACCGATCGCAGGGGTCGGCAGGATCGGCTGGCTCAGTCCGCTCGGATGGCTCGTCTGGTTGTAGAGCGAGACATTGCCGCTCACGACCGGGAAGTCGAGCGCACGGCAGGCCTCACCCATGCCCTTGATAGCATCAGCGAACTGACCCATGATTTCCGGCTTTTCAGGGTTGCCAAAATTCAGGTTGTCCGTCACGGCCAGAGGCAGGGCGCCAGTTGCCGTGATGTTACGCCAGGCTTCCGCCACGGCCTGGGCCCCACCCGCACGCGGGTCGGCCTGGCAATAGCGCGGTGTGCAATCCGTCGTCATGGCGAGACCGCGCTTCGTGCCCTCGACACGCACGATCGCCGCATCTGCTGCACCCGGACGACGAGCTGTCTGGCCACCGACGCCACTGTCATACTGATTCCACACCCAGGCGCGCGAGGCGAGATCAGGGCAGCCCAGCAGGGTCAGCAGCGCGTGTTCGACACCAGCCGGATCGGCCACTGTGCCAAGACGTGCCGGAGGCTCGGCATGGGTCATCGGACGATGATAAAGCGGTGCTTCATCAGCCAGAGGTGCAAGAGGAATATCCGCCTCGACCTTGCCCAGATGCTTGACCGTGATATGCGCCGTATCCGTAAGAACACCTACGATCGCGAAATCAAGGTCCCATTTCTCGAAAATGGCACGGGCCACATCGGTACGTTCGGGCTTGAGCACCATGAGCATACGCTCCTGGCTCTCGGACAGCATCATTTCATAGGCAGTCATGCCGGTTTCGCGCTGCGGCACATGGTCGAGATCGAGCTCGATGCCCACACCGCCCTTGCCAGCCATCTCGACAGCCGACGAGGTCAGACCGGCAGCGCCCATATCCTGAATGGCCACGATCGCATCAGTCGCCATCAGCTCAAGACAGGCTTCGATCAGGAGCTTTTCGGTGAACGGGTCACCCACCTGCACCGTCGGGCGCTTGGAGGCAGCATGTTCATCGAATTCGGCCGAAGACATGGTGGCGCCATGAATGCCATCGCGACCGGTCTTGGAGCCGACATAAACAACCGGGTTGCCGATACCAGCCGCTGCTGACAGGAAGATCTTGTCCTGCGACGCGATGCCAACGGTCATGGCATTGACCAGAGGATTGCCGTTATAGGCCGGGTGGAAATTGATCTCGCCACCGACCGTCGGCACGCCGACGCAATTGCCGTAACCGCCAATGCCGCGCACCACGCCGTCGATCACGCGCTGCGTGACAGGCAGGCTTGGATCGCCAAAGCGAAGCGCGTTCAGATTAGCGACCGGACGGGCCCCCATTGTGAACACGTCGCGCAGAATACCGCCGACGCCGGTCGCCGCACCCTGATAGGGTTCGATGAAGGACGGGTGGTTATGGCTTTCCATCTTGAAAACGGCCGCAAGACCGTCTCCGATATCGACGACACCAGCGTTTTCACCCGGTCCATGAATGACCCAGGGAGCCTTTGTCGGCAGCGTCTTGAGATGAACGCGAGACGATTTGTAGGAGCAATGCTCGGACCACATGACCGAGAAGATACCCAGCTCGGTCAGGCTCGGCACGCGGCCCATGATGTCGAGCACCTTCTGGTATTCCTCAGCGGAAAGACCGAAGCGCGCGGCGAGTTCAGCGTTGACGATCATGCTCATGCGACGAGACTCTTCACCAGACCCGAAAACAGCGGCACGCCATCTGTCGCACCGAGATCGGGATCAACCAGGTTTTCAGGGTGCGGCATCAGACCGCAGACGCGCTTGTTGGCGCTCAGAATACCGGCAATCGAACGCTGGCTGCCATTGGGGTTGCTGATGCGGCTTGTCGCATCGAGACCACCCTTGGCGCAGACATAGCGGAAGGCCACACGATCTTCGCCTTCAAGGCGATCAAGCTCGGCTTCCGATGCCGTATAATTGCCATCGCCGTGGGCGAGTGGTGCACGGAAGACATCGCCCTTCGCCCAGTCACGCGTAAAGGCCGTATCGCTGTTCTCGACGCGAAGATAACCGTCCTGCGACAGAAAACGCATTCCGGCATTGCGCAGAAGCGCACCCGGAAGAAGCTGCGCCTCAGTCAGGATCTGGAAACCATTGCAGACGCCAAGCACATAGCCGCCACGTTCGGCAAAGGCGCGCACTTCGCGCAGGATCGGCGAATGGGCGCCCATGGCGCCAGAACGCAGATAATCGCCGAAGCTGAACCCGCCCGGAAGCACGATCAGATCGAGGTCAGGCAGAGACGTGTCGCGGTGCCAGAGCATGGTCGGTGCCTTGCCACTGACGAGACGCAGCGCCTGCTCCATATCGCGTTCGCGATTGGTACCCGGAAAGACGACAATACCCGCTTTCATGGTTTGCCTCCCTGAGCCGAACACGGATAGGAGTCATGCAACGCCGCAAAGACGGCTTTCCCTACCGGATATTTCAGAACGTCCTGATGCGCCTTGAGCCAGGAGATGACCTTGCCGCGCATGGCATCGGTGGTCTCGGCATCAGGCACGCAGAAACCAGCAACCGTGCTGGCGTCGCCATTGCTCTTGGCATTGAGCGCGGAAAGCGCGCCTGAATCGGCCATACCAGCGATATAGGCATCGCACACGGCCTTGCCCTGGGGCTTGGAGCAGATCTGGCCGAAGCGACCAGCCTGCATGGGTGAGAGACGATGCTCATCGGCCTGCGCCACACCGGCAAGGGTGCCCATGGGCAATGCAAGCGCAATTGCCGTCAGGAAAGCCTTTTTCGGCGTCATCCAATGACCTCGACTGCAAAATCCTCGATCACCAGATTGGCCAGCAATTCGCGAGCCATGGCTTCGCCCTGTTCCAGCGCTGCAGAGCGGTCTTCAGTCGCGATTTCCAACTCCATGGTCTTGCCGACGCGCACTTCACCGACATTGGCGAAGCCGAGTACTTCGAGCGCATGACCGATGGCTTTGCCCTGGGGGTCGAGCACGCCTTCCTTCAGCATGACATTGACGCGAATTTTCATTGCATAACCTCCGGTCCTTTAAGATCGCCATTCCCTGCTTCGGGCAGGATGCCCAGGCGGCGAGCCACTTCCTGATAAGCTTCCTCGACACGGCCCATATCCCTGCGGAACCGGTCCTTGTCGAGCTTCTCGCTCGTCTTGGTGTCCCACAGGCGGCAGTTATCGGGTGAAATTTCGTCGGCAAGAACGATGCGCATCTCGTCGTTTTCCCACAGGCGACCAAATTCGAGCTTGAAATCGACAAGCTGGATGCCGATGCCCTGGAACATGCCCGTGAGGAAATCATTGGTACGCAGCGCATAGGCGTTGATCTCGTCGAGATCCTGCGCATTCGCCCAACCAAAAGCCGTAACGTGCTCTTCCGACACCATCGGGTCGTTGAGCGCATCGTTCTTGTAGTAATATTCGAGGATCGAGCGCGGCAGACGTGTGCCCTCGGCAAGACCAAGACGCTTGGCTATCGAGCCAGCGGCGACGTTGCGCACAACCACTTCGAGGGGGATGATCTCGACTTCGCGGATCAGCTGTTCGCGCATGTTGAGGCGACGAACGAAATGGGTCGGGATGCCGATTTCATGCAGGCGAAGCATGAGGTGTTCGCTGATGCGATTGTTCAGCACGCCCTTGCCAGTGATGATGCCCTTCTTCACGCCATTTCCGGCGGAAGCATCGTCCTTGAAATACTGAACGAGTGTTCCCGGTTCGGGTCCCTCGAAAAGGATCTTGGCTTTTCCTTCATAAAGCTGACGACGGCGTGCCATGACGATCTTTCAAAAAAGGTAAAACGGCGTTGCCACGCATATAGCAGCGCAGCCCCGCCGTTCATACCCATGATCGCGCCGTTCTGCCCCCTTTGGCGGGGGCAGGACCATTACTTGGCTGCAGCCGCTTTTTCACGTGCTATCGGAGCAAATGTTCCGTCACGCAGCGATGCTTCAAGCTGTTCCAGCGAACGGCCACGGGTCTCGGGCACATAGCGCAGGACGAAGAAGAAAGAGAGCGCATTCACGGCAGCGAACAGCCAGAACGTCCCACCGGCACCAAGTGCCTTCACCATGCTGAGCGTGGTGAGCGAGATGATGAGATCGGCGCCCCAGTGGCTGGCAGCAACAAGGCTCATACCCGTGCCACGGCAGGAAAGCGGGAATACTTCGGCACCCACCAGCCAGATTGCGACAGAAAGGCTGCCGACGTTGAAGACCACGTAGCCCACGACAGCGGCGGCGGTGACGAATGCACCCCAGCCATGGGTCTGGCCCGTGAAGAACATGAAGCCAAGCAGCACGAGCGATACGACCGCACCGGGAATCATGCGCAGCATGAGGGTACGACGCCCCCAGGCATCAACTGCCCAGCCACCGAAAGCGACCGTACCGACCATGGAAACACCCACGGCCACAGAGGTCAGAAGCGCAGAGGACTGGCCAAACCCGGCATCGGCGAAAATGGTCGGTGCATAATACATGACCGCGTTGATGCCCGTGAGCTGGCAGAGCAGTGCGATACCGACAGCCGCGATGGTGGCCGGACGCACCCAGGGCTTGAACACTTCGGAAAGCGGCGCCTTCTCGTCATGCTGGTCCTGGATGTCCTGCAGCTCCTGATCGGCTTCCGCATCGCTTTTACGCACGCTGCGCAGCACTTCACGCGCCCGCTCGAATTCGCCCTGCATGGCCAGCCAGCGCGGGCTATTGGGCAGGAAGAGCATGCCGACAAACAGAATGACAGCAGGAATGACACCAAGGCCGAACATCAGGCGCCAGGAGTAATCCTGAAGCAGATAACCGGTAACAAAGGAAATCAGCTGACCGAAGGCAATGGCAAACTGGAAGGCCACCACGAGCGAACCACGGCGCTCCGGAGGTGCGATCTCGGCAATATAGATCGGCACGATCTGGGACGATGCACCGATGGCAAGACCAAGAATGAGGCGCGCAAAGGTCAGGACAAAGACCGAATGCGCGAAAGTGACGATCACCGTTCCGATGAGGAACAGCGTCGCGGCAGCAATGATCGTGCGGCGACGACCCAGCTTGTCAGAGAGAGGGGCGGCCGAGATACAGCCGATCAGCGCACCGAGAATAACCGCCGAGGTGACGATCTCGGCACTCTCCGTCGTGAGCTGGAACTGCGGCGTGAGCTGCAGCAGTGCGGCGGAGATGATGCCAGTGTCATAGCCGAACAGAAGACCGCCGGTAGCGGCGATCACGGCAATGAAATTCGTAAGGGCGTGCCCTCGAGGACGTGGTGTGGAAGCCATTTCGAAGCCTTGGTTTTGGAGATCGTCAGATTTGCATCTTAGATTACAGCAAGGTTACTTCCACACGACAATGCGACAAGGTCAACACCCAATATGTGATCTTAACCAAAAATCTTGTTGAAAATGCGGTCTACGGCAACAAGATGTCGTGTGCTGTCCATTGCTTCATCAAGGATCTTCGCATCGACGCGACCGGCAACTTCCGGATCGCGGTCGAGATTCTCGCGGAAGCTGCGCCCGTCAGGCTGGCCAAGCTTGGTCCAGGTCTCCATCGCGTTGTGCTGGACGATACGATAGGCATCCTCACGCGAAATACCCGAGCGAGCCAGAGCCAGCAGCACTTCGCCTGAATGCACGACACCGCCGAGCGATTCGAGATTGGCCATCATGCGATCCGGATAGACCACGAGCTTGTCCATCATCCCGGCCAGACGCATCAGGGCAAAATCGAGACCGATTGTCGCATCGGGGCCGATATTGCGCTCGACAGCCGAGTGGCTGATATCGCGCTCATGCCACAGGGCCACGTTTTCAAGCGCAGGCACCACGTGCGAGCGGATCAGACGGGCAAGACCCGTCAGATTTTCTGAGAGCACCGGGTTGCGCTTGTGGGGCATGGCCGAGCTGCCCTTCTGGCCGGGATGGAAGAACTCTTCCGCCTCGCGCACTTCTGAACGCTGCAGATGGCGCACTTCAACGGCCAGACGCTCGATGCCACTGGCAATCACGCCGAGCGCGCAGAAAAACGCGGCATGGCGATCACGCGGGATCACCTGGGTCGAGACGTCTTCAGCAACGAGGCCGAGACGGTCGGCGACGAAATCTTCGACGCGCGGGTCGATATGAGCATAGGTGCCGACAGCGCCCGAGATGGCACAGATGGCAATTTCCTTGCGGGCTGCCAGAAGGCGCTCACGATTACGGGCAAATTCGGCATAGTGACCCGCAATCTTCAGGCCAAAGCTGGTAGGTTCCGCATGGATGGCATGCGAGCGGCCGATCGTGACCGTATCCTTGTGAGCGAATGCCTGCTTCTTGAGAGCGGCGAGTACTGCGTCGAGATCCTGCAGAAGGAGGTCGGTCGCCTGAACGAGCTGCACCGAAAAGCAGGTGTCAAGCACGTCGGACGAGGTCATGCCCAGATGCACAAAACGGCTCTCCGGCCCGATTTTCTCGGCAAGCCAGGTCAGGAAGGCAATCACATCATGTCGGGTAACGGCTTCGATCTCGTCGATACGCGCGACATCTGCCTCGGAGAAGGCAGCCATGGCGGCATCGCCGCGCTCACGAATGACCTTGGCGGCCTCTTTCGGCATGTCACCCAGTTCTGCCATGGCTTCACAGGCCAGAGCTTCGATCTCGAACCAGATGCGGTAGCGATTGATGGGCGACCAGATAGCGGTCATTTCGGGGCGGCTGTAACGAGGCACCATGGTCGGGCAAACTCCTTGATAGGATCGACGCAACACGCAAGGACGGGTCGAAAAGAGGCCCCCTCTTACCTCAAGATGCCGCCGGGGAACACTCTTTGATCGGGCCGCGCCAACGCACGGAGCGAATTGCGCTCGATCGGCGCTTTCTCTAGCATTGTTCGGATTGAGAAATTCTGGAGGTTGATGTGGCGCCTGATCTTACCTGGCACGCCCTTATTGCGCTTGCACAGGTCGTTCTGATCGACATCACCCTCGCGGGAGATAACGCCGTTGTTATCGGCATGGTCGTACGGGGCCTGCCAGCGCAACAAAGGCGCAAGGCCATTCTGGTCGGTGTCGCTGCGGCGGCTCTCATGCGCATCGCACTCGCGCTTGTCGCCTCACGCCTCTTGTCCGTACTCGGCCTCACCCTGGCAGGCGGCCTGCTTCTGCTCTGGGTCTGCTGGAAAATGTACCAGGAGTTGCGTCATCCCGAGGAAATGTCGGGAGAGGCCAAAAGCGGGTCATTGTCCAAGGCGATTTTCAGAATCATCGTCGCCGATCTCTCGATGAGCCTTGATAACGTACTGGCCGTGGCTGGTGCCGCCATGGGACACCCTTACGTGCTTGTGACTGGCCTCGCCTTCTCTGTCGTGCTGATGGGAGCTGCGGCGACGCTGGTAGCCAATCTGCTGAACCGCTACCGCTGGATCGCCTGGCTCGGCCTCGCCATCGTCGCCTTCGTCGCGTGCGAGCTGATCTATAAAGGCAGCATGGAGGTTGCGCATCATGTCGCGGGTTAAGGCATTTCTCCTGACCGGATCGCTCATTCTTCTGACAGGATGCAGCTCTCACGCCCAGGAGCAGGAGACGCCCTCCGCCGCCTCTGAGGCCCTCGGACAAAATGATTCGGCCCCCGAGAGCCTTGCCTCCCCCTCCGGTGCTGCGAGCACGGATGTCGCGACCCGTCTCGATCAGTGGCTCGCGCTCGTTCAGGCCACGACGCCGCCCAGCGCCAGCGCCTATGCCGATTTTCTGGATCAGACGCCAAGCTGGCCCGAGCGCGCTGTCATGATGGCCCGCTATCAACAGGCACTGGCCACCCGTGCAAGCGATGCAGAACTCCCGCAGCTTTGCCCGCGTGAACCCCTGACAGCCGTACAGGCTTTCATGCGCTGTGCGACGCTCCTGCCCGATGCTGCCAGCCAGGCCCGACGAATTTGGCGCAACGGGGCCGACCGCGAGACTGATTCGAGCCTTATCCTTGCAGAATACAGTGCGTCACTCACACCCGATGATCACTGGGCCCGTTTCCAGCGCCAGATCCGCACGCGACAATTCACCGCAGCCGGGCGGCAGGTCTCCCTTCTGGCGCCACAACGTCAGGCGGGTGCTCGCGCCCTGATCGCCCTGCAATCCAACGCAGCCGACGCCGCCTCGCAATTTGCCGCCCTTCCCGCTTCACAGCGTGCCGAACCCCAGATCATGATCGCGCGTCTGAGGCAGCTGCGCCGCGCCCCTGATCTCGATTCAGCCTATGCGCTCTGGCAGGAAGAAGGCTTTGCAGGGCAGAAGCGCGCGCCGTCATCCGAGTGGACCAATGAACGACTGGCTCTCGCCCGCTCCTTCCTGACCCAGGGCTCGGTGCCCCAGGCGCGGGCCCTGGCCGATGATACAACGCTTTCGACAGGCTCCACCTCGCGGCTCGAGGCCTCCTTCCTGCGCGGCTGGATTGACCTGCGCTTTCAGAAGAACCCGGCCCTGGCGAGACCCGCCTTTGCTGAGCTGTCGCGACAGACCAGCCTGATCACGAAGAGCCGCGGTTATTACTGGCTCGGGCGCAGCTTCGCTGAAGAAGGCATTAGCAGCCAGGCCAGCGCGGCCTATCGTCAGGCGGCCACCATGCCGACGACCTATTATGGTCAGCTGGCGTTGGCTACTCTGGGCGGTCATGATGATACGCTGATTCCGGGTGGCAGCGATGTGGCCGGCCTCGCCACGGCGCTCAGCCGTCTTCCCGCCCTGCAGAGCGGCGGCATCTCACGCGCGGATCTGATCGAGGCAGCGCGGCTGCTTCATGAACGTGGCGATGACGATCATGCCCGTGAGTTCCTGATGCTCGGCTATAGCGCGGTGCAGGACGCCCCGGGCCAGGCCGCTCTGGCCCGGTTTGCGCTGTCTATCGGGTCACTGGAGCCCGCTGTCTTTGCTGCCCGCCGCACAGGCAGGCTGGGTTCAGCGCTCTATCCGGAAGGCTGGCCGGTTCTCGATGCCGCCCAGGCGGAGGGAGACTCCCTGCCCCATGGTCTGGCACTGGGTGTCGCCCGTCAGGAGAGCAGTTTTGACGCGCATGTCAGCAGTCCTGCGCGTGCTATCGGCCTGATGCAGCTGCAAACCGGCACAGCGCAGGATGTTGCCCGTCGCGCTGGCCTGAGCGGCATCGATACCAGCGCCAGTGGATTGCGCGACCCCGCCACCAATCTTGTTCTGGGGCGCACCTATCTGTCGCAGCTCATGACGCGTTTCAATAATGTCGTCCCGCTGGTTCTCTCGGCCTATAATGCCGGGCCTCACCGCACCGATCTCTGGCTGGCCAGTCAGCCTCTCCCGCAGCCCTTGACCCAGGCAGGCATGATCGACTGGATCGAGGGCATTCCTTACGAAGAGACACGCTCCTACATCCAGCGTGTGGAAGAGAACATGGCGCTCTATCGGGTTCTGGAGAAAAACTCCCATGGCTGATGTCCCGGCAGTTCCCCGCTCTCTTAGCGATCAGGCCAGTGAGGTGCTGCAGGCCTTGCGCAGCCGGGGCGACCGTCTCGTCACTGCTGAAAGCTGCACGGGGGGACTGATCGCAGCAACCCTGACAGCCCTTGTCGGATCGTCAGACGCGGTCGAGGGAGGCCTCGTAACCTATTCCAACGCCATGAAGATGTCGGTGCTCGACGTGGCCGAAACGACCCTGGCATCGCATGGGGCTGTCAGCGAGGCCGTAGCGGTCGAGATGGCGATGGGCGCGCTGGATTGCGCCCAGGATGCGACGATAGCGGTTGCGGTGACAGGCATTGCCGGGCCGGGTGGTGGAACAGAAGCCAAACCGGTTGGCACTGTCTGCCTGTGTGTCATGCAAGGCGCAAAGACACCCCAGCGTGAAACGGCTCACTTCGCGGGAGATCGCGAGGCGGTGCGTCTCGCAACAGTCAGCCGGGCCTTCGAGATGATTCTCAAGGCACTTAGCTGAGCTGAAAACACCCGGCCATGCGCGGCCGGGTGCATCGGGTAACAAGATCAGTTATCGATCTGCTGAACCACCTCAAAGCCTTCAAAGACCGGCGGGCCAAGAGTCAGGGGCTTATTGCCACCGGCGCCGGCATGAGCCTTGCGGAACTGCTCAGACTGGGTCCAGGCCTTGAAGGCTTCCTGAGATTCCCAGACCGTGTGCGACGACCAGAGAATATGGTCATCCTTGACTGGCCCGCGCAGCAGCGCGAAGGATTTGAAACCGGGTACGGTTGTCAGCAGCACTTCACGGTCGAGCCAGCGCTGGCGAAACGCGTCTTCGCTCTCGGGAAGAACCTGAAACCTGTTCATTGCGATATACATCGACGATACCTTTTTGACTTCATGATGAACCGGGCAGAATGAGATCATGCGGCAGCAGAAATGGCCGCCCAGTCTCACCGTGATGCCCCAGAACCGTATCAGAAAGACCGAATACGTCCGAGAGCATTCTGGATGTAATGACCCTGTCGGCGGGGCCGGATGCATAGACTCGCCCCTGATCCAGAACCACGATACGATCGGCAAAGGCAGCCGCCCAGTTCAGGTCGTGCAATATGGCCAGACACGCCCCACCCTTGCCACTATGCGCCCGTGCCAGAGACAGGATGAGTCTCTGACGGGCGATATCCTGCGCCGAGACAGGCTCGTCCAGCAGCAGGTATCCCTTTTCGCTGCGCCAGCGCAGCTGAACCAGAACGCGCGCCAGATGCGCACGCTGGCGTTCTCCTCCAGAAAGCGTCGTGACATCGCGCTCAGCGAAAGAGGCAAGACCAACCTCGCCCAGCGTCTGGTCGACCAGCAGGTTCAGCCTCTCCCGGGCCCCAGCCCCGTGCCTCTCCGCCACGCCGAACCGGGCAAGCTCTCCTACCGAGAAGCGGGCCTCAAGGCTCTGGTCCTGCGTGAGCATGGCCCTTTGTGCAGCAAGTTCACGGGGCGAACAGGTGCCAATGCCGCGCCCGTCGATCTCGACATACCCCTCGCAGGGGGCGAGCAGCCCCGCTGCCACACGCATGAGAGTGCTCTTGCCTGCGCCATTCGGGCCAATCACGGCAACAAACTCGCCCGGCGCGACAGTCATGGCGACCTGATCGAGCAAGGCCCTGCCCTGACGCCTGACGGTGATGTCTCTCAGCATGAGTGTCATGCCGGAATATCCTGATCGCCGCGACGCATCAGAAGCCAGATGAATATCGGTGCCCCCAGACCTGCCGTGATGATCCCGACAGGCACGTCAGACGGGATGGCAATCAGACGGGCCAGCGTGTCAGAAAGCACCAGAAGCAGAGCCCCCAGCAAGGCGCTGCCGGGGATGAGAAAGCGATGATCCGGCCCGCTGGCCAGCCTGACCAGATGCGGCACGATGACACCGACAAACCCGATCACCCCAGAAAAAGCGACGGCAGGACCGACAGAAAGCGTAACGGCGACAAGGCAGAGAAATTTGACCCGCCCCACGCGACACCCCATGAGGGCGGCATTCTCTTCCCCCAGAAGCAGCAGATTGAGTGGCCGCGCGAGCGCCATCAGCAACACGAGGGAAGAGAGCGTAAACGGTGCCAGAATTTCGATTTCCTGCCAGCGCACCCCGGCCAGACTACCCATCGTCCAGAAGGTCAGATCGCGCAGGGCGGCATCATTGGCGCGATAGAGAAGAATCCCCGTAGCGGCAGAGGCAAGCGCACCCAGCGCGACCCCTGCAAGAACGAGGCGCGACGTCGACACCCTGCCCTGGCGTGTTGAAAACCGCTGGAGAATGCCGGTCATGACACAGGCACCGAGCATTCCGCCCGCCGGTATGCCCCAGCGCGCCATGACCCCTGGACCGAACCAGATTACCCCCTCGACGATCATGACGGTCGCACCGAGTGCGGCGCCGGAAGAGACACCGATCAACCCGGGGTCAGCCAGTGGATTGCGAAACAACCCCTGCATCACCGCCCCTGCGGCCCCGAGCCCCGCCCCGACCAGCACAGCCAGCACGATGCGTGGCAGCCTGATGCCGAGCACGATCAACCTCGAGACAGCAGGATTATCGACACCGCCGGGATGGATACCAAAGCCGGTCGCGCCAGACGCCAGAGAGAGCAATACGCTGGCAACCAGCGCCAGCGAGAGAAGCGTAAAGGCGGGCACTATGGGGAGACGCGAGACGCTCATGCAGGCTGGGTATGGCTCACGATCTGCTGCGCAAGTTCGAGCGCAGCTTCTGCCGTACGTGGGCCAAAGCCAAGCAGCTTTTCGCCTTCCATATCGATGATGGCTTTCTTCTGCCCGGCTGGAGTCAGCATGACAGCCTCATCGGCGAGAAGCGCATCGCGCATGGCCTGCCCACCCTGGCTCATCATCAGGATCACATCCGGCTTGAGGGCAATCAGAGCCTCGCGCTCGAGCGCCTTGTAGCCCTTCATGTCCGCACCGGCATTTGTGGCGCCGGCAAGGGCAATGATGGCATCGGCGGCGGTACCCGTGCCTGCCGCCATCGGACGCCCGTTCACCACACGCATGACGAACAGGACACGCGCCTTTTTGGGGTGGAGTTCTGTCCAAGCCCTGAGTGTGCGCAGCTGGTTGTCAAAGCGCACGACCATTGCCGCGCCCTTTTCCTCTTCCCCGATAATGCGGGAGAGTGTGAGCATGCGGTTGCGCACACCGTCGAGCGATGGCGTTGCATCGACCATCACGATCGGGGTGGAAGATTCCATCACCTGATCGATCGCATTCGCTGGTCCCGAGTCATTCATCGCGAGAACAAGGTCGGGCTTGAGCGACAGAATACCTTCGGAAGAAAGCTGGCGCATATAGCCGACCGATTTCTTCTCGCGCAGGGCAGACACAGGATAGGTCGAGGTGATGTCGACCCCGATAATGCGATCTGCGGCACCAAGGGCATAGAGCGTCTCGGTAATCGTGCCGCCAATCGAGACAATGCGCTGCATCGACCCCAGCGTGACCCGCCTGCCGCGGCAATCCTCGATCTGGACACTGCGTTTTTCCCCCGCCCGGGCCGAACGCGCGGCTGCGCTCGTCACGCCGGTTGCAAGGGCGGAAAGCCCGAACTGACGCCGACTGAACAATCTGATGCTCATGAGCCCTCCCTCATCCCTGCTGTCATGGGTCGCAGGCTGTTGCCTCTTTCCCTCACCTGACGCGGCGGAGCTTTAAAGGAAGTTTTTACACCTTGCAAGTGAGAGTCATTCTCAATAAGCACTCGCACCGTTCCATTAACGTTTCGTAGGGCCGAACTGATGATCTCAACCCGCCAGGTGCTTTCCCTGTCTTCCGCGCTTGCCATGATCACCCTCCTTACCGGGCCTGCGCAGGCTCAGGATCGTGACACAGGCATCCAGGACCAGACCAAGGCAGGACAACGCAGCGCCTCCAGCAGCAGCACGACAGGCACGACAAAACCTGCCGGGGCGGTACGGAAACAGGCGACAAGCACAGGCAGGTCATCATCGGGTGATATCGCGCTACCCAGCGTCAAGGTGCATGGCGACAACGATCTGGTCGTGCCCCAGGCAAGCGCCACACTGACCCGCAGGGACATGCTGCGCGTCAATCCGACCGAGCCCTATATGGTCCTGACCGGGCTGCCTGGCGTGTATTTCGAGAATGACGGCTCTCCGTCCCTCGCCATCTCCATCCGTGGCATGCAGGATTTTGGCCGCGTGAACGTGATGGTCGATGGCGCAAGGCAGGATTTCCAGACAAGCAGCCATGGCGCCAATGGCAGCGTCTATGTCGATCCCGCCCTGCTGGCTGGGCTCGATGTGTCACGCGGCACCGTTGCGACGGCTGATGGTGCAGGCGCCATCGCCGGTGTGGTGAACATGCATACGCTCGGCGTGGACGACATCGTCGACTCAGGCAAGCGCTATGGTGTGATGGCGCGCGCGCTCGGCGGCTCAAACAATTATGACGGGTCGGGCATGGTCGGCGCCGGCGTGCGTGTACGCCCCTGGCTCGGTATTGCCGCCGCCTTCAGCATGCGCAGCTCCGGCAATTACGAAGATGGTGCAGGCACCCGCATTCCTGACACCTATCAGCGCATGCAGTCGGGTCTGTTCAAGATCGATATCAAGCCCGGCATGGATCAGAGCCTGACGCTCGGCACGGTGATCTATCATAACCAGTTCGGTCAGGGCACCGAGGGCATTGCAGGCGCCAACAAGATCCAGAACAACCAGGGTAATATCGAATATCGTTTTACCCCGCACGACAACAAGCTCGTTGCCCTGCACGTCAAGGGCTATGTCGTTTCCACGGGGCAGGATAACGCGATGCCCTCCTATCGCGCGCTCACCATCGCTGCGGCCAACATGACCAAATACAATCTGACGACACTCGGCTTCGAGGCCGATAACACGTCGCAGTTCGGTCTTGGTCCGGTTCTTGCCTCACTGAATTACGGTGGCGAGTATTATCACGACAAGGTCGATACTAAGGACCAGACAGGCTATGCCGGATCGACCCCTTCGGGCGGACGTGGCGTCGGCAGCGCCTTCACGCAGCTCGCACTTAACTGGAAGATCGTCCAGCTGACCGGTGCCCTGCGCTATGACAGCTATCACGCATCGGGCAGCGGCGTGAATCTCGCCTCGGGCTTCACCTCCGTCGCAGCCGGTGCCTTCCACAGATCGAGCGGTTCGGATGCGGTTAATCCGAAAGTGACCCTGGCCGTCACACCGGTACACGGGCTTCAGCTCTATGGCAGCTACGGCCTTGGTTTCCGCCCGCCTGCCATGACCGAGCTGTTCATGGCCAGCTCACATCCCGGGCTCAGCTTCCTGAATTTCATCCCCAACCCGAATCTCGCCCCTGAGCAGACCTATGGCTGGGAACTCGGCGCCAAGCTGCATTATCGTGACGTGCTGATGGATGGAGACAAGGTCGAATTCGACGGCGACTATTTCGATACACGCATCAAGAATTACATCGCCCAGACCCGCGTGATCGGTCGCCCGGCCGCAGGGTCCTATATTCCGACATACGGCTATTTCTACCAGAATATGGCTGGCAATACCTTAACCCATGGTTTTGAAGGCCAGGCGAAATACGACAACCGCTTCGTCTTCGCGACCCTGTCCTACACCAACACCACGACCAAGCTGCCCTATGCCGATTACACCGGGTTTGGCGCGCTCCTGACCACGCCACCGCGCTCGGTTCTGGCGGGCACGGTCGGTGTGCATCTGCTCGACAACAAGCTTTCCATCGGCGGCCGCATCCGTGCAGCCACCCAGACGCTCGGACGCCCATCGAGCGCAACAGCGCTATACCCCAAGCAGGGGGGTTATGTGGTGTTCGATCTGTTCGGGTCCTACCAGCTCACCAAACAGATCCAGATGTTCGTCAATGCGGATAACGTGACCAATCGCCGCTACTACACCAGCGCCATCTCGACCATCCCGAACCAGGGACTCACGGTTATGGGCGGTCTGAGCTTCGCTCTGTCGCGCTGATCTGTCACAGTAACGTTACGTGCCCTTGTATAGGGGCACGGGCTGCGGCAGGAGCGGATCAAAAAGCAAGGATCCACTCTCATGCCCGCCACCGAAACGCACTCGACCCAAACCAGCCTGGAAGACAGGCTGGGGCGCTGGGTCAGGCGCTATCTGCACGGGTTCTGGGGCATGTTTGTGCTCTTCGTGCTCAAACAGGGATGGGCCTGTCTCTTCGGCGGGCTCCTTCTGGGGGCCATTCTCGCCTCGCATTATCTCTGGTCGCCGGACTGGCCGATACATCGCTATGATGCGCTGTTCATCTTCGCTCTGGTGACACAGGCCCTGTTTCTGCTGTGCGGTCTCGAGACGCGACAGGAGGCCATGATCATCCTGGTCTTTCATCTGACCGGCACCGCCATGGAGTGGTTCAAGGTGTCTGCGGGGTCATGGGCCTATCCCGAGCCCGGTTTTTTCAAGCTCATGCATGTCCCGCTGTTTTCCGGCTTCATGTACGCCTCGGTCGGCAGTTACATGGCGCGCGTCATCAGGGTCTTCGACATGAGCTTCGTGCCCTATCCGCGCTTTGCTCTTTCCCTGACACTGGCGCTCGCCATCTACGCCAATTTCTTCACGCATCATTTCCTGCCCGATCTGCGCTGGGGGCTGGTTCTGGCCACGCTTGTTCTCTATGGCCGCTGCTGGATACGTTATCGTATCGTGGGCACGCATTTCTGGCGCATGAGACTGCCACTGGCAGCCTTCTTCTCAAGCATCGCCCTCTGGGTTGCAGAGAATATCGGCACTTTTACCGGCACCTGGCTTTATGCCCATCGGCACTTCACCTGGGTGGTGCATCCGCAGAAACTGGTTTCATGGTACCTGCTTCTCTATGTGGCTTTCATTACCGTTACCCTGCTCCTCCGCCCCGACAGGGCAACCACTGACAGAGCATGAAACGCCGCCGACACAACCAATTGGGCCGAACGCGTCTCATCCTGACGACGGGCATGATTATCGCGGCGGGTCTTGTCTGCCGCCTTGCTCCTCTGGGGCTTGACCCATTTGCAAGAAAATGGAGCGGCTCGCTATTATGGGGCGCGCTTTTCTGGTGCCTCGCCGCCTTCGTCGTGGGGGGCGACAGACGGTTGTCGCGACTGACGCTCGCCATTTTCGGCTGTTTTGCGAGTGAGACACTCAAACTGGTCCATATCGCACCTTTGGATACCCTGAGAAGAACCGCCGCTGGTGGCTTTCTGCTCGGACATGTCTTCTCTTGGTACGATATGGCGGCCTATCTCGCCGGTATCATTCTGATGGAGCTCGCAAGCGCTATTTCCGTAGTGAGAAGACGGTCTCGTCCATAGATCATCCGGGCAATTGCGTCACACAATCCGCCGCGGTTCGTGAGAGCGGTAAAAGACAGAACAATGACCGCAATATGACTCTTTTATTTCGGTAACGATTTAATAAAACCATAATACTGCATAACAGATTATGTCGATATTTACGGCCCGTAATTCGATCACGAAGCGAAACGGCCCCAATCGATGAAACTCAGACTCAGCCTTGTTCTTTCCGCCAGCCTTCCGGCCCTGCTGATTGCCGGACATGCGACGAACAGGGCTCATGCTCAGGATAGCGCCTCAAGCCAGAAAGCTTCCGTTGCTGGCAAGACAACCAGCCATGTAACAGACAAAAAGACGGTCCGCCAGAAGGACAAGACAAAGGCGCGCTCGAACGCTGTCGATGCCAGGACCCCTGAGTCGATCATCGTGCTCGGCGCCGGTCAGGCCCGCGAAACACAGACGATCTCGCGCACGGCCATTCAGGAATATACACCCGGCACCAGCCCCTTCAAGGCGCTCTCGAAACTGCCCGGTGTGATGTTCACCTCATCAGACCCGCTGGGTTCCTATGAATGGTCACAGCAGATCATCATCCGTGGTTTCGATCAGAGCCGTCTCGGCTTCACCTTCGACGGCGTGCCGCTGGGCAATCTGGCCTATGGCAACGATAACGGCCTTTCGATCGGACGTGCTCTTCAGACGGAAAACAACGGCCCTGCAACCCTGACCCAGGGCGCAGGTGCAGTCGGCGTTGCCGCCTCGAACGATCTCGGCGGTGCACTGCAATTCACCTCGATCGACCCCTCCGACAAATTCGGCGCCGATGTGAGCGGTACAATCGGCTCGGCGTCAACATGGCGCACCTTCGCGCGTATCAATAGCGGCCTGCTCAAAGGGGGCGGCAAGTTCTACGTTTCCTACAATCATCAGGATGCGAACAAGTGGAAGGGCGATGGCGTTCAGCGCCAGGATCAGGCCAACGCCAAATTCGTTCAGCCTCTGGGCGAACATCTGAAACTGACCGTGTTCGGCGACTGGTCCAAGCGCGCTGAAAACGACTATCAGGATCTCTCCCTCTCCCAGATCAAGACCTATGGCTATAATCTGGACAATATCACCGGCAATTATGCCCTCGCCAAGCAGATTGCCTATGCCTATCAGAACGGGACTGCCTTCCCCAAGGGGGTCGAAAACCAAGATACCGTTTATTATAACGCAGGTGGCCTGCGCGAAGACGCGCTGGGCTATGGCAAGCTCGATTTCCGGGTCAATAATCGCCTCTCAGGTTATGTCATGGGCTATGGCCATACGAATACCGGCGAAGGTGTATGGGTCACGCCTTACACCGCCACACCGGCCCAGCTGGGAGGGTCACCCCTCTCCACACGCACAACAGAATACGACATCCACCGTGCCGGGTTTATCGGCAGCCTGACCTACAAGATTGCCAATCACAGCATTGAGGGTGGTTTCTGGTTCGAGAACAACAATTTCAATCAGGCACGCCGCTTCTATCCCCTCGCGCTCGACGGATCGCCCTCTTCCATCCACTGGTATCGCGACAACGCCTTTGCCACGCAGTGGCAGAGCGCCTTCAACACCAAAACCTATCAGGTGCATCTGGGAGATACCTGGAAAATCACGCCAAAGCTGAAGGTCAATTACGGCTTCAAGTCGCTGATCGTTGACAATACGGCGCGCGCCATGAACGGCAATTATCTCGGCACACCTGTCGCCACGGCCTATCCGTCAGGATCGCTGAATGCCAGCAATGGCTTCCTGCCGCAGGTTGGCGCAAATTACCGCTTCAACCATAATCACGAGATCTTCCTCGATTACAGCCGCAATATGGCGGCCTTTGACAGCGCCCAGACATCCGGGCCGTTCTCGACCACGGTGGCAGGATTCCAGGCGCTGCAGGGGCGTCTGAAGCCTGAAATGTCGAATACCGAGGAACTTGGCTATCGCTATCATACCAAAACCTTCCAGGCGACGGTGACCGGCTATTACGTTCAGTTCGAAAACCGCCTTCTTTCGGTGACGCAGGGCGTGGGCATTCAGGGCAATGCCTCGGTTCTCTCGAATGTCGGTGGGGTCATATCCCGTGGCATCGACACTGCCGTGAACTGGCAGTTTGCTCCAAACTGGTCGATCTTCGCTTCCTATGCCTTCAACAACTCCTTCTATCAGGACGATGTGATGGCGAATGGTACGGTTTCCGCCGCAATCAAGGGCAAGAACGTGGTCGGTATGCCGCGCAACCTCGCCAATCTGCAGCTCGGCTATGACGACGGCCAGATCTGGGGCAACGTCCTTATGCAGATCCAGGACCGTCGCTACTACACCTATACGAACGACGCCTATGTTCCGGCCAACGACGTGTTCAACCTGAATCTCGGCTACCGCTTCAAGAGCCATAATTTCTGGCTGCGCGGGCTTGATACCCAGATCAACGTCTCGAACCTGTTCGACAAGCGCTATGTCGCGACGGTGGGCAGCAACGGATTCATCAATTCCGACCCTTCGGGCACGTTCCAGACCCTTCAGGCTGCGGCCCCGCGCATGGTATTCTTTACCATCCGCAAGCATTTCAACTGAGAGACGGATCAGCCAGCATGAAACCCAGCCGACGGCATTTTCTCAATCTCGGTGCTGCCGCCCTCGCTGGGGCCATGCTGCCTGAAAACCTGAAACAGGCTCTGGCCATTCCAGCCAACCGGGAAACCGGCACGATCAAGGACGTCAAGCACGTTGTTATCCTGATGCAGGAAAACCGGGCTTTCGACCATTATTTCGGCACGCTGCGCGGTGTACGCGGCTTTGGTGACCCACGGGCAGAACGCCAGGCTGATGGCAGTTCGGTCTTTGCCCAGAAAGACGAGAAGGGCCGGGCTATCTGGCCCTTCCTGTTCGACACTGTGCATACCTCTGCCGCCTGCCTGAAAAGCCTCGACCATAGCTGGAAAGGCACGCAGGCAGCATGGAGTGAGTGGGATAGCTGGGTACCGCACAAGACACCCATGACCATGGGATATTTCACCCGCAAGGAAATTCCCTATTACTATGCTTTGGCCGATGCCTTCACGATCTGCGACGCCTATCACGCCTCGATCTTCGGGCCGACCAATCCAAATCGTCTCTATTTCTTCACCGGCACGAACGGGCTCGCCGTCGGTTCAGCGGGCAAGCAGGCAGTCGAGAATGTCGATGACGGCAACTGGTCTGCTGACATGGCCCATGACAACCCGAAATTCACGCCTTTCGACTGGACGACCTACCCTGAACGACTGCAAGAGGGCGGTGTCACCTGGAAATTCTACCAGGAATACGACAATTTCGGCGACAACCCCCTCGCCTCGTTCCGCCAGTTCCGCAACCTCGACCGCAAGGACTGGCGCTATCTGAACGCCCGCGCCATCGCTCCCGGCTCGAACAAGGAGAACATGCACGAGCTTGAAGGACGTTACCTTCTGGATGCTTTCGAGCATGATGTTGCAGGCGGCACCCTGCCACAGGTCTCGTGGATCGTTCCGCCAGCTGCCCTGTCGGAACATCCCGAAGCCCCCCCCGGCTTTGGCGAGCATCTGATCTCGAAACTCATCGACATCTTCGTCCGTCACCCCGAGACCTGGGCCAAAACAGTCTTCATTCTGAATTACGATGAGAATGACGGCTTTTTCGACCATGTGCCACCGCCTGTCCCTGCGCTTGCGGGGCAAGGCAGCACGACTGTTTCATCCGCAGGTGAGAGCTATCATGGCGAGCCTGTGGGTCTCGGGCCGCGCGTGCCTGCGCTGATCATCTCTCCCTGGACAAAGGGGGGATGGGTCAATTCGCAGGTATTCGACCACACCTCGATCCTGCAATTTCTCGAAAAGCGTTTTGGCGTCGCATGTCCCACCATCACCCCCTGGCGGCGTGCTGTCTGTGGCGATCTGACCTCCGTCTTCGATTTTTCGAAACCCGACGCTGAATGGTCGGCAGAGCTTCCCAATACCGACGACTATCTGCCACAGACGCGTCTATCCTGCGCGCATCCGCCGCCGCTCGTGCCGTCACACGGAAGGCTGCCCGTGCAGGAAACGGGGCAGAGGCCGAGCCGCGCCCTGCCCTATCGCTTTGCCGTCACCACCCATGCCGATGATCCGACAAAACTCACTTTCAGTAATACCGGCAGACAAGGTGTCGTCTTCCGCATTCGCCAGACGGGCATGGCTAGCCAGCATCTGACCGTACCCGCAGGCACGATCAGCCTGTTCGCCTGCGCGCCTGAGGGGGTGGTCGAGATCTACGGACCAAACGGTTTTTACCGCCTCCATCGTCCCGCAAGCGGCGTGGCCCTGCTACAGGAGGAAGGAGAGAACAGCTTGCGCCTCGTCTTCACGGTATCAAACCCAGCCAGCAAAGAGGCGGTCCTGAGTAATCTCTATAACGGCAGGAGTGAAGCGCGTCCTTTCAAGTCCGATACGCAACGCGTCGAGATTGTCGATCTGGGCCCCAGCCAGAACTGGTATCACCTGGAATTGAGAGACCAGGCGGGCACGGTTCTGCTCGCACTGGCCGGACATGTCGAAAACGAATCACCGTCCCATTCTGATCCCCATATGGCCAAAAGCCCGACAAACCCGAGCTGAGAAGAGGCGCGTGTCATTTGGGTTACGCGAGCGTTACAAGAGACCTGCGTCAGCTACGCTCCTGATTGACAGGGCGTGCGCGGGCAGTAGGGTCGCGCGCGATGGTTCCCGCTCGCCGGGATGAAAAGGGAACATGGTGCGATGCCATGACTGCCCCCGCAACTGTAGGTGAAGAGAGCACTGACAAGGGCCCTTGCGGCCCGGCCACTGGGTTTATCCCCCCGGGAAGGCACGTTGTTGCTCGGTGACGCACAAGTCAGGAGACCTGCCATCATCCATGGTCACGGACGAGAACTGATGGGCGGGGTGTCCCGGAAGTGGCGGGTGCAAATCTGCCCATCGTAGTGACGTGAACAGACCGGATAGATCCGCCACCATGCGCCCTTTGCGCCCCTTCAGATCGCTTCTTCTCTCAGGGCTTCCCCTGCTCTCCCTCCCTCAGGCCGTCGCGCAGGATCAGGGAGCGAATGATGAATACATTACCGCCCACGGGCAAAGCACCGGGCTCAATGCCCGGCCTGCCATCGGTGGCAGGCTCGGCCTGAGCCTGCAGCATAACCCGGCCTCGATTGCGGTGATTGACCAGAAAATCATCTCGCAGCGCGGTTATGCCCAGGCCGAACAGGCTGCCGATTTTGCACCGGGCGTCACTTCTGGCGGGTCACCGGGCAACCCGGCGCAGCTCATGATGCGCGGGTTCAGCGGTAATCAGATCCTGATCCTGCGCGACGGGTTCTATTTCGGCCCCACCACCATGGTGAACCGGCCGCTGAACGCCTTCAATCTAGAGGCAGTTGAGGTTCTCAAAGGGCCGTCTTCCGTTCTTTATGGACAAGGCGCTGTGGGTGGCACGGTTGATATGCGCACACGCAGCCCCGACCCGGATCATGCGCATCTGGACACGCTGGTTTCCTATGGCAGCTTCAACACCTGGAACGCAGGCATTGGCGGGTCGATCCCGCTGTCACCGACGCTGGCCATACGCAGTGATTTCAGCCGCACCTCGTCAGATGGCTTCGTCAAGGGCGCTGATCCGCACAGCAATGACTGGACGACGACCCTGCTCTGGCATCCGTCACAGAATTTCTCGGCCCGACTGGGGATGGATTACCTGACAGATGAGCTTTCCACCTATTACGGCGCCCCTCTGGTGCCGGGCTCTGCCGTTCAGGATCAAGCCAGGGGTCTTCTGCATTCATCGAGCGGGCTGGTTGTCAGCAAGGCCTCGCTCTGGCGCAATTACAATGTTGCCAACCCACGAGCGAGTTCGGTCAATGCTACGCCGACCCTGCATCTGAACTGGATCGTGAACGACCGGCTCACTCTGCATGACAAGGCCTATTTCTCCTATGCCAAACGGCGGTGGGACAATGCCGAGACCTACAGCTATATCGGTAGCGAAGGCGCAGTCGATGCCAGTAATGCCCCAATCGAGCCGGGGCGGATCGGGCGTGACCGGTTCTATGTCTATCAGAACCAGCATCAGGTCGGTGATACGATTGACGCCCGCTTTGACTCCACGTTTTTCGGGTTGAAGAACCGTCTGGTGATTGGAGGAGACGCCTATTATCTGCGCTTCATCCGCAATCGTGGTTTTCCCGACGCCAGCTATGCCGACAGTGTCTCGCTGACTGACCCGGAAGGCGGCGCATTGGGCAATTTCGCCGGGGAGTATCCTTACCGCAAATCGCCAACCACCCTGATCGATGCCGGGCTCTTTCTGGAAGACACGCTTTCACTGACCCGTACTCTGCGTCTGGTCGGCGGATTTCGCTATGACTGGCTCTCGCTCGACCGCAAGAACTACAATCAGAATGGGCAATTCAACGCGGCAACGAGCTTCAAGGGCCATTACAACCCTGCCAATTTCCGTATCGGCCCGGTTTACGACATTCTGCCCAATGTCAGCCTCTATGGTGTGTATACGACTGCAGAAGATCCGCCAGGCTCAAACCTGTTCCTTGCCAACAAAGGGCAATTCAGCCGTCTGAGCCATTCGCGTCAGGGGGAAATCGGCGTGAAGGCAAGTACGCTTTCGGGCCGGCTTGTTACCACACTCTCCCTCTTCGATATCCGACGCACTCGGGTTCTGGTTCAGACAGGTCAGGATTCTGTCTCGACCGCCGGAAGCCAACATTCGCGTGGGGTAGAGGGTCAGGCCGATTGGCGTCTCGACCGCCATTGGAGCCTGTCAGGCAATGTTGCCTATACAGATGCGCATTACGGCACATTCTATCCCGATGCCGCGACAGACGCCTCAGGCAATCAGGTGCCCAACGTACCTGCGGTAACCGCCAATCTCTGGGCTGTATGGTCTTCGGCGCTGGACCTGCCTGTCGATCTCGGCGCAGGCATGCGCTATGTCTCTGCGCGCAAGGGCGATTTTGCCAATACGCTTTCGCTCAAGGATTATGCTCTCGTGAACGTTTTTGCGGGCTGGCATATCCGCAGGGGCTTTACCCTGTACGGTCGCATCGACAATCTTGCCAACAAGCATTTCGTACAATGGGCCGATACGAGCTATCCGTCCGAGGTTCTGATCGGCGCCCCCCGTTCCTTCTCGATCAGCATGCAGGCAGGGTTCTGACACCCCCATGGTCGTCTGACGCTTCCCGTTCTCCGGTCACATGACCGGAGAATAGTTGAGGTCATCACGAAGCCGGACAAGACCCAAACGCTGGTCAAGCTACATCTTGAACGCTGACAGGCGTTGTATCCGGCTTCATCGTCACGTTCGGGAAGAGGGACATCAGACGCGCGACAAGACGGGTCATGCGCGGGTGACTCAGAAAGATCTCGCGGCAAAACCCAGCGAAGGCAGGCATAAGTTTTTCCTGATCTACAAAGGCTGACGGACTCATCTCGTAGTTCAGACGCTTGGCACCACAGGCCAACATCTGTAATGCGGTCAGGGCCTGGTGCTTGTCCTCCAGAAGAAACGCACTTACCGCATCGCAGCTATATTCGCGGGCGCGCGAATAGGCCGGATAGAGAAAAGGCACGAAGAAAGCCGGATAACGGATGAAATGCTTCGCCGAATTGAGATGACCCAGCACGTGATGAGCAATCTCGTGCCCGATGACGAAACGAAGCTGCGCATTGTCCTCAGCTTCGACAAGCGCTGAAGTCAATAGCACATAACGCCCACGCGACAGCCGAAGGGCGAGCGCGTTCATCACGCCGTGAGAATTATAGATAAAGGCTTCAGGCGCCGTCTCAAGGCCGAGCTTCCGACTGACATCGACAAAGATTGCATGCAGTTCCGGGAATTGCTTCTCTGAGAGCACCACCATGCTGCCGACCATCCATGCACGGAACAAGGCTGCCATGAACTTCATCATGACCCAGAGCAGCAGGCCATAGATGACCAAGGCAATCAGCGCAGCAACCGGATTTTTCTGTAGGAAGACACTCAGAATAATCAGCAGCCAAAGCGCGCTACCGATAACGGTCAGAGCCGCACCATATCCCTTTTCCTGGGGATGCTGGTAGATTGAGACATGCGGGGGCATGATTGGTCCTTCACGAGCGAACAATACAAGTAAACAAGTCTACACCTCAAACAAAAAATAAATAGACGGAGAATCTTGATGAAATATTTCCACCGCATCCGTAAGCGTGTAAAAACCAGCTACTGTCTTCAGCAATTTCATGGCTTTTGACGTCAGGTTTGCGCTTTCTCTCCCATCCAAGCTATCTTTGCGTGAAAAATCGAAGGGATGGGTATGAACGATCTGACTGCGGTCCTGGCAGATATCGGTATTTTTGTCTGTGTTCCCTGGGTGCTTTGGCGCCTGCTTGGCCGCGTCATACCCATTGCTGTTATTCCGATCCTGATTGGCATTATGGCCGCCGTCTGGCATCTACCGCTCAAAAGCATCGGCATCCCTTCTTTCTATGGTGATACCATCGGCTGGATCGCCGTACTCGTGCTCGCCTTCACTGCGGGGATGGAGATGTGGCAGCACCCCGAGGGTCAGAGCGCAGAAAACGCCCTCCCGAAACCCGGCCTTGCGCGCCTCTTGGGCGGTGCTGCCATGGCACTGGGTGGGCCTTTTCTGATAGGCACCATCCTCGTTTATTATTTCTTCCTGCCCCTCCCCGGCTGGCACGCGCCCGCTGTCACGCCCGGCATCGCTGCCGCCTCCATCGGTTTGTGCATTGCCGTGAGCGCCCTGCCCGTGCTCATCGGCATCGTCAGGGAGTTGCCGATCGCCGACAAGCCGATCGGACAACTGGCGCTCAAACTCGCGGTCATCGATGACGCCACGCTCTGGATCGGCCTTGCCCTGTTGCAGTTCTCTGCAGAGCGTCAAACCGCCATGCATAGCTGGGGCCTGCGCGAAGGAGGTGCGGCGCTTATGCTCATCGCCTTGGCAACTTGCGGTTCACTGGCGTCACGCCATTTCCGCAATCCTCCGCGGATACTCATCTGGGCTGTGGTCCCGCTTTATCTCAGCCTAGGATCCTGGGCGAGCATGACCCTGGGGCTGCACGAGCTGATCGGCGCCTATTTCGCCGGGGCCTTCATGCCGCCATCATGGGTACGACGCCTGCCCTTCGAGGCTATCTCTACTTTTGCGCTGGTCTGGGTAGCGCCTCTCTTCTTTGGTCATAGCGGAATGCGGATCAATGGCGACGCCTTGACCTGGCCTTCTGTCCTGGCCTCGCTGTCACTCGTCGCCATCTCAATTGTGGTGAAGATCGGCTCAATCTATATTTTCCCGCCAACCGCCGGACTATCGCGACGTCAGACACTGGGGCTTGGTGCCCTGCTACAATGCAAGGGCCTGATGGAAATCGTGGCGGCGACCATCCTGCACGAGCAAGGTATGCTCTCCGAATTCGCCTTCGCCTCGCTCATGGTACTGGCCGTTATCTCGACCCTGCTCACCGGACCGCTCTTTCACCTGCTCAAACCCAGGAAAGCGCTTCCCTCCTGACGTCGACACGTTCTGTCAGGAGGGAAGCGGTCGCTTTTCACTTATCGGTGTCCGCAAATCTGCAGGAAGGCTGGCCGTCTCTCATTTCGGCATTGCAATCCCTGGCAAAAAGACCGAAAGCGCCGTAAGCGAAAAGGGTCTTGCCATCAGTCGAGAAAACCGCGCGGCGTAACATGTTGGGCAAGGTCAGTTTCTGCCAGCTTTGCCCCCCATCGCAACTGAGATCGAGCGTTGCCCCCGCAGTTATACTGGTATCGGCCAGCTGGCCTTCCTTACGCAGCAGGATTTCCTGATCGGCGATGGTTACGGCGCGGATGCGCCCCTTCTCTGCGATAAAACTACGCAGCTCGCGTCCTGCGGGGCCGGTGAACAATCCTTTGAGGATCAGTTTCGCGCCCCTCCAATGAGCTAGGAGTTGGCCGTTAGGATGAAGCGGGAAAGTCCCCAACAATCTGGGCGTCTGATCCATGGCCTGCGCATAGAGCGATGCTGGAACAGGGTCGTTGAGTGCGATAAACAGCGCCTCATTGGAGGAGGTTGCAGTATTCAGCCACACCCTCTCTCCCAGAAGCGATTGGGTCGTGCGAGCGCGAAACTTGAAATCCCGGGGATAATCGACCTTCCATAGGGCGACACCATACCGTAGCCCGTCATCGGCAAGCCGTTGAAAAGCAGTAACAACGGCGCCGCTGCTTCCGATGGAGGCAGTACAGCTGAAATCGACGTTCTGACAAAAGGACAGTTGCGGCAATGATTTCCAGGCCTGCGTGCCCCGATCGAAACGGTAGATCAGGGACTGTCTGCCTCCTTTCAAAATCTTGTCCTCAATCACCATTTTCACGCTCGGGATATCGTCGGGCGTTTCCATCCAATCGATGGTCGTACCGGGGGCAAGAAAATCGGCCTTGCAGTCATAGCCTGTAACCGCCCCTGGACGACATGAGGTGAGACCGATACGAGCCGGCGAGCCTCCGGCCTGAGCAAGATGAAAGCCAATATAGAACCCGTTATCCTTCGACGTGTGATGCATAAAGGCGAGAGTACTGCTATCGGCAATACTCGTAACTTCAGGCGAGGCGAGCTGACGCCAGGCGCTTCTGCCGTTGAGATCCGGGTCGCTCGCTAATAGGAGCATGGGAAGCCCGAACAGCCCGCACAGATCGATCAACTGCGCTTTTGGCAATGCTTTAATGCCACCTGCCGGCCGGAGCACGGGCGCACGCTGCGCGATGGACACGAGGCCGCGTCCGTCACAGATTTCGATACGCTTGCGCGCCAGATAACCGACCATAAACGGTATGAGCAGGAGCGGCAGGATACGCAGGAAGAATGTTGCGCCGATCAGAAGGCGGCGAACCGCCTCACTCGAGACGTGAATGAAACCAAGGATCGCCTTGAGGCTGTCATGCGCCGCCAGCAGCAGAATATCCGCTGTGCCTTTTGTCGACCCTGAAAAGAACAGGGCGACGGTCAGCGCGAAAATTGCCAGTGTCGCCACAGACCACGCGATGGACAACCGCGTCATACCAGCTTCAGCGAGGCGGTAGCTGGGAAGGAAACAGGTGCCCAGGCAAAACTTGAGACGCATCCATAAGCGCGCGATGAAGCTCATTTCCTTTGCAGGCACGGCCTCGCGGCATTTGACCGGAAACAAGGCCATGAGATGCAATCCAAGGGGAAGCACCGCACAGTAATCGGAAAAACTGGCTCGCTCTCCGTAATGGATTTTATCTTCCTTGCGCCTTCGTACGGCGATCCAGTCTCCCCAATTGATCGCACCGCGCATTTCTCTGAAAGTCGCGACCGCACCGGAATCCAGACCGTATCGATCAGCCATCGTAGTGACGATATTGACAAGGGCACCGTAGTTTTCGGCGCTAGCCCCCAGCTGCGCCGGGTTGGGTAGAAAGCTCAGTATCGCGCAACATAACGATGAAGCCAGCTCAAGCTGGGTTTTGAGCGGCGTCGCATCAATCCTGTTGAAAACAACGTGCCACTCCGGCTACGTCCACACCACCGACCGTTTCTTGCTTATGGCCTGGATCAGGTGGGTAACGGTTTCTCGCGCAAGCGTCTCGGCGTCATGTGCGCCTTCGCTAGGCCGCTTATCCTCATCGGGCGGTATTGGCCGCTTGAAAGCGAGAACTGACGGCTTCCCTTCGAGCTCTCCGTCAGAAGGCGGCGGCGTCAAACGCGCTGGATATGCCGTGACCCGCGGCGCAGCTTCATCTTCTCTCTCTGCTTCATCTGTCTCGTCGTGCTCACCGTCCCTCTGCTGCTCCTCCGGAACGGGCTGCCTGACGACTGGCGGAGGCTGTACAGGCACTCCCGCCAGAACGCATAGTTCTTCGTAAGAAACCGGGATTACCTTGGTAAACTGACGAGGCATCCCAGCTTCGTCTTCAACTATATCGTCATCGACTTCCCCCGCCTCTTCACGCCGCCGGAGCGTATCGGCCGAGTCAAGAGCGAGAGCCCTTGCCTCGACAAGCAGACCGAAACCGACCGGATCGTCGTCGGGCCGCGTTCGGCGAAGGATTTGTGCATAAGCGCGATTAACAGCGCGCTTGTCACTTGTGGGCTCAAGCCCAAGCAAGCGCCAGGCATCGGGAATTAGCATGACAGGCCGTCTCGATCAGGCGAATGGCAGATTGCGTTCCATCGCGTCCAACCACGCGCCGAACTGCGCCCTGGTCTCGGCCACTTCACGCAATGGCACTTTTCCCACCCGAGCCAGAAAACGCATCAATTCATTACCGATCAGGTCGCGTCGTTCGCCCACTGATTCGGCATAAAGGCGCTCGGCTCTCGCCACAAGCGCGTGGTTCGCGATCTGATCCCTTGGCGCAAGCTTGATCTGCTGCAGGGCGACAAAGCGTTTCTCGATATCCTCGGGCGACAGACCGCTCTGTCCGGCGAAGATTTTTCGGGTTAGCGCCCCTGTCTTTTCCACCAGAATTTCCACCTCGAGAGCACCGCTGACGTCGTAAGTGAAGCAGACCGATACCCTGTCCTTACGGGTGATACCCGTGGGCAGCGCGACGAAGACATCGCCGAGAGTCACATTCATTTCCGGTCGGATATTCTCGCCTTGCAGGATATCGAACAGGATATGCGCCTGTCCGTCGACCAGCGGTACGTAGTGCCGTGTACGACTAATGGGGATAATGCTATTCCGCTCGATGATGACGCTCATAATATTTTCATGGGTGTGACCGTCTTGCGTCGAAGTCCCGAGCGTGAACGGACACACGTCGGTCATCATGAGATCTTCAAGCGCGGAGTCTCGCTGAACCAGCCCTGCCTGCACCGCAGCCCCAAGGCCGATGAGGTGATCCGGTCTTGGATGAGCAAGAGGAAAACGGTGAAACAGTCTGGTCACTAGGGCACGCACCAGAGGCATCCGCGACGCACCGCCGACGAGAATAATCTCATCGATTTCAGCTGCCTCAGCTGATGTATCGGACATAACCCTGACGACCGGCGCGCGTAGCCGTGTCAGGAGTGGCGTCGCATTTTCCTCGAAGCGCTCTCTCGACAATGTCCACTCGACTGGCTCAGAAGCGATATGAAAGCGTTCCTGCGCGATATCCTGAGTGGTCAATGCCTGCTTGAGGCTCTCTGCAGCTCGTATAAGTTGGGCATAGCTTTCAGGACTGAGAGACGAGGCTTCGATCCTTTGATCGGCGAGAAAAAGGGCTGCGATCAAATCGCGAAAGTCATTTCCCCCAAGATTGGAATCGCCGCATGAAGCCCGGATTTCCATGATCCCTTCGAATTTATTGAGCAAGGAGACGTCAAACGTCCCTCCCCCGAGATCAAGCACAAGAAACTGGCCTTCATCTCGGCTCTCCAGCCCGAAAGCCAGGGCTGCAGCCGTAGGCTCATTGACGAGGCGTAGCGCCTCCAGACCGGCGATACGCGCCGCCGCCAACGTCGCGCGGCGCTGTGGCTCTGCGAAATAGGCAGGAACCGAAATGACTGCCTGGGTTACCGTTTCGCCGAGAAACGCTTCGGCATCATGCTTGAAGCTCTTGAGAGCTCTTTTGGAAATTCACGGATGAGCGTTTCGGCGTAGCATTAGGCTTCCCATGGCGATGTGGATCATGGCCTCTGCCACGTCGATACGCTGTTCGTAATCCCTCACCAGTCGGCGCCAGCGGATCATCCAGCCGAATGTCCGCTCAACGACCCATCGACGTGGCAGGATTTCAAATCCTTTTTCCGTATCTGAGCGCTGGATGATCTCGACCGTGAAGTTAAAAAAGGCGGCTTTGTCTATCAACTGCAAGCGGTCATAGGCCCCATCTGCGAACAGATGCTTCACCCACGGCCAGCGTTTGCGGATAGCACCCAGGATCATCTGTGCACCCGCACTATCCGAAATATTGGCTGGGGTCAGCCTGACCAGAAGCAGTCGGCCATCTGTATCAACCGCAATATGGCGCTTACGACCAACGATCTTCTTGCCGGCGTCATAGCCACGGGTCTTTGCATGAGGAGCCTTGATGCTCTGGCTGTCAATGACACCACCGGATGGGCTGGCTTCGCGTCGCGCTGCTTCACGATCCAGCATCAGGCAGACATCATGGATCGTCTGAAACAGAAAACGGCGCATCAGCCTGCGGAACCACCAATAGACGGTCTGCCACGGACCAAAGTGAGCCGGCAGCATCTCCCAGCCGCAGCCCGAGCGGACAAGATAGCGCAGTGCATTGATGATCTCACGAAAATCGGTCACCCGTTTCCGGCCACGCCGGTTCGCAGGCGGCATCAGGGGCGCTATGCGCTCCCATTCTTCATCGGTCAGATCAGATGGATAGCGTTTCGTCCTACCGGTGATGTCGGCCATTCGGCCTCGTTGTTCTGGCGTCCACATCCTGAGTGTGAATCACACGCCAGACGCCCTGAAAACCCCTCACGCTGAATTTCCAAAAGGGCTCTCAGGACCAGTGCAGACAGTTCTTCCGGGCGAAAAGAATGATCGCCCAGAGTCAGTGTTGCATTGGTTCCCATCAACCGTTTAAATCCTGCAGCCGTACGGCGCGGATGGGTGATAAGCCGATCAAGCGCGGCCTGACCAACGAGGATCTCATCCTGATCGCTGAGCGTCACAGCAGACGGGGTTAATGTCTCCCCGAGAGCGTTGGGGATGAGAGTAGGAACGCCATCCTTCAGATAGGCGATGACCGAATTGCTCGTTCCAAGGTCAATACCAACACAAACCACAAGCTCAGCTCTTTCTTCTTACTTGGCGACGACCGCCCAATGGCAAGTCTCAGCACGACCATGCCGCAATAGACAACGAGTAGAAAGATGCTCGTTCCTAACTATTTCTCGATTATTCTTTGGATGATGCGAGGGGCGAGTGTTCGTCCGCCACCTCCGACGGCAGAGTCCATCCGCCCAGCGTGGTGTGAGCCTGCCTTCAGCGCTTGAATGTCGATCGCCCTGCCCTTTTCCGAGACGATTAGAGTTCTCAAGAAGGAATTCGCAGTGCAGATTGGTCGAGAGGCATCAATCAGCGGTTTTTGCAGTGTCTCAACTACGCACGCTGAATACAGAAAAAGCATTCTCATTTGCGACACTGCTAGAAGAGAGCGCGCGGCTTCGGACAAGCTTACAATATATATATGGGCTTACGGATCATCTGGAAGTAGAGAACCGGCGGAGGCCGGATGGGTATGGGCAACGATACCGTCATATCCAGAGTATGATACACAGCGCCTGCTGTGTGGGGGCGCGTCTGCTTCATGATTTTGTATGGGGATTTTGGTTGCGGGGGCAGGATTTGAACCTGCGGCCTTCAGGTTATGAGCCTGACGAGCTACCGGGCTGCTCCACCCCGCGGGGGTGGTGTTTTTGTGGGGTGGATCAGGGGACCTGGCGGCGACCGACTTTTCCGCATCTTAAGATGCAGTATCATAGGCGCTGGGGCGTTTCACGTCCGAGTTCGGGATGGGATCGGGTGGAAGTCTCCCGCCATAGCCACCAGGTCTTCTGATCCACCCGACAACTGTGTGTCGGTGTGGGAGGTTGGTTTTTTGTATGATGAGTGTATTGCGTGGATGATTGCTATGCATGTGTATGCTCTCCTGGAGAGCGTTGTGTGAGCGATATGGGCGATTAGGACCGGTTAGCTTCACGTGTTACCACGCTTCCACACCCGGCCTATTGACGTGATGGTCTTTCACGGCCCTGTGAGACCTAGTTTTGAGGTGGGTTTCCCGCTTAGATGCTTTCAGCGGTTATCCCGTCCATACTTAGCTACCCGGCTGTGCCGCTGGCGCGACAACCGGTACACCAGAGGTATGTTCATCCCGGTCCTCTCGTACTAGGGACAAATCCTCTCAAGTCTCATACACCCACGGCAGATAGGGACCGAACTGTCTCACGACGTTCTAAACCCAGCTCACGTACCACTTTAATCGGCGAACAGCCGAACCCTTGGGACCTGCTCCAGCCCCAGGATGTGATGAGCCGACATCGAGGTGCCAAACCTCCCCGTCGATGTGGACTCTTGGGGGAGATCAGCCTGTTATCCCTAGAGTACCTTTTATCCGTTGAGCGATGGCCCGTCCACGTGGGACCACCGGATCACTATGGCCGACTTTCGTCTCTGTTCGAGCTGTCACTCTCACAGTCAGGCGGGCTTATGCCATTGCACTCGACAGTCGGTTTCCGACCGACCTGAGCCCACCATCGCGCGCCTCCGTTACACTTTGGGAGGCGACCGCCCCAGTCAAACTGCCCACCATGCAGGGTCCCGGACCAGGCTAGACTGGTCTCGGTTAGACATCAGAAAAATTCAGGGTGGTATTTCAAGGACGGCTCCACCGAAGCTGGCGCCTCGGTTTCATAGCCTCCCACCTATCCTACACAGGATGTCTCTGATGCCACTGCAAAGCTGCAGTAAAGGTTCATAGGGTCTTTCCGTCTGACCGCGGGTACCCCGCATCTTCACGGGGAATTCAATTTCGCTGAGTCGATGCTGGAGACAGTGGGGAAGTCGTTACGCCATTCGTGCAGGTCGGAACTTACCCGACAAGGAATTTCGCTACCTTAGGACCGTTATAGTTACGGCCGCCGTTTACCGGGGCTTCAATTCAATGCTTGCACATCTCCTCTTAACCTTCCGGCACCGGGCAGGCGTCAGGCCGTATACGTCGTCTCTCGACTTCGCACAGCCCTGTGTTTTTACTAAACAGTCGCTACCCCCTGGTCTGTGCCACCCGCATCTGGTTGCCCAGAGACGGGTCTTGCTTATCCCGAAGTTACGCAAGTAATTTGCCTAGTTCCTTCAGCATCGTTCTCTCAAGCGCCTTGGTATTCTCTACCAGTCCACCTGTGTCGGTTTCGGGTACGGTCTATACGCCAGAGCTATTTCCTGGAATGCTCCAAAAGCCTGGTCAATCCAATAAGACCAGACAACATATCGCATTCGTCACTTCTGGCAGGCCCAGTAATATTCAACTGGTTCCCATCGACTACGGCTTTCGCCCTCGCCTTAGGGGCCGGCTCACCCTGCGTGGATTAACCTTGCGCAGGAACCCTTGGACTTTCGGCGACAGTGTTTCTCGCACTGTTTGTCGCTACTCATGTCAGCATTCGCACTTCCGATATCTCCAGAGAGGGTCACCCCGTCTCCTTCGCAGACCTACGGAACGCTCCGCTACCGCGCATATCAAAGATATGCACCCACAGCTTCGGCACGTGGCTTGAGCCCCGTTACATTTTCGGCGCAGGGTTTCTATTAGACCAGTGAGCTATTACGCTTTCTTTAAAGGATGGCTGCTTCTAAGCCAACCTCCTGGTTGTTTTGGAATCCCCACATCCTTTCCCACTTAGCCACGATTTGGGGGCCTTAGCTGGTGGTCTGGGCTGTTTCCCTCTCGACAATGGACCTTAGCACCCACTGTCTGTCTGCCACGCTCATACTCCTCGGTATTCGGAGTTTGGTTAGGTTTGGTAAGACTTTGGGTCCCCCTAGCCCATCCAGTGCTCTACCCCCGAGGGCAATACGTGACGATCTACCTCAATAGATTTCGCGGAGAACCAGCTATCTCCGAGTTTGATTGGCCTTTCACCCCTAGCCACAGCTCATCCCCGACTTTTTCAACAGGCGTGGGTTCGGCCCTCCAGTGCGTGTTACCGCACCTTCAGCCTGGCCATGGCTAGATCACTCGGTTTCGGGTCTTCTGCCAGCAACTCATTCGCCCTATTCAGACTCGCTTTCGCTACGCCTACACCTACCGGCTTAAGCTCGCTGCAAACAGAAACTCGCTGACCCATTATACAAAAGGTACGCCGTCACCCCATAAGAGGCTCCGACTGCTTGTAGGCATCCGGTTTCAGGTCTCTTTCACTCCCCTCATCGGGGTGCTTTTCACCTTTCCCTCACGGTACTTGTTCACTATCGGTCATCAGGGAGTAT
>NZ_JBCHWF010000001.1:0-795000 GCF_059801175.1 Asaia sp. Ae19-3 | reverse complement strand
GTAATTGCCGATATCGTTGATCGGAAAGCCTTCGAGCGTGAAGCCGATCTGACTGGCATTCAAACCGCGCAAGGTCAGATTGCCGCCGTTGAGGCCGAGCGGATC
Source organism: Asaia sp. Ae19-3 (assembly GCF_059801175.1). Taxonomy (NCBI): domain Bacteria; kingdom Pseudomonadati; phylum Pseudomonadota; class Alphaproteobacteria; order Acetobacterales; family Acetobacteraceae; genus Asaia; species Asaia sp. Ae19-3. The sequence goes on along the minus strand of NZ_JBCHWF010000001.1, from coordinate 794,895 downwards.
GACAGATGTTGTATTCACCCCAGGCAGCATGGCGATGAGCTGCATCGGGTTCAGTCCTGGCGTCTGCTTTGCAATAAACTCCTGTGTCACGGTCGAGCGCGATTTGGCTGCATCTTCATGCACCATCAACCCACCACCCGGCGCCTTGTGACGACTGCCCCGCACCTGCACGGTTTCGTTACGCGCTGCATCGGTCGGTGCGGTGGACCCCATCATGGAAGGCCCCGTATCCGTGTTCTGAACTACCTTTGGTGCGGCAGTCTTGCGCGTGGTCTGGCTTTGCTCCGCCTGAGCGGCGGAGACACTCAATGCAAGAACTGACGTCGCACATAAAAAGTAGCGGGCTCTCAAGCGCATCATATATCCCGAAAAACGTATTGGATGATTAACGAAAATTACTCGTTTCGTTAATGTGCCTATCACGCCCGCGACAAAAATGCGGATGAAAATTTGATGACGATACGAAATATAAAAGTCGTTTTAGATCAGTTACGTAAAGTTAGATTCAGATACAATCAACTTTTCTTGATGGAAAAGCATGAAATTCCTGATGCGATAAAATTAACAGTACTCGGTGAATTTCACGTAGGATATTAACGATATAAATCCCAATCGATAATACAGAATGTCATATAAAAAGTACTTACCAAAATAATTTGTTTATAAATGGGTGTCTTATTGGATTTTCTCCATGTATCAGGAAGACGCACTGCAATGAATGCATAAGGATATTGACGTGCTTTCGATACTGCGCCGGGCGGCGCTCCTGACCATCCTAAGTCTCTCACCCATCCCCGCCCTCGCTGACACCCCACCGGACAAGACCGAAGCCGCGCCCAACTCCCTGGGACAGCAGATCGCATCCCTTCCCTGGACTCACGGACCTGCGGCAGTGCACGTCAATGGCGGTTCGGTATTCGATGTGCCCGCCGGTTACGAGATGCTCACCCCGCCTTTCGGCAAGAAGTTTCTCGCCTTGGTCGGCAACCTCGTCGATGAATCAGATTCCATGAGCTACATCATGCAGCCTGAGGCGCAGGATAAGAGCTGGTTCATGGAACTTCGCTATTCCCCCTCCGGTTACGTTAGGGACACGGACAAGATCGACGCAAAGGAACTCCTCGAGTCCATGCGCCAGACATCGATCGAGACCAACAAGGCGCGTCGCGAAGCCCATCTTTCCGGCCTGACACTGCTCGGCTGGCAGCTCGAGCCGCATTATGATCAGCAGTTGCATCGCCTGGAATGGGCCTACAAGTTCCGCGACGATGACGGCTCACTCATCACTAACCTGAATACACGCATTCTGACGCGCGGCGGCTTCTATCGCGTCATGCTGGTGAGCGACGTTGAAACATTCCTGAGCGATCGCACCGACTTCAACACGGCCCTGCAGGGACTTCAGCCCACCACGGGCAATCGCTACAGCGACTACAAAGCTGGTGACAAGATTGCCGAATACGGTCTGATGGGGCTGATCGGCGGCGGCGCCGCTGCCGTAGCCATCAAGACGGGTCTGGCGGGAGCGGCTCTCGCCTTCATCGCCAAGATTTTTGGGGCGCTTGGTGCAAAGGGTCTCTTTGCAGCCATTTTCGGCTTCTTCGCTGTGCTCTGGACAAGCGTCAAGAATCTCTTCGCACGCAAGAAACAGGACTGACCGTGCAGTATCTCACCGCCCCGATTGCTTTCTTCATCTGTGCCACCCTGGGGTTCTGGGCGGTACTACAACTCGTGCCCGCCAGGAGCCGTCCTCCGGCGCGTTCGTCAGTCAAAAGCGAAGAGAGCAACCCGGAACACCCCTGGGACGGAGGCAGTGCCCCCCATCGGTTCGGCGATCACCCGGACGCGCACTGAAACCAGCACGGTTCGCACAGACGTCAGGCCAAGACCGGCATCGCGATTTGCGGTGCCGTAAAATTTGTCTTTTTTGGAAGTTTTGGCTGGGGGACCTGGATTCGAACCAGGGCTGACCGGGTCAGAGCCGGTAGTTCTACCGCTAAACTATCCCCCAGCATCTTTGCAGAAGCTGATTGCCTTGCGGTGGCGGTGAGATAGCACCCACCCGAATGGGCCGCAACCCCCTTATTCGCTTTTTTTTTCATAAATTGGACACGAGCAGCGCATAAAATGCTTGCTGCGCCACCGTGGCACTATCACATTGTTTTTGACGTAAGATTTCATGCCGCGATCAGGACAAGGGGAGGACGATCATGGGCTATAGCCGTAGCGAGACGCTGTCATCCCACACGCCTGAAGGCGCACCGTTCAGACATTTTGCTGCGCTGGACCTGGGCACCAATAATTGCAGGCTGATGATCGCGCGACGCACTGCCAGTGGCGTGCAGATTCTCGACCGACAGAACCGCATGGTCTGCCTTGGCGAAGGCCTCATCGAGACAGGCGAACTGAGCGCGCGGGCGATGGACCGGGCGGTGCGCACGCTTGATAGTTTCGCAGCACGTATGAAGGGCCTCCCCTCTCTGCAGATTCGCGCTGTCGCCACCGAAGCCTGCCGGAGGGCGCTCAACCGCGAGAGTTTCCTGTCGCGTGTCCGTTCCGAAACCGGCCTTTCACTCGAAGTCATCTCACCCAGAGAAGAGGTGGAGCTCGCTGTCGAAGGCTGCCGTACGCTGCTGCATCGCGCACAGAAACCGGGCGAACGCGCTATCGTCTTCGATATTGGCGGCGGGTCGACCGAGATCGCTTGGCTGCGCCTGAATTCTGAAACACGCGGACATGAACTGGTCAGCCTTGTCAGCCTGCCCTACGGCGTCGTGACGCTCTCTGAACAATTCGGTCGCCAGCGTCAGGCAGATTCATCCTCCAACAAGGACGATTTATACGAAACCATGGTGGAGACGGTGCGCAAGCCGCTGCTCGCGTTTGAGGAGGTTCACCAGATCGGCAGGGAGATGCAACGCGGGGCCGTGCAGATGCTCGGCACCAGCGGAACAGTCACCACTCTGGCGAGCATGGCGCAGAACCTTGCGCGCTACAGCCGACACGCAGTCGATGGCTTCTCGCTTTCGGCGCAGGCGGCTCACGACGCTATCGCTCTCGTTCGCGGCGCATCCTCAGGGGCGCAACAATCCCCTTCATCCTTGCCCCCCGACAGGCAGCATTTCATGTTGCCGGGCTGCGCTATTTTCGAGGCGATCCACAGTGTCTGGCCGTCGCAGCAGATCATCGTTGCCGATCGTGGCCTGCGAGATGGCATGGTGGCGCGCATGGCAGCCCAGGCGCGCAACAGCCGGGTCATCTCGCATGGCCATTCCCGCCATGGCGTCAACCGCCGAAGCAACGCGGATTATCGTGGCCATGTGGCACCGTCTTCCTTTATGTGACGCCCATGAGCAAAAACAGTGACAAGCGCGGCGGCAAGAGCGGCAAATCTTCCGAGAAGAGAGTTCCCGGAAAAGCCCTCAAGAGTTCGACCGCACCCGGCCAATTAGACAGCACGCTCGACGGAAGCTCTGTTCAGAATGCGCGCAACAAGACCGTCATGCTGCGCACGGCGCGGGGACGTTCGACCGCGCAGCAGCGCTGGCTGAACCGCCAGTTGAATGACCCTTATGTTGCAGCAGCCCGCAAGCAGGGCTGGCGCTCTCGGGCCGCGTTCAAGCTGATCGAGATTGACGACAGACTGAACCTGATCAAGCCGGGCATGAAGATTATCGATCTCGGCGCGGCGCCGGGCGGCTGGACACAGGTTGCGGTCAAACGCGGTGCAAGCGCCGTGGTCGGGGTTGATCTGCTGCCGGTCGATCCGGTGAGCGATGCCACGATCATCGAGGGAGATTTTACCGATCCCGACATGCCCGCACGTCTGATCGAGCTGCTGGGCGGCCCGGCCGATCTGGTCCTGTCAGATATGGCCCCCAACACTACCGGCCATGCACCGACAGACCATCTGCGTATCATGGGGCTTGCGGAAGGCGCGCTCGACTTCGCCATGCAGGTGCTGGCAGTCGGTGGCGGGTTTGTCGCGAAGGTTTTCCAGGGCGGGTCGGAGCGTCAGATGCTCGAACCCATGAAGCTCGCCTTTTCGAATGTCCGACATCTGAAACCGCCGGCATCGCGCAAGGAATCGAGCGAGCTTTACGTCGTAGCGACCGGGTTCAGACCCGATCGCCTTAATCAGGACTGATTACTCAGTAACATCCCACAGCCAGGCGGCTCCGCGCACGCCTGAGCTGTCACCATGCCTGTTGCGCACGATCGGCGTTGTGCAGGTCGGCGTGATGACATGGCGCGCCAGAAGCGGCGGCACACGCTCGTAAATACTGTCGAGGTTGGACACGCCACCGCCTAGCACGATGATGTCGGGATCGAGGAAATTGATCGCGAGCGCGCAAGCGCGTGAGAAGCGATCCATATAGCGGTCAAGCGCGCCGATCGCGGCGATATCGCCACTGGCCGCAGCCTCTTCGATACCCGCCGTGTTGTGGTGACCGATCCCTTTCCAGTCCTTGGCCAGTTCGGGGCCGCAGAGATAGCGCTCGAGACACCCCTCATTGCCGCAGAAACATTTCGGCAGCGGGAATTCCTCAAGGCGCGTCCAGGGAAGCGGCGTATGACCCCATTCACCGGCGATGCTGTGACGGCCACCGATGACTTTCCCGTCAACAACGATACCAGCGCCCATGCCGGTGCCGATGATGATACCGAAAACGGTGCGATTGCCCTCGCCTGCACCGTCTGCCGCCTCGGAAAGGGCGAAGCAGTTGGCGTCGTTCTCGACGCGCACGGAGCGACCGAGTGCACGGTCAAGGTCGATGCCGAAGGGCTGGTTGTTCAGCCAGGTCGCGTTGGCATTCTTGATAAGACCGGTCTCGGGCGAAATCGAGCCGGGAATGCCTATTCCAAGGGTCGAGCTCAGCTGGCCGGGCTTCGCAAGATGCGACGCAACACTGCCGAGGCGCTGGTCAACGCTCGCTACGAGATCGCGCACAGCGATCACGGCCTCCTCGTAAATTCCCGGGTTCGGGACACGCTCGCGCAGTTGCAGATCGCCAGCGCGATCAAGAACTGCGATTTCGATTTTCGTCCCACCGAAATCGATGCCGAGGCGATAATCAGCCATCTCATGCCTTACTGAATGTTGCTTCTGAAAACTGCGGCGCATGTTGCGGACGAATGCGGTCCGAGTAAAGATGTAATGGCAAAACAACGCCCGATCTTGAAACATGCCCTCGGCTGCGCGCATAATCTTCCCGATGACATTGCCGGCTTCTGAAACCCTCCTTGACGTGCGCGGGCTTGCCTGCCCCTTGCCCGTGCTTCGCGCGCATCGTAGCCTTCGCGCCATGCAAGGCGGTGAACGACTGCGAGTTCTCGCAACAGACCGAGCAAGTGTTGCCGATTTTCAGGCATTCTGCCGCGAGACGGGACATGCATTGGTTGCATTCTCGGAAGACGGCGAAACGCTTTCTTTCGTGATCCGTCGCAAATTGGACACAGCTGTGTCATCTCCTGTTACGGAATAATCATAGTCATTACTTCCTTGGGCTTGGAGAATGGAGTGCGACACGCTATCCCTCCTCCCATCGAGCCGTTTTCCTTGACGGCGATTTTCCGAAGCAGCGGAGCGGGACGGCATTTACGGCATGGACGCACAGCTTTCACAGCTCTCTTTCGAGGAGGCCCTGTCTGAACTCGACAGGATCGTACGCGGCCTCGAAAGCGGTCAGATGAAACTCGAGGACGCCATAAGCGCCTATGAGCGCGGTGCCGCCCTGCGCCGCCATTGCGAAACAAAACTCTCGGAAGCGGAGATGCGTGTTCGTGCCATCACACAACGTGACGGCACCACGACGACCGCACCCCTTTCCGAGTTTGACGAGAATTCTGGCGGAAAAGCCCAATGACCACCTCATCACCCACTCTAGTCGCGTCACCCGAGGCGCTGGCCACCTCGCTGGGTACTGCAGCCCGCGCCATTGAAGGGACGATTGATCGTCTGCTTCCCATGGTCGATGGTGACGAATCGGTGCTGCTCGAAGCCATGCGCTACGCCGCCCTTGGCGGTGGCAAGCGTCTGCGCGGTTATCTCGTAACCGAGGTCGCGGCGATCTTCGGCGCAGAGCCCGAAGGCGCGTTGCGCGTGGCTGCATCGGTCGAGATGCTGCACGCCTACAGCCTCGTTCATGACGATCTTCCGGCCATGGATGATGATGATCTGCGTCGCGGCCAGCCCTCGACACACAAGCAGTTTGATGAGGCGATTGCCATCCTTGCGGGCGATGCCTTGCAGACGTCGGCTTTCGAGATCCTGGCTGACGAGGCGACGCATTCCGACCCGGCCGTGCGCATCGCGCTGGTTGCTGCCCTTGCACAGGCTTCTGGCGCTGCCGGCATGGTCGGTGGTCAGGTTGTCGATATTCGTGGTGAGGGCAAATCCCTCCCCCTCGATCAGGTGCGTCGTCTTCACGCCATGAAGACCGGTGCCCTCATCCGCTACGCTGCCGAAGCCGGTGCCATTCTGGGCGGCGCTGACCGCGTACAGCGCGATGCGATCATCGCCTATGGACGTGATATCGGCACAGCCTTCCAGGTTGCCGATGACGTACTCGACACGACGGCAAGCGCCGAGGAACTCGGCAAGACCGCCGGCAAGGACGAAGCCTCCGGCAAATCCACCTATGTCTCCCTGCTTGGAATTGACGGCGCACGCGCCGAGGCCGCGCGCCTTTCCGGGCAGGCCACACAGGCCCTGACCTCTTTCGGGACCGAAGCAGCCGCGCTCAGAGCCCTGGCACAATACATCGTCGAGCGCAGGAATTAAGAGAATGAGCGATACCACCAAGCCGAACCCCAACGCCTCTATCCCGACGATGGGCCGTTTCCCGCATCTCGATCGCGTGGTTGTTCCTGCCGATCTGAGGAACTTCTCGACCGAGCAGCTCAAGCAGCTCGCAGAGGAACTGCGCTCTGAGACGGTTGATGCCGTCTCGACCACAGGCGGGCATCTCGGAGCTTCCCTGGGCGTTGTCGAGCTGACGGTTGCCATGCATGCCGTGTTCAACACGCCTGATGACCGTATCATCTGGGACGTTGGCCATCAGGCTTATCCTCACAAGATCCTGACCGGACGTCGCGACCGTATCCGCACGCTGCGCCAGCCCCATGGTCTGTCGGGCTTCACCCGTCGCTCGGAAAGCGAGTACGACCCGTTCGGCGCCGCGCATTCCTCGACGTCGATCTCGGCTGGCTTGGGCATGGCGGTCGCGCACCACCTGCGCGCCAACGAAGATCCCTCCTACCACGAGCGCAACGTCATTGCGGTCATCGGCGACGGGTCGATCTCGGCTGGCATGGCCTATGAAGCCATGAACAACGCAGCTGTGGCTGGTGCAGGCGCCAAGCGTCTGATCGTCATCCTCAACGACAACGAGATGTCGATCGCACCGCCGGTCGGCTCGATGTCGAACTACCTGTCGCGTCTCATGACGTCACGCAAGTTCCTGAGCCTTCGCGATCTGGCTGGCAAGCTGGCCAAGCGCCTGCCGGCTGGCCTCGAACGCACCGCCAAGCGCGCAGACGAGCTGACCCGCGGCCTGATTACGGGCGGCACGCTGTTTGAAGAGCTCGGGTTCTATTATGTCGGCCCCGTCGATGGTCATGACATGAACCAGCTCGTGCCGATCCTGCGCAATCTGCGCGACGCTGATGAGGGTCCGGTTCTGCTGCATGTCATCACCGAAAAGGGGCGTGGCTACACGCCTGCTGAATCGGCGGGTGACAAGTATCATGCCGTCAGCAAATTCAACGTCGTCACGGGCGAACAGAAAAAAGCGCCTGCTGGCCCGCCGAGCTACACCTCGGTGATGGCACGCGAATTGCTGCGTCATGCCGAAAAGGACGAGCGCATCACGGCCATCACGGCAGCGATGCCGTCCGGCACCGGTCTCGACAAATTCGCAACCAGACATCCCGACCGCTTCTTCGATGTCGGCATCGCCGAGCAGCACGCCGTGACGTTCGCTGCGGGCATGGCCTCGGAAGGCCTGCGTCCGTTCTGCGCCATCTATTCGACCTTCCTGCAGCGCGCCTATGACCAGGTTGTGCATGACGTCGATCTGCAGAACCTGCCGGTGCGTTTCGCCATTGACCGTGCCGGTCTCGTTGGCGCGGATGGGGCGACCCATGCCGGTTCGTTCGACCTGAACTATCTTTGCTGCCTCCCCAACATGGTCGTGATGGCACCGAGCGATGAGGTCGAACTCACCCACATGACGGCAACAGCTTGCGTCTATGATTCCGGTCCGATTGCTTTCCGTTACCCGCGCGGCAGCGGCACAGGCCTTGAACTGCCGGAAGCTGGCGAAATTCTGGAAATCGGTCGCGGCCGCATCGTGCGGGAAGCCGTACGCCAGCCAGGCGCGAAATCGGGCGTCGCAATCCTGTCTCTGGGCACGCGTCTGACCGAGTCTCTGAAGGCTGCCGATCATCTCGCCGCACAGGGCATCGCCGTGACCGTGGCCGATGCCCGTTTCGCCAAGCCGATCGACACGGCTCTGGTCGAGCGTCTGGCACGCGAGCATGAAGTGCTGATCACCATCGAAGAAGGTGCCGCCGGTGGCTTCAGCAGCCTGGTCGTGCGCCATCTGGCAGAAACCACCCTGCTCGATCAGGTCAAGTTCCGCCCAATGGCTCTGCCGGACACCTATATCGACCACAACCTGCCGGACGTGCAGTACGATGAAGCCGGGCTCAATGCCCCGCAGATCGTCACGGTCGCCCAGGCGGCTCTGGGTGCGCAGAACGCTCAGCAGACGGCCTGATGGCCAAGAAGCGGGCTGACGTACTTCTGGTCGAACGCGGGCTTGTCGAAAGTCGAGCCCGCGCGCAGGCGCTGATCATGGCGGGCCTTGCGTTCACCAAGGATCGTCGCATTGCCAAGGCGGGTGACATGCTCGCCGAAGACGCCCCACTTGACCTGCGCGGGCAGGACCATCCCTGGGTGTCTCGTGGCGGGCTCAAGCTCGACCACGCCCTTGCTCATTTTGCCCTCGACCCGACAGGCGCCACGGCGATCGATGTCGGGGCCTCGACGGGTGGCTTCACCGATGTTCTGCTGACCAAGGGCGCGACCAAGGTGTTCGCCGTGGATGTCGGGCACGGGCAGATCGCCTGGAAGCTTCGCTCTGATGAGCGTGTCGTGGTGATGGAAAAAACCAACGCCCGCACGCTCGATGCGACAATGATCCCTGATGCGATCTCTGTTGTCGTCTGCGATGCCAGCTTCATCGGTCTGCGCACTGTTTTGCCTCCGGCATTGGCGCTTTGCCAGCCGGGCGGCTGGGCCGTCGCCCTCATCAAGCCGCAATTCGAGGCAGGTCGTGCAGAGATTGGCGCCAAGGGCGTCGTACGTGATCCGGCAGTGCATGAGCGCGTCTGCGCAGAAATACGCGGCTGGTGGGAAGGGCTCGAGGGTTGGGAAGTGCTCGGTATCGAGCCGAGCCCCATCACCGGTCCGGAAGGCAACCGCGAATTCCTGATCGCGGCAAAACGGGTCTCTTGAATCAGGATAGCCCCGAGTAAGAATACCCTCGGGCAGGTGGAAAACGCGCGCCGTCAGAGAGACCCCGACGGGCTTGCCTCCTCCCACGCCACGCTCCGTTCGATCAGACCGGACATGGCTCGGGACTTAGCCTGGTGCTTCTCAAAAGCCGCGCATGGTTTTCCTTGCGTTTGAGGGGCTCTTCCATGATAGAGCAGCCCCATGTCCGACATTTCGACCCCTCTCGACCTGAATGAGCAGGAGCGCGCGCGCATCCTGGCCAAATCTGCTCTTTTCGCACCTCCGCCTGCGGTTCTGCCGGATGGACGTCGCGACCTCGTGGGCCTGTCACGCGAAGAGCTGATTGCTGAAATGGCTGCGTTCGGCGAGAAGCCGTTTCGCGCCAAGCAGCTCTGGCACTGGATCTATCATCAGGGGGCGACCGATTTCTCGCTCATGAGCAGCATTGCCAAGCCGCTCCAGGCAAAGCTTGCCGAACATTACGTCGTCGGGCGTCCCGCCACGTCTCTCGAACAGACCTCGAATGACGACACGCGCAAATTCCTGTTCCGCTTCCGTGACGGGCAGGAAGCCGAGACGGTCTATATCCCTGATCGTCGTGAAGATCGCGGCGCTGTCTGTATTTCCTCTCAGGTCGGCTGCACCCTTTCCTGCACCTTCTGCCATACAGGCACGCAAAAGCTCGTGCGTAATCTCGGCGCTGCCGAGATTGTCTCGCAGTTCATGGCTGCGCGCGATTCTTATGGCGAATGGCCGAGCCCCAGAGGGGAAACCCCTCGTCTGCTCTCCACCATCGTGCTGATGGGCATGGGCGAGCCGCTCTATAATTACGACAATGTGGCCAAGGCCATGCGCATCGTAATGGATGGCGAGGGCATCGCCCTGTCACGCCGACGCATCACCCTCTCCACATCGGGTGTCGTGCCCATGATGGATCGCTGCGGCGAGGAACTGGCGGTCAATCTCGCCATCTCCCTGCATGCCGTTACCAACGACCTGCGCGACAAGATCGTGCCGCTCAACCGCAAATATCCGATCGAAGAACTGATGGCGGCCTGCCGTCGCTATCCGGCGGCCTCGAATTCGCGACGCATCACTTTCGAATACATCATGCTGCGCGGGATCAATGACAGTGAAGCCGATGCCCGTGAACTGGTGCGCCTGATCAAGGGCCTACCCGCCAAGGTCAATCTCATCCCGTTCAATCCCTGGCCGGGTTCGGAATTCAAGCCCTCTACCCGTGAGCAGTTGCAGAAATTCGCGGCCATCGTGATGGATGCCGGTTTTGCCTCGCCGATCCGCATGCCGCGCGGCCGTGATATTCTTGCTGCCTGCGGTCAGCTGAAGACGGAAAGCGAGCGTCTTCGCCGCAATGTGACTGCCGAGGCTGAATAACAGGTCAGGGCCCGCCCCCAAGACTGGTCTGATCGGCTGACGGGTGGTAAGAAAGCCGCTGAACGCGTCATCTTTACAGAGGGAAGCTCGGCCTTATGACCGCCCGGGACATTAAAAAAGTCGTTCTCGCCTACTCGGGCGGGCTGGATACTTCCGTTATCCTTCGCTGGCTCCAGAAGGAATATGGCTGCGAGGTCGTGACCTTCACCGCCGATCTCGGCCAGGGTGAAGAGCTCGAGCCCGCACGCCGCAAGGCCGAAATGTTCGGCGTGAAGGAAATCTTCGTCGAAGATCTGCGTGAGACGTTCGTGAAGGATTTCGTCTTCCCGATGTTCCGCGCCAACGCGCTTTACGAGGGCCAGTATCTGCTCGGCACCTCGATCGCGCGCCCGCTGATCGCCCAGCGCCAGATCGAGATCGCCAAGATGGTCGGTGCCGATGCCGTTGCACATGGTGCTACCGGCAAGGGGAATGACCAGGTTCGCTTCGAACTCGGCTATTATGCCCTGCAGCCGGACATCAAGGTGATCGCGCCGTGGCGTGAGTGGAACCTCACGTCGCGTACCAAGCTTCTGGCCTTTGCCGAAGAAAACCAGATTCCCGTCACCAAGGACAAGCGCGGCGAAGCGCCGTTCTCGGTCGATGCCAATCTTCTGCACTCGTCTTCCGAAGGCAAGATTCTCGAAGACCCCGCGATCGCGCCTGACGAGATCGTCTTCCAGCGCACGATCTCGCCCGAAAACGCGCCCGATGTCGCCACCGAGATCGCCATCGATTTTCATGAGGGCGATCCGGTCGCGCTCAACGGCGTCACGCTTTCCCCTGCCGAATTGCTGACGCGCCTCAACAAGCTCGGTCATGATAACGGTATCGGCCGTCTCGACCTGGTCGAGAACCGCTTCGTCGGCATGAAGTCACGCGGCATCTACGAGACGCCGGGCGGCACCATTCTGCTGACCGCTCATCGCAGCATCGAATCCATCACGCTCGACCGCGAGGCCATGCACCTCAAGGACAGCCTGATGCCGCGCTATGCCGAGATCATCTATAACGGCTTCTGGTTCTCGCCCGAGCGTTACATGCTTCAGGCGCTGATCGATGCCAGCCAGAAATCGGTTACCGGCCGCGTCCGCCTCAAGCTCTACAAGGGCAATGTGATCTGCGTAGGTCGTGAAAGCCCGAACAGCCTGTACGATACCCGCGTCGTTACGTTCGAGGATGACGAGGGCGCCTATAATCAGGTCGACGCCCAGGGCTTCATCAAGCTCAATGCCTTGCGCCTGCGCCTTGGGGGCCAGATCGGCCGCACCGGCGGCAAGCCCTGATCGCAAGACGGCGATCGCCTGCCCCCGCTGACCCTCTCCGCAATGCGCGAGGTCGGGCAGCGGGGGCTTCGCAAGTTTCAAGAGGTCCAGACATGCGTATGTCCCGCTCCATCAAGACCCTCGTTGCCGGGGCGTCTTTCGTCGCTCTGACTGCCTGTGGCGGCCCGAAAGAAGAGCCGGAGCTGACACCCGAGCAGTTCATGGCCAAGGTTCGTGCGGAACCCGGGGTCAAGACCCTGCCTGACGGACTGGCCTACAAGGTTCTGAAATCTGGGCCGAAGGATGGTGAACAGCCATCCAAGGGCCGTATGATGATGCTGATCTATGAAGGGCGTCTGCCCGATGGCGGCATTTTCGACAGTTCCGAGCAGCACGGTAACGGCGCCTATATGCAGATGGCGCTCGACGGTCTCGTGCAAGGCTGGATGGAGGCCCTGCCGATGATGCATGTAGGTGATACGTGGATGCTCTATGTCCCGCCCGCACTAGGCTATGGCAAACGCTCCATGGGCATCATTCCGCCCAATAGCCCGCTGGTCTTCAAGATCCAGCTTCTGGGTCTGGGTGGGCAGGAGCAGTAAGACGCTCTCCATGCGTGCCCCCCTCGCCCTGGCGCTGATTGCCACGCTTGCTCTGGCGGGTTGTGGCAAGAAGAGCGCGGGGCAAAAGCTCTATGGCCCGAATTGTGGCATCTGCCACCATGGTGGCTCCGGCCTGCCCGGCGAGGTGCCACCTCTGGCCGGACGCCTTGATATAATCGCGAAAACGCGCGAGGGCCGGGACTATCTGGCACGTGTCATGCTCAACGGGCTCGACGGCCCGATAACGGCCAATGGCGGCCATTACAATTTTTCGATGCCCAGTTTCCGTCGTCTGACTGACGAACAGTTGAGTCTGATCCTGAACTGGCTCATTTCCCGAGGTGCCACGACACCCGCACCGGTCATCACCCCCGACATATTTGCGGCTGCCCGCAAGGAAGAAATCGGCTCGAACCGCGTGCATGATCTGCGCGACCATCTGTCCATACAGGGCAAGATCCCCTGATATCTGCCTTCGACGAGCGGAACAGAGTCTAGTCCGGAGCCGCCCAATGAGCGTCGCAACGCGCCTCATATAGATCATCGTCGCCGGTTTCGAGCACATGGCCAGTCTGGCGCTTCTTTGCCGTCCATCGCGCCGGTGCTTCGCAGACATGACACCGTGCGGTGAGCGGCACGTAACGGTCTGCCAGAACACGAAGCCGGGCCATGACATCGAAATCATGCTGCATGAAATCCGTATCAAGCCCGGCCACGCTGATATCGATTCCTGCCTCCAGGCTTTTCGCAATATCGGCTACCACATCGCCCGTATAATGCGGCGCAATCATGAAATGCCCCTCATCGAGCAGAATATGCCTGAAACGCGCAAAATCGCTGGGCCAGCAAGAGATCGAACGCGCAGGGCGGCGCAACCCGACACGGCTGTGAATGCTTGCCCCCGAGCGCGTGTCGAAAGCGGGTGCAAGACAGAGACTGCCCTCCTGATCGGGGTGGTCCACGAGCAGATGCGCCGATTTGCCGGCAAACATCGGACCCGCATAGACAGTCAGAATCCCCCTCGGCACCACGATCTCCTCGTTCAGACGCGCCGTCATGCAAATTGACGCCGCGCAGCCCTTACAGGCATTTGCGCTGGCTCGGCAATCTTTCCCCTTGACCGTTTGTCAGACGCATTCGACAACATCGGCCATGCAACGTGTATTTTCCGGCATTCAGCCGACCGGCGTCCCCCAGCTTGGCAATTATCTTGGCGCGATCCGCAACTGGGTGCGGCTGCAGGAAGATCATGACTGCGTGTTCTGCCTGGTCGACATGCACGCCCTCACCGTCTTTCGTGAGCCCGAGCAATTGCGACGCGACAATCTGGCTCAGGCCGCCTGTCTGATCGCCTCTGGTATCGATCCCGAAAAGCATGTGCTCTACAACCAGTCTGCCGTAAGCGCCCATGCGCGCCTTGGCTGGATTTTCAATTGCGTCGTGCGCCTCGGCTGGCTCAACCGCATGACACAGTTCAAGGAAAAGGCAGGCAAGGATCGCGAACAGCATTCCGCCGGGCTTTTCGTCTATCCCGCTTTGATGGCTGCCGATATTCACGCGTTTCATGCCACCCGCGTACCGGTGGGCGAAGATCAGAAGCAGCATCTCGAAATCGCCAATGATATTGGTGCGAAGTTCAACCATGATTACGGGGTCGATTTCTTCCCCATGATCGAACCCCTGATCCCGCCTTCGGCAGCTCGCGTCATGAGCCTGCGCGACGGCACCAAAAAGATGTCGAAATCCGACCCTTCTGCCCAGTCACGCATCGAACTGACCGACACAGCGGATGATATCGCCCTCAAGATACGCAAGGCGAAATCGGACACCGAGGCCCTGCCCTCCGAGGCCGCCGGGCTGGAAGGCCGCCCCGAAGCGCGTAATCTGGTGACGATCTACGCCGCCATGGCCAATCAGGGCGTCGATGACGTGCTGGCACGTTTCGGCGGTCAGGGCTTTGGTCCCTTCAAGGCCGCTCTCGCCGAAGTACTGGTCGAGACGCTGTCACCGGTTGCCAACGAAACACGCCGCCTGCTCGAGGATCGCTCCCATCTGGAGGGCGTTCTGAGACAGGGGGCAGCACGCGCCAATGCCCTGGCCGAGCCGATTGTAAGCGAGGCGGAACGGCTGGTTGGCTATCTGCGCTGACACTGGAACCAGAGCGAGACAGGATACCGGAAATGCAGCAGGCCTTTCACCGTCTTTCCATTCGTACACGGGGCAAGGGCCTGACCATGATCACCGGGTCGGTGCTCGACTGGGTCGCCTCAACCGGCATTGAAGACGGGCTCCTGACGCTCTGGTGTCGTCACACCTCGGCATCGCTCATTGTTCAGGAAAATGCCGATCCGACCGTCCAGCACGATATCGTCAGCTATTTCGACGACCTCGTGCCGGAAGCACGCGCCTATCGTCATGATTACGAGGGGGCGGATGACATGCCCGCTCATATCCGTTCGGTTCTGACCAATGTGCAGCTCACCATTCCCGTCATGGGTGGTGAGCCCGTGCTTGGCACATGGCAGGGCATCTATCTTTTCGAGCATCGCCGTACGCCGCATAGCCGCGAGATCGTGCTGCACCTGCAGGGCAACTGACATCGTGACCCGTGCGGGTGCTGCTCTCGCCGTCGCAATCGGGCTGTGGCTGGGTATTCCTGTTGCTGCATGTGCTGAAGCCGGCCTGAACGTTGCGCAATTCGGGGCGCGCTGCGATGACGCAACCGATGACACGAAAAGCTTTCAGGCCGCGGTAGACGCCGCTACGGCAAAGAATGTTGCGCTGTCCCTGTCCGGCACCTGTCGGGTTAGAACTTTGAGAGCGCCTCCGACCGCGAAAACCTTCATACTGGAAGGCAATAACGGCACGCTGCGCTTTCTCGACGGGGGATTGGTGCTCAGTGCCCCGAAGCCAGGCACGGCGGTGATACCCTATATCATTCGCAATCTGCGGTTGCGGTCGGTCAACGCCTACACGGATACAGCCATCAGCGTCACCGGCGCCTTCAAGGGAGTGGTCGAGAACGTCAATATCGATCGCTTCCGAAACGGCGTCGAGCTTATTGCCACGTCGGATAACATCGTCAGAGGGTCGTTCTTCGACTCCTTTGGCGATTCCAATGCTGTCGTGATCAGTGGCACCATGGCAGCCAGCAACACCGTCTCGGCCTATGCCTCGAATAATACGGTATCCGATGTGACGGATATCCACGGCACAGGAATCTTCATCGGGCCAGGGGTGCAAGGCACGAAAATCCGCAACCTGCGTGTGCTGGAGGCCTGGTACGGCATCTACGCTGTAGACGGCAAGGACGACGAAGATCTCAGCGTCTCCGATTCCTATCTCGAAGGGAAACGTGCCGGTATTTTTGCTGATGGGGTGGACCTGACCCGCGTGGTCAATTGCAGCGCCGACCTCCCCTCAAGCGGGGCCGAACCCGGCTGGGCCGGCTTTCATCTGGACCGCATGTATGGCGGTATCCTGGCCAATTCCTCGGTCTGGGGAGCCGCAGCTGCCCGGTCTCCGGTCATTGTTGCCGGGGGCAATATCAATGTGATCGGCAATCAGATCACTGGCATAGCCAATGGCCCCTGCATGAGGCTGATACCCTTTCCGAAGTCTGATGATTCACCTCTTCTGGTGTCGAACAACACATGCTGGGCATCTGGTGGCTATGAGGTGGTCGGGCACGGGCCCGTAGCGGGCAGTAACAATCTCTGGTCACGCCCCGGTGACCACCACCTCATGATACGCAACTTCCCCTCGCCCTGAGCGCGCCATGACGAGGCACGCCCAGAGAAGGCTCTCACCAGTTTTTGAGCCAGAAACTGGCAGGGCAGTTATCCTGCATCTGAGGGGAGTCCAGATAACTTCCGGCGCTCGGGAATTGCCCCATGCGCTTCGGATCGAGCGTGAACCAGAGCTGTGTCAGCACGACGCGTTTGGCCTGATCCGTCTCGCAGCGGAGCTGGAGCGCTCTTGGCTGTGTTGCGCCTGTCGCCGTGCGGAAAAACGCCAGCACCTCGTCATGTCCCACCACAGTACCGGCGCGGGCTGCCAGAAACGCCATCATGGGTGAACGGGAGAAACGGCTCTGAAGCGCGCTTGCCTTTGCGAAAAAGACACCCGGATCATAGCCGAAACAGGCCCCGTGCTTGACCCATTCATGGGTCAGCAGCGACGGGTTGGTGTGCGGCATGATCTCGCCAAGTGTTTGCAGCATGGCGTTATCGAGCACAGGTGGCGGCGCGTCAGGACCAAACAGGCCGCAACCTTCACGCCACCAACGCTCGACCGGCACGTTCTGCGCTTCAAGCGAATGGGGCTCTGAGGCCCATAGCCCGTGCAGACCGACAAGTGACTGGCGTGGCTGATCGGAGGTGCAGCCACCTCCGGCACTGCAGAACCCGGGCTGCCAGGTAAGCGCCAGCGTATTGTGATCGAAATCGCCATGCGCAAGCGGAACAAGCGCGGAGGGATGCGGCTCTGACCCGACACACCCAGCGAGGAACAGCACCGAGACGGCCACAAGCTTGCGTATCATGAGCGCGCTCCCAGAAGCCGTGCATGGTGAGCGACATGATCGCTTATCACACTCTGAATGAACCAGTAGGAGTGATCATATCCCGCATGATAGCGCAGCGTCAGCGGCTGGCCCGCCTTTGCTGCGGCATTCTCGATGAGATCGGGTCGCAGCTCCTGTGCCAGAAACTGGTCAGCAGTCCCTTGATCGATGAGGATCTCGTTCGGATGACGCCTGCCAGACGCGATCAGCGAAACAGCATCCCAGGCAGCCCAGCTTTCCCGGTCTTCACCGAGATAGGCCTTAAACGCTCTCGTGCCCCACGGTACCACTGAAGGATGCACAATAGGCGCAAGGGCGCTGACGGATTGCCAGAGGGACGGGTTGCGCAGCCCATGAACGAGCGCCCCATGACCGCCCATCGAATGCCCCATGATACCGAAAGCCGATCCTTCCTGCCCGAAACGGGTGCGGATCAGCTCCGGCAACTCGTCCGCCACATAGCTGCCCATGCGATAATGCGACGCCCAGGGCTGCCGGGTCGCATCGAGATAGAAACCGGCCGCCGTGCCAAGATCGTAGGTGTCATTTTCTCCCTCGACACCGGCGCCGCGTGGCGAGGTGTCGGGTGCGACCAGCGTGAGGCCGCAAGCTGCTGCCTCGGCAATGATCGTGGATTTCTGCAGGAACGTCTCATGCGTGCAGGTCAGCCCTGCCAGCAGAAAAAGCACCGGCGTCTTGTCGCCGCGCAATGCCTCAGCAGGCCGGAACAGCATGAACTTCGCATCGAGGCCGAGACTGGTCGATTTATGCGCGACCGTGCTGACAGCCCCACCATGACATAGCTGCTTCGAGAGTATCTCGACGCTCATGCGTCGAATTCCACAACCGAGCGGATAGATTTGCCCTGACTCATCAGGTCGAACCCGTGATTGATCTCCGACAGCTTGAGATGCTGCGTGATCAGGGAGTCGATGTTGATCCGTCCTTCCATATACATGTCGACGATCTTGGGCACATCGGTGCGTCCTCGCGCGCCGCCGAAAGCCGAGCCGATCCAGCGACGCCCGGTGACAAGCTGGAAAGGACGCGTGCTGATTTCCTGCCCTGCTCCAGCCACGCCGATCACGCAGGAAACACCCCAGCCGCGATGCGCGCATTCGAGCGCCTGACGCATGAGCTTGACGTTGCCTACGCATTCGAACGTGTAGTCAGCGCCCCCACCCGTCAGTTCGACCAGATGCCCGACCACATCGCCATCGGGGCCAAGATCGGCAGGATTGACGAAATGGGTCATGCCGAACTGACGGGCAATTTCGGCACGCTCCGGGTTGAGGTCGACGCCAACGATCTGGCGCGCGCCAACCATCTTCGCCCCCTGGATGACATTGAGACCGATGCCACCAAGACCGAACACGACAACCGTGGAATTGGCCTCTACCTTGGCCGTGAACAGCACCGCACCGATACCCGTGGTCACGCCGCAACCGATGTAGCAGATCTTGTCGAGAGGCGCGTCGCTACGCACCTTCGCCAGAGCAATTTCAGGCAGCACGGTGAAGTTTGCGAAGGTCGAGCAGCCCATATAGTGGTGAACAGGCTTGCCACGATAGGAAAAGCGCGTGGTGCCATCGGGCATAAGCCCCTTGCCCTGCGTTGCCCGGATGGAGGTGCAGAGATTGGTCTTGCGCGACAGGCACGACGGGCAGGAACGGCATTCCGGAGTGTAAAGAGGAATCACATGGTCACCCGGCCTGAGCGAGGTGACACCGGCACCGACCTCAAGCACGATACCTGCCCCTTCATGCCCGAGGATCGCCGGAAACAGGCCTTCCGGGTCGGCGCCTGACATAGTGAACTTGTCGGTATGGCAGAGCCCTGTCGCCTTGATCTCGACCAGAACCTCGCCTGCGCGCGGCCCTTCCAGCTGAACGGTATCGATTTCAAGCGGGCGACCGGCTTCAAGAGCCAGAGCGGCAATCACATCCATAGACGGAAACTCCAGTGAAAGAAGATGATTCACGATACGTCACAAAACAGCGACAGTTTTAACGAGTTTTATGCACAGCGTCTTCGATAAGATGCCGCCTATTGCCAACATGTAGACTGAGGACCGACAAACCTTGATCGTCGACAAGACTTACGGCCTGTGGATTCTCCTTCGCGAGACCGCCCTGCCCCTTGGTATTCTCGCTCTGTGGGACCTCGTTGTCGTTATTCTCTATCAGGTGTTCCACCAGGAATGGATGGAACAGCCTGCCTTGCCGATCTCGCTCATGGGCTCGGCCCTCGCCCTGTTTCTGGGCGTGCGTAACAATGCCGCCTATGCACGCTGGTGGGAAGGACGCTCGCTCTGGGGCCTGATCACGAACAACTCCCGCTCCTTCGCTCGTGAGGCCGCAACGCTGCTGGGCGGTCGCCCCGACTTGGCAAAGGCCATGGCGGCTTATCCCTATCTTCTGCGCACGGCGCTCTCGAACACCGAGCAGGGACCCGATGCAAAGCGTCTGCTCGCGCCGGAAATGTATGAGCGGATCATGGCGCGCACCAACAAGCCCAACGCGCTGCTCTACGAAATCGGCCTTTGCGTCGCAGAGGAAGTCGAGCGCATGAAAATCGATGGCGCCGTTCATGGCACGATCGATCGCATTCTCTCCGATCTGGCCAATGCGCAGGGTGGCCTCGAGCGCATCAAGAACACCCCCCTGCCTGTGCAATACTCGGTGCTACCCCTGCTGGTCGTGCATGTTTTTTGCATCGTTCTGCCGTTTTCGGCCGTGCAGACCCTTGGCTGGATCACCCCGCTCGGGTCGAGCCTTGTCGGCTTTCTGTTCCAGGCGCTCGACAAGAGCGGTCGCGATCTGCAGGAGCCTTTCGTGCCCAGCAGGCATGCCCTGCCCATGCTGACCATGGCCCGCACCATCGAGATCGACCTGCTGCAGCCGATCGGTGAAGCCGTTGACGGCCCCATTCCGCCGCAGGGCGGTGTTCAGCCCTGACGAGACCACAAGACAAGCTGTGGAATTTCTGTTATAAGCTGTCGCCATGAGCACGTTCAAAACCCCTCCCAAGGGAGGCATGACAGACGCGATGGCGCGTAGCGCCGCTGCGCTGACCGCAACTCAGGCTGACTCTCATGGCGGAGATGATGATCCGTTTCAGGAAGGGGATTCCATCGTCTATGCCGCACATGGTGTGGGCCGCGTCGACCGCATCGGTGTAGACGAGATTGCCGGAACCAAGCTGGAGATCATCCAGATCTCCTTCCCCGGCAACCAGATGACCCTGCGTATTCCGCTTTCGAAGGCACGCAAATCCGGCCTGCGCAAGATCGTGACGCGCGATATCGTCGAAAAGGCGATGTCGATCATCAAGGGCAAGCCCCATGTCAGCAAGGGCATGTGGGCACGCCGTGCGGTCGCCTATCAGGAAAAGATCAATTCCGGCGACCTGATCCAGATTGCCGAAGTGCTGCGCGACCTGCGCCGCAATGTCGACAGCCTCGACGGCAGCTTCAGTGAGCGCAAGCTCTTCGAAGCAGCTCAGGAACGTTTTGTCAGTGAAGTTGCCGTTCTTGAAAACAAGGACCCGACCGCTGTTCTGCAGGCTCTGACCGAGACCATGAAGGCAGCCTGATCCGTCAGGCATCCTTTTCCGTTCACCGGCGTTTCATCCTCCGATCTGATGCGACAGCCCCCCTAAGGGCTGTCCTTTCCCACGGAAAAGGAGAGCGCCGCATGACGGAGCACACGACCAAACGGTTCGCGAACAAGAAAATCCTCATCACCGGAGCCTCTCAGGGCATCGGCGAGGATGCAGCCCTGCATTTCGCCCGTGAAGGCGCACAGGTCGCCATCAACGCGCGCAAGGCCGAAAAACTCCGCCCCCTTCTCGACCGTCTTTCCAAACCCGTCTCCGGCGAACATCTCATTGTCGCGGGTGACATGGCCGTGGAAGAAGATGTCGATCGCGTCGTGAGAGAAACGATCGAGGGCTTCGGTGGCCTCGACGTTCTTATCTGCAATGCAGGCATGCAGATCGAATGTCCGTCGGAAGATATTTCCCTTAAGGATTTCAACGCCGTCATGGCCGTGAATGTCACGGGCGTGGTGCTTTGCGCGCGGGCAGCCCTCAAATACTGGCGGGCAAACGACCAGAAGGGCAATATTCTCGTCAACAGCTCGGTCCACCAGCAGGTGCCCAAGCCACATTATCTGGGCTATTCCGCGAGCAAGGGTGCCGTTGGCAACATCGTGCGCACCCTCGCGCTGGAATATGCCCGCTACGGTATTCGTGTGAATGCGGTCGCGCCCGGTGCCATCGTGACCCCCATCAACGACGCCTGGACCAAGGACCCGGAGAAATACGAGGCAACGGCAAAGCATATCCCGATGCGCCGCCCGGGTGAGTGCCGCGAAATCTCTGACGCAATGGCCTTTCTCGCTTCGGAAGAATCGAGTTATATTACGGGGCAGACCCTGTTCGTTGATGGCGGGCTCACGCTCTATGCCGATTTCGAGCAGAACTGGTCTTCCTGAACCGACCGAGATCCGCGCTTATGTCCACCCCGCCTACCGTCCTCGTCGTAGAGGACGATTTTCTGATCAGAACCTGTCTGATCGAATTCCTCGAAGACAGCGATGTGTCGGTGCTCGAGGCGGAGAATTGTGCGACGGCGCGCGGTTTCCTGCATAGTGACCGGACGCTAGATCTTCTCATCATGGATATCTCCCTCCCTGATGGAAGCGGCGCCGAGCTTGGCCAGGAAAGTCGGCAGATCCGACCGGATCTGCCGATCATCTATACCACCGGCCATGGCATGAACCTTGATGGTGCCTCGCCGATCGACAGGGTCATGACAAAACCCTATCAGCTCGATGCCATTCTCAACGTCGTTCACGAGCTGGTGCCCACGAGCTGAGCCATGGGCATGCAGGAGCAGACGACGCAGGCCAGGCTGAGCGAGGCCTTTCTTTCCGGTGATCTGGAAAAATGTCTCGAGATGGCCCGGACCCTTGCAGTGGTTTCCGGTATCGGTCCGCATCCTCTGGAAACGCTGCTTCCTGTCGCAGAATCTCATGATCGCCGGGCTGAACTGCTCGATCTGAGCGATCGTCTCGCCCATGCTGCACCGCAGGATTGTCGCCTGCTCGAGCTTGGCGCGACACTCCTGATGCAGCTGGGCTTTCTCGATGAGGCCGAATCGCGCCTCAATGACGCCCTGCAGAGACGACCGGGCCATCTTCCCGCCCTGAGCACACTTTCCTGCACGCTCACCCAGGCTGGCCGTTTTGCCGATGCCTGTGCCGTATTGAAGCGCATGCAGGCGCTCGACCCCAAGGATCCAAGCGCTCTGTCGAATATCGCCTATATTACGGCCGCCAGTGGCGACGTTCATGAGGCAATCAACCTTTATCGTCAGGCGATCCAGATCAAACCTGACCATCCGCAGATGCGCCTCAACTATTCCATCGCCCTGCTCAAGGCCGGGTATTTCCAGCAGGGGTGGTCCGAGCATGAATGGCGCTTTCGTCTGCCCGGCCATACCAGCCTGCCCATGGCCCAGCTCCTGCCCAACATCACCGAGAAGCTTGATCTCCGCTGCAAACATGTTCTGGTGACGCAGGAGGAAGGCTACGGCGATACATTCATGTATCTCCGGTATCTGCCCCTTCTGGCGCAGAAAGGGGCCATTATCCGTGTCTGGGGCGCTGACATCATGAGCGATCTCTGCGCACGGGTTGAGGGCGTCGATACTGTGCAAAGCGGTGGCACGACGCCCTATTATGACTATCACTGCCCCTTCATAAGCCTGCCGAGAGCCTTCACGGCATCGCCAAATCCTTTTGGTGTCACCCCGCCCTATATCGCACCCGACGCAGTGAAGTCGGCGCATTTTGCGGCACGCTTGCGGGACGACCGTAACCTGAAGGTCGGGCTGGTCTGGTCGGGTGCGCCAAGGCGTGACCAGACAGAGCCTTTCATGCTCGATCAACGCCGGTCCATGACACTCGAAACATTGCGCCCCCTGTTCGATCTGCCAAAAACGAGTTTTTACAGTCTGCAGAAGGGAGCTGCTTCCGGTCAGCTTGACGAGAGCAAAACCCCGATCATTGATCTGATGCCCGAATGCCTGACGATGGACGATACAGCGGCCCTGATCGATAATCTGGATATTGTCGTTTCGGTCGATACCTCGGTGGTTCATCTCGCAGGCGCCATGAACAAGCCTGTCCTGCTGATGGACAGGGTCAATCCCTGTTGGCGCTGGATGACGGATCGCACCGACAGCCCGTGGTATCCGTCGCTGCGCATTCTGCGTCAGACACGCGCCTGGGACTGGAGCGACGTCGTCTCTTCCGTGCGCGCCCTTCTTCACGACGAATCGGAACGAAAGAAATCATGACGTCCAGCTATCAGACTGCAAGACAGCGGCTCGACGCGCTTCTCTCCCGCCCCGGCCGGGTCATTCTCGGTCTCGTCGGCGCGCCAGGCGGAGGCAAATCGACACTCGCGGCTCGCCTTGCCGCAGATTATGCCGAACACGCCATTGTCGTGCCGATGGACGGCTTTCATCTGGCCAATTGCGAGCTGAAGCGTCTCGACCGCGCTGGACGCAAGGGGGCTCCGGACACATTCGATGCGGCAGGCTTCACCTCGCTGCTCGACCGTATCCGTCATCAGCAATCCGATATCGTTTATGCCCCCCTCTTCGCCCGCGAGATCGAAGAGCCCATCGCAGGGGCCATACCGGTATTGCCCGATCGCAAGCTGATCATCGTCGAAGGTAATTACCTGCTCTGTGACGGCCCGTGGTCAGATGTGCGCCGCTATCTCGATGAAAGCTGGTTTGTCGCAACAGAAGAAGCGCTCCGCAATCAGTGGCTCGAAGCGCGCCATGTGCATTTCGGTCGCACGCCGGAAGAGGCCCGGCACTGGATTGCCGTTACCGATGCTCCCAATGCCCGGATCATCCTGCAGACACGAGACAAGGCAGACTGGCAGTACGTTCCGGAAGCCGTAACGCTCTGACAGTCCCGCCCTCGGGGCGCTGAACGTGGAAGGGGACCTCGTGCCCCCTCCCTTTTCTATTCCTAGTAATCGAAGCCGTAGCTGAGGCCGACACTCGACCCCGGATCGTTTTCCGGCGTGGTGAACCCGGTCACCTGCCCGCCCGTGCCAACGGTCGTATTGAGCTTGAGCCGCTTGGTGAGATCGACCTGCACCTGAGCCTGTGTACCCGATCCGCCTGTTGCCTGTTTGGCGCCAACATAGACGCCTTTCATCACGTATTTACCAGCTTCCAAGCTCGCGCCGCCATTATTGACGCCGCTCCCGCCGCCGACAGCAAGGCGATCAAGCCCGAGCAGACCGCGCACCTTGTTGAGAGGATCGAAGCTCGACCCGCCCGTAATCTGGGCAACAGCCGCAGCGAGGCTCGCAAGCTGTGTCGGTGAAAGTGACGCGGTCGAGCTGCCGAAAAGAAGCATCGACAGAACCTGATCGCGCGGTAGCGACGGCTGCGACGTGAAATCGATCTTCGGCGAACTGGCATAGCCTCCCACAACAAGGCTTGCGAGTGTGCCCTGCACATTGCGGTCTGCACGGAAATCGAGCGACGGATCGAGCTTGTGATCCACTCCTGATCCGTCAAAGGCAACACGCCCCTTTGTGAAGTTGAGATTCACCCCGGCGAGGTTGAAGAAGCCGCGCTTGAGATCGAAACCGCCCGAAATATCCGGAGCTGTGCTGAGCCCACCAATATGCAGCTTGCCGGACATTTCAGCATCCAGACCGTGGCCGCGCACGAAGAATTCGCCGGGCGAGAGCACCCCGATATCGAGCCCGATCACGAGCGCACTGGTGCTGCTCTCCCGTTTTTGGCCCGGTCTGATGACGGTCAGTTGTGGCACCGAAGCCGGCATGGAGCTCGGAATATTGACCACGACCGACGGCAGACGGATCGTGCCATCGACATCAAGACGCGTGGACAACTGGCCATGCGCGCGCAAATCGGTATCGATCACCGCGGTCAGCAGATCGCTCGTAATCGGCTGTGCCTTGCGGGCAACGATCCTGATGTCCAGCGGCAGGCCGGGACGCAGAAACCCGACCGAACCATTCAGCCCGATCACGCCCTTGCCCGCATGGGCCTGCACATTCTGCAGGGTCAGACTGTCATCATTGGCGAGAATGACGCCATTGATATCGGTCAGCCTCACCCCTTGGCCGTAATGCGCGAAATTGATCGCCTCAAGCGTGACGCGTCCGGTCGCCTTGGGCGCCGTTGCCACGCCGTTCAGAGCCAGATCGATAGCTGTCTTGCCTCTCAATGCCATTCCCTGAGCACCGAGAACCGCATTGGCGACCGAGAGATCGAGCGCACCATTGACGTGCAGCCCAAGCGATCCAGTCGCAGAAAGCGGAACAGCGCCATTGGCACGCAGGGTAATCTTGCTTCCTGCGTCGGCCTGCGCGGTCAATTGCGCTGACTGCCCTGCTAGAAGCGCATTGGCCTGAAGCGAGAGCGGCGGCAGTGACTCACCTGGTCCGCTCCGTAGCTTGAATCCATGCAGGTTGACCGCAACCGATCCAGTCGGTCGCGCAATTTCTCCTGTCAGATCGGCCTGAGCGGAAAGCACACCACTGGCATCGAAACCCGAAACGAATGGCCGTGCCAGCGCGGGTGTCACCTGCGCCACACGCAGATGCAGGTTGAGCCTAGGCTTGATTGTTCCTGCCAGATCGAGCGTTGCAGGAGACACACCCTGAGGAGCCACCGCGAGTTGCAGGCGATCGACGCCCTTTACCTCGCCAAAATCGATCTTGCTCGCGCCGGACAGACGTATGGTCTCGCCCTTGACCAGAGCACTGAAGCGATTGAGGCGGACGCTTCTGCCACTCAGATCGAGCAACAGTGCCGTGTCGATCGAGGCCGGGGCCGCCATGACATTCTGAAAAGCCCCGTTGAGCGACAGGGACAACGCATCCAGCGGTCCCTGAGCGGCAAGCTTCGCCGCCCCCTTGATGTTCTGAGCGTCGATGCCGCTCAGCGCGAGCCTCAGATTGAGATCTGGCTTATCTAGCGGATTATTGACCGTGCCAAACAGATCGAGTGCCCCGAGACGGGCCTCCGGCGTGCTGACGCCGCCCTTGACCGACAGGCTGACAACAGGGGGGACGGTCTCTGACGCCTCGCTCGTATGCACGTCCAGCACAAGTTTCCCGCCAAGGCGATGCCCTGCAAGAGCACTGAAATCGTTCAGGTTACCTGCCGTAATCGCCATGGTGCCCAGAGGCACCTTGGCAGAGGGCGGCAAGACGAGATGGGCCTTTCCGGTCAGGCTTGCCCAGTCGAGGGCATTCAGAATAAGCTCGGCCGAACTATCGGCGTGGCGCGCAAAGCTCGCGTCGAGAGCAAGCTTGCGCCCGTCGAGCTTTCCATCGGCGCGCAGCGACCCTTCAGGCGTCGCGGGCAGGTGCAGCAGGTTTAGATCGAGAGTGAGCGGCCCGGCAGGCACCTCACTTGCGCCGATCTCGCCCTTGATCTGGGTCTTTGCCGCGAGATCCTGAAAGGGCCCCTCGGCATGAGCCGACAAGGCGAGATGACCGTGCAGCTGAGGGGCGGCAGCCTTGAGATCAGGCAGCGCCAGAACGAGATCGCTTTCAAGAGATGGTGTTTTTCCCAGCGACACAGAGGCCTCGTCATGCAGATGCAAGGCCCGGCCGTCTATGGTCAGATCGCCAATGCGCACGACACGCCCATCCGTGCGTTCGGGAGATGCCGTGACATCGAGCGCAATCGTGGCATCGTCACCGATAAGGGAAACCGCCTGCTTCAGCCCGCCGGTTATCGACAGGCGATCGCGCAGCGTAAGGCGCGTGTCTCCCTTGGGTCGATAGGTGAAATCGGCATGCGTGACGTTGTGGCCTGAAAGCGCGATCTTGCCGATGGCCGCCAGTGGTTTGAGATCGGGCAGCACCAGGTCGAGCGCGCCACTTATTTCCGGCTTCAACCGTGCTGAGGCGCCGAGCTGGAACAATTCATGCGTGACGCTGAGCGTGACAGGCTGCCCCTCGGCATTTGGCTGTGCCTTGATCCGGGCTTCTACCGGGCTCGACGCCAGAAGCGCACTTGGTACACCCGGCACGCGCACCCCATCGGCGCGCAAGGTAAGCAGCAGATTATCGGCGCGGGCGCCCTTGCCCTCATCCCCCGAGAACCGGGCAGAGAGATGGGTCACCCCGGCGCCCGCGGCCGCAAGGGAGTCGAGATCAAGAGCCCCACTCCCTGAGGGGGCAAGCAGATCGCCATGGAGTTCCGCAGAAAGCGAAAACCCGTTCCAGGCGACACCTGCGAGCGGCGACATGGCGGGCGTCGAGGCCTTGAGGCCCAGATTGCCCTGATGCTGCAACAGATTGAGCGTGCCCTGCGCGTGTGCCTTGACCTCGCCCGCCTGCATATCGAGCAGGAGATGGTTGGCACGCAGCGGCCCCGACAGATCAAGCGACAAGGACAACGGATCGAACGTTTCCATGCCTGCAAACTGCGTCACGAGCCCCTGCGCGCCGTCGTGAGCGGTCAGATGCAGGTTGATGGCGTCGCGTGGTGTCGCGAGGGTGACGGCGATTGTGGCGGGGCGATCGAGACGAGTGATCGTAAGACCCAGATCGGCCTTGGGCAGATGTCCCAGTGTCAGGCCATCGAGGATCGGCGCCAGATCGGCCAGAACGAGATGCCCCTGTGCCGAGGCACTGAGCGGAAACCCGACGAGGGATTTGCCCAGATCGATACGGGCAACATCCAGTTTCTTCAGGTTGATCCCGAGATGCAGACTTGACGGTGTGCTCGGCGTGGCAGGGGGCGTTGGTACAGCTGGATCGCTGACAGGCAGACGCTCAAAGCGCAGGGCCTGTGCCTGAAGCAGGGACGCCTTGACCGATTTATGCAAAAGCGCGAGCGGCGACCAGTTCAGGCGCAACTCGTCAATGGCCAGATACGGCCCGATATGATCATGAATGGTGAGCCGACGCAGATGCAGCCGATAGGGAAACGCCCCATCCAGCCCCTGCATCTGCACCATGCCCCCTGTCAGGCTCGCCGTCTCTCGTTCGATGAAACGCTGGCCGTATGGGATATTGGCGAAAACCAGAATACCAGCCAGCGCCAGCGTCACGAGCGCCAGTGGTAGCCCGACAATCAGGGCCACACACCACAAGGCGACACGCTTCCAGCGCGCAAGGCGGGGTTTGGGGTCAGGCGCGGGCGTCTGCGGCAGGTCGCGTCGGGACGGATCGGTTACGGGGCGCGCGTTCATCAGAAAGTCTCCCCGAGACCGATATAGAGCTCCCATTTATCGCCATGGGGCGGCCTGTTGGCAGGAAGGGCGACATCGAGACGCACCGGCCCGATAGGGGTGTAATAACGCACACCCGCGCCATAACCGACGCGCAGCTTGCCCTGGAATGGCCGACTGCCGACACCCACCTGACCGGCATCGACGAATGCTGCGGCCCCAAAGCTTTTCAGGATACGCTGACGGAATTCCACCGATCCGGCATCGAGCGAGGTACCGCCAATGCCATATTTGCCGTTCTGCGGCCCCACGCCCTGATATCGGAAACCACGGACCGTCGCGGGGCCACCGGCGTAAAGTCTCTGATCGGGTGGTATCTGATAGGTCGACGCCCCCTGCACCGAGCCAACAAGCCCGCGCACCGCAATGACGGAGCGCCCCGGCGCACTCAACCCGATATGGTGCAGATCGAAATAGGTCGAAGCACTGGCGCTCATGATAGTGAAGAAGGCACTGCCGTTTTCGAGCGATTCCGAAGGGGTGATGTTCACGGTGGCGCGCATGCCATGCGTCGCCGGATCGATCGGGTTCGACAATTCCGTGCTGTCATAAACAGCCCCAAGAGGGGCCTGCACGATCAGATAATCGGTCGAAACGCCGAATTGCTTGATGTTTTCCTGCTCGGCCAGAAGACTGCCATTGATGCTCCAGCGCTTGTTGAGCCGCCTGATCAATCCGCCACGCACCAGAATGGCCGTCTGGTGATAGGAATAGAGTAACTGCCTGATACCCTCGACGCGCAGACTCAGATTCTGGTCACGCCGCAGAAAATCCGGCTTCAGAAAATCAGCATAGACATCGTAACCAAGCCCCTGCTGGGCAGACCCACCCAGCCCGGTAACGAGCGCCGTCAGCTTTAGCTGCTCCGCCCCACCAAGCAGATTGCGATGGGTCCAGCTCGCACCGACGCGGCCGCCAAGATCGGTCGAATAGCCGATCTGTCCGGAAACGGTGTGACGCTTGCCCTCGGCAAGCGCGAAACGCAGCGGCATGGCCTGCGTCACACCCGGCGTTGCCTGCCCGCGCGCCAGGGCCACAAGCGGCGGCGCATCATGCACCCCGACGGATGAGAAGATCCCTACACTGGCAAGATCCTGACGGGCGTCCTCGATCTTGCTCGGCTGATAGAGCTGCCCTTCGTGGATGAGCAGGCGACGACGCAGAAATTTCTCACGCGTGCGTTCCAGCCCCGTGAAGCTGATCGGCCCTATATCGACAACTGGTCCGACACCCACAGAGAACTCGAGATCGAGCGTCTGGGTCGCAGGTCGCAGATAGGCAACTGGCGTCGAGACATTGGCCTGGGCATGGCCCTCTTCCAGCAAGGCGTGAAGCAGGCCGGACTGCGCCGCCAGCACATCGGCTGCGATCGCCTTCTGTCCTGTCTGCAGGCCAAAGGCCTTGCGCGCTGCGTCGTCCAGCACAACCGGGTGCAGTGGCTGCGTCGCCTTTGCCGCACCGGTTTTTCCGTTGAACGGGGTTGATGTCGTGCCCGACTTGTCCGGCGCAGTTTCGTTTGACTGGCCGCTCAGCGGACCGGCAACCAGCGTGACCTTGCCAATATGGAATTGTGGCCCTGTGACTGTCTTGATGGTGATCCGAAGCTTCTTGCTGCCAGCAGGCGTATTTTCCAGCGCAGCCAGCCGGTCAGGCAGGGCGGGATCGCGACCGTCGATATCTCGCCCGTCAGGCAGGCGCACGGTGATAATGACCTTGCCAGCATAGAAGCCACGACTTTCGAGGGCCGTCTGGACACGATCGTAATCGCCCCTTATCCGCCCGGCGAGAGCATAGGGATCGACCGCCTTCGTCTTCTGCAATGACGCCAGGGTGGAGGAGGCCTGAACCATCGGATCGAGATCCGGATCGGACGATGGCAGGATCTCTACCTGATAGGCCTCGTCCTTCTCGGCTGCCTTGTGGGCGGCCTTGCCATCCTGGCTGGGCGCGGCACAGGCCCTGGAAAAAGCCGGCAGTGTACTCGCGAGACACAAGGCAAGAGCGGCATGGGTCAGAAGAACCGCCTTCAACCGCGGCTCCTTCCATGCAGAAAGAGAGAAACGGTAAGGCGAAACACGGCTAAACGACAGCAAAGGCACTCCTGCTGTTTGATCGGTCCTTGCGAGTGATGGCTGAAAAGCGTGTCGAGATCATGTCATGGCTGCGTCATCAAGAAAAGGCAGGGGAAGGCTCTTTTGCCTGTATTAACCGCGCATGGCAGAGTTTCGTTCAATCTTAATCAAATCATCGCTGTATCGCGGTTGTCCGAAAGAATGATTTCGCGTTAGGTATGGCCCAATGACTGACGCGATTACGCGCCGCCGTCCCGCGAGTGACGCTTCCGGCCCCGAACCCTGGACCGCCCCGCTTGAGCCTGCTCTGGGGAACCGCTTTCTTTGTCGGCTGCGCGCGATCAGGCGCATGAGCCTCTCCATTCTGTGGACGATCGTCGCAAGCGTGCCGCAACGCGCCCTGCTACGACGCAAAAGTGCGAGCAAGATCGTGTTCGCTCGTTTTTACTGGGCAACGATCTGCCGCATCCTTGGCCTGCGTGTTCGCGTGGTCGGTGAGGCAGCCGGAACGATACGCGACAGTCTCGCTGTCAGAAACGGCGAGCGACCGATCATTTTCGTCGCTAATCACTCCTCATGGCTCGATATCGCGGTTGCGGGCGGCATCCTTCCCACTGTTTTCGTTGCAAAACAGCAGATTGCCGACTGGCCGGTCATCGGCACGCTGGCGCGTCTCGGCAGGACGATCTTTGTCAGCCGCCAGCGCAACAATACAGGGCGCGAACTTCAGGCGATGACTGATCGCCTGAATAACGGCGATAATCTGATCCTCTTTCCGGAAGGCACCTCGACGGATGGCACGCATGTGCTGCCCTTCATGTCGTCCTTCTTCGCCATCGCCAAGCCGAGCCGTGTCGACCCTACCCTTCCGACGCCCCCTTCGGTGCTGATCCAGCCGGTCTCCATCGTCTATGATCGTCTCGATGGCCTGCCTATCGGGCGGGCGCGTCGCACTGCCCTGGCGTGGTACGGTGACATGGAACTGGCACCGCATATCTGGTCGGTCACGCAATGGCGCTCGCTCGGTGCAACAGTCATTCTTCATCCGCCGGTCGATCCAGCAGATTACCCGAGCCGCAAGGAGCTTTCTTCTGCGGTGCAGGAGATCGTGGCACTCGGCGTGGCCCAACTGCACCACAACCCCGACCAGCCCGAGGCGATCGAGCTCTGAGCGGCACGCGCACCTTGCACCGCCCGGACGCAGGGTCGCATACGGCACAAATATTACCCATGCATTTAACGTGTCTTTCGGCTACAACGCATGGCAGAACATCCATAAAAGGGCATATGGGACAAACAGACAGGAAGAGGCCTGACTTTCAGGCATTTTCCCTGGACATCCCACCCACAGAGCATCGCCAGCAGGCAAGAGGTAAGGACACGTGACCGTCGAGGCTTCCAACGACAGCAGGATTCCAGTGCAGAACGACATGAACGCCAATACGCGCGGGCTGCATGTCATCACCTGGGGCTGTCAGATGAATGTCTATGACAGCGCGCGCATGACCGATGTTCTGGCGCCACTCGGCTATCGCGCTGTCACGACGCCCGAACAGGCCGAGATGGTTATTCTCAACACCTGTCATATCCGCGAGCGCGCCGCCGAGAAGGTGTTCTCGGAGCTGGGTCGTCTGCGGAAGATCAGCGAAGAACGCGAGGCCTCCGGTCTGAGCCGGTCGATCATCGCAGTGGCAGGCTGCGTGGCTCAGGCAGAAGGCGAAGAGATTCTCGCCCGCGCCCCCTATGTCGATATCGTTCTCGGTCCGCAGACCTATCATCGCCTGCCCGAGATGGTGGCGCGTGCAGCGCGTGCCGGTGGCGCTGTGATCGATACCGATTTCCCTGTCGAGATGAAGTTCGACTTCCTGCCACAGGAAGCCGCTCCGCAGGTCGAGGGAAACCTGACAGCGTTCCTCACGATTCAGGAAGGCTGCGACAAGTTCTGCTCCTTCTGCGTCGTGCCTTACACACGCGGCGCTGAAACCAGCCGTTCGCTGCCCTCGGTCATCGCCGAGGCACGCCGCATGGTGGAAAGCGGCGTGCGCGAGATCACCCTGCTCGGCCAGAACGTCAATGCCTATCACGGCGATGACGGACAAGGCGGTACAGCCGATCTGCCTCAGCTCGCCGAAGCGCTCGCGGCCCTCCCCGGGCTCAAGCGCATCCGCTACATGACATCGCACCCGCGCGACATGGACCAGACGCTGATCGACGCCCATCGCGACAATCCTGCGCTGATGCCTTTTCTGCATCTGCCGGTTCAGTCAGGCTCGGATCGCATTCTCAAGGCCATGAATCGCGGCCATACGGGTGACGAGTATCGCGCCCTGATCGCCCGCCTGCGCGAAGCCTGCCCGGACCTCGCCCTTTCTTCCGATTTCATTGTCGGTCATCCGGGCGAGACGGATGAGGATTTCGAGGCGACCATGCAGCTCGTGCGCGATACCGGTTTCGCACAGGCGTTCTCGTTCAAATACTCGCCCCGCCCCGGAACCCCGGCAGCAGGTCAGCCCTTCCAGATCGATGAGGCGGTGAAAGACGCACGCCTGCAGCGACTGCAGGCGCTGCTGCGCGAGCAGCAGGACGCGTTCAACGCCGATATGGTTGGTCGTACCCTGCCGGTTCTCTTTACCGGACGTGGCCGCAAACCCGGCCAGATCTCCGGGCGTTCACCCTATCTGCAACCGGTCCATGTCGATGGTCCCGATGATCTCATCGGTCAGACAGTGCCGGTTGTGATAACCCAGCGTCTTACCAATTCGCTGGCTGGTACACTCTTACGGGAGAGAGTCTGCGCTTGAGCCACCCCACGGCACCCCAGTCGCATCCCGGACACGGGACCAATGACCGTAACTCCAGGCGGCAGCTTCCGCCTGATATCCCCCCTCAGGAACAGGGCCATCGCACCTCAGCGCTGCGCTTTGGCGATAATATCCTTCTCCAGCAATTGCTGGGCGATCATGACCGCCATCTGATCCGCCTCGAACAGGGTTTCGATGTGCGCCTGACCTGCCGTGGCAACAAGATTGCCATCACGGGTGAAGCCGCCTCTGTAGCCCGCGCGCAGGCAGCCATCACGGCGCTGTACAATCAGCTGGAACATGGCGGCAAGATCGATGGCCCTGTCGTCGATAGTGTCATCCGCCTCTCTGCCCTGCCCCGCCCGTCGCGACAGCCTGAACCGCGCGCGGCTCAGCCCCGTCCGGCCGAGCCAGGCAGAAGGGATACGGATAATCACGTACCGTTCCAGGACCTGCCTGCCATACGCACAAAGCGCGGGGCAATTGCACCACGCTCACGCGGGCAGGCTGCCTATATGGAAATGCTGGCCAAGACGGAGCTGACTTTCGGCATCGGCCCAGCCGGAACGGGCAAGACCTATCTGGCCGTTGCGCAGGGTGTTGCCATGCTTCAGGCTGGCCAGGTGGATCGTATTATCCTCTCACGCCCTGCGGTCGAGGCAGGCGAACGCCTGGGCTTTCTGCCCGGCGATCTGCGTGAGAAAATCGACCCCTATCTGCGCCCGCTCTACGATGCGCTGAATGACATGCTGCCTGGCGATCAGGTTGCTAGGCGTATGGCCAATGGCGAAATCGAGGTAGCACCGCTTGCCTTCATGCGCGGCCGTACGCTGGCGCATGCCTTCGTCATTCTCGACGAGGCCCAGAACACCACACCGGCCCAGATGAAAATGTTCCTGACCCGCATGGGACAAGGTGCCCGCATGGTTATTACGGGCGATCTCAGCCAGATCGATCTGCCTTCGGGCGTCGCATCAGGCCTGCGTGAAGCCGTCGAGACCCTTGAAGGCCTGCCGGGAATTGGTATTACGCGTTTCGAGTCTGCTGATGTCGTCCGTCACCCGCTGGTGGCCCGCATCGTGGACGCTTATGATCAACGAGTGGCTGCGGCACGGGATTATTCCCGAGGCAGGTCGCGCCGGGAATACAATGGAACCTCGAAGTAGTCTTACCCCATCCGCCGAAGAGACGTCCTCTACAAACAGGGCGTCTCTTCGCAATCGCCTCGACCTGATCGTGACGGATCGTCGCTGGCGCGCTGCCGTGCCCGGTCTCGAACAGCGTGTCATGCGCTGCATCGAGGCAAGCCGCCCCTGGCTCGACCGGGATCGCGTGCCGGCTTTTCTTCTGGCCGACGATCGCGCGGTCAAGGAACTGAACGCCAGTTTCAGAGACAAGAACAAACCGACCAATGTTCTCACCTTTGAAGAGAATGGCGCGTTCGGCGATGGCGATATCGCCCTTGCCTATGAGACGCTTCATCGTGAGGCCAAGGCGGGCAACAAGCGGTTTTCGCATCATTTTGCCCATCTGGTCGTGCATGGGCTGCTTCACCTTGCCGGTCATGACCATCACCGCCCCGACGAGGCACGGCTGATGGAAATGACCGAAGCGCGCATTCTCTCGCGCCTCGGCATTCCGAACCCCTGGCGGCTGGGCGGGAGGCGCGTCGCATGAGCGAGAGCGACGAGCATCAACAGCGACGCAACAAGGGGCTGTTCGGAATCTTCAACCGCAAGGGACGCGAGCAGGGCCTGAGGCTCTCCATCGCGGCCCTGGTGGAAGAAGCAGCAACACCCCACCCCGAGGCCGGAACACGCCCTGAACTTGATCGTCAGGAACGCGCGCTGATCACCAATGTGCTGCATCTGCGGGAAAAAACCGCCGATGACGTCATGGTGCCGCGCGCCGATATCGTGTCGATGTCAGCTGATATCACCCTGGATGAGGCACTCGATTTCATGCGCCGCGAAAACCACTCGCGCGTGCCGGTCTATCGCGAGCATCTCGACAACGTCATCGGGATGATCCACGTCAAGGATCTGATCGCCTATATCGGTACGTCGGAAGCCTTCGATATCGAGCCTCTTCTGAGGCAGCCGCTCATGGTTGCCCCCCAGATACCGGTGCTGGATCTGCTGCTTCAGATGCGCCAGCGTCGCACCCATCTGGCGCTCGTGATCGATGAATATGGCGGTGTCGACGGTCTGGTGACGATCGAAGACCTGGTCGAGACCATCGTCGGCGATATCTCCGATGAGCATGACGAGCCGGTTTCAGCCATGATTTCCGAAAGGGCTGATGGCTCCTTCGATCTCGACGCCCGTCTGCCGGTCGATGAGCTTGAAGGCTTCATGGGGCCTGTGCTGACAGAAGCGGAGCGCGAAGCAGAAATCGAGACTGTGGGCGGGCTTGTGTTCCGTCTGGCCGGGCATGTTCCGATCAGGGGCGAGGTCTTTACCCATGAAAGCGGTCTCGTCTTTCGTGTAACCGATGCCGATGCGCGCCATATCCGCGCGCTGCGCATGAGGGTCCCGTCCGACTGGGTTCGCAGCGATGCGAAGCAACCAGACCGCGACGCGGAAGCGCGCTGACGCAGCGCCCGACCGCGCGCCTTTCTGTGTGACGACGAAATCAGGTGCCGGAACCCTGTGC
Source organism: Asaia sp. Ae19-3 (assembly GCF_059801175.1). NCBI lineage: Bacteria > Pseudomonadati > Pseudomonadota > Alphaproteobacteria > Acetobacterales > Acetobacteraceae > Asaia > Asaia sp. Ae19-3. The sequence goes on along the minus strand of NZ_JBCHWF010000001.1, from coordinate 758,664 downwards.
GTGAGGGTTCCGGCACTTGACGCAGGCGCCTCTTCCGGTCTTCAAAACTTTGACATCATTCAACGGGAGTGTTTTCCATGTCCGTCTACAGGCGCAGTTTCCTGGCAGCGATCCCTGCCCTCGCCCTCATGTCGAAAGCCCGCGCTGAAGACGCTCATACCAACGATATTCGCCTGACGCCGCGCACCCTGGGCAATCCCAAGGCACCGGTCACGGTCAATGAGTGGTTCTCGCTGACCTGCACCCATTGCGCCCATTTCGAGATGACCGTATTTCAGGAAGTGAAGGCGAAGCTCATTGATACCGGTAAGGTGTTCTACGTCTATCACGACTTCCCGCTCGACCAGATCGCGCTTCTCGGCGCCATGGTGGCGCGCTCGCTTCCCGTCGAGCGCTATGTGCCCTTCGTCAATTCGATGCTGTCGACGCAGGATCGCTGGGCTTTCGCCCGCGACGTCGATCCGAAAAAGCAGATCCAGCAGATGGCGGCCCTGGCGGGTGTTTCGGCCGATCAGTTCAAAAAGATCGATGCTGACGACGCGCTTCGTCAGGCACTCGTGGCGCAGCAGGATGCCGATCAGGCCAAATACAATATCGGCGGCACGCCTTTCTTCATGTTCAACGACAAGCCGTATAATCAGGAACTCCTGACCTTCGATGCTTTCGAGGCAGAAGTCAGGAAGGCTGGCGGCTAAGGCCGCATTCGGTTACATGCGCGGGCGGTACGGGCAGCACTCAGCCCGCGCCGCCATCGCATTGCGCTCCTGACGGCCTTTCACTGCCGCAGGGAAGAACGCCCAGAAGAGGACCCCGCTTTTCGCGTATGTCAGCCAAGATCACGCGCCTGCGGATAGCGGGTTTCAAGAGTTTCGCCGATCCTGCCACGATTGATATTCTCCCCGGGCTGACTGGCATTGTCGGCCCCAATGGCTGCGGCAAGTCCAATGTCGTCGAGGCCCTTCGCTGGGCCATGGGGGAAAGCTCGGCACGCGCTCTGCGCGGTGGCGAGCTCGACGATCTGATTTTCGCAGGCACAAGTGCACGTTCGGCACGGTCTCTTGCCGAAGTAACCCTCTGGCTCGAAGAGGCAACCGGCCTCGCCCCCGCTCCCTTCGCTGAAGCCGACGGGCTGGAGATATGCCGACGCGCCGAACGGGGTTCGGGGAGCGATTTCCGCCTTAACGGTCGCGCCCTGCGCGCACGCGATATCACGACACTTTTTGCCGATCTGTCCTCAGGCGCCCGAAGCTCTTCGATCGTCAGCCAGAACCGCGTCAGCGCGCTGATCAGCGCCAAGCCCGAAGAGCGCCGCTCGCTTCTGGAAGAGGCCGCGGGCATTACCGGCCTGCACGCCAGACGCCACGATGCCGAACTCAAGCTTCGTCAGGCTGAAAGCAATATGGAGCGATCGGAAGATCTGCGTCAGCAGATCGAGAGTCGCCTTGAGCAGCTCGAAGCCCAATCGACTCATGCACGCGCCTATCGAAATCTCTCTGAGGCGATACGCAATGACGAACAGGCCCTGTCCTGGGTAACGTACAGACGCGCCGAGCTTCTGGTGGAACGCACCACCGCCCTGTTGCAGGCAGCCGAAAAAGAGCGCGATGAGTCGGCTGCCGCAGCGAGCATGGCCGAACAGGAGCGCACTGGTCAGAAAACGCGCATCCTTGAACTGCGAGAGCAGGTCGAAACCCTGCGTGAAGCACGGGACAGGCTGCGCGTGGCTGCTGAAACCACGCGTGAGGCTTTGGCTCAGGCCCTCAATACAGCAGAGCAAAACGCACAGCGTCAGGCCCAGCTGCAAGCCGACCAGCAGATCGCCCAATCGCGCCTTGAGGAGGCACAGGCAAGGCATGCCGGGCTGACGGAGGCCATGACAGAACTCGAAACCCTTATGACAGGGTTTCCAGACAGGCTCGCGGAGCTGATGCAAACCGCGCAGGAAAGCGCCGCCGCGCTGGTCGCATCAGAAAAAACGCGTCAGGCCTTTTCGGAACGTCTCATCAGCGAGCGTATGGCAGCGCAGAGCCTGCAGGCAGAGCACGAGACAACTGCAAAACGGATCGCAGCCCTCAGCGAAGAAGAGCATCAGCTGGCGAAGGCGCTGGATGAGGTGAAATCCAGGCTCCCTGATGATGCCAGTCTTTCTGCTCTTCAGACGGCACTCGATGAAAAACGGCGCCAGCGCAGCGCTCTGGAAGAAGAAACAGCCAGACTGACCCGTGCCCAGCAGGATGCGCGTCTGGCGCTTTCACAGTCTGAGCAGGAAGCCGATCAGGCCGCCCGTGACGCCGGGCAGGCGCGCGAGACCCTCTCACGCCTTCAGACAAGGATGCAGGCGCTGGAGGCGCAGTGCACCCGGCATGAAGCCGAACTCGAATCCCTGACCCAAGCCTGCCTCAGCGAGGCGGAGCTTCTCGAACTCGAGACAACGGCTGCCCGGTTACTCACTGCGCGCGACAAGGCACGCCAGGAGGCCGAGCAGGCCCGGGCGACGGTGAGCCAGCATCAGCAGGCCCTCTCACATGCCGAGGCCGAGGCGCAGGGCGTTGCCCGGCAGCGGAGCCTGCTCCAGCGTGAATACGAACAGGCGAGTGAAGCGCAGGCCCGCCATGAGAGCCAGATAGAAACGCTCTCTGCCCAGCGTTGCGAACTCGACGCGCAGATGCCTGCTGCCAAAGCGCTCGAAGCCGCCAAAACGGCCCATGCGCAGGCACAAGCTGCCGTCTCGACCCTGACGGCACAGAGTGAGACCCTTTCTGCCGAACGCAATCTGAGCCGTCAGCAGCACGAGATGCAGGAAAAAGCGCGACGGGAAACGGCCGCCAGCGTTCTCGCCCTGCGCGCGCGTCGTGAAGCCCTGGCGGCGACACATCAGGCAGAGGCCCTGCCTTCGCCGCTGATCGACTCGCTCATTATTCCGCCGGGCCTGGAGCGTGCGATCGCCTCTGCGCTCGACGCGACACTCGATGCCTCGCTCGACGAAAACCAGAACCGCGCCTGGGCACAGCTTTCGCCCTTGGCGGCGCAGCCTCTCCCGCTGCCTGCGCAGAGTCTGCTGTCCCTGGTTGATTGTCCACCCGCCCTTCAGCGCTGCTTTGCGTCGATCGGGCTGGTCGATTCTGCCGAGGCCGGCGCTGCGCTCCACCAGAGTCTGTCGCCCGGCCAATGCCTCGTCAGCAAGGAGGGGGCCCTCTGGCGGTGGGACGGCTATCGTGAGGCCGCCAATCTGCCATCGAATGCCCTGAACCGCGTCGAGCATCTCAACGCGATCCGCGCGCTCGAAGCTGAGATTGAGCAGAAAGAGCGCGCACTCGCTCCGCTGACAGAGCTTGTGACGACACTCGAGCAGAAAGAGCGTTCTCAGACCGAGCAACTGGCCGAGTTGCGCGAAACCCTGCATCTGCAGGAAGCCGCACTCACGGCAAAACGCCATGATGAGACCATTCTTCTCACCCAGCGCGACCGCATCAGCAGCCAGCTCGATCGTCTCGACCAGACACGTGAAGAAGCCGCTATCCAGCGCGACGAGATGGCCAGACGCGTTGATGCTGCGAGAGAAGCGCTTGGGTCTCTCGCAGCGGAAAGCACGCTCAGGACGCAGATCGACAGCCTGCGCGAGACGCTCGCCAATACACGCCAGATAGCTGATCGCGCACTGAATGACGCCAGGCGTCTCGAATCGGACCATGGTGCCGCGCAGGAAAAGGCCACCCGCCTGAGACTGCAGGAAGAGTCCAACGCAACCAGATCGCGCACCCTGACGGCTGTACTGGCTCAGGCACGGCAGGATCTCGCCGAGATCGTCTCGCAAAAAACGCAGATCGCGCAGACAGATCACGACGCGGCGCTGACCCGATGCGCCGAAGCACGAGACAGACAACGTACGGTTCTGAAGGATTTCGACACACAGCTCAACGCATCCAGACAGACGCTTGAAACGCTCGGCAGGGAAATCGGCGCGACGGGAAGGGATCTGCAGACAAGACGCGACCTGAAGCTCAGCCTGACCAGTCGCCTCTCGGCGCTGCTGCCCCAGCATGATTCCGTGAAAAATGCCCGGGCTCAGGCAAAAGCACAGCAACGCGACCTCGCGCCCGTGCCTGACCTGACCCCCTTGGAGCAGGATTTCCAGAATGCACAGGCTCAGGAAGCGACCCATCGCGAAGAAAGCGCTCGCCATCAGGAAGCACTCCGCGAGGCAGTAGCCGCCCATGACCGCGCAAAACAGGAAAAAACGCAGCTCTCCGTCCGACTGAGTGAAAACAACACGCAAAGCCTGGCCCTGCAGGACGATCTGACCCGGCTTCAAGCCCGCGTCGCGCTCGGTGAGACGGAATGTTTGCGGAGCGATGCCGAGAAGACCCGCCTCGAGGCCGCATCGCAGGAGAGCATAGGCGCCCTTGAAACCGCCGAAGAGGCTTTCGACGGTGCTGCGGCTTCACTCGCCGATATCGAGGCCGCCCTTGAGACGCTGGCAGAAACGCGCAGGGACGCCGAGCAACGCTGCGCCTCTGCCAGAGAGAACGCCATCCGCCTGCAGGAACGCCTGACCCAGGCCTGTGGCCAGCTCGAGAAGCTCACGGAAAGTCGGGAGACCGCCCCACCAGAGGATTTCGACCTGCCTCTGACGGAGCAGAGCGAGACCACTCTCAAGCGACGCCTCAGCCGGGCCCTGAAGGAACGGGAAGCCCTCGGACCTGTCAATCTGCTGGCTGATGAGGAATATAACGAGGCCCGCAACCAGTCGGATCACCTGATGCGCGAGCATGAGGAACTGGGCTCGGCCATCGGCCGTCTGCGTGGCTCGATCAACATGCTGAAAAAAGAGGGGCGCGAGCGACTTCAGGCAGTGTTTGTCGAGGTCGACCGGCACTTCCAGTCCCTGTTCAGCCGCATGTTCAATGGTGGCAAGGCCCATCTTGGACTGGTCGGCAGCGATGACCCTCTTGAGGCGGGGCTGGAAATCTTTGCTCAACCGCCCGGCAAGAAACTGTCGACCCTCTCGCTTCTGTCCGGCGGAGAGCAGGCATTGACGGCGCTGTCGCTCATTTTCGCAACGTTCCGCTGCCAGCCTGCCCCGCTCTGCATTCTCGACGAGGTCGATGCTCCGCTCGACGATGCGAATGTCGAGCGGCTCTGCGGGCTGCTTAAGGATATGGCTGAAGAAGCAGATACGCGTTTTCTGATCGTGACCCATCACCAGCTCACCATGGCCCATATGGACAGGCTTTTCGGCGTCACGATGCAGGAGCGCGGGGTCAGTCAGGTCCTGTCCGTCGATCTCAGCCTTGCAACCTCCTTCGCTGAAACGGGTTCTCTGGCTGTGGTGTCGTGATCGAATGCGGTTATAACCATGTCTTTATTGTGTTTTCCTGCCGATACCGCCCATAATGGTCGATTGACGCCCTAGCCCAGAAAGGCCGATCCGATTTCCTTTTCGCCCCCTCATCTTCCCGATCTGTCGAAGCTGAGCGCCGGTCGCGGTCTGCGCGTGGTGGGCGATGTGCATGGCGATCTCACCGCTTTCGAACATGCGGTTGCAACCGATCGATTCATTATCCAGCTCGGCGATCTGGTGGATCACGGGCCTGACAGTGCCGGAACGTTGCGGCTCATGCTCGATCTGATCGATGACGGGCGCGGCCTGTTCATTCTGGGCAATCATGACCGCAAGCTGGGGCGCGCGCTCGAAGGCAGAAGGCTGAGACGCGACCCGCCTCTCGAGGAGACGCTGCGCCAGCTTTCGGGCCCGGTCCAGGCCGGTCTGCGCGAGCGTGCCTATGAGGCGATAGCCGAGGCCCCGGCATGGATCGTCCAGGGCAACATGATTTTCGTCCATGGCGGGTTTCACACCGATATGATGTTCGAAGCCCCGCCCCCGGCGCTCGGTGCCATGACCCCCCTGCTGTCACGCGCACTTTTTGGTGAAACCACAGGCCGTATGCAGCCTGACGGTTATCCCGAGCGCCGATTGCGCTGGATCGATCATATTCCTGCCGATCATATCGTCTATTGCGGTCATGACCGGCGCTCGACCGATGGCCGCCCCTGGATACGCGATGGACGCAACGGTGGTCGCGCCATCTTCACCGACCTTGGCGCCGGAAAAGGCGGCCATCTTGCCTGGATTGATCTGGATGTCTGAACAAGAAACACGCGCGCTCCTCGAACAGCATCGTCAGAGCATCGACAATATCGATGCGGCGCTGATCCATATGCTGGCAGAGCGCTTTCGCCAGACGCAGGCGGTAGGCGAACTCAAGGCCCGCTCGGGCCTGCCCGCTGCCGACCCTGCCCGCGAGGCACGTCAGATCGAGAGACTGCGCCAGCTTGCCTCTTCGGCCAGGCTCGATCCTGACTTCGCGGAAAAGTTTCTTGCCTTCATCATACGGGAAGTGATCCGACATCATGACTCAATTGCCGGGCGCAGCCCGCGCTGAACCGGAGAGCGTGACATGACGGCGCATCATCTCATCCTCGTCAGACATGCGCAGGCCACGCACGACCTGTTCGGCGTTCAGGACCGTGACCGCCCCCTGACGGAGCGGGGCGCACAGGACGCAGAAAGCCTGGGCGAAAAGCTTGCAGCCATCGGGATCGATTTCTCAGGCGCCCATCTGTGGCACAGCACGGCCAGACGTACGACACAGACTGCCCAGGCCATTGCCGGGCGCCTACCGTCATCCTGCGTCGTGCATGGTCTCGATGCGCTTTACGATCTCGATCTCTACGGTATTCTCGAACTGATTCGCGAAACACCCGGCGCGGTCAAAACGCTGATCATCGTGGGGCACAACCCGGCAATTGCCGAGACCTGTCGTCATCTGGCAAGCGATGCGATTGACGGGCCAATCGCCCGGGAATTGATGAAAGGGTACGAGCCCGGCACCACGGCCCTGTTTACAGTCATCTCCGACTGGGCCGGTCTTTCACCCAATACGGCGACACTCGGCACCGTACTTCACCCATAAGTTGATTGCCTCTTCCTGGCTAAATTCCTAAGGCACGTCCATGGCTGATCACGACACAAACGGATCCACTCCCGAAACGGCGACCCTCAGCATAGGCGAGCGCTCTGCCGTATTTCCGATCCTCAAGGGCAACCTTGGCCCTGATGTGATCGATATCCGCAAACTCACTGCCGATACGCAGATGTTTTCCTTCGATCCCGGCTATGGTGAAACGGCGTCCTGCCGCAGCGCCATCACCTTTATCGATGGTGACGAAGGCGTGCTGCTGCATCGCGGCTATCCGATCGAGCAACTGGCGACCGAAGCGAGCTTTACCGAGACGGCTTATCTGCTGGTCTATGGCGAGCTGCCCACTCGTGAGGATTACGAACGCTTCCAGCAGGATCTGAAAGAACAGGCTCTGCTTCATGAGCAGATTCGCAATTTCTTCAATGGCTTCCGTCGCGACGCCCATCCCATGGCTATTCTCTGTGGCACCGTCGCAGCGCTCTCGGCCTTCTATCCCGATGCCGTCGACATCTCGCACGAGGCCTCGCGTGATCTCTCCACGCGTCGTTTGATCGCGAAAGTGCCCACCATCGCGGCATGGGCCTATAAATATACGGTTGGTGAGCCTTTCGTTTATCCTGACAATAATCTCAGCTTTTCAGAAAATTTCCTGAAGATGCTGTTTGCCAAGCCGAACGCTGAATACAAGGTCAACCCGGTTCTGGCGCGTGCCATTGATCGCATTCTCATCCTGCATGCCGATCATGAGCAGAATGCCTCGACCTCGACCGTGCGCCTTGTCGGCTCGACAGGCTCGAACCCGTTTGCCTGCATCGCAGCCGGTATCGCAGCGCTCTGGGGCCCCGCCCATGGCGGCGCGAATGAAGCCGTTCTCGGCATGCTGGCGCAGATCGGCACGCGTGAGAACATCCCGTCCTTCATCGCCCAGGTAAAGGACCGCGAGAGCGGTGTGCGCCTGATGGGCTTTGGCCATCGCGTCTACAAGAATTTCGACCCGCGCGCGAAAATCATGGAGCAGACCTATCACGAGGTCGTGGCCGAGCTTGGCCTCAAGCATGACCCGATGTTCGATCTGGCCGCAGAACTCGAAAAAATCGCCGTCAACGATCCCTATTTCGTGCAGCGTCGGCTCTATCCGAATGTCGATTTCTATTCAGGTCTGATCCTGAAGGCGATGGGCATCCCGACTTCGATGTTCACCGTACTCTTTGCTGTGGCGCGCACGGTAGGCTGGGTCAGCCAGTGGCGCGAGATGATCGAGGAACCCGGCCAGCGTATCGGCCGCCCTCGCCAGCTTTATGTGGGTGAAGCCCGTCGCGACTATATTCCGCAATGCCGACGCAGCTGAGCGGCGTCACGCCCTGATACGAAAAAAGCCGGAGATTTCTCTCCGGCTTTTTCTTTGCCTGGGCCAGAAAGCCCGGGCATCATGTCTTCGGTGAAAAACCAGACCGAAGGCTAGCAGTCACATCCGGGTGTGGCGCCCTTGTCCTGACGGACGATATGGTGGTCGATCCATTCCGAAACCAGACGACGTGCTTCGTTCAGCGAGGCTTCGGGATGGTGAATGCGATAAAGGGTCGTGCATGCGGTAAAAGCCTGAATATCAGGCTGGCCCACATCCCGCAGCTCTTCATACGCTGTGATAACAGCGCGTTCGCACTTTCGGGAAATGCGGTTGAGGTCAACAGTCACGCAAACTGATCCTAGTTGAGAATTATTATCAATTAGCGCATTGTAAATCTTTTCCGATGGTAAATGCAAGCATCGCCTATCGAACGAAAGCGCGAGGATTTTCTCTTCTTATTTCTCTTACTTTTCTCGTTAAGGACGGATAATCCTGCACGCCAGTAAGATCATGGAGTAATAACAGATGGCTCTCAGCAACGAGATCAACGGTGGCGCAGTCCGTCAGACACAATGGGACCGGGACGCTGCGCTCACGACGGCGCGTATCCTGCTTGAAATCAAGGCCATCAATTTCCGCCCTGAAGAGCCCTACACCCTGACCTCGGGCTGGAAGTCGCCTGTCTATATCGACTGCCGCAAGATCATTTTCTTTCCCCGCGCCCGCGCCAAGATCGTCGAACTGGCTGTCGAGAAGATCGGTCGTCATATCGGCTATGAGAGCATCGACTGCGTGGTCGGCGGTGAGACAGCCGGCATTCCGTTTGCCGCCTGGATTGCAGACCGCATGATGGCCCCCATGGCCTATGTGCGCAAAAAGCCCAAGGGCTTTGGCCGTAACGCCCAGATCGAGGGCGATGTGCCGGAATCAATGCGCACCCTTCTGGTCGAGGATCTGACGACCGATGGGGCCTCCAAGGTCCGCTTCGCCAATGCCCTGCGTTCAGCAGGGGCGATCATCGATCACACCTTTGTCGTCTTCTTCTATGGTGTGTTCCCCGGCGCCCAGAAGACCCTTGCCGACATGAATGTCTCGCTGCATTCGCTCTGCACCTGGTGGGATGTGCTCGAGGCCTGCTCGGGCGCGAACTACTTCTCCGAAAGCGACATCCATGAGGTCCGTCGCTTCCTTGAAGATCCCTGTGGCTGGTCGAAGGCCCATGGTGGTGTGGGCGGTGCTGAAGAAGCCGCGGCCCTCAAGGCCAAGGCGGAAGGCTGATTTGTCTCTCCCTCCGGGACGTGTGCTTGCCTTTGACTCGGGCATTGGGGGGCTCGCCGTTGTGCAGGCCCTGCGCACGACCCTGCCGGAAGACACGCGCATCGACTATCTCGCCGATAACGCGCTGTTTCCCTATGGCGAGCAGGAAGATTCCCTGCTGGTCAGGCGTCTTCTCTCCCTCATGGAGGAGCGCATTGCCCATCTGCGCCCCGATGTCGTGCTTATTGCGTGCAATACTGCCAGCACGATCGCGCTGGATGCGCTCAGAGCCCGGTTTGACGTGCCGTTCGTTGGCTGCGTACCACCGGTGCGCTGGGCGGCCCGAGTCAGCCAGAGCCGTGTCTTCGGGCTTCTGGCGACGCGAGGCACGGCGAGACGCCCGTATCTTCGCAGCCTGAGAGACAGCTACGCGGCTGATTGCGAAATGATCGTGCATGGCGCCCGCACTCTGGCAGATCTGGCAGAGCAGGCCTTTCTCGGCCGGCCTGTCGACGATGCTCTGGTTGCCGGAGAATTACGCCATCTGTTCGAGGCCCCTCAGGGGCAGAAAATCGACACGATTGGCCTCGGCTGCACGCACTACACGTTTCTGACCGATGCCTTCCTGCGTCTCTGCCCGCCGGATATCAACTGGCTCGATCCTGCCCTGCCTGTCGCCCAGCAGGTCAACCGGGTGCTCGAAATGCGTCGTGAGCAACCCGGACGCAGGGACCTGCCTGAAAGCCTTACGCTGACCGGGCCAGCCGCCGATAGTGCGGCGCTGAAACAGGCGATTGCCCGGCTGGGCTATCACGACATCACTTTGCTGGAAGGCGCGCTCACGCCCTGAGAGCCGCCTCCTGACAGGCGGCGGAAAGGCTCAGTTGACGCGGCTGACCGTGTAGGAAGCAGCATCGATCATCAGCTGCCGTATCGGGCTGTCAGGGAAGATGGATAGCGCCTCGATGGCAGCATCGGCATAAACGCGCGCCCGGTCGATCGTTGTCTGGATGGCACCGCGCTTCTCGATGAGGCCGAGCGCATGGGGCAGATCCTCATCGGTCTGCTCTCCGGTCTCGATCACGCGCAGCCAGAAAGCGCGTTCGGCTTCGTCCCCGGCCTGGAAAGCCGCGAGTACCGGCAAGGTGATCTTGCCCTCACGCATGTCGTCACCGACGGTCTTGCCCAGAACCTGTTGGTCGGCGGCATAATCGAGGGCGTCATCGACAAGCTGGAACGCCATGCCAAGATTGGTGCCATAAGCATCGAGCGCAGCTTCTTCCTGCTCCGAGCGGTCGGCAACCACTGCACCGACACGGCAGGCTGCGGCGAAAAGCGCTGCCGTCTTGCCGTGAATGACTTCGAGATATTTTTCGATAGGAGTGGAGAGATCATTCTGCGTTGCCATCTGCAGCACTTCGCCCTCGGCGATGGTTGCAGAGGCCGCAGAGAGAATGGCCATGACCTTCAGCGATCCATCAGCGGTCATGAGCTGGAAAGACCGGGCGAACAGAAAATCGCCAACAAGAACCGATGCCTTGTTGCCGAAAACCGCATTGGCCGAAGCGAGGCCACGGCGCAGGGTGCTTTCATCAACAACATCATCATGAAGCAGCGTCGCTGTGTGGATGAACTCGACGCAGGCAGCAAGACCGACATGACGCTGGTTCTGTGCCGAGGGCTCGTATCCACAGAGCCGGGCTGAGGCGAGTGTCAGGAGCGGGCGCAGCCGCTTGCCACCGGCCGCAACAAGATGCGCACCAAGCTGGGGTATAAGCGGCACGGGGCTTTGCATGCGCGCGACGATCTCGCGATTGCAGGCCTCCATATCCTCTTTCAGAAAGGCCGAGAGCGCGTGCAGGGCCGAGCTTTCACGACTTGATTCGCCGGACCCGTCTTGTGTCTTGATATCGGTCACGCTGTCGGCAGCACCCAAGGCAAATCTCCACTTCAAACTTGGCCACTGACGACCCTGATGCAGTATAAGGCACGAGCCGGGCTTCCTGCCGGCGCTAAGAAACACCGTGGCAGAAATCGAACTTCATGCATGACCCAGCCAGACCGGAAGACCAGTTCTCGGACAGTCCAAACCATATGAGCGGCGCTGCGCCCACGGTCAACCCGGCCACCCTAAAAGCTGAGGCCGCAGCAGTGACGACAAGCGAGACGATGGAAGGATATCTGCTCGACCGTCGTGTGCGTTACAGACAATTCACCCAGGGCTACCGCACGGGAATCGAACCTGTCCTGATGGCAGCTTTCGTTCCGGCCCAGCCAGGACAGAGCGTACTGGAAGCCGGTTGCGGCGCGGGGGCCGGGCTTCTCTGCCTCACCTCGCGCTGTCAGGATGTCAGAGGGGTTGGGCTGGAAGCCGATGGAGCGACCGCGCAACTGGCCATGCAGAACATGCGTGACAACGACTGTGCCACGCGGGTGACGATCCTGCATGGCAGCATTCCTGATATCCCGCCTGCCCTGCGGCAACTAACCCCAGGCGATAATGGCCGTTTCCATCACGCCATGGCCAATCCCCCCTGGCATCCGGCTGATCATACGAGTGCCAGCGATGCCAGGAGACGTCTCGCCATGACAATGCCGGAAGGCGGCTGGGAAGAATGGATCACCACACTGGCACGCTGGGTGCTGCCCGGCGGTAGCCTGACCCTTGCGCTCCCGGCATCGGTCGTCGACCGTGCCTGCGAAGCACTGCGCCATTCGGGCTTCGGAAGCCTCACCTTGCTGCCACTTTGGCCCAAGCAGGGACGCGCGGCCAAGATTGTTCTCCTGAGGGCCATACAGGGCGGCAGAGGGATGTTTTCCCTCCTGCCCGGTCTGGTGCTGCATCGCGACGAGGGGGGATATACCGCGCAAAGCGAAGCTATCCTGCGCGAGGCGAACGCTCTCTCGTGAGGAGCCTCCCCCAAGACCAGCTGACGGGAGGCCGTGAGGCCTCCCCGATATCCATCAGCGTGGCGTGAAGACCGAGGTGCCACCACCATCGACGACAAATTCCGAGCCTGTGAGATAGGCCGATTCATCAGCGGCAAGAAAGACGATCATGTTGGCGATGTCGGCGACATCGGCGAGGCGACCGAGCGGGTTGAGATGACGCCCCAACTCGTCCGCACTCACGCCAAGTGTCTTTTCGGCATAATCGGCCATAGCCGTTTTGACATAGGTGGGATGCACCGAGTTGACGCGGATATTCTGCGGCGCCAGCTCCGCAGCAAGATCCTTGGTCATGATCCTCACCGCCCCTTTGGAGGCGCCGTAAAGCGCATGCCCGGTCGAGCCCCTGAGACCGGCGATAGAGGAGAGATTGATGATTGCGCCCCCTTTGCGCTCTGCAAGATAGGGCACGACATGCTTGGCACCAAGAAAGACACCCGTGACATTGATCGCCATCAGGCGGTTCCATGTCTCGAGCGTGATCTCGGTAACGGGTGCGATAATGTAGATACCCGCGTTATTGACCAGCACTTCGATGCCGCCGAAACGCTCTTTCGCCTGGGCGTAGGCGGCGAGCCACTGCTCTTCTGATGTGACATCGTGCTGCAGGATCAGGATATCGCCCCCTGCCTGCCTTACGAGAGTCTGGGTTTCTTCCAGCCCGCTCATATCGACGTCGGTCGCAACGACTTTCGCCCCCTCCTCCGCAAAAAGGAGTGCCGTGCCACGCCCGATTCCTGCGCCAGCCCCGGTGATGAATACGGTCTTGTTTTTTACGGTGACAGCCATTTTGTTCCTCTCCGGATCATGAAAATCACGGCAGAAGAAGAACGTTCAGAACCAGACCCAGGTTCTGACACCATTACTTGATATGATCACACAGAGATCACGCCATTTCTTGATCGGAAACAAGAGTTCCGCATTTCCACCACCAAACAAGACACCTCAGGTGAAGAATATCAAAGAAGTGCATAAAAAAAAGGGAGGGGTTTCCCCCTCCCCTGTTCTCAGGAGGCGAACACATCCGCCTCGAAAGCCTCTTCCCATGATCCTGTGGTGGATGCGCGGGAGTATTCAGTGGCGCGGTTTTCGAAGAAATTCGCGTGCTCGACAGCATTGAGCATGTCGTCGAGCCAGGGCAGCGGGTTTTCTTCGATGCCATAGAAAGGATCGAGCCCGAGCTGAGTCATGCGACGATCGGCAATGAAGCGGATATAGCGCTTCACCTGCTCGGCGCTCAGCCCCTCGACATCCCCCATCTCGAAAGCGAGATCGATGAAGGCGTCTTCATGCTCAACCGTCGTGGCACAGATCTCTGCCAGTTCAGCGCGGAAATCCTCGGTCCAGATCTCGCTGTTCTCACGCACGAACGTACGGAACAGGCGGATCATCGAGAGGCAGTGAAGAGTCTCGTCACGCACAGACCACGAGACGATCTGGCCCATGCCCTTGAGCTTATTGAAGCGCGGGAAGTTCAGCAGAATTGCAAAGGAGGCAAAAAGCTGCAGCCCTTCCATGAAGGCGCCGAACGCCGCCATGGTCTTGGCGATTTCGCGCTTGTTGTTGATGTTGAAGGACTGCATGAAATCATACTTGTCCTTCATCTCCTTGTATTTCAGGAACGCCGAATACTCCGTCTCCGGCATGCCGATGGTGTCAAGAAGATGCGAATAGGCCGCGATGTGAATCGTCTCGATATTCGAGAACGATGACAGCATCATCAGCACTTCGGTCGGCTTGAAGACCTGGCTGTAATACTTCATGTACGCCGAGTTCACCTCGACGTCAGCCTGGGTGAAGAAGCGGAAGATCTGTGTCACCAGATGACGCTCGCCTTCGCTCAGCGTGCGATGCCAGTCTTTCACATCATCGGCCAGAGGCACTTCTTCCGGCAGCCAATGAACGCGCTGCTGGATCAGCCACGCATCATAGGCCCAGGGATACCGGAATGGCTTGTAGACCGGATTGGCGGTCATGAGATCGAAATGCTGCTCCTCGGCGAGCGGGGCGCCTTGGTTCTGTGTCTCACTCATTGGCTTTTCCTGACTCTGGTATGCTTTGTCTGTGTCTTGGCGGCATGGCCGCCGGTTTCGTTGCGGCTCAGGGTCAGAACCGTGCTGCCCTGCGCGTCATCAAGCAGAAGCCTGTCTTGTGCCATACGCCAGGATTTGACCTGAGACGCTGCGGCAAAAACGGCATCTTCCTGCGTCATGCGTATGCCGGGGCAGGCCATGCGGGTTCCGGCAATCGGCCCGAAAGTGAGGCTCTGCCCGGTTGCGCTGACATGGCCCATCATGCGGTTGCATCCGCCTGTGCCCGAAAGAAATCCGTCAGCCCGGAACACCATGAAAGCGGGCGCCTCAGCGCTGGTCGGCTTTTCGCCTACGGCGTCGATCTTCCAGTTTCCGATCAACGCCGTCGGGAGAAGCGTTGTCACGGGCTCGACAACGATCGTCCCTTCGGCGGGTACCGTGCCGGTCGCCATGATGGCTTCCTTGCTGATATAGAGAAGTCGACCATCGGCCCGGATCTCGGCGCGCAACGCGTAGCGATGACCCGGTTTGAAGGCTGCCGGATCATAGGAGAGTGCATAGCCGAAGCTCTGCGTGCCAACGGGCGCGAAAACGGTCTTACTCAACGTGATCGAAGGCGCATCAGCCAGGCTGACATCGTCGAGCATCACCGCCAGCTGGGCATTCGCAGGCAGGTCGATCCTGCCTTTTATCGTGACCAGGCCGCGCAGGATAGTCGAGGCACCAGACTGCGCCTCATCGGCCCATGCTGCTCCTGCACAGAGACTTACAGGCATGATTCCGAGAAGACAGGCCGCGAGGGTGAAAGCTCTTACTGACATGACAGGCATTCTTCATAGCTTGTCGTCGCCACGGGCTTCTTGGCAGCTTCAGCCGCATTCGAGCTGTAGTCTTCTTCCTCGAGAATATTGGTCTTGAGGGCCATGTCGCTCACAGCATCAGCACGCTGGATCGAAAGCGAGCGGCAATAATAGAGCGACTTCACACCACGCTTCCATGCCAGATAATGAATCTGGTGCAGATCGCGCTTATGGATATCGGCCGGAAGGAACACATTGATCGACTGTGCCTGGCAGATGAACTGCGCACGGTCGGCCGCGTGTTCGATCACCCAACGCTGATCCAGTTCAAAGGCCGTCTTGTAAACATCCTTCTCATCCTGGGTGAGGAAATCCAGATGCTGGACCGACCCCTTGTTCAGTGTGATGGATGACCAGACCGCATCATTATTCTGGCCCTTCTGTTCCAGAAGCTTGAGCAGATGGCGGTTACGCACGGTGAACGAGCCGGAAAGCGTCTTCTGCAGGAACACATTGGCCGAGATCGGCTCGATACCGGGGCTGGCATTGCCGGCGATAATCGAGATCGACGCTGTCGGTGCGATGGCCATCTTGTTCGAGAAACGCTCCATAAAGCCGTATTCCTCGGCGTCAGGACACGGTCCCAATACCTCGGCCAGATGCTTCGATGCCGCATCGGCCTGAGTCTTGATCTGCTCAAAAATACGCTTGTTCCATACGCGGGCCATCACGCTCTCAAACGGGATGTTGCGCGCCTGGAGGAAGGAGTGGAACCCCATTACACCCAGACCGACCGAACGCTCGCGCATGGCGGCATAACGCGCACGCTCCATGTCATCGGGTGCGCGGTCGATAAAGTCCTGCAGCACGCGATCAAGGAAGAGCATGACGTCTTCGATGAATTGCGGGTTGTCTTTCCACTCGTCCCAGGTCTCGAGATTGAGCGACGACAGACAGCATACAGCCGTACGGTTCTTGCCGTGATGATCAAGGCCCGTGGGCAGTGTAATTTCCGCGCAGAGATTGGAGGTTTTTACCTCCAGTCCGGCAAGCTTGTGATGCTCGGGGCGCGCCTTGTTCACGTGATCCGAATAGATGATGTAGGGCTCGCCCTGCTCCATACGGGCCGTCAGGATACGGATCCAGAGCTGGCGCGCGGAGATGCTGCGGACGATGGACATGTCCTTCGGCGAGCGCAGGCCCCATTCGGCATCCTGCTCAACGGCGCGCATGAAATCATCCGTGATCAGCACACCATGATGAAGATTGAGCGCCTTGCGGTTCGGATCGCCACCCGTGGGGCGACGCATCTCAACAAATTCCTCAACTTCGGGGTGCCAGACCGGCAGATAGACCGCAGCCGAACCACGGCGCAGCGAGCCCTGCGAAATGGCCAGTGTCAGGCTGTCCATGACACGAATGAACGGAATGACGCCCGAGGTCTTGCCGTTCTTGCCGACATTTTCACCGATCGAACGCAGATTGCCCCAATACGAGCCAATGCCGCCACCCTTCGACGCCAGCCAGACATTCTCATTCCAGAGATCGACAATACCGCGCAGGCTGTCATCCGCCTCGTTCAGGAAGCAGGAGATAGGCAGACCACGCGTGGTGCCGCCATTGGACAGGACCGGCGTGGCAGGCATGAACCAATGCTGCGAGATATAGTCATACAGGCGCTGCGCATGGGCTGCGTCGGCACCATAATAGGACGCCACGCGGCCAAACAGATCCTGGTAATGCTCACCCGGCAGCAGATAGCGGTTATCGAGCGTCGCACGACCGAAATCGGTCAGAAGAGCATCGCGAGAGCGGTTGACGCGGACTGGATGATGGCCTTCAAGCTGCACCACATCGTCGAACATGTCCGGCTCGGCCTCGATCTGCTGCGGTGCGCGGTCACAAGGCTCGGGCAGCACGTCAGCCGATGCAGAAACAGTCTCACTGGTCGTGTCGTCTAGCAGGCTCACGGGCCATCTCCCCAAGATCTAACCGGGACCGAAATCCCAAATTCAGAGTGTCCTCTTGGCGCAAGAGCCGCCCCCGAGACAAGCAATATATCGGGTTAAATTTCACCCCCAACACTACATATGGTGTTGACAGGGCAAGAAGCCCTTGAGGAACCTAAGGTTCCATGGCTGAGGTTTTTTCACTCCGTCAGAGAGCGTGGCCGCGATGTCACAGGATGCGCGATGAACATTTCGCGTTGCGCCGCGTTGGCTGAGCAACCGGCCCGGATCGGGCCCGGAAAAGCAGGAGATCTTGCAATGACGATCAAGAAATCAGCCAGCGCCCAGTGGAGTGGCGGCCTCAAGGATGGCAAGGGCAGCATCTCGACCCAGAGCGGCGCGCTGTCAAACCAGCCCTACGGCTTCAACACCCGTTTTGAAGACAAGCCGGGCACGAATCCCGAGGAACTGATCGGCGCAGCCCATGCTGGCTGCTTCACCATGGCGCTCTCGATGATTCTCGGCGAAGCCGGTCTGACGGCTACCTCGCTTGAGACCAAGGCAACCGTCTCGCTCGACAAGACCGAGTCCGGTTTCGAGATCTCCAAGATCCATCTCGATCTCAAGGGCAGCGTTCCCGGCGCCGATCAGACGAAGTTCGAGGAGCTTGCCACCAAGGCGAAAAATGGCTGCCCCGTTTCGCAGCTCTTCAAGACTGAGATTACCCTGACAGCAACTCTGGGCTGAACAGGCTTCATGGCCGCTTCTCTCAAAGCGGCCATGACCCGCGACGCAAATTCAGCTGCGGTTGCGATGCCAGCTGTTCTGGGCATGATCACGCAACAGATGATCGACCAGAATGCAGGCCATCATGGCCTCTGCCACCGGCACGGCCCGGATACCGATACAGGGGTCATGACGCCCCTTGGTCATGACATCGATATTTTCGCCATGACGGTTGACTGACGGCACAGGCACAAGGATTGAGCTGGTCGGCTTGATCGCAAAGCGTGCGGTAATGGGCTGCCCGGTAGAAATACCCCCGAGAATACCCCCGGCGCGATTGCCCTCGAAATGCAGAACACCATCATGCATACGCATCGGGTCTGCATTCTCTTCGCCACGCAAGGTGGCCACACCGAACCCCTCGCCGATCTCAACAGCCTTGACGCCGTTGATACCCATCAGACCCGAGGCGATATCCGCATCGAGCTTGCCATAGAGCGGCGCACCCAGACCGGCCGGGAAGTTTTCAGCGACGACTTCAACCAGCGCCCCGATGGAAGACCCGTCCTTGCGCACGCTGGAGAGCAGACCTTCCCATTCGATGGCCGTAATCGGATCAGGACAGAAAAGCGGGTTGCGCAGAACCTCGTCCCAGTCCCAGCGGCTGCGATCGATAGCAAGCCCCCCAACCTGAACGAGAGCCGCCCTGATCTGGGCTTCCTCACCAAGCAGTTCAGCTATCACCCGTCGGGCAACGCCCCCGGCGGCAACCCGACAGGCCGTCTCGCGCGCCGAGGAACGCCCACCACCACGATAGTCGCGATGGCCATATTTCAGATCATACGTAACGTCGGCATGCCCGGGTCGATAACGCAGAGCGATGTCGGAATAGTCTTTCGAACGCTGATCGGTATTGTCGATCATTAGCGAGATCGGGGTCCCCGTCGTCCTGCCCTCAAACACACCGGACAGGATACGGACCTGATCGGCCTCCTGACGCTGCGTGGTGAATTTCGACTGACCGGGTCGCCGACGATCCAGCCAGGGCTGGATGTCGGCCTCGCTCAGGGCAATGCCCGGAGGGCACCCATCAATGACGCAGCCAATGGCGGGGCCATGGCTTTCGCCCCAGGTCGTGCCCCGGAACAGCGTGCCAAAACTGTTATCCGACATCTCAGCCTTCTGAAGATGCGACGGCGATATCGGGCGCTGTCGGGTTCTTCATGCCAACCACGTGGTAGCCGCAATCGACGTGATGAACCTCGCCAGTGGTGCCCGAAGAGAGATCAGACAGGAAATACAGGCCCGAACCGCCGACATCCTTGAGCGACACATTACGCTCCATCGGCGCGTTGAGCTGGTTCCAGCGCAGGATGTAGCGGAAATCACCAATGCCGTTAGCGGCGAGAGTCATGATCGGACCGGCAGAGATCGCGTTGACGCGAATATTGTCCTTGCCCAGATCGGCGGCCATGTAGCGCACGGAAGCCTCAAGCGCTGCCTTGGCAACACCCATCACATTGTAATGAGGCATGACACGCTCGGCACCCAGATAAGAGAGGGTCAGCAGTGAGCCGCCATCGGTCATGAGCGCAGCTGCGCGGCGCGCAACAGCAGTGAACGAGAAGCACGAGATATCCATCGCCTTCAGGAAGGCATCGCGAGGCGTATCGACATAGCGCCCACGCAGGTACTGCTTGTCGGCCCAGCCAATGGCATGAACGACGAAGTCGATCTTGCCCCATTCCTTCTCGATTTCGTCGAAAGCACGGTCGATATCGGCGTCATCGCTGACATCGCAGGGGATGACCAGCGAAGCCCCGACGCTTTCTGCTAGAGGCTTGACCCGCTTGCCCAGCGCTTCACCCTGATAGGTAAAGGCGAGCTCTGCCCCCTGAGCAGCGCAGGCTGAAGCGATGGCCCAGGCGATGGAGCGGTCATTGGCGACGCCCATCACAAGGCCGCGCTTGCCCGTCATCAGCGTCCCGGTGGGGAGATCGAACGAAGCGGTGGACATGAGGCAGATCCCGGTTAATGTCAGCAAAAGAAATAATAACGAACCGCTACGTCGCACATGCCCGCTGCGCAAACAAGTCTGGAGATGACACGTTAGAGGGGGCGACAAAGACGGAACGAAGACAAGCAGGAGGCACATTACCATGCCCGACGAAGCCACCCTTCCCCTTATTCCGCTCGACGCAGACCCGTTCGTGCTTTTTGCAGAATGGATGAAGGAAGCCGAGGCGAGCGAACCGAACGACCCGAATGCCATGGCCATCGCAACGGCCACGGAGTCTGGCGTGCCGTCAGTGCGCATGATCCTGCTCAAGGGGGCTGATGAGCGCGGTTTCGTTTTCTATACCAATCTGGAAAGCCGCAAGGGTGGCGAGCTTCTTGCAAATCCCCATGCCGCACTGCTTTTTCACTGGAAGTCGCTTCGCCGTCAGATCCGCATCGAAGGCCCTGTCGAACCGGTAAGCGAGGAAGAGGCGGATCGCTATTTCGCCAGCCGCAGCCGCAATTCGCGCATCGGTGCCATTGCTTCCGATCAGTCACGCCCGCTGGCCGATCGTGCCGAATTCGAAGACCGCATCAGACAGGTCACAGCGCGTTTCGAAGGACAGGAGCCCCTGCGCCCCGCCAACTGGTCCGGCTTCAGGCTCGTGCCACAGCAGATGGAATTCTGGCAGGACCGTCCCTACCGGATGCATGACCGCGCCACCTGGACACGACAGGAAAATGACTGGGCTGTGACGCGCCTCTACCCCTGAGTGACCTTCATACCGGGGAATGCTTGCGGGCGTTCCCTCTCTTTTCAGCGAACGAACATCAAGCGAGACTTTCCATGGCAAACGACGTCCGAAACATCCTCGTCCCGCTCAATGGCGCAGGCAATATCGATGCCGTTCTGCGCGTGGGGCTTCTCCATGCCCGTGCTTTCAATGCCCATCTCTCGACCGTGCTCGTCGGCGACGACCCCAATGAAATGGCAGCCCTGACCGGCGAAGGCCTGTCGAGTTCAATGATCAACGAGATGATGGAAGCCGCCGAGCACGAGGCGCATAGGCGCATGCTGCAGGTGCGGCTGAAATTCGACGCGTTCGTCAAGGAAAACGATATCGAGCCCAAACAGGGCTTCCTTGAGAATGACCCACTCACCCAGTCCCGCCTGAGCGCCTCTCTCGAATTCCTGACGGGCTCGGAGCATGAAGCCGTTACCTGGCGCGCACGTCTGTCCGACATTACGCTGATGCCCCATCTCGGCCCGAATGATAATGCGCGCGCTTCAGAGGTTCTGCACGCCGTACTGTATGACAGTGGCTGCCCTCTCGTCATCGCTCCGCCCAGCCCGCCGGTCAGTTCGGGCAACCGCCTCTGCATCGCGTGGAACGGGACGGCAGAAGCCGCATCGGCGCTGCGCGGCGCCATTCCCTATGCCAAACGCGCCGAGGCGGTGCAGATCCTGACCAGTGTCGACTACCACCGGCGCGGCCCGGAAGCCGATACGGTGCAGGATTATCTCAGACTGCACGGCGTCGAGGCCGAAATCAGGGTCTTCAAGGGGATCGACCGGGATGTCGGTGCCGGTATTCTGGCAGCCTGTGCCGATTTCGGTGCAGACATGCTGACAATGGGGGCCTACTCGCATTCCCGCCTGCGCCAGATGATCCTTGGCGGGGCCACACGTCATATTCTGGAACATGCCGAGCTGACCGTGCTCATGAGCCGCTGAGGATTTTGCCATACTGCGTCGGACATGCTACCGCCGCATGATGCGTGCTTTCCTTTCAGACGCCGAATGAACCGCATCAGCCTGAAACGCGCGGCAGGTCGCTCTCTTCTCGTTCTGGCGCGCTTTTATGTCGACCTGACGATCCGCACGACGCGCTGGACAATCACCGGCGCGCCGGAATCCTTCCCGTCTCTCCTGCAGACATCCGAACGTCTTGCAGACGGCTGCATCACCGCAGCATGGCACCGGACACTTCTGATGCTGCCTGCCATGTGCCGTTGGGCGCATCATCAGAAGCCCGACCTGCCCATCACGGTCATGATCAGTCGTAACCGCGACGGTCGCTTCATCAGCGATCTCATCGCCCCATGGAATATTGCGAGCATCGAAGGCTCGAGCGACCGCAACGGCAAGAACAAGGGTGGCAGCCGTGCGCTGCGTGAGGCGTGCACCGCCCTCAAAAACGGTGCGATCTTCATGATCACCCCGGACGGTCCACGCGGCCCGGCCGAGACCGTGCAGGCGGGCACGGAAACCCTTATGCGCCTTACCGGAAAACCACTAGTGCCCATCGGAGCCGCCTGCACTGGCTTCACCCTTCCCAGCTGGGACCGACTAAGGGTACCGCTTCCTTTCGGGCGCGGCTATCTGCTTTACGGCGCGCCATGCACCTATCCCATGACGGGTGACGAGATAGCTGCAAAGCTGAAGACACTCTCGGCTCGCGCAGAGAGTAGTCTCGCCCTGGGACGCGCCACACTCGCCGATCGCCTGTGGAAGGCACTGGGTACGGCCCTGCTTCCCGCACTACGCGCCATGTCACTGATCCGTCTGCGCCGGGGGAAGGAACGGCTCGACCGGTTGCCGGAGCGACGCGGACGCACCGGACTGGCACGCCCGCAAGGCACCATTCTCTGGCTTCACGCCGCCAGCGTCGGAGAAACGCATTCGATCCTGCCGCTTATCGCGGCCCTGGCGGAACGCCATCCGACGCATTATTTTCTGATCACCACCGCCACGACCAGCGGCGCGGATATCATCGCCGCCTATCAACGCCAGGCCGGTCCGCTGGCATCGCGACTGATCCACCAGTTCATCCCCTATGACGTACCGCTCTGGACAAAGCGTTTTCTCGATCACTGGCGTCCCTCGGCCCTGCTGCTGACCGATAGCGAACTCTGGCCGGGTATCATTCTTGCCTGTACGCGCCGCGCCATCCCTGTAGGCGTTCTCAATGGTCGCCTCTCCGCACGTTCCTGGCAGCGCTGGCAGAAAATGAAGCGTTTCGCGCCGCCACTTTTCAAACGCCTCGCTTTTGTCGCGGCACGTGGCGCAGAAGATGCCCGCCATTTCGCCGCGCTGGGTGTGCGCGATGTCGTATGTTTCGGCGATCTCAAACAGAATGCGCCGCCCCCTTCGGTCGACCAGGGAGAACTGGCCGCGCTTAGGGCCCAAATCGGAAACAGACCGGTTTTTCTGGCAGCCTCCACCCATGAAGGCGAGGATGAAATCGTCCTGCGCGCAGCAGCTCTGGCGCGTCGCACCCTGCCTGACCTTCTGACGATTATCGCCCCCAGGCATCCTGTACGGGCGGAGCAGATCGCCACGCTCGCCACGCCGTCTCCGCCGCGACGGTCACTCGGACAAAAGCCCTCTGACGCCGACCCGGTCTGGATTGCCGATACGCTTGGCGAACTCGGCCTGTTCTATCGTCTGGCCGATTGCGCCCTGATCGGCAATTCACTCCTCCCTTCCGGTGGCGGCCATAACCCGTTCGAGCCCGTCCGGCTTGATGTCGTGCTGGCAACAGGGCCCTACCACGGCAATTTTCGCCCTGCTTTCGAGAAACTCGGGGGCTTCGTGACAGCTATTAAGGGTGAACAGGATCTGGCTGAGTGGATCGGAGCAGTGGTGGATAACCCGACAACATGGCAGGCCAAGGCCCGGCAGGCGCAAGCCGCCATTGCCTCGCAGGAAGCTGTCCCAGCAGCCCTGCTCGACAGGATTGACGCGCTGTGCGCCTGAAATTGGGTCCACCGCATTTCTGGAAAGAGGAGAATCCTGGCTGGCAGGCCCGGGCACTCGCCCCTGCGTCATGGATCGTCGGAACCCTGGCGCATATCCGGACGCTGCGCGCCTCTCCTGCTGTCTCGCCCCTGCCCGTTCTGTGCTGCGGCAATCTGAGCGTCGGCGGGACCGGCAAGACCATTCTTGTGCATGATCTGGCCCGTCGCCTCGAAAACCGCGGCGAGAAACCTCACATCCTGAGCCGGGGCTATGGCGGAAAATTGCAAGGCCCGTTGCGCGTCGACACCGCCCACCACACAGCGCAAGACGTAGGCGATGAACCATTCATGCTCGCTCAGCAATTTCCGGTCTGGATTGGCGCCAATCGGGCGGAGACAGCGAGGCTCGCCGCCGAGTCAGGCGCCACATGTCTGGTGATGGATGACGGGCTGCAAAATCTCAGCCTGCGCCAGACGCTCAGGCTGATCACGATCGATGGTGGTGCAGGCCTCGGAAACGGACGCACCCTTCCCGCCGGGCCACTGCGCGAGCCGGTGTCCAAGGGACTGAGCCGTGCGGATGCGGTCGTGCTGATCGGACGCGACGACACAGCACTCGCGACACGCCTCCCCCCTCATCTGCCATGCCTCGCCGCAAAACTGATCCCCTCGGCTGCCATCAGGCGATTACAGGGCAAGCAAGTCATCGCGTTTGCCGGTATCGGGCGTCCGGGCAAGTTTTTCGACATGCTGTCAGATGCCGGGGCAGCCCCAATGCGCATGATCACCTTTGACGATCATCATGACTACACCGAGCGCGATTGCCGGCGCCTGTCCGTGCTTTCGCATCAGCCCGGCGCCGTTCTGGTGACCACAAGAAAGGACTGGGTAAAACTTCCGGACTGGCTACGCAGCGACGTCGTCGTGATTGATGTCGAACTGCTCTGGGCCGATCCTGAAGCACCGGAAAGGCTGCTGGACCTGCTCCTGACGAATGTGTAGAGCCGCCTTATGAGCGAGAAACCTGCCGTCACCCTGCTACACCGTGCCGAATATGCTGTGGCGCGTCTCTGTCTGACCGGGCTTTCCTGCCTCAATCCGGCCACCGCCTCCAATCTGGGTGGGTGGCTGGCCCGCAAGATTGGTCCTCGCCTGCCGGTCTCACGTGTGGCCGATGCCAATATTGCCCTGGCAATGCCGAAAACCACAGCAGCAGAGCGGGCGCAGATCATCAGCGATGTATGGGACAATCTCGGCCGCACCGTTGCCGAGTTTCCGCATCTGGCCCGGTTGAAACAGGATACGGCAACCGGTCCGGGCTGGAGCATTGCCAATGCCCATATCCTTGAGGAAATGGCCGCGACAAAGAAGCCGGTCATTTTCTTCTCCGGTCATATCGGCAACTGGGAAATGCTTCCCCCGGTGGTGGCACGACATGGCCTGCCCTTTGCCTCTTTCTATCGCGCCGCAGGCAATCCTCTGATCGATAGGCTGATCATTGATCTGCGGGCAAAGGCAATGGGATGCGACGTGCCCATGTTTGCCAAGGGCGCCAAAGGCGCGAGGCTTGCGCTGCGCCACCTCGCACAAGGCGGGCATCTGGGCATTCTCGGTGACCAGAAGATGAATGATGGCATCGAGTGCCGGTTTTTCAACCTGCCTGCCATGACAGCATCGGCTGCGGCGACCTTTGCGGTGAAATATGACTGCCCGATCGTGACCGGGCGAATCATCAGATTGGGGCCCGCCCGGCTTCATCTGGAGGTCGGCCCCGTGCTGATGCCCGATCAGTCTATGCCGAGGCAGGATGAGATCGGATCACTGACCCAGCAACTGAATGACCGTCTCGAAAAATGGATCAGGGAAATACCGGGATGCTGGCTTTGGCTACATCGTAGATGGCCCAAAGAACTCTATGCGAGAAAATCGGGCTGAGGCGAAGCATCGGCCTCAAGGCAAGTGTCTCCCAACCAACGAGAGGCATGAATACAAGACGCAAATTAGATGAATACTCTATATAATTCATAAACATGGAATATATCAGGTAAAAATCGGCCTTTTAGTTTCGCATACCCAATTTGCGCGTAGACGAAACAAACCATTGCTTTTATGCAACACCGCTTCAATCTCATGACAAAAAATGTGCGTTGGACGTAATTTAACGTTGAGACCGGCGGCTTTTGCCGTCTAGCCTCGGAGTTGCACCAGAAATGAGGACGCAACGTATGGCCCAGACGCTGCCGTTTCCCAAGAACGAAACTCCAGCACCTCTCAGCAATGTGATTCCACTGCGCTTTAATGTGTTGCCCCGTCATCGCGAGTATCTCTCGCAGTGGCTGCAGGCCGGTATGGCCATGGGGCTATGTGATGCCGATATCGAGACTGAGTGTTTCGAAGGACGCGACGAAGCTGTGGCCCATATCCTGATCTGGGTTCGCGAGAACGCAGACCCTGCCTACATGATCAAGCCACGCGGCCTGCGCTGGGTTCTGATCGACCATATCCGCGAGCACGAGCTGGGTGTCTATGCCAGCCTCGAACTCGCCCTACACACGGTGCGCCCGGTCCTGCCGCTCAAATCCATCGCGGCAGCCTGAAAATCTCGCCTGTCGCCCCCAATCAAATGCAGGGGCGATAAAGGGAAACGCGAGAGGACGGCCTAGCCCCTGACGACGTCAGGGGGCGTTGCGGACCAGTCTTCTAGGCGCCGCGGAGGCCATTTTCACACCGCCACCGGGAAGAATCTCGAAGACCGCCAGACCACGAGCGACAGTCCCGTCAGGCTGCAACACAAAAGTGCCATCTGAACCTGCAAACCCGTCTGGCCGCAGGAGCGATTTCTGCGAGAACCCGTCAGGACTCTGGCTCAACACGGCAGCCATGGTTGCGGTGTCGTAGGCCACATTGGCGAGTACGGACGGCGCGTAGCCATAGCGGCTGCGATAACGCTGAACGAAATCCGTACGCGACGTCGGATCTGGCGCGGCGAACCAGCTGCCCTGCAAAGCCCCGAGTTTTGCTGCAAAAGCGCTCCAGAGAGCCGGTCCGAGGATACGCGTCTGATGCGGATCGACCGAAGCTTGCTTGAGCCCGTCGATGACCGTGGCCAGTTGCAGCCCCGTATCGCCAAGCAAAAGCGCATCGAAGGGCGGAGGCGGCAGCGCGACAGGGCCGGGAACGGCCTGAGGCGGGGCGCCACCTGGAGTTGCAGGCGGTGTCGCCGGGCGGGTAGGCGTTGCTGACGGGGTCGGAGCCTCTGCCGTGCCTAGAGGATTGACCGCGTCGGGTTCTTCCGCCTTCGCGGCGTCAGGTTGCTGCGCCACCTGCCCCTGACGGAACTGCAGATTGGCGAGCGTCTTGATGCCGCCCGTGATCGAATCGGGAGCCTCGGTGTGGAACACGATCTGTGGTGCGGCCAGCCCCTTGGCTGAACAGGCCTTGAGGAGTGCGTCACCAAGAGCATGGCCGAGCGCATTATCGGGAAGGAAGGCAGCAAAAGTCTTGCGCCCTTCCTGTGCCGCCGCATCGACAAGCCGCCCGATCTGCTGCTCGACCGTAACACCCATGACCCACACACCCGGCTTCGCCTGGGCCTGATCACTGGTATAGGCAAATTCGGGGATATTGGCTGGCTGCGTGACAGAGGCCACCGCAGCAGTCTGGGGGGCGGTAAGCGGCCCCAGCACAACCATATCGCCATGATCGAGTGCTGCCCGGGCAGCGCCTTCGGCAGTCTGGCCCAAAGCATCGGTATCGCGGATATCGAGGGTTACGCCATGGCCCTCGGGCACTGCAATATGGGCGGCATTGGCCATCTGCTGGCCAAGCTTGGCGAAGCGTCCAGTAAGCGGCAGCAGCATGCCGATCTTCCGGGTCGTGTCCTGCTGGGCCGTGCCGGATGAAGGAGGGCTGATGGGCGGAGGCGTTTCCGGCCCGCTACAGGCATTCAGGGCGAGCAGCGCAACACCGGCGAGTGCGGAAACCTTGCATGCAGAGGCCGACCTGAGCGATGTGAAGGAAACCACGCGCTGACGGGGACCGAATGTCCGACTTACCATCTTGCACCCATACTCCTGTTGACGATTCGACCCTTGATGGTCCGCAGCATGCTTATGACACTTCCTCCCGTTCTGCGACCCTTGCGGCGGGAAGCCTGACACTGGTCGCAACGCCCATAGGCAATCTGGGCGATATCAGCGCCCGCGCCATTGCCACGCTGAACGCAGCGGACGTCATCCTGTGCGAGGATACGCGGGTAACAGCGAAACTGCTCAAGGCCTATAATGTTTCCACTCCGACACAGATTCTTCATGATCACAATGAAGAAGGCCGTATTCCCGGTCTGCTGAGCCGACTGCAATCCGGTGCGAAAATGGCGCTGGTTTCTGATGCCGGGACGCCCCTGGTCTCCGATCCGGGCTTTCGTCTGGCACGCGCCGCCATTGCCGAAGGAATGAATGTCGGCGCGGTGCCCGGCCCCAATGCAGCGACCCTCGCCCTTACCCTGTCGGGTCTGCCGCCTCATCCCTATCTTTTCAGTGGCTTCGCCGCCTCGCGGTCATCGGCGCGACGGAGCCAGTTCGCCGTGCTGCGCGCCGCAGAACAGGCAGGATTCAGCGCGACCCTGATTTGGTATGAGGCCCCTCACCGGTTGCTGGACATGATCGAGGATCTGATTGCGGTCTTTGGCGCCGACCGTCAGGCAGCGGTGGCACGCGAACTGACCAAGCGTTTCGAAGAAGTAAGGCGCGGCACGCTGAGCGAGCTTAAGACCCACTTCACCCAGACTGCTCCGCGTGGCGAGATCACCATTCTAGTTGGACCGACCGAAGAAGATACAGCGCCCACGGAGGAAGATCTCGATGCCCGCCTGCGCACGGCCCTGAAGACGCATTCAGTCAAGGATGCCGCCGCCCTGGTCGCCGGGGCAGTCAATCTGCCAAAGCGCGTCGTCTATGCCCGCGCCCTGGAACTCGGGAAGGAATAAAAGGCTCCCCGGCGTCACGCCGGGGACAAGTGATCAATCCTGCTCTTTCGGAAGCGCAAAAAGCGTGTCCGGCAGGGTGGGATTGGCTGCGACATCGAAAAGATCGATCTGAGTCTCGCGCCCCTGCGCGTCTTTCACAACCCATGAGCGCAGAGTCAGCGGCGAGTCAGCGAAAATAAGCGTCAGACTGCCCTCGGAAGGTGTCGCGCTACGCACGAGCGTGACCTGCACCAGTCCCTTGTCGTGCTGAAATCCTGTGACGGTCACATCCCCGGACAGGCGCAGATCGGGGCGCAGAAGCAGACCAAGCGGGGTGCGGTCGAGCGGTAATGTCGTGACTTGGCCCAACTCACGGTCCTGATAGACGATCTGCCCCTGATTGGCGATCAACAGCAGCGGGCTCGGCTTGTCATAATCGAAGCGCATGCGCCCCGGCCGATCGAGCCAGGCCGTTCCCGTCGTACGCGCGCCATCGGGCGCGATCTGCTGAAAGCGCGCCTTGATGGCATGAATGCCGTTCAGCGCATCCTGAACGCGGGCAATCCAGCCTGCATCAGCCGGACGCAACACAGCGGGCTTGACCTGCGCCATGACCGGCACCGGAGCAAAAAGGAGACCGGCGAGGCCGGTGAACAGGCAGGCTGCGCGCAGTGTCATGGCCGATCCGTCAGATAGCAGCTTCGTTGAAAATAAACCTGACATCACCCTGCCAGTCCCCATGATAGCGATCGAGCCAGTGTTCGGCCTGGGTTTTAGCGCCATCAGCGATGGCCTGGAGCGGGGCCAGATAATTCTCCTCACCGAGCTTGCGTGCACGCAGGCCCTGCTCCGCCAGAGCAATCACGCGCTTTGCGAGCGCACGCAGCCCACCGGGGAAGGTGGCATCCAAGCCCTTTCCCGGCACCGCAGCGCGTAGGGCACGATAGCTGTCCCAATCCTGCTCACGCACGAGTGCCTCTGCCGCAAGAAGCGTCGCCGGATCGTAGAGCAGGCCGACCCAGAGCGCAGACTGCGCCAGCATCATGGCAGGACTGCCGGCATCGGCACCGCGCATTTCAAGAAACTGCTTGAGCCTGACATCGGGGAACGCTGTCGTAAGGTGGTCTTCGAAGTCACCCATGGTCGGCGTAAGCCCGGCCAGCGCGGGCTGCGCCTTGCCCGCGAGCCAGTCACGAAACGACGCCCCTGCCACATCGCGTATCTCGCCATCGCGCATCACGAAATACATTGGCACGTCAAGCACCCAGTCGACATAATGCTCAAAGCCGAAGCCGTCTTCAAAGCAGCAGGCTGGCATTCCCGAACGGGCATTGTCGGTATCGGTCCAGACATGCGCGCGGTTCGACAGCAGCCC
Organism: Asaia sp. Ae19-3; assembly: GCF_059801175.1. NCBI lineage: Bacteria > Pseudomonadati > Pseudomonadota > Alphaproteobacteria > Acetobacterales > Acetobacteraceae > Asaia > Asaia sp. Ae19-3. The sequence goes on along the minus strand of NZ_JBCHWF010000001.1, from coordinate 728,539 downwards.
GTTAGGCTTGCCCTCATAGAACGGCGAATTGGCGAAAAGGGCGGTGGCAAGAGGCTGAAGCGCCAGAGAGACGCGCATCTTGCGCGCCATGTCTTCCTCAGAGCCGAAATCGAGATTGACCTGCACTGTGCAGGTGCGCGTCATCATGTCGAGACCGAGCGTACCTACCTTGGGCATGTAACGACGCATGATGGCGTAGCGGCTTTTGGGCATGATCGGCATGGCATCACGCGACCAGAGCGGCTGAAAGCCCAGCGGGGCGAAACCAAGACCCAGGGATTGGGCAGGCGCACGCAGATCGGCGAAATGAGCTTCCATCTCGGCCCTGGTCTCGTGCAGATCGGCTGTCGGGCGCCCCGATAGCTCGAACTGGCCCGCGGGTTCGAGCGAGACCGACTCCCCCTTATGAACGCCCCTGCCCTTCAGACCGATGAGCTTGCCGTGGTCCTCGATCGACTCCCAGGCACTGCCATCGCCCCTGAAGCTGTGCAGCAGCGATTCAATACCGTCCGGTGTATAGGCGGGTGGGCTGTAGGCGACGCGCCCGGATTGATCGTCAGGCAGAACGAAGCCGAATTTCTCGTGCTCGGTGCCGATACGCCAGGAGGCTTGCGGCTTTGCGCCATCGGCAAGAAGCGTGACGAGCTGGGCCTTGCTCTGGATGGGCGTGTCGTTCAGGTCACCTGGATTGGACATGGGCGTTACTGGAGCCTCAGGGGTGTCTGGAAAAAGAAACTGATGAGTTTCGTCCTATATGGACTGTGAGGAGCGAAACGCCAACTGGGCAAGTCCTGCAACAACTGCGGTATCGGCCCTCAATATGCGTTTTCCGAGCGAAATCGGAATAATCGCCTCATGGGTATTCAACAAACGACGCTCGGTTTCGGAAAAACCACCCTCCGGCCCGATGAGCAGTCCGTAATCACCCGGTACCACACCAACGCTTTCGCTTTCCTGTCGTTCCAGCCCAGCGTAAAGCGCTCTGCTTCCCTGCCATTCGGCCAGAAGCTGAGTGAGCGGCCTGAGCGGATCAATAAGGGGAATGTCGAGCCGCTCACATTGTTCTGCCGCCTCGATGGCGATGGCACGAAAACGCTCGGCATTGATTCTGTGGGTATTCGTGCGCTCGGTGATCACTGGACAGAATCGTGTCACCCTCATTTCGGTCCCCATGCGCAGAACGAGATCGGTGGCATCACGCTTGAGCGGGGCAAAAACCAGCACCGGCCCGATCGGCTGCTCGGGCGCCCTGACCTGCGCAACAAGAAGCGCCTGCCCCCTGTCCTTGCGCTGGATCTCGAGACGAGCCTCCCATTCCCCGGCTGCCTCGTTGAAGACATGAACCGTATCGCCATTCTGCAGGCGCAGCACCGTGGCCAGATAGCGCATCTGATCCGCATCGAGCGCCACCCCCTCGCCCTGGGGCGGAAATGGCAGATCGAGATATAGCCGGGGCGCGTCCTGCATGAGACCCTCTTGATGCGTGATTGACGTTCGACCCTCATAGACGCAATGAACCGTCATGACGACACGGAGACCCTAATGATACGTCAGACCGCAGCCCATACCGATATCCGCGCTCACGGCTGGGTTGCCCGTCTGCCGGAGGGATTGCGCCCGTATGTGCTGCTGGCACGTCTGGACCGCCCTGTCGGAACATGGCTTTTGCTTCTGCCCGGGATCTGGGGCATCGAACTTGCACAGGGCACGACGCCTTTGCACCGGGCGGTGCTGATCCTGCTTTTCGCCATCGGCTCTCTGGCCATGCGCTCGGCGGGCTGCGTCGTGAACGACATCTGGGATCGCAAGATCGATGCGCAGGTCGCCCGCACCGCAGGGCGTCCTCTGGCGAGCGGACGCCTTTCGGTCAAACAGGCACTCGCATTTCTGGCGGCTCTCCTGCTGATCGGCGCGCTTGTCCTTTTCCAGTTGCCGCTCATCTGCTGGGCGCTGGCGCCTCTGGCCCTGCTTCTGGTCGGTCTCTATCCAGCCGCGAAACGTGTCACCTGGTGGCCGCAGCTTGTCATGGGTTTCACATTCGGCTTCGGCGCGCCCATGGGCTACGCCGCGAGCGCCGGACATGTCGATTGGGTCTGTGCCCTGCTTTACGCGGGCACGATCATCTGGCAGCTCGGTTTTGACACGATCTACGGCTTTCAGGACATGGATGACGATGCCCGTATAGGCGTGCGCTCAACCTCTCGTCTCTGGGCCTCGAAGGCGCGAGGTTTCATTGCAAGCTGCTATGGGGGCGCAATCGTGCTTTTCGCCGCAGCCATGGCTTTTGGCCATCTGCACTGGTCGGCTTGGCCCGTCGCCGCCTTCGCGAGTCTGATCCTCCTGACACAAATCACACGGCTTGATATCCACAATCCGGCTCTCTGCCTGAAACTGTTTCGTCAGAACGTGCCCTTCGGTCTCGTGCTGGCCCTCGCCTTCATTCTCGGGCGCAGTTTCTCATGAAAGACCCTGCCGCTTTCATTGTCAGCCAGACGTCCATCGAGACCGCCCCTCTCGTTCCTGAGCTGCGCCTTCATCTGGCAACCGAAATCACCCCGATCTGGCAGGCAACCGAATCCCATCTAGCCGAGATGAATATCGAACCGCCCTTTTGGGCCTTTGCCTGGCCTGGCAGCCAGCTTCTCGCACGCTGGATTCTCGATCATCCCGAAAGCGTTCGCGACAAGAGTGTGCTCGATTTTGCCTGTGGCGGTGGTCTTGCCGGGCTTGCCTGTGCAAAAGCCGGCGCGAGCGAGGTGCTGGTCAATGACATCGATCCTCTCGCCCTCGACGCCGCCCAACTCAACGCAACACTGAACGGGCTGCGCGTGACGCCGCTCCATGGCGATCAGATTGGCAAGGTTCCCCCCGTCGATCTGCTGCTCTGCGGGGATGTCTGCTACAATCAGCCGATGGCGGACCGCATCATTCCCTGGCTGCGCCGCTGCGCTCAGGACATGGAAGTCTGGATGGCCGACCCCGGCCGCCCTTATGCCCCCAAAGACGGCATCGACATCCTCAGTTCCGCCACGCTACCGACGACCATGGAACTGGAAGGCAAGACGACCAGAGAGACAAGATTGTGTCGTATCTTGCCCTAGCCGCAATAGGGTTATTCTCTCAGTTGCTCGCCAATGTGGAGAATGTGACCCTGTCTCCCTCATCTGTCGCCCAGATCCCATTGTGAACGGGAGCGCCGATCACAATGTATTGGCCATCTAACGCGAGCATATAGGCTTTCTGGTTTTTGCCCGGCACCAGATCTTTCATTGCGAAAGACTTTCCGAGAACCGGTAGACCATCGAAGATATATCCAACGAAGGTTACTTCCTCCGTCTTTTTAAAAACCTCACTGCTCAGCCCGGTCCATATTTTCATCAGGTACTTTTCGCCCGGGACAAGAACATTTCCATTTATGACCGTAAGTTTCTCCAATTACTTACACAACACATAACAGGATCATGAATCCTATAAACACATAATTAAACTATATAAGTTAAATTTTTTCCAACTCGAAGATAGCATTTTTGTACGTATGACAGATGAGATCGTCTCTTAGAGCACGATCGGGTTCGACGCCGACGAATGAGGTCGAGTCTGCAAGACGTTCGATCTCTATCAGCAGAGCTTCGAGTTCCTGACCAACGCACTCAGCACTCACTTTCCCTCCTTTGATCGCACGCAGATGGTCGGCCTCGGGCCTTGGAAAGGTGATATGACCCGTGCTCAGCAATTCCCTGGTCTGATAGCCCAACCTCAACGCATGGCTGAGCGCTTTCCCGTCTGAACCGTCGCTGGACGCATTGGCGCGGGCCCCGTAGCTCGCTGCAGCACGAGCCAGAAGCGCCTCCGCGTCACTCAGCTTCGTCCTGAAAGGCGTCTTGCGCCCGGCACAGCTCAGATGCGCAACAGCCCCGTTAGGGCCCGGCTGATCGATCATGACGATTGCCGTATGCGCGAAATTCGAGGTGGCGATAAAATCGCGCAGCCTTGTCTCGATATCTTCCAGACGCCCGGCGCCCCCATGAGAGGCGCGCTCCTCTCTTAGGAAGCGTGCCATCTGAGTCAACTCTGCCAGTCGCGCACCGCGCGCGCCATTGCGCTCTGCATGGGCACGGCAATAGCCCAGAAAACTCGCCGTACTCAGCCCGATCAGCGAAAGACGGGAGCCAACAATGCGATGCCAGACAGGATGCGGCTCCTCCAGCCAGAATTCAGGAGGCGTAAAAACCATATCGAGCGCAACAATCTGGCCCTGCCCGAGAAAATCGAGAAAGCGGTGGAGCGAGAAGCCGGTTTCGTCGACTTCACCAGCCTGGTTACGCTCGCCGTGAGTCTTTTCACGCTGCGTCACAACGACATCCTGACAGGATTGCAGCAGGATATCGCGTGCCGAGGGCAGAAAGACTGCCTTGAGATCGGTATCAGAAGCAGGCGTATCGGTGCCAAAGAGATGCGATCCCGCCACCATGCGAATGACGGGTGTCATGACCGTGATTTTTCCCAGGCATCCAGCACGTCGCCGAGTTCGCGATGAAGCCTGCGATCTCCCTTCGTCAGAAGCGGCATGAGCTGCTTCATCTCGCGCAGGAACGTCACGGCGAAATCATTGTCGTGACGGATGATCGAACGGGCATTGTCCAGCAGATCAGCCAGCTTGATCGTCTGTCCCTCGGCACTCGCCCGTGCCGAATGGGCCCGGTCAATCGCCTTGCGCGTCTCGCGGTTACCATCCTCGGGGCGGCTCACATCGGTCAGCATCTCGACAAGACTCCCGACATCGGAACCGAAGACGGTGTCGATCTCGGCCTGGGTAACGGGTGTGTCTTCAACGACGTCATGAAGCCAGGCCGCAGCGACCGCCTCGGGCCGTCCACCCGCTGTCGCCACGATCAGCGCCACTGCCTCAGGGTGAACGATATAATCCTGGCCGTCATATTTGCGTTTCTGCCCGATCGAGGCATGGGCTCTGGTCGCAAATATCTTGGCGCGACGCACAAGGCCATTCATTGACGTGCTTCTTTCCTTCTCATCCGCCGGTCATACCCGGTCAGGGTGCCATCCTAGCCCGGCCACAGACGGGAAGGCGCCTCACAGCTGAGCGATCAGCGCTTGGAACCGAGCCGTAGCGTCCGCCCGAGACTGAGACCGGCGCCGAGCCATGCAATGATCATCGCACAAAGCAGGCAAAGCGTTGAGGCATGGGTGCTGAAACGAAAGACGCTCGCCACCAGCAGCGCGCCCAGCGTCTGCCCGCCAAGCCGGGCGACTGAAACAAGACCGCTGGCACTCCCCTCGCGGCCACGGGGGGCTGCAAGCATCATGACGCGATTATTGGGGGGCTGAAACATGCCAAAACCCGAGCCCGCAAGCCAGGTACGCCAGATGATGTCGAAATTGGACGCATCGTTCGGCAGCATCCACAACAGGGCAAAGCCGCATCCCGTTATGGCAAGACCAAGGCTCGAAAGCTGCGCTGCCGGTATCCTGTCCGCCCAGCGTCCGATCAGGAACGACATGCTGGCCACGCCCACGGCCCAGGGCGTAATCAGAAAACCCGTCACGGTCACGGGACGCTGAAATACCGTTTCCAGCGTAAACGGCATGGCAATGATGAAGAAATTCGACGCAACAAAACCGGTCATACCGACAATAAAAGCGATCAGGAAAGACGGCACGCCTAGCAGATCGACGGGCACGACCGGCTCGCTGCTTCCCCGTTGATGCCGCAGCAGGGCCAGCCAGCAGGCCATGCCGATGCCAGACAGCGCCAAGGCGCTGAAGAGCCCGCCATGCACCAGATCATCAACGCCGATCACCGTGAAGGTAAAGGCCGCGACCGTCAGACAGATTGCAGCGAGATCAACCGCCTTCTCCGAACGCGGTGTCACCGGCAGGGCGAAACTGGCCATGCCAAGAGCAAACAGCCCAAGCGGCACATTGATCCAGAAAATCCACGGCCAGTCAGCCACTGACATGACCAGGGAGCCCACTGTCGGACCGAGCGCCACCCCGGTACCAATAATCAGCCCGTTGAGAGCGAGGCCCTTGCCGAGCGCTTCCTTGGGATAGATGAAGCGGATAAGCGCGATCGCCACGCTCATGATACTGGCCCCACCAACCCCCTGAAGAGCGCGGGCCAGAGCCAGTTCGAGCAGGCTGTGAGACAGGGCGCATAGCACGGACGCCACGAGGAAGATCGCAATACCCACCCGACACATGCGCGCAAAGCCGATGCGCGCGCCAAGAGAAGCCAGGGGCAGCAGCATCGATAATGACGCCAGCTGATAGGCATTGATGACCCAGATCGACTGCGACGAGGCAATATTCAGGTCATGGGCAATGCTCGGCAAAGCGACATTGGCCACGGCATAATCAAGAACAGAGAGCAGCACGGCAAGCGCAACGGCGAGCATCGCCTTGGCGCGTTCCCAGCCGTAAAGCCCCTCACCGTGCTGCACCATGGCCATCGCTCAGGGCTGCGCCATGAAGACGCGCTGGAAAAGCGCATTGGTCCAGCTCATGCCCTGCAGGAACAGCGCCGCGTCAAAACGAGGGGCTCCGTCGCGCAGGAAGGCATGCTGGCCATCAACTTCGTGCCATTCAAGCGCCACTTCCGCCTGCTCCAGCGCATCGCGGATCTGGCGACGGCCCTCATAGGGCACATGCGGATCATGACGGCCCCAGACCATCATGATCTCGCCTTTGATCTCTGCAGCACGGGCTAGCGTACCGTCATGGCGCTCACCGCCCAGCGTGCCGGTGTGCAGATCGGTCGCGTAGAAACAGCCAGTCGCCTCAATGGCCGGGTTCAGCGCCGCGCGAAAGGCGAGATGCCCCCCGAGGCAGACACCGAAAGCCCCGAAGCGGCCGCTGCATGCCTCATGGCCGCGCAGCCAGTCGATCAACGCGACATTGTCGCTGTCGAACTGCCCGACAGGCTTGGTGTATTTCAGCTCGTTGCCCCGATCCGTGCCGGGCTTGTCATAGGCCAGAACGCAGCCCGCCGCCTCGTATTCGTGATAGACTTCGGGAACAGCCACCAGATAACCCTGCCCCGCAATCATGGCGGCCAGACGCTCGATCGGCGCCGTTACCTGATAGATTTCCGAAAACAGCAGAATGGCCGGGAAGCGCCCCTCTTTTGTGGGACGGAACAGATGCACGCGCATCTTGCCGGTCGGGGTGTCGATATCCGCTTTCTCGTCGGTGCGAATCAGCATGCCAGATCTCCCTGTTCGGTCTTGGCGCCCCCGGCTCTTTCGGGGTGAGAGAAACCACCTGACAGAAAAAGAGACATGACGCGGCGCCAGAAGCGAAATGATCCTTTTGCATAGTCCGGTTCAGGCCGGGGCGCCATGCCTGCCGACCATCGCGACTCGTTTCACGGCTTTCGGAAGGGTTGGATCGATCCAGATTTTTTTGGCGCCGGACCAGCCCTGACGCGGCTTGTAAGATTTCTGCCCAATATGTGAACATCAGACGCGTCTCAACACGTTGACAGAAATCCGTTTCCGGTCCCGAGATCACGCCATGTCTGCGCTATTTGCCATCTCCCTCGCCACGGCCGCGATCCTCGCGATCGTCGTTCTCATCGCCTATTTCAGGCTCAACCCCTTCATTGTCCTCTTCACGACCTCGCTGGCTCTGGCGCTTGCCGCCGGTATGCCTGCCGACAAGGTCGTCAAATCCTTCGAAGAGGGCGCTGGCCATGTTCTGGGCCATGTCGGCACCGTCATCGCGCTCGGCACCATGCTGGGCAAGATGCTGGCGGAGTCTGGCGGCGCAGACAGGATTGCCCTGACCATATCGAGTTGGGCCGGACGATCGCGCGTCGACTGGGCCATGATGGTCATTGGTCTGCTGATCGGTCTGCCGGTCTTCTTCGAAGTCGGCTTCGTGCTGCTGATCCCGCTCGCCTTCGTGCTTGCGGCGCGTACCGATACGCCGCTTTTGCGTGTTGCTCTGCCTATGGGCGCGGCTCTTTCCGTCACCCATGCCATGATCCCGCCCCACCCGGCGACGCTGTTGGCGCTCTCGGCCTATCACGCCAATACGGGCCACACGATCTTTCTCGGCATCCTGATCGGCACGCCGATCGCGATTATTGCAGGGCCGCTTTATGCCCGGTTCATCGCGCCGCGTGTTCCCCTGACCGAGGAAAACCCGCTGGCGGAGCAATTCGTCAATCGCGAACCGCCGAAGAACATGCCCGGTTTTGGCATCACAGTTTTCACGATTCTCTCACCCGTGGTTCTGATGCTGATCGCCTCGATTGCCGATCGCGTTTCCGCCCCCGGTACGAGCCTCAACACGGCGCTGCATTTCGTGGGCAATACCGATATCGCCCTGGTTCTGGCCGTCATTCTCTCCTTCTATGTGCTGGGTCTCGCCCGCGGCTTCTCGCGCGACACCATTCTGAAGTTCACCAATGAGTGCCTTGGCCCGACCGCGCTTATCATGCTGCTGGTCGGCGCGGGCGGCGGCTTCGGGCGTGAGCTGGTCGATAGCGGTGTGTCCAAGGTCATCACCGACACGGCACTGGACTTCAATGTGCCCATTCTGGTGCTGGGCTGGCTTCTGGCCGTCATCGTTCGCGTTGCCTGCGGTTCTGCCACGGTTGCCATGAGCACGGCATCGAGCATCGCAGGTCCCATCCTGCTCAAGAGCCACGGCGTCTCGCCTGAGCTCATGGTGCTCGTCACCGGCGCCGGATCGGTCGCTTTCGGCCCGATGAACGATGCAGGCTTCTGGCAGATCAAGGAATATCTGGGCCTGACCGTGCCCCAGACCATCAAGACCTGGTGCGTTATCGAAACCCTGATTGCCTTCCTCGGCCTCGGCTTCTGCCTGATGGCTTCAATGGTGATCTGACGGATCATCCTGCTCACTGGCATGCGCCCTCACAGCGAGGGGCATGCCAGTCTTGTAAGCTAGCCGACACAACAACTGCATCAGAACGCGACGCGTCCCAGCTGGGAACGCGCGAGTTACCGTGTCAGCTCGAAACTATGATCGATAAGATCGAACAGCGTTTCTCGCTTGACCCTGCCGTCGAGCAGGACACTCAGCCAATGGGTCTTGTTCATGTGATAAGCAGGCCGGTATCCGGGCTGGGTTCTCAGATCATCCACTTTCATGGGCGGAGATTTGACGTCGATTAGGTCACACTCCCCTTCTCCCTCGAGACCGAGCCGGTCTTTGGCGACAGTCATAAGCAGACAGAACCATTTCTCGTCCCCCGGATGACGGAAAACTGCATAATCAGGATATTGCGCGAAAGTATAATCGGGGCCGATACCGTAACGGCGCTGAACGTAGTCCTGTATTTCCGATCTTTTGATCATGTTCTTTTTCTTTCTGAGAGCAAAAACCTTCCTGAATGAAGCGTGCTGACGAAATTTCAGGCGCTCGCTTCAGACAAGATCAATAACGCAGACGTTCGATATCCGATGCAGGACTGCTCCCGTCAGGCGAGGATGGATCGGGTGAAATGATCCAGGCAGACAGACCGCCACGCCTCGCCTGCAGGTGACAGAACATGGTCGCGACGCGTTGCGAGGGCAAGTTCGAACCCCATGGTCGGTGCCAGCAGATGCAGCGCGTTGAGACCCTCCATCCAGCTTCCACGACACAGGGCGGAGGGCACGATTCCAAGACCCACACCGGCCCGCACCATGGCCATCAGAAGATAGATATCCCCTGTGCGCCCCGCTGCTCTGGGCACGGCACCATGCTCTGCATAGGCCTGGGCGATGAAGCTGTTGATCTTGAAGTCTTCCCTGAGCAGCACCACGCGCTCTTGCAGGATATCGGCCAGACAGCAGCTTTTGCTGTCGCTCAGGCGATGCTGATCCGGTACCACGAGACAGAGATGATCCCGCCCGAGTGGGTAGAGGTGCAGATCCTTTTCACCAATCGGAAGGATGAGCGCTGCAATTTCGGTCTGACCTCCGCGCAATCGGGGAATCAGCCTGTCCGATGGGCATTCATCGATCTCGAGCATCACCCCTGGATACTGGCTGCAGAAACTCTCGATGATTGCCGGAAAACAGATTGAGGAGATGGCGGGGGGCACTGTCACGCGCAAAGGGCCTTCGAGGCTCTCCCTGTCAGCCGCAAGCACCTCGCGCAACGCAATTTCCTCGCGCAGGGTGCGCTCGGCATAGCGGCGGAATATCTCGCCCTTCTCGGTCAGCAGCACCGCTTTCTTGCTGCGTATGATCAGCCTTGTTCCGAGTTTGGCTTCAAGTGCCTGAATGCTCTGGCTGATGGAAGGCTGACTGATGTTAAGGGCCTCACTGGCTTTCACGAAGCCCCCCTGACACACGACACTCAGAAAATGATTGAGTTCACGAAAGGTGATCTGGGGCTGGATCATAGTCAATCACCTATCTTCTCTATCAAAAGATCATATTATCTTATGTGTTGTCTTTTCGGTAGAGCCTTGGAAATCCAACCGATGGAGGGTTTCCGAGATGAGTTCGACCGTCATTGAGCATCTACTGGATAGACTTGCAGCCCTCGGCATAGACCATGTGTTTGGCGTTGCCGGCGATTACGCGTTCCCGATCGAAGATGCTGTCTGTGCCCGCGACGACATGCGCTGGGTCGGCAGCTGCAACGAACTCAACGCTGCCTACAGCGCCGATGGCTACGCGCGCATGAAGGGCATGGCCGCGCTCAGCACGACCTATGGCGTTGGCGAATTGAGCGCCCTCAACGGCATCGCAGGCGCTTTTGCCGAGCATCTGCCGCTTATCCATATCGTCGGCATGCCTGCCTCTGCGGTCATGACATCGGACCGCCTGGTGCATCACTCGCTCGGCAACGGGACATTCATGGCGTTTTATGAGGCCTGTGCGGCCTTCACCTGCGCCCGCGCCATTCTCACCCCTGAAAACTGCGTCGAGGAAATCGACAAGGCGCTTGCAGCACTCAAGACCCATCGTCGCCCGATCTATTTCGGCATCCCGTCAGATCATGCCGGAGCCGAGGCAAAACCAGCTACGCCCGCGCCTGTTGCAGCACCGGCGAGAGACGACGCGAGACTTGCGTCCGTCGTCGAGCGTATCACAGCGAAATTGCAGGCCAGTTCACAGAGCTGCATCCTGCCGGGCAATCTCTGCGACCGCTTCGGTGCGCTGGATCTGGCGCGTGAGTTTATCAGGCAATCCGGCCTGCCCCATGCCACGATGTTCGCGGATAAGGGGATGGCCCTCGAATCCTCCCCCCTCTATCTGGGGCTCTATTACGGCCATCTGCTTCACGAGAACATCGCGTCTTTTGTCGAGGCAAGCAGGGTCATACTCGGTATCGGCGTCCAGCTTTCGGATTTCAACACGGGTGCCTTCACCGCACGCCTGCCGGAAGAGCGTCTCATCAACATCCTGCCCGACCATGTCGTGATCGGTGGGGAACGTATCGACGGCGTTGCCATGGCTGATGTTCTTCAAGGGCTTATCGCCGCCTGCACGAACCTGCCCTGCTTCGGCGGCACCGTGCCACATCAGAAACTTCCTGAAGCGTCAGACGGGGCAGCGCTTTCTTCAGGAACGCTCTATCACGATATCCAGACCCTGCTGCGACCCGGCGACATCGTTGCGGCGGAGACAGGCAATGCCTCCATGGGCCTGTCTGAAATCCGTCTGCCGGATGGCTGCGCCTATCACAACCAGACACTCTGGGGGTCGATAGGCTGGGCTACTCCCGCCGCTTTCGGCATGGCCATGGCCGAGCCCGACAGACGGGTCGTGCTCGTGACCGGTGAAGGCTCGCATCAGCTCACCACGCAGGAACTGGGCCAGTTCGCCCGGTTTGGCCGCAAGCCGGTTGTGCTCATCATCAACAATGACGGCTATCTCATCGAACGCCTGCTCTGCGCAGATGGCGAAACCTATTACAACGACCTCGCCCAATGGCGTTACAGCCTGCTGCCAGAGGCGTTCGGTTGTCATGACTGGGTTGTCAGCTCGGTCAGCACGCGTGAAGCCCTTCTGGCAGCTTTCGAGGCCTGCAATACCGACACGCATCGTGCGCATTTCATCGAAATCAAAATGAAGCGCTACGACGCCGCTCCTGTCGCCATGGCGCTGCATGGTGCCATCGACACACTCTACGACAGCTGAGCCACCCACCAACCAGACGGATTGACCCTGCCATGCCCCCCTGTGCCGCCTGCGCCACACTCGATACAGCCGACACACTGATGCTCAATGACGCACCTGACGCCAGCATAGCTGAGGAAACAGCAACGCCCTACGCGCCGGGGCTGCGTCACACCCTGGCTGAAGATGTCTACGCCTTTCTGATTGGCTGCTCGCTTATCGTCATGGGGCTGGTCTGTCTGCACAAGGCCGGACTGGTGACAGGCGGCATGGCCGGCATCGCACTGCTTCTGTCCTATCTCGTTCCGGTATCGCCGGGGATGTTGTTCACGCTCATCAACATTCCCTTCCTTGCCTTCGCGCTGCGTGCCATGAGCCCCGGCTTTGCCGTCAGAACCATGATCGCCAGTTGTGGCGTGACGTTTTTCGCAGGGCTGATGCCACGCGTCATTACGGTATCAGAAATCGACCCTCTGTTTTCTGCGCTCTTTGCGGGCACCATCATCGGGTTGGGTATTCTCTGCCTGGCACGCCATCAGGCAGGGGTCGGTGGCACCGGCATCGTCACGCTATGGCTTCAGAAAACGCGTGGCATCAATGCTGGGCGTGTGCAGATATCGATCGATATCGTCATCATGGCAATCTCGGCGCTGTTCCTGCCAGCGCACAAGATCCTGCTTTCGCTGCTAAGCGCCGCTGCCACGAGCGGGATCCTGATCGTCTATCACCGCCCGGGTCGCTATATCGGGCACTGAAACAAAAAAGGGGGCCGAAGCCCCCCTTTGCGCATCGATCAGGAAAGCGTTTCGAGAAACGCCTCTGAAGTCATCGGATGGGAAAACATGGGGTAGGTATAAGCAATGGCGGCCTCATGCTGCGCCTGAGACAGCGTGGCGGTGCAATCTGTAAGGGTTACAACGTCATAGCCACGCTCATAGGCGCTGCGCATTGTCGATTCGACACAGCAATCAGTCAGTAGCCCACCCAAGGCAATGCGCGTGATTCCGTTCTGGCGCAGGACAAAATCAAGATTGGTGCTGGCAAAGCCGCAAAGGCCGCGCTTACCAGCGATTACGATATCGCTCTCATGGGGCTTCAGACTGTCGACAATCTGCGCGCCCCAGCTACCGAGACGAAAGGCATTTGTCGCCTTGACCCCGGCCAGAATACCATAGGGCGCCGCCGAGAGTTCAGGATATCCTGACGCAAACTCAATCGGGACCCAGATAATCCTGACGCCCTTGTCACGCGCTTCTTTTACCAGCGCTTCAGTATGCGCCAGCATGTTGGTCCGGTTCAACTCGCTGCGCACGCCCTCATGCAGGGCGCCTCCCTCTGAAAGGAAGTCGTTCTGATATTCAATCAGGACAAGCGCGGACTGACTCATGACTTGTTCTCTGCATAGGGGTTTTTCGTGCCACGCAGCTGCAGACGGATAGGCGTTCCCGGCAGGTGGAACGTCTCGCGCAGCCCGTTCACCAGATAGCGCTTATAGGCGTCGGGCAACATCTCGGCACGCGTGCCGAAAAGGATGAATGTCGGCGGACGCGACTTCGCCTGCGTCATGTAGCGCAGCTTGAGGCGGCGCCCATCCACCAGAGGCGGCTGATGACGCTCGAGTGCGCCTTCGAACCAGCGATTGAGTTCGCCTGTCGTGACACGGCTGTTCCAGACCTCATGTGCGCGACGCACGGCGGGAAGGAGCTTGTTCACCCCTGCCCCGGTCAGCGCAGAGAATGTCACGACGGGGATGCCGCGCATCTGGGCAAGCGATGTCTCGATACGATCGGCAATGGCCTGACGCGTGGCGGCGCGATCTTCGACCGCATCCCATTTGTTCAGTGCCAGCACGCAGGCGCGGCCTTCTCGTTCAATCAGGCGGGCAATTTGCAGATCCTGCTCATGCACACCGAGCGTGGCATCGAGCGTAAGAACAACGACCTCGGCCATCTTCAGGGCCTCGATCGAGGCTGAAACCGACATGCGCTCGAGATCCTGCTCGATACGGGCCTTGCGACGCAGGCCAGCCGTATCGACAAGCTGGATCGGCCCGATTTCGTCATGCAGCGACACGGCAATCGAATCGCGCGTCAGACCCGGCTCCGGCCCGGTGATCATGCGCTCTTCGCCAAGCAGGCAGTTCAGGAGCGTCGACTTGCCTGCGTTCGGGCGACCAACGATCGCCAGACGCAGAGGTCCTGCCGGACGCTCTTCGATCTCTTCGCTTTCGTCTTCCACGGGCTTGCTGCGCGAGCGCGTCTTGATCCGCACACGCTCGCCCTCGGGCAGGCGGTCGGCAATCTCGCCCATGAGATGGGCAATCCCCTCACCATGTTCGGCCGAGAGCGCCAGAGGCGTCCCCAGACCGAGCGAATAGGCCTCGATCACCTCATTGGTGGCTGCCGAACCTTCGGCCTTGTTGGCCAGAAGCAGGACAGGCTTGTTCTGCTTGCGCAGCCAGGCCGCGAAATGCTTGTCGGCAGGCGTCACACCGGCGCGCGCATCGATGCAGAACAGCACCAGATCGGCCTGCGCCACGGCAGATTCAGATGACGCACGCATACGCCCGTAAAGCGTATCGGGCGCGGCCTCTTCGAGACCAGCGGTATCGATCAGTCGGACCTTGCGCCCGCGAAGGAGCGCCTCTCCTTCCTTGCGATCGCGCGTTACGCCCGGCATGTCAGACACGATGGCCTGACGACGCCCTACCAGCCGGTTGAAGAGAGTCGATTTGCCGACATTGGGACGCCCGGCAATAACGACGAGCGGAAGGGAGAGAGAGTCAGTCACGGATTAACCATATGCGTTCAGATTGCCATCCGTAGACAGCACAAGCACCTTGCCGTCACAGATGATGGGTTCGACCAGCGTAGGCAGCTTGGTCTTGAGAGGGGCATCGGCCTTGCCGGTCACGGCGTCAACAACCTGCAGTCCGGTCTCTTCAAGCGACGAAACGCAAACCAGCTTGCCATCGCCCATGACCGGGCCAAGCCAGGTCACGGCGTATTTCTGCTTGGTCTCGTTCTTGAAGCGGCGCAGGTCATGAATCCAGCGCACATGGCCAGACAGACGATCAAGGCAGGCAAGCTGCTGATCGGACGAGATGATATAGAGCCAGTCACCCACGATCAGTGGCGTGTTCTGACCGCTGGCTTCGCGCTCCCACAGGCGACGGCCGGAGCGCATGTCGATGGCGACAAGCACCTTCGAGAGCGAAATTGCGTAAGCCGTGCCGTCCTTGACGACCGGCGCCCCGCGGACGCAGGCCAGATCGAGCATGGCACCACGACCATTGGAGCCGCCGAGCGAATCGCTCCAGACCAGTTCGCCCGATTCGGCACGCAGCGCCACGAGATCGCCACTGCCGAATCCGGCCACGACGACGCCATTCGCAACGGCAGGGGCGGCCTGACCGAAGATGACCGTATCGGCTTCAGTTGCCTGATAGGTCCAGATCTGTTCGCCGGTCTCGGCATTGAGCGCGAATAGACGCTCGTCGATGGTGCCGAAGAAGACGCGCCCATCAACGATCGTCGGCGCCGAACGCCCGGGCACCACTGTCTCGGCACGCCATTTGACCTTACCCGTCTCGGCAACGACGGCAATCACCTGACCGACGCCGTCAACGATATAGAGCGTATCCCCGGACACACCCAGACCGCCGCCGATATCGCTCGAACGCGACTTGCTGCCCTTGGGGATGAACGTCCAGAGCGGGCTCATGGCAGGCCAGGTCCAGGCACGCACGGTGCCGACACCGTCACGGGTATAGATGCGGCCTGCATCAATGACCGGCGGCGACTGGATGGCACCACGTCCGTTCGGACCAAGTGCTGCAAAATGCAGGAAAGCAGGCTCGGACACGCCATGGCCGATGGAACGCGACCAGGCGAGATGCGGCCCGGCCCAGTTCGTGTTGACCGAAAGATGGTCAGGCACACGCCCTACGACAGGATAGGCAGCGACAGGCTGTGCCGGCGGCAGAACGATCGGCGTATGATCTTCCTCGTCGATCACCAGACCGGCGCCGGTGGACAACACGTCATAGCGCTTGCCTGCCAGAACGGGCTTGGGATCATCTTTGAAAATGCCGCAGCCGGAGAGCAGGGCCGTGCCTGCCAGAGCCGAGCCCAGAAAAAAGCGACGGCCGGGCGCACGCACCATGGTCTTGTTCTCGATAGGCATCAGCCGGCTCCGCCAAAGGTTTGCAGAAGAATGGAAGCGCGCTGTCTGACACCGTCAGGCGCATCGGGAGACTGGGCAAGGCCCAGCAGAAGGCTATGGGCTTCGTCACGCTGCTTGGGAGTCGCATCGGCGCGCAGATCAAGCGCGACGAGGCTCTCCTGAGCGAAGGCGCGCCAGGGGCCCGTATTGGCGGCAAGGAGTTCGAGCTGCTTGCGCGTCTCGGTCACATCGGCATCGTTGATATGGCTGTTGAGCAGAAGCAGACGGGCCAGTGCCTTGAGAGACGGATTGGCGTCCTGCGTATCGATCACGCCCTGCCACGCCTTTCTGGCGCCTGCCATATCGCCTTTCTGAGCAAGAAGCTGTGCCAGCCTAAGAGCAGAAAAGCTACGTGTCGCACCGGGCGCAGTCGAGGCGAGATCGGCCAGAATCGCCTGATTCTGTTTTTCGGATTGGGCGCGCAGGGTCGCATCCGGCTGAGGCGCCTGGAGCGCCTCTATCGCCGTGAAATAGCGCCGCGAAGCCTCTGCCTGGGCCTGATGATGGCGATGGATCTGCCACTGCCATCCACCGACGCCAATCAATGCGATCAGTGCCGCACCGATCGCTACACCTCCGAAACGCCGGGCGGTAGCGCGCAGCTCAGCTGCACGCATTTCCGCCTGGGCCTGACTGAAAAACTCGTCTGCCACCGTGATCCTCTTGCGACACTATCGCGGCGAGCATACAGACGCCGCGACAATGCGGCAAATCGCTTTGTCATTATGCTGTCGCATCGGTCAAACTTCGGCCACAAGCACTCCTTACAGAGACCTTTTGTCACAGGAGAGACACCTTCCATGCGTTCAGCGCCCGGTATGAAGATGGCGAGACGACGTTTTCTCGTCAGCCTTCCCCTGATCGGGATCACCACCCGCAGCGCCTTCGCAGCCGACGCGGCCGCAGTTCCCCCGCCGGACGCACAGCGTGATGCGCTCGCCGTTATCGCGCGACGCTTCGAGAAAGAGTCAGGCGGTCGCATTGGTGCTCATCTCTTCTGCCCGGAGACCGGCGCCGCCCTGTCATGGCGTGGCGAAGAACGCTTTCTGATGTGCAGCAGCTTCAAGGCGTCGCTGGTTGCCTGCGTTCTCGAACGCTGCGACAGAGATGTCGATGACCTGACTCATCGACTGGCTTTCGTCGATTCCGACTTCAAGGACAACTGGGCACCAGTTGCCCGCGCAAACCGGGATGCGGGCAGTCTCAGCATCGCGGCGCTTTGTGCCGGCGCTGTCACCATGAGCGACAACATCTGTGCCAATATGCTGCTGCGCCATATCGGCGGGCCAGCCGTGCTGACCCGTTTCTGGCGTGAGAGCGGCGATGATGTGACCCGTCTCGATGCGTTCGAGCCCGAACTCAATCGTCCCTCCGCCGACCCGCAGGCCAACACCACAAGCCCTGTTGCCATGGCGCGCACCCTGCACCGGCTGATCCATGGCACGCTGCTGCACCCCCATTCCGCAGCGCTTCTGCGCGGATGGATGATCAGCTGCACGACCGGAACCCATCGTCTGCGCGCGGGGCTTCCACCACACTGGGTCGCCGGAGACAAGACCGGTAATAACGGCAAGGATATCAGCGCCGATATCGCTTTTGCCGCACCCGAAGGCCAAGCAGGCAAATCGGTCATCATGACCGCCTATACGGCGGGCGGTACACCGGATGAAACGCGGTTTCGCAAGGTGTTTCGTGACATTGGCGCCCTGGCGCCCCAGCTTGTCGGCTGAACGCGAAAAGGGTGGGGTTGCCCCCACCCTTTCACAAAACTCTCAATGACCCAGCCTTGCGGCTTCGGTCCTGGCTGACAGCACTCAGTGCTTGGCAAGTTTCTTGCCAGCCGTCGTCAGCTCGGCAGATATATGACTGAAATTGGCGGCAATACGCTGCTGCACCCCAGTGCTGACCGCGTGGATCTTGGCAATACGATCGCGCGCATCTTCGCTGATTGCCTGCTCTTCCTTCTGGGCCGCTGACGCTACGCAGCTGTTATAGGCGCGCGCCTCCTTCTCATAGGCCTGAAACTTGTCGACACTCGCATTGTAATGCGCCGTATCGGTCGCAGTGATTGCCGGAGCGGAAGGCTCCTGTCCGCATTTGGCACGCGGGTCAGCAAGCGCCGAGGAGACGCTTATGCTGGCACAGGCAAACGAGGCGGAAAGAAGCGAGAGAACGATGCGTTTCATGATCGAGCGGGCTGCCGGTTACGGATGAAGAACTGAAGAGGTATTTGCACAGTAATTACGGCGCAAATCGGGCCAAACGACCGATCGGCTTTGTGACGATTTCATCGTCTCGCATGACGATCGTCCCACGCACGATGGTACCGACCGGCCAGCCGGTTACGCGCTTGCCGTCGAATGGTGTCCAGCCAACGGGGCTTGCAATCCAGTCATTGCGGATTTCACGCTGTGCCTTCAGATCGACCAGGGTGAAATCGGCGTCAAAGCCGACCGCCAGACGCCCCTTGGTCTGCAATCCGTAGATACGCGCAGGCCCTGCGGCCATGAGATCGACCAGACGAGTCAGGCTCAGGCGCCCGGCATTCACATGGTCGAGCATCACGGGCAGAATCGTCTGCACACCCGTCAGCCCCGCCGGGCACAGAGGCCAGAGCTTTTCCTTCGCCTCGCGAGGATGGGGCGCATGATCGGAGGAAACCACATCGACGCGCCCGTCACGCACAGCCGCCCAGCAGGCGTCATAATGACGCTGGTCACGAATGGGCGGGTTCATGACCGCATAGGCGCCGAGCGTCTCATAGCATTCCGGCCCAACCTGGGTGAGATGATTGACCAGAACCTCGACGCTGACATGAGAGCGATGCGCTGCCAACCAGTCGAGCTCCTCAGCGGTCGAGGTATGCAGGATATGCACCGGTCGGCCAGTCTTGCGGGCGAGTGCCGTGATACGCCGCGTACCAAGAAAGGCGCATTCTTCATCGCGCCAGATCATGTGGTTCACATGCGGCATGCCGGTCTCGAAAAGCGGCTTGCGTGCCTGAAGGCGATATTCATCTTCCGAATGGAAAGCCACGCGGCGATGCCCGCTGCGAAGCACCGCCTCAATGCCCTCGTCATCCTCGATCATTAGATCGCCGGTCGATGACCCGGCAAAGACCTTGATCGCGCACACGCCTTCTTCCTGCTCCAGCGCGGCCAGTTGCGGCGTGTTGGCGCGTGTGGCACCGACATAGAGCCCCATATCGATCAGGGCATTCTCGGCTACCGTGCGTCGCTTGTCGGCAATGGTTTCGGCAGAGGTAATCGAGGGCGAGGTGTTCGGCATATCGAACACCATGGTGATACCACCCAGCGCTGCGGCGCGTGTGCCGGTGGCAATGGATTCGATGGCGGCATTGCCCGGATCACGCAGATGGACATGCGCATCGATCATGCCGGGCAGAACATGAAGCCCTGTCGCGTCAATCTCTTGGGCGGCGCTATCCTCGGCGGTGACGGAAAGGCTCGCGATGCGGCCCTCTTTCACACCGAGATCGGCTTGCGCCTCTCCCCAGGGAAAAACACAGGTGCCGTGCCTGATGATCAGATCGTAATGCATGGTTTTCTCCTCAGTTCCGGGAGCCGGTGCCCGAATAGGCAAGGGTTTCGAAAACATCGCCTTCGAAAGACCCGGTCTCGATGTGGATGCGGTGCCAAAGGGCATAAAACAACAGCGCCCAGGCCGCATGGCGCTCGCGCCGACCCGCAGCACGGGTGAAAAGCGCCTTGATGGTTTCAGGAGCAATAAGCCCCTTGAATGCGGCACTATCTGCCACGAGCGGCCCCAGGCGGGCGCCCTGCGCCGCGATCCATTCCCCGACCGGCACGGTGAAGCCCTGCTTGGGCGCAAAGGGCGTTGCACCCGGCACGTTCTTCTCAACCCAGCGCCGCAGCAGATACTTGCCGTGCTTGCCCTGAACCTTCAACGAATCAGGCAGAGACCATGCCACCGCCGAAACAGCCGGATCCAGCAGCGGGGTGCGCCCCTCTATGGCATGCGCCATCAGGCAGCGATCGAGCTTGATCAGCAGATCATTGGGCAGCCATTCGCGCAGATCGAGCGCCTGCACGCTGCGCAGGCGGGTCTCCTCGTATTGTGGTGCAAAGGCCTCACGCCACTTTCTGCCAGTGGCAAGCGGGCAGATCCCGTCCATCATTCCACGACGCCAGGGCAGACGCCCGCCACGCCACCACGGGCGCATGGCGCGCCGATAGCGGCCATAACCGCCGAATAACTCGTCACCCCCCTCACCGCTGAGAATGACCGTCACGTCCTTGCGCGCCTCGCGCGCCAGAAACCAGCTGGGAATGACCGCATAATCGGCAACCGGATCATCCAGGCAGGCAACAATCTGCGGCAGATGGCGCCAGACCATCGCCTCCGTTACCGTCAGGACATGATGCTGCGCGCCGAGTGTACGAGCGAGTTCCGCGGCCTGAGCGCTCTCATCGATGGCACCCGTATCGAAACGCGCTGTCCAGGCCAGAGGCGCGCCATTCCCCAGACGGGTCATGGCGGCGAGGACCGCGCTGCTATCGATGCCGCCGGAAAGAAACATGCCAAATGGCACGTCAGCGCGCTCATGCGCCTGAACACTGTCCATGAGCGCCGCATCAAGACGGGCGAGCGCGGTTTCTTCAGTGAGGCTTTTGTCGATGTTACCGTGAAAGGCGGGCTGCTTCTTTGCCTGGTCGAGCCTCCCATCAACAAAGCGCAAGGTCTCACCGGGGAGCACACGCATGATACCGGGATAGATCGTCTCACGCCCAGCAACGAATTGCGCCTGCAAAAGCTGATCGCGCGCCTCGGGGCGAATGCGTCGCGGCAACAGATCGGTCGCCAGCAGCACCTGCGGCTCGGAGGCGAAAATCACTCCGCTCTCAACCTGGGCATAATAAAGGGGCTTGATACCGAACGGGTCACGGCTGAGGGCTATAACTGTCTGCGGGCCGCTCCCGTCGAGCAGGGCGATGGCATACATGCCGCGCAGCTCAAACGTGTATTGCGTGTCGGAGAGCGGCCAGAGAAAGAGCGGAGACTCGCAATCGCTTCCCGTCTTGAATGGCTCATCGGCCAGTGTCTGGCGCAAGGCAGGATCATTATAGATCTCGCCATTGGCAACGAGGGCCGTCGCCCCCTGAATAAGTGGCTGCGCACCCCCCTCAAGATCGACGATCGACAGACGTCGATGCACCAGAGCGGCAGACCCGGTCTCGTAAAACCCTTCGCCATCAGGCCCGCGATGACGCAATGCCTGCGCCATACGCTTCAGAAGGACCGGGTCTGGCTTGTGGCCGGGTAGACAGGCAATGCCTGCAATGCCGCACATTGCCTAGCGCGCTCCGCTCTGACGGGCAGCCATGGCGGAAAGAAATTCATCCCAGCGCGCCAGAACCGTTGGTGCAGAGAACTCCCGCTCGAAACGCAGCCGCCCGTTATGGGCAAGGCGCGTGGCGAGTTCCGGTGTCTCCAGAACGCGCCCTATTGCTTCGGCCAATGCCTGCGGGTCTTCCACCGGCGACAACAGGCCGTCTTCCGTACCTGACAGCACTTCCTCCGGCCCCTGAATGGCACTGGCCACAACCGGGCGCGCGGCCGAGAGCGCCTCGATCACCACATTCCCCAAAGGCTCGATGCGTGACGGACAGACCAGAAGATCGCAGGCCTTCAGCCAGGCCCCACTATCCTGCACCCAGCCAGGCATATGCACACGATCAGATACACCCTCACCTGCAGCGAGTGCCGTCAGGGCCTCGCGTTCGGGCCCCTCACCTGCGATGACCAGATGAATGCCGGGCAGGCCCTTCATGGCCCGTATGAGCACATCGAAGGCCTTGTTGCGATGTAGGCGCCCAAGCGCCAGAAGGAATTTCTGCCCCTCTGCCACGCAGGATGGGCGCTCAGGTGCCACGCCTGCCAGATCCGTCGCGAAATTGGGCAGATAATGCACATGATCAGCTGGCCAGCCCTCGGCGATCATCCAGCTTGCGAGCCCTCTCGTATTACCGATGAGGTCGGAACAGCGCTGGTAATTGGCCAGATCGTAATACCCGCCCAGACGGCCTGCCATTGGCCAGGGGCCTTTGGGCAGCATGCGGGCAGCGCGGCTCATCCAGGCAATCACGACCTGCGGCGCGAATTGCGTAAGGCTTCGACGCAAACGTGGCGTTGTCATGAAATCGAGGCGCCCGCCAAAACGAAGGGCCTCTGTCCTGACGCCCTTCGCGGTCAAACGGGCTTCGCGGGCAGGATCACGACGCAGAATGGCCCGTACATCATGGCCCGATTCATGCTGCGCCATGCAAAGACGCTCGTAGAACAGTTCGGCGCCGCCGCTCGGCGCTCCGGCCATGACATGGGCGATACGCAGCGGAGAAGACGGAAGAAGACGCGTCTGGCTCATGGCTGATCTATCCTTCATCCGCCAGAAGCGCACAAGCTTCCTGCACGACACGCTCGGTTGAAAGCCCGGCGATTGGCGCCTCCCCCTCGGGGCCGGGTGCGGCGACAAAGCGGGCCTTGGGGCCAGTCGGGGCATATTCCGAAGCGCGGCTCGGGCCGAAAAGGCCGAGCGTTGGCACACCGGAAGCAGCCGCAAGATGCATCAGCCCTGAATCATTGCCTACAAAAAGCGCGCAGCGACGCAAAAGCGCCGTGACCAGACCCAGCCCGGCCTGTCCACCCAGATCGAGTGCGCCATCGAGCGCGGCCAGAACCGGCTGGGCGCGCAGGTGCTCTTCCTCGCCCGGACCGTAGAAAATGACCGGCAACAGGCCCCTCGCTTGTATCGCCTGCCCGAGCTCGACGAAGTTTTCGGCAGGCCAGATCTTGCCATCCCAGTTGGCTGTTGGTGCCAGAGCACAATACCGCCCCTCATCGGGCAGAATTTCGCTCGCGAGACGCTCCTGATCGGGGCGCGACCATGCCTGAGGCATGAGAGCGGGCCTGTCACGGAACAGTGCTGAGAGATGGCCGATACGCGCGCCCGGTCGACGCCCCCCGCGCAGGATGCGTCGACGCAGGGTCGGCAGAAAGAGAGATACGCCTGAGCCGCGCAGATCGACCACCATGTCCCACCACTGGCCGACGCATTGCGCCCAGAGGCTCACCCAGTGCAGATCATAGCGTTTCTTGCTGATCACGATAACGCGCTCGACGACGGGGCACGCCTCGAAATACGACGCGGCGACCGGCCCGCAGGCAATCGTGAATCGCGCTGCCGGGTAACGCCGGATCAGCTCCCCCAGAGCCCCCGATGAGATGACCGCATCACCCAGACGGTTGGCGGTTATGAACAAGATCCGTTTCATTGCAGCCAGATAGGCTCCTTCAGACTGGCCACAAATTTATCATGCGCCGCAGCGGTTTCGTTATCCGGCGGTGCCATGGGGCGCGGCTTGCGGTCGGGATTGGCGCGATAGGTCGCGACCCCGCCCCCACTGCCCGACACAGCAAGGCCGAGCCCGCGCTGACGCCCTCCCATCAGCTCCAGATAGACCTCGGAGAGCAGCTTGCAGTCGAGCAGGGCATTATGGGTCGTACGGGCCGAGAGATCGATATCATGGCGACGGCACAAGGCATCGAGCGAATTGGGGAGGCCGGGATACCGCTTTTTGGCCATTTCGAGTGTGTCGACCATGCGCTTGCGATCGAGCGGCGGCTTGCCACAGGCTTTCAGCTCGGCATTGATGAAGCCGAAATCGAAGGGCGCGTTATGCGCGATCATTTCGTCCTCGCCGATAAAGGCGAGAAATCCGTCAACGATCTCGGCAAATTTCGGCTTGTCGAGCAGATCATCCAGCGTAAATCCGTGAACGCGGCTTGCCTCTGGCGGCACATCACGCTCTGGATTGATCAGAACATGAAAATTCTCGCCTGTCGGCAGGTCATCGATCAGTTCGAGCGCCGCGATCTCGATCACACGATCACCCGTTGCCGGGTCCAGCCCCGTGGTCTCCGTATCGAAAAGGATCGACCGTTTCATCGGGCAGTCTCCAGACTCGTTATCAGGCGTTTCAATTGACGGGCGGTATGGCCGCGAGACAGCCCGTTGCGCAACAGATGATCGGCCCGTCTGTTGCGCTCGCGATCGCTCATCTGCCGGGCGAGAAGGTGACGGGCCTGTGCTTCACTGAGTGAGCGGCGCTTCATGACCCGACGCAGGCGCACGGCAAGAGGCGCCGTCACCACAATGACCGCGTCGCAATCCCGATCGGCGCCGGTTTCGAACAGAAGCGGGATATCGAGCACGCAGATCCTTACCCCACGGCGCGTCATGGCCCGCAGGAAAGATCGACGTTCATCGCGCACCAGAGGATGGATGATTGCCTCAAGCGCCTCAATTTCCGCCGGATGGCCGATAACGGCCCTGCGCAATGCCACACGATCGACCGCCCCGTCCCGAACCGCATCGGGCCAGAGCCGTGCAATGGCGGGTACTGCGCGACCGCCTCTTGCCTGAAGGGCATGCACGGCGGCATCGGCGTCAAAAACCGGCCAGCCAGCCCGGCGCATGAAGCGTGCAACCGTGGTCTTGCCGGCACCCATGCCTCCTGTGAGACCCAGAACGATCATGTCTGATGCGTCTTCCCGTCAGTCCAGCGTTTCGACAAGACGGGCACGCAGGGTCGCATCTGCCTTCGGATACGGGCCAAACCAGGCTGCAAAACCGGGCCGGGCCTGATGGATCAGCATGCCGAGACCATCGACCGCTTTCAGACCACGGGCGCGCGCCGCAGCGAGCAGCGGTGTTTCGAGCGGCATATAGACAATATCCGACACAACGAGTGACGGGGCTGCCTGAGTCAGGCAGTTACCCCAGTCGAAACCCTCCTGTCCTTTCATGCCAAGCGACGTCGTATTCACCAGCAGTTCGGCGTCTGGCAGATGTACTGTCCAGTCCTCCCACGAGATGACGTCTCCCCCCTCGAGCGCCGAGACGATGCCCTCAGCCCGGCTTTTCGTGCGATTGGCCAGGGTCAGCGTACACCCCGCATCGAGCAGCGCAGCGCATACCGCGCGTGAGGCACCCCCTGCCCCCAGAACCAGCGCCTTGCGTGGCAAGCTGACACCGGCCTCCTTGAGGGAGTCGATATACCCTACACCATCGGTGCAATCGCCTGTGACCGTACCGTCAGCCTCGAAGATCAGGGTGTTGACCGAACCCGCGCGCTGCGCCGGTGGGGTGCGACGATCCACCAGCGCGAAGGCTGCTTCCTTGTGCGGGATCGTGACATTCAGCCCGGCAAAGCCGAGCGCCTGCAAGGCACGAATGCCGGGCTCGAAATCCTCCGGAGCCAGAGGAAGCCGCAGATAGAGCCCGTCGATACCGCAGCACGCGCACCAGTAATTGTGCAGGATCGGCGAGCGCGTATAGGTCAGCGGCCAGCCCGTGACCGCTGCAAGCTTCGGCATCCCTCCCGGGAAAAGCGCCGCAAGAGCAGCCTTCGCCTCATCGAGGCTCAGTTCTCCCCGGAGATGGCGTTCCAGTAGAGCGGCAATAGCCGCGCCAGTCTCTGTGCCCACGATTTCTGTCCCGCCTCGTCTGCTATCAGATCCTGTCGGATCTCTATCTCCAGATAGGGCAGACCTGCCCGCTCTGCATGATAGGGCACGGTATAATCCGATGTCGCCGTCAGCACATAGGGCTCATTGTCACCGACGCAGAGATCACCCTCCTGCCGCAGCAAATCGAGCATGATACGCGCCGAGCGTGTATCGCGATGATGCAGGATGCCCACATGCCATGGCCGGGCCACCCCGTTCATGACAGGCGTGAAGCTGTGCAGGGCGATCAGGGCCGTCGGGCTTTTTCTCGCGCCCAGAATTGCGGCGATGCAGTCATGATAGGGGTGAAGGATCTCACGCTCACGCCGCGCGCGGCAGGCCGCAGACAGGGCCTTGTTCCCGGCAATTTCCGTACGGTCAGACACTGCCGGGATGGATGTTGGATGGCCGGGTGCCCTGTTGCTGTCGATCACAAGACGCGAATAGACCTGTTCGACAAGATCGGCCCCGAGCAGGCCGGAGAGTGCGATACCAACGCCGTGAATGCCGATATCCCAGGCAATATGACGCTCCCACTCCGCCTCTTCCACCCCCAGACGGTTGAGACATGACGGCACCGCTCGCCCCGCGTGATCGCTGACCAGCACGAAAGGCCCCTTGGCTGTCGCTTTTGTGATTCGATAGGGCGTCGGATCTTCGGGGCCGAGAAGAGGCAGAAAACTGCTCATGAATTGCGCGCACCATGCTGACTGACTAGGTTAGGGTCTTCTTGACCATAATCCCTACGCCATGGACAACCCCGTGACCGAGACCGAAACCAGACTGGCCAACCCGCAATGGGGTGGCCGCTTCGCCGCTGGCCCCGCCGCCATCATGGCCGATATCAATGCCTCGATCGATTTCGACCGGAAATTGTGGCGTCAGGATATTCGCGGCTCGCTGGCCCATGCCGCCATGCTGGCGCGCGTCGGCCTGCTGACCGCCGCCGAAGAGCAGGAAATCCGTGACGGTCTGCATGGCATTGCCTCAGATATCGAAGCAGGAAATTTCGAGTTCTCGCAGGATCTCGAAGATATTCACATGAATATCGAAGCGCGCCTTTCAGAGCGTATCGGCGAGGCCGGGAAACGTCTGCACACGGCGCGCTCGCGCAACGACCAGGTAGCGACGGATTTCCGCCTCTGGGTACGCGATGCCATTGACGGCATCACTGGGCAGATCTCGGCGCTCATGCGCTCTCTGGCCACGCGCGCCTTGCAGCATGCTGCCGATGCCATGCCGGGCTTTACCCATCTTCAGGTGGCGCAGCCCGTGACGTTCGGTCACCATCTGCTCGCCTATGTGGAAATGCTTTCACGTGACCGCGACCGCCTGCGCGACGCACGGGCTCGGCTGAACGAATGCCCCCTGGGCTCGGCAGCTCTGGCCGGCACTTCCTTCCCGATCGACCGTCGCTTTACGGCGTCGCTGCTGGGATTTGACCGCCCCACGGCGAACTCGCTTGATTCAGTGTCCGACCGCGATTTCGCGCTTGAATATCTCTCGGCGCTCTCGCTGCTCGGCATGCATCTCTCGCGCCTGTCTGAAGAGCTGGTGCTTTGGTGTTCGGCCCCGTTCAGCTTCGTGCGCCTGTCTGATGGCTTCACGACCGGCTCGTCCATCATGCCGCAGAAGAAGAACCCCGATGCCGCCGAACTGGTGCGCGCCAAGGTCGGCCGCATTACCGGCGATTTCATGGGCCTGCTGATGGTGATGAAGGGCCTGCCCCTCGCCTATGCCAAGGACACGCAGGAAGACAAGGAACCGGTTTTCGATGCGACCGAAGCCGCCACCCTGTCGCTGGCTGCCATGGATGGCATGATCCGCGACATGACGGCGAATACGGACAAGATGCGCGCCCTTGCCGGGGCCGGGTTTGCCACGGCAACCGACCTGGCCGACTGGCTGGTTCGCGTGCCGCGCCTGCCGTTCCGCACAGCGCATCATGTCACGGGGCGCCTGGTTGGCATGGCAGAAGCCAAGGGATGTGACCTGGCCGATCTGACGCTCGAAGAAATGCAGACTGTCGAGGCGCAGATCGATGCCAGCATTTTCGATGTGCTGACGGTCGAATCCTCACTAGCCTCACGCACCAGCGAAGGCGGTACGGCGCCTGACAATGTCAGCAGCGCCGCACAGACCTGGCTGAACCGCCTTGAGGAGAACGCGGCATGAGGTTTTCAACCCGGCTTTTCTGCCTCGCCCTTCTGGGTTCGGTCATGCTGACTGGCTGCGGCAAGAAGGGGGCGCCTCATGCCCCCGGCCCCGCAAGTGCCATCACCTATCCGCACTCCTACCCTCCGGAATAAACGCGGCAAGATCCAGCGCCTTCCGTGCCAGAGCGATCAGCTCGGGTGCGGTAAGGCCCCTGGCCCTCAAGGCCCGCAGGCTCTCGGCACCATCACGCTTGGCGAGCTTGCACCCTGCTTCGTCAAGAAGCAGGCCGTGATGCGCGTAAAGCGGTTCGGGAAAACCCAGCAACTCCTGCAGCACGCGATGAACAGACGTTGCCTCGAACAGATCAGCACCGCGCGTCACTAGCGTGATCCCCTGCCGTGCATCATCGCTGGTGACGCAGAGATGGTAGGAGACGCCGTTATCCCGACGCCCCAGCACCACATCGCCGAATGAAGCCGCACGCCCTGCCACAGCCCCCTGACCAAGCTCACGCCATGACGGACTGCCGCCAAGCCGACTGAGCGCTGCTGCCATATCGAGACGCCAGACATGCGGCTGGCCGGGCGCCTGAGATCGGCCACGGCAAGTCCCGCCATAAACCGGGCTGCCATCGGGGGCGACGCCGAGGGCGCAGGCTTTAACCTGAGCGCGTGAGCAGGTGCACGCATAGAGCAGCCCCTGATCATGCAGGCGCTCCAGAGTCGCACGATAATAAGGCAGATGATCGGACTGTCTGAGAACAGCGCCGTCACTGACAAAACCGAGCCATGCCAGATCGTCCAGCAGTGCCACCTCAAATTCGGGGAGACAACGCTGAGCGTCGATATCTTCGATACGAATCAGAAACTTACCCTGCGTGCCCGCCCGATCGCGCGCATGAAACGCCGAAGCAACATGACCAAGATGCAGAAAACCGGTCGGGCTCGGTGCAAAGCGCGTGTGAAATCCTGTCATCAAACCTTAGCTTGCCCCGTTCACAGAAAGCTGAAATAGTCAGCCCTATCAGACAGACGGCGCGTATCTATAGGCGCTGGTTACCCGTCGCGCTTGAGATAATCCGATCGTGCTGCCCTGTAAAAGAGGATGCGATCGATGCTTGCCACCGCCCAGCATTTCCCTGCTCTTGTATTGAATGCGGATTTTCGTCCGCTTTCCTACTTTCCTCTCTCGCTATGGTCCTGGCAGGAGAGCGTCAAGGCGGTCTTTCTAGACCGTGTTTCGGTATTAAGTGAATATGACGATGTCGAGGTTCACTCGCCAAGCTGTGTGATGCGTGTGCCCAGCGTCATTGCGCTCAAGGAATATATCCCCACAGCCAGACGCCCTGCCTTCACACGGTTCAACGTCTTTCTGCGCGATAATTTTTCCTGCCAGTATTGCCATGACCGGCTACCGACCCACGAACTGACCTTCGACCACGTCATTCCCCGCGCCAAGGGCGGTCGCACAACGTGGGAAAATGTGGTGACGGCCTGCAGCCCCTGCAATCTGATCAAGGGCTCTAAACTACCCCACGAAATCGGCATGCACCCGCGCATCAGGCCGGTACAACCCTCGACGAGGCGCCTTCAGGAAAACGGGCGCAGCTTTCCGCCTAACTATCTGCATGAGAGCTGGCGCGACTATCTGTATTGGGACAGCGAGCTGGAAGGCTGATCCTTCCAGCTCCCAGCCTCCCCTGCCAGCCTGTCAGGAGAAAAGCTTCTCATAGAGTTCGGGCTTGAACCCGAGCGCGACGGAGCCTTCGCGAACGAGCACGGGGCGCTTGATGAGCGTAGGGTGCGCAAGCATCAGGGACACCGCCTCAGCCTCGGTCGTCACCTGCTTCTCCGGCTCTGGCAATTTGCGGAATGTCGTTCCGGCACGGTTGAGGAGCGCCTCCCACCCCACCGCCTGCACCCAGGAAATGAGGGTCGCTTCGCTCAGACCATCTTTGCGAAAGTCATGGTAGGTGAAGCCTATCCCCAGGCTCTCGAGCCATTTGCGCGCCTTGCGGACAGTATCACAGGTGGTGATCCCAAAGAGAACCGGGTCGTCATGCATCAGTTTTATCACCTGTCAGGCCAGCAGAATTGCGCACTATGTTTCGGAAAGAAGGTCCAGCTCACCTGATTTCGCAAGCGGATGCAAGACACGCAGCGAGGGGCATACCTTCAGTGATCATCCCGCGCACTATGCTGTTCCACGGACATTTGCCACAAGCAAAGATACAGTCCCATCTACGAAAATAAGCGATTAATTGTAATATATAATAAATCATATCTTCATTACTTGAAAATATTTTCAGAAATAATCATAGTTTTAAATCAAATTTATTAATATACGCTCTACGCCGACCATCGATATCCAAATACAGGAATAATTACAATCGATCCCGTTATGCTTCATAAAAACGAAACCTAAGCAGTTATACGATAGTTGACCTTTTACGGACTTTCCTCATCGAAATTTTAATTTCCTCTTAACCGAACCGTGTCTTCTTCGAAAAGATCGTGGCGTTATTTGCTCGTGCCTTGAGGTTGCGCTTCCTTACTGATCTCTTTTCGAATGTGGTGCTTTGGAATGAATTGGTTCTCTGACCTGACTGTATATCGCAAGCTGGCCGTCGGCTTCGGCAGCATACTGGTCATTCTCGCAATCAGTTCAGGGTTCATCTTTCAGAAATCGCGCGAAGTCGCGAGCATCACGCGCATGAATGCCGTGTCCGATCTGACAATCGATCTTCTGGATCAGGCAGATGCCGCTCTGACACGACTTCCTGGTTCGCTGAGTCGATACCTGATCACGCATCGTCCTGAAGACAGCACGGCGATCCAGGACGATGAGACACAAATCATGCAAAAGGCCGCACAACTGCGCGCCATTCTAGGTAAGGAAAAGCCAGAATCTCTCGGCCAGATCGACGCCTATATCCAGATCGCCAAGCGTTATATCGACGAGGCGGCGATACCCCAGGCCCGGCTGGCGGCCAACCCGGCCCGCCAGGCAGATGCTATGGCGAGCATCATCTCAAGACAGAATAACCAGCTGCTGGTGGAGCAGAAAGCGGCATCTCGCATATTGGAGCGCACCTTGCGTGACTGGTCTGATGCCTGGACAGCCAAAGCGCTGGCGACAACGCGTGAGATCGCAGCGATTGTCGCTGGCTCAGCCGTGCTTGGGTCAATCATTGCACTAGGCGTTGCATGGTTCATCGCCCGTTCAATCGGGGCCCCTTTGGCCTCCATGACCGAAGCCATGCAAATTCTCGCTGGAGGCGACCTTACGATCGAAATCCCGGCACGCAAACGCCGCGACGAAATCGGTCATATGGCTTCGGCTGTGCAGGTTTTCAAAGATTCTGCGCAGGAAAAACGCACATTGGAAGCGGAAACCCGCCTCGCGCAGAAGGCTATCGAAGCGGAGAGAGAAAAACGTACCGAGCGAGAGATGCTTGCTGCTGAGCAGCAGAATACCGTACTCAGGGCACTTGCCACAGGCCTTGGGCATATGGCGGAAGGGAACCTGACCGAACAGATCATCACCCCATTTTCGCAAGAGTATGAGCAGCTTCGGATTGACTTCAATGCGGCTCAAACCGCTCTCCGCCGTGCCTTGGCAGAGGTTTCTGCCAAGGCACGCGGCATCAGCGCCAGCGTTACTGAAGTCGGATCTGCTTCTGACGACTTGTCACGTCGCACTGAACAGCAAGCCGCGGCGCTGGAGCAGACAGCAGGCACTCTCGAACTGATCACAAGAAGGGTCGAAGGGACTGCCAGAGGATCTGCCGAGATGCGCCGCTCAACCCGACTGGCAAGCGATGAGGCCTCGCGCTCAAGCGTCGTGGTCGACGATACGATGCAGGCGATGTCTCGTATTGAGGCGTCCTCGACAGAGATAGGTCAGATCATCGGTGTCATTGATGATATTGCAATGCAGACAAATCTGCTGGCGCTCAACGCGAGCATCGAAGCCGCCAGAGCCGGAGATGCGGGTCGCGGCTTTGCCCTTGTTGCTTCAGAGGTCCGCACTCTGGCGCAACGCTCTGCAAACGCGGCCAGTCAGGTCAAGGATCTGATCTCTAGGGCCCGAACCGAAGTCAGCAGCGGTGTCGTTCTCGCTCGGGAAGTCGGGTCGGCGCTGCAGCGGATTGTAACGCAGATCGGCGCCGTAACGCTTACAGTCGGCGAAATTGCTTCGAGCTGCGAGGAACAGGCAAGCGGGTTGGCACAGGTGAACACCGCAATCGGTGAACTCGATCGTGCTACGCAGCAAAATGCCGCCATGGTTGAACAGAATACTTCCGCGGTTCTGAGCCTTGGGAAAAACACCAGCGATCTGACAGCCCTCGTCGGTCGCTTCAAAACAGCAGCCTGATCCGGGTGAAGTGGCAAGCGGCATCAGACTCCTCTGAACACTGTGTGCAGAGGTAAGCACCCTCTCTGCGCCGCAGCCGCACGATGCGCCTTCCTCGCCCTCCCCCGACCATGGCGGCGCGCGATCGCATCAGCATCTGAAAGACACATCTCTGCTTCCTGAACATGTTGATCAGGACAATCAGCCTGCCATCGTTAACCGGACAGGATCAGTCGTCACTCAGACACGCCTGCTGCACAATTGATAGCAACAGAAAAAGCCCGCTCATTGAGCGGGCTCTCCCATCGGTCGTTACATCGGCAAAGGGGCGATAGAGCCCCTTATTCCCACTCGATCGTGCCGGGGGGCTTGGAGGTGATGTCGTAGGTCACGCGGTTGATGCCACGCACTTCGTTGACGATGCGTCCGGCCACACGGTTCAGGAATCCGAAATCGAACGGATAGACTTCAGCGGTCATACCATCGGTGCTGGTAACGGCGCGCAGGGCGCAAGCCTGATCATAGGTACGGCCATCACCCATCACGCCGACGGTGCGAACCGGCAGCAGTACGGCAAAGGCCTGCCAGATCGCGTCGTAGAGCCCGGCATTGCGGATTTCCTCAAGATAGATCGCGTCGACCTTGCGCAGCAGATCGAGCTTTTCGCGATCGATCGCACCAGGAATACGAATAGCCAGGCCCGGCCCCGGGAAGGGATGACGGCCAACGATCGCCTCGGGAATACCCAGCTCGCGACCCAGCGCACGCACTTCATCCTTGAAGAGCTCACGCAGCGGCTCGACCAGCTTCATGTTCATGCGGTCGGGCAGACCACCGACATTGTGATGCGACTTGATCGTGACCGAAGGCCCACCGGTGAAGCTGATGGATTCGATGACGTCGGGATAAAGCGTACCCTGTGCGAGGAACTGCGCCCCACCAAGCTTGGTCGCCTCCTCTTCGAAGACCTCGATAAACAGACGGCCAATCGTCTTGCGCTTCACCTCGGGATCGGTGACGCCTGCCAGCGCATTCAGGAACAGATCCGATGCATCACGATGGACGAGACTGATGTTGAAGCGGCCACGGAAGGTCTTGACCACCTCATCGGCTTCACCCGAACGCAGAATGCCCGGATCGACGAAAATGCAGGTGAGCTGGTCGCCGATTGCGTCATGGATCAGCTTGGCCGCAACCGAAGAATCGACGCCACCCGACAGGCCGCAGATCACGCGCCCCGTGCCAACCTGCTCGCGAATACGGGCGATTTCGAGATCGCGGAACCCGGCCATGGTCCAGGTACCCTTGCAGCCCGCAACCTCGTGAGTGAAGTTTTTGATCAGCGCTGCACCATGCGGCGTGTGCACCACTTCGGGGTGGAACTGCACGCCATAGAGACGACGTCCCTCATCAGCGATGATGGCGAAAGGCGCACCTTCAGACCAGGCAACGGCACGGAAGCCCGGAGGCAGCGCCGTTACGCGGTCGCCATGGCTCATCCAGACCTGCTCGCGATGACCGCGCGACCAGGCGCCACGGAACAGCGCACAATCTTCGGCAATCTCGATATGGGCGCGACCAAATTCACGATGCTCATGCGTTTCGACCTTGCCACCCAGTCGGGCGCACATGGCCTGCTGACCATAGCAGATGCCCATGACGGGAATGTTGAGGTCGAATACGACATCAGGAATCTGCGGCGCATTATCATCGTGCACGCTCGCAGGGCTGCCTGAAAGGATGATGCCTTTCGGGTGGAAGCCACGAATCTTCTCTTCTGTCGCGGTGAAAGGCCAAATCTCGCAATACACGCCGCTCTCGCGCACGCGGCGTGCGATGAGCTGGGTCACCTGGCTGCCAAAATCGAGAATCAGAATGCGATCCTCGTGAAGCTGCGTATCCAGAGTATCGGCGTTAGGCGGGGCGGTGTCGGTCATGGCGCTCTTTCAACACGTCGTGCATGGGCAAATTCTGTGGGCATCGTATAGGATGTTCGCTGGGCAACGTCATCCCAAACGACGCGTTTGAGCCCCTCTTAATGTCATGATTCCTTCATTCAGACGAGATCGTTATGTCGCATTCCCGTTTTCGCCACCTGACAGGCGCGGCTTTTCTGGGCGCAGTCTTTCTGCTGTCCGCCTGCTCAGGCCCTCAGCCGCCAAGCAAGGACCCGATCGGAGTCTGGACAGGCGCGCTCGTGACCGATCAGGGAAGCTGCCCGACCGACTCAAATTCGACCCTGCAGATTGGCACGAGGGCCATCAGCTTCACGCCGGGTGATAATGCGCTTGTGCTCAAGGGAGAGCGTGGCGCCGACAAGCAGCATTTCCATGCGCAGCTCGACATGAAGGATGCACAGCGCAAGCCGTACAGCATCGTTTTCAACGGCTATCCTGTCGGCAATGCCATTGGCGGTATCTACGGCTCACCGACCTGTCGCGCCCATGTCGTGATGACCCGTCCAAACCGTTGATTGAAAAAAATTCTTTTTCCCTCTTGCGGGGTTTGAAAACTCACAGTAGAACCCGCCCCACGACGCACCCGTAGCTCAATTGGATAGAGCACCAGACTACGAATCTGGGGGTTAGAGGTTCGAGTCCTTTCGGGTGCGCCATTTCCTTTCAAGACAATTCAGCGACGACCAGATGTACGCCTGTGGGCGTCCGCGTCAATATTAACGAGTTGATCCTCACTCCGCCTGAGACTGCTTGGTGCAGGCCGTATGCGCCTGCAGCCCAAACTGCCCACCGAGACATTTCGGCTGAGCTCCCTCGCCCACTGAGATGTCGGCACGAAGAAAGTAGCACCGTGTGATGGCGGGATTATCGCATGAAGTACGATCGTCACTCAGGAGCGCCCAAACGCGCCTATTGCGAACAGCCGCACTGCAAACAGGAGTTGTGCCTAGTGCACCAACTGGGCGAGCGCGGAACAGACATCGCTCTCCAGAAAAGGCTTTGAGACGAAAAGGCCACGCGGTGGCAGCGCAAAGCCTTCCTCCATCTTGGCACCAGACGTCAGCACAAAGGCGACATCGGGACGCGTCCTGAACAGATAATTGCCAAGATCAAGCCCATTCATGACGCTGGGCATCTCGAAATCGGAAAAAACCAGGCGAATTTCCGGGTTGCTCGTGATCACTGAAAGCGCCTCATCAGCGTTCTCGGCAGAGAGCACCGTATAGCCTGCCTCAGAAATCATTTCAGATACGTAAAGGCGGAGCAGAACCTGATCTTCGACCACAAGCACAGTCGGTGCCTTGGGGGCCGTTTTGCCAATGCCTGCGCTGTGAAGTTCCTCTACAGACATAACCGCCACGCCCTTCGGAAAATATTCTGCTCCCTTTAACGGTCCGGATGCGCGCGAGTTCAAAGAGTAGCGTCTTACTTCCCTTTAACGCTTTTGTTAGAAACCCCTTCATTCGTGAAACCGACCGCTGTACCCCCCTGCCCTTCACGTGCGGTCACATCTATACCTGCGATGCCCCATTTTCCGTCTGTTTGCACCAGGAGAGGCGCGCCGCTCGCCCCATGCGTGGCAGCACAGTCATGATCGACCAGTTGCCCGCGCACATGAACGACATGACAGGCAAGATCGCCCATGGCGAGCTCCATACGGTCTTGCTGGTACCCTGCCAGCATGGCCGGTGCGCCCGGCTCGGCAGCAACGATCGGGAGCAATTCATTCGTTTTGACGAGCGCATGATCGAGAATAACGGTCGCATGATCGCCCTGGCTGGTACGCAGGGGGTGATAGGGATCATAGCTCGGCGCAATTACGAAACGCACCGCACGCGCTGTGGCACGCCACGACCCTGTGTCGTAGCCAAGCATGAAATGGATGCTTGAAGGCTGGACGAAATTCGCTGCCTCATCGCGCCAGAGACAATGAGCCGCCGTCATGATGACAGAAGGCGCCACCATAAACCCTGTGCAGCGGGCGCCGAGTTCGGTCTGCACTCGCCCTAGAATACGCCACGGCTCGCGGTTGACGTCGATAACGTGACGCGCGCCCGCGCCAATTCCCGGCAGGACGATACGAGCCGCCCGAGCAGGCGCGCCAGCGCAGGTCGCCATCATGAGCAGCGCAAGACAGGCTGCCCCCACAACCCGTTGAGCAGTCAGAGAATACATCACACGAGGTTTTCCGGCCCGAATGACCATGGCAACAACGCACCGAGTGTGGTCTCGAGCAATATAACGCCCTGAGGATCCACCATCGTCACCTTCAGGGTAGATGACGAAAATTCACGCAGACGCTGACGGCAGCCGCCACACGGCGTGCAGGCGGCATCACCCCCACCCACAATCACGATCTCGTCGATCTGCCGCTTACCAGCCAGAACCATGGCCGAGATTGCGCCCGCTTCCGCACAGCTTCCCTGCGGGTAGGCAGCATTTTCGACATTGCACCCGCTATAGATCACACCATCGCAACGCAGCGCAGCCCCGACATGAAAACGTGAATAGGGCGCATAGGCCTTTGCCCGGGCATCCAGCGCAGCACTGATCAGCGCGTCTTTCATCATTATTCCCCTCTCCTGGCATATTCCCAGCTTGGAAGCTGCTGATTGCCCTTGTAATCTAACCGGCATGACACGCCACGATCCTGATATCATGAACCTTCTCGCGTCACGCCCCTCCCTGCATATGGACGGGCAGGATGGTCTGCTTTTCGAGGGCGTTCCCCTGCAGACCATTGCGAATCAGGTTGGTACCCCCTGTTGGGTAACGGGAGCGGGAACGCTGCGCCGGCGCACGCGCAATCTCAGGAAAGCCTTCACCGAACGCGGGCTCGATGTTGCGCTTCATTATGCGCTCAAGGCCAATGACCATCTCGCGACGCTCAGCGTGCTCCGACAGGAAGGCTGCGGCGCCGATGTTGTCAGTGGCGGCGAGCTGAAACGCGCCTGTCAGGCAGGAATTGCTCCCTCTGCCATCGTGTTCTCGGGCGTGGGCAAGACCGATTCTGAACTCACCCTGGCGCTGCGCGAGGGTGTCGGCCAGATCAATGTTGAGAGTGCTGAGGAACTGCGTCGCCTGTCCCGTCTCGCTCGTGAGCTTGGTCTGAATGCGCCGGTTGCCTTGCGGGTCAATCCGCATATCGACGCCGAGACCCATGACAAGATCAGCACAGGCCGCCTGGGTGACAAGTTCGGTATCGACTGGGCAGACGCTATCGCGCTCTACCGCGAAGCCAGCACATTGCCTGGCATCAATATACGTGGTCTAGCCACCCATATTGGCAGCCAGATTCTCTCTCCCGCTCCGTTCAAGGCCGCTTACGCCCGCATCGCAGAGCTTGTGATCGATCTGCGTGCCCAGGGCCTGACCGTCAGCGTGGTCGATTGCGGTGGTGGTCTTGGTGTGCGTTATCGCGACGAACTGGCGCCGCCTCCGGCAGCACTGGCAGGCGCGATTGCCGAGACACTCGGCGGCCTCGATCTGAAACTGGCCATCGAGCCGGGCCGCTGGATCGCCGCACCCGCCGGGGTGCTGCTGACGTCGGTGATCGATCTCAAGGCTCAGCGCGACGGCGTCTCCGATTTCGTCATCGTCGATGCTGCCATGAACGATCTGGCTCGTCCCAGTCTCTACGGCGCCTGGCACGGCATTGTCCCCCTCGCCCCGGATCTCGCCTATGCAGAGACCGGCCCGCAGACGGTGGTCGGCCCCGTCTGTGAGTCGAGCGACGTGTTTGCAAAAGACCGACTCCTCCCCGCGGTTCGCCCTGGCGATACGCTCGCCCTGCTTGATACGGGGGCTTATGGTGCGGTCATGAGTTCGACCTATAACAGTCGCCCTCTGGCCGCACAGGTAATGATCGAAAACGGTCAGTGGAAACTTGTGCGCCCCCGGCAGCGTGTAGAAGCGTTATGGGCCGATGACAGTGTCCCGGAGTGGCTGGATTCTGAATGAGCATGGCTCCGCCCGCGCCACAGTCTCCTTACATGCTTGAAAAGCGGGTCGAGCGTGCCCGCCACCGCGCGCGGCGCGTGCTTTGGGTCGAATCTGCATGGTCGGCCGTGCAATGGCCACTTGGGCTGGCAGGCGGTTATGCGCTGAGCGGCCTGCTGCGTATTCCGCAATCCCTGCCCGACACGCTGCATGCCTTTCTTCTTGCTGGAGTAGGCGGCGGCGCCATTGCTCTGGCGGCGCGCCATCTTTCCCGACTGCCGCCCCCACGGCGCAGCGCCATCGACCGACGTATCGAATCCCGTTCCGGCCTTCGCCATCAGCCGCTTGCTGGCCTCGATGACTTGCCTGCGGACGGGGAAGAGACGGCGCTCTGGCAACGACATATGGAGCGCCTGCGCGCGAGCATAGGCCCGCTCCGTGCGGGCTGGCCACTTCTACACTGGACCCTGGAGCGCAGGATCGGCTGGGCCGGTTTCGCCCTAGCCCTGCTTGGTGCCGTCATCCTTGCCGGACCCGCAGCCCCCTCCCGGCTTGAAGCCGCATTCCTGCCGGGCGTTGACGATATCGACGTCCCTCTGCCCCAGATAGAGGCCTGGGTCGATCTCCCGGATTACGCCCCCGGCGCCCCAATTTTCCTTTCCAGAGACACGACGCCGCCGCCCATCCCCCAGGACGCAAAGCTGACCATTCATATTACTGGCGCGCGTTCTGGCCCCCATCTGCTGGGCGTGGATATCAGCGATGTCGGGGTCAAGCAGCTCGACCCCGGCAGCTGGAGCTTTGTCACGCGTCTGAGCCATGGCGGCAGGCTCTCGGTAAGGTCCCGGGGTCGGACGATTGGCGAATGGAATTTCACGATCGAGCCCGATCTCGCGCCTGAAGTCTGCTGGAAGAAGCCGCCCTCCATAGCCAGCGACAACCCGGATGTCGTGCTCCCCTGGCAGGTATCCCAGGCTCACGGCGTGACACGGCTTGAGGCTCAGATCAGCCTCGCCGCCAAGCCGACCCTGCCCCCGATCGATCTGGCAATCCCCCTCAAAGGTGAGCCCAAAAAGGCGGAAGGCAGTTTCGAGGCCGATCTGACAGAGTCGCTCTGGGCCGGAGAGAATGTCACGATCAGGTTGCACGCCACGAGCCGGAGTGGCCGTCAGGCGAACAGCGCGGTCGAGAAGCTCACCCTGCCCAGCCGGAGTTTTCACGATCCGATCGCCCGGGCTCTGGTTGCCTTGCGGCATCGCTTAGGGCTAGACCGCGAGACTGCAGCCCAGACAGCAGACGAGCTTAGGACCCTAGCCCAGACCCTGCCTTCCAGCGAAAAGGGAAGCACACTCGCTTTGCTCTACGCTGCGGCCCAGCTCGACGATCCGCTGGCAGAGCGTGCAAAAGAAAATACGCTCGGCCTGTGCTGGGCCGTCGCGCTCTATCTTGAAGATCTGCGCAATACAGACCGGGAAACTGCTCAGGCCAATCTCGAAATCCGGGCGGCTCAGAAAGCGGTCCAGGATCAGATCGCTCATATGCAGGCACTCGGCAAGGACGGGCATAGCGAAGCAGAGCAGCAGGAACTGGCAACGCGCATGAAGCGCCTGCGCGAGGCACTCGACCA
This sequence comes from Asaia sp. Ae19-3, assembly GCF_059801175.1. Taxonomy (NCBI): domain Bacteria; kingdom Pseudomonadati; phylum Pseudomonadota; class Alphaproteobacteria; order Acetobacterales; family Acetobacteraceae; genus Asaia; species Asaia sp. Ae19-3. The sequence continues at coordinate 688,622 of NZ_JBCHWF010000001.1, read as the reverse complement.
GCGCATGCAGGCACTGATGCAGCGCAGCATGCAGCTCGGCAGCGTCATTCCGGATATGGGCGCTGATGATGGCAGCGATCCCGTATCGAGGCTGATGCGGCGCCTGCAATCGGATGCAGCCAATGGCCATTCCGACGACGCTCTGAAACGCTTCGACGATCTATCGAAAATGGTCGAGCGCATGAGGTCCGCCACGCCACAGGACCTCGCCCAGATTGCCCAGCAGATGCACGCCCGCATGAGGGCACAGGCGCAAAAGGCGACACTGCACGATCTGGTACGGCGCGAGACCACTCTTCTCGACCATGTTCAGGCACGCCTCGGCATCGGGCAGCGCAACGCGCGTGATGCCCAGCAGGGACAGAATCAGGATGTCAGCACCATGTCGACAGCAGAATTGCTGAAACGGCTGGGCATGGCACCGCCTCCTGATATGGACGAACCGCAATCGGCCCCGCCGCCACAACCGCCTGTCCTGTCTCAGGAAGAAGCGACCGCGCAGCATGAGCAGCGACGCGATGACCACGCTGTTCAGCGCGCCCTGCAGATGGTAGCTCGGCTGCTCAATGACGACATCAAATCACTGACTGGCAAAACCCTCGAGGGGCTCACCAAGGCGGACAAGGACATGCATTCTGTCCGTCAGGCACTGGCGAGTGTTCAGGATGGCCCTGCTGAAAGTGCAATCCGCCAGGTGCTGAAAGACCTCGCTGAGTCGGGGCAGCAAATGAGCGAAGCCCAGAAGGGCAAGAATCACGGTGGTGGTCCGCTCGCCCTTCTGCCGACCATGGGGACCGGCAACAGCGCTCAAGGCGGTAAAGGCAAGGGCGACCAACATCAGGCCGACAGCGATGATGATGACTCCGAAGGGGATGGCGGCAGCAAGGCTGATCGCGATCCTCTGGGGCGCAAACTCGGCAAGGGGCATTCGGGCGCCGATACGGACGGCACGATACCCGATGCCGATAGTCGTGAAAAAGCGCGTGAGATCGAACGCGAATTACGTCGTCGGGACGCAGACAGAACGCGTCCGCAGAGCGAACTGAATTATCTGGACAGGCTGCTGAAATCCTACTGAGTTGGCCTGCCCTTGAAAAAGCGCCTTACACACGCAACGATCAATTACGATCCTGCACAGGCCGCGCGGCGCGTATCCCCGCATGACAGGTCGAGCCAGGTCTCGAACTGTCACAGCGGCGAGGAAAAGTCTTTTCCCGTAAATAGTCTGAAAATACTGACTCTTTTCCACTCACCTTCAGTACCAGGATGAGCACGTTGAAGATCGTGACACGGAATGATGCAAATCTGCAACATCTCGACGCATTCTCGCGAAACAGAACGTCACAAAACGATAACGACCTTGCAATGATATGACAGAAACCGCAGCCTCGTGACACAGAGTCATTCCGAGGGTTAATCTTCATGAAAACCATTAAACTGCGAGGGCGAGCGCGTCTTTTTCTGGGTGCCGTGATTTTCCTGTCGCCTGCTGCGACCATGACGAGCGGCCATGCGCAGACCGCCTCAGCCAGCACGCATCATCGTAAAGCGGTCAAATCGACCACCAGGCACAAGACCACTGTCGCCAAGGGCACGACGAATGGTCCGATCGCTGGCGCACAGACCACCCCTGTTGCCACGACAGTGCCAGGCCGCTTGCAGAACGGGCTGCATAATGTATCAGCGACCGACAAACTGTCGTTCGGCAAGGCTGGCGCCGCTGAAGAAGTGATCGTTGTCGGTTCGGCGCTCAGCACGGCGAACAACACCAGCGCCAACCCAGTGCAGATCGTTACAGCCAAGCAGATCCAGCAGACAGGCGCGACCACGCTGGCGGATTTCTTCCAGCGTCTGCCGTCCGTGGGCTCGTCCAGCCAGCAGAACACCGAGACGAATGGCGGCGGCGGTGTCGCCTGTACCGATCTGCGTAATCTCGGCACCAACCGTGTTCTCGTCCTGATCGATGGCAAGCGTGCCGCGCTGAACAGTTCGAGCAACTGCTTCGACATGAACTCGATCCCTGTGCAGCAGGTCGCGAGCGTCGAAATCCTCAAGGATGGCGGCTCCGAACTTTATGGTGCCGATGCTGTTTCGGGCGTCATCAACATCAAGCTGCGGCATGATCTTGATACCGGCAACATCACGATCCGTGGCGGAATCACGGGCCATGGCGATGCGCCGCAAGGAATCATCTCCGGCTTCAAGGGCTGGAATTTCGATCACGGCAAGGGCAATGTCAGCCTGTTCGGCCAGTATTCGACGCAAGGCGGTGTCCGTCAACGCAACCGTTCCTGGTCGCGCAATGTGCAGATCGGTGACGATGCCGACCCGTCAAACAACGTCTTTGGTTCAAGCTACTCGCCCTATGGCAGGTTTCGTGGAGCAGATACCGGGGACTCCTATCGAAGCGACAACCAAGGAAATCTCGTATCCGGGACCAAACGCTACAATTTTGCTCATGACAGCTTCCTGACAAACCAATTGCAGGATTCGTCACTGAGTGGCGACGCCCATTACGATTTCAACGATCACTTCTCGCTGTATTCCAACGTTCTGTATTCTCACACGTCGAGCATGACCCAGATGGCTGCCGAGCCGGTTGCGGGCGCTGTTGGGCAAAATGGGCCGTATCCGACCGAGATTACGATCCCGGCCGATTATCCGGGCAATACGGCAGGCGAAGACCTCTCGATGACGCGGCGCATGAATGAATGGGGACCGCGTGAAACGCAGACCGCCAGCGATACGCTGACCGCCAAGGTCGGTGCACAGGGGCGCATCTACGGGGGATGGAAGTATGATCTGTCCTACACCTACGGCGCCAATATGTATAAATACCAGCAGAGCAACATAGGCAGCTATCCTGCCCTGCTGAACACCTATGGTCTGCAGCCTACCGCATTCGGCGATCCGAACTCGGGTATGATCTATAACCCGAGCGTGTGCAGCGCGGCTGCAGGATGTATCCTGTCCAGCCCGTTTGCCAGCCTTTCTCCGGACGCCGCACGCTATTCCAACCTCAACACAACGAGCAACGGACACTCGCAGCTACGCGACCTGAACCTGCGCATTCACAATGATCATGTTGCGACCATGCCCTGGGCTCATGGTGGCGATCTTGGTTTCGCTCTCGGCATGGAACATCGTGGCGAGCAGCTGACCTACGTGCCAGACCCGAACGTACAATCCGGTGTCGCCCTGACCAATCCACAGGGTGTGACCTCAGGTGGCTTCAACGTCACGGAAGGCTATCTGGAAGGCAAGGCCACGCTTCTGCGCGATACGTTCCTCGCCAAGGATCTGACCATCGACGCCCAAGGCCGCTATTCGTCCTATAGTACCTTTGGCGGCGTCGAAAACTGGAAGGCCTCCATCAACTGGGCCCCGACACGGGATATCCGTTTCCGCGGCACAATCGGCACGTCGTTTCGCCAGCCTTCGGTCTATGAACTGTTCGGCGCCCAGTCTCTCAGCTACGCCACGGCGCTCGATCCCTGCGCCGGCGCCTCAAGCCCGACGATTGTCGCCAACTGCATGAAGGCGGGCATCGCCAATCCGGGAAGCTTCGAACAACAGGGCGCTGGCCAGGTCGCAACCGTTTCGGGTGGCAACGCCAAGCTGCGGCCGGAAGCCGGGCGAACCTATACCTTCGGTACCGTCCTGACGCCGCGCTGGATTCCGGGCCTCTCCACCTCGGTCGAATTCTGGCACTACAATGTCAGTTCCTCGGTCGGATCGCTTGCCACCAACTACATCCTGAACAACTGCTATGACGGCACCAATCCGGGGCTTTGCAGTCTCGTTAACCGCTCTGCCAATGGGCAGATCTCGCAGGTTTCGGCCGTGTTGCAGAATCTTGGCACGACCAACACCAGCGGCATCGACTGGGACTTTGATTACCGCATCCGCCTGACGCGCCTGGACACGTTGACGGTCAGCAACAGCCTCCAGAACCTCGTCAACTATTCGCAACAGCTTATTCCTGGCGGTCAGTACTATCACTACACGAATGCCATCTATTATCCGGGTGGCACGTCCAACCCGCGCTGGCGCGACTACGCCACTGTCACGTGGCAGCACGGCCCGTTCTCCATCACCTACATGGCGAACTACACAGGCGGCGTTCACTGGAATGACAGCTCGTCATTCATGCAGCTTTCCGATGGCTATGGCCGGGTGAAGACACCCGCCATGGTACAGCAGGATATCGCACTCGGTTATCGCGTGCAGAGCTGGAACTTCACCGGTGGTATCAACAATATTGCCAACAAGAACCCGCCCTTCTTCGCAGATGGCGCGACCAACACGGATGCCTCCACCTATAGCTCCTTCGTTCCGGGCCGGAATTTCTGGCTGCAGATCAGCAAGGATTTCTGATCTCTCGTTACCAGTTGGGAAAAAGGGGGCGCATTCCGCCCCCTTTTTTTGTGCACAGACAGTTCCTGGCCTTGGACCAGGCTTTAATGATCCGGGACCGGAATACTGTTCATGCTTTTACCAAGCGACTGAAAGCCGGTAACCGCCATTGGCGGTCAGACCGATACATGGCCCGTCGGAAACCGTGTTGTTTGAGAAATCATGATAGGCCACTTATTGAAGGCCAACGCGACTGATACGCACCGCCACTTCGCAAAGCGTGACAGATCGTGCTGACAGGGGACGTGGCAGGATTAGGATCCACTTAGGGCGCCTGCCATCGTAAGTGATGCGGTGGCAAAGAGAAAATTGCGGTCCATATCCTGAACGGCCTTTGGCTGGCAGATCAGACCGTCAGACGAGCGTGATCGACGCGCCCTCCCGGCAATTGCCCTCGCACGACATCAAGCCTGCAGCAGAAAAGGGGGAGAAAGGTACGACCCCTTCTTCCCCTTTTTCACGCCTGATGCCGCTACCGCTTGAAGGCCGTCCGCTCTCAGCTTCCGCGGTAGGTCGAGTAGCCGAAAGGCGAAACAAGGAGCGGCACATGATAATGGCCTGCGCCTGTCATGCCGAAATCGATCTGCACCTCGTCCAGAAAAGGAGGTTCCGGCAAGACATGCCCATGCGCCCTGAAATATGCGGCCACGGCAAAGCGCAGCACATAAGCGCCTGCGGTCACACCAATGGCCTTAAGCTCGGCGCAACGTCCATCGCTATCGGTCACACCGGAAAAGAGAACGCGGTCGTCATGCAGCAATGTCACACGCATTCCTGCAGCGGGACGGCCGCTCGCCGTATCGAGAACATGAGTTGAGAGTGTGGTCATGATCCTGTCTTGTCCTTCAGGCGCAACAAGGCAATCTGATCGATCTGGTCGAGCGCCTCGGCCAGCTCTGCCTCGGGCGTCTGCTCGAGACGCCGTTCTATTTCCTGCCGGATCCGCTCCTTCGTGGCCCGACGCACGCAAATAACGAAGGGCATGTCGAAACGTGCCTGATAGGCATCGTTCAAAGCCCGGAACGAGATGAACTCAGCCTCGGTCAGCCGGTCGAGCCCGGCCCCTTCCTGCTCGGAAGCGGAAAGCGCTCCAAGATCAGGATCAACACCGAATTTTCTGGCAAGCTCGGGATGCGCCTTTACCAGGGCTTTCTGCCTGTCAGACGGCGCCTCACGCACAATACGCGACGTCGCTTCAATGAAAGCCTGCGCGCTGTCGAAAGGCGCCTGCGGCCAGGCGGCATCGACGATCCAGGGGCTGTGTTCATAAAGATCGCCGAATCGCGCGACGAAATTCTCGCGGTTTTCTGCGCCGATCATGCCGGGTGCTGCTCCAGCCAGTGACGCGCTATATCGAGGCGCGTTGCGACCCACACATCGTCATGCGCCCGCACATGATCCAGAAAGCGCTTCAGCGCCAGGGCACGCGCCGGGCGCCCTGCCAGACGGCAATGCAGACCGACGGACATCATGCGCCCTCCTTCCTGATAGAGCATATCGAAGCTGTCACGCAGATAGCGGAAGAACTGCTCGCCTTCGGTAAAACCGTTGAGAGCCACAAGCTTCATGTCGTTCACATCGAGCGTATAGGGCACAATAAGCTGCGCCTTGCCGTAGCGGCGATCATAGTAAGGCAGATCGTCGGCATAGGAATCAGCATCATAAACAAAGCACCCCTCCTGTGCGACGATCCTGGCCGTGTTGGGGCTGGTGCGGCCCTGATACCAGCCTAGGGGAGCTGCCCCCGTGACTTCCTTGTGCAGCCTGATCGCCTCACGGATATGCTTGCGCTCCTCAGCCTCAGGAATGTCCTGATAGTCGATCCAGCGCAGTCCATGAGAGGCGATTTCCCAGCCCGCCGCCTGCATGGCAGCCACGGCATCCGGATTACGCGAGAGCGCCATGGCGACACCGAAAACGGTCAGGGGCAGACCCGCTTCGGTAAAAAGACGGTGCAGGCGCCAGAAACCGGCGCGCGAGCCATACTCGTAAAGGCTCTCCATCTGCATGCATCGCGCACCCGAAATCGACCGAGTGCCAACCATCTCCGAGAGAAACGCCTCAGACCCGTTATCGCCATGGAGGATGTTATTCTCGGCGCCTTCTTCGTAATTCAGCACGAACTGCACGGCGATACGCGCCTTGTCGGGCCAGTTCGCCTCGGGAGGATGGGCGCCATAGCCCAGAAGATCGCGTGGATAACCCTCTCTCATGCCTCTGTCCCTTATGTGGCTTACAGCGCCGCCACGCCGCCGTCGCTACGCGGATCGGTAGCGCCTTCAAGCGTTCCGTCCTCATAGCGCCGAATGGCACCGGCATGACCCATTGCCGTGGCAAAAGGCGTCAGACTCTCGACGTCGTGACCGAGATCGCGCAAACCGTCGAGCAATTCTGGGGCGAAACGCGTTTCCATCTTGAGCGTGGTCGTTGTTTCACCCCAGGTGCGGCCCAAAAGCCAGCGCGGCGCAGTAATCGCCTCCTGCAGGCTCAATCCGGCAATGACATTGCGCGCCACAATAGCCGCCTGTGTCTGGGGCTGCCCCTCGCCGCCCATTGTGCCGTAAGACAGAAGGCTTCCGTCATTGAGCGCCGCCATGGCGGGGTTGAGCGTATGAAAAGGCTTGCGACCGGGAACGAGGCTGCGCAGGCGACCTGGCCTGAGATCGAAACTCGCCCCGCGATTCTGCCAGACAAGCCCGCTCTCGGGCAGCACAATCCCGGACCCGAATTCGAAATAGAGGCTCTGGATCATGCTGACCGACCAGCCCTCAGCATCCATCACACCAAACCAGGTCGTATCGCCCTGCTCGACCGGATGTGGCCAGGGTGCCGCGCGATCCAGATCGATTCCGGCCGCCATGGCATCAAGGGCGACGCTGTCTGACAGCAGAGCCTGAGGCGACGTCTCCATGATCGCCGGATCGGCGATCTTCTGATCACGCCAGATGAAGGCGGCCTTGGTGGCTTCGACCCAGCGATGGATATCCTCGACCGTATCCGCCCCCTTCACCCCAAGCCTCTCTGCAAGGGCCAGAATGAGGAGGGACGCCGCCCCCTGCGTGGGTGGGTTGACGTTGAAGAACCGCCCATGATGAAGCTGCGTCTCGAGCGGTGATGAAACCACAGCTTCATGATGGTTCAGATCGTCGAGCCCGACAGGTGAACCACAGGCGGCAAGCTCTGCTGCAATCAGATCGGCGAGTTTACCGTGATAGAAATCGCCCAGCCCCGCCGTAGCGAGACGCTTGAGCGTCCGCGCCAGTGCCGGGTTGCGATGGATGCTCCCCGCTATCGGCATGTCACCGGAGGGGAGAAACAACGCGCTGAAATTGGGCATGTAGCTCAGCACATCGAGATGCGCCGCCATGAGCCCGGCCATGCTTTCTGTCACCACCATACCGTGCTCGGCATGGTCGATGGCATCGGCCAGAAGTGTCGTGAGTGGCAGGCTGCCGCCTGCATAGGCAAGCGCCTGGCTCCACCCGGCAACGGTCCCCGCCACCGTATTGGCGGCCAGGCCGCCGCGCCAGGGCACGGCATCAAGGCCGCTATAGAGTTCGGGGGTCGCGTTCTGGGCCAGCCTGCCACAGGCATCAATCGCCCGCATGGCCCCTTCTGGCCTGCGGATAATCCAGAACCCGTCTCCACCCAGCCCCGTCATATGCGGATAGACAACCGAGAGAGTCGCCGCGACGGCCACGGCTGCCTCAACGGCATTACCGCCCTGTCTGAGAATATCCCTTCCCGCCTGAGCGGCAAGATGATGCGGGGCGGTCACCATTCCCTTGCGGGAGCGCGCACTGAAAAGCATCAATCCTCCAGAATTCGCGCACGGGCCAGCCCCGATCGCTCAAGAGCTTCGCCGAAAGCGATCAGCCGGTCTTCACGTCCCGGCGGCGCGATGATCTGCGCGCCGAGCGGCAGCCCCTCAACCGCGAGCGGCACAGTGAGAACCGGAAACCCAGCCAGTGTGAGAGGCTGGGTGTAGAGACCCAGATTGGCGCGTGCCGGAACCGCCTTGCGACCGATCATGAGCACCGGCGCCTCGATGCGCGGTGCCTCACCGACGACGGCAGGCGCGATCAGAAGATCCGTTGTCTCGAAGGCCTCATGCATCCGGTCACGAAACCAGCGACGCAGCTTATGCGCCCTGAACGCAACCGGCGCCGGAACAAGCGCCCCGGCGAGAAGGCGATCGCGTACCGCAGGATCATAAAGCGCCGCCTGACGACGCAACCGGTCGAGATGCAGCCCGCCGCCTTCCGAAGCGCTGATGACAAAAGCAGCCGCACGGGCCGCTGCGACCTCGGGAAGCTGTATTTCACGCCCGACACCCAAAGCACGACATAACCCGGCAAGCGCCGCTTCCATTTCCGGCGACACATCGGTGGCAAACCATCCGCCCAGTCGCGCCAGACGCAGCCCGTCCGTGTCGACCCGGGCGAGTGTTTGGCCTGTCAGCGCGTCCATCATAAGGCGCATATCGCCAGCGCTGGCTGTAAAGGGTCCAACCGTGTCGAGACTGGCCACGAAAGGAAAGGACCCTGCGGTTGGCAGTAGGTTCTGTGTCGCGCGCAATCCCCATACACCGCAGAGCGACGCGGGAACACGGATGGAACCATTCGTGTCCGAGCCAAGGGAGAGCGGAAAATATCCGGCAGCGACACCGGCAGCCGACCCACCGGAAGATCCCCCTGCCAGGCGGGTTGTATCGTGCGGGTTGTGAGTCAGACCGTAATGCGCATTATCCGTTGCAAAACCGTAAGCGAATTCATCCATATTGGTAGTAGCGAGCGGGATCGCGCCGGCCGCAACCAGACGGCGTACAAGCAGTGCATCCTGAGTGGCTGGAGGCTCATCGGCCAGCACATGTGAGCCCGCTGTCGTGACGAGCCCCTCGACATCGAACAGGTCCTTGATGCCGAACGGCACACCAGCCAGAGGCCCGGGATCACCCCCGCTGGCCACAATCGCATCGATATGGCGTGCCTGGTTGAGCGCCCGCTCGGCAAGCAGACGCGTGACCGCATTGAGAGCCCCGTCACGCGCGAGCACCCGGTCGAGACAGAACGTGATGACGGAAACCGCCGAGCGTTCTCCGGCTCTGACCGCCCGCGCGAGTTCCATTGCTCTCATGGATGATACTCGTAGGCTGGTTCAAGCCGCTCAGGCAGATCGACGGCGTTTACCAGCGCCTCATACTGCCCGATAAGCGCCAGATTACGCATTATCTCGGAACGATATTCTTCTGGAACGGTCAGGTCGAGCGCAGCGGCGCGCGCCACGAGTTGCTCTTCAGCTGTCATGCCTGCTCCTCACCCTGTCGGCCGAGGCTGACCAGTTCTTCAGTGTCGTAAGAGAGCAGGCTCTCAAGATGCTTTTCGCCATCCTGAACGAAGAGATCGCAGGCAATCGCCCGGGCAAGCCTGTCGACGCCGTAACGCATTCCGCTGATCGAAGCGCCCGAAAGCCCCATGCTCGGCGTTGCGGCGAAGGTGAAATTATAGATCGCACCGAGCATTGCGGCGTCGGGACGCGCCGCATCACGAGGCAGGAACTGACTTTGCGGGCTGAGATAGGGGTAGGAATCGAGCACAGCGCTCTCTTCTCCCGCCGGGGCGGTAAAACGATCACCCCAGAGCGCGATATTGGACGCGAAGGACGCTGTCTCGGGGCGCTTGCTGAAATCGATCACAAAACCCGTACCGATGATCAGAAAGTCGAATGTCTTTTCACCACGGGGCGTTTTCACGATCACGGTTTGTCCATCGCAACGGGCATCGAGCCAGGGCGTGTCGCCGTGAAAGCTGAAGCCGTCATGACGGCTGCACCGCCAGAACGTATCCTGCGGCGGAGGCTGGTTGAGATCGAAGATACGACGCATGAAACGCCAGCGCGTCAGATCCGGGAGCGACGGAAAATGGCCGAGGAACCCGGCATTTTCCATCCAGCGATACGGGTTGATGCGCGGCAGGGTCTTGCGGCGGATACAGACAGCAACCGATTGCGCCCCGGCTTCGAGCGCCGTCGCGGCATTGTCGAACGCAGACGCCCCGCCGCCCAGCACGCCAACCCGCTTGCCACGCAGAGCTTCAAAGTCGATTTCCTGATGCGTATGGGCATAAAGATGGGCTGGTACCGACTCACGAATGAATTCGGGCACATGCCACGATCCGCTGCCCTCGATACCGGTCGCAAGCACGATGCGACGCGCCCAGACCTTGCTGGTTTCGCCATCCTGCGACCGGAAGGTGAGATGCAGCAACCCGTCCTGCCACACGACATCGACGAGTTCACGATCATGCTGCACTGGCAAGGCAAGGGTCTCGCTATACCAGTCGAGATAGGCCTGCCAGTCGCGTCGGTCGATCTTGTCGAGCGAGGCCCAGGCAGCTTCTCCGTAGCGCGCCTCAAACCATGAGCGTGGTGTCAGAGATGGAATACCCAGATCGGGCCCGGTCACATGCTTGGGCGTACGCAAGGTAATCATCCGGGCGAACGTTACCCATGGACCTGCCTTGCCATGCATGGCCCGCTCGAACACGCGCACATTATGCACGCCAATACGACGGAGGGCGAAGCTTGTCGCCAGACCGCCCTGACCACCACCAATCACTGCGACATCAAGAACCGGCTCGCCATGATGCGTCAGAACTGACGAAACCCACGGCCCTGAGGCATAGGCGATTTTCTCGAGATCCTCATGAACCTGTCTGGTGAGGGCTTTGAGCGCGTCATTCTGCATGTCAGGGGACCCGATAGAAGGGATTGGGAAGAAGGAAACCGCGTTCGGCATAGCCACCGGCAAGATCCGATGGCTGGTCACCGATATTGGCGATGATGTGATAGCCGTCCTGCTCGATTTTCTGGCGAGCTGCGCTCTTGTAGTCCGACGCTGAAGCCGTGTGGCTTCCATCGGTACGCAGAACCAGACCAGCCCAGTTGTGATAGCCGGACGCCTCGAGATTTTGGGCCGTCTCGGTGCGCTCATGCTCGTAACGACCGGTCACGAAAAACACCGCAACGTCATGCTGCTGCGCCATCCCATAAAGGGCGAGCATGGCAGGAAACGCTTCGGCCTTTGCCGTCTGCTCCCATGCCTCGACACCACAAGGCCCCTTGGGCAGCGTGTCGCATCGCCCCTCACGAAAATAGGCAAACTGGTTGGCAGCTATTTCAGGCCAGTTCGACAGAGACGTCTCGTCGATATCGAGAACAACGGCGGGTCTGCTGACATGCACGGCGCGCAAGCGCACCCATTCCGACGCCTCCTGGATCACCGAAGCAAAATCGCGCTCATAGGCGCCACTATCATGATAGGCTTTTGCGGCAATGGCGGCATCGCCCACATTGACCGGCACGGCCTGCGCAGTGACGGGGCCCAGAGCCGGAGCGCAAAGCATAGCGGCAATAAGCGCGCCCCTGCCCACGGAACGCCATCGCCCAAACGCGGACCGGCATGGTTGAACTGTCGCACAACTCACGTGATGACCAACTCCTGCATAAGATCTCTTACGGTCTGACCCTCATCTTTGCTTTCCGAAGCGACGAGCGCAACCTCGCTCTTCGCCACCGCTTGAAAGCACTCTTTTATGGTATACCAATCCGGTACGGTATTGGAATCTCGTTTGTTAAGTGAAACAGATCCCCGTCTAGACGTCCAGCCCCGGGAACAGGTTTGATCGCAGATACGTGTAATGTCGCTTCGATCAAAATTTAACGAATAGCTTTGCAACTACTTGAAAAAACCACAATTGCAAATTATCCGAAAGCGCTAGGTTTCATCGAAATCAGGAGTTCGTTTTGGGCGTCCCGCGCGAAATAGCAGTCGTCACCATATTGGATGCCGCCCGGAAAATCTTTTCTGAACATGGCTTTAGCGGAGCCAGCATTGCCGCTGTTGCCCGAGAAGCAGGCATACCCAAAGCCAATATCCACTATTATTTTTCTACCAAGGAAATACTTTACCAAGAGGTATTGCACCGCACCGTGCAGGAATGGCTTGGCGATTGCGAGACGTGGCTCCGGCCCGAATCATCGGCTGATACGGCGCTGCGTGGCTATGTCATGTCGAAGCTCGCCTTTTCCCGCATCAATCCGCATGCGTCACGACTTTTCGCGCATGAAATCCTTGGGGGGGCGCGCTATCTGGGCGATTATCTCTCGACCACGCTGCGCGACGCGATCCATCCCTTCAAGGAAACTTTCGAGACATGGATGGCCCGTGGAGAAATTCCCAAGGGTGATCCGACCCATTTCCTGTTTTGTCTGTGGGCCATGACCCAATGGTATGCCGACATGCAGCCGCAGGTGACGGCATTGCTCGAAAAAGAGACGCTCGAGGAAAGCGATTTCCAGGTCGCAGCCGAGACCATTCTGTCTCTCGTCCTGCGCAAGACTGCCTGAGAAAACACGACTCTGGCCCGCTTCCTTTGAGCCTTGAATGCGGCCTTATCAACCGGCGTCTTTATGGGTGAGGAAAGGCGGGTTTTCGGGGCGCCTTGACCACCACCGGTCGCGACATCACGCTCACGCGTTCGTAGCGCCCCTCGAAGCCTCTCCCCGGTTGTCCGTCTCCCTCGGTCAGTTATGCTCCTCGAGACAAACGCCTGTTTCACGCGCAGAGCCGGCGCTGTAGCCTGTGAGGCACGATACGCAGCAGAATGGACCAGAGGATCGAGGAGGATCACGACATGACGGATCAGGACCATACCCTCATGGGCAACAGCGCCATCGATTCAGACGCTCTTTGGCATGACATCATGGAGACGGCGCAGTTTGGCGCGACCGAGAAAGGCGGCCTCTGTCGCCTCGCCCTGAGTGCCGAAGATCGGCAAGTGCGAAACTGGTTTACACAGACAGCCGAAGCACTTGGGGCTACAGTCACGTCAGACGACATGGGCAACCAGTTTGCCCGTTTCGAGGGCACCGAGCCGGGCCTCGCCCCTATCGCAATCGGCAGTCATCTCGATACGCAGCCCACAGGTGGCAAATACGATGGCATTATCGGCGTGCTGGGTGGCATTGCTGTTCTGCGTACGTTGAAGGAAAGCGGGCGTCGCCTTCGCCATCCTGTCGAGATCGTCAACTGGACCAATGAGGAGGGGGCACGGTTCGCGCCTGCCATGCTGAGTTCTGGCGTTTTCGCGAAGATCTTCACACCTGATTTTGCGAAAAGTCGCGTCGATGCGCAAGGCACACGCTTTGACACCGCACTCGCCTCGATCGAGGCTGCAGGCGACGAACCCTGCGGCGAACATCCTCTCGCCGCCTATCTTGAACTGCATATCGAGCAAGGCCCTGTGCTTGAAGCAGAGCACTGCACGATCGGTGTCGTGACCGGTGTGCAGGGCATGCGCTGGTATGAGGTGACGGTCACGGGTCGCGATTCCCATGCTGGCACGACACCGATGACCATGCGGGCCGATGCACTCCAGGCGGCCTCACGCCTCATGGCCAGCGTACAGGAGATCGCACTCAATCGCCCGCCCCACGCTGTCGGGACGGTTGGCATGGTGACGGTCAAGCCAAACAGCCGCAACACCATTCCCGGAGAGGTCATTTTCAGCGTCGATCTGCGTGACCCCAATGATGATGTCGTCATTGCCATGGAAAACAGTTTCCGCGATCGCGCCGGGGCACTGTCGCGCGAATACGGGGTCAGCATCGGTATTCGCGAAATCTGGGACTCACCGGCCGTGCATTTTGACCAGCGCCTGATCGACGCTGTTTCCTTCGCAGCCCGCGCTCAACATCTGCCGTCACGCGAGATCACCTCGGGCGCAGGCCATGACGCGGCCTATCTCGCCCGCATCGTCCCGACGACCATGATCTTCGTCCCCTGTGCTGGCGGCATAAGCCATAATGAAAGTGAATCTGCCACGCGCGAGGATATTGCTGCCGGGGCCAATGTTCTGCTGCAGACCTTGTTCATTGCAGACAGGCAACTCGACCCCGGCTCGCCGTCAGGCAGCTGATTTGCGCCGGTAAAACAACACGATCAGGAAGGCGACCAGCGCCACGGCGGTGCCACTGACCGACACCGCCCCGTAGCCGAGACCGTGTGAGAGCACCGCGCCACCCAGCCAGGCACCAAGTGCGTTACCGAGGTTGAACGCGCCGATATTGACCGAGGATGCGAGGGCTGGCGCCTCATGCGCTGCCTGCATCGTGCGCATCTGGAGCGCAGGCATGATGGCGAAAGACGCCGCGCTCCAGACCAGGATACCGGCTATTGCGCCAAGGGAAGAGGCTGCAAGCATCGGGTAAACGAGCATGATCCCCCCGAGAACCGGCAGCATGGTCAGAAGGGCAAAGCGCGTCGAGCGATCGGCAAGCCGCCCACCGAGTGCCGCACCGATGCTGAAGCCTACCCCGATGGTCATCAGCGCCAGCGTGACGAGCGCGTCGCTGGCATGGGTGATGCTGTGCAGGAATGGCGCAATATAGGTGTAAAGTACGAACATGATCCCGGCGCCGAGTGTCGTGACTGTAAGAGCAAGCAGCACTTCCCCGCCCAGCAGGACACGCAACTCACCCAGGATATCGGGCTTGGGCGAACGCCCTCTTGGTGGAAGCGCGATGGAAAGCGCCAGAACGGCCAGCGCGCCGAGCAGGGCTGTCACGAGAAAGGCGCTGCGCCAGCCCATCGTGTCCCCAAGCCAGGTGGCAGCAGGCACACCAAAGATATTGGCGATGGTCAGCCCCAGAAACATGGACGCAACCGCTGAGGCCCGCTTCTCGGGCGCGACGACACTCGAAGCTTCGACTGCGCCAAGACCGAAAAACGCACCGTGAGACAGGCTTGTGACAACCCGCCAGAACATGAGCAGCGCATAGCTGTGGCTCAGCCCGGCACCGAGATTGCCGATGATATAAAGCCCCATGAGCCCTATCAGCGCTGCCTTTCGCGACATGGCCCCCAGAAGCAATGTCATGATCGGCGCGCCGATCATGACGCCAAACGCATAGGCGCTGACGAGCCCCCCGGCCTTGGGTACACTGACATGCAGATCCTGCGCGATAACGGGCAGCAGACCCATCGGCGTGAACTCGGTCGTGCCAATCGCGAAAGCGCCAACAGCGAGCGAGAATAATGCAATACGCGGCGATGCCATCATGCCTCCAGAATATTTAAAGCTCACGCAACTTCTTCTTACTTTTCAGATCGTGCCGGTCATGCCACGACTTTACCGAGTGACCTCGCAACAGGAGCCGGAAAGAAGGCCATGAATTCCCATAACGCCGACAGCAATCTCGATGCCCTCTGGCTTCCTTTTACGGCCAATCGCCAGTTTCGCGACTCACCCCGCATCCTCGTTTCTGCAAAAGGCATGTATTATCGTGACGATAAAGGGCGTGAAGTGCTCGATGGTTGCGCCGGGCTCTGGTGCGTCAATGCCGGTCATGGTCAGCCACGCATCGTCGAGGCCGTGCAGAAAGCCGTCGCAACGCTCGATTTCGCTCCGGCCTTCCAGATGGGTCATCCCCTCGCCTTCCAGGCGGCCGATCGCATCGCCCGCCTCGCCCCGAATCCTCTGAACCATGTGTTCTTCTGCAATTCCGGTTCGGAAGCTGGTGATACCGCGCTCAAGATCGCCATTGCCTATCACCGTCTGCGGGGCGAAGGCACCCGCACCCGGCTGATTGGCCGCGAGCGTGCCTATCATGGTGTCGGGTTTGGCGGCATTTCTGTTGGTGGCATCTCTGGCAACCGCAAGCTCTACGGCTCGCTTCTGACCGGTGTCGATCACCTTCCCCATACGCTCGACCTCCGTCGCAATGCGTTTTCGCGCGGTCTGCCCGAGCATGGGGCCGAGCTGGCAGATGATCTGGAGCGGATCGTGGCGCTACATGACGCCTCGAATATTGCTGCCGTCATTGTGGAGCCAATGGCCGGATCGACCGGCGTTCTGCCCGCACCCAAAGGCTATCTCAAACGCCTGCGCGAGATCTGCACGAAGCATGGCATCGTGCTAATTTTCGATGAGGTGATCACAGGCTTCGGTCGTCTTGGCGCTTCTTTTGCCGCAGAAAAATATGGTGTCGTGCCTGACATCATGACCGTCGCCAAAGGGATCACCAACGGCACCATTCCGATGGGCGCCAACATCGTATCTGACGAGATTTTCAACGCCTTCATGCAGGGGCCGCGTGAAGCGATCGACCTGCCCCATGGCTATACCTATTCGGCCCATCCGATTGCCTGCGCTGCTGCTATTGCCACCCTCGATACCTATGCCGAAGAGCATCTCTTTGAGCGTGCCGCAGCGCTTTCGCCTTATTTCGAGGAAGCAGCTCACTCGCTGCGCGACGCGCCGCATGTCGTCGATATCCGTAATGAAGGTCTCGTTGCCGGTATCGAATTGGCCCCTCGCAACGCCAAGACCACGCGCGCTTTCGAGGTATTCGAGCGCGCCTTCCATGAAGGGCTTCTGCTGCGTTACACGGGCGATATTCTTGCCATTTCACCGCCACTGATCATTGAGAAGAATGAGATCGACCGGATCTTCGAGACCATCGGCCGCATTCTCAAGACCATCGACTGACACGTCATCCCCCTCCCGCAAGCGGCATAGCCTTGCGGGAGGGGGGCACAAAACTTTAGCGACAGCGCTCAAACTGGGGGGTACCGCGTCAATTGGCGAGGCCGCTCCTCAAAGAAAAATGGCGCTACCGTCGCGCCTTCGCTGACAGCGCCCAGGAAATCGGCTTGTCACTTCAGGCACTGATCTGAAGGAAAAACCTCTCCTTTGATCAGCCTCCCAACAAAAGCCTGACCGATCAGCGCGTTTTCGATGCGGGGGCCTTCATCACAGCGAGACAGGCGTGATCCTGCAATTCCTCGCCTGAAGCGCGATCGCTGCCCTGCGCCATGTCATCAAGCAAGACATAGCCGGAACGCAGAGGCGCCACCACGAGCGTATGGTCACCCATCTCTGTCTCCGGATGCCGGAGAGATGCCGCCAGAACGAGAAACGGCGAGGCATCAAGGGAGGTCAGATAACGTGCCCGATAACGATGACCGTCGAGCGTGTCCGGCAATACCGCCCAGTCGGAGCCAATGCGCGACGCGTCACGGTCCAGCGTCGCCCGTATTTCTGGCGCAAGGCAATCCAGATGGATATGCAACTGGTTCTGCGAACGCCCTCTGGCCGAGTTGATTGCCAAGGAAAGCATCGTTTCGGGAACCGGCGTTCCGTAGGAGGCACCAACCCGATCGCGATACGACCATGCTTCGGCAAAGTAATTGGGCTGGTTGGCCTGCAATAGGGCTGCACTCTCCATTCCGGCCACCTTGTCAGTCGGGATCAGAAGATACTGACCACGCCCTTCGATGGAATGCAGAAGCGCTATATGGCGCGACTCAT
Source organism: Asaia sp. Ae19-3 (assembly GCF_059801175.1). Taxonomy (NCBI): domain Bacteria; kingdom Pseudomonadati; phylum Pseudomonadota; class Alphaproteobacteria; order Acetobacterales; family Acetobacteraceae; genus Asaia; species Asaia sp. Ae19-3. The sequence goes on along the minus strand of NZ_JBCHWF010000001.1, from coordinate 670,836 downwards.
CATAGACGGCGCAGGGCGCCGTGCCCTGCGCGCATTTCTGATGCACGATCTTCCAGAGCGCATCAGGATCATGATCCTTGTGCACCACGGTGGCAGCCGAGGCGTGAGACACACCCGCAACCAGAACCCCGCCCAGAATTGCGAGAGGCGACAGAAGTCGGGCGATCAGCATGTGCGTGTCTGTGCCGTCAGGGTCATGCTCTGGGCGAGGCGATCCAGTCTGCGCTTCACACCGCCACCAGCTGCAAAACTGCTTTGTGAATCATGGCTCAGCCAGAGCGTACCGTCTTCAATGGCGAGCGACGTGTTCTTGAGGAGGGCCGCCGTGCCACCGCAGATCGTATAGGCAAGACGCAGCGCGAAGCCGAGCTGGATGGCGCGATCGCAATCATCGGGTGCGAGCAAACGACGCGAAACCTCCATCAAAGGATCGGCCGGGTCGGCCTCATAGCGTACGGCCAGGGTCATGGCGACAAAAGCACGTGCCTGATGATCGAAGCCGACACCGTGCATACGCATCACGCGCAGATAGGTCTGGGCCGCCCGATATTCGGGGTGATCGAAAGACCCGATATCGGACATGCGGCAGGCCATGTCGCGCAGGGACGTTTCGGAGGGCGTCTCATGCTGGAAGAGCGGCGCGGTCCAGCGTACCAGATCGCCCGGAAGCTCCATGCTGCGGCTGAGACGCTGTGACGCCTCATCGGCCAGCGCGCGGCAGGGATCGAGCGAGGCCACAGCCTGACCCACCTTGCGCATATACCAGCCCTCACGGAGCCCATCGACGCTGAAAATGATCTGCGATGGCTGCACGATACGCATCAGGCGACGCAGAACGGTGGCCGAAAAAGGCACATCATCCAGTCGCTTGCGCGGAAAGCCCGGCAGTTTCTCCAGCGTCTTGCGCGGCGTGTCGATGAGCCATGTCACCATCTCACGGGCCTCATCGGCACCAAGTGTGTAGAGATGGACGATATTAAGCGGGTAATGCGTGCGCGCAATCTGCAATCGCGCCAGAGCGCGAAACGCTCCGCCGACCAGATAGAGCGGCTTGCCCTTGAGCGCAGGCAGCCAGTCCACATCGTCGAGATCGGCTTCCACCACTTCGCGCGCCCGCTTGAGGTCCCCTCCTGAACGATCGGAAAGGCGAATCACGCCGAGCGGCTTGGTACAGGCCTCATGATGGCGACCATTGGCTACGCGGATCAGTTCAAGCGACCCGCCGCCGATATCGGCCACAACACCATCGGCATCAGGCAGACCACAGAGCACGCCCGTCGCAGCATAATCGGCCTCTTCCTCACCCGACAGGATACGGATCGGCACGTCAGGCATGCATTCGTGCAGGGTCTCGACAAATTCATGACCATTGCTGGCATCACGCACTGCGGCCGTGGCCAGCACTTCGAAAGGATGGGCGTCCATGGCACGGGCAATGGCGTTAAACCGGCTCATGACGTCACGCGACAGGCGCAGACCATCCTCATTGAGCCGTCCCGTCTGCTCCAGACCGCGCCCCAGACGCAAGGTCGCCTTCTCGTTGAAGATCGGGACAGGGTTGCGGGTGACACCTTCGAACACAACCAGTCGAACCGAATTCGACCCGAGATCGACGATGGCTGCGCGATGATGGCCTTGGGGCGCGTCAGAACCGGTCACTCTACCCTCTTTCTCAATCTTCGCGGATGCGCTCGGGCCGTTCGCGTCGGCCCGCATCCTTGTCCAGCGGTTTTTCCCTCGCCGCCGACCCACGGCCGGAAAGCGAAGGGTTGTGCATGAAATACTCATGCGCCGAGAACGGATTAGCGCCCGGAGACACGCGGTGCCAATCCCCTCGTGAGGAAAGCACCCAGCTTTGAAGCGTATCGCGCAGGTCCATTGTCATGATCTGGCCCAGTATCTGCGCATGAACCGTCGGATTGAAGATCGGCACCATGGCCTCGACACGACGGTCCATGTTCCGCCCCATCCAGTCTGCCGAGGAAATGAACACCTTTGCCTTGTGCGAGGGCATGCGATGCCCGTTGCCGAAGGCGAAAATGCGCGCATGCTCCAGAAACCGCCCTACGATCGAACGGATCTCGATATTCTCTGAAAGACCGGGCACGCCCGGACGCAGGCAGCAGATACCGCGCACGATGGCCACCACCTTCACGCCTGCCCGCGAGGCGCGATAAAGCGCATCGATCAGTGACGGATCGACAAGGCTGTTCATCTTCAGCCAGATCTTGGCGGGACGACCTGCCTTGGCGTGGTCGATTTCGCCATCGATCAGATCCATCAGCGTATCACGCAGGGTGATCGGGGCGAAAGCGAGCGCTTCCATGTCGACAGGCGTGGCGTAGCCGGTCATATAATTGAACAGCTTGGCCGAATCGCCTGCAAGCTGTGGGTCGCAGGTGAAGAAAGAGAGGTCGGTATAGATACGCGCGGTGATGGGATGATAATTGCCCGTACCGAAATGGGCGTAGGAGCGCAGTCCGCCAGCTTCACGCCGCACCACAAGGCTCAGCTTGGCGTGGGTTTTCAGATGGGTGAAACCGAACACCACCTGAACCCCGGCCGATTCGAGCGAGCGTGCCAGCCGGATATTGGCTTCTTCATCAAAGCGCGCGCGCAGCTCGACCATGGCGGTCACGGATTTGCCAAGCTCAGCCGCCTCGATCAGGGCGCGTACGATCGGGCTATCGCGGGACGTACGATAAAGCGTCTGCTTGATGGCCACGACATTGGGGTCGAGCGCGGCCTGCTTGAGGAACTGCACCACCACGTCGAAACTCTCGAAGGGGTGATGCACCACGATATCCTTGGCGCGGATCGCAGCAAAACAATCTCCGTCATAGTCACGAATGCGCTCGGGAAAACGCGGTGTGTAGGGCTTGAACAGCAGATCAGGACGATCAGAGACGATCATCTGCTTGAGATCGACGACACCGATTATGTCGGGCTGGATGACCACGTCATCCTTGGCAACATCGAGCTCTTCAGCGAACTCGCGCCCCATTCCTTCCGGAATGGACGCATCGAGCGCCAGATGGATGCCGACGCCACGGCGGCGCTGCTTGAGCGCGGTCTCATAGGACAGGACAAGGTCTTCGGCCTCATCCTCGAATTCTACATCCGAGTCACGAATGATACGCAGCACCCCGCCCTCGGCGATCTCCATGCCCGGGAAAAGCCGCGTAATATGGAGACGAATCACGTCTTCCAGCAGGACAAAGCGCACATCCGGACGGATATCCGGCTCTTCCTTATGCGGCGCTGGCAGTCGAATGAAGCGATCGATCTGCTGCGGCAGAAGAATAAGCGCGTCCATGGAAAAACCGGGAACGGACGGGTCATTCAGCCTCAGCGCCAGCGCCATTCCCAGATTGGGAATGAAAGGCATGGGATGAGACGGATCGATCGCAAGCGGCGTCAGAACGGGATAGATTTCATCTTCGAATTTGGCGGCAATGCTCTCGCGTTCGGCCTCGGTCAGCTCATCGCGCGTGCACAAGCGAATACCCGCCTGCGCCAGCTCGCCCCGCAACAGACGCCAGATGCGCTGCTGGGCGGCGAAAAGCTTGGCGGCACTGCGTCTGACGCTCGTCAGCTGGCGTGCGGGCGTAAGACCATCAGCTGATGGGACGACCAGCCCCTCACGCACTTGTCCGACCAGCCCGGCGACACGAACCGAATAGAATTCATCCAGATTACTCGCGCTGATCGACAGAAACCGCAGTCTCTCAAGTAAAGGATGCCGGCTGTTTTCGGCTTCTTCAATGACACGCTGGTTGAAATCGAGCCAGGAGAGTTCACGATTGATGAATCGCGCAGGCGAGGTCACGATCCCCGGATCGGGAATACGCGCCACGGCCCTGGCCGCCCGGGCGGGACTTGAACGCCTGTTTCGGGCAGTTCGGGGTGCCTTGACCGAGGCAGCCTTTGACTCTTTTTCCGAAGACGACGTCACGCGATGCGTTCCCTGTTTCTGACCGTATGAGAAATACAGCATCGGCTCAGGAGAGGCAGTACGTCAAACCCCTTAACCCAATCATCACAAAGACGTCGTCAGCAGAATGACTCCTCGTCACCCTCATCAAGCAGCCCGGACAGCACCTCCCTGGCAAGAGCCCGGGTTAGCGGACGACCATGGGCTAACCCGGCCTGATCGAGCCTCTCGACAGCCGTCACGATGGCATCGCCCGTGCGGGGCAGATGGCGCAGCAGCCAGTCCAGTATCGGCTTGGACACGATCATCTGCCGCTCGGCAATCAGGCGCAGCAGCAAGGTAAAGCGCAGCGAATCTTCCGGCGACGCAATCGGCACGATTGTGACCGCGCGCAGGCGGCTAGCCAGATCGGGCAGGATGATCGCCTGTCGCATGGGCGAAACACGCGCCGCCATCAACAACGTGATCCGATGTTCGCGCGCCAGATTGAGCAGATGCAGCAAGGCCCGCTCGGACGTCACCCGATCGATGCCGTCAAGGGCCAGCGCAGCCGGAGGCGCTTCGGCCAACGCGGCAATATCGGCGCGGTCGAGACTGGCGGCATCCAGCACGCGCGCGCCGCGTCGTGCGGCCCAGATATGCAGCAGATGGGTCTTGCCGCAGCTATCGGCCCCGCAGAGAAGAAGGCGCCTGTCAGGCCATCCGGTCTGGTTGAGCCAGAGCCGCGCCTGTGCATTCGACGCGGCTGCGACGAAGTGGCGTGCGGCTACGCTCGGCGGCGGACGCAGCGCCAGAGCGAGCTGCCGAGCCGCATTCCCGGGGGACAAACCGTCATTTCGCGCCTCTTTGTCCATCCAATAGCCGTTCCGGTCCTTTCCGAGCCGGGTCGGCTCCAGTAGTAAGGGCGGATAGTAACGCAACCGGCCAGGTTTATCGAGCGAGGCGACAGCATGACCGACCCAATCTCTCCTTCAGCGAGCTATCGCGAGTCCGGTGTCGACATCGAGGCCGGTGACGCGCTGGTCGAGGCGATCAAACCCGCTGCAAAATCGACCGACCGGCCGGGCACCATGGGTGGGCTCGGCGGCTTCGGTGCCTTGTTCGACCTCAAGGCTGCCGGGTTCAGCGACCCTATCCTGGTCAGCTGCACCGATGGCGTCGGCACGAAGCTGATGGTGGCCATCGAAAGCGGCCAGCATGATACGGTCGGCATCGATCTCGTTGCCATGTGCGTCAATGATCTGGTCGTGCAGGGCGCGCAGCCCCTGTTCTTCCTTGACTATCTGGCCACGGGCAAGCTCGCCGTCGAAGACGCTGCTCGCGTCGTGCGTGGCATTGCCCAGGCCTGCCGCGACACTGATTGCGCTCTGGTTGGCGGCGAAACTGCTGAAATGCCCGGCATGTACGGCCCCGGTCATTATGATCTGGCGGGGTTCAGCGTCGGCGCTGCAGAACGCAGCGCCCTTCTTCCCTTGGGCATCGCTGAAGGCGACGCCCTGATTGCCCTGCCCTCATCGGGCGTGCATTCCAATGGCTATTCGCTCGTACGCAGCATCAAGACCATGAGCGGTCTTGAATGGAACAGCGAAGCGCCGTTCGAGCCCGGGAGCACGCTGGCCGAAGCCCTGCTGCGCCCGACGGCTCTCTATGTCCGAACCGTCATGGCCCTGCACAAGGCGGGTCTGCTGCATGGCTGCGCCCATATCACGGGTGGCGGTCTGCCGGGCAATCTGCCGCGTGTGCTACCAGAAGGGCTGGGCGTGCAGATCGAGGCTGGCAACTGGCCCGTACCGCCCGTCTTCCGCTGGCTGGCCCAGACCGGCAATGTCGCTCATGACGAGATGCTCAAGGTCTTCAACTGCGGTATCGGTATGGTTCTCGTCACGCCCAAGCCCGACAAGGTTCTGGCGCTGCTCGAGGAGCGCGGCGAAAAAGGCTACCGCATCGGTGAAATCACGGCGAATGGCCCGCGCTACGCGCTCGATGGCACGGTCGACTTCTCCTGATGACAAAAACGCCCATCGCCATTCTCATCAGTGGGCGTGGCAGCAACATGAACGCGTTGATCGAGGCCTGTGCGCGACCGGATTATCCGGCACGCATTGCCCTCGTGCTCAGCAACAACCCCGACGCGCCCGGCCTTGAGACCGCACGCGCAGCCGGGCTTGAAGCTGTCGCCATCGATCACCGTCTCTTTCCGAAAGATCGCGACGGCCACGAAAAGGCTATCGACAAGGCCCTGCTCGACGCTGGCGTGGAGGTCATCTGCCTCGCTGGATACATGCGCGTGCTGACCCCCTATCTGGTCGGGCGCTGGCAGGGCAGAATGCTGAACATCCACCCGAGCCTTCTCCCGGCCTATCCGGGTCTGGACACGCATGCCCGCGCGCTTGCCGCTGGCGATGCGGAGCATGGATGCACGGTACATCTCGTGACGGATGGGGTCGATGAAGGCCCTGTTCTCGCTCAGGCCCGGGTCAAGGTGCTCGAAGGCGATACCGAGCAGAGCCTGGCACACCGTGTGCTTGAGCAGGAACACCAGCTTTATCCTGCAGCTCTCGCCGCTTTTCTGGACAGACGATAAAAAAAAGCCCGGTCTCTCGCACCGGGCTTTTTCATGCCTGCTGGCGTTATTCCGTCACGCCAGCCAGTAGCGTGATGCCAGAACGCAGGTGAGCGTGACCATATCAATGGCAAGAAAGAGACCCAGAGCCAGCATCGCAATCTGATGGATGCGAAGGGAAGAAGCTACCTGCCCCTCAACGCTGACCTTGGGAAATATGAGCGCCAGAAACGGCGCAATCGGCAGGAAATAACGCCCCTGCACACCATCGATCACGGGTGCACCGACTGGAGTCCAGATGACGTAAAGCGAGAAATAGACGGCGCCGATTGCTAGCAGGATAGAAAAAATAGCAAGAAATACTACCCGGTTAGACTGACGAACGCTCTTGTGGCGGAAGGCAGGATGGATACAAAAATAGAACGATGCGGTGATCGTGATATAAGAAATATCATAGAACCAACTCGGAAATACTGTATCGAGCCATCCCAGCACCCCGAAAAACTCATGAATATTGTGCCTGATATGGGCTTGAAGCGTATGCAGGGCGAGTGCGGGAAGCGCTGAAGGATGAGTCAGAACCCAATGCACCTGACCGCTGTCGGAAGTGCCGGAGCCGTCGAGGAATTGTATCTTCGCCGGATTGAGACCAAATTTCTGCCAGAAAAGAAATGCCAGCAAACTCACAGCGAAAGGCAGGACATAGCGCCACCTGTGCGCACGGGCCATATAACCCAGCGGAATAAGGCTGCATAAAAGAAGGGGCGGCTTGCTGACAGCAAGAATTGCAAAGAGGGATGTCATGCCGAGCCAGAAACGCGAAGAGCCAGGATTGATCGTGTCCAGTCGAGTGAGAAGCGCTGCCGTAACAATCGCAAGCCCGATAAGTATACCATCCTGCGAACATGAGGCGCCGAGCGCTACAACCATTGGAAAGCTCGCAAGCACAGCCAGATAGAGCGCGCCCCGACGAGCCAAGGCCATACCTAGTGCGCATAGCGCTATCGCACAGATCGCGTTGACCGTTCGAATTGCGTAGCTGGTCTGCAGGATTGTTGCTCGCGTATGCCGGGCAACGAACGTCGCAAGAGCCCCTGGAAGATAGGTGATAGGCGCATAGATTGCCGTATTGGGAAAAGACACCCAGGTTTTTTCCCGAGACCAATGTCTTTCAGAGAGCGCAAGAAGCTCCTCACTCGACACCTTGGCCTTTGGATTGAAGCGCAGCGAATTCAGCAGCTCCGATTCCGACGGAATACCTGTGGGAAGATACCCTCCGGCGTCCTTGGTGCCCTTTTTGATAGCAATAAATCCACCCTGTGAAATCTGCGTAAGCCTTGCGAAGTGATTGCGCTCATCAGGAGTCTGGCCTGGAGGGGTAAGCAGCACACATGCCATCGCCATCAAGGAGGCGAAAAAGACGTAGAGCAGTGACATCTGGACTGTCAGCCCGGTTTTCAGGAATAAGCGCAAGAACTGGGGCTCCGGGCTATTGGGATGGAACTGCACTGAATCCGTTCACTCAACCTTGTGTGATCAAACAGCCTGAATTTTTTAAAACTCGATCCGGGGAGGTGCCGAAAGGGCCAGATAAGCCAGTCGTTTTGCCTCCTGACGACCAAGCGCGACGCTGTTCAGAATAACACCGCAAACCAGGGCCAACGCCGCGAGGATCTCAAACCCTGTCGCCAGAACCGCTGAAGGCAGATGCAGAACCGTGTGCGTTTCGATGAAATCCAGCACTGAGCGCATGCCGGTCACGCCACCAATTAACGCAAGGCATACACCAATGAGCCCAAAGAACAGGAAGGGACGTTCCTGCTTGAGCAGGTTGATGATCGTCCCAAGAATCCTGAAGCCATCACGATAGGTATTGAGTTTCGAAAACGAGCCCTCAGGGCGCTCGACATAGCGTGTCGATACTTCACCCATGGACATGTTGAGTTGCAAGGCATGGACGGTCAACTCGGTTTCGGTTTCGAACCCGGAGGAGATTGCAGGGAACGATTTGACGAAACGACGACTGAACAGCCTGTAGCCCGAAAGCATATCCGACTGGCCGCGGCCGAAAAGCCTTACGACCAGCCCCGTCAGCACTTTGTTGCCTAGAACATGCCCCGCACGATAAGCTTCCGCACGCTCGTGCAGACGGACACCCATCACCGTGTCGTGAGCGTTTTCCAAAGCCAGGCGGATCATTTTGGGCGCAGCCGCAGCCTCGTATGTGCCATCACCATCAATCAGGACAAAAAAATCGGCCTCGATATCGGCAAACATCCGCCTGATGACATGGCCTTTACCCTGCAAGCGCTCACGACGGATGATGGCTCCGGCCTCGCTTGCTTTAGCAATGGTATGATCTGTCGAGTTGTTATCATAGACATAGATAGCGGCATCAGGCAGTGCCATTCGCATGTCGCGCACGACAGTTCCGACGGTTACCTCCTCATTGTAACAAGGTATCAGTACCGCCACCTTCTGGCCGGTCAAGAAGGGTATTATTCTGGAGAACTGTTCCTGCTGAATATTATCTGGCTGCATCAAGCTCTCTACGAAACAATTCTCGTGTCCTGTGCGTAGCATTTTTGCAGGTGTCAGACCAGATCAGTGGAAGGCATCTGCTATCCCCTAATTCGTGATATCGTAGTCTGAGCAAGGAACGTCTGTGCCCCACCAAACGCGGTGTTCGCGTCTAACCTAGCACACGCAGGTGAACGAAGGTTCTCATTGCCGATACAGGGTGATCTCTGCGCTCTGGGCATCGAATGACCTGAAGACTGAGTAGGGGAAAGCCAAGAGGAACGACGCGATTGCTCCCTGCCGGTCGGAGCTTCTCTCCCGTACGTCATTGAAACGGGCGATGAACTCGGCTTTCCTGCAGTCCATCCCCCCTATTCCGAGCCTCTTCTCTCTGACAGAATGCTGCAACAGCCTGCGACGTCGGGAGATAAAGTTTCGGCAAGGAACAGGAGGCAAACCAATGGCGATAACGCTCTCTGTTCGAGCGCGTCGGGCCGAGGATGTGTTTCACCATCGACAGCCGCACAGGCTCGCGTTGCGCACCCCAACCACCATGACGAACACTCCTGCCGAGGCATCGGCCGATATAGCGCTGCAGGCTTTTCCTGGTCGTTTCATCCAGCAGGATCACGCCTGTTGCGCGTTCGAGACGCCGATCGAGGCAGGATGAATAATTACCGTCGATAATCCAGGAAGGGGCGGCAATTGCCTGGGCATGATCGTGATGGAAATCGACCAGGGGGCGCAACCTATCAAAGGTGCCGACTTCATGGCGCAGAAGATCGAGATGGACGACCGGAAGACCCGTAAGCCTTCCAATAAATACCGAGAGCGTCGATTTGCCGCTATTGCTCGGTCCCATGACAATCAATCGCGGACCGAGCATCCTGAGTGAGATATCGCAGGATTGATGGGTCATCGACACCGTCTCATGCCGCTGCGCCCCGGAAAACACGTTTGAAAACAATTCGTCGATCTCCTTCGCTTCTGAGGGTGCGGCGACAAACCTCGCATGGCAGAAGAACACGAATCGCAGAAGACTTCGAACAGGGACAAGACATGCATCGAGCGCATGACCGGGGTATGGGGCTGGAAGAATGGTGCCTATTGCTGGTTCTTGCCCTGCTCTGGGGCGGCTCTTTCTTCTTTTTCAAAATACTGGTTTCAGCCGTGCCGCCCTTCACGGTGGTGCTCGGGCGCGTGGGACTTGCGGCGCTGGCGCTCAATCTTGTTCTGTTTCTCAAAGGCGATCGCCTGACCCTGGGGCGCTCTGTCTGGCTCCGGTTGCTCCTGCTCGGGGCACTGAACAATATCATCCCATTCTCGGCTATCGCTTTTGGTGAAACGCGCATATCGAGTGGCGTCGCGGCCATCCTCAACGCCACTACTCCGGTCTTTACCATCCTCGTGGCGCATTTTTTCACTCATGACGAGAAACTGCGCTGGGGCAAGATTATCGGCATCATGATGGGGTTTTGTGGTGTGGGTGTCCTGATTGGCCCGGCTCTGTTCGGCGGAGGTGCACAGCAATCGCTGCTGGGTGAGATCGCCTGCCTCACTGCAGCTCTGAGCTATGGGTTCGGCGGGGTCTATGGCCGCCAGTTCAGGGGGCTGCCCCCTCTCAAGCTCGCGGCCGGGCAGCTTACCGCCAGCACGGCGCTGGTTCTGCCTGTGTCACTCGTGGTCGATCACCCCTGGGGCTTGGCTATGCCGTCAGTCACAATCTGGGGTGCTTTCGCCGGCATAGCCTTTCTTAGCACAGCTCTGGCCTTCATTCTCTATTTCAGACTTCTCGCTACAGCAGGCGCCACCAATCTTTCTCTCGTAACTTTCCTGTTGCCTATCATGGCGCTGCTGCTCGGCACCGTGTTTCTGGGTGAAACGATACGCTGGTATGCGATTGCAGGGCTTGCTTTGATCGGCACGGGGCTGGCCGCGATAGACGGTCGCCCTTGGCGGAGGGCGCGAGCCCTGCTACGCTCAAACCCGCGGGGCTGAGACATCCGAGTAAGGCGCCCCAGCCAGCCCCGAAACGCCCTACGTCGTCAGGGCTTTGCGAGCTGAACGGAGAGAAGGGCCACATGATCGGGTGATTTCCGGCCCAGAAAAAGGCTTCGTCCGGGCTCAATCCAGCGCATGTCACCGCAGCTCTCCAAATGCGGCATGACTGCACTTGGCATTCTGATCTCGGACACCGCGTCTGCCTCGGAGACAATGATTTTTTCGATCAAGGCTGCGATGGATTCCTGAGACAGGACGCCCCCCTCCTGCCCTTCGCACTGATAGCTGAAAGCCACCTCGTGAACATCCGGAAGGAGGATATAGCAGCATTCAACTCCTGACATACCGAGCTTGTCTAGAGAACGACCATCTGAGGTCAGAATACTGATCCCCGGATCGGTTATCTCGGCTTGAACCTGCTGAGCCAGTCCAGGCCTACCCGGGAAGGGAACAACCGTGTCATGGTTCGGGCTGGTAGAACACCCGGATGCTGACAGCACGCTACTAGACGACCACACCATACCAAATACACTCTTTCATTATTATTGATCGAATGGATAATTCTTATTTTTTACCAACAAATCTTCATTGATTCTTCCGATACCTCACGAAAAACAGATAAAATTATCGAACACAACCTTATCCAACGTTAATATCCAGTATCATTCATCTTTCGTGACAAAAATTACCGTCAACGCTCTAACACCCCCGGTATAAGCGCCCACTCGCTCCGGCTGCAGGTAACAAAAAAGGCGGCACAAGGCCGCCTTTTCAGGTGTTTCTTCCGGCCCGTCCCCTTAGGGAAGCGACGGGCCTTACTGATGAAGATCCGGAATTTCCGAACCACGCTTCTGCATAAGAGAAGTGGCATGGCTCCAAAATCGAAACAGCTTATGCACAGATTTCCGTCTCGGCGAAGAAGAAAGCAATTTCGTTCTTCGCGTTTTCGAGGCTGTCCGAACCATGGACGGAGTTGGCTTCGATGCTTTCGGCATAGAGCTTGCGCACCGTGCCCTCTGCTGCCTGGGCCGGATTGGTCGCGCCCATGACTTCACGATGACGGGCGACGGCGTTTTCGCCCTGCAGAACCTGCACGACAACCGGCTCTGCCAGCATGGACGAAACGAGGCTGCCATAGAAAGGACGTTCTGCATGGACTGCGTAGAAGGCCTTGGCCTGGTCTTCTGTCAGCTTGATGCGCTTCTGGGCGACGATACGCAGGCCGGCATCTTCGAACACGGCGTTGATCTTGCCGGTCAGGTTACGACGGGTTGCGTCAGGCTTGATGATCGAAAGGGTACGTTCCAGGGCCATGGCGGCATCTCCTGCACAAAAAAGAAAAGCGGTGAACGCCCCTCCCCTAGAGCAAAACAACACTTCCTGATAGTCCGCATGGCATCAAAAGCATCCATCCTGTCTGGGAATTTGCCGTGAGCCTGCTGACCATCACCGATCTGACACTGCGTATCGCCGGGCGCGTGCTTCTCGACAACGCGTCACTCAGCGTCGACCCTGGCCGCAAGATCGGCCTTGTTGGACGAAATGGCGTTGGCAAATCAACGCTGCTGGCTGCGATAGCGGGCGATCTGCACCCCGATGGCGGCACGATCCAGCTGTCGAACCGGGCCAGCATGGGCCGGGTCAAGCAGGAAACCCCGGAAGGCGAGGCTTCGCTGATCGAGACAGTACTCGCGGGCGATCTTGAACGCGCCCGTCTTCTGCACGAGGCCGAGACGACCTCCGAGCCGACCCTTCTCGCCGATATCCACGAACGGCTTCTTGTGATCGACGCGCATACCGCACCGGCGCGCGCCGCCAGCATTCTTTCGGGGCTGGGATTCGATCATGAGGCAAAGCAGCGGCCAGTGTCTTCATTCTCGGGTGGCTGGCGGATGCGCGTTGCGCTCGCCACAGCGCTTTTTCTCAATCCTGACCTGCTTCTCCTCGACGAACCGACGAACCATCTCGACATCGAGGCAACCATCTGGCTCGAAAACTGGCTCAAATCCTTCTCTGGCGCCGCCATCGTGGTCAGTCACGACCGCTCGCTCCTCGATAGCGTGGTCGACTCGATTGCCCATCTCGACAAGGGCAAAATCAATCTGACGCCGGGCGGCTACGACGAATTCATCCGCATCCGCACCGAGCAGGCCCTGCAACAGAACCGCGCGGCAGAGCGTCTGGCTGCCCAGCGCGCCCATATGCAATCTTTCGTCGATCGCTTTCGCGCAAAGGCAACAAAGGCGCGTCAGGCCCAGGCAAGGTTGAAGGCCCTTGCCCGCCTTCCCCAGATCGATTCAGTGGTCGAAGACAGCCCGACGCGTTTCTCCTTTCCCGAACCAACACCGCTCCCACCGCCGATGCTGACTCTGGACAAGGTCACGATCGGCTATGACGGCCGCGCGGTTCTCTCGAATCTCTCCTGCCGCCTTGATCTTGACGACCGCATCGCGCTGCTCGGTCAGAACGGCAAAGGCAAGTCAACCTTTGCCAAGTTGCTGGCAGGACGGCTCGAACCCATGGCGGGAACCATGCAGCACTCGTCGCGGCTGCGCATCGGCTATTTCGCCCAACATCAGGGCGACGAACTCGTGCTTACCGAGACACCGATCGATCACATGAGCCGTGCCATGCCTGAGGCGACGCCGGTGGCTGTCCGGGCGCAGCTCGACCGTTTCGGGCTCGATGCCGGCAAGGCGGAATCGCGCGTCGGCGACCTGTCAGGGGGTGAAAAGGCCCGCCTGCTTCTGGCTCTTGCCACTCGTAACGCCCCGCATCTTCTCCTGCTCGACGAGCCGACCAACCATCTCGATCTGGATGCGCGTGATGCCCTCATCAGGGCGTTGTGCGATTTCGAGGGCGCAGTGGTGCTGATCAGCCATGACGCCCATCTCGTGGAATCTGTCGCCGATCGACTCTGGCTGGTCGATGACGGCACGATTACCCCTTTCGATGAAGACATGGACGGCTACCGAACCTGGCTGAGCGAACGCGCAAGAAAAGTTGCCAGCGAGGCACGCATCGAAAACAGTTCTGATAATAGTGGCCGTAAGGATCAGCGCCGTGACCGGGCCGAACAAAGGCGCGCCCTCGCCCCCTTGCGCAAGGAGGCAAAAGCTGCAGAGCATCTCATGGAATTGCTGGGCAAGGAGCGCGCCAGGATAGAGGCGCGCCTCGCTGATCCGGCCCTTTATGAAAAGAGCGATGCCAGCGAGATAACGAAGCTCAACACGAGGCTGGCAGCACTTGGCGTTGAAGAACAGGCCGCAGAAGAGCGCTGGCTGAACGCCGAAGCCGAGATCGAGGAAGCAAACCGAAGCTAGGCGTTTCCGTTAAGCCCAGTACCGATTATCGAGAACGGGATAAGATGTCCGACCATCCTTCTGACGCCGCCCCAGCTGCCGGGCGCGAATTGCTGCAGATCTTCAAGATCCTGCGCTTTACCCTGATTGTCACACTCATCGTTCTGGCGCTCTGGCTGCTTGGCGATGTGCTCATGGTCGTTTTTGCAGCGACGCTCTTTGCCGTCATTCTGCATGGGCTCGCTCGTATCCTGCGAGACAAGGCACGCATTCCTTATCAGCTCGCGGTTGGGCTCGTGGCGCTGATCATCCTGATCGCCATCGGAGCCCTGTTTTATTTCAGCGGTCCGCAGATCAGCGATCAGTTCGTAAAGCTCAAGGCAGCACTCATCACGCAGTATGGTCAGTTACGCAGCCAGATGGGCACGAGTACCTGGGGTCAGTTCGCGCTCGATCATCTGCCGAAATCTCTTGGCGGAAACGAGCAGGGTAATGGCTCATCTCTCGGCGCGGGCCTCGCTAATTCGGTAACCGGCATCCTCAGCAGCGCTTTTGGCCTGCTCGGTACGATAGCCGTCATTCTGATCGCCGGGCTCTATTTTGCCCTCTCTCCGGCAATCTATGTCGATGGCATGCTGCGCCTCGTCCCCGAAGGGCATCGCCCTGCGGCACGCAAGCTTGTTCTGACCGCTGGCACGACATTGTGGTCCTGGACCATCGGACAGGCCTTCGACATGCTGGCCGTAGGGCTGGCGTCAGGGATAGGGCTCGGTTTCCTGGGTGTCCCTCTGGCCATGGCACTTGGCGTTGTCGCCGGACTTTGCAACTTCATCCCTTATATCGGTGCCATTCTCGGAGCGATCCCCGCGGTTCTGATCGCCCTCTCGCAGGGGACACGAACCGGACTGATGGTTGCCGGTCTCTACTGTGTGATCCAGTTTCTGGAAGGCAACGTGCTGGCGCCCCTTATCCAGCGACATGCTGTGCATATGCCGCCGGCCCTCGCCATTCTGTCACAGACCGTCTTCGGTACCATCCTTGGCGTGCCGGGCCTGATTCTCGCCTCGCCTCTTACCGCAGCTCTCCTGGCAATCGGCGATACTGCAACAGCCCCGCTTGAAGCCAAGATGCGCACCGGCAAAACCATGGGCGACTCCCCCCTCGCCCATGACGACGTCGACTGAAAACCAACGGAGCTGATATATGACCTCACCTTTGACGCGGTGAGGTTGCTCTGCCTTGGTGTCCAAATGCGCATTACACATTTCACCACGGGCCGTCTGCACGACGGCTTCATCAGTTCGAGACAAGCCCCCTGACATTTCCCATCAGATGAGAAAGAGCTCGAGTATTGGACTGAGATTCGGTTGGGCCGAAATGGTCTGCCACCCTGCTCTCACAAGATCCCACCGAAGATACTTCCGATCTGACCCAACAGCAGCCGTGCGATGAAGTTCTGTGCTCTGAATGGACAGCCACGGTCAACGCCCCTCCAGAATGATCACACGTCGCCAGGAAATACCGAGCATAGAAATCTGACCCCGCAGATGATGCGCTGGCAGGTCGATCAGGCAATATCTGTCAAGCTGTAGACTTTGAAATATCCAGTAATGCCAGCCTCCAGACCGAAGGAGATCCTCCGGGACAAATACTTGGCAACATTCTGTGTTTTTTCTTTCCAGATATTTGTTTGTAAATACGATCTGTGCGATATTGCGACATCCTAATTACTGAGAAAGCGTACGGAAAACCAATGCTGAAAGTTCTGGTCAGCCATAATCTCAAAGTCTTTCTTGTGGAGGGAGAGAGCATCGTTCAGCGCGATTTTTCGAATATCACGCGTCCTGACGA
Organism: Asaia sp. Ae19-3; assembly: GCF_059801175.1. Lineage (NCBI taxonomy): Bacteria > Pseudomonadati > Pseudomonadota > Alphaproteobacteria > Acetobacterales > Acetobacteraceae > Asaia > Asaia sp. Ae19-3. The sequence goes on along the minus strand of NZ_JBCHWF010000001.1, from coordinate 654,665 downwards.
TGTTATCTGCTTCCACGACCGAAATGGCCTGCAGGGTTTTTGTACGCTGGGAGACTCAAATCGCTGGCTGGATCTCGAAACTCTCAATATTGCGCGCGCGATACCCAGTGTCATGATAGACTTGGACTATCACGGCAATGGACGTTACAGCTTCAAATACAATGGGAAATTCGGACGCGCCAATCATCTCGGTGGTCTTGATTTTGTCTCCGAACACCGCAATCTCTGGGAAACATTCAAGCTTCTGGACATTGACGTGTTCCACGCGGCCACAAGGGTAGCCAGCCACCGTTGGGTTTTGGGCGGCAGCAACACGGTCTTAAAACTGAACCTGCGGGAGTCGAACTTTGACGAAGTGACTTTCGGAGACAAGAAGCTGCCTATGGACGCGTTCTTCAACAGTGCAGTATCCACGAAAAACCCTACCCGATTCATATTTTTCGATGAGTGGAAGGTCCACGAAGCATTCTTGCTTAATCCCGCAATCGTACTGGTTGTGTTCGGCCATGGAGCCGCTCTCAAACAATATTGCGAATGCATCCGCAGCATCGACCGGCTGGCGGAATATCGTGGCACGATTCTGATCGTCAGCAACATCCCAGAGGATCATCTCAAGGGCTTGGCCCCTGAGCCTCTACGTAGTCATATTAGAGTCATCCCGATGCAGGGCATAGATCAGCTTGACTATGTCGGCGCTCGCCTGACCATTTTCAACACTTCCATACTCGATGATTACCAGCCGATACTTTATTCGGATGTTGATATTGCTTTTGATCTTCCGATCGAACCGTTCCTGATCAAAGCGGCCAAATCTCGACGGTGCAGCGCACAGGTCGAGTCTTTTCACCAAATCGCCACATCAGAACACACAGGGGCTACCCTGGTGCAGGCTGATCCGTTCTCAAGCGAAGGGCTGCATGGGTTCAACGGTGGCCTTTTGCTCGTGCCCAACATGGTAGATCATGCCCGCTACATCAGGGCTGCATATCAAACTCTGATCCGATATACGTCCCAACATGGTCGCAAATCGATACCGTTCTACGACCAGAGCGTGCTGAACTATGCGCTCTATAAGCTTGACGATTTCGATGCCGAGCCTGTCAGCGCACATACGCAGATAGGCGGTTACGATCATCCGACTGACCCTGCTCATCCTCGTGGCTTTATTCATTTCTGGAATACGGCCGACAAACATCTAGCCATGCAGGCATATATCGATAAAGCGGAGGAACTCCGGGAGCCTGCCCAATCCTGAGGTGATCCGCCACTGTCGCCGCGTTACTGATAACGGCTACGTAATAATTCTGGCTTTGTCGGTTTCGCGGTGACAGCTTTCAACTCCCCCTGGACCTATCCAGAGCTTCCGGGCGGATAGGAAACCGCGATACGCTCATTCGGAACAGACAAGTTCTGGCTCAGGCCGTTTATGAGAGCAATCCAGGCCGGAACCTTTAGGCGGCAGCTTTTCGAGCAAGCGACCAGGCGTGGCGTGCCTAGCAATTTCACGAAAAACTCCCTGTCAAAGGCTGAATGGTGAGGCGAATATGACCTCGCGCGCCCACCCCGCAATTTTCTGCACTCACTTCGTATTATCTTACAGATCTTTACATGGGGTATCACAAGGAGACAGCTCGACTGTACCAAATGGCCACATATCGAAGCCGATGACCGCACAGTTTTTGTCGCCGCACACACCTGCCCTGCCTGACTCGATAGTGTTTTTCTGACACATCAGGAGGTAGCGCCTCCTTTATTCGCCGCCAGCGATCCGCACAGTGCTGCGACGGGCGGCCGTGCCATAAGATTGCGCGCCGACGAAACATGCCGTTTTTGCCGCAAACAGAATTCCGGCCGGTCAGTCATTTTTCTCTTGCTCCTGACACTGTGTCAGCATCGCTTCCTGCGAACGGCACCAAGGGATGGGCTCAGATGACACGCAACAGATCGATCGGAGAGATGGCGGCGCAATGCGGGCTTTCGCCTCGCAGCCTGCGCCATCTCGAGGAAAAGGGCCTGATCAGCCCGAAGAGAAGCGAGGCGGGCCGACGCGTCTATGGCGCGCAGGAAACGAGTCTCGTCACGCGCATCCTGTTGCTGCGTCAGGTAGGTTATCGCCTGTCTGAAATATCATCCGCCATGCTGCACCCCTCTCTCGATGCCCGGAGCCTTATCGAAAGCCAGATCCTTTGCCTGAACGCGAAACAAAAGCAGGTCACCCTTATGCTGCGCCGTCTACACGAAACCCTGACCTTGCTCGAGACGCGCGAAGCGCTGGATGTGGATGGGCTCTGCTCTCTCATCAAGGAGGCACAAACCATCATGTCAGACAAAGATTTCAAGGCCGTCGCGACGACCTATTTTACAGAAAAAGAGTGGAGCCGCTGGAAGGAAACAGGCAGCAAGCTTTTTCCCGGCGACATGCGCACCCGCTACGAGCAGGACTGGGCGGCCCTTATCGAGCGCATTGAAAAAGCCATCGCGTCAGGTGTCATGCCCGGCTCGAGCAAAGCTCTCGCCCTCATGGAGGAATGGAGGATTCTGCAGCAGCCGATGGTCGAGGCTTTGGGCAAGGATCACTGGAACAAGGCCGCCAGAATGTATGGCGAAATGGATCAGTGGGAGACCGAGACAGCCAAGGCCCCGTTCAGTCAGGAAGTCTATCACTTCGTTTCGGAGACAGCCCGACTGGCGCGTGAGAACTGAACAAAAAAAAAGGGGCAGACCAGGTCTGCCCCCTTCTTTCACTTTCACTCATTTCTGCCTTGCCTGAAGACCCTTGATGAGATGGGGTTCAGGGTACGTCCGTCTTCTGGAACCCCTGCCCATCTATCAGATGGTGGAGCACAGCCCAGTCTTCGTCGCTGAAGCTCTGCACTTTCAGACGCGCCTTCGGGTTGGCGCGAGTAATGGCCGTATTGTTCCAGTCGGCTCCGCTGATACCGGTCCAGAGCGCAAGTTCAAAGTCTCCGCCGTCAGGGTTGCGCCCCCTGATCACGACATCGCCTGTCGAAGGCGCTGGTGAAGAGAGCGGCGCCCAGTGGCTTTTATGGCCCTGAAGCCAGCGATTGAGTTGGCCGGTTTCCTCAGCATTCAGCACACGGGTCTGCCCGGTCTGCTCGATAGTGAGCGTCACATCGCTGAGCGTCTCGAATTTGAGCGGCCGCAACGACGGGAGCGCGAACGTCCAGATGATTGCGACCGTCGTCAGCACAAGGGCGACAAACCCGATAACGAGAAGTGTTTCCTTCCTCACGCGCCACGCTCCCGAGCGAAGAAGCCCTGAACGGCAGCAATGATCCGTGCCACCTCGTCATCGGTCAGTTCGGGATGTAACGGCAGGGCCAGAATACGGGCGCCCAGCCCTTCCGAGACCGGCAGGGTGATCGTCTCGTCATGATGTTCTGCGTAGGCAGGCTGCTCGTGCAGCGGCTTGGGATAATAGACGACGCTCGGCACGCCCTCCTGCCCCAGATACGCCTGAAGTGCGTTGCGTAGCGCCGCATCGGGAAGGAGGATCGAATAGATTGCCCACGCACTCTTTGACCCGGCAACGCGCTGTGGCGTCACAACCAGACCTGAAAGAGCCGTATCATAGCGACACGCGATTGCGTCGCGCCGCTCGAGCTCCTCTTCAAAACGGTCCAGCTTGGCAAGAAGGATCGCTGCCTGAAGTGTGTCGAGACGGCCATTCAGACCAATACGCAACACTTCATAGCGCGTGCGCCCCTCACCGTGGCTGCGCAACGAGCGATAGAGCGCCGCCCTTTCGGCGTCATCCGTCAGGATGGCCCCGCCATCGCCATACCCCCCCAAGGGCTTGGAAGGGAAAAACGACAACGTCGTTGCCAGCGCCTCACGCCCCAGTTTGCGACCATCAAGGGAAGCGCCGAAAGCCTGGGCGCAATCGGCCATGAGAAGCAGATCCTGTTCGGCAGCAATGCGACGCAGAACCTCCCATGGTGCTGGCTGACCAAAAAGATCGACCCCGATGATCACACGCGGCTCAAGCTCTTCCTGTGCACGGATGGACGCAATGCGCTCCGCCAGATTTGCCGGATCGATCTGGAAGGTCGCCGGGTCGACATCCACAAAAACAGGCGTCGCCCCCAGCAGGAGCACGACTTCTGCCGTGGCAGTATAGGTGAAGGCAGGCAGAAACACAGCGTCGCCCGGGCCGATCTCTTCGGCCATGAGCACCATCAGCAGGGCGTCGGTGCCAGAAGAAACACTGATCGCATGGCCTGCGCCATTATAGGCACAGAGTCGCGATTCAAGCTCCTCGATCTCAGGGCCCATCACGAACTTGCAATGGGCAAGGACGGTGTCGATCCGCTCGCGCAAAGGGGCGCCCAACCGGGCCTGTTGTCTTGGCAGATCGAGAAATTGGATGGGGGCTTTTTCGCTCATTGCACCTTGTTTCCATCTTCAGCCACCGAAGGCGACCCTCATTTGGCGCGGGACTATGACACAGACCCGTCGTTTTCCGAAGTCGGCACGGGATTACTGTTCCCGGCCTCGCCAGCCTGCAGACGACGCACTTCCCCAAGAGGATTATGCGCGAATTCAGGCACTAGCTCTTTCATGACGATCAGGGCCTGCTCAACCTCATCACGATGGCTGACGCGCTCCAGTTCCTGAAGCAATGCGGCCGCGGCGGTCAGATCGATCATGCGGGGTGTGGCCATCTTGAGCCCGGGTGCATCGGTCGGCACCGGGGCCTCACGCCCGTGGAAAAGCTCTTCGTAGAGTTTTTCGCCGGGACGCAGGCCGGTGAAGCGGATCGCAATATCCTCATCCGGCTTGAGGCCTGCAAGACGGATCATCTGTTTTGCCAGGTCGAGAATACGAACGGGCTCGCCCATATCGAGCACAAAAATACCGCCCTGCTGCAGACGCATGTCTGTCTCGTCTCTCCGGTTACGCAGGGCCGTACCCCGCACGCTGGCCTGCAAGACAAGTCCGACCGCTTCAGGCACAGTCATGAAATACCGCGTCATATCGGGATGCGTCACTGTCAGCGGACCGCCCTGCTCAAGCTGGCGCCTGAACAGCGGCACGACCGAGCCGGTCGACCCCAGCACGTTGCCAAAACGCACTGTCACGCAGCGAAAAGCCGAGCCTCTGGCTTCGGCTGCCACGGCCAAGGCCTGACAGTAGATTTCAGCGCAACGCTTGGACGCTCCCATGATGCTGGACGGGTTGACCGCCTTGTCGCTCGATATGAGCACCATGGCCGAGGCCATGTGGCGTATGGCCGCATCGGCGACGATGCGTGTGCCAATCACATTGGTCAGCACGCCTTCGCAGGGATTGGCTTCGACAATCGGCACATGCTTCAGCGCGGCAGCATGAAAGACCAGAGCCGGCTTGTGGACGGCAAAAACTTCCTCAATGCGGTCGGCGTCACGTATGTTGGCCACGATGACCTGACGCGGCACCGTCGGATAGCGTTCGGACATTTCGAGATCGATCTGCCAGAGCGCAAACTCACCATGATCGAGCAGCAGCAACTGGCTGGGGCCGAACTGGGCGACCTGACGAACCAGTTCGGAACCGATCGTTCCCCCTGCGCCAGTGACGAGCACCACCTGCCCCTGAATGAGACGCGCCATGCCTTCCCGATCGAGCGGCACTTCGGGACGGTTCAGAAGGTCTTCCAGAGCGATCGGACGCATCTGGATTTCCTCGGCAGGCGTCAAGCTGGTTAGCGAAGGAGCGCGCTGCACTGCAATGCCATGGGCCTGACCTGCATCGAGAACAACGGAAAGCTGCGAACCGCGCCACTCGGGATCGGTCACGATCACACTATCCGGCAGGGCGTCATCCTGGCTCATGCGCGCGAGAACACCCGAGAGATCATCGGCGACACCCAGAATCGGCACGCCATGCAACCGGCGCCCCTGCTGCCCTGGCGATCTGGTGACCAGACCGAGCACATTGTAATGCCGGTCCGAAGCGCGTTCGAGCGCACGCAAGAACAGATCGGCGCTCAGATCAGAACCGGCCAGCAATACCCGCACCTTCTGCCCCTGCGCCTGCTGCCGCATGGTGCCGTAGACTCGGGTCAGCAACCGACCGCCGCCAAGCCCCACAAGCAGAACGAGCGCATAGATCAGAGGAAAAGTGGGAGACGGAAGCGGAAATCCCGTCAGAAAAATCATGAATGAGAAAAGCGCGGCCCCGGCGACTGACGCAGCCGCAATCCCCCTCAGATCGGCCACCCCGGAGAAACGCCAGTATTGCTGAGGAATGCGAAATGGCAGCCCGCTTACAAGCAGGGTAATAGCCCCGCCCATAATGAACCAGAGAGGGTGCAGCAGCCCGTCATGGGGCGCAGCCAGAAACCGTGCCACGGGCGCCGCCAGCCCTGAAATAAGGCCATCGGCCAGGACATTGACCGCAATACGCCCGGTCGGTCGACGGCGTCTTGCCACAGAATGAGGCACAGGATCTGGGGTATGAGGATGTTGCTTCGCGTTCACACGACACTTATAGCCCGAAAAACAATTTCCCGGCGATGGCCCCTCACCACGCTTTCATACTGCTCGTGAAAAAAAAGCGGATCTAGACAATGGTGCCCCTGATCATTTGCTGTCTCAGCGCCGCTGGCGTCAGCATCGCTCTCATCTGCCACATGATCCGGGTCGGGGTGATGGATGTGCCGGGCCATCGCAGTTCGCACACCCGCCCCACCCCGAAAGGCGGGGGCATTGGCATCGTCCTCGGTTTTCTTCTTGTCTTTCCCGTCAGTCAGCTCTGGACGCAGGGCGACCTGCCGGGGCTCTCGCTGCTGCTTCCTCTTCTGGCCATCGCCCTTCTGGCTCTTTTCTCCTGGCTCGACGACATCCATTCCTATCGGGCGTCCCTCAAGCTGGGTGTGCAGGCTATCGCCGCGCTTATGGTTCTGACAGGCATGGCCCTTGGCAGCGTCTCCCTCCCGAGCGTGTCACCGTTACTCCTCGCCTGCCTTGTCGGAACCGGGTTCTGCTGGCTTGTGTATGTCACCAACGCGCTCAATTTCATCGACGGCATCAACGGTCTTGCCTCGGGCAGCATGGCGCTCAGCGCGCTCATCATGGCCTGGCTTTTCGACGATGCAGGCCAGATTGGCCTCACCCATGCCGCACTGCTACTAGCCGTCTGCCTCCTTGCCTTTCTGCCATTCAACTTCCCGAAGGCGCGCATTTTTATGGGCGATGTCGGCAGTCAGGGGGCTGGTCTGGCGCTCTCATGGTTCGGGCTTGAGGCTTTCATCAGCACGCCCTATCCACTCATCATGCCTTTTCTGCTCTGCGGCATTCTGTTCGATGTCGCCTTCACGCTGGTACGACGTGCCATTGCGGGAGACCCGCTGGCGCAGGCCCATCGCAGCCATCTTTATCAACTGGCAACACGCGCTGGCATGTCATCTGTCCTGGTGACCCTCATCTACTGGTTCTTCGTCATCTGGGGTGGCATCGTCTGCGTACAGCCCCTGCCCTTTGGCTTCAGACTGGCCCTGCTCCTGGCGCCACAGCTACTCTGGATGGGCACAATCATTCACCGCGCGCGCAATGCCGCTCTGGGCAAGTGGTGAGCCTGTCTCAGCCGGACCTGGAACGCTCCAGCACGCAGATTTCCTCACCCTGATAAAGTGATCGCGCAAAAACGGTAAAGCCATTGAGCGCAGCCAGGCCGAGAGAGGCAGTGTTCTGAGGGGCGATGATACAGACTGATCGCGTGAACCCTGTCTCGCGATCAAGCCACGCGCAGGCAGCAGCCACGCCTTCCTTTTCAAAGCCCTTGCCATGACACCATGAGGCAAGAAGCCAGCCGGCCTCGGGATAGCCATCAAGAGATGGCTCGATGCCGCGCCTGTTCTCGCCAAAGCCGACCGTCCCGACGAAACGACCCGATTCGCGCTCTCGCACACTCCAGAAACCGAAGCCGAGAACCTCCCAAAATCCGCGATAGCGCATCAGGCGCTCCCAGCTCTCGCTGGGCGTGGCGGGAACACGCGTCGTATAGCGCGCGACGAGGGGGTCAGCCCGCATTGAGGCAAACGCATCGAAATCATGGCGCGCCGGAAGCGTCAGAACCAGGCGTGCTGTCTCTATCTCGCGCTTGTCACCCATGGTGTATTACCTCTGCGGCTGTGTTCGATCCTCGCTTGCGAACAGAACAGCAAGGAGTAGCCAAATCGACACAAAAAAACCGCCTCCCTTGCAGGAAGCGGTTCTTCTGTTGCCGGGTCAGGCAGGGCTGCTCATAAAGAGGCCCCTGCCCGTAGCTACACGACTATCAGCCAGCGATGCGACGCACATTCATGCGCTCGACCGAGCCACGCGTGGTCTTGGCGACGGGCTTGGTCGTACCCGAAGCTTCGCTCATCAGCGAACGCATTTCGCGCAGGAAGGCCGAGCCCTTGAGCGTGCGCTGCACCAGAACCGAACGACGATCCAGCGGATCAACCTTGCGACGGGCCAGATCCAGTTCGCCAAGGCGATCAAGGGCACGTGTGATGGCGGGCTTGGAAACGTTGAGTTCCTGAGCAAGGCCGCGAACCGTGTGCGCGCCGTCCTGCAGGTAGCAGGTCAGAAACACACCAAGCTGACGCGCCGAGAGATCAGGGCCATCCTTGCGAACGAGCGAAACGATCGTGTCGCGAAGAAGGTTCAGCATCTGGTCATTCTGTGCCTGGGCCATCAAAAAAACTCCTAAATGCGTCGCGCAGGTGGCGCGGCTGAAATGGTCTTACCCGTCGCCCAAGTAAGCCACCCCGGATAGGCCAGCAGGCTTTTCCGGAGACGCCACGCCTTGGGTGCGTGTCCTATCGGCGCGTGCTCTAGGAATGGGGCGGGTTACGTCCCGATCAGCGTTGCATTCCTACAACATGCGCCAAACGATACGCAGTCATATAGGTTCGTTTTGGTAATCGGTTTAGTATCTTTTTGTTGAAACTCAGGGACTAAGCTCACTGTGACCCTGCCTTTTCATTAATCATTCGTAATGTCGCCTCCACCAAGGCGCGAAGTGCGAGCGTTTCTCCACCCTCCGGACGGCCTGGAATTGAGCTGTCATTCCACGCGTAAGTGTCGATATGTGCCCATTTTACAGTGGGTTCGACGAAGTGCTGCAGAAACAGCGCTGCGGTGATGGCGCCCGCCATGGGCTTGTCGGTGACATTGCCGAGATGGGCATTTTTGCGGCAGAGCCATGCGTCGTAGCCATGCCAGAGTGGCAATTGCCACATGGCATCGCCAACCACTGCCCCCGCATTCAACAACAATTGAGCCAGTTGGGGGTTGTTGGAGAACAGCGCAGGCAGATCGGGGCCGAGAGCGACACGCGCCGCACCCGTCAGAGTCGCGGCATCAAGCAGCCAATCGGGCTTCTGTTCGCAGGCTTCGGTCAGCAGATCGCTCAGCACCAGACGCCCCTCGGCGTCGGTGTTGCCTACCTCTACAGTTAACCCGGCGCGCGTTGTCAGAATGTCGCCGGGGCGCATGGCATGACCCGAAATGCTGTTTTCGACACTGCCGAGACGCAGCTCCAGTCGGATAGGGAGATCCTGCGCCATGATGACATGGGCCAGAGCCAGCATCAGCGCCGCCCCGCCCATATCCTTCTTCATACGCAGCATGCCGCTCGCAGGCTTGATGTCATAGCCGCCCGTGTCGAAACACACGCCCTTCCCCACCAGTGACAGAAGAGGGGCATCATGCGGCGCCTTGCTGCCCCGCCATATCGCCTTCACAACCTGGGCAGGCCGGTCGGACCCCGCGCCAACCGCCGCGAGACAGGGATAGGCGCTGACCAGCGACTCACCCGAGATGATCTCGCAGGCAGCGCCCTGAGCCGAGACCACGTCGGCAGCTTCCTGAGCGAGTTCTGCCGGCCCGAGCAGATTGGCAGGCTGGTTGATCAAGTCGCGCCCCAGCCAGATGGCTTGAGCCATGGGCATTACGGCGCGCACATCCTCGGTCAGCGCGAGGCGGGTGGGAAATACGGTTTCGCGCCCCAGGGCAAAGCGATAGGCGCCCATGCAGAAACCGAGTGTCGCGTCGTGCGCGATCTCGGGACAGAGTGCGAGGGCTTCTGCAGCAATGGCGAGCTTCCAGTCGCCTGCGGGCAGCCCGGCCGCCAGCGCACCGAATCGCGCTGCGTCGCGCTTTGCTGCATCAATGACGAAAACCGCCTGCGCAACGCCCTCGACGCCGGGAACGAGATAGAGCCTGCCGCATTGCGGCTGTCCGACCATCTCGAAAAGAGCGCTGGCATGAACGCCGAGCAGGCCGCTGAAATCCTGATCCGGCAGAACGATATGCACGGTTCTCGCCTTGTCGGCCGTATCCACCAGACAGAACTGTTCAGGATTGCGCATTCACATCGCCCTTTCGCCGTCATTCACGATCCCACAGCGGGATTGTCTGAGCTGTGCCAGTCGCAGGAGCGTCTTGCAATTCCGGCGCTCATGCACAAGCATCGCAGCATGAAGACCCAGCACCATGTCATGCCTCGCAGGGTTCGCGCCGTGCTCGGACCTACCAATACCGGCAAGACCCATTATGCGCTGGAACGCCTTCTGGCCCATGAATCGGGCGTTATCGGCTTTCCGCTCCGTCTGCTCGCGCGTGAGAACTACGAGCGCATGGTGCGGCTCAAGGGCGCGCGCCATGTTGCCCTGATCACAGGTGAGGAAAAAATCGTCCCGCCGGATGCCAGATGGTTCTCCTGCACCACCGAGGCGATGCCGCTCACCCGCAAGGTAGAGTTCGTAGCGGTCGATGAAATCCAGCTGAGTAGCGATCCGGACCGGGGGCATGTCTTTACCGACCGGCTTATCAATGCACGTGGCAATGTCGAGACCCTGTTTCTTGGCGCCGAGACCATCCGCCCGCTGCTGCAACGTCTCGTCCCCGGCATCGAGATCGACACCAGGCCGCGTTTGTCGAGCCTCGTTCATACCGGCCATACCAAGCTTTCACGCCTGCCTGCGCGTTCGGCCATCGTCGCGTTCTCGGCGGCAGAGGTCTACGCGATAGCCGAGATCATTCGCAGGCGGCGTGGAGGCTGCGCCATCATCATGGGGCAGCTCTCGCCCCGCACGCGTAATGCTCAGGTTGAACTCTACCAGAACAAGGATGTCGATTATCTGGTAGCGACCGATGCCATCGGCATGGGTCTCAACATGGACGTCAATCATGTTGCCCTGGCCTCTCTGACCAAGTTTGACGGTGCCTCTCTGCGTCCGCTGACCGCGCAGGAATGTGCCCAGATCGCAGGGCGTGCCGGTCGCGGTATGAAGGACGGCACGTTTGGCACCACGGCCGAGGCGCGCACGATGTCCGAAGCGCTGGTGGATGCCATCGAGGCGCATCGCTTTGACCCGATCGAGCGGATAAGCTGGCGCAATGCGGCTCTCGATCTGGCCTCGCCGGATGCCCTGCTGGCCAGCCTGAACGCTGCCCCGCCACGCCGCGGTCTGGTTGCCGGTCGGCCTGCATCGGATGTGCTCACCCTCGAAAGCCTGTCCGGTGAGCGCGATATACGCGACGCCGCACGCGGCAAAAAGGCGACGTCCCTTCTGTGGGAAGTCTGCCAGATCCCCGATTTCCGCAAACTGGGCGACGACTCCCATGTCAGGCTTTGCCATCGGCTATTCGTGCATCTCCTGAACGAAGGTGGCATTCCAGCCCAATGGTTCGAGGCGCATATCGCTGGCTTCTCCCGTCTGGAGGGCGATATCGACACGCTGATGCACCGGCTGACGGGCATTCGTGTCTGTGCGTATGTCGCGGCACGAACCGAATGGAGCGACCGCGCCCAGCACTGGCAGGAGCGCACACGCGAGGTTGAAGACCTTCTCTCCGATGCCCTCCACGAGCGCCTGACAGCGCGCTTCGTTGATCGTCGGGCGACCTCTCTGCTTCGCCGCCTCGACAGTGATGGCGCAAGGGACCTGCTTTCAGCCGTCACCAAGGATGGGCAGGTTATTGTCGAAGGCCATGCCGTCGGGACGATAGAGGGCTTCACCCTCAAGCCCGATCGGGAAGAGGCCCTGCCCGAAAAGAAACTCATGTTGCGCGCCGGGCGCAGGGCCTTGCTGCACGAGATCCCCCGACGGGTTCAGGCCCTTGTTGCCTCGCCCGACAGCGATTTCGCGCTCGATAGCCACAATGGCATGCTCTCCTGGCAAGGGGTCATTATTGCGCGTCTGGCACGGGGTACGACGCTGCTCGATCCTAGCATCCAGATTCTTGGCGGCGAATTTTCAGACACCAGGCAGCGCGATCTGGTTCAGGAACGGCTTCACGGCTTCGTTCGTGCCATGTTGAGAGAAACGCTGGCGCCACTCTATACCCTAGCCGCAACGCCTCACCCCTCTCCGGCTCTACGCGGCCTTACTCATCGCCTGATGGAGTATGGAGGCGTGGCACCCCTCCTGCCAGCAGAGCCCGGCAGTCACGGCCAGCAGATGATTGGTCATCTCCGCCGTCTTGGCATCAATTTCTGCCCGTTCGGGGTGTTCATGCCCTCGTTGCTCAAGCCGGTACCGATGGCCTTACGCTCTTTATTGCTCAGCCTATGGCATCGAACAGCGCGCCCTGACGTCAACGCAAGCCAGATAACGCTTCAGGCGCCTTATAACGCGGTTCTGGCGCCTCTGGGCTGGGTCAATGCCGGTGCCCTGTGGCTTCGCCTCGACCGGGTTGAAAGACTGCTCGGCGATCTGCATCGCCTGACGCGCTCTGGCCCTCGCCCCCTGCCTGACGATTTTGCCTCGCGTCATGGACTGGGCAAAAAACAGATCGGGGATATTCTGCTCGCGCTTGGCATACGCTTGCGACAGGCGGCTCCTCTTCCAGCCAATCAATTCGGACCGGTCGCCCCGCCCATGCTTCTGGGTGCGGCGAGACGACAGGAAGCACGAAGGAAAAAAGGCAAAGAACCGTCGAAGCCGCAGGGATTTGTAAAGGACAGTCCTTTCGCGGCGCTTGCAGCCCTCACGCTCCGATCGGGACAAACCTGATGTCAGAGCGGGATTATGAACGTCTGGATCTGTGGCTCTGGCATGCGCGCGTCTGCCGTCACAGACAGGATTGCGCCGCCCTGATCGAAAAAGGGGCGGTGCGCATCAATCGACAGGTCACCCGAAAACCGCATAGCAAGATCCGGACAGGCGATGTGCTGGGCCTGCCTGGCCGCCAGCGGGACGAGGTGCGTATCTGGCGCGTCACCGCGCTCGCCTCGCGTCGCGGCTCGGCTACCGAAGCCGCGCTGCTTTACGAGGTCATCACCGAAAATCAGGGCGAGAGCTGAACTTTAGCGGCAGCCCTGTAAACATATGCTTGCCAGAACGGGAAACTTCCGCCTATCTGCGGCATCCCTTTTTGGAAAATCCCTGACGGGGTCACTTGCGCCTCCTGGGATCCTCTCGGGCCGTCAGGCCCCAGCTTACGATCGGAGACACCAATGGCCTATGTGGTCACCGAAAACTGCATACGCTGCAAATACACGGATTGCGTCGAGGTCTGTCCGGTCGATTGCTTCTATGCTGGCGAGAACTTCCTTGTAATCAACCCCGACGAATGCATCGATTGCGGCGTCTGCGAACCGGAATGCCCGGCGGAAGCGATCTTCCCCGATAGCGACGACCGCGCCACACCCTGGCTCGAAGTGAACAGCAAATACGCCGCCGTCTGGCCGAACATCACGCGCAAGATCGATTCAATGCCCGATGCCGATGAGTGGAAAGACAAGCCGGGCAAGGACGCCATGCTTTCGCCGGAACCGCACAAGGACTGATCAGACAGACAGCCGGCCCGATTGGGTCGGCGGGGCATCAACCAATGCCCCGCTCTGATGCAAGTCATAAAAAAAGCCCAGAGGGATATCCCTCCGGGCTTTTTTGTTGCCGGCACTGACCGAATTCCAGACCTCGCCCCTTCTGGGGGCGAAGCCTGAAGACCGGAGATATCAGCGCGACATCATGTTCATGCTGACGTCGTGGATGATGAAGATCGTTCCACCGACGATGATCAGAACGCAGATGACGGCAAAGGCAAATGCCGTGTTGTTCCAGGACTGGCTCGAGCTGGCGTTCATGTGCAGGAAGTAGATCAGATGCACGAAGATCTGAACCACTGCCAGACCGGCAATAACCCCGAAGGTCATGCCGGGCGTCATGAGGTGCATCTCGACGATTGCGAAAGCCGCAACCGTCAGGATGGCCGCGATCACGAAGCCGATGATGTACGAGGCGAAGCTGCCGTGAGACTCGCCTTCGTGTTGATGGGTCGATGCTTGGCTCATCAGATCACACTCAACAGATAAACGAAGGTGAACACGCAGATCCAGACGATGTCCAGGAAGTGCCAGAAGAGGCTCAGGCACTGGAGCTTGTCCATATAGCGTGTGCTGAAAACCTGCGAGCTGAAGCTCTGGGCCATGATAACGGCGATCCAGACCAGACCACAAGTCACGTGAAGACCATGTGTCGCCACCAGCGTGAAAAACGCAGACAGGAACGCGGAGCGATCCGGACCAGCGCCTTCATGAATCAGATGGGCGAATTCTTTGAGTTCAAGAACAAGGAACCCGAGGCCGAGCAGGAAGGTGACTGCCAGCCAAAGAAGCATGGCGCCCTGCTTGCGGGCATAAGCCGAAAGCATGCCGAAGCCGAAGGTGATCGAGCTGAGCAGAAGGAGGGCCGTTTCCAGCCCTACCCCGTTCAGATCAAAAAGCTCCTTGCCCGTCGGGCCACCAGCAAACTGGGTGCGCATGACGGCAAAGGTGGCGAACAGCGTTCCGAAAAGGAGGCAGTCCGTCATCAGATAGATCCAGAAACCAAACACATTATTCGTGTGGTGGTGTTCGTGATCGTCAATGCCGTGTGCTGTGCCGTGCGGCGTTGCTGAGATATTTGCCATTGTTATTCTGCCGCCTGTGCTGTCAGCGAGCGGACATATTTGGCCTGGTCGCGTTCGATTTCGCTGACCGGGACATAGTAGTCCACATCATTGTTGTAGCTGCGCAGGATGACCGTCGCGAAGACGCCAACAAGGGCGATCGCTGCGAGCCACCAGATATACCAGATCGCTGCGAAACCGAGCACAAAGCTGAAAGCACCAACAAAGAAGCCTGCAGCCGTGTTCTTCGGCATATGGATCGGGGTCAGCGTCTTGCCTTCATAGCTGCGGCGGCCAAGCTGCTTCTCGGTATGGAACGTATCGATACCGTGAATGTCAGGAAGGACGGCGAAGTTATAGGACGGCGGAGGCGAAGACATCGACCATTCGAGCGTGCGTGCATTCCACGGATCACCCGTGAAATCACGGTTTTCCGGCAGGTTGCAGTCACGGATCGACACATAGATCTGCATCAGCTGGCAGACGACACCCAGTGCGATGATTGCTGCGCCAACGCCTGCAATCTGCATCTGAACATGCCAGTCAGCATTGTCGTAGTGGTTCATACGGCGGGTCATGCCTTCGAAACCGGCAATATAGAGCGGAACGAATGCAACGAAGAAACCGACGAACCAGCACCAGAAGGCGCGCTTGCCCCAGGCTTCGTTCATCTTGAAGCCGAGAACCTTCGGCCACCAGAAGCTCAGACCTGCGACGTAACCGAAATACACACCGCCGATGATGACGTTATGGAAATGGGCCACGAGGAACAGCGAGTTATGCAGCACGAAGTCGGCTGCCGGCATCGCCATCATGACGCCTGTCATGCCGCCGATGGAGAACACGACCATGAAGCCGATGACCCAGTACATGATACCATTGAACTGGATACGGCCCTTATACATGGTGAAGAGCCAGTTGAAGATCTTCACGCCCGTCGGGACGGCGATGATCATCGTGGCAACACCGAAGAAGGCGTTGACGTTCGGGCCTGCGCCCATGGTGAAGAAGTGGTGAGCCCAGACGATGAACGACAGAACGCCAATCGCAAGGGTAGCGTAGACCATCACGCGATAGCCAAAGAGCGGCTTGCGCGAGAATGTCTGGGTAACTTCCGAGAACACGCCGAATGCCGGCAGAACCAGAATGTAAACTTCCGGGTGACCCCACGTCCAGATGAGCGAGAGATACAGCTGAACGCTGCCGCCGCCATCATTGGTGAAGAAGTGCATGCCCAGATAACGGTCGAGAGCGAGCTCGGCCAGGGTAACCGTCAGAACCGGGAAGACTGCCATGATCAGAACGACCGTGACGAGTGCTGTCCAGGTGAAAACGGGGAGCTGCATCCAGCCCATGCCAGGAGCACGCATCTTCACGATGGTGACGAAGAAGTTCACACCCGTCAGCAGCGTACCGACACCGGCAAGCTGGACCGCCCAGATATAGTAGTCAACGCCGACACCGGGGCTGAACTGCTGCTCGGACAGAGGGGGATAAACCAACCAGCCGCACTGTGCGAACTCACCGATGAACAGGGAGACGTTGATCAGAACGGCGCTGATCGTGGTCATCCAGAAGCTCAGCGAGTTCAGGAACGGGAAGGCAACGTCGCGTGCGCCGATCTGCAGCGGCACGATGACATTAAGCAGACCCGTCATGAACGCCATGGCCATGAAGAAGATCATGATCGTGCCATGGGCGGAGAAGATCTGGTCGTAATGGTGCGGCGGCAGATAGCCCGGGTTGCCGTTATAGGCAAGGAAGAGCTGGCTGCGCATCATGACTGCGTCGGCAAAGCCGCGGAACAGCATGACCAGGGCGAGCACGATATACATGATGCCCAGACGCTTGTGGTCGACCGAGGTCAGCCATTCGCGCCAGAGATAGCCCCATTTGCCGAAATAGGTAATCGCGCCGAGGACGGCAAGCGCGACGATAACGACGCCAGTAAACGTGCCGACAAGGATCGGCACATCCAACGGTATCGCAGAGAGGGTTAACTTACCTAGCATGTGTCCCTATTCCTTCATCTGCATGTCGGACATGGCGGACTGCATGTGCATGACCTGACCCGTCGACTTGTCGATGACCGTACCGTTATTGTACTTGGCCACGATGGTGTCGAAGAGGTTCGGCTGAACATGCGCGAAATACTTGACCGGAGCTGCTTCCTGCGGAGCGGCAACCTGCGGGTAGTTGGCTGAATCGAGCGAGTCAGACGCCCCCTTCACCTTGTCGACCCACTGGTTGAAGTCGTCATCCGTCATCGCAAGCGTACGGAACTTCATGTCCGAGAAGCCGCGACCCGTGTAATGCGCTGCTTCACCCAGATAATCGCCCGGCGCGCTGGCCAGGAGATGAAGCTGGGTCTGCATGCCTGCCATCGCGTAAACCTGGGTACCCAGGCGCGGGATGAAGAACGAGGTCATGACGGCGTCAGACGTGATACGGAAATTGATCGGCGTGTTTACCGGCACGGCAAGCTGGTTAACCGTAGCGACACCCTGGTCAGGGTAGATAAACAGCCATTTCCAGTCGAGAGCGACAACTTCGACGTTCAGCGGCTTGCGACCCGCAGCTTCAGCCGAGTGAAGCGGACGGTACGGATCGAGCGTGTAGCTCGTCCAGATCGCGATAGCGCCTAGAATCACGATCACAACAGCAGGAACGCCCCAGACGAAGAACTCGATCTTCGTGGAGTGATCCCAGTTCGGCAGATATTCGGCCGAGGTGTTGGACTCACGATATTTCCAGGCAAAAAAGAGCGTCATCACGATCACGGGGATGACGATGCACAGCATCACACCCAGCTCGATCAGGATGACGTTACGGTTCTGGATTCCTACCGGGCCACGCGGATCGAGAAGATCGAGCGTGCAGCCTGAGAGGAAGAGTGCCGGCGCCAGCGGCAGAAGCCGCCGCAACTTCGGCAAAAATCTATTGTTCATTGTCTGCCCCGCTCGTTGAACCGACCGTCAAGCTCTGTGGCTGCGCTACGCTGCCGCTCAACCCGACCTCGGCTTGGTCGAACATGGCGACAACACCTTCAGGGGATGTCATCCATCTCTCCTATTCCAGTTGAGGGCGCGTATCGCTCCGCAACGTGACACCAGCGTGCGACCCCTGCCGCCCGAAGATGTAACATTACGTTTGCCGGTGCCTTGTGGGCGCCCGACTGCAATCCGCGCCATCGTTGCCTCGCCTTAACTTCAGCAGACAGAGCCTTCGTCAGAAAACCCGCCTGCCTGCACGCTGGGCGTGAATGCCCAGCTCTGTTGTGTTGTTTCCGCCTGATTGGCGCGCAAAGCAAGCACTCATAACAAGTTTTCACAGTCACGTTCACAATTTGAACACATAGAAAACGAACTGTTTTCAATAAGTTAAAGGCAAGAAACGCTTTTTCGCCGCAATTCATTGCGGATTTTTTAGGTTTGGTTCAGATAGAAAAGTCAAGTTAATTAGACTGAAATAGTCTGGATAAACAAAAACGGGATGCGTCTGAGACGCACCCCGTCAAATAAAACTCTGTATGAGACAGCTAGTTATCCGTTGTTATTACTACGGACACCCATGAACTGGAGCAAAAAGGTGAACAGGTTGATAAAGTTGAGATAAAGCGACAGGGCATCATAAACACTGCGCTTGCCCATTTCCTCGGGCCCGACATAGCTCAGATAGTATTGGTAGGTCGAACGGATGCGCTGCGTATCGAAAGCAGTCAGCACCGTGAAAAGACCCACGCCAACGATGCTCACGAGGAACGACATCGCTGCGCTGTGCATGAACATGTTCACCGTCATGGCAATGATCAGGCCAATCAGCCCCATGAAGCAGAACGAACCGAGCGAGCTTAGGTCCCGCTTGGTCGTATAGCCCCAGAGCGACATCGCCGCGAAGGTCGCCGAGGTGATGAAGAAAGTGCTTGCCACCGATGTATGCGTGTAGACGAGCAGAATGTTCGACAGGCTCGCACCCATCACGGCGCAGAAGCCCCAGAACAATCCCTGAGCCGCCTGGCGGGACAGTCGGTTGACACCGAACGACATCACCAGAACGAACACCAGCGGTGCGAAGATGGTCAGCATACCGAGACCCGTGGGGCGGGTGATGATGCCGCCCGACGTGATGACCTGATGATAGAACAGGTTGCTCAGCGAGGTTTCGGCTACGGCATAGGCGACCACGCCGGTGAGGACCAGACCGGCCGTCATCCAGTTGTACACGCTGAGCATGTAGGCGCGCAGACCGGCATCGACCGTATCGAAGCTGGCGGTTCCCGCCTGGGGAGAAGAACCGCTAGAACGAGAATTGGGAACGAAAGCCATGACACCCTTTCCTGAAATCTGGCCGGAATGGCCGTTTTCTTTTCTAAATGTGGCGCTTCAGATACAACGGTCAAGTCGAACAGCGCCCCGGACATTCTAAGATACATAGGACGCCCGACTGAAACCGGGACGTTTCACCGCGTTAATCATGCTGGTTATACAACGAGGCCAGCGAGCCGCGCCATAGTTTTGAAAAGACCGACAAGGCTGCCAACGCGGCCCAGCCGTTATCCCATCGCACTCAGGATCGCTTCATGCGCCTTTTCGCAGCCCTCGACCTACCCAACGAGCAAAAGCGCCTCCTCTCTTCCCTGCGTCGGTCGATAGCGGGTGTGGTCTGGTATCCCCCCGAGAGCTATCACCTGAGCCTTCGCTTCCTGGGGGAGGTCAGGGGGCGGCCGCTGCTGGAAGAAATCGATCATGCCCTGGCCGGTATCACAGCAGCCCCTGTGTCGCTGGAACTGAACGGCGTCGGGGTATTCACCCAGGCAGGGCGCTCTCGCCTCTGGGCAGGCCTTGCGCCATCCGATGCCCTGACAACCCTGCAGGCAAAGGTTGAAACCGCCCTCAGGCGCGCCGGTCTGGCCGCCGAGAAGAGGCGCTTCCAGCCTCATGTCTCACTCGGCACATTTCAGGGGGATCCCGGCCCGGACATCATTCGCTGGGTCCAGAATCATAATCTGCTTCGCAGCCCGATCGTCGAGATCGAACACATAACGCTCTTCCACTCACACAAGACGAATGACGAACCGCACTACGAGGCCTGCGCCGACTATCCCTTGAGCGCCCTGGCTCATACGCCGCTCCGGGCTTCATGAGCACAGACGGCCAGGCAGCCTTGGCTCGCAGCAACAACGAGACGCTCGACTTCCTCGTCGCCCGTGTGCGTGCCTGCACGATCTGCGCGCCTGAACTGCCCCTGGGGCCAAAGCCGCTGATTCATGTGTCACGAAAGGCGCGGATACTGATCGCCAGCCAGGCCCCCGGCACGATCGCTCATGAGAGCGGCAAATCCTTCTACGATCCCTCGGGCAGGCGCCTGAGAAGCTGGATGGACCTGTCGGAAGACGATTTCTATGACACCAGCAAGGTGGCAATTCTGCCAATGGGGCTGTGCTATCCCGGTCGCCTGCCCAATGGGGGCGACAAGCCGCCCCGGCCAGAATGCGCGCCTGCCTGGCGAGATGAGGTGCTGTCCCACCTGACGTCGCTCAGGTTGATCCTGCTGGTAGGGAGCTACAGCCAGCACTACACGCTTGGTCGCGGGTCTGTAGGCGAACGGGTAAAAGACTTTCGACGCTATCTGCCCCGTTATTTCCCCCTGCCCCACCCCTCCTGGCGAACGGGTGTATGGGAGAAACGGGCACCGTGGTTTCAGGGCGAGGTGATCCCTGCCCTGAGGGAAGAGATACAAAAGGCGCTCGCCTGAAAATGACCGGCCCGCGCGGGGATCTGTGTGTCAGGTCAGCAGATGCGCGTGTTTCAGCGCTGACATCACGAAGCCCTCAAGCCCCGCGAACAGGATCTGTATACCGATACAAAGCAGAATGAGGGCGGCCAGTCGGCTGACGATACGCGCGCCCGTTCTCCCCAGAGAGCTCACAATACGTTCCGCATAGGTATAGAGTAGAACAACAGTCAGAGCGACGGCGCATACTGCCAGAGACAGTGCCAGAATATAGCTCGCAGGCGACGCACCGAGCGTACGCCCGGAGCTCAGCGCAATCGCGACCGCGATACTGCCAGGCCCCACAGTAAACGGCATGGCGAGCGGAAAGAAGGCGCGATCTCCGAGATCACTCTCCTGACCCGCATTGTCATGATCGAAAACCTGACGCTCCTTGCGCGCCTCATTTTCTTCAGGAGCGAGCAGAAGAGTCCAGGCGCGTGACGCCACGACCAGCCCGCCAGCGACGCGCAAGGCATCGATACTGATGCGGAAAAAACTCAAAATCCAGCCGCCCAGCCAGACAGAGACCATGAGGATGATGAAGGAATAAAAACCCACCAGCCGCGCCAGCGTGACGACCTCGCGCTTTGGACGCCCCAGGGTCATCTGCGCAAAAATCAACGATGCCCCAAGCGGGTTGACGATAGAGAAAAGGGCCGAATACGCCATGAGCCAGATGGCGGTCACATCACTGAAATTGACCGGCTGCGTCAGCACATGGGGCAGATGCATCACCCGGCCCTGTCTGTACGTGCTTTGACCGACAGGAACCCCTTGGCGTTGAGAAGACGCTTCAGACGCTTGTGCTCGCTGCCCAGCACGGCTTTCACCGCCTGCAGATCCTGTGCAAGGCAGCACAGAACGCCCGATTCACCGGGGCCATTCGGGCACACCGTCATGCCGATATCATGGTAAACGCCGATCAATGCCTGCCCGACCTTGATGAAAGCAGGGTGACGCCCCTCTTCCATGGCGAGATCGCGCAATCGCCAGATCGCTGCAATGCAATCGTTCTCTGCCCCGGCCGGATCGCCAACACCGATAATGAACTGCCCGGTCCTAAGAAACGGAATCCCGGCACGGCCGTTGTCATTGAGTATGAGGCCGCTCGGACGGCGAGGACCCAATTCTTCGAGCGCATGCGCGAGGCTTTTATAGAGCGTCTCGCTCTCCCGATCCCAGGGCCGTACCAGAACCTGGCTGCGTCGCAGCATCTGGACGACAGCGACAATACCTAGGATGGCAGAAATACCCAGCGCCCAACGCACAACAGAGGTATGCGCATCATAGATGAGCGAGCGCCACCAGGCATGACCCAGATGCTGACGCAGGGCGAAAAGGCCGACGCTTGCGAGACTGACGACCCATAGTGTGACGGGCGCCATCAGGGTCGGGCTCAGCGGCTCGGAAAACAGCCGCGCCTTGCGATAATAGCAAGCACGGAAAGGCGCAATCAGGAACATCACAAGCGCAAGGCTGAGCGATATACCAAGCGGCCCCTGACGCAGAATGACCAGCGGAATGGCAAGACCGAGCAGAATCAGTGACGCGCGCCATGCCGCTGTGACACGCTGGGCCAGGCCTGCCGCAACCCCCACCAGCATGACACCTGTGAGGCACAGGAGAAACTCTGCCGCCTGCAGCAGAAGATGCGCGAATGGCGTGCCCAGAAGCGGAGCGGGCACCGCAACGGCGTAAAAGACAAGAAGAATACCCGTCCCCGCCACCACACCGGTCGCGACCGTCACAGAAAAATCGGCTTCCGATTCACGCACGACCTGACTGGGGCGCCGCATCAGGGCCACACCCGGGATCGCACCGCGGCGCTTGGCCCAAGCGGCATCGCCACGCAGGAACAGTTCGTGCACGGCAAACATGATGCCCGCCAGCACCAGCGGAATGATGTAATAGAAAAGCCGGAAAGTCAGTATGACGCCCAGAATCTGGGGGGTGGGCATATAGGGGCCAAGCGCCAGCAGCATCGCCCCATCGAAAACCCCCAGACCGCCCGGCACACTGGCCACCAGACCTGCCGTGTAGGATGCGATATAGATCGCGAGAAACGCCGGAAAGCTGATGGTCGCCTGAGGGGGCAGCAACACGAAGGCGATAAGCGCCGTCGCTGCCATATCGGCCGAGCTCACCACAACCTGCGCCAGAGCAACACGGAAGCCCGGCACGTCGAGCGTGTAGCGCCAGATCCGCATCTGGCGATAGCGCACCGAGACGACAAGATAGGCCAGAACGGCCATCCAGGCGGCGGCACCACCGCATTGTAACAGCAGATGGGGGAGATGATCGATAAGCGGAATATGGGATGGCTCGAAAAGCAGCACCCCACCGATCAGCGCCATTGCCCCAAGCAGATAGGTGGTCGAGCAGAACGCGATGATCTGGGCAATACCGCCCGGAGAAACACCCCAGTTGCGATAGAGCCTGAAACGGACCGCTGCGCCTGAAATCGCCGAGCATCCGAGATTATGCGACAGCACATAGGAGCAGAAGGCCGCGAAAGCCGTTCTGAGAAAAGACTGCTTCGACCCGATATGATAGCAGGCCAGCCAGTCGTAGAAGGAAAGAATGAAATAGGACAGAACCGTGCAGCCAACACCCGCCGCAAGTGCCTGGGCAGGAATGGCAGCGAAGGCAGAGCGTATCTCTGACAGCGAGAGCGATTTCAGCTCTTTCTGGATAACAAAGATCGCCGCCACAAGCAGAACGAGGCCGACCAGCGCCGGAAGGCGGCAGGCCAGCCGACGCCATGGGCTGGCCTGCTTCGCCTCGCCTTCTTCACAGCAGGATGTTGTCTGTTCCTGAACGGTCATGAACCCTCGATTAAGGCTGACGATCGTCTCTCTTTCTCACTGAACCGCTTCCTCGACATGGGCGTCGCGGGCAAGCGCCCCTTCGATCAGCGCCACGGTTTCCGGCAGACCGAAAAGTGAGGCGAAGATACCGAAACGCGGCCCTTCAGTCTGACCCAGAAGCACTTCATAGAGGCACCCGAACCACGCGCGCAGCGGCTGGATCTGATGCTTCTTGCCGATTTCAAAGACGATGTCCTGAACTTCAACCGGAGATAGGCTCGCATCGGCCTGTTTCAAGGCGTCTGCCAGATCCTGCAGTGCCACGCGCTCCAGATCGGTCGGCGCACGGAACGTCTTGGCCGGACGAACGAATTCCTTGAAATAGACCAGCGCATGGCCGACCAGACGGTCGACATAAGGATGAGTCTCGGGCGAAAGCGAGGGATCATAACGACGAAGGAATTTCCAGAGCGTGTCGCTGGTTTCGGCATTGGCAACCGAAGCCAGGTTGAGCAACGCCGTGAAAGAGACCGGGCTCGACAGACCGCTATCGATTTCACCGCCATGAATGAACCAGGCCGGGTTTGCCTGCAGAACCAGCGGGTCCTGCGTCTCGACCGCCTTGTCCAGATTGGCCAGATATTCGTCCATAGCCCGCGGAATCACGTCAAAAAACAGACGCTTGGCGCGCGTCGGCTGGTTGAACATGTACTGCGCCAGACTCTCGGGCGGTGCGTAATGCAGCCACTCATCAATCGAAAGCCCGTTGCCCTTGGACTTGCTGATCTTCTGCGCGTTCTGATCAAGGAACAGCTCGTAGGTCAGCCCGGCAGGGGGTGCCTTGCCGAGAATACGGCAGATCTTGCTCGACAGCTTCACGCTGTCGATCAGGTCCTTGCCCGACATTTCGTAATCGACGCCCAGCGCGAACCAGCGCATGGCCCAGTCGGCCTTCCACTGCATCTTGGCGTGACCGCCCAGAACGGAGGTCTCGAATGTCTCCCCTGTCTCCGGGTCTTTCCAGGCCACCGTGGCGGCGTCGGGGTCAACCTTGATGACAGGCACCTGCATGACCTGACCGGTGCGGGGATGAATGGGAAGCACGGGCGAATAGGTGGCGCGGCGCTCGGCACCGAGTGTCGGAGCGATGGTCGCCACGACTTCATCATGCACCTCGAGCATACGGCGCAAAGCTGCATCGAAAACGCCGGAGGTGTAATAATCGGTCGCCGATGCAAATTCGTAATCGAAGCCGAAGCGATCCAGGAATTCGCACAGCATGGCGTTGTTATGCGCCGAAAAACTCTCGAATTTGCCGAACGGGTCAGGGATGCGGCTGAGCGGCAGACCGAGATGCTGCGTCAGCATCTCCTGGTTCGGCACGTTGCCCGGCACCTTGCGCAGGGCATCCATGTCGTCAGAGAACGCCAGTAGACGCGTCTTGCGGCCTGTAAGCTGCTCATAGGCCTGACGCACCCACGTAGTGCGGGCAACCTCGCCAAACGTCCCGATATGGGGCAGGCCAGAGGGGCCATAACCGGTCTCGAGCAGAGCAGGCGCCTCGCCACCGCGTGCCTCGACATGGGCCGCGATTTTTCGCGCCTCCTCGAACGGCCAGGCTTTTGGCAGCGCAGGAGCATCAGGAGGGAGCGGGGCGTTGTTTTGAATGCTGTCGGACATGATCGGATGAAAACTAGAAATAGTTCCTCGCCCGGTCAAGCAACATGGCGTTACACCCTTCCTGAATAGCTGTTTTTGACGCGGGTTCCCTTGGCTTTAGCCAGGCAGACGCTTCGAACGAACTCAGAGACGTTCCCTCGCTGGTAGTACGCCCCTCTAACGTCTAGACTGACAGCGATGCCCACGCCTTCTCGCGCCTCGCCTTACGATGCCCCCGCCCTGATCTCAACACGCGCTCGTGCCTCGATCCTGACGCCGGATGGCGAAATCCTGTCGCTTGAGGCTCAGGAGGCGACGTCGTTGCTCGCAACCCTGCCTGCGCCCCTTCTGATCCATGGCCCTGCAACGATCAGGCGTCTGGGGCTGACCCCACCGGGACAGGTCGTTCCCTGGTTTGATCTGCTCGAGCTTTTCCTCTTTCTCTTTCCAACGCGCGCCGTCGTGCCGACACCGCGCGGCATGGGGCTGGCCCTTGGCCTCACCCCGCCCGAGCATTGCGAGGCAGATTTTCTCCTTCTCCTGCTCGAGAAGCTTCGGCAGGCCCTCGACTCCATGGTCACGTCGCGAGAAGTCGAAACGCTACGCAGCCTTCTGCCTCTGCTTTCCCGCGCAGGATGGGCCTGGGCCAGCTTCGTGGAAGACGCTCTGGAGGCCCATCCAAGCCAGCATCGTCACCCTTACGAGGCCCTGCGCGTCTGGCGTCGGCTGCCCCGATGGGAGGAAATGGCCCAGAGACCGCCGCCGGGCAGCCGACCGGTGGCTCCCGCGGAAGCAAGAGCGCGCCTGACGCGCATTCTTGGTGAGGGCGCAGAGACACGACCGGGTCAGGCCGATTATGCCTCGGCGGTAACGCAAGCCCTTGCCCCGAGAGAAGGCGCAGGCATTCCCGAGATCGTTCTGGCAGAAGCCGGTACAGGCACAGGCAAGACACTGGGCTATATCGCCCCCGCCAGTGTCTGGGCCGAGCAGAATGATGGCCCTGTCTGGGTCTCGACCTATACGCGCCATCTGCAGCGCCAAATCGAGCAGGAACTCCGGCGCCTTTATCCTGACGATGCAGAGCGTCGTGAGGCCGTCGTGCTGCGCAAGGGACGCGAAAACTATCTCTGCCTGCTGAACATGGAAGACGCGGTCAATACGCTCGCCTCACGCCCCTCACCCTCCCCTGCAGCACTGATCGGTCTCTCGATGCTCGCACGCTGGGCGGAGGCCACCGAGGATGGCGATCTCATGGGCGGCGATCTGCCCGGCTGGTTCGGGGATATTTTCGGCGGCAGCGTTCTGTTCGGCATGGCCGATCGTCGCGGCGAATGCATCCATGGCGCCTGCCCGCATTACCAGACCTGCTTTGTCGAGCACTCCATCCGCCGTGCAAGGGGCGCACGTCTGGTCATTGCCAACCACGCGCTGGTTCTCTCCCAGGCCAGCTGGTCCAGCCTGGCCCGTGATGATGTGCCGGATG
Organism: Asaia sp. Ae19-3; assembly: GCF_059801175.1. Lineage (NCBI taxonomy): Bacteria > Pseudomonadati > Pseudomonadota > Alphaproteobacteria > Acetobacterales > Acetobacteraceae > Asaia > Asaia sp. Ae19-3. The sequence goes on along the minus strand of NZ_JBCHWF010000001.1, from coordinate 628,050 downwards.
AGGACCAGCTTCCAACGCGCTACTTCTTCGATGAGGGGCATCATCTGCCCGAAGCGGCAGATAGTGCCTTCTCCCTCGCCCTTTCGGGACTTGAAGCGGCAGAACTCCGGCGCTGGCTGCTCGGCGCCGAAGGAAGCCGCTCACGTGCGCGCGGTCTGCGCCGCCGCCTTGAGGATCTTGTTGCCACCTCTCCCGTTCTGGATGCACCGCTCGAAGCCATACTGGGCGCGGCCCATGCCCTGCCCGCGCCCGGCTGGCTCGGTCGGCTGAACGGCGAGGACAATGCCCCCCAGCCCAGCGTGCCCGACCTTATCGCCAATCCTTCGGAGCAGTTCTTCCAGGCCCTCAGGGCGCAGCTCGAAGCTAGGCGCATCGGTACGCAAGGGCAGGATTCATCAGAATGCGGGCTGCATCCCGCAGGCGAGGCCCTGCGCGAGGCGACAGAGCCTCTGGATACCGCGTTACGCCGCTTGCTTAATCCGCTGCAAACCCTGGTCGAGCGCCTGAAATCCCTGCTGAGCGAGCCCGATGACGCGCTCGAAGCCGCCCAGCGTCTGCGCATAGAGGCCATGATCCGCTCGCTCAGGCGCCGCGCCATCGCCCGTGTCGAAGGCTGGATTGCGATGCTCGACACGGTGCTGAGCGAGGAGGATAGTCCGGAAGGATCGTTCATCGATCTGATACGCACGGAATATGTTTCCGGCAGGCAGGGTGAGACCGATATCGGGCTGCATCGCCACTGGCGCGACCCCACTATTCCTTTTGCCTCGGTCATGCAGGGACCGGCGCATGGCATGCTCATTACCTCGGCAACGTTACGGGATCAGACACCCGTCTCAGGCCCGAACGGGCCAGATCCCCGTCAGGTAGAGCAAAGCTGGCTTGCGGCAGAAATGCGGCTTGGAACCCCGCACTTCATCAAGCCGCCCTTCCGCGCCTCACTGCTCAGCCCGTTCGATTACGCGCATCAGACGCGCGCGCTGATCGTGACCGACGTGCCGCAAAACGATCTCGACGCTTTGGCCGGCGCTTATCGCCTGCTGTTTCTGGCCTCTCAGGGTGGCGCGCTGGGTCTGTTTACGGCCATCTCGCGCCTGCGCGCCGTGCACCAGCGCATTGCAGCGCCTCTCGAAGAGGCCGGATTGCCACTCTATGCCCAACATGTCGACACCATGGATAATGCCACTCTGGTCGATATCTTCCGCACCGAGCTTCATTCCTGCCTGCTCGGCACTGATGCCATGCGAGACGGCGTGGATGTGCCCGGTCAGGCCCTGCGCCTCGTCGTATTCGAAAGAACCCCCTGGCCACGGCCCGACATCCTGCATCGCGAGAGACGCAGGGCCCTCTCTCCCGACGACCCGCGCGACTATGATGACCGCCTGACCCGCATGAGACTGCGACAGGCTTTCGGCCGGCTGATCCGCAAAGGGGATGACCGGGGCGTCTTTGTCATTCTCGACCGGCGCATGCCTTCACGTCTGCTTTCGGCCTTTCCTGAAGGCGTCGCCGTCGAACGCGTCAGCCTGGCCGAAGCCGTGCGCCAGATCGGCGCTTTTCTGCCCGCCGACCCTGCAGCGATGCTGCCCGGACCTGATATGTGAAAGGAGCAAGGTAATGACCGAGACGGCCCTGATCACGATGTTCGGTGATGCGCTCATCACTTCCGAAGATATTTCGTCCGATGCAGCGCTCACCGGCATCGTGCTGGAACGAGGTCATGCAGGATTGCTCGGCATCAAAGAGAAACACCTGATCAACGCGCCATCCTCTTTTCAGCTCGCAGCACTGCGCCCAGGCGTCTATCAGCTGCTGGACGCGCAAGGTGCGCTCTATTCACACGCGCCAGATGGCACACGGGACCACGAAATGACCCGACCGTCCTGGAGCGAACTCTCCTGTCTGCTTCTGAAGCGCTTCCCTTTACTCGCTCCAGCCTCTGACGCATCCGGGGCCATTCCCCGATTGCTGCATTTCATCTGTAACGACCGCAACACGCTCGACCCGGCCCTCGTTGCCAACATCACGAGAACGACAGAACTCAATCCCGGCTGGGCTGTCCATATCTGGGATGAAGCGTCACGCTTTCAGTTCATCTCGGAGCATTACGGCTGGGAGGTGTTGAAAATCTACCTGATGATCGGCGCCGAATATGGCGCGGCAAAAGCGGATTTTTTCCGCTATCTGCTGATCTATCGCCTGGGCGGGGTCTATCTCGACCTCAAATCATCCATGTCGCGCCCGCTCGACACGATCCTGCGACCAGATGACCAGTATCTGCTCTCACAATGGAACATGTCAGGCTCGGGCCGCTACGCAGGCTGGGGCCGTGGCGCCTCCATCGCCTATGTGGCGGGTGGAGAATATCAGCAATGGTTTCTGATCTCCCGCCCCGGCCATCCTTTTCTGAGACGGGTAATCCAGCTCGTCATGACAAAGATATTGAGCTATCGCCCTGAGGTGCATGGTGTCGGTGCTGTCACCACCTTCAATATCACCGGCCCGCACGCCTATACCAAGGCGATTTATCCTGTCCTTACGCAGCACGCCCATCGTGTCTTTGATTCTGAGGCTGACGGCCTTCTCTATTCGACCGTGGAAAACCATCGCGACCGGAGCGGCAGTAATTACCGCGAAGCTCGCGGCCCGCTCGTGACGGGGAATGATTCCTATCTCTGCTAAAGCCTGTCCAAACGCGGGGTAGTTTTCTTGCCCCGATAGCTGGAAATGCGCGTCCAGCTTGGAGGTAGAGTAAACCCACACAGGAACAGATTTCTGCGAGGCAACAGTGACTGTCCAGCAGATCCGGATTGATATGAACCAGCAAATCCTGAACGACCTTGTCGACCGCCTAGAAGAGGACGCCTTCAATTACAGCGTTTTCCTCAAATATTATGACGTGTCCCTACCGGCATCCGTCGGCAGGGATATCATCATCAAGGCAGCGCTAGGGTCATCGGCAAAACTGGGTGGCATTCAGAAAGCCGAGAAAGCATCCGTCTGGCCCACTCTGAAGAGCAACCTGATGTATTGGGACAAATATGGTGGGCCAGCGGCGGCATCAATCCAGTCCGACAGGTTTCTTGCATTGCTCGAGAATCTCGAGAATGAGGTTCGGCATTTGGTAGAAGCCGCCGACACGATCGAAGCATTCTGGCTGGAAACCGGACATCCCGCATACCCGGTCTTCCGGGACTTCGCCTATCTGTTCCAAAGCGACGCGAGCGCCGGTATCCTCGTCGGATCGAGCTCAGACTGACCAAGGCACCGCTGGAATAAAACGTCGGAATAAAACGTCGGAAACGACAAACGGGAGAGCGGCCTTGCAGCCGCCTCTCCCGCTTGCCTCATAGCGCAAGGCCGGTTTCTCCCGACGCAGTAACGCGCCGGGAGGAAACATCAGAAGTTCACGCCAGCCTGCAGGAAGACATAGCGGCCCATATAGAGATCGCCATAAAGCCCTGCGGCACTGTTCGTTGAGGCATCGGCCACGAAAGGCGGTTGCTTGTCGAACAGGTTGTTGACACCACCGGTAAAGTTCCAGCGGTTGAGGCGGTAATTGACCGTCAGATCATGTGAGAAAATGCCGGGCGTCTTGTAGCGGCCATAGCCGAGCGCCGTGCTGAGATCCTGCGATCCGTTGTTCCAGACCATGCCACCCGTATATTTGAGCATATAGGTGACGCCCCAGTTGCCATGCTGCCAGTTGAGCGTGGCGTAGTCGCGCACGCGCGGCTGGCCCGTACCCGACTGATACATCAAACGACCGGCATAGTTGTACCACTGACCGCCCGGCTCGTTCTGCTGCAGATAGCTGATGAGCTGCTGGAAGTTGTTGCCCAGCGTCACCACGTCCTTGCGCGTTACACGGATGCGATAATCGAGATCGAAATCGATACCGCTCGTGCGCAGGCCACCGATATTGGCGTAAAAATCGGTCACCGAATTGAGCTGGCTGGTGCCGGAAACACGCGTGATATTGTTGCAATAGCTTGAGCTGGCACCCGTGTAGCACTGGTCAAGAATATACTGCGAGCTCAGATAGGAGATCATGTTCTTGATCGTGTAGTGCCAGTATTCAACCGAAGCCGACAGACCCGGCACCCAGCGTGGCGTGATGACCGTGCCGATCGTGTAGGTACGGCCCGTTTCCGGCTTCAGCGATGCATTACCACCATAGAGCGTCGGCACCTGACCCGAATTGGCCGCGACGAAGGTCGAGGTGTTGATCCCTTGCTTGGCGCAATTTGCGACGACATTCGCCGACAGCGAACCATAGGAGCTTGCCTGCGCGCACGGATCGGTTGCCGAAGCATAGCCAAGGCTGCCACCCGAATAGAGTTCATAGACGTTCGGCTGACGATAGGAGCTGCCGATGGTTGCACGGAACCGGATATCGCGGATCGGCGCCCAGTTGATTGAGGCCTTCCAGTTCTTGGTGCCACCGAAGGTGCTGTAGGACGAATAACGCCCCTGCGCATCGATGGTCAGATCCTTGGCGAGAAACACATCACGAAGCAGCGTGGCCTTGCCCTCGAGATAACCTTCCGTGACGTTGAACCCGCCACCGGTGTAGGAGGCCGAGTTGGTGAGCGTATCACCGGAAGCCACGACGGCATCGGGGTGATAGGCCAGCTGCTCGCCACGATGTTCCATACCCAGCGCGAAGCCCAGATCGCCACCGCCCTTCCAGGGCATGGTCGCGACATGGTTGTTATGCATGCGCAGGTTCAGGTCACGCAGCTGATAATAGTAATGATCGTGGCTGGTGTAGTTGGAGTACGCCGCAGCAGCCGAGGAAAGAGGCTTGAACGGATCGGAAAGCACGCAACCGGAAGAGGCCTGGCAGACCGAAGGATTATAGACCAGAGCGCTGCTGGAATCGGTCGGATCGACCTGCTGCAGCCCGTATTCCTGAAGCAGCTTGGCGTAGTTGCCCACACCGGACATCTGCGATGTTACCTGGTTCCAGCCATAGGTGTAGGACAGGTCATACATCCAGCCATGGGTGATTTCGCCCTTGGCGCCAGCAATGGCCGTATAGGTGTCGGTAGCGGTTTCGGTACGACGGTTACCCCATTCGCCATAGCGCTTGTACATCAGCACGTCTTCGCCAAACGTGTTGTAAGGCGCGTCAGCAGGGATAACGAGGCTCGACGGCAGATTGGACGGATAGATGCTGCCCGTCATCGGCTCAGGGGCCAGCATCGTGCTGGATGTGCGATGGCTGTACTGGAAATTGGCATAGGGCGTGAAATGCTTGTTCACGTCGTAATGCGCATCGAAAGACAGCGTCGAGTTCTGCAGCGAGTTGGTGAGGGATTGCTGCGAACCGTAATTATAGCGGTCGGCTGACGTCGCGGTGTGATATCCCGAGCCGCTGGCATTCGGGATATAGGTACCGGAATCTGTAAAATACTTGCCGGTGGTCGGAATGGATGAACCGAACAACAGATCGGAGGCGTCGACCGGATCGTTGGTCTGCACGTTACGCGACCAGGCGCGGTTGCGCTGCATGATGCCGCTGGACGTCATGTACGAACCAAACAGGGTGACGTTGCCCTTGCCGTGGTCGAAATTCCAGCCCTTGTAACCAGAGATCTGACCCGTCTGGCCATCGCCAACATCGGAGATGCCACCCTTGACGGTAATGTTCGCATCGTTGAGGTCGTGGCGCATCTTGATGTTGATCACACCGGCCACAGCGTCAGCGCCGTAAAGCTCCGAACCGCCATCTTTCAGGATTTCGATGCTTGCAACCTGAAAGACGTTGATCGTGTTCAGATCGACGCAGCTGTTATTGCCGTTGAGCGTCGTGCGCTTGCCGTCAATCAGCACCAGCGTACGGTTCTGCCCGAGATTGCGCAGATCGACGCAGGAAGAACCGCCGGTACCATTGGTCTGCGAGTTATAGGTGCCGGATGAACCAACAGAAGGCAGGCGCTGCAGATAGTCACCAACCGTGCTTGCGCCGGTCTGCATGATCTGCTTGGCCGTAACGATCTGCACCGGGTTGGCATTGGCGTTGTTCGAGGTGCTCAGAGCAGAACCCGTCACGACGATATTTTCGCTGCCACCGCGCGAAAGGCTGTCTGCAACAGGGGCAAAGGCATTGCGCTGTGCCGATACCGTGCGCGCCGCCGGCTGAACCAGCGGCGCGGCGCCGGCTGCGGGAGCGGTTGTGGCCTGCTGGCGGGCAACAGACGGCGCTGCCTTCTTCGCCACACGCTTATGCGTCTTGTGAGCCGGAGCCGTAGCAGATTGTGCCGCATGGGCAGTCTGCGCGTGACCCAGAGCAAGTCCGGCGCCGAGCGTGGAGACAAGCAGTAGTCGTCGCTTGTTCCTGATCATCTTCATAGTGTTTTCGACCTCCAAAAGGCGTTCTGGAGACGAAAAGATTTCACAAACGAAATCAGGTCCAGTGTCTTATTTCACTTCGACATTCCCCGATTCATATCATTGTATTTTTATCACATCGTTACTTACCTAAGTTGTAATGCGAACACATATATTACTTTAGGAGATCGAAATTACCCTTGAGAAACATTCCGTTCCAGATCGAAATTCGACGACAAGCAGGCTGAATCGATCCGACCGGGGAAATCGTGCGAACGATCCCCCCGATAGCGACAGCGCTCTTCGTTTCATTTTCAGATCGTTCCCTTGACCGGGCAGGAAGCGTCTGAGCAGCCCGATCTTTCAGAAAAGACAGACGACGCCGTCGTCGCAGAAACGATCAGCGTGGCGCCAGCGAGGAAGCTGGCCCGGTTTTGAAAAAATCGAGGAATACCCTGAGGGCAGAGGGCACATGACGCCGCGAGAGATAATAGGCGCAGAATCCCTCGCCGGTTGAGGCCCATTCGGAAAGCACGACTTCAAGATCACCACGCTCGATGAACGCGCGGGCACGATCATGCAGGCAATAGAAAAGCCCGCCCCCGGAAAGGGCATAGGCAAGGGACAATTCCGTATCGCCCAGGACGATCTGTCCTGGCACATCGATCTCGACACAGGCTTCGCCATCGCCCAGTTCCCAGGGATAGAGGCGCCCCGTGCCGGTGCGGATGCGGATACAGTGATGCTGCATCAAGGCTTCAGGCGTTTCGGGGCGGCCCATTCTGTCGAGATAGGACGGTGCTCCGACAATCACCCAGCGAAGTTTATCGCTCAGACGGGCTGCGATCATGCCATCAGGAACCGTCCCGCCATACCGAATCCCTGCGTCGAACCCTTCAGAAATGACATCGACAAACCGGTCATCGACCGTGATGTCGAGCTCTATGCCGGGATAGCGGGAAGCAAAATCCGCAAGCCGGGGCGCCAAGAGAAGGGTCGCTGCGTCACGAAGTACGGTCACGCGCACACGCCCTGCAGGTGCCAACCGAAACTCATCGAGTTGTGCGAGTGTCGCGTCGATTTCTGCAAAGCGCGGCGCGATTTCGGCCAGCAGCATTTCCCCGGCCCCCGTCAGCCGGACCTGTCGCGTCGTGCGATGAAACAGACGGACACCCAGCCGACGCTCAAGCTGGGTCATGGCGTGGCTCAGAGCCGAGCCCGTAACACCCCGTTGCAGGGCCGCCCGCGCAAAGCTGCCCGCCCGCGCAATGGCGACAAAGACCTCGAGACTATCCTTGCTGATCGGTTCCATGAACCATTCCTGAATCAAGATCATCAATCAGTCAAATTCTGCTCAGTAAACTCCATGGCGCCGTAACGCGTCTTCTGGAGCGATCGACAGGATCATGTGCAACAGGAGATATTTCATGACGGCAAGACCTCTGGCCCTGGTAACAGGTGGATCTTCAGGCATCGGTCTTGAGCTGGCCCTTCAGTTCGCCCGAAACGGGTATGATGTGGCGATCTCGGGCTCGAGCGCCCAGGTTTTCGACGCAGCCAGAACGATTGAAGCACAAGGCGCCGCAGCTTACCCGCACCGGGCTGATGCCTCACAAGGCGAAGGTGTCGAGAGTTTCTGGCAATTCGTTCTCGCCCTTGGGCGCAAGGTGGAAATCGCGGCCCTGAATGTCGGGATCGGTCTGGGCGGCGCCTTTGTCGATACTGACCTGAAAGACGATCTCAGGGTGATCGCCATCAACATTACCGGCACCGTTCACATGGCCAAGAACGTGGCGCGCCATATGGTGGCAAACGGCGAAGGCCGTATTCTCATCACCTCTTCCGTCTCAGCCACGATGCCGACGCCCTATGAGACGGTATATGGCCCCTCCAAGGCGTTCGGCTTCATGTTTGCTGAATCCCTGAGAGAGGAACTCAGAGAGAAGAATGTGTCCGTCACGGCATTCCTGCCCGGGACGACCAATAGCCGCTTTCACAAGAATGCGGGGATGGGCACCAGCGCCATCGATCAGGGCCCCAAGAACGACAAGACCGTTGTCGCCCGCCAGGCCTTCGAGGCGCTCATGAATGACGACGATCACGTCGTGGGCGGTGATGAAGCCACGAGACAAATGGTGCGCGACAACCGGGTCACGCCAGAGCCCGTCAAGGCGGCGCGTCATGCCCGACTGACGCGCCTGCAATCGTGACGATCACGGCCCTCTGATGCTCCGAGAGGTCAGTCAGAGCGACTGGCCGCCAGACACCTCAATACGCTGTGCGTTGACCCAGCGGTTATCCTCTGACAGCAGCGCAGCGATCATCGGGCCAACGTCTTCGGGCAGGCCAACGCGGCCGAGGGCGGTATTCTGTGCGATATGCCGGTTGATTTCCGGGTTATCACGCACCATACCGCCCGAGAAATCGGTCTGAATGGCGCCAGGGGCCACCGTATTGACCGTGATCCCTCTCGGGCCAAGCTCCTTGGCCATATAGCGGGTCATGGTCTCGACAGCGGTCTTCATCGATCCATAGACGATCCGCCCCGGATAGATGATGCGCGTCAGCCCGGAAGAGATATTCACGATGCGCCCGCCATCACGCAGCAAAGGCAGCACAGCCTGGGTGAGGAAAAACGGCCCTTTGAGATGCTCTGCATAGATACGATCGAATTCCGCCTCGCTTGTATCGGTCAGCGTTCCCGTATGGGACGACCCTGCCATGTTCACCAGATAATCGAAATGCGTGAGGCCCCATCCGGCGAGCGTCTCGCGCAGCTTTCCTGCGAAAGCGGGAAAGGAAGACGCATCGGCGACATCCAGCGCCAATGCCTGACCCGGCACTCCGGCATCGCGCAGAATGGCCAGCACCTCGTCAGCCGCCGCGCGATTGCTTTTGTAGGTGAAGACGGCCCCGATACCGCGCCGGGCCAGAGCCTCGACGCTGGCTCTTCCCAGGCCACGACTGCCACCCGTGATGACGGCAATTTTCTGGATAGTGGTCATTGCGATCTCCTGTTTTCTCGACAGGCACAGATCATCATGGGCATGAGCTTGCGATAAGCCAGTGTTTCCTGTCAGGATTGTTCCGCATCACGGAACAATCCTTATGGACAGACTGACCTCGCTCACCCTTTTCATGCGCGTGGTCGAGCGCGGCAGCTTCACCGCAGCCGCGCATGATCTAAGCGTTTCGCGCCCAGCTGCGACGGCGGCCATTCAGGCGCTGGAGCAACGTCTCGGCACGCGATTGCTGCAACGGTCGACCCGCCACGTGCAGCCGACGGAAGAAGGCCTTCTCTATTATCAGCGCTGCCAGTCCATTCTGACCGCGCTTGAGGAGGCAGACAGCATGATTGGTGGTGCCCTCTCCGGCACGATACGGGTCGACACTGTCGGCCACCTGGCACGAACGATCCTGCTTCCGGCCCTGCCCGATTTCTTCTCGCGCTATCCGGGCCTGAACGTGCATCTCGGCGAAGGAGAGAGGCTGGTCAACCTGCTGCGTGAAGGGGTCGATTGCGTCATACGCGGCGGCCCCCTGCCCGATAGCGACATGATCGTGAGGCCGCTCGGGGTTCTGCATGAGGTTACCGTAGCGAGCCCCGCCTACCTGGCGCAGCACGGCATCCCGGCCTCGCCGGACGATCTGGACGGCCATCAGATGATCGCCTTTCTGTCCTCGCGCACCAGACAGGTCCTGCCGCTCGAATTCACAACCCGAAATGGCCTTGTCGAACGGCTTATCCCTGCCCGACTGCTGGTTTCCGGAGCCGAAACCTGCGTGGAAGCGGCGCGTCTCGGTCTCGGTCTCGCCCAGGCGCCACGATACCGCTTTGAGGAAGATCTCGTTACGGGCGGGCTGGTGGAGGTGCTGTCCGACTATCCGCCTGCCCCCACGCCTCTCTCGCTGCTCTATCCCAGCAACCGCCAGCTGGCCCCGCGTGTGCGCGTCTTCATGGACTGGGCCAGAGAACTGTTTTCAGAGTTTTTCAGGCAGCACACCCCATAAAAAGCACCGCCTTCACAAAGCAGCGGCTGCCTCTCTGAGCATTGTCTCGAAGCGCTGCACAGGAAGGGAAACCGGGCCATCGATCATCGCCACAGCAAGCGCTGCCTTGGGCGCAGACCCTATGATCGGGTGATAACTCACCCCCTCTGCATGGATCTGGCTGAGACATTGCGGCACGATCGAGACACCCAGCCCCGCAGCGACGAGAGAAACCGTCGCGATGATCTGCGGTGCCGACTGGCCTATATGCGGCACGAAACCCGCGTGACCGCAGGCCATGATAATCGCGTCATAGAACCCCGGACCGAGCGCACGCTCGAACAGGATCATCGGTTCATCCCGCAAGGCCTCAAGCCTGACACCCCGGTGAGAGGCTTCTGCATGGCCCTTCGGGAGCGCGATCACCGTCGCTTCCTCAAGCAGGGGGCGCACGATGAGTGTCTGGACGGGCGCCGGAGGGCGCACGATCGCAACGTCGATGCGTCGGTCATGAAGCGCGTCACACAGAGCAGGCGTATTGCTTTCCTCAAGCGTAATGATGACATCCGGCCAGCGCTCGCGAAATGCCCGTATTGCGCCCGGCACCAGAGGCAGAAGGGAAACCGCGCCCGCAAGACCGATGCGCAGCCTGCCCTGCTCGCCGCGTGACAGCCCCCGCGCCAGTGAGGTGACCTCACGCTCAAGCCCGATCAGGACCCGGGCCCGCTCGACCAGCGCGGCCCCGGCCTCGGTTGGCACTGCACCTGATCGTGACCGCACGAAGAGCACAAGACCGAGCTCGCGCTCCATCGCCTTGATCTGCTGGCTGAGCGGCGGTTGTTCCATATGCAGCAGTTCGGCCGCGCGCGTGAAACTGCCGGCCTCGGCAATTGTCACCAGATAGCGCCAACGTCTCAGGTCGATGATCCATATCCTCAAAGTATGAAAGAGGGCCCAAACATATATTGGACGCAGAACAGGACCAAGGACAAACTACGACACAATCGACACACACCAGAAGGACGCCTGACTTCCATGAGCACGACTATCGGTGGCTATCTCGCAAAACGCCTGACACAGATCGGCGTCGACCATCACTTTGCTGTCGCGGGAGACTACAATCTCGTCCTTCTCGACCAGCTTCTGGCTCAGGACGGGCTGGAACAGGTCTATTGCTGCAACGAGCTGAATTGCGGCTTCGCAGCCGAAGGCTATGCACGGGCGAAAGGCGCAGCCTGCGCAGTCGTGACCTTCAGCGTCGGCGCCCTGTCTGCCATCAACGCGCTTGGTGGCGCCCACGCTGAAAACCTGCCCGTAATTCTCGTCTCAGGCGCCCCCAATACAAATGACCATGGCACAGGCCGGATACTGCACCATACTCTCGGCACGTCCGATTATGGCTATCAGTTCGAGATGGTCCGCCATGTCACGGTTGCCGCCGAGCGGCTGTTTTCTGCCGAAGACGCCCCTGCCAAAATCGATCATGTGATCGAGCGTGCCCTTGCCCTGAGCAAGCCGGTCTATCTCGAAATTCCGTGCAACGTGGCCGATCTCGAATGCCCCGAACCCGGCCCCATAGAGGCGCTTCTGCCTCGCAAGCCTGCCTGCAATACGACGCTCGATCAGGCAGTCGCAGCGACCTTGTCCTTTCTGGAAAAACGCGAACAGGTTGTCATTCTTGTCGGGAGCAAGCTGCGCGCCGCCCATGGCCTTGATGCAGCGGTGAAACTGGCAGATCGCCTTGGATGTGCCGTGACCATCATGGCGGCAGCGAAGGGATTTTTTCCCGAAGACCACCCCGGATATCGCGGCGTCTACTGGGGCAATGTCAGTTCGCCCGGTGCAGAAGCGCTCATCGACAACGCGGATGCCATTCTATGCCTCGGCCCGGTATTCAATGATTATTCAACCGTTGGCTGGGAAGCATGGCCCAGAGGCGAGAAAGTCGCTCTGGTCAACCCTGACGATGTGGTCGTTGCTGGAACACACTTCGGCGGTGTCGATCTGCGCTCGTTCGTGACCGCCCTGAGCGAGCAGGCGCCACGACGCCCCCTGAGCGCCGACAACTCCGCCCTCTCTCTGCCAGTTTCTACACCGCTGCCCGCGGAGGCCAAGCTGACCAATGACGAGATGATGCGTCAGATCGGGGCTCTTGTGACGGCTGATACAACGCTGACAGCAGAGACCGGCGATAGCTGGTTCAACGCCGTGCGTTTGCACCTGCCCGCCAAGGCCCGTGTCGAACTCGAAATGCAATGGGGCCATATCGGGTGGTCGGTCCCCTCGGCCTTTGGCAATGCTACTGGCTCGCCAGAGCGGCAGCATATCGTGATGGTGGGAGACGGGTCATTCCAGCTGACCGCGCAGGAAGTAGCGCAGATGATCCGTTACGAGCTGCCGGTCATTATTTTCCTGATCAACAACCGGGGCTATGTCATCGAGATCAAGATCCATGATGGTCCGTATAATTATATTCAGAACTGGGATTATGCGGGTCTCATCAATGCCTTCAATGCGTCTGAAGGCCACGGGCTGGGCCTCAGGGCCAATACGGCTGGCGAGCTTGCAGAAGCGATCGACAAGGCAAGGCAGAACCGGCGCGGCCCGACCCTGATCGAATGCACCCTCGACCGTGAGGATTGCACCGACGATCTGGTACGCTGGGGCAAGGAAGTGGCCAAGACCAACGCGCGGCCACCCGTGACGAACTGAGCCGACCCAAGGCCTCATCCAGCAGGACTCATTATGCAGGCCTGATCATCAAGCCATTGATCAGACCTGTATCGGATGAAACGCCCGATTTCCGGCGCAGCGTCAATTCATCAGATGATAGGGAAGAACCATGCTCTTCCCTCTCCCCTCCCATGACACGCTCTATGATGCCCTTGTCGCTCGCGATGCGCGTTACGACGGGAGCGTGTTTGTCTGTGTTGGCACAACCGGTATTTTCTGTCGCCTGACCTGCCCGGCGCGCAAGCCGCTCTCCACCAACTGCGTTTTTCGATCCAGCGTGCGGGAATGCCTCGAAGCCGGATTTCGGGCCTGCAAGAGATGCCATCCGCTCCGCAGCGCCACCGCCAATGATCCAGCCGTCGCACGGCTGCTCGCCCTGCTGGAGGCCGAACCGGGGCGACGCTGGAAGGAAAGCGACGTCACTGCGCTTGGCTATGATCTGTCTACAATTCGACGGAGCTTCAAGCGCTATTTCGACATGACGTTTCTCGACATGGCACGGCAGTACCGCCTGCGAGAGGGCTTCTTGTCCCTTACCGAGGGTGAGCGGGTCATAGAGGCCCAGCTCGACTCAGGCTTTGCCTCCCCCAGCGCCTTCAGGGAGGCTTTTTCGAGACTTCTGGGAGCTGCGCCCGCCAGCCTCAAGCCGGGCGGCTTGCTGCAGGCAAGCTGGGTCCCGACATCGCTGGGTGACATGATTGCCGTCTCCAGCGCAACACATCTCCATCTCCTCGAATTCGTCGACCGCAAGGCCCTGCCCGGCGAACTCAAGACGCTTCAGAAAAACCTCAAGGCCCCTCTCGGCCTCGGCACACCCGCCCCGACTGAACTGGTTCGTGAGGAGCTTGCAGCCTATTTTGCCGGGCGTTCGGCGGCGTTCCTGACCCCTCTTGCCCCGCAGGGCACCGGGTTCACTCGCGAGGTGCATCGCCTTTTGCGCGATATCCCTGTCGGGGAGACACGCAGCTATGCCGATATCGCGCGTCAACTTGGCCAGCCGGGCGCCGTGCGGGCCGTCGCGCGCGCCAATGGTGCCAATCAGATCGCCCTTCTTATCCCCTGCCATCGCGTCATCGGCGCCGACGGCAGCCTCACCGGCTATGGTGGCGGCCTTTGGCGCAAGCAACGCCTTATCGAAATCGAGCGATCCTATCGACCATGCGTACAGCCAAACATCACTGGCTCTTGGTGAGGCAAAGTTGCAACGCATCACACGATTTCCTGACTCCATCGCTAGAATCTATTGCAAACGTCAATATAACGTGACCAAGCTTTGCTGAAACGTGTCAAAATATGTTGATACGCCTGACGCCGCGCTGATGAGCTGACGGGGCAACGAGCTTGAGCGGGTGGAATGAGAAAACGGGGACCGGCTTCCACGAGGGGCGCGTTGATGCGTATGCGCCTTGTTTACGTTATCGCGATGGTGGTTTTCTTCATCATCTATAAGGTGCTCGACCCGCTTGGTCTTGAAAGCGCAACGAAGCAGACCTCGGCTGGCTTATTCAACGCTCTTACCACACCATTTTATGGCGCCCAGAGCCCTGACACGCACCGACACGTCGCCGTTGTTGAGGTGAACGACGCAAGCCTCAAACGTTTCGGGACTGCTTTCCCTCTTTCATACGCCCGTCATATAGCCATCCTTAATCAGATACTCGACGCACATCCCGCTGCGATTTTCGTCGATTTTCGCATGATGCGTGAACTTCCAGGCGAGACACTTGAGAGTTTCGCCCCTCTTATCGCCAGAGCTCACTCGATGAAGGTGCCTCTGCTCTTTGCAAGGGGGGAAGCAGGAGACCAGCAGCCTGCCCTTCCGCCCATCCTCAGACCGCTTCAGGTCTATAGCAATGGACTCGAAACCTCTGGAAGCTACCCTCTCATGGAAGAGGGGATGGAAACCCGGGAAACAGGAGAAGCTCCTGTTGCAGTAAATCCGGCCTGGGCGCTCTACAATACGTTGTGTCATCAGGCCTGGTCGACGCGTTGTGGAGACGTTCAGGAAGAAGCGTTTACCCGCCCGATGGTTATCAGATGGGGGCTGAGCTCCGATCCCGCGCAGGATATTGTCAGCGACCAATCCGGTTACTGGCAAAACAGCTGTGCCATCTGGAACGAAGGCCCCTGCGCCCGCCTTACCGCAGCCTCACGCCTCGCCCTGACCTATCTGTTTCTGCATTCTCGAGGCAGCGAAAGGCAGTTCGCTTTCTATCCTCTGGTAATTGGCGCAGAGCAACTTGGGCATAGCGGCCGAGGCACACCGTCAGGCAGCCCTGCCCTTGCCACGCTTCTTGCCGATCGCGCGGTATTTTACGGATCTGACATCCGCGATCAGCACGATGATTCCATAGTACCCCTGCTTGGGCGGGTTCCGGGCGTCGTCACTCATGCCATGGCTTTCGACAATCTCGTGACCTATGGCGCGCGCTATTTCCATGAGCCGCCCGAAATGGGACAGATAGGGTGGCTACGTCTCGACAAGGCCGAGTTACTTGAGGCGCTCATCTGGCTCGTCTGCAGCGTAGCGCTCGTCATGCGCATGAAACCAGCCCAGCAGAAAGAGCAGTTCGACGTCCTTGCCGCCTTGGGCGCACAGAATAATTACAAGCATCACGCCAGAACCAGCATACGCAAACGGGCTGTGGCCTGCGCGCTAGGCGCGTTTCTTATCGTTGCCATACCTTCTTTTCAGAGCGCCACCCGGGCCATGTTGATCGATCAGTTCGTTATCTGGCTGTTCGTGACATTCCTGTTCCTCGGCGCCTGGGCCTTGCCCATGGCACGTGCGGCGCGCGCCGAAGAGGAAGAAAAGGAGCGTGGCCTTCTCTCTCAGTTGTGCTTCCTCGCCAGTCTTTCCGCCATCGGTTTCGCACTCAACGAAGCAGGCCCCAGATGGCCCAATGCAGACTGGATCGGTCTGCTCCTGCTCTGGCTCGCAGCCGGCGTCGAGGAAGAGGAGGAGCGAAACCGGTTTGTCCAGCCTCTTTGTCGACTTCTGAACCGGGTGATCGACCTGCCAGTTTCGATCTACTCGGCAGGACGCCGCGCGCTCTCTCGCCATGCATAGCGAACCGGCTTTGTTTGAAGCAGCCGGTATCCGCAGCGAGAGCATTCTTCACCAGACCTGATGAAAGGAGATATCCATGTCAAACAGGCATTTCGCCCGCAAGCTGACACGTGCAGCTCTCTCTCCCCTCTTGTTTGGCCTGTGCGCGGGCTGGTCCGGCGTTGCCTCGGCTGCAGACGCCCCAGTCATTACAGGGACCTATCACACCCCCTCAATCCAGACCTACGACCACAATGGGTTGCCCCAGACACAGATTGAGGCGGCTTCGCTGACCGGACATCGCATCGTCGCCAAAGACACCGAAACGGACATGCTCGCTGTCGAGACCGATAAGGGACTCGTCTACGTCACTGAAGACTCTGTCGAAGCCAATATCAGGGCAGTCGCGCCGACACCCACTCAATGCGTGCAAATAGGCGCAGCCTCTGCTGATGAAATCGGTGGCAGCACCAACAACCTCGGTCGAAATTGCCACGGAAGCTGAATGATGAAACGCCCTGCCTTGCTCTCGACTGCCCTTCTGACAACCCTGGCACTTGCTGCGTGCGACAGCGGAAACGGAGGCGGCGTCCCAACCAACGGTCGGCTGATCGACCAGATCCACCCTTCGCAGGATTATGCTCAGTCAACCACTGTGCAAGGCCTTCTGACACCGGCCAACACCCTTGCCTCAGGTGTTATCGAGGCCCCCGAGGTATCGGATTACCCTCAGGCCATCGTAGACCGCCTTCTGGCCTCCTGGTCGGGTCCCCGTCCGGATGCACGCGTATGGCTGACACCCGACACGGCCTTTACCTCAGACGTTTCGGTCGGGGGAGCAATCTTTCTCAACACCGGTTTGATACGTTATTTCCACGATACACCTGAAATTCAGAAGGAAGATGCGCTCGCCTTCGTTCTTGCCCACGAACTCTCCCACATCCTTCTGGGGCACACAGCAGCCCAGCGTGAGAGCAAAGCACGGAAAAACTACGCTTTCAGTGCCATGAAGTGGGGTTCGGTGATTGGGCGGGCCTCCGCAGGCATCGGTGCAACTGACGCCGTGTCTAAAGCACTCGTGTCGTCGATGGGTGCCAAGGCCTTTCTGGATACGACGCTGTTTCCATCGTGGTCACGCGGGCAGGAAGAGGAAGCCGATGCACTCGCCGTCGATCTGATGGGACGGGCAGGATACTCCGTAAGTGCTGCAACCGATGTCATGGATGTATTGATCAGTTCCGAAGATCAGGATGTCGCGCGTCAGGCACAACTCGAGCAAAAGACTGGCAAGAGTTTCAACGCAGACTCAGTTACCTTCACGGCCAAAGCAGGCGACAACCTCGATGGAGCCATTGTCGATGCCCTCAGAGCCGTAGCGCAGCAGCATCCTCATGCCAGAGAGCGACGACTCGCGCTCGCCGCCTATCTGCGGCAGGCCTATCCCGTTCGTGCTCATGTAGCTCTCGCCCGAAAGCCGCTACAGCACTGGGTCACCAGTTCACCCGTGACTGCTCTCCTCAAGGGGACAGATCAACTGGAGCGGGCCGCATCGCTGATCGGACAATCGCAGTGGGGGCAGGCTCATCAGACACTTGCTCACATTGCGCAACCCGCCTCTGGCAGTGCCTATTATGCACTTATGACCTATCAGGTTGCCGTGCAGACCGGCCAGAAAAACCAGGCAGAAAAGCTGCTTGCCGCTGCTGCGGAACGCGATGATGTAACCTTTCCGATTGCTGTCGCATGGGGCAACACCCTGTCCGCTGCAGGCAAGACCGGAGAGGCCGAAACGTACATGGCCAAAGAAGAAGAGGCGATGGGTAATACCGGTTTCCTGCCCTATCGCATCAAGAATGCAAGGCAGGCAAAAGACGGCGTCTCCGTGCTCAAACTCAGCGCAATCTGCGAAGGACTGGGAGAGGATAATCTGGCCGGACAATGCTCGGCGATGGAGAAAAACTAGATCGCCCATTTCATCCCCTGCCATCGCGTCATCGGCGCCGGTGGCAGCCTCTGACGCAAGCAACGCCTTGTCGAAATCGAGAGACAGTGTTGCTCTTCATGAAGGTTTTTTGACTAGCTCCGAAAAAAGAAAAGAAACGGAACAGTCATGCTTCAATAAGAATGGGAAATTGGTCTATTCCGATTCTTATTGACAGTATAGAGACTTCGCCTCCATATTAACGGATACGACAGCGTATCGTCCTGCCCAAGAACTGATCGGTCACTGATCTGATGAGGCAAAAAAACGTGATAAATTTTCCAACGCCGCCCGCACGCTTTTCTCCGACCGTCCTGAAATTTGGTGGCTTCGCCGTAGGCGCAATCGCGATTATCGCGATACTTAACCCATTCTATCAGATTTCTTCAGGCTATTGCGGCATTCTGACCAATTTCGGTTCTGTCCAGCCCAGCGCGCTGGAACCCGGTCTGCATATCGTGCTGCCAGTTTATCAAAAGGTCGTTTCTGTTTCGACCCAGCCTCAGACGATTACCTCTCATGAGCAGGCTGCAACGCATGATCTGCAGGATGTGCACACGTCGGTTTCGGTCACATTTCACATCGCCTCTGCCGACGCTCCGGGATTTTTCCGCGATTTCCGCAATCTCGAAACGCTCGCCCATCGTATCATTGAGCCCACAGTGTCGAACGACGTGAAAGCCATCACGGCCAATTACAACGCTGAAGAGCTGATCACGAAGCGTGACCTTGTGGATGGCCAGATCAAGGAACTGATCATCAAATCCCTGCTGCCCTATCATCTGAGCATTGAGTCGGTGAACACGGCCAATTTCGCTTTTTCCCACGCCTATGCGCAGGCCATCGAAGCGAAACAGGTCGCCCAGCAGCAGGCATTGCAGGCACAATACACCCTGCAGCAGACGCAGATCTCAGCTCAGGCTCAGGTTGTCCAGGCCAAGGCGCAGGCAGACGCAGCTGTTGCCACAGCCCAGGGTCAGGCTCAGGCCCTGCTTGTGACGTCCCAGGCTCAGGCCAAGGCCAATACTTTGGTCTCTCAATCGCTGACCCCTTCCCTGCTCCAGCAAAAAGCGCTGGATCGCTGGACTGGCACAATGCCGACCTATCTGAGCGCAGGCGCCCCGCTGCCCTTTATCGGCACGATGGAGTCAGCCCAGAAATAACCCACCAGAAACTTCGACGGCCAATGGCTGCGGAGCTTCGAGGAATCCTCTCTTGAGGGAGCAGCCCCACTCTTTCGGAGGGGCTGTTCTTCCCTTTGGGTTTTCATCCTGCCTCCAGGGCGACCAGGTAGATCACCCGCCCTCATCGCGACAGAAACGCGGCGCCACGCCGCCCGTCCTCCACACCATTCATCAGCATCACATACTCACCCGGCAACGCCGACGTCCGTCTTGCAGGTGGCAATGCGCGAACTCCTGAACCACGTCAGATCCTCACAGAAGCCAGGCATCCAGACATAAAAAAACCGCCCTGCCTTTCGGCGGGGCGGCTCTTTTGTAACCTTGATGGAAAGGCGCTGGATCAGAAATCCATATCGCCCATGCCACCCATGCCACCCGGACCACCGGCCGGAGCAGCCTTCTTCTCGGGCTTCTCGGCAACCATGGCTTCCGTCGTGATCAGCAGGCCGGCAACCGAAGCTGCGTCCTGAAGAGCCGTGCGGACGACCTTGGTCGGATCGATGATGCCAGCGGCTACCAGATCCTTGTATTCGCCGTTCTGGGCGTCGAAGCCGTGCGTGTACTCGTTGATCTCGAGCACCTTGCCAGCGATGACAGCGCCATCTTCACCAGCGTTGAACGCGATCTGGCGCAGCGGAGCCTGCAGGGCCTTGCGGATGATGTCCGCACCGACGCGCTGGTCGTCGTTCTGGAAAGCCAGATCCTTCAGGGCAACGGAAGCACGGGCAAGAGCCGTGCCACCACCCGGAACGATGCCTTCTTCAACGGCGGCGCGGGTTGCGTGCAGCGCGTCATCAACGCGATCCTTGCGCTCCTTCACCTCGACTTCGGTGCTGCCACCGACGCGGATGACGGCAACGCCACCAGCCAGCTTGGCCAGACGTTCCTGCAGCTTCTCGCGGTCGTAGTCCGAGGTGGTTTCCTCGATCTGCGCGCGGATCTGTGCACAACGGCCCTTGATGTCGTCCGTGTTACCGGCGCCTTCAACGATCGTGGTGTTTTCCTTCTCGATATGCACCTTCTTGGCGCGACCGAGCATGTCGAGCGTAACCGTCTCGAGCTTGATGCCGATGTCTTCGCTGATGACCTGGCCGCCCGTCAGGATGGCGATGTCTTCCAGCATGGCCTTGCGGCGGTCGCCGAAGCCAGGAGCCTTGACGGCAGCAATCTTGAGGCCACCACGCAGCTTGTTGACGACCAGCGTGGCAAGAGCCTCGCCATCGACGTCTTCTGCGATGATCATGAGCGGACGACCGGACTGCACAACGCTCTCGAGCAGCGGCAGCATCGGCTGAAGCGAGGACAGCTTCTTTTCATGGATCAGGATGTAGGGGTTATCCAGATCCGCCATCATCTTTTCGGCGTTCGTCACGAAATACGGCGAGATGTAGCCGCGATCGAACTGCATGCCCTCGACAACGTCGAGTTCGGTGTGCAGACCCTTGGCTTCCTCAACCGTGATCACGCCTTCGGAACCAACCTTCTGCATGGCCTGCGAGATCATCTCGCCGATTTCATGCTCGCCATTGGCCGAGATCGTGCCGACCTGAGCCGTTTCGGCCGGGGTCGTGATCTTGCGGGTGTTTGCCTTCAGCTCTTCAACGACGGCCGTAACCGCCTTGTCGATGCCGCGCTTCAGATCCATCGGGTTCATGCCAGCGGCAACAGCCTTGGCGCCCTCACGAATGATGGCCTGGGCCAGAACGGTCGCGGTGGTCGTGCCATCACCAGCGATGTCGTTGGTCTTCGAGGCCACTTCGCGCACCATCTGGGCGCCCATGTTCTCGAACTTGTCGGCCAGTTCGATTTCCTTGGCGACGGAAACGCCGTCCTTGGTGATGCGCGGTGCGCCGAAGCTCTTGTCCAGAACAACGTTGCGACCCTTCGGGCCGAGCGTGACCTTCACAGCGTCAGCAAGGATATCAACGCCGCGCAGCATGCGCTGGCGTGCGTCAGCGCCGAATCTTACGTCTTTGGCAGCCATAATCTTATCTCCAGTAGAGGTTCAGTTTGCGATAACGGGGAGGCTGGAAAATCAGCCGATCACACCCATGATGTCGCTTTCCTTCATGATCAGCAGCTCTTCGCCATTGATCTTCACCTCGGTGCCGGACCACTTGCCGAACAGCACACGGTCGCCAGCCTTGACGTCCAGTGCCACGAGCTGACCCTGCTCATTACGGGCGCCCGAACCTACGGAGACGACTTCGCCTTCCATCGGCTTTTCCTTGGCGGTGTCCGGAATGATGATGCCACCGGCCGTCTTCTGCTCGCCCTCAAGGCGACGAACGACGACACGGTCATGCAAAGGCCGAAAATTTGTCATTATGGATCGCTCCACTTTTCTCTAAGGCGGCGTCCTTGCTCAAAAGCAACGCCGCCGGTTTGCGCGCCCGCTTAGCCGCAGCGCGTTAGCACTCCCGATACGAGAGTGCCAAAGAGGTAGGAGAGCCCTCGCCTATCGTCAAGTGTCGTCGACGGTGCAAATGCTGTTTTTCATCGAAGCGTCACTCGCGCTGTCCCGACTGTCGAGCTTCGCACCATCAAGTTCGCGTGTCAGACGGCTACTTTCGGCTTCAGACTTCAGGCGCTCCCCCCGGGTGCGACCGAACAGGGCCCGGTTTTCCTCGGCCTTGCGAGCATCCTTCTCGCGCGCCAGACGTTTGCGCACTCGACGCAGATTGACGATTTCAGTCATGGTGATCGTTGATCCTGCCTTTGAACGAACAAGAAAGAAGGAGGGTCGGTCCATGGGACGCCTGATATCCCTTACGGCTTCGGACACCCATCATTTCGCAGCCTACGAGGCAGGAGAGCCGACTGCCAGTCGCGCACTGGTCGTGTTGCAGGAAATTTTCGGCCTGACAGACCATATCCGTGCTGTCTGCGACGAACTGGCTGACAGGCACGGCTATCATGTCATTGCGCCAGCCTTGTTCGATCGCGCCAGACGCGATGCGGTTCTGCCTTATGATGGCGAGGGCATGCAGACAGGCCTCGACCTGCGCGCCCGGATCAACCCTGACGGACTCCTGGCCGATATCACGGCCAGTGCCCATGCCCTCAACCGCCACGGCCATCAGAAAGTCGGCATTCTCGGCTTCTGCTGGGGTGGACTGGTGACATGGGAAGCTGCCACGCGCACGCGTGAATTTGCCGCCGCCGCCGCCTGGTATGGGGGCGGTATTGCCGCCCTGAGCCATGAGAAGCCCCATTGCCCGGTTCAGCTCCATTTCGGTGGCGAGGATGACCATATCCCGCATACCGATATCAACACCATTCGCGAGAACCGGCCCGAGGTCGAGATCTTTGTCTATGACGATGCCGGACATGGTTTCGGCTGTGACGACCGCCCGAGTTTCAACAAGAACGCCCGCGACCTCGCCCATGAGCGCAGCATGGCGTTTTTTGCAACCCATCTCTGACAACCGAAAGCGCTACAATGTCTGCAGATAAAACACCCGTAAATCCGCTGGTCGACAGCCCCGAGCGCGACGCCCGTATAAAGGCCAAGGCGCAGGAACTATGGGAAGCCGATGGCAAGCCCGGCTGCGGTGCCGACGCCTATCTCGAGAACGCATCTGAAATCATCGGTATGGAGGAGAATCCTCATGCCGGTGAAATTCCGGTCAAAGATCTGCCAGAGCCTGAATTTGCCGATGTTCAGGTGGAAAATGCCGAAATCCAGAAGAATCTGGGAGAATTTCCTGAACGACAGACCGATCAGGGCTACCGCGAGCACTTCCCCGAAAAGGAAAACGAGTCGTCCTGACAGATCAGGAGCGGGGATAAAGGCTCGGATGCCTTTATCCCACCCGCCGCAGCTTCTCAGCGCAGCACGCGCCCGGCGACGGCATCGAGCTTGTCGAGAAGCTGACGATCACGCGATCCCGGCGCCGTTATGATAGCGTGATCGAGGGCGCGCTCGGCGCCTGAGGGGCAGAGACCGCGCTTGCGCCCGAGCTCCGGTATGATGGCCTTGACCAGCGCACGCGCCTTGGCAGCATTCTGCGTCATGACGGCAACCACGGCGTCCACCGTCACCGAGTCATGGTCGTCGTGCCAGCAATCGTAATCGGTCACCATGGCGATGCTCGCATAGCACATTTCGGCTTCACGAGCGAGCTTGGCCTCCGGCATGTTGGTCATGCCGATTACCGAACAGCCCCACTGGCGGTACAATTCGCTTTCGGCGCGGGTGGAGAATTGCGGCCCTTCCATCACCAGATAGGTCCCGCCACGTACCATCTCGACGCCGATCTTTGCGGCCTGCTTGGCAATCACGTCACCCATACGGGCAGAGACCGGGTCAGCCATGCCTACATGAGCCACGCAGCCACGACCGAAAAAGCTTTTTTCGCGAGCGAAAGAGCGATCGATGAACTGGTCGACCAGCACGAACTGGCCCGGCGGCAGGTCTTCACGCAGCGAACCCACTGCGGAAAGAGAGACGATATCGGTCACACCGGAGCGCTTCAACGCGTCGATATTGGCACGGAAATTCAGCTCTGACGGTGGGATGGGATGCCCACGGCCATGACGCGGCAGGAACACGCAGCGCACGCCATTCAGGCGGCCGAAAAGCAGCTCATCGGAAGGCTCGCCCCAGGGGGTCTCGACCCGACGCCATTCCTTTTCTTCCAGCCCGTCGATATCATAGAGCCCCGAACCGCCGATAAGGCCGATTACAGGCTCGATTGTCACGTCTTCAGTCATGCAAAGCTGCCTTTTCGCATTGTCGCCAACAGAATGCTCAGGAACACCAGATTGACACGCTTCGCAACCTGTCAGTGTTTTCATGCGCGCTGTCATGGTTTCAATCGGCCAGTTTTGCTATAGGCTCCAGCACTCAGGCTGGCGGAAGACCGGCTGGAACAGAATGTGGAGCTTGCGATGAGCGAGACCTTGGATCCGAAGACATTCGGCACCCTCATTCGTGATCATGTGCCTCATGACTCTTTCAAAGAGACAGCACGGCACTGGTTCGAGACCCTGCGCGACAGGATCTGCGCCTCCTATGAGGCGATCGAAGACGAGGCAGTCGCGAAGAACTCCCCCGTACTGCGCGACAAGACCGAAGCCGGTCGCTTCGAACGCACAGCCTGGGACAGAAGCGAAGACACGAACAGCAATCTGCATGGCAGCGGTGTCATGTCGGTCATGCGCGGACGTGTGTTCGAGAAGGTCGGCGTCAATGTCTCGACGGTCTGGGGTGAGTTCTCGCCGGAATTCCGCAAGAGCATGCCCGGTGCCGATGTCGATCCGCGCTTTTTCGCTACCGGCATCTCGCTGGTCGCCCATCCATGCAACCCGCATGTGAGCGCTGCGCATTTCAATACGCGCATGATCATCACGAGCAATGGCTGGTTTGGCGGTGGCGGCGACATCACGCCGATCTTCCCCGATAGCGAGGAAGCCAAGGCGGATGCAGCGGATTTCCACAAGACGTTTCGCGATGCCTGCATGCGTCATGACCCCGCTTATTATGAGCGGTTCAAGGCCTGGTGCGACGAGTATTTCTACCTGCATCACCGAAGTGAACCGCGCGGACTGGGCGGCATTTTCTACGACCATTTCGACAGCGGCGACGTTCAGAACGACTTTGCCTTCACCAAGGATGTCGGACTTGCCTTCTACGAGGCCTATCCCCGCGCCGTGCGTGCCCGCATGATGCAGCCCTGGACCGAAGCCGAGCGCGATGCGCAGCTCATTCGCAGAGGGCGATATGTCGAGTTCAATCTTATCCACGACCGTGGTACGGTGTTCGGGCTCAAGACTGGCGGCAATACCGAAGCCATTCTGATGAGCATGCCCCCAGAGGTGAAATGGCCCTGATCGAGGGGTCACTATTTAGCCGCAATCGTCTGGCTTAACGCCCAGGCCGGACGATCTGGCGGTAAAGGGAAAGAAGTGCGTACGAAGCTAATGCCTTTCACGGCCGGTCGATCCCTGACACGTCGTACACTGCTTTCCGCCCTTGCCGCCTCCAATCTGGCCGCCATCTGCCCTGCCCGTGCCTGGGAAGACGATGAGCGCGCCGAGGCCGCGTCTTCTGCCATCGATGCCCCCAAACTGATCATCGGTGGCGGTCCGGATTCCCTGCCGGGTCAGGTAGCACCCATTCTGGCAACGGCGCTGGCGAAAGGCCTCGCCGCGCCCTCTCCGATTGCCACCCATTACGACCTCGGGCGCGATGGCGTTACCGCAGCCAATCTGTTCGACACAGTCAGTCCCGAAGCCGATGGCGGCACAACCATTCTGGCTCCTGGCGCTGCCTTGATCGCATCGCTCGCCGGGGATGGGCGTGTTCATTTCGATTTTTCCCGCTGGGCAGCCCTTATCATGGCACGCCGTCCGGTGGTCACCATTGCCCGCGCCGAACTACACCGCACGATCCGTTCGCGCCTGAGCGGGCTTTTTCATGATCGGCCAGTGCGGCTCGCGGTTTCTCACCCGACGGGGGTCGAACTTGCAAGCCTGCTGGGACTATCGCTTCTCGGGCTGCATCCCCTGCCGGTTTCCGGTTATGCAACCAAGAAGGCGGCCCTCGACGCGCTCAAGAATGGCGATGTCGATGCTGTCCAGCTGACACCGGGCCCGGGCGACGACCTGTCAGCCGATATCGCCTCGGCACCTCAGGGTATCAAGCCGATATTCTACTCCGGCCCCGTCATCCCTGGTGTGCCCGATTTCGAGGCAACCTATCTAATGGCGCGCGGCCATGCGCCGAGTGGCGCTCTGTATCAATCCTGGCTCGCTGTCGCCAATGCCGCCGCATCGGCCCTCGTGCTTGCCCTGCCCATGTTGACCCCGCCTCTGGCAGTGGCACGCTGGCGTCATGCGGCGCAGGAAGCGGTCAATGATCCTGCGCTCAAAAGCTGGAATGACAGCCAGCATCTCACAATAACAGCGGGTGCTGATGCAGCACCCCTTCTCAATCAGCTTGAGCCTGAACTGACGGCGCTGCTGGCGCTGCGTCGCTGGATCAACAACAACCAGCCGAGATGGCGCCAGGGTCAGGAAACGCGTCCTACCTGAGTATGGAGCGCAGGGTTCAGACCCGGTTACGCGCCCGGAGCAGGATACGCACGGCGCCCTTGTTCCGCTTATGCGTATGGACAACGGCCAGAACCAGCGGACGCAAATCGCCACGCTCGAGCCAGTGAGGGAGTTCTTGGCGAATTACCCCCCCTTCCTGCCCGCTGCCCAGCCCGGTGATTACCTCGACGCACCTTATGCCCTGGGCGCTGCTTGCATGCAGAAAGTGGTGGAATTTATGGAAAGCATCCTGTGCAAAATGCCCGTGAAGATCCAGACGCTTCTGCGGCTTCATCTTGCCGCTGGCGAGGGCATTCCATGACGTCGTATCGAGGCCAGGCTGTCGCCCATTGATTTCGAGCCGGTCCTGAACGCGGGCGGGCCTTGAAAGTGTGGCTGCGGGCCTCAGAACCTCCCTCACCCGCAGGATTTTCTGCGTTGTTGCTTCGTCCACCGTCCCACTCTGGACCGGAGCAGCAGACAGGCCAGTCGCAACCTTCTGCACCGTGCCTCGCCGCTTGCGCGCGGACGAAAGCTGATGCCCCCGCATCGGCAGAATCGATCGGGTGAAAGCCTTCCAGAGGCTCTCCTCCTCGGCGCTCAGATCGCGTCGGACCACGGTTTCTCCTTACTCAAGCGCATCAGAACCCGATCCATCGCTCTTATTGCGCCTCAGGTGCCTTGAGGGGCGGCTCTGCGACGACCTGCTGGAGCGGTACACCCTGATATTTGCCGGTCAGTGTCTTGAGAAACGCCACAATATCATCAACATCGCGCTTGGGAAGGTCAGGATAGGGCGTCTGGTATCGCGCCATTAGACGCACTGCCTCATCAAGAGTTGCGACGCTTCCATCGTGAAAATACGGTGCGGTCAAGGCGATATTGCGCAGATTTGGCACCTTGAATCTCTGGTGATCCTCAATGGCGTGAGTAAAGCTCTCGCGCCCGGAATCGACATCAGTCAGACCAGCCTTGCGCTCGCTGAAATACGGTCCCTCAAGGCCCATGACCTCATACGCATCACCACCAACGGCAACACCGCTGTGGCAACCGGAGCAGCCGATGGCCTTGAACCGTTCATAACCACGCTTTTCCTGCGCTGTAATCGCGCTGTTGTCACCCTTCAGGTAGAGATCGAAAGGACTGTCTGGCGTGATCAGGGTCTTTTCATATTCGGCAATCGCGTTCGTGACAGTCTTCTGATTGACAGCACCTGCCCCATACAGACTTGCAAAAGCCGTGCGGTATTCCGGCACTGCATCGATAATCGCTGCCACCCCCTCCCAGTCATGGGCACCCATCTCCACCGGGTTCGTCACTGGCCCCGCCGCCTGGGCAGCCAGATCGGCTGCACGGCCATTCCAGAACTGGGCGATACTGAACACGGCGTTATAGACTGTAGGCACATTGATCGGTCCCTTCTGGCCGCTGATACCGGTCGCCGTGACGAGGTTATCAACGCCCCCCTTGTCGAGCCCGTGGCAGCTTGCGCAATTCATCTTGCCGTCGCCAGAGAGACGACGGTCGAAAAAGAGCTGACGGCCCAGTTCGGCCTTCGTCCAGTCTACCGGGACATTTTCCGGGATTGGCTGAATGACCTCACCTGCAAATTGCGGCGCCACACCGGGCGTCGCGTAATAGCGGCGGCGCTGATCGGTAATCCATGCCAGCACGTCGCTGCGCGATTTCTCGGTCATGTAGGCGTGAGGATGCATCAGCAGATAGGCAGCGGGCGGCATCCTGTTCTGCTGAATGACCTCTTCGATACGGGAGAGCTGCTCAACCGAGGGCGGCTTGCCCGTCTGGAACGCAGCGATGATCGGGTCGATACGGAAATGACGCTGGCCCGCAACCAGATCACGCTTCATGATCTGATTGGCAAAAGGCAGCTTGAAATAGAAGGGGAGATCAGCCGTGCGCGTGTGACAGTAATCACAGCGTGCCTCTCCAAGCGCATTGAACGCAGCAAGTGCCTTGGGATCATGCCATGTCGCGCTGTTTGTTGGCAGTCGTGGCGCGCCCTGATGATCAAACCGGGTCAGAAAAGCGATTGTCCCGCCATAGGCGAGCGCAGCTGCCACAACCAGTCCCGCAATACCGTTTCTAACGAGACGTTTCTTCCTGGCAGCTTCAAGCAACCGCTCTTCTCCTGATCGCAAACATAAATGCGCGCACCATGACGTTTACGACACAGCATGTCTAAGTGATGTTTCCGATCAGATTGAACGGTTTTACCGATACAAACATAGCGCGGTTATGTCGCAGCTCGTGTGACAGATATCGGCTACTCGTAGGGAGACCCATTCAGATCACCGTCGAGATCCAGCTCCTCGTCCAGACTACGGCGGAGACGGCGTCGTGCGACAGCGACATAACGGGTATCGATATCGATCCCCACCCCTCGCACGCCGAGTTCCTGCGCGGCGACGAGGCTCGTACCCGTTCCCATGAACGGGTCCAGAAGCACCGTATTCTCATCATAGCCGTGAAGGGTCATGCACGCTGTGGGCAGAGCCACAGGAAAAGTACCGGGATGCAGGAATTTCTCGCGCTTGTGCCGCACGGTTTCATAGGGGATGAACCACGTGTTGCCGCGACAGCGACGGTCCACGGCATGACGGCGGCGCGAGATATTGGTCTTGTCGGTAAAGGGAACACCCGCAGCCAGACGCTGCAATCTGACATCCCCCTTATGGGTCAGATGAAAGATATGCTCGTGATTATGATTGATGAAACGCGTCGAATTGACCGGTTTGAAATGGCCGTAAGTCTTCTCTTCAATCGACACCGATTTAATCCACACAATATGGTTCTGCAGGACAAACAGGTCACGCAGCCGGGTGATCAGTTCGAAGGGCAACCAGGGCTGCGAGGATGACCCGGCAACATTGAGGAAGAACGAGCCCCCGGGCTTCAGCAGACGCGCGATCTGGGCACAAACCGTCTGCATCCAGCCGATATAATCCTGCTCGGCCAGACTGTCTTTATAGGTGCGGTAGGCAACCCCGATATTATAGGGCGGCGAGGTGACGACGATATCGACCGATGCGCTCTCCATGCGGCGCATAACATTCATGGCGTCACCCCTGATCAGGGCATGACGACCTATCGCTTCTCGCCTTGCCCTGACTTTTTCCTGCGTCATCAGGCTGGCGGGTGTGGCAACAGAACGATCATGCGACCATGGCTGCGCATCTTGCCTGCCAGGCGTTCAGCGTCTTCGCCCCAGCCCGTGAACAGATCGGCATGATCAGCGCCCTTGATGTCGCTACCGACATCCTGACCAAAGGTGAGATGCATCCAGTGCCCTTCGCCGCCATTTGCCTCAGGCAAATGGGTATCAACCCAGATCGGTGCCCCCATCGGCAGCAGGCTGCGGTCAATAGCAACAGAACGCCCGGGCGTGAGCGGCACGCCCATGGCGCCTGGCGCCCCACGGTCCAGCGGAATCGTATCGACACGTTTGAAAAACACGTAGTTCGGGTTCTGCTCCATGACGTCCTGCGCCCTGTCAGGATGAGCAGCAAGCCAGTTCTTGAGGCTTTGCAGCGAGACGTCCTCGGCCGCCATCTCGCCATTTCTGACCAGAACGCGCCCGATCGGCACATAGGGCGCGCCGTTCTTGGCGGCAAAGCCGACACGACGCACCGAGCCATCTGTCATGACGAGGCGGCCTGAGCCCTGGATCTGCAGAAAGAACAGATCTTCAGGCGAACGCAGCCAGGCGATTTCGAGCCCACGCCCGGACAGCGCTCCATGATCGATTTCAGCCCGGGTGTAATAGGGGACGAATTTGCCGCCTTCCCACCGCCCTGTCACCCAGTCACCAGCCGTATCCCTGGTGTGGATCAGATCGTTAGGTTGCTCATAGAGTGGGGTCTGAAACGCCTCTGTCCTGACAGACGATGCATAGATTTGCGGCTCATAATAACCGGTGAACAACGCGTCATTCGAAACAAGATAAGGCGCAAACCATTGCTCGAAATAGCTGCGCGCTGCGTCGCGCGTGTTTTCAACGCTCTGAAGCGCTGTGCAGGCTCCCTGCCACTCACCGGCAATACTGCCATTAGGAATTGTGCCCGCAGCACCCCCCAGATGGGTTTCGGGCGGCAGGCGCATGAGGCGCTGACATTCCGTGCGCAGCTGTGGCAACAGGGTCTCCGGGCTCTCGGCCGACCAGCCATCAAGCATGGCATAGGTAAGCGGCGTGAGCTGGAGTGGGGCTTCCGATTGCGGCTGGGCACAGGAGGAGAGAAGGGCAAGGCTGAGCCCAAGGGAGAGACGAGAAACTATGTTCATGGCAAACCGAGTTTGTCATGCGTCCCGCAAGACGCAGCTTTTCTGAAGCAATGTCAGGAGGCGTTCCGGCTTCCTGACGTCACGATGTCAGGCCGCGCGTGCCGCAGCCAGATGCCAGGTCGAGGGCGGCAGACCGGGGCCGCTTTCGCTTTCGAACTGCCACAGATCCGAAAACTCCGTGACAGATTCGGTCCCGATCAAAGGCTGACCATCGACATCGTTCAGGATACTGATCTGACGCGAGACGATCTGCACATCAATCCGGGCTTTTTCATGTCCATTGATACGACTGAAAAACGCGTCGACGATTGCGAGGCTGTTGATCCCCACAATTTCGGTGCGCTGCTTCTGCTGCGCCGCTTCGCGAGCCACGATCGCCGCGTCAAACCCGGCAAAAGCATCCGGCGTCAGATAGGTGCGCAAAGTTGCGCGATCGCCCTCTGCAAAAGCCGCCACGACAGCGCGAAAGGCTTTTTGCGTGTTTTCCAGAAAAACTTCCGACCTGAAGCCAGGCTGGGACACGGCAATCTCGCCCAGAATCTGCCCCACGCGCGTGGAAGGCTGGGGAATGTCGAAGCGCGCGCTCGGTTCCTCGACCACAGGCTGAGGCACGTCAACTCTTCCCTGCCCTTGCGGCATGGGCATGGGCCCGGCAGCTTCCTGCCCACCGACATCGACCCGCCGGCCAAGTACGGCGCGCAGGCGCCAGACCAGGACGAGGCTCAACAACGCAAAGATGACGATGTCGTACGGAATGTTCTCTAGGAATGACATCACGATTTCAGCTTCTTGCTATTCTTGATCTCGAAGGGCATGCCCCCTTGGTAGAGCGGCTTCACCGACCGCACAACACCCCCACAGGGCGCCAGAGCCGGATCGTGGTCACAATCGCGCAGAAACTGACGAAGAGTTGGCGTGTGAAAGGGATCATGCTACCGGCTTGAGGGCACGAAATGCAGCCGATTTCGGCTGTGTGTAATATGACTCTGATTGCGAGGCTCCATGTCCGATACCGCCCAGAACCCGGCAACCGAGCAGGGTAACCCGCCTGCCCTGCCCCTGTCGGTCAACCTGCAATACACCAAGGATCTCTCTTTCGAGGTTCCGGCAGGCGCCGCAATTTTCGCAACCCTTCGCTCGGCACCGCAGATCTCCGTCAATATCGACGTGCAGGCCAACCGCCTTGAAGAAGCCCAGCCGGTTTTCGAGGTGGCTCTCGCCATCCGCGCCGAAGCAACGGAATCGCCCGAGAACGAAGGTGGCCAGCCTAGCCGTACCGTGTTCATTGCTGAACTGACCTATGCCGCCATCGTCACCCTGACCGATGCCCCGGCAGAACTGGTTGAGCCGATCCTGCTCGTTGAAGTACCGCGCCTCATCTTCCCGTATGTGCGCAGCATCATCAGCGATGTCACGCGCGATGGCGGCTTCCCGCCGATCGTGCTGCAGCCGATCGATTTCGTTGCACTCTGGCAGGCCAAGCGCGCCCAGCAGTTCCCCGAGACCGCAGGCAACGCCTGAGGATACTTTCTGTCAGGCGGCAAGACCGCCTGACAGGTTCCACCGTGACGCTCGCCGGGTCATGAAAGGCAGTCACTCTGACTGAACCGTCCCATTCGCGAGAACACGCATTTGGCGGGCAGAATGCCAACTACGCCAATCTGAAAATCGGCCGATGACTCTCTGGATACATCTCAGCGTATCAAGGGCCCTTGGGAGAAAATTACGCGGTACCGGCAAAGAGCCGAACGGCAAAACGTACTGACCGGGCTACCCTCGTCAAAATCTGTCGTGCCGTTGAACGATCCTACGGGAAGAAGGAACACTGCGAACGTAGCGTCAGAACGCTCTATCCCAGCTCATGGCGGAGAGGGTGGGATTCGAACCCACGGTACGCTTGCACGCACGGCGGTTTTCAAGACCGCTGCCTTCAACCACTCGGCCACCTCTCCCGCATCGCAGGAGCGAACTCTCTGCGGCAAGAGCCGCCTCTTTGCCCCTTTTCGCACGTCTGTGCAAGAGGGCTGGGAGGACCATTTTTCGAGAGAGACGCCCGACCGAATTCAGCCGAGCAGGTTAAACCTGTCGATCAGCCACCAAAGCGTGACAATCAAAAGAACGCCTACAACCAGACAGGGCAGGATAATCGCAAACAGAAAGCTGCTTACCGTTTGCGCTGGCTCCGCAATACCCGCCTGTTCTTCCATTTCATTCGCCATTTCATCGGCATTGAACCAGGCGTCATCTTCTTTTGTCACGGCAGCTTCCTTTTTTCCTTGCTTTTGACCGCAGATAAGCAGGTTTTCCGCTAAGGGAACACCCGACAAGAGATGCGCTTTACATGGCGTTCCCGGGCGGGACCATTTCGGTCAGCGGCCAACGAGGCCTTGGCGCCGTTGGAATGCCGTCAGCAAGCGCCTGACCGGCATCCTGACACGCCCGGATCGTCTCAAGAGCGGCCCAGCCAACCATGACGGCATTGTCCGTGCAGAACCGGAGAGGCGGTGCCATAAAAGGAATACCCGCTTCGCCAGCCAAGGCTTCGAGAGCCGTGCGAATGGCCCCATTGGCTGCGACACCGCCAGCAACAACAAGGCTCTGCGCCTCCGGGAGCAAGGCAAGCGCGTGACGCGCCCTGTCCGCCATGACATCGCACACGCAGCGCTGGAAACTTGCAGCGATATCGGCAGCAACCGGGCGTGGCAGTGCCTCCATTCCGTAGGGGGCGATCTGTCTGGCGACCGCCGTCTTGAGGCCCGAGAATGAGAAATCACACCCCTCGCGCCCCATCAGCGGTCGCGGCAAGGCAACCGCATCAGACCGTCCCTCGCGCGCCAGTTTTTCCAGAGCCGGACCACCGGGCCAGCCGAGGCCAAGCATCTTGGCAACCTTGTCGAAAGCCTCACCGGCGGCATCGTCGATCGTGCCACCGAGTTTTTCGTAATTTCCGATGCCTCTCACGGCGATGCACTGACAATGGCCACCGGAGACAAGCAGCAAAAGATACGGAAATTTAATATCATGCGCGAACAGACCCGGCAGACGAGCGGTAAGCGCATGGGCCTCTATATGATTGACCGCCAGGAACGGCCGGCCCAGAGCGACGGCAAGCCCTTTAGCGTAGTTGCTGCCAACAATCAGACCACCGATCAGCCCCGGTCCGGTGCAGGCGGCAAAAGCCCCGATCTCAGCGAGTGCCAGACCTGATTTTTCCAGTGTTTCCGCCACGATATCGGGGAGCAGCGCCAGATGGGCACGCGCAGCGATTTCGGGCACAACCCCCCCCAGAGCCGCATGGCCGGACTGGGTATGAACCGTCTCGGCCAGAATGGCCCCCTCAGGGCTGAGAATGGCGCATGCGGTCTCATCGCAGGTCGTTTCAATCGCGAGAATGGGGGAGGTTAAGGAAAAAATCGCCATCGCCCCTGATAACCCGATGCAACGCATGATGCGAGCCGTCTCTTTTCACGGGTCACGCGGTGGAGTAGCAAGATCAGCCATGAAACAGATGACGATGCCCGAAGCGCTCATGTCTCAGAGCCTGCAATTACAACAGGTCGCTGCCGAAGCCATGCGCCGTCAGGCCTCGCCTCATCCCCCCACCTCACGTCACTCCCTGCCCTTGCGTGTCGGCACGCGCGGGTCGCCGCTCGCCCTGGTCCAGACGCGCGCCTTCCTGACCCGCCTGACCCGCTTCTGCCCACTTCTGCGCGACATGGGCGCGTTTCAGGAACACCCGATCAATACGACAGGCGATCAGGTGCAGTCCCGTCTCCTCGCCGAGATCGGCGGCAAGGGGCTGTTCGCCAAGGAGATCCACGAGGCGCTTCTTGCCCGGCAGATCGACTTTGCCGTCCACAGCCTCAAGGACCTCGAAACCACCCTTCCCGCTGGTCTGACGCTCGCCTGCACGCTCAAGCGTGAAGATGCACGCGACGTGCTGATTCTGAGCCCTGCCCTGCGTGAGAAGGCCAAGGCACTCGTTGCCGAGGGCCATTCTCCGCTCGATGCCCTGCCTTTCGGCGCCCATATCGGCTGCGCGTCAGTCAGACGTCAGGCCCAGCTGCTGCATCGCCGTCCCGACCTGCGCTTTGGCCTTCTGCGAGGCAACGTGCAGACCCGTCTCGACAAGCTGGCAGGCGGTGCCTGCGATGCAACATTGCTCGCTCTGGCCGGGCTGCGCCGTCTAGGCATGGAAGATCGTGCCGATCTGATTCTCGATCCCGCCCTCATGATCCCCGCTGCTGGTCAGGGCATTGTCGGCGTGACCGTGCGTGAGGAAGATCGCGAGCTGCTCGATCTGCTTTCTGCCATCGAAGACCCCGAAGCCCGCGCTGTTGCCACGGCAGAGCGTGCCCTGCTGGAGGTGCTCGACGGCTCGTGCCGCACCCCGATCGGTGGCTATGCGCGCCTGCGCACCAAAGCCCAGCCGGGCGGCAGGGGGCATTTCGGCGATCGTGAGCTGGTTCTGACCGGACTTGTGGCGCGCGAGGATGGTTCGTTCCATCTCCAGCGCGAGATCTGCGGCGAGCCAACCGAAGCTCTGCGTCTGGGGCGCGAGCTGGGCCTGTCCCTGCGCGCCGATTCTCCTGACGATATCTTCCAGGATCATGGCTGACCTCTTACGACGCACGGTTCTGGTCACCCGCCCTGAGCCGGGGCTGAGCGATACTGGCCTGGCGCTGGAGCGTCTGGGGTGGGAGCCCTGCCTGGCTCCAATGCTCAGGGTTCACCCCCTGCCCATGAAGCCGTCAGGAACGGTCGACCGGGTGGTCATAACGAGTGGCCAGAGTCTTCAGGCGTTGCAGGCAGCCCTCCCCTTTACAACACCCCTCACAGCGGTCGGGGCACGTACGGCTGAGCGCGCCAGAATGCTGGGTTTCACCAATGTCGATTACGCCGAGGGCACGGCACACTCTCTGGTTGGCCATCTCGGCAAGGCTGGCATACGCAACAGGGTGCTGCTTGCCACAGGTGAGAAACTTGGCGGAGAGCTTGCGATCGAGCTCAGGATGAATGGCTGGCATGTCACACGCCGTGTCGTTTATCGCACCGAGACGACCGGCGCCCTCACCCCGGCAGCACGCAGCCTGATCGAGCAGGAATGCGTAGCGGCGATCCTGTTTTATTCAGCGGCCACGGCACGCGCCTTTCTCGATGCTTTCGGCGCCGAGCGTAGGCTGCTAGGTTCGGTTCGCGCTCTGGCGCTTTCTCCCGCCATCGGCAGAACGCTTGACGCAGCCCCCTTCAGCCAGATCGCCATCGCCCCTCGTCCGGAACAACAAGCCCTTCTCGCTCTTCTCGGCCCCCTTCCGACAAGCGACATAGATATTGCAGGGAGGCAAATCGCGCCTTGAATTACCGCCACGCCTATCACGCGGGCAATTTTGCCGACATGATGAAGCACGGACTGATGCTCATCATCCTGCGCCACCTTCTGCGCAAGCCAGCTGGCTTCTGCGTGCTCGATACACATTCCGGCTGCGGCGTTTATGATCTCGATTCAATCGAGGCCCAGAAGACCGGCGAATGGCGCGATGGTATTGGCCGGTTCGAGACGATCCCGGAGGGGCCGGAGGAACTGATCGATTACCTGACCAGCATCGAGGCACTGGGCGCGCCTGCCCGCTATCCGGGCTCACCAAGCCTCATTGCGTCGCTGCTGCGTCCGCAGGATCGACTGATCTGCTGCGAATTGCATCCGGAAGATGCGTCGACTCTCAGGCGCAATTTTCGACAGCAGAGCCAGGTTGCCGTGCATGAGCGTGATGGCTATGGCGCGCTCAAGGCCTTTCTGCCGCCGCGTGACCTCAAACGCGGCCTGATCCTGATAGACCCGCCTTTTGAACAGGGCGATGAATTCGCAAGGCTGGCTGACGCAATACAGACGAGCCGCAAGCTCTTCCCAATGGGCATTGTCGCAGCGTGGTATCCCATCAAGCATCGCGCGCCGGTACGGCAATTCCATGACTCACTACGCGATGCAGGCCTGCGTGATCTGCTCGATTGCAGCCTGCTGCTGCGCACCCCCACCGATCCGACACGCCTGAATGGCTGCGGGCTGCTGGTGGCTTCTCCTCCCTATCGCTTTGAAGAACAGGCCCAGACCTTGCTCGACGCGCTTCTGCCGGTCCTTGCGCCCGATGGAGAAGGCAGCGTTGAAATCAGACGGATCGTGGAAGAATGATGTCAGCCAACGTCCCCCATATTGCCGTTATCGGGGCCGGGGCCTGGGGCATCGCCCTTGCCTGTGCCGCATCACGAACCGGAGCCCGTGTGTCGCTCTGGTCTCGCTCTCCCGTTCCCGCAGGGTGCCGCGCCCTGCCCCGCCTTCCAGCTGTGACACTGCCCGATACGGTCGAGCTGGTCACGACACTACCCGAACATGCCGATCTCATGCTCATCGTCGTGCCCATGCAGACCCTGAGAGAGATTGCACCAAAACTTCCCGGAAACGCGCCGCTCATTGCCTGCTGCAAGGGGCTTGAGCTTGGCACTGGCGCCCTGCCGCTGGATATCCTTGCCGAAACACAGCCCGGGCGGCCCTGCGCTGTTCTCTCCGGGCCGAATTTTGCAATCGAGGTTGCCAGGGGAGCACCCGCGGCCGCGACGATCGCGGCTGAGTCTCTGGACGACGCCCATCGCTATGTCTCGATGCTCTCTTCCCCTCATTTCAGGCTCTATGCGAGCGATGATCCGATCGGCGTGCAGATTGCAGGCGCCGCCAAAAATGTAGTGGCCATCGGGGCAGGCATCGCTATCGGGGCAGGACTGGGCGAGAATGCCCGCGCCGCCCTGATTACCCGTGCCATCGTCGAAATCGGGCGCCTGGCATCCGCCATGGGGGGACGCGCTGCCACGATTGCCGGGCTGAGCGGTCTGGGCGATCTTATTCTGACCTGCACCGGAGCGGGCTCGCGCAACTACAGTCTCGGACTCGAACTCGGTCAGGGGGCCACCCTCGCCGACATCCTAAAAACACGCAGCACTGTCGCTGAAGGGGTAGCCACCGCCCCGGCTCTCGCCGCCACGGCCACAAAGCTGGGGATCTCCATGCCGATCGTCGAGACCGTTTCCGCCTTTCTGGATGGCGCCATAGATCTCGCCCAGGCAAGGAAACTGCTCCTCGAACGGCCAATCACGGTCGAATAAAAAGAAGCCGAAAAGGACAAGACCATGTGGATGCGTAATGAGGCCATGCGCCGTTTCGTGAGCCGGAACCGTTTCGTGCGTTTCCTCACCTTCGGTGTGCATAGCGCCATGCAGATGCGCCTGCTGAGCGGGCACAAGCACCCGGTCACCTTGCGACGCCTCAGCAAGGCCCGTGCGGGCACGGATTCCCTTCTGAGCAGTGACGAGGCCTTCGTGCTTCATGAACTGGCTCAGGCCCAGTCTGTCTATGAGGGCGATCTCGCCGAATTCGGCGTTTATCGCGGCGCGTCGGCAGAGCTTCTCTGCATGGTCAAGGCGCATCGCACGCTGCATCTCTTCGACACGTTCGAAGGCCTGCCCGACCCCAAGGGGAAAGAAGGCAAGGTTTTCATCAAGGGCGAGTTCTGCGGCACGCTTGAGAGCGTCAAACGCAAGCTGGCAGGCTATGAGAATGTGGCCTTCCACCCCGGTTTCTTTCCGGATTCAGCGGCTGATCTGGGCGATGAGCGCTACAGCTTCGTGCATCTCGACGTCGATCTCTATGAGGCAACACTGGCCGGTCTCGCCTATTTCTACCCGCGCATGATTCCGGGTGGCATCATCCTGACCCATGATTATTCGATCATCGATGGCGTTTCGCAGGCCTTTGCGGAATTCCTGGCCGACAAGCCGGAGCATGTCATCGAGTTGCCGACCACCCAGGCCATGATCATACGCAGCGCACAGCCGTCTTCCTGACAGCACAATCTTTGGCCTGACGGCCCGCCCTCCTGCGGGCCGTCCCACGCCGGTCGGTCAGGCGAGCTCCCCGTCAGCCGAACCAACGTCGCAACAGATGCGGCCAGAAATAGGGGGCTCGGCCATCATGGCCGAAATAGGCCAGCCGGGCTTCGTGAAGATGAACGCGCCCAAATGCTTCGGCCCTAATCAGAAGCAGCATGACGGCGGCCCCGGCAAAAGGGCCGCATAGATACACCCAGAAATCCTGCCAGGCACCACTGAACAGGGCTGGTCCTAGGCTACGGGCAAGATTCGTGCTGTCTCCTGAAAGCCAGGCCTCAAAGGGGTTCAGCACAAAAAATACTGGCCCGGTCATCCAGGCGGCAAAGGGACGCAGCGCCTGACGGGCGCCACAGGTCAACACCACGGCCACCAGAATAGCCGTTGTGCAGATCTCGCCGATAAAAGCCCACCAGGACGGCGCCAATGGCCACGGTATGGTCGATGCGAAGTGGCCAGCATCACACCACTGCCCCCATCGAGGCCAGATCAGACCGCTGGCAGCGACAAGCCCGGTGCCAAGAACAGCACCAGCAAGCTACGCAAACATGTAGAAGAGCATATCCGTCACTGCCAGCCGCTTGCCGAGACAAAAGGCCAGACTGATCGACGGGCTCATATGTGCACCGCTGACACGACCGAAAGGCGACAGGGCCGCCATTGTCGCGCTCAGACCGAAAACGAGACCTTCAAGTGCTGTCAGAAGATTGGGCCAGTGCGCCAGCGCCTTAGCGACGGGACTGAGTGGTGAGCCGATGGCAACATTGCTGCAGATACCGCCAATTAGCAGCAAAGCCGTTGCCCAGAATTCACAGACATAAAGCCTCGGGTGCAGTGCATGACCCGGTGCTGGCAGGCCCGAAAGCGGCCTGTCTTCGGGGTGCGGATAGAGCGCATGCGGTCGCTGTTCAGCTACCGGGTGTTCTCCCATGACCCTGACTTACTCCCTGCTGTTATCACCTGTTACGCTCCGGGCCGCTTCGCCCGGTAGAGGGAGTAACTGAACAAGCAGGCGTCAGGCTGCAATAAACAGCCCCGTGATGGCCGCGCTCATGAGGTTGGACAACGTGCCCGCAATTACGCAGCGCGACGCAATGGTGGCGATCTCGGTACGGCGCTCGGGCGCAACACTGCCGAACCCGCCAATAAGGATGCCGACACTCGAAAAATTCGAGAAACCGCACAAGGCGACAGAGACGATAGCCAGATCGTGCCCGGAAAGGGTGTGGGCATGAATGAGCGGCGAGAGGCTCACATAGGCCACAAATTCATTGAAGGCGATTTTCTGCCCCAGAAAACCGCCAATCAGTGACGCCTCTGACCAGGGAATGCCGATCAGCCAGGCAAGAGGCGCCATCAACGTGCCAAGAACGGTCGAGAGACTGAGCCCAGGCAAATGCACCAAAGACCCGAGCCCGTGCAGCAACCCATCGAGCAATGCCGTGATACCCACAAAAGCCACCAGCACGGCCCCGACCGCAAAAGCGACCCGGGCACCACTCATGGCTCCCTCTGCAAGCGCATCGAAAACACCACTGGTTTCCAGCACAGCCCTGGGCATGGGTTCGTGCCCGGCATGGGCGTCTTCCGGCGTCGGCCAAAGAAGCTTGGAAAAAAGCAGCCCTCCCGGAATGGCCATGAAGGACGCTGCGAGCAGATAATGCATTGGCACACCAAGCCCCGCATAACCGGCCAGCACCGAGCCTGAGACCGATGCCGTGCCGGAACTCATGATGGTAAACAGCTCGGAGCGTCGCAGCTTCCCCATATAGGGGCGCAAGACGACGGGCATTTCGCTCTGGCCGAGAAACACCGTCATGACGGCCGAAAAGGATTCCAGCGCGCTTGTACCAAGCAGGCGGCGCAGACCCTGCCCCACCGCACGCGCAATGGCCTGCATTACGCCCCAGTGATAAAGCAGGGCGATAATGGCAGAGACATAAACAATGGCAGGCAACACCTGAAACGCGAAGACAAAGCTATCCTGACCGAAAAGCGTCTCCATTTTCGGGCTGACCAGACCGCCGAAAAGAAAATGCGTGCCAACCTGACCGTAGGACAGAACATCTCCCACCCCATCTGCCAGCATCCCGAAGAATCGACGCCCCCAGGGCACAAAAAGCGCCAGCGCACCGATCGCACATTGCAGCGCGAGGGCTATGGCTGCCTGACGGTAATCGATAGCTTTGCGATTGCTCGACAAAAGAACACCCAGCGCCACGAGCACCGCAATACCGATCACACCGCGCAGCGACATCAATGCGCCTTCATTCTCTGACTGTTTCCGCTCGGGTATCGATCCCGAAACGGAAAACCTCTTTGTTAGCAACGCCCTGGAACGCCACTTCCCCGGCGAGCGGGACGTACCGTTGGCGAAACGGAAAGATACACTCTGTCGGGATGCTTGCGTAGTGTCCAGTGGAAAGCCACATTGAAGATCCGGCTTACGACACGGCGCGACGGAATATCATGACCAGCAGCTTCTACGATCTCGACATCCCGGCCCTCTGCGGCGAACCCATTTCAATGGCAGATTTCAAGGGCAAGGTCGTCCTGATCGCCAACACGGCCTCGAAATGCGGCTTTACACCGCAATATGAGGGGCTTCAGCATCTCTGGAGCCATTATGGCAAGAACGGTCTGGTCGTGCTTGGTGTGCCGAGCAATGATTTCGGACAGCAGGAGCCGGGCACGGCCTCCGAGATCCAGACCAGCTGCTCACGCAATTACGGGGTCAGCTTTCCTATGGCTGCGAAGTCGCATGTGAAGGGCAAAGACGCCATCCCGCTCTTCCGCTGGCTTGCCGCGCAAGGGGGGATGCTGTCTCTGCCACGCTGGAATTTCTATAAATATGTCGTGTCACGAGACGGCAAGCTGACCAACTGGTTCACGCCCCTGACGTCGCCCGATTCAGGCCGGATGAAAGCCTCGATCCAGCGCGCCATGATGGATCGCTGAAAGAGAGAGGCAGCCAAGGGGCGCCCTTTCAGCCCTGGCGCTCAAGTGCCAGCTTCAGGCCGAACGCCACGAAAATCCCCCCTGTCGCACGGTCCAGCGTCTTGACGATGGAAGGGCGCGACAGGAAGGCGCCCAGAGGCGCCGTCATAACAATGAGCAGCGAGAACCAGCTCAAGGTCAGCAGCACCTGAATACCCGCCAGCAGTAGCGAGAACGTCACCACATTGGCTTCATGTGGAATGAATTGCGGCAGAAAAGTAATGAAGAAAATGCCAACCTTGGGGTTCAGGAGATTGGTCAGCAGGCCCTGACGGAAGCATTGCGCGCCTGACAGACGATTGACACGCCCCCCTGATTCGACCGCATGAGCGGCCGTACGAGGACGGATCAGCAAGCGCACACCAATCCAGAAAAGATAGAGAGCGCCAACCCATTTGACGATCAGAAAGCCGATCGTCGATGCTGCGAGCAGTGCTGTCAGACCAAAAGCCGCGCCCAGCCCCCAGACGAAAAGCCCGAGCGTAATGCCAAGCGCTGCACAAAAACCGGTGCGCACACCTGACACGGTGCTGGTGCGCAGCACGAAGGCGGTATCGAGACCCGGCACCAGTGTGAAGACACCCGCAGCGAGAACAAAACTCGTCAGAGAAAGAATGATGGGGCTCATATCCGTGTGCCTCGATAGCTCTGGTGCAGAAAAGCGCGCTGCTCGCGTTATGCGCTGAATCTCACCGTTTGCACCTGCTGGCACAAATAAGGAGACCCGGCATCCCGGCAACCGCCCGGGCGCAGTGCTTTCTGCCAGAGAGCCGACAGGATCGCAATTTCCACGATCAGCCCGTATCGGGAACGCATACTGGCCAGGTCGCCGTGCAGTGAGGCGTCTGGAAAGGACGTTTTGACGCGTGTCCGTGAAAAAACCTGACCTGCGAAGTGAACAAAAGGCAGAGAGACGCAAAACCGCCATAATCTACCGTGATTTACAAACTCCTGATGGCGCGCGGTTTTCCGAGCTGCAGCCTCGTCTTTCCAAAATGCAACAAGCCTGTGCCTGGCCATGGCACATCGCCTCGCTTACGTCTAAACAGGCGCGCTCCTGATGTTTGTTTTTTGACTGGAAGCCCGGAATGCTCCGTAACCTGATCACCGTTGGTGGTTGGACCATGCTGTCCCGTATCCTCGGTCTGGTGCGCGACCAGCTTCTTGCGGCGTTTCTCGGTGCTGGCCCGGTTCAGGACGCCTATCAGATCGCATTTCGCCTTCCCAACATGTTTCGCCGCCTCTTCGGCGAAGGGGCCTTCAATGCGGCCTTCGTCCCGCTTTTCACCGAGCGCCTGACCACAAGGGGCGAAGAGGATGCGACGCGTTTCGCGTCCCAGGCACTGGGGTGCCTGAGCGCCTGGCTGCTTGGTGTGACCATCCTGGGCGAGGTGTTCATGCCCTGGATCATCGAACTGATTGCGCCGGGTTTCGATCATGCTGGCGGGCGTTTCGAGCTCGCCGTTCACCTGACACGCATCACTTTTCCCTATCTCCTGCTGATCTGCACCGCAGCGCTTGTGGCGGGGGTGTTGAATGGGCTGCATCGTTTTTCGATGGCTGCCGGGGCCTATGTGTCTTTCAACATCGTCGGCATAGCCGCCATTCTGCTTGGCGCACTGGTCTTTAACGATACCGCCACCTGGACGGCTATCGGCATCACGTTTTCCGGTTTTGTGCAGCTTGGGCTGCTTCTCTGGTCGGTCCGGCGCGCAGGAATGCGTCTTTCCCTGCCGAGACCGCGCCTGACACCCGAAATGCGCGACATGCTGCGCCGCCTCTGGCCCGGGCTTGTCGGCTCGGGCGCGACACAGCTCAATCTGACCGTCGATACGCTCATTTCAACGCTTCTGCCTGCCGGGTCGATCTCGTGGCTGTACTTTGCCGACCGCGTAAATCAACTGCCGCTTGGCGTACTGGGGGCCGCTGCGGGCACGACGCTCCTTCCGGTTCTGACCCGTCACGTCGCGGCCTGTGACAACAAGGGAGGGCAGCAAACGCTCAACCGCGCCATCGACTATGCGGCAATTCTCACCTTCCCCGCCTGTTTCGGCCTTCTGGCTCTGGCACCTGAAATCATGGCAACGCTTTTCGGCTACGGGAAATTCACCACAGGAGATGCCCTGTCTTCGGCGCAGTCGCTGCGCGCCTATGCCCTGGGCCTGCCCGCCTTCATCATGATCAAAGTGCTGTCCCCCGGGTTTTTCGCCCATGGCGACACCAGAACGCCAGTCAAGATCGGCTTCATCACTATAGCGCTCAATCTT
This sequence comes from Asaia sp. Ae19-3, assembly GCF_059801175.1. Taxonomy (NCBI): domain Bacteria; kingdom Pseudomonadati; phylum Pseudomonadota; class Alphaproteobacteria; order Acetobacterales; family Acetobacteraceae; genus Asaia; species Asaia sp. Ae19-3. The sequence continues at coordinate 584,244 of NZ_JBCHWF010000001.1, read as the reverse complement.
GCACTCAATCTGATGCTCTATCGTCCGCTGGCCCATGTCGGGCCACCGCTCGCCAGCACCATCGCAGCACTCGTCAATCTCGGTTTTCTGGCTGTCATCCTGCACAGACGCGATGTGTTCTGCCCTGATCGGGCGCTGATGCAGCGCCTGCTGCGCATCATGGCGGCATCGCTGCTGATGGCGCTTGTGACCCTTGCGCTCACTCGCTTCTTCGCCCCCGGCCTCGTGATGTGGCATGGACTGATCCGGGCGGCCATGCTCGGTCTGATGATGGCGCTTGCGGGTATTGTCTATCTGGTGGCGCTCTGGGCGTTGGGCATCAGCCAGCCCCAGCGCCTGCTGAACCGCCTGCTGCGGCGCAAACGGGGCGCGCAGCCGTGATACGCCTGCACCGCGCACCCATTTCCTGACCATATCGTCAAGCGTTGCGAAATTATCATGGCTTGGGTGACATCGCCGCCCGGGGCATGACGGGGTGTTCACAGTCGGGCATAGGGCCGCTAGAATTCCGCTCATGTGGCGAGTTTCCCCCTCATGACGACCCCGGAGATTACCGGCATTATCCCATCTTCCGAGGGCGCAACCCCGGCGATGGCGCAGTGGTTTGCGCTCAAGGCGCAGGAGCCCGATGCCCTTCTGTTTTTCCGTATGGGCGATTTTTACGAGCTGTTTTTTGCCGATGCCGAAACTGCCGCCATGGCGCTCGATATCAGCCTCACCACGCGCGGCAAGCATAACGAAACGCCTATCCCGATGTGTGGCGTGCCGGTCGCCGCTGCTCCGGCCTATCTCGCAAGGCTGATACGTCGCGGTTTTCGCGTGGCGGTGGCCGAGCAGACCGAACAGGCAAGAAAACCGGGGGAACCACCCCAGAAGGGCCCGCTCGCCCGCGCCATCGTGCGTCTGGTGACCCCCGGCACGCTGACAGAGGAAGAATTGCTTGAGGGGGGTCGTCAGAACCTGCTTCTCGCTCTGTCAACCCCTGCGAAAAAAACGCGCGGCTCTGCACCCTGCGGGGCGGCGTGGATCGATATCTCGACGGGGTCTTTCGAAACGGCCGCGTTCTCGCAAAACCAGGTCGAGGAACTGCTCGCACGGCTCGACCCATCCGAAATTCTCGCCGATCCCGCGCTGGTGCCTGACCCGTTTTCTGCCCGTGTCGCCCCCAGCATCACCCTGCCCGGGCTCGAGACTGCCCGATCGCGCATGGCCCAGGCTTTCGATGTCGCGCAGATCAGCATACTGGGCGATTTCACCGACGAGGAAATCCGCGCCGGTGCCCTGATCCTGGATTATGTCAGACGCAGCCAGGCAGGCACGATGCCCCGCATCGCACGCCCCCTGCGCCGGGACGATTCGGAAACGCTTGGCCTCGATCCGGCAACACGCGCCAGCCTCGATCTGGTTCAGGCGCGGGACGGCACCACCACCCACACGCTTCTTGCCTCGGTCGATCGCTGTGCAAGCGCGGCGGGCCAACGGCTTCTGGCGCAATGGATTGCTGCCCCCTCAACCGATCTGACACTGATCCAGGGGCGTCAGGCCGCCTGGCGCTGGATTGCGGGGCAGCCAGGGCTGATCGAAACCCTGACACCTCTTCTCAAGAAAGCGCCCGATCTCGCCCGGGCGCTCGGTCGCCTCTCGACCGGTCGCGGCCTTCCACGCGATCTGGCAGCGACGCGCGATCTGCTTCAGGCTGCCGATGCCCTTGTTGCGGTATTGGAGCCACTCTGTACCGAGTCCACACCGCCCCTCATCCGCTCGCTTTTCGCCGGTCTTTATGGTCGCGCCGATGCGTTGCTGGACACGCTGGAAAAGGCGCTGGCCGAGAGCCTGCCAGCCCGCATCGAGGATGGTGGCACTATCGCGACCGGCTTCGATGCCGATCTGGACCGCTATCGTGGCCTGCGCGACGACAGCAAGCGCACGCTTGCCGCCATGCAGCAGCGCTATGCCGAGCAGTTCAATGTCGCGACACTCAAGATCAAGCATCACGCGCAACTCGGCTACATCATTGAGACCTCAGCGCTGCACGGCGCGAAGCTGCGCGATCGGCCTGAGCTTTCCTTCCGTCAGGGAACAGCCAATCTGGTGCGGTTCACCACTGACGAGTTGCTCGAACTCGACCGCGCCATTCTCGAAGCCGCTGACCGCGCGTCGGCCACCGAGCGTCGCCTGTTTGCTGCCCTCGTCGCCCAAACCGTTTCTCACCCGGCCCTGCCCGAACTGGCCGCACTTTTTGCCACGGCCGACGTGCTGACCGGCTGCGCAAAACTGGCCCAGGGCGGTTCGTGGTGCAGCCCGGAGATGACGCAGGATCAGGAGTTTGAGCTCAAATCCTGCCGTCACCCGGTGGTTGAGGCCGCTTTGGGGCGGGCAACTCGCTTCATCCCCAATGACTGCTCCCTTCCCCCCTCACAGCGTGTCATGTTGTTGACGGGGCCGAACATGGCGGGCAAATCGACCTTCCTGCGTCAGACGGCTCTGGCCGTCATTCTGGCGCAGGCCGGGCTGCCCGTTCCGGCGGAAAAAGCGCGAATCGGTATCGTCGACCGGCTGTTTTCCCGTGTCGGCGCTGCCGATGATCTGGCAAGAGGTCGTTCGACCTTCATGGTCGAGATGACCGAAACCGCCGCCATCCTCCGCCAGGCAGGGCCGCGCTCCCTGGTCGTTGTCGATGAGATTGGTCGCGGCACATCGACCCTCGATGGTCTTGCCATTGCCTGGGCAACGCTCGAGGCGCTGCACTCCCAGCTCGGGTCACGGACGATTTTCGCGACCCATTTCCACGAGCTTTGCAGCCTGTCTGATTCGATGCCACGCCTGACGCCCTATACGATGGCCGTGCGCGAATGGCAGGGCGACGTCGTGTTCCAGCATGAAGTCCGCAAAGGCTCTGCCCGGAAAAGCTGGGGCGTGCATGTTGCCCAGCTTGCCGGTGTGCCCATGCCCGTGGTGCAGCGCGCCACGCGCCTGCTTGCCGCTCTCGAGCGCGATCAGGGCAAAAGCGTGCCGCAACTGCCCTTGTTCGAGACGATCGCCTCGCCGCCAGACGAGCCGGACTGCCTGCGCGAAGCCCTTGAGGCGCTCGACCCCGACTCGCTTTCACCCAAGGCTGCGCTCGAAGCGCTTTATGCGTTACGCAAACTTGCGCTTGAAACAAAGAACGATTTGACCTGATGATGGTCATTCCTGGTTTTCTGCAACGCCCCCATAGTTACGGATCTTAATGCGCGAACCGATCTCCCTCCAAGAAACCGACATGCAGGCCGCCCTTGCCGCAGCACTCGACCGTGCGCGTCAGGCAGATGGCACTGTATCGCGCGAGGATGCCGTCAGTATTTTCCGCCGCCATATCGGACGTCACCAGGGCGAGATCCGTCGGCTGTTCGAAGGGCGCCAGCTCAAGGGCATCGCAGCGGCATCGACACTCGCTCAGTTGATGGATGGCGCCATAGCAAGCCTGTTTGCACTGGCGCGCATCATGACCAGGGCACCCGATTCAGGGCTATGCCTCTGCGCGACCGGGGGATTCGGCGCCGGGCTTCTGGCGCCCTATAGCGACATCGACCTTCTGTTTCTGACAGGCGAGAACCCCGCCCCCGAGACCACCGCTCAGGTGGAATACATGCTCTATTTCCTGTGGGATCTGGGCGTACGGGTCGGCCATGCCACACGATCGATCGAGGGCTGTCTTGAAGCCGCGCGCGAAGACCTGACCATACGCACCACGCTGCTCGATGCCCGGCGTATTGTGGGGGATGACACGCTTTTCGCCGATTTCGGCGTCCGCTTCAGCAAGCGTGAGGAAGCAGCACTCTCTTTTATCCATGACAAGATCGATGAGCGCGAGAAACGTCATAAACGGTTCGGCGACAACCCTTACATGGTTGAGCCGAACATCAAGGAAGGGCGCGGCGGCCTGCGCGACCTGCAGACCCTGAACTGGATGACCAGGGTTCTGCAAGACAATGACGGTCTGAACCCGGCATCGACACTCAAACCTCACGAACCCGCTTTCACCACCCTTGGTCTTCTGACCGAACAGGAAGCCAACCGCGCCAGACGCGCCTGGAACTTCCTCTGGACCATCAGGCTCCATCTTCATTACATCGCCGGTCGCGCCGATGAACGTCTCGCTTTTGACGTGCAGCCCGTCATTGGGGGCCGCATGGGCTATGCGGGCCATGGGCGCCAGCAGGGCGTCGAGCGCTTCATGCGTCATTATTTCCTCACCACGCGTGAGGTGATGCGCCTGAGCCGAATTCTCGAGCCCAGCATCATGCAGCGCCTTCAGGGGCCAATTCGTGAAGCCCCTTATCACGGCCCCAGCCTGAGCACGGAAGACGCCGCTCATTTCCGTCTGATCAACGAGCAGATCGCCCCCGCTGATGCGGCCTGCTTCGACAGCGAGCCCCGCCTGATGGTGAAGATGCTCGATGCCGCCTTTCGCGAAAATCTGGTTCTTCACCCCACGGCCATTCAGCAGCTCATCCGCAATGAGCGCCGCATTGCCTCGCTGCGCGAAGACCCGCTCACCATGCAGGTCTTTCTCGCCCTGCTGATGCAGCCTACGGAAATGAACCGCGAGCATGCCCGCCCGAGCGGGGCAGACTGGCTGACCATTCTCAACGATACCGGATTTCTGGGGGCGCTGCTGCCGGACTGGTCACGTATCGTAGGCCAGATGCAGTTCGACACCTATCACATCTATACGGTCGACGAGCATAATATCGAGGCCGTGCGCATGCTCGGCTGGATCGAAGCGGGCGCCATGGCTGATGAGATCCCGCTCGTCTACGAACTGGCACGGGACATGCAGTCGCGCCGTGCCATGTATGTCGCGACACTGCTTCACGACATCGCCAAGGGGCGTGGGGGCGATCATTCTGTGCTGGGTGCCGAAGTTGCTCAGCAGGTCTGCCCGCAACTCGGCCTCGATGCCGAAGAGACCGAAACGGTATCCTGGCTGATCCTGCATCACCTCCTGCTCAGCCAGACCGCCTTCCGGCGCGATATCGACGATCCACGCACCATTCTCGATCTTGCTGATATCATCCAGTCGCCGGAGCGCCTGCGCCTGCTTCTGCTGCTGACGATCGCCGATATGCGTGCTGTCAGCCCCAGTGTCTGGAATGCCTGGAAAGCGACGCTGCTGCGGGAGCTTTATTCACGCGTTGCCGAGGTGCTTGAGGGCGGCCTTGCCGCAACAGAACGCGACGAGCGTGTGAGCCATGCCAAGGAACTGGTCCGTGACGGTCTCGTCCAGCAGGGTATCGCAGACGAACAAGCCGACCATTTTCTGTCACTCGGCTATGCAGGCTATTGGCTCGGTTTTGACGCCGACACCCATATCCGCCACGCCCGTCTGGTGCTGGACTCAGAAGTCCATTCGGCTCCCCTCACCATCGAGGCGACGCCGATCCCCCAGCGCGACGTGACGGAAATCACAATTTTCAGCGCCGATCATTCCGGGCTCTTCTCGCAGATCGCGGGCGGGCTTGCCGTGGCGGGCGCCTCCATTGTCGATGCGCGTATCCACACGCTCAGCGACGGCATGGCCCTCGATACATTCTGGGTGCAGGACGGCAATGGCCGCGCTTTTGAGACACCGCTGCAACTCGCCCGACTGAACAGTCTGATCGAACAGGCGCTCTCAAGCCGCCTCGCCATCGGCGACGAACTCGGGCGTCTGTCAGATCAGCGCACAGCACGGCGCATGCGGGCCATCCATGTGCCTTCACGCGTGGTGATCGATAATCGTGCCTCTGAACGACATACGATCATCGAGATAAACGGACGCGATCGCCCCGGCCTGCTTTATGACATCACCCGCACGATCAGCGAGCAGTCATTGCAGATCTCCTCGGCCCATATCACGACCTATGGAATGCGCGCCGTCGACGTTTTCTATGTGCGCGACCTGGTCGGACTGAAGGTCACATCAGACAGCCGCATGGCCGAGATCCGCACGGCGCTTATTGCCACGCTGAGCGGAGACGACACGAACCACCCGTCAAAGCCCGTCGCAGCCTGATCTTTCCCGCAGGGCTTCTGCAACACGAGCGATCACCGGGGGCCATGCCTGAGCCGGGGGCAACAACCCCTCGGGCCTGAAAATGCGTATCTGCTGATACCAGTCAGGCCCCTGCCAGCGCCAGTCTCCACCCTCACGGTCGAGCAGCCAGAGCGGCACGCCCATAGCCCCGGCCAGATGTGCCAGCATGGTATCAACGCCTATCACCCTCTCGCAGCGCGCCAGGGCATGCGCTGTCTCGACGAGGGTTGCGCCACCCCCCGGCATCATGCCTTCAGGTGCTGCGTCCTGCTGAAGACTGACAAAAACCAGATCCGCAACGCTCAGGAGCGGCGCGAGCAACTCCGGCTTGAGTGACCGTCTGGCATCAAAGCGATACGTCGCGTTGCCCGCATGGAACACACCGATCCTGCCCGCCTCCCGAACAGAGCCAAAATCGAGATAGGGCGACGGATCGATGTGAGTGACACCCAGAAGGGCTGGCAAACTGAGGAGGGAGCAAGCGAGAGACGCTTCGCCTTCAAGCACGACCCGCCCCGACTGGAGCAGCGGCGTCATGACCGGCATGAAGTCGAGTAAGGACAGTATCTGCTCGGGCAGATTCAGCAAAAGCGGTGCCCGGCGCGCGGCCTCAGGCACAAAACGCAGAAACTGGATCATATCACCCAGACCCTGCTCGGCATCGACCCGCACACGCACATCCGTGGTCTCGCCCAGCCACGGTGTCTCGAAAGGCGTCAGACCCAGAACCTCCCGGCGCGATTCAAAAAGCGCCCATCCTTCGGCAAGGTTACCTGAAGCGAGGGCGAGCATGGAGAGGTTGAAGCCCGCCTGCGCCGACAGCACCCCGCCCCCCTGCATAACGGTACGAAAGACCGTTTCTGCCTCATCGCGCCTGCCCGTCTCGGCCAGTAGCGTGGCCCGGTTGACTGCTACGACGCAATCCTCCGGCGCCAGCTTCACCGCTTGGGCGAAGGCCGCTTCGGCCTTGGTAAAAAGACCCAGCGCCTGACAAACGAGACCGAGATTGTTCAGCGTTCGGGCACTCGGCGTTGCGAGAGTGACTGCTTGTTCAAGCGCCACCAGAGCAGCCTGCATCTCGCCATTCTCGAAGAAGGCCGCGCCGAGATTGGCGAAAGCCATGGCGTCCTGAGGGCAGAGCGCCGCAAGCGCCTGAAAAGCCCCGGTTGCCGCACCGAGACGGCGCTCAGCCATGAGAAATGTCCCATGGCGCATCAGGAGCGACACAGGCTCTCTGGCGAGTGAGAGCGCTTCGGCAAAAACCGACGCTGCTTCATCCTCCTGCCCGCTTCGATAGAGCAGTTCTGAAAGAAAGGCTTTTGCCCTGAACTCGCGCGGTTCGAGCAACAGCACAACCCGACAGGCGGCGAGAGCTTCACGCAGATGCCCCGCCTCATCAAGGGCCGCAGCGAGCGTCAGATGAAACTGGGCCTTCTCATGATCGCCTTCGGCCAGAGTGAGCGCGTGCGCCACGGAAGCAATGGCGGTGCGAGGCTGATTTGTATGGCGGGCGACACAGGCCAGACCGTGCCAGGCCGCTCCACAATCCGGAGCCTCGGCAAGAACCGCACGAAACAAGGCCTCCGCCTGAACGGAGTCGCCTCCTGCAAGATGGGCCAGAGCGGTATTGATGCGCGAGGTGTAGACAGTCATCGACCAATCATGACGGCTCGCGCACGGGCTTACAACCGAGCCGCAACTTCCCTCTGCTCACAAGACAAGGCCAAAGCGCGGGCCAATCCATGTGACCGCCAGATAGAGCATGATGGTCAGCAGACAGCCGAGGCCGAGAGCGAGCCAGAACCCGAGACCATGGCGCAGCAAGGCTGGAGTGAGCAGAAACATCGGCAAGGAGGGCAGCACATACCAGAAGGTTGCGCCGGCATGATTGGCCATATTCTCTGCATCGGGTTTTTCAACCCAAAGCCAGATCATGCCCATGACCGATACGAGAGGCAGCGAGGCAATCAAGGCGCCAAAGCCGGGATAACGGCGCGCCAGAGTCGACGCGACAGCGATCAGCACGCCAGACACGGCCGATTTGAGAGCAAGGGCGAGCATCACAGACCTTGTGTGAAGGAGAGAGACAAAAAGGGCAGCCCCCGCGCACAAGACACGACAAAGCGTTCAAAAAACCCCTCGGGAAGCGCAGTCAATCTTGCACGGGGTCCGAATGGGCTTACAAGGAGGCATGGTCGCTTTTCTTCCCAAACTGCGTCGGTCCGCCTGTTGCACAGCGCTTTTCACGCTTGCCCTGACGTTGCGCCCTGCCCCGGCGCAGGCTGCCCATGAACGCCCCTGGCTGGCCGACACCGCCGCCGCACGGATCTCCCAGACCATAAGCCTGCCCGGCAAGGCGCTCTGGCGTCAGGCGCTGCCTCTTGCCGATGGCAGTGTCATCCTTCTGCGCGAGCCAGCCAGCGACGAAAACGGCCCGTTTCTGGCGCGACTGCCAGCTGGCGCCAGCGAGACGACGCCGCTCATTCTGGTCTGGAGCAGCACGGACGACAAGGCGCGCGGCCCTAAAGGTTTCGCCCCTTCCGCGCTTGCCCGCGATGACAGCGGTACTCTCTGGCTGATTGACCGGGCGACAACCGGGTTCCCGCCGCGCCTGATCCATCTCGACCCGGTTTCGGGCAAGGTGCTTTCAGAACTGGACCTGCCGCCTGAAGCTATCGTGCAGAACACGGCGTTCACCACCCTCGCAGTCCACGGACAGACGGCCTATCTGGCTGATGAGGGCGGGGTGTCGCTCACCATGGTCGATATGGCGCGCCATCAGGCCACGCGCTTCTTTGCCGGCTACCCGACATCGCGTGGCCACCTGCCGCTCACGATTGACCATCATCCGGTCATGGGCACGGATGGCCACCCTCTGACACGAGACATCGCCTATCTTGCCCTCGAAACGGATGGCAAATGGCTCTACGAGCAGGCGCCGACAGGCCCGATCTACCGCCTCTCCACCGATCTGCTTACAGACCCCTCGGTCACTCCTTCGGAACAGATGGAAGGTGTGACGCAATGGCGCGGGACGCCGACCGTGAGCGGCATGACGCTGGACGACAAGGCAACGCTCTATCTGACCGATATCGAGAATGGCAGGCTTTTGAGCTTTGACACGGCACGCCTCCCCCATATTCTTCTGGTCGCGTCACAGCTCGTTCAGGCTGGCATTCCTGGCTGGGCAAGGTCTCGAGGCAATAATGACAAATCCGGGCAGATCTGGGTTCCGGCAGGCCATACGCTTTTGCGCATCGACCTTCCCTGAGCCGCCCTCATGTCACCCCCTCGCCTTTCCTCTCCTGTCGCGTCATTCTTCCCAATCGTGTCTCTGAATTATGAAGGCTAACATGCTGTACCGTTCCACTCGCGGCGATGCGCGCCCGCGCTCCTTCTCGGACATTCTTCTCGCTGGTCTGGCTGAAGATGGTGGGCTGTACATGCCTGAAACCTGGCCGCGCTTCACGCCTGATGAATGGCGCGCCATGCGCAGCCTCTCCTACCCCGATCTGGCCGCGAAAATCCTCTCTGTCTTCGCTGCGGGCAGCATCGATCTGCCGACGCTGCAGCGTCTTTGCGCCAAGGCTTATGCCGGGTTCTCCCACGCAGCCATTGCACCGCTGGTGGAGGTCGAGAACGGGCTGTTCTCGATGGAGCTGTTCCACGGTCCGACGCTCGCCTTCAAGGATATGGCGATGCAGCTTCTGGGCCAACTCTTCGAGCATGTGCTGACAGAGCGAAACCAGCGCGTCACCATTGTCGGTGCAACCTCTGGCGATACGGGCTCGGCAGCCATCGAAGCCTTTCGTGGCAGCCCGCATCTCTCGGTAGCCATCCTTCACCCGATGGGCCGCACCTCGGATGTGCAGCGCCGCCAGATGACGACGGTCAAGGATGACAATATCCTGAACATCGCCGTCGAAGGCACGTTCGACGATTGTCAGGACATGGTGAAGGCAATGTTCGCCGATACACCCTTCCGTGACGAAATCGGGCTCTCAGCGGTCAACTCCATCAACTGGGCGCGCATTGCAGCCCAGATCCCCTATTACGTGCGTGCCGCTCTGATGATGGGAGCGCCCGACCGCGAAATTTCCTTTGCGGTGCCGACAGGCAATTTCGGCAATGTGCTTGCCGCCTGGGCTGCCAGCCAGATGGGCCTGCCGGTTCGTCGCCTGTGCATCGGCTCGAACCGCAACGATATTCTCACGCGCTTTTTGACCAGCAATGACATGTCGATGCGCGCTGTCGAGCCCAGCCTGTCACCGTCGATGGATATCCAAGTCTCATCGAATTTCGAGCGTCTGCTTTTCGAAATGCTCGATCGTGACCCGCAAGCCTGTCAGGCGACCATGCTGGCCTTCCGCCAGACAGGGCGCATGCCGGTCGATCATGCTGCATGGATGCGCGCCAAAGAGCGCTTTGGCGCCCTCATGCTCGATGACGAGGCGACCCTCGCCGAAATGAAGGCCCTTTACGACACTTCCGGCTATCTCGCCGACCCGCACACAGCAATCGGTCTCGCTGCCGGGCGCAAGGCCCAGGAGCCGGGCATTCCCATGATCGTGGCGGCCACGGCCCATCCTGCGAAATTCCCCGATGCCGTACGCAAGGCAACAGGCATCGACCCTGCCCTGCCGCCTCATCTGGCTGACCTCTTCTCACGCGAAGAGCGCTACGAGACACTTGCCAATGAGCTGAACATTATCGAAGACGCCGTGCGCCGCCATATCAAGGCCCATACGCACACGGCCTGAACCTGACCAAATCGTGGGAGGGGGCTGGAATTCGCCCCCTCGACACGCCATCTCAGGTCAGATCCCGCTTTCAGTTTTTCAGGACCATCACCGCTCGATGACCGATCCGATCACCGTTACCACCCTTCCCAATGGCCTTACCGTCGTCACCGAAAGGATGGAGCGCGTCGAAACCGTTTCGTTCGGCGCCTATGTTGCCACAGGCACACGCAACGAAACCGCCGAAGAAAACGGCGTATCGCATTTTCTCGAACATATGGCGTTCAAAGGTACCAAACGCCGCAGTGCAGCGCGTATTGCTGAGGAAATCGAGAATGTCGGCGGTCATATCAACGCCTATACCGCGCGCGAGCAAACGGCCTATTACGTCAAGCTGCTGAAGGAAGATCTGCCGCTTGGCATCGATATCATTGGCGATATCCTGACCCACAGCACCTTTCTCGAGCAGGAGGTCGAACGCGAGCGTGGCGTGATCCTGCAGGAAATCGGCCAGGCCAACGACACGCCTGACGACATTATTTTCGATAATTTCCAGGAAACTGCGTTCCGCGATCAGCCCATGGGCCGGCCCACGCTGGGCACTGAGGGCCTGATTGCGACAATGAAGCGCGAGACCATGATGCGCTACATGCAGACGCATTATACCACGCGCAACATGGTGATCGCGGCCGCTGGCAATCTGCGCCACGAAGCGGTGCTCGATCTGGTGCAGGAGCATTTTCGTGACCTGCCAGACCATCAGCCGCCCGAACGCGAAGGCTGCACCTATCTCGGGGGCGAGCATCGTGAGTCCCGCGATCTGGATCAGGCGCATCTCGTGCTCGGTTTTCCGTCGGTCAGCTATAATGACCCGGCCTATCACGCTGTCATGCTGCTCTCGACGGTTCTGGGGGGCGGCATGTCATCGCGCCTCTTCCAGGAGATCCGAGAAAAGCGGGGGCTGGTCTATTCGGTCTATTCCTTCGCGCTGCCTTTCCTCGATAGCGGTCTTTTCGGTATCTATGCGGGCACGGGCGAGCAGGAAGCTGCCGAGCTGGTTCCTGTCATGCTCGACGAACTGCGTCGTCTCTCCGACGGTATCAGCGCCGAGGAAATCGCCCGGGCCCGCGCTCAGGTGAAGTCCTCGCTGCTGATGTCGCTGGAAAGCACGGGCAGCCGCTGCGAACAGATTGCACGCCAGATGCAGCTTTTCGGACGTATCATCGACACCAGCGAGACCGTGGCCAAAATCGACGCCGTCGATGAAGCGGCCATGATCCGTGCTGCCGAAGCCCTGTTCCGCGCCCGCCCGACGCTGGCCACAATCGGCCCGGTCGGCGCCATTCCCTCTTTTGACGCCATCAGCCAGAGGCTTGTTGCATGAGCAAGGATCAGGAGCGCCTTTCCCAACTACTCGACGCGGCGAAACGCGCCGGGGCCGATCGGGCCGATGCGCTTCTGATAGCCTCGCGCTCGATTTCGGCCATGTGCCGTCGCGGCGTCCCGGAAGGGCTCGAACATTCCGAGACCATCCAGCTGGGTCTGAGGGTCTCTATCGGCAAGCGCGCCGCCAATGTCTCAGCCACTGCGCTCGACACAAGCCGCTTCGAGGCGCTGGCCGAGCAGGCTGTTGCCATGGCACGCGTCGTGCCTGAAGACGCCCACACAAGCCTCGTCGACCCTGCACAACAGGGTATCTACGACATTGCCTCTCTCGATCTGGTCGATGCGGGCGAAGCACCGGGTCTCGAAGCCCTGCTGGCAAGAGCACGCGAAGCCGAGGAAATCGCGCTCGGTTTTCCCGGCATTACCAACAGCAACGGCGCCTCGGCTGGTTACGGCCGGGTGCAAATCACGCTTGCGGAAAGCGGCGGGTTTTCCGGTCGCTATGTTCAGACGAGCCATAGCAATGGCATCAGCGTGCTGGCAGGCGAAGGGCCGAGCATGCAGCGCGATTATGCCGGTCACAGCGCCCGGCACCTGAGCGACCTCGACTCAGCCGAGAGTCTTGGTCGTGAAGCGGCAGAACGCGCTCTGGCCCGCATGAACCCGGCCAAGCCACGCACGGGGGCCTTCCCTGTCGTGTTCGATCGCCGTGTCTCGGCCAGCCTGCTCGGTCATCTGGCAGGGGCCATCAATGGCGCCTCGATCGCACGCGGCACGTCTTTCCTTTCCGCCCATCGCGGCAAACGCATCCTGCCGGAGGCGCTGAGCGTGATCGACGATCCGACACGCCCCCGCGGTCTGCGCTCGAAGCCATTCGACGCCGAAGGTTTCCTGCCTTCGCCTTTCGCTTTTGTCGAAAACGGCGTCCTGCAGGACTGGATACTCGACAGCCGCTCGGCAATGCAGCTCGGTCTGGTGAATAACGGACGCGCCTCGCGCAGTGTAGGCGGACCTCCCTCCCCGGCAGTCAGCAATTTCTTCCTCACCGGCGGCACCGGGTCGCGCGAGGCATTGCTCGCCGATATCGTCGAGGGTGTCTATGTAACCGAAATGATGGGCTCATCCATCAACGGGCTTACCGGCGATTACAGCCGAGGCGCCTCCGGATACATGATCCGCAACGGCCAGCTGGCCGAACCGGTGGCAGAGCTGACCATTGCGGGCAATCTCATCGATATGTTTGCATCGCTGCGCGCTGCGGATGATCTTGAGTTCCGCCACGGCGTTGACGCTCCAACACTCAGAATTGACACAATGAGCGTTGCAGGAAGCTGAAGCGCTTTCCGTTCAGTCACCGAGGACTGAGCCCGCAATGCGCTCACAAGGAGTTTTCATGTCCCGCCCCATTTTTCGTGCCTCCCTCCTGCTCCTGGCTCTGGCCCCGCTTCTGGCAGCCCCTGCCGACGCACGGCCAGGCGGTGGACGCTCGATGGGAAGTCGCGGCAGCCGCACCTATTCTCCGCCACCCATGACTCAAACGGCACCCTATGCCGCACGTCCCATAGAGCGCAGCTATGCACCTGCCGCGCCCTCACCTGGGATGAACGCGCCTTTCTCGCGCCCAATGGGGCAGCCCGGCTTTGCCCAGCGTCGACCTTTCATGACCGGCTTCATGGGCGGGCTGATCGGCGCTGGCCTTTTTGGCATGCTCTCAGGCCACGGTTTCTTCGGCGGCGGTGGAGGCGGCTTTCTCTCCTTCATCGGGCTGCTGTTCCAGATTGCGATTTTCGGATTTCTGATTGTCATGGTGCTGCGCTGGCTGGCCAATCGTCGCAACGGTGGCGCGGGAGCACCACAGCGACCGGGTTTCTCCGGTGGAGCCGGAACGCCTGCTGTCACCCTGAGCAACAGCGATTATCAGAATTTCCAGCAGCTTCTGCTGGATATCCAGGCCGCTTGGAGCGCGCAGAACATGCGCGCCCTCTCCACCATGGCGACGCCCGAGATGGTATCGTATTTCAGCGAGCAGCTGGCCGATTATGCCAGCCGTGGCGCGCGCAATATCGTGTCTGACGTGCAGTTCATGCGCGGCGATCTGTCCGAAGCCTGGCGCGAGGGCAATATGACTTATGCGACCGTCGCGATGCAGTATTCGCTCTATGACGTGACAACCGATTCCTTCGGCAATGTCATTGACGGCAGCAAGACCGAGCGACAGGCCGTGACAGAACTCTGGACTTTCGTACGTGCCGACGGGCGCGGCAACTGGATCCTGTCTGCGATCCAGCAGGTAGGCTGATACGCGCTGGGGCGAGGCTTCACCCTCGCCCCACAGGGGACGGGCTATGGGCCTGTCGTCGTCACAAGATACATGGAGCCCGTGCTGCCTTTCGAGGGACGGCACGTCGGACCTCTTCGCCCGCCCTGGCTCTCTTATCGGGGCGCGTCGTTGCCAGATCCGCCCTCTCATTGCAACGATAGTCCTCTTGCCGCTGCCACTCTTTCTGACAGGAGCGGCAGGAGGCATGGTAGCCTCTCGATCTATCCAGGAATTGAGTGCATTCCCCAGCGCCACGCTTCCTCTGCCTGCACGACCCCTGCAAGAAGACAAGTTCGTGCAGGTTTATGCGCTGGGCGAAATTCCTTGCAGGGATCTTATGCAGAGGCCCGAGCCGGGTATCGAGCAGCGTGTGAGAAGAGAAAAACATGATTTCTTCCGAAACTCCCTCTCGCCCCTCCAGCACTGAAATCGGGAAGTAAGCCGGGATACGGAGGAAGTCAGACGATATACGGTGAAGACACGTGATATCGCCCGAAATCCAGAAAACAACGACTTAAGGCGTCGCGAGGCACACGCCTCTTCTCCACCCCGCTCAGCCGAGACTTCTGAAACGGCTTATCGCCCCCGAACCTGTGAGCGCCGTCTAGGTCAGAGACGCAGATAAGTCAGCGCGAAGAGCGAGACCATCACAAGCGAGAGACCGCCAAGCAGTCCCAAGATGCGCCCCTGACGGTTGGAGACGACTTGTTGTTTCTTCATGGGAAGAGCACCCGATCGATCAGCAGGGCCGAAAACAGGAAGAACAGATAAGCCAGGGAATACCGGAAAGCATAACGCGCAGGCTTGTCTGCTGTAAGACTGACGCCTTGGGCATCCTGTTTGTCGAGCAGTACGCGCAGAGCGAAATAGATAAATCCGAGCCCGAGCACGGTTGCGCTGACTGTATAGATCATGCCGCAAAGATGCAGGAACGACGGCACCAGTGACACAGTCATCAGAATGAGTGTGTAGACGAACACATTCCAGCGTGTGTGGCGGGCACCCTTGACCACGGGCAGCATGGGAATGCCCGCCTTCGTGTAATCCTTGCAGGCATAAAGCGACAGCGACCAGAAATGCGGCGGCGTCCAGAGAAACACGATCGCGAACATGACAACAGGCAGAACGCTCATCGAGCCGGTCGCTGCAGCCCAGCCGATCATGGGCGGGAAAGCGCCAGCCGCCCCACCGATCACGATGTTCTGCGGCGTGCTGCGCTTTAGCCACATCGTATAGATCACGGCATAGAAAAAGATCGAAAAGGCCAGAATGCCCGCTGCGAGTGCATTGCTGGCAAGCCAGAGCAGCGCGACGGAAGCCAGAGAAAGCACAATACCGTAAATCAGCGCGCCATCAGCATCCATGCGCGAGTCCGGGATAGGTCGCACTGCGGTCCGCTTCATGATCGCGTCGATATCGCGATCGTACCACATATTAATGGCGCCAGCCGCCCCGGCCCCGACGCAGATGCACAGCATGTCGATCAGCCCCAGCGGGACGGATGGCCAGACAGGGGCAACTGCCATACCGGCGACCCCGGTGAAGACCACCAGCGAGATGACACGTGGCTTGAGCAGGGCAAGCCAGTCCTTGAGAGTCGCACCCTCTTCCCTGTCGAAGCTGTGCTGCGCTTCGGAAAGGCTCTGGGAAGCACTCATGAGAAATCAGCCTCTACGGCTGAGGGTTCAGAATGGGGCTGCCGTGGCAGCAACGCTCTGGCGCCAAGAACCGCGCCGCAAAAAAGCGAGACGATCATGCCGATCTCGCCACAGCGCTGAAGCACCGGCAGGAGCGGCATCATGGCCAGAGCCGATACGCCCATGGCGACGAGATGTACGCGACAGAGCCAATGAGGCGCAGCAATCGACGGGATCTGCTCCTGCCAGCGATAATAACATCCAAACAACGCGAAGACGGCACCGAACAGCATTGCCGAATGGAAGGCCTCAGGCCTCACCGGAAAAAGGCTCAGAACCCATCCAGCGGAGAGCAAGAGCAGCGCGGGAAAGCTCCAGGAGAGAGCTGCGGTCAGGGCGAAACTACGGCCCCAGAGCGAAGCACAAATCAGGGCCATGATGCCGAAGGAGGGCGCAGCGACGCCCATCCCCAGAAGCCAGTCGTCTGAAAGCCTAGGCACCGTGACGCCATGGGCCCAGACCACCGGCACCAGAAGGCTCGGTATGGCCATCAGCAAAGGCAGGGTGATCTTGAGACGCGTGGAATGGAAAGCGACCAGATTGGCAATCGCACCCAGAGCAAGCTGCACGACAAGCGCCAGCACAGGCACCTGCAATTTACCCAGCCAGAACTGTACGCTGGCAAACCATGCGTGCCCTGCGACAAGATCATGGAGCAAGCCAGCCATGAAAACCGGCGCCATGACAATCAGCCCCAGAGAAGCAAGAAGCTGCGACCAGGCAAAAGGCGAGAGGTCACGAAACCGCACGACACGGCATTCGAGGCATTTGACGATGGTGGAAAGAGCCAGAAAGGTTGTGCCGAACCCCCACAAGGCGAGGGAGAAGACAAAAGCAGCCGGCTCGCGCGCGCCATAAACGGCGCTCAGGGCACCAACGAAAAGAAGCAGAAAAGCAAGACGATCAAATCGGACCATCAGGCCTGGAAGCGTCGTCAACTCGCCCGGCAGAACCAGACGTCCCATCCCTCCGAGGAAGGCAGGAATGAGTACGAAGAGGTCAAGAAGCAGGCCGTGGCTCAGAGCATGGAAGGGCCCGGCATTATGCGACACGGCCCCCAGAAATCCGCCAGCAAGACCGCAAAGGAGAGAGAGACCGAGAAAAGCGGCGCCATCGGCTCGAAACTGCGCGCCGTAAGAGCCCTTGGTGATCGACTGGTTTAACAAGCCCGGTTCCTCATGCAGTCCTGAAGGTCCCGACCGGAAAACGGTCTTGGGGGACCCTGTCGTCAAGGCCAGTCTGGTGTGAACTGTCGGGCACGTACGTGTCAGGCAACCAGGGCCGTCTCTTCCTTATTATCCATCTCGAGCGGCAATGTCACGAGTGTAAACAGACCAGCAGGCGGCACCGGCGTGATCAGGGCACGGCTCAGATCCTCGGGGGGCAGGAGCGATTCCATAGCGAAATCAGGGTGCCAGCCCAGAGAGCGCGAGGCACGTGCCATGCCGCGTTCAACGGCCAAGCGCACACCGCCCGTCGCCAGAAAATGATTGACGAACAGGATATGCCCGCCCGGCTTGACCACGCGCTTGAGCTCGCCAAGCAGGCGACGCGGGCTCGGCACAACAGACGCCACGAACATCGCAACCGCAATATCGAAGCTTCCAGCCTCGAAGGTAGTTGCCTCGGCGTCCATTTCCAGCAGATCGTCGACATTGCCGAGTTGCTGGTTGATCACGCGATGACGGGCACGCCCCAGCATCGCTTCGGACAGATCGATACCCGTGATGTGCTTGTCGCGATTATAATGGGGCAGCGCCAGACCGGTGCCGACACCGACCTCGAGAACGCGCTCACCCGGCAAGGCGTTGACTGCTGCGACGGCACGACGACGGCCGAAGGCGGAAATGCCACCGAAAACCGAGTCATAAACCTTTGCCCAACGCCGATAGGCCGCACGCACGGCATCTGCGTCGAGAGCGGAACGTGGCCGGGGATGGGCGTCGTCCATGGAGGCGGTCGGGTCGATCAAGGGGTCCGGTCGTGTCATCAGGCTTCGTTCGTCTGGTCGCGCAAAATCATAATTCCGTCCTGATACCTGTTTGAAACCCAGGCCTTCGGCCCGGGCGTTCGACATTTCGCCTGATGATCAGACAGCATGACAGGCATCGTCTTGCCTGATCGCTCTTAGACCATCTCGCCAGAACTGGCGAGAGGCGGTTTGCATTTCGTCACGTTCGCCGTCTAAAGGAAATGATACAGATAAGCGGGTCGAACAGATAGAAACGGAGAGAGGCAACACATGTCGCTCATGAATATAAGCCTCTTCCTTCTGGCATTAGGTTTGTGGGCATCGATCTATATCGTGCGTTTCAAGGAAGAATTAACCAAATGGTTCGTCAACCGCTTTGGCCGTGACAAGCCTCCCGAGATATCAGAAGGTGGGCCACCGAAGGTGACCCTGCCGTTCCGCTATACCGCCGCCTCTTCGATCTTCGCGACACCACCACAGGAACCCAATAAGAAAGAAGAGTGACGTCTCTTCGCCTTAGCTACGACCGATCCGCTGTTCGATGGCATCCCAGACCAGCCCGGCGCTGTTCATGTCATTGAAGCGATCCAGTTCCTGAAGCCCGGTGGGTGACGTCACATTGATTTCGGTGAGCCACTCGCCAATCACGTCGATACCCACGAAAATCAGCCCATTTTCACGCAGATGTGACCCGATACGCTCGCAGATCTCTTCATCGCGCCTGGTCAGCGCCACGGCTTCTGCCCTGCCACCCACATGCATGTTCGACCGTGCCTCGCCCGTTGCAGGCACACGATTGATCGCGCCGATCGGCTTGCCATCGACCAGAATGATACGCTTGTCACCCTTGCGCACCAGCGGTTCGTAGCGCTGGATCATGAGCGGCTCACGCGAACGGCTGAAATGCAGTTCGAGAAGCGACGCGAAATTCTCATCCCCTTCGCGAATACGGAAGATACCGGCGCCCCCGTTGCCATAAAGTGGCTTGAGAATCACATCGCCATAGCGGGCACGGAACTGGGTCAGCGCCTCACGGTCCCAGGTCACGAGAGTGGGCGGCATCAGATCGGGATAATGCGTGACCAGAAGCTTTTCAGGCGCGTCACGGACGGATTTCGGATCGTTGACGACCAGCGTCTTCCCTTCGCCGACACCATGCACATGCTCAAGCATGTGAGTGGCCGTGATATAGCCCATGTCGAAGGGCGGGTCCTGCCGCATCAATACGGCATCGGTCGCGCCAAGGTCGAGCCGCATCTCTTCACCGAAGCTTGCATGGCCGCCCTGAACACGCTGCACCTTGACCGCGCGCGCGCGCGCAGACAAACGGCCCATGGTCGCTTCGGCACCCCCCTCACCCAGGCAAAGAGACTCGACGGGATAGACGAAGAGTTCATGCCCCCGACGCTGGGCCTCGAGCATAAGGGCGAAAGTCGAATCTCCGTTGATATTGACGTGTTCGAGCGGGTCCATCTGAACGGCTATTCTAAGCGCCATCGACCTAGTCCTTTCGGTCCTGAAAAACTCACTGGGGTCACCTGTGCAGCTCGCACCCCCATGACCCATGATCTGGGCCCATCATTGTTTAAGCTCTAGCAGAGCGTCTGGTCGTTTCCTATGACGGATCGATACTGCCTCACCCCGTCCCTCTCGCCTGCGAGGCTCCTCAGGGATAGGTGATGGAAAGCACTTCCAGCATCACCGGCCCGCTCGGGGTCTGAAGACTGACCTCATCTCCCACCCGGCTTCGCATGAGCGCACGGGCCACAGGGGAGACCAGACTGATCTCACGTCGTGTCAGATCTGCCTCGTCGCAGCCAACAATTGTGACGTCATGCGTCACGTCCTCTTCATCGACGTAAGACACGCTGGCGCCGAAAAAGACGCGGTCGCGGGTCGTCTGTGAGGCCGGATCTATAACGAGCGCATGCTCAAGCCTCTTGCTGAGAAATCGCGCCCGTCGGTCGATCTCGCGCAGACGACGTTTGCCGTAGAGATAGTCTCCATTTTCGCTCCGATCGCCATTTCCCGCTGCCCAGGAGACAATCTCGACAATTTTCGGGCGCTCGACCTGCATGAGTTCGCGCAGTTCCTCGCGCATTCGTGCCGCCCCTTGCGGGGTGAGATAGAGCGCCAGAGGCGTCTTGGAATGATCAGCCACGCAATTCTCGCAGCTTGTAGCGGATCACGCCTGAGATATTCGCGCCCGGAGCAAGAACATGCACGCCGTTTTCCAGCAGGTCGGGGTGGTTGAGCCCGTTATTCATGTTGCTGACGGCCTCGACCGCAACGAAGGGCTTTTCCGGCGCGGTGAAGACAACCAGATGCTGGAATACGGGGTCAGCCTCTATGGTCACCTCGTAGCCAGCGGATTGATAACCCAGAACTGTCTTGCCTCCCCACCCGGCAAAGCAGTTATCGAGCCGCGTCTCGCCGATAGTGCGGGCTGTGGCGAAATTCCATGTTCCCTCGCAAGCAATCTGCCCGATCGGAAGCATATCCGGCCCGTTTTCCCAGACGCTGGAAGCCGCAAACTGCATGGTCATGTCATCGCTGCGCGCGAAAAAGGGATGGAAACCCATTCCCACAGGCTGGACGCGCGTGTCGCGGTTCGCGATGAGCATTTCCACACTCAGCCCGTCACGGTGCAGAACAAAAGACAGTACGGCACGATAGGCAAAAGGCCATTGCGCCGGGTCGTCTCCCTTTGCAGGGTTGTGGTCGAGGAACAGAATGGCCCGTTCCGAATCATGTTGCGCGACCTGCCACTCACGCTCCCAGCCATTGCCGTGAATGGCATTGGACTCAGCGCTAAAATTCTTTGCAAGCGTATAATCAACGCCCTCAAAGCTGAATTTTCCGTCGCCGATGCGGTTAGAAAATGGCACGAGAGGATACCCCGCCACCGGCGTATTCTTCTGAGCGGCGAGATTGGGGTCGGCTGTCGGCACGAGCAGATCACGACCGCGCAGACGCCAGAAAGCGAGGCTGCCGCCAAGGCCAGGCAATAATCCAAGATGGGCCTCACCCAGTTTGAGCTCGATCATCCTGCTTTCCTCCTGCCGCCCCGCTTTTTCGCAGGGTCGTAGCCACCGCCGCCCGGGCCAAGCGGTCGCGGCGTTTTATCCTTGCTTTTGAAAGAGCTACGCCCCGCCGTCGAACTCGGCAAGGGGGGCGGCTCGAGCCCGAGATCGATTGCCTCAAGGCGCTTGATTTCATCACGCAGCCGTGCGGCCTGCTCGAAGTCGAGATCGGCAGCCGCCGCGCGCATGCGCTTTTCCAGATCCTGAATGGAGGCGCCAAGCGATTTGCCGACGAATTCCTGCGTGTCGCCCGCAGCATCGGGGCCAACGGTGACATAATCCTGCTCGAACACGGAAGAGAGCGCGTCGCCGATACGCGAGCGCACGGTCTGCGGGGTGATGCCATGGGCCTCGTTATAGGCAATCTGGCGCGCACGGCGGCGAGCGGTCTCATCAATTGCAAACTCAAGCGAGCCGGTCATCTTGTCGGCATAGAGCAGAACGCGCCCGTCGACGTTACGTGCGGCACGCCCGATGGTCTGGATCAGCGAGGTGCGGCTACGCAGAAACCCTTCCTTGTCAGCATCGAGAATGGCAACCAGAGCACATTCCGGAATATCGAGCCCCTCTCGAAGCAGGTTGATCCCGACCAGCACGTCGAAAGCGCCAAGACGCAGATCACGGATGATCTCGATACGCTCGAGCGTGTCGACGTCAGAATGCAGATAACGCACCTTGATCCCGGCCTCACCGAGATATTCCGTCAGATCCTCAGCCATGCGCTTGGTGAGCGTGGTCACCAGAACACGCCCACCAGCGGCGATGGTGTCACGGGCCTCGGCCAGAAGATCATCCACCTGCCCTTCGACCGGGCGAACGATGGTCACCGGGTCGATCAGACCTGTCGGTCGGATGATCTGCTCGGCAAAGACGCCGCTCGTCCGCTCCATCTCCCAGGGGCCGGGCGTTGCGGAAACGAACACGCTCTGCGGACGCAGGGCCTCCCACTCCTCGAATTTCAGGGGGCGGTTATCGAGGCAGGAGGGCAGACGAAAGCCATATTCAGACAGGACGGATTTACGCGCATGGTCGCCACGCGCCATGCCGCCGATCTGCGGCACGGTAACATGGCTCTCATCGACGATCAGCAGTGCATCTTCGGGCAGATATTCGAACAGCGTCGGCGGTGGGTCACCAGGCCCACGCCCCGAGAGATAGCGCGAGTAGTTTTCGATGCCTTTGCAGGCGCCGGTCGTCTCGATCATTTCGAGATCGAAAATGGTGCGCTGCTGCAGTCTTTCGGCCTCGAGCAGCTTCCCGGCAGCGTTCAGCTCGTCGAGGCGCTGGCGCAACTCGGCCTTGATGCCAATCATGGCCTGATTGAGCGTCGGGCGAGGCGTCACATAATGCGAGTTGGCGTAGACACTGATTTCGGAAAGCTCAGCCGTCTTGTTGCCAGTCAGCGGGTCGAATTCGATAATGGCCTCGATCTCGTCCCCGAACAGCGAGACGCGCCAGGCGCGGTCTTCATTCTGCACCGGGAAAATATCGATCTGCTCCCCACGCACGCGAAACGTGCCGCGCTCGAAGGCCGCATCGTTACGACGATACTGAAGCTCGACCAGTGCCTTGATAAGGCGATCACGATCGATACTCCCCCCGGCTTCGAGCCTGACCACCATGCGTGAATAGGTCTCGACCGAACCGATACCGTAGATGCAGGATACGGAGGCGACTATGATGACGTCATTGCGCTCAAGCAGCGCCTGCGTCGCCGCATGGCGCATACGGTCGATCTGCTCGTTGATCTGACTGTCTTTTTCAATATAGGTGTCAGAGCGCGGCACATAGGCTTCTGGCTGGTAATAATCGTAGTAGGAAACGAAATATTCCACCGCGTTATCCGGGAAGAACTGCTTCATTTCCCCGTAGAGCTGGGCCGCCAGGGTCTTGTTCGGTGCAAGAATAAGTGTCGGCTTCTGGGTCGCCTCGATGACTTTCGCCATGGTGAAGGTCTTGCCCGACCCGGTCACGCCCAGCAGCACCTGATCGACCTCACCATCGTCAACGCCGCGCACCAGTTCCGCAATCGCGGTTGGCTGATCGCCGGCCGGGTCATAATCGGATTTGACCACCATGCGGCGCAGCTTCTCCTTGACAGGCTGCCGCTCGGGCCTGAACCCCACGAGCCTGTGTTCGGGGATTGCTTCCATAGTGGATCGTGATGCTGTCGCCATGGCTGGGAAATGGGCTTTCAAGAGCGTCGTCGCAAGTGCAGGATTGTAGGCTTCAACGCAGCATGACAGACAGGGGTTCATGATGCATGACACGCTCAACACGCCCCGCCATCGACAGATCGTTGCGCTCGTTCAGGCGCATGGCTTCATGTCCAATGAGGATCTCGCCCAGCGCCTTGGCGTGACGGTGCAGACAATACGGCGCGACCTCAATGCCTTGGCCGAAACCGGCCATGTCGCCCGCTATCATGGCGGCGCGAGCCCGACATCATCGACAGAGAACATCGCCTATGGCGAGCGCCAGACACTGCATTCACGCGCCAAGGACGCCATAGGCGCCTGCGCTGCAGCCCTCATTCCTGACGGCAGCTCGCTTTTCATCAATATCGGCACCACGACCGAAGCCTTTGCCCGCGCCCTGACGGGCCATCGCGATTTGCATGTCATCACCAATAACCTTCATGTGGCAGTGGCACTCTCTCCAAGGCGTGATTTTCGCACAGTCCTCGCCGGGGGGCTCGTCCGCCCTCAGGATGGGGGCATCATCGGCGCCGGGGCCACTGAATCGCTGTCAGGATTTAGGGCTGATTTTGGTGTGATCGGTATCAGCGGCGTGGAAGAAGACGGCACGCTTCTCGATTTCGACCTCGACGAAATCCAGTGCGCGCGTGCGATCATGCGGCATGCGAGACGCGTCATCCTCCTAGCCGACCATACGAAATTCACCCGCAAGCCGGTAGGTCGTGTCGGCGACCTGTCGATGATCGACGATTTCGTGACAGACCGGATACCATCCGCAGAATTCCGAGCACAGCTGGAGAAGGCCAACGTGACACTTCACGTGACGGATAACGTTTGAAGAGCTAACTATAACACAAGAACGTTATCTCTAACGTTTTATGTTCGTTTATTTTCGTTTTTACTCTATCAGGGCCTTCGCAGTCGCTTTTAACGAAGGCTCCCTTTCATGACGACTCATGCTGACTCCTCCCAGACCAAAACCATCCATGATCTTCTGATCATAGGCGGCGGCATCAATGGAGCAGGCATCGCGCGCGACGCCGCCGGGCGCGGGCTGAAGGTCATGCTGGTCGAAAAAGACGATCTCGCTAGCCATACCTCCTCGGCCAGTACCAAGCTCATCCATGGCGGTTTGCGTTATCTCGAATATTACGAGTTTCGTCTCGTGCGCGAGGCCCTGAATGAGCGCGAACGCCTGCTGAAAATTGCGCCGCATATCATCTGGCCCATGCGCTTCATTCTGCCGCACTCCGCCATGCTCCGCCCCGCCTGGTTGCTGCGGACCGGGCTTTTTCTCTACGACAATCTGTGCCGCACCATGACACTGCCAAAAACACGCAGCCTCCGTCTGCAGGACGAGGCAGCGGGCCGTGTGCTTCGCCCGGACTATGTGCGCGGCTTTGAATATTCGGATGGCTGGGTACAGGACAGCCGTCTCGTGGTGCTCAACGCGCAGGATGCTGCCCGTCGCGGCGCCACAATCTGCACGCGCACCAGACTGATCAGCGCCAAGCGCCATCAGAGCCATTGGGTCGCCATTCTGGAAGACACGCTGACGGGTGAAACGCGTGAGGTCACCGCACGAGCCCTGATCAATGCCGCTGGCCCCTGGGTGGCGGAATTGCTGCAGGACAGGCTCTCGATCGAAAGCCGCAATCACGTGCGCCTTGTGAAAGGCAGCCACATTGTCGTGCCAAGGCAGTTCGAGACAGAGCAGGCCTATATTCTGCAGAACCCGGACAAGCGTATCGTCTTTGCCATCCCCTATGAGAAGGATTTTACCCTCATCGGCACAACCGACATCCCCTGGGACCAGAACCCCGGCTCGGTTACTATCAGTGCGGATGAGATTGCCTATCTCTGCGAGAGCGTGAGCCGTTACTTCAAACGCGCGGTCACTCCCCAGGATGTCGTCTGGAGCTATGCCGGTGTGCGGCCGCTCTATGACGACCATTCAGGCAGCGCTTCTGCCGTCACACGTGATTATCGTCTCGATATCGACCACAGTGCCGCCCCCGTCCTGTCAGTCTTTGGCGGCAAGATCACGACCTATCGCAAACTCGCCGAGCATGCCCTCGAGAAACTCGCCCCCCATC
Source organism: Asaia sp. Ae19-3 (assembly GCF_059801175.1). Classification (NCBI taxonomy): domain Bacteria; kingdom Pseudomonadati; phylum Pseudomonadota; class Alphaproteobacteria; order Acetobacterales; family Acetobacteraceae; genus Asaia; species Asaia sp. Ae19-3. Next base: position 558,695 of record NZ_JBCHWF010000001.1, on the reverse strand, counting down.
TCAAGGGGCTGACAACCATTTCCTGGACGGCTGACGCGCCTTTGCCGGGCGGTGATTTCCAGCGCACGGATTTTGACAGATACGTCGCCTCCCTCCAGCGCCGGGTGTCTGGCCTTTCGCAGCAGACAACAACCAGACTGGTGCGCAATTACGGCACGTTGGTCGAAAGCGTCATGCTACCCCCTGAAACCGGGGGCGCATCTCTGGGCGCGCTCATAGGGGCCGATCTGCATGAGGGTGAAGTCGATTACCTCATGACGCATGAATGGGCCCGTAGCGCCGAAGATATTCTCTGGCGACGCTCGAAACTAGGCCTGCGCTTCAGTTCCGAAGACGTCACGAAACTAAAGGATTACATGGCCCGCCGCCTTCAGCAGAACGCCGCAGGCCAGGAAACCGATGACAAAGAGGTCGCCTGACCTCTTCCACCCGCTCCCCCTTCACTCTGGCTGACGGACCGACTCTCATGTCAGAAAGAAAACGCTATCTCGGCGAACTGATCGCCGAATTCATCGCCGTCATGATCATCATCATTTTCGGCGACAGCGTCGCGGCGATGATCGTGCTTTACGATCCCAACCCTTATCAGAACGCCTATTGGGGCGTGGCCATTGTGTGGGGGCTTGGCGTCACCTTTGCGATTTATGCAACCGGGGCTGTCAGTGGCACCCATGCAAACCCCGCCGTCACTCTGGCCCTCGCGCTCTATCGCGGTTTCTCATGGAAAAAGGTTCTGCCCTACTGCGCTGCACAAGTGCTGGGCGGCATCGCCGGTGCCGCCGTGGTCTATCTCAATTTCCATCCTGTCATCGACCATTACAACCTGACCCATCATTTCACCCGCGCAGGTGATGGGGGTGCAGCGGGCGTGTTCTTCACCCATCCAGGCCTTGCCGTGACAGCCATGCATTCCTTCGTGGTGCAGATTGTGCTGACGGGTGTGTTGGTCTTCGGCATTTTCGCCATTACCTGCCAGTATAACACCATGGCCCCGCAGGCGAATTCCGGCGCGCTCATTATCGGACTACTGGTTGCGGCCATTGGCGCCTCATCCGGTTTTCTCGATGCCTGGGCCATCAACCCGGCGCGTGACTTCGGCCCGCGCACCTTCGCCTTCTTTGCCGGCTGGGGTGCCTCGGCCTTTCCGTCTCCGCAACATTACTGGTGGGTGCCGATTGCAGGCCCGCTTGTCGGTGGTGTTGTCGGCGCGGGCATCTATCAGTTCACCCTTCGTCCCTTCATGCCGAACTACACGGCCGATCTCCCGGCGCCCCCTGTGCCCGATCGGGCGCCGGCAACCGCCGCCCCGCCCCGTGCCGAGCCAGCCTATATGGCGCCCAACAGCGTAACGCCTGCTCCCTGAACTACGCCCCTCTGCCGCCTCATATTCACTGCGCATCCCACGGATGCCAGGAGGAGTTTTCCCCCATGACCCAGAAGACCCATATCCTTGCCATCGACCAGGGCACGACCTCGACGCGCAGCATCGTTTTCAACAACAAGGCAAAAGCCCTCTCCCTGTCGCGCCGCGAATTTGCCCAGCATTATCCGGCTCCCGGCTGGGTAGAGCATGATGTCGAGGATATCTGGCGCGATGCGCTCGAGACAGCGCGCGAGGCCATTGCTGCCTCCGGCGGGGTTGATAAAATCGCTGGCCTGGGCATCACGAGCCAGCGCGAAACAATCGTCTTGTGGGAGCGCGCCACAGGCAAACCGGTGCATCGCGCCATTGTCTGGCAGGACCGCCGGACGGCTCCGTTCTGTGCCGAACTCAAGCGCGATGGGGCAGAAGAAATCGTTCGCGCCAAGACCGGCCTGCTGCTTGACCCCTATTTTTCTGCCAGCAAGATCACCTGGCTGCTCGATAACGTCTCAGGGCTGCGCGACCGCGCCGAAGCTGGCGAACTGGCCATGGGCACGATCGACAGCTTCCTGCTCTGGCGTCTGACCGGCGGCGCCGTTCACGCAACCGACGTGACCAATGCCAGCCGCACGGCCCTGTTCAATATCCACACGCAGGACTGGGACGCCGATCTGCTGGCCCTGTTCCGTGTCCCGGCGGCCCTTCTGCCGAAGCTGTGCGACAATAGCGGGCAACTCGGCATGACGGCGCCTGATCTCTTTGGCGTCTCCATTCCCATCGGCGGCATGGCGGGCGATCAGCATGCGGCCCTCGTGGGGCAGGCCTGTTTCGAACCCGGCATGGCGAAAGCAACCTATGGCACGGGCTGCTTCATGCTGCTCAATACGGGCGATAAACCGGTCACCTCGCATCATCGCCTGCTCACGACCATCGGTTATCGCATCAACGGCAAGACGATCTACGCGCTGGAAGGCTCTATTTTCGTGGCAGGTGCTGCCATCAAATGGCTGCGTGACGGGCTGCATCTGATCACCCACGCCTCTCAGACAGATGACATGGCAACCCGCGTGCCTGACAGTCATGGGGTATATATGGTCCCGGGCTTCGTGGGCCTTGGCGCGCCTCATTGGGACCCCGATGCGCGCGGGCTCATCTGCGGCCTCACCCTGGGCTCGACCGAGGCCCATATAGCCCGCGCCGCACTGGAATCGGTTGCGTATCAGACTTTCGATCTTGCCCATGCAATGCGTGAAGATGGCGCCATGCAAGCCCAGACCCTGCGTATCGACGGGGGCATGTCGGCCAATGACTGGTTCTCGCAGTTTCTCGCCAATATTCTCGACACCAAGGTACAGCGCCCGTCCGACCTCGAAACCACGGCTCTGGGTGCCGCCTTTCTGGCCGGTCTGGCAACCGGCGTCTGGAACTCGCTTGAGGAAATCACCACCATCTGGACGCAGGAAAGGCTTTTCGAGCCAAAAATCGAGCCCGCGCTTCGCCTTGAACTCCTGCGCGGCTGGCAGGATGCGGTACGCCGCACACTGACCCCACAAGCCCATTGAAAAACCTGAAACCGACGCGAGGAAATCCTTTTTCGTGTCGGCTTCTCTCTGCTTCAAAAGCCGGGGCCGGAGCTGTTTACGGCCCTTTTCGCCCTGCTGCCCTCTTGTTTCTGCAAGGGTTCCGGATCTGTCAGAGATCCTGCTCAAGGCTTTCGATAAGCCTGTGTATCAAGGGCGAGGTGTAATTCTTGCGCCAGACATAATAGATATCGCTCGATTCCAGACTATCCGCGCGCTCGAAATGGATTTTTTCGTGCCTCGTGACTGCCTGTTCAACAACGCTCTCCGGCAGGCACGAAAACCCGACCCCCGCTTCGATGCAGGCGAAGATGCTGGAGAATGACTCGATTTCCATGACCGATCTCGGTTTGATCTTGCTGGTCTCAAGATAACCATCCACCTGTCGCCGATAGTGACAGGTCTGACCAAAGACATAGAGCTCCATTCTGGACAGGTCGTCGACTGTCGGCGCGCTCAGGGCTTTTGGCGTCACCAGCACAAGCCGCTCGCGAAAGGCCAGACGACTGACCAGAAGCGGATGAACGATCGGCCCGTCAGTCAAAATCAGATCCAGCTCACCATCCATCAGCAATTGTTCGAGCATGAGCGACGGTTCTGGGCGAATATGCAGCTCTACATGAGGCGTATTGGCCCTGTAACGCGCTATACGCTCAGGCAGGTGATTCATCAGGGCTACATCCAGCGCGCCTACCCGTATGACTCCTCGCTCCGTTTCGTCCTTGAAAAGCGCGCGGGCTTCCTGCGCCATTGCCAGCACCTGCTTGGCCTTTTGAAAGAAAAGCCTTCCCTCCGGCGTAACGAGCAGACGGTTTTTTTCACGGCTGAACAGCGAGACCCCGAGGAGTTCCTCCAGTTCGCGAACACGCGTGGTGATATTTGACGAGACACAGTTCAGCTGGGCTGCCGCTGCGGCGACCGTGCCCTGCTCGACCACGGCACAGAAAAAAGCGAGTTGGGAAAGCTTCAATATCTTCTCTTTTTATGAACGATGTCGTCATTAACAATCACTTTTAATGACCGAAATGGCGTCCTAGCGTGCCTCTCGAGATCGCAGCAAGCGATTTAACCCTGAGGAGATAAACATGACCTATCATGTTGTAGTGCAGTTCGACGTTCCTTCTGACAAGCGCGATGCGTTCATCAGCGCCGGTCTGTTCGATGCCAATGACTCTTTGAAGAAAGAGCCGGACACGCTGCGCTTCGAGCTCATCCGCGATGAGAACAACCGCAATCGTTTCTATCTGGACGAAGTCTATACGAATGAAGAAGCCTTCATTCAGCATTCGAAAAACGAGACCGTCGCCCGTTTCTACGAGCTGGTCGACAGCTACGCCTTCGGCCCGGTTTTCCTGTTCAAGGGATATCGCGTAGAGGGTTGATCTGACCAGCTGATCAAACAGCGCCAATCGAGACGTCAGTCCGACTTCCAGCACCCGGCTTGGGCGGGTGCCGGAAGAAGGCGTTTCAGCACCGCAAAACTCAAAGCGTCAACAAACCGGTTTATTCCTCGACTGCGAGATAGGCCGCAGGAACAGAAGCAACGAGCCAGACGCCGTTTTCAGCCTGGTAAAACGCCATCCCTTCTTCGTACATCGACGCCGTATCGATAGCCAGGACGATGGCTTCGCCGTGCCTTGCGCCAACGCGTTTTGCAGTATCCACATCGCTCGACAGATGGACCATCTGCCGCCGCCCCGGGTTGAGGCCCTCGCGCAAAATCGATTCAATATTTTTTCGGGCCGTGCCGTGCCACAATCTGGCAGGGGGCTGGCTGACGGGCAGGTTCAGATCGACCTGAACCGAATGCCCCTGTGCCGCCCTGATCAGCTTCCCATCCGGAGAAATGGTGAAGCGCTGCTTATCACTCGTCGCCACGACCCGAAGCAGCGTGTCGCGATCAAAGACATAGCCAGCATTGTTCGCCAATCGCAGCAGATCGGCAATATCGGTCCACCCGTGATTATCGAGCACAATACCTATCTTTCCCGGCTCATGACGCAGAACCAGAGAAAGCAGTCTCGAAACCTGATTGTCTTTCATGATCACTGTTACGCTTATCGCTTTGATGGAACCCGGTCAGATACCATGAGCGCCGCAGAGCAGGGCGGCCGACGCATTCAATTATTCGATATAGATCGAGACACAGGATAAGGCTCCAACAGCCTATATCTTCATTCCACGAGAAGCACCCCAGACAAACGCCCCTCGCGTAACGCAAGGCAGATGCGCCAGTGTAACTGGCGTTGAAGACGCGCTTATCAGGCACGTAGCCCCCGTGAATCCTCAAAGGCACGATCCGTTTTTCTGATCGGGGAATTCTTTCTTCGCTCTTTTGCTCATGCTCCAGGCGCGATTACTTATTTTTAATGCGACTCGCCCTGACGAGATCCCAGACTGAATCGTTTTCTCTCTCGCCACGCGCCGTTTTTCTATAGCGGGCGCCCCGTTTCAAAGACGAGCCAGACCATGAGCCTTCCAGAAAACACTCTCCTCCCCTCCGGTCCGCTATCGCGCCGATCCGCCCTTGGCCTTGGAGCCGCGGCCCTGGGTGGGGCGCTTTTCGCAGGCAAAGCCCGAGCCGCCGGTCAGGATGAGGCCATTGCCCCGCCAAGCGTCATCAGCACCCCGCCAAGAATCTGGGGGCCTGACGCGCCGGTCTCGTTCACGCCCGACCCTGATATCATTTTCTACGATCCGTCCTTCTCGGCCGTCATTCTCGATAACGCCCCGCTGGTTCAGGCCTGGAAAGGCAGAACGCTGTGGTTCGAAGGCCCTGCATGGTCGAGCGACGGGCGTTTCCTGATCGTCAGCGACGTCATGGGGAGCACGCAATATCGCTATCTGCCGGAAGAACGGTCGATGACGGTGTTCCGCAAGGAAAGCTATCACTCCAACGGCAATACATTCGACCATGACGGGCGCCTCATTACCTGCGAGCACGGCATGAGGCGCGTGATCCGCTGGGAGCATGACGGGCGGTGCACGGTCCTTGCCGAGAGCTTTGAGGGCAAGCGTCTCAACTCGCCAAACGATATCGTGGTCGATGCACAGGGCGGGATCTGGTTTACCGATCCGCCTTATGGTGACCGTCTTTGGGAGGGGCACCCCGATGCACCGGTCAACGGCGATCCTGGCAAAGGGAATCTGACATGGAATCTCGATCTTGAGGCCACCGAGCAGATTGGGGGACTGCATCATCAGGAGACGCATGTCTTCCATCTCGACCCGCAGACACTCAAGCTCACCAGCGTTCTGACAGGGGCCGATCTTGCCGGTCCGAACGGGCTGTGTTTTTCGCCCGACCAGAAAACACTTTATATTGTCTCAAGCGAGAAAGGTGCGGCCAGCCCCAAAGGGGGCGGCTATCGCAATATCTATGCGTTTGACGTGCGTAATGGCGCGCTGACGAACCAGCGGGTCTTTGCCGACATGAGCCTTGGCGGCCACAAACTCATGCCTGATGGAATCAAGGCAGACAGGCTCGGCAATCTCTGGGTGGCGGCCAATGGTCCGCTCGGGCTCTGCGGCGTGTTCGTCTATAATCCTGCAGGCAAGATGATCGGGCGGCTTCGCCTGCCACGCAGCGTATCCAACCTGACTTTTGGGGGCACTCAGCGCGATCGCCTGTTCATGTGCGCCGAAAATACGATCTTCACTCTCGATGTCGCCACGCAAGGGGCCGGATTGTCATGAAAAAACTGCTTGCTGCCCTTCTCGCCTCTGCGAGCTTCGCAACCCCGTCTTTTGCGGCCGGTCTGCCCCAGCCAGATTCTGACAATGCTGCGACCCAGCCGACGCTTGAAATCGTCAAACGCTTTCCAGCGGATTTCAACATGATCGGCGTCGGCGTCTCCCGCTCGGGCATCGTCTATGCATCGGCGCCAGCGACCATGAAGCGGTATATCGCCAGCGTGGTGCGCATCGACCCGAAAACCGGCGCGCTGATCCCCTTCCCCGACAAAAACTGGAACCACTTCGAAAATAACCCGACCGATCGCGAGCTCTGGGTATCGGTTCCTGCTCTGTGGGTCGATGATCAGAATCATCTCTGGGTGCTGGACTCGTCTCTTCCCTCAGTCGATCAGAAAGTGCTGCCACCAAAGCTTGCTGAATTTGACGCCGAGACAGGAAGACTGATCCAGATCTACCATTTCGGGTCGGATATCACCCCCGCCGACTCACTGAACGACGTGCGCGTGGATACACGCACACGCACCGCCTATATCACCAATGAATGGGGCCGCGGCGGGCTGGTGGTGATGGATCTCGATACGGGCGCCTATCGTCTGGTGCTTGCCAACACACGCTCTGGTATCGCAGACCCGGAACAGCATCTACATATCTATGGTGAACTCGCCCGCAAGAAAGACGGTAGCCTGCCTGTCACACAGGATGATGGCATTGCCCTCTCACCTGACCGCGCCTGGCTTTACTACCGCCCGCTGACCGACCATCATTACTGGCGCATTGCGACGCCCGATCTGCGCAACGCCCATCTGAGCGACGCCGAGTTGGACAAGAAAGCCCAATATCTCGGCCAGTCGGTCATGAGCGGCGGGATAGAGATGGATGCCTGCAACCGGCTCTGGGTTGGCGATATCGAGAATCACGGGCTCTATGCCCTGACTTTCCCTGAAGGGGCAAAGACACCCCAGACACAGAAGGTTTACGACAATCCTGACGTGCTCGACTGGGCAGACGGCTTCGCGATCGCCAATAACTGGCTCTACATCTCCGACTCTCGTCTCGACGAGATCGCCTTCAAGAACAGTCGCCCCCTGCGCGGCGCAACCACGATCTATCGCCTGTCTCTTCCACCCTGCCCGACTCAGAAAAAATGACGCTCACCAACCGCACGACAGGCAAGGCCTTGCTGCTTCCCGCCCTATGGGCGGGATTTGTCGGGGGAAATCTCTCCAGCTTCGTGAAATGGGGCACGGAAGTCCCCCTGCCACCCCGCACGCCGGATCGCGCCAGCCCGCCCGCCGAAATGCTTCGCGATCTCGGCGTAAATGTCGACCATCTCATTTATGTCTATTCCGGGCATATCGTGCCCGGCGGCGTCCTGGTGGTGCACCACCTGTTCTCGATTTTCTTTGCCCTTCTCTATTGCGTGCTCTGGCTCCGTTTTCCGCGCATCGCCATGGGACAGGGCGTGGTATTCGGCCTGGTCGTGACACTCGTCTTCCACGGCATGGTGCTGCCCGCCGGGCACTGGGCGCCAGCGTTGTGGAACCTCCCGCGCGCCGAGATTTTTTCCGAGACAATCGGCCATATGCTCTGGGCCTGGGTTATTGAACTGATGCGCAGGGAATTGATGCCGAGCGCTTTTGCCGATGCGAGACACGACACAAAGTGCGAACCCGTTGCGCCGGTCTCGGATCAGCAAGCCGCCTGAATGGCGGTGTCTTTTGGGCACGCGACCTGCCTGCGTCCGTGAAGATTCGCGCCATCGATACTCAACGGGCAGGCAGTGGTGACCTCCGGTCAGCCCTGCCATTCGCCGAACACGTCAAGCCTGATCAGCCTCGCAAGGAAGACGCGTAGGAGCCGGGACTGGCCGGGAAGACGATCGTCTTCCTGCCGCTCAGGAAGACACGTCGATGCGCATGGGCATGAATGGCGCGCGCCAGAACCTGGCTTTCGACATCGCGCCCCAGCGCCACGTAGTCTTCCGGTGACTGGTTATGCGACACACGGATGATATCCTGCTCGATGATCGGCCCTTCATCCAGATCCGCCGTAACATAATGAGCGGTCGCCCCGATGAGCTTCACGCCCCTCGCATGCGCCTGATGATAGGGATGTGCGCCCTTGAAGCTGGGAAGAAAGGAGTGATGAATATTGATCGTGCGACCCGAAAGCTGCTGGCACAGATCATCGGAAAGAACCTGCATGTAGCGGGCAAGCACGACGAGATCGGCACCCGTCTCTCGGATGATGCGAAGTTGCTGCGCTTCTGCCTCTGCCTTGTTCTCTTTGGTCACACGTATGTAGTGAAACGGGATATCGTGGTTGACGACGAGCTTCTGGAAATCCAGATGGTTCGAAATGACGGCCACGATATTGATCGGCAATGCACCGAGACGGACTCGATAGAGAAGATCATTCAGGCAGTGCCCGAAGCGCGAGACCATGACGACGACATTGAGTCGTTCTGCCTCGTCGTAGAAAATGGCTTCCATGCCGTATTCTGCCGCCAGCGGCGCGAAATCACGCCGAAGTTCTTCGAGCGATGCCCCGGTTTCGGCGACAAAGCTTGTGCGCATGAAGAACCGATTGGTCTCGCTATCGTCAAACTGGGCGCTGTCGCTGATATTGCAGCCCTTACCGGCGAGATAGCCGGAAATCACGGCAACGACCCCACGCCGTGCCTCACAGGTTACCGTGACGCAGTAACGGCTCATCCCAGTTCCTCTCGTACCAATCAACAACTCTCGCGTTCAGCACCTCATACATTGCTCGGCGGCGAAGCCCGGGCAAGACCACCGCGCCATATTCTTCTCTGTCCGCCCGCGCATTGTCTTCACTCTGTGGCAGGCAACGACCAGAATTGATTGCGATATTGGATTAGAACCCACCAGATACGAAAAGCTCTATCTCATTTTCCGCACAAATCTTTGGGGGCCCTCACTTATTTTCCCCGTGGAGCGGAGGAGCCGCTTTAAAGGTCGAAAGCCATGCGCTGATGCTCGATAGGCCCCTTGAAGAAAACAGCACCCATCGGGCTCATGCCGAATTTTCTGTAAAAACCGAGCGCGCTGCTGCGAGCGTCGAGTTCGAGACGGTTGGCGCCGAGTTCCCTGCAGGTCCTGATTGCCTGGTCCATCAGCTGCGTGCCGATCCCTTGCCCCTGATACGCTGCCGCCACCGCAAATTTGCGCAGCTGGATCAGATCGGGGCCGATCGGGCAGAGTGAGAGACAGCCGATCAGCTGCTCGCCGCTGAACGCACCGAGATGCGTCGCCTCGGGGTCCTGCGGAACGCGGCATTCGTCTTCGGTCAGGCTGGGCCACAGAACAGAGCGACGCAGCGGCAGGCAGGCTTCGGTTGTGATCCGGGTTATGTGGATGAGGTCTTCCATGTTTTTTCCTCCTAGAGCACCGGAGCTGCTGATGGGGCGGAAGACCTGTCTTCCGCATGACCGATATCCTCACTGCCGCAGCTCATGCAGAAACGGTTGAAGGCGATGTTTCTCGTCTGACAGACACCGCAATGCTCGTAGAGCGTCAGGCCGCAGTGAACGCAGAAATTGGTGTCCTGCCCTTCGACAAGAACCAGAGGTCGATCGCAATCGGGGCAGGTCTTGCGGTCGAGCTTGGCATAGGCCTGCGCCCGATCGACGCGCTGGCGCCGCTCTTTCTCTGAATCTGCCTCAGCTGCGCGGCGTCGGGCCAGATAGGACTGCATGTTCCTTATGAGCACGACACAGACGAGCACGGTCAGAAGTGCCCCGACCCCGTAGCGGACATAACCGCCATAGCTCGGCAGATAGGGCACAAGCTCGACAAAGAATGCGTAAAGCGACGCCAGAACGAAGCCACGATAAAGCGGCCAATACGGGCTCTGACGCTGACGCATGACGAGCCAGATCGAAATCAGCAAAAGCGGCAGGGTAAAAGCGAGACGCAGCAGGAAAACATGGAGTTGCGCCCTGAAAACAAGACGGCCATGGATCGGTCTGTAGGCGTCCTTTACCGCCTCACGCCGATCGACCAGCGCGTTGCGCGCCTGCTCGTTCTCAAGCTCTTTCTGATCGAGTTGCTCCAGGCGATGCTCGGCTTCATGAGCGGCATTCTGCAGGTTCTCGAGTGCCCGGGTGCGCGTCAGCAATTCCGTATCCTGACGCGGGTCTGTGGTTGCCTTGCGCGTATCGACCCAGGCCTCCAAACTCTCTTTGGCGTTGCGAGCCGCACTGCGCGCCGCATCCAGTCTGATCCCGTCGAGATCGCGTTCCGACTCTATCGCCCGCTGCGCCTGCTCGAGCGCAGCGCCTTGCTGTTGCAGCTCGGCGGGATAGTGCGGTTCGAAGGCGACGACTTGCCGATCACGTGGCAGATCGTCGATGACGAGCCCGCCGAGCCCTACCAGAAAGACCGCAAAGACTGCCGAGACACCCCACATCACCAATGTGTAGAGCCGCTCCGGCAGTCTATTTCCTTTTTTCATTAACTCTGCCCCGGGGATAAACAACAGCGAGGTTCCGCCGCAGGAAAGAGGGAAGCGCGATCTGTATGACGCGTCAAATTCCAGAGCCGTGAACTCGGTAACACGACATTGCACATCACGAAGCGACCCCGTATCAACGCCCCTTCTCCCGATGTTCCAGAGGTTCCATGATCCGTCTTGATTCGATCAGCAAGCAGAACGGCCAGCGCGTCATTTTCATCGAGACGAGCGCGGCCATCCAGAAAGGCGAAAAGATCGGTCTCGTCGGCCCCAATGGCGCGGGCAAGACGACGCTGTTCCGGCTGATCACCAAGCAGGAAACCCCGGATGAGGGGCAGGTCTTCCAGGATCGCGGCATCACAATCGGCTTCTTCAGCCAGGATGTAGGCGAGATGGACGGACGCTCTGTCGTCGCGGAAGTCATGAACGGAGCGGGTGAAGTCGCCGAGATTGCAGGCGAACTCGCGCAGCTGGAAGCCGATCTCTGCGACCCGGAGAAAATGGACCAGATGGAGGCCATTCTTGAGCGTTTTGGTGATGTTCAGGCGCGCTTCGAAGAGCTTGGCGGCTATGGGCTCGACAGCAAGGCACGCGAAGTGCTGCACGGGCTGGGCTTTTCGCAGGAAATGATGTCGGGCGATGTCGGGCTGCTCTCGGGCGGGTGGAAAATGCGCGTGGCGCTGGCTCGTATCCTGCTCATGCAGCCGGATGTGATGCTGCTCGATGAACCGAGCAACCATCTCGACCTCGAGAGTCTGATCTGGCTGGAGCAGTTCCTCAAGAACTATGATGGTGCCCTGCTCATGACATCGCATGACCGCGCCTTCATGAATCGTGTGGTCAACAAGATCCTGGAAATCGACGGCGGCACGCTGACGAGCTTCTCGGGCGATTATGAATTCTACGAGCAGCAGCGCGCGCTGAACGAAAAGCAACAGCAGGCCCAGTTCGACCGCCAGCAGGCGATGCTTGCCAAGGAAATCGCCTTTATCGAACGCTTCAAGGCACGCGCCTCGCATGCGGCGCAGGTGCAGAGCCGCGTCAAGAAGCTCGACAAGATCGACCGCGTCGAGCCGCCGCGCCGCCGCCAGACCCTGTCATTCGATTTTGCCCCGGCACCACGTTCGGGAGATTCCGTGGCGCTGCTCAAGCAGGTCAGCAAGGCCTATGGGTCGCGCACCATTTATAACGGGCTCGATCTGCAGATCCGCCGACAGGAGCGCTGCTGCATTCTGGGCGTCAATGGCGCGGGCAAATCCACCCTGCTCAAATTGATCGCCGGGGTGAGCGAGCCCGATGAGGGCAGCGTCACCATCGGCGCGAGTGTGAAGATGGGTTACTTCGCCCAGCACGCCATGGATCTGCTCGATGGCAGCCGCACAATCTTCGAGACTCTGGAGCATGAATTTCCGCTTGCGCCTCAGGGCTCGCTACGTGCCTTGGCCGGTGGGTTCGGCTTTTCAGGCGATGATGTCGATAAATATGTCAGCGTGCTTTCAGGCGGCGAAAAGGCCCGTCTGGTCATGGCGCTGATGCTCTACAACCCGCCGAATTTTCTGGTGCTCGACGAGCCGACCAACCATCTGGATATCGACACGAAGGAGATGCTCATTCGTGCTCTCGGCGATTATGAGGGCACGATGCTTTTCGTCTCGCATGACCGTCATTTCCTCGGGGCACTCTCGAACCGCGTGCTGGAAGTCACACCAGAAGGCTTGCATCGCTATGAGGGTGGCTACCACGAATATGTGGCTGCAACCGGTCAGGAAGCCCCCGGTCTGCACGTCTGACCCCCGCCTTCTATCGGCCGACTGCGCTGCCCTCTGGCGCACCGGCCGGTATTCTCCAAAATTGATACGATGAGGTTTTCTCGTACCGTTCTCTATGCAGGCTCATCGCCACCGGTTCCGCAGTTTTCAGCATCTCACCGGCTCTCGCCGCTGAAGTGCATCCGTCTCAGCCAACCCCTGACAGCCCCGCCTTCATCGCGGAAGATCCTGCTCTTTCCACGTTGATTGGCCGTGTTGCGCCCGACTTGCGATACACCACGCTCGATAATCACCCGGTCGATCTTGGGGCGCTCTACGGTCACAAGCCGGTCTATCTGAAGCTTTGGGCGACCTATTGCATTCCCTGCCGCGCCCAGATGCCCGGATACGAGGCGCTTTACCGGAAATATGCCGATCGCATCGCCTTTGTGGCGGTCGATATCGGCTTCGGCGAAAAACCGGAAAAAGTCGCCGCTTTTGTCGCACGCGCCGGACTGACCATGCCGATCGTGATTGACGATGGCAGATTGAGCAACTAGTTGCAGATCAAAGCCACGCCTCTGCACGTGCTGATCGATAGCACGGGTCGTGTGGCCTATGCGGGACATCAGGACGGCCCGGCCCCGCCCTGCAGGCGGCGCTCGACCGTCTCACGAGACCAGCGCCATCGACGGGGCGTATCGCCCCCTCGGATGTGGGCCAGCAAGCCGTCTTCAGGATCGGCGAGAACGTCACGTCTTTCGTTCAATCAAAAGAGCCAGGCCCTCTGTTTCCGGCACCGGCAAATCAGAAACAGGCCGTTCTTTTCACGGCTCCATGGTGTGAATCCTACCTCAAGGAACTCGAACCGCGCACGGCTCGGCATTGTGCAGCGTTTCGCGCCATCGCCCAGCGCAACGTTGCGGCCCACACTCTGCGCTGGACCGCCGTCGCCAGCCGCCTCTGGACTGAAGAAAGCGATCTTGCCCCCTTCCAGAAGCAGCTTGGCCCCGATATCAATCTCGTTCTCGACAGGAATGCCTCGGTCTTCGCACGCTTCGGCGTGCGGCAGATTCCTGCTATCGCCCTGATCGACGCAAATGGCCGCCTGCAGGACATGATCAACGCGGATGATGCCCAGGCCGAGCGCAGAATAACGGCTTTCACAAAGACGCCCTGACCCGGTATGGCGGTCGGGACCTAATCCCGATCGCCCCAGCGCCATTTGAACCCGCCTTTCGTATGCGCGCGGCACAGGACCACGAAAAAGCCTATGGCGCATAGATCAACAAGCAGGGAACCGACCGACGCCGTAGCTCTGTAAGCTGGCGGAAGCAGGGGCACGAGAAAGCCAGGCGCTACGATAATGACGATAATCGACAGGAACGAGACCCATCCCTGCCAGCTGATCGGCAGCCCGGCGCCGTAGCCATAGCGCTTGGGCCTGAACCAGGGATCGTTATTTTTCTGCAGCATGATGCGCGTTCTCCCGGCGATACTGGTCTTGCTCGCGATACCAAGCCGACGCTTCCTGAATGGCCACAAGCCCGCGCCTGACCCGGAAGCGCTCACACTAGCATGACGATGGCCACGCTGCTGGAGATTTCCCACCAGCAAATGATCGTCATTCGGTGCCAAGTGCGAGACCAGCCCTCAGCAATATCCGGCTTTTCTGCCCCGGCGGACGCCAGATGCCATCAGGCGCGCAATCTGAAAGCCTGCGGATAGAGCCGCATGGCCAGACGCGTCAGCCAGGTGCGGTATGGGGCAACGAGCGATAAAATCTGCCCGAATCCCCATTCGAGATAACTGTCATCAGGGTCGCTCACACCCGTCTGATAGATGACGTAGCCAAGCCAATGGGTCGATACGATCATGATATTCGCAACAAGCCCCGGTATCGCCTCGTCACTTATCGAGAGGGCTCTCATGCGCTTCATATGCTCGATCAAAGCCGTAACATGGCCGCCAAGAACGTCACTCAGGGCCATGGCATCGGGTTGAAGAGCCGGGGCGAGACGAAAAAGGGCGTTGCCGTCACGCAGCAGCGCACGATGGTGCCAGCTCAGGGCGCACCAGTCGCGCAGGAGGGCAACCGCCTCCATCACGCTCCGCAACAACTCGGCACGGGAAACGCCTCTTCCTGTCTGCGGCAGCGCGTCAAAGAGCGCGCGCGCCTCTGAATTGAACTGCACGAACATCGCTTCGATCAGCTGCGCCTTGGTCTTGAAATAATAATAGAGATTGCCCTCATTGATCGCGCATCGTGCCGCCAGCTCACGCGTGGTCAGGCGATCGAACCCCACCTCATTTGCAAACAGCCGCGCTTGCTCAAGAATTCGTGATCGAGTCGAGTCAGGTCGGGCCATTTTTCCGGTCGCATTCTAAGGTGTTCACCTTATACCATCTAAGGTGTAAGCCTTAGATATCGGAGTCATCCCGCGATGTCAGCCCTTCTGAACAAAGTCGCCACCCTTCCCGCCCAGTTCCAGATGATGCGCGCCACGATACGCAACCCGGTCGATGCGTTGCCTAGGGCCGTGTTTCACGAGCGTATTGTAGAGCGCCACCTGGCGCGTCAGCATATCGTCTATGTCTGCGCGCCTGATCTGGTGCGCGAAGCGCTGGTGACGAACAGCGATCGTCTCGACAAGGGCGAAGGCCTGCGCCGTGCCATCGGCCCCGGTCTTGGTGAGGGCCTGCTGACTGCCGAAGGGACGCATTGGCGCTGGCAGAGACAGGCGCTGGCCCCCGTCTTTCGTGCAAGCGGCGTCGGGGCCTTTCTGCCTGCCATGACCAGCGCGACACGTCGCTGCGTGGAAACGCTTTCGGCGGAGGGCGGCATCGTGGCGATCGATGACGTCATGATGTGTCTCACCGGGCGCATCATCGTCGAGACCATGCTCTCGGCGCCGGATGCAGTCGATGCCGATGCCATGGCCCGCAACCTTGGCGTCTTTCTGCATCAGACGCGCTGGAGCATTCTGGGCGATCTGCTCGGAACGCCGGAATGGCTCCCTCACCCTGGCAAGACACGCGGTCTCGCCGCAGCGCAGGCGCTCCGTGATGAGGCACTGGTTCAGATTGCTGCACGCAGGGTAGCGCTCGGCAATGCCGCCGAAAAAGCACCGGACGATCTTCTCGCCCGGCTACTGGCAGCGAAGGACCCGGAAACGGGCCGTGTCATGCATGACAGCGAGATCGTGGATAATCTCCTGACCTTTCTCACCGCTGGCCACGAAACAACGGCTCTGGCGCTGGCCTGGACCTTCGACAGACTAGGCAGGCACCCCGAAATCCTGCGCGAGGTGCAGGCCGAAATCGACGCCACCCTGACGGATGACGGGCCAACACTGGAACAACTCGACAGCCTCTCTCTCACCCGAAACGTGCTGCGTGAATCGATGCGTTTGACACCACCGGCTCCCATCATCGTACGCGAAGTGACGGAGGCCTTTGCGCTCGAAGGCATGAAGCTCGAAAAGGGCACGCGCCTTGTCGTGCCGATCTATGCCCTGCACAGGCATCGGGCCCTGTGGGAGGCACCGGAAATTTTCGATCCGTCACGCTTCGTCGCCAGTGCCGGTCAGTCTCGCCCTCACGACGATCGCTACGCCTATATGCCTTTCGGGGCTGGCCCCCGTATCTGCATAGGCGCCCGCTTTGCAGAAACAGAAGCCCTCACCGTGCTTGGCATGACGCTGAAGGCGCTCATCCTGACGCCAGAACTCAGCGTCACCCCACCCGGCAAGATGGAAATCACACTACGCCCGGCGAAGCCATTGCTCATGTCTGTCCGGAAGAGAGATTGATCTGGCATCATGCGCCCAAACCCGACGCACCCCGCACGTCCGGCACGGGTCGTCTGAGTCTCTAAATACACCTGTCTGTCTGCGGCAGGGTGATCATAGTTGCCGATCACCCTCAAGGACTGACATCAGAGCGACTGCCCGGTCGTTTCTTACACCTTCCAGAGACACATCAGGGGGGAAACCGGGATCACCTGCGGCTCCGCAAAAGACGCATTGAAGCAGGTTCCAGTATTTCCCGTCTGGCAGTTCGGCACCTCGCGATACGGAACTGCCGGGCAACGATCTTGATCAGTCACGCTCAAGCAAAGAAGCTGTTCTGATGAGCTGAGGGACCGATGATTTGCGACAGATTACTATCCCCTATAGGCAGCACGGGACCGTGGCCGGTAACGATAGCGTCGGCGAGAATAGAGTGCGGCGATAACTTGATGCCCATGTCGGCGGCCTGCGTGCCCGGCAGATGGAACTTGATGAAATCCGGCACGACGTCGATCAGGGACGCAATATTCTTGAAACTGCTCGCATTCCAGTCATCGAGTTTCGCCTTGAGTTTCACGCTGTCTTCCGGCGCGCCGAGCATGACGACTTTGCCGTAATGATTGAAGGCGTTGTTGGCGCCCGGCTTCATCGCCGTCACAAAAGGGGAGCCTTTTTCTGTGTCTGACGCATAATTCCCGACAGGGTCACCATGGGTCACAACGCTCACGAAGTTCTTTCCTGTACCGACTGCAGCAACTGCATCGGGAATGCCCGTCGCCTCAAATGACATTCCCCCTAACCCAGTCTGCTGTCCCACGTAGGACGCTTCGATGCCGCCCAGAGAATGACCCGTAAGGAAGATATTATTGGTGTCGATGCCTGATTTCTGCGCCATATCCACGACATATCGCGTGAATGAGAGCGCATCTTTCTGGGCCTGCGACACTGTCTGGTTCCAAACCTGAATGTCGGATGCCACACCCGTAAGCGCCACCAGCGGGTTCAGAACAATATTATCGCCCCCCGTCGTACCCTGAAAGGCAATGATGACCTGTTTCTGATCGGTCAGCCAGACCTTCGCTGACATGGCGCTGCCCAGATCCGTCACAGCCAATTGTTTACCATCGACAAGCAAAGGCTTCATGCCCTCAGGTGTGCCAGTCACCGTGTAACTGGCGTTGGCCGCATTGAGGAATTGCGAGGCTGTCGGGCTCTTGCCTAGATCCTGATTTTCCGGCGCCTTGATAACAGTATTATCATGCAGGACCGAAAGATCGGTCGGCGTCGTATGACCAATAAGGGATTGCGCTGTTGCTGCCACTCGGCTGAAAAAATTATTCAGCCCCGTCATATTGAACAGCTCGTTAGCACCCTGAATGATCGCTCCAGCAAGGAGACGCCCGTCTTCCCAGATTTTCTTGACCAGACCAGACATAGCCGCAGCCTTTTTGTTTTTGCTTGGGTTTTTTAAAAAAATCTATTTGTAAAAGACAAACAATTACCAGGTAATAATAGTATTGTTTCTTAAAACCAAATACGGAAAAGAGAGGTCATGATGATCAAGATTTGATGATTAAAAATTCAAACCGCAGGATGACGTCGCCTCAGACGATAAAAACCATAATTTCATCGCCAAAGAATAATGAAGGCCGCAGTCAAAAACAAGAAAGCACCGTGCACAAATCAATAACTAAAATAGTATACATGGTTTACTAAAATATGTATTTTTTTGCGTTTATTTGTATAGATTAATTTTTTATTTATACGCTATATATTGCGACATTATACTCACCAGAATTCGATCTATGACGTCGTTACCTCGTGCGAGACCTGGAGGCGTCGTACTTTTCAGGGGCAAGGCACGCGACGTCATGAATTCTGCGAAAAGGTTTGCCCTGCTGCTTAGCGCCAACAAAAAGCGCGGCGTTGCTGACCGTATCTGGTTTTTTTTATCGAGCCTGATCAGGCCCAACTACTGAAAAACCCCCGAGTCTCAGGATTGAATACGCACCGGCCTGGAGACAACCAGGTCTCCAAGGTCCTGCCGTGCAGAACGCGATTGCGCATTTATGATAAGTGATCACCGTCTATGGAGATGCCGTATGTCGCATGTGACGACCGTTTCTGGCCGAGTGCCAAGCCTTGCTGCGATGATAATCACACGCCCCAACGTCACCGGTTGACTTCATGATCAGAGGTCAACCGTAACGCGCTCTCAGCGAAAGAACCCCTACTGCTCTATGGGGAGTCACAAGCCCTCAAGTGGCGGCGGGACGCGAGCGGCGGCCAGAGCGGTCTTCTGACGTTCAGCCAAAGCGACCTCATCGAAATCGGCAATCAGTTCCTGAAACAGACGATGCCAGTTGAGCTTGGCCTTCAGCCGCAGGAAGACACTGCCGAGGCCGATCGCCGAGCGATCCACCAGCACGAATTCTCGCGAGGGTCTCACACCCCCCGTACGCTTGAGCCCTTCATAGACTTTCTCGGCGATATCACGTCCGAAATTGGGGTCGTCACTCTCCTGAATGAATCGTTCCCGATCATCCATGAGCGGGCCGTAGATGAATCGCGCCCATTCATTCAGGACCGATGCCGTATCGCGTGAAATTCCCTTGAAGCCCCAAGCCTCATAGGCGGCAAACGCCATTTCCTCATCATTATCCCGCAGGGCATTGAAGAGGTCGATGATGCCCTTGATGAAATGGGGCGGGAAGATCCGAATGGCGCCGAAATCGAGCAGGTTCAGGCCCCAGTCCGGGCGGATGGTGAAATTGCCCATATGCGGGTCGCCATGGATGATGCCGTAGCGATAGACCGGGGTATACCAGGCCTTGAAAAGAGCCGTCGCAATGGCGTTTCGCTCTTCCTGGCTGGGATTGGTATCGAGAATTTTCTGGATGCCACGTCCGGACACCCATTCCATGGTCAGCAATCGCCTAGTCGAAAGTGCTTCGACTGGCAGGGGCACCGTCACCTCGGGAATATGCTGAAGCATGTCGCGATAGAGCCGCATATGCGAGGCTTCGCGCTCGTAATCCAGTTCTTCGCGCAGGCGTTCCTCAAGCTCGCGTACGACTTCATCCTGCTTGATGGCGGGCAGAAATTGCTGGACCAGCCCCACAACAACGCGGAACTGACGCAGATCGGATTCCACAGCCGCGTTCATATCGGGATATTGCAGCTTGCAGGCCACTTCCTGCCCCTCTGCGGTGACAGCACGATGCACCTGCCCGAGGCTCGCTGCCGCGACAGCCTGATGGGAAAAGGAGCGGAACTGCCGCTCCCAGTTTGCGCCAAGCTCGGTCATCATGCGACGACGCACAAAGCTCCAGGCCATGGGCGGTGCATTGGCCTGCAATTCGGCAAGCTGGTTGGCGTATTCCTCCGGCAGGGCACCGGGGATGGTCGAGAGAATCTGCGCGCCCTTCATGAGCGGGCCTTTCAACCCGCCCAGCGCCGCACGGAGATCATTGGCATGGATCGCCTGATTGGATTTGAACCCGAGCTTGTTGCCGATCACGCGTGTTGCGATGCCGCCAACCGTGCTCGAGGCCCGCGCCATGCGCTTGAATTCACCGAACAGGCCAGTCTGGTCCAGATCTTTGGAGTTACTCATCGCTTATGCGCTCTTGTCCTGTTTGTCCTGAGCTTCGAGCTCATCGATGAAGCCTGAAATCACATCCAGCCCCTTGCGCCAGAAGCCCGGATCGGTGGCATCCAGCCCGAAAGGCGCCAGAAGCTCGGCGTGACGCCTGGTCCCGCCTGCTTCCAGCATCGCGACATAACGATCCTGAAACGCAGCTGTTCCCCCCTGCCCCTGTGTCTCGCCCTGATAAACGCCATAAAGCGCGTTCACCAGACAATCGCCGAACGCATAGGCATAGACGTAAAAGGGCGAATGCACGAAATGCGGCACATAGGACCAGTAGGTGTCGTAATCGGGGGTGAACTCGAATGCCGGGCCAAGGCTTCGTGTCTGCACCTCGCGCCAGATTTCACCCAGTCGCTCGGGTGACAGCTCGCCCTTGCGGCGCTCGTCATGCAGCCTGACCTCGAACTGATAGAACGCAATCTGACGCACTACCGTGTTCAGCATGTCCTCCACCTTACCTGCCAGCATGCGCCGGCGTCGTGCCGGGTCGGTCTCGGCATCAAGCAGCGCCTGGAATGTCAGCATCTCACCGAATACAGACGCGGTTTCGGCAAGGGTCAGAGGCGTTGAGGACTGAAGATAACCCTGACGCGCCGCCAGAAGCTGATGCGCGCCATGGCCCAGCTCATGCGCCAGCGTCATCACATCGCGGCTGCGGCCATGGTAATTGAGCAGGACATAAGGATGCGTGTCAGGCGTTACCGGGTGAGCGAACGCCCCCGATGACTTGCCCGGCACCGGCGCCACATCGATCCAGTCATTATCCATGAACTGGCCGACAAGCGCGCCAAGGCGCGGGTCGAAGCGCATATAGGCGTCGCGCACGATCGACTTGGCCTCTTCCCACGGAATCAGGCGATCCTCATCACCGGGGAGCGGCGCATTACGGTCCCAGTGCTGCAGCTTGTCGAGGCCGAGCCAGCCTGCCTTGAGGCTGTAATAACGATGGGCCAGACGCGCATAATCGGCATCGACAGCAGAGACCAGAGCCTCGACGACCTCATCTTCGACCATATTGGCGCGATTACGGCTCGAAGACGGACGCGGGAAACCACGCAACCCGTCCTCGATCGCCTTGTCCTTGGCCAGTGTGTTGGTAATCAGCACGAGAAGACGCTGATTGGCCCCAAGCGCGCGACTGACTTCCTCCGCTGCGAGACGGCGCTTTTCACGATCTGGGCTGGAAAGCTGGTTGAGCGCCATACCCAGTGGGCGCGTCTCGCCATCGAGCGTGACGGTGAGAGACGCCATGGTCTCGTCGAACAGACGGTTCCAGGAGGCTCGCCCCGTGACCGATTTCTCAACGAGCACCTGCTCGACCTCGTCTGAAAGCTGATAGGGGCGCCAGACACGCAGATCGCGCAGGAACGGTGCCCAGCGTGCCAGTTCGGGCGTTGCCAGACGCTGCGCCAGATCGTCTTCCTCGATGCGGTTCAGCTCGAGCGTGAAGAACAGCATATGCGACGAGATGGCCGTCAGGCGCTCGGTCATGCCTTGCGAGAAACGCCCGGTCTCGGGATCGCTGGTATGCGCAGCAAAACTGAGCTGCGCAAAAGCCCCAAGACGCCCCATGCGCTGGTCGATGCGTTCATATTCGGCAATTGCTTCGACCAAAGCTGCTCCGGTTGCCGTGCCCAGCTTGCCCTTCCATCTCTCGGCAAAGAGACGCGCTTCCTCATCGCATGCGGCCAGGTCGCGCTCTATCGCCGGATCGGTCAGCCCGGCATAAAGATCAGAGAGATCCCAGCGGGGCAGTGAGGCGCTGTCGGCTTGAGCCATGAAACGATGTCCTTGTCTTCTTGATTGGGTCTTCTTGATTGGGCAAAGACCCTCCTGCGCCGCGAATGCTTGCCGGGGCGGCAGGAGGGAAGCGCCCCTCTCTGGTGAGGGGCTGTACTGGATCAGCGGAAAGCGGGCTCGTCGAAGCCGCGCAGCTTGCGCGAATGCAGGCTGTCGACCCCACGCTCGCGCAGGAGCCTCATGGTCTCTATGCCAACCATCAGATGCTGGCTGACGCGCTCGCGATAGAAAGCATTGGCCATGCCACGCAGCTTGAGTTCACCATGAAGCGGCTTGTCGGAAACGCAAAGCAATGTGCCGTAGGGTACGCGAAAACGAAAACCATTCGCCGCAATGGTCGCAGATTCCATATCGACGGCGATCGAACGGCTCATGTTGATCTGGGTGAAGAGGGCCCGCAGGCGCAACTCCCAGTTGCGGTTATCGGTCGTCAGCACAGTGCCGGTACGTAGCCGGGTCTTGATGTCGCGGTCTTCCAGACCTGTCACGCGTTGCATGGCTTCCTGCAGCGCCACCTGTACTTCTGCGATGGGCGGCACAGGAACCCAGGTCGGCAGATCGTCATCGAGCACATGATCATCGCGCACATAGCCATGGGCCAGCACATAATCACCCAGTACCTGTGTGCGGCGCAGCCCGGCGCAATGGCCGACCATCAGCCAGCAATGGGGCCGCAGAACGGCCAGATGATCGGTGATGGTTTTTGCGTTGGACGGGCCGACACCGATATTGATCAGCGTGATGCCATCACCATCCTTGCGGCACAGATGATACGCCGGCATCTGCGGCAATGAGTCGACAGGCTGCCCCTCCTGCCCATCGCGCGTATAGACCGCGTCACCCGGCTCGACGAAGGCGTGATATTCACCTCCGGCATCGATCTGCGTGCGCGCAAAATCGCGAAACCCGTCGACATAGCGCTGATAATTGGTCAGCAGAATGAAACGCTGAAAATGACGCGGCGCCGTGCCGGTATAATGATGCAGTCTCGCGAGCGAATAATCCGTGCGCTCGGCGGTAAAGAGCGCAAGGGCTCGAGGCGCGGCCGGGTCGGGGATGATCTCGCAATTGGCAATGGTATCGTCTGTCGCGTGCAGATCAGGCAGGGCGTAATTGTCCTGCAGCAGTTTCAGATCGGCCTCGGTCAGACCGGTCACTGCGTCTTCTATCACGTAAGGCAGCGGCATGGGACGTCTGGACAGACCCACATGCACAGGCTGCCGATAGCACTCGATCAGATTCTCGATCTGCGCGCGCCAGTAACTGCGAAACAATGACGGCCGGGTAAGCGTCGTGCCGTAGAAGCCCGGTTCGAGCAGCACGCCGAAGCGCGGCTTGACGTCATGAGGAATAGACCCGCGCTGAAGCGGAAACGCGAGATAGGGATAGAACGATTCAGCGGGCTGACGGGACGCAAAGGCATCACGCAGACGCTTCACCCCTTCTTCGTAAAGGGCCTCGATACGGTCGAGCGCGGCTTCAGCGTCATGAAACGGCATGAAGCCCGATCCCACCTGATCGAATAACCTGTCCTGTCCTGCTACGCTCATCCTGCACCTCCGGGTGTCACCGTCTTGCGACAGGCTAGCCTGTTGTTCAGGTCAGTGATAGACGTCGATATAGTTATGTTATAACATAACTATATGCTACGCTCTGCCCCACGAAATGCTCCTGCTTCCATCACCAATGACGGCACCTGCCGCAAGGCGCTGTGGCGCCGCTATGAGGGTGACCCCTGGGCTGCTTTCGACGCCTTGCCGGTTTCGATACGCCGTCGTCTGGCCGAGCATGTCTATGACGCCTGGTCGGTCAATGCGCTTATTCTCTGGCGACATTACAAGAAGGTGCATGGCGCAACGCCACGCGCCGAGCGCGCCATGATACGCTATCTCGATTATTGCGAGCGCCTCGAGCAGGAGGCCTTTACCGAGCGTCACGGCGCCCTTGCCCATCTTGATGCCGGGGCAACGCCCATGCGCTATGGCGCCCTGCCCGCCGCCGAGTGAAAAGCAGGGCTCACCGGTCATCACTCATTTGTCACACCCTGATTCCAGTGCTCTCTGCCATACTGAGCAGAAGCCATGCATTACATACTTGTAAATACTTCCTTCTTCGACGGATTTCGCTCCAAATTCACGCAGAACGCATGGCATAGAATGCCTCGCGATATTGTGAGAATTTCAGAAAATCTAGGCGTTTTCCTCTGACTACTGGAAGTTCAACTTCCGGCATGGAGCGGCCACCACTTCTTGGTGCGCCCTATATCGCTCATCATCCAATGTGGCGGCGGGTTCTGTATGCGCTGATGGGCATCTTCATGCCCATCGCCGCCTCGACCCAGAACTCTCTGTTCTCCGGCAATCTGAGCAATGCCGCTGGTGAGGCCGGGCTGAGTGCGGCAGAGGCCACCTGGCTGGTCGCAGGCTTTGTAGCCGCCGCCGCCTTCGCCAATCTCGTGGTGATCAAGGGGCGTCAGCAATATGGAATCATGTTTTTCCTTACCAGCCTGCTGGGCGTGAATATCGCCACAGGCCTCCTGCTGATTTTCTTGCCTGGTTTTACAACGCTCATGATCAACCGCGTCAGCAGCGGTCTCATGGTCTCGACCAATGTCGCAGGAGGCGTTTACTACCTTATTCAGGCCCTGCCGAAATCGCATCGGGTGGAGGCCATCGCCATTGCCATCGCCAGCCTGCAACTGGCCAACCCGATCGCAGCGCTCGTTCCGGTAGACCTGCTGACCGGCTCCGGCAATTTCGGCTTTGCCTGCATCGCCACGGCGCTGGGCGCCCTGCAACTCGCCCTCGTCCTGCTGTTGCCTCTCCCCACCACGAACATGGGAAAAGTCTTCGAACCCATGGACTGGTTGTCTGGTGTGCTCCTGCTGGGGGTGTCGATCTGCCTTGCTGCCGTACTCACGCTCGGTCGCACGATGTGGTGGACGGATACCCCCTGGATCGGCTGGCTTCTGGTCGGGCTGGTCGCTTCCGGCGCGTGTGCCCTGTGCGTCGAGTTCTGCCGCACGCGCCCGCTGCTACAGATTAACTGGCTCAGCACAGGAACCATTCTGCGCTTCGGGCTTGTCGCCATCATGGAACGCCTGCTGCTTTCAGAGCAGAGCACGGGTGTGATCGGCCTGTTTTCCCACGCCGGGCTGATCAATGACCAGTATCACACGCTCTATCTCTTCGTGATCATGGGGATGATTGCCGGCATTACGGCCATGGCGTTCTCCCTTTCCCCACGGCTCATTCCCGTACAATGCGTTGTCGCCCTGCTGGCGATCGCCCTGGCTTCCTGGCTCGATTCAGGCAGTAACGGCCTGACACGACCGAGCGATGTCTATGTCTCGCAAACCCTGCTTGGCTTCGGTACGACGCTCTTTGTCGGCCCTGCCCTGCTCTACGGCATCATCCTGGTCCTGAGATCGGATACGAGCCACTTCATCTCGACCATCTATGTCTTCGCCATCACGCAGAGCATCGGCAGCGCCACGGGCGCAGCACTTCTGGGCAGTATGCAATATTACTACCAGAACTACGCGATGGTCGGGTTCTCGTCGCGCATGGCCGACACGACCTCGCTTTCCCTCGCCGCAGCCCATCAGGGCCTGTCCTCGATTTCGCAGACACTGTCCGATCAGTCCGCCGTCATGGGCTATCTCAATGTCTTCGGCTTTGTCAGCGTTCTTGCTCTCTGCGCCGTGGCACTGATCGCGCTCGTGATGCTCTGCAAATACCTCCTTGAAATCTCGGCAAAACACCCGTCATGACCCAAACGCCCAACGCCCCTGCCGACGCGCATGATACCCGCACAGCCCCGTCTGTCTCTCCGGCGCCGGTCTGGCATCCGCCCAGGCGCAACCTTCTCGTGCTTGCGATCGTCTCGTTTCTGGCCGTCATCGCCATTGCCTGCATTCTGGCCGCCTTCGACCTTGCGCCCTTCGGCGAGCAGGGGGTGCGCACCGATGACGCCTATATGCAGGGCCATGTGATGATCGTGGCCCCGCAGGTACCCGGCTATATCGAGGGGGTATTCGTCACCGATTATGCCACCGTGCATAAAGGGCAGCTTCTCGTTCAGATCGATGAAAGCACCTACAAGGCTCGCGTGGCGCAGGCGCAGGCCGATCTGGGCAGCAAGCAGGCTGCGTTGATCAACAACAGGCAGAATCAGGCCTCTGCCCGCGCGCGGCTCGACCAGCGACAGGCGGCGCTCATGACCGCGCGCGCCCATCTGACGCGCAGCAGCGCCGATCATCGTCGGCAGGCCGCGCTCGTTGGCGATCAGAGCGTCTCACAGAAGGAATATGATGCCGGGCTCGATAGCTGGCGTTCGGACGAGGCCTCGCTGCGGCAGGCCCTGGCCGATGTGCGCGCCGCAGAAGCAGACGTGAAAGCGACCGATATCCAGGAGCAGGTCCTGAGCGCGAATGTGCGCCAGGCAGAAGCCAGCCTGCTCTCGGCACAGATCGATCTCGACCGCACCCATATCCATGCGGAAAGCGACGGAGTGATCGGCCGCACGGGGGGCACCCATATCGGCGCCTATGTCGGTGCAGGCACGGCGCTTTTCTCGCTCGTTCCCAACGAACGCTGGGTGGTAGCCGAATACAAGGAGGCCCAGACGGGCAATATTCGGGTCGGTCAGGCGGCGTCCTTCACGGTCGATGGCCTCAACGGACAGAAATTCACCGGGCGCGTCTTTCGTATCGCGCCCGCCACAGGTTCTGAATTTGCCGTGGTCAAGCCCGATAATGCGACCGGCAACTTCGTGAAAATTCCTCAGCGCATCGGCATCTATATCGCTATTGACCCCAACCAGCCCAATGCCGAGCGCCTCGCGCCGGGCATGTCGGTCGAGAGCTATGTCGCGACGCCAGCCGATACCGGCCACGACCATAGACACCCCGGGGAAGCAACACCGTGAGCGCCCGTTACCGTGCCTCGCTCATGGCAGGGCTGGCAGCACTGCCCCTGTTTCTGAACGCCTGCCAGAAAGGCGATTTCATCATGCCCCGGGGCTCTGAGGTGACAGCCCCCGCAACATGGCGGCAAGGCACTGCAGCCCAGCCCGGGACGACGCTCGACCCGCAATGGTGGAGCCAGTTCGGCGATCCGGTTTTGGTGGCACTCGTTTCCCGCGCGCTTGAAAACAACCCTGACCTCGCCCTTGCTGCAGAGCGCGTGCTTCAGGCGCGCGGGCAGATGCGGCTCGCCCTCAGTGCCCAGCTGCCGCATATCGATGGCCATGGGCTTGGCGTCGGTAACGGCCATCTGATCGGACAGAATTTCAGCCAGTACATTCTGGGTGGCACACTGACCTTCGATTTCGATCTGTTCGGCAAGCTGCGCGAACAGACGCGGTCGGCACGGGTGCAGACCCTGTCGAGCGAAGCCGACCGCGAGACAGTCAGGCTCGCTCTGATCAGCGACACAGTGCGGGCCTATGTCTCGCTTCAGGCGTCACGCAGCGCGCTCACCATTCTCGAACGCAATCTGGCCGTGAGACAGGCCGAACAGACCCGAGTGACCCATCAGCTCAGGGCGGGGTATAAAAAAATCAGTTCGCTTGATCAGGCCGACGCGCTGGTCAGCGATGCGGAAGCACAGATCGCGTCGACTCGGTTGCAGATTGCCCAGCAGGAAGACGCTCTGAGCGTGCTGCTCGGTGACATGCCTGGAGACCAGATCGCCCCCCTTACAGCGGGGCTCCCTCTTGAAGCCCTGCGCCTGCCGCCTGTCATCGCTCCGGTCCCTGCCCGGCTCTTGTCAAACCGGCCCGATCTCATTTCTGCTGCCGACCAGATTGTCGCGGCAGATCACAGTCTCAAATCGGCGCGTGCGGCCTTCCTGCCCGATATCGTGATCAATCCCGGTATCGGCACAGCCGGTGGGGGTGGACCGATTTCCGGAACGATCTGGGCCCTGGGCGGCAGTCTGCTTGCGCCGATCTTCGAGGGTGGCGCCCTGCGTGCCAAGGAAAGCATTGCTGTTTCGCAGCGCAATCAGGCCGCCTGGACCTATCGCAAGACCGCAGTGCAGGCTTTCCGTGAGGTGCAGGATGCGCTTTCCGGAACCACGCATCTGGCAGCGCAGGAAGTCAGCCTCAAGCGCAGCCTGAGCAGCAGGCAGCACACGCTTGAGGACGCGCGAAAGGAACTGAGCACAGGCTATGTCAATTACTTCGACGTCGCCAATGCAGAGAGCGCGGCCCTTTCTGCTGAACTGCAGACGGTGCAGATCAGGGCCTCACGCCTGGCCGAACTCGCTACACTCTATCAGGCGGTCGGAGGCGGCTATACGGCACCAGCCAGCAAGCCGTGAGCCCCTCACCTACTGAACACGAATATCCACGCTGCTCCCGGCGCCGGTCGCGTCAACAAGGGCGATATGGGCAAAGCCGGGGCCGTCAGGTGTCCATGAAGGCGTAATCCCTATGGGCGTATCAAGCGGCACACCATTGACCAGCCAGCGATAGGGCTCGACACCACCGCTCGCAACCAGACCAAGCGGCGTGACATGACCATCTTCGGCAAAGCACTCCACTCTGCCGCCATTGACCGGCTGCACGATCTGGGGGCCGCGCTTTTCGCCAAGTTTCTGCAAGGCGGGAGAAAGCGTTGCCTGAACCGGCATCGTGTCGGTTGGCAGAGTGCCGCTTTCGGGCAGGATATCGAAAACATGCATCATCAGGGGGGCACTCGTACCGAGCCCTGTGATACCGGGCACTGCCGTGCCATCGGGGCGCCCGCCCCAGACAACGACAGTCCAGTCACCACGCAGCCCCGCTGCCCAGGCATCGCGCTGGCCATAGGACGTGCCGGTCTTGAAAGCCACCCTGTCTTCACCTGTGACCACCCGACCTTTGGGCAAGGGAGCGCCGCCCAGAATCGACAGGATCTGTCGGCTCGCCCTCGCCCCGATCAGACGCGCGCCGGGTGCGGGCTCGACCGGCCAATCTAAGCTGAGCGGGCGCGAGACTCCCTGATTGGCAAAAGCGACATAGAGCCTGCCCAGATCGAGCGGAGTAATGCCGACGCCACCCAGTGCCAGAGCCAGGCTCGGGGAGGTATTGGGCGGCAGTTTGAGCCCGATACCGGCAGCATCGAGCGTGCCGGCAAAATAGCCCGCCCCGATCATATCCAGTGCCCGTACGGCTGGCAGGTTATAGGAGCGCTGCAGAGCCGTACGCACGGTCGTGGTACCGTGGAAAATACGGTCGTAATTACGTGGCGCGTAGCCACCGAAATGGCTGGCACGGTCCTGAATGATCGTATCGGGCGCCAGCAGACCGAGCTGGAAGGCCATGCCGTAGATGGCGGGTTTGAGCGCCGAACCGGGCGAGCGCCAAGCGGTGATCATGTCGGCAGCACAGCCCGAGCAGTCATTGCCCGCATTGCCCTGCCAGGCAGCGATGCTGCCATCGCGGCGCGCGACCAGCACTGCCCAGGTTCCGCCAGATGGTGGGGGCGTGTCACGCAGAATACCCGCGATACTGGCCTGGAGCCGACGGTCGATAGACGTCTGAAACACGCCGCGCACGCCCTTGCGCCACTGCCAGAGGAGCGGTCCGGGCGCTTCATGAACGGCATGACCGATATGCAGCGTATAGGGCATTGCCCCACGACGCACCCAGCCTTCGGCGGGTTGTGTTGCGAGAAGCCGCGCCACCGCTGCCCGCGCAGCCTGCGGATGCCTGTCGGGGCGCAGGCTTTCGGGATGACGCGCCATCACGATCAGAAGGGCCGATTCCTCCGAGCCCAGATGCAGCGGTTCGTGCCCGAACCAAAGCAAGGAGGCCGCCCGGATTCCCTCGATGTTACGGCTTTCGGGCGCAAGGGTGAGATAGAGATCGAGCACACCGCGCCGGCCATAGCGCCACTCAAGCTGCACACCACGGAGCATGTCGAAGATCTTGCCGCGCAGGCTGTGCCTGTGCGGGGTAAGCAGACGCGCCGTCTGCATGGCCAGTGTCGACCCGCCGGAAACGATATGGCCACGTGTGACCAGCTGGAAGCTCGCCCGCAGAAGCGACAGCGGATCGACCCCCGGATGAACCCAGAACCGACGATCCTCAACCTGAAGCAGAAGCGCCAGATAGCGCGGGTCGACCGCCTCCCGCTTTGTGGCGAAGCGCCAGGCGCCATCCGGGCTGACACGCCCGTCGAGCACCTCGCCGCGCATGTCCTGCATCAACAGGGCCTGTTTTTCGGCCCGGCTCATATCCGGCGGCAGAAGCCGGTCAGCGGCCAGAAGACCGCCAGCAAGACACAGCACTGCCAGAGAGGCGCCTGCCAGTCCGCGTCGCAGAAATCTTCTGCGCCTCGAACCGGCTCGCTGGTCAAGACCCGTCATCGCGGTGCGATGACGATCCGGCCAGCCGCATTCCGCCCCATCAGGGCCGGGCTGAAGCGATCACGTACGACTGTTTCAGGCAGCAGGAACTGACCCGGCGTGACGGCGCGCACGATATAGGCAAGCCTGAAGTCATTACTCCCGAGAAGACGGCTCGAAGACGGGCTGTAGGTGCCCCCTCGCAAATCGAAAGCGGCAAAGAAACGGTCATCCTTGAGCGCCACAGCACTTGTCTGCGTCGTCTCGCCAAGGAAAGACGGACCAGCCTTGGGATCGGGCGCGTCTGAATCACTCCCTTCTTCCCCGTCGCGAACAGCCTCTGCTTCCCGGCCGCGCAGGACGCTCTCGATCTCCCATCCTGCGGGCAGGAGCTGGGTCAGGACACAGTGATGCGCGTTGCGATCCTGCGACTTGCCCTCGATCACCACCAGGAAACGGTCATTCTGACTGCCCTTGGCGGGGTCATAAGGCGCGCCATCCATCGTGACGGTCGAGACCTTCACCGTAAAGCCGTTGCTGATCGCCTCGGGCGCCTCCTTGGGTGTTCCGGTAACCGTGACTGTCATCCAGAGCGGTACGGTGCCGGTATTGCTCAGTTTTGTGCCATCAAGCTTGTCAGCATCGGGAGAAACGGCCAGCGGCAGAGCAATCGGGCGGGGTTGTTCGACACCGTTGATGGCAATACCGCGCGCCGGATCGGGCTTGTTCATGGCCGAAGCCGCTTCAAGCAGGGCGGTGGTGGTCGCGTTGCTGATCCAGGGCACCGGCACATCGAGCAGACCGAAGCGATCCGTCAGTTTCTGAGCAAGACCGTTATTGCCGCTCTCTGCAGCCAGCGACACCAATCCGCCGAGATCACGCAGATAGACCCAGTAATAGGGGTCGAGCATCGACGGACGCCCGGACAGGGTCGGGCCAAGAGCATCGACAGCCATAGCGAAAAGCGCGTTGCTTGAGGGACGCTCATTGGCAAGCGCCAGACCGCCCGCAATATGACCAAGGGCCAGCGCATCGGCAAAGGTCGCATTTGCCACGGTGTCTCCCCAGAAAACGCGGCTCGATCCGCCCATGCCACGCGCCGAGGCGCTATCGCCCAGAGCACGCAGGGCCGGCGCATCAAGACGGCCAGCACGCGCCAGAACATAAAGCGCATAGGCCCTTGTCTCCGGCGTGACAGCGTTTTCGGAATTATCTGCATGACGATCGTCAATACCGGGGCTCTGCGCCTGCGATGTCACGAGCCAGTCAAGCGCATGATCCAGGGAGTCCTGAGGCACCGCATATCCTGCCTCTTTCGCGTGGACCAGGAAATCGACGGCATAGATCTGCTCCCATGGGAGAAGCCTGCCATCGTTCAGACGCCAGGAACCAAAACGCCCCCCGGCATCTTCACGATCGACCAGCATGGAAATAGCGGTGTCGATCCGTTTCTTTGCCCCTTCAGGCACAGTCAGGCGCGCCAGAGCCTCATGCCCCTTGAAAGCCAGAAGACCGCGTGCGGAGGCTGCTAGGCTGGTCGTATCATTGCCATAGCCGGCCTCGAGATTCTGGAGCAGGGCAATCGTATTGAGCCCATGCACACCCGAATAGCCGAGTGTCACGGCCGAACTGCCCGGTTCGAACTGGGAGAGTAGAGAGGCAGAGGCCTGATAGCTCTGGCCTGGATCCTGTTTCTGCTCGGTCGATTGCGTAATCGGCAGATGGCCCGGACGAACCTCGAGATCCCAGTTGCGGGTGAGAATGGTCCGGCCCTGCCTGTCAGCCAGCTTCGCCGTCAGATGGGCGATTCCGGATTGATCGGCCTGCATGGATGTCGAAAACGACTGACGCCCCCCCTTTTGCAGATCGGCATCGAATTTGGCTGCACCGGTCAGGTGAACGGGGCCAGTGCTGCTGAGCGTAACCGCATAACGGCCAGCCGCCCCTTCGGTATTGACCAGCGAGACCAGATTGGTCGCCACATCGCCCGGCGCCAGAAAGCGCGGCAGGGTCAGATCCGCAAAGACGGGGTCCCTGACCAGAAGATCAGATTCTGCCGAACCGAGCGCGTCATCGGACCAGGCGGTTACCATCAGATGCAACGTGCCTTCAAAATCGGGCACATCGAGCGGTATGCTTGCATGACCGCTTTCATCAGGCGTGATGACGCCTGTGAAAAGCGAGACGATGCGGGTCGAGGTGACGGAGAGCCCTCCCCCCTCGCCGCCTTCATCTCCGCCTTCACGCAGCAATCCTGCCTGCCCGACCGGCGTCATGAGATGAGCGTAGCTGTCCTTCACATCCAGACCGAAAGCCCTGCGCCCGTAGACCAGGTCGAACACATCGGGAAGCTTCCACTGCGTAAGGGCGAGAATACCCTGATCGACAGCCGACACCACAAAATGCACACGCTTGCCACCCTGAATGGTCACGGGCAGCGTGGCCTTCGTCTGGGGCCGGATGACCTGTGGCGTCTCGACGGCAATCTTCAGCCGGTGCGCCGCCTGATCGAGCCCGATATAGGCCAGCCCCACGGCCCGCGAGGGTTCGTGGGCGCGAGCGGGTGTGTCGAGCGGACGGAATGCCGTGATCAGCACATAAGCCCCACCGGGCCAGTCAGCCTGCGCCGTGACCGGAATATCAAGCCCACCCTTGGGCAGGATGACCGTCTTGGCGCTCTGCACGCGATCGGTCGCAATCACGATCTGCGCCTCACCGGCGAAGGGCGCCTGAACATGCACGATTGTCTGACCACCGACAGGCAGCACCTTGTCACGCACGGAAACGCTCAGGCGGTCGGGAGCGTTGGGCCGTTCCCTGCTGTCAGACCACCATCCCGTGGTGAAACGCTGAGACGTTGCCGCATTTGTCGTCGGGTCCGTCAGGATCATCCGATAACGGCCGCCATCGAGCTCAGGCGCAAAATGCACGCGGCCCTGCGCATCGGTCGTAACTGTGCCGTGCTGGAGCGGCTCGTCGATCACATGGCGGACGAAATGCCAGCCGCGCGATTCCGAAATCCAGTCATAAGTCTCATTCTCGCGCACCAGCGTCCAGGTCAGGGCGCGCGACGCGATGGGCTTGTTGTCAGGGGTCAGGGCAATCGCTTCGACCGGCACGGGCTGGGTCGCGTTTTCGCTTCCCATCGGCGGCGTTGTGACCCGCATCCCAATAAGCAGCCGATCCCGCTGGACTGGCACCGAAAGGGTCTTGGTAACGCTACGTCCCGAGGGATCGAACAGGCTCACCCTGATTTCCGCCTTGATCGGCAGAGTAAGACCGCCAGGAAGATCGGGTGACACCAAAACCTTTGACTGCCCGGCATCATCGGTGTCCGGCACCGTAACGGATTGCTGGTCGGGGCTGAAATTCTGGGTTGCCAGACCGAACACAAAGCCTTTCAGACCCGGCACAGGCTCTTCATCGCGCAGGATGCGCACCAGCCCTTCGCCGTGAAGATGTGCAGCAGGCGCGCCATAAAGATAGCGCCCCTCAATCGTGATCGGCAGCCCCTGACCTTCGGTCAGCTCGTTCTTTCCGGGCTTTACCTCGACAGCAATGGTCTGCGGTACGAAATCCTGCACAAGGACAGAAGCACGGCCAATCGGCGGCGAGGTCGGATCGACATAGGCCTCAAGCGACCAGCTTCCTGCAGCAGCGCTGGGAGAGAGAGCGAAGCTGTTGAGAAAACCGCCGCCTTCCTGCGGCTTGAGCACAAGTGTCTGTGCCTTCACGCCATCGGGACGACGCAGAATGACGGTCAATGGCAGGGTGTCGAGCGACTTGCCCTGGGCGTCACGCAGCAGGACGGTCGTGTTCACGCTCTCGCCGGGGCGATAGATACCGCGATCCGTGACGATCACAGCCTGCTGCGGCCCCGGAGCCACATGGCCCTCTGCCCCCCGGTCGGAGAAATCGAACCAGGCCTGTGTCAGTGAAACGCTCGTGAAGTCTCCATTTGGGCTGGTTGCCAGAAGCGTGACGGGCTGATCCGCCCCCTTGCCCTTGATCAGACCGGCAGGGAAAACAACCTGCCCTTCGCTGTCGCTGACCGCCTTGCCCAGATCGTCTCCGCCCTGAGACACAAGGCGCACAGTGACATTCTTGAGCGGAAGCGCGGTCGACA
Source organism: Asaia sp. Ae19-3 (assembly GCF_059801175.1). Taxonomy (NCBI): domain Bacteria; kingdom Pseudomonadati; phylum Pseudomonadota; class Alphaproteobacteria; order Acetobacterales; family Acetobacteraceae; genus Asaia; species Asaia sp. Ae19-3. The sequence goes on along the minus strand of NZ_JBCHWF010000001.1, from coordinate 524,127 downwards.
GGGCACGCGCATAGACATGCAGACCATCTGTGCCGCGCATCGTGGTCAGGGCAGTGTCGCTTACATTTACCCAGTGAGCAGCGATAGGCAGACCATAATCGTCGCTATCGTCTGATCCATTCGACGCTTTCGGCAATGGCGCTGCAATGCGGCTGTCGCCTTTGGGCGTAAGGGCATTCTCGGCGGTCACAAGATACAGGCCCGGCTTCTGCCCCTCGATCAGCTTGGCGATCGGAAAAGCGGTGACGACGCCTGCATTGCGGGCTCCCCGCGTCTCCATCGTACCTGACCAGACCTGGCTCAGACGCGTGCTGCGCAATCTTTCAAACTCATAGGTCTCGAGCGACGTCTGGGTTGTGTCGACCCTTGGATAGGTATCCATGCTCGTCATGCTCTGGGCCGCGATGGGAGACAGACGCCAGACGCTGAGCCTCACCCGCTCCATATTTACCGTCTGCACATCAAGACCCGCAGCGCTGCGACGCGGCAGGATGAAACCCTCTCCGGCAAGGCTGAGACTGGGCGTACGATCTCCCGTGGCTATGCTCACCGAGATCGGATCGGCGAGAATACGCCCCTGGGCGTCGTGAATGCCGCTGCTGAGGCTGACCTTGTAGCGTGTGCTCCAGGCCAGGCCGCCCAGGCAGAGATCGTGATCGCTGACCCTGATATCCGGGCGCAGGCTGGGCGTTATCTTGACATGATCGGCGTAGTGAGGCCCGGCCTTGCTATCCAGCGACTTGGCGAAACGCAGGCACAATTCAGGACTCTTGCCACCTGTATTGAGCAGCGTGCGTCGAAACTGCATGGGCTCTGCCAGAACAGCAGTGCTGCAAAGCAGCATGACTGCAAGAGGCAGGCCGATGGTGATCATGCCGAGCGATCGTTTCTGCGCCGATTTTTTCATCAATTTCATCCAGAACCACGAATTACCGTTACTTCTTGATGACAATCATTCGAAAGATCGGCAAGTCTCCCCATACCCGGTTTCGACCACTATACCCGTGGATGTGATCGTTATTTGATAATTTGAAATAATAATGACAGATGAAGACTACAATAGTTTCAATTTGTTCGTAAATATCTCTGTGGATTCTGCCTCGTCCCGAACGCCAAGGCATCGGTCACCAGATCGAGCGCACGCAGGTCGAGAGAAGATCGCCCCTCCCGGATCAGCGCCGCAAAATGTCGATAGACCCCTGCATATTCGCGCGCCTCTGCCAGAACGATCTCGCGGGAGCCGCGATGAAGCCGCGCGCCCCCTTCTGACAGGATCACTGTCTCCCCATTTCCGGCATACCAGACGATTTCCCATATCTCGCTTGCCGCCTCATGCCGCCAGTCGAATTCTGCCGAGATCGGCAGACCGGTCTCGCTGCCACGCATCGCAAGCCTGACCTGAGAGGGCGCACGCTGATCACCATGAAAAGACAGGAGAGCCGTATCGTAGAGAATGACTTCGGGCGACAAGGAGCAGAGTATCGAAAGAGCGTTGATCCCGGCATCGAAAACACCCAGCGCTCCATCCCGCCACAGCCAGTCGGCACCAGGATGCCATTTCTCGGCATTTTCCTTCCAGGCGATTGTCACGCGCTCGATTGATAGTGCGGGCAGTATTTCCCTGAGTACCGGGATGGAGGCCGCATAGACAGAGTGCCAGGCTGCAAAAAGCGTCAGTCCACGATCATCAGCCAGACGGGACAATGATCCTGCCTGAGATCGGGTAACGGTCGGTGGCTTTTCAAGCAGCACATGCCACCCCGAAGCAAGGGCCTCATGGGCAAGTCCGTAGCGCAGAGCCGGAGGCGTACAAAGCGCCACAGCATCAATCATCAGATCGCATTGCCTGAGCTCTGCAAGTGTCGCGAAGACCGGCACATCGAGCGCCACCGGCACAGGTGAGACGGCAGCTACGATCGTAAAATCCGGATCGTTTTCCAGTGCGGGAAGATGCTGCTGCCGGGCAATCTGCCCTACCCCGATAACGGCTATACGGATCATCCGCGCTTCATTCCCGATCGTCTCCGCGATGACCATCACCGGAGCGTAGGGGGAACGTAACCCAGAAGGCCGGGGGGTGAATAATAAGGAAACAAAGCCAATTCATGGGCAAATGATTATCGATCCGTAGCAGAGGCTCGATATGACAGGGGGGCGAACCGCATTAAAAAAGGGCCGGTATCCTTCGATACCGGCCCTTTTTGTGTCGTGAGATAAACCCGTCAGGCCGAGAGCGCCTGCGGCTCCTGCGGGACTTCGTAACCGATGATGCGCGCGTAATCACGCGGCACAACCTGCCAGAAATGCGGCAGAACACGATCCCATCGGTGCAGCAACTCGGCCGCATAGGCGCTGCCGGTCTCATCGGCATGGCGCTGCACGAGCGAGCGCAGCGTCTCTTCCCATTCACTGCCTGCCTCGACGCGGCCCCAGAGCAGGGTTTCCGGATTTACCCGCGCCTCGAACGCCTCGTTCTTGTCGAGCACGAACGCCATGCCACCGGTAAAGCCTGCGCCGAAATTATCGCCGATCTGCCCCAGGATCACGATCGTGCCGCCGGTCATGTACTCGCAGCCATTCGAACCGCAGCCTTCGACGACAGCCGTTGCGCCCGAGTTACGTACCGCGAAACGCTCACCCGCCTGACCTGCCGCGAACAACGTGCCTGCGGTCGCCCCGTAAAGCACGGTGTTGCCGATGATGGCATTCTCTTCCGAGCGCCACGGCGCTGTCGGAGACGGCCTGACAACGATCGTACCGCCTGAAAGCCCCTTGCCGACATAGTCATTGGCATCGCCAACGACATCGAGCTTGAGCCCCTGCACGGCAAAGGCGCCGAGCGACTGACCGGCTGACCCACGCAGACGCAGGGTCAGATGCCCCTCGGGCAGGGTCTTCATGCCGAATTTGCGCGTGATCAGCGACGATACACGAGTGCCGATGGCACGATGCGTGTTCTGCACCGTGTAGTGCAAATGCAGCTTCTCGCGATGATCGAAAAGCGGCGTTGCATCGGCAATCACCTGCGCATCGAGCGTTTCCGGCACCTCATTGCGTCCCTCACGGGTGCAATAACGCGCATCCGGTCCCGGGTCGGCCTGAACCAGAAGGGAGTTCAGATCCAGATCGTCGAGATAATCGGCGCCGCGGGAGACCTGACGCAGCAGATCTGTGCGCCCGATGATCTCTTCCATGCTCTTGAAGCCGAGTTCTGCCAGGATGTTACGCACGTCTTCGGCGATGAAGGAGAAGAGATTGATAACCTTCTCGGGTGTGCCTTCGAACTTGGCGCGCAGCGCTTCGTCCTGAACGCACACACCCACCGGGCAGGTATTGGAGTGGCACTGGCGCACCATGATGCAGCCCATGGCAACGAGTGCTGCCGTGCCGATGCCGAATTCCTCAGCGCCCAGCATGGCTGCCATCACCACGTCACGACCGGTCTTAAGACCGCCATCGGTACGCAGCGTCACGCGATGGCGCAGACGGTTGAGGGTCAGCACCTGATTGGCCTCGGTCAGCCCCATCTCCCAGGGCAAACCCGCATATTTGATCGAGGATTGCGGGCTGGCACCCGTGCCGCCGCAATGACCCGAGATCATGATCGCGTCCGCCTTGGCCTTGGCCACACCGGCGGCGATGGTGCCGATGCCGGTACGGGCGACCAGCTTGACCGTCACAGTCGCTTCCGGGTTGATCTGCTTCAGATCGTAGATGAGCTGAGCCAGATCCTCGATCGAGTAGATGTCATGATGCGGCGGCGGCGAAATCAGCGTCACGCCGGGTGTAGCGTGGCGCAGCTTGCCGATAAGTTCCGTCACCTTGAAGCCGGGCAGCTGCCCGCCCTCACCCGGCTTGGCGCCCTGGGCGACCTTGATCTCGATCTCGCTGCAATTATTCAGATATTCCGCCGTGACGCCGAAACGGCCAGACGCCACCTGCTTGATCTTGGAGCTGGCATTGTCGCCATTCGCACGCGGCGTGAAGCGCGACGCATCTTCGCCACCCTCACCCGAATCCGACTTGGCACCGATGCGGTTCATGGCAATGGCCAGCGTCTCATGCGCTTCCGGGCTCAGTGCGCCCAGCGAGATACCAGGGGCCACGAGACGACGACGGATCGCCGTAATGCTCTCGACGTCCTCAACCGGGATCGGCTCCCGCACACGGCGGAAATCGAGCAGGTCGCGCAGGGCGGTCGGAGGCTGGCGACGCACGGCATCAGCATAGCGCTTGAAGAGCGAGAAGCTGTCTGTCGAGACCGCGGTCTGCAGCATATGGATGAGCTGCCCGCTGAATGCATGCACCTCGCCCTTGCGACGCAGCTTGTAGAGGCCACCGATGGGCAGCGCATCGACGCCACCGGCGTAGGCGGTTTCGTGAGCCTTGAGCGCATTGCGCGCCAGACCCGGAAGGCCGATGCCCGAGATGCGCGACGGCATGCCGGGGAAGAACTCGGCGACGAGCGCGCGCGACAGACCGATGGCTTCAAAATTATAGCCGCCACGATAGGCCGAAACGATCGAGATGCCGGATTTCGACATGATCTTGAGCAGGCCCTTGTCGAGCGCCTTGCGGTAACGCTCAACCGCCTCACGCAGCGAGAGATCGCCGAATAGTCCGCGCTGCAGACGATCGGCAATGCATTCCTGCGCCAGATAGGGGTTCACGGTCGTGGCGCCCACGCCCACCGTCACTGCCATGCCATGTACGTCCATCACATCGGAGGAACGGACATTGAGCGAGGTGAAAGTACGCAGCGACTGACGCACGAGATGGATATGCACGGCTGCGGTTGCGAGGATCATCGGGATCGCAACGCGCTCTTCATTCTGTCCCTCATCAGAGAGGAAGAGATGGGTGCAACCGCCACGCACATAATCTTCCGCCTCATGGCGGATACGGGCGATGGCATCGCGCAGCCCGGCCTCACCATCGGCTGCACGGAAGGTACAGTCGACCGTCGCACCATCCTTGCCGCAGAAATTGCGCAGCGCCTCGAATTCACCCGTGGTCAGAACCGGGCTCGGAAGCTGAAGCAGGTCACACTGCTCTGGCGACTGGTCGAGAATATTGCCCAGATTACCCAGACGCGTGACGAGACTCATCACGTTCATTTCGCGCAGGGAATCGATAGGTGGATTGGTAACCTGGCTGAAGCCCTGGCGGAAATAATGCGCCAGCCCGCGATAGGTGCTCGACAGCACCTGAAGCGGGGTGTCGTCACCCATCGAACCAATGGCCTCTGCCGAAGTCTCGACCATGGGGTGGAGAATGGTCTCCATCTCCTCATGGGTCAGGCTCATGGCCAGCTGGCGACGACGCAGCTGGTCGGCGGTGAACAGAACAGGCTCAGCCACATCGCCACGCACAACCGAGCTGATATTGCGGATATGCTTCGTCCAGGCCGTGAAATCCTGACGCTCAGCCAGAAGGTCGAGCAGTTCCTGCGGCGCGTAGAGCTTGGCTTCCTGCAGATCCAGACCGAGCGTCTCCCCCGGCCCGAGGCGCCCCTTCATGCGGGTATTAGCGTCCTGCACGCGCACCATACCGGCTTCAGAACCCACAATCAGGAGATCATCCTGCGTGATGGTGTAGCGCAGCGGGCGCAGACCGGCGCGGTCCAGACCGGCGACAACCCAGCGACCATCTGTCGCACAAATGGCTGCCGGACCGTCCCAAGGCTCCATCACGGCATTGCAATAGGAGAACAACGCACGATGCTTGTCCGTCATGGACGCGCTGCCACCGGCGCTGGCCGGCACCATGAGCGTCTTGGCCATGGGGGCGTCACGACCGGCATGGGTGAGCAGCTCGAACACGTTGTCGAACATCGCCGTATCCGACCCCGCAGCCTGCACCACAGGCTTGAGGTCGTTCATGTACGGGTCGAGTTCGGCATTCGCGAGACGGGTCTCGTGGCTGCGCATCCAGTTCACGTTGCCGGAAAGCGTGTTGATCTCGCCGTTATGCGCCAGACGGCGGAAAGGCTGGGCCAGCTTCCAGGTCGGGAAGGTATTGGTCGAATAGCGCTGATGATAGATCGCAAAGCGCGACACAAAACGCTCGTCGAGAAGATCGGGGTAGAAATCCGTCAGGTTCTCGGCAAGGAACATGCCCTTGTAGATGAGCGAGCGGCAGGAGAGCGAGCACACATAGAGATCGACATGCGCCTTGGCGGCTGCCTTCTCGATGCGACGGCGAATGACGTAGAGATCGCGCTCGAACTCGGCTTCGGAGCGGTTGAGGCGGTTGCGCACCATGATCTGCTCGATCTCGGGACGCGTCGCATTGGCCTTCTCGCCGATGCAGGCCGTATCGATCGGCACTTGGCGCCAGCCATAGATGCCGTAACCGAAATCGAGAATTTCGCTCTCGATGATGGCACGACCTTCTTCCTGCGATGCCAGATCGGTCTTGGGCAGGAAGATCATGCCAACGGCAATGCGCCCTTCGATATGATCGTCACCCGCGCTATGGATGGCCTCGGCGAAAAAATCCTGCGGGATCTCGACATGAATGCCGGCACCGTCACCGGTCTTGCCATCGGCATCGACCGCACCGCGATGCCACAGTGCCTTCAATGCGGCGATACCGGCCAGCACCACGTCGCGACGGCGCTTGCCATCAAGAGCAGCCACAAGACCCACACCGCAGGCATCACGCTCCATGGTCGGATCGTAAAGGCCTTCGAGGGCGCGAACATTGTCCTGATAGGACTCGATATAGCTCTTCTCGGTCATGGCCCTTACTCCGCCGCCACCAGTCGTGCGGCCTGATCTGCTGTCGCGTTCTCTTTTGCAGAGAGGAATTGGTGCATTTCTGCTGCGGCTTCACGCCCGTCCCGGATGGCCCAGACAACAAGCGACGCGCCGCGCACGATATCGCCGCCTGCAAATACGCCCGGCACACTGGTCTCGAAGCGACCCGGCGTGACCTTGAGCGTGCCCCATTTGGTGACGGCCAGTTCGGGGGCCTTCCACTCGCCGGGCAAGTCTTCAGGATCGAAGCCAAGCGCCTTGATGACGAGATCGGCCTGAATGGCAAAGCTGCTATCGGGCATTGCCTCGACCGATTGACGGCCAGAGGCATCAGGCAGGCTCAGGCGCATTTTATGAGCGCGCACCGCAGTGACAGTGTCGTCACCGAGAAAGGCTTCCGGCGCAGCCAGCCAGGCGAAATTCACGCCTTCTTCCTCGGCGTTTTTCACTTCCTGCACCGAGCCCGGCATATTGGCGCGGTCACGGCGATAGAGGCAGGTCACCTTTTCGGCCCCCTGCCGGATGGAAGTGCGCACGCAATCCATGGCGGTATCACCACCACCGATCACGACCACATGCTTGCCTCTGGCATGAAGAACGGCATCGTCGCCCGGTGTCTCGTCATAGCCGCGACGATTGGAAGCCGTGAGGAAATCGAGCGCCTGAACAACGCCCCCCAGACCACTGCCCGGCACCGAGACCTCGCGTGAACGGTAAACGCCAGTACCCAGAAAGACCGCGTCGTGTTTCTCGCGCAGACTTTCGAACGAGGTCTCGCCCGCAGCGCTGCCGATGGGTGTGGAGAGGTGGAACACGATCCCCTGCGCCTCGAGCAGTTCGTGGCGGCGGGCGATCACGTGCTTTTCGAGCTTGAAGCTGGGAATACCATAGACCATCAGGCCGCCGATGCGGTCGTGACGATCATAGACGTGAACCTGGTAGCCCAGAGCTCGCAGCCATTCCGCAGCGGCCAGACCGGCCGGACCGGCACCAACGATACCCACGCTCTGAGCGCGCTCACGGGACGGGAGACGCGGTTTGACCCACCCCTCTTCGAACGCGGTTTCGGTGACGAATTTCTCGACTGCGCCGATCGTGACGCTCTCGAAATCCTTCTGGATGACGCAGTTTCCTTCACACAGACGATCCTGCGGGCAGATACGACCACAGATTTCCGGAAAGGTGTTGGTCGCCGATGACAGGCGATACGCCTCTTCCAGACGGTTCTCGGCGGTGAGCTTCAGCCAGTCGGGGATGTTATTGCCGAGCGGGCAATGAACCGAGCAGAACGGCACGCCGCATTGCGAGCAGCGGCTCGCCTGCTGCTCGGCGCGATCAACCGCAAAGGCTCGGTAAATTTCGCCGAAATCCTGACGTCGTTCGGCGGCCGCGCGCTTCTCAGGCATCTCCTGCGGCAATGAGACAAACTGCAGCATCCGTTCGGCCACGTAACGTTCTCCCCATGAGCGAGCAGGCGCGACAAGCGCCCCTCGAAAACATGACGCAGAGGTAAGACAAGGCCAATTGGGCGATAAGTCATTAATGCTGACCCATCACCCAGCAAACGGAGCTTTTTTTCGATTATATTTTACCCAAGCCCCAAAAATAGGTCCGAAACGGACCATTTAGTTGAGAAGCGTTCTCAACACGCTGATTTGGCTCAGATATTCCAGCGCCCGATCATAGACACTCTGAGGCACGACTCCCAGCGTTTGAAGCGTCAACGCGCCGCTTGTCACGATATTGTCTTGTCCAAGCATGGCGAGCTGATCGCGCGTCAGCAGCTTGCCTGGCAGATTTTCGAGAACGCGCGCCTGCGCCATCGCAAGAGCATTTGGCACGGGAAGCAGACGCGGTTTGCGACCAACCGCCTGCGCGACGAACGCCATGATCTCCTCCATGCTCAGCTGATCGGGACCCCCCAGCTCGAAAATGCCGCCGCTCGTTTCAGATGTCTTTGCCCCACCGGTCAGGCAGAGACGCGCTGCCTCCGCCACATCTTCCACAAACACCGGCTGCAGGCGGGTTTGCGGATAATAGACAGGCAGGATTGGCAGCAGCTTCGCCATAAGGCCGAACATGTTCAGGAAACTGTCCTGTTGGCCGAAGACAACACTCGGACGCAGGATCGTAGCCTCGGGAAACGCCTCACGCACGCGTCTCTCGCCCTCGGCCTTGCTTCTTCCGTATTGTGAAGGCGCATCCGGTGCCGCGCCGATGGCCGAAACCTGAACGAAGCGGTCCACCCCTGCTTCTCGAGCGCGTTGCGCCACCCTGCCGGGAGCCTCGGCATTGATCGCCCTGAAGCTGGCCTTGCCGTTTTCTGTCAGAATCGACACCAGATTGATCGCCGCCCCGGCGCCATTCAGCGCAGCAGCCACCGAAGCAGAATCGGTGACGCTGGCATAGACCGGCAGGATGGCCCCCGCGGGGCCCTCGGCCACCAATCGAGCCGCCTTATGCGGCGCACGGGACGCTACGCGCACGAGATGTCCCCTCGCCGCAAGCTGGCGCACCAGGGACCTTCCGATGAAGCCATTCCCGCCAAATACGGTGACGACAGAGCCTTGCATGAAAAATTTCCTCTTTTTTTCAAAGGGGGTGTTGACGCCCCCCGCACAGCCCGGTAAACGCCTCTTCACCGAACGGGATGCCGAAAAAAGCGGCGCCCCGGACAGCCTCTGAGCCCAGATGGCGGAATTGGTAGACGCGCAGGTTTCAGGTACCTGTGTCCGCAAGGACGTGGAAGTTCGAGTCTTCTTCTGGGCACCATACGAAAAACGGAAAAGCCGACGAGAAATCGTCGGCTTCCGTTTTTTCTAGCCCCAGGGTTCTCAAAACATGGCCGCACCGAGCGCTTCGATCCATCTCTATGATGGTGATCTCCCCGATGATTTCGATCTCGGCCCGGTTGTTGCCGTTGATACCGAAGCCATGGGCCTCAACCCGCATCGCGACCGTCTCTGCCTCGTGCAGCTTTCCGCCGGTGACGGCGAGGCACACCTGGTCCAGATCCGCCCCAAATCCCTGGGTGGGCGCTATGAGGATTGCCCAAACCTCAAGGCTCTGATGGCAGATGACAGCGTCATAAAGCTGATGCATTTCGCCCGTTTTGATGTCGCGCTTCTTCAACATGCGCTCGGCATTACCGTGGCCCCTGTGATCTGCACCAAGATTGCAGCGCGTCTGGTCCGTACCTTCACAGACCGTCACGGCCTCGCCCATCTCTGCCGCGAACTTCTCGGTGTCGATCTCGCCAAGCAGCAGCAGACATCAGACTGGGGCGCCGAAACCCTCACACCCGAGCAGCTCAGCTACGCCGCATCAGACGTGCTTCATCTGCATGCTCTCTGGGCAAAGCTCGAATCCCTGCTGATCCGTGAAGGTCGACGCGAACTGGCGCAAGCCTGCTACGACTTCCTCCCTGCTCGGGGACGTCTCGATATTCTCGGTTATGAAGAGCCCGATATCTTCTCCCATCGAGCCTGATTATCCGATCGGGCCGCGCTCAGGACCGGCCCGGTTGTTTCCTCTCCGGGGCAGCGCCACAGAAAGGCCTTGCTCGGATGGAAACTCGGTGATTGACCTCAGACCAGCAAAGCGGGAAGAGAACGCATGACCGAGCTTCCCCCATCCGGCTCTCGCACCAGGAACGATCCGGAGAACGGCCCCAGTTCCGCGCTCGATAGCGCCTGCGCCACCCTCTCCGCCGAAATCACGGGGCTTACCGCCCTGCATGCCGTTCTCGGGCGTTCTCATGCGCTTGGACGCGCCTTCATCGATGCCGTTACACTGATCGCCAGCGCGAAAGGGCGCATCGTCGTTTCCGGAATCGGCAAATCCGGCCATATCGGCCGTAAGATTCAGGCTACTTTCGCATCAACCGGGACCCCGTCCTTTTTCGTCCATCCGGCCGAAGCTGCCCATGGCGATCTGGGCATGATCGACACGGATGACGTGCTGCTTCTGCTCTCGCAATCGGGTGAGACAAGCGAACTCGCAGCCTTGCTTGAGCATGCCGCCCTGCACGCCCTGCCGGTCATCGGCATGACCTCATCACAAGACTCCACCCTCGCTCGCGCGAGCACGATCATTCTGATCCTGCCGCACGCCCGCGAGGCCTGCCCTATGGGGCTTGCCCCGACAACCAGCACGATCATGCAGCTTGCCCTTGGTGACGCGCTGGCCATCGCCCTGCTGGAACGCCGGGGATTTACGGCGACCGATTTCAGGGCATTTCACCCGGGCGGCAAACTTGGAGCCCTGCTCAAGCCGGTCAGTCGGCTGATGCATGATGGCGACGCCATGCCGCTGGGTACGCCGGACATGACGCTATCGAATGTCATCATCGAGATGACACGCAAGGCATTTGGCTGCATCGGCATTACAGATGACGCTGGAACACTGGTCGGGCTTGTGAGCGATGGCGATCTGCGCCCTGCCCTGACACGCAATCTGGATACGACGACCGCCGGGGAGATCATGAACCGCAACCCCATAACGACAAAGGGAGACGTTCTTGCTCAGGAAGTCATTCATCTGATGACGGCTCGGCGCAAGGCAATCAATAGTCTGTTCATTCTCGACGAGGCCGGACGCCCGGCAGGAATCGTCCGGCTTCACGACCTGCTTCGCATGGGGATTGCATGACGCAGAGTTCCTCCCCTGACGATCGCAAGAAACCGCAACGCGACGATTTTGCGCGTGATGCTGCCAAGCTTGCCGCGCTGCGCGAAGCGATGCGCGAGCAGGGGCAGCAGAGACAACGCGCCATTCCTACCTCGTCCGATCTGGCATCGCGTCGTCGTCTGCTCGACACCGCAAAATGGGCGCTGCCCTTGCTCGCCGCCCTTCTTCTGGGGTCGATCGCCGTCTGGCCCGAAATCGCCCGCTGGCTCAGCGCCAATCGTGCCGTCATGCAGGAAATGGCGCAGATGCGCGTCGAGAGCGGCAATCTGGAAGGCGCGATCTATCGGGGACTCGATGCCCATAACCGACCCTATATGGTCACGGCGCGGATCGCCCATCAGAACGGTCCCGACCGCATCGATCTGATCGACCCGGTGGCCGACACCCATATGGCAGGGGGCGGCTGGGCGCAGATCAAGGCAGACAAGGGCGTCTACATGCAGCATGAGCAGACGCTCAATCTGACTGACCATGTGGTGCTTTATCGCGATGACGGCACGCTGCTCAACGGCCTGACCGCCGATATCGATCTGCATCGCAGCGTCATTTCTTCGAATGACTGGGTGCATGCCGAAGGGCCATTTGGCATCCTCGACGCTCAAGGCTATTTTATCGACCAGCACGACAATCTGCTGCAATTCGTCGGACCGCAACGCGTCATCCGCAATGATGACCGTCAGGATGCCATGCCCGCCCTTACTTCACCCGCACACAAGGCCCCATGATGCGTCGCCTCATCCCTGCTTTGACCCTGAGTTCGTTTCTGATGGGCCTGCCGCTTCCCGGTGCCTCGCTTCTCGGCTTTACCGGCTCGCAGGCTCTGGCTCAGGCCATCGACATGTCTCACGGCGAGCAGGTGAATATCAGCTCGGCAGGCCCTCAGACCTATGACCACGATGCCCAGACGGTCACTTTTGTCGATCAGGCTCGTGCTGTGCGTGGCGATGTAACCATCGATGCCGATCAGCTTATCGGCTTTCTGCGCAAGAAGGCGCCGGACCCGAACGCCCCGCCCCCGCCGCCCGGCGATGCGAAGGCCGATGGCCAGAAGAGTGACGGCGATGGTGCCATGGGGGGCTCGATGGAGCTCTACCGGATGGAGGCCATCGGCCATGTCCACATCTATACGACAACCGATCAGGCCTGGGGTGACAAGGCGCTCTACGATATCGACCAGGCCGTTCTGGTCATGACCGGCAAGGCGCTCAAACTCACCACCCCTCAGGATGTGATGACGGCGCGCGACGTGATGGAATACCACGCCAATACGCGCATGTCCGTCGGTCGTGGCGATGCCACTGTCACCACCAATGACGGCAAGCGCATCAAGGCCGATGTTCTGGTGGCTTTCAGCAAGCCCGACAACGCAACACCGGCTCAGGCCAAGCCCGTCCCCGGCCCGAATGGCGGCGACAGCACGGCACAGCGCTCGTCTAAGCTCGATCGCGCCTATGCATGGGGCCATGTCATGCTGCGCACGCCCAACGAGACAGCCACCGGCGACCGTGGTGTCTATGTGTTTGATACGCAAATGGCACGCCTGATCGGTCATGTGCACGTCACCAGCGGCCAGAACCAGAATAATGGCGCCTCGGCCATCGTGAACATGAAGACAGGCGTCGCGATCATGAATCCGGCGCCGGGTCAGCGCGTCGAGGGTATGGTCATTCCCAATGAAGCCTCGAGCAGCAAGCCCGGAGACACACATCCATGAGCGATAACGAGACCGTTCTCCTGCGCGACGTCCTGGATGATCCACAGGTGCAGACGGGGCTGATCGCCCATGGCATTGGCAAGAGCTATAAAAAGCGTCAGGTCGTGCGCAATGTCTCCCTTCAGGTGCAGCGCGGCGAAGCCGTCGGTCTGCTGGGGCCTAACGGTGCCGGCAAGACGACGAGCTTTTACATGATCGTCGGTCTGGTTCAGCCAGACACCGGCACGATCACACTGGATGGCGCCAATATCACGCAACTGCCCATGTATCGTCGGGCGCGCCTCGGCATCGGCTATCTGCCGCAGGAAGCCAGCATTTTCCGCGGGCTGAATGTCGAGCAGAATATTCTGGCTGCCCTTGAAGTGGTCGAGCCCGATTATGACCGTCGTCAGACCATGCTTGATGGCCTGCTGGCTGAGTTCGGCATTTCGCATCTACGTCACTCGCCCTCGCTCGCGCTCTCGGGCGGCGAGCGTCGTCGTCTCGAAATTGCACGCGCTCTGGCAAGCCAGCCCAATTACATCCTGCTCGATGAGCCTCTGGCAGGCATTGACCCGATTGCTGTCGGTGAAATCCGCGATCTGGTGTCTCACCTCAAGGACCGCGGCATCGGCGTGCTGATTACCGATCATAACGTTCGCGAAACCCTTGAGGTCATCGACCGGGCCTATATCATGCATTCGGGTCAGGTGCTGATGGAAGGCATCCCCGAGGAGATCGTCGCGAATGAAGACGTACGCCGCGTCTATCTGGGAGAGAATTTCTCCCTCTGATTTCTGATGGCGCGCCTTTCTCTTCAGGCGCGCCAGACGACCGGCCTTGTCATGACCGGTGCGCTGCAACAGGCGATCGGTCTGTTGCAGCTTTCGAATCAGGAGCTGTTTGCCGAGCTGACGATGCTCGCCGAATCCAACCCGCTGCTGATCGTCTCCCCCCCTGAAGACGACGCTCCGTCATTCACCGAGTCTGCGCTGGATCTGCGCGACGGCGATCTGCCGCGTGATCTGGAGCCGGAAACGCCCGGCCTGAGTGGCGAGACATGGGAAGACGAACCACTTCTGCACCATGGCGCCTATGACAGCGAAGATGAGTCTCATCATGAGCCGATGGCCCCGCGCCCGACACGGCTGGATCAGTTCCTGAGCCAGATCCGGCTGCGCTTTGACACCCAGCATGACCAGGCCATTGCGCTTGCCCTGATCGAGGCACTCGACGAATCCGGGCGTATCGAGACACCGATTGGAGAACTCGCAACATCTCTCGGCACCTCGCCCGCCGCAATCGAACAGGTGCGCCTGGCCATGTTGTTTTTCGAGCCTGTCGGGTGCTTTGCACTCTCGCTTGCCGAATGCCTCGCTGCTCAGTTTCAGGCTCGCAATCGCTACGATCCTTCCGTCGCGACCCTGCTCGATCATCTCGACTGGCTCGCTCGCGGTGAGCATGACAGGTTGAGAAAAGCCTGCGCGCTGGACGCACAGGATTACGCTGAGCTGCTTCAGGAACTCAGAGCCTGTGAGTCACGCCCTGGCAGTAGCTTCAGTACGCCTGAGGCTGAAACTGAGGCCGAGCCCGATCTCTTCATCACGCTGGCCCCGAACGGCCCTCTTATATCGCTAAACCCGGCAACCTGGCCGCGGCTTACAATCGATGACGCCCTTTATCGGCGGCTGCTATCCGGTCGGGAAGACGCCCGTCACTATGCACAGGAGAAGCAGAGCGAGGCGACAGCGCTCCTGCGCGCCGTCGAGCAACGCGCCCGGTCTCTGATGCTCATCTGTCTGGAAATTGCCCGCGTGCAGACGAATTATCTGAAGGAGGGGATTGCGGCTCTCAAACCGCTCACCCTCTCGCAGATCGCCGAAAAAACAGGGTTGCACGAGAGTACAGTGAGCCGCGTAACCGCGTCTCGACTGGTCGGCACACCGAGGGGCGTCTTGCCCCTGCGCAGCTTTTTCTCGACCGGGCTGGGTGAGGAAGGCGAGCAGACCAGTGCGAATGCCATCAAGGCCCGTATCAAACAGATCATCGGTGAGGAGGCCCCCGCCTCAATCCTCTCCGACGACGCCATCACGCAGAAACTGCAGGAGGCCGGGCTGGCCATCCAAAGACGCACTGTTGCCAAATATCGGGAAGCACTGGGCATCGCCGGGTCGGCGCAGCGCCGCCGCGACCAGAAGCTGAAAGCCCATCTTGCGGGGGCTGCAACGACGTAAAGCAGCTGCCCCAGCGTTATGAGTCAGATCGCCGCAATAGCGGTGATCTCTACCGACCATTCTGCATTGACCAGCCGTGCCTCGACCGTGGCGCGTGCCGGTTTATGCGCGTGATCAAGCCAGGCATCCCAGGCCCGATTCATGGAATCGATCTCGGAGATATCCGTCATGAAGATCTGAACGGAAAGCAGACGCGTCTTGTCCGTGCCTGCCTCGGCCAGCAGCGCGTCGATCTGGCGCAGGATGTCCGCCGTCTGCCCCTCTGTGTCGAGAGACGGATTATCGGCGACTTGTCCCGCCAGATAAAGCGTGTTGCCGTGACGCACAGCGCCGCTCAGACGGTTCTCTTCAGCAAAGCGCGTGATGTCGCTATTGGTCTGGCTCATTTCAGTGCACCCAGGCAGGGATCATTTCATGGTCGACAATGGCCTCGAACGCGCTTGAGCGATCTTCGGCCAGCGCCATCGGTGTGCCGTCCGCGGCATGGATGGCAAAAGCGGCCTCACCTTCGTAAACCACCGGTTTGACATAAGCGACGTGGCTCATGCCGAACTCCTTGAGATCCTGATGCGTCATGCGACGCAGATCTGACACCGGTGCCTGAACCTTGCCCGCTTCTTCGTCGTGGACAATCTTGCTCATCTTGACTTCTTTCTTTCGGTTCGACCCGAAAAACACGGACCGACTGGGCCTTCAGCCCTTACTTTCCAGCAGCGCCTGCACGCGCCCGGCCATGCATCTCACTCGTCGTCGAGATCGCGTATGGCGCGGCTGCG
Organism: Asaia sp. Ae19-3; assembly: GCF_059801175.1. NCBI lineage: Bacteria > Pseudomonadati > Pseudomonadota > Alphaproteobacteria > Acetobacterales > Acetobacteraceae > Asaia > Asaia sp. Ae19-3. The sequence continues at coordinate 507,974 of NZ_JBCHWF010000001.1, read as the reverse complement.
TCGCGGCTTTGGCATCTCGATATGAGTCGCCCGCGGCACAGGATGATCGCGACGTCCGGCGCTGATCTCGATACGCTTGACCCGCACTTCCGGCTGGGGCCGCAGCAGATCGATATGCAGCAACCCGTTATCAAGCCACGCCTCGCCGATCTCTATATTCTCTGCGAGCACGAAAGCCTTCTGAAACTGACGCGCCGCAATGCCGCGATGCAGGAACACCCTGCCCTGACTGTCATCGGTCTGACGACCGCGAATGACGAGCTGGTTGTCTTCCTGGGTAATATGCAGATCGTCCATCACAAAACCGGCGACTGCGAGCGTAATGCGCAGCGTGGTCTGGTTCAGTTGCTCGATATTATAGGGCGGATATCCATCAGACGCCGTTTTCGACGCACGTTCGAGCATCTGTTCCAGATGGTCGAAACCCAAAAACATTGGCGATGTAAACAGACGGCCTGACATGCAGCCTCCTCCATGAGCGAGACGGTAATACGATCAGGCCCATAAGCGGCGCCGGATCACGTTTCCGATATGGGCATGTTTCGCCCCAGGTGCAAGCCGCAGCCACGTTTCCATGCTCTTGTGACCGTCAGCGCCCGACGGTTTAGAACTGGTTTTCTCTTCTGCGAGTCGTTAAATCTCCAGCATCATGACAGCGCTCTCTTTCCTGACGGACATCGAGTCCATCGCCCCCACTCCGATTCTGGTTGCCCCCCAGCCCGTTCTTCGCGCCGTGGCGCGCGAGGTAACGGCAGACGACATGGCGCTGCTCAAAACGCATCTGCCCGGCATGTTCTCGGCCATGTACAAGGCCCCCGGCATCGGCCTTGCCGCCCCGCAAATCGGCCTTGGTCTGCGCTTTGCGCTGGTCGACGTCGCCGATGAAGGAGAGCGCAATCCTCTGGTGCTGATCAACCCGGAGATCATCGACGAGTCCGAACAGCTTGCTGCTCGTGAAGAGGGCTGCCTTTCTCTGCCCAATCAATATGCCGAGGTTGTCCGCCCGCTCAGCGTTCGCCTGCGTTACCGCACGCTCGACGGCGCCATTGAGGAAATGGAGGCAGACGACCTTCTGGCAACCTGCATCCAGCATGAGATCGATCATCTCGACGGCATCCTGTTTGTCGATCACCTTTCGAAGCTCAAGCGCAACATGATCATGCGTCGCCTCGCCAAGGAACAGAAAGGACGCTGACACCATGCGTCTGGTCTTTATGGGCACGCCGGATTTTGCGGTGCCGGTATTCGATGCTCTCAGGGCTGACGGGCACGAGATCGTTCATGTCTATACCCAGCCTCCACGTCCGGCCGGGCGCGGCAAGGCGCTACGCCCCTCGCCGGTGCAGAATGCCGCCGAGCGGGCAGGCATCACGGTACGAAGCCCCGTCAGGATCAGGAACAACGAGGAAGAGCAGGCTTTTTTCGAGTCGCTCGACGCCGATCTGGGCATCGTGGTTGCCTATGGGCTGATCCTGCCGCAGCGGATGCTGGATGCCCCAGGGCGCGGCTGCCTGAATGTGCATGCCAGCCTTCTGCCACGCTGGCGTGGGGCGTCACCGATCCAGTCTGCGCTGCTCGCCGGTGATGCCCGCAGCGGCATCTCCATCATGCAGATGGATGCCGGGCTCGATACGGGCGATGTCCTGGCTGAGGCAGCCATAGATCTGGCCCCTGACGAGACCGCATCGACCCTGCATGACCGCCTGTCTTTTCTTGGCGCCGAATTGCTGATCGAAACCCTGCGTCGCCCCTTCGCGCCGGTACCGCAATCCGGACAGGGCGTGACCTATGCCGAGCGGTTGACCCGCGAGACAGGCCGGATCGACTGGCGCAACCCGGCAACCATCCTGGATCGGCAGATCAGGGGGCTCACACCCTGGCCCGGCGCTTTCACGACGCAGGACGGCACCGTACTCAAGATCGGGCAGGCGCGTATCGTGGCGCGCACGCATGATGCCGCACCAGGCATTGCTCTGGACGATGCCCTGACCATTGCCTGCGGTGAAGGCGCTCTTCAGATCCTGACACTCCAGCGTCCCGGCAAAGCCATGATGGCGGCCTCCGATTTCCTTAGGGGAACGCCTGTGCCTGAGGGGACGATCCTTGGTGCGTGACTGCGCCATTGAGAGCGCTCCGGAGGAAGCACAGACGCAGGGGCGCGAAGGCCTCGCGTCAGGCTACACCCGCTGGGCACTCAAGATCGAGTATGACGGCACCGGTCTGGTAGGCTGGCAGAAGCAGAATAATGGCCTGTCCGTGCAGGAATTGCTGGAAGAGGCCGCGTCGCGCCTCGTGGGTGATGCCCCCGTCATGAGCGCCACGGCAGGACGCACCGATGCCGGGGTGCATGCTTCCGCCATGGTTGTGCAGCTCGATCTGCCTTGCCATGAGCGCCTCGATGCCCGTCAGATACGCGACGGTATCAGTTTCCACCTCAAGCCGCATCGTGTTGCCGTGCTTGAAGCGGCCGCAGCAGCCGAAGGGTGGCATGCCCGTTTTTCAGCGCTTTCGCGCCGCTATCGCTATACGATACTGAACCGGCCGACGCGACCGGTTATGGATGCCGATCACGTCTGGCATGTCAGGCGCCCGCTCGATGCCTGCGCGATGCATGAGGCCGCCCAGACCCTGCTTGGCCGGCATGATTTCTCGTCATTCCGCGCTGCGGCCTGTCAGGCCAACAGCCCGATACGCACGCTTGATCGTCTCGATGTCACACGTTGCGGGATGCATATCCACATCGATGTCGAGGCGCGCTCCTTCCTGCATCATCAGGTACGCAATCTCGCAGGCTCGCTGCACCTTGTCGGCAGCGGACAATGGCCTGTCTCGAAGCTGCGTGAAGTGCTGGATTCCTGTGACCGCCGTAAGGCCGGCCCCACAGCCCCGTCTGAGGGGCTATGTCTCGTCGGGGTAGGCTATGCTCAGGACCCGTTCGGCTGACCGACTCAGGATTTCGGCAGTGGTGCCATGAGTTCATGCAGCGCGTTGTAATGAGGCGGAAAGAGCGCGGCAATGAGATAGAGCGCCGCCACCGACACATTCATCAGCACAACCAGCCCAGCCGCCTTGCCACCGCTGATCTGCAAACCCTTGCGCGCAATGAACCAGCCGAGCCAGAGCTCGTAGAGCTCGACCCCCAGCATGATGACCCCCAGTGCGGCAGGGAGCGACCCGATACCTGGCAGGATGAGCTGGACGATCGTGAGCGCGAAAAGCGACACCACAACCGGCAGCCAGCCACACCAGAGAAGCGCCGTGGCATAGCGCGTCCAGAGCGAGTCACGTCCCCAGAACGCCGCAGCAAGCTGGGAAATCACCAGCCTTGTAAGTAGGGCCGCGATGAGAATGAGCACCTTCGTGACCTGCATCGCGTCAAAACGCTGCGTGAGCTGGGAAAGCCCCATCACCACAAAAAGCGCAACACTCGGTGCGAGAGCAGAAAGAAGTGCTTCGGGCGTGTTACGAAAGGCCTCGATACCCTGAGCATCGCCGCGGGCAAGCTGCAAGGTGCCGGTTATGATGCGCGAGGCGGCTCCTGCCGGGGTCTCGCCTGGGGGGATAGAGCCGCTTTTCACAATCCGAATGCCTCGAGATAATCACGATAGATCAGAACCAGCGCCTGCAGGTCGGCGATGGCGACGCATTCATCTGCCTTGTGCATGGTCGCGCCAACAAGGCCGAATTCGGCAACGGGGCAATACTGGGCAATGAAGCGCGCATCAGATGTGCCACCACCCGTATCGAGCCTGGGAACCTGACCCGTATGACGAAGCACGACCTCGGAGAGGGCTGCGACAGCCGCCCCTGGTTCGGTCAGAAACGCTTCACCGCTGATACTCGCCTCGACCTGCGCACGGGGTGCATGAGCCGACACGGTGTCACGGATCCACTGCACCAGATCATCGCCTCGATGCTCGGTGTTGAACCGGATATTGAGCAAGGCTGTGGCCTTGCCGGGTATGACATTTGTAGCCGTATTGCCCACATCGACGCTCACCACCTGCAGCGATGACGGCGCAAAATGGGCGTTGCCCTCATCGAGCACGCGAGCGGTCAAGTCGCTCAGGATCGGCAGCAGACGATGGACCGGATTATCGGCAAGATGCGGATAGGCAACATGCCCCTGTACGCCATCGATCGTGATCCAGGCATTGAGGCTGCCGCGACGGCCGATCTTGATGACGTCGCCAAGTCGATCGGGGTTGGTCGGTTCGCCAAGCAGACAGAAATCGGGGCGATGCCCGTTTTCCATCATCCAGGGGAGAACCTCTTTCGTACCGTGAAGGGCGGGCCCTTCTTCATCACCCGTAATCAGCAGGCTAACCGAGCCTTTGAGAGGCCGCTCGGCCTTGAGTAACGCCACGGCTGCCACGAAAGCGGCAATACCGCCCTTCATGTCAGCAATGCCACGGCCGTAAAGCTTTCCATCGGCGCACTGGGCCCCGAATGGATCATGCACCCAGCCGTCACCGGGCGGCACGACATCGGTATGGCCGGCAAAGCAGAGATGCGGCCCCTTGTCGCCCAGACGCGCAAAAAGATTGGGGGTCTGACTGCCGTCAGGCCCGCAATCGATACGGTCGGTGCTGAAACCGAGACCCGTCAGCGTGTCGGCAAGAAGGGCCATCGCCCCGTCATCGGCCGGCGTGACGGAACGACAGCCGATCAGTTGAGCGGCAAGGGCAACGACATCGAGAGACACGATCAGTCGCGCAGCAATTCGTTGATCGAGGTCTTGGAGCGTGTACGCTCATCGACACGCTTGACGATCACGGCACAGGCGAGATGCGGCGCGTCCGGCGTGCGGCCGGGAAGCGTGCCGGGCACGACCACGGAGTAGGCAGGAACGCGGCCCATGAAAATCTCGCCCGTTGCACGATCAACGATCTTGGTGGACGCGCCGATGAACACCCCCATCGAGAGCACCGACCCGCGCTCGACGACCACACCTTCGGCAACTTCCGAGCGTGCGCCGATGAAGCAGTCGTCCTCGATGATAACCGGCGCAGCCTGCAGGGGCTCGAGCACACCGCCGATACCGGCGCCGCCGCTGATATGCACGTTCTTGCCGATCTGCGCGCACGAACCGACGGTCGCCCAGGTATCAACCATGGTGCCGCTATCAACGCGTGCGCCCACATTGACAAAGCTCGGCATCAGCACCACGCCCGGCGCGATATAGGCAGAGCGACGCACGATAGCACCGGGGACTGCACGGAAGCCCGCTTCGGCAAAGCGAAACTGGTCCCAGCCATCGAATTTCAGCGGCACCTTGTCGAAGCCAGGAACACCACCGCAGGCGCGCTCGGCGACACGGCTGTCAGTAATACGGAAGGAAAGCAGAACAGCCTTTTTCAGCCATTCATGCACGACCCAGCCATTCTCACTCGGCTCTGCGACACGCAGCTTGCCTTCGTCGAGAGCCGTCAGTGCGTGCTCGATCGCTTCGCGCGCCTCGCCTTCCGTATGGGCGTTGAGCGTGTCACGACGCTCCCACAGAGAGTCGATCACGGTGCGCAGGTCGGAGACGGGCATCTTCAGGCGTCCTTTGGCGGGGTTACTCAAGTGAGCGGACCATGCTCAGGACGCATCAGGAAGTCAACGAATCTTGCGCCAAACAGGCGTTAAGGATGAATTAAATACCGATGGCTATACTCCCGGGCGAGTCAGGAAACGGGGCATTGCCCCAGGAACCTCTGTTATCGAGAGCGTCGCAGGCCTTGCCTCTCTACCCCCGGGATCATGCCAGATGAACGCATTTCTGTTGAACACCATGCGTTCGACGTTTTCTCCTTTCGCCCTCGGGGCGAGTGAAAGTACGATGCAAAAAGAAAGACAGGACTGGAAAAGGCGCGAAGCCGAATTACAGGCTGCGCTTCTTGAAACCCTGCGAGCCGCGATATCTGTTTCAGAGGGGCTGCGCATGGCTTTCGAGCAATTCTGCGTTCAGACAAAACCGGACCGTGGCATTCTCATGAGCGCCGGGGCACTTGTCATCCCTCCGCCGTCAGAGCCGCAATTACATATTCTGCATTCCTGGCCCCAGCAGGACCGGACACCACGAGAGTCGCTCGGCGGACAGCGAAGCTGCACCAATCTCTGCCTGCGCGCGATCACCGAGGTGCGGCATCAGGGTGAGATCGGCATTTTTGCCTATTATCCGCGTCGCTTTCCGGCGCGCGCTGCGGAAGCCTGTCGGCGTATACTCGCTACTCTGGTTCAGACGGCAGCTGCGATGATCGAAGTCGATCACCGTTACCGCGTTCTGATGCGCGCCCTGCCCTATGACCCTCTAACCCACCTACCCATCTGGTCCTTGTTTCGCGAGAAGGTGGAGCGTCGCTTTCCACGCCTTGATCGTGAGCGTCTTCCTGCCACATTGATGCTGGTCTGCTTCTCGGGCCTGCTGAACACGCCCGAAGGTCTGGTCAAGGCAGATGATGCCATCGAGCAAATTGCGCATGTGCGCGATGCCATCAGTTTCCTGCAGCGTGCCATCCGCCCGACCGATCTGATCGGGCAGTTGGACCGTGAGAGTTTCGTGCTCTGGCTCGATGGCGGGGATCGGTTTGCCTCGGTAGAGCGCGCTGATCTTATATGCAAGCGACGCTATATGTGCTCAGCCGGGGCCAATCCGCTGGTCTCGGTCAAGATCGGTCTCGTGACACGCGAACCGCATTCAACCGATACGCTGGATGTGTTTTTCGAGAGAGCGCGCCTCGCTCTCTCGATTGCCCATGAGGAAAAGGTTGATTGGTACTTTGCCCACGAGAATGCCTGATCAGGCCGCGCGGATAAGCGTGCCTGACCCCTTATGGGTGAAAAGCTCCAGCAGACAGGCATGGGGCACACGCCCGTCCAGAATCACCGCTGCGCTGGCGCCCGCCTTGACGGCGGCGAGGCAGGTCTCGACTTTCGGGATCATCCCGCCCGAGATCGAGCCATCGGCGATACGGCGCTGCGCCTCTTCGGCTGTCAGCTCGGGAATGAGCTTGCCGTTTTCGTCAAGCACCCCGGCCACATCCGTCAGCATCAGCAGACGAGATGCATTGACGCTGCCAGCAATCGCTCCTGCAGCCGTGTCTGCGTTGATATTATAAGTCTCACCCTTCTCGCCCACACCAACCGGTGCGATCACGGGGATGAGGCCAGACCCGAGCAGGGAATAAAGGACGCGCGGGTCGATCTTGGTCGGTTCGCCGACGAAGCCGAGATCCTGCACTTCTTCCTGCCCTGAGCGCGCATCGCGGCTGCGATGCATCAGCTTGCGCGCCTGCAGCAACCCGCCATCCTTGCCGGAAATGCCGACAGCCAGCGCCCCGGCGCGATTGATGAGATCGGCCACCTGCTTGTTGACACTGCCCGACAGCACCATCTCGATCACTTCAATGGCCGCCTGATCGGTCACGCGCAGCCCGTCAACGAAGCGGGACTCGATTTCAAGACGCTTGAGCATGGCGCTGATCTGCGGACCGCCGCCATGCACAACGATCGGGTTGATACCGACCAGCTTCAGCAGGGCAATGTCGCGACCGAACGCACTCGACAGATGATCCTTGCCCATTGCGTTGCCGCCGTATTTGACCACGATCGTGTCACCGGCATAACGACGCAGAAAAGGCAGGGCACTGGCAAGCAGGGCCGCCTGCTGCTGTCCCTCGTCATTCATGTCAGGGAGCGTGAACTCCGCTGCGTCCTTCTTCATCCCTGCTCCCCTTCCGACCCTGAGCCCGCACAGGAGCGGGCGATCTCGGCACGCAAAGTCTCGATGCCCAGTCCGGTTTCGCTACTGGTTATCACGATATGTGGATAGGCTGCCGCATGCTTGGCCAGCACGGCCTCGACCTCGGCAATCTTGGCCTTGAGCTTGTTCGGCCCCATGCCATCGGCCTTGGTCAGCACAACCTGGAAAAGCACGGCAGCGCGATCGAGCATCTCCATGACATCGCGATCGGCCTGTTTCAGCTCGATGCGGGCATCTAGCAGCAGAAAGACGCGCGTCAGGGTGGGACGCCCGCGGAGATAGGCAAACATCATCGTCTGCCATTCTTCCTTCACCGACTTGGCCGCCTTCGCGAAGCCGTAGCCCGGCATATCAACCAGAGCCAGCCTGCCGCCGAGATCGAAGAAATTCAGCTGCTTGGTACGGCCCGGCTCGGAAGACGCACGCGCCAGCCGGTTCCGCCCCGTCAGGGCATTGATCAGGCTGGACTTGCCGACATTGGAGCGCCCTGCAAAAGCCACTTCCGGTCCGGCGAGCGGAGGAAGCTGATCGAGCTTCTGGGCGCCAAAGAAGAATTCGCATTCCGCGGCGAAAAGCAGACGACCGTTTTCGATCTGCTCTTCGGTGAAAACGGTCGGGTCTTCTTTGCGGGTCACGACTTGCTGACGGCCTTGCCGCCCTTCTTTACCTTACTGTCGATCTGCACCTGGATGAGCTTCTGCTGTGCATAGCTGAGGATGTTGTTCCAGGTGTAGTAGATGACGATGCCTGCCGAGAGACGACCCAGGAAGATCGTATAGATGACCGGCATGAACTGCATGATCTTCTGCTGTGCCGGGTCCATGCTGACCATGCTCTGACGCTGCATCAGCCAGATGGTGATGCCGAACAGGATAGGCCAGATGCCGACATGCAGCATTTCGGGCATGAAGCTCGGGTTGAACGGCAGCAGGCCGAAAAGGTTGAAGATGGTCGTCGGATCGGGCGCCGAGAGATCGCGGATCCAGCCATAGAACGGGGCATGACGCATCTCGATGGTGATGTTCAGCACCTTGTAGAGGCAGAACGCAACCGGTGCCTGAACCAGAAGCGGCAGACAGCCCCCAGCCGGATTGACGCCCTCTTCCTTGTAAAGCGCCATGATCTGCTGGTTCTGGGCCAGCTGATCGCCCTTGTTATGCTCACGGATGGCTTGGATACGTGGCGAAAGCGTCCGCATGCGCGCCATCGAGGCGAAGGACTTGGTGGCGAGCGGGTAGAGGATCAGCTTGATGATCAACGTCATGATCAGCAGTGCGATGCCGAAATTGCCGACCTTGTCGTAGAGCCAGTGCAGCACATGGAACATCGGGCGCGTCAGGAACGCGAACCAGCCGAAATCCACTGCCTTGTAGAAATACGGAATATGCAGGTCATTCGTGTACTGGTCGAGGAGATTGACCTCCTTCGCGCCCGCAAAGACCATGCTGGTCGTCTGGACTGTCGAGCCTGGCGCAATCTGGATTGGCTGGCTGGACTGCGTGTCGACGATATACGACCCTTCCTTGGCATTCGGGACAAAGCGATAATGCACCGAAACCGCTGCCTTCTGGTCGGGGATGACCGCCGTAAGCCAGTATTTGTCGGTGATGCCTGCCCAGCCGCCCACACCATCGGCAGACCACGCCGAATTATCGGGCTTGGTCGCGCCCTTGCGCATGGTCTTGTAGGATTCCTCGTCCAGACGGTCATTCATGACCGAAAGCGGGCCTTCCTGCACGATCATGCCACCGGTCTCGAGCGGCTTGTAGTCACGCTCTACACGCTGGAACGGCGTCAGCGAAACAGGCGCACCGGCCTGATTCTGAACGCTCTGGGTGATGGCAAACAGATAGCGACGATCGAGTTTGATCTCAATCCTGAAAATCAGCCCCTGCCCGTTATCCCACTGCATGGTCACAGGATGATCGGGAGAGAGCGCCTTGTCGTCACTGTCCCAGTCGGTCGTGGCGTCCGGCAGACGCAGGGACGACCCTGCAGGTGCCTGCCAGCCCAGTTCGACAAAGCTCGGCTGCGGACCGTCGCCATTCTCAAGCAGACGCACTAGCGGCGAATTCTTGTCCAGTGTCTCACGATAATGCGTAAGCACCAGATTATCGAAACGAGCGCCGCGCAGGCTGAAAGACCCCGTAGCATCGGGCCCCTCAATCGCAATGCGACCGGCAGGGCCTGCAGCAGCAGCCGGGCCATTGGCCGGGGCCCCGCCTGGCACTGCCACGGGAAGAGCGGAGACCTTGCCGCCCGCTTCGGGCGTTGTGCCCTGGGCCTGCTGGGTTGTCTGGGTCTCGACGTCTTTCTTCGCGTGCTGAGGCACGAAATAATCGAAGCCGACCACAATCGCGGCCGAGAGACTGGTTGCCACGATGATGCGCTTGATATCCATCAGCCGAATACCGGTCTTTCCAATGAGAATGAAACGAATAACGAGGGAAGCAGGCCTAAGGCCGCGTCCGTAGCGGTTCAAGTGGCCGAATTCCGGTCACAAAACAATAGGCGCAAGGTGAATTCGGTATTTTATGCCCGTCAGGGCACAGGATCGATGCCCCCGCTGCAATAGGGATGACACCGAGACAGCCGTCTTGTCGTCAGCCAGAGGCCACGCAATACGCCGTGTCGACGCAGGGCTTCCTGGGCGTAGACGCTGCATGACGGGTAAAACCGGCAATTCGTGCCGAGCTGTGGGCTTATATAGCGGCGATAGACATGCAAAAGGGCCAGAAGACAGGAGAGAACCAGCTTTCTGCCCGATTCCATCACAGGGCCTGGCCCTTTTTCAGGGCATGTTCCAGATCGGCAACCAGCTTGCCGAAAGGACGACCTCTGGTCGAATCGCGTCCGATAAGGACAAGGTCGACTGCAGAGAGATCGTTCCCTGAGGCCACATGGCGCAACGCCGCCCGAAGGCGGCGGCGCGTACGGTTACGCACAACGGCGTTCCCGACTTTCTTGGTCACTGTAAATCCGACGCGGGCCGGTGCTTCTTCGTCTGTTTTCAAAACCTGAAGCACGAGCCCGGATGTGGCGACCTTGCGCCCCCGGCTGGCAACCCGAAGAAATTCGGGTCTTTTCCGAAGTTTTTGGGGCTGGCCTGCCAAGTCGGGAATCAGGCCGAGAGCTTCTTGCGGCCCTTGGCGCGACGGTTGTTGATGACGCGACGGCCACCGACGGTTTCCATACGGGCGCGGAAGCCGTGGCGACGCTTGCGGACGAGCTTGGACGGTTGGTAAGTACGCTTCATGGCGTCATTCCTCAAGGCAATGATTGACGGCGAAGCCGGTGAAGGCCCACCCTGACAAGAAGACGACACAAGGCTGACGCCATCTTCCTCTGTGCGCGGGCTTTTACGAGCCCAGAACAGCCCTGTCAATCAAATCAAGGAATCTGAGCATGACGCAGACAAGGGATTCATCAGGCGATGATGCAGAAAAGCGCCTCTCTACGCTTCGGCATGATCTGCGCAACGATCTTGCAACAGCCCTGCTCGCTGCAGACCTTCTCACGAACCATGCCGATGAGAGCGTTCAACGCCATGCCACAAGCATCGTGAACGCGCTGGAAAAAGCGACCGAGCGCCTGAAACGCTCCAGGAAAGCCGGTTAGCTGAAAGATCTGCCCGGCATCACAATGCCGGGCAGACCGGACAATCAGAACGTGTCTTTCTGAATGATCTCGATCTTGTAGCCATCGGGATCTTCAACGAATGCGATGATCGTCGTGCCGAACTTCACAGGCCCCGCCTCACGCGTTACCTTGCCGCCACCGGCACGGATCCGTTCGACAGTTGCCGCCGCATCGGGAACGCCGATGGCGAAGTGACCAAAACCATTCCCCAGGTCATAGGGCGTAGCCTGATCCCAGTTATAGGTAAGCTCGACCTCCGCTTCGCCGTGCGCATTGTCGTTGAAGCCGAGATAGACAAGCGTATAGCGCCCGTCAGGCACTTCCCGACGACGGATCTCGCGCATGCCGAGCATCTGGTAATAGGCCACGCTTTTATCGAGATCAAACACGCGGATCATGGTGTGCAAATAGGTTGCCATGGTTTTACTCCCGAAAAATAAGACTCAGCCTGCGCCCTGACTCTCGGCGCGGCTCAAGCCATAGAGAAACAGCTCCAACCTGTCGGCGGTTGCTTCGCATTCCACAGGATCGGTCAGCAGGGTGAAGCCTGTTTCAAAGGCAATGCCCCGCAACCCTGCCGCATGCGCATTGATAATGGTTCTGGGCCCGATCGTCGGCATATCCGCCCGCGCTTCCTGCCCGGGCTTGAGCATCTTGACCAGAACCCCACCCGGCCCGGGCTGCAACAAACGGGCTGCCCGCTCCAGCATCTGATCTGTGCCTTCTATCGCCTCGACAGCAAGGACAAGCCCGTCCTGCACGATGCAGCCCTGCCCGATATCGAGCGCACCGATCGCCCGCACGACCGCAATCCCTCTCTCTATATCGGCTCTGGCCTGCACATCGGGCTGGATGCGCCCGAGAGCGCCAACCCTGCCGAGAGACTGTGTCAGAAATTCATGCGCCCCACGGACGCGAAACCCTTCCTCACCAAAAATACGGACCAGCGCGCCCAGCAATCCGTCATCGCCGGAAAAAAGGGCCCGACCGACCCGCGCCAGCAACCTGGCGCCTTCGGCATCAGGGCGCAGATCACGCAGGGCAGGACGTCGCACCGGGCCGATAAGCACGATGTCGCCGCAATTGGCCTGACGTAGTGATGAGAGAATTTCGCCAGCCGCCGCGAGACGGATGATGCGATGGGGCCAGTGACGGATCTGGTCGAGATCGACGAAATCCTGAAACCCGATGATGAAAACGTCGCGACCCTGACGACGCGCTGATTCGGCAACCTGAAACGGTAGCGGCCCGCCACCCGCTAGAATGCCGACCGCGCTCCCCGTCACGCGCCCTCGGTTTCTGCCGAAAGCTGGGCCGGGCTCGCGGCTCGGACGAGACCGCGGCGGCTCTGCACTTCCATGAAGGCAATGATTTCCTGCACCCGGGCGCTTTCGGGAAAGTCACGCTTGACCGCAGCCAGACGTGACTCGAGTACGGCCTCGTTACGTCCCGTACGTGGGTAGAGAATGCGAAAGGCCCGGCGCATCTGCTGGATCTCTTCAGCACTGACACCCTGACGGCGGAGCCAGATCCAGTGCAGACCGACCAGACGTGCGCGATTGCCAAGCACGCTGCCATAGGGGATGACATCGGCCTCGACGCCACAAACACCCCCGACCAGCGCCCCGCGGCCGATGCGCACGAATTGATGAAGTGCCGCAGCGCCCATGATCCGTGCGCCATCGCCGATTTCGACATGACCACCCATGACGACATTATTGACGATGATCACGCCGTCACCGATGTCGCAATCATGCGCCACATGGGCATTGGCCATAATCAGACAATGAGACCCTACCCGTGTGAGAGCAGTTCCCTGTGCCGTGCCACGGTGAATGGTGACGTTCTCACGGATCACCGTATGAGCGCCGATGCTGCATCGTGTCGGCTCGCCGCGATATTTGAGGTCCTGCGGTGCGAGCCCGACCGTGACGAAAGGATAGATCTCGACCTGAGCGCCGATATCCGTCACGCCGTCGATGATGACGCTGGCATGAAGCCTGACGCCCTCACCGAGCGAAACCTCAGGACCGACAGAGCACCAGGGCCCGATAGTGACATTCTCGCCAAGGACCGCCTCAGGGGCGACAAGAGCGCTTGGATGAATGCTGACAGTGCTGGGCCATTTTGACACGGAACGATCCACGAAGCTGTTCTTAACCCATGATCATGGCGCTGAAGGTCGCCTCGGCAACCGACACACCATCGACGCGTGCAACGCCCTTGAAACGCCAGACATTGGCGCGGGCACGCTCCTTGACGACCGTGATATGCAGCTGGTCACCAGGGCCAACAGGACGGCGGAACTTCGCGCCCTCGATGGTCATGAAATAGACCAGCTTGCCTTCGAACGCGTCACCCAGCGTCAGCACCACCAGCGTTGCTGCGGTCTGGGCCATGGCCTCGACAATCAGCACGCCCGGCATGACCGGCTGCGCGGGGAAATGCCCCGTGAAGAACGGCTCGTTGATGGTGACATTCTTGATGCCGGTCGCCGACTCACCGAGCTTGATATCGACCATCTTGTCGATCATCAGGAAAGGATAGCGATGCGGAATGGCCGACATGATGCGCATGATATCGATTGTCTCGATATCGACTGCTGTGGTCTCGGCCGTCACTTCCTTGTTCTTCTCTTTCGCAGAGGCGTCCAATGTTCTGCTCACTTCTTGTTCCTGAACGAAACGGATATGCCGCAGCGTTCATCCGTCACAAACATGACGGCAGGTTTAACGTGTCGGCCTGCTTCTAGCAAAACTCTGTCTTCGTGGCCACAGGCAGGCATGCAAGGCTCATGCCTCGCTCTTGCCGTCCTTCTTCGCCAGACGACGGAGGAAGGCCACATTGCGGAAGAACTCCCGGAAAGGCATGGCCGGGCTGCCGATCACATCGGCACCCGCCTCGACATCGGACATCACGCCGCATTGCGCGCCAACACGAGCCTTGTCACCGATCTTGATATGGCCGATGAGCCCCGCCTGAGCGGCAATGGTGACGAAATCGCCAAGCTCGGTCGAGCCGGAAATTCCTGCCTGCGACACGACAATGCAGCAGCGCCCGAGCTGGGCATTATGACCGATCTGCACCAGATTATCGATCCGCGTGCCCGCCCCGATGATGGTGTCACGCATTGAGCCACGGTCGATGGTCGAGTTGGCGCCGATCTCGACATCATGACCCAGCACAACGCGACCAAGCTGCGGCACCGTTTCAAAACCGGCTGGCCCCACGGCAAAACCGAACCCGTCCTGACCGATGCGGGCACCGGGATAAAGTGTCACACGATCACCGAGTATCGCATGAGATAACGAGACATGCGCACCGATGCGGTTATGTGCACCAATCACGACACCGTCGCCGATTGCGGCATGGGCCGCAATGACACTATCTGCGCCGATCTCCGCATTAGCCCCAATGGTGACAAAAGGACCGATTTCGACCCCCTCACCCAGCCTGGCCGTCTCGTCGACCAGCGCGGTGGGATGCACACTTGGGCGGGACGGTGTGACAGGGTGAAACTGCGCAGCAATACGCGCCCAGGCAAGATAAGGCGCCTTGCTGACAAGACCGATCACACCGGGAGGCAGCTTGTCCTTGAAAGCCGGCCCCAGAATGACTGCGCCGGCCTTCGTCTCTGCCAGAAGGGGCAGATACCGTCGGTTATCCAGAAAGCTGATTTCCTGGCTGGTCGCTGCCTGAAGAGGCGCCACACCACGCAGCGTGATCTCGCCTGCCCCCTCCTGACCGACGATCTCGGCTTCCGCACAGGCAGCGAGCGCGTCGATAGAAAATGGTCCCTGACGATCGAAAAAACGCGGATCGCCAGGAAGAGCATCGGGCAAAGAGAGCGTCATGGCAGATCAGTGCTTCCGGAGGATCGAGGCAGGCGCGGCAGGAGCCTGTGGCGCGGCTGCATCGGCAGCGGGCCCGGGACCAACCTGCGAGTTTGTGTCCTCATCGGCGGTGGTCGGCATCTTGCCAGACTTGGCAAGTACTTCCGGATCAACATCTTCAGCAGGAATGAAGACGTGCGGCAGGATCTTGTTCAGAACCTTGGCGGTCTCTTCGGTGATGTCCTGACCATCAACATGCAGGGCAACCTGCTCGCTGTGCAAAACGAGGTTCATGCTGTGCGAGGCTGCAACCTGACGCACGATGCGTACAAGTTCGCGCTCGATCTGGTTGAGCGACACATTGGCCGCTTCCTGAATGATGCGAGCGCGATTTGCGAAATCACGCTGTGCCTTAGCGCGGCGTTCCTGCAGATGACGCTCGCGCAGCTGGATCTGGTCCGAAGTCAGCGTGCGGGCGCTTTCCTGCAGCTTCTGCTGTTCGACACGCCAGCCTGCCTGCTCCTTCTGGGCCGCTGCTGCCAGCTTGTCACGGCGCTCACCCAAAACGCGCTGAGCCTCGGCAGCCGCACTGGAGAGACGCATCACCGTCGGGATGCTGATCACACCAAGCAACGCTGCCGGTGGAGGCGCGGCCTTGGGCAGATCTGGCGAGTCAGGGATCGGCGGCTGCGGCAGGACAGGCGGAGCCTCCGGCTGCTGCATGGGCTCATCGCCATCCTGCTGCGGCATTGGCTGGGCGACGGGCACACGACGCACGGCATGCGGTGCCGGAGCCTGGGCGGGCTGCGCCGTTTTGGGAACGAACCAGCCACCATTACCGGAAGAGGACTGCGCGGACTGGGCCTGAGCCAGGCTCGGAAGGCTGACGGAAGCGAGCAGTGCCGAAGCAGCCATGAAACGGGCTGCCGAGAAAAAGGACATGGAAACCTCTGTTCAAAACCGTCGGGCCAGAATGCTTGCGAGAGACTATGACCCGACCGGATTAGGCTGCGTTCAGAATTGCTGTCCGAAACCGAAACGGAGCGGATAGAGACGGTCATTACGCGATTTGCGGATAGGCACGGCGCCGTCGATATTGACGAGGCCGAATGGGCTCTTCCAGGAAATACCAAGACCCGTAGTGACACGGGGAACAAGCGTATTACCCGTAACCGGCGTATATCGCGATCCATCCTGCGCGGCGTTGGTGTAAAGATGCTTCACACGCAAACCGTCAAGACTACCGGCATCGACGAAGTATCGACCGGAAATACCGACATCGTCGCCCATAGGCAGCGGGAAATTAAGCTGCGCTGAAGCGGTATAGATGAAACGGCCACCGATAAGATCTTCCTGACCCGGCAAAGGCGTAGACGAGTTAAGATGGCCGGAACGGGGGCCCGCACCACCCTGCAAGAAGCCGCGCAGGTTTTCACCACCGAGATAGAAATTGTCGATGATGCTGACATTGCTGTTCTTGGACCAGTCGCCCATATAGCCGGCGCCGCCCTTGAACTGCAGACCCCAGTCGTGATTGCCTGTGATTGAGTCCAGCGGCACGTAATACTGAGCGTCAACCTTGGCGCGCAGATATTTCACATTGCCGCCGAGGCCGGCGAAGTCTCCGCTTACGTTGATGACGAAACCCTTGCGCGGACGCATGCGGTTGTCGCGACGATCATAGGTCAGCGTGGTGCTCAACTGGGAAAGAAGCGACCAGCCAGCGGAGTCTTGCACATAATAGGACGGGACATACTGATAACCGTAAGTGTCAATGTCGCTCTGGCTAAAGATATTGCCGACGTGACGATCAATCAGCGAGTAGCTCCAGGACTGCGACAGATAGTTATTATACGAATACCCCATGCGCAGCGTAGCACCATACCGCCCTTCCTTATAGGACTGGTAGGTCTGGTAGTTGTTTTCGATACCGAAGATATCGATACCTGCCACGATGTTGCGGTTCAGGAAGTAGGGATCGGTCAAAGAGAGATCGACCTGCTTCTGATAATACGCCACTGTTCCGGAGATACCGGCATCCATACCCGTGCCGAGTAGATTATGCTGCTTGACCGAGCCGTTACCCAGAATACCGACGTCGGTCGAATAACCACCACCAAGCGAGAATTCGCCCGTTGGCTTTTCGACCACATTGGCTGCCACGTTGACCTTGTCGGGGGCTGAGCCCTGCGTCTGGTCGACAGAGACCGTGCTGAAATAACCGAGATCCTGCAATGCGGCCTTCGAATATTTACGATCAAACGGGGTGTATGGGTCGCCCTCTGCCATAGGCAGCGCACGACGGATAACCTTGTCCTTGGTTACCGTGTTGCCATTGATGTCGATGCGCTCAACATAGACATGCGGCCCTTCATTCACGTCGAAGAGCAGATCGACGATATGCTTCTCGGGGTTACGCGCAATCTCGGAGCGCACCATGGCGAAGGGGTGTCCGGTTGCCTGCAGGCGCTCCTGCATGCCCGTCACGTTGTTCTGGATCGCTGTGCCGTCGTACCATTGGTGCGGGAACAGGTCGATATACTTCTTCAGATCCTTGGACTCGACGTGACGCAGGCTCGAGCGCACATCCATCTTGCCGATACGATAGCGCGGGCCTTCGTCGAGCGTGAAGGTAATGATGAAGTTCTTGCGATCAGGTGACAATTCACCCGTCGCATTGATCATGTGAAAATCCACATACCCGTTATGCAGGTAGAAACGACGCAGCAACTCGGCGTCGTACTTGATACGCTCCGGGTTGTATTCGTCAGATGACGAGAAGAAACGATACCATTCCGTCTCCTTCGACGAGACGACTGAGGCGAGACGCGCTTCGTTGAAAGCCTTGTTTCCGACGAAGACAATCTTGTTGATCAGGGTCTGACGCGCTTCGTTGATCTTGAAGATCACATCGACACGATTATGCGACAACTTGATGATCTGCGGCGTTACGGTTGCGCCGAAACGGGCCTTGGACGCATAAAGATCAAGCAGTTTCTGGCGATCTGCGGCGGCGGCCTGAGACGAGAACACGGCACGAGGACGCATGCTGATCTCCTTGCGAAGATCCTCGTCCTTGACCGCGTGATTGCCTTCGAAGGCGATGCGGTTGACGATCGGGTTCTCGACCAGATCCACAATCAATGTGCCGCCGGAGCGACGCATGGTGACGTCCTTGAACAGGCCGGTCGCGTAGAGCGTCTTCAGCGAACGATCGAGGTCGTCCTGGTTGAAATGGTTACCAGGCTGCACCACCATATAGGAAAGGATGGTGCTGGTTTCGATGCGCGTATTGCCCTTCACATCGATCGCTTCGATCACTTGCCCATCGGCAGGGCGCTGATGCGCGCCATGATGCGAGGGGGCACGACGGGTCTTCTGAGCCTCGGCTGTGCCTGCCCATATCGGGAGCATGCAAACAGACGCAAGGAGAACGAGACGTTTACCTGACAAGACGGACGTTCCTTAACTTCATCAACCCAGCGTGAAGGTTTATTTCAGACAATTTAACTTTACGCAACGAAGCCGGAACCGTCGACCGCGTTTGTTCAAATCGGACGTATCCGACTTATGCCCTGCGAGGCAAGCACCCCACCACATGAAGTGTCGTAACACTCTGTGTCAGTTCGCATAGCGCTTGACTTATCCTAATGGAAGAGGCCCAGATTCGACAGATCGTTGAATGTCGAAAACAGGAACAACGCCGCAATAATCGCAAAACCAGCCTGATAGCTGACTTCCTGAACGCGGCGTGACACCGGCTTTCCACGCACAGCTTCCGCCACGTAAAACATCAATCTGCCGCCATCGAGCAATGGAATCGGAAAGAGATTGATCAGGCCGAGATTGATCGAAAGCAGCGCCATGAAAGACAGGATGCTGGCAAAGCCGTAATGGGCGACCTGCCCTGAGAGCTGGGCGATACGGATCGTGCCTCCAAGCTCCTTCGGGCTACGATGGCCGGAGAGGATCTGCCATACGCCCTGCAATGTCTGCACCGAGACATGCCAGGTTTCCTGCAGCCCCGCCCCCACGGCCTTGCCAAAAGACATTGGCTTGCCTGGAACGAGCTCAGCGAAGACGCCAATGCTGCCAGTATCGGCGGCGCCCTTCTTGCCCGGAACACGATCGAGCGTGATCGGTACGTTCAGTTTCTGGTCACCGCGCGTGATGCCCAGAGTGGTCTGCACGCCAGGCATGGCAACGGCGTGTGCCTGGATGTCGGCGAAATTGAACACATCGAGCGTACCAAGACGCGTGATGATATCGCCCTTCTGCAGCCCGGCGCGTTCGGCAGCGCTATGCGGCACAACCTGCGCGATCTCGTTCTTGAGTTCCGGCTTGCCTACCGAGACATACAGCACGGTAAAGAGCAGGATCGCGAAGATGAAATTGAAAACCGGTCCCATGACAATGACCAGCATGCGGGAGCCGACAGGCTTGTCATGAAAGGTCTGCCCCGGAACCCAGGCCGCTTTCTGCTCGGGCGTGGCGTCTTCAGGGTCCTCGAAACCATGCGGCTTGACGAAGCCCCCAAGAGGGATGGCCGAGATACGCCACTCCGTGCCGGTACGATCGCGCCAGCGGTAAAGCGCCGGGCCGAAACCGATGGAAAAAGTGTCCACCTTCACACCACGCCAGCGTGCCGCAAGATAGTGACCCATTTCATGCACGAAAACGAGCACACCCAGAATCAAGGCGAAGGCCAGAATCGTTACCGCAAACTCATGCATGGAGAGACACCGCGCTATTGAGAGAGTTGCTGCGCTCACGCGAAACAAAGATTTCTGCAACGCGACGCGCTTCCGCATCCCAATGCAGCACATCGTCAAGCGTATCGAGCTTCGGCGCGCCAAGCGTCTCCATGGCATAGGCAATGGTATCGCCAATGCCCAGAAAGCCGATACGACGGTTCAGAAACGCCTCGACAGCAATCTCATTGGCTGCCGAGAAAATTGTCGGCGAGGCAGATCCTGCGACGAGTGCCTCACGCGCCAGACGCAGCGCGGGGAACCGAACCTCGTCGGGCGCTTCGAAATCGAGGCGCGCGAGTGCTGCGAGGTCCAGACGCGGGGCATTGGTCTGCATGCGATCCGGCCATGCCAGCGTATTGGCGATCGGCACGCGCATATCAGGCGCGCCGAGCTGGGCGATCAGACTGCCATCGCGGAACTGCACCAGACCATGCACCGCAGATTGCGGATGCACCAGCACGTCGATCTGCTCGTTGCTCAAACCGAAAATACGCGCGGCCTCGATGACCTCAAGTCCTTTATTGGCCATGGAGGCCGAATCGATGGTGATCTTGGCGCCCATGCTCCATGTCGGATGCTTGAGTGCGTGTTCCGGTGTTGCCTCACGCATGGTCTCAAGTGACGCGCAACGGAATGGACCGCCCGATGCCGTGAGAATGATTTTCTCGATGCTCTCGATCGGGCTGCCCGTCAGGCTCTGGAAGATAGCGTTATGCTCGGAATCAACCGGAAGCAGGGTCGCCTTCGCCGTAGCAACCTCGCGCAGCATGACATCACCCGCGCTGACCAGAGCCTCCTTGTTCGCCAGGGCGATGGAATGACCATTGCGGGTCGCGGCCAGGGTGGGCTCCAGCCCGGCTGCTCCGGTTATGGCGGCCATCGTCCAGTCAGCTTCCATGGCTGCGGCTTCGATGACCGCCTGACGCCCGGCTGCAACTTTCACGCCGCTCCCCTGCAATCTGCCACGCAGATCATCGAGCAGCGTCTCGTCATTAATCACCGCGATTTCTGCATGAAGGGCACGGGCCTGCTCTGCGAGCAGGGCCACATTGCGGCCACCCACAAGCGCACGAACCTGAAAACGCTCCGGCTCGGCCAGCAGAAGATCGATTGTAGAGCAGCCGATGCTGCCGGTGCTACCCAGAACGGTAACGCTGCGCGGTGAGGAGGTCATGATCTCAGGATACTCCAGATCAATGCGAGAAAGCAGAGAAAGACGGAAAGAACGGATGCAGAAGGGCGCCCAGGATATCGACTGGAAGAGCGGTCCAGAAAACCTGCCCTGGCACGGCAAGAGAAACCAGAGCGGCCAAAGGTGCCGCCGCTAGAAGCCCGTCAAAGCGGTCCAGAAGCCCCCCATGGCCGGGAATGAGCCAGCCGGAATCCTTGATGCCGACACGACGCTTGGCAGCGCTCTCGGCAAGATCGCCGCATTGCGCAGCGCAGCCAAGGATCATTCCCCAGACTGCCCCGCCAGCAAGACCGCCCTGCCCCGAGCAACCGGCAACTGCCAGCCCTGCCAGCCCTGCCGCCACAAGCCCGCCTGCCGCGCCGGAGCGTGTCTTGCCTGGCGAAATGCTCGGGGCCAGTTTTGGCCCACCGATAATGCGCCCGGCCATGTAGGCCCCGCTATCGCTGGCAATCACGACAAGAATGATAAAGAGTACGGGCAGGGCACCCGTACCGGGCTGCTCACGCAACCACAGCAGAGACAACCCGCCAAGACTGGCAACAGCAACGCACGCCCATTGGGCAGCGCCGAAAATCGCGGCAGAGAGCGCTAGCCCAAGAGCGGCGCGCCACTCGCCCTTCATGGCTAGCAGCAATCCAAGGGGCGGCCAGAGCAGAAGCAGAGCGCCTCGCCAATTGCGCGCACCTTTCTGCCAGCTCAGCCCGGCCATTGCCGCGCCCTCATAGACGAGGCCGATACTCACGAGCAGGATCATGAGGCGATAGGCGCTGCCGCCTGCCCAGATACACAAAAGCGCAACAGGAACGATCACGCTTGCGGAAATCAGGCGCAGGCGCAGATCGGACCAGCGCGGATTGGCGCTGCTGGATGTCACAATACGGGATCCGGCTGCAGACGCCTGCCGAACCGGCGCTCACGTCCAGCGAAATCGGTCAAAAGCGCTGCGAAATGGGTCTCATCAAAATCCGGCCACATCACGTCGAGAAAAGACAATTCGGCGTAGGCCGATTCCCAGAGCAGAAAATTGGAGAGGCGCCGCTCGCCACTGGTGCGCACAATGAGATCTGGGTCAGGAAAGGTCGATGTCTGCAGGTGATCCCTGAAATCCTGCTCTGTAAGCGATGCGGGATCGATTTCCCCCCGGACCGAGGCCAGCGCAAGACGCTGCGCCGCAGCAAGCATGTCATGCCGGGCGCCGTAGGAAAGCGCCAGAATGAGTGTCAGGCGCCCATTGCGGGCGGTAAGATTTCTGGCGCGCTCAATCTCCGCCCGCAGCCCGGCATCGAACCGGGACAGATCGCCGATGAATTCGAGCCGGACATTCTGCTCATGCAACTCGGCAACCTTATGGCGCAGATAGAACCTCAGCAGGGAGGTCAGGTCAGAGACCTCTTCTGTCGTCCGCTGCCAGTTCTCGGAAGAAAACGCGTAAAGCGTCAGATAGCGTACACCCGAGAGGATGGCGGCCTTCACGCAACGTTTGACGGCTTCAGCCCCAGCACGATGGCCAGCCATCACCGGCTTGCCACGTGCGCGTGCCCAGCGCCCGTTGCCATCCATGATGACAGCAACGTGACGCGGCACAATGCCGGGCGCAGGGTCCGCTGCTGCGGCAGGAAGGGTGCGTGAGGAGGACACGGCGCCTGGTCAGACTTGCTTGATTTCGCGTTCCTTGTCCGCGAGCATGTCATCGACCTTCTTGACGTATTGATCCGTCAGCTTCTGCACGCCATCGGACCAGACCTTCATGTCATCCTGGCTGATTTCGCTTTTTTTCTCATGGGTCTTGATCTGATCCATGCCATCGCGGCGCACGTTACGCACGGCGATCTTGCCGTTCTCGGCATAACGACCGGCAGCGCGCGCCAGCTCATTACGACGCTCTTCGGTCAGCTGGGGAATCGGCACACGTACCGTCTGCCCGTCTGCCGCAGGGTTGAGGCCCAGACCGGAATCACGAATGGCGCGCTCAACGGCACCAACGAGCCCGCGATCCCAGACCGACACCGTCAGCATACGGGCTTCGGGAACCGCAATCGACCCGACCTGAGACAGCGGCACATCGCTGCCATAGGCCTCGACACGAACCGGCTCGAGCAGGTTCGGGCTCGCACGGCCCGAACGCAGACCGGACAGGTCGCGGCGCAGGCTTTCCATGGCGCCATCCATACGGCGGGTCAGATCTTCGAGCAGGTCGTTCAGCTCAGCAGGCATTGTTCTCTCCTTTACGGATATTCAAAAGGGGGGCGTCTGATGGCGCCCAGTTCAAGCCGTTTCGATAATCCGGGTGAAACGCCCTTCGCCGCGCATCACGCTGGCAAAGGCTCCCGGTGCATGAATATTGAATACGATAATTGGCAGACGATTCTCGCGAGCGAGCGAAATGGCCGTCGCATCCATCACGCTCAGATCGCGCGAGAGCACATCCATATAGGACAGTTCATCATAGCGCTCGGCATCGGGCACGCGGCGCGGATCGGCAGAATAGACGCCATCGACCTGGGTGCCCTTGAGCAAGACGTCGCATTCCATCTCGTTGGCACGCAACGCTGCCGCCGTGTCTGTTGTGAAGAACGGATTGCCGGTTCCGGCTGCAAAGATGACCACGCGCCCCTTTTCCATATGGCGCACGGCACGACGACGGATATAGGGCTCGGCGATCGAGGACATCTGAATGGCCGACATGACGCGCGTATCGATCCCGGCTTTTTCGAGCGCGTTCTGCATCATCAATGCATTGATGACCGTCGCCAGCATGCCGGCATAGTCGCCCTGGGCACGATCCATGCCCTTGGCCGCCGCTGCGACACCGCGGAAGATATTGCCGCCGCCGATAACAAGACAGACCTGCACGCCACTACGCGAGACCAGGGCAACATCATTCGCGATCTCTTCGACGATCTGCGGCTCGATGCCGAAAGAGCCCTTGCCCATGAGGGCCTCGCCCGAAACCTTGAGAAGAACGCGCTTGTAGCGTGCAGGAGTTTCGGTCATCGCATCCTCTTTCGTTGCAGCCTTATGAAGGCCATTTTACAACCCGCGCCCCTCTTATAGGGCGCGGCCTGTCCTCACAAGAACTTCTCAGGCGTCATCCAGACCGATAGCCCGCAGTCTGGCCTTTTCCTCATCCCAGCCGGCGCGCTCGCGCACGTTGAGGAAAAGATGGCAGGGCCTTTCAAGTAGACGCCCCAGATCAAGACGCGCCCGCTCGCCGATGCTGCGAATCTTGCGACCGCCCTCGCCAATGAGAATGGCCTTGTGCCCCGGACGCGACACGTAGATCGTTGCATCGATACGCACTGAGCCGTCGGGCCGCTCCTTGAAGCTCTCGGTCTCGACCGTTGCCTGATAGGGAATTTCCTCATGCGTCTGCATGAAGATCTGTTCACGCACCAGTTCGGCCGCCAGCAGACGGTCGGGCAGATCAGTCAGATCATCTTCAGGATAGAGATAGGGCCCCTCGGGCAGTTCTGCCGCCAGATGGTCAAGCAGATCGTCCACACCATCGCCGGATCGTGCACTGAGCATGAAGACATGCTCAACCGCCAGCTGATCTGTGATGGCCTTGGTGAGAGGCAGAAGCTGCTGGGCACCAATCAGGTCGGTCTTGTTCAGCACCAGCCAGACGCGGCGCTTCTGCTTGGCGAGGGTCTCAATGACAGCCTGCGATTCTTCGCGAATACCCGCCTTCGCATCGATCAGCAGGAGCGAAATATCGGCGTCCTGTGAGCCGGTCCAGGCTGCGGCGACCATCGCACGATCCAGCTTGCGCCTTGGCTTGAAAATGCCAGGTGTGTCGACAAGCAGAATCTGCGTTGTCTGGCGCATCAAAATACCGAGAACCCTGAAGCGCGTTGTCTGCGCCTTCGGGCTCACGATCGACAGCTTCGTGCCGGTCATGCGGTTGATCAGGGTTGATTTTCCGGCATTCGGTGCCCCCACAAGGGCGACGAAACCACAACGTGTCGTCATTTCTTATCCTTCGTGCCTTTACGGCTACGGTTCAATCGCCGGAGGAGGGCTGTCGCCGCTTCGCTCTCGGCCTGGCGTTTGCTTCCTGCAACACCCTCACCTGCCTCACCCATAGCAGAAACCGCAACGGTAAAGCGCGGCGCATGCGATGGGCCTTCCATCGACAGGGTCTCGTATTCCGGCAAGGCGGAGCCGCGCGCAAGCACAAATTCCTGCAAGGCCGTCTTTGGGTCCTTGGGCGGGGTTATCTGCGACAGGAGCAGATCTTTCCATTTTTCGCGCACGAGACGGCGTGCGGGTTCGAGCCCGCCATCAAGATAGATGGCGCCCAGCAGGGCCTCCATCGCGTCGGCCTGCACATTGGCAAGGCTGCGGATATTGGCCTGCTCCTCGTGTTCGGCAATGCGCAACGCCCCGGCCACACCGATACTCTCGGCAATAGGAGCCAGCGCGTTACGGGACACGAGAGACGCATGACGCGGCCCCAGTGCCCCTTCGGGCTCATTGGGGAATTGCTCAAGCAGCCACTCGGCCATAAGCAACCCGAGAACGCGGTCACCCATAAATTCGAGCCGCTCATTCGAAATGGCGTCGACCGGCTTGGTTCCGCCGCGAGGCGCGCGCCGTCCCTGTCGCGACGATACGGCAGAGCGGTGGGTCAGGGCCTGACGCAGCAGGCCTTGATCAGCAAAGCGATGACCGAGAGCCTTCTGCAACGCGTCGAGAGTGTCGTCATGACCCGTCATGACAGAGCCTCAATGCATGGTCGCAAAAAGATGGCTCCACCGTATCTCGAACGGCCATTGCCAGAACTGCCAGAGCGGATGCACGGCCTCATAAGAGAAAAACACGAAACGCGCCTTTCCGACGAGATTGACCATCGGCACGTACCCAAGATCCTGCCCGTTATCGCGCTGGAAGCGGCTGTCGCCGCTATTGTCCCGATTGTCGCCCATCGCGAAGAAATATCCCTCGGGCACGACATATTCGCGGGTATCGTTCTGCTCACCCTCATCGGTCTGCTTCAGGATCTGATGGGTCACGGTCGCCGCGCCACCGCTGCCGGGCAGGGATTCGAGATAGCGTATGCCCGTCTGGGGCATGCGATTTTCATCCATGACCGAATAGGGACCAAGCGACTGGCGCGGCACCAGAGTGCCGTTCAGATAAAGCTCACCCGCGCGCATCTGAATGTGATCGCCAGGCAGACCGATAATGCGCTTGATATAGTCGATCGAATTGTTCTGGGTGTAGCGAAACACCGCCACATCGCCGCGATGCGGTGTCGTACCCCAGATACGGCCATCGAAAAGATGCGGCGAGAACGGCATCGAAAAACGTGACCAGCCATAATCGAACTTCGTAACGATAATATAGTCACCGACCTGAAGGGTCGGAATCATCGACGCGCTCGGAATATTGAAGGGCTCGACCAGCACCGTTCGTATCACCATCAACACGATGATCCAGATCGCGACGAAGCGAACGATTTCCAGAGGGGTGTCTTCTTTTCGCTTGGAGGGCGAAGCCTCCGGATTCATTTCGGTCATTTCCGGTTCTTAGCGCAGATATGGGGGATTTGGCGACAGCCTATCACAAATGCTGCGAGACTGACTGCACGATCACATAGGCAATTGCATAAGGGGTCTCGTCACTGAGACTCACCTGAATATCGGCACGCTCGCCCGGCAGGGCCATCGCATTCAGGCAGTCAGCTGCCTTGCCGGTAAGATGCAGCAGCGGCTTGCCGAGCGGATCGTTGCGCACCTCGATATCGGTAAAGTGCAGACCATCACGAAATCCGGTCCCGAGAGCCTTTGCGCAGGCTTCCTTGGCTGCCCAGCGTTTGGCCAGAATGCCCAGACGCCCGTCGCCCTTGCGTGTATTGGCATAGGCGATCTCGGCAGGTGTAAAGCTGCGCTCCAGAAAGCGATCTCCCGAACGCTCCAGCGCGCGGGCAATACGCCGCATGTCGCAAAGATCCGTGCCAATACCGCGTATCATGAGGTCAGGTCAGTTCTTCGTACGCTCGACCTGCATGACCCCCTGCGCTGAACGCAGCGCGGCGATCATTGCAGAAAGATGCCGCACATCGCGCACTTCCAGATCGACGAGGATTTCCATGAAATCGAGCTGCCGGTTGAGAATGCGCAGATTGACCACGCTGCCATTATGCTTCGAGGCCGTGTTGGTGAGGGTTGTCAGCACAGAGGATTCATTGGCGGCGATGACACTCACACGTCCGATATGCGGTGCGCCACGTTCGCCCTGCGCCAGGGCCTCGTAGTCCCAGTCGACCTCGAGGAACCGCTCAGGCGTAGACGAGAACGCACTGAGATTCTGGCAATGACGCTGATGGATGGTCACGCCCTTGCCCTGCGCGATGATCCCGACAATGGGGTCGCCCGGCAGCGGGTGACAGCACCCGGCGAAATGTGTCGCGATGCCCGAGCCAACGCCATTGATGATCGAACCGCTCTTTGCCCCGTAGCGCGCGGGCGTACCCAGACCGCCGCCGAGGCGACCCGACAGGCCCGGCACCATGCGCGGCGCACGATGGGTCTGACGCAACTCGGGGTAAGCCGCATTGACGACGTCACGGGGGCCGATCTGCCCCGTACCAACGGCAACGTATAGATCCTCGATGCTAGGCTGGCGCAGATCGCGCAGCAGGGTCTCGAGCACTTTTTCGCTGCCATCGGCACCTTCCTGACGGAAAGCCTTGGCCAGGGCAGTCCGCCCCGTGTCGAGATTGACCTGGCGCTGTTGCAAGGCAACATAGCGGCGAATACGCGCGCGCGCCTTGCCAGTAACGACAAAGCGTTCCCACGAGGCCGACGGCGTGCCACCACGCGCGGTCATGATCTCGACCTGATCGCCGTTCTGCAATTCATGCCGCAGCGGCATCAGGCGACCATTGATCTTCGCCCCCACGCAGGCATCACCGACCTGGCTATGCACAGCATAGGCAAAATCGACCGGCGTCGCGCGGCGTGGCAGGGAAATGAGCTGCCCCTTGGGGGTGAAGCAGAAAACCTGGTCCTGATAAAGCTCGAGCTTCGTGTTCTCGAGAAACTCGTCCGGCGCCTCGGAATCCTCGAGAATTTCGAGAAGATCCTGCACCCAGCGCAGCTTGTTGAGTCCCAGCGCTGCAACTTCGCTGTTCGAGGCCTGCGCAGCGTCACGTTCCTTGTACGCCCAGTGAGCGGCCACACCGTTTTCGGCGAAGTCATGCATATCAGCGGTGCGGATCTGGACTTCGATCTTCTGATTGCGCGGCTGACGAAGCGTGACCCCGGTATGGAGGCTCTGATATCCGTTCGCCTTGGGCGTCGAGATGTAATCCTTGAACCGCCCGGCAATCATGGGATAGGCGCCATGAATGGCACCCAGGGCGGCATAGCAGGCATCACGTGTCGGCACGATCACGCGAAATGCCATGATGTCGGAAAGCTGCTCAAAAGCGACATTGCGCTTTTGCATTTTCGCCCAGATCGAAAAAGGCGATTTCTCACGCCCTGTCACATCGACATGCTCAAGGCCGACTTCTGCACAAAGCTCTTTCAGCTCGGTACGGATCTGCTCGATGATATCGGCGCCATGGCCACGCAGAAAGTTCAGACGTGCCCTGATCGTGGCGTCGGCTTCGGGCTCGAGTTGCTCAAAGGAGAGATTCTGCAGTTCCGTCTTGACCCGGTCCATACCGATGCGCTCGGCAAGCGGCGCGTAGATGTCCATGGTCTCGCGCGCGATACGCAAGCGGCGGTCCTGCCGCTGGACATAATGCAGCGTGCGCATGTTGTGGAGACGGTCGGCCAGCTTGACGATCAGCACGCGGATGTCGCGTGACATTGCCAGAACAAGCTTGCGGAAATTCTCGGCCTGCTTGGTGCGATCTGACTGAAGCTCAAGCCTCGTCAGCTTGGTCACGCCATCAACAAGGCTTGCGACCGTCTCGCCGAAGCGCTCTTTCAGAAAAGCTTGGGTGATGCCGGTATCTTCGACCGTATCATGCAGCAGCCCCACCATGATCGAAGGCACATCCATGCGGAAACCCGCAAGGATATTGGCCACTGCAATCGGATGGATGATGTAGGGCTCGCCATTATCGCGCTTTTGCTCGCGATGCGCCTTTTCGGCGACGGCATAGGCTTCTTCGACGCGGGCTAGATCCGCATGGGGGTCATAGCCTGCAATGCGGCGCAAGAGACCGGAGATCGAGGGGACCGAAGCTGCCATTTCGGCGCCGGGGAGAAGGGTGTCAGACATGCCGGTACTCTCTCCCAATCCTGATCACATCCGGGCCCCATCAGACCCGGAGACAATACCGGACCACAAAAAGGTCCGGCATCGCAAGAGATTAGCGGCGACCGCGTCCTCCAAATTCCGCCTCGAAGGAAGCCTCGAGCTCGGCAGGAGACATCGTTTCAGCCATGTGGGCGTGTTCTTCTTCGGTGGAGACGTCCTGCAGACCGAAGATATTCTGATCGGTCGGGATAAGATCCATGACTTCTTCGTCAACAGGCTCGGGCTCGGGAGCGCGGGCGAGAGAACGAACGATACCGTCCTTGAGCGCGCTCAGATTGACCTTTTCTTCAGCAATCTCGCGCAGGGCAACGACGGGATTCTTGTCGTTATCGCGATCAAGGGTCATTTCCTCACCGCGCGAGAGGCCGCGGGCGCGCTGGGCAGCAAGGAGAACGAGGTCGAAGCGGTTCGGAACCTTTTCGATGCAATCTTCAACGGTTACGCGTGCCATAGACTCTTCCCAACCAATATCCGCAAATCCACGAGAATTGGATCGGCTAGCACAAATGCCCTCCCCGGGCAAACATTCCTTCGTACCAGCACTATCCCAGATATCGCTGCTGCGAGCGGGCTGAAGCAGCATCACAAATGCAATGAACGCAGCAATATGATGAGAAATGGCTATAAAGCAATGATATCACTATATTCTGAATTCAGAATTCGTTAAACCACAGTTTGAGATTATTCCTGCTGCGACATCGTAAAGTGTTGCAGTTTTTCTGAAATGGGTAAGAGATGCTCGATAAAAACGAGAGAACTGCCGTATTTATAGATGGTTCGAGCCTCTATTATACCGCGAAGACCATCGGCTTCGAAGTAGATTACAGAAGGCTCCTACGGTATTTTAAAAGCAATACAAAACTCTTGCGCGCCCACTATTACGCCGCAATACCAGAGACTGAAGAGTATTCGCCGCTCAAGCCGCTCACCGACTGGCTTGCTTATAATGGCTTCATGCTTGTCACCAAAAATGCGCGCGAATTCACTGATCAGTCCGGGCGGCGCCGTCTCAAGGGTAACATGGATGTCGAGCTTGCCGTCGACCTGCTGGAACTGGCTGACCGCATCGACCATGCCATTATCTTCAGCGGAGATGCCGATCTGCGACGCGCCGTCGAGGCAATACAGAGACGCGGCGTAAGGGTAACAGCCGTATCCTCGCTGCGCTCTTCTCCCTCTCTTATCGGCGACGATCTGCGCCGCCAGGTCGATCAGTTCATCGAACTGGCCGATATCGCGGGCGAATTCACCCGACGCCAGGGAGACGCTCCGGTCCGGACACGCTCGGCACCCGTCAGACATCCGGCCGATATCGTCTCTGATGACGATCTCGACGACTGATACGATGACAGAGGCTTGATGACCTTCTCGACATGGCCAGAAAATTTTCTCCCTCCCAGGATGCCTGCATCCTTATTGTCAGTCTCGCGCCCTTCGCAGCCGATCAGCGCCTGGCGGTTGAAGAGCGCCTGCATGACGAGATACCCGAGACGATAGGGGCGAGCTTGGCCTTCCACCATCTGGGCGGGACAGATCTGCACCACGCAGATCCCTCCCCCATGCAGCCGACAAATGTCGCTGTTCTGGCCGAACTGCTCGGCATACTCACCAACCTTAAGCTGGTCATCACCTTCGGGGTCGCGGCCCATCTGTCGACAATCGATGCTTACGGCATGGGCTGGGCCCGGGTGCCTTTCCGCCCCGGCCAGATCACCGCCCTACCCGACGGATTGGCCCTGGCGAACTTCCACGCCAGTTGCGGCAGGCATATTGAGACCATAGCACCACTTCTCACCCGGACAGTTCCGGCCCTTACTGCAGATCGGACAAGCTAGGCATCGGGAGCGCAACCGGTGTCATGCCAGTGCTTTAATCAGGTACATCATGCGCATAGAGGATGTAACAGGAATGACTCAACAGACGATCGGCTTTGTAGGCTATGGCGCCATGGGCGCACTCATGGGGCAAAATCTCAGAAAAGCCGGCTATGGCGTCAGTGCCTACACACCGTCGGGTAAACAGCAGGATGCTGACACCCCCGTCGTGAAAACGGCCTCTGCGCTCGCCGCGCTGTCCGACATTCTGGTTCTCTGCGTACCCAATGATTCTGCTGTCTTCGCCTCTGCCGAAGGTGCGGAAGGGTTTCTGGCCGGAGCCCGAGCCGGTACCATCATCATCAATACGAGCACGATCTCGCCCGAGGCCACGGAGAAGCTTCACGATCTCGCCAACGCAAAGGGGCTGCGTTTTGTCGATGCGCCCATGTCGGGCAGCACACCCGAGGCCGAAAAAGGCGAACTCGTCATGCTGGTGGGGGCGTCACATGACGACCTAGAAGCCGCGCGCCCTGTGCTCAGCGCCATCGGCAAGCTCAGCATCCATGCAGGTCCCGTCGGGGCCGGAACGCGCCTGAAGCTCGTGATCAACGGCATCATGGGTGCCACACTCAACGTCATTGCAGAAGCTGTCGGCTATGGCCTGTCGAGCGGACTCGATCGCTCTATGCTCTACGAAGCCCTCGGTCAGGTGGCGGTAATTTCCCCGCATCACAAGCGCAAGCTCGCTTATGCCGAACGTGGTGATTTCAGCGCGCAGTTTCCGACGCGCCTGATGTCCAAGGATATGGGATTGCTCATTTCCGCAGCACGCAGCACCCATAGCTTCTGCCCGGCCATTGCCATCGCTGATCAGGCCCTTGCCCTCGCCAACAAGCGCCACGCGAATGATGATTATTCTGCGCTGCTCTCTGCCATTGAAAAGAGCGTCGTCCATTCGCCGGAGCCGTCAGAAAAAGCCTGAGCTCACAAAAAGGCCGACGGGTTGACGAAACCCGTCCGGCACCATAGCTGCCTTGGAAGACCAAGCAGCTCCGCTTTGTCCTCACCATGATAGTCCAGGAGACGCACCATGGCTTTCGAACTGCCGTCCCTTCCCTACCAGACCAGCGCGCTCGCCGCTTCGGGCATGTGCCAGGAAACTCTCGAGCTGCACCACGGCAAGCATCATCAGGCCTATGTCACGGCGCTGAATGGCTTTGTCGAAGCCAAGCCGGAGCTTCAGGGCAAGAGCCTTGAGGAAATCATTTTCGCCGTTAAGGGCGACGCTGCCCAGGCGCCCGTTTTCAACAATGCTGGCCAGCACTGGAATCATATCCTGTTCTGGAAGAACCTTGCCCCGAATGGCGGTCAGGTGCCTTCAAAGCTCGCTGCCAAGATCGACTCCGATCTCGGTGGTCTCGATGCCTTCAAGGCCGCCTTCAAGCAGGCAGCTATCTCGCAGTTCGGTTCGGGCTGGGCATGGCTGGTTCTGGGCACCGATGGCAAGCTCGCCGTGACCAAGACCGCCAATGGCTCCAACCCGCTGGCAGAGGGCCAGGGTCGCGCCCTTCTGGGTCTGGATGTGTGGGAACACGCCTATTACCTGGACTTCCGCAACCGTCGTCCGGACTACATCACGAACTATCTCGACAAGCTCGCCAACTACGAGTTTGCCGAAGCAGAGCTGCTCTCTGCCTGATCACTGTCAGGTCGAACAAAAAAACCGGCTTCCTCACGGGAGCCGGTTTTTTTATGTCCAGTTTTCAAGCCGGATTTACTTGGCGGGCTTGGCGCCGTCATTGGCAGGCTTGGCAGAGCTGGTCAGCACCTGCGACACGTTTTCACGCATCAGCTGGACCTTCACGCCGGGAGCGATCTCGACTTCGACTTCCTTGGTTCCTTCGCGTGCGAGCTGTACCGTGCCGATGATACCACCACTGGTCACGATACGATCACCACGACGCAGCGCGTTGAGCTGGGCCTTGAGCTCCTTCTGGCGCGCCTGCTGCGGGCGAATGAGCACAAAATAGAACACGACGAACACGAGGATCATCGGGAGGAGTGAGATAATCCCGCTGTTGGCGAGCATGCGTTTCTTCCATATGTCGATAGGTCAGGGAACGGACGCGCCCGAAAGCCAGCCCGATTGGCCCGGACCATAATAGGTCGCGCCCGCTCGTCAAGCATAGCCACGGAGCAAGGGACATACCCATGGACGCCGTTCTGATCGAAAAACTCGAACGCATTGCCAGTGCGCTCGAGCGCCTCTCACCCGCTCCGGCCAGCCCGGCAACACTCGAAGACAGCGATGCCTTCATGTGGCAGGGAAGCTCTGCGACACTGCGCGCCGTAGCCCGCGTTCAGGGCGTCGATCTGTCCCTGCTGCGCGGCATAGACCGCCAGACGCGCCTCGTGCTGGAAAACACACGTCATTTCGCCCAAGGTCGCAGCGGCAATAATGTCATGCTCTGGGGCGCGCGCGGAATGGGGAAATCCTCATTGGTCAAGGCCTGCTTTGCCGAGGCCAATCGCGATCTTCCTCATGCTCTCGTGCTGATCGAAATACAGCGCGACGACCTCTCCACCCTGCCCCGCCTTCTCGATATCCTGCGTGCCCAGCCAAGACGCTGCATCGTGTTCTGTGACGATCTCTCCTTTGAGACACAGGATGCAGACTATAAATCGCTCAAATCGGTGCTCGATGGCGGCATCATGGGCCGACCGGAGAATGTGCTGTTCTACGCCACGTCGAACCGTCGCCATCTGATGCCGCGCGACATGGTGGAAAACGAGAGCGGCAGCGCCATCAATCCTCAGGAAGCGGTCGAAGAGAAGGTCTCGCTCTCAGACCGCTTCGGCCTCTGGATCGGCGTTCATGGCTGCAACCAGGAAACCTATCTGGCCATCGTCGATGGCTATGCGACGCACCGCAAGCTGGAAATCTCGAAAGAGACCCTGCACCGTCATGCGCTCGAATGGGCCATGGAGCGCGGTGGTCGCTCGGGGCGTGTCGCCGCCCAGTTCATTGATCATTTGAGTGCGACGCTCGGCTGAAGCATGGCAGACAAAAAAACCTGACTGACAAAATGTCAGTCAGGCCTGGAAAAGTATTCTGAAACGATAGCGTCATACGGGGTCCGGTCAGTGGGCCCCGCATGTCAGGCACGGATCAGAAGGTCGCGTTCAGGCGACCGTAGTAATAGGCGCCGTAGATCGGAATACCGGAGGAATCGGTGTCGTAGATCTTCGGTCCCAGATAGTTGGTGATCGGATTCACGTGACGCGGACGCTGGTTGAAGATGTTGTTGGCACCAATAGCGAAGTGCCAATGTTCGGTGAAGCGATACCCCACTTCAAGATCGGTCAGCCATGCCGGGGTATTCTTGAACTCGGCCCATTCGGTGTTGGAATACTTGATTGCAGTCGGCGCCAGATCTTCATAGGTGAGCAGCGACTTCGTCTCGCCATAGCGGGTCTGACGCAGGTTCACATCCCACTGGTGATATGTCCAGTACGCATTCAGGATCAGCTTGCTGCGCGGTGAACCCGTGGTGAGGTAGCCCACCGTCTGCGCATTGGCCGCGGGGTCGCCAAACGCATTGGTGTTGATATGGCTGATGCGGGTCCGATTAAGGTTGAGCATTGCGCTCAGGTTGAGCGTGCCAAAGCGATGCAGATGCAACAGGTAATCGGATTGCAGGTCGAGACCCTGCGTACGCGTGCTGGCCACGTTTGCGAAGTAATTGGCGGTCACGTTGTCCAGTTCAATCCCGCTCGGCAGGTTCACGCCCGTTAGAGCGATAGCATCAAGCGCCTGCTGACCATTGACTGTCGCCGAGCCAATGATTCTGTCACGGATGTTGATCTGATAGACGTCAACCGAGACGTGCCAGTCCTTAAGCGGCTCGGCGATGATGCCACCTTCAGCGCTGGTCGATCTCTCAGGCTTCAGACGTTGCGCACCAATGGTCTTGCCAGCAGCGCCAACCGTCTGGAGCAGCCCCGAAGCACCGGTCGGCGACACGTTAAGCGCCGAGTAATATTGCTCGGGCATGGTCGGCGCACGGAAACCGTTGCTGATCGTGCCTCGGATCGCCAGCTTGCTGGTGATGTCATAGCGCGTCGTAACCTTGCCGTTTTCGGTGTTACCCATATCGGTGTAGTGCTCGAAGCGTCCGGCGAAATCGAGATCCCAATGCGGCAGTGGGTGGAAATCGCCATCCAGATAGCCTGCCCAGATATTACGCTGCCACTGGCCCGCGTTCTGAGGTGTCAGACCGGCGAAGCCCTGCGTACCGCCCAGCTCATACGAAGCCGGCTCGCCCGCCTTGATCTTGTACATCTCCAGACGATGCTCCGCACCAAATGCCAACGTCATCGGCACGACATCGGCAATGCGGAAATTGCGTCGCGCGTCAAAATTGCTGGTCCACTGCGCAAGTGAATAGCTCTGCGCGCGCACGGTGGTAGGCGAGAAGCCATACGCCTTGTAGTAATTCGGGTTGAAGGTGTTCTTGTTCCCGATATCGTCGTCATCCTGACCGTAGAGCGTGCTCAGATCCCAGCTGAAGCCGAAAAGATTATCGCCCTTGATGCCGAGATTCGCCTGAAAATCATTCTCTTCAATGGTCTCGAGCGGCGAGAACCCGTAAGGAAAGGCGCTCGGTGCGACGGTGGGGGTACGGTAGTTCTCGTAGGCCTCGGAGTGACGATGGGCATAGGTGATCAGACCATAGGTCTCGATGCCCTCGGTGATGCCCTTACCCCATTCGATGGAGAGGTTTTCGCGGGTTTCCTCGGGGTTGGAGAGGATCTTGTTGGAGTTTGCGGGCCAGCTTGAGGTCGGGGTCCAGCGATGATCGTTGGTGCTTTTGAGATTCGAGACCCAGTGATCGGTGTGATAGACCTGACCACTCAGATGGACGAAGCCGTCATTACCCCATTTAAGGCCGCCATCGGCGCCAATCAGATACTGCCAGCCATCGCCATTATAGGCATTGGCGCCGGTCTGGGCGACAGTATTGATGCCATGACTGGTCTTCTTGGTGATGATGTTCACGACGCCCGCAATGGCATCCGAGCCATAAAGCGCGGCCGCGCCATCACGCAGGATTTCGATGTGATCGATGGCCCCTGCCGGGATCATGTTCAGATCGACGGGCGTCGAGCCCTGCTGCGGACCGTTATCGGCATAGATATTGGCAGTCGTGTTACGACGCTTGCCGTCGACGAGCACCAGCACTTCGTTCGGGTTGAGACCACGCATACGGATGGCTGAGGTCAACGCACCGGCATCGGCACCATTGGCCGTAACCGTGATGGACGGATCAACGCGGGTGATGGCGTCTGCAAGATTGAGCTGACCGGAACGACGCAGGGTCGCCGATGAAACGACTGTTACCGGCACCGCGCTGTCACGCGCCTTGCGATTGAAGGCGTGCGTGCCGGTCACAATGACAGATTCACCGCTGTCGCCGCTCGCATCGCGGGCCTTGCGCGTGCGGATTTTAGGGACGGAGGCAAGCGCCTGCGTCGAGCCGATCGACGTCCTGCTATGGACAGAGGCGGCTTTTTTCGCTTTGGGCGCGGTCTGTGCAGCTGGCTGGGTGGCAGCCTGAGCATAGGTGAACCCGAAAGGAAAGGAGAGAAGGGTCGCTGCCGCAAGTATTCTTCGTTTTGTGAACATCGTTCGAGCTGTCTCTCCATGGGAACTTCAACAGGAGACAGTCTATGCAGTAATGAAAAATCGTTACAACAGCGGAAAGGATTTTTCTTTCGGTATCGGATTGAATGCGACAAAAAAAACACAGTTTGTTGCACAAGGCCAGCGCAAAACGCCTCGAAAACGCAAGATTCTTTCTCTCGAATCTCGACGCACGCATGAAACTTACCCTCGCACGACCTGCGCCAGAAAGGCGCTGTTCCCCTATACGACAAGCCTGCTAGTGTCTGGCTGCGCATCATCATGCTCAATCTCAGGACCCAGACTTTCGAGGGCATGTCCTTCTGAAGTCACCGGTCAGGAGGAGGTCACGACAGGAATACCCATGACGGAAAGCCTTACTCTCGACACCGCCCCCCACAAACTGGCCGAACAACGCTGTTCGGACGCCATGCGCCTTGGCAAGGACACGGTCGATCTGAGGCGGGTCAAATGCGATCCGAATTACTGGTACCCTGTCGCCTGGTCACATGAACTCAAGAAGGGCAAGACCATCGCCACCCGCTTTGCGGGTCAGCCCATTGCCCTCGTCCGCCCGCAGGAAGGCAGTGTTTTCGCGCTTGAAGATCGCTGCGCCCACCGTCAGGTGCCACTCAGCAAGGGTCGCGTCGAAGGCGAGGCCGTGCAGTGCTGCTATCATGGCTGGGCCTATGGCCGCTCGGGACGCTGCATCGACGTGCCCTATCTCGGCAAGGGCAAACTGCCCAATGGCGTGCGCACCTATCCCTGCCGTGAAGTCGAGGGGCTGATTTTCGTCTTCCCCGGCGATGCCGAAAAAGCAGAGACCACCCCCTTCCCCAAGCTCGGTTCAGTGGCCGATCCGGCTTACAAGACACGGCGCT
The DNA here is from genome assembly GCF_059801175.1 of Asaia sp. Ae19-3. Classification (NCBI taxonomy): domain Bacteria; kingdom Pseudomonadati; phylum Pseudomonadota; class Alphaproteobacteria; order Acetobacterales; family Acetobacteraceae; genus Asaia; species Asaia sp. Ae19-3. The sequence goes on along the minus strand of NZ_JBCHWF010000001.1, from coordinate 470,148 downwards.
TCGGCGAGAAGGTGAAATGCCATTACAGCTTCATGCATGAGAATCTGATGGATATGAATCATCAGTTCATGCACTCGAAGCAGATGGGCAAGATGAAGCCCCGCTATCTGGGCGGCGAAAACGAACCCCGCATGGTTGAGGCGCGCTACAGCTTTGCGCGTGTTGGCGGCAAGCAACCCTGGGGTGAGGCGCTGATCTTCGGCGAGCGTCGTGATGCGAGTGCCAAATTCGCCCACCGCGATGTCATGACCATCCGGACCGTCTACCCCTACCAGACACTGCATATCCGCACCGAAGACGAGCCGCCGGTCATGGATCTCTGGATCGTCTACGTGCCCCAGGATGAGGATCACCTCACCTGCCGCGTATTCGGCCTGCTCTCGATTCGTCGCCCGAAGCTGAAGGGAGCGCTCGAACTTGCCTGGCCGCTTCTGGTCGGCTTCACGAACCGCATCTTCGCCGAAGACCGCGAAATTGTGGAACTCGAACAGAATGCCTGGCGCGAACTGGGCGGTGACCGCAATCAGGAAGTCTTTCCGGTCATCAATGCACTGCGCGACCTTCTGCGGCGCGCGGGCATCCAGCCGGACAGCGCAGCAGCGGAGTGACGCTCCGAATGAGTCTTTCGCTCGACGTCGCCCCCTATACGCTTCGCCCCCTCTGCACTGGTGACGGTGCAGCGGTGCATCGTCTGGTCAATGACTGGAGCGTGGTGCGCATGCTCAGCCACCTCCCTTTTCCCTACCCGAGGGAGTTGGCCGATCAATGGATTCTAAGCACGATTGATCGCCAGACAGCGGGCACAGCTTGGCATTTCGCGATCTGCGAGGGCGAAATGCTGATTGGCTGCATCGGCCTCTCTCTTGGCCATCCCAATCAGGGCGCCAAGATCGGCTACTGGGTCGGGCGCCCCTATTGGCAGAAAGGCGTCGCAACAGCCTGCGTGCGCCCGGTTGTGGAATGGGCCTTCGAGACCCTGCCCATCTCCCGTATCCTAGCGGATGTCGCTGACGACAATCTGGCATCAATCGCCTTGCTGGAAAAAATGGATTTCCAGCGCTCTGGCACGACGCGTGTGCCATTTCTTTCACGGGGCCCGGATCCATATCCCGTACTGACCTATTGCAGGGAACGCGACACCAGTATGGATACTACCCGGACCGATAAAGCTGCCTCACGCATTCTGCTTGTCGTTGCTGGCGTCCTGATAGACGGCGAAGGTCGCATCCTTCTGGCGCAACGCCCACCGGGCAAACCCCTTGCGGGGCTCTGGGAGTTTCCCGGCGGAAAGGTCGAGCCGCATGAGGCACCGGAACAGGCGCTGATTCGTGAAATGCATGAAGAACTCGGCATCGACATCGCGTCTGGCTGCCTTGCGCCTTTCACCTTTGTCTCGGAGAATATTGGCTCGCGCCATCTCCTTATGCCACTCTACGTGTGCCGACGCTGGCGTGGCCAGCCCGTCGGCAAAGAAGGACAGGCGCTGGCCTGGGTTACCGCAGACCAGCTTGATGCCTACCCGATGCCAGCTCCTGACCGGCCACTCATTCCTTTGCTCAAGGAACTTATTCTAGGCTGACAGGGCGATACGATGCTGCGGCAAGCCCGCCTTGTCAGAACGGAAGGTGAAAAGGCTGCCCGATTGCGGCTGGGCAGCAAGCGCCTCTTCTGAAACATCCTTGCGGGCAGTCGTCACATAAGCTGTCTTGCGATCATCGCCACCAAAACAGACCTTTGTCACATTGGCTGCGGGAATACGGATGGAGAAACGCTCTGCACCTTCCGGTGTGAAACAGCGCACATGCCCTCCGCTCCATGTCGAGCACCACACATTCCCCTCGCAATCGGCCACTACGCCATCGGGATAACCTTCCTCTTCGGGAAGACGAAGGAAGACCTGCTTGTTCTCAAGCTCACCCTCGTCCGTGATATCGAAGCGATAGATGACGCCATTCGGCGTATCGCAGGCGTAGAGATGCTTGCCGTCAGGTGAGACGGTGGGGCCATTCGATACCACATAGCCCGTATCGTGTTTTCTGAGCACGAATCCGCCAACCTCATGCGTCACGCTGTAAAGCGAGCCTAAGGGCGCCTCTTCAGAATCATCCATCGTCCCGAACCAGCCTCGCCCGTGCAGATCGACGCAGCCATCGTTCAGACGATTGCCTGGCAATTCAGCCTCGACCTCCAGTGCTTTCACAAAGCTTCCGTCTGTAAGGTCGAAGCGATAGAGCCCGTCCGGGAGCCCCGCGAGAAAGCTGCCATCATCAACCGGCATGAGAAACGCAACCTTGCCCGGCGCTGCCCAATGACAGGCCTCGCCCTGAGCCGGGCTGAACCGATGCACCTTACAGTCGTTGATATCGACGAAATACACGGCGTTTTCGCCGGAGATCCAGACGGGGCCTTCACCGAGTTCGGCACGCACGTCGTAAGCGCATGACGCGCAAGCCTCGACATTGGGTTCGGCCATTTCTGTTCTCCCGCGAAAAAGTCATCGATTACTCGAGGTTTAACGCAAAACAACACTGTATGGTTGTCGATGTTTCCATTCCTCGTCACTCAGAGGGACCCAGTCATGACTCCTACCGCCTGCCTCCTGGTTATCGGCAACGAGATTCTCTCAGGCCGCACGCAGGACGCCAATATCCGCTTTATAGCAACCGGCCTCGCTCAGGCCGGGATCGCCCTTGAGGAAGTGCGCGTCATCCCCGATAAAGCCAGAAAAATCGTCGAAACTGTTGCGACTTGTCGCGTCCAGTTCGATCACGTCTTCACGACGGGGGGCATCGGCCCGACCCATGACGACATCACGGCCGGATGCGTCGCTGAGGCCGTCGGCGTTCCGCTCGAATGCCATGAAGAAAGCTATCGTGAACTCGAGGCCTATCTCGGCCAGGAGAAATTCAACAAGGCCCGCCAGCGTATGGCGTGGCTGCCACGAGGGGCCGTTCCGATACGCAATACGGTGTCGATCGCACCGGGCTTCAGCATCGCCAATGTTCATGTCATGGCCGGTGTCCCCTCGATCATGCAATCGATGTTCACCGCGTTGCTCCCCACACTAGAAGGTGGCGCGCCGCTCTGCTCGGTCGCCTGGCATGCCGATCTGCGCGAGGGGACGCTGGCCGAGGGGCTGGAAGCCATACAGCACGATTTCCCCGAGCTCGATCTCGGCTCCTATCCTTTCGAAAGACCCGACGGGCGCAGGGGCGTGTCTCTTGTGGCCAAGGGATATGACAAGGAAAAAGTCGAAGCCGCCGGTGAGAGTATCAAGGCGCTGATCGAATCGCTGGGCGTCACTCCGATCCCCGGTGAACCCGCCCCCTGAAACGACAAAACGCCCGACCTCTCGGTCGGGCATCTGTATGCTTTATCTTAATGCGTGGATTGCTTCGCTCGCGCGCGCCTAGAGCGCCTCGCGCCCCATGGCGAGAAACTTCTCGCGACGTTTGGCAACCAGGTTTTCGCTTTCAAACGGCAGAAGCTCGCCAAGCATATCGCCGATAGCATCACCCACCGACGCAATTGCCTCATCCGGGAAGCGCTGGGCACCGCCGATCGGCTCGGGGATGATCCGGTCGATAAGACGCAGCTTCAGCAGATCCTGAGCCGTCAGCTTGAGGGCCTCGGCAGCAGTCGAAGCCTGCTTCGGGTCGCGCCAGAGAATCGACGCTGCACCTTCAGGGGCAATGACCGAATAGATCGAATGCTCGAGCATGAGCACGCGATCGCCCGCGCCCAGAGCCACAGCACCGCCGGAACCACCTTCACCGATGATGATGGCAATAAGCGGCACAGGGGCACGCAGACAGCAATCGGTCGAACGGGCAATCGCCTGGGCCTGACCGCGCTCTTCGGCATCGATACCCGGCCAGGCGCCAGACGTGTCGATAAAGGTCAGAATCGGCAGCCCGAAACGTCCGGCCATTTCGACAAGGCGCTGTGCCTTGCGATAGCCTTCAGGCTTGGGCATGCCAAAATTGTGACGCAGGCGCGACTCCATGTCGAAGCCACGTTCGGTGCCGATCACCATCACGGCCTGACCGCGGAAACGGGCCAGACCGCCGACGATGGCCTGATCGTCATGGCCGAGGCGATCACCGGCAAGCGGCGTATATTCCTCAAGCAGCCCCTTAAAGTAATCGAGGGCGCGAGGACGCTGCGCATGACGCGCGACCATCACCTTCTGCCAAGGCGTCAGCTTGGTATAAGCTGCCCGAAGCTGCTTTTCCGCCTTGTCGGAGAGCTTGCCGATTTCGTCGGCAATGTTGATGCCTTCGCCGTCCTTCGCCATCTGACGAAGTTCGGCAATCTTGTTTTCAAGCTCGGCAACCGGCTTTTCGAAATCGAGATACTGACGCATGACCCGCCGATAGCACGGCTTCCATCCCGACAACAATCCGTTGCGTCACGAGACCGTCTCATCAGAGAGCGGATGATGCTGGGTAAGCACCTGCCTGAGCCGTTCCTGCATCACATGGGTATAGATCTGGGTCGTGCCGATATCGGCATGACCGAGCAGCATCTGCAGCGCCCGCAGATCGGCGCCGCGCTCGAGCAGATGGGTCGCAAAGGAATGACGGAGCACATGCGGCGAGACCAGATCGGGGTCAATGCCAGCCCTGAGCGCAACCTGCAGAAGAATCTTGTCGAATCCCTGACGTGTCAGGGGCTTTGAAGGGTTTCGCCCGGGGAAGAGATAAGGGCTGTCGATGTCCCGGTCGTGATGCAGCAGGGCGAGCGCAGCCTCTCGTGCCGCATGAGACACAGGAATGAGCCGTTCACGCCCCCCTTTGCCTCTGATCAGCACCATGGGGGCGTCGCGCATGAACACCCTCCCCGGCAAGCCGAGTAGCTCGGAAATGCGCAGCCCGGTTGTATAGAGCAGTTCAAGCGCGGCGCGGCTCACAAGGTCACGCCTCGGATCGTCATGTCCGTTGCAGCCCAGATCGATCAGGGCTGTCACCTGATTTTGCGAGAGCAATCTGGGCAAGGCACTCTTGTGCCGTGGCATGGCGACTGTCTCGGTGGGGTCGACAACACACCACCCCTCCCTCAACGCAAAGCGAAAGAACTGCCTGAGGCAGGAGAGCCGACGCGCCGTGGTGCGGGACGAAAGCCCCGCCTTGCCCTGCACAGCCGCATAGGCCGCTATCGCCGCACGATCGGCATTCAGAAGGGCGCCACCCGGTGAGGCATGACGCAGAAAGGCCACGAAATCTTCCAGATCCGCCGCATAGGCCTGACGCGTACGCGAAGCGGCGTTGCGCTCTGCGAGAAGCATTTCGAGAAAGGCCTCGGCCGCTGGCGGCAAGGCGCTCTCCCGTTTCGTATGAGAGCGGGGCTTCAGTGCTGGAGCGTCGGCGCGGCGACCGGCTCGGGCATGGCAGGCAGCGGCTGGCCAGCCTGGGGCATCGCCTGTGTCTGTGTCACCGCGAATTGTGTACCTGGAAGCTCTTTATGCACGATCGTCTGAACCGGCAGCGGCGGGTTCATGCCCAGCTTCAGAAAGGCGCCGCCCAGACCCAGAACGAGCAGAACGAGAAGGGCGAGGGCGATCCTCGGAAAGCTCAACGTAGACATGAGGGCTCCTGAACATAGGCGCGAAAACGGGATTTTCGACACGTCGCGCAACCCACACAGGGTCAGGTCGGTGGCGAGCGGCTTTCCTGTATGTTAGCCTTGCATGAATGTCACGCCCCACCTTTTTTCTGATCGAAACCGAACGATGACCGACCTGCCTGATCCCGTCCCGGGATCGGTCTCCTCCCTGACCGCCTCCTCGCACGGAATTATTGTTCTTGTCGGGTTGATGGGGGCAGGAAAGACGACAATCGGTCGGCGCCTCGCCTCTCGACTCGGTCTCGATTTTGTCGATGCCGATCACGAAATCGAACGGGCTGCGGGGTGCACGATTGCTGAAATTTTCGCGCGCCATGGTGAACCTGCTTTCCGCGATGGCGAGCGACGGGTGATCCAGCGCCTGTTGCAAGGTGCGCCCAAGGTGCTGGCGACGGGCGGTGGCGCCTTCATTGACGCCCAGACGCGTGGACTCGTTAAAAAACACGCCCGCTCGATCTGGTTGCGCTGCCCCCTGCCCATTCTGGTCAAGCGCGTTTCAGGACGCACCGGGCGCCCCCTTCTCGACAAGGGCAATGTGGAGACAACTCTGGCGACGCTTCAGGCACAGCGTCACCCTATTTATGCAGAGGCCGATATCATCGTGGATTGTGGAGATGACAGCGTCGATCACGGCGCCCAACGTATAATCGAAGCCCTTGATTCCTATGCGCATCCCCTCAAGGTGCCCGTCACGCTGGAATCCCATCATTATGAAGTGCTCATCGGGTCGGATCTGATCAGCCGCGCGGGCGCTTACCTGGCACCGATTCTGCCGCAGAAGCGCGCTGTTGTGGTGACAGACGAAAATGTTGCCGTGCTGCATCTTCCCCGATTGATGGCGGCGCTCGCCGAAACCGGCATCGAGGCAAAATCCTTTGTCGTGCCAGTGGGTGAGGAATCGAAGTCGCTCACGCGTTATGCGCAGCTCATCAACGACATTCTCGACCACGGCATGGAACGCCGCACGGCAGTCATCGGCCTCGGCGGCGGTGTGGTTGGCGATCTCTCCGGTTTCGTTGCTTCAAGCATTCTGCGCGGTGTCCCTTTCGTCCAGATTCCGACCACCCTTCTGTCGCAGGTCGATAGTTCCGTTGGCGGCAAGACGGGGCTAAACGCTCGCGCAGGCAAAAATCTCGTTGGCGCCTTCTATCAGCCACAGATCGTACTGGCTGACAGCTCTGCGCTGGCAACCCTCTCACGACGCGAACGGGTCGCGGGCTATGCCGAAATCGTCAAGGCCGGGCTTATTGCCGACCCTGAACTGTTTGCCTGGTGCGAGACCCATGGGGCCGATATCTTGGATGGCGACCCTGCAGCACTTGCCGAGGCCGTGCAGCGCGCCTGCAGTTTCAAGGCGCGTGTCGTCATGGAGGACGAAAAAGAAACTGCAGCCCAGGATGGACGCGCCCTGCTCAATCTGGGCCACTCTTTCGGCCATGCCCTTGAGGCCCATTACAAGTATGACGGCCGCCTTCTTCATGGTGAGGGGGTTTCAATAGGCCTTCACCTGGCCGCTGCTCTTTCAGTGGCGCTTGGTCACTGTCCGGAAAGTGACATGCAGCGTCTGGATGCCCATCTGCGCGGTCTGGGCATGCCCGCCGGCCTCGACTGGCTCGACGAGACACTAAGCGCGGAAGAACTCATTGCTTCGATGGCACGTGACAAAAAGGTTCAGGACGGACGGCTGTCATTCGTGCTGGTGCGCGGAATCGGCAAGGCATTTACCAGTCGCGATGTTGAAATGGACACGGTGCGTGACGTTTTGGTGCAAGCCGGATGCCGGGAGTAACGGAACCGGACCTGTTTCGCGATTTTCCTTACGAATCAGTCAGTCACCTCACGATCCGTTGATGACACGAATCAGAAAAAACCCCGTTAGAACGAGGCACTGCATAAGAAATTGTTAATCGGACGGAATGAAGTGTTGCAGTTTGGACACGGCTATTTCGTCTAATCGTCAAATACCTATGGAACTCACTTCCTGAACCGGAACTGACGGCTCTATACGCACTTATGCATCGCGCTGAGCTTGTTGTTGCTTCGCCTCTTCGGGGGCAACGAGGCAGGCTTGAATGGATGAATTTATGAGGACGAAACTAATGCGTCTCCGCACGGCACTTCTGGCCATGACGTCGATGGCAGCCGCCCCGACGATCGCCATGGCGAGCACCATCACCGGCCCGTATGTCAATATCGGCGGTGGCTATAACCTGGCTCAGACCCAGCACGCGCACTTCTCCCCGACGACGCAGGCTGACGGCACGACCAGCGATAACGGCTCCAGCTCCAAGTTCCGTCACAAGGACGGCTTCACGAGCTTCGGTTCGTTCGGCTGGGGCTTCGGCAACGGCCTGCGCGCTGAAGTCGAAGGCGTTTACAACTACTCGCAGATCAACCACCGCAACCCGACGGGTACGCCTGGTTCGACCAGCGGTTCCGACCAGTCCTATGGCGGCTTCGTCAACGTTCTGTATGACATCGATCTGGCTCAGTTCGGCATCAACCTGCCGGTCACGCCGTTCGTTGGTGTCGGTGCAGGCTACCTGTGGCAGCACTACAACCCGATCACCACGTCCTACACCAACGGCGCGACCAACCGCGTTGGCGGCACGCAGGGTGGCTTCGCCTACCAGGGCATCGTCGGTGCAGCCTATGACATCCCGGGCGTTCCGGGCCTCGCCCTCACCGGTGAATACCGCATGATCGGCCAGACCTTCACGGATGGCGCATACCGCTCCACCTCGTGGAACCGTACGGGCGTGCACAAGGGTAACGTGAACTTCGGTGACCGCTTCCAGCACCAGTTCATCGTCGGCCTGCGTTATGCATTCGACACGGCTCCCCCGCCGCCGCCGCCGGCTCCGGTCGTCGTTCCGCCGGCAGTGCAGCCGGCCCGCACCTACCTGGTCTTCTTCGATTGGGACAAGTCGAACCTGACGGGTCGCGCTCGTGAGATCGTTGCCCAGGCAGCTCAGGCTTCCACGCACGTCCAGACGACGCGCATCGAAGTCAACGGCTACACCGACAACTCTGCTGCACACCCCGGTGCTCGCGGCCAGAAGTACAACCAGGGCCTCTCGGTCCGTCGTGCGCAGTCGGTCAAGGCTGAGCTGATCCGTGACGGCGTTCCTGCCGCTGCGATCGACATCCACGGCTATGGTGAGCAGCATCCGCTGGTCCCGACGGGTCCGAACACCCGCGAGCCGCAGAACCGTCGCGTCGAAATCATCCTGCGCTGATTTTGGCCTGATCTGATCGCTGCTCAGGCGGCTTTCAGGTTGGTTCAGGAACAAAGGCCCTTGGCAATCATGCCAAGGGCCTTTTTCTTTGCCTATCTGCCATGCAATCAGCACAACACATTACGTGCGTGTAATCCGTTATAAGAGAGTCGTGTCACCAATCCCGGAAAAGGGAGTTTGCCATGACCCAGATTTCTCATTTCAGCGATGCGCCGAACCTGCACCGTTCCTCAATGGATCATCGTCAGGAAGGCATAGGCCTCACCATGGGGGCCATTCTCGGCGGGTTGATTGCTCTAGGCACGATCGCCTTGCTCATGATGTGAGGGGCGTCTGTCCACCATCGGTCTCGAGACCCGCTCTTTGGCCTGCAGACTGGAAAACCATACTGACTGACCGATAGGAGCCTTCTTCACCTAGGCGCAGCGCAAAAAAAAGCCCCGGTAATTCCGGGGCTCTTTCCCAGTTCTGAGATCAGGATCAGACGCTCAGGCCGATCTGTTTGATATCGTGAAAACCGAGATCGGTATTCATTTCGACCGTGCGGCGCATCATGAAATTCGAACTGGCGAGAAACACGGGATCGCCATCCAGATCGTCAGCCATGGCCGAGCGATTGACCATGGAGAACGCCTCGATCTTGGCGCGCTCACCCGTTACCCACCGGGCAATCGTATAGGGCGTCGACTCAAAACCGATAGCAACCCCGTACTCTCCCTGCAGACGCGACTGCAGCACATCAAGCTGCAGGGTGCCCACGACGCCGACAATCGGCGGCAACCCGTCCTGTGGACGGAAAAGCTGCACAACCCCCTCTTCCGCCAGTTCGACCAGAGCCTGACGCAGCTTCTTGGCTTTCATGGCATCGTCCAGCCGCACACGCCGCAGGATTTCAGGCGCAAAATGCGGCACGCCTGTGAAGCGCAGTTCTTCACTCTCTGAGAGTGTGTCCCCAATACGCAGGGTCCCATGGTTGGGAAGTCCCACCACGTCACCCGCGAAAGCCTCCTCGGCAAGCTGTCGGTCACGCGCAAAGAAGAATTGCGGGGTGTGCAGAGCAAACTGCTTTCCTGTACGGACATGCTTCAGACGCATGCCACGCGTCAGCTTGCCAGAACAGATACGGGCAAAAGCCATGCGGTCACGATGGTTCGGGTCCATATTGGCCTGAATCTTGAAGATCAGTGCCGTTACCTGCTCTTCATCGGCCTTTACTTCTCGCGTCTCGCTGGGTTGCGCACGTGGCTCGGGGCCATAAGCCACCAGTGCGTCGAGAAGATCGGTAACGCCAATCTCCTTCATCGCACTGCCGAAAAATACCGGCGTCAGATGACCGGCGTCAAAAGACTCACGATCAAAGAGCGGCAGAGCCGCTTCAGCCAGTTCCAGCTCCTCCGAGAGCGCGACCATGCGGGCATCCGACTGGGGCAGATCGACCGCTTCACCGCGTATCTCACGTGTGCGCATGTCATACGTGCCAGCGAAATGCCCGGCGCGTCCGATAGGCCAGGTCGCCGGAGATGTATCGAGCGCCAGTGTCGAGGCAATCTCGTCCAGCAGGCCGAAGCAATCCTGCGCCTCACGATCCATCTTGTTGATGAAGGTCACGATGGGAATATCGCGCAGGCGACAGATCTCGAACAGCTTGCGTGTGCGATCCTCGATACCCTTGGCAGCGTCGATGACCATCACGGCGCAGTCAACAGCCGTAAGGGTACGATAGGTGTCTTCGGAGAAGTCTTCATGGCCCGGCGTATCGAGCAGATTGAAAACGCAGCCGCCATATTCGAAGGTCATGACCGAGGTAACGACCGAAATGCCGCGATCGCGCTCGATACCCATCCAGTCGGATTTGGTGCGGCGGCGTTCACCCTTGGCGCGCACATTGCCCGCGAGCTGGATGGCACCACCAGCGCGCAGGATGCGCTCTGTCAGGGTCGTCTTGCCGGCGTCAGGATGCGAAATGATGGCGAAGGTCCGGCGACGCCGGATCTCGCTGGCAAGGCCGGTGGCAGAAACGGGGGCGGACGCGGCTTCGGACATCGAAAAAGACCTTCGGTAAAACGGCAATTACCTGAAACGACAAATGCCGGACCGGGGGTGAACCCGATCCGGCATTGGCCAGAAACACCCGGTAGAAAAACCGGCGTTTAGCGCGAGTAGAACTCGACCACGAGGTTCGGTTCCATCTGCACGGGGTACGGCACATCGGACAGACGCGGGCTGCGAACGAACTTGCCCTTCATCTGGCGATGATCGACCTCGATGTATTCCGGCACGTCACGCTCAGCGGACTGGGCGGCGTCAAGAACAACAGCAAGCTGCTTGGACTTTTCGCGCACTTCGATCACGTCGCCATCGCGAACCAGATACGAAGGGATGTTCACTTTGCGGCCATTGACCGTCACGTGGCCGTGGCTCACGAACTGACGGGCAGCGAACGGGGTGATCGCGAACTTGAGGCGGTAGATCACCGCATCCAGGCGACGCTCCAGCAGGTCGATCAGGTTCTCCGACGTATCGCCCTTGCGACGCACGGCCTCATCATAATACTTGCGGAACTGCTTCTCGCTGATGTTGCCGTAGTAGCCCTTGAGCTTCTGCTTGGCCATCAGCTGGATCGAGAAGTCGGAGGGCTTCTGCTTGCGGCGCTGGCCATGCTGACCGGGGCCGTATTCCCGCTTGTTGACCGGCGACTTGGCGCGGCCCCACAGGTTTACGCCCAGACGGCGATTGATTTTATACTTGCTCTCTTGGCGCTTGCTCATGTGCAAGAACTCGCTTCGACTTCGGGCTGCCCTATGCTGCGTGGCAACCGCATGTTGCGCCGGTAGGCCTTCCCCCGAATTAGGAAAGACGGGCGCATTCCTCGAACCGCAACCTCGGGATGCAGATCCCGGTCTGGTAACGGCCGGCATGTCCACGTTCCCGGCAATAGCGGCGGCAGGTATAGGACCCCCGCCACGCTGTCAATCTAAATCGACCCCACAGTAGGATACCTCACCAGGGCAAATCGGGTCAGTGAGGGAACAATCACTGGACTGATACGTCAGCAGAAATACGATGGGCATAGCCTGCGGCAGCGAGTCATCTGCGCAGGACGAAGAAAAAGGGAGCCTTCTCATGGCTATTTTCAAATTCAACCGGGCGGCGGGTCGCAAGCTTAATGACAAGGCGGAGATCGAGGCGATCAATCCCGCAGGGGCACCGGCGCCGCGTGCGCCCCATGAGAGCCTGATCAAGCGCGCCTTCAAGCAGTACGGGCTTTCACAGCTTTCCGTATCGCATATCACGGTAAGAGACACGACGGTGGCGGTCAAAGCCAAGGCCGAAAGTGCTGCCGAGCGTGACGCCATCATTCTTGCCGCGGGCAACATCGCCGGTATCGATACCGTCCACGCCGATATCACGGTACCGGAAGGAACACCCGAGCCGGTCTTCCATCAGGTCAAGCCGGGCGAGACGCTGGCCGCCATCGCGGAAAAGACGGATGCCGACGTCACGGCGCAGGATCTGCACGAGGCAAACAAGGACGAACTCGCCCATAGTGAGGGTGTCTATCCCGGACAGACCATCCGTATTCCCGAGGCCTGAATCATACCCTTCACGCCGGATCTGCGAGCCCTTCCCCCGGAACGGGCTCGCCAGAGCCGAGTTTGCGCCTGAACGTGACGGCGAGACGTATCGACAGCAGAAACGCCAGGATACCGAGCCCCGTCGCAAGACCGATCCACAGACCGATCGCGCCGTATCCCCCCTTGAAGGCAAGCCAGTCGCCACCGAAAATCGAGACAGGTACGTAGGTCAGTACCATCAGCACCATCGGCATGAATGTGTCGTGACAGCCACGCAGGGCACCGGCGCAAACGCACTGCACGCCATCCAGAATCTGGAAAATACCGGCAATCTTCAGCAGCGACACCGCAATCGGCATGACCTGGGCCGCATCTGCGCTTCCCGAGCGCAGATAGAACCCGGCAATATATTCAGGAAAGACGAGCAGCACGGTCGCTGTGAAGCTGGTCCAGAGCAGCACCAGAAAAAGAGCACCGAGCGTCGAGCGCAAGGCGGCACGGGGTGAGCCGGCGCCCAGCCAATAGGCAACACGGATATTGACCGCCTGTGAAACGGCGAGGCTGATCATAAAAGCTGTACTTGTGACGCTCAGCGCGATCTGATGCGCGGCAGAAGAGACCGCCCCCAGGGCCCCCGCATGCAGCCCCGTCATCTGGAAAGCCAGCAACTCTGCGCCGGTTGCCCCCATCATGGGCAGCCCCAGACGCAGCATCTCGCCCATCGCACGCGGGTCAGGGCGCGCTACGCGCAGATGGCGCTTCAGATGGGCCTGCCGACGGGCCAGCACCACCAGAAGCAGCGCAATGGACCATCCTGTCACGATCGTGGCGCAAGCCGAGCCCCATAGCCCCATCTCCGGCAGTCCGAAGCGACCATGGATCAACCCGGCATTGAGGAAGCCATTCATGACGGCCATGCCCGGCATGGTCCATAAAAGCAGCCGCTCGCTTCCGAAGGCAGGCAGAATGATGCGCAACAGGCCGATGATGACCAGATTGGGGAGCAGCGCCCAGAGCAGCAAATGCATGAAGCGGCTGCCCTGGGTGACGATCTGCGACGGCTCATTGAAAAATGCCAACAGAGAGCCTGCAGGCAGAAGTATCACCAGCACAGGAAGGCAGAGCAGCAACGCGAGGACCACGCCTGAAGAGACGATTCCCGAAAGATCTTCCAGCGTGTTCTGCGCAGCAAAGGCCCGTCCCCTCGCCCGGGAGATCAGGATGCTGGCCCCCCCAAGGGCCGCCTGAAACGTGATGAAGGTGCAGAAGAAAAGATTGGTGGTCATGCCCCCAACAGCAAGCGCCGTCGCACCGAGACTGCCCAGCAGCACCGTATCGGTCACATTCATGGCCATCTCGCTCAGCTGCGAAAAACTGAGCGGCGCGGCTATTTTGACCAGCGCGCGCAAATGCTGGCCCCAATGCGGCACCGTGATGGAAGAGCGAAGTTCTGTCATATTGTTCTGCTTATACCACGAGGGGCAGAAAACCAGCGTTCAAAGCCGTAAAATAGAGTTGCGCTAGGCGCAGGGCTGACGCATCTACTCTGGATCATGGCCAGCCCTTCCTATTCCCTGTCCCTTCATGACAGCCAGACCCGGCAGAAACAGGTTTTCGTGCCGCTGGATCCTGCCAATGTGCGCGTCTATTACTGTGGGCCCACAGTGTATGATGCCGTGCATATCGGCAATCTGCGCGCCATGCTCAGCGCCGACATCCTCGTTCGTCTGCTGCGTCGGCTCTATCCGACGGTTACTTTCGTGCGCAACATCACCGATGTGGACGACAAGATTACTGCGCGTGCGCAACAGAATGGTGAAGATATTGCAAGCCTGACGGCACGCACCACCATCGCCTTTCATGAAGACGTGGCGGCCCTCGGCATTCTGCCGCCCGATATCGAACCGCGCGCCACGCATCATATCGATGACATGTTAAGCATGATCGCCCAGCTTGTCGCCAATGGTCATGCCTATGAGGCCGAAGGGCATGTGCTCTTTGCCGTTGATCGCTGCGCCAGCTATGGCAGCCTCTCCGGCCGCAGCCCTGACGATCTTCTGGCAGGCGCACGCGTCGAGGTGGCTCCCTACAAGCGCCATCCAGGCGATTTCGTCCTGTGGAAGCCCTCGACACCCGATCAGCCTGGCTGGGACAGCCCGTATGGGCGTGGCCGACCGGGTTGGCATATCGAGTGCTCGGCCATGTCGCATCGCTATCTCGGCGAGAGCTTCGACATTCATGGCGGCGGCGACGATCTGATGTTCCCGCACCACGAAAACGAACGCGCCCAGTCGCTATGCTGCCACCCCGGCAGCAGCTTCGCACGCTACTGGCTGCACAACGCCATGCTGCTCTCCAATGGCGAGAAAATGTCCAAATCACTGGGCAATTTCTTCTCCATTCGCGAGGTTCTGACGCGCGCACCCGCAGAAGCTCTGCGTCTGCTTATTCTGGGCACGCATTATCGTTCGGTGCTCGACTTTACCTGGGAGAAACTCGAGGAAGCCAAGCGCATTCTCGACCGGTTTTATCGTGCCCTGGAAAAGACCCCACCAGCAGACACCGGAATAATACCCGATGCCTTCATGCTGGCACTGTGCGATGACATGAACACCCCCCTCGCCCTTGCCTGCCTCCATCCGCTTGCCGATGCAGCCCTTGGTGGTGATGCAGAAGCCTCTGCCTCTCTCAAGGCCTGCGGTGCCCATATCGGCCTTCTGGAAGCCACACCGGATGAGTGGTTTCGTTCGGGCTCCGAGGATACTGCCATCGATGCGCTGATCACCCAGCGTGTTGCCGCGAAAAAAGCGCGAGATTTTTCTCTTGCGGACAGTATCCGCAGCCAGCTTGCCGAACAGGGAATCATTCTTGAAGACACTGCCAATGGCACGACATGGAGGCGCGCATGACAGGTCGTGACGGCGGCGCCGATATCGGGCCGATCGGGGAATTCAGCCCCGTTGTTATTCTCGTCCGGCCGCAGCTGGCCGAAAATGTCGGTACGACAGCACGCGCCATGGCCAATGGCGGGTTGTTTCATCTGCGTCTGGTCGCCCCGCGCGATGGATGGCCGCAGGAGCGCGCATGGTACGCGTCATCAGGCGCCGATCGCATTCTCGATGCGGCGCAGGTTTTCGATACGGTCGATGAGGCCGTAGCAGACCTGCACCACGTCATGGCTACCTGCCCGCGCCCGCGCCACATCGTAAAGACTGTCATGACCGCCCGTGGCGCAGCGTCGGAACTCCGCGCCATTGCCGATCGGGGGCTGAAAGCCGGATTGCTCTTCGGCCCCGAGCGCGCCGGTCTCGATAACGAGGACATGGCGCGCGCCGATGTACTGATACGCTATCCGCTCAACCCTGATTTCATGTCGCTGAACCTCGCCCAGGCCGTATTGATCATGGCGTATGAGTGGTGGATGGCCTGCGAGACCACCCCGCCGCGTACGCTCATGACGAACGAAACCCACGTGGCGACAAAGGGCGAGCTTGAGAACTTCCTCGGTCATCTGACACGCGATCTGGATGAATGCGGTTTTCTGCGCAATGAGCAGAAGCGCCCCGGTATGGTGCGCAATCTGCGCCACCTCTTTCAGCGTGGTGAAGTGACAGAGCAGGAACTGCGCACCATGCATGGTGTCGTCACCGAATTGTCCAATGGCCGCAAAGCCCGTCAGCAATAGGTCTCAGACGATGTTCACCTGCGTCCATCACATCGCAATCATCACATCCGATTATCAGAAATCCCGCAGCTTCTACACCGAGATCCTTGGGCTGAGCATCATACGTGAAGTCTGGCGGGCCCAAAGGCAGTCATGGAAATGCGACATTGCCATCGGCGATACGCAGATCGAGCTGTTCTCCTTCCCAACCCCGCCTTCACGCCCGACACAGCCAGAGGCCGCCGGGCTGCGTCATCTGGCATTTGGTGTCGATAACATGCAGGAAGCGGTCGAGCATCTCGAGCGCCATAACGTAACCTGCGAGCCGGTACGAACGGACCCTTATACCGGCAAGCTTTACACCTTCTTCAGCGATCCCGACGGTCTCCCCCTGGAGCTCTATCAGAGCTGATCGGCTATCCGGGCTAAGGAGTAGTGAGGAGAACGGGCCGCAATCAGACGGCGCGCTCCTCCTCCCGGGCATAATATTCGGAAAGCGGTGGCGCGACCTCTTCCAGTGAGCGGTTTTCGGCATCCACGCCCCAGATCCAGGCCACTGCGCTGGCAATCAGCATCAGGATCGCTGCGACGACATAGCCCATGACAAGCAGGGAAAGCCGTCCGGTGCCGATCAGGTGCCCGAAGATGACGGGTGCCGCAACGCCGCCGAAAAGCGTGCCGACCGCATAGAACACCGCGATCGCAAAAGCCCGCATTTCGAGGGGAAAGAGCTCGCTTGCAGTCAGATAGGCCGACGAGGCCGCTGCCGAGGCGAAAAAGAAGATACAGCACCAGGAGAGTGTCTGACTGGCGGCAGTCAGGGCATGAACGCCCATGGCATAGGCCACAGCCATCATGAGTACGCCCGAAATGGCGTAGCTCAATCCGATCATCCGTCTGCGACCCCAGGTATCGAACCAGCGTGCCAGAATGAGCGGGCCGAAGAGATTGCCGATGGCGAGGGCCAGAATGTACCAGCCAACTGCGCGCGGTGACACGCCATGATATTTCGTCAGCACCATGCCATAGGTAAAGAACACAGCGTTATAAAGAAATGCTTGGGAGATCATCAGGACCAGCACATAGAGCGAGCGTCCGCGATAGCGCTGCACCATGATCCGGATCATTTCGGCCGGGCTGAATACCCCTGCCGGGTAGATAAGGACGGTTGGCAGCTTCTGCCCCCAACCGCCTTCAGGCTCAACACAGTGGGATTCCACATGGCTGACGATGGCATTGGCCTCTTCCACGCGGCGATGGGTCATCAGCCAGCGCGGGCTCTCAGGGACGAAGGTGCGGAGAAAAAGCACCGCCACACCGAGGAGCGCCCCCAGTGCGAACGCCACGCGCCATGCGAGCCAGACTGGAATGATCGCAGAGTTGAGTAACCAGACCGAGCCGATGGCGCCAAAGGCAGCGCCAGCCCAGAATGTCCCGTTGACCATCACGTCCACACGGCCGCGTAGTCGCGCCGGAACAAGCTCGTCAATTGCGGAATTGATCGCCGAGTATTCGCCACCGATACCCATGCCAGTCAGAAAGCGGGCCACGGCGAAGCTGGTCAGATTCCATGAGAGCGCCGAAGCGCCAACACCAACGACATAGAGAGCGAGAGTGAGAAAGAAGATCTGCTTGCGCCCGAGCTGATCGGTCATCCAGCCGAATACAAGCGCCCCCAGCACTGCCCCCGCGACATAGGAGGAAGACGCAAAGCCAATGCCATCGGCTGACAGCCCAAGCGTATCGTCACGCTGCAGCGAGGGCGCCAGCGAGCCGATAATGGTGACTTCAAGCCCGTCGAGGATCCAGGTGATGCCGAGCGCCACAACAATCAGCATGTGGAACCGTGACCAGGGCAGCCGGTCGAGACGCGCAGGAATATCCGTCTCTATGGGCCGGCCATGAATCTTCTTACCGGGCCGCGCGTCTCGATCAGTGGAAAGCTGCAAGGGGCGCCCTCTCTTCTATTACAAAATATTCACTCTCATCTTTTCATGACGCATGGAGGCGGCCAAGGTTCACCGCCTCACAAAACCCTGAGCAGGACCGCCCTATTTACGACTGAACCAGCCGTGACGGATCGCGCGCCTGACAATCAACAGGCCGATGACGACCAGCGGTGCCCAGACCACAGCCTGAATCAGGAAATCCCACAGATCTGCCAGCGTCTCACTAAGAAGCGCACCGCTATCTTTCCAGCGCTGACGCAGGGGCCCTAGATTCTCATGTGCAGACCTATAGGTGACATTGACCTCTTCCGTATCCACCTGACGGGAGAGATCCTTTTTCTCTTTCAATGCGCTTTCCAGCGTACTCTGCGCCTCTGAAAGCTCTTTCGCCACTTTGATGAGGTCATCCGTCTTGCCTGCACTCTGGGCTTCAAGCACCTCGAGACGGTCACGATAGGCGGTCATCTGGGCCAGACGGCGATCGACATCGGTGACTTCTCTATTGAGATCACGCTCACTGGTGCGCAGGCTCTGGGTGACGACAGCATCTGCGGTTTCCCCTGCCAGAGGCGCCGCGGCAATTTTGAGAAACGCCTCGACCTTGTCATGAGGCAAACGCGCCGAGAGCCTCGCCGAACGGTTTTCACTCCCCTCATTCTGGTCTTCTGCATCTTCCGATGCCGAGACCAGCTCACAGCCCTGCTGCGCGAGACAGTAATCACGCAAAGTCGCCAGATGGGCGCCGACCTTGTCTGCCGAAACACGCAAGGCGAGGCTATGCTCATAAGCAATATTGCCCTGACCGACCTTACCCCTCATGGAAAATCGCATCGCTGCGGGGATCGGAGAAGGCGCGTGTTGCAGTGAGAATGACCCGTAGCTCATCTCTGTGCGACGGTTTTCACCATGCCTGTGCTTGCAGCCCGCAAGACTGGCCAGAACAACGCCAAGCACAACCGGTCCCGCCAGTCGCCGCAGGCTGTACCGTATTTTTTGCTTCATCATCAGATTTTCCGAATTGCCAGATTAGGCAAAGAGGATCACGGCCGGGGCCTTTTGGGAAGGTATCGCTCAGCATGACGCGTTCGCGCGACAGCGCACGGTTCCTCAGGCCTGCCGCAAGACAGGAAACTTATCCCCAGATTCGAGGAACAACTCTGCGGATCAGCCTGTGCATAAGCTGTTGACGACAAGGGATAATCCGACGCCCACAGGCGATTGGATCGATCCATAAACTGCTCATGAATCGATCCCTGCACTGACAAAATTCAGGCGCCACGGGCTTTCAGCGACGCCAGAAGCTTGCCCATTACAATCTCCGGAGTGCCAGCACTGTCCACAGTGATGACATTCTCATCCTTGCCCGGCGGCTCCAGTGTTGCAAGCTGGCTTGGCAGGAGGCTTGGGGGCATGAAATGGCCGATACGCTGCTTCAATCGCTCGGCAATCGTGCGTTCGCTCGTCTCGAGATAGACGAATGTCACATCAAGCCCGTTGCGCAGCGTATCACGGTATTTGCGTTTGAGCGCCGAGCAGGTCAGTACGCCCCCGGTCTGCGCATGCATCTTCAGCCATTCATGACAGATCTGAAGCCAGGGCGCCCGGTCGGCATCGTCGAGCGGAATACCGCTATGCATCTTGGCGACATTCGCCGCCGGATGCAGGTCGTCCCCTTCCTGGAAAGGCGTACCAAAATGCTGAGCAAGCCCCTGGGCCACGGTCGTCTTGCCGCAGCCAGAGACACCCATGACGACGTAGAGGCCGGGACCGGCCTGATTTGTCGCCCCGCTCATGCTTTCAGCCTTTGCAGACCGGCCGCGCCGGCCACCAGAACTTCCGAGGTGATATCAAGGAAAAGACCGTGGTCCACGACACCTGTAATGGAGATGATGTGGTCTGCCAGACCGCGCGGATCCTTGATGCACTCGTAATCACAATCGATGATGATGTTGTGATTATCGGTCATGTAAAGTGAGCCGTCTGCATTACGGCGCGGAACGCAGGCTTTCGCGCCTGTCTTGCGCAGCAGGTTCTCGACGCGCTCCCAACCCCAGGGAATGATCTCGACAGGCACGGGCATATGCGTGCCCAGATCGGTGACGATCTTGCTCTCATCGACAATCACAATGAACTTGCGAGCCGAGACGGCCACGATCTTCTCACGCAACAGCGCGCCGCCCCGCCCCTTGATCAGGAACAGCGAGCCCGTCTGCACCTCGTCGGCGCCGTCAATGGCGACGTCGAGATATGGATCATCAGCAAAATTCGTGATGGGGATATTCAGGCTCTGTGCCTGAGCCGCGCTGGCCTCCGATGTCGGGATAGCGCGTATCTTGAGCCCTTCACGACGGACGCGCTCACCGAGCGCATCGATCATGAATTTCGCCGTGCTGCCCGTCCCGAGGCCCACAGCCATGCCATCCTGGATATAGGAAATGGCATGAGTAGCAGCTTCACGTTTCAGTTCTGCGACGCGAGCAGCGGCGTCTTGAGCGATCTCAACCATTCTGAAGCTCTCCTGCAGCGGCCTTGTCGACCAGGAACACAACCTCACCTTCGGAGGTGATATGCGATGCCGGAAGCGATTCATCGCCGCTGCGAACCCGTGCCAGCATCTCGGCCTTGCCTGCCCCCTCGATCAGGAACACGACATTGCGGCTCGAATGGATGGCGGGATAGGTCAGCGAAACACGGTCATGAGGCGCGTTATCTGGCGTGCAGGCAGCGACCCATTTCGTCTTTTCCTGCAGGATCGGCTGACGCGGGAAGAGCGAGGCGGTATGCCCGTCAGGGCCCATACCCAGCATGACGACGTCAAAAAGCGGCTTGCCCGGGGTCAGATGATGGCTGCCATACAGGTCCTGCAGAGCGCTCTGATACCAGACCGCATCCTGCTCGGCCGTACCATCGGCAGGAATAGGGTGTGCATTTTCGGCAGGTAGATCGACATGCTCAAGCAGCAGCTCGTCCGTCATGCGATAATTGCTGTCGTCATGCGTGAAGGGCACATGACGATCATCGCCGAAGAAAATATGGGTCCGGCGCCACGGGAATTTCGAGGCATAAGCCGGCTCAGCCATGATCTTGAACAGACGCTTGGGCGTCGAGCCGCCCGACAGCGCCACGACGAAAGGCCCGTCGGTCTTGGCCAGAGCCTGATCCAGCAGCCACTGGGCCATCTTCTGGGCGACGGCTTCGCCATCCTCCAGAACGACCACGCGGGCTGAAGTCACATCGTGTCCACTCATCTTATCATTCCTTTATGTCAGGCCGCGCCGGGGGCCCTAGGAAGGACGAAGCGCCGCATGGCTTCTGCCCATCCATCTGCATCGTTGTGCCCTGTTGTCACATGGGCATGCGCACTGACCTCTTCGGTCGCGTTGCCCATGGCAATCCCTAGCCCGGCGATTTTGAGCATCGGCACATCATTGGACATGTCGCCGATGCAGGCAACCTCACTCATCGGGATGCCCAGACGCTCGGCCAGAGCACGCGCGGCAAAGCCCTTGTTCGCATCCTTGTGCGTGATATCGAGATAATAATTTGACGACCGGTGTACGCTCGCCTCGCCCTTGAGCATGGCGCCGATCTCAACTTCCATGCGCTGCAGCAACGCGAAATTGCTGCTGGCGGCCATGATCTTGCCAACGCCCTCGCGAAACGGCTTGAAGTCGGGCACGACGACAGGGTCGATACCGACCGATCTGCGCTCATGCTCGACATAATAGGCGCCAGGATCGCGAATCAGCCATTCGTGACCACGGAACAGCCAGGTATCCACCTGGTGCACCGAAAGCGTGTCGCACGCCGCATCGACGCAGGAGGCGGGGAGTGACAGGGTCGAGAGAATCTCGTCGTCCGGTCCCACGATCAGCCCGCCATTTAGCGCACCGAATGGCGTATCGAGACCTAGCTCCCGATGATAACGCAGCATGCCCTCAGCCGAGCGCGAACTCACGAGGCAAAGCTTGATGCCCGCCTCGCTGAGCTGCTTCGCCGCCTGTTGCGTCGATTCTGCCAGGTTCTTGTCAGGACCGATCAGCGTGCCGTCGATATCCGAGACAACCATGCGAATGGTGGATGCCATGGGCGGCAGGACTGCGTGGATGGCATCCAGATCATGTGTCATGGGAGTTCCTGTCTTGGCGCGAAAGTGCGTCAGTTGTTCAGATCGAGCCAGCGACGCCCGCTGCGTGCCAGCAGTTCATCGGCCTCACGCGGGCCATCAAGGCCACCCGGGTAGAAGCAGAGCGGCGATTTATCGGCGATGTTCTCCTTGAAGGCGGGTTCAACGATACGCCAGCCCTCTTCAATGGTATCGGCGCGCTGATAAAGCGTCTGGTCACCGATCATGCAGTCATAGATCAGCGTCTCGTAGCCCGTGCTCGGCCCCTCGCTGAACCAGTCGGAATAATCGAATTTCATGCGCACACCGCCGAGACGCACCGACGGACCAGGCACCTTGGCCGAGAACTGCATGGTCACGCCTTCAGTCGGCTGGATGTGCAGCACCATGATATTGGGCGTGAGCTTGTCGACGGGCGTGTCACGGAAGAGAGCGAACGGCGCCTGCTTGAAGTGGATCGCGATTTCGGTCTTGCGACGACGCAGGCGCTTGCCCGTGCGCAGATAGAACGGCACACCAGCCCAACGCCAGTTATCGATACGCAGCTTCATCGCGACATAGGTCTCGGTCTGACTGCCCATCCCGACATCGGGTTCTTCACGATAGCCTCGCAGCGCTTCGGCCTCATCGCCCACGCCGAACGAACCGCTGACATACTGCCCGCGTACCACTTGGCTCAGATCGAT
The DNA here is from genome assembly GCF_059801175.1 of Asaia sp. Ae19-3. Lineage (NCBI taxonomy): Bacteria > Pseudomonadati > Pseudomonadota > Alphaproteobacteria > Acetobacterales > Acetobacteraceae > Asaia > Asaia sp. Ae19-3. The sequence goes on along the minus strand of NZ_JBCHWF010000001.1, from coordinate 447,284 downwards.
TGGCTGGATGGCACTGAGCACTTTGGCCTTCTCGTCACGCACGGCTTCGGCGTCAAACGAAGTCGGCGCCTCCATGGCGACCATCGACAGCAGCTGCATCAGATGGTTGGGGACCATGTCGCGAATGGCACCCGTGCTTTCGTAAAAGCGACCGCGACGTTCGACACCGACCGTCTCTGCTGCCGTAATCTGCACGTGGTCGATGTTCTGCCGGTTCCAGAGCGGCTCGAAGAAGCCGTTCGAGAAACGCAGGGCCAGGATGTTCTGCACCGTCTCTTTGCCGAGATAATGGTCGATGCGGTAGATCTGGTTTTCATCGAGCGAACGCTGGAGACGCGCATTGAGCGCCTTAGCCGATTCCAGATCTGCACCAAAGGGCTTCTCGATGATGACGCGACGCGAGACCGTATCGGTCTGTTCGGCAAGACCGGATTCCCCGAGGAGGTCGACAATGGGACCGAAGAAACGCGCGGCCACAGCGAGATAGAAAACAGCAGAGCGATCGCCCAGCTTTTCCTTCAATGCCTGGAACGTTGAGATTTCCTCGAAAGAACCGCGCAGATAGGTGATGCTCTTGGAAAGGCGATCCCACACATCCTGACGCAGCACTGTGGCGCTGGTCCCGCGCTTGCTGACGAAATCATCAAGGGCAGCGCTGAGTTGCTCCAGCAGCCCTTCTGTCGTCATCTCGGCCCAGTCGACCACGATGATGGAGAAATCCTCGCTGAGCAGACCAGCCACGTCCAGATTATAGATAGCCGGAACCAGAAGGCGTTTCGTCAGATCGCCGCCACCGCCGAAAATGACCATGGAGCCCGGAGGGGCCGGGCGTACGCCGCGCGGCGCCTCTGAATTGGACAGTGCCGCACGCGCTGAAGCGGAAATCTCGACCATATGCCAAACCTTTTTAGTCGATAAACTGAAAGCCGGAGTGCAAGCAGGAGCGTTACGGCTCCCGCTGACATTCTGGCCAAGAGTGTAGGAATAAAAAAAGGGCCGGGACCAGAGCGGTCCCGGCCCGAAATGTCACTTCTTCTCGACGTGACCGCCGAAGCCGAAGCGCATGGCAGAGAGGATCTTCTCTGCGTAGTTGTTGCCGCTGCGCGAGCGGAAGCGTGTGAACAGCGATGCCGTCATGACCGGAACCGGCACCGACTCTTCGATGGCCGCTTCGATCGTCCAGCGACCTTCACCGGAATCAGCCACTTCGCCCGAGAACTCGGAGAGGGATTCATTCTTGGCGAGCGCATCGGCCGTCAGATCGAGCAGCCAGGACGAGACGACACTGCCACGACGCCACACTTCAGCGATATCGGCCATGTTCAGGTCGAAGCGCTGGTCTTCCTGCAGGACGGGGGAGTTCTTGGACTTCATGACGTCGAAGCCTTCGGCGAAGGCCTGCATCATGCCGTATTCGATGCCGTTATGGACCATCTTGACGAAGTGACCCGAACCAGCCGGACCACAATGCAGATAGCCTTCCTCAGCGCGGGGATCGAGGCCTTCACGGTCGCGACCGATCGTGCGCACGACGTCACCCTTGCCGGGTGCCAGTGCCTTGAGGATCGGGTCGATATGATCGGCCGAGTCCTTGGTGCCGCCGTACATCATGCAATAGCCGCGATCGAGGCCCCAGACGCCGCCCGACGTACCGACGTCAATGTAGTGAATGCCCTTTTCCATCAGCTCGTGCGCACGACGGACATCGTCCTTGTAGTAGCTGTTGCCACCATCGATCACGATATCGTCCTTGCCGAGCAGGCCGCGCAGTTCCTGCACGCAGGCTTCAGTGATCTCACCAGCCGGAAGCATGACCCAGACGATCTTGCGCTCTGCCGTCAGCTTGCTGACCAGATCGGCGACAGAGTTCGAGGCGATCGCACGGCCCTTTTCGGCACGGTCGAACGTCTTGGTCACAACTTCAGGCGTGCGGTCGAACAGCACGACGTCATGACCATGACGGGTCAGGCGCACTGCAATGTTGCCGCCCATACGGCCAAGGCCAACAATACCGATTTGCATCTTCAAAACTCCTGCACAGTCTTCCTGTGCCCTCTAACTACCACGTCAAAAAACAATCCGCCCCGTTGGAGCGGGGCGGATTGCGTCAGTCTCAGACGGCTTTCTTGATGACCGCTGCCAGTTCGGCAAGGCCAGCTTCGAGCGGTCCCTTGATGTGCACGCGCAGGGCACGGCGGCCACGTTCGGAAAGCACATCGAAATCGCCACGTGCCTGAGCAGCCTTCACCACACTGAAAGTGAAGCGTTCACCAGGGACGCTCAGATCGGCATGATCGTCAGCCGTGATCTGCAGGAACACGCCACTATCCGGGCCGCCCTTATAGGCCTGACCGGTCGAGTGCAGGAAGCGCGGGCCGAACTCGGCAGCCGTTGCAACCTTCAACTGGTCACGCAGATCGAGGCGAACGTTCTGGATCCACTCGCGTGTCTTCAGATCGCGCTCGACATAAGCCAGAACACCCACATAATCGCCCGCCTTCACGCGGCCGAAATGGGCCTTCAGGATCGCCAGCGCATCGCCGCCGCCAAGCGCCTTGGCGTTGGCATCGTCAGCAAAGAACTCGAACGCACCCGAGGTTGCGAACGGTGTCTCAGGCGGAAGCTTGCCCGTCTCGTTGAAGGCAGTCGTGAGCTTCTTGGTCTCGATCTTGCTGAATTCCACATCCGGCTGATCAAACGGGTCGATCGCGAGAACCGAACCGGCAACTGCCGTGGCATATTCCCAGTGGAAGAAAGCCTGAGCGATATCGAGCTTGTCGGCCAGATCGATCGTCACAACCGGCTCACCTGCTTCCACGAGAGCGGCGATTGCCTTCTCCTGGTTGGGGCAGGCTTCACCCTTCAGACGCAGATAGGCGAAGACGCGATCCTTGCCATAGACGGTAGGAGCCCCGAGGGTCTCGTCGTCGATGGGAATCAGGCCCGTGCCCTTCTTGCCGGTCGATTCAGCCAGAAGCTGCTCGAGCCAGGCGCCGAGATCACAGATCGCAGGCGATGCGATGATCGTCACCTTGTCGCGGCCGAACTTGGTTGCGGCAGCGCCGAGGATGGCACCGAGCTGGAGCGCAGTGTTCTGCGCGGGCGGGGTGCTGGCCGAAGCTTCTTTGACCGAACGCAGCGCTGATTCGAGGAATGCGCGCACGTCCAGACCGGCAGCAGCGGCAGGAACCAGACCGAAATTGGACAGAACCGAGAAACGGCCGCCAATCTGCTTTTCGCCGTAGAAGATCTTCCAGAAGCCATCCTTCTTGGCCACTCCTTCCATATGCGAGCCCGGATCGGTCACGGCGACAAAATGTGCGCCAGGAGCCGAGCCGAGTGCCTTTTCGGCAGCAGCGAAGAAATAGGCCTTCAGAATGTTCGGCTCAAGCGTACCGCCCGACTTGGACGAAACGATGAACAGGGTCTTCTTGAGGTCGACGGCATTTTCATACGTCTTGACCTGCTGCGGGTCGGTGCTGTCGAGCACATGCAGCTTCGGGAAGCCTGCGATGTGACCGAAGGTCTCGGCAATCACTTCCGGACCGAGGCTCGAACCGCCCATACCGAGCAGCAGCACGTCGCTGAAGCCCTTGGCCTTCACCTCGCTCGCAAACGCCTCAAGCTCAGACACATGGGCCAGACGCTCATCGACAATGTCGAGCCACTTCAGCCACTTGGCTTCGTCGCCGCCGGTCCATACCGTCGCGTCCTTGGCCCAGAGCTTGCGGCCCTTGCCGGTCTTGCGCCAGTCTTCGAGCACCGCATCGGCTGCGGCTTTCAGGTCGGCTGGAAGCTCGGCCTTCTGCTCAATCAGTTTGGACCCGAGAAACGTGGCCTGCTTGTTTGCTACCGCCCCAAGCAGCTGGTCGAAAGCGTCGCAGAACGAAGCGCAGCCTTCTGTTACGAGAGTCTTGGTGACACCGTCGAGGTCGAGACCCAGCTTGGCCTGCTGCTCGATCACCTTGAAGGCGTCTTCGACGTTTTCGGTCAGGCTGGCGCGCAGCTTGCCGTGATCGCGGAAGGCATCGAAAGTTGCCGGCGGAATGGTGTTGACCGTGTCGGCACCGATCAGTTCTTCAACATAAAGCACATCGGAGAAGGTCTTGTCCTTGGTGCCCGTCGAGGCCCAGAGGAGACGCTGCGGCTGGGCACCAGCGGCGGCGAGCTTCTTCCAGCGCTCGGAAGCCGTGACTTCCAGATAATGCTGATAGGCAACCTTGGCGTTCGCGATAGCGACCTTGCCGCGCAGGGCCTTGAGGGCTTCTGCGTCCTTGTCGCCTTCCTTGACGCGACGATCGATGGCGCCATCGATCTTGCCGTCGATGCGCGACACGAAGAACGAGGCAACGCTGGCAATCTTGCTGATGTCCTTGCCCGCTGCATGGCGGATTTCGAGGCCCTTGATATAGGCTTCGAGGACATTCTTGTAGGCTTCGAGCGAGAACAGCAGCGTGACGTTGACGCTGATGCCTTCAGACGTGACTTCCTGGAATGCCGGGATCCCTTCGGGCGTGCCCGGGATCTTGATCATCAGATTTTCTTCGTTGACGGCGGCCCAGAGGCGACGGGCTTCGTCAGCCGTAGCCTTGGTCTCGAATGCGAGATAGGGCGACACTTCAAGGCTCACATAGCCGTCGAGACCCTGGGTCTGAACGAAGACCGGGTGCATGACCTTAGCGGTAGCCTGAATGTCGGTGATGGCAAGCTTTTCGTAGAGTTCGCCGGGAGAGAGGGTTTCGGCGGCCAGCAGATCCTTGATCTGGGCGTCGTAATCCGTGCCGTAGCCCATCGCCTTTTCGAAGATGGCCGGGTTTGACGTCACGCCACGCAGGCCGTCTTCGTCCACCAGCTTCTTGAGGCTGCCATCGGCAGTATAGGATCTCTGGATGAAGTCCAGCCAGGGTGACTGGCCAAAATTGGAAAGATCACGCAGCGGGTTCCCGCTCGTAGCGGCACCCTGCTTCTGTTCGACGTCCATGACGTACTCCTGTCTGTCCACCTGACGGGCTCCCTGTGGACACCCGTCTCAGCTCAGGTCGGCCTTCCGACCCTGACCTCATGAGAGGGGGCCATAGCACGCTGTGGCCCCAGAGGCCCGACCGCCGAGGAAGCGGTCAGGCCCCGGTAGTCGTCTTACTTGCGAGCAGCCTGCTCACGCGCTGCGTCATACACCTTCTCCGGCGTGAAGCCGAACTTGGTGAGCAGCGCCTTGAGCGGAGCCGAAGCACCGAAGCTGTTCATCGCAATGATCGAACCGCCGATGCCGGTGTAACGATCCCAGCCGAAGGCAGCAGCCTGCTCGACAGCCACACGTCCCTTGACGTCCGGCGGCAGCACGCTGTCCTTGTAGGCCTGATCCTGCTCTTCGAAGAGATCGAAGGACGGGAAGGAAACGACACGCGCCTTGATGCCTTCTGCGGTCAGCTTCTCATAGGCGTCGACCACCAGAGACACTTCCGAGCCCGAAGCCATCAGGATCACGTCCGGCTTGCCTTCACAGCTGGCGAGCACATAGGCGCCCTTGGCGAGGTTGGAAGCGCAGGCATACTTGCTGCGATCCAGCGTCGGCAGGTTCTGGCGGCTCAGGATCAGCACGGCGGGCTTGTGCGTCATCGGCATCAGGGTGCGCCAGGCTTCAGACACTTCGTTGGCGTCTGCCGGACGAATAGTCATGATGCCAGGTGTTGCACGCAGCTGAGCAAGCTGTTCGATCGGCTGATGGGTCGGACCGTCTTCACCAACGCCGATCGAGTCATGCGTGAAGATGTAGGTGACCGGCAGTTCCATGAGAGCCGACAGACGGATCGGAGCCTTCATGTAATCAGAGAAGATCAGGAAGCCCGAACCATAGGCGTGCAGACCGGCCAGCGCCAGACCGTTGCAGATCGAGCCCATGGCATGTTCGCGAATACCGAAATGGATATTGCGACCCGCATAGGTGCCACCCCACTGCGGCGGCTGGAACGACCCTGCACCCTCAAAGGTGAGGTTGGTCTTGGTCGACGGCGAAAGGTCAGCCGAACCACCGAGCATCCAGGGGACGTTCTTGGCAACGGCGTTGATGACCTTGCCCGAGCTTGCGCGCGAGGCAATGCCCTTGGCGTCTGCATCCCACTTCGGAATATCCTTGTCCCAGCCTTCTGGCAGGCGACGTTCGAAGATGGCGCGCAGCTCTGCGGCTTCCTTCGGATATTCGTTCGTGTAGCGGTCGAACAGGGCATGCCATTCTGCACGCGCCGTAGCGCCACGCTTGCCGAGACCTTCCTGGAAATGCTCCAGAACGCCTTCCGGCACATGGAATGCGTCGGTCCAGGGCCAGTGATAGGCCTTCTTGGCACCGGCGATTTCTTCTTCACCCAGGGGCTCACCATGGGCCGAAGCCGTACCAGCCTTCTTGGGGGCACCGAAACCGATGATCGTGTGCATGATGATCAGGCTCGGACGGTCCTTGACCGAACGGGCTTCTTCAAGCGCCTTGCTGACAGCGGCGATGTCATTGACATCGTTGACGGTCACAACATGCCATTTGTAAGCGTGGAAGCGCTCGGCAACGTTCTCGGTGAAGGCAAGGTTGGTCGAGCCTTCGATCGAGATCTGGTTCGAATCATACAGCCAGATCAGGTTGCCCAGACCCAGATGACCGGCCATGGAAGCTGCTTCGGACGAAACGCCTTCCATCATGTCGCCGTCACCACAGAACACGTAGGTGTGGTAATCGAACAGGTCATAGCCAGGGCGGTTGTAATGGGCTGCGAGATATTTCTCGGCCATTGCCATACCGACCGAGTTGCCACAGCCCTGGCCCAGCGGGCCGGTCGTGGTCTCGATGCCCGCCGTGTGGCGGTATTCCGGGTGACCCGGGGTCTTGGAGTTCAGCTGGCGGAACTGCTTGAGGTCTTCAAGGGTCAGCGACGGGCTGTCGAGAACCTTGTCCTTCACCACATCGCGGATGCCGGTGAGATAGATCGTCGAATACAGCAGCATCGAAGCATGACCAACGGACAGCACGAAGCGGTCGCGTGCCGGCCAGAGCGGATCTGCCGGATCATATTTCAGGTCGTTCTGCCAGAGCGTGTACATAACAGGAGCCAGCGCCATCGCCGTTCCCGGATGGCCTGAATCGGCCTTTTCCACACCATCCATCGACAGGGTGCGGATAGTGTTGATGCTCAGCTGTGCGATGTCAGAGACATTGGCGCCGGCCGCTCCACCTGTTTCCGCGCCAAACGCGGACGGGTTGCTTAAAGAACGCATCAAAAATCGACCTCCGAATTAACTCTCTGCGATGGAAAACCATCCGCCGGACAGACATCAATGTTCAAGACCGGTTTGCTGCCTGAGACAACCCCACCAGGGATCCTTTTCGCATAGGCGACCACGCAGAATTGGCGACCACTCTCACCTCTCATGGCCTGGCCACGGGGAGAAGATCACCAGAACACCCTGAACATACGCCTGCGTGATGACGATGTTCCGCTGCGCCGCACATATTGCCTCAAAATCCCGACAGCATTGACACCAAACTGAAACCTACCGGCCCGGCAATACATTGCGTTGCGCATAAGACGCCTATTGCCCACATTGTGCTAGAGCCAAACTCTTCACGACTGCTCGACCACACGAAAATTTGCAGGATTTGCGGTGAAGCCTTTTCCAGAATCCGATCATTGCGACGGCCGGAGTTTTCATAACCCGGCCTCTTATCGCCTTTCCCCTCCCTTGCAGGCTCCCCCGGAACGCCCGTCGGTCGAACCTGACTTCACGAGTATCCTCTCCTGGCAAAGAAGCCTGCGGCTCCGATGGCCGAACGATGTTCCGACTTTCTCACCCGAGCCTTTTCCCGAACTTGCGCCGGGCGAGATTTCTGCCAGCTTCATCAACCATTCGAGCTTTCTGATCCGCATCGGTCGGGCGGGAGAACGCCCACTCGCCATTCTGACAGACCCCATCCTGTCCGAACGCTGTTCCCCTTTTCGACATCTCGGCCCCAGACGGGTGGTGCCTCCTGGGCTGGCTTTCGACGCCATACCGGCGATCGACATCATTCTCGTGTCTCACTGTCACTACGATCATCTCGATCGCCCGACACTCAGACGATTTGGCCGGCGTGACAGGCCGCTTTGTATCGCGCCGCTTGGCAATAGGCGCCATCTGCGTGGTCTGGGCTTTTCCGCCGTCGCCACGCTCGACTGGTGGCAGGAATTTCGTATCGACCCGATCACAATAACGGCAATTCCGGCCCTGCACGGCTCGGCCCGCACACCATTCGACCAGAATCGGGCGCTATGGAGTGGCTTTCATATTGGTACAGGGCTGAAGAGCCTGATTTTTGCAGGCGACACGGCCCATGGCCATCATTGGGCCGAGATTAACAGCCGCCTGGGTGCGCCGGATCTCGCCCTGCTTCCAATTGGCGCTTACGAGCCGATCTCGCTCATGCAGCCGGTGCATATGACGCCCGAGCAGGCCGTCGAAGCCGCCATGCTGCTTGAAGCCCGTCATGCGGTTGCCATGCATTTCGGCACATTCCAGCTTACAGATGAAGGATACTGGGAGCCGGGAGGCCGTCTAGAACGCTGCCTCAAATCCACGGGCAGAGACCTCTCCTGGTTCAGCTTGCCGGAGCGAGGGCAGAGCCTGCGCGCGCCCTGACCAGCCACAGGCAGGGCGAAAGGCCGCATATGAAGAAAAGAAATGCCTGAGCTTCCGGTTCTACGGACGCTCGGCTATTCTGGAAAGGATATGACAGCTTCAGGCTTTTCCATGACCGAAATGATGCCGGCAGGCAGTTTTTCGCCCGAGCAGATAACGGCGCTTTTCATCGATGCGGCACGCATTGGCGACACCGATATGCTGACCCAGTTTCTCGATGCCGGAATGGCGGTCGATGCGCAGGATAGCCGCGGCTATACGGCGCTCATCGTCGCCGCCTATAACGGAGTCCTGCCGGCTACCGCCCTGCTTCTGGAGCGTGGCGCCGACCCGAACAGACAGGATGCCAAGGGGGCAACGGCCCTTTCGGGTGTTGCCTTCAAGGGTCATCTGGCCGTGGCGGAACTGCTCGTCAGCGCTGGCGCCAAACTCGACATCCCGAGCCATCTCGGACGCACCCCCCTCATGTTTGCCGTCATGTTCGGCCGACAGGATATGGTGAGCCTTCTTTTGTCTCATGGAGCAGACCCCGACCAGCGTGACGCCGAGGGTCTGTCTGTTCGCGACATCGCTGAAACCCATGGCCAGAAACATCTCTTCACTTCTGACATGGCGAGTTCCTCATGAGCCGCTTCTGGAACCCCCTCGTAGCGGATCTGCATCCCTACATCCCGGGCGAGCAGCCGCAATTCACCGATATTCTGAAGCTCAATACGAACGAGCTTCCCTATGGTCCCAGCCCGGCCGCCCTTGAGGCGATGAAGAACGGCTGCGACGACACGCTGCGTCTTTATCCCGACCCCACGGCACGGGAATTGAGGCGCGTCATTGCCGCAACCTATGGCACGACTGAAGACCGGGTATTCGTCGGCAATGGCTCGGACGAAGTGCTCGCCCACGCCTTCCGTGCCCTGATTTCGCCCGATGCCCCCATGCTTTTCGCCGATGTGAGCTATGGCTTTTATCCGGTTTATTGCGGGTTGTTTGGCCAGCCCTATCGCGAGATCCCGCTCAATGAGCGCTTCGAGATCGATATCGAGAGCTACACCATTGCCTGTGGCGGCATTGCCATTGCAAATCCGAATGCCAACACCGGCCACGCAGTGTCGCTCGAGGCCTTGTCACGCCTTGCGATGCTTCAGCCGGACCGGACAATCATCATCGATGAAGCCTATGTCGATTTCGGCGCTGAATCCGCCATCCGACTGACTGAGGAACACGACAATATTCTCGTCGTGCAGACACTCTCGAAATCACGTGCGCTGGCGGGGCTTCGGGTAGGCTACGCCATCGGCCATCCCGATCTGATTGAAGGCCTTATCCGCGTCAAGGACAGCTTCAATTCCTACCCGCTCAGCCGCCTTGCCCAGGCGGGCGCTGCCGCTGCCATCGCCGATGAGGAATGGCTCGAGCACACAACGGGGCAGGTCATGGCGACGCGAGGACGTTTTGTGCAGCGCATGGCCGGGTTGGGCTTTGACATTCTGCCGTCCTGTGCCAATTTTGTTCTTGTGCATCACCCCGCCCACCAGGCCAGCACGTTGCTGGCGGGTCTGCGGGAGCGCCACATCATCGTGCGACAGCTCAGTGCGCCACGCATTCGCGACTGGCTTCGCATCACGATCGGCACGGATGAAGAAATGAACCGGCTGATCGAGGCACTTGCCTCCATGGGTCTGACGTCGCGCTGAAATCAGGCGCGCGTCCTGCCCTTCCAACATGACCGCAACCGGACCCGCCCTGACGCCAAGCTGCGCCAGACGGATTCCGGGTAACGACACACTCTGGCCTGTACCAGAGCAGAATAAAGAGACTCGACCATGCGCTCCTACACAGGACAGCTTTCCGACAACCAGCCAATCCGCCGCAACCTGGCCGAGAAGCAGAAGCAACTGCGCGACCTCAAGGAAACCCTGGCCACAATGAAGCCGCATACCTCCCCTTCCCTGAAGGAGAGCGTCCAGCGCCGCATTCGTGAACTGGAAGTGGAAATCCGCACGGCGCCACGCGATGAAAAGCCGGCCAGCCGCGACAAGGCACCCCGTCAGGAACGCCCGCGTCGCGCCCCGCGCCGCGCTCATCACGCCGAGACATTCGGCGAATAAACATTCGATCAGGCGCCCCAATCGAGCCAGAACGGGCGTTGCCCGCCAGGAGAAAACTGATGTCTGAAACCACCCTGCCCTTCGCCGAACGTCTCGACAGACTCGGCGAGGTTGCGATCAGAATCGGCCTCAATCTTCAGCCCGGACAGGAGCTGGTCATTTCAGCCCCGCTCGAAGCCGTGCCACTGGTGCGGCGCCTGACCGAACACGCCTATCGCGCCGGGGCGAGCCTCGTCACGACGCAGTACAGCGATGACGAGACAACCCTCGCCCGCTATCGCTTTGCGTCAGATGAAAGCCTCGACACAAGTGCCGCCTGGATGGCGGACGGTATCGCCCGCGCCTATCGCGAGGGCGCGGCCCGCCTGGCCGTTACGGGGGCCAACCCGACCCTGCTGAACGGTCAGGATCCCAAAAGAGTCTCACGCGCCAGCCGCGCCGCATCGCATGCGAATCGCGAGGCGATGGAAATCATCACCCGCTTCGATACCAACTGGACCATCGTAGCCTATGCCACGGCCAACTGGGCGGCGCAGGTCTTTCCCGATCTCTCCCCGGACCAGGCTCAGGCACGTCTGTGGGATGCGATCTTTGCCTCATCCCGCCTCGACACGCCCGACCCGGTTATTGCTTGGAAACAGCATAATGCGACGCTTCACGCGAAGGCCGCGATGCTGAATGAACGTCGTTTCGACTCTTTACACTTCACCGGTCCGGGTACCGATCTGCTGGTGGGGCTGGCCGATGGCCATGCCTGGGCTGGTGGCGCAGAGCACACCACCAACGGCATAGAATGCAATCCGAACATCCCGACAGAAGAAGTCTTCACAACGCCCCATAGCCATCGTGTGAGTGGCCATGTCGCCAGCACGAAGCCGCTTTTTCATCAGGGTACGCTCATCGACGATATCCGCGTGACCTTTGCCGATGGACGGATCATCGAGTCTCACGCCGCCAAGGGCGAAGACGCCCTGAGACGTATTCTAGAAACCGATGACGGTGCAGCACGACTGGGCGAAGTGGCGCTCGTTCCCCACGCATCCCCCATCTCGGATACGGGCATCCTGTTTCGTAACACCCTGTTTGACGAGAACGCGTCGAGCCATATCGCCTTGGGTCAGGCCTATACGAAGTGCCTGTTTGATACCGAAGGGGCGACGCCGGAAGAACTGGCAAGACGCGGTGCCAATACGAGCATGATTCACATCGACTGGATGATCGGTTCGAACGAAATCGATCTCGATGGCGTTCATCAGGACGGCGCACGCACGCCACTCATGCGAAAGGGGGAATGGGTCTGATGACCAGAATCGTCGCAATAGCCGCCGCCCTCGGCATCCTGGGGACACTCACCCCATCGGCCTTTGCCCAGAGTGCACAGCAGCAAACCCTCTCTCCTGTCATGAAGCAGGATATCGAGGCGGGGCTGCGTTATCCGCTACCGGCCGACTTCTTGCCACGCGCCGCCGAAACCCTGCAGGCGCTTCAGGCGGCCAATATTCGCCCGCCCAACTCGACACAGCTCTCACTGCAGCAGACAATTGGTCAGATTGCAGCAACCCCCGGTGTACCAGCGATCCTGAGCGCCCATGGCTTCACACCCGAGAGCTTCACCATGGGCATGACGGCGTTCGGCATGACGTTGGCGGCGACAAACGGACAGGCGCTGCCCGCCGGTCTGCCCGCGCCGAACGCTGGCAACGTTGCCCTGTTCCACGCGCATCCGGAGCAGGTTACCGCGCTCATGCAGGCGATGGGCACACCGCCCGGACAGAACTGAGACTGGAGTCGATCTGCCAATGCAAGAATTTGCGCTCGACCCAGCCACCTTGCCCGCCACCGACATTCTTGAGCTGGCCCAGGCAGGGCTCCTTTGCCGTGCCGAGCGGGAAACCCCATCCGGAGGTATTCCCGCTTTTGTCACCCGACAGGACTGGGATTGCCTTGCCGAACGGTTCGGGCGCGAAAAGGCAGCACCGGAACGCCTGATTGAGGCGGTCGAGGCTGCAGCTTGGCGCCTCCTGAGCCACGCCGCAGCCACTCTCAGCAAGCAGACGCCAGGTGCGGTCAGCGCAACGATGAGCGCCCGAACCGATCTCTTCTCAGATGATGGCGAAACCTATCTCTCTTTTGTGCGTGATCGCACGCACCCGGTAGCCTGCGTTATAATCGGCATTCGCCCCTGGAGCGCCATCGAGGCTGAGCGCCGCCTATAATACCTTGATGGCGATCCCGGGCAGCACATAAGGCCGATAAGTCGCCGCGAGACAGTCATTTCTTTTCACAACTCTCACTGCGCTCGCTAATCTCGCTTTGATCCCCCTTGGCAAGCATGAACACATGATAGGCCACAGCCACGTCGATCGCGACTTCGCGCTCGGCGCTGCGCGCCTTTTCAATGGCGCTTCTTGCCTTTGGTAACCAGCTGACGAACCCCTCTACAGCCTGATCACCGTCATTAGACATGAGTATGGCACGCTCGGCACTGACGATCTTCGCCTCCGCGTTTCTTCGCGTGAGACGAACGCCCGTTTCCCGCCGCAAAACTTCAATAAGTGCTTGGGCACGATCAAGCATCTCATGCCACCTTTGTATTTGCGTGTTTTGCTTGAGCCGCACGGCGCCTACTCTCGGTTCACAATCCATACCTAGTATTGACCGAATTTCAGTCGCGAAAAAATCCAAAAAAGATTGGAGGGCATCGTCCCTTCGCCCTATCCTCGACTTTGGTTTGCTTTCTGATAACTTTATATCAATACAACCTATACGAGTATTGATCACCGAACCCTGGGGTACCTAAGGGGAATACCAGAAGCTGGTGTTAAAGAACGTCAACTCTCGCCGCAACTATGCGATAAACACAAGGTATGAGATAGCGTAACTCATTCAGAAAATCTGATTTTTTTGATGTAGACTTGTGTATCCACAAGAAAACCTTAGGATCAATACGTTAAAAACTCGTTACTAATTCGAGGAAATGTTTTCAGTGAAAGAAAGTATTTTGCTTGCCGACAGCAACCTTAGGTAGTACCAAACCATCATCAACCCAGGAGATTGATGAGATGCGCCTCCTTCTTGTGGAAAGCGATCAAGCTGCGGCTCATGCGCTGATCAAAACCCTCAAACAGGGCGGCATTACTGTTGATCATGCTCATACAGGGCATGAAGCAATCGATATGCTCCGCCATTACGATTACGATCTTGCCCTGACCGAACTGACTCTCGAAGACCTCGAAGGATACGAAGTCATCAGGCGCGTTCGAAAAACCCAAATACAGACGCCGATTATTGTTCTGAGTGGACTAAGCCGGGCGCAAGCCAAAATAAAAGCGTTTCACGCCGGGGCTGATGACTACATCACGAAGCCCTTCGATTCAGAGGAGCTTCTGGCTCGTCTTCAGGCGGTCTTGCGCCGCTCGCGCGGCTTCAGCACCACGGTCATGACGGTCGGCCCCCTCTCGCTCGACCTGAATGCCAAGAGCGCTTCTGTCGATGGCAACCCCGTGCAGCTTACAGGCAAGGAATATGCCATCCTTGAGCTTCTCGTATTGCGCAGGGGCAATGTTCTTACGAAGGATGCTTTTCTGAACCATCTTTACGGAGGCATTGATGAACCGGAGATGAAGATCATCGATGTCTTCATCTGCAAATTGCGCAGAAAACTGCAGCAGTTTGGCGCCGGGCATCTGATCGGCACAGTCTGGGGGCGTGGCTATGTGCTACGCGACGACAGCAAACCGCTTTTGCCTGACGCAACGACGGAACAGAACAAACTGACGGTATCGTCCCTTCAGCCTTCCTTCTGATGCATATGATTCATCGGCCGGGCGCTTCCTTTTCCAAAAGGTGGTGCCTGCAGGATTGCATGGCGGACATAAGCCCTGCTGCGCTCCACCGCCCGCTCTACGCCCTCGCCCTGGGCAAGGCACACGGCAATAGCACTCGCCAGGGTGCAACCTGTCCCATGCGTATGCAGCGTGTCGATCTTCCGGTCCCAAAACTGCCGTTCGTGCTGCTTTGAAAGCAGGATATCGATCACGTCCTCTCCTGGCAGATGCCCGCCTTTTGCGAGGATCCACGCAATATCCTGACTTTTCATGACCTCGCTTGCAGCCTCTCTCATCTCCTGTGACGTCGAGAGCGAATGTCCGCTCAGAACTTCGAGTTCAGGCAGATTGGGCGTCAACATGAAGCAATGGGCGTAGAGACGTCGGAATGCAGCCTCGCCGTCTTCAGTCATCAGCCGCGCCCCGCTGGTTGCGACCATCACCGGATCGATCACGCAGGGTATGGAAGGATAGCGCGCAAGCGTATCGCACACCGCCTCCATGATCTCGGCATTACCCAGCATGCCGAGCTTTATGACATCAGCCCCGATATCCTCAAGCACCGCCCTCATCTGATCGGCCACCATGCCAGGCGACAGATAGGCGATCGCATTCACCCCGCATGTATTCTGCGCGGTGACAGCTGTGATCGCCGTCGTTGCGAAGCCCCCAAAGGCACTGACCGTCTTGATATCGGCCTGAATCCCCGCGCCACCACCAGAGTCGCTTCCGGCAACGATCAGCACCCGGCCCTTCATCAGACCGCAACCGCCTTCTGGACCGCATCGCAGATCGAAGAGACGATCTCTTCAACCAGAGCCGGATCTTCTGCCTCCACCATCACGCGAATCAGCGGCTCGGTACCGCTTTTACGCAGGACAAGACGCCCCTGCGTGCCAAGCCGCGCCTCTGCCGCACGTCGTGCCTCGGCAAGGATTTCGGTCTGAAGTGGATCGCCACCCTGATAGCGGACATTGCGCAGCAATTGCGGATAGGGCTCGAAAACACGCAGGATCTCGCTTGCGGGGCGCCCCTCCTCAACGAGGACAGCAAGCACCTGAAGGGCTGCGATGAGCCCATCACCCGTTGTCGCGAAATCGGACAGGATCATGTGTCCCGATTGCTCGCCACCAAGCTTGATTCCACGCTCACGCATTTTCTCGACGACGTATCGATCGCCCACCGCTGTGCGATGAAGAGTCACGCCATGCTCGGCCAGCTTTTTTTCAAGACCGAGATTGGACATGATCGTGGCAACTGCATCATTACTGCCGAGACGGTCGCTTTTCTGCAGGAACAGGGTAATCAGGCCGAGGATCTGATCGCCATCGACGATCTGTCCTTTTTCATCGACAATAATGACGCGATCGGCATCACCATCGAGCGCGATGCCAAGATGCGCCTTATGAGCAATCACCGCCTCGCGCAGGGGTTCCGGACAGGTGGAGCCGCATTTTGCGTTGATGTTCACCCCGTTCGGCTCACAGCCGATCTTGATGACCTCAGCCCCTAGTTCCCAAAGGGCCGTAGGCGCCACGCGGTAGGCAGCGCCATTGGCGCAATCCAGCACGATACGCAGACCTTCGAGTCGTGACCCTTTCGGGAAAGAAGCCTTGGCTGCCTCGATGTAGCGACCGGCAGCATCATTCAGCCGCGAGGCACGCCCCACTTCTTCCGGCGGCGCCATCTGGGCTGTCAGATCCTGGTCCATGAGATCTTCGATTTCTGCCTCGACCTCGTCAGACAGCTTAAAACCATCAGGGCCGAAAAGCTTGATGCCGTTATCGCCGAACGGATTATGCGACGCTGAGATCATCACGCCCAAATCGGCGCGCAGCGAGCGGGTCAGCATGGCAATCGCAGGTGTCGGCAGAGGACCGACGAGAATGACGTCCATCCCGGCAGAGAGGAATCCCGAGACCAGAGCGCTTTCGATCATGTAACCCGAAAGCCGCGTATCCTTGCCCAAAACGACACTATGGCGATGGGCACCGCGACGAAAGTAGAGCCCTGCGGCCTGACCGAGACGCAGCGCCACATCAACCGTCATCGGAAAGCTATTGGCCGTCCCCCGAATACCATCTGTGCCGAACAGCTTACGCTCTGCCTTGCGCTCTTTATTCATGACAGTCCTTCTTCCCACTTGTCCGTGTCGTGAAACGACCTTCTTCAAGCATAGCCTGTATTACGAAAAAAGGGGGGCTCTCGCCCCCCATTTCTCTCTCAGTCCTGATCTTGGCTCACCCTGCCTGAGGTGAAGGATCAAGGGCGTCGGTTTCACCGACAGGTTCTGGCTTCACCGTCGGCACCGAGGCGCGGCGGTTATCCGGGGCGGAATCATCGACAGCCGCGCGCTCCACTGGCTCACCACGAATAACCTTGCCGACCTCGTCACCCGAGAGGGTTTCAAACTCGAGCAACGCATTCGCGAGACGATGCAGATCATCGATGTGCTCCAGCAGCAGGGCATGAGCCCGGCGATAGGCTTCGTCGACGAGTTCCTTCACCTCACGGTCGATTTCACGCGCCGTCTGTTCAGAGACATTCTTATTCTGCGTTACCGAATGCCCGAGGAACACTTCCTGCCCGTTATCGCCATAGGCAATCATGCCGAGCTTGTCGCTCATGCCCCATTCGGTAACCATGCGGCGCGCCAGATTGGTTGCCATCTTGATATCGCCCGAAGCGCCCGTGCAGACATTCTCGGCACCGAAAATGAGCTCTTCAGCAACACGACCGCCCATCGCCAGAACTAGATCAGCCTTGCACTGAGCCTTGCTCTTCGAATAGCGATCGCCCTCCGGTAGGCTCATGACCATGCCAAGCGCACGACCACGCGGAATGATTGTTGCCTTGTGCACAGGATCGCAACCCGGAGTCAGGATCGCGCAGATGGCGTGTCCACCTTCGTGATAGGCCGTATTACGCTTCTCTGAATCGCTCATCACCAGCGAGCGGCGCTCGGCACCCATGAGCACCTTGTCCTTGGCATTCTCGAACTCGAGCATGGCGACCGTACGCTTGCCGAGACGGGCAGCAAGCAGCGCCGCTTCGTTCACAAGGTTCGACAGATCGGCACCCGAGAAACCAGGCGTACCGCGCGCGATGACCTTGGGATCGACGTCAGAGGCAAGCGGCACCTTGCGCATATGCACACGCAGGATCTTCTCGCGACCAGAGACGTCCGGGTTAGGCACCACAACCTGACGATCGAAGCGGCCGGGACGCAGCAGCGCGGGGTCAAGCACGTCCGGGCGGTTGGTGGCGGCAATCAGGATCACACCTTCATTGCTCTCAAAGCCATCCATCTCGACCAGCATCTGGTTGAGGGTCTGCTCGCGCTCGTCGTTACCGCCGCCGAGACCAGCGCCACGATGACGGCCCACAGCGTCGATTTCGTCGATGAAGATAATGCAGGGAGCAGATTTCTTGCCCTGCTCGAACATGTCGCGGACTCGGGACGCACCAACACCTACGAACATCTCGACAAAGTCGGAACCGGAAATCGTGAAGAACGGCACGTTGGCTTCGCCGGCAATGGCGCGCGCCAGAAGGGTCTTGCCTGTGCCCGGAGGACCGACAAGCAGCGCCCCCTTGGGAATCTTGCCGCCAAGACGCGTGAACTTCTGGGGATCTTTCAGGAATTCGACAATTTCCTCGAGCTCAGCCTTCGCCTCATCGATACCCGCAACATCATCGAAAGTGACGCGCCCCTGCTTTTCGGTCAGCAGACGGGCCCGGGACTTGCCGAACCCCATCGCACGACCGCTGCCGGACTGCATCTGACGGAAGAACAGAATGCCAATCCCGAGCAGGAAGATCATCGGTAACCAGCTCGTGACCGCCCGCAGGATGGGGCTGCCATCGGCGTCGAGCGGCTTGGCGACAACCTCAACTCCCTTGCCAGTCATACGGGGCACGAGGCCCGGGTCGACGGGGGCATAGGTCTCGAAGGATGTGCCATCCTTGAGCGTACCGGTGATGTTCTGGTTCTGAACCACTACCGAACGCACCTTACCCTGATCGACGTCAGTGACGAAATCGGAATAGGCGAGTTGCTGGGAGGCGTGCTGGCTTCCACTTGGCTGGAACGCCAGGAAGAGCAGCAGCGCCAGAACGATGATGATCACCCAGAGTGCCAGATTACGGCCGAAATTGTTCATCACTGTCTCTATTGTTTCCAAACTTTGGGTCGAAGACTGCTCGACGATGACACGACAGTCCCTGGTTCTCTGCCAGGGACCGGCAGCAACCACACTTTGCGAACTAACATAAGCATTCGGCAGTATGTTCCCACCCCCTTGCGATCAAGTTTTCACTGTTTCGCGGTATTCCGGCCAGAATGAGGGATCGCTGAGGGGCGTGGCCGGACTGAAAGAGAAACGCAGCCTCGCCCAATGAGGCGCAGCAAAAGCATCCAGCTGAGGCACGGCCATCAAGCGTGTCCCGATCCAGAGCGCAGGCAGCCCGCTCAGGATTTTTGCCGGTAGCGCATGGTCTCGAAAGTGACGCGCCTCGGCGCCAAGAGCCGCGATTTCTGTCCCCGGCTCTGGCACCATGCCCCGAAGGGTGAACCTTCCGTCCCATGTCACACCAGACTGCGCTGCGATACGTCTAGCAATCGCTGCGGGCTCTCTCACCAACAGCCAGGTTTTACCCAGCCGCCCGGCAGCGCAGAGCTGCGCGCCCGCCAATGTCGCCGGCCTTGGCGCCGCAATCAACGCGGCAAGAGCCTGAGGAGACGGTGGATAGGCGGCACCGGAAACGCTCTGCCAAATTCGCCCGAGAAGGGCTGGATCGCCGGGCAAGGAATCCATGACCACAAATCCCAACGGATCGGCATGCAGTTTCGAGAGTGCCGCCACGTTCACCAGAGCGGCCTCGTTTCGCTGTCCTGCATGAAGAGCAAGCTGGGCCCGTGCCGCTCTATGCCCGGATTCATCAAGGGAAAGACGGATACGAACGCGCTCAAACACAGGATTGCGATTGCTGGGATCCTCAACCCACTGGATCCCTTGCTGTCGCAGGGTCGCCCTCAGACGTTCCGGCGCGATTTCGAGCAGTGGTCTGAGGTATCGCAATTGCGGCGTCTCTCTCGCGAACGCCATGGCGGCCAGACCATGGGTCGAACTCCCATGGGCCTCTCGAAGCAGAAACGTCTCGACCTGGTCGCGCTCATGGTGGCCCAGCGCCAGATCGAGAATACCACGAGAATGGCAGGCCGCCTCGAGCGCCTCATAACGAGCGATACGGGCGTTTTTCTGCAGGCTCCCCGTGCGAATAACGGAGTCGAGCCTGAGAATGACGGAGGGGATATCGAGCGCCTGCAGTCGGGACGCCGTCTCTGCCGCCTCGGCTGCGGAATTGTCTCGCAGACCATGGTCGACAACCAGCGCCAGGACCGCATAGCGCCAGCGTCGCATCAGCCAGGCAAGGCACAGACTATCTGCCCCGCCTGACACAGCAATACCGATGGGAAAGCGGGCCTCATCAGGGAGGAAAGGCCCGAAGACAGACATCAGGCTGGCGAACTCACTCTCGCCAACCGGGTGAGCTTTTCTCAATGGCAGCTTGCGCGACCCTTGAAGGTTGTCACAGCGGCCTTCACGCGGGGCGTGGCCGAGGGAAATTCAGCGTCCAGCTTCTGCAGGGCCTGACAGGCAGAATTCTTGTCTCCGAGCGCCAGCATCGACGCGGAAACGCCCAACAGCGCCTCAGGCGCACGCGGCGATTTTGGTGCGCGGTTATAGGCATCGAAATAGGCGACGGCCGAGTCACGATACTGCTTTTGACCGGCGAGAGACTGAGCGAGAAGGAACTGCGATTCGAGCTTGCCATTGGGTGTCTTGGCGAGTTTCAGCGCCTGACTGGCGTCACTTTGCGCTGTCGCGTAATCGCGGCTCTTGAGCGCTGCCTGCCCGGTCTTGAGCAGCTCAAGCGCCGTTACCGGCTTGTCGGCTGCGGCAGGGGCTGCGGGGGGCGAGGCTGGCGCGTCGGATGCCGCAGGCGCTGCTGCCGGTGCACTGCCGCCGCCGCCATTCTGCGCGGCAAACTGCATATCACCAATCTGCTTGGTGAGAGTCGCGTTTTGCGTCTGGACCTGATTCGTGAGCTGATCGAGCTCGCCGCGCATTTCCCGATTCTCGTTTTCGAGGGTCGAGACACGCTGCAGGAGCTGCGAAACCAGATCGCCACTGCCAGCCGGAACAGATGACGCGGCACCTCCACCGGAAACAGGAACGCTCTGCGCGCTGGACTGAACCTGCTGAAGCTGTTCGCTGAGCTGCTGGATCTGGTTCTGAAGGGCGATGCCTTCGCGGCTCGTGACCTGAGCCTGTGCGGCAGAAGCGCCGAGCACGGAGAGCAGGGAAACGGTCGAGAGGATGAAGAACCGGGAAACTCGGGCACCGCGCATGGCGCATCCTTCAGTCAAATCGTGGGAGCGGGCAGCATGCCACGCAAGATTGCATTCACCATAAAACAAAACCGGCTGACGCATAAGCGCCAGCCGGTTTCGAGGCTTTGCTCGCTGGGTACCGTCTCAGGCAGTTGAAGGCCTGAGACAGAAACTTCTCCCCGTCCCGCTTGCGCTGGACGGTCCGCCGTCAGACGTCGGTCGGAGAAACGCCCTTTCGAGCGTCGAACCGATTACTTGACCGAGGTGATCCCGTTACGGTTCTGAGCCCATGCCTGCTCGTCGTCACCATCGGCGGTCGGACGATCCTTACCGTAGGAGATCGTCGTGATGCGCGAAGGAGCAACGCCCTTGGCGACCAGATAGTCGCGCGCTGCGTTTGCACGACGCTGACCCAGAGCAATGTTGTACTCTTCCGTGCCGCGGTCATCGCAGTTGCCGGCGATCTGGACGCTGACCTGCGGGTAGCGGGCGAGCCATGCTGCCTGCTTGTCGAGGGTTGCCTGCGCATCGCTGGAGAGCGTGTTGCGGTTCAGGTCGAAGAAGACGCGATCGCCGACATTGGCGACCAGATCGGCTTCGCTACCGGGCGCAGCGCCGGTTTCCTGAGCCGTTGCGCCTGCACCGGTCGATGCACCCTTGTTTGATTCGTCCGAGCAGGCAGCCAGAACGACTGCCAGACCAAGCGCACCGAGAAGCTTGAAATTCATTTTTGCCAACCCTGAATATAGTCCCCATCCGGGACCAGGAAGCGTGACGACAACTAATTACGAAGGTCGGAGTTCCCGTTTTGCTTGCTGGTTACCAGAACCATTGGGCCTCACCGATCCCGACGACCAAGATCGGCCATACTCATTCCTGAGAACTGTGGTCAAGCGGGATGATAACCGTCACGAGCCAAGTCGCGCGGAATTCATGAGAAATTCAGAAACTAGTGTCTCCGACGCCACAAAAAGCGGCGCCGGGGACACGAAACTCAGCCCTGCAGCGGCGACCAGGCCGGATCGGATGCACCGGTTTCGGTACGGATCGGACGCTCGTGGAAACCGGTAATGTCGATCGTTCCGATTCCGCTCGAGAATCCAGCGCCACCGGCACCAGCCGCAGACTGGCGGCAGAAGGCAATCACGCGGCCATTGGGGCAGAAGGTCGGGCTCTCTACGGTGAAGCCCTCTGTCAGGATGCGCTCACCCGAGCCATCGGGGCCCATCACGCCCAGAGAGAATCGACCGCCGCTGAGACGGGTAAACGCAATCTGGTCCCCACGCGGCGACCAGACGGGCGAACCGTAAGTGCCATGACCGTAGGAAATGCGTCGTGCCCCGCCGCCCGATGCGCTCATCATGTAAAGCTGAGGGGAACCGCCACGATCGGAATTGAACACGATCTGGCTGCCATCCGGGCTAAAGCACGGGCTGGTGTCGATCGCACCCGAATTGGTAATCTGACGCTTGGCACCCGACCCCAGATCGACAACGAAGATATCTGACCCACCACCACGCGTGGCCGACAGAACGACCTGGCTACCATTGGGAGAGAAGCGCGGCGCGAAGGAAATGCCGTCGAACTCACCCAGCATGCGCTGGCTGCCTGAGCCCAGATCGAACGTATAAACGCGCGGGCGGTTATTCGCGTACGACATGAACGCAATCTGGTCACGCACCGGATTGAAACGCGGCGTCAGGGTCAGCCACTGTCCCGACGTCAGGATGTGGTTGTTTGCCCCATCCTGATCCATGACAGCCAGACGGGTGATCTGATGATGGCGCGGGCCGGTACGGGCGATATAGGCGAGACGCGTGTCGAAATAGCCCTTCTCGCCCAGCATGCGCTCGTAGATCACGTCAGCAATCGTATGGGCGATGCGGCGCCAGTTTCCTGCCGATGCCGTATAGGCCGTACCCTGGATCTGCTCACCGGTCAGGACGTTCCACAGACGCATCTCGACGCGCGTGCTGCTCGACCCGGCGGCGCTGCCCGTCACGGCGGCGCGGGCGCCCTGCGCCTTGAGAGCTGCAAAATCAGGCGTTCCCGACGAGCCGGGCAGAATAGTGAAGAGTCCGGTCGAATCGAGATCGGCCGACACAACACTGGTGATCTGCTCACCAAGCCCCGGTCCGAAGGAGGGGATCGAGATGGGGATCGGTGCCGTACGGGCCTGATCGACCGTAATCTCGGCTTCACCCGGCGCACTGGCTGCCTGGGCAAAGGCACTGAGCGGGGTGGCCATCAGGCCGCCTGCAGCAATGGATGCACCAAGAAGGGAGCGGCGGGAGAAAAGGGTGGAAAGGCTCTGTGCCTGATCGTCGGTCAACAGGGGCATATCGACTGGCATGACTTCGCTTCTCTTGCGCTCTTTGAGGATCATGGGCGGAACACGAATTTGAGTTCGTGCGTCTTGCCCAGAAGGTTTGAAGGTATGGGAAGTTTCGAACAGGTCGGGCTCAACACGGCATCACGTGCCCGCTCGGCCAGCGCCCGATAAGACGGGTCGGCATTTGCCTTCGCCTGTGTATCGGGTGCGAAACGCGCCATTCTTGCCTCTCCGGTCGCATCAACGGTGACGATAAGATGCGCAGTAAATGAGGCATAATTACGTGCTTCGGTGTCTTCCGAGTAGCAGCGCCGCACGGACCCGCCGATTGCCTTCTGCTCGGCTGAGCTCAGGGCGTTGGTGATATCGCCATTGGGGGCACCACCACCATTGGGCGCACCGCCTTGCTGCGGGTTGGCGCGTGCCTTTGGCGGATGGGTCTGCTTCTGGTCTGCACGTAGGGCGTCCAGCGTCGCGAGCAGCGAATGCGAGTCGGCCTGCGTCTTCTTCGTCGGGTTGGGCTGCGTGATATGCGAGAAAGTCGGTGTCTCAGGCAGCTTGTCGACAGGCTGTGTCTGCGGCGAAGGCGGCGCCACCTGCTTGGAAGCGGATGGCGGTGACGGCTTGGGCGGCGAGGCCTTGATGGGCTCGGCCGAGTCGTCGACCATCTTCTCCGGCGTTTTCACGTCGGGTAAAGGCGGCGTCTTGCTCTCTGCCGGTGGCGGAACAGCCTGAGGCGGCGGCGGCGGCGGCTGAGGCTCTTCAACAGGCTCAGGCGTGGGGGGCGTGGGCGCCGGAGGTGCGTCGGTGGGCGTCGGGGCGGGCGCAGGAGCGGGCTTGGGCGCAGGCGTATCAGCCTTGTGCGGCGTCGCCGGCGGGCCGGAATCCTCGAAAGCCATTTCGATCGGCGGGGGTTCGGGGGGCTCGGGCGGCTTGCTCATCGGCAGCCGCACGAGAAGAAAGCCGATGAACAGCGCGTGCGCTGCAACCGACGCTCCCAAAGCATAACGGAAGCGCCGGACATCGGACCGACGGGGACGCAGCAAGGCTGCTTCTCCTCTGGTTACTGGCCCGCGGCGGGCTGCTGGGCAAGCAGCGCCACGTGCGTGAAGCCACCCGAGGTAATCTTCCCCATGATGTCCATCACCTGACCGTAATTGATATGAGCATCGGCACGCACGAAGATGCGATGCTCCTTGTCGTTCTGTGCCGCCTGCTGAAGCTGCGCCACCAGCTGGTCGGCCGAGACAGGATCTTCACCCATGAAAATGCTGCCATCAGCCTTGATCGACACCGTGATCGGCTTCGTATCGGCGTTGAGCGGGCTCGCATCGGTCTTGGGCAGATCCACATTGACGCCGCTCGTCATCATGGGGGCTGTCACCATGAAGATGATAAGCAGCACCAGCATGACGTCCACAAGCGGGGTCACGTTGATTTCCGACGCCGGGCGTCGCCTGCGGCCGCGCGCGGGGCCGCCCCCTGCAGACATGCCCATCGGTCTTAGCTCCGCTCTTCCGACTGGCGCGACAGGATCGCCGCGAACTCGGTGCCGAATGCATCCATACGCTCGGCGAAGTGGTCGAGCGCGCTGCTTGTCACGTTATAGGCGACATAGGCCGGAATGGCGGTCACGAGACCAATGGCTGTCGCGAAAAGCGCTTCGGAAATACCCGGCGCCACAACCGACAGATTGGTGTTGTGCATGGCGGCAATCGAGCCGAAGGCATGCATGATGCCCCAGACCGTGCCGAACAGACCAACGAACGGCGCTACAGGGCCGATGGTGGCAAGGGCGACGACACGACGGCTGAGGCGATCCATTTCACGCGTGACGGTGATGTTGATGGCGCGATCCACGCGGTCGCGTACGCCACCGCGTGCAAGATCGATGCCGGTGATACGCGCCGAACGACGCCATTCGCCCATGGCTGCGCCAAATACGGCAGCCATCGGATGAAGCGGCTTGGCGCCGTCGGAATCGTAAAGATCCTCAAGGCTGCCACCGGACCAGAAGCGGTCCTCGAATTCCGTCGCTTCGCGATTGACGCGACGCATCAGAATGATCTTCTCGATGATCACGGCCCAGACAAAGGCGCTGCACAAGATCAGCCCCAGCATGACCAGCTGCACCACGATGGACGCATGAAGGAACAAGTCCAACGGTGACAAACCAGAAGCGGCGGCCCCTAGGTCAGCCGCATTTACCGCTCGATCCAAAAAAACCTCCTGAGGCTTCGTTCTGCGTCACGCCTATACAGTGCAAGCGATACCGGCGCCTATCCCGAATCGTTACGCGCAATCGTTCCCGCCGATCCTCAGCTCTGGTTCGATAACGCCTGCAGGGAAGCACGCCATCGCGGCGGAATTCGGGCGGGCCGCCCGGAATTCTGCATGATGCATGCCAGCTCGACTGTCAGCGTGGCGGCACGCATGTCGCCACACGTCACGATCTGACGCAACTGGCAACGTGCGGCCCCTACCGTATCAATTGTAGTTGTGATCTCGGCCCAGTCATCCAGACGCAGGGGCTGGTGATACTCTATGCCCAGCTTCGTTACGACAAAGACCAGACCTGTTTCTTCCTGGAGGGCAGAAACAGGCGTTCCGGCCATCCGCAACGCCTCGGTGCGCGCCCGCTCGGCAAAGGCGAGGTAACGCGCGTGATAGACGATTCCGCCTGCATCCGTGTCTTCGTAGTAAACGCGAAAACCGGTCTTATGCGCCTTCATCATTTTCTCTCAGCAGATCGAACTGGGCAGCGCTGGCCGAGGCAGGCGCCTTCATGCCCAGATGGGCCCAGCCACGCTCACCGAGCATGCGCCCTCTTGAGGTACGCAGCACGAGCCCTTCCTGGATCAGATAGGGCTCGATGACATCTTCAAGCGTGTCCCGTGCTTCGGCCAGCGCCGCAGCCAGGGTTTCGACACCAACCGGCCCACCATGATGATGCTCGGCGATACGCAGCAGATACCGGCGATCCATCGCATCCAGCCCAACCGAATCGACTTCCAGACGTGACAGCGCAGCATCGGCCATCGGGCGTGTAATCGCCCGCCCCTCCGGCGCGCCTACCGCAGCAAAATCACGAACACGGCGTAGCAGCCGACCGGCAATACGGGGTGTGCCACGCGAGCGCATGGCGATTTCCTCTGCGCCTTCTTCGGTCAGGTTCATGCCGAGCTTTGTGGCGCCACGGGAGACGATCGAACGCAGTTCCTCGGGCGTGTAGAAAACGAGACGCAGCGGAATGCCAAAGCGATCGCGAAGGGGCGTTGCAAGCAGGCCTGCGCGTGTCGTCGCAGCAACGAGCGTGAAGGGCGCGAGATCGATACGCACGGAGCGCGCCGCCGGTCCCTCGCCGATAATCAGATCAAGCTGGAAATCCTCCATCGCGGGATAGAGCACTTCCTCGATCGCAGGCTGCAGCCGATGAATTTCATCAATGAACAGCACGTCATTGGGCTGCAGATTGGTCAGGATAGCCGCAAGATCGCCCGCGCGCTGGATGACCGGCCCCGATGTCGCCCGAAACCCCACCCCGAGTTCGCGCGCCACGATCTGCGCAAGCGTCGTCTTGCCCAGTCCTGGCGGACCGTGAAGCAACACATGATCAAGCGCCTCGCCGCGGCTGCGGGCCGCCTGAATGAAGACGGACAGGTTTTCGCAACTCGCGCGTTGCCCCGTGAAATCTTCCAGTGTCTGCGGACGCAGCCCGTGATCACTGTCATCCATGCGGCGCTCGGGGTTCAGGGCACCGCGATCTGTTTCACTCATGATCCTGCTCCGCCCGCTCCCTGGCCTGACCGTGTGGTTGAACGCTTACCTGAACCCTTCCGGAGCTGCTCAGACCTTCCTGTCGGGCTCATCGGGCCAGATCCTTCAGAGCCAGCCGGATGACCTTGTCGAGACTCGCCCCCTCATGGTCAACCAGAATACGGCTGAGAACGGGCCATGCCTCGGCACGACGGAACCCCAGACCGGCCAGAGCCTGCAGGGCATCCACCTCGACGCTCCCGACCGCAGACCCAGCAACCTTCCCCAATGGGGCGCCGCCGCCGCCGGGCATCTTGCCCACCTTGCTCTTGAGTTCGGTCACGATGCGTTCGGCCAGACGTGCCCCGACGCCTGCCGCTCTGGTCAGCATCGCCTTGTCTCCCGCACTGATGGACAGAACGAGATCTCCCGGCGTCGAAACGGAGAGGATGGCAAGCGCCACCTTGGCCCCTACCCCCTGCACCGTCGTGAGCAGACGAAACCACTCCTGTTCTTCCGAGGCCAGAAACCCGAAGAGCTGGATGGCATCCTCACGCACCACGGTCTCGATCAGAAGACGTGTCTTCTCGGGGGCGGAAGGCAGATTGGCAAGCGTTCGGCTGGAGGCAGAAACGAGATAGCCCACCCCGTTCACATCAAGAATGCAGCGATCCGTTTCCGTGCTGACAATAATGCCGGTCAGAAGTCCGATCATGCCATGCGCTTTCCGGCCTGAACGAGACGCGAGGTCTCTCGATGATGTGCATGACAGATTGCCACTGCGAGAGCATCTGAAGCATCGGCCTTGTGGATTACCGCACCGGGCAGAAGGCGCTTGACCATCATCGTGACCTGCTCCTTCGTCGCAGCGCCCGTGCCCACAACCGACTTCTTGACCATCATCGCCCCATATTCGGCAACAGGCAGGCCTTCATAGGCGGGGGTCAGCAAGGCGACGCCGCGTGCATAGCCAAGCTTGAGTGTCGAGGAGCCGTTACGATTGACATAGGTTTCTTCAACGGCAGCTTCGGCAGGCTGATAGTCACGTATCAGCTTCTGCAAGGCGCCGTGCAATTCGCACAGGCGCAGCGGCACCGATTCAGCCCCGTCGGTTGCGATAACGCCTGAGGCCACATGTTGAAGGCGATTACCTTCAACATCGATCAGACCCCAGCCCATGAAGCGCAGGCCGGGGTCAATCCCGAGAAGTCGGATCAAGCAGCCAGTGCCTGGGCGACGTCGTCGGGAATATCGAAATTGGCATAGACGGCCTGGATGTCGTCATTGTCTTCAAGCACGTCGATCAGCTTCAGGACCGAGCGCGCCTTTTCCTCATCCAGAGTCACCGTATTTTCAGGGCGCCAGTCGAGCTTGGCCGAGCTGGGTTCACCAAAACGCGCCTCGAGCGCGTCACGCACGGCAAAGAGGTTTTCCATGGCGCAGGTGATCTCATGTCCGTCTGCTGTCAGCTCGGCATTATCGGCACCCGCCTCGATGGCGGCCTCCAGCATGTCTTCTTCAGACGCGGCGGCGATCGGATAGGTCACGACGCCCAGACGCTGGAACATGAACGACACCGAGTTGCTCTCGCCCATAGACCCGCCATGCTTAGAGAAAGCGGCGCGTACTTCGCTGGCGGTGCGGTTGCGGTTATCGGTGAGGCCTTCGACAATCACGGCGACGCCAGCCGGGCCATAGCCCTCATAGCGCACTTCCACATAATCCTCGCCACCGCCGGCACCGCTGGCTTTCTTGATAGCGCGCTCGACATTGTCCTTGGGCATGTTGGCTTCACGCGCCGCAATCATGGCAGCACGCAGACGGGGATTGGAGGTGGGGTCAGGCAGACCCGAACGGGCCGCCACCGTGATTTCACGCAGGATCTTCGCAAACTGCTTGGCGCGCTTCGCGTCCTGCGCACCTTTGCGGTGCATGATGTTCTTGAATTGCGAATGACCGGCCATCAGAACCTCTCCTCAACCTTGCTTTTTTTCTTCAGGCCAGACGGCCATGACAATGTTTGAATTTCTTGCCCGACCCACAGGGGCAGAGCGCGTTGCGCGGCGTTTCCTGCGCATAGGTCTGGGCCTCTGACACGCTCAGCCCGTCGGCCGTAGGCGCCTGAAACAGACCTGAAGGCTGCATCCCGACCTGGCGCGGCTCCAGCCCCGCAGACGAGAAGCCCTCGTCATTGGGCGCAAATATCTGCTGCGCCTCGGTTCCGGGGAACGGATCCGCCTGCTGCACCACCTCGATACGCGACATGGTGGTGGTCACGCGCAGACGCATGTCATCCAGCATGGCCGTAAAGAGCTGGAAGGCCTCGTGCTTGTATTCGTTCAACGGGTCGCGCTGGCCATAGGCACGCAGGCCGATGCCCTGACGCAGCTGGTCGAGCGCATGCAGATGCTCTTTCCACACGGCGTCGAACGAGGTCAGGAGAACCTGCTTTTCGATATGGCGCATGATATTCGGGCCGATATTGGCCGAACGCGCTGCCTGTGCCTGATTGGCAGCTTCCTCGACGCGCTGGATGACCAGCCCCGCATCCATGCCGTCTTCCTTCGACCAGTCGCTGATCGGCAGGTTCAGGTTGAGAAGCGACAGCAGATCGGCCTCGAGCGCCTCGCTTTCCCACTGCTCTGCAAAAGCCTTTTCGGGGATGCGTGCATGGACCGCTTCCTCGATGCTCTGCTCACGCAGATCCTGAACGATGCTGGAGACATCTTCCATCGCCATGTATTCGCGGCGCTGGGCGTAAACTTCCTTACGCTGGTCGTTCATGACGTCGTCGTATTTGAGGACGTTCTTGCGCATGTCGAAATTGCGCGCCTCGACCTTTTTCTGGGCGCGCTCCAGGGCCTTGTTCAGCCAGGGATGAACGATGGCCTCGCCTTCCTTCATGCCGAGCTTGGTCCAGAACGCCCCCATGCGCTCGCCACCATAGATGCGCATCAGATCATCTTCGAGCGAGAGGAAGAAGCGCGACGCGCCCGGATCGCCCTGACGGCCGGAACGACCACGCAGCTGGTTGTCGATACGACGGCTTTCGTGACGCTCGGTGCCGATCACATAGAGCCCACCCAGTTCCTTGACCTTGCCGTGATTGACCGCGATTTCCTCGCGCAGACGCAGGGTCTCGGCTTCGTGCGCCGACTCATCTTCGATCTTTTCGAGGCTCTGGCGGATCAGCATGTCGAGGTTGCCGCCGAGCTTGATGTCGGTGCCGCGGCCCGCCATGTTCGTGGCAATCGTGATGGCGCCGGGTGCCCCGGCCTGCGCAACGATCTGCGATTCCTTTTCATGAAAACGCGCATTCAGCACGCTATGCGGGATTTTCTTGGAGCTGAGCAGGTTCGAAAGATGCTCGCTCTTTTCGATGGATGTCGTGCCTACCAGCACAGGCTGGCCGGATTTCGAGACTTCCTGAATCAGATTGGCTACCGCCTCGAATTTCTCGCGCGCCGTAATGTAGACCTCATCATCCGTATCCTTGCGCGCGACCGGGAGATTCGTCGGAATCTCGACCACGTCGAGCTTGTAGATCTCGGCGAATTCGTCTGCCTCGGTCATGGCCGTGCCGGTCATGCCGGAAAGCTTGGGATAGAGACGGAAATAATTCTGAAAGGTGATCGAGGCCAGTGTCTGGTTCTCAGGCTGGATCTCAACATGTTCCTTGGCTTCAAGCGCCTGATGCAGACCATCGGAATAGCGACGGCCATCCATCATGCGGCCGGTGAACTCGTCGATAATGATCACCTTGCCGCCACGCACGATATATTCGACATCGCGCGCGAAGAGCGTATGGGCGCGCAGCGACTGCTGCACATGATGCATGACGGCGATATTATGCACGTCATACAGGCCGCCTTCATTGAGAACGCCTGCCTCATGCAAAAGCGCCTCAACCTGGTCTGAGCCCTGCTCGGTCAGGATAACCGTGCGCAGCTTCTCGTCACGCTCGAAGGCTTCCTTGTTCTTCACGAGCTCAATGACGACGTCATCGACCGCACGATAGAGGTCCGAGCTGTCATCGGCAGGGCCGGAAATGATGAGCGGGGTACGCGCTTCATCGATCAGGATCGAATCCACCTCGTCGACGATCGCATGATAGAATGGACGCTGGACCATTTCTTCCAGCGTGTATTTCATGTTGTCGCGCAGATAGTCGAAGCCGAATTCGTTATTCGTGCCGTAGGTGATGTCAGAACCGTAAGCCGCACGACGCTCGTCGTCCGACAGATTGGGAATGATCACACCGGTGGTCAGGCCGAGGAAGGTATAGAGCTTGCTCATTTCCTCGGCGTCGCGCTTGGCCAGATAGTCATTGACCGTCACGACATGCACGCCCTTGCCTGCGAGCGCACTGAGATAGACCGCCAGTGTCGCCACCAGCGTCTTGCCCTCACCTGTGCGCATTTCGGCAATACGACCCGAATGCAGCACCATGCCGCCCACGAGCTGCACATCGAAATGACGCATGCCCAGCACACGACGCGAGGCCTCACGGCAGACGGCAAATGCTTCGGGCATGATCTTGTCGAGGCTTTCACCCCCGGCAATACGACTCTTGAATTCCTGGGTCTTCGCGCGCAGCGCCTCATCGTCGAGCGCCTTGACGGCAGGCTCGAGCGCGTTGATTTCAGGCAGGCGCTTCTGATAGCCCTTCAGTGAGCGATCATTGGCGGTGCCGAACACGGCGCGGGCGATACGAGCGAACATGACTGTCCTTCTGGCGACCTGGTCCGAAACAGACGGACCGCGAACTGAGAGGCGGATTATCCCGACCCGCCCCTTTCGGGTTGTTCCGAAGCCGAAAGCGTCGAAACCCGGAATACGGCGAAAGCGCGGCGCACCCGCCGAAGCAGGATCAGGATCGTCCACGCGGGAAATGAGATAAGGCGCGCACTTGCCCCGGTCAACCGAGCCCCCTGCGTTCAGGCCGTCTGAACAGGCTGCAATGCACGATTTCTTCATGAAGAGTGCCATCAAAACACGCCAAGTTCCGGCAAGCGGCCTTGCCGCGAGGTAAAGCCTGCGCCATGCTGGCAGAAGTTCCACGAGTTTTTCGAGGTTGTTTCTCCATGCGGCTTATCCGCCCGGCTCTTTTCTGCGCTGCTCTCCTCTCCGGCACGACTCTGGTAGCGCCGTCCTTCGCTGCCCCGGCTCCCGCCGCTCCGGCGAATGCGGCCCCGGCCGCTGCTCCGGCGGCTCCTGCCGACGCCAACCCGCTGATCGCCTCGGTCAACGGCCAGAAGATCTATCTGGATGACGTCAAGAAGGCCGCAGCCGGCCTGCCCCCGCAGGCGCGTCAGCTGCCGCCCAACACGCTGGTCAACATCCTGCTGAACCAGATCGTCAGCCAGAAGGCCATCCAGATCGACGCCCTGAAAGAAGGCCTCGACAAGAAGCCTGACGTGAAGGCCCAGATGCAGGAAGCCGCCGATAACGCGCTGCAGAATGCCTATCTGCAGGAGAAGGTCGGACCGCTGGTCACCGAAGACGCCATCAAGCAGGCTTATCAGGCGAATTACGCCTCCAAGAAGGGCGAGCAGGAAATCCATGCACGCCACATCCTGGTTGCTGATGAGGCCACGGCCAAGGACGTGATCAAGCAGCTGAACCACGGCGCGAAGTTCGAAGATCTCGCCAAGAAGCTCTCGACCGACAAGGGGTCGGGCGCAAGCGGTGGCGATC
Organism: Asaia sp. Ae19-3; assembly: GCF_059801175.1. Classification (NCBI taxonomy): domain Bacteria; kingdom Pseudomonadati; phylum Pseudomonadota; class Alphaproteobacteria; order Acetobacterales; family Acetobacteraceae; genus Asaia; species Asaia sp. Ae19-3. The sequence continues at coordinate 414,515 of NZ_JBCHWF010000001.1, read as the reverse complement.
TCGGCTGGTTCAAGAAGGACGATATGCTGCCGGAATTCTCCAAGGCAGCCTTCGCCATGAAGCCGAACACGATCAGCCAGACCCCGGTCAAGACCCAGTATGGCTGGCATGTCATTCAGGTTCTGGCCTCGCGTGAAGCCCCCGTGCCGCCGCTGGAGCAGGTTCATGACGAGATCCGCCAGCAGCTGATCCGCGACAATGTGCGCGATATCGTCAAGGCCGCTCAGGACAAGGTCAAGATCGTGCGTTACGACGCACAGGGCAAGCCGCTTCCCGACGCGCCTGCAGCCGCTCCTGCTGCCCCCAAGAAGTAAGCGCTAACGCTCACTTTTCACTCAGAAATCCGGTCTTTTCGCCTCATTCAGGGGCGAGGGGCTGGACCTGAGCCCCAAGCCGTGCATCCTCCTTCCGACCTTCCAAGCTCGGAGACAGATCATGGCCAAAGCCCTTCCCCTCTCCCCCCTCGCCCAGCCTTTGCCGCGCCTTGAGCCGGTAGCAGGCGTGCGGCTTGGCGCTGTCGCCGCTCAGATCCGTTACAAGGATCGCCCCGATCTCATGATGATGGAGTTCGAGCCCGGCACGACAGCAGCAGGCGTTTTCACCCGCAGCAAATGTCCCGGCGCCCCCATCGACTGGAGCCGCGCTGCCCTGGCCCAGGGCACGGCACGGGCGCTGGTTGTCAATTCGGGCAATGCCAATGTCTTCACCGGGCGTGCCGGTGTTCTGGCCACCCAGATCTCTGCCGCTGCTGCTGCACGCGCCGTTCATTGCGCCGCCACTGAAGTCTTCCTCGCCTCGACGGGCGTGATCGGCGAGCCGCTGGACGCCGAACGCATCAGTGATGCGATGCCGGGTCTGTACGAGACGCTCACACCGAGCGGCTGGGAAGATGCGGCACGCGCCATTATGACCACCGATACCTTCCCCAAGGCGGCCACACGCAAGGTCACCATTGCGGGCAAAGATGTCACGATTCAGGGTATCGCCAAGGGGAGCGGCATGATCGCGCCCGACATGGCGACCATGCTCGGCTTTGTAGTGACAGACGCTGCCATTTCCCATGACGTGCTGCAGGCCATGCTGCATGTCGGCACGGATCACAGCTTCAACGCCATTACGGTCGATTCTGACACCTCCACCTCCGACATGGTGCTGGTTTTTGCCACTGGCAAAGCCGGACACCCCCCGATCACCTCTCTGGCTGATCCGGAACTGGCTGCTTTCCGTGAGGCTTTCGAATCCCTGCTTCTCGAACTGGCCCTGATGGTCGTGCGCGATGGCGAAGGCGCTTCGAAGCTCTTCACCGTGCGTGTGAACGGTGCGGTTTCCGACGAGTCCGCCAAGAAGATCGCGCTTGCCATCGGCAACTCGCCGCTGGTCAAGACCGCCATCGCTGGTGAAGACGCCAATTGGGGACGTGTCGTAATGGCAGTCGGCAAGAGCGGCGAACCCGCCAATCGCGACACCCTCTCGGTCGCCATCGGAGGCACCTGGATTGCCCGTCAGGGCACTGTCGTCGAAGGCTATGACGAAGCACCGGTCGTCGCCCATATGAAGGGGCAGGAAATCGAGATCCAGATCGACCTTGGGCTGGCCAATGGTCATGCCCAGATCTGGAGCTGCGACCTGACCCATGGCTATATCGACATCAACGGCTCCTACCGGAGCTGAAATTTCCGGCGACCGGCTTTTCAGGTCGGTCGCCCAGCGACGACAAGAGCGGCATTAGATTGCCCTCATAGTCGGGCCTTCTCTTTGTTGAGAACCGCTTGCATCTGATTGCGTTCAGATTTAGTACCCTGTCTGTCCATTTTTGATCGTCCGAGGGCTTTCAGCGACTGGACGGACGGATCGATTGCACCCACATTATGGGTCGATAGCTCCGAGAGCTACTCCAAAACGCAATCAGATCAGCGTCGTATACGCGCCCGAACGACGCTGAGGAGGAACAGGCATGGCAAATGCATTTCGCGTGGTCATCATTGGTGGTGGCGTTGCCGGGATGGAAACGGCAATGACCCTCGGTCGTGGGCGTCATCGCCTGATCGAGACCACGCTGATCGACAAGGGTGCCGTGCATTACTGGAAACCCATGCTGCATGAGTTTGCCGCGGGCACCGGCCAAGAATCGCGTGACTGTACGACCTTCGTCGAGGCGAGTCGCCGCTTCGGCTTTCGCTTTGTGCAGAGCTCGCTGAGCAGCGTTGATCGCGAAAAGCACGAGATCCGTCTCGCGAATGACGAGACCGTTCCCTACGACATGCTGATCGTGTCTCTTGGCTCCCGCTCGAATGATTTCGGCATCGAAGGGGTCATGGCCAATTGCACCTTCATCGATTCCCTGCCCGATGCCAGCCTGTTCCATGAAAAATTCCGTGCCGCCTTCCGCGAGGCAGCTGCGGCCAACCGCAAGCTCGATGTCGGCATTGTCGGCGGCGGCGCAACAGGCACACAATTGGCCGCTGAGCTCTGCAGCGCCATCGACCTCGCCCCCGGCTATGGCAAGGAAGCCAGAAAGAACATTCTCAGCCTTTCCCTGATCGAGACAGGCAAGCGCATTCTTCCCGCTTTCCCCGAGCGCGTTTCCAACGATGCCCGCAAGCAGCTTGAGGCGCTTGGTGTCAGCGTTCTGACCGAGGCGATGGTGACCTCGGTGGATGAGGAAGGCTTCCAACTCAAGGATGGCCGTGTCGTTCCCGCCGAGCTGCGCGTCTGGGCGGCAGGTGTGCGAGCAAGTGCCGCAACGGAATTGTTCGAAGGGCTTGATATCGCCCGTGGTGGACAGATCGTCGTCAACCATCACATGCAATCGACCCGCGATACGTCGATTTTCGCTCTCGGCGACTGCGCGCGCATCAATGACGCGCCGCTTCCTGCCACGGCACAGGTCGCCAGACAGCAGGGCATCTATCTGGGGCGCGCCATTCCTGTCATCGCGCAGGGACGTGAGCCCTCGACATTTGTTTACCGCGATCGTGGTGCCGTGGTCTCGCTAGGTGACTATAATGGTTGGGGTATGGTCGGCTCCTCGACGAGTTTCGGAGGTGGCCTTCTGCGTGGGCTTGCACCGCGATGGCTGCATGATCTAATTTTCCGTCAGCATCAGATCGGCGTCATGGGTCTTGCGCGCGGAACGGCAGCTTTCCTGAAGGCACATCTGTTGCCGACTCGTCCGCGTCTGGACCAGTAACCTTCGATCAGCGGTAGATTGACGTCATGCCCTTGCAGCGTTCTCAAGTCCTTCCCCCAGCCGAATCGGCGCGCCTCGACACGATGGTCGCGACCCTTCAGGAGAAGGGGTTCGCTTTCGAACGCGGCAAGGAAATGCGTTCCTTCCTGGAAGCCTTCGGCTTTCAGGACTGGGAGAACTTCGCTGAAAGCTGGAACCGCCTAGGTCTCGACCGTTACATGGCCGATGGCGGGCGCTACCGTAAAAGACGCTATGCTACCTACGCGCTGACGGGCGGGCGTATCGAGCGCAAACGCCACCAACCGCATTATCAGAGCCGCGATTACAATCTCCTCAATGGCGGCATAGAACGCTGGTTTGGGCCCATTGAGGATGCGATTGCCGCGCATCCCGTCATGCTATCCATTCTGAATGCCGCCCATCTTCTGGCGCTGCGCATGACACCCGCCTCGACGCAGCCCGATAGTTGGCACGCTGAAATTCATCAGTTCCGCATAGAGGCGCAGGCGGGGAAGAATGGCCGCCCCACACCCGAGGGCATGCATCGCGACGGCGTGGACTGGGTCTTCGTGCTGATGGTCAATCGCGAGAACGTGGCTTCAGGAGTGACCTCGATCCATAATGATCATCGTGAGGAAATCGGTTCTTTCACTCTTGAGGCACCGCTCGATACGGCCCTCGTCGACGATCATCGCGTCTATCATGGCGTAACTCCTGTCGAGCCGATTGACCCCGCGCGTCCGGCCTATCGTGACGTACTGGTCGTGACACTGCGTCACGCCTAAAAGAGCCGCAAAGGCAATCTGCCCACGACTCGCCGAAAGAGCGATCCGATACTGAATATGAAAGAAATTCCGATGCGTTTTGGTCTTGCTGTGGCGAGTATCGCAGTCATGGGGCTGGCCATACCAGCGAGCCTTGCCCGAACGCATCACGCCACGACAAATACCGCCCAGGCAAAAGACGCCTCAGGGCCTCGGCCGGTCATTCTGAGCGCGCAACCCGGCACCAATCTCGATCAGGTTGCCCGCCAACTCAACAGCGCCGATCTTGCCGATGCCGCCAAGCATGATGACAATCCGGTCGTTCTCGTTGCGTCAGCCCCGCTTTCGTCTGATCGCAGCGATATGGCGCTGTTCGTGCAGCTGCAATCAGCGCGCCTCTGTGGTTCCGCAGGATGCTCGACCTCGGTCTATCTGCGCCATAAAGGCGGCTGGAAGCTTGTTCTGGATTCGGTCAGCGGGGCTATTTCGGTTTTGCCAAGCCGGCATAATGGCATGCATGATCTGCTGATCGACAAGAATGATCGCTGGACCTGGAATGGTTCAGGCTATCAGGACGGCGCTCCTGCCCCGGCTGCCCCCTCGGCCCCAAAAGACAAGACGCCGGAAGCGCCAAAGAAGAAGCTTCTGCGCGGCTGAACTATTTCGAATTTTCAGGGGAATTCTGGAGCGGGTGAAGGGAATCGAACCCTCGTATGCAGCTTGGGAAGCTGCCGTTCTACCATTGAACTACACCCGCATGGCGCTCCTTCTATCGCAGCTTGTGTCACGATGCAATCACGCGGCATCGGTTGACGAAGCAGGCTCGCTTTGCGCATAGTTCCGCCGTCGCTTCTCGAAGGAGGGCGTCCCTCGCGATTTGAAAGGCCGGATTGCGGCGAGGCTAAACAACAGCGCTAAAGAGGCCCGGGATGTTCTGCATTCCAGGTTTTCCACGGCCAGAATCGCACCACTTTCTTTTAGGTGCATTTTGGAGCGTCTTTTCCATGACAGATACATCCTACGGCCCGTCGACCAAGCTGCTTCATCAGGATGTCAGCCGCACCGAGCACGGCGAAACCAGCGAAGCGATCTTTCTGACCTCCGGCTTTGTCTATGACAGTGCCGAGCAGGCAGCCGCCACCTTCACGGGCGATGTCGCCCATTATCAATATTCGCGTTTCGGCAATCCGACGACCGATGCCCTGCAAGCCAGACTGGCCCTGCTCGAAGGGGCTGAAGCCTGCATCGTCACAGCCAGCGGTATGGGCGCCGTCTCTTCCGCCCTACTCGCCCACCTCAAGCAGGGCGATCGCGTCGTGGCCTCGCGCGCTCTTTTCGGCTCGTGCTACTGGATCGTCACCACGCTGCTGCCGAAATACGGCATCGAGACTGTATTGGTCGACGGTGATGACTGGGCTGGCTGGGAAGCGGCCCTCTCACAGCCGACAGGGGCGGTTCTGATCGAGAGCCCCTCCAACCCGATGCTTGATATTCTCGACATCGAGCGCATTGCGACACTCGCCCACAAGGCAGGCGCACTGTTGATGGTCGATAATGTCTTCGCCTCACCGGTAGGCCAAAAGCCGATCGCTCTGGGTGCTGATGTGGTGCTGTATTCCTGCACGAAACATATCGACGGTCAGGGGCGCGTGCTCGGCGGTGCTGTCCTCGGGCGCAAGCAGTGGATCGAAGAGACACTGCAGCCATTCACCCGCAACACGGGTAACGCCCTCTCACCTTTCAATGCCTGGGTATTGCTCAAGGGGATTGAAACCCTGCCATTGCGCGTCAATGCCATGGCGGCAAATGCGAGTGCGGTGGCTCATTTCCTCGAAAATGCGCCCGGTATTGCCCGCGTTTCCTACCCGGGTCTGGCCTCTCACCCGCAGCGTGCGCTCGTTGAAAAACAGATGAGCAATGGCGGCTCACTCGTTGCCTTCGAAGTTGAGGGCGGCAAGGAAGGCGCTTTCCGTTTCCTCAATGCCTTCAGGCTCATCGCCATTTCGAACAATCTCGGCGATGCACGCTCTTTGGCCACACACCCGGCCACGACGACCCACTCCAAGGTAGACGTGCAGGAACGCGCACGGCTTGGAATCACGGACGGGGCCATACGGCTTTCGGTGGGACTTGAAGACAGCAAGGATCTGATTGCCGATCTTGAGAGGGGCCTCGCCGCGCTCAAAGCCTGATTGCTTTTAGCGTCTCCATGGGCCTACAAGGCGGGCATGTCGCATAAGCCTGCCCCTCCCCGCCTTGTAGCAGACCCGGAAGCGAGTCTTGCTGAAGCTATGGATGCCGCTCCCCGCTATGAAGCGGTGACAAGAGACATCACGATTTCCGTGCGTACGTTCTGGCTCGAGGATCAGTCCCTGCCCGAAGACCATCATTACGCATGGGCATATCATATCCGCATCGAAAATAGCGGCGATGAAACCGTCCAGCTCCTGAGCCGGTCATGGGAAATAACCGACGGACGCGGTAAAACGGATCATATTCACGGCGAGGGCGTTGTCGGCGAGCAGCCCATTCTAGTGGCGAATGAAGTTTTTGAGTACACGTCGGGGGCTGCTCTGCCGACGCCTTGCGGCTTTATGCGCGGTCTTTTTCATATGATCGTTCCCGCCACATCGGAACGCTTTGAAGCCACGATCCCGGCCTTCAGTCTGGATAGCCCTCATCGTCTTGGTCTTGTGCACTAACCACGATACGGCCTCGTCCCTCAAGCTTGGCCTTGTACAGAGCCCGGTCGGCGCGCTCGAGCGCATCTGCCCAGGCCTCCTCTGCTCTCGTGCGGGCTATCCCGACGCTGCAACCGATCGATAACGGCCCTATCTTGGTTTCGAAGGGCACATCGCTCAGTCCTGACAACAGGCTCGCGATACGTGCTTGCGCATCGTCAAACTCCCCCTGCACGACAATCAGGAATTCCTCGCCGCCGTGACGGCCAATGATTTCTTCCTGCCGCTTCGCCTGAATCAGACGCGCGCCAATCCCTGCCAGAATTTCGTCTCCGATCGCGTGACCAAAACTGTCATTGATTGACTTGAAGTAGTCGACATCGAACAGTGCCAGGGTAGCCGAGCGCATGACCCCCGTATCGTCGGGGCGTGACAATTTCTCGAGCAGACGCATGACGCTCGCCTCGGCAGTTCGCCGGTTCATAAGCTTCGTAAGACCGTCCTGACGAGCCTGCTGCTCGAGCGCCGTCTGGGCCGCTCGCATCTCGATCGTGCGTTCATCGACCAGAGCCTCGAGATGGCGCTGGCGTTTCATCAGATAACGAAAACGCAGCTTGTTCAGCGCATAAGGCAGCGCGATGATCGAAACCGTATAGAGCAGGATGAGCGGCCATGCGCTCCACCACGGCCGCTGCATCCGGATTTCTAGGACGATAGGCTCGGAGACCAGATTGCGGTTATCATTCAGGGCCTGCACTATCAGGCGGGAATGTCCCGGCGGTACGAAATTGTAGCGAATTTCGCCGGTCGTCGTTGTAATCCAGTTCCCATGCACGCCGTCGAGACGATAGCGGAAATAAGTCGTGGAAGAGAGCGCTGTATTAAGAGCGCCCAGAGTGACCATGAGCGGGTCACGCGAATAGGGCACAGCTTTTTCCGGCAACATTTTCTCGCCCAGCATCACCTTGATGAAAACTGGCCTGAGATCCTGCTTCTGAAACAGATGCTCTGGATGCATCAGATGCGAGACGCCGCGAGACGCCGTTATCCAGATTGTCCCGTCCCGGTCCTCTGAAAGACCCTGCTGGTTGATGTTCGCTGCGATCAGACCGTCATCCCTGGTCGCACGGACCCACTGATGCCCGTCAAACCCCGCCAGTCCATTCTCCGTTCCGACCCACAGACGCCCCCTTGAATCCCAAAGCAGACTGAAAACAATCGAAGAGCCAACCAGCGAGGGATCGATCTGTTCGATTCTGCGAACATGATTCCCCTCAAGCGTGAGATGCAGAAGTCCGTTACGAGCCCGCAATCCTCCGATCCACAGATCGTTCCGCGATGAGAAGGTCATGGCAATCGGCTTGAAATCAGCAGAATTCGGCCAGTGCGTGACGACAGGGACCCATCGCTCGTCAGCCGATTTTCGATAGAGAATGTTACCCTCAACGGCCCAGGGCGTTCCATCTTTCCTGAGTGCAACTGTGGCGGCCGGGGCCGCAAGCGGCCTTCCCTGCACATCCCTAACCATATCTGGCTTCGCTTCCGTGCCGGAGGCGAAAGACAGCAAACCGTCATCGGAGGCGATCCATAACGTGCCAGATCGTCTTGAAAAGGCCAGACCCATCACACGGCTAACCTCGAGATGTCTATCACATGCCAGCATCAGATTTTTTATACGACAACGAAGTAAGGTCGCATCGTTTACAGGAGCCCAGAATGCTCCTGCGCCATCGCTCGTTCCGAAGAAAAAGTTCCCGTCCGCAAGCCTGTGACCCAATTCATCGCCGGAGAGCGCATATATTCCTTGGCCTGTGAATACGAGGTTATCATCGCCAGTTGGCAGGACTGACCAAACAGAACGGATGTCCTGCGGTTCGAGATTTTCCCAATCGCCCCAGCCAATCAGCTTGTCGAGTTCAACCAGATCCTGTGCGGTCCAGAGCTGCTTGTCCCGGTCGACATAGGCGAAGGTAATATCCTGCTCACGGCTCAGATCGTGGTTGAGAAAACTCCAGTGTCGACCGTCAAATGATCGCATCCAGTTGCCATCGAAGAAAATAGTCGCATCGGATGAGCCGACAGCAAAGGTGGGTCGTTCTCCAAGATCTGCCACATTGAACTCCCAATCGATAGGAGCTTGAGAAAGAACGCCAGCGCTATCGGAGGACGTTAGATTTTTTTCGCGCAGCAGGCAGATGTTCAAGCCAGCAGGCGCGTTTGGACAGATCGAAAACCCTGACGATCTTGAGGAAGGAATAACGTCCCGCCCACTCAGATCACGAACTGAGGTCGCATTCCTTGAAACGACGAGAACACGATTGCCCGTCTGATAGATTGAAGCGCCTCTCGTTCCCGAAACACTCTGTTCCGCACAAGAGAGCATTTCTGACTGCGGGGAGAAACTACATCCGTGAAGACCCGATCGATCCTGCAGAAAAACCTGATCACTACTGACAAATATCCCATCAATGTGCCCCTGATGATCAAAGGGCAATGTATCGAACAACAATGTCGATGGGGAACGGCGAACAGACGTTTCGCCTCTGGAGATCAGCAGGTGGCGCCCGTCGGAGAGCAGCATTCTGCCATCCGGTATCTGGCGCATCATTATAGTACGGTTACCCGTCGAAAGCGCGCTCCCTACCGGGAGACGGTAAAATCTGGTTCCGGAAAAAAAATAGATCCCTCTTATTGTCGAGAGATAGATATAACCCTGACGGTCTTGGGACATATCGAAAATATACGAATTGTCTATGCCGTTCTGCTGAGCAAAACGCTGCATACCCAGAGCGATGTCACTCGAATGCGCTGGCAAGACAAGAAACATAGCTCCCAACAGAGCGATGCAAGCATGCCCGAATAATATACAAAGCGTATGACAAAGGGTGGCCAGCGTGATTGATCTGCTGGCCCCCTTGTTATCAGAGGCGACCGGTAAAACTGTCAGTGCCTAGTCCTCGCTATACGGACGGTTCATTTCCACAAACACACTAGGCTATCTCACAAGGGCGGTCGTTAAAAACCCGCTATATCATCCGATATGTGCGATGCAATTACCAGCGATTGTGCAAGGGTCAATGTTTGTGCCCTTCTCAGGACGCGGACCTGTCAGAGCGATACGCGCGCCGTCATTCTTGTCGGCGTGAACTGCGAGAGCATTCGCAGGCACGACCTGGCTGGCAGCGGCAACAGAACCAGCGAAAACAAGAATCGAAAGACCACGTGAAACAATTGTGAAAATGTTCATGATATCTTTTCTCTATCAGAAGTAAGCATGATTGCTTGATCCATAGATAAAAGACCAATTGAACAATGTCTCGACGAGTTATAGAATGGCACGACGTAAGAGTTGTGAAAAAATCAAATACTATATATTTATAAAATATTTATTTTAATTGATGTTATCATTTTATTTACGTTTTTGATTCCACGTATTTATAGAAAATCGACCTATTTTATCGGTTATATTATAGATAAACTTCGTTACTTTCAATTTTGATGATAAATTAATCCATTACTCGCGCGCCCCTTTACAACGTCGCGGCTTGTCACGAGCGCTGCGATTAATCGGACACACTCAATGGCTCATGTTATGGGTCACAATGAATTTGGTTTGAAATAACGTCCCGGATGGTAGAACATCACATCCATCCTGAGACTTCCCGTGTCGCGCAGTAGGGCTTTCACGATACACACGCTCAGGTTTTCTCGACTAAGGTTCCCTCACATGAGTCATGGTTCTCCTTCTGCTCCAAGCGAAGCGAAAGTTCCGCTGGTAGGAAAAATGATGCTCGCAGCAATTCTGGCCGCTGTGGCCGGATTGATGTTCGGGCTCGATATCGGTGTGATTTCCGGAGCGCTCGGCTTCATCACCAAGGAATTCAACGCCAGCGTTCCCGCGCAGGAATGGATCGTCTCTTCAATGATGGTCGGCGCCGCATTCGGCGCTCTCTGCGCTGGCCGGCTGTCCTACTCCATCGGCCGTAAACGCGCTCTGGTTCTCAGCGCGGCGTTGTTCATGATTGGCGCCCTGTGCTGCGTCGGCGCGAACTCGGCCACGATGCTGATTGTCGCTCGCGCCATTCTTGGCCTTGCGATCGGCGTAGCGAGCTTCGTTGCCCCTCTGTATATTTCGGAGGTCGCTGACGAGCAGCACCGTGGAAGCCTGATTTCGGTCTACCAGCTCATGATCACGATCGGGATTCTGCTGGCTTTCGTGTCTGACGCCATTTTCGCCTATCGTGGCGCCTGGCGCTGGATGCTGGGTATTGTCGCCATTCCAGGCGCCTTCTTCCTGGTTGGATCGCTGTTCCTGCCGGACAGCCCGCGCTGGCTGATGCTACGAGGCCGTCACGATGAGGCACTGGAAACCCTCACGGCACTTCGTCCGTCGCGTGAAGAAGCCGAAGGCGAGATCAGGGATATCCAGGAAGGCCTGAAGCAGAAGCAGCGCGGCTTTTCGATGTTCCTCGAAAACCCGAACTTCCGCCGCTCGGTCATGCTCGGCATCGGTCTTCAGATCGTGCAGCAGCTCACCGGCATCAACGTGGTCATGTACTACGCCCCGCGTATCTTCGAAGTGGCCGGGTTCGGTCAGGACGGTCAGATGTGGGGTACGGCCATCGTTGGTCTTGTGAACATGCTCGCCACCTTCATCGCCATTGGTTTCGTCGATCGCTGGGGCCGTCGCCCGATGCTGATCGCCGGCTTCATCATCATGGCCATCGGCATGGGTGCCCTTGCGGTTCTTCTCTCGCTCGGACAGGATTCGAGCACGCTGATGCATTACCTCTCGGTTGCCGTGCTGCTGCTCTTCATCACCGGCTTCGCCTTCTCGGCCGGTCCGCTGATCTGGGTACTCTGCGCCGAAGTCCAGCCGCTGCAGGGCCGCGATTTCGGTATCGCCTGCTCGACCTTCACCAACTGGATCGCCAATATGGCGGTCGGTTCGACCTTCCTGACGCTGCTTGGCGCGCTTGGCCCGTCGCATACGTTCTGGCTCTATGCCGCCCTTAACGGCGTCTTCATTCTCGTGACTCTCGCCTTCGTGCCTGAGACACGCGGTGTTACGCTCGAATCCCTTGAGCACAAGCTCAACCAGGGCGTCAGACTACGCGATATCGGCCGCTGACCGCCGACTGAAACGACCTGTTTCAAAGTTGAGGCCCCGCAGTTTCTGCGGGGCTTTTTCTTGGCTTGACGTGCAGGTGACAAATCCGCATTCCCTGAACACCATGCGTATTGCTGCCATCCTCCTCGCCGCCGGTTCCGGTCGCCGCTTCGCTGATGCCAGCGCCGCCGCTACCACCGGCCTCGCCGCCATGCCGAAGCAGTATATGCTGCTCGGTGGCAAGACAGTCATTCGTCATGCAGCCGAAGCGCTGCGAGACCATGTGACCCTCATCCAGCCGGTCGGAGACGATCCGCTCCTACTGCAGGCGCTCGACGGCCTCGAGACCCTGCCCCCGGTCGCGGGTGGGCGGGAGCGTCAGGACAGCGTCCGTGCCGGGCTCGAAGCCCTCGCGCAGCTTCCCGAACCACCCGATCTGGTGCTGGTTCACGACGGTGCCCGTCCCTATGTCCCTGCAGATGTCGTGCGCAACGTGCTGTCAGCTTTGGAGCGCCATCCCGGCGCCATCCCAGCCGTTGCCATTGCTGATACGCTCAAGCGCGGTCGCGACGGCCTGGTGGATACAACCGTATGCCGCGAATCGCTGTGGCGTGCCCAGACGCCCCAGGGCTTCCACTTCCCGCTTCTGCTGGACCTGCATCGCACCCATCAGGGTCCGGTGACGGATGATGCTGCCCTTCTCGAAGCGGCCGGCCACCCCGTCGCTCTGGTTCAGGGAGCCGAAGACAATATCAAACTGACCCTACCGGAGGACCTCGTGCGTCTGGAACGACTGCTCGGCTCGACCCCACTCCCGCGCACCGGGCTGGGCTATGATGTTCATGCCTTCGAGGCAGGGCGCCCCCTGATCCTTTGCGGCATTACCATTCCCCATGATCGCGGCCTTGCGGGTCATTCGGATGCCGATGTCGGCATTCATACGCTGTGTGATGCCATCTATGGCGCGCTGGCCGAGGGCGATATCGGGCGGCATTTTCCCCCGACCGACAATGAATGGAAAGACATGGATTCAGCCCGCTTCCTGATCCATGCAGGTGAGCGTATCCGCCAGCGCGGCGGAATGCTGATCAACGCCGATGTCACGCTCATCTGCGAGCGACCGAAGATCGGCCCCCACGCACAGGCCATGCGCGAGCGCCTTGCTGCCCTGCTTCAGGTCGATGTTGAGCGGATCTCGGTCAAGGCCACCACGTCCGAACGCCTCGGCTTCACAGGGCGCGAGGAAGGCATTGCTGCGACCGCAGTTGCGACCGTTCTGGTGCCCTGAGAAAGGCCTCTTCCAGAACAGTCCGAGCGCAAAAAAAAGCCCGGTATCAGCCGGGCTTTTTTATTGGCGGTTACTCTTGCGACCAAAACCGGAAATCGCCCGGTCCTATCCCTTGATGGCGCAGATAATAACGATGACCGGCGTTGCAGCGAGGAGGAGCCATACGTTCTGGACGCAGCGCGCCACGAAATGAGCGGATCTCACTTTGAAAGGGATTCTGCGGATAAGAGCCTCTGCCGAGATGTTGTCTTCGATTACAGCGTGAATACGAGAAGACATCGATCATCCTTCCATGATAACGCCTGATTACCTGATCGGTTCTAGTCATCACCCCAAGACCAGTCGAGTAACCAATGGTCACCTAATGTGATGGCTGGCGTGGTCAGGAGTTAGGCAGCAATCGTGGCGAAATCATGCCTCGTTTGACGCTTTTTCATGCGAAAGAGTAACAAAATCCAACGCCGCACTTATGTCGTCGGCATTGCGCCCCATTTCCTGCAGAAGCGCGTTATCCTCGCCCCATTGCGCCATCTGGTGACGCTCCTCAACGCTCGCCATGGCACAGGCCGTGACCACATCGATCCAGCCCTCTGCCAGACCGATCGCCAGGATGAGACTCCCTGTCGCCGGGGCACAGACTGCCGCACAGGTCAGCGCCGCATCATCGAGTCCATCAAGAGCGGCCGCATACGCACCCTGCACCTCGATTCCAGCATGACTGGGCAGAAGACTTCTCGTGATCGGCGGCCTGACGCCGTAGCGGGCCTCGAACAGATCGAGAGCCGGATCGAAAAGTGCATCCTGCTCGCGTCCGAGCGACCCGGTCGCGCGATAGCAGAGGAGATCGCTCTCACCATAGGCCATCAGCCCACCAATGATCTGCTGACGGTCTGGTGCAATACGCTCGATCTGCGTCCCAGCCATCTGCGTCAGAGGTAGGTCGCTGGTTCTGAACGCTGCGCCGGGCACAATACTGCGCCACTCTTCGGCGATACGGTCAGCCAGCGCTCTTGAAGCCACGATAAGCGGGTTGCCCCCCGGTAAACGGAAGGAGCGCCCATCGAGGCGTATCTCGTGACCCGGAGGCACCGCGCTCGGTACGACGTGGACCTCTTTCCAGAAGCGTTTGATTGTCTGGCTCAATGCAGCAGCCCCAGCCCATGAAGAAGTTCGGAAGCCTTGTTATGCTTCTTGCGTTCGGGTGCAGCCTCACCCGGAAGGTTCTCACGAGCGGCCTCAAGCACAGTCGGACAGGTATCGGGCTCGCTACCGCCAATTGTCAGCTCGAAGCGACCACCCGTATTCGCTTCCTGCTTCGCCTTGGGGGCATCGAGGGTGCCCGTCACCAGCACAGGCGTTGAGGCGCCGGTACCAGCGATGCCGATACGCGGCAGCAGATGCAGATCGAGTGTCTGGTCGACCAGACCATAGCTGCCATGGCCGGACAGGCTCAGAGCCCCTGCTTCCATACCTAGTGTATCGAACTGCGCGCGACCATCGGCGAAGCTGGCGTGAAGCCCAAGGCAACGCACCGAGAGATTGTCATGCGGCAGCAGTGCCCGGACCGAATCGCCAAGATAGGGGCCAAGCGGGCCGGTCGCGATCGAACCGCCCACCATCGAGAGGCCCAGATGGCCCGTAAGCGATGCGATCAGCGACGCTCTGGTATCGCCATGGGCTTCCAGCTGCCCGACGAGCATCAGCGGCCCTCGGAAAAATCCGGGCATGGCGAGCAGGTTCTGGGCCAACGTTGCAGGAAACAGGAGGGGTGTCAGAGAGAGGGTCAAGGATGCAGGCTTGACGCTCATGTCATAGACCGCCCGCCCCGACAGGGTCATGCCATTCCCGCTCCCCTTGACCGAATCGAGCGACAGTTTTCCCGATTCCAGACGCGCCTGAGCAGAGATCCCGCTGTAATCGGCAGCATTGAAACGCACCGTATCGGCGGAAATATCCAGCGTCCCGCGCCCTGTCGACACGAGCCGCGACCAGGAAAATGCGTCCGTTGCCGGAGGAGGCGATACTGAATTCTGCCCCGCCGCCGCGCTCGCCTGAGGAGACGCGCCAGCTGAAGGAGCCTGCTGCTGCGGCGCGGTCAGAGAAGCGACAGGACCAGGCAGAGCCGGTTGAGCCTGCGCACTTGGCTGCGCGGCTTTGGGTCTGGTCCAGAGCGCGGCCAATGCATCGAGATCGAGATGCTGGAAATGCAGCTTGCCCTCCATCTCGGGCTGAGCCTCGTTCTGTGCCGCGGCATCGAGAACCGCAGTCGCCTCATGACTGTTCAGCGTGAACGCCTTGAGCGTCATCCGACCCGATACATCACGCTCGAAGGCGCCTTTGAGCGTGACGTCATGCAGGACTGACTGACGCAATGGCAGGGTATCAGCCCCACCGTCCAGTGACAGCGCGGTCCGGGAGGCTCCGATCTGACCCGCAACATGACCGTGAAGGCCCTCGGCTTTGCCCAGTCGATTGGCTTCACGCAGATCGAGCGAAACAGCGAGAGGCGTTTCGAGCGCCGTCTGCCAGGAAGTCCCTGCCTGAGCCAGCGTACCGAATGCGCCCTGAACCGCGAGCGCCGGCATCGGCCCCTGCACGGTGGCGGTTACCGTCAGAGCAGACGAGAGGGTCTCGGCATCGGCATGAAGAGCCGAGACCGACAGACCATGCAAGGGAGGGGCCGATTCGAGATGAAGATGAACGTGGTTCACGCCAAGTCGCGAGAGATCGAGCTTCTGCCTGTCGCTCTGCGGATCTGCGTCGAAAATCCCGATTTCACCCCCCAGCCCCGTGATTGCGGGCAGGTTGGCATTGGGGAAGAGCATCTCGGCATCCTTGAGCGAGGCCATCTCGCCCCGCAACACACCGGAAAACCCGCGCATATGGCGCATATCGCTGATCTGGCCGTCGAAATTCAGCCAGTCCTGCGGCTTGCTCTCCTTGCCCAGAGTGGCACCCAGGCTGAGGGCCCAGGGAGGATTGGCGCCCTGAAACAGGGAAAGCGGGCCGATATGGCCATTTACCCGAAATGGCATCTCGCCATGCGTGCCACGGATATCGAGATAGGGGGCGCTTGAAGCGAGACCATCAAATTCCGCATGAGTGATCGTCACCGAGCCGCCGTGATGGGCAAAGCGATCGTCCAGAGAGAAGGCCATACGATCAAGCTTCGCTGAACCGATTTTGAGGCTCCAACGCGCGGTCGGATGAGAGGGCTTGGCCGAACCCGTCGCCTTGTCGGCTGGCTCAGCATGAAAATCCCAGTTCGCCTGACCTGCCTCATCACGGTGCAGGACAACCGTGCCGCGTTGCAGGGTCACATTTTCCAGACGGATCTCCCGCCACAGAAGCGGGATGAGCGCCACGGAGGCGCGAATATCGCGCGCCTGCAACATGGGTGTGTTTGCAGCCCCCCCGATATCGGAGAAGGTGACCTCATGCGCGCTCACGCTCGGCCAGGGCAGAATGCCCACCGAGAACCGGGCCATGGTCAGATCGCGTCCGGTCTGGCGCTTGACCGCAGCAATGACGTCGGATTTCAGATTCGAGCGATCGATCAGAAAATCGGCCGAAACGGCCAGACCGGTCGCCAGCACGAGAACGACGATCAGTACTGCAGCCAGACGCTTCATTTTCTGACTCCCTTGAAGCCGATACGCTCGGGTTTGGGCGTATCGCCCGGAGTAAAGCCGAGATCCTTGAATGTCGTGCGCATATGCGGTGGCAAGGGGGCCGCTACACGCAGGCGC
The DNA here is from genome assembly GCF_059801175.1 of Asaia sp. Ae19-3. NCBI lineage: Bacteria > Pseudomonadati > Pseudomonadota > Alphaproteobacteria > Acetobacterales > Acetobacteraceae > Asaia > Asaia sp. Ae19-3. The sequence continues at coordinate 397,733 of NZ_JBCHWF010000001.1, read as the reverse complement.
CCACCCGCCGGATGCGGGAATTCGAGAGACCGGGCGTGCAGATGCAGCCGATCGACGAAACCTTCCATATGCGCGGCCTTGCCACCGTATTTCGGGTCGCCAAGAATAGGTGTGCCAAGTGTCTCGCAATGCACGCGCAGCTGATGCGTGCGCCCGGTCAGGGGCTTGAGCGCCAGCCAGGACAGTCTCTTGCCGGCCGCATCAACGACTTCATAATCGGTCTTGGCGACCATCGCGTCTTCGTCTTCACGCGTTGCGGCGATCATCAGCGAGCCGTTGCCTGCGCCGAGCTTGGCCAAAGGCTGGTCAATGACACCAGAGCCGGGCATCGGGCGACCGACGACGATTGCCCAATAGGTCTTGTCGACATCACGCCCACGAAACGCTGCCGCGAGCTTGGCGGCAACACCCGGGGTACGGGCGAGAAGCAGCAACCCCGACGTGTCGCGGTCGATGCGATGCACCAGGCGCGGGCGGTCATGCAATTCGCCACGCAGACCATCGAGCATCATGTCGATATGCTTGGTGATGCCGGGACCGCCCTGTGTGGCCAGGCCGGAGGGTTTATCGAGCACGATCACATGGCCGTCGCGATAGATCACCATGCGCTCGATCTCGCGCGCCAGCTGCGGGTCGAGAGGAGCGGGACGATCGGACTGGGGCGCTGTCGGCGCAGGCAACGGCGGAATACGCAGGCTCTGGCCGGGGGCGAGGCGACTGGCACCGGTCACGCGCTTGCCATCAAGGCGCACCTGCCCGGTGCGACACAGCTTTTGCAGCGCACCCTGGGTGAGATCGGGGAAATGGCGGCGAAACCAGCGATCGAGGCGCATATCGGCCTCGTCTTCACTGACAATACGGGTTGTGACACTCATGGGCGACGGCTTGCCCGTATTGCGGCCTGCCTGTCCAGATTTTTTCTGATCTTCCGCTCCTGCCCGCGGTCGGTCGGCTGGTAAAGCGCCACGCGCTCCATCTCATCGGGGAAGTAATTCTGACCCGAAAACCCCTCTTCCGTATCATGATCGTATTCATAGCCTTTGCCGTAACCGATGCTCTTCATCAGCTTGGTAGGAGCATTGCGAGTGTGATGCGGTGGCCCAAGGCTGCCTGTCTCGCGGGCCAGTTTGCGTGCCTGATTATAGGCCCGATAGACAGCATTCGACTTTGGCGCCGTGGCGAGATGAACGACGAGTTGCGCCAGAGCCAGCTCCCCTTCCGGGCTGCCGAGGCGCTCATAGGTTTCCCATGCTGCTACGGCCAGAGGAAGCGCTGAAGGATCGGCCATCCCGACATCCTCGGCGGCAAATCGTGTCATGCGTCTGGCGATATAGCGAGGGTCTTCCCCCCCTTCCAGCATGCGGGCAAACCAGTAGAGACCTGCATCGGGGTCAGAACCGCGCAGCGATTTATGCAGCGCCGAGATGAGATTGTAATGCTCTTCGCGGTCCTTGTCATAAAGCACCGCCCGTCGCGCGACCACTGTGGCCAGACCCGCCGTGTCGAGGCGCTCGCCCTCGGGCAGGGCCTGGATCTGCTCGACCAGATTAAGCAGATAGCGCCCGTCACCATCAGCCATGGCCCTGAGAGACGCCCGCCCCTCTTCCGTCAGCGGCAATGCCTTGCCTGCCTCCTGCTCCGCGCGCTGCAGCAGTTTTTCGAGCCCCGCATCATCCAGACGGTTGAGCACCAGAACCTGACAGCGCGAAAGCAGGGCGCCGTTGAGGGCGAATGACGGATTCTCGGTTGTCGCTCCTATGAGAATGACCGTTCCGCGCTCGACATAGGGCAGAAACCCGTCCTGCTGGGCGCGGTTGAAACGATGGATCTCGTCGACAAAGAGCAATGTGCCCCGCCCCGTCTCCTGCTGGAAACGCGAGGCGGTCTCGAAGGCTTTTTTCAGATCGGCGACGCCAGAGAAAACGGCAGAGATCTGCTCGAAACGCAGCTTGGCCTCTCGTGCAAGCAGACGGGCGATGGTTGTCTTGCCGCAGCCTGGACCACCCCAGAGAATGAGGCTTGGCAGCGTGTTGCGCCTGAGCATCTGCGCAAGCAGACCCGTCGGGCCGAGCAGGTGATCCTGCCCTACGACTTCTGAAAGCTGTCTGGGGCGCAGGCGATCTGCCAGCGGCTGCGTCTGGCGCGCCATCTCAGGTGCGGCCGATACGGACGGTCGCTGTTGATGAGCCTGCACAGAAGCCTTGCCCTGACGGGGCGGCGGTGCGCCAAACAGATCTGCATTGCTGTCGTCGCGCATCGCGCCTCTCCCTGTTCTGCTGTCCGGAAACTGGCTGAAACACCTTTCACCCGGACGGGCCTTACGCCCTGCTGCCTGTTATTTGGCGAGCTGACGCATCACACCGGGTAATAGCATGGCAAAGGGATTGACCGAGAGTGTCGGATTGCCCGCCGTGCCCTTGACCGTAAATGTCGCCGCCAGAACCCCGCCCCCGGATTCGGGAGAAAAGAGCTTGCCGACATTGGGCAGGCGACCAGGTGCTGCGTTTATTCCGAAAACAGGTACTACCGTGCCCTGAAGATCAAGCTTGCCCTGATCGAGGCCGATCTTGCCCTCGAGCGTCGCCCCGAGCGCCGGATTGCCGAGATGTCCATCATGGATGGTCATGACATCATTAGTGATTTTGACCGGAAGATGCAGATGCTGCACCTCAAAACGGTCGCTGCTGGCCTGAGACCAGTTGAACACCGAAAGATGGGTCGCTGCCGTCAGCGCAGCCGGTGGCTGCCTGAAGGTGAAGGGGGAGACCGAAATGACCCCCTTGAAGGGCGGCAACTGACCTGTGCCACCATCCCCCACAGACCCGGCAATCTGGGCTTCTCCCCCCTCAAGCCTTTCCGTCATACCGGTCTGGCTCAGCAGCGTGCCGAGATTATCGACATTGAGCTGCAGATACCGCCCGTCCTTATGGGGCGTCAGTTGCATCTGTACGGCGACAGGTTGCCTGAAAGAAAAATGCCCCTTCTCAAGGCGATGATTACGATGTTCGAGATGAGCCACCACGCCGCCAAACGACCCGGTCTGGCTATAGTAGAGACGATCCGTCGCCAGATCGACACTCCAGCGCATCTCCGGTGCTCCGGCCCCGGCAGGCCTGGGGCCTGACACAGGCCCCGAAGGACTGGGCTTGTCTGTAGCAGTCGCTTCCTTTGCGTCATCCCCATGGAGCAGCGGCGCCAGATCGAGATCATGGGCATGCACATGCACATTGACTGGCGCGTTATCGAAGCCGGGCAGCTCGATCACGGCATCTCCGTTCGACCGCCCCACAACGAAATTATCGAGTGCAAGGCTTTTCACCTTCCCGTCGCTGACCAGCCCTCTCCCCTCGACATGCAGTTCGGGCCCTTCTGCCGCAATCTGGTCGAGAGCGACAATCTGCCCCTGTTTCAGCCCGATATGTGCGGCGGCGGTCGCCTTGTCGCCACGCGCCTTGCGCCAGACCGGAATGGACAGGGCCGAGTCAGCAAGATCGAGCGATAAGTGCAGATCAGCACGCCCGTCGAAACGCGCCTTGTAATCGGCCACAAGCTGGGCCGTGCCATGAAAGAGAGACTGGCTGCCAATATGGGAGCGCTGGAGCGCATCCTCGTCGAAAACCGAGACAGCGTGCACATCTTCACGCAACCCGCCGTCGCGACTCAGAAAATTCTCTTCGAGCCGTGCCGTCGTCGGCACATTATCGAGCAGCCCCTCTCCTGTGAGGCTAAGATGACGTTCGGTCGCCTTCATCGTGCCGCTGGCATTTGTCAGATCGCGGCCGAGCACGACATTGCCCAGCGCAACGTTCCGGAAACGCGCCTCTGCATTCACGTGAATCTGGTCATTCTCGATATGGGACGACAAAGGCAGCGTGATCTGTCCGGTGACTATCACCGGGCCGGAGGGATGCGTGAAAGGCAACGGATGGCGCGACAGAAGATGCAGTCGCTGATGCGCCAGCAGCCCCATATGGGCGGCGAGATCGCCAGACATGGCCAGATTGATCGTACCCATCTGATCACGCGCCAGAAGATCGCTGATCAACATGCTTCCGCTATCAAGATGCAGAAGTGGCGCGTTGGCCGCATCACCGCTGGGCTGGATTCCCCCAAGAAAATCAATCCTAAGCGTATCGGGTCCGGCGAAACTGAAACGTGCAGAGACATTGCGCGCCGGGGGGATGGGCCTAAGCCAGTTCACGACGGCATCTTTCACATCCAGCGTCGCCGCCGTCTGTGTTGGCCGTATATGCGCCCAGCCCGAGCCGCTGTGAACCGTCGCGTCGATTGAGAGATTGCTGCCTGTTCCCTCGGTGAGGTTACGCGTCACCCAGCGGCGGGCGCCCTTCATCACGATAGCTGGCCAGATGGAAGCGAGATGGGGCACATCGAGCGTCGTTGCCGAAGCAGAGACGTGGCCGTCGATCTGTTTCGCCTGCATCAGGGAGTCGACAGCAAGGGTTCCACTTGCCGCGAAATGCGTCGGGTGGCCCTGATCATCGATAAGCGTGATGCCCGCGTGGAAATCGTCGAGAACAGCCTGTTTGCCCTTCAGGGCAAGATGGGCCGCCACACCCGCCTCAGAAACCTGTAGCGGTGAGCCTTCTTTCTGATCGATCTGCCCTGCGCGAAAAGTGACTGAAAGCCGTGCTTCGGAGACGGGAAGGCTGCCATTGCGGACATGACCCGATGGCGGGATGACGACATGAGACTCGGCCGTAACCGGCAGGCGCCATGATGCGGCGTGGGGCAGCAGCCCAGCAAAAAGCGCAGGCGATACAGGGCCAAGTTTCAGGTCCCAGGCAGTAGAACCACCTTCACCTGCAGCACCATGAGCCACGAAAGTCATCCGGGGTAACGAAGCCGGGCCGAAGGCACCCTCGACCGTGCCGAGCCATTGCGACAGATCTGCCGAAGGCGGGCGGGAAAGCGCCGCCCTGGCAATTTGCAGCGTCAGATCACCCGCGCCCTGCGCATGATCAGGAAGAGCATCGCGCAGGGTTACGCTGACATCATGCAGCGCTACCCCGCGCAGAAAATCGATCGAAAACCCGCCGGAATGGGAAGATCGGTGCACCGCGCCGGGCCAGTCGAGGTCGATCGACCCGTCCTGCGATCGCTTGAGGATAATTCGAGCCCCATCGAGCGCGATCGTCCTCGGCTCCAGACTACCGCGCAGGAGCGGTGCCATCCTGAAGGCCACGCGCGCATTCCGCGCAGCGAGTGTGGCCGTGCCATCCTGACGAAGGATACGGAGATCTTTCGCGTCGATGATCAGAAGAGGATGGATATGCCTCAGGCCGGGCTGCCAACTCAGGAAGACCTGCTGCCAGACCAGCCTGCCCGCAGGGTGACCGGGCTGCTGCCCTGCCTGAATGGCCACGGGGGAAAAATGACGGGCAATGGCCGTCACATCCAGAGGTCCGGCAGCGAGGCGCCACAGAAGTGCGGCGCCCGCCACCAGCACCAGAGCCAGCGGCAGGATCAGCACAAGCGCCCCAAGACGGAACGCCCGCCAGGACGCACGATGGAAAAGATCGTGCGGCACTATTCTTTCAGAAACCTACAATTCGGAGGCGGCTTCTGTCACCAGCGCAACATGCTCGGCAGGTTTCACCTTGCGCCATATGGCGCGGATGACGCCATCGGCATCGACCAGAAAGGAGCTGCGCTCCATGCCGAAATAGGTCTTGCCGTAATTGGTCTTCTCTACCCAGGTGCCGTAACGATCGGCCAGCTCATGCTCGGCATCGCTGGCGAGCGTGAAGTCGAGCCCGTATTTCTTGGCGAAACGCTCCAGCTTTTCGACCGGGTCGGGGCTGATGCCAATGACCTTCAGCCCCAGAGTTCCAAGTGTCTGCTTCTGGTCGCGCAGGTCGCAGGCCTGGGTCGTGCATCCCGGCGTGTCGGCCTTAGGATAGAAATAAACCAGATAGGGCTGCCCCTTGAGACCCTCGCTGTCGATGGTCTGACCACCGGCAGCGGGAAGGGAAAAAGCGGGCGCGCTATCGCCAATAGCTACCATGATGAAATCGAGACCTCGTGCTCAATATGCGGGATATGCCGGGTAGGAGGGATAGACCGCAACTGGCGGCGGGTAAACTACCCGCGGCGGGGGCTGATAAACGACTGGCGGGGGCGGTGCATAAACGACCGGCGGCGGGGGCGGTGCCACATAGGGACGCGCAATTGCGCCAATCACGGCACCACCGACAAGACCGCCGACCAGCCCACCGACAAAGGCATTGCCACCGCCACCGCGACGCCAGCCACGATCACCACGCCAACCGGGGCCACCACCGTGCCAGCCGGGGCCACCGCCCCAGCCATAGGGGTGAGCCTGAGCCAAGGGAGCGCCTCCCAGAAGACCTGCAAGAGGCAGAGCCGCAAGGCCAATTTTCAGGATATGACGCATTTGGAAACCTCCTCGACAGATCGGGCCAAACAGAGCGGCCGATCCGACATGAACGTTATACCCTCCATATGGTGTCGAATTTTGGACCGAACAGGACGAAAAACGGGCAGAAATGTAACATAATCGCGCAAAATGGCCCGTTTGCCGTCCCAAGGCGTCTGAAACGGCCTACTGGGCCAGTTTCATCGCATCGATTTCGTGAAAGCCTTCCGGCTCCCTGAAGATTTCGGGCCCCTGAGGCGTCTCTGCATAAGCGACAGCACGAATGAGCGGCGTGCCATCATGCGTCGCCAAAAGCAGCACGCCGTTCTCTGCGTAACAGAAATCGGCAGTCCGACCGTCAGTATCGGTCGTGGTCCAGTGGGTGCAGGCCTGGTTCGCCACGCGATCCGCCACTCCTCTGATCCATTGGCCCGAAGCCCGCTGTCCGGGTGGCGCAAATTGCGAATCCGGTGCGCCCGAAACCGTGTAGGTTTTCTCGCGCGTATCGACCACAGACAGGCGATGAGCGCGATAATCGGTCAGCATGATGAGCCCTGTCGACGTCATGTCGAGACGCTGCTGCCAATGGGCCGCGTTCCAGCGCATGCGCTGTGGATAGACGTGTCCGTCCGGCCCGGTGGCCTCATAGGTGACATCCACATCGACCTGAGGCGTCACATAAGGCGTGGTCGCGGCTGGCGGAGCAGCCTCATCGGCGAGAGCCGATGAGGCCGCAGAAGAAAGCGCGGCAAGGGCAAGGCCGCAAAGGACGGAAGCCTTCATGATCACGGCTTGGCAGAGCTCTGCGGGCCGGCACCGTGCGGGATCGGCATCTGGGCGGTGATCTGCTGATAATCGGAGGGGGGAACGAACAATGTCTCGGCGATCGGTCCATACGTGACCTTCTGCGCTTCAAGCTTGCCATGCAGCCCGTCCGCATCGACGCCTTCCTCGCTCAGAATAACCCCGTCTTCCGTGACGCAGGCCACCGCGTTGCCGTGGGTGGAAGTGATGGTCCATTTGTTACAGGCAAGCCCTGCCACCGTGCCTGTGCCATCGGGCGCATATTGCATCGACATATCGAGCATGAACGGGTTGCGCAGGCCGTGCTTGGGCGCAAAGCTCGTATAGACGCGCTGCTTGTGCATGATCAGCGTGACGCGCTGGGCAGGCCGGTCAAGAATGGTCGAACCCGCGTGGTCCGGTGCGTCGATGCGCAGCTTGTCGCCCTCGGCCTTGAACTGGACGATGGCCTCTACAGGCTTGGGCATTTTTTCCGGCTGCACCGAATAAACGACCGTGACGTCGCGAGAGGGCGAAAGTCGCGGATGCTGCTGCGCCAGAGCCGTGCCAGCCCCACCCGTGACAAGGGCGGCCAGCGAAAGCGCCGCAGCGCCCTTTACTTGGAACATCGACATTTTATTCCCTCCAATACGCCCTAGCGAGCGTCGATACCGTCACGAAGACGGATGATCTCCTGCCGGAGTCTGCCCAGCGTGACATCTTCATCCCACGATGCCTCAATCGCGACCGCGTGGTCCAGCATCAACCGATAGGCTGCATCAGGAACGGCAAGACAACCGAATGTTTCCAGATGCGCCGTTGGAAACTGCGTATCGAGCAGCGCGAATCCCGAACAGCGCAGTGAGGCAACCAGATGGACCAGCGCCACTTTCGAGGCATCCGTGCAGCGCGAAAACATGCTCTCCCCGAAAAAGGCTGCACCCAGCTTCACGCCATAAAGGCCGCCGACCAGCCGACCGTCAGACCATGTCTCGATCGAATGGGCGTAACCGAGGCGATGCAGAAGATCGTACTGCGCCTGCAGACGCAGGCTGATCCAAGTGCCGCCTCGCCCCGGTGTCTCGGCACAGCAGCGGATCACCTCATCGAAACAGCGATTGCTCGTAACGTCGAAACGCCCCTGAAGCACGGTACGGGCCAGCCTGCGTGAGAGATGAAAGCGCGAGTCGAGAGGGAGAACGCCGCGCTCGTACGGGCGATGCCAGCTGATCTCATCGGAATCGCGTGATTCGGACATAGGGAAAATCCCCTGCCGATAAGCGCCCAGAAGATACTGCGGGGCGATCGGATCAGGCGGCATGGCGGGCATTCTCCCGAAGCGCAGCCCGACGGAACCCCGGGCGCCGATACGGTTTATCATGGGCACCGACCGGCTCATCATGGTAGGGCACCCCCCTCAGACCGCGAGATGGACTTTCTGTATGCCCCTCACTTTCGTTTATCTGATCGGTATAGCCCTTAGTGGTGTTCTCGCCTTTTTCGCCCCGCATTATCAGGGGCTGGCTTTTGTCATGACAGCGCTCTTTTCCATCCAACTTGTTCCAGCCGGATTGATCGAGGCCTTTCGCGCATCGCACCCGAAATAGGTATGCCGCCGGGGGCTGGGTTTTTCCCCCTGCCACCATGCGACAAAGCGGGCCCGACCCACATCGGACCCTCATATGGCGGGACAAACCCGCACAGGCGTTTCCGGATCCATGGCGTTCAGACCGGGAGATCCCACGCGGAAACCCCATAATGCGCGGCATCACGAGGTGGCGTCGGACGGCCCTGTATGGCGCATGTGCTGGGCGGTATCGCGCACGATGGGCCCGTGCTGGCGCTCAAGACGCCTGATCGTGAACTGCGCCCGCGCTACAGCGCGATAATGGGACAGGAAGGCCGCGTTCAGCGACGCACCGCAGAGCGCGCCCGCCACAGGCACCATCTGCAGGGCGAATTTACGCGACAGGCCGATTCCATAATGTGAGGCGACTTCGGCAATCAGCAGCACAATGGGCTTGCCGCGCATCAAGGCCCGCGCCGAGAAGAACCCGAGTTCACTCTCGTCACCCGCCTGACCAGCCAGAAAACCCTTCAGAGCGAAGACCTCAAGACAGGCGCGACGCGTATCCTCATCGCTCAGATCCTCACCCTCTTCGCGTGCGACACGGGCAATTTCGCGCATGATCGTCAGGGTCGTAAACCCGATATCAGGCATGAGCCCGACGACACCGCCAAAGCCACCGAGCGCGCCCGATACGGCGACAGCGGCCTGAGCCGCGGGATCACGCCATTTCGGCGCCTTGACCGGTGATTCCTGGGCCATACCCAGAATGGCGATGTCGAAAGCCCGCGTGATCGATGCCTCGGCCAGACCCTGCAGCTTGGCCTGGATATTGGGCGCCATGCCAAGGCCCTGCATACCCAGACGAGTCGCCTGACCGACGGCGCCGCCCATCAGGTCGGCCAGACGCACGAGCACACCGCGCCCGTGCTCGACCTTGGCCAGCGCAGACTGAAGCTGCGCCAGAGACTCGCTGTCGAGAGAAAGCGGGGCGATTTCGCCGATTCCCGGGATTGTCGATCCGGTCGCTGAAGCCATGAATTCTGTTCTCCCTGAACTGAGCGCGCCTGCACGGCGAGGCCTGGCACGGGCGTGTGGACATAAGGTCCGTTGCACCCGACGCAACGCCTGACACACCCGGCAGTCACCAAAGTTTGTCGCGAGGCTGCTTTTTTTTCATCCTACAACGTCAGGAGAAAACGAAACAGCGGCTCCCCTGTTAGGTGGATGGATATCGCAAACAGGACACCCCGATGCTCAGGACATTCCCCCTTTACCAGTTCGGCCTCTGCATGACCGCGCTGGCCGCCTCATTGCCTCTGGGTCTCGGAAGCGCTGCTGCCGATCCCGCGTCACAACTCCATGCCATGGAACGCCCGCTCACCCCGGTCGAAAAAGTCGCCCTGCCCGATGGTGGCGCGCCGCCGCCGCCCCATGGCTATGAGGTGACAGATGATTTTGACAATTCGTTGCGTGGCTATTCCTATACCGTCCGATCCCATCAGGCGCTCGGCCTGCCGGGGTCGGAAGCGCATCAATCCACCCAGTTGCCGAATGATGCACCGTCGCATTTCTCGTTTCTGGGCTGGCCGGTGAAATTCAATGCGCCGGTACGCCCACCCTATGAAAACTCGGCGTATCACAATTATGCCGGTTCACCGGGCAACGGGCAGACGGATGTGGTCGCGCAATCTGACGCCGCCGGCACGGCTTTATGGACCAACAACCAGAGGTAGAGATCATGACCAGCCCGCACCCGAATGACGGTGTTACAACAGTCAATCCGGCCAGTGGTGAAACCCTGGCGCATTATCCGTTTCTGACGGATGGCGCCCTGCAGGACATGCTGCGACGCGTCGAGCGGGGTTTCGAGGGCTGGCGGGCCAAATCGCTCGGCGCACGCCTCGATCTTCTGCATCGCTTCGCCACCCGCCTGCGTGAACGCAAGGAAGAGCTGGCGCGTCTGGCCACGCTCGAGATGGGCAAATCGATCACCTCTGCGCGGGCAGAGATAGAGAAATGCGCTGCAGTGATCGACTGGTATGGCAAGCACGCTCCTGCCCTGCTGCGTGACAAGCCTATGCCTGTGCCCATGGGTGAGGCCCATCTCAGCTATGCGCCGACCGGCATCGTTCTTGCCGTGATGCCCTGGAACTTCCCCTACTGGCAGATCATCAGGGCGGCCGTGCCCATTCTGGTCGGGGGTAATGGCTTCATCGTCAAACCGGCGGAAAACACGCTGGGCTGTGGCCTGCTGCTCAACGAGATCGCAGCCGATTGCGACCTCGATGACGTCTTCATGAGCGCCAATCTCTCTCGCGAACAGACTGCCCATGTCATTGCGGATTCGCGCATCAGCGGTGTGACGGTGACAGGCAGCGTGCGTGTCGGGCGCATTCTGGCCGGTATCGCCGGACAATATGGCAAGAAATCCCTGCTGGAGCTTGGCGGGTCGGACCCGTTCATCGTGCTTGCCGACGCCGATCTCGACAAGGCCGTCGATGCCGCCGTGGCTGCCCGCTTCGCCAATTGCGGTCAGGTCTGCATCGCTGCCAAGCGCATCATTCTCGAGGCACCGATTGCCGAAACCTTCAGCGAGAAGTTTCTCGCGAAAGTGCGTGCCCTCTCTCTCACTAACCCGTTGGATGATGACGCCTTCATCGGCCCCATGGCGCGCACTGACCTTCGCGACGGGCTACATGAGCAGGTGCGTCGCAGCGTCGCTGAAGGGGCCCGGCTTGTGGTGGGTGGCGAACCGGGCGATCGCCCCGGCGCCTGGTACGAGCCGACCGTGCTCGCCGGTGTCACACCTCAGATGACGGCTTTCAGGGAAGAGCTTTTCGGCCCGGTCGCCTGTCTGATCGAAGCACACGATACCGATCACGCCATCGCTCTGGCCAATGACAGCACCTATGGGCTGGGCGCCAGTCTCTGGACCCAGAACGCGGCGCTCGGTCAGGCGCTGTCGCAGCGCATCGAAGCGGGTGGGGTCTTCATCAACCGGATTACCGCGTCTGACCCGGCCCTGCCTATCGGTGGCATCAAGGCCAGCGGCTATGGTCGCGAACTGACCGAACTCGGTCTCTACGAGTTCATGAACATCAAGACCGTCTGGGCCTGCTGAACGCCTCGCCCAGCCTCAGCCTGCCTTCTGAAATGCCTCAGAGGGCAGGTCCCTTTCACCGACTGACGCCCGCCGGAACCTCTCTCAAACAGCAACGCGCGCAAAAACATCTTGCGTTATATCTTAAGATAAGACACTCTTAAGATATAACAGGAGATACAAATGCCCTTTCGCCATCATCTACGCCATGTCTTCAGCCGTCACGACGGCTTCGGCGGCGGGTCAGGCCATCGTTTCGGCGGGCGGTTCGGCCGCCATCGCGGCGGCGATATTCCGAGCGGTCGCAAGCTCAGCGCCGAGGAGTTGCAGCTCGTGATTCTCGCCTTGCTGCAAGAGAGCCCTGCCCATGGCTATGAAGTCATCCGCAGGCTCGAGGAGCGGTCGAACGGCTTCTACAAGCCGAGCCCCGGCATGGTTTACCCGGCCCTGACCTATCTCGAGGAAATCGGCCTCGCCGCTGTCACGCAGGAAGGCACACGCAAGCTCTATACGATTACCGAACCCGGCGGGGCGCATCTGGCCAAAAACAAGGCAGAAGCCGATCGTATTCTCGATATCCTCGAGCGTATCGGCGCCCGCATGAGCGAGGTGCGCGAGGCTTTTGCCGGGTTGCACGATCTGGACCCTGAAGCCGCCGACGGTCTCCACAAGGCCCGGCATCTTCTCAAGACCACGCTTTACGCACGACGCGGGTGCAGCCCGATCGAGGCGCGTCGCATCGCGGCTATCCTGACCCGTGCCGCTGCCGAGATTGCCGAAGGAGAGAGCGCATGACTCAGGACGGCCTGGCTCCCACAAAGATCCGTCATGCGCTGCGGCTTAGACGCATCACGGTCGCGCAGATTATTCCGCTTTCCGATACGATGCGCCGTATCGTCTTCACCGGCGAAGATCTGCATGACTTCGTGACCGCTGGCGTGGACGATCACGTCAAGCTGTTCTTCCCGCAACCAGGCAGTGACACGCCGGTTCTGCCCGATCTTGGCGCCGACCGCAGCGCACCGCGTGACCCGCGCCTGATCGCGCGTGACTACACGCCGAGACGTTTCGATGAAGAGACGCGGGAACTCGTCATCGACTTCGTGCTGCATGATGAAGGCCCCGCCACGCAATGGGCTGCCCAGGCAAAGCCGGGCCATGTTCTGGGGATGGGGGGCCCCAAAGCCTCGCATATCGCGCCTGAGGCGCTGACGACGCATCTGCTGATCGGCGATGATACCGCCCTGCCCGCCATCGCCCGCACCCTCGAGACCCTTGCGCCCAACCATCGGGCCATCGTCCTTCTGGACACGCGCGAGACCGAAAAGACCTATCCGCTGATCAGCAATGCCTGGATCGAGGTGCATCGTTGCGAAAAGGGTGGCGATGAGACGCTGCCAGACCTGCTGCGCCACGTGGTTCTGCCCTCGGTCGAAAAGCTCAATGTCTGGATTGCGGCCGAAATCGAGGTCGTGCGCACGCTGCGCGATCATCTGGTCAATGAGGAAGCCGTACCCCGTACGCAGATACGCGCCGCCGGTTACTGGCGGCGGGGGGATGCTGCCGGAGGCGGCCGTCTCGACACATGACGACGCGCCCTCGCCGGGTTGCGAAATTCAGGCGATGAATTTCGCCTGCGCCTTTCGCAGGGACTCAGGGGGTAATGTCCCCTCTGGCGTATGAGCATCCTGAATGCCCGTACCGAGGGCGGTCACAACCGGCACGACCCCCCCCCAGAGTGTCGAGGGCAGATCTGCCGGATCTTCTACCGGCGGGCCGGTGCGTATCTTGGCACTTGCCGCCTCGATATCGAGCGCGATCACTCCTGTCGCTTTGAGTTCCTGCACGGTCATGCCCCGCAACTCGCTGCTGCGACCGGGCAGAAGATGGTCGGTAATCGCATCGAGAGCCCGTGCGTGCTCCTCGCCCCTCACCTTCCTCGCTTGCCCATGCACCACGGCGCAACGATAATTGACCGAGTGATGAAAGGACGAGCGTGCCACCACGATGCCGGTGAGCTGCGTTACTGTTACACAGAGCTTGAGCCCATCCAGCCCCATCAGCCGCGTCTTGGAAGCGCCATGCAGATAGAGCGTGCCGCCGCAACGCGCATAGGCCATCGGCATGACCATCGGCCTGCCATCGGCCACGAAACCAACATGCCCGACGAGCCCCGTATCGAGAATGGCGTGGATGGTCGCCTCGTCATAATGCGCGCGCTTGCCCTGACGGGCCTTCGCATAATCGGGAACCATTCTTGCCTCCTAGATCTGTCCTGAGCAATCGTCGCTTGACCGAAACGGATCTAGCGCGCCAACTGGACTGATTCGAGATCCGGTTTATCGATATTTCTTCATGCCAGTTTTTCTCCCCGCCTTTTTCCTGCCCGATCCGACACGCAGCGAGCCGTTACCTGTTCAGCTTTTTGCCGCTCTCGGGGCAGCCATACGCGCCGGACGTATTGCCGACGGGGCCGTATTGCCCTCGACACGTCATGCCGCGCAGATGCTCGGTCTCTCGCGCAGCTCCATCACCACGGCCTATGACCTGCTACGCGCAGAAGGCATTATCGAGATGCGGCCAGGCAGTCGGCCTAGGGCATGCCTGCCGACCACCCCCGCGACCGACAGGGTCGAAAGCATCACGCCAAGGGTCTCGACACGCGGGCAACGTCTGGCACATGACCCGCGCAAGGCGACCTATGTAACAGAGACGGGGCGACTGGCGCCCGGCCTGCCTGACGAGCATGAGTTCCCTGCCAGTCTCTGGGCCCAGATCCTACGCCGCCAGGCACGACCCGCACGGGGAGAGGAAGCGGGATATGGCGGCTATCATGGCACGCAGGCCCTTCGGGAAACCCTCTGCACGCGACTGGCCAGCGATCGAGGCCTTGCCATCAGGCCAGAACAGATACTGATCACGCCCGGTACGCAGGCCTCTCTCAGCCTTGTTACCCAGATCATGACAGATCCGGGGGATGTCATCGCCATGGAAGACCCCGGCTATGTCGGCGCGAAAGCGAGCTTTCTGGCAGCAGGCGCGACGCTTTGCCCTGTGCCGGTCGATAGCGACGGAATGCAGGTTGAGGCCCTGCCACCCGAAGCGCGCCTCATCTACATCACCCCCTCAAATCAGTATCCGCTGGGTGGGCGGATGGGGCTTGCGCGTCGCCTCGACCTGCTTGAGCGCGCGCGCAGTCAGGGCGCGCTGATCATAGAAGACGATTACGACAGCGAGTTTCTCTGGCATGGGCGCGAAATCGCGGCCCTTGCCGCGCATGGCAGCTTTACGGAATGCATCTATCTCGGTTCGGCCTCGAAGGCGCTTCTGCCGGGCCTTCGACTCGGCTGGATAGTCGTACCCGAAGCCCTGATCGACCCGATGCGGGCCGCGCATCGCACGATGGGCTGCGCCGCTAATCTTCACGCCCAGCTTGCTTTGTCGGAACTGATGGAATCGGGTCATTACCGCAGACATCTGCGCCATATCGCACGACTTTATCAAAGTCGTGGTGAAGCCCTCTATGAGGCGCTGCAAAATTGCGAGGGCGTTGTGGTCACCCGGCCACGCGGCGGCGTGCAACTGGGTCTCCGCTTTGTGGAAAAAGGCTTCGAACTGGACAGTCAGACAGCCCTTGCGCAAGCGGGCTACCGTGTTGCCCGGCTTTCGGCCCTCTGCCACGCCGCAACACAGGAGGGACTTGTGATCGGTTTTGCGACACTGCGCCCGGATGACCCACAGCGTATTGCCTCGCTGCTCGGACAATGTCTCTCTGCCCCGGCAAAAGCCTGACCCACAGAGAGATCAGGGGCCCGAAAGGCTATTTTCCCTGCCACTGCCCAAGCTGGCAGAGATAGATCCATTCGCTTTCACGCACTGGCGCGACGGAAAGGCGGGACTGACGCAGAAGCGCCATTTCCGAGAGGGTTGGATCGGATTTGATCATCGCAAGCGATACCGGATTGGCAAAAGCGCCGCGTGCCCTCACATCAACGCAGACCCATTTCTCTCCCTCCGCTGTCGGGTCGGGATAGGCCTCACGCACCACTTCGACGACACCCACGATCTCCTTGTCCGAGACCGAATGGTAGAAGAAAGCCAGATCGCCGCAGCGCATGGCCGAGAGATTGTTGCGCGCCTGATAGTTCCGCACCCCGGTCCAGGGTTCGACCCCGTTTTGGACCTGCTGCTGCCATGAAAATGTTTCTGGCTCGGATTTGATCAACCAGTACTGCATCAACGCCCCCTCTTCCATCGGCTCGGTCTGTGGAAAATGCCTGAATTAATTGCCCCTGCCCCGCTCCCCCTGCAGATTTTTTTGCATTATCAAAACGAATTCCGATCAAAAAAACTTCATCGGATAGGGGCGTTCTCGGGCTATACCATGCCCGAACGCCGCAGGAGAGAGGCCAAGAGTGACGAAAGCGACGCATCAGCCCCTGTCAGGGCGACCCGCGCAGGGGGCCTTCCTGCATCGCTTCGCCAATCCTGGTCGCTTCCTGCGCCTGTCTCGCTGGCTCTTCCCTGCACTATGCGCCTTTTCAGGCGTATTCCTTGCCATCGGTCTGGTCTGGGCTCTGCTCTTCTCGCCCGCAGACTGGCAGCAGGGCGATGCGGTGCGCATCATGTATCTGCATGTGCCCATGGCAATTCTGGCTTCAGCGGGCTACGCCACTCTGGCCGTCTGCGGCGTGCTGTCTCTGGTCTGGAAACATCCTCTGGCCGATCTCGCTGCTGTTGAAATCGGTCCCGTCGGCGCTGTGGTCACGGCGCTCTGCCTGCTGACAGGCGCCTTCTGGGGCAAGCCGATGTGGGGCGCCTGGTGGGTCTGGGACGCCAGACTGACCTCGGTACTCGTGCTCTTTTTTCTCTACCTCGGCCATATCGCGCTCATTCAGGCCTTCGATGACCCACAGCGCGGCTACCGCGCGGCCGCCGTGCTGGCGATTGCCGGTGTTATCGATCTGCCGATCATCAAGTTCAGCGTGACCTGGTGGAACACGCTCCATCAGCCAGACAGCATCACCCTCACCCATGCGCCCACCATGCCGTCATCGATGCTGCTGCCGCTCTCGCTCTGCATGATCGGTTTTGCCACCGGATTTGCAGCGCTCGTAACAGGACGTCTGAAAGCCGCCATCATAGAGACACGTGCGCAACAGATGCTGACCAGACGCGCCCGCCCTCTGAGCGAGTCGGCATGATTCATATCGCCTATACCCACTGGCCCTATATCGCCGCCTCTTACGGCTGTGCGCTGCTCGCCACTCTCTGGCTTGGCATAGGACTGGCCCTGCGCCTGCATCGCGCCACAACGCGACTGGCCCTGCTCGAGCGCCCTGACGCACGCAGAAAGCCGACAGCATGACAGTTCCTTCCTCAACCGGGACGTCACGGCATTCACCTGAGCCGCAAGGCAGCCGCCATAAAAGACGTATGACACGCAAGAGCCGCCGCCTGTGGCTGGTTCTGGCTTGTCTGGGGTGTTTCGCCGTGGCTACCGGACTAGTGCTGAACGCGTTTTCATCCAGCATCGTGTTTTTCATGGCGCCATCGCAGGTCCTGAAAGCACCACCTGCCTCTGACCGGGTGATCCGCCTCGGGGGAATGGTTGTTGCAGGATCGCTCAGGCGCAGCCTTGAGGGGCAGACACCAATCAACCAGTTCGAGGTGACGGACGGACAGGCCGCTATCGACGTGCGCTATGAAGGCATTCTGCCCGATCTGTTTCGCGAGGGACAAAGCGTTGTGGCTCTGGGCACCTATCGAGGCGGCTCCGCCTTTATCGCGTCAGAAGTTCTGGCCAAACATGACGAGACCTATATGCCCAAGGAAGTCGCCGCTGCCCTGCAGCGCAGCGGTAAGTGGGACCCGAGATTCGGCAAGCCGCCATCAAGCGAAAGCCTGAACAGCATGGCCCGTGGGGCAACAGGTGGCTCGAACGGTCGATGAGCAGTTTTTTCGGACCTGAACAGGGGCATTATGCCCTCGCTTTCGCCTGCGTTCTCGCGCTCACTCAATGCATCCTGCCGCTATGGGGCGCGTGGCGTGGGCAGCGCTTTCTGCTCGATCTCGCGCCACGTCTGGCCTTTGCGCAGCTTCTGGCGCTGGCCTATTCGTTCCTGAGCCTGATCGCCTGTGCGGTGCAGGATGATTTCTCGGTGCAGAATGTTGCCGCCAACTCTGCCCTGAGCAAACCGCTTCTGTATAAAATCACGGGGGTCTGGGGTAATCACGAAGGGTCGGTGCTGCTCTGGGCTCTTATTCTTGCCCTGTGCGGCGGGGCTGTCGCCCTGCTCGGACGGGGCCTGCCGCTGATCCTGAAAGCGCGCGTTCTGGCCATTCTTGGCGGTGTTTCGACAGGGTTTCAGCTTTTCTGCCTTCTGACTTCCAACCCCTTTGCCCGCATTTGGCCTGCCCCGGCCGATGGGCAAGGCATGAACCCCCTCCTTCAGGACCCCGGCCTCGCCTTTCATCCGCCTGTTCTCTACACGGGCTATGTCGGCTTTGCCGTACCCTTTGCCTTTGCCGTAGCCGCACTGATCGAGGGCCGGGTCGACGCAGCCTGGGGGCGTTGGGTGCGCCCATGGGCGGTGGCTGCCTGGTGCTTTCTGACCTGCGGCATCGCCATGGGGTCATGGTGGTCCTATTACGTGCTCGGCTGGGGCGGCTACTGGTTCTGGGACCCGGTCGAAAACGCCTCGCTCATTCCCTGGCTGACAGGCACGGCGCTGGTGCATTCGGCCATCGTGGTCGAAAAACGCGACGCGCTGCGTATCTGGACGGTGCTGCTCGCCATCGCCAGCTTCTCGTTTTCGCTTTCCGGCACTTTTCTCGTGCGCTCGGGCATTCTCAATTCGGTTCATGCCTTTGCGAATGATCCCGCACGGGGCGTCTTCATTCTCGGCCTTCTGGCGCTGGTTATCGGCGGGTCGCTTCTTCTTTTTGCCTGGCGGGCGCCGGGCCTCGCCCCCGGAGGCATTTTTGCGCCTGTCTCGCGAGAGGGCGGGCTGGTGCTCAATAACATCCTGCTCTGCGCACTCTGCGCCGTGGTCGTGACCGGCACCATGTATCCGCCTTTCATGCAGATCCTGACCGGGCGCACCCTCTCTGTCGGAAAGCCGTTTTTCGACGCGACCACCATTCCGCTGGCCCTGCCTCTGATGGTCGCGATGGCGCTTGGAGCCATGCTCCCCTGGAAGCGCGGCAATCTCCGCCCGCTGCTGCGCCGCCTGCGTGTGGCGGCTCTGGTCGCGCTGATGGCGCTGATAGCCGGTTGTTTTCTGCTTGACGGTATCCTGCCGATCCTCTGCGCCGCCGCTGCCCTGTGGGTGATCATGGCGAGCCTGACCGATCTGGCTGCCCGTCTCGGCCTGCGCGACGGATTGAGCGTGGTGCGCCAACGCCTGCCCCGGCTGCCGCGGGCGGTCTGGGGAAGTGCAATTGCCCATATCGGAGTAGGGGTAACGGTACTGGGCATCACCGGCATGTCCCAGGCGCGTCACGCCGTGGTCGAGATCGGGATCGGCCAGACAATCCATCAGGGCGCACTCGACTGGCGGCTGGTTTCGGTCAGGCGTGAGACAGGGGCGAATTACAAGGCCCTTGTGGCCGACCTAACCGTATCGCGCCACGGTCGGGTGATTGCCACGCTCCATCCATCACGACGCGATTTCACGAGCCAGCATCAGGTGACGACCGATGTCGCTATTCGCACCAATCTTCTACGTGACCTTTACGCCGCGCTTGGCGAGAGCCGGGGCAGCGGTGCCGATGCCCGCTATGTGCTGCGCCTGCACAACAACCCCCTTGCCCCATGGATATGGCTGGGCGGCGTCATCATGGCCTTCGGCGGTGCCCTCTCCCTCGCCGACAGGCGCCATCGCTTCGGCGCACCCAGGAAAGCACGTGACAGAAGCGCCCACGCCCCCATCGTTCAGGAAAGCCGCTCATGACGATCTCGACGAGGCGACGCCTGCTCATGACCCTGCCGGTCGCGGGAGCCGGGCTGGCCGGTTTTGGCTGCTGGAGAATGCTCTCGGCCATGCAGGATGGCTCTTTCGACCCCCATGCCATTCGGCGGGACAAGGGCGACGCTCTCATTCCCGATTTTGCCCTTCCCGGCCTGTCGGGCCCGGATGACGGTTTCGATGCCGCCGCTCTCAGTCAGAATGCGAAACCGGTTCTGGTCAATTTCTTCGCCTCCTGGTGCATCCCCTGCGTCGCCGAAATGGCTGCGCTGAGGGAAATCGCCCGTCAGATTCCGCTCTGGGGCATCGCCTACAAGGACAAGCCGGAAGACGCCCGGCGTTTCATCACCCGTGACGGCTCGCCCTATGAGCGCGTGGCACTCGATCGAAGCGGCATGACCGCCATCGACTGGGGTGTCAGCGGCGTACCGGAAAGCTTTCTGATCGTACCTGGCGGTCGTATCGCCTGGCACGGCGCCTCGGCGCTCGATGAAACGCTTTTCCGTCGCGAAATCCTGCCGCTGGCAAACGCCACGCCATGAAGAAACTGGCCGTCCTTGCCTCTCTTGCCATTGGTCTGTGCGTCATGGCGCTGCCTGCCCGCGCCCTCGATGACCCGTCAGAGATGCTGCCCAACCCGACTCAGGAAAAGCGTGCCGAAGCAATCGGCGCGCAATTGCGCTGCCTCGTCTGCCAGAATGAGTCGATCGAAGACAGCTCGGCCTCTCTGGCACGCGATCTGCGTCATGTGGTGCGTCAGCATGTCGCTGCCGGAGAAAGCAACCAGCAGATCATGGCCTGGATGACGCAGCGCTATGGCGAATTCATCAGGCTGAAGCCTCGGCTTGCCGCCTCGACCCTGCTGCTATGGGCAATGCCGGTTCTTGCTCTTGCCCTCGGCGGCATTCTGGCCACCCTGATGCTGCGCCGCCCGCGCAAAACCGAGCCCCTCGATGACCAGGAAAAGAAGCGGCTTGCCGAACTCCTGCGCGAGCAGGAGATAACGCGATGAACTGGCTCGGCTTTCTCATCCCGACGCTCGTCATCCTGCTGCCCCTTCTGAGCTTGCTTCTGCCCAGACGACGGGACGTCGCATCACCCGTCAGCGCGAGAGCCTCCGCGCTGGCCCTCTATCGTCACCAACTGCGCGATCTCGACCGGGACCATGAAAACGGGTTGATGGATGCCGGTGAAGTTTCCCGCGCCGAACTGGAGATACAGCGACGCATTCTGGCTGCAGATCGTCTTCAGGAAACCACGTTCAGGATCCAGTCTCATCAGAGACTGCGTTTCGCCGTGCTTCTGGTGGCCCTGCCCTGTTTTGGCTTTGCGCTCTATCTTGCCAATGGTCACCCTTCCCTGCCTGCCCAGCCTCACAAGACGAGCGGGGTTAACGTCCCTCCCGCCATGCAGGCGCTATTCGAAAAGCTCGACAGACAGGTCGCCAGCATGACGCCGGACGATCTCGAGTATGTGCGTCAGTCTGTTCTGCTGGGTCAGGTCGATGAGGCGCTCAACCGCCCCGATGATGCACTGCGCGCCTATCGTCAGGCCCTGTCTGCGCGGTTCATTCCGGAACTGGCCGTGCAGATTGCCGAGCTTCAGACACAGCAGGACGGGCATATCTCGGCCGAAAGCCTCGCGCTATATCGAAAGGCACTCGATGCCGCGCCAGCCGACGCGCCCTGGCGCCTTGCCGTCGAAGCGCGCATCGCCGCAGGGGAGCACGATCAGAATCCCTGATCTTCGGCTCGGTGTGCAGGGGAGACCGTCAGGTTTCGGAAAATACGTCAGCGAAACATGATGGGCACGATGCTGCCATTTTGCTGTTGCAAAAACGTTCTCGATAACGGCAAGAGCGGTTCCATGGTGCGTCTCTCTCCCCTGCCCCGACAGCGATCCGTGCTGACCGGGAATTATCTGCCCGTACCGCGCCCTCCCGCGCAGGAGACGGTGGTGCTGTGCCCTGTCTGTCGCGGCAAGATGCAGCGCACCGATGAGGAATGCCCCAATTGCCATGCCGTGCGCCATTTTGGCCCGACACGGCGTGAGACCGTACTGAGCGCCCTTATCGGGGTGACGGGCGCCCCGGCCATATCGTTGCTGATCATCCGTCCATCATACTGGACCGCCATCGTTGCAGTGGTTGGATTGCTGGGGGGATTTTATGTTGCCCATAGCCGACATGCGAGTGATCGCTGGCTGCGTAATCCGCGCTGATCAGAAGATTTCGTAACAAGATGCAGCTTTCGACAAGTCTGGCGAAACGCTAAGGGCAATAGTTATGTCTGCTACGGCTTCACGCCCCCAACGTCGTTCCTTTCTGCTCTTGCGCGAACGCTACATCCTGCGTCAGCTTTTTCTTGGGCTGGTCGGGATTACCAGCGGCGCCATCGCTCTTATCTGGCTGATGCAATCACTGCGCTTTGTCTCGCTTGTGGTTGACCGCGGGCTGTCGCTTCGCGTGTTCATCCAGCTGACCTCGCTGATGATCCCGTCGTTTCTGGCGGTCATCCTGCCCATCACGACATTTCTGGTCGTGCTTTTCGGCTATCAGCGCATGTCTGGCGATCGCGAACTGACCGTCATGCAGGCCGCTGGCCTGTCTCCGTTTCAGCTGGCGCGCCCGGCCATGGCCTGCGCCCTCATCACCACGATTCTGGGCTATATTCTCAATCTATGGCTTGTGCCGGTCTCGTATCACGCGTTCAGACGCTACGAATTCGAGATCCGCAATCGTATGGCGGCCTTTCTGCTTCAGGACGGCGTCTTCGCGCAGCTTTCGAAAGACATGACCGTTTATGTGCGCAAACGCGACCGCGATGGCCAGATGCACGGTGTTTTCGTCGAAGACGACCGCATGCCCGAAGCCAGAGCGACGATCATCGCCGAGCGCGGCACCATGGTGGTGGTTGATAACCAGCCGCGCGTCGTCCTTTTCAACGGATCGCGACAGGAAATCGATCACCACACCGGGCGGCTCAATGTCCTGACTTTCCAACGCAATTCGATCGACCTTTCAAGCAGCAAACAGGCCGAGACCGAAGTGCGTGATGCCTCGGAAATGTCGCTGCCAGAGCTGTTCCATCCTGATCCGCGCCTTGTCTCCCAGCGTGACTGGGGCAAGTTTGCCGTAGAGGGCTGGCGCCGCCTGACAGCCCCGCTCACCACGCTCTCTTTCAGCATGATTGCGCTTGTGGCCATTCTGAGTGGTGCCTTCTCGCGTCATGGCAATATCAAGCGCCCTCTCGCCGCGATTCTGTCGGTCGTCGGGCTTATGGCCCTGTCGCTGATGCTGCAAAATCTGGCAGGTCGTAATCTGGGGCTTGTGCCCTTGCTCTGGATTATTGCCGTCGTGCCAGCAATCGGATGCGGCTACTGGCTCTTCTCACCCAAAGGCCTGACCGCAGCACGAAAGAAGAAACATGGCGCGTAGTCCTTTGGCCCTTCTCCGGGGGAGTTCAGCCGGCGTTTCGGTCACGCTCTCGCTTTATATTTCGCGCATTTTCACGCTCTTCGCCCTGGCCATGATTGCTGCGCTGACAGGGCTCGTTTCGCTTTTCGACTTCATCGATCTGCTGCGCCGTGTTGCGACCAAGCCTGACGTGCCGACGAGCCTCGTCACCGAGATCGCCGGATTGCACGTGCCGTTTTTCATGATCATGATCATGCCTTTCGGCATCCTTCTGGGCGGCATCGTCTGTTTCTGGCGTCTCACACGATCTTCCGAACTGATCGTTGCGCGCGCCGCAGGCATTTCGGCGTGGCAGTTTCTCGCTGCGCCGCTCGCCTGCGCCATCATGCTGGGCATGTTCGGCACCATGGCCCTGTCGCCGCTTTCCTCCATGATGTTCCGCAAGGCCGAACTACTGGATGAAGCCTATCTCAAAACCGGTGGCGGACCGCTCTCGCTCAATGGCGGCGCGCTATGGCTGCGCCAGCTCGATGACGAGCAAGGCGGCCAGGGCGTCGCCATTCTGCATGCACGCCATGTTTTCATGCATGACCGGAAACTGAGTATCAATGATATCAGCATCTTCCGCCTTGATGCGCGTGATCAGCTTGTTGTGCGTATCGAAGCCCCGCGCGGTGAGCTCGTCGCTGGCGCCTGGAAACTCGAAGACGCCGCGACGGTACGTCCCAATCATCTTCCGACGCGCATAGGCGACTATCTTCTGCCGACCAATCTCTCTCTGACCCGCGTGGAACAGAGTTTTGCTTCGCCCGATACGCTGTCTGTGTGGACGCTACCCGGTTTCATACACTTGCTGGAAAGGTCGGGTTTTTCGTCCATACGGCATCGACTGCACTTCCAGACTCTGTTAGCTCTTCCGATCCTGTGCGGTACAATGGCACTCGTTTCGGCTGGGTTCTCCATGCGTCCCTCGCGTCGTGGCGGTGTGGCGCGCATGCTTGGCTCGGGAATCGCTGCGGGTTTTGCGCTGTTCACCATCTCGAAGGTGGCGGCGCAATTTGGTGAATCCGGTGCCCTGCCGCCCGTCATGGCGGCCTGGGCGCCCACTGGCGCAGGTCTTTGCTTGGCGGTAGCCTTGCTTCTGCATCTGGAGGATGGTTGATGTCGAAACGGCGCGTTGCGCATCACAGGCGCAAGTCCTGGCTGGCTGCGTCCATGCTGGCTGGCACCGCGACTTTCGGCGCCATTCCGGAAGCCGATGCAACGATGCAGCGCCAGACCGGCCCGAAAGTTGCCGTAGGCAAACCCTCTTCGCAATCAGACCCGGTCACTTATCTGGCCGATCATGAGAGCTATGACCGCGCTGGCGTTGCCACCTGGACAGGTAATGTTCAGGTATGGCAGGGCGATCATGCCCTTCGCGCCGACAAGATCGTCTATGACCGCAACACGGGTGTCATGACCGCAATAGGCCATGTTGCGATGGTCGAGCCCGATGGCAGCACGAGCTATGCCAGTTATGTCGAGCTGAGCAATGGCATGCATGACGGGATTGCCCGGGCAATTTTCCTGCGCATGGAAGATAATGCCAAGATGGCAGCCAACGGGATGCGCCGCACGAACGGCAAGATCAACGATATGGCAAAGGCCGTCTATACGGCCTGCGAAACATGCGCCAAAGACCCGTCGCGCGCGCCATTCTGGCAGCTGCGTGCCTATAACGCGACGCAGGACACAGAGCACAAGCGCATCAATTTCAGCCATGCCTATCTCGACATGTTCGGACTACCGATCATGTATCTGCCCATTTTCTCGATGACCGATCCGAGTGTGAAACGTCAGAGCGGTTTTCTCATGCCGGGCATCAATCCGCATGACCGCTATCTCGGTACGTATTTCACCATCCCCTATTTCTGGGCGATCGATAACCAGCAGGATCTGACGGTTCAGGGGCTGGTCTCCACCCGTACAGGCCCGCAGATCAGTGGGCAGTACCGAAACCAGCTCAATTTCGGCAAGATCAACTTTACCGGCGGGGTGGCGTACAGCACGCGCAAGGAAGGCAGTTACGTCAACACCTTCGGCAATACGGTGGACGGAACAAACGATAGCGGTATCCAGGGCTACGCGCGCGGTAATGCCGTGTTCGATATCAACGACCACTGGCGTGCCGGTGCCAATATCAATCTTGCCTCGTCCGCCAATTACATGCGCGATTACCGTATCACAGGGTACGGTAACGAAACCCTGCAATCGACTGCCTATATCGATGGTTTCGGGGTAGGCTCCTATGCGCGTCTGGACGGGCAGTTCTACCAGGGCCTGAACCAGGGCGTCATTCGCAACTCGAATCTGCCATTCGTTCTGCCGCGCTTCAACTACGCCTTTCAGGGGCAGACCGATCCCTTGGGTGGCACATTCTCGCTGAATACAAACGACTTCAACGTTTATCGCCCGGAAGGTACCCGCGATCAGCGCGGACAGATCCAGATGAACTGGAACCGCCCGTTCCATAACGTTCTCGGGCAGATCTGGCTTCTGACAGCTCGTCTCGATGCTACGGTATATAGTGCAAACCATCTCACCGAGCAGCCGCTCTATTACACTGCCACAGGCCGGCACACGACTGGCTGGGTTCTGCCCACTGTCGCGCTGAAAATGAACTGGCCGTTCATGCGCCGCTTTGCCCATGGGCATGGCTCGCAGATTCTGGAGCCGATCGTGCAGGCGATTGCCGCTCCGAATATGGGCAACAGCGCGGCACGCATGATCCCGAACGAAGACAGTCTGCAATACGAGTTTACCGACAGCACGCTGTTTGCGCTCAACCGCTACACCGGCACCGACCGTCTCGATGGCGGGTTACGCGGCAATGTAGGCGTGCATGGCAACTGGACATGGCGCGGTCATGTGGTCGATTTTCTGGTGGGCGAGAGCATCCAGCAGCACATCACCCATAATCGCATCGCCTATTCAGGGCTGGACCATCATCTCTCGTCGCCTGTCGCCCGCGTCCGTGTGAGCCCCAACCAGTATCTCGACCTGACAGCCCGTGGCCGTTACGATCCCTGGCGGAAGAGCTTCGATTACGGTGAAGGTCTCGTCAGCGTCGGTGTGCCGATCTTCCACGTGAATGCCGGGTATATCTATGAGCCGGTCACACCTTATTACTTCTACGCGACGAATTACCGCCTGAACGGCCCGACACAGGTCTATTATACCAAGACCAATGAAGTGACAGCGGGTGTTTCGACCTCGTACAAGCAGTATCATGCGTCGGTTTATGGGCGCCGGTCGCTCTCGCGCAAAGAGTTCGTCAGTCTCGGCGGTGATATCGGTTATTCGAATGACTGCTTCGGCTTGGACATCCTTGCGATCAAGCAATATACCTCGATTGGTGGTCAGCAGCGCAACACGACCGTGCTGTTCAATCTCACCTTCAAGACAATCGGTACCTTCGGAATCAATGGCTGACGGACGCGCAATGAGCTTTTCTGCCCCCTTCCTTCGGGCTGCCCTGCCTGCCGGCCGCTCCCTGTCGATGCGCAAGACGCTTCTCGGCTTTTCGGCCCTGCTCGCCCTTCCGGTGCTCGGTGCCCAGGCGGCCCCGGCCCATCACGCCCATGCGCAGCACGCCCATCCCGGGCATGGCTCGGTGGTCGAGCCGGTCACACCGCCTGAAGATGCCATCTTGGGCACGATCAACGGTCAGGTTCTGACCGAGCGCGATGTCGATAACCGCGGCAAGCTCTTCGCCCTGTCGACCGGGCTGAATATCAGCCCCGACCTGATGCAGCGCCTGCGCCCGCAGATCATCCGCCAGCTGGTCGATGAACGCATCAAGACGCAGGAAATCCTCAAGCGTCATATCAATGTCGAGCCGCAGCAGATTGCCCAGGCGATCAACAACATCGAATCACGCAATGGCATGCCCAAGAATGCATTGCGCGACCGTCTAGCGCAGGATGGTGTGTCGCTCACCACCCTGATCGACCAGATCCGCGTGCAGATAGGCTGGATGCAGGTGCTTCGCGAAGAGATTTCAGGGCGCGGCCGCATCACGGCCCGCGAAATCGCGCAGCGTGAGGAGGCGCTTCGCGCAGAGGAAGGTCGCCCCCAGTACAACGTGAGCGAGATCTTCATTCCTGTGGCCGATCCGCGCCATTCAGAAACCGAGCTCGAATTCACCAAGACGATCATCACGCAGCTGCGCAACGGCGCGCCCTTCCCGATTGTCGCGGCGCAGTTCTCTCAGGCACAGACCGCGCTTGACGGCGGTACGATGGGCTGGGTGCAGGAAGACAGCCTTGACCCGCCCGTGGTCGAGATTGTGCGCCAGATGCCGATCGGCGCCATTTCCAACCCGGTCAAGGTGGCGGGTGGCTATGTCATCGTTACCGTCAACGGCAAGCGGACGATTGGCCATCAGAACGTCACCATGGTCACCGTGCGTCAGGCTTTCTTCCCCTTCTCGTCACCCCTGAATCCTCAGGACCCGACGGATCAGCAGAAGATGGCTCTGCAGAAGGCTTCCGCTGCCGCGCAGTCGGTTCATGGATGCGACGCGATGGAAGCCCTCAACCATTCCCTCGGGGAAAAGCACCCCTCCGACCCGGGTGGCCAGCTGGTGCTTGAGCGTCTCAACCCCCAGATGCGACAGGTTCTGTCCGATCTCCCTGTCGGTCAGTCCAGCCGTCCGCTGGTCTCGACGGACGGCATCGCGCTGCTGACGGTCTGTTCGAAGGGGCAGAAGAACATTGCCCAGCAAAGCCCGAGCGAAATCGCCGACAGCCTGATGAATGAGCGCGTCGAGCAGGCCTCGCGTCAGCTCGAACGTGATCTGGAGCGCCGCTCGGTCATCGAAATGCGCAAGGATGACAAGACCGCCTCTGCCAAACCGGCTGACGACACGCAGAACGACGAGCCCCCCGCCAAGAAGCCGCACGGCAAGCCTGCGCCGGGTCAGGGATGACCCTTCCCAGCCTGCGCGATGCCATCCGTATTCATGGTCTCGACGCCAAGAAATCCTTCGGCCAGCACTTTCTTCTCGATCCGAGTATCGTCGCCCGGATTGCGGCTCTCGCTGGTGACATGGCCGGGCGGCATGTGGTCGAAATCGGCCCGGGGCCCGGTGGGCTGACACGCGCCCTGCTCGACACGAAGGCCGGTGCTGTTCATGCCGTCGAGATCGATCAGCGCGCATGGCCTCTGCTCGATGAGCTTGTGGCCCATGCCGATGGCAGGCTGATTCTGGTCAAGGCAGATGCGACCGCCCTCGACACGGCGACACTCTGCCCGGCGCCTCGCAAGATCGTTGCCAATCTGCCTTACAATGTCGGCACCCCCCTTCTGATTGGCTGGCTCCGTCAGGCAGCGCTCTGGGAGCGCATGACGCTGATGTTCCAGCTCGAAGTCGCCGAGCGCATCTGCGCCGCCCCCGATACGTCGGCCTATGGCCGGCTTGGCGTGATCGCCCAGTGGTGTGCAACCTGCAATATCGTCATGAGGGTGCCTCCCGGCGCCTTCTCGCCCCCGCCAAAAGTCGACTCGGCTGTCGTCGATATCGTACCCAAGGCAGAGCAACCCTCAGCCGCATTGTTCAAGGCAATGGAGCATGTCACGAATCTGGCTTTTGGTCAGAGACGCAAGATGCTGCGTGCCTCGCTCAGGCCGATCGGGGGGGAAGCCCTGCTTGAAAAGGCTGGGATTATTGCGACACGCCGCGCGGAAACACTTTCGATTGATGAGTTTGCCACACTGGCAAAACTTGTCTGCGCAGAAAGCTGAGAGCGCGAGGCGCTTGCACTCGCCCCTGCGAGCGCCCATACAAGACCTAGACGGGTGCACTTGCCCGAAACTTCGAATGCATGTGGCATATCGGGTCGTTTCGCAGGAGCATGTCTGCACGTAAAATTTTTCTGCGTGCCCGTCGTACTATCAAGGAGCCTCGTTATGGCAACAGGCACCGTCAAGTGGTTCAACTCAACCAAGGGCTTCGGCTTCATCAAACCGGATGCCGGTGGTGATGACGTGTTCGTCCATATCTCTGCTGTTGAGAAAGCCAACCTCTCCACCCTCGCCGATGGCCAGGCTCTCTCTTACGAGACCGAAGTCGGCCGCAACGGCAAGACCTCTGCTGTCTCGCTCAAGCTGAGCTGAGATCGCCTCCCCTCTCAAGGGGAGAACGAGAAAGCTTTGGAAAGCGCGGATCGGTACTCCTTGGGGTATCGCAACGCGCTTTCGGCATTTCAGGGCCCCGATTTCCTACAAGAATTGTGGGGTCCAATGCCTCACGCGGATCCGGATCGTCAGTGCGCAGCGGTCGCAGGATCGTGCAACTGCAGTCCTGTCCTGATGCCGCCGGGATGCAGGCAGTTCCAGCCGGAAAGCAGCTATCCGGCTGCTGAAACGAGCGTAACCAGTACGCTCATTCCTCACTGCATTCTTCGAAAAACTCAGAAAGCAATATTCGTGGCGACAGCGAAACTGCGCCCCTGCCCCCAGCTGTTACGGAAAGCCGAGCCCGTTGGGGCAATGATATAGCCCTGGTTCAGGAGATTGACGGCATTAAGTTGCAGACGGACCTGATGCGACAGCAGATTGGGCACCGTCCAGGAGGCAAAGCCGTCAATCGTGCCATAGCCGGGCACCTGAAAGCTGTTATCCAGCGTCGCCGCGCGCGTGCCGACAAGATGAACACCCCCGCCCGCACGCATCGCAATTCTGTACCATGGCAAGGTGCCATTCCAGGTCAGGAAGAAGCTGCCACTGTTTTTCGGCACGCCGATCAGCTGGTGTCCCTCTGTCTGGGGAGTGTCCCGCAGGGTACGGGCATCCGTCCAGGCATAAGACAGGATCGCGCTCCAATGACGGGTCAGAGCACCGGTCAGACTGGCTTCAAGCCCCTTGGACCCGGCAAGCCCGGTCAGGCGCTGGATCATGTTACCGTTGGAATCGAGGCCTGCGCTCTGCAGCACGTTCTTCTTGCGAATATGGTACAGCGCCACATCAGCCGTCAGCCCGTGGTTCTCGTAACGGCCGCCCACCTCGAACTCGCGCCCCGTCGTCGGCTTGTAGCCGCCCTGAAGCACCGTACCGGCGGAAAGCAGATTGGCACCGAAGGATTGTGAATAGTCGCCATAGAACGAGACGGTCTTGAATGGCTGCCAGACCAGAGCCGCGAAAGGCAATGCTTTCGTATAGGAAGCATTTGTCGTCTGCACGAAGGGAATACCGCTGCCATAGCGCAGCGAGAACCACTGATAGCGCACACCGCCACTCGCAATCAGGCTCTTCGTAAGATGGATGTTGTCCTTCAGATAGCCTGAGGCGCTATTGATATTCTGCTGCAGATTGCTGTTGGACGGATTGACGCGCCCGACAGGGGCCAGCCCGCCATAGACAGGCCTGGTCGGATTGAACCCACCCTGATTAGCCGATTGAACGAAATCACCCTGGTCCTGATTACGGTTTTCATAATCCGCACCGGCAGTGATCTCGTGCTTCATATGCCAGAGTTCATGCGTGCCAAGATAATCAAGGGCCACGCTGCCATTGGCACGCAGCGTGCCGGTATTGGCACGATAACGGCGCATCAGAATGCCGGTGCGTACATTATAGCTGGATGGATCAGCCTGGCGGTCATGATAATCATCGCGGTTGTAGCCGCCTGACAGACGTAGCCGGTCATGTGCGCTCAGGCGATAGCCAAGGTGCGACGCAATCAGATGACGC
The DNA here is from genome assembly GCF_059801175.1 of Asaia sp. Ae19-3. NCBI lineage: Bacteria > Pseudomonadati > Pseudomonadota > Alphaproteobacteria > Acetobacterales > Acetobacteraceae > Asaia > Asaia sp. Ae19-3. The sequence goes on along the minus strand of NZ_JBCHWF010000001.1, from coordinate 366,764 downwards.
GCGCCGAAAGAGGCCGTCCAGGCTTCATCCAGACGCTTCTGCGGGCCTGAAACCGGATTATTGCCGACGAACACCGCACCACGATCGAGCACGTTGTCATAATCGACGAATTCATAGGACAGGGCGCCATCCCAGCGATCATGCCGCCAATTGAGCGTCGGCGCCACCAGCACCTGCTTGTTGGCGCCAAAATTGCGCCAGTAATTCTCGTTGCGATAACTGCCGATCAGACGGAAGGCGAAATCCTTGCCAAGCGGCCCGGTGAAATCGAGATGGCCATTACCGCCGCCCAGCGAACTCCATTGCGTGCCGAATCCGGCACCCCAGCGATGAAAATCGGGGGCTCTGGTCACGACATTGATCACGCCCCCCGGCTCCTGCATGCCGTAGAAAAGGGAAGCGGGTCCCTTGAGCACTTCCACACGCTCGGTCGTGTCGCCCTGGTAATTGCGGCCAATCGGCATTCTTACGCCGTCGCGCAGGATCGACCCGTCATCAATGGCACCAAATCCGCGCTTGATCAGGGCGTCCTGGGTTCCGCCAAAATTATTGCCAACCACCATGCCAGGCACATATTTGGTCATGTCTTCCATGGTTTGCGGCGCAAAATCGACGATCGTCTGGTGGGTCACGACGTTGGTCGTCTGGGTCTGCTCAAGGAAGGGCGTCGCTCTCTTATCGCCCAATCCACTCTCGGTAGCCGCGTAAGACCCACGCTCACCCCGTACGGTGATCAGTTCGCGATGCGCTTTCTTATGAGCCGCCTGACCCTCGCGCTTTTCCTGACGCTCTGCTCGCGGAGCCACGCTTTGCCCATGGCGAGCGCGTCTCGTTTCCCCGCCTGCACCGCTATCGCCTGATGTGACACCTGCCTCTCCTCCTGTCGCGCCGGGCTGCGCCAGAGTTTCAGAGGAAACCGCCAATCCCAGCGACGTGACGCAGGAGGCAATGAGGAGCGACGATGAGGGGCGAAATCCCCTCACCATCCTTTTATTGCGAATAGGTCTCATTCGCCAATTACGGCACAAATCGTGACAGAACGAAACACGGAATCACGATTCCGAGAGCCCAAACTGTTACTTATCGTTACCACCGCTCTGTACTCGTGAAAATCTGGCGCCAGAGCTACCGAAGGATGACGCCAGAATCACGGGAACGACGTCGGATGGCCTATTTTTGATAAAGATAGTCGCGCGTCAGTGGCACGGCATTCAGGTCAGGCGAAAGCTGGATCTGAAAGTTCATATGTCCCTGAAGGCGGAAGGAAAGCTCTGCCCCGGTCAGATAGAACTCGAACATCCGGCAGAAGCGTTCATCATAAAGTGCCAGAATCTTGTCCCGGTTGGCCGCAAAGCGCTCACGCCAGATCCTGATGGTTTTGGCGTAATGCAGCCTCAGGATTTCGCAATCCGTCATCCACAGTCCCGCGCGCTCGATTGAGGGCAGAACCTCGCTCAACGCAGGGGAATAACCACCCGGGAAAATATATTTATCCAGCCAGGGATTGGTTGATCCGGGGCAGTCCATGCGGCCGATCGAGTGGATCAGGGCGATACCGTCGGATTTCAATGCCTTCCGCACTGTCCGGAAAAAGAGATCGTACTGGCCAATACCGACATGCTCGAACATGCCAACCGAGACGATACGATCAAATTTGCGGTTCAGCTTGCGATAATCCAGCAGCAGGAACTGCACCTGCCCTTCAAGTCCCGCCTCACGCGCACGCTGCTGGGCCACCTGCAATTGCTCGCGCGAGAGAGTGATGCCCGTCACCTTCGCCCCGTATTCCTTAGCCAGGGTAAGCGCCATGCCTCCCCAGCCGCAGCCGATATCGAGCACTTCCAGCCCAGGCCGATCGAGGCGCAGTTTGGCGGCGATATGGCGCTTCTTGGCCAGTTGCGCCTCTTCCAGCGTCATGCCGTCGGACGTGAAATAGGCGCAGGAATACTGACGGTCTTCATCGAGAAACAGATCGTAGAGCGCACCATTCAGGTCATAATGATGGGCAACATTGCTGCGGGAGCGCCGCTGATTGTTCCATTGCCTGAAGAAACGGATACCGAAACGCGCCTTTTCTTCCAGCTTGCTCAGAAGATGGTGACTGTCATGGATGTTGAGCATCAGTACATTCAGGACATCCTCGAGCGTACAGCCGACAGCGACGATCTCGCCGTCCATCCAGCCTTCGCCAAAGGCGAGTCCCGAATTCAGCAGGAGGCTTTTGAGCGCCTTCTCGGTCCTGACGTGAATGGTGGCAGCGGGTCCGGGCAGTCTTCCCTGATAGTGACGCTTCCTGCCATCGGGCAGGATGACATCAAGAGCACCGGCCTTGATGAACCGCTTCAATACCTGATCAAGCAGAAATACCATGATAGACCCCGACCATTCCCAGACAGTTCAAGTATTTGAACGTCTAAAATGCGTGATCGTCAACACAGCCATATAAAACAAAACCCGACTGCCAGAGGCAGCCGGGTTTTGTAATCAGTCTTCAAACGCGGCGTCTATTAGACGGGGGCGCCTTCAACTTCACCTTCAGCCTCGGATTCGTCACCCTCGACTTCGGTTTCGAGGACATATTCGTCCTCTTCAGCAACGATGGCTTCGCCACGTGCCTGGCGCTCGGCTTCTTCTTCCGAACGGGCAACGTTGACGGTCACCGGGATCGACACTTCAGGGTGAAGATCGACGCGTGCCTCGACCAGACCCAGCATCTTGATCGGCTCAGCCAGGACAACCTGGTTGCGGCCGATCGTGAGGCCAGCTGCGGTCACGGCAAGCGCGATGTCACGCGTGGTGACGGAGCCATAGAGGCTGCCGCTGTCACCAGCCTGACGGATGATGACGACGCTCAGGCCGTGCATACGCTCGGCAAGACGCTCGGCCTCTTCACGACGCTTGAGGTTCTGAGCCTCAAGCTGTGCGCGCTCGGTTTCGAAACGCTGACGGTTCTGGGCATTGGCGCGAAGCGCCTTGCCCTGCGGCAGCAGGAAGTTGCGCGCATAGCCGGGCTTGACGCGGACGATTTCGCCCATCTGGCCCAGATGCTCAACGCGCTGCAACAGGATGACTTCAGTCTGTGACATGCCTGTCTCCTCAGTTCATCACGTAGGGGAGCAGGGCAAGGAAGCGGGCGCGCTTGATCGCCTGCGCCAGCTCACGCTGCTTCTTGGCCGAAACCGCCGTGATGCGGCTCGGAACGATCTTGCCGCGCTCGGAAAGGAAGCGGCTCAGCAGACGCACGTCCTTGTAGTCGATCTTCGGCGCGTTGGGGCCGGAGAACGGGCAGGACTTGCGGCGGCGATAGAACGGACGACGGGCGCCGACGGCAATGCGACGGGCGGCCGGGTTGATTTCGTTGGTGTTCTCGTCAGACATCGCGATCACTCCGCATCCATCTCGGCACCCTCACGGGCGCGGTATTCTTCACGATCGTCGCCACGACGGCCACCACGGCCGCTGTCGAAACGACCAGCCGGCTTGGCATTGCCACCACGGAAATTGCCACGATCGCCACGATCATCGCCCTTGCGGGACAGGATCGGAGACGGGTCCTGGGTGATTTCTTCAACGCGCAGCGTGAGAACGCGCAGAACGTCTTCGTTCAGGCTCAGCTGACGCTCCAGCTCACGGATCTGGTCCGGGCGGGCATTCAGGCCGAGAAGGACGTAGTGGCCCTTGCGGTTCTTCTTGATGCGGTATGCGAGCGAACGCAGACCCCAGAATTCGCGCTTCTCGATCGAACCGCCATCCTGGGTGAGGAGGGTTTCAATCTGCTCGACGAGGGTTTCGACCTGCGCCTGCGAGATATCATTACGTGCGATAAGCACGCTTTCATACAAAGGCATATGTGCTCCCTTCGGATTGCTTCAACCCAACTGCCGACCGCAACCGGTCAGAACAGCGCCTCTTCCACAAGGCTCGGGTATAGCCGGGACGATGCCTTCGTCCGGCAGGGGAAGGCGGCATAGAGCACATTCTGCCGTACAGGGGCAAGATAAAAGCACCGCTGCATGCCGAATATACGCCCGTTTCCTCAGTTCACCTTCTGACGCAGGTGTTCGGGCGGGACGAGCCCCAGATCGTCGGGGATGCTCCAGTGCTCCTGCTCGACCATGATCGGCACAAAGCCCGCGGCCTTGTAGGTGGGCAGGGCATTGGGGTGATCGGCTGTGCAGGTATTGACGCGCAGCACACGTGTTTCTTTCTGCCAGCTCTGCTGGATCGCGGCATTCAGCAATTTCCTGCCCAACCCCTTGCCCTGAGCCTCAGGCACAAGACCGAGATAGGAGAGATAGGGTGTCTCGGGCTTTTCGAGGTCGAGTTCGAAAAAACCGGCTACTCCTTCCGGCCCCAGCAGACGGCAGATATACGTATGGGATGATGCAATAATACGATGCAGCGTCGCGCTGGGCATCAGGTAGCGCATCCACCAGCAATGGGGGGCGCCGACAAGGCGATAGAGCGCGAGATAATCGGTGGTGTTCGGGTGCCACCGTTCCAGACGGTAGCCTTCGGGCCAGATGACCCGGCGTGGCAGAGGCGGCCTGAGGCGCTCGAGGAAGGTCACATCAACCGTTATGTCGGTTGTCGGACGTTCCGGAGCCACCTCAAGCCACTTCTCCATGATCAGTTATCGTCGAGGAACGAACGCAGCTTGCGGCTGCGGCTCGGATGCTTGAGCTTGCGCAACGCCTTGGCCTCGATCTGACGGATACGCTCGCGGGTCACGTTAAACTGCTGACCGACTTCCTCAAGCGTATGGTCGGTATTCATGCCGATACCAAAGCGCATACGCAACACGCGTTCTTCACGCGGAGTGAGCGAGGCCAGAACGCGCGTTGTGGCTTCACGCAGATTGGTCTGGATCGCGGCATCGAGCGGAATAACCGCCGTCTTGTCTTCGATGAAGTCACCAAGATGGCTGTCTTCCTCGTCACCGATCGGGGTTTCGAGCGAGATCGGCTCCTTGGCGATCTTGAGCACCTTGCGCACTTTTTCAAGCGGCATGCCAAGCTTCTCGGCCAGCTCTTCAGGCGCAGGCTCGCGACCGATTTCGTGCAGCATCTGACGCGAGGTACGCACCAGCTTGTTGATCGTCTCGATCATATGCACCGGAATACGAATGGTGCGTGCCTGATCGGCAATCGACCGCGTGATGGCCTGACGAATCCACCAGGTCGCATAGGTCGAGAACTTGTAGCCGCGACGGTATTCGAACTTATCGACCGCCTTCATCAAACCGATATTGCCTTCCTGAATCAGATCCAGGAATTGCAGGCCGCGATTGGTGTATTTCTTGGCAATCGAAATCACGAGACGCAGATTGGCCTCGATCATTTCCTTCTTGGCGCGCGTCGTATCGCGCTCGCCACGCGAAACGACCGCATAGACACGACGGAACTCGCCAACCGGCAGACCCGTGCTGTGTGCCAGATCAGCGACCTGATTGCGCAGATCGATAATCTGCTCGGCATAACGCGTGGTAAAATTCTTCCACGATTTGCCGGTCAGCGCAGAAACCGAAGCCAGCCAGTTGGGGTCGAGCTCGTAGCCGCGATATTTCTGCAGGAAGTCATCACGCGACACGCGGCAGCTTTCCGCCATACGCAGCATACGGCCTTCGAGCGTGTTCAGGCGCTGGAACTGGACCTTGAGCTGGGTCACCAGCTCTTCAATCCGGTTATTGTGCAGATGCACCTGCTCGACCATCTTCACCAGTTCGGTGCGGAGCTTTTCGTACTCTGCTTCCGAGGCGCCAGTCGCTTCAGAGCCGCTGGTCAGCGTTTCGATGCGACGCACCTGAAGCGCGCGCAGTGTGTCGTAAAGCGGTTCGATGGCTTCGAAATGGGCAAGAATTTCGGGCTTGAGCTTTTCCTCAAGCGCAGAGAGCGACAGACCGGAGCTTTCCGGGTCGCCGCCTTCCTCGTTTGTGGGCTCTTCGTCGAGATTATCCTCGTTCTCTTCGCCGTTTTCGTTTTCAGCCGTCTCTTCCTCGGAAGGACCGCCCTGCATGGCCTCAAGATCGACGATGTCGCGCAGCAACATCTCGCCTTCCTTGAGCTTGTCATGCCAGGAAATGATGGCGCGGAATGTCAGCGGGCTCTCGCAGAGCCCTCCGATCATCTCGTCGCGACCCGCTTCGATTCGCTTGGCAATGGCGATTTCGCCTTCGCGCGAGAGCAATTCGACCGAGCCCATCTCGCGCAGATACATGCGCACCGGATCATCGGTACGGCCTGCGCTTTCGCTCACATTGCCGGTAGGCGATTCTTCGGACTCTTCAGCCTCTTCCTTCTCCTCGGTTTTTTCCTCGGAGTCGTCGGCTTCCTCATTGTCTTCGTTCTCGACAACCTGGATGCCCATTTCGGAGAAGATGGCCATGATGTCTTCGATCTGCTCGGAAGACATCTGGTCCTGAGGAAGAACCGCGTTCAGCTCATCGAAGGTGATATGGCCGCGCTCACGTCCCTTGGCGATAAGCCGCTTGACCGCACCGGACTGCGTGTCGAGGACATTGGTATCGCCGTCCTGGTCCTGCGCGTTCCGCTCCGTTCCCGTGGCCGCTTTCGTCGCCATACCCTACTCCCTGCTCCCCGCACGCCCTATCGAGCGCGACGCTAAAAACCAGCCATGTAAGAAACGCGTCAACCCAGCGCACTGCAAGAGCAATGCGCCGTCCGACACGGCAGACCCACCGGTCGCCCTTCTTCCAACTGCGATCCACCAGCGTCAGCGCTAGCAATTTCGGCAGCGTGCAGGTGGGCGATCCAACGCCCGAAGTCAAGGGCCAGCACTGTCTTTTCATCCCGGATTGACGCGCTGCGTCAATCTTCGTCATCGTTCTCCTCACCACGGCGAAGACGGTCCAGCGTACGCAGACGCACCACCAGGGCTTCCGGCAAGCCTTGCAGCGAGGGGTTGGCGAGCGCCGCCTGCATGTCCTGCTCGACCTCCCGCACGAAAGCCGGAAAATTCACCAGGCCGAAGAAATGCCACCATTGCTGAATGGGTTCGAGAGAAAAGAGGCCGTTTCTCTCAGCCTGAGATGCTGGCACGAGGCCGTGATGAAGCAGGCTGCGCGCCTCGTCGCCAAGGCCCTGCTGCTCGAGCGCCTCGAGACAGGCCTCAGCTGTCAGCCCTTCTTCAGAAGGAAGCTCGGCAAACCAGTCCAGAACCGTGTCCCGTATCTCATCGAGAGGCGACGGCAGATCGAGACGCCCGAACTGGTCTTCAATCTCAGGCAATAACGCGGGTGAACGCAGGACAAGCACGGTCAGAAGACGCAGGCGCTCGTGCGCGCCGGTATCGATAGCCGTACTTCGTACGGGAGGCTTCGCAGCGCCGGGTCTCGCCCCCCCGGTCCGACCGCCGCGGCGTGAGGAGGCGAAAAACCGCTCCATCAGCGCACGGCGATATTCCGATGCGAGATCCTTGTCCGCAATCAGGGCCGCAGCGGCCTCGAGACGCTTCTTCAATGCGGCGCGTTGTTCGGGCACGTCCTGCTGAACGCCAGCCATCATGAGCTGAAACAGCTCTTCTGCCAGAGACGACGCACCATCCAGAACGCGCTTCATTGCCTGAGGGCCTTCGCGGCGGATCAGACTATCCGGGTCGTCCTTGGGGTCGAGACGGCAGAAATTCAGACTGCGCTCGTGAGTGAGCAGAGGCATGGCCAATTCAGCCACGCGCAATGCTGCACGCGCACCAGCCGCGTCACCATCGAGACACAGAATGGGGTGCGAGGCTTCGCGCCAGAGCAGTTCGAGCTGCTCGGCCCCCATCGCTGTCCCGAGCGGCGCTACCGCCGCCTCGAAACCCGCCTGGGCCAGAGCAATGACATCCATATAGCCTTCGACGACGATCAGCTTCTGTGCCGGATCGCGCAGGGCAGCGCGGGCGAGATCAAGATTGTAAAGCGCCCGACGCTTGGAAAAGAGCGCCGTTTCAGGCCCGTTCACATATTTGGGCTGAGCATCGCCAAGCGTGCGCCCACCGAAGGAAATGAGCCTGCCGCGTCGATCGCGTATGGGAAACATGACACGCGAGAAAAACAGTTCGCCCCTCGGGACACCGCGCTCATCCACGCGCATGAGCCCGGCCTGAACCAGTTGCTCGGCCCCGATATCCTGCCCACGCAGGGCTTCGAGAAGCGCACCACGTCCCTCGCCCGCCCAACCCAGACCAAAACTCTCGATCGTCGCGTCAGACAGGCCGCGTCGGCGAAGATAAGCCAGCGCCTGACGCCCGCCGGGCTGATAAAGCGCCTGACGATAGACGGCCTGCACAGCCTCGAGCACATCGCCAAGCGAACGCGCCTCCTGCGCACGGGCCTCCTGACGGGGGTCCTGACGGGGCATGTCGAGCCCCGCCTCATTGGCGAGTTGCTCGACCGCCTCGGGAAAGCTGCGACCTTCACTCTGCATGACGAAGGAAATGACATCGCCATGCACACCACAGCCAAAGCAGTGGAAGTGATCGTCATAGACATAGAAAGAAGGCGTTTTTTCCCCATGGAAGGGGCAGCAGGCCTTCCAGTTGCGGCCCGAGCGGCTGAGCTTTGTCCGACGCCCGATCACCGCAGCGATCGGGGTACGGGCACGCAGTTCGTCGAGAAAGCCGGGGTCGAACGCCATCTCTCAGCCCGAAATCAGGACAGGCGGGCTTTGACGACCGGATTCACACGCCCCATATCGAGCGCGCTGCCGAACTTGGCCTTGAGCACGGCCATGACCTTGCCCATTTCCTTCATGCTTGTGGCACCGGACTCGGCGATGGCAGCGTCGATTTCAGCGGCCAGCGCGGCCTCGTCCATCTCTGGCGGGAGATAGGTCTTGATCGTCGCAATCTCGGCCTCTTCCTTCTCCGCCAGTTCGGGGCGGCCACCCTCGCGATACATCGTGGCTGATTCGGTGCGCGACTTGATCATGCTGCGCAGCATCGGGAGAATATCCTCATCCCCGATCTCCTTGCCATTGGCGCGCGCTGCAACATCAAGGTCCTTGATACGGGCCGTGATGCCGCGGATCTGTGCCACACGATCCATTTCCTTCGCCTTCATGGCGGTCTTGAGATCGGCCGAGATCTGTTCTCTCAGGGACATTGTCTTTTTCCTTTTCCTGACCTGCGCCACACAAGTGCGGGAATATTTTTCCCACATACCGGGCGGTGGTTGAGAGTGGGAAAAAACTTCCCAATCTCATCTCAAAGGCTTATCTAGCACCAACCACGCGAGCGTCCGAGTGGAAAAGGACGCAAGGGAGACGGGTATGGATATCGAAGAGATCATCGAGAAGGCAGGAGGCGCAGAGGCGCTGGCCAGCCTGACCGGCGTCGGCACCGAAGCCATTCGCAAATGGCGCCAGTCACGCGCCATTCCCGGCAAGCACTGGGGGGCGCTGCTGCGTCTGCCCGGCATCACTCTTGCGGACCTCGATCCGCAGACGCCTCAGGAGGAGACCCCGACCATGACCGACACCTGCCCTGAAGGCGCCAATGCCGCCCTCGTTCTTGCCGACGGGACCGTTCTGTGGGGTGTCGGTTTCGGCGCCCATACGGATGGCGCAGCCATTGGCGAGCTCTGCTTCAACACCGGCATGACCGGCTACCAGGAGACGCTCACCGATCCGTCCTTCGCCGGTCAGATCGTGACCTTCACTTTCCCGCATATCGGCAATGTCGGCACGAACGCCGAAGATGACGAGGCGCAGCGCGTTGCCGCACGCGGCGTTGTCGTGAAGGAAGACGTCACCCTGCCTGCCAACTGGCGCTCGACCCAGAAATTCGCCCAGTGGATGATCGGCCAGAACCTGCCCGGCATCGCAGGCATCGATACGCGCCTGATCACGCGCCGCCTGCGCGATGGCGGCCCGCAGACAGCCGTGCTCGCCTTCCCGAAGGATCGCCAGTTCGACATTGCGGCATTGCGCGCCCAGGCTGTCTCCTGGCCCGGCCTTGAAGGCATGGATCTGGCCAAGGACGTGACCTGCACCCAGAGCTATTCCTGGGAACTCGGCGTCTGGCAGAAGCCTGCGGCAGAGCGCAGCACGCGTCGCCGCGTGGTGGCTGTCGATTACGGTGCCAAGCGCAACATCCTGCGCTGCCTCGTGACCGCAGGTTGCGACGTGACCGTGGTGCCTGCCACGGCAACGGCTGAAGAGATCCTGCGCCATAATCCCGAAGGCGTGTTCCTCTCCAATGGCCCCGGCGACCCGGCCGCGACCGGCGTTTATGCCGTGCCCGCCATCAAGGGAGTGCTTGCTGCAAATGTGCCGGTCTTTGGCATCTGCCTCGGCCATCAGCTTCTGGCGCAGGCCCTTGGAGCCAGAACCTACAAGCTGGAACGCGGCCATCGTGGCGCCAACCAGCCGGTCAAGGACCTCGCTTCGGGCCGCGTCGAAATCACCAGCCAGAATCACGGCTTTGCGGTTGATGACAAGTCGCTGCCCGAAGACGTGATCATCACTCATACCAGCCTGTTCGACGGCTCGAATGAGGGCATTCGCAGCACCAAGCTCGATGCGTTCTCGGTTCAGTATCATCCCGAGGCCAGCCCGGGACCGTCCGATTCATTCTATCTCTTCGAGCGCTTCGTCGCCCTCATGGACAAGAAGGCAGCCTGACCCATGCCGAAACGTACAGATATCTCGTCGATCCTCATCATCGGCGCCGGCCCCATCGTGATCGGTCAGGCCTGTGAATTCGACTATTCCGGCACCCAGGCCTGCAAGGCGCTGAAAGAGGAAGGCTATCGCGTCATCCTCATCAACTCCAATCCGGCCACCATCATGACCGATCCGGGTCTGGCCGATGCGACCTATGTCGAGCCGATCACCCCGGAATTCGTCGAGCGCATCATTCTCAAGGAAAAGCCCGACGCGGTTCTGCCGACGATGGGTGGCCAGACGGCGCTGAACGCCGCCATGGCGCTCGACAAGTCGGGCTTCCTCAAGAAGCATAACGTCGAACTGATCGGCGCCAATGCCGAAGTCATCGATCGTGCGGAAGACCGTCAGAAATTCCGCGAGGCCATGGACGAGATCGGCGTGGAATCCCCGCGCAGCACCATCGCCCACACGCTGGAAGAAGCCCGTGCAGCGCTGGAATCGGTCGGCCTGCCCGCCATCATCCGCCCTTCCTTCACCATGGGCGGCGCCGGTGGCGGCATTGCCTATAACCGTGAAGAGTTCGACCAGATCGTGGCGGGCGGTCTAGATGCCTCCCCCACCACCGAGGTTCTCATAGAGGAATCCGTGCTGGGCTGGAAGGAATTCGAGATGGAAGTCGTCCGCGACAAGGCGGATAACTGCATCATCGTCTGCTCGATCGAGAATATCGATCCGATGGGCGTGCACACAGGTGACTCCATTACCGTCGCCCCTGCACTCACCCTGACCGACAAGGAATTCCAGAAGCTTCGCGACATCTCGATCGCGTGCCTGCGCAAGATCGGTGTCGAGACCGGCGGGTCGAACGTTCAGTTCGGCATCAACCCCGATGATGGCCGTATCGTCGTCATCGAGATGAACCCGCGCGTCTCGCGCTCTTCGGCACTTGCCTCCAAGGCGACGGGCTTCCCCATCGCCAAGATCGCGGCAAAGCTGGCCGTGGGCTACACGCTGGACGAGCTCGCCAACGACATTACCGGCACGACACCTGCCAGCTTCGAGCCGACCATCGATTATGTCGTGGTGAAGATTCCGCGCTTCACCTTCGAGAAGTTCCCCGGCGCCCCTGCCCTGCTCTCGACGTCAATGAAGTCGGTGGGTGAGGCCATGTCGGTCGGTCGCTCCTTCGCCGAAGCGCTGCAGAAGGGTCTGCGTTCGATGGAGACGGGTCTGACAGGCCTCGACCCCGTCGAAGCCCCGGGAGACGGCTCGCTCGATGCCTATCGTGCCGCGCTCTCCGAGCCGCGCCCCGAGCGTATTCTCATGGCCGCCCAGGCCATGCGCGCCGGGCTGTCTCTTGAAGACATCAACGCAGCCTGCCGCTTCGAGCCATGGTTCCTGCGTCAGCTGCACGATATCATCGTTACCGAAAACGAGATCGCCGCCAACGGCCTGCCCAAGGATGCCCGCAATCTGCGCCGCATCAAGGCGCAGGGCTTCTCCGATCGCCAGCTTGCCCGCCTGACGGGCCAGAGCGTCGAGGATGTGGCCGCGTTCCGTCTCAAGCTTTCTGTGACCCCAGCCTATAAGCGCATCGATACCTGCGCAGGCGAATTCGCTTCTGACACACCCTATCTCTACTCGACCTATGAGGGCGGGTTCGGCGTGCCGGAATGCGAAAGCCGTCCGACCGACCGCAAGAAGATCATCATTCTCGGCGGTGGCCCGAACCGTATCGGGCAGGGTATCGAGTTCGACTATTGCTGTGTGCATGCCGCCTATGCACTGCGCGAGGCCGGGTTCGAGACCATCATGGTCAACTGCAACCCCGAGACTGTCTCGACCGACTACGACACCTCGGACCGTCTCTATTTCGAACCGCTGACCGATGAGGATGTGATCTCTCTCATCCGCACCGAACAGGCTGGCGGCGAAATTCTGGGCTGCATCGTGCAATATGGCGGCCAGACCCCGCTGAAACTGTCCCGAGCTCTGGAAGCCGCTGGCATTCCGCTGCTCGGCACCCCGGCTGACGCCATTGACCGTGCAGAAGACCGCGAGCGTTTCCAGGCACTCCTGCGCAAGCTCGGCCTGCGTCAGCCCGAAAACGGCATTGCCCGCACACCGGGTGAAGCGGAAGCCGTGGCCGAGAAGGTTGGCTACCCGGTCGTGGTTCGTCCGTCCTATGTGCTGGGCGGCCGCGCGATGGAGATCGTCTATGATCCGGCAGGGCTGCAACGCTATCTGCGCAATACGCTCGTTCTGGCCGGTGCCGAGGTCTCTTCCGGCCCGATCCTGCTCGACCGCTATCTGAACGACGCCATCGAAGCCGATGTGGACTGCATCTGCGACGGTCAGGACGTGTATGTGGCGGGCGTGATGGAGCATATCGAGGAAGCCGGCATCCATTCCGGTGACTCTGCCTGCTCGCTGCCGCCCTATACCCTGTCACCCGCCATCGTGACCGAGCTGAAGGCCCAGACCGAGGCCATGGCGCGTGAGTTGGGCATTGTCGGCCTGATGAACGTGCAATACGCCATCAAGGACCACGAGGTTTTCGTGCTCGAAGTGAACCCGCGCGCCTCGCGCACGGTGCCCTTCGTTGCCAAGGCGACCGGCGTGCCGGTGGCCAAGATTGGTGCCTGCGTGATGGCAGGGGCCAAGCTTTCGAGCTTCAAGCTCGATGGCGATGCCATTGCGCCGCATGTAGCGGTGAAGGAAGCTGTCTTCCCGTTCCATCGCTTTGCCGATACTGACACCATCCTCGGGCCGGAAATGCGCTCGACGGGTGAAGTCATCGGGCTCGACAGCAGCTTCGAGCGTGCCTTTGCCAAGTCGCAGCTTGCTGCCGGCGTGGTGCTGCCCCAGTCGGGCGCCGTGCTGCTTTCGGTGCGCGATGGTCACAAGACCCAGGTCCAGGCACTCGGTCGCAAGCTGATCGAGATGGGCTTCAGCATTCTTGCCACACGCGGCACGGCAGCCCGCCTTGAAGAGGCAGGCATTCCCGTCAAGCGCGTGAACAAGGTGCTCGAAGGGCGCCCGAACTGCGTGGATGCCATCCGCTCTGGTGATGTTCAGCTTGTCATCAACACGGCGCAGGGCGCACAGGCCGTGCGCGACAGCTTTGATATCCGTCGCTCCTCCCTGCTCGGAGGCGTTCCGCATTTCACAACTCTCGCGGGTGCCCGTGCGGCTATCTACGCCATCTCTGCCATCAAGGATGGCGGACTGGACGTTGCGCCGCTTCAGTCATACTTCAAGCGGGAATTCTGAAAGCGGCGGGGCTCGCCCCCGCTTTCCGTGGAAGCCGGTTACCCCTGCAATCCTCTCGAAAGGATCGTCAGTGGGCCGGCTTCTACCGTTTTGAAGGGTAAGCACAAGGCGCTTTCCCTCAGGCCTCTTTCCGAATCCATGCCTTTGCATGACGAAAAGAAGCCCGCTCCTCATTTCCGCTTGCGGTCAAACGAAGCGAACCTTTCCGCCCTTGCGTTTCAGGACGACACCCTGCGCGCTATCGGTAATCGCCGATCAACTCTGCATAAAACCGGGGCAGAACCCTCGGCTTGCCTTGAACTTGCCCCCCGGAAGACCTAGCTTAGATGATCAATTTGCGGGCTGGGATTGTCTCATGCCCGGTTATGCCCCGTGCAGGGCCTCGGGACGGTGTGTTCCAGAGGCTTTGCGCGTGGGCTGAACTCGTTTTGGGGAATGCGCTGTGCAGAAGATTCCGATGACCGGTGAAGGTTTGACCCGTCTAGAAGATGAACTGCGTCGGCTGAAGAGCGAAGACCGCCCGGCTGTCATCCGCGCCATCGCGGAAGCCCGCGCTCATGGCGATCTGTCCGAAAACGCCGAATATCACGCGGCGCGCGATCGTCAGTCGTTCATCGAAGGGCGCGTTCTCGAGCTTGAGGAGATCATCTCCACCGCCGAGGTCATCGACCCCTCGCAGCTCTCGGGCGATATGGTGAAGTTCGGTGCGCATATCGAGCTGGTGGATGAAGAAACCGACAAGGAAAGCGGCTACCAGATCGTCGGCATGCACGAAGCCGATATCAAGCTGGGGCGCCTTTCCGTTTCCTCGCCGCTCGCCAAGGCGCTGATCGGCAAGTCCGTCGGTGACAGCGTTACCGTGCCTACGCCGGGAGGCGACAAGAGCTACGAAATCCTGACTGTCACCTACAAGTAAATCGCGTCCTGAAACCGGGCGGGCCAACAAGGCCCGCTAACACGAAAAGAAGAACGTGTCCGAAGTTCATTCTCTTACCTTCGCCGATATCCTTGCCGCTCATGAGCGGATTGCGCCGCATATCGTTCGCACGCCAAGCATTCGATGCGCCGCGCTCTCGAAAATGACGGGTGCGGATATCTGGCTGAAGCTGGAGAATCTTCAGGCCGTTGCCTCGTTCAAGGAGCGCGGTGCTGCCAACAAGCTGGCGCTGCTGAGCGAAGAAGAAAAAAAGCGTGGTGTGATTGCGGTCTCGGCAGGCAATCACTCGCAGGGTGTTGCCCGTCATGCCAGCCTGCTTGGCATTGACGCCACAATCGTCATGCCGCGCCATACGCCTTCAGCCAAGGTAGAACGCACACGCGGCTGGGGCGCCCGCGTGGTGACCGAAGGAGAGGATTTCGCCGAGGCCTCGAAGGTTGCCGAAGTGCTGCGCGAGCAGGAAGGCCTGGTTCTGGTCCATCCGTTCAATGATGTCGCCGTTATGGCGGGGCAAGGCACTTTTGCCGTTGAACTGATCGAAGACAGCCCTGCGCTGGATATTCTGGTTCTTCCTATCGGCGGCGGCGGGTTGATCAGTGGCTCCGCCATTGCCGCGGCAGCACTCAGCCCCACGACCAGGATCATCGGTGTTCAGGTCGAGAGTCATGCCTCGCTTTCTGCCTTCCCTGAGGCTGCCGTGGCGGCACGAGGAGGCTCGACCATTGCTGAGGGCATTGCCGTGATGCAGATAGGCAATCAGTGCCTGGAGGCTGTCAGCCCGCTTCTGGACCGTGTTCTGGTCGTGACGGAGCTTCAGGTGGAGTCCGCCATCGCGCATCTGGCAGAGCAGGCCAAGCAGGTCTCGGAGGGCGCCGGCGCCGCGGCCCTGGCCGCTGTCATGGCCTATCCTGAAATCTTTGCCGGCAAGCGTGTGGCGCTGCCGATCACAGGCGGGAATATCGGCACGCGGATTTTCGCCAATACGCTGCTGCGCGCCCTGCGCCGGGATGGACGGCTCCTGTCCCTCACCCTGCAGATCCCCGATCGCCCAGGCGTTCTGGCAGATATCTCGACGCGTATCGGCAATGCTGGCGGCAACATTATCGAAGTCTCCCATCAGCGCCTTTTTGCAGCGCCTTCGGTCCAGACTGCCGAACTCGAAATCATGATCGAGGCACGCGACGGAGCCCATGCCGATGAAATCGAAGCTGATCTGCGCAGCCATTATCACCTGACACGTGGCTGACCCTCAGCGCGAGCGGCTCGCAGCTGGAAAATTATCGGCCATCCAGTCGACGGCGTCCGATCGGCTGTACCCCTCGGGCAAGGCGTAGAGAGCGCTCAGCAGGGATTTGTCATAGGGCGTCATGGGCCCGGTCGGGCCTTGCAGAACAGGCAGTTCGGTAAAACGCAGCAGACTCGATCCATCATAACCTGTCCGCAGATGGGGCCCGGCAAAAGCGACGACAGACAGCAATTCGTTCAGCATGCCCCAGGGCTCGTTATTCAGCCGGTTGATATCGACAATAATCAGAACGATCTGGATATCCCGTCGTGTCTGTTCATTGGAGAGAAAAGAGGCGTACCCCTGCGTGGCATAGATATTTCCTACGGACCCGGGCATGACGAGCGGCGGCGCATCATCAGCAATACGCATGGCCGAGGAGGTCAGCCAGCGTACAGCTCGTGGTCTGAGAAATTCGCGGAGTTCGTCTGGCGTCGCCGTGACCTTGTTTTCATGGAAGACATCCGAGGTGTCGAGACCGACAAAGAGAGTCGGGTTGAGCTGCTCGATCTTTGCTGCGAGCGCGTCGGACTGATCGGTGAAGAAAACGAATAGCCGAGGGTCTTTGCAGTTCCTGCTGACCTGCAACCCCAAGCTTTTGCCAACCGACTGCAAATGGTCAAAAACCGTCGAGGCGAACTGATCCTGAATGCCGTGAATATCCATGCAGACACCTCCGTGCCAGCGCGGCATGGTGTCGAACTGACGTTCACCCAGTTCAGCGTCGATATGGTGCTCAAGCGCATCACGGCTCATGCCATGGACCGTGTAGTTTTCCTGCCCTACGGATCGCGACGCACCGGAACACATAATCGCCAGGGCCGCCACGCCGAAAAACAAACGGCTCACCAGTCGCGTCATGTCGATCCTCCTCGGACAGGAAGGTCAACGTTACTGCGCAGTTACGAATGTCGGATGTAAATTATTTGAAATCATTGTTTCGTTTCTGTCAGCAGGAAATCTTTGCCGACAGAAACGAAACAGCCTCGAGGTTCAGCCCTCGAGGAAACCTTCACTCTTGAGCACCTCGATCGCGGCACGGATACGATGCCCGTAGGTATGCTCGTTCATGGTGCGTGCCTGTGCGCGACGGGCCATTTCGATGCAAAGCGCCGTATCATCGATATAACGAGCGACGATGCGATCGAAATCGATCTTGTTGGAAAAGGTCGGGATTTCCTCCGCCGTGAAATAGCGACGCAGTTCGTAGGTGTCTTCATGGAAGACCTGAAACGCTCCGGCCGCTGCGGCCTCGAATGTACGCGGGCCAGGCGTCGAAGGGGCGATCATGAAACGCTTGTTTTCGAAATGCAGCGAGCGTCCCAGATTCAGCACCAGCTTCGAACGGCGATACAATTCGATGAGCTGTGCCTTTTCAATGCGGGCATCCGAAAAGCCGATACCGAATTCGCCCCAGCCCGGACCGATGATCTTGACGTTAAGATTGCGCAGGGTCGGCATCAGGTTGCGCACGATATCCTTGCGGCTCGTGAACGCCACACCACAGAAAAGCACGTCGATGGATTTCTCCACCTCGGCCTCCAGCGGCGCATAGTGCAGCTTGCGGCTTGCCGCGAGAGGCAGATGGAAGACCCGGTCGCGCTGATAGAAATTGTGCCCCCAGCGGTCGCAGGAGAAGATCACATCAAAATCATCGGTGATGCGGTAATTCGCATCCTGCTCATAGGGATCTTCTGTCGCCCAGAAGACGGTAATGGCACCAATCTTCTTGGCTTCGCGGCATACCTCACCAAAATAGGTGCTTTCGGGCAGATACGATCCGATTGCGAAAACGATGGTCGGCTTCAGACGCTCGATCGATGCCGCCGCGCCGCTGATATGCACGGCAATGACATTTTCTTCGCCAAAGCATTCTGCCCAGCCATCCATGATCGACTCACGGATCTGGGCATTGGCCTGTGACTCGTAGCGACCGCCGCTACAGACGAGCACGCGCTGCGTGGTGCCAGCGGCTCGGGATTTTGCATTCTTCTTTGCTGCTGACATGATCTCTCAATCCGTTTCACGTTCCGATCGGCCGACCCAATGGCCTGCCGACCTTGATATCAGATATGGCCGCCGGGATGGGCCACGCTCTTATCAATGATTTCGCCCAGCGTTGCCTTGAACCGTGCGGGATCACAATCACGCTCGACAGCGTGCAGGCCTCCCGAGCGGATCATGGTCCATTTTTCTTCGTTTTCGTAAGTCTCTGCCATCGCCAGCGCAAAAGCGATGGGGTCTTCAGCTGAGGCGCTGACCAGGTCATGCCCATCTACCCAGCCCATCTGACGGGCGAGCAAACGGGTTGCAATCACAGGCAAGCCATACGAAGCCGCCTCATGCACCTTGTATGGCAGCCCACCGGCGTAACGCGTCGGGGCTACGAACAGGCGGTGTGTCGCATAAAGCGCCGTGAGGTCATCAACCGGACCGAGCCAGTTCACGCGTTTCGAGGCACGAAGGGCCGACACATCCACCGACGGATGGGCGAAGCCTGCGACGGTCAGTTTCACGTCTTCAGGCAGGTGTTCATCAAGCTCAGGCAATACGTCATGGATGAGCCAGAAGAGACTGTCGAAATTAGGGGCGTCCTCGTCATGCAACGCGCCCACAAACAGGAAATCACGCCGCTCGGCAAACGACGCTTCTCCGGCACGCAGTGGCAGGCAATGCCCGAGAATGGATACATTCTCATAGCCAGCATCCCGAACAAGGGCTGCGTCATGCTTCGAGACGACAACGATCTGCTGGCAGTAATGTGCCGACTCCAGCTCGGTCGCGACCATCTCTTCCACGGGCGCGAGCTTTTCGGCCGGAGGATGAAACCGGGCCTTCTCTATGGTTCTCGGTGCGGCGATGACCTCCGTATCGAGAATGACGCTGCCCACCGGCAGGTGCCGGCTCTGCTCGGTCAGCACCGGCAGCAGCCGGGTCAGATTATGCGTCCGTCCAATCCAGATGAGATCGTAATATCCGGCGCGCTCCTCAATGAACGGATCGAGGCCCGAAAGGTCGCTCCCGGCCATCAACTCCACATCGTCGGGGAAATCTGCAGCAAGATCCGCATGGCTGGCTGCGCGCGGCAGAACCGGGAAAACCGTTACCTGCAAGCCCAGCTGACTCATTGCCCAGACGAGATCATTCGAGCGGACATAGCCCGAACCGAGCGAACGCAGGGGAATACGATCTTCGATAAACAATACCTTACGGCGTGCGCTGCGCTGCGACCGTGCCAGAACCGCATTACGAACATGCGCCGGAAACTGCTTGCGCAGATATTCCTGATGCTGCCGACCGAAAACGCGATGATTGATGGCAATCTGCGCCTGCGAACCCACAGTGCCGGAACTACCAAACTCGAGATGTTCGACCATCACGGTCGGGTCATAGACGATGCGCTTACCTGCACGGATCATGCGTAGGCAGAAATCCGTATCTTCGAAATAAGCCGGACGATACAACGGGTCGAAACCGCCGAGCGCACGCGCCATGGCGCTGCGCACAAGCAGAAATGCGGCCGAGCAGTAATCGACATCACGCGCGAAGCTGGCTTCGGGAATATTCGGGTTGTCCTGACGGCGATATCCGTAGGTCGCGCCATCGCGCCAGATGATCGACCCGGCTTCCTGTAGCCACATATTACTGCGGATCAGCTTGGCACCGACGGCTGCGATATCTTCCGACTGATAGAGACGCGCCAGCGCATTGCGCAGGGCATTCGGATAAAGACGCAAATCGTTGTTCAGATAAAGCAGAGCGGGCGCACGCACATGGCTGAGCGCTTCGTTACACCCATCGAGATAGCCGATATTATAGCGAAAGCGCAGTACCTGCGCGCCACGCACGACATGCTCGATCCGGGAGGTCTCATCGCTCGAGGCCGAATCAACGAGGATTAGCTGGATTGCACCGGGGTAATTGGCACGAAGCGAAGCCAGGGCCTGGATCGACAAGGCATATTTGTCATGGAGAACCATGATGACCGAAAGCTCAGGCACGCCCTCGTAGCTGAAATCAGGGCCTTTTCGACCGATGATCTTCTGCTGTAGCGATGCCTCCGCCTGAAAATAGCGCCGTGTCTGGTTTTCATCCGCCGGAGGCAGATCGACGCTCTCGCCGTAGCGCGTCCGCAGCGCAATCCAGCAGGCGTAAAGACTGTCATAAAGCCCTGCCTTGATGAGGGCACCGATTTCCGGACGCGCTCCAAAGGGCTTCAAGGCGACGCCTTCCGCCGGGCTGCGTCCCTCTTCTGCCCCGAAGCGTACGAAATGATCATACGCGTTCCGGAAACTGCCGCTTTCGATGCTGGGCAGCACGTCACCATGAACGCGCGCATAGTAACCCTCGTCGAAAAACTGCTGAGGATTGAAATGACGTGGCGTCTGATTGGTCAGATAGTGATGCAAAACAGAGTGGTAACGCCCCGCCTCGATCTCGCGCATCACATCAGGATAGGTCTCGCGATACCAGATCGGATCGAAATACCAGGAAAGACGGCCCTGATCGGCGAGAGACGGTACGCGTTCGGTGACGGCATGAAACGCGCCTTTTCCCGCACTCGTCTCAAGTTGGGACTGCTCTGCAAGTGTCGCAAAACAGGAGGGGTCGAGAAACCAGTGCCCGGCCAGCCCTTGTGCATCGCCCGTTTCGAGAAAATGATCATACCCGTTAAGATATAAACCATCTGCAATAACGTCAGACACAAGCGCCCCCTGACGAGCGCGGTAGTAGCTTTCGGAAAAGAGCCAGTGAGGGGCGTGGGTGGCGTAGCCCTTCGCGCAATAATGATCGAAACCCGAGCTCAGCTCGCCACGGCAGATTTCGGCGTAGAGCTCCGGGTAGGCCTGTCGGTACCAGGTCTCGTCGAAATACCTGTTGGGTGAAAATCCAAACGACTTGCCTATGGCCTCATAATGGTCGGCCGCATCACGACACTCGCTGGCGGTGATTTCATCAGCCGCTTGCGGGTATTGCGCGAGGTACCATTCCTCATCGACGATCTGCCATCGGGGCTTGCGCTCGCTGGTCATGGAGGCGTCTCGTGCGCGACTCAGCCAGCCAACGCCGGAGCAAGACTTGCTTCGATCGCCCGATTGACATGATCCACGATAGCCTCGGTTACTTCTGCCTGCGTGACTGAGGCGATGATACCGTTCGAGACGGTTACCACCACATCGAGCGGCTTGACCCCTATCTGCTCACCCACCGTATTGACGAGGCACAGCCTGTAGGCGCCATCCATATCGCTCGCATAGCCAGAGGCGATCGACAGCCATCCCTCGAACCCGACGCAGAGCGGCGCATCCGGGAAAATGGTCTTCACATCGTGACGCAGGAAACGGTTGAGAGCGAAGAAGAATGCCTCATTGGTCGTGCCCCCGACGAGCGCCACCGACATCGTCCCAGCACGCTCGAGCTGACGCAGGAAGCCCCAGCCACGGATGAACAGATTGCCGTCATCGGTCAGAAGCGGCGCCGGATCGCCGATCAGCCCGCTCAGAGAATCGATATAATGCTGGAAGTCGTTTTCAGCGCGATGATACTGCGCATGACGATGCAGGCGACTCAGCTTGATGCCACGCAGATGACCGTCAGCATGCGAGATACGATCGAAATCGCGCATGATCTGGTCATTAGAGGGACGCTCGACCTGAATCTCGTTGATCTTGCCATCCTTGACCGTGATCTCGACCGAGGTGACCATAAACGCACCTGCGCCATTGACGACGTTGATCAGGCCAACGCGGAACGTGCCCTCACACCACTTGCCACGCAGCGCTGCCTGACCGGCAAAACCGGAACGACGGGGGGCATTGGGGTAAATGGACACAACGTCGCCACGCGCTTCGCGAATGCAGGGCAGGAATACGAGAGGTGACGTATCGTCGCCGATCAGCACGGCATACATCGACCCTGCAGAACTGACACCGGGCAGAACGTGCCAGCCACGAATATGGAACTCGTAGGCGCCAGCAAAATCCTCCGGCTCGTTTTCGGCAAGAACGAAGTGGCAGACATCGTCGATGTAATATTCGGCACCTTGGATCGAGAACCAGTCGGAAACAGGCTCAGGCATCTCGACAGAGAGGTCGCGAATGGTCGGCGGATCAAAGATGTGGCGCGGCGGGGCCTGATGGCGCCACGACGCATGCGGAAGCAGATGGACCTGCCCGGCATCGATCTGCATTTCGGCCGTGCCGAGCTCACGAACCGGGGCAGCCTCACGATAGACCTCCCTCATGTCATTCGCGTAGGTCTCGGCCTGCGTCCAGAGTGCAGGGGAAATATTGCCCATGATCGAACGACGAATGACTTCTGACGAGCGCAGCAATTCGAGGCGTTCAAGCACCATATTGGCGCGACCGATCGGCACCTTGAAGCCATTGACGCCATCTTCCACTCGGTCGCCAAGAGCGCCGACATCGGTCACGATGGGGATGAGGCCATTCTGCCAGGCTTCTGACAGCGAGATGCAATAGGTTTCGGGCCAGATAGACAGGTTGAGCGCGACATCGGCAACCTGAAGAGCGGCGATATCACCAGCCGTATAACGACCATAGACCTTCACATTCGGGCGCGGCTTGCCATTGATGACAGCATCATATTCGGGGTGAATATAGCCGAAGATATGGAATTCGAAGTGATCGGGATGCGCGATCTCGATCAGGTTCAGAATGGTGTCCGCCCCCTTGGTGCGCAGGAAGTTACCCACGATCGCGACCTTGAGCGGGCGCTCGCCAAGCGGTTCATAAGCCTTGGGCACGATCGGGATCGTGTTTTCGGGTGACGGAATACCAAGCGTCAGGCTGCGCTTCTGGTCAAGGATCGGATAGATCTCATGTGTCAGATTGCGCGAATGCTTGGTCCCGAACAGGATCAGATCGACCGAGTGCAGCATCTTGGCGATGAAGGCACGACGGGTCTGCTCACCGCCATATTCGATGTTTTCTGCGACCTTCAGGATGATATCGCTCGCAACGACCGATTTCACCTCGTCTTCAATATAACGCAGATCCTGGTTGAGCAGGTTGTAGCGGGACGAGATCAGCCAGAAATCATGCGCCGAGAAGACCACACCGGCGCCGCAGGCCTTGGCAATGATCGGCAGCGACAGGGCGTGATGGCCGAGATGCTGGAAATGGACAATATCGAAATTGTACTGGCTGATCGCATTGGAGAAGGCCATTTCTTCCGGCCCGTCACACATAGCATCCATCCAGCCCACTTCAGGCACGTCGTAACGCTCGACTTCCTGCCCGTTGGCTGTGGTCAGACGGCAATGTGTGCCACGACGCAACCAGTAGAAAAATTCTATCTCACGGCCGAGCATGGAGCAGAGTGTCTGCTGATAGACCTCGACACCACCCCAGGCCGCTTCATGAATGGTCGAGTGGGTGCACATCAGCACGCGAAGGCGACGACGGCGGGGCGCCAGCTCAATACCGGGCACGGTACGACCGAAATTCGCGCCGGTGATCTCGGCCATTCTGCGGAGGCGATGCTCGTAGAGATGCCCTTCCAGAACCGAGTTCTGGCCGGAAAGCGCCATGTTGCGACGCAGGGTGCGGTCATTGAGCAGAGCCGCCACGGCGCTCACCACGCCATCGACATCACGCGCAAGGAACGTGCCTTCGATCTCGGCAAAGTATTTCGTGTCCATGCTCTCAGGGGCTTCGACCACCTGAGCCGCACCGGCAAGAGCCAGTTCGTAGAAACGAGGCCCCGGGGCCGTCGCCTGACTGACATCGCCATGGCTCGCATAGTCGCGGAACATGGTCAGCGTCACGGCGCTGGCATTCGCGAAATCGATAAAGGCCTCATGGCTGACCGGACGCTGGATTGCCAGCTCGGCCAGATCGGCAGGCAGCGGCGGAAGATATTCGTTGCCGGGGCAGATGAGCTTGAGACGGGCCTTCGGAAAAGCCGCAATGATGCGACGCAGCGTCTCGACGCGATTTGGCCACATCGTGCCCGCGAAGAAGATATCGTAATCGAGGGCTTCGCCGTCTTTCACCTCACGCTGGTGAATGGTCCGGCTGGCACCGAGCGGCAGATAATGCCCCTTGCCGCGGTAGTGATCCGCGCAGGAAGGGTCATTCGTGAAAACGAAATCGAAGAGATTTGAATTCTCGACATTGAAGTCCCGCATGAAGGGATCTTCGAACGTCCAGAGAATCATGGTCTTAAAGGCCGGGCGGATACGCCGCATCAGCTGAGTATTGATCCGCTGACCATCAATACAGATCAGCGTGTCATGTTCACCCGAAGCTGCTGCCTGCGCCAGCGTCATGTTATCGGCCAGCAGAACCTGATCGGCGCCAAAAAGGGCGCGGGCTGCGCGCTCAACCGCGAGGGTCAGATAGGAGTTGGGATTATGGGTGTAGTTAGTATTGTAGATAACAGCCATGAAGCCCCCGCCACCGCATCCTCGCAACAAGTGGGGCAATTCCCTCTTGCCGATAAGATCGTGTCTAACCCAAAGACAGGAACTGCAAAAGTCTTCAGCAGAAGATTTTAGATGACGTTTACTATCTCGTTCACAAGAAAAAATAAAAGGGCTGCCGAAGCAGCCCTTTCATAGTGTTTCAGCAGAATGACTGCAGATTACACTTCGGTATTACGACGACGGATCGCCGCACCGAGGATGTCACCAAGCGATGCACCGCTGTCGGACGAACCGTATTCGTTGATAGCTGCCTTGTCTTCCTCGACCTCACGGCCACGGATGGTCAGAGCCAGCTTGCGCGAAGCGCGATCAACGGAAACAACCTTCGCATCGACCTTCTCGCCAACTGCGAAGCGCTCGGGGCGCTGCTCAGCCTTGTCGCGAGCCAGTTCGGCACGACGGATGAAGCCGGTCAGAACGTCGTCGACCTTCACTTCGATGCCGTTGGTCTGAACCGACGTCACGAGGCAGGTCACGATGTCGCCCTTGTGGACGCGCGACAGGGTATCGGCTGCCGGATCTTCCTGCAGCTGCTTGATGCCGAGCGAGATGCGCTCCTTTTCGGCGTCAACGTCGAGCACCTTGGCCTGAACGACCTGACCCTTCTCGAACTTGGCCATGGCTGCTTCGCCGGCTTCGTCCCAGGAGAGATCGGACATGTGCACCATGCCGTCGATATCGGCAGAGAGACCCACGAACAGACCGAATTCGGTGATGTTGCGGATTTCGCCTTCGATGGTCGAACCGACCTTGTGCTCTTCGGCGAACTGCTCCCACGGGTTGCGCTGAACCTGCTTCAAGCCGAGCGAGATACGACGCTTGGCGCTGTCCACGTCGAGAACCATGACGTCGACTTCCTGCGAGGTCGCGACAAGCTTGCCCGGATGGACGTTCTTCTTCGTCCAGGACATCTCGGAAACGTGTACCAGACCTTCGACGCCCGGCTCGAGCTCAACGAATGCACCGTAATCGGTGATGTTCGTGACGCGACCCGAGTAACGAGCACCCGGCGGATACTTGATCGCCACGTTCTCCCACGGATCAGCCTCAAGCTGCTTCATGCCCAGCGAGATGCGCTGCGTGTCGGAGTTGAAGCGGATGACCTGAACGCGAACCGGCATGCCGATCTGCAGCGCTTCGGACGGGTGGTTGATGCGCTTCCAGGCAATGTCGGTGACATGCAGGAGGCCATCGACGCCGCCGAGATCAACGAACGCACCGTAATCGGTGATGTTCTTGACCACGCCGTCGAGGATCATGCCTTCCTTCAGACCCTGGATCAGCTCGGAACGCTGCTCTGCACGGGTCTCTTCAAGAACGGCACGACGCGAGACAACGATGTTGCCACGGGCGCGATCCATCTTGAGGATCTGGAAAGGCTGGGGCTGACCCATGAGCGGAGCGACATCGCGCACGGGGCGGATATCGACCTGGCTGCCCGGAAGGAACGCCATGGCGCCGCCGAGATCAACCGTGAAGCCGCCCTTGACGCGACCATAGATTGTGCCGTTGACGCGCTGGTTGTTCGCGAATGCACGCTCGAGCGAGGTCCATGCCTCTTCACGACGGGCCTTCTCGCGCGACAGCACGATGGAGCCGTCACGGTCTTCGTAGCGCTCGACATAAAGCTCGATCACGTCGCCCGGACGAACGTCAGGCGCGGTGCCCGGCGGTCCGAATTCCTTGAGCGAAACGCGACCTTCGCTCTTGAGGCCGACATCAACAATCGCGAACTCATCCGTCAGGCGGATAACGCGACCGGTAACAACGGAGCCGTCAAAGCCCGTGTCCTGGCCGAGGGTCTCGTCAAGAAGAGCTGCAAAGTCTTCGACGGTGTTGGTGGCTGAAGCCATGTGTTTTCGTAATCCTGGGCCGATCGTGACGATCGGGCCAATGTCTGCGCCCGACACCCTGGCCGGACGGCGTGCTCATGAACATCGGTCCACCCATGAGCCTTCGGGAAAGAGAAAGGACGCCCGTTCAATTTTACGGAGCGAGCAAGCGCAGGGGACGTTACGCTGCATGACGTCAGACACCCGCAGCCGGGTGCTTGTCAATGGAAACCTCGGGATTCTGGCCGTTTTTGCCAATTCCCGCCCCGGAAACACCCCGATCACCCCCAGCCCTGCAAACAGGGCAAGGAGCTCTCAGGAGCAGATCTGCCGGAGACAGGTGGAGTCTCCTGACGGCAGATCAATCAGGCAGAAAAGCGCGACCTGACAACTGACAGCGCATGGGTGAGCACGGCCTTTGCGTCGAGATGATCCGTCTCGACCAGAACAGCATCATCGGCCTTGCGCAGCGGCGAGACGGGGCGCTCGGCATCCTTGCGATCGCGCGCCTCGATCTCTGCCGCCAGTTCCTCAAGCTCCGCCTGAACCGGATCAGCCATGCCATGCATCTGCTGATAGCGACGCAGCGCTCTCACGGCGGCGCTGGCCGTAACAAAGAACTTGAGATCGGCATCGGGAAAGACAACGGTTCCGATATCACGCCCGTCGATCACGGCGCCGCTTGCCATGGCGAATTCGCGCTGGCGCTTCAGCAGCGCCGCACGGACGGGAGGCTGTGTCGCGACAGCGCTTGCGCCACGATCGATTTCGGGAACCCGCAGATCGTTGCGCTGAAGGTCTTCAGGCTGCAGCGCATGAGCTGTCTGCTCGCCGCTATCTGCCGCAGGATCCAGCCCAGCGAGAATCATCTGTCGCGCTACCGCACGATAGAGAAGCCCCGTATCCAGATGAGGCAGATCAAGGGCGGCAGCAAGCGCCTTTGCAAGCGTGCCTTTGCCAGCAGCGGCAGGCCCGTCGACAGCAATGATGAGGCGCATCAGAGAACGGCCCCGAGCGCTGCCATCAGCGATACGAAGCCAGGGAAGCTCGTATTGATGAAGCCTGTATCGTCGACGAGCACCGGCTTTTCGGCAGCCAGCCCGAAGACAATCGCACTCATGGCCAGACGATGATCCATCTGTGTTTCCACAAGGCCGCCACCCAGACCTTCTGCGCTGCCACGCCCCTCGATGATCATGTCATCGCCCTCGACGCGCACATCGGCACCATTGGCCTTGAGCAGCGCGACAGTCGCAGAAAGACGATCACTCTCCTTGACGCGCAGCTCCTCAAGACCGCGCAGACGCGACGTGCCGCTGGCAAAAGCGCAGGCCACCGCCAGAACAGGATATTCATCGATCATCGACGGGGCACGATCGGCTGGCACATCGACACCACGCAGGGCGGCGCTGCGCACCACCAGATCGCCAACGGGCTCTCCCCCTTCGACGCGCTCGTTTTCAATGTCGAGCACAGCTCCCATTTCACGCAGCGTCGTGAAAAGACCGGTGCGCAGCGGGTTGAGCCCGACACCCGGCAGACGGATTTCCGAGCCCGGCACGAGGCTTGCCGCAACGATGGGGAATGCAGCAGATGACGGATCGGCGGGCACCACCACATCGCGGGCCACGAGACGCGCACGACCTTCGAGTGTGCTGATGCGCCCGCCTGTCGGGGTCAGCCCGACATCCACACCGACACCGAAATGACGCAGCATGTTTTCGGTGTGGTCGCGCGTCGCAACCGGCTCTTCAACCCGTGTCCTGCCCTCGGCATTCAGACCAGCGAGCAGAATGGCGGATTTCACCTGAGCCGAAGCGACCGGCAGACAATAGGAGAGCGGCGTCGCCTCGCCCGTGCCGATAATGGCCATGGGCAGCTTTTCGCCAAGGCGGGTGGCAAAACAGGCACCATTACCTGCAAGAGGCTGGGTCACGCGGCGCATGGGACGTCCGCGGAGACTTGCATCGCCCGTCATGAAGCTGGTGATAGCATGGCTCGACAGAATGCCGGAAAGCAGGCGGGCCGCAGTGCCGGAATTACCCATATCGAGCACATCGGCTGGCTCCTGGAGGGCACCGACACCCTTGCCATCGATCACCCACTGATCGGCTTCACGTGTGATGGTCGCACCGAGCGCACGCATTGCGTCGGCGGTGCGCAGGACGTCTTCCCCCTCGAGCAGCCCCGTCACGACGGTGCGCCCCTCTGCAAGAGAGGCCAGCATCAGCGCCCTGTGGCTGATGGATTTGTCGCCGGGAACGCGAATCGTGCCACGAAGCGGGCCGGGATTGCGTGCAACGGAGAGAGGAATGACGGGGGCAGAAGGATGATGTTCCATGATAGCGTTCATTCCGATGCAGCGCCGCGGCTGTCAATTGCCGCGATCTGTTTTCCGGGTGGTTTTAGCATGAAAAACCGAGGTTGCATTTGACATGGCGAGCGCAAGCTGGCATGGCCCCGTGCTTCGCGGCTCAAGCCGCTCTTCTTTTTTCAACCGGTTCAGGATCGACAGGTAGTCATCATGGCAAAACCAGAACTCGGTCTGAAGCGCGTGTGCGTCTCTTGTGGCGCGCGTTTCTACGACCTGAATCGCGCTCCCGCGATTTGCCCGAAATGTGGCGCAGAGCAGCCCAGCGATCTGCCCCAGCCCAAGCGCGGCGGCGATATCCCCGCCGATCAGACTAAAGACTCTCCCAAGAGCGACGAAGAAGACATCGACGTCGATCTGGATGCAGATGATGACGATGATGATGACGTCATGGAAGACGCGTCTGATCTGGATGACGACGACGACGATCTCGGATCGGAAATCGAAGTCACCACAGACAACGACGACAACGAGAATTGATGTTATCGAGGAAAGCCGGTCTGACCGGCTTTTTTCTTTTGTGCATGGCCCCTTCCCCTTCTTTGGCAGAGACCGCGCATCAGTTACAGCAAGCCCTGAACGCCCAACCAAGCGCGACCAGGGTGCTGCAACAATATTGCCAGGGCCGTTTTCCCGGCCTTGCGCTTCAGGCCGTTGCACTACCGACCGGCCCTGACGCGCGCCCTCCTTCCGAACCTGAGCGTTTTGCCCTGCGAAAAGGGGAGACACTGCGCACACGGCATGTCAGCCTGCGCTGCGGCGCGCTGGTGCTCTCTGATGCCTGGAACTGGTACGTACCAGAGCGTCTGACGGCAGAAATGAATAAAGCGCTCGACAATTCGACAGAGCCGTTCGGCCATGTCGTCGCAAGTCTGCACTTCACCCGCCTGACCCTTTCCAGCGAGACCGGCAATCTGCCTCCGGGTGTTCTGCTACGCAATCGGGCTTTGCTTCTGAGGGGCGGAGACAGACTGCCTTTCTCTCTGGTTGAAGAAAGCTATCTGGCCGCAGGGTTCAACCATGTGGCTCTCCCGCCCGAGTGACACCCGGTCTGGAGGACGCAAGCCTTCAGATCATTTCTCTCTTATGGCCACGCAGTTCTCGCCATTCATCGACAAGCGCGCACCACCGCTCGCGCACATCTGCCGCTATCCGGTCATCATTCTGCATGATCTGCGCACTCTGCTCAACGAAGGCGACAGACTGGGACAGGAAACGACTTTCAATTTCAGCCTGAGCCGCAGCGACCCCCGGTATGGCAAGAAGACGTCTCATGCCCCGGTGAATATCATCAGCCAATACACGCCCAGGCTTGGGGCCATCTAGACTGAACCGCGTCGTGAAAAGGTCAAAGATACCGGGGTTGTTGTAGCGAAAATGCTTGTCTTTCAGAACACCGCTATTGTCATTTTCGCCCCGGGCGAATTTCCAGACATATTCTTCCAGAGACCGCACGTGATAATGACAGATAGAAGCATTGATTGTCGGCTTCGCCGCAAAATTGATGTCGTGATCGGTCAGATCGCAACTCTTCTGACGCTCGCCGTCGATCGTCATATAGGATACGAGCGCACGCTCACGAGACGTGGGATGATGGGCTGACGCACCGGAAAAAAGATTTGTCCGAAAAACGGTTTTGATGAGCGGGTGCGTCTCTGTCTCGACAAAGCGCTCTGCCGAGAGACCCGGCGCCCATGTCAAATGGCCGTTTGGCGTCAGTACACGCCATGACATTGCAATGGCCTCGGCTCCCTCACGCTCTCGATCAGCCAGCAGAGGGGGCAGACAGTAATCGACATCCGCGCCCGGAAGGACGACCTCGTCGAGATCGACCACGAGACACCAGCGGTAATCGAGTATCTCGGGCAAAATCATCAGGGCATGGTCATAAGCCTTGTCCTGCATGTTGATACGCCCTGGGGCCGCCCCGCTATTGTCGATCCAGATAATCTCGCCAGCAGCGGCGAGAGCGCGCAGCATGGCATCGGAGCCATCAGTCAGGTCATTGGTATAGATGAAAAACTGCTCAACACCGATACGCCGGTGATGGGCGATCCACTCAAGAAGATAGAGCCCCTCATCACGGGCAGTCGCCAGAAGGGCCAGTGTTCTGGTCGGTGCGATCGCGCGCCTGGCAGCGCTGAGTAATCCTGCTCCTCGGCAATGGACGCTCTTGCCGCGCATATTCTCCTTGAAACCCATGAAATCAAAGGAGGCATCGGCGCGCTGCATGGCCAGACGACGGCCTTGTCGGAAGTCGTTAAGGCGGCCGAAACCCTCTGCGAGCCATTTGGCCGTCGGCAGGGAAAAAAGCAGCCGCGCGCATTTCTGCGTAATCGGATTGTCCTGCCGCGTCAGGTCAGAAACGAAGAGCGTCGCAAATGCCTGGAGCGCCTCGGCGGTCAGAAGATCGCCCAGCAGATCGAGAAGAGCCGGGTGAAATGACGGTGGACACTCGAGAAGCGCATCAAGGAGCTGCTCGGAACTCTTCCTCCCCTGCAAGATGGCCGCAAACTGCGTCGCAAAATCATCCCATCGCGCGTTTGCGGGCAGTTCCACAGGCACGAGAGTGAAGCGCTCCCAGTCGGAAACGGCCGTGCGATCCGTAAAAATACGCCCGGTATCGATTTCCGCCGTGAGGAAATTGGGGTGCCCGAAACCTTTGAGGGCCATCTTCTCGCCCTGCTGCCTGATGGCGGAAAGCAAGGCAAATTCCGGTGTCCAGCCACCGCGCTGGAATGCAGAGCCCGCCTCAGGCCACTCGCCATTGGCGGTCACAAGCAATAGCAGACCAGGCGCGCAGGACCATCTCATGGCCAATGTCTGACGCGATGCGTCCTGAGGCGCACGGTGCGACAAGGTCAGGTTTTCAGAATCGAGACAAAGCACTGTCTGATGCTCTGTAACAACCTTGGAAATCGTGCAGATGACACGCTCACCATTGGTCATACGACACTGAAATGAGGTCATCTCGCCGGGTCCACCTTTTATATCAAGCGCGCCACTGTAGATGCTGACCGCCATCCAGCGCAATCATCTGCCCGGTTACTGATGGCATGCGCAGTAAAGCGGTCATGGCCGTGACAATTTCTTGCGGATCGGCACCCGTTTGCAGAGGCGCATTCTGACGCATTCGGGCAAAATGCTCATCACTCTGCCCGATAGCCGGCAGGACGGGGCCCGGGCCGATCGCATTGACACGAATACGCGGCGCAAGCGCGAGCGCCATGCTCTGGGTCAGAGTCCAGAGCCCTGCTTTCGAGAGCGTATAGCTGACGAAGTGCGGCGTCAGATTCCAGACACGCTGATCGAGAAGATTGAGCACCATGCCCTGGGCCGTCTCGGGCAGAGCGCGGGCGAAATCCTGCATCAGCACAAAAGGCGCCCGCAGATTGGTCTCCATGTGCCGATCCCACGACTCACGGGTCGCATCATGCCATTCGTCACGTTCGAAAACCGACGCATTGTTGATCAGCACACCAATCGGCCCGAGAGCCTTTGTAGCGTCACTCATCAGCGAGGCGACGTCGGCCTCTTTCGAAAGATCGGCTTCGAGCACACAGCCCGTGACGTCGAGCGTCGCCAGAAGCGCACGCGCTTCATCGGCATGACTGCGACAATGAAGCGCGATGGCGAAGCCCTCCTGCGCCAGAGCCTCGACGAGTGCCCTGCCAATACGCCTGACGCCTCCCGTCACCAGAGCGGCCCGCGGGATCAAGGGCGCAATATCGGCGCGTGGTGCGACATGTTTCATTGCGCAGGCCGCCTTGCTGAAAGAGCCGCTGCAAGCGTGCCGTCATCGAGCACATCCAGCGCGCCACCGATGGGCACACCGTGACCAACGCGTGTCACAGCAACCTTGTGAGCAGAGAGCTTTTCCTGCAACCAATGGGCTGTACTGGCGCCTTCCACTGTTGCCCCGAGCGCCAGAATGACCTCGCGCACCTCACCGGAAGCCACACGCGACAGAAGAGAGGCCGTATTGAGATCTTCCGGCCCCGTGCCCGAGAGCGCGGAAAGCACGCCGCCAAGCACCTGATACGTCCCGGGATGCAGACGCGAGCGTTCCAGCGCCCAGAGATCGCCCACCGTCTCGACCACACAAATCAATCCGTGATCGCGCGACGGATCGGCGCAGATACTGCAGGGGTCACTGCTATCGAGCGTGCCACAGATATGGCAGCTTCGCACTGAATGCGCAGCCGCTTCCATGGCCTGAGCAAGCGGGAGCAGCCTTGTCTGGGGTGAGCGCAGCAGCACCAGCGCGGCCCGCCTTGCGGAACGCGGCCCGAGACCAGGCAGGCGCGATAACAGCTGGATCAGCCTTTCAACATCGCCACCACCCATCATGACCCTGCGCTCCCTGTGGGGTTGATCAGAACGGGAATTTCAGACCGGCAGGCAGGTCGATGCCGCCGGTGACCTTGCGCATTTCTTCCGCATTGGCCGCTTCGACCTTGGTGCGTGCATCGGCAAAGGCGGCGATGATCAGATCCTGCAGCATCTCGACCTCATTCGGGTCAGCAAGCTTGGGGTCGATCCTGAGCGCGCGCATGTCGCCCTTGCCGCTCAGCGTGACACTGACCAGACCCGCACCCGAAACGCCCTCAACCGTCAGCGCATTGAGTGTGTTCTGAACGTCTTCCATGCGCGACTGCATCTGGGACGCCTGCTTCATCAGCCCTGCGAGATTCTTCATGGTGTTTGCTCCTTGAGACTAGAAAGAGGACCCGCCGCCGAAATCGTGCCAGTCATCATCATCCATCAGATCGGCATCGATCGGGGCAAAGTCCAGATCGGGGGCCACCGGCTCTGTCGCCCAGCTTTCGGGCGCCTCAAGCTCTTCGGGCGGCAACCCGTATTCATCGAGCGACAGATCCTTGGGTTCGCCGACACGGGCATCGGGAAAGACATCGAGAATGGCGCGCAGCAATGGATGAGCATGCAATTCCTCACGATGCAGAGCCACAATCTCCGCACCCTGCTCATCAAGCGTCGGCTCGCCTTCTTCCTGCGAGGTCTCGATCTGCCACTGACCCGGATAAACGCGTTCGAGCAGGGCCTGAAGCCGCGTTTCGATGCGCGGCGGCGTTCCACGCGCCATGCGCAGCACGACGCGCGGTGGCTCAAAGCGCACCAGATGCGCAGAATGGCGCAGGATACCGTGCAGCATCGCCTCTGACTCGCGCGCCACGAAGGCGACGATCTCACGCCACGAGCGCAAAGGCGGCGGCGGTGGATCGGCGCGCTCGCTCTCTGGCGGCGGCGGCGCTGGCGTCAGGATCGGCGCGGGCGCGAGGTCTGGCGTTTCATAGGCCACACCGCCATTGGCCACGAGACGCAGCGCGGCACGCGGGCGGTCATCGCCACCATCACCGGCTGGCCCTGCCATCGTCCCGCGAGCCGTCAGCCCCGCTCCGTCGTCAGATGTCTGGCCTGAGGGCAGGCCAGAGGCGCCGCCCTCCTGTCCATCTGCAGGCATCTGCATGACCAACCGTGCCAGACGATCGGGAGTCGGAAGTGTGCTGGCATAGCAAAGACGGATCAGCACCATCTCGGCTGCCGCACGCCGGTCTGGCGCCTGTTCGACTTCCTGAATGCCCTTGAGCAGGATCTGCCAGGCGCGCCCGAGCTCTGCATTGGGCAGACGATCGGCAAGAGACGCGCCACGATCACGCTCAGCCTCGGGCAGTTCGCGACTATGGCGAAGGCTCGGGATGGCCTTGAGACGCGAGATGATATGAATCAGATCGAGCAGATCAGTCAGCAGAATGCCGAGATCGGCACCCTGAGCATAGGCCTGGCCACTGATCGAAAGCGCCTGATCGGCCTTGCCCTGCATCAGCACTTCAAACAGGTCAAAGACAAGCTGGCGGTCTGCAAGCCCCAGCATGGCGCTGACCATGGGCGCTTCGATGCGCGCGGCACCTTCTCCCTCGCCCTGGGCAATCGCCTGATCGAGCAAGGAGAGGCCGTCGCGTACCGAACCATCGGCAGCACGCGCAATGAGCGAGAGCGCCTCATCGGCAAACGCGACCGATTCCTTTTCTGCAATACCGGCGAAATGCTGCATCAGCATTTCCTGTGGCACGCGACGCAGGTCGAAACGCTGACAGCGCGACAGCACGGTGACGGGCACCTTGCGCAGCTCTGTCGTCGCAAAAATGAACGTTACCTGCTCGGGAGGCTCTTCAAGCGTCTTCAGCAACGCATTGAATGCATTGCGCGAGAGCATGTGGACCTCATCGATGATGAAGACCTTCATACGCCCCTGCATGGGCCGGAAACGCGTTGCCTCGATGATTTCGCGGATATCGTCCACGCCGGTGCGCGAGGCCGCATCCATTTCCAGAACGTCGGGATGGCGATCGGCGAGTATGGCGGTGCAATTGGCGCACACGCCGCATGGATCAGCCGTAGGGCCGCCCTGACCGTCCACGCCAATACAGTTCAGAGCCCGCGCGATGATACGCGCGGTTGTGGTCTTGCCGACGCCACGCACCCCGGTGAGCATGAAGGCATGGGCCACGCGGCCCAGCTGGAAGGCCCGGCGCAGGATACGTACCGTGGCGTCCTGACCGATCAGATCATCGAAATGCTGGGGGCGATATTTGCGCGCCAGAACACGATAGGGCCCGCTTCGCTCTGCCGGTTTCTGCGGCTCGGGAGTCAGAATCGGTGTCGGCGCAGGAGGCGCATCGAAAAAACCGCCCTCTTCCATTGGGGGGAGCGGAATTTCTTCTGGGGTGGGGATATCGTCTGAAGGGGTCATGCGCGGAAAAGCGAGACCGGCTGCTTCAGAGGGTGGGAGGCCGAACACATGACCCGAACAAAACTCACTGCGGCTGCTTCCTTCCGGACCTGACCGGGTTCGCAAGCCGTCCGTCCAAGGCCGACCTCCCGGTGCAGGGTTAACACCATTCTGCCTCTCTTGCGCAAGAGGCAGGTGCAGGTTTTTTTACAACCCGCTCGCGCCGCCACCCTCATGACGACGATCCCAGCCGCCATAAAGCTTGCCGGTCTGCGCTGCAGCGACTGAAGGACGTCCGAAAAGGATACCCTCTGCAACACCCCATGGACGGTGGGGAGACAGCGAATAGCCTTCGAGTTGCAGGGCCTGCATGACGTCAGGACTGAGCGCACGCGGCTCCAGTTCGATGGCCACCGGCTTCCACTGCTCATGAATACGCGGCAGATCGACTGCCTGCTGGATATCCAGCCCGCCATCGATCACCCCGAGCACAACCGACAGCACGATGGTCGGAATGCGCGACCCGCCGGGACTGCCGATCACCATGAAAGGCTTGCCCTCATGAGAGATGATCGTGGGCGCCATGGAAGAAAGAGGCGTCTTGCCCGGCGCGATGGCATTAGCCTCGGAGCCGACAATGCCGAACATGTTGGCGCTGCCAGGCTTGGCCGAGAAATCATCCATCTCGTCATTGAGGAAGAAGCCCGTATCGCCACCGATCACACCGGCACCGAACCAGCCATTGAGCGTGTAGGTAGCCGAAATGGCAAAGCCCGAGCGATCGGCGACAGAAAACTGCGTCGTCTCGTGCTTTTCATGGGTGTCGCCTGCGGAGGGCTGCGCCGCCATGGGCATTGCAGCCCCGGCCACCAGAGCGTCAGAATTCAGCGCATGATCGAGGGGAATACCCTTGCGAATTTCGGCGGCATAAGCCGGGTCAATCAGATGGGCGACCGGATTTTTCACGAAATCAGGGTCGCCTAGGTCACGACGATCCGAATAGGCATGACGCATGGCTTCGACCTGACGCTGCACACCGGCCACGCTGCGTAGGCCAAGAGCCTTCATGTCATAGCCGGAGAGGATATCGAGCATCTCGCAAAGCGCGACCCCACCACCGCTCGGAGGGGGCGCCGTGTCGATGTCATAACCGCGATAGCTGCAATGGATCGGCGCAAACTCGCGCGGGTGATAGGCTGCAAAATCGGCAAGGGTCAGAATACCCCCGCTTTCCTTGCTCGCCGCGACGATCTGCCGGGCAATCTCGCCCTTGTAGAAAACATCGGCACCCGATTGCGCGATACTGCGCAGCGTCTTTGCAAGCGCCTTTTGAACCAGGCGGTCGCCTTTCTGGAGCGGGGTGCCATCGGGGCGCAAGAAAATGCCACGCGCATGGGCATCCTTCTGAAAGGCCTCCGTGCTGGTATGGAGCAGATCGGCATCACCCTGCCCCAGCACGAATCCCTTCTCGGCCAGAGCAATCGCCGGTGCCATGACCTTCGCACGGCTGAGCTTGCCCCATCGGTGATGAATTTCCTCTAGCCCTGCAACGGTACCGGGCACGCCTATGGCACGCCAGCCCTCGATCGACGCCTTCTGGTCCACCTTGCCCTGGGCATCCTGATACATCGTGGGCGTCGCTGCGCCCGGCGCATGTTCGCGAAAATCGATGAATGTCGTTTTGCCATCCGGCAGGCGCAGGGTCATGAACCCGCCGCCGCCGATATTACCCGCAGCCGGGTAAACAACAGCCAGCGCATAGCCGACAGCGACCGCTGCATCAGCTGCGTTCCCGCCAGCGGCGAGAATCTGGCGCCCGGCTTCGGAAGCAAGATGCTGCGCCGACACCACCATGCCCCGTGTCCCCTCGACCGGCCTGGCCGGTTTCAGCTCGGGATTGACTGTCCCGAAGGCCAGCGGATCGTAGGGCATCGCAGCCGGAGCTGCGAGGGACAGGCTCGGCAGGGAAATACCGGCGAGAAGGAACGACAGGGCTGCCGTCCGGGTGCAGACACGCTTCACGTAGATCGTTCCTTACCGTTCAGCCCAGCTTGTACGGGGGCTTGGTGTAACCAGCGGGTGAAAGTGTGAAAATCTCGCATCCATCGCGTGTGACGGCAAGCATGTGCTCGAACTGCGCTGAAAGGGAGCGGTCACGCGTAACAGCTGTCCAGCCATCCTCAAGCGTCTTTGTACCTTCCTTGCCGAGATTGAGCATGGGCTCGATGGTAAAGACCATACCTTCCTGCAGTTTCAGCCCCTTGCCGGGCTTGCCGTAATGAACGACCTGCGGTTCTGCGTGAAATTCGCGTCCGATGCCATGGCCGCAGAAATCGCGCACGACCGAGAGACGCAGCCCTTCGGCAAAGCTCTGTATGGCATGGCCGACATCACCCAGCGTCTTGCCCGGGGCGACTTCGGCAATACCGAGCATCAGCGCCTTGTAGGTCGCATCGACGAGGTTGACAGCCTTACGCGGCACAGCCCCGACCAGATACATGCGTGACGTGTCACCATACCAGCCATCAAGAATCGAGGTGACGTCGATATTAACGATATCACCATCCTTCAGAAGGCGTTCACCAGGAATGCCGTGACAGACAACGTGATTGATCGAGATGCAGCAGGATTTGGGAAAGCCGCGATAGTTCAGCGGCGCCGGAATCGCACCGTGATCGAGCGTGTACTCATGAATCAGCCGGTTGAGATCGTCGGTCTTGGCACCCGGCACCACATAGGGCGTGATCATGTCGAGCGTCGCAGCTGCCAGCTGCCCCGCCTTTCTCAGACCGACAAAATCTTCCTCGGTGTGGATGGGAACCCCATGATACGACTCCATACTGTCCATGCGCTGATTTCACCTCCTGCTGAATTCTGTCATCTTGCAAAGAATTCAGAGAAAATGCGCGCCCGAGGCGTCAGGGGCAAGATCAACGCCGCGTTTTTTCGCGGCGTCCGGGTTCAGCCCTTCTGGTGACGGGATTTTTTCTTCGTCGCAACGACATGGCGTGAGGTCGCCATGCGCACATTGGCGCTGGCGACAGTGTGATGCCTGGCACCATGCGCAACCGGCTGGTAGCGGCGCGGACCCGTCGGCGCCTCGGCCACCTCGAAGACGGCGCTCGACCCACCCGAGGCATGACCACGGCGACGCACATTGCGCGCCAGCACTGTGGGCTGATGCAACGGCGCCATGGGTGCCACGCCTTCAGATGCGAAACCCTGATCGAGAATATTGGCCATCATGGCGTTGCGCTGCGGATTGGAGCGCGCACCCAGCACCACGCCTACCAGACGGACATTGCTGCGCTGGGCCGAGGTGATGAGGTTATGACCTGCCAGATCCGTATATCCCGTCTTCATGCCATCTGCCCCTGCATAGGTCTTGAGCATGGGATTATGGTTGGGGATCATGCGCCCGTGAAAAGCGAACATCGGCGTCGAGAAGTAATGGTAATATTCGGGAAAATCCTGAACGAGATGCTGTGCGAGCATCGACAGGTCGCGGGCCGTCGTCACCTGATCGGGGTCAGGCAGGCCTGACGCATTACGGAACGTCGTGTTGGACATGCCGAGCGCGCGCGCCTGCTGCGTCATCAT
The DNA here is from genome assembly GCF_059801175.1 of Asaia sp. Ae19-3. Taxonomy (NCBI): domain Bacteria; kingdom Pseudomonadati; phylum Pseudomonadota; class Alphaproteobacteria; order Acetobacterales; family Acetobacteraceae; genus Asaia; species Asaia sp. Ae19-3. The sequence goes on along the minus strand of NZ_JBCHWF010000001.1, from coordinate 327,659 downwards.
ATTGGCAAAACGCACTTCATCGCCGCCACCAAGCAGTTCGCCCAGAGCGCAGGCAGCATCGTTGGCCGATTTCGTGACGAGCCCGAGAATCGCCTGCTGCACCACAAAACGCGTACCAGGCACAAGACCGAGCTTCGACGGTGCCTGGGTCGAGGCATGGATCGAGACGGGCACCGTGGTGTCAGGCGTGATTTCGCCAGCCTTCAGGGCACGAAACGCCATATAGAGCGTCATGAGCTTGGTCAGCGACGCCGGATAGCGCTGGAGATCGGGATCGACCTGCGACAGCACGGCACCGCTATTGACGTCGACGACATAGGAACTGATGTGACCGGCATACTGGGCGTGCGCCACTTTCGGCACGGCAACCACACCAGCGCTCAGGCACATGCCCAGCGCCGTGCGCGTGAACACAACCCATTTGCGCGTCTTACCCGCATTCTCAGCCTTCTGGAGGCGTTTCTTCTTTGCGGATTGCATGCAGTAGGTCACTTGTGCCCCCGGTTCACTGGCGGTTTTCCCATCATAGACAGACGCCTTTCCTGTCGTCCACGATCATCTGCGCCAATTGCGGGAAAAATAAGGTAAACGGCGCCTTCAGCGGAAATCTGGCGGTTTGTTCCGCGTTAGATCTTTGCGATCGACGTTTTCATCCCATATGCTCCTGACCATGCACTACCGCGCCACGACCACCGAGACCTTTATCTCGCCCGGCTTTACTTCCGGCGCGCCTGCGCTTGTCTGCGCCTCCACCCCGGATGAGCCGCCCAGCAAGGATGGCGGCAACGACGAATCGCATATCAGCGTCGTCATCCAGGCACGACCCGAGACACGCCGTCCGGCGATGTACAAGGTTTTGATGCTGAATGACGATTACACACCGATGGAATTCGTTGTGCACGTTCTGGAACGCTTTTTTTCCAAATCGCGCGAAGAAGCGACGAATATCATGCTCAATGTTCACAAGAAGGGCGTCGGCATCTGCGGTGTCTTCACCTTCGAAGTGGCCGAGAGCAAGGTGACACAGGTGATGGATCTCGCCCGGCAGAACCAGCACCCGCTGCAATGTATGATCGAAAAGGCCTGATCGCGCCCCTTGTCGGCCATCAGTCCCTGAAACCACATAGAGAGTATTCTTTTTCTAAACCAAGATAAGCCTACATCCAGTCCTGTTGGCCCGTCACGCCTGACCCAAAGGAGCGCCCCCATGTTGTCTCGTATGCTCGAACAGACGCTCCATCGCGCCCTCACCCTCGCCGGAGAACGGCGACATGAATATGCGACCCTCGAACATCTTCTTCTGGCCCTGACCGAAGACACCGACTCGGTAACTGTCTTCAAGGCCTGCGGTATCGACCTCGAAAAGCTGCGCACCGACCTCACGGAATTCCTCGACAAGGACCTTGCGGGCCTTGCCTCCGAGCGCCCGACCGAGCCCAAACCCACTGCCGCTTTCCAGCGTGTGATCCAGCGCGCGGCCATTCATGTGCAATCGACCGGTCGTGATGAGGTAACCGGCGCCAATGTGCTGGTGGCCCTTTTTGCCGAGCGCGAGAGCCATGCCGTGTATTTCCTGCAGCTGCAGGACATGACGCGTCTCGATGCTGTCAATTTCATCTCGCATGGCATTGCCAAGGCCCCCGATAAGTCGAGCCGTCGCACCCCCACCGGGTCGCGTGACAAGGAAGAGGGCGAGCGGGAAGAAAAACAGGGCAAAGCCGCCAAGCCGCAGGAAGCGCTGGCCGCCTATTGCGTCGACCTCAACAAGCGCGCTGAAGACGGCAAGATCGATCCGCTGATCGGGCGCGACAATGAGGTCGAACGTACCATTCAGATCCTGTGCCGCCGCACCAAGAACAACCCGCTTTATGTAGGTGATCCGGGTGTCGGCAAGACGGCCATTGCCGAAGGCCTGGCCAAGCGCATTGTCGAAGGTGACGTGCCTGAAGTCCTGCTGGATGCGACGATCTTCTCACTCGACATGGGCGCGCTGCTGGCTGGCACGCGCTATCGTGGCGATTTCGAAGAACGCCTCAAGGCAGTGGTCACCGAACTGGACCAGACACCGGGCGGCATTCTCTTCATCGACGAGATCCACACGGTTATCGGCGCGGGCGCGACATCGGGCGGGGCAATGGACGCCTCGAACCTGCTCAAGCCTGCCCTCGCCGCTGGCACGCTGCGTTGCATCGGGTCGACCACCTACAAGGAATATCGCCAGCATTTCGAGAAGGATCGCGCCCTTGTGCGTCGCTTCCAGAAAATCGATGTGCCGGAGCCCTCGATCAGCGACACCATCAAGATCCTGCGCGGGCTGAAGGGCAATTACGAGCGCCATCACAAGGTGCGTTACACCGATGATGCCCTCAAGGCGGCGGTCGAGCTTTCGGCAAAATACATGCATGACCGCAAGCTGCCGGACAAGGCGATCGATATCATCGATGAGGCTGGCGCTTCACGTATGCTTCTGCCCGAGAGCAAGCGTCGCAAGACAGTCACGCTCAAGGACATCGAAGAAATCGTGGCCAAGATTGCGCGCATCCCGCCCAAATCGGTCTCGACCGATGACCGCGAGACGCTGCGCCTGCTCTCGCGCGACCTCAAGAACATGGTGTTCGGTCAGGATCGCGCCATCGAGGTCCTCACCTCGGCCATCAAGCTGGCGCGCGCCGGTCTGCGTGATCCCGAGAAGCCGATCGGCAATTACCTGTTCTCCGGCCCGACCGGTGTCGGCAAGACGGAGGTTGCCAAGCAGCTCGCGTCGTCACTTGGCATCGAACTGATCCGTTTCGATATGTCGGAATATATGGAGCGCCACTCCATTTCCCGCCTGATCGGCGCGCCACCAGGCTATGTAGGCTTCGATCAGGGTGGCCTGCTGACAGATGCCATCGACCAGCACCCTCATGCCGTGCTGCTGCTCGACGAGATCGAAAAGGCGCATTCCGAACTCTATAATATCCTGCTGCAGGTCATGGATCATGGCCGTCTGACCGATCACAACGGCAAGACAATCGATTTCCGCAATGTCATCCTGATCATGACGACCAATGCAGGCGCTGCCGATCTGAGCAAGGAGGCCGTTGGGTTCGGACGTACCGATCGCGTGGGTGAGGACGAGGACGCCATCAAGCGGCTCTTCACCCCCGAGTTCCGCAATCGTCTGGATGCGATCATCCCGTTTGCCAATCTCACCCCCGAGACTGTCGGACGCGTAGTGGAGAAGTTCGTGCTGCAGCTTGAGGCGCAGCTTGCTGACCGCCACGTCACGATTGAAATCACCTCTGCGGCCAAGGAGTGGCTGGCTGAACGTGGTTATGACCGTCACTATGGCGCCAGACCGCTTGGACGTGTCATTCAGGACAATATCAAGAAGCCTCTTGCAGAAGAGTTGCTCTTCGGTGCGCTGGTCAATGGTGGCGCGGTGCGTATTGGCTTGAAGGACAATGCGCTCAATTTCGAGTTCCTCGAGGCCACGCCCGCAGCGAGCAAGACAGGCGAAGAGGATTCCGATGAGCGGTCGGAAGCAGCCAGCAATAATTGAGACCCGATAACCCGGACCTCAATAAAAAAGCAGTGGGGAAACCCACCGCTTTTTTTATTCGTATCGCTTTCCATTGACCTGAACATAGCCGGGGCTCGCCCAATGTCGCCCTGTTCCATGATGAGTCCAGTCGATGCCCTGACTACGGGCTGAATCGAAATAGTAGCGCCCGACAACTTCAACCGGGTCACCCGGCCTGACCCAAGGCCAGTCTGGCGCCTGCATGCGATCAAGATCAGACACGATGCGTATCTGACGGCCTGGCGCCACCTGCATGACGAAATAGCCATGCACCCCGCTTCGCGTACGGCGCGATCTCTGCGTCACAGAAACCACCTCGCCACAAACATGCTCAGGAAGGTCAACGCGTGTCGGCCCGGTTTGCAGAAATCCCGCCTGATCGGAGAGGAATTTCTGGTTGTCGCATTGCACCGACGCGACCTGCGCCTGCGCCACACCCGACGACAATGTGGCCAGAAGCCCTGCGGCCAGTAGCTTACGCCCGTGACGGAGGGAAAGATGAGAGATCTTCATTTCTTGTGCAGTGTCTCCGGCTTGTGTGCCGCCTTGGCGCCCGTCTTGTCGCTCTCGACGAGAATTTTGGGATCATCTTTCGATGCCTTGATCTCGTTCTTCTTGATCTTCATGGGCTTGGTCACTGTTTTGACCACATGACCTTCGGTTTCGCCATTGCTGGTCTTCCAGGTGACATCGTCACCTTTTTTGAAGTCTTTTGCCGACATGAGCCAGATCCTTGCTGTGTATGGCGCGAACGCTCGTAACGGCACCGATGTTTCCAGACGGAGTAAGGCCCCCATAAAAAAAGCCGCCCAAGGCGGGCGGCTTTTCCAGAGACTATCCAGTAAGGGCTCAGGCGGCGATGGGACGATCGCTGGTCTGTGCGTCAAGGATCTGACGGAGGATCTGCGGGAACTCCGAAAGATGACCAATACGCAGCAGGCCCGGCCAGCTCGGGGCAGGCTTGTCCAGATCGCGCAGCAGTACGCAGGCCATGCCAGCACGACGGGCCGCTTCGGCGCCTGTGTCTGAATCTTCCAGCACGATGCAATGCTCGGGGCCAACGCCTTCGAGCTCGGCAGCATGGAGATAGAGATCCGGGCGGGGCTTAGGCATATCGAGGTCACGACCCGAATGGATACGCTCTTCCTCAAGCAATTCATCGAGACCCGTGCTGGAGAACTTGGCCTCCATCTCAGCACCCGAGGAGTTGGAGCCAATGCGGATGGGCAAGCCGAGATCATGAACGCTCTGCAGCATTTCATGCGCGCCATCGATGGTTTCGGCCTCTGTCTCCATCATTTTGACGATGCGGTCCTGCATCATCATGTCCCAGTCTGCGGGCATTTCCTTGCCGGTCTCACGACCGATGCGTTCACCGATCTTGACCAGTTCACCGCCGGTGAAAATCTTGTGGGCCTCTTCATTCGAGAGATCCCAGCCATGGTGACGGGCTTCTTCGGCCATCTTGGCGGTTGAGAGATGCTCACCATCAACAAGCACACCGTCACAGTCGAAAATGACGAGCTTCAGGGAGCCGTCTTCGCGAATGGCGGCAGGGATATCGGTGGCATGGGCGGGGGCTACGGTCATGGCATTGTCCTTTTCGAGGCATGCACGCGTGTCATCGGACACAGCCTGCATTCAGGTTTGGGGGCAATCACGAAATCGTGTGTATGACCTTAAGATAGTCACCAGAAAGCATAATTCAAGGAAAAAATGTCAAACAATGTCGAAAATATGAATTTTTTAGAAATTTTTCCTGTCATTTGAGGCGGTTGCCAAGCGCATTCAGACGCACCACACTTGTTGTGATACTGACTTTTCATTTGTTACTTTTTTATGAAATCGTAAATTAGGCATAATTCTATTTTTTATTTGTATCTACTGTATTTATACATCGATACACAGATGACCGTCGATTTTTATTCGTCGCAAATCTGCCAGTTCAAGCAACCACGCGGTCGCTCTTCAAGTGTTCGCCGTAACACCGACATTGCTAGAAAAGCGCTCGCTCAGCTTTGCAGTTTCGCAACGATCAGGTGAAATTTTTGTCGTACTTTGTCATGCCGCCTTAATAGGTTTGCCCTGCATCGGCGGAACGATAAGAGGGGCGACGCTGGGCAGATGCCGCGAATTGCAGTGATTGGCCTCAGCTGAAGCGCTCATTCCGCGGCGCGAAACTGCTCCGGATAATCGGCGCTGGTGCACTGCAGAAAAAGATCAGGGATCTCGCCCGATGCGTCAGCGGGCGTAGCGCATGAGATAGTCCTGCACGACAGAGAGATCACTTACGATTGCCAAGGCTTTTTCCCTTATCTCATCGGTTGGCTCAATCATATCGGGCACCACAATGACGCGCATCCCCGCCGCAAGAGCGGCGTGAGCGCCATTCGTCGAATCTTCCAGAGCCAGGCAGAGCTCGGGAGCTACACCGATGCGCGAGGCCGCGACGAGATAGGGGTCGGGCGCAGGCTTGCCACGTGTGACATCATCACGGCTTACGATAGCGTCAAACCGATCGATAAGCGCAACGCGACGCAACTGGTCTTCAGTGCGGTCGCGCCCTGAAGACGTGGCGATAGCCCGGGGAATATGCCGCGCATCCAGAAGATCGAGCAGTGCAACGACGCCAGGCTTGACCGCGAGGCGTCCGTCACTGATGAACCGGCGCAGATGCTCCGCCTGCAAGGCAAAAAACCGCTCTGACGGAAAGGCCTCTCCAAAGGTGTCACGCAACAGAGCGGCACAACCATCCTCAGGCACCCCGATCATGCGCTTGCAGAAAGCGAGTGTCAGATCGTAACCGAGATCGCGCCCGGCACAGATCAGGGCCTCCATCGCCAGTGTCTCACTGTCGAGAAGCAGTCCATCCATATCGAAAATGACACCGCGTACAGAAATCTGCGGGGTGGTAACCAGATGGCCGGGCAAGTTGGGGGCGGGCATTCATTCCCTCATAACGTCAAAAAAACCTGCCGGAACGCCTCTGTCACATGGCCCAGACACCGGAGCGGGCCTAGGCGATTGACTGCTTCCAAGCTTGGAAAGCCCGGAAGCTAAAACATTCACGGCGCGGGAGCGCCTGCCCCCACATCTTTAACGATTGCCGCGCGCTGCTGTTCAACGCCGCTCTTCACATCCTCGGCACTTCACCCGCCAGACCGCCATATGACGGTCTGGAGCGGCAGACTTCATGGCACAGGCGCATGCGCCGCGTGATGACCGGCCCGCCACAACACCCATTCTTCGACAATACGCCCATAAGGGAGGTGACAATAACCGACCTCTCCCTCTTTCTCATGTCTGATCTCAAGCTTGCCACCCTGCTCCTTGCAATAGACCGATGCCGGATTGGCCATACCCGTTCGCTCCTGTCTGGGAGGCTTTCCCCCACACCCGGCAAGGGCAAGACAAACCATCAGCAAGGCCCCGACACTGGTAGCGCGCGTTGAAATGGGGGTCATGATCACGATCTCCTGCCTTGAATTTGCATAATGAGCACTCTGCCACGCGTCGATGACATTTCAGGCATGCGCCTCTTCCACTGCAACCGGAACCCGCCCCAGAAGCGCGCAGAGCGCGATGCTCGGTTCGGCACGGTTGAGGGTATAGAAATGAAAATCGGCCACCCCTTCGCGTTGAAGTTCGAAACACAGTGAAGCGGCAAGCGCCGTGCTGACCATCCCTGTCGTCACGGGGTCTTTATCGAGCCCGACAAAGCGGCTCTCAAGCCAGGGCGGCAGGGTCGTGCCGCATTGCGTGGCAAATTTGCGCGTCTGGGCCATAGTCCCAACAGGCAAAATACCGGGCACGAGGTCAATACCGATACCCGCTGCAGCAACACGGTCGCGCAGACGCAGAAAGGGCTCCGGCTCGAAGAAGAACTGCGTCAGGGCACGTGTCGCGCCAGCTTCCCATTTCCGACGCAGATAAGCGAGATCCTCTTTTTCGCCCCGGCTGTCGGGATGAGGCTCCGGATAGGCCGCAACCGAAATCTCGAAATCATGCGCCTGCTGCAACCCCGCCACCAGTTCTGCTGCATCTCGATACCCCTCGTCGTGAGGGATATAGGCACCTCCATCAGGTACGTCGCCACGCAGCGCCACGATGGAACGTATGCCGTCCTGCCAGAGCGCCTCGGCAACCGCGTCAACCTCGCGGCGCGCTGCCCCGACACAGGTCAGATGCGCGGCAATGGGCGTGGCAACCCGCGCCTGCAGCGCTGACGCAACAACACGGGTGCGCTCCTGAGCCGCGCCGCCAGCGCCATAGGTCATGGACATGAATTCCGGCGTGTAGCGGGCAAGCCTCATAGCGACGTCGATGAGATTTTCAGTAGCCTGACCGGTCTTGGGCGGAAAAAACTCAAAAGAAACCCCGGGAGGACTTCCGGTACTCCGCGCTGCCCAATCCGATATCGGCTCGCTGATCATTCCGGGAATTACGGCGTCTATTTCAGCCATCATACACCTTGCCTGCGAGTCTGTTTGTCAGACCCTGTTTTCTGCTGTTTGCGCGATCCAGAAGCTGCTCAGCAAGCCCGCACCGGCAAGCAGCTTGCCTTCAAGGCTGGGCAGGTAAACGCGAGCGGGAGCGATCGCGACATTTCGTGCCGTCGCACCCCAGCGACTGGCTGTCAGCGACAGAGGGCATCCCCTCCCTCTGCCATCGGCACCGCCGCAAGAGACACTCTCTTTCCGAGAGCGTGTACTTGAAGGACGCCTTGGCCATCTTCCTGTCAGCCATATACGAGGCAGGACAACCCATCCCACCGCTGCCCAGACACCATAGGCCTCCGTTGACAGAGCACGCCCGATCGTCGGACCGTTGGAAGCCTTCCCCGAAAGCATGCTCTTTCTGCCTCTGCATCGCCCGCCGCCCGGGCGTGCCACTGCCCCTAGAAGGCAAATGACTCCCATCCGCTCACCAAGGGGCTCTCCAATGGTGCGTCAGGTAAAATTCGCTGTTTCAGCGCAAAAACACTTTTTGACAGCTCGATCAGGAACGCTTTCTGGCCACCTCACTGTGGCGTGTTCGATGACACTTCATCGTGTTCGCCCTCCCCCCTTTTGCAAAGACGAATATCCCCGTTCAGTCGCAGTCATCCGGTGGGCCGTTTCGGGCCACCTTAGTCTCACAAAGGAGCGATAAGATGGATCTGGACCTGAAAAACAAGGTAGCGGTCGTAACAGGCGGTAGCGTCGGAATTGGTCTGGCTGTGGCCGAGGGCCTGGCCCGTGAGGGCGCCCATATCGTCATGGTTGCCCGCGACAAGGATAGGCTGGAAAGCGCTGCCCGCCAGCTGGCCGAAACCCATGGCGTGCGCTGCCTGCCTATTTCTGCCGATGTCGCAACGGCCGAGGGTGTCGAGAGCGTGGTTCGCCAGATCGACGAGGCCTTTGGTGGCGCGGATATCCTGATCAACAATGCAGGCACCGGCTCGAACGAGACGATCATGGAAGCGCCCGATGACAAATGGCAGTTCTACTGGGAGCTGCATGTGATGGCGGCGGTGCGCCTGGCACGCGGTCTCGTGCCGGGCATGAAAACACGAGGTGGTGGTGCCATCATCCACAACGCCTCGATCTGCGCCGCACAGCCTCTGTGGTACGAGCCGATCTATAACGTCACCAAGGCCGCATTGATGATGTTCTCCAAAACGCTCGCCACCGAAGTGATCAAGGACAATATCCGGGTGAATTGCGTCAATCCGGGCCTGATCCTGACGCCCGACTGGGTAAAGACCGCCAAGCAACTCACAAGCGAGAGCGGCGGCGACTGGGAAGGCTATCTGCAGTCAGTGGCTGACGAACATGCCCCCATCAAGCGCTTCGGCTCACCGGAAGAACTGGCCAATTTCTTTGTCTTCCTGTGCTCGGACAAGGCCTCGTACAGCGTAGGATCGTCCTATTTCGTCGATGGCGGCATGCTCAAGACACTTTGATCCAGGCCGATGCGACCGAAAGGCTTCTGGATAGTTAGCAGATAATGCCCGCCGCCTCCTTGCGGGACGGCGCCGTTTTGCCTGCGCGGGATCGTCGATCTGGTGCAGGCCTCGAAGGAAAAACAATCAATGAGTGATACGAAACGCTTCGCAGGCAAGACCGCCCTTGTGACTGGTGCCGCAGGGAATATCGGCTTGGCCGTTGCCCGACGCCTTGCAAAGGAAGGCAGCCATGTAGTGCTGCTTGATCTCGATCAGGCCAAGCTCGATGACGTTGCCAAGGGCTTTGCCGAGCACGGCGTGAAGGTGAAGACGGTTGTCTGCGATGTCACGAACTACGCCAGCGTCGAAGAAGCCGTGGAATACGCCGAGAAAACGGTCGGACCGATCGATTTCCTGTTCAACAATGCCGGTTATCAGGGAGCCTTCGCGCCGGTTCAGGATTATCCGGTCGAGGATTTCCAGCGCGTCGTGAATATCGATCTCGTGGGGGCCTTTCACGTGTTGCGCGCCGTGTCGCGCCGCATGGTCGAGCGCCGCTCGGGCAGCATCGTGAATACGGCCAGCATGGCTGGCCTGCAGGGTCCGCCCAACATGGCTGCCTATGGCTCATCGAAATTCGGTGTGGTTGGCCTCACGCAGGTAGCCTCGAAGGATCTCGCCCCGCATAATATCCGTGTCAACGGAATTGCCCCTGCCCTGATGGGCCCCGGCTTCATGTGGGACCGCCAGACCGAGCTTCAGGCCGCAACCAACACCCAGTATTTCTCAACCGACCCCGAGAAGGTGAAGGTCGAAATGGTGGCTGGCGTGCCGATGCGTCGCCTTGGCGATATCGAGGAAATTCCTGGAACAGTCGCTTTCCTGCTGAGCGAGGATTCGAGCTATATCACGGGCGTGACCCTGCCGATCTCGGGCGGCATTCTCTGAGCTGACAATGGGTTGTGCCTCGCTCCGGCGAAGCATAACCTGCCGCAAGAAGCACAAACGACAAAAAACAACCTAGCCGACCGGGCTGGTTGTCTGAGTATTTTTTCTTTCAGGGAAAGTGGTGCTGCTAGCGAGGATTGAACTCGCGACCTCTCCCTTACCAAGGGAGTGCTCTACCACTGAGCTACAGCAGCAACTGGAGCGCTTCGTAGCTTCTCAGCCCGAAAGCTGCAAGCCCCGAAAGCGCTTTTTTTCAAAAGAATCAGTCGTCGCGGTGAATTTTTTCCATACGCTCATGACGCTCCTGCGCTTCAATCGTCATGGTCGCGATGGGACGTGCTTCAAGGCGCTTCAGGCCGATGGGCTCGCCGGTTTCCTCACAATAGCCGTAAGACCCGTTCTCGACGCGCTGAAGGGCCAGATTGATCTTGCCGATCAGCTTGCGGGCGCGGTCCCGGGTGCGCAGCTCAAGGGCGCGATCGGTTTCGACGCTCGCACGGTCGGTCACATCGGCTTCATGAATGCCGCCTTCGGAAAGACTGGCAAGCGTCAGATTGGCTTCCTTGAGCAGATCATTGCGCCAGCGGAGCAACTTCTGTTTAAAGAACTCCACATGAAGCGGATTCATGAATTCTTCTTCGTCAGAGGGCCGATAATCCGGTGGGAGCGTGATCATGCACGTCTGTCCTTAACGCAAGTCGCTTGGGCCGCGCCGCCCCGCATTGCCTTCTGGATGGGAACTTGGGCCGAACCCGTATCCTGAGCATGTCGGCATGGCTCGTTTGGCGCGGCTTATAACTGGACGCGCAACGTTCGCCAAGTCTGAATTGAAAAAATAGCGCTCGCCGACCCTGACTGAATAAAGAATTTCCGCCAACAAGCGAGTGAAATAAAAATATCATATAAATTTCGAGCAGGCTTTATTTCTCGACGAAATAATAATCCCACATCGTAACCGGCAAGTCTCTGTTGCCCACACAACAGAATGCTGACAACCGCAGTTTATTGATCTGATTTTCACGATACTGGATGAAGGACCATAAAGCCCTGATCTGGCAATACCGTAATTCCAGACCGGTCGGTCGAGGGGAGAAACGATGACCCCGCTCCTCCCGGTCAGACACAACGGAAACCCGGGAACTACCCCGGGTTCCGCAAAGTCTCAGGCAATACTTTCATAGCGGTCGAGCTGCCATTCAACGGGCTCAAGCGCGGCAAGGCGCTGCCATTCCTGCATCAGAGGGTGATCGAGCACGGCGGTGCGATACGCATCGGCAACGGGTGACAGCACGATCCCGTAGGAGGTGAAGCGCGATACGACCGGCGCAAACATGATGTCGGCATTGGTGAAATCGGCCCCGAACAGATACGGGCCGGAAGCGCCGAATTGTCCACGCGTTACGCTCCACAGACGGTCGATTGTCTCGATATCACGCTGCGCCTCATCCGGCATGACAGCCAGCACACGCCCTTCGCGGCCGAGATTCATGGGCAGGGCCTGACGTAAGGCCCTGAAACCAGCATGCATCTCAGAGGCAATGCTGCGTGCCGCCGCACGGGCCACGCGTTCGCTCGGCCAGAGTGAAGGCGCGATTTCAGCACAATATTCGCAGATCGCAAGGCTTTCCCAGATCTTCGCACCCCGATGTTCGAGATAGGGTACCAGGGCATTGGGCGAGATGGCATGGATCTCGCTCGTCTGCCCGGCGCCGCGCAGGGCAATCACCTCATCGGGCACATCCAGCCCGGCACAACGCACCGCCAGCCAGCCACGGAGAGACCAGGAAGAATAGCGGCGCGTACCGATGACGAGACGATCCAAGGCAGACACTTCCTCTCAGGAAAGAATGAAGCCCCCGCCCAGCACCCTGCTCCCCTGATAGAGCACGCAGGCCTGACCCGGCGCGGGCATGGCGGGCTCATCCAACACCACCTTTGCGCCATCGGCAAGCGGATAGACCCAAGCCTCACGCGAGACTTCACGCGCCCTGATCTGCACATGACAGCGCACGCCCTCGAGCAGCGGCTCGATCAGCCAGTTCATGTCACGCAGCGCGAACTCGATGCGACCAGCACTTTCCTTGGGCCCGACGATGATACGACGTGTCGTGGCGTCGATGCGCTTCACGATCTGGCGCCGCCCATCCTTGGTATGGATATCGCCCAGACGCTTGCTCTGCCCGACCGTGTAGCGGGCGATGCCCTCATGCTGGCCAAGCACGCGCCCGGTCTCATCGACAATCTCGCCTGCACCATTGGTCTCGGGGCGCAGCTTCTCGACCACCGACGCATAGGTGCCTGAGGGCACGAAGCAGATATCCTGACTGTCGGGCTTGGCTGCAATGGCCAGACCGAATTCCTGCGCTTTCTGACGCACCGCTTCCTTGTTGGGCATATCGCCAAGCGGGAAGCGAAGATAATCAAGCTGATCCTGCGTGGTCGCAAACAGAAACCATGACTGGTCGCGTGACAGATCGGCCGGGCGATGCAGTTCTGCGCGCCCTTCGCCCTCGACACGACGCACATAATGGCCGGTTGCCATGGCCTCGCAGCCCAGATCGCGCGCCATGCTGAGCAGATCGGTAAATTTCACACCCTGGTTGCAGGCAACGCAGGGTACAGGGGTCTCGCCACGCGCATAGCTGTCAGCAAAGCTCGCCATCACACTGCTGCGGAAACGCTCTTCGGCATCGATCACATAATGCGGGATGTCGAGCCTGTCTGCTACGGCGCGTGCGTCGAGGATATCGCGCCCCGCACAGCAGGCGCCCGGCTTCGAGACGGCCTGTCCGTGATCGTAAAGCTGCAGCGTGGCGCCAATGACCTCATGCCCCTCCTGTTTCAGGGTCGCGGCCACAACAGAACTGTCCACGCCTCCCGACATGGCAACTAGGATACGCATGAGATCTCTCTATTGTCTGAAAAAGGGGCGAACCCCGATATGGGATCCGCCAGTACTCAGGACGCCTTGGGCAGACGCACGACCAGACCGTCCAGCGCTTCCGTCATAACGATCTGGCAGCCCAGACGGGAAGTCTTTTCGAGCCCGAAAGCCAGATCGAGCATGTCTTCTTCGTCATCCGTCGGCGCAGAGAGCTTGTCTGCCCATTCCGGATCGACCACCACGTGACAGGTAGCGCAGGCCAGCGAGCCTTCGCAGGCGCCTTCGAGTTCGATATCGTGCTTATGCGCGATTTCGAGCACAGACAGGCCGATAGGGGCATCGACTTCCTTGCGGCTGCCGTCCTGCTCGACGAAAATCATATGAGGCATGTTCTTGTCACCCTGCTTCTTCGTTACGAGGCACGACGGGCCTCGCGTGCCGCCAACCCGAATTCCTCGAGGGCCTGCACGATCTCGGGCGTGGAGGTAAAGCGTCCGACCGACAGACGCAAGCATCGTGCAGCGTCTTTTGCATCCAGCCCCATGGCGGTCAGCACATAAGACGGCGTGATCTCGGCCGAACTGCACGCCGAGCCCGTTGAAAGGGCGATATCAGGCAACGCCGCCATGATGTCACGCGCTGCATAGCCGGGCGGAAACATCAGATTGAGCGCCCCTGCTATGCGCCGCGCCTGAGCACCATTCACCACGAGGCCGGGAAAGAGGCGCTCGAGCCCCTCGAGCAATTGCGCGCGCAGGCCTTCAAGCCGTGGCGCTTCCCCAGACAGGGCTTTCTGGGCCAGCCGGGCTGCCTCACCAAACCCTACGATCAACGGCGTTGGCAGTGTTCCGGAACGAAGGCCACGCTCCTGACCACCGCCAGAAAAAAGCGGCTGCAAGCGCGTGCGTGGCTTATGTCTGACATAAAGCGCGCCAATGCCTTTCGGCCCGTAGAATTTATGAGCCGAAAGCGACATCAGATCGCTCGACGCACAGGTGAGGCTCATTTTCCCGGCAGCCTGGGCTGCGTCGGTATGAAACAGCGCCCCAGCCTGACGGGTCAGGGCCGAGAGGGTTTCGATATTCTGAATAACGCCGGTCTCGTTATTGACGCTCATGATACTGACAAGCGCCGTCGGCACCTCGAGCGCCACAGAGAGATCCCGTGCGCTCACGAGCCCGTCACGACAGACAGGCAGGATGACCGGCTCGAAACCCTCTGCAGCAAGATCTCGCACGGATTCGAGCACGCATTTATGTTCAGTGGCTACCGTGATCAGCCGCCGGCGTTCGCTTCCCTGACGTGCGAGATGGCGCGCGGCCCCCTTGATAGCGAGATTATTGGCCTCGGTCGCTCCGGAGGTGAAGACAATCTCTCTCGGTGTGGCCCCGATCAGCGACGCCACGGCCGCACGGGCGTTTTCAACCGCCTCGGCAGCCAGATCACCCGCCTTGTGGCCCTCGCTATGCGGGTTCCCGTAATGCTCACTGAACCAAGGCAACATCGCCGATACCACTTCCGGGTCGCAGCGCGTCGTGGCCTGATTATCGAGATAGATCATGCCGCTTTTTTCCCCAGACGGCCCGCCATGTCCCGATAGGCCAGAATAAACCCGTCAATCTGGCTTTCTGTCGCATTCCAGGGAAGCGATACCCTTATGGCACAGGCGGCATCGTCATCCAGCCCCATGGCCTGAAGCACGTGAGAAGCCGTTACCTTGCCGGACGAGCACGCCGAGCCGGTCGAGACCGCATAGCCTGCCAGATCGAGCATCATGAGCTGCGTCTGGGCCGAAACACCGTGCAAAATCAGCGATGTCGTATTGGGCAGGCGCGGGCGGCCGCCCCCTCCGGTTATTATCGCCCCGCAGGATAATGCCGCCTCATCGACACGGTCGCGCAAGGCGGCAATAGGCGCCCAGTCCTGCGCTGCAGCCAGTTCGAAAGCAGCGGCCATTGAGGCAATGGCTGGCAGGGCCTGTGTGCCACCACGCCGCCCCCGTTCCTGTCCGCCACCACGCAGCATGGGCGCAACATGTCCCTCGGCGCCGAGAACAAGAGCCCCTGCGCCCTTGATGCCTCCCGCCTTGTGTCCGGAAATGGCGAGGCTGGTCAGCCCCTCGACCGTCAATCTTGCCTCGCCTTCGACATGGCGCCCCGCCAATTGCACGGCATCGACATGAAGCAGCGCGCCATATCGCGTGCACAACATCCTGACGGTCTCGATGGGGTGCAGGATACCCGTCTCATTATTGGCAGCCATGGCGCAGACAAGTGCCGGACCACCGCGCTGGAGCGCCGTCTCGAGCGCTTGGAGGCACAAACTGCCATCGGACAATACTGGCAGAACTTCATGATCGGGCGAGGCCATGCGCACAGCATCATGCTCGGTTGCGCCGATCAGCAGACGCCTGCCCTCACCGAAAGCATGAATTGCCAGTGCATTGGCCTCGGTACCGCCAGAGGTGAAAACCACCTGTTCCGGCCCGGCATTCCAGAAACGGCCAATCGTTTCCCTGGCAGCTTCCAGCAGGCGGCGCGCCTCACGGCCCGGCCCATGTACCGATGAGGGATTACCTGTAAGGCGCACAGCATCCAGCATGGCTGCCATGGCGCCATCTCGCAGAATTTCGGTAGCATTCGCGTCAAGATAAACCGTCATGCGCCTATAAATCGGTTTGGGCCGAACAAGTGCAAGTCAAAACCTCACGCAGGTGAAATCGCGCCCTTTGACGATTTCTGTGGAATTTTACCCTACAGCCTCGTTATACACTGCGCCAATGATGGCGTGGCGGTCGTTTGCGGTGGGCGTTTTACCCCCCGGAAAATGCCCGCGCCGCGTCAGGGAATATCGGCCTGGTATTCTCTCACCGTCGAGGAGCTTGTCCATGTGCGTTTCAACGCCTGTCGAATCCCTTCGTGGCTTTCACCCTCGACCAGCCGTTCACACGGTACAGTACGGCTGACGCTTCCGCGCCGTTCATCATGAACCGCTTCGCAGAGGGTCTTTTGCCCCTTCTTGTGCAAGCCTCGCGCGATCAGGTTCATTTCTCACAATAAAAACACATCCCTCTGCCGGCTTCAAATCGCGGGCAAGAGGTCAATTCGGAAGCATTTTGATGCCTGAAGTCATGTTCGCCGGCCCTGATGGCCGGTTGGAGGGTCGCTACCACCATTCTGACGAGCCGAATGCGCCGCTCGCACTGGTTCTGCATCCACATCCGCTTCACGGCGGCACCATGAACAACCGCATCACCTACACGATGTATCGGTCGTTCGAGAAAATGGGTTTTTCGGTCATGCGCTACAACTCGCGCGGCGTAGGCCGTTCGCAGGGGCGCTATGATGGCGGGATCGGCGAAATTTCAGATGCCGCCGCTGCTCTCGACTGGATGCAGATGGTCAATCCCAATTCCAGCGAGCTCTGGATTGCGGGTTATTCCTTCGGCGCCTTCGTGGGCATGCAGCTTCTGATGCGTCGTCCGGAAATCAGCGGCTGGATCAGCGTTGCGCCTCCGGCCAATGACTATGATTTCGGCTTTCTGGCGCCCTGCCCCTGCGGCGGGCTGATGATCGCGGGCGACAAGGATGACATGGCCCCCGAGCCAGGCATTCGCAAGCTGGTCGACAAGCTGAACACCCAGAAGAATGTCGAGGTCGATTATCGCATCTTCGAGGGCGCCAACCATATCTTCGCAAGCGAAGCCGAAAAAGTTGCGTCTGCGCTCGAAGACCATGTGACGGTGATGCGCAACCGCCGTGTCCTGGCGATTGCCGCAGACTGATCTGTGCCCAGTGGTGCAGATATTTCAAAAGGCGGGGGCTTTCCCCGCCTTTTTTATTGAGGTTTCGCACCGCTTTATGGTGGTCACGGTCGGCTTTGCGCTCTTTTCATGCTACGACCCCCAGCCTCAACCCGCCTCATGATAGTGGATAGACCGATATGGCAGAGCACGCGCTGAAAAGTCCTTTTCTGAAAGAGGCTGACGCTCGGGGCTATATTTTCCAATGCACCGACCTTGCCGCTCTTGATGACGCCCTGTGCGCTGGTCCGGTCACAGGCTATATCGGTTTTGACCCGACAGCCGACTCGCTTCATGTTGGCAACGCCCTCTCCATCATGATGCTGCGCCTGATGCAGCGCCACGGCCATCGCCCTATTGCCCTGATGGGCGGCGGCACGGCCAAGATCGGCGATCCGTCCTTTCGCGACGAAGCACGCGCCCTGATGAGCCCCGAAAAGCTCGCGCATAATCTGGCTGGCATCGAGGTCAGTCTGCGCCAGTTTCTGAGCTTCGGATCGGGCCCCAGCGATGCGATGCTGGCCAATAATGCCGAATGGCTCGACCGCCTCTCCTATATCGAGCTGCTACAGGATGTTGGGGTACATTTCTCGATCAGCCGCATGCTCTCCTTTGAAAGCGTCAGGCAGCGCCTCGACCGCGAACAGGGCCTGACCTTTCTCGAATTCAACTATTCGATCCTGCAATCCTATGATTTCCGCGAGTTGAACCGTCGTCATGGCGCAGTTTTGCAAATGGGCGGCTCTGATCAATGGGGCAATATCGTTGCCGGTATCGATCTGGCACGCCGCACGGATTCCAAACAGGTCTTTGGTCTGACGACGCCGCTGGTCACCACGTCATCCGGCGCCAAAATGGGCAAATCGGCCAATGGCGCGACCTGGGTAAGCGCGGAAAAGCTTCCAGTGTTCGAGTACTGGCAGTTCTGGCGCAACACAGAAGACGCCGATGTCGGGCGCTTCCTCAAATTCTTCACGGATCTGCCGGTTGAGGAATGCGAGCGCCTTGGCGCCCTGGAAGGGGCTGCGATCAACGAAGCCAAGAAAATCCTGGCCACGGAAGCAACGGCAATCTGCCACGGGCGCGAAGCCGCTCTTGCAGCGGCAGAAACGGCGCGTCAGGCTTTCGAGGCAGGCGGTCTGGCGACCGATCTGCCCTCGCGCGATCTGCCAAAAGCCGATCTGGAAGCAGGAATTCCGGCTTTCCGCCTCTTTGGTGAGTCTGGCCTGGTCGCGACAAACAGCGAAGCACGACGACTGATCCGTGGTGGCGGCGCACGCCTGAACGACGAGCCCATACAGGATGAGAACCGCGTCATCACCTCTGATGATCTGGTTGAGGGCGTTCTCAAGCTTTCTTCCGGCAAGAAGCGCCATCTTCTGCTGCGGCCGGTCTGACGCCTACCCGCAAGGTCCGGCCTATATAGGTAACACGCTGTTTTCGCACCCGTTTGGGTTGCTGCCACAGCGCATGAACCTCCTGTCATGCTGCGTCACGCCACGGCGGTGACGCAGCACACTATTGCCGAATCGAAACTTCTCCCATGATCGCCTGCGTGACACGACGATCATGGGAGACCGAAAAATGGGTGCCTTCTTCAAACGCCCGCGATACTGGCGCTATGCCCTGACCGATCTGGGCGGGCTTGCCTTTGCTGCCGCCTGGGGGATGCGGGGCCTTGCTGTGCTGCATTGGCCTCTATGGATATGTGCCACCCTTCTTGCCGCCATCACCCTTCCCCTTGCCTGGGGTTTTCTGACACGCGATATCGATCTCGGCCGGCCGGAATTTGTCATTGATCGTGTTCTTGCGGCCCGCACCAGGCGCGCGCGTGTCATACTGCTGATGACCGCGGGAACAGTGTTATCGATTTTGCATAGACCCGATCTCATGCTGCTCGTCGCGGGTCTCGTGATCGGAGCCTCCTACCTGCCATTGGGGCGGGCCATGAAAGAACCTGTTCATATCGGTACAGGCCTCGCCATTCTGCTCGTCACACTTTTTTCTCTGGCGCTCCCTCAGCCCTGGCACATGCTGGTTGCCGGACTCGGTACCGCGACATCCTGCTGGCTGGGCGCTGTACTGCGTCTCATGAACAGCCTCCCGCCCCGAGCGGTTCGGGATACAGCGCCTGAGCCCGTCCGCACAGGCGCACATGACGTACAGGTGCTTTCATGAGCGAGACGCAAGGCCTTACCCGTGCTGCGCTGGTTCGCCGCTTCAGTTTCGCCTTCTATCTTCTGCTCTATCCCCTGCCCTGGCTCGCACGGGGCACGACACCGCTCGCTGTCATCGCTTTTCTCTGCGGCGCCGGGCTCTTTATGGTCCTGCCTTTCCTGCCGGGGCGCTTTGCTCTCACGGTCGGTCTGCGGGCCGGTGTCTATGCCCTGATCGGCACTGCGCTCATTCCGTTCGGGGGATATTGGGGAATCTTCTTTATCTCGGCGGCCGCTACCTGCGGAGCCATACGCTCGCGTGTTTCCCGTTTTTGCGCCCTCGCCCCCATTCTTGCCGCTTATGGCTTCCTGAGCTGGCGTTTTGATGAGGGACTGATCGGCAGTCTGATCACTCTCATCGTGGCGCTTGGCGTTCTGACCACGACCAGACTATCGATGGATCTCCATAGACAGAACGAGGCTCTGGCGGCCGCGCAGGAGGAGATCAGGGCGCTGACACTCATGACAGAACGCGAGCGTTTCGCCCGTGATCTGCACGATACGCTCGGACACTCCCTGACCCTGATTGCCCTCAAGGCAGACCTCGCCCTGCGTTACCTCCCGGATAATCCGCAGGGGGCCGCCTGCGAACTCCATGAAATCGGCGAGAAAACGCGTCAGGCGCTTGCCGAGACGAGGCTCGCTGTCTCGGCCATACGCCTCACCAGCCTGAAGCAGGAACTGGCCGACGGCTGTCTTGCGCTCAAGGACGCTGGCATTTCTGTCGCCGTGAACGGTGACACCACATTGATGCCTCCTCGCTCGGAAGCGGTGCTGATCATGGTGCTGCGCGAAGCCTTGACCAATATCCTGCGTCATGCCGGGGCAGAGACATGCAGCATCACCTTCCGGCGCAATGCCCGCGATCAGGCAGAACTCGAAATACGCGACACCCGTTCGCGGGACGCGAGAGAGGAAATCACCCTTTCATTCCGGGAGGGGAATGGTATAACGGGCATGCGCGCGCGCCTGGTCGAGCTTGATGGCAGCCTTGTCATCACCCCTCGACGCGATGGAACGACGCTCCTTGTCACGCTAGGGAATGCTCCATGAGACAGAAGCTGCGGCTTGTTCTGGCTGAAGATCAGGTCATGCTTCTGGAGGCCTTCGCCTCCCTGCTCTCCCTGGAACCCGATTTCGAGATCGTCGGCAAAGCCGCCAACGGGCGGGACGCACTCGCGCTTGTGCAGACACTCCGCCCGGATATTCTTCTCACCGATATCGAAATGCCTGAACTCGGCGGCATCGAACTGGCGGAAAAGCTTTATACAACCAAGGCCCATACGGTCGTCGTGATCGTCACCACCTTCGCGCGTGCAGGCTATATGAAGCGAGCGCTCAATGCAGGTGTCAGAGGCTATCTCCTGAAAGACGCGCCTCTTGCCCAGCTTGCCGAAGCCTTGCGCAATGTCGGCCGCGGCGGGCGCGCCATAGACCCCACACTCGCGCAACAGGTCTGGGACGCGGCCCACGATCCGCTCAATTCCCGCGATCGGGCCATTCTGCGACTGGTCGAGTCAGGGCGTTCGAGCGAACAGATCGCAACGCTGTTCGACCTGTCGCCCGGCACACTTCGCAACTGCTTTTCAGACATCATCCAGAAGATCGGGGCCAGAAACCGTGTCGAGGCCAGCCGCATCGCCCGCCAGAATGGCTGGCTCTGATCAGCTCAGAATGGCAACCACGCGCTCAAGCACGCGCTTCTGGCCATAGAGAGCGACAGCACGCGCACGGGCTGCCTCCCCCATCGCCTGACGGCGCGACGGATCGCGAACCAGCTCCGTCAAGGCCTCTGACAGAGGCGCGGCGAGACCCGGCGGCACGAGAAGCCCGGACTCTCCCGACACAATCTGTTCGGCAGGGCCACGAATATCGGTTGCCACAACAGGCAGGCCGGTCAGCATGGCCTCAATGACCGACATCGGCAGCCCCTCGAAATGGCTTGGCAGGGTAAAGATATCGGCAGCCGCCAGCACGCGCTGCGTATCGTCGCGATAGCCCAGCAATTTGAGACGGGACCCCAGAATTTCCGTCGCACGCGCGAATTCCTGCCCCATCATGTCTCCATGATCTGAAGGCAGACGCTCACCGACGATCACGAGCACGGCGTCAGGAACGCTCTCCATGGCGCGCAGCAATTCAGGGTAGCCTTTGTGCCGAACGATACGCGACACGGCGATGATCACGACCTGATCGTCACCCAGACCGAGGGCCTGACGTATCTCCGCGCGCGCCTGGGCATCTGGCCTGTAGCGCGCCGGATCGCGCCCATTGCCAATGCCTTGCGCCCCGCGATGAATATACAGCCTTCGTGCGTCGCGCGCCTCTGCATGCGAGACGGTCATGTAGCGATCGGTAATCTGCCCGGCGGCCCATTCGAGAACAAAAGAAAGGGCGCGACGCTTGAAGGAGCCTGGCTGATTGAACAGAAAGCCGTGGCAGGTATAGGCGATGCAGGGGACGCCGCACCACCACGCCGCCACACGCGCCAGCAGCCCGCTGATGGGCATATGGCCATGAACGAGATCCGGCTGCATGCGCCGGATCAGCCGGATCAGGGCCCGAAGCGCCCGGAACTGGGCAATGGGTGAGTAGGAACGCGCCATTGGCAGCGCATGCACCACGAACCCGTCCTCACGCAGTGTCGCAAGATGCGGCCCGTCTGCACAGCCACCTTCCACATGATGCCCGGCGTCACGCAGCGCCTGCATGAGTGGATGCAGAAACTGCTTCATGGCAAAATCGACATTCGCGATTTCGAGAATGCGTTTGCTGCCCTCTCCCCCGGCACGGCTCGGAGCCCGCTTGCGGCGCCAGATCATTCCGGTACGCGCTCCATGACCCATTGCACAACCTGCCTTGCAGGTAGAGGCTCGTTCCTGTGAGGGAGCTCCGGCAATGCAGGCGCGCTGGCAGTCGTCGGAGACTGCGTATCCGCAGTCGCACCCGCGCCGGCTTCGCTTGGCTCTCCCGGCTGGGAGGAAGGCATTGTTTCGCCCTCAGGAGCCCCTTCGGTCTCCTTGGGCTCCTGCGAAGTCGATGTTGTCACTGCATCGCTACCGGTCGACACTGCCGTCACCTCGGCCGCCGGCGGACGAATGACGATCTGATGGCTTGCTACCGGCTTTTCACCCCCTGCATAGACACTCCGTTCCAGAGAGAGCACGCCCCCCTCCTGCCGGAAGCGCCAGATCATCCCGCCTGCATGCATCAGCACTTCGTCCCCATCAGGGGCGAGTTCGGCCTGAACCGAGGGGTGGAGATGAAAGCGCAGGGCAAAGGCCACCCGGCGTTCGCCATCGACACATTCCTCGCCACGAAGATCCTCTCCTGTAGGGCCGAGATAGAGCCGACGACGCCAGCTGGCGCCGAAACCGGGATACCAGCCATCATGCTGACCATCGACCCAGTGCGCACCATCCTGGCTTTGATGGGTAAGCGTTACATGGGCGGGGCGACGGGCGATCGTGCCCGCCGGGGTAAAGTCGCAGCAGGAGGTTTCCTCAACCACCAGCGAGCTATGCGCAGCCGTCTCGCGCAGCGCCTGTTTCCACATCCCGGTCGAAGCGGCACCACAATTGACTAAAAGACGCTGTCTGCCATGCGAGAACTCCAGCGCAAGCGGCGCCGCATGGGCATTGCCGTCATGGGGGGCGCCTGCAGGAGGCGCGCCATCGACGAACAGGAGCGCCTTGCCTGCTGAAATACGCCAGAACCCGCCATCAGGCATGGATGACGCCAGAAGACGCTGACGTGCCCCGTACTGGATGATCCGGTCTATCTGACGGTCATCCTGCTCCTTGCTGCCGTGAAACAACGCCAGACTGCCATCGCCATGACGCAGGGCGCGCAGAACCGGGCAGATACGGGCGAGCGCGTTCTGTACTTTTTCGGAAGGTGACAGCTGCGCCATACGCATGAACACGCTGATTTCGGCAAGCTCGCGCGCGGCTTCCATCTGCGCCTGCGGACTCCGTTCGCGCAGCGTCCCATCGGGCAGCGTCAGACGATCCAGTTCCTGATCGAGATAACGGTGAAAGCGGTGCAGAAACCCGGTCTGCGACGGGATCGCCACCGCAACAGCAAGCAGCCCCTTGAGAGCGGTCAGGTTGCGCCATCCCTGCTCGGCCAGAGGCAGCATGATGGAAATCAGGCGTCCCTCGACCAGAAGGCGATCCATCACTTTCTGACGGAAAGCCTCGCTTGCGGAAGATGCAAAGAAATCGAAATGACCGAGCCAGGAGGCCAGTCGCGCCCCTGTTGCAGGGGCATTGAGCACCAGCGGGTCGATGGGTGGCTGATCGAGCCAGCTGCCGACGATCGAGCGGGCATAGAGACGGGCTTCGTCGCTGCCGAGTGCGCGCAGATCGCGCAGCCAGGTGAAGCCCTGAAGCCATTCGCGTGTGACAGGGGCCAGATCGGCATATTCCCAGTCATGCGCACGCAGGGGAATGTTGCGGCCTTCGAAACGGGCCGCACCGCTCACCAGCAGCGCACCATGGTCAGGATTGCCCGGCCAGATATCGCGTATCGCATGAACGGGACGATCGGGCGCACGGGCGATGCCCGGCACGCTCGATGGAAGCCGGGCTAATGAAAGACGAGCTTCACGCGCCCAGCGTCCGAACATGCCGGTAGGTTCCCTCGGTCAGAAGATCAGGACAGGCTCCCCGCCTGTCTCAAAGAGTTGATTGCAGCAGCATAATCATCCTGACCGTAGATGGAAGTCCCTGCGACCATCATATCGGCACCGGCGCCCGTTGCGAGCGACGCCGTGGTAAGGTCGATCCCCCCATCCACGCCGATGCGGATATCACGGCCCGTCGCATCGGCCATCTGGCGCAGCTTGCGGATCTTGGGCACCTGGCTCTCGAGGAATTTCTGCCCGCCAAAGCCCGGATTGACCGTCATCACCAGAATGATGTCGACCAGATCGAGCACATATTCGAGCGCCTCGGGCGGCGTGCCGGGGCAGATGGCAATGCCCGGCTTCTTGCCGAGCGCACGGATATGCTGAAGCGTGCGATGCACATGCGGATTGTTTTCCACATGAACATGGATATGGTCTGCCCCGGCCTTGGCAAAGGCCTCGATGAACGCATCGGCGGGCTCGATCATGAGATGCACGTCGAAGGGCTTGTCCGTTCGGTTGCGCAGGGCGGCAACCATGCCGGGGCCGAAGGTCATGTTCGGTACGAAATGCCCATCCATGACATCGAGATGCAGCCAGTCGGCCCCATCACGCACCACGGCCTCGACCTCTGCACCCATGCACGCAAAATCGGCACTGAGAATGCTCGGGGCAATCAGGGGGGTTTTCAGCTGGGGCATTATCCTACCTTTTTTCTAACGCAGATCTGTTTCAGGTGCTTTTGCGCAGCCTTGCCGCGAAAAATCCATCCATCCCGCCATGCTCGGCCCACATGCCGGGATGTGTACGGAATGTTCCCTGTTTCGTCAGGGCTTCGGGCATGGAGGCGAGGTCTTCCGCTGTGAAAGGCTCCAGCACCCAGCCACGCTTGAGAGCTGCGGCGACGCGCTGCGGGCCTTCCTCATCCTGAAGCGAACAGACGGCATAAAGCAGCACACCGCCGGGCTTGAGCATGGCTCCCGCTGCGTCGATCAGACGGTCCTGATCCTTGGCCAGAGCCAGCACATCACGCGGGCGCTTGACCCAGAGCACATCGGGGTGACGGCGCAGCGTGCCGGTGGCAGAGCACGGCGCATCGAGCAGGACAGCATCGACCTTTTCTTCAGGCTGCCAGACGAGCGCATCGGCAATAACGACCTTCGCGTCCAGCCCTAGCCGGTCGAGATTCTGTTTCAGACGCTTCGCCCGCGTTTCTTCGCGTTCGACCGCAATAACCTCGGCGCCTGCCACAGCCAGCTGGGCCGTCTTGCCGCCCGGTGCCGCACAGAGATCGATCACGCTCTGGCCGGGCTGAATGTTCAGCAGACGCGCCGGCATGGTGGCAGCGGCATCCTGCACCCAGAAAGCGCCCTCGTCGAAGCCCTCCAGTTCGGTCACGCGCGTACCTGGCGCGAAACGTAGGCTGCCATTGGGCATGACCTCACCGCCCTCGGGAGCGGCAGCGCCGGGGCGAAGGGTCAGATCGATGGGTGCCTCACGGTGCAGGCCTGCCGCGATATCGCGCGCGCGCTTGTCCCATGCGGTCCAGAGCCAGGCAGGCACGTCCAGACGATCGGCATCAAGTCCTTCCGCCAGTTCATCGCCATCACGCGCGACACGGCGCAGAACGGCATTGGCAAGCCCTGCAAAGGGCGCCAGCCCGCGGCGGCGCAGCAGCGAGACGATGGTGCCGACAGCGGCATGAGGCGGGGTTTCGAGATGACGAAGCTGTGCCACCCCCATGAGCAACGCGCAGCGTACGGGCGCAGGCGGCTCGCGTCGCAGCAGCGGCTGAAGCAGCTCGGTCATGCTGCCCATATGGCGCAGAACGGTAGCCGCCAGACGATGCGCGCTGGCGCGGTCGCGCGGATCGGTCAGCGCGCTGCGGTCGAGCGTCGTCTCCAGCATGCGTCGATGCTCGACGACACCGCAGAGAATATCGAAGGCCAGATCGCGTGTCGGATCGGCGGGAATCTGTGAAGGTGCTTTGGACATTGCCTTGCCAATGGCATTTCGCGAAGCGGCGCGCTACCCCTTCCTGCATCCGAACAGCAACAACTTACGGAACCGGCCATGTCAAACGACACGCTTTCTTCCCGTCTCGATCAGATCCGCGCCCGTATCGGGCATGAATGCGTGCGCGTCGGACGCCCGGCAGAAGCCGTCAGGCTGGTCGCGGTCAGCAAGTTTCACCCGGCCTCTGCCGTCGAGGAAGCCCTGACAGCCGGGCAGAGGATCTTTGGCGAAAACCGTGTGCAGGAAGCCAGGGAAAAATTTCCGGCCCTGCGCGAACACTGGCCCGATCTGAAGCTGCACATCATCGGCAGCCTGCAGACGAACAAGGCACTGGAGGCCTGTCGTCTCGCCGATGTCATCGAGTCCGTCGATCGCCCCGGTCTGGTCGATGCGCTGTCACGCGCTGCTGACCGCCTCGGGCAGCTGCCTGATCTGTTCGTTCAGGTGAATACGGGCGACGAGCCGCAGAAATCTGGCGTGCCTCGCCACGAGGCTTCGCAGTTCATCACCCTTTGCAAGACCCGTTTCGGCGACTCCCTGAAAGGCGTGATGTGCATTCCGCCTGAAGAGGAAGATCCGGCGCCCCATTTCGCTTTTCTGGCGCAGCTCGCACATGAACATGAATTAATCGAATGTTCGATGGGGATGTCTGCCGACTTCGAAACGGCCATCGCGCACGGGGCCACGCTCGTCCGTGTCGGCACCGCCATCTTCGGCACCCGTCCCAAACCCTGATTTCACAAAAGCCACTGCGATAGCGTGCTTGCGGTCGCCGGAAAAACCATCGTATGGCAGGCCTTATGTCAGTGATCGCTCACATCTATGTGTGCGACGCAGCGTGCTTGCCATGAGTTGGAACAGAAATGACAGACAGGCCTGACGGATTGCCAGGTTCGACAAACGCCGCAGCACCAGCCAGTGCGAAGACGGCGACCGACGGACACGGCTCAATCCGTGAGTTCGGTGCGACTGAAGATCTGCACAAGAAGGCACCGGTCGGCCTCGCGGGGCTTCTGGGTGTGCTGGGCGTCGTCTATGGCGATATCGGCACGAGCCCGCTCTACGCCTTTCAGGCCTCGGTCCAGATCGTCGGTTCCATTCGTCACCCGGCAGAAAGCTGGGAGATCATGGGCATTGAAAGCCTGATCTTCTGGGCGTTGATGCTGGTTGTGACGATCAAATACGTCATGCTGGTGATGCGGGCCGATCATGATGGCGAGGGCGGAATTATCGCCCTCATGTCACTGGCCCAGCGCGTCTGCAAATCACCGAAATTCCGATGGATCTTCGGCATTGTCGGCATCGGCGGCGCCTGCCTGTTCTTCGGTGACGGCATCATCACCCCTGCCGTTTCGGTGCTTTCAGCCATCGAGGGCATCGAGGTCTCTGTGCCCTCGGCCTCGCATATCATCATCCCGGTGGCGATCATCATCCTGATCGCGCTTTTCAGCGCGCAGGCTCTTGGCACAGGCAAGATCGGCCGCGCGTTTGGCCCCATCATGATGGTGTGGTTCCTGACGCTGGCAGTGATGGGCATTCACTCCATCATGCAGACACCCGGCATTCTCATGGCCCTCTCGCCCTATTATGCCGCGCAGTTTGTCTTCTATCACGGCTGGCTTGCCTTCATCGCGCTTGGCTCGGTCGTGCTCTCCGTGACAGGTGCCGAGGCACTCTACGCCGATATGGGGCATTTCGGCCGTGCCCCGATCCGTTATGCCTGGCTGTTCTTCGTCCTGCCTTCACTGACGCTCAACTATCTCGGTCAGGGCGCATTGCTGCTTCGCAACCCGGCCGCGCTGCAGAACCCGTTCTATCATCTGGCCCCCGGCTGGGCGCAGATCCCGCTTCTGCTGCTTGCCACCATGGCAACAGTCATTGCGAGCCAGGCCGGTATCTCCGGCGGGTTCTCTCTCTGCCGCCAGCTCATTCAGCTCGGGTATCTGCCGCGCATGCGCATCATGCACACCAATGCAGAAGAAGAAGCGCAGATCTATCTGCCCGTCTTCAACTGGGTGCTGGCTCTGGGCTCGATCCTGCTGGTGCTCTCCTTCCGCTCGTCCTCGGCTCTGGCCGCGGCTTACGGCATTGCTGTGACCGGCACCTTCATGTGCACCGCCGTGCTGGCGATGGTCGTGTTCCGCCGCGTGTTCAACTGGAGCGTGCCGCTGGCCGGTCTCGTCTTCGGGTTCTTCCTGATCAGTGACGGCACGTTCTTTGCAGCCAATGTGCTGAAAATTCCCGATGGGGGCTGGGTGCCGCTCGCGATCGGTGTGTCGGCAACGATCCTCATGACAACATGGGCGCGTGGCCGCAGCCTTATCCGCGCCCGTCAGGCAGCGGACTCATTGCCCATGGCGTCGTTCCTCGCGCGACTGCCGCAATCGCGCACCGTGCGTGTGCCGGGAATGGCCGTGTTCCTGACCGCCAATCCCGACACGGTGCCGACCTGCCTGCTGCATAATCTCAAGCACAACAAGGTGCTGCATGATCATGTGCTGTTCGTCACCGTGCAGAACCTCGACCAGCCGGAAGCAGAGCGCGGCCATCGCGCCATGGTGCAGGAACTTGCACCGAACATCTATCGGGTGATCGTGCGCTACGGCTTCATGGAAATGCCCAACCTGCCCAAGGCACTCGAAGAGCTGAATGCCGCCGGGGTCGAGTTCGATGCCATACAGGCCTCCTATTTCGTCTCCCGTGAGCTGGTGGTGCGCTCTACCCTGTCCAAACTCTCGATCTGGCGCATGTGGCTGTTCCTGCTGATGGTGCGTAATGCCACCCCCAGCACCGAGTTCTTCCGCATTCCGCCAGACCGCGTGGTCGAGCTGGGCGTGAGGATCGCAATCTGAGCGACCCCACCCCGCTCTCGCTTTATGTGCATTGGCCATTCTGTCTGGCGAAATGCCCCTATTGCGACTTCAACTCCCATGTGCGGGACGAGATTCCCCATCAGCGCTTCACGACAGCGCTGAGGCAGGAGCTCGCCTCTGACGCCGCCCGCACGGGGCGGCGGGCCTTGCGCTCGATCTTTTTCGGTGGGGGTACCCCCTCCCTGATGCAGCCCGAGACCGTGGCGTTGCTGATCGAGGATGCACGCCAGCATTTCGACGCGCCCGAGGATCTTGAAATCACGCTCGAGGCCAATCCCACCAGCGTCGAGCGCGGCAAGCTCGCCGCGTTTCGTGAGGCCGGCGTCAATCGTGTCTCTCTGGGCATACAAAGTCTGGATGAGACAGATCTGCGTTTTCTGGGGCGCGAGCATTCGGCTTCCCAGGCCATTGCCGCGCTCGAAACCGCACGCACCCTGTTTCCCCGGCTGTCTTTTGACCTCATCTATGCGCGCCCCGGCCAGACACTGAGCGCATGGGAGGCCGAATTGCGTCGGGCGCTCGATCTCGCCTCCGATCATCTCTCGCTCTATCAGCTGACCATCGAGCAGGGAACGAAGTTTGAAGGGCTTTACCGGCAAGGGCGTTTCGTCCTGCCTGAAGAAGACGATGCAGCCCTTCTTTACGAAAAGACCGCCGAGATTGCCGGCCTCTACGGGCTGCAGGATTACGAAATCTCGAACTACGCCCGCCCCGGCGCGGAGAGCCGTCACAACCTGACCTACTGGCGCTATCAGGATTATATCGGCATTGGCCCGGGTGCCCATGGGCGCCTGACACTTGATGGCGCGCTTATGGCCACACGCCGCCACAGGGCGCCGGAAATCTGGGCGGATCGGGTAGAGCAGCGCGGGAGCGGCTCAACCGATGAAACCCCGCTTTCCTCCGAAGAGCGAGGACGCGAAGCCCTGCTGATGGGCCTGCGCCTGCGTGAAGGGATTGCGCTTGACTGGTTCGAAAAGCGTACTGGCCGCAGGATGCAGGATTGCGTCGATGCACGCATTCTCGAAGGCGCGCTGGAGGAAGACTATCTGACGCTCACCGAACAGCGCCTGATTGCGACCGATGAAGGGCGTATCAGGCTTGAAGCCCTACTCGGGGCACTCGTCCTCTAGGGCGACGACCGCCCTGAACGACGCAGCGTTTGTTTTTCCGCAAGGCTGCGGCCCAAAGGCGCAAACGCCTGCTTCCCTTGCGACACCGATCAGCTAGAAACGAGTAACGGGGGAACCCTTCCCCCTTCTCGGAGTAAGAGCTTTCCATGCGTCGTTTCCTTGCCAGTCTGGCTCTTGCCGCCCTTACGATCGGTTCAGCCCATGCCGGGGCTTCTTCAGGACCGGAACTCGTCATTGCCGATAATGACTATCTCGGCCCAGGTGGCTCAAACATCCAATCCGTCATCCCGCTGCTGAACAACCCGAAACTCCGGGTGCTCGGCCTGACAGTGGTGGCGGGTGATGACTGGGAGAATGCCGAGAGCGCGCGCATCCGTCGTTTCCTCGAGATTTCCGGCCATCACGATGTGCCGGTATTCGACGGGGCGACTCAGCCTCTGGTCAATACAGTGGCCCTTACCCGCCTGCGCGAGCAGCAATTCGGCACCCTTCCCTGGAAAGGGGCCTGGGGCGGCCTGGGTTCGATGAGCAATACGCCTGACACGCAACCCGCCGTCGCCACAACGCCCGATGGTGCCCCCACGCTCCAGCCGCAGGGTATTCCGGCCGCCCTGTTCATGATCCAGCAGGTTCATGCCCATCCGCATGAGGTGACGATTATTGAAGCGGGGCCAATGACCAATCTCGCACTCGCCATCAGGCTCGACCCGAGCTTTGCCAGCACGGCCAAGCAGCTCGTCTTCATGGGCGGGTATCTTGATCTGTCGATGATGTCCGTCACGGGAAATGCCGATAACGGCTCGGATTTCAACCTGATCTTCGATCCGGAAGCGGCGCATATCACCCTCACCGCACCCTGGCCACGCATCACTTCGGTGGCCAATGTCTCCAACGATGTCGTGCTGTCGAAAGACGAAGTCGCCGCTATCGCACACAACCACAAGACGCCGGTCACCGATTATCTGGTGAAATACAACGTGCCGCTTGCGATGTGGGACGAGGTCACGAGCGCCATTGTGGCCGATCCGGCACTCGTGACCAAGGCACAGGATGCCTACATGGATGTCGAGATCAGCAAGGGCATCGGCTATGGCCATGCCTATGTCTGGCCCGACTCCCTCGCCCCCAGGGGGATGGGCGTGCGCAAGGTGCGTATCATCCAGGCCATCGACACCGCCCGGTTCAAGAAAGACTATGCCGACTGGGCGCAGGGCTTCATGGGTAAGCACTGATATTGCTCAACATGATCAAACTGGTGGTTGGATGCACCACACTCGATGAACTTGCCGCCTGGATGCAGCGCGGCGAGCGCGTCGAGGGATATGGCGTGATCCGTACCCGCACCATGCCGAAACAGGCCGATGAGATCAGCGGACAGGGCTCGCTCTATCGTGTCATGGGTGGGCTTGTTCTGTGCCGTCAGCCCATCGTCGGGTTTCGCCCCTTCACCAGACCCGATGGGCAGCTCGGCACGCATATCCTGGTAACAGACGACATCATCCCCGTGCATCCACGGGCCATGCGTCCGTTTCAGGGCTGGCGCTACCTCAAGCCGGAGGACGCCCCACCCGATCTGGGCGGTGGGAGCGCCGTCTCAGGTATCGAGGATCTGCCGCCCGCCCTGCGTCGCAGCCTCTCGGAACTCTGCCTGATCTGAAGCGGGGTGGCGGCGCGCCAGACGCAGAAGCAGCGCCTCGTCACGCAACAGAGAGATGATTTCCGGCAGGGCCTCGCCTCTGGTGAGCGCCTCGCTCCATCCTTCGAAACGGGCCGCCTCGTCTGCATTCGGATCCCGAAGGCCATTCTGCATATCGAAGCGGTAAAGCGTCATCTCGCCACTCAGCCGACGCAACGCTTTCAGCGTTTCCTGACGAATCAGAAAATCGCCGTCATGCAGCTGCACGGCCAACCCGCCGAAAAGTGGCAGCCCCCCGCGTGAGAATTCGGCCGCAATCGTGGTCATGCCTGCCTCACGCTGCGCCTTGTCCGTCTCACCCGGCAGACGGTCGCCGTGCAGAACAAGGCTCGCATAGCGGAAATTCGCCTCAATGGCGCGCTTCACCAGCCCGTCACGATCGGCATCGCTGCGCTGAGGCCAGAGCAGCAGCACACAGAACAGGGCGATACCGCTGCCGATCAGATTATCCAGCACTCTCGCCCAGATAATGCCGCCCCCCGGCATCACGGCCTCGGCAATCACCACGACAAGGCCGGTCAGGAAAAACACCAGCATGGTGTAATTGACCGCCCTCGTGGCGATGGCGGCGAGCGACATGAAGACTGCGACGACCAGAAGGGCCGATTTGCCTGGCAGGACCAGTGCACAAAGCGCGGCCAGAAGACTGCCGCCGACACTGCCGATCACACGCTCGACGCTGCGCACCAGCGTGACATTGCCTGCGGGCTGCATCACGAGCAGGGCGGCGATCAACGCCCAGTAGGAAAATCCCTCCCCCCCGTAGAGACAGACGATCTGCGTCAGGGTCAAGGCGAGGGAAAGACGACAGGCATGACGCCATATCGCAGGTGTAAGCACTCTCAGAGCAGCGCCCTGCGCTGCCTCCGCCTCCTGATGGCGGCGCGAGAACGCCGCGATCATGCGCTCGAACGCCTCGGCACAGGCGATAATCGGCATGGCATGTACCACGCCCCCGATACGCGCCTTGCGATCCAATGTCTGGGCCAGCTGCCCGAGAATTCTGAAATCGGGTTCGGGTCGGGCCGCCTGACGCATGCATTCATGGCAGGCCATCCCGAGACGAGCGAGCAGATTGCGCAACTCAGGCGCGAGAGGCCCGGCCTCTGCCTGGTGTTCAAGCGCCAGAAGCGCCGTAAAGACACGCTCGGCGGCCGTCAGGGCTGCTTCCATGCGGCGCCTGAGCCGGAAATTGCCGTGTCGTGCATCGAGCACCGTCAGCAATCCACGGGCACGCTCGATGGCGTTGCGCGCTGCCTGGCGATGCACCGTTTCACGCAGCCGCCCCGCTGCAAGCTCACGTGCCATCAGGTCGAGGATATAATAGGTTGCGGCAATGCTGCGCCGTGCAGGCGCATAGGGCTGCTGCCGCCACAGTACGAGGCAGAACAGCGTGGCAAGAGCGCCGCCTGCAAAGAACAGACCGGCTATCTCGGCAGCCCTCACCGGCGCAGAGGGGAATCCCGTCGCCGCGACAGCAGCGCAGCCCGCCAGTACCCAGAGCTGCATGACCGCAGGAGAAAAGACGCGCGCCAGCCCGCAGCCCAGACCAATCAGAGCCACCAGGGGCAAGGTCGCAAGAGAGCCGAAGACGCTCAGGGCGGAGACAATGAAAACCAGCGCCGTCCCGGCAAGCGTGAACCCACCGAGAACCTGAAAACGTTCGCGGTCGGGACCGCCCGGATCGATCAGACAGGCCCAGAAACAGGCGAAGGCGATCCAGGCCAGGACGGGCTGGTCGAAGAACAGTGACGGCGCCAGCGCCAGCGCCGTAACAAGAGCCGCACGTCCTCCCTCATACAGGCTGAGCTGTTCGGGGGAGAGCGTGATAGCATAACGCGCAAGATGATTGGTAGCGGAGGTAATCAGAGAAGCAAAAGGGCGAGAGGCAGAAAGACGGGAATGCGTCTTCATCATGCCGCAACGCTCCTTTGCAAAAAGGGGGCGCTCAGCGCCCCGTCATGATCTGCTCGACCAGTTGTCTGACTGTCGGCGTGAAGCCAGCAGCATAAAACGGATCGCTTCCGAAACGCCATGCATTGGTGCCACCAAACATCAGGTTATTATCAACAACCTGATCGGCCAGTGCCTGACCGGCACTGTCATCGACATGCGCGATGTCCTGCAGGCTCTTCTGAATACAGAAGGAACGCGGGTCAGCTTTGGCACCATTGGTGTAATTCGGCCCGCGCTGGCTCCAGTTGGAGAAGCGGCATTCAGACAGGCAGCCCATGCAGGCAACCTGCTCGGCCACGATCACGCGGCTCTCTTCCGGGGTCACGAACACGAGGGTCGAGTCCGGCGTGCGCATGGCCTCGGTATAACCTGCGGCCTCCCAGGCCAGAACATGAGCGCGATCGGCTGCGGTCATGAACACCTCGCGCTTGCGCGCACCGATGCCATGGGGCGTGTCGTGCTCACCCACCGGCTCGCTGCTATACGCCACCTGGCGTTCCGAGCGGCCACGCAGATTCATCATGAAGCTGTTATTCACCGCCGAGGAATAGAACCCCGTTGGCGAGAAGCGATTGAGATAGACATCGCCTTCATGCAGCTGGCGCAGGCGGCGTTTCCAGGCATCCGGAATCGGGCTTTCCTGCGTCAGAAGCGGTCGTGTGCCGAACTGGAACACGATCGGGCCGATTTCCGGATTATTGAACCAGTGCGCCCATTCCTCGAGCCACCACACGCCGCCGGCCATGATGATCGGCACGGTTTCGAGACCGAACTGGTTCATCGCCTTGCGCAGCGCAGCAACGCGCGGATACGGATCTTCCGGGTGCAGCGGGTTTTCGGTGTTCGACAACCCGTTATGCCCACCGGCACGCCACGGATCTTCATAAACGACCGCGCCCAGAAGCTCGGCCGTCTTGTGATAGGCGCGCTTCCACAGCGCGTTGAAGGCACGCGCGGAGGAGACGATCGGATAGTAATGAACGTTATGACGCGCCGCGATTTCGGAAAGACGATAGGGCATGCCTGCGCCGCAGGTGAGACCGTCGATCAGTCCGGGAGCCTGTTCGAGAATGCCCTCGATCACCAACTCGGCGCCACCCATCTCCCAAAGAAGATTGGCGTTGATCATGCCGTTGCTGCCTGCGATCTCGCGGGCAATCCTGACCTGGGTGATACCGCCTTCGATGGCGTAGCGAATCAGCTCTTCATGCCGTTCGCGCCGCGTGCGGCCTGAATAGGTCTGCGGAATGCGGTTGCCATCTTTATCATAACTGTCGGCATTGACGGCAGAAACGGTGCCTACGCCACCAGCGGCGGCCCAATGCCCGGCAGAAATACCAGTCGAGACCGAAACGCCCTTCCCACCTTCAACAAGGGGAAGAACATCCCGGCCAGCCATGCGGACGGTATCAATCGACATCATAATCTATGTTGTACTCCGAGTGGGGCGGCTTTTGCACCGCCCCCTCATGAAACGGCAGGTCAGTCAGCGTCACGCTGTCTGGACGGACGGGACGGCTTTGCGCCGACGCTTTCCGAGATATCGGCGCCCGTCTGCTGGTCGACGACACGCATCGAGAGCTTTACCTTGCCGCGGTCGTCGAAGCCGACAACCTTCACCTTCACGGCGTCACCCTGCTTGACGACATCCGTGGTCTTGGCCACGCGGGCATCGCTCAGCTCGGAGATATGCACCAGACCGTCGCGCGGGCCGAGGAAGTTCACGAACGCGCCGAAATCGGCGGTCTTGACGACCTTGCCATCGTAGATGCGACCGATTTCCGGCTCTGCCACGATACCTTCGATGCGCGAGATGGCCTTCTGGGCCTGCTCGTCATTCGAGGCCGCGATGGTGATCACGCCTTCGTCGTTGATATCAACCTTGGCACCCGAGAACTCGACGATCTCGCGAATGACCTTGCCACCCGAACCGATCACATCGCGGATCTTTTCCTTGGCGATGGTCATGGTCGTGATCTTCGGCGCATTGCGCGACACGCCTTCACGGCCTTCGTCGATCGCCTTCGCCATTTCGCCGAGGATGTGCAGACGGCCATCACGGGCCTGCTCGAGCGCAACCTTCATGATTTCAGGCGTGATCGAGGTGATCTTGATGTCCATCTGAAGCGCGGTGATGCCCGCTTCCGTACCGGCCACCTTGAAATCCATGTCGCCGAGATGATCTTCGTCGCCGAGAATGTCGGAAAGAACGGCGTAGCCGCGATCTTCCTTGATCAGACCCATGGCGATACCGGCAACAGGGCGCGGCAGCGGCACGCCGGCATCCATGAGGGCCAGAGACGAGCCGCAGACGGTTGCCATCGACGAAGAGCCGTTGCTCTCGGTGATTTCAGACACGATACGCACGGTGTACGGGAAACGGTCCTTGCCCGGCAGCAGCGGGTGAAGAGCGCGCCAGGCCAGCTTGCCATGACCGATTTCACGACGGCCCGGGCTGCCCATGCGACCACACTCACCGACCGAATAGGGAGGGAAGTTGTAGTGCAGCATGAAGTTGGAGCGGTATTCGCCCTCAAGCGCATCAATGATCTGCTCGTCCTGCGTCGTGCCGAGCGTGGCAACGACCAGAGCCTGCGTCTCACCACGGGTGAACAGCGCGGAACCATGAGCGCGCGGCAGGATGCCGACTTCGGACACGATCGGACGGACCGTCTTGGTGTCGCGACCATCGATACGCTGGCCGGTCTTCAGAATGGCGCCACGAACGACCTGAGCCTCGAGCTCCTTGAGCATCGGCTTGGCAGAATCGACGTCGAGACCTTCTTCAAGAAGCCCTTCGATGATGCGCCCCTTGGCGATGGCGATCTTCTCGTAACGCGCCTGCTTTGCCTTTTCCTTGTAGGCATCGGCCATGAGCTTGGTGCCGATCTTTTCCACGCGCTTGCGCAGAGCGATCTGCTCCTTGGTCGGGCCTTCGAGATTCCAGGGCTGCTTTGCAGCATGCTCGGCAAGATCGATGATCGCATCGATAACCGGCTGGAATGCGGCATGACCGGCGGTGACGGCGTCGAGCATCACTTCTTCCGAAAGCTCGGAAGCCTCGGATTCAACCATCAGCACGCCTTCGGTCGTACCGGCAACAACCAGGTCGAGGGCGCTTTCCTTCATCTCGGCAACGGTCGGGTTGATGACCGTACGACCGTCGATGATGCCAACGCGAGCAACGCCGACCGGACCATAGAAAGGAATACCAGAAAGCGTCAGGGCAGCCGAGCAGCCGATGAGCGCGACCAGACCGGGGTCGTTCTCCATGTCATGGCTGAGAACAGTCGCCGTGACCTGCACTTCGTTGCGGAAGTTATCCGGGAAGAGCGGACGGATCGGACGGTCGATCAGACGCGAAATCAGGGTTTCGCTCTCGGAAGGACGCCCTTCGCGCTTGAAGAAGCCACCTGGGATACGGCCAGCTGCGTAAGCCTTTTCCTGATAGTTGACCGTCAGCGGGAAGAAGTCCTGACCCGGCTTGACACTCTTTGCGCCAACGGCCGTGCAAAGCACAACCGTGTCGCCGTAGGTCACGACAACAGCACCGTCAGCCTGACGGGCAATCTTGCCGGTTTCGATGACGAGCGGGCGGCCTGCCCAGTCGATTTCCTTGCGGAAGTAGTTGAACATCATTCAGTCCTGAGAATGCGGCTTGTCACCGGGAACGGGGAGAAGGAGGGAACGGGCCCTGACTGGCTGGCAGCGTTTCGGACGGCATGGCAAGAACGACCGGGATCGGACCGGCATGTCACCATGTGGCCTGAAACGCCGAAGGCCGGTTCTGTCTCCAGCTTCAACGTTCAAAGGCGCAGCCTGTTGGCCCGCCGCCAGAAGGACGGCGGGCAGTGGCGGAGACGAGGCGCTCCGCCCGAGCATGTTAGCGGCGCAGGCCGAGACGCTCGATAAGGGTCTGGTAGCGGCCCTGGTCCTTGCGCTTGAGGTAGTCAAGCAGGCCACGACGCTGACCGACGAGCATCAGGAGACCACGACGGGAGTGGAAGTCCTTCTTGTGCGTCTGCAGATGGCCCGTCAGGTTGACGATGCGCTCGCTCAGCAGGGCAACCTGGACTTCCGGTGACCCGGTATCGGTCGGATTGGTCTTGTATTCTTCGATAAGCGCCGTGCGGCGTTCAGCTGTAATCGACATCTCTGTCTCCGTATTTAAACGACTCGAATATCCGTATCGGCTTGAGACGGCCCTCCTGGACGCGGCACAACCCGACAAGACACCCCCCCTCCTGGGCCTGCAGAATGTCGCCATCCTGCATTGTCAGCATCAGATCGAGGCGGTCTGTCAGAGCGAGGCTCTGACCGAAGCGCAAGGCCTGTGCTTCTGCGTCGGTCACGGCCAGAGCCGGGATGTCGGCCAGCGCGGTCGAGACCGGGCGCAGAAACGCTGAAAGTGCATCGGCCTTGTCGTCATTTTGGATCAGCTTGTCCAGTGTTATCGCATGTTTCTCCTCGAACGGACCGCATTTGGTCCGACGCAGGACAGCGATATGCCCGACAGTTCCACAGGCCAGGGCAATGTCTCGGGCGAGGCTGCGCATATAGACGCCCTTGCCCGATTGAACCTCGAAAATCGCGTGATCGCGATCAGGGCGTTCGACCAGAACGATGGAGTCAACACGCGCCGGGCGCGGGGGCAGTTCGGGCGGTTTGCCAGCACGGGCGAGATCATAGGAGCGCTCACCATCGACCTTCAACGCCGAATAGACAGGTGGGACCTGCATGATGTCACCCGTCAGCGCCGGGAGCGCCGCGCGCAGTTCCTCATCCGATGGACGGTGTGCGCTCGTGGCAACCACCTCCCCTTCACGATCGTCCGTCGTGCGGGATTCGCCCAGGAAAAGCGTGAAGCTATAACGCTTGGTCGCATCCATGATGTAGGGAATTGTCTTGGTGGCCTGACCGAAAGCAACAGGCAGAATACCCGTCGCGAGGGGGTCGAGTGTGCCACCATGACCGGCCTTCTTCGCATCGAACAGGCGACGCGCCTTGTTCACGACATCGGTGGAGCCGATATGCAGGCCCTTATCGACGACCAGCCAGCCGTCGATATCCTGCCCTTTCTTGCGTCCCATGATGGGTCGCTCCGTTCAGTCTTTTGATTCGAGGTCGCGCTTGACCTCGGGTGTGCGCATGAGCGCGTCCATGTCCATTGCGTGTTCCAGAGCCGTATCGGGCTGGAAATGGATCTCTGGCACCATGCGCGAACGCAGTGTCTTGGACAGCCCTGTCCGCAGGAAAGGGGCGACACGCTTCAGCGCAGGAAGGATTTCCTCGACGTCACTCCGACCCAGACGGCATACGAACGCTGTGGCGTGACGGAAGTCGGGCGAAATACGCACCTCCGTCACCGTCACACGCACGTCGACCAGTTCAGGGTCGCGGAACTCAGTGCGCGCGAAAATCTCCGAGAGGACACGACGGACCTCTTCGGACATTCTCAACTGACGCTGCGACGGTCCGCCGGCGGCGTCGCCGGGGCCTGAGAACCCCGGAACCTTGGAACGCGATCCCCTCATGCAGGGATCACTTCCATCTCGAAGCACTCGACGACATCGCCTTCGCGCAGGTCGTTGTAACCGGCAAAGGACAGACCGCATTCGTAGTTGCGAGCCACTTCCTTGACGTCGTCCTTGAAGCGCTTGAGCTGGCTCAGATCGCCTTCATGGATCACCACGTTGTCACGCAGCAGACGCACGCCGCAGCCGCGCTTGACCACGCCCTCCGTGACATAGCAGCCCGCAACCTTGCCAACCTTGGTGATGTTGAACACCTGGCGGATCTCGGCGTAGCCCAGGAACTTCTCGCGATGCTTGGGCGCAACCTTGCCCTTGACCAGCTGCTCCACATCGTCGGTCACCTGATAGATGATCGAGTAGTAGCGGATATCCACGTCTTCACGCTGCGCCATCTCACGTGCCTGCGTCGTTGCACGCACGTTGAAGGCGACGATGATGGCGTTGGATGCCTTGGCAAGCTGGATGTCGCTTTCCGTGATCTGACCGACAGAAGCGTTCAGCACGCGGATGCGCACTTCCTCATGCTCGAGCTTGAGCACGGAAGCCTCGATCGCCTCGGCAGAACCCTGCACGTCAGCCTTGATGAGCAGAGCCACTTCCTTCTGCTCACCAGCCTGGATACGGGCCAGCATCTGGTCGAGTGTACCACGGGCTGCGGCACGACCAGCGGCCATCTTGTCACGCTGGCGACGCTGACGGAACTCGCAGATCTCGCGGGCACGGTTCTCGTTTTCGACAACCACGAACGGCTCGCCAGCACCCGGAACACCGGTGATGCCAAGCAGTTCGACCGGCATGGAGGGGCCAGCTTCCTTGAGCTGACGGCCCTTGTCGTCGAGCATGGCGCGCACGCGGCCCCACTCGGCGCCAGCCACCACGATATCGGAGCGGTTGAGCGTACCCTTCTGGACCAGCACAGTCGCCACCGGACCGCGACCACGGTCGAGACGGCTTTCGATGACGGACCCTTCGGCCACACGGTTCGGATTCGCCTTGAGGTCGAGCACTTCTGCCTGAAGCAGAATGGCTTCTTCCAGCTTGTCCAGACCCGTACGCTTCAGCGCCGAAACCTCGACATCCTGCACGTCACCGCCCAGGGCTTCGACCACGATCTCGTGGCTGAGGAGCGCCTGACGGACACGGTCGGGGTTTGCACCCGGCTTGTCGATCTTGTTGATGGCAACGATGATCGGCGCATCGGCAGCCTTGGCATGCTTGATGGCTTCAATCGTCTGCGGCATCACGCCGTCATCTGCCGCAACGACCAGAACGACCACGTCGGTGACAGAGGCACCACGGGCACGCATGGAGGTAAACGCTTCATGGCCTGGCGTATCAACGAAGGTGATCTTTGCACCGCTCGGTACCGTCACCTGATAGGCGCCGATATGCTGGGTGATGCCACCGGCTTCGCCAGCGGCCACATCGGTGGTGCGCAGCGCGTCGAGCAGCGAGGTCTTGCCGTGATCGACATGGCCCATGACCGTAACGACCGGAGCGCGGGGCTGCAGTTCGTCTTCGCGGTCGTCCACACCCTCGATGCCCAGCTCGACGTCGCTCTCGGCGACACGACGGACACGATGGCCGAACTCACTGATGACCAGCTCTGCCGTATCGGCATCGATCAGCTGGGTTGCGGTCGCCATGACGCCCATTTTCATGAGAGCCTTGACGACTTCAGCCTGACGCAGCGCCATACGGTTGGCCAGTTCGGCGACCGAGATGGACTCGGGCAGGATCACGTCACGCACAACGCGGACCTGATCGGCACGCAGACGCTCGAGTTCGGCCTGGCGACGCTCACGATCACGCTGACGACGAACCGAAGCGAGCGAACGCGTCTTGTCGTCATCGCCTTCAATGGCGGCACGCACGTCGATGCGGCCCGAACGACGCGAATCACCGCTCTTCTTGGGCGCCGCCGGTGCGCCACGACGCGGCGGCACTGCCGGAGCACGACGCGGGCCAGCGCGACGATCATCTTCCGTCTCGCCACCACGACGGAGGTGCAGCGTCTCGTTACGCGGTGCCGCAGCCGCTGCGGGGCTGGCGGCAGGGGCCGGCTTGGGTGTGACAGGGCGCGGGGCCATGACAGCACGCTCGGCCAGCGGACGCAGACGCTCCATTGGTGCAGCCAGCTGCACACCACCGGAGCGACGTGCCGTCTCGGCGGCATCGAGCGGGGCACGGCGAGCGGCTTCTTCGCGCTCACGCTCAGCTACACGCGCCTTGCGCTGCTCTTCAAGAGCTTCCTGCTTGGCACGATCTTCGGCTGCTGCCGCCATCTGGCGCTCATGCTCTTCCGCTTCGCGGGCCAGTTCGGCCTCACGCGCTGCAGCTTCGGCACGCGCCTCTTCTTCACGCTTTGCTTCTTCAGCTGCGGAGAGAATGCGGATCTTTTCTTCTTCAGCGCGAGCCGCTTCGCGAGCGGCTTCCTTGCGCTGCTCTTCG
Organism: Asaia sp. Ae19-3; assembly: GCF_059801175.1. Taxonomy (NCBI): domain Bacteria; kingdom Pseudomonadati; phylum Pseudomonadota; class Alphaproteobacteria; order Acetobacterales; family Acetobacteraceae; genus Asaia; species Asaia sp. Ae19-3. Next base: position 286,029 of record NZ_JBCHWF010000001.1, on the reverse strand, counting down.
AGCACGCGCTGACGAATCGCGAGTTCAGCCGGCGTCAGGGCGCGACCAGCACCGGCGCGGCCGCCACGACCACCCGCTGCCCCGCGGCCATCCTTGCGCTCGTTTGTCTCGCGCTTCTTACGCACTTCGACCTGGACCACTTTCGAGCGGCCATGGCTGAAGCTCTGACGCACCGATCCTGCGTCTACCGTCCGCCCGAGTTCCATGCGCCCGCCCGGACGCAGGGACAGACGTCCCTTACCCTGGTCACCCTGAGCCTGGGCGCCCTGATCCTGGACATTCTGGCCCTCTGTCTGGCCGCCCTGAGCCTGAGTGCCCTGGTTCCGTTCGTTGCCTTCGCTCATATACCTGCCTGTTCCCGTGCGAGCCGCTCTGTCAGCGGCTCAGGAACCAACCCATCGGTCAGCCCCAAAAATCGTTCATGCTCAGCCATCAGACGCTGCGCGAGCGCCCCAGGCGCTATCACAACATAGACCGCATGTTCCCGTCCGAATGCCGTCGCAAGCATCTGGGCCGGTAACGTCAGCATCGGAAGTTTGTTGTTTCCCGATATCAGACGCCGCAACTCATCCGGGCTTCCGCCCGATCCCTGGATCACCAGACCAGCCTTGCCGCCGGCAATCCATTCGCGACACTTAACAAACCCACAGAGAGCCTGACCGGCCCGGCGCGCGAGACCGAGCCCCTGCACCAGCCGCGCTTCTATTCCTGAAACCAGTACCTGCGCAATATCCTCAGGTACCTTTACCGGCTGACGCGCTGCCCTTGAAAAGACATGACGCGTCCGCGCGGTTTCTAGCACATCCCGCTTGGCACTCAACCAGATTCCCCGCCCCGGCAGCTTCGCTGCCAGATCGGGAACCACCAGGCCATCGGGCGAGATGACGAAACGCAGCATGACATCGGGATTTCCACTCTCTCGAGTGACGATGCAGCGTCGCTGCGGGCCTTTCTCGTCATCCAGCTCGATCGGATCGAGATTGTTTGACGAGAGTATATCCTGCGCCCCTGTTTCGTGAAACTCAGACGTCGGAAGCCTCCCCTTCCTCGGGGGACTCGGCATCCGCTTCTCCATCGAACCAGTGAGCACGTGCCGCCATGATGATCTCATTAGCAGCGTCTTCATCGATATTGTCATCGCCGAGCATTTCGACAAGCTCGTCACCAGCAAGATCGGCCAGATCATCAAGGCTTTTCACGCCCTTCTCACCCAGCGTCACCAGCATGGCATTGGTAAACACGCCCAGCTCGGCAATTGAGTCTTCAACGCCGAGTCCGCGACGCTTGTCGTCCAGCTCCTGCTCCTTCTGCACGAGGAATTCCTCGGCGCGACGCATCAGCTCTTCGGCAACACTCTCATCGAAACCCTCGATGGCATGCAGCTCGTCGGGATCGGCGTAAGCCAGCTCTTCGATGGTGTGGAACCCTTCGGTCACCAACAGACCTGCGATCACGTCATCGACATCGAGCGCATCGACGAAGAGCTGTGTACGCTTGCGGAACTCTTCCTGACGACGCTCCGATTCTTCGGCCTCGGTAAGAATATCGATATCCCAGCGCGTCAACTGGCTTGCCAGGCGCACGTTCTGACCGCGACGACCGATGGCCAGCGAAAGCTGCTCGTTCGGCACGACGACTTCGACGCGACCAGCTTCCTCATCCATGACCACCTTGGTCACTTCGGCAGGTGCCAGAGCATTCACGACAAAAGTCGCAGCCTGCGGGCTCCAGGGGATGATATCAATCTTTTCGCCCTGCAGTTCGGCAACAACGGCCTGCACGCGCGAGCCGCGCATACCGACGCAGGCGCCGACAGGATCGATCGAAGCGTCCTTGGAGATGACGGCCATCTTGGCGCGCGAACCCGGATCACGGGCAACCGCCTTGATCTCGATGATGCCATCATAGATCTCGGGGACTTCCTGCGCGAACAGCTTGGCAAGGAAGGCCGGATGCGTGCGGCTCAGGAAGATCTGCGGGCCACGCGTCTCGTCGCGCACATCATAGATATAGGCACGCACGCGATCCGAGTTGCGGAACGACTCGCGGGGGATCAGCTCATCGCGACGCAGCAGAGCCTCGGTATGGCCGATCTCGACCATGAGGTTGCCGTATTCGGTGCGCTTGACGGTACCGTTGACGATCTCGCCTACGCGGTCCTTGAATTCGTTGTACTGCTTCTTGCGCTCATATTCGCGCACGCGCTGAACGATAACCTGCTTGGCAGTCTGGGCCGCAATGCGTCCGAAATCGATCGGCGGCAGCGGGTCGACCAGATGCTCGCCAATCTTGATCTCGGGCTGGAACTTCAGCGCGATGGCGTGAGGAATCTGCGTATCTTCATTCTCGACGGTCTCGACAACCTCGGTCCAGCGCGACAGGCGCACTTCACCGGAGCGACGGTCGATGGTCGCGCGAATGTCCTTTTCATGACCGTATTTCGCACGTCCGGCCTTCTGGATGGCCTGTTCCATCGCCTCCAGAACTTCTTCACGATCGATATTCTTTTCACGCGAAACAGCGTCTGCCACCAGAAGCAGCTCAGGACGGGTAACGGAGGTGTCCATCAGACGAAATCCTCAAATACGGAGCGCGAAACCGCGCGGAACGGCAGAAACGGAATAGGCGAAAAACTCAGTGCGTCTTGCGTCCGGGTCTGGAACCTTTACCCGGCTTGGCAGGGTTGAGCTTCGGCGTCTTGCGACGCGTGGCATCATCTTCTTCTGCCCCTTCGTCTTCCGACGCAATGCCCATCATGGCCGCACTGGCCTCGATCAGAGCATCGGTGAGCACCAGACGCGCCTTGCGGATGGTCTCGATCGGCAGGACAGCCTCTTCGCCATCATCCAGACGGATCACTGCGGCATTTTCACGCGTGCCGGTAATAATGCCGGAAAAACGCTTGCGGCCATTGAGCGGCAGATCGAGTTCGGCCTTGACGAGATGACCAGCAAAGCGGTCCCAATCCTTGAGGCGCGTCAGCGGACGATCAATGCCAGCGGAGGACACTTCAAGTGTCCAGGCGCCGGGGATCGGATCATCGACGTCGAGCACGGCACCAACGGCGTGGCTGATCTGCTCGCAATCCTCGATCCCGATCAGCGAGCCGTCAGCACGGTCGGCCATGATCTGGATGGTCGGGGTCTCACGCCCCAGGACGCTCAGACGCACGATCTCGTAGCCGAGATCGGTCAGAGTCGGCTCGATCTGCTGCGCGATACGCGCTTCAAGACCGTTCAGGCTGGGAATTTCATTAGCCAAGACAAAAAAGGCGGCCCGTCAAGGCCACCCCCCGATAAGACGAAAGATGAAAGGAATTACGTCTGTCTAGGCCAATCCAGCGCTCATTGCAAGACTCGTCCCATGCAGGCGCCGGATGGCCACGCCACATGAGTGACGCCACCTCTCCGGAGAAGCAGTCGCAGACCCAGGGCCTCGTAACTTTTGATTACACTCGCCATGTAACACCCCTCTTGCGGGGGAGGTTTCGATCCTGCCACAGTTGCATTGATGAACGATACGCCCGAGCCACAACTCAAACCGCTCACTCACGGCGATGATGGCGGACGCCATCAGCATGCCCACGAGCGCGGCAGCATGGTGCCCAAGCTCGTCATGGCTTCGGCTATCGTGATGGCGTGTATGGGCGGTGCTTACTGGCATAGCGCATCCTCAGGCTCAGCTGCCGGGCTTCAGCCTTCGCGTGCAGCGGGCCCCGTTGAAGCTGCCGAACCCCAGATACGGGCCGATGCCATCCATCTTGGGGCGCAGTTCGCGCTCATTGGAGCGGGGCAGGCTCCTGCGGCGCTCGCCCGGTCGGGTTTCGACGGCCAGCAGAAAACAGAGATTCTTGCCGCAGTGAAAAACCGGCGCATGCGGCTCGTCAGGATGCCGATTGCCCAGATTGCCGGGATACCGGGACAGACAGTGTCGATCACTTCAGGGGGCATAACGCAAAAACTGATGCTGAAACCCGAACTTCAGGCGGTTGTCCTGCCGATCTATCTTGCAGGTGAAGTCACAATCACCCCCATAACCCCACCCCCGGCAGGCGGTCTGCAAACGGGAATCCTGACCGCGCTCGGCCCCCAGGTTCTTCCCACTCTGGCCCGCCTTGACCAGCAGATCGTTCTGGACGTTATCGTACAATGAAAGCGCTGATGCCCGCCCTCAATCGCCTCATGCCCGTCATGATGGTGATCTTTCTCATCCTCGCCAGCATCCAGGCGGCCGTGTCGTTGCATCTTTCGGGCGGGATGCTGATTCACTTCCTTTCTTGGGCGCGTGACGCGTATCCTCCCATCGTCGGTCTGACCGCTCTCCTCACCATTTCCGGGCTTCTTTATGAAGTTCGTTCCGCAAAACTTGCCCGCAAGGGGCTCCGCCGTCGCAAAGGTTTCGTTATGGATATTCTGGCCCGCCTGACAAACCGCGTCGCCCTTGAGGATCTGCTCGCACAGGAGCAGAAAGAGGTCGCCATCAATGCAGAAGAGCTTGCGGCCGGCCTGAGGGCAAAAGTGGTCGGGCAGGACCAGGTCTGCGAGGATATCGCCCAGCAGCTTCGACGCAGGCTGGCGCTTACCGTCCGCAACAAACCCGTGGGTATCTTCCTTCTCGCAGGGCCGCCAGGCACTGGCAAAACCTACCTTGCCAAGCAGATTGCCCGTCAGATGGATCGCCCGCTCCTTCATTTCGATATGACGCAGATGTCGAGCCCTCACGCAGCCACCATGCTTTTCGGCTCGCCAAAGGGCTATGTCGGCTCGGACAGTTTCGGCAAGCTGACAGGCGGATTGCAGGAGAAGCCCGATGCGATCGTTCTTCTGGACGAGATCGAGAAAGCTCATCCTGACGTCTTCAAGAAATTCCTGACGGCGTGGAACGACGGTCACGTAACCGAGGCATCGACTGGCGCCCAGATTTCGACCACACGCGCCATCTTCATGCTGACGTCTAACATCGCGACCGAAGCCCTGACCGAGATCGCGGATCGCCTTCATGATGATGCTGATAAAATGCGCGCGGAATCGACTGAGGCCCTTCGCAAGGCCGGGTTTGCCCCTGAGGTGCTCAACCGCCTCGACCGGATCTTCGTATTCCGCCAATTGCGCGATCTCGATCTTGCCCGCGTTGCTGCCTTGGAAATCGAAGCAATGATCAAGGGCTATGGCCTCAACGTCGAGGCAGGCGGTATCGACGCCCATCTGCTCTTCCAGTTGATGCAGCGTCAGCAGAAGCTGGGCGCAGGCGCGTCCGCACGCGATCTTGTCCGCTCGATCGAGGATATGGTGAGCGAAAGCCTGATTCTTGCACGACAGAACAACGCCAAGCTCGTGCGCCTTGTCATGGAAAGCGATGGCGTCAAGGCCGAGATCGCGGATGATTCCGCATCCCTCAATGCGCGTCTAGCACCCTGAGCCCAGGCGGGATTATCACCAGTGTCAGCCTTTACCCGCCTCTGGCGCCGCGCTCCTGTCTGGCGTTCCATGATCTACCTCATGGTCTTCTTCACGATCATGAGCCTGTTTTTCCCAATGCCGTGGATGCTGTCACACGCTCCTTGGCTGCAGCGCATACCCGGAATGCAACGCCCGGGCGCACCGAGTGCGAGCTCTGCTGATAATCAGCCCGCCGCTCCGGGATCGGGCGCACCAGCACCGGATGCCCCGGTTGATAACACCAATCGTCTGATAACACCTGACATCACGACAGCACTTACCGGCACGATCCCATTTGGCGGACACACCCTGCCCTTGCCTGCTGGTGTGTGGCATCCGGTGCTGACGGGGCAGTTCGGCCCGGGCGGCCTTATGCTGATCAATATACTGGTACGGACCGATCGGGGCGTTGTCACCGGAGTTATGATTGCCCGCACGGCAACCGAGCAGCTTCCCCTGGATGTCGTTCAGGCTGCCACGTCCCATTGCCATGACGACCGGAATTACGCCTCCCATATCTACTCCGACCGCCCGGATGGCCGGAACGAATGCGCCTTTGTCGCCAATGCCGTAATGGGGCCAAATGGCGCAATTTCGTCTGACGAGTTGATCCAGATCGCCTTCAAGCGCCTGAGTGCCCTTGGCTTCCCGATGCCTTCACTGTTTGTCGTCGCCAACTGGATACTGAGCAGCGGTGCAACCGATGCCACCAAGGGAAGCTCTGCCGTCACCTATCTGCTTGCTCCAACAAAGCCGGGCACGGTCCAGCTTCTGGCGCCTCTTCCTTATTGGGATAAGGCCGCGCTCGCTCAAGTCCCTGCGGCTGATGAGTTTATCCGCAAGACGGATCGCTGGCTGGCGCGCTGGGTCCCTCTCCTTCGCCAGAGCATGATGCGCGATGTCGGCAATATGGCGGTCTCCCCGGATCTGGCGCGCGACCCTTCGGCCCCCTGAGATCATCCCCCGGCTCTTCGAGGGGCTGGAGGTCCCCTCAGCTTTCCTGATCTCTTGAGCCTATCCTTTTTTTGCCTGCCGGGATTCGTCCCAGCGGCACAGAAGGGCGGTCAGGACCGGCAGACCGCAGCCTGTATGATCGGGATATTGTGATCCTTTCTCCCTCGTTTTCGTAGCGAAACGCTCTTCGACGCCGTCGTCCTGAGAGGCAGAATGCTCTCCTTGCAGCGCGGGGAACATGCCATGTCGAACGAATCAGAGAGACCTCTTTCCGCGTTGCGCAGGGAGTATCTGCAAGGATGCACGACGGCCATGCCGGTTGCGGGGCTGATTTCATGGGCAACGCTTGCGGTGGCGAGCTTTCTCATGGGGGCGAGACTGCCTCTGATCGCCGTGTTTTTCGTCCCGTCAATCCCGGTGCCCCTTGCCCTTCTCATCGACAGAATGCGTGGGAATACCGGACTCAAGCCAGACAATCGGCATAATCCAATTCTGCAGCTCTTCATGCGCTTCATAACCGTCACAGGGCTGTTGATCCCCTTTGTCATCCTGGCAGCCCGTGCGGCACATAACCCTGCCTTGCTCGTGCTGGGCCTTGCCATTCTGTCCGGGATGGTATGGGTCCCCCATGGCTGGGGCGCCGATGACAGGGCTGGATTCATTCACTTCATCCTGCGCACTGTCCTTTGCTACCTCGCCTACCTCTTTACACCATCCGGGTTGCAGGTCTGTGCAATCGCCGCAGCAACAGCTGCAAGCTATCTCTATGCCATCGCCGCAATGAAAAAGCCGGAGGAAGCCACACACTCTGCCGACTCGGTTTTCTGATGCCGACAAGCAGGGGGACCACGGAACAGAGGCCCCTCTGACAAGAGCCCGGCACCGCAATCAGGGTACTTTTTACGTGCCCTTTTGTAACAGAATTTCCTAGTGATGCCCCGAGCGCATCAGGCTGCGTCCCAGCCTGCGCTCGACATGACGGGCAAAACGGACGAAAGGCAGACCGAGAAGCAGATAAGCGCCTCCGATCAGAAGACCTGTGCCGATATAGTCATAATAGGTCGAGGAAAGCCGGATATAGGTCTTCGTCAGTTCGGTAAGCGTGATCACGCTCACAAGCGACGAATCCTTCAGGAGCGCGATGAAGTCATTGGTCATCACCGGCAGAACCGTGCGGAAAGCCTGAGGAATAATGACCAGACGTAACGCCTGACGATGCGTCATGTTGAGCGCGATGGCTGCTTCCATCTGGCCACGCGGCACGGAAGACAGGCCCGCCCTGTAATTCTCGGCCTCATACGCAGCGTAATTCAGCCCCAGCGCCAGCACACCGGCGAAAAAAGGCGAGAGCTTGATGCCCATTCCTGGCAGGCCATAGAAGATGAACAGGATCTGGATCAGAAGCGGCGTTCCGCGCACGATCTCGATATAAAGCCCGGTGATCCAGCGCAGCCAGCCGGGACCATAATGACGCCCAAGCGCCAGCGCCAACCCGAGACTCACGGCAATAACCATCGACAGCGCCGAGACGACAAGCGTCAGGATCGCGGCCTCGCCAATATCGGGCAGGAAGCCGATATAGCGCTTCAACTGGCCAAGCCAGCCCGTCTGGGCACGCATGGCATTTCGGTAGCGCAGCCACTCATCCGGCTTCACGTCGCGCTGAACATGGTCGCCCGTCATCTCTGCCATTTCCGGCGTCCAGAGATTCCAGCGTGCCAGCAGGATCTGCAATGTCCCGTCCTGCATCATCGCACCGAGAGCGCGATCAACCTCGTCGTGAAGCGCGGTACTGCCCTGTTTGAAGGCGATGCCATAACGGGTCTGGCCCACAGGCGGGCCGACAATCTCAAGGTCGTCGGTGATGCCAGCGTAATAGAGCGCGATCGGCCCATCGAGCAGAAGGGCATCGAGCCTGCCATTACGCAGATCCGAAAAAGCGTAGGTCTCTTCCTCATAGGAGCGCACGGTGATGCTGGCTTCGCGCTGAAGCAGACGCTCCGCCAAAGTCTCCTTGATGGTCCCGACCACATGGCCACGCAGAGCCGCAAAACTGTTCAGATCCATTCGGTCGCGCCGCACCACGATGCGATCACCCGTAACGTAATAGGGGCGTGAAAACAGAGCGGCCTGAAGGTGATCGGGCGTCATTTCGATGCCATCGACCACCATCTGATACATGCCGCGTTGCAGCCCGGGGATCAGACCATCCCAGTCATTCTGCACGAAGCGGGCTTTGCGATGCAGGCGACGCGCAATCTCCTGCACCATGTCATATTCGAACCCTTCCAGATGGTTCAGATCTGCAGGATCATGAAAAACATACGGCACATTGGCTTCGCCGTCCGATGCCCAGCTCAACTCGGGCAGCCCCACATCCCTGCTTGGGGCACTCGCGGACGGCGCAGGTGCGGCGGCATCCGGCGCTGCGACGGCTCCCACAGGGGAAAAGAGGCAAAGAACAACGAGACTGAGCGCAAAAACAGCACGCGGGACAAGGCCCGAGGCGCGCTGTCGCGCAGCAGCTCCGGCAGACAGGCGGAAAGTCACAGCAGCGTCCTCAGGAAACGACGTGTTCTGGGATCCTGCGGATTTGCAAAAAGCACATCCGGGTCGCCACTCTCAACGATATGGCCAGCCTCGACATAAAGAACGCGATCCGATGCCGCGCGGGCAAAACGCATGTCGTGGGTCACGACGATCTGGGTCATGCCCTCGTCATCGAGACGGCGCATGACCTGTAGCACCTCTTCCGCCAGCTCAGGATCGAGCGCGGAAGTTGGCTCGTCATAAAGCATCACTGCCGGCTTCATGGCCAGGGCGCGTGCAATGGCCGCACGCTGCTGCTGACCACCTGAGAGAGTCGAGGGGTATCGGTCTGCCATCCCTTCAAGCCCGACCTTGGCCAGAAGCGCCCGTGCCAGCGGTTCGACTTCCGGCTGCGACAGCCCCTTCACCGAACGGGGCGCCACCATCACGTTATCCAGCACCGTGCGATGGGCAAAAAGATTGAAAGACTGAAACACCATGCCGACATGCGCACGCAGCGCATGGGCGCGCCGCTCCTGGGCACGATTCCAGCCATGGCCGGTCTGTTTGGTGATTTCGACGTCTTCGATGCGAAGCACGCCGGAATCCGGAATTTCCAGAAAATTGAGGCAGCGGAGAAAGGTCGATTTCCCACAGCCCGAAGGGCCGATGATCGAGACCAGCTCCCCTCGCTCAACGCAAAGCGACATGTCGTGAAGCACGACATGTCGCCCAAAGCTTTTGGTGATGTTTCTGGCGTCGAGAACGGGCTCGGCGTTGTCAGTCAGTGTCGGTCATCCCACGCAGGACATAAGGAAGAATTCCTCCATGCCTGTAATAGGCGACTTCATCAAGCGTATCGATTCGGCAAAGAAGCTCGACCTGCTCCGTTTCACCACCGGAACGCGTGATCGTCATGGGAACGGTCATGCGCGGGGTGATGGACTCGAGCCCACCCAGCGAAATCGTTTCGGAGCCGTCGAGGCCGAGTGTCTTGCGCGTCGTGCCTTCCTGGAAGGTCAGCGGCAACACGCCCATGCCCACCAGATTGGAACGATGGATACGCTCGAAGCTCTCGGCGATTACCGCCTTGATGCCCAGCAGCTTGGTACCCTTCGCGGCCCAGTCGCGCGACGAACCCATGCCGTATTCACGGCCACCGAACACCACCAGCGGCGTGCCATCCTGCTGATAGCGATGCGCCACATCATAGATCGAGGCGACAGTGCCATCGGGCAGGTATTTCGACATGCCGCCCTCGACACCCGGGAGCATCTCGTTGCGGATACGGATATTGGCAAAAGTACCGCGCACCATCACGCGGTCATTGCCACGACGCGACCCGTAGGAGTTGTAATCCGCAACCGCTACCTGATGCTCGCTCAGGAACTTGCCCGCCGGTGAAGACGGCTTGATGGCGCCTGCCGGAGAGATATGGTCAGTGGTGATATTGTCGCCCAGCAGCGCGAGAATGCGGGCATTCTCGATGTCATGCGTGTCGCCCGGCTCCTTGGTCAGCCCCTCGAAATAGGGCGGCTTCTGGATGTAGGTCGAGCTGTCCGACCAGGCGAAGGTACGGGCATCACTGGCCACGGCGAGAGCCTGCCACTGGCTGGTTCCCTTCGAGATGCTGCCATAACGCTCGACAAAGCTTTCGCGGGTGACGGAATACTTGATGAGCGCAGCAATCTCTTCATTGGTCGGCCAGATATCGCGCAGGAAGATTTCCTTGCCATCCTTCGAGACACCAAGCGGCTCTTTTGTGATGTCCTTGCGCAGTGTCCCGAGAAGGGCATAGGCCACCACGAGCGGCGGGCTGGCGAGATAATTGGCACGCACGTTGGGCGAGATACGCCCTTCGAAGTTACGATTACCCGACAGTACCGACGTGGCGACAAGGCCATTCCCCTCGATCGCATCCACGATCGGCTGGGCGATGGGGCCGGAATTGCCGATGCAGGTCGTGCAGCCATAACCGACTGTCTCAAAGCCAAGCGCGTCGAGATCGGCGCTGAGACCCGCCTTGTCGAGATAATCCGTCACCACCTGCGAGCCGGGAGCCAGCGAGGTCTTGACCCAGGGCTTGGGCTTGAGACCGAGCGCACGCGCCTTGCGGGCCACCAGACCGGCAGCCACGAGAACCGCCGGGTTCGAGGTATTGGTGCAGGAGGTGATGGCAGCAATCACCACATCACCATGGCCGATATCGTAATCCGAACCGGCCACGATGGCGCGCTTGCGCACATCGTCAGGCTTGACGCCCAGCGTGGTGGTCAGAGCTTCCTCGAAAGCCGAGGTCGCATTGGTCAGCGCGACGCGATCCTGTGGACGCTTCGGGCCTGCCAGCGAGGGAATTATGGTCGACAGATCAAGCGACAGCACCTTCGAGAATACAGGCTCGGGGGTGTCTGCATCGCGGAACATGCCCTGGGCACGCAGATAGGCTTCGGTCAGGCGGATGCGATGCTCGTCGCGGCCTGTCTGATGCAGATAATCCAGCGTCAGCGCATCGACCGGGAAGAAGCCGCAGGTTGCGCCATATTCCGGTGCCATGTTGGCGATGGTCGAACGATCGGCCACCGGCAGATGATCGAGGGCCGGGCCGAAGAACTCGACGAACTTGCCAACCACGCCCTCAGCGCGCAGCATTTCGGTGATGGTCAGCACCAGATCGGTCGCGGTTGCGCCCTCTGGCAGCACACCGTCAAGGCGCACACCGATCACGTCAGGGATGAGCATGGCGATAGGCTGGCCAAGCATGGCAGCCTCTGCCTCGATGCCGCCCACACCCCAGCCAAGCACACCCATGCCATTCACCATGGTGGTGTGGCTGTCTGTGCCATAAAGCGTGTCGGGATAGGCGTATTCCTTGCCATCGACCTTGCCGGTCCAGACGGCCTGCGCCAGATATTCGAGGTTCACCTGGTGGCAGATACCGGCACCCGGCGGCACGACACGGAAGTTCTCGAAAGCGGTCTGCCCCCAGCGCAGGAAGGCGTAACGCTCGCCATTGCGCTCGAACTCGATCTCGACGTTGCGTTCCAGCGCATCGGCACTGCCTGCCACATCGACCATGACCGAGTGATCGATCACGAGATCGACCGGCACCAGCGGGTTCACCTTCTCCGGGTCACCATCGAGGGCAATGATGCCATCGCGCATGGCGGCGAGATCGACCACGGCGGGAACGCCCGTGAAATCCTGCATGAGGATACGCGCCGGTTTGAACGGCACTTCCTGATCGGAATGACCTTTAGCGGTCCAATCGACGATCGCCTGGGCATCTTCCGTGCGGTAGCTCAGCCCGTCTTCGAAACGCAGCACATTTTCGAGCAGAACCTTGAGGCTGACCGGCAGTCGGGACAGATTGCCCAGCCTGGCCGCCGCATCCGGCAGAGAGAATATGTGGTACTTTCGGCCATCAACCTCCAGATCCCGCATCACGCCCAGGGAATCCCGTCCGACGGTTCTCATGGCTTGTCCTCCTGCCTTGTCAACTGGCCCCTCAGGGCTGGCCCTTCTATACAGTCTCGACCCTTATTCGCACAGAGTCGAATGAAACTCTCTCAGGAAGATGTTATTTCTGCACAATGTCAGGTTTTCCCTCGTCTCCAGCGCCTTGGCTGCTCGTTCATGACATAACCGTGATCCGCGGAGGGCGGCTGGTGCTCGATCAGGTCAGCCTTGCTCTCGACCGTGGCGAGGCACTTCTCCTGACCGGCCCCAATGGTGCTGGCAAGTCGACCCTGCTTCGCGTGCTTGCCGGGCTCTGCCCGTTTCAGGGGGGAAGCTTCACCTTTGAGGGGCGCAAGGGAGGAACGCCGGAACAGGCGCTGGATATCGCCTATCTCGGCCATCTTGATGCACTCAAACCCGGCCTGACCCTGCGGGAAAATCTTGCTCTTGAGGCAGGCATCGGTGGCGGCACCTGTGACGACGCTCTTGAGGCGCTCGATCTGCTGGCACTGGCCGATCTGCCAACCCGACTTCTCTCTGCCGGGCAAAAACGACGCGGGGCTTTCGCGCGCGTGATGTTGCGTCAGGCCCCGCTCTGGCTGCTCGATGAGCCCAGTCTTGGCCTCGATGACAACGCCATCGCAACGCTCGGCACCCTGATGGCTGCCCATCGCGCAGCTGGCGGCATGATTATCGCGACCACCCATGTGGTGCTACCTCTGCCAGAGTCACGTCGCTTCGTGCTGACACCGCAGGAGGGCTCGACATGGATATGAGCCTGTTTCTAGCCCTCATAGGGCGCGAGCTGCGCCTTGCGCTGCGACATGGTGCAGATACCCTGGCTGCGCTGCTGTTTTTCGTACTGTGCGGCAGTCTCTTCCCACTGGCACTAGGTCCCTCGCCTGCCTTGCTGCACCGCATGGCGCCCGGCATTATTTGGGTCTGTGCCCTGCTCGCCACGCTGTTGCCGCTTGACCGACTTTTCAGCGCCGATCTGGAAGATGGCGGGCTCGACCATCTCCTTCTCCTTGGCCTCTCTCCCGCTTTCGTCGCCTTGGCCAAGATCATCTCCCACTGGCTGACCACCGGGCTTCCGTTGCTCTTTGCCGCCATGCCGCTCAGTCTGATGCTCGGCAGTTCCCCTGGGGATACCCTACCTCTTCTTGCAGGGCTGGCACTTGGCACGCCGCTTCTCTCTCTTCTGGGTGGCATGGCCGCCGCACTGGTGCTTGGCGCCCGTCGAGGTGGCGTGCTTCTGCCCTTGCTCATCCTGCCGCTCGCGACCCCGGTTCTGATCTTCGGGGCAGCTTCTGCCGATGCAGCAACGAACGGGCGCAGCTTCGGCCCCGAACTCGATTTTCTCGGTGCATTCCTCGCGCTGGCGCTCGTGCTCTGCCCCTTCGCTGCCGGAAGCGGCCTGAAAGCAGCAAGTTCGTGAGGGGATGAGGGCTTGAATTTTCAGCCCGTTCACGTTCTCTAACAAGGCTCCCATTCGCTACGGAAGATGTTCATGCGTTTTTCCCCGCTTCTCGCCGGCGTTGCCCTGCTGAGCCTTGCGCCATTCTCCGCCCACGCCGCGCCGGGCTATCTGCGTGACCCTTCCCTTGCAGGAACGACGATTGCCTTCGACGACGAACAATCTGTCTGGCAGGTTCCGCTGAAAGGCGGGAGCGCGAGCCGGCTGACGGCGCCCATCGGCACGGACCCGCACCCCATTCTGTCGCCCGATGGCAGGCAGGTTGCATTTCTGGCCGATTACGATGGTCCGACAGAAATCTACGTCATGCCGATCGAAGGGGGCACGCCGCGGCGCGTGACGTTTGAAAACCAGAACGTGATGCCCATCGGCTGGGACAAGAAAGCGGGAATTCTCTACAGCACGGCCCCTGCAACCGGTCCAGGACTGAGCCGCATTGTCGTTGCAATCCATCCGGTCAGTGGCACACGACACATTTATCCCCTGGCCGATGCCAATGATGCGGTTCTGAGCGCAGATGGGCAGTGGCTTTATTTCATTCGCTTTGGCACCGCTGTCAGCCACGACCATCTGCGGCTCTACCGGGGTGGCGCCATGGCACAGCTCTGGCGATACCGCCTCAAGGGCGGTGTGGAGGCAGAGCGTATTGGGCCGCAGGATGCCAATCTGCGTCGCCCCATGCTCTGGAATGACCGTCTGATCGTCGTGAGCGACAAGGATGGCCGCGACAATCTCTGGAGCTTCGCACTCGACGGAAGTGACGGGCACCAACTCACCCATCATGACGATTTCAGCGTCAGACAGGCCAGCCTGAGCGGCAACGACATCGTCTATCAACTTGGCGCTGATCTCTGTCATTTCAATTTGCAGAACAACAGCGACGCCATCCTTCCGATCGACATCGCCAGCGACCGTGCTGCGAGGCGCCCGCTCTGGCTGGATAATCCCTTCGCCTATCTCACCGAAACCAGCCTCGCCGCGAACGGGAAACAGGTTGCGCTGACCTTGCGCGGCCATGTCGCCCTTGCCTCGCCCGGCCCGTTGCGGCGCGTGACCCTGGCCAGCGCCGCAAGCACGCGCCTGCGTCACGCCTCCCTCTCGCCCGATGGCAAAAGTCTTTATGCGTTCAGCGATAAGGGTGGAGAGTCCGAGCTATGGGTGTTCCCGAGTTCAGGAAGCGTCGAGGGCACACAACTCACCCATGGATCGAAAAGCGAGCCGATGGGGCTATGGATTTCGCCTGATGGCGCCCATCTCGCCCATACCGATATTGCCGGGCGGCTGTTTCTCTATGATGTCGCAGCACATACCGACAAGATGATCGACGATGCCCGACTGGACGGGCGCAGCGAGTACGACTCCCTTACCTGGTCGAAAGACGGACGTATCCTGGCCTTTGCCAGAGCACGCGGCGAGACCACAAGGCGGCAGATCGCGCTCTATCCGCTCGATACGGGCGAGATCGTCTGGGCGACCACCCCCGACTACGAATCCTATGCGCCGCGTTTCAGCCCGGATAACAAGTTCCTGTGGTTTTTGTCAGACCGGCTTTTCACCCTCAATAATGGCGGCCCCTGGGGCGACCGCAATCCAGCGCCGGTTTATGCGCCACGCACCGGTGTCTTTGCGCTCGCCTTGCAGAAAGACGCGCATTTCCCCTTCGCGCCGCGCACCGAACTCGATCAGCCCGCGCCGACGCAGACCGCCGACAAGACGGCGACCACGCCTTCGAAAAAGCCTCTGATGCTGGAGGCTGCCGGTCTAGCCACACGGCTTTATCAACTGCCGATCCCGGCGGGTGATTTCAGCAAGATCGAAATCGGGCCGGAGTTTCTCTACCTCCTGGCCCATAAGCCCGATCAGCTTGCCAGCAAGGACGACGATCTGGTCCTGAAAGTGCTCAAGATCGGGCCCGGTGAAACCAAGCCCAATGACTTTGCTTCCGGTCTGCGCGATGTGGCTCTTACCCCTGACGGAAAGACCCTCATGCTGGTCTCAGGCAAGGAAAAGCGTGCTCCAAAAATTCAGCTCGTGCCTGCTGCATCCAGTCTTTCCGGCGTGAACAGCACGGACACGACAATCGCGCTCGACGGCTTGCGCCTGCGTGTCGATCCGGGTGCCGAGTGGCAGGGTCTGTTCAACGATGCCTGGCGCCTGCATCGCGATCATTTCTACGATCCGTCTCTGCATGGCGTTGACTGGCCTGCCATGCGCGACCGCTATCGCCCGTTGCTCTCACGACTGGGCGACCGCTCCGATCTGGATGATCTGCTGGGCCAGATGATGGGCGAACTCAACGCCCTGCACTCCCAGTTCCGCCCGGCGGAACCCCTTACACGCGATAATGCCGTGCTGATCGCAAGCCTTGGCGCCCATCTCACGCGCCAGCCCGGCGGCTTTCTGATCGATCGCCTCTATGAGGGCGATCCCAATCTGCCCGAAGACCGCTCGCCCCTCGCTGCGCCCGATCTCGATGTGCAGCCGGGCGATCTCATTACCGCGCTCAACGGGCAGAACCTTGCGGACCAACCTGATCTGACTGCCCTTCTGGCCAATCAGGCCAATCGTCAGGTGCTCCTTGCCCTCAAGCGCAAGGACCGTGTCTTTCAGATCGTGGTTTCTCCGATCGGCGCCAAACAGGATGCAGCGCTTCGTCTTCGCGCCTGGGAAAGCGAACGCGCTCGTTATGTCGCGACCGCAAGCCATGGCCATATCGGCTACGTGCATCTGCGCGCCATGGGCAAGGATGACATGGCCCGCTTCACCCGGGACTTCTTTGCCCAAACCGAGAAAGACGGGCTCGTGATCGATGTCCGGCGCAATCTGGGCGGCAACATCGATTCATGGGTCTTGTCGGAATTGCTGCGCAAGGTCTGGATGTTCTGGTCCGACCACGGCAGAACGCCTCAGGGCAACATGCAGCAGACATTCCGTGGCCATATCGTCGTGCTTTGCGACGAATTCACCTATTCGGATGGCGAGACCTTCTCGCAAGGCATAAAATCTCTCGGGATCGGCCCGCTCATTGGCGCCCGCACGGCCGGTGCCGGTGTATGGCTCTCCGATAGCGACCGCCTTGTCGATAACGGCCTGCCCCGCACGGCAGAACGCCCCTATTTCGATATGAAAGGCCATTGGCTGGTCGAGAACCATGGCGTCGAGCCTGACGTCACGGTCGAGAACATGCCGGTCGCCACCTTCAATGGGCAGGACCAGCAGCTCGACAAGGCGCTGGAGACATTACAGACCCTGCTCGAAAAACAGCCGGTCTCTCCCCTCGTGCCCGAGCCATTCTCTGGACAGGCTGAAGCCAGACCCAGGTAAAAGAAGCGGGAGGCAGCGCCCCTTAGGGCTCTGCTCCGAACCCCGGAAAGGGGCCTTCCCCTTTCATCCTTTCAGACGGGTATGCCTGAGAAAGAGGCCGCTCTGCCCGGGCAGAGCCTCTTTCCCGGAACGAAACTCAGATACTCGGCGAGTAAGCGACCGGAGTCAGAATGGCGTTACGCATCGTTCCCAGCATAGGCAGGATGCCTTTCGGCGGCCAGGCACCAGAGGCCACGGCTTCCTTTCTTTTCTCGGCACGCTCAGCGAGATCACCATAAGGCCAGAAATGCGCAAGACGCGACGGCCCGTCACTGGACATCATGACAGCATAGGCAGGAGAAATCGTCGCGCGGGCCGGGACGGCGGCTTCCATAAGGGCCGCTACATCGGCTTCATGGCCGGGGAGAACGTCATAGATGCGGAACTCATAGGCGCCGCCATAGGTGCCGGGAGCCGGCTTTGTATCGGCAATCAGGGTCCAGCCATGATGGTCGATACGCTCTACGCCGACCTCATCACCCGGCCAGACCAGATCGGCCGGGGTGGGGCTGAACATCACGACAACCTCATTGAGATTGCCGAGTTCGGTTGTCCAGCATCCCAGAAAGCCTGCGCGCCCCACGAGATGCGCTTCAAGCGCCGCTACAACCTGGGGAACGCTGCCCGATCGGCAGGTGAGAACAAAGGTTTCAACGCTGGCGGACATCGGGACTTTTCCTTGTTGTTTTTCTCAGCTCTTGAGCGAGTCGACGAATTTTTCCAGCCAATGAATCGTGTAGTCACCCTTCTGGAACTGCGGGTCAGCCAGGATCTTGCGATGAAGCGGAATGACGGTCTTCACGCCATCGACCACGCATTCATCCAGCGCGCGCTGCATACGGGCAATCGCCTCGGCACGCGTAGGCGCATGAACGATCAGCTTGGCAATCATGCTGTCGTAATAGGGTGGCACGCGATATCCGGCATAGATGGCGCTGTCGATACGCACACCCAGACCGCCCGGTGCATGGAAAACCTTGATCGTGCCGGGGTTCGGCATGAAGGTTTCCGGATCTTCCGCATTGATACGGCACTCGATGGCATGACCGCTGAAGGTCACGTCCGACTGCTCGTAACCCAGGGCCTCACCGGCTGCGACACGGATCTGCTCACGCACCAGATCGACATCGCAGACCATCTCGGTCACAGGATGCTCGACCTGGAGACGGGTGTTCATCTCGATGAAGCAGAACTGGCCATCCTGATACAGGAACTCCAGCGTACCTGCATTGCGATAACCCATCTTCTTGAGCGCTGACGTTGCGGTCTCACCGATCGCATCGCGCTCTTCAGCGGTCAGCACAGGTGAACCTGCCTCTTCGAGCAGCTTCTGGTGACGACGCTGCAAGGAGCAATCGCGCTCGCCGAAATGCACGACATTGCCATGTGTGTCGGCCATGATCTGCAGTTCGATATGACGCGGCTTGTCGAGATATTTCTCGAGATAGACCTCGTCATTACCAAACGCCGCGCGGGCCTCGGTACGAGCGACTGTCCAGGCTTCCTCGATCTCGGCTTCGCTCTGGGCCACCTTCATACCGCGACCGCCGCCGCCAGCGGCAGCCTTGATCAGCACCGGATAACCAACCTTCGCTGCCACCTCACGGGCAGCGGCGAGATCGCGCAAAGCGCCGTCCGAACCCGGCACGAGGGGCACACCCAGCTCGCGCATGGTCGTCTTGGCCATGATCTTGTCGCCCATCGTACGGATATGATGAGCGGTCGGACCGATGAACACGAAGCCATGTTCTTCGACCGTCTCGGCAAAATCGGCGTTTTCCGACAGGAAGCCGTAACCGGGATGAATGGCCTCTGCGCCGGTGATCGTGGCGGCCGAGAGAATGGCCGCAACGTTGAGGTAGGATTCACGCGAGGATGGCGGCCCGATGCACACCGCCTCATCCGCCAGTCGGACATGCATGGCGTCGGCATCTGCCGTGGAGTGCACGGCAACCGTTGCGATGCCCAGTTCACGGCAGGCGCGCAGGATGCGAAGCGCGATTTCGCCGCGATTGGCGATCAGGATCTTGGAAAACATCTGGCCCCAGACTCAGTCAGTGATGCTTATTCAATGATGGCGAGAGCTTCGCCGAATTCAACCGGGTCACCGCTGGCCACCAGGAAGCGCGTCAGCGTACCACTGCGGGGCGCCTTGATCTGGTTGAAGGTCTTCATGGCCTCGATCAGCATGATGGTCTGACCGGCCGTCACAACCTGGCCTTCATGCACGAAAGGCGGGGCCGACGGGTCTGGCGTCAGATAGGCAATGCCGACCATCGGGCTGCTGACGGCGCCGGGGTGATTGGCGGCATCGACAGGTGCCGGAGCGGCAGCGGCAACAGGCGCTGCAGCGACAGGCGCCGGAGCGGCGGCATGAACGATCTGACCGCCAGCGCTACGCACCACGCGAATGCGGTTGTCCTTCTCGGCAACCTCGATTTCGGTCAGACCAGTTTCGGTCAGAATGTCAGCCAATGCCCGGATGGCATCTGCGTCCACGAGCATACGGCTCATCGTTCGTCCTCGTCTTCGATCATGTCATAAAGTGCGCGCAATGCCATGGCATAGCCTCGCACACCAAACCCGCAGATTACGCCAATAGCGGCCTGAGAGGTATAGGTGTGATGGCGAAAGGCATCGCGGCGATGGATATTGGAGATATGGACCTCGACCGTCGGCAGTCCTGTTGCGAGAAGCGCATCCAGAAGTGCGATGGACGTATGGCCATAAGCCGCCGGATTGATCACGATACCACGCGCCCGCCCCCGGCATTCCTGTATCCAGGAAACGAGCTCGCCTTCGATATTCGTCTGGCGAAAATCGATGGCGACGTCGAGCTGCTCGGCAGCCTGGATGCAGACCTGTTCAAGGTCGTCCAGGGTCGCATGGCCGTATATCTCCGGCTGGCGCATACCGAGCATGTTGAGGTTGGGGCCGTTAAGTACGGCAATCATCGGGCGAATCATGAGAGCAGCCCGTAGCACTTTCGCTTGGGGCGTAAAAGCCTTCCTGCTTGTGTCAGGCAGATTACGCCTCATTCCTGCCGCGTTTCTCCGTTTTTATCGTGATTGACCATGAGGCAGGGCACCCCCGTCAGCGGGGATGGGGCCATGTCGAATGACCCTGCCGCACCTCACGATTTCGCGTTCAGGGCTTATCGTGTTAGGGTCGCGTTTCGCCGTCCTGGCTTGTCAGGGCATTCGATCGTTCGGAGTTACTGAGCAAAAGGCTGTCAGCTGTCGTGAAATCGCCAAAAAGCAGAATGCGTACTTTCAGATCCACGGAACGCAAAAAAATGCGTATCCGCGCCCGAATCGGAGGTCTGGCACTGCTTTGCACGGCGTTTGCGCCGAAGCACAGCGCCCATGCGGCCAACAAGACCGATGTTACAACGGTCACCGCCCCCTCTTCAGAACACGCTCCCTGGGCCGCCTCGGTCAAGATGGCCCTCGCCCGTCATGCCCGTAGTATCGCCCTCGCCAGCCATAATGTATTGGCGTGGTCAGAGCATGGCGTTGCCAGCTGGTACGGTAAGCGCCTTGCCGGACATCGCACCAGCAGCGGCGAGAGGCTTGATAGCCACGCCTTAACCGCAGCGCACCCCACCCTGCCATTGGGTTCGAAGGTTCTGGTGCAAAACGAAGATACGGGGCAGTCTGTCATCGTGACCGTCAATGATCGCGGGCCGTTCAACAGCCGTATTATTGATCTGTCTCATGCCGCCGCCGCCGAGATCGGCATGCTGGGCAGTGGCACGGCGCATGTGAAGCTCGCCCCCATTCCGTCCGATACGACTATCACAGAAGACCAGCCGCTCGAAGTGGCCGAAGCCGAGGCTGAGGATACCAACGAGCAGGCCCTTGATGCGGTCACACCCGTTGTCACCCCCCATGCCAGCAAGGCCCGGGCAACGCGCCACCCCCGCCACCACAAATAAAAGCGACGACAGCGCCTCGAACGAAGAGATCGCTATCGTCTGAACATCAAGAAGGGCGTGGACCTCTCAGTCTCACGCCCTTTTCGTGTTTTGCAGCCTCTGCTCTGCGCCTCAGACCTCGGAGGTTGCGGCCTCGGCGGGTTCGGGAGCTGCCTGGACGCGCGTCAGACCGGGCACTTTGGGATTAAAGCCTTTTATACGGTCTTCAAGGCCAGCATTCAGTTCGGCGCCGAAAAGCACGACATAGGTTCCGACGAAGAACCACATCATGATAGCTGCCACCGCACCAAGGGGCCCATAGGTCGAGCCATAGCTCGCGAAGTGGCTGACGTAGTAGGAGAAAGCCAGCGAGGTCAGAACCCATAGCAGGGTCGAGACAAGTGAACCGGGAACGATCCAGCGCCAGTCGGGCTTGTCGCGGCAGGGGCCGTAGCGGAAGAGCAGCGTAACCGCCACGAAGACGAAGAGCAGCATCAGGGCGGGGGCGCCGAAATGCACGATATAGCGCGTGCTGTAGCTCATGAGATAATCGGTGAGATACAGGATCTCGGGTGGCAGATTACGCAGGCCGAAGCGATTCAGCAGATCGGGCAGGTAATCAACCAGTGCCGGGAAGGCGACCATGAGTGCCAGAGTGAGGCACGCACCAATTACCGCTCCGAACGTGACGCCCAGTGCCAGAAACTGGAAACGGAAAAAACCGCGCGTCTCAAGAACATCATAAGCAAGATTGAGGGCCGATAGCACCGATTTGGTGCTGGCCGACGCAGACCAGAGCGCGATCGAGATGGAGAAGATCAGCCCCACCGTCAGCGAGGCATGAGGCTGTCCGATAAGCGTATGAATCTGCGAAGCGATCAGCTCGAAAGCCGTCGGGGGCAGCAGGCTGCGCAGCACATTGAGCTGAGGCTCGACCGTCTGAAGGTCAAAAATCAGCCCATAGACAGAGATAAGCGACGTGATGGCCGGGAAAAGTGAGAGCGTAGCGTAGAAGGCGCAGCCTGCGGCAGAGAGACTCGTCTGACTCGACCCGAGATTGCTCAGCGTCTGGCGCAAAACCAGCTTCCACCCGCCGAAAGGCATGTGGATGGGACTCCTGGCCCCTGTGCCCGGCGCCTCACGACCAAGCGCCTCGACAGCATCCCCCTCTGACGTGGCTGCAGCTGTGCTGCCATGCGCCGCGTGATCGTCGGAGACTTTCTGCGCTTCGACCGCGCCGCCCGATTCTGCCGCTTCCTGTGACATCTGGCTTCGTGGGGTGGAGGTTTCGTCCACGCAGTGTTCCTTCCTCTTATTGGCCTGATCCCTGCCCCCGCCATGCATTGACGCTGCACCCCGAGACGCACGATCTGTCGCAGCCCCTCTATAGTTACACGAGGCAATTGATACCAGCATGACGCTCTGGCGGCGGAAACGTTGCACCACGTTTCGCGTTGAGGGGACGTGACCATGCATCCAGTGCAGAAAAAGAAATCGGGGTCCATTTTTTAGTTGCATGAGGGGGGGTTTGGTCCCATATGCGCCCCACGCAGCAACGCACGTGCCACTGGCCCTCTGTAGGTTACGCAACGACGTCAAGCGTTCTGGCAATCGGGCTGATCCTGCTCTTTTTCGAGCAACCAGCCTCGTCCTGATCGCCGGTCCGTTCGACCGTTTCGCAACAATTCCGCCCGTGGAGATTCGGGCGGATTTCGGGAGGAGTGACTCATGACTCCGAAAATTGTCCGCTATCTTGCCGAGCAGCAGCCGGCTACCCCTTGCCTGGTCGTTGATGTCGACCACGTCGAAGAGCGCTATCATGCCCTGCGCGATGCCCTTCCGCTGGCACAGATCTATTATGCCGTAAAAGCCAACCCGGCTGCGCCTATTCTGGAGCGTCTGGTGCGCCTCGGCTCGTCTTTTGACGCCGCCTCCATTGGCGAAATTCACCAGTGCATGGCTGCCGGTGCGCAGGCCAGCCAGATCTCTTTCGGCAATACCGTCAAGAAGGTCTCTGCCATTCGCGAAGCCTTTGGCCTGGGCGTCGATCTCTTCGTTTTCGACAGCGAAGAAGAGCTGGCCAAGCTTGCCGAACATGCTCCGGGCGCGCGCGTCTTCTGCCGTCTCGCAGTCGAGAACGAGGGTGCCGACTGGCCGCTTTCGCGCAAGTTCGGCACGACCATCGCTCATGCGAAGGATCTTCTGCTTCAGGCCGTCGATCTCGGGCTTGAGCCTTATGGTCTCTCCTTCCATGTCGGCAGCCAGCAGACCAGCACGGCGGCTTATGAAGCCGCCATTGCCAAGGTCGCCATGCTTTTCACCGACCTGTCGGCAGCTGGCATCGACCTGAAGATGGTCAATCTCGGCGGCGGTTTCCCGGTGCGCTATCGCGACGATATCCCCGAGATCGAGCAGTTCGGCCTCGCTATCGGCCGCGCCATGACCGAGCATTTCGGCAATGCCCTGCCGCAGATGCTGATCGAGCCGGGCCGCTTCATGGTTGCTGAAGCCGGTGTGGTCTCGACGGAAGTCGTGCTTGTCAGCCGTCGCGGCGGCAAGGAAAGCGACCCGCGCTGGGTCTATCTCGATATCGGTCGCTTCGGCGGTCTGGCGGAGACGGAAGGCGAAGCGATCCGCTATCGTTTCCGCACGCCGCATGATGGCCTGCCCACGGGTGAAACCGTTGTCGCCGGACCGAGCTGCGATGGCGTGGACATCATGTATGAAAAGAACCGCGTTCAGCTGCCCCATGCGCTGAATTCCGGCGACCGCATCGAATTGCTGACCACCGGTGCTTATGTCACCACCTATTGTTCGACCGGCTTCAATGGCTTTGCGCCGCTGAGCGAACACTACATCTAAGCCCGCAAGGGCAGCCTCTCCCCCGAGGCATTGCGAAGCCCCCCAAAAGGCGCCCGCCAACGGATCCTCCCGTCGCGAGGCGCCTTTACTTTACGTGCCGTTTGACCCGTTCGCCGGGACACATGATGGAGAGCCTGCGAGCGCCAAGTTCGCGCATCCCCCCCCCCCTCATGAAACCGACACCCGCATGCCTGTAGCCGTTATTACGAGCGCCCCTTCCCTGATTGCTCCGGTCAGACAGGTCACCTCACCCGAGGCAAAGACTGCTTCACTCCTCACCTGAAGCTCTTTCTCCTCAGGGCTTTTACAAGGCATGATAGGGAGCAGGCACTCGTCGCAGCCAATTTTCCCGCTCCCCTCATTTCAGTCTGATCACTCATGAAGCGTCGTCATTTTCTGCTCTCCGGCCTGGCGGCTGGCATTCCTCTCTCCGGGGTCGCGCGGGCAGACACACCGCCCCAGGCCGAAGGCCATGTCGGCGCCACAAACAGCCTGACCGACGTAACAGGGCTGAGCGTCGGACAGGCGCAAAGCCCCGGCGCGCGCACCGGGGTGACGGTCATTCTGCCTGACAGCCCCGCCCCTTGCGCGGTCGATGTGCGCGGCGGCGGCCCCGGCACGCGTGAGACCGACGCCCTGAATGGCTGGAATCTGGTCCATCGAATCGATGCGCTCACCCTCTCCGGCGGCTCGGTCTACGGGCTTGCCGCAGCCGATGGCGTGGCAGCGTGGCTTGGCGCCAGAGGGCGAGGATTCGCAATGCGCCGGGTGAAGGACATACCGGTTTCCCCGATTGTCCCGGCGGCCATTCTCTATGACCTCGATAATGGAGGCGACAAGTCATGGGGTGAAACCCCGCCCTATCGCGCACTCGGCATCGAAGCCGTCAGCCAGGCGCGGCGCAGCATGGCGCTCGGAACAGTTGGCGCCGGCTATGGCGCCATGGCCGGGCAGCTCAAGGGCGGTATCGGGAGCGCCTCCTGGGTGAGCCATGACGGCTATACTGTCGCGGCTATCGTTGCGACCAACAGTCTGGGTTCCGTCACCCTGCCACATGAGAAGCATTTCTGGGCAGCCCCGTTCGAGCAGGGGCGTGAATTCGGCGGACTCGGTGTATCCACCTCCCGTATTGCGCCTGAAGACTGGAGCGGCACCAAACTCGCCCCCGCACCGCGAGCGAACACGACGCTAGCCTGTATCGCAACCGATGCCGCCCTGACACAGGAAGAGCTGAAACGCATTGCCATGATGGCGCAGGACGGGCTGGCGCGCGCCATCCATCCGGTCCACTCCCCCTTCGATGGCGATACCATTTTCGCTCTTGCGACAGGGCACAAATCTGTGCCGGATGCAGGGCGGGAACTGCTCGTCACGCATCTTGGCAGTATCGCCGCCGATGTGCTGGCCCGTGCCGTCGCGCGTGGCGTCTATAGCGCGACACAGCCCCCCGGCATGAACGCGCCACTCTGGTCAGCCCTGCCGGGCTGACCTGTCTCTCGGCCATGTCAGCGAGGCCTGACGCAACCCAGGCGCGTTTTGTGTCTTTTTATATCGATCCATGGCGACATCCGCCATGCTGAACCTGCGCTCCGGTGCGCATTGTCGGCTGCCACGCCAGCACGACGCCCCGGCAGCAGATACGGCCCGCGGCGCTTGCGGCTGATCACGTTAGGTTCAGGGGATCTCGCGTCTTCGGGGGGCTTGTGGTTCACTTCCCGGCCCGCGCTTTCCCGTGGAAACGCAGCCTCATGTCTGGAGACAGGCCAATGACCAAAACGCTCACCGTAGCCCTTTCGGGGCAGGATCTGCTCAATCATCCCTTTCTGAACAAGGGCTTGGCCTTCAGCGCGGAAGAACGTGACGCCTTCGAACTCCATGGCCTCCTGCCCCGCGCCGTGCAGTCGCTGGATGAGCAGGTAGAGGCGGCCCTCAAATTTCTCGATGCCCTGCCCTCGCCCTTCGCCCGCCATGTGCATCTGCGCGAATTGCAGGATACGAACGAAACGCTGTTCTACGCCCTGCTGACCCGCAAGATCGATACCATGCTGCCGCTGGTCTATACGCCCACCGTTGGCGAGGCCTGTCAGCGTTTTTCCGAAATCTGGCAACGTCCGCGCGGGCTGTTCCTGAGCTATCCCGAGCGCGAGTCGATGGAAGATATTCTCGCGAACCCGGATTATGACGATGTGCGCGTGATTGTCGTGACCGATGGCGAGCGCATTCTCGGCCTTGGCGACCAGGGTGCGGGGGGCATGGGCATCCCCATTGGCAAGCTCTCGCTTTATACCACCTGCGCAGGCATCTCGCCCGACCAGACCCTGCCGATCCTGCTCGACACCGGCACCAATAACGAGGACCTGCTGCAGAACCCCGCCTATATCGGCTGGCGCCATGAGCGCATACGCGGTGAAGAATACGACGCCTTCATCGAGCGTTTTGTGACCGCCGTGCAGACACGCTGGCCCCATATCGCCCTGCATTGGGAAGATTTCAGCGGCGTCAACGCAGCCCCCATTCTCGAGCGCTATCGCGACCGGCTCTGCACGTTCAATGACGACATTCAGGGTACGGCTGCCGTCACCACCGCTGCTATTCTGAGCGCCAATGCCGCCCATGACGGCAAGCTGAAAGACGAAACCATCGTCATGCTCGGCGCCGGTTCGGCGGGTGTCGGCATTGCCAATCTGCTGCTCCAGGTCATGCGTGATGAAGGTGCCACGGAAGAAGAGGCACTCGCACGCTTCTACCTGCTCGACCGCAAGGGGCTGCTGGTTGAGGGGCGCAAGGGCAGCAATGCCGGTCAGGAACTCTTTGCCCGCAAGGACTGGGGTGATCGTGACATCGACCTGGAGACGGTCATACGCGAGACAAAGGCCAGCATTCTGATTGGCGTGTCGGGGGTAAAGGGCCTTTTTACCGAGTCCGTCGTGCGCGAGATGGCCAGGAACTGCAAACGCCCGATTATCTTCCCGCTTTCGAACCCGACCTCGCATTCGGAGGCCACACCGGAAGATATCATGGACTGGTCTGACGAGCGTGCGCTGGTCAGCACCGGCAGCCCTTTCCCGCCGCTCGATCTGCATGGACGCACCCATCGTGTCGACCAGACGAACAATGCCTATATCTTTCCCGGTCTCGGGCTCTGCCTGCTGGCAACCGGCGCCACACGCGTAACCGATTCCATGTTCATGGCTGCCGCACGTGGCCTTGCCTCGCTCTCGCCGTTGCGCAGCAATCCGGACGGCAATCTGCTGCCCCCGGTCACGCAAATGCGAAAAGTCGCACTGGCCGTGGCAGAAGCTTCCGCCAGACAGGCGCGCGAAGATGGCGTATGTCCTGCTTTCAGCGACGAGGAACTGCATGAGCGCATCCAGTCTCTCGTCTGGACGCCCGATTATTGTGCTTATGAGAAGATCTGACATGACCGACACACGGATCGAGAGCGACGGCCTCGGCGAAATCGAAATTCAGGCCGACAAGCTCTGGGGCGCGCAAACGCAGCGCTCGCTTCACTATTTCAGCATCAGCCGCGAGCTGATGCCGCGCGAGATGATCGAGGCCTATGCCATCGTCAAGCGCGCCTGTGCGAGCGCCAACCATCAGAGCGGCCGTCTGGGCGAAACGCAATACAAGCTGATCACCACGGTCTGCGATGAAATCCTTGCCGGTCAGCACGCCGACATGTTCCCGCTTCATGTCTGGATGACCGGCTCTGGCACGCAGTTCAACATGAATATCAATGAGGTCATCTCAAACCGCGCCTGCCAGCTTTCCGGCGAGGCCTTGGGCAGCAAGCGCCCGGTTCATCCCAATGACCACGTCAACATGTCGCAGTCTTCCAACGACAACTTCCCCACTGCCATGCATGTGGCCGTCGTGCTGGGCAGCCGTCGCAGGCTGAATCCGGCCCTGACCCGTCTGGCGGAATCCATCGAGGCCAAGGCCGAAGAGTGGAAGGACATCGTCAAGATTGGCCGCACCCATATGCAGGATGCCGTGCCGGTCACGCTGGGTCAGGAATTCCACGGCTATGCCGGAATGCTGCGCGAGAACATCGTCCGCATTCAGGAAGCCGAGAAGGGTCTCTACCCCCTCGCCCTTGGTGGCACCGCGCTAGGCACCGGCATCAACACCGATGCCCCCTTTGCCGGTCGCGCCTGCGCCGAAATTGCCCGCCTGAGCGATGCCGCCTTCATCAGCGGTGAGAACAAGTTCGCCCTGCAGGGCGCGCATGATGCGCTCGTGCATTTCTCTGGCGCGCTGCGCACCACAGCAGGCGCGCTTTACAAGATCGCGAACGATATCCGCCTGCTCTCATGCGGCCCCCGCGCCGGATTTGCCGAGTTGCACCTGCCTGAGAACGAGCCCGGCTCGTCCATCATGCCCGGCAAGGTCAACCCGACGCAGGCCGAAGCGCTGGCCATGCTGGCCGTGCAGGTGATGGCCAATGACGTGGCGGTAGGTTTCGGTGGCGCCGGTGGCCTGCTGGAAATGAACGTCTATAAGCCGCTCATCATCCAGAACATCATGCAGAGCATCACCCTGCTGCATGACGGCAGCGAGAACTTCCGCACTTTCCTGATTGAAGGCACCAAGCCGAACCTCGCCCGCATTGAGCGCTATGTGGCGGAGTCCGTCATGCTGGTGACGGCCCTCGCCCCCACCATCGGCTACGACACGGCCTCAAAGGTCGCGCATCACGCCATGGACCATGACTGCACGCTGAAAGAGGCCGCCCTGGCTCTGAACGCGGTCAGCGAAGCCGATTTCGACCGTCTGGTCGACCCGCGCACCATGCTGGCACCGAATTTGAAGGGTAAGTAAAGGAAAGCGGGGCTCTGCCCCGCCCCCCGGAAAGGGGCAGAAGCCCCTTTCATCCCGTTTTTGTCCGTCGCTTTGTTGCTGCTGACGGATGCGTCGAGGCACATTACCTACTTCTACAGTGTTTCCTCAGACGACGAACGATCTGTTTACCCTGATAACGACGCCTACCGAGCCCCATGCATTTTGCAGTCATTAGGGCGACTTCCCTCTGATTGCCTCGCACACGTTTATCGGACGCTTGTGATTTTCGGAGCCACCCTGACAGCCCTGATAAGCGTTTTCACGGATCAATCGCCCTGAAGGCGTATCGCGTAGCGCCTCTGATAGAGACCGGGTGCAGGTTCCCCCGTTTCTCGTATCCATATCCGCCGCCGCTAAAAACATCTCGACAAACGGCCCCGGCGTGACAGGCGTCTGCACTATATGAAGCTGCGCGAATAATTTGACGCCAAACGTGCATAACCCGGCATAAAGGTCCGGGTGATTGAGCAAATGAGCATCCAGCCTCCTGCCAGCGACAATCGGCAGATTTCCCGTGTACAAGCTGTTGAGCCCATTGGCAGTACCCGCCCCATAGAGACCAACTTCACGTGTCAGATAATCAAGCAGGATGAGAGACCGGCAATCCTCCGACTCACATCGCCGCTTCGCTGCCTCGCGGGCAGCCACCGCGACGCCATCAATCGTAGGCATTTCCAGCACAGCCTCGATCGGATTCCACGCGGAAGCAGCGATCGACTCAAGCGGCGCCACCACAAAGAGAAATGATGCGAGGACCTGTAGAAAAATGCGCACTATTTCCCCCGAAAGAATTTGAAATTGCGTTCATCTAAACCCGGGACCGCAACATGGTCGAAATAGTTAGCCCATGACGGTTTAAAATTCCTCGCAGGAGCGCCTTTCTTATCGACCACACCTGTGACGCTTTCCAGACCACCTCCGATATCCTTTCCATGCTTCACGGAGTCAGCATCCTTTTCTTTAGGCATGACCTGCGGCGAATAGAAGTAAGTCGCGCCCCCACTGATATCATGGGCACGGCCTGATAAAATCTCTCGAGCTATCTGGAGGGTCTGAGAAGTTGCGGGTTGATTAGATGCATACTGTCGATGTCCGTGATCGAAGATAACCGAGGAAACACGATCATACTGGTGCGACTTCATTCGATTAACGATAGTCCAACCCACCATTGCCTGTGCTGTTGCACCGTAAACGCCGGCTTCAGACTGGATGACTGTGGCGAGCCTTGCGACATTATCCTCCGTTGCGATGGATTTACCGCCGACAATGATACCCGAAGCTACCTTGACAGGGTGGCGAAAAGCAGACGCCGCGTTACGCCCTGCGTTTCCCGTAGCTGCCATTGTCCCATGAGGATAAGTCGGAAGTAGGGGCAGCGAAGCAGGAGGTCTCAGATCCTGCTTGTTCCCGCCGCTGTACCCCGGAGGAGTTAAGCCACCTGCGGGAGCCATTTTGCCGTGAGAAAGATTACGCTTCCAATCGCGGGGAGGTCCATTTGTCATAACTGGATCCATTTTCTATTTTGGGCATTTTGCCACAGAATTACTTGCAGGTCATTCGTTTCCGAGAAGCACCTGAACTGGGCCAATCTGCATCTCGCTGCATGACGGCAGCGAGAACTTCCGCACCTTCCTGATTGAAGGCACCGAGCCGAACCTCGCTCGCATCGAGCGCTATGTGGCAGAGTCCGACATGCTGGTGACGGCCCCCGCCTCTACCATCGGCTACGAACCGGCCTTAAAAGTCGCGCATCACGCGATGGACCATGACTGCACGCTGAAAGAGGCCGCCCCGGCCCTGAATGCCGTCAGCGAGGCCGATTTCGACCGCCTAGTCGACCCGCGCACCATGCTGGCACCGAATTTGAGGGAGAAGTAAGGGAGAGCGGGCTCTGCCTCTGCTTGGCAAACGACGGGGCAGCTCGATCCGCAAGGAATATGAGGAGAACGGACATTACCGTTAACTTCTCAAAAGAAAATCTACAGGCTGCGTCACTATTGTAGATTGTTTGCATTGCTTTCTTTCATACAAGATGAGAAAAATATTTTCTCTGCAATATTAAGAGTATGAAATGATTCGAAGCGATATCGAAGCCACCATAGCGTCGCTAACAAATGAAGTTTTAGTTTCGATCGAGCAATGGCGCTCCGCGGCGGCTCTGCTAGACACCCCAATTCCTTCCATTATTGAAAAAAAATTGGATATTATAGCGAAATTAACTGAGCTTTTAGAAGCTGAAGATAATCGCGACGATGAAGATGCCAAACGCCGCCTAGACGCTTACAAGACCCTCCTCCAAGCCGCGGCTGGTATAACGGCTTTTTATGGATTTTTTTACTCTATCTACTTAAAAAATAACGAAAATACTTTCGATAATGTTTTAATATACACAACTGCTGCCGGACTATTACTTATTTTTATAATATTTGTATTGCTTAGACATATAAGCGAAAGAAAGCTCTTATCGGTAAAAGAAGGATTCTGGAAAGACATCGTTGCAATATGTTTTGCCGCTGCCATGATTTTGCTTTTTTTATTCACAATCAACCCAACAAAGCTAAGCTCTAAACCATCCGAAGATCCGCCACAGAAAAAACAACAAAATAATACAACCCCCTCCCAGAAGGTTACACCAAATAAACGAGATGAAAATCCAATCGAATCAAGTAACAATATTGGCAATAAGTTACTTTATCCTTTTCCAACCATATATATATCCAATGACTCTTCATCCTATTCCCAAACTTACCCGACAGGCGCTCCGAGACCTAATCAACCTGCTCATCCGAAACCGAAGGCCGTTCTCCAGCAAAAAGAAAAATGTGATTTTTGCAAGTGCCTTCCTATGATACCGCCGAATTAATGTTCCACTTAGGCCTCGAGCAAACACAGGCTACGTCTAGGGCCTAGCTTCCAAAGGGCGACGGCCCTTTGGCGGGTTTCAGGGCAGCGCCCTGACCTCTCTCCTTCCCACATTGCACCCCCTTCCGAGATTGTTATACTGTTCCAAACTCGAAAGGACTTTGCATGTCGCGCAAGACTCTTGTTGCGGCGTTGCTGGCTTCGGCCTGCTTCGCCCTGCCCCTTCTCCCCGCCGCCCATGCGGCTGAGCCCGCCAAGAGCGAGGCGCCGAAGGAGGGATTGGCGGCGCTGCTGCCTGCGGACTCCATCACCAAACATCATCTGACCGCAGGCGGCCAGAGCATTGCCTATACTGCCCATGCGGGCACGGTCACGCTGCGTGATAAGGAGGGCAAGCCCTCCGCCAAGGTCTTTTATGTAGCCTATACGAAGGACGGGGCGAATGCCCAGACGCGTCCGGTCTCGTTTTTCTTCAATGGTGGCCCCGGTGCGGGCACGGCCTATCTGAATCTCGGTGCGGCAGGCCCGCGCGTGCTGCAATTCCCGGCGGATCATCCGGAAGATGGCGCGCGCGCCCATCTGGCCGACAACCCGGATAGCTGGCTGCCCGCCACCGACATGGTGTTCATCGATGCCGTAGGCACGGGGTATTCGCAGCCGACCGACCCGAAAAAAGCTGCCGAG
This sequence comes from Asaia sp. Ae19-3, assembly GCF_059801175.1. Taxonomy (NCBI): domain Bacteria; kingdom Pseudomonadati; phylum Pseudomonadota; class Alphaproteobacteria; order Acetobacterales; family Acetobacteraceae; genus Asaia; species Asaia sp. Ae19-3. Next base: position 253,643 of record NZ_JBCHWF010000001.1, on the reverse strand, counting down.
CAGTTCTATAGCGTGACCAAGGATGGCGAGGCTTTCGCCAAGGCCATTGCGCTCTGGGTCGGTGAAAACGGACGTCAGGGCTCGCCGCATTATCTGGTGGGCGAGAGCTATGGCGGCATTCGCTCGGCACAGGTGGCCGATGCGTTGCAGCAGCAGCAGAACCTTATCGTCAATGGCATCGTGATGATCTCACCCGCCATCCAGATGCAGTTTCTGGACAATACGAACAACCCGATGGCCTCGGCCATGGCGCTGCCCACCTTCATCGCCTCGCATCTGTCGCAAACTGGCAAGCTGACGCCGCAAGCGGTGGATGAGGCCTATCACTATGCGCTCGGGCCCTATCTGACCACCATCGCCAATGCCCCGCCCAAGGGCGATGACGCGAAGAAATTCTATACCGATCTCGCCACCCGCACCGGCCTGCCAGTGAATGTCATTACCAAGGAAATGGGCGAGCCCAACCCGTTTGCACATGACGTGCGCAGCCGCGATGGCCGCCTGTACGGCATTTACGACTTCACGCAGTCGATCCCCGACCCCTATGCCGATGGCATCGAGAACGGCCAGAGCCCGGAAATGACGCTCTCCGGCTTCGGGCGCGCCTATGGCAATGCTTATAGCGGCTATCTGGCCAATGAGCTCGGCTACAAGACCGATCTCACCTATGATCTGCTGAGCATGGAGGTGAACGGCGCCTGGAAATTCACAAGCTCCGGCTCACAACTGACCGATCAGGTCGGTATTCTGCGCAAGATGCTGGCGCTTGACCCCAGCCTGCATATCTTCATCGCCAATGGCTATTTCGACATGGCCTGCCCGTTCGGCACTACGCGCTGGACCAAGGACCATATTCCGGTCGGCGCCGACCGTATCGCGCTGCACCTCTATGAAGGCGGCCATATGCTCTATACCCGCCCTGCCAGCCGCGCCGCGCTCACGCGTGACGTTTCGGCATTTTACACCGATACGTCGAAGTAAGACGATCGGGCGCGGGGTTTATAAGCCCCGCGCCCTGGCGGGGTACTACCCCGCACCCCGGAAAGGGTCGGAAGCCCCTTCCCTCCCGTTTCAGAAGAAACCGAGTTTCGTTTCGTTGTAGCTGACCAGCAGGTTTTTTGTCTGCTGGCAATGATCAAGCAGCATCTTGTGCGTCTCGCGCCCAATGCCCGATTTCTTGTAGCCGCCGAAGGCTGCATGGGCGGGATAGGCGTGATAGCAGTTGATCCAGACACGACCGGCCTGCAGGCCGCGCCCCATACGATAACAGATGTTCGCATCCCGGCTCCACACGCCTGCCCCGAGCCCGAACTCGGTATCATTGGCAATGGCGAGCGCTTCTTCTTCTGTCTTGAACGTGGTCACAGCCAGAACGGGGCCGAAGATTTCCTCCTGGAAAATCCTCATGCTGTTATGGCCCTTGAAAACCGTCGGCTCGATATAAAAGCCTTTCTCGAGGCCATTACCCAGTTTCGCCGCATTGCCACCCGTCAGCACCTCGGCACCTTCTTCCTTGCCGATCTGGATGTAGGACAGGATCTTGTCCTGCTGCATCTGCGAATTCTGCGCACCCATCATGGTTGAGGGATCAAGCGGGTCACCCTGTTTGATGGCCCGGACGCGGGGCAGCACTTTTTCCATGAAGCGGTCAAAAATGGATTCATGCACCAGAGCGCGGCTCGGGCAGGAGCAGATCTGCCCCTGATTGAGCGCAAACATGGCAAAACCTTCTATCGCCTTGTCGAGATAGGAGTCATCTCGATCCATGATATCGGCAAAGAAGATATTCGGTGATTTGCCCCCGAGTTCGAGCGTCGCCGGAATAAGGCTCTCTGCCGCCGCATGGGCGATGGTCTTGCCCACACCCGTCGAACCCGTAAACGCCACCTTGGCAATGCGCTGGCTCCTGGCGAGATAATCGCCCACCTCACGACCGGTGCCATTGACGATATTCAGCACACCGGGCGGGAAGAGATCGCCAATAATATCCATCACCACCAGAATACTGGCCGGCGTGGTCTGGGCGGGCTTCATGACCACGCAATTACCCGCAGCCAGCGCCGGGGCGAGCTTCCACGCGGCCATCAGGATGGGGAAATTCCACGGAATAATCTGTGCGACAACACCGAGCGGCTCATGAAAATGATAGGCAACAGTCGTGTCGTTGATTTCACCCAGACTGCCTTCCTGAGCGCGGATACAGCCGGCGAAATAACGGAAATGATCGATGGCGAGCGGAATATCGGCGTTGAGCGTCTCACGTATCGGCTTGCCGTTATCCCAGGTTTCAGCGCGGGCAATCAGATCGAGATTGGCCTCCATCCGATCAGCGGCCTTGAGCAGAAGCAGGGCGCGATCAGCGACTGAAGTCCTGCCCCAGGCCGCGCGCGCTTGCTCGGCGGCATCCAGCGCCTGGTCGATATCCGCCGGGGTCGATTGCGGCACCTGACAAAGCACACGGCCATCAACAGGAGAGTGATTATCGACATACTGGCCGGCAACAGGCTCGCGCCACTGCCCTCCAATGAAATTGCCATAGCGTTCGCGGAAAGGGGGCGCAGCCTTCAAGCCGGACATGACCATAATCCTCTTGCTGATGGCGATACCGCTTCAGGGGGATTGTACCGCATGAGCGCCAGGAAAGGCCCTGCAAGCACCGCCTCGAAACAAACTGACGTTACAGTTAACATCGGCTGTGAGAGAACCACGAATACCGGAACAAGGTTACTCACCCTCGCGCGAGGTCACTGCTTCGTGAAAAACAGGTCGCTCCTGAGGAGGGGGACGTTAGCGCGCAAAGCGCCAATGCCGAAAAACAAGTGGGGCGGAAGTTATCTAAGCTACCTGCATGAAGCAGAGCAGGGATTGATCCTGCGCCTCCCGTCAGACGGGGCTCTACCTGTAATTCCACGAGCATTTTCTCGACACTGGCGCTTTAACGGGAGGACAAGAATAACGCCGGAAGCCATTGAAACTGTATTCCGGCACGCATTCCTCCAGACAACCCACGCAACGTCACCCTCAGGCGACGCGTCAATCCTAGCAAGAGCGCCTCACCGCGGCCATGACACATCAGAAAGATGACAAACAGTCGGGTACACCCCTTCTGTCACAGCCATTCACTGCATCTGATACGCATGACCGCAGATCGGCACCGGGAGACAAGGTATTTTGACGGAAACTCAGTTAACAGCTGTATTCCGCCAGGCATTCTCCCGGCATGACTTCAAACCCTGACGACCAGATCGTAACGAAATAGAATAACCTTCGCGACAAAGTGCAATCCACTCGACCTGACCCTCTCTGGCATAAGCCAGGGTTATTCAAAGAACCTCTCGTTCAATCTCCTTCACCCAATAGGCAGCACCAGCTTCACCCGAAGCAAAAGCCGCCATCTGGTCGAATACGGAGTCTGAAAACCCTCCGATATTCAGAATATCCTCTCGCTCACTTGCCTGGCTCGTGCCGTAAGGCTGTATGTCGATGCAGACCAGACGGGCGCGCGGGCAACGCTGCTTCATATTTTCCCATTCGCGCATCAGAGCCGTGCCACAAGCATTGCGATCGACGCTCATCCAGGATTCGTTGTCCGAGATGAAAATAACCAGATCGGCGCGCTCCTTCCTCTCGTTCAACCAGGCCAGCGGTGCGGCACAATTCGTTCCGCCACCACCAATGGCTGCAAGGCGTGTGGCGTTGGTCATGATCGTATCGCGTGGCTCGAGCGCCACATCGCAGACACCCCGCTCGAATGGCAGGACAAGCGCATCACGATTGATCCGCTTGATGGCAGCCGCCACCAGTGCCGCCACATCGATACAGCGTATTGTCGTCGTGGCCCCCGGCCGATAACCGGTGACGGGCGAGGACATCGAGCCCGAAACATCAGGACAGATCACAACACGCCCTGCGATGCGCGGTACATTCGACACCGACAGTTCCATGGCATCGTGCAGCGCATCAGCCAGAGCCGGATCGACATCCGGTGACAGCGCACGCAGCGTGGCCATCAACTGATACGGCATGGCCTTTGCCGCCCCTATCCGCTCGGGATCGCGCAACGTGGCGGCCGCACAGGCAACTGCCTCGGCATTGCCGAAAGCACCATTGCGGGTGAACATATTCAGCCCCTGCCGCAGCGTCTGCCAGGTTGCCCTACGCGCCACCATCTCCCAATGGGCGCCGGTCAGATCCAGACCACCCAGAAGCTGAAACGGTACGTCTGGCAAGACGTCACTCTGGCCGCTACGAAAAGCAAGCAGAGCCTGCACATTCTCTGGCAGCAATGCGGTGTCAACAGGCCGACCGATCAGCCAGGCATAGAACGCCTCACGACCCGGGTCCCGCGGATGCGGATGCACCATGCGAATCACGTTGGCCAGAGAAGGAGACTGCCCGACCGAACCCGACAGAAGCTGCGCGTCCGTTGCCCGGTTCAGCCAGTCCTGCACAAGCGCTTTGGGCCGAGACCCCAGGGATTTGCGACCAACCTGACCTGAGCGCATGATCTGAACAAAGTTGCGCAGCATCTTGCCACTGGTCACAATCCGGAGGAACGCCTTTGTAAAAAGAGCTGGATCACGCAGCGACAGCACAGCAAGAAGCACACATGGCGTGTCCTTCATATGACCCCGTTCGCGCACATGGACCGCAGCCCGGGCCAGAAAACCAGGGCTGACCTTCTGGGCCAAGGCAATCAGTTCGCGCATCTGCGATGCCGCATCCCTGTAATACCCGCCCCCAAAAGCCCCGGTCATGGCAAGCTGTGCCAGCTTATGCGGCGCAGCCAGATCGTAAGCGGGAGCGCCTGAGTGGTTGACACCAGTGCTCTGCGCCACAGGCCGCCCGTTCGAAGATGCAAACAACGATCTGTTTGCCATGACCCTGTTTCCTTTCCTGTTCACCCCCTTGTTTTAAGGGGGCGACACCGAACCGGAAAGAAATATTCAAATTTCTCTTAGTCATCTGTTTTAAAAGATAATTCTTCTGGATCCACCTATTTGCGATCAATATTACTGATATGTTAGTATCGCTCTTTATCCAGGAGGATCGTTTTGGACAATGTGGTGATTGGTTTTCTGGGCACGTCTCTCGATCAGACACGCCGAAGCTGGCGCCCGAGTCTTCAGCTCTGTTCGCAGCCTGATTTTCCACTTGCTCGCTTTGAACTGCTCTACGACCCGCAATACAGGAAACTCGCCATGAGCCTCGCACAGGATATCGAGGCAGAGTCACCGGATACCGAAATGCGTCTCATCGAATTTCCTCTGGATAACCCGTGGGATTTTCAGGAGGTCTATGGAAAGCTCTATGACTTCGCCGAGAAATACGGCTTCGACGAAAATCGTGAGCGCTATCATGTCCATCTGACAACTGGCACACATGTGGCACAGATCTGCTGGTTTCTACTCACGGAAAGCCGCCATATCCCGGCGGCACTTCTGCAGAGCGTCCCGCCTTACAAGACCGATACCGCCCGTGGCGGGATCGATATCATTGATCTCGACCTCTCGCGCTACGATGCCCTCCAGCATCGCTTCGAGGCGACGGCAAGGGCTTATTCCAGTCGACTGCGCGGTCATATTGATACTAAAAACCGCCCTTTCCTCAAGCTCATCGAGAGGCTGGAGCAGGTTGCCTCGCTGTCAAACGATCCGATCATGCTCGTCGGCGAGACGGGCACCGGCAAGACCACACTCGCAGTGCGTCTCCACGAGCTGAAATTACAGCGCCGACGTCTCCGGGGACGACTTGTCACCGTCAACTGCGCTGGCCTGCAAGGCCCTCAGGCCATGGCGACCCTGTTCGGACAGAGGCGCAATGTGACAGGCCTCGCAGGAACCGAGCGCGCTGGCTTCATCAGCGAGGCAAATGGCGGCATGCTCTTTCTGGATAATATCGACTGCCTGCCTCATGCCGAGCAGGGCCTGCTTCTTGACGTCATCGAAAGCGGTACTTTCCATCCGCTCGGCGCCGATACCCCGCTCACCAGCCGCTTTCACCTCGTCGTGGCGACGAGGCACTCCCTCGCCGAACTGGCACATAACAAGCTGATCCGCCCCGATCTTCTGGCGCGCCTCATGCTGTGGGTCTTCCCACTACCAGCACTGCGTGCCCGTCCGGACGATATGGAAGCCGAAATTGCCCATGAGCTCGAAAAAGCCGAAAAGCGCCTCTCCCTCAAGATCGGATTGAACAAGGAAGCCCATGCCCGCTATCTGCGGTTTGCCCGCGATGCAGGCACCCTCTGGCCCGGCAATTATCGCGATCTAGGGGCCTCGATAACCCGGCTCTGCACCTTGGCCGAACGCGGACGCATCACGCTGCCGATGGTGGATGCCGAAATCGCTCTACTACGAGAACAGTGGCGCGCCTTGGCTCTCGATCCCGATCAGGCATTGCTTGATAGCTGCTGCGACGCACCTGATGCCGTCGATCCGTTTGACCGGGCACAACTCGCTGCGGTAGTCAGGGCGTGCCGCGCATCCGCTTCTCTTTCTGCCGCAGGACGGCAGTTATTCGCCGTATCGCGACAGGGGAAGACCAGCCAGAACGACTCAGACAGGTTGCGAAAATATCTTGCCCGTTTCGGTCTGGACTGGGAGCAGGTCACGAAGAGCGGCTGAACGCCCCGCTATCATATCTCGCCAGGGGATGGGCTCAGCACAGGGGCAGCGAAACGCCGGTTTTGCAGAACTGGCAAAGCCTGACGCGCCTTATGCAAGCTGGCAGGGTCAAGCGTCTCGAACACCAGACCCGGCGTGGCGCCGCGCGCCGCGATGACCACTCCCAGTGGGTCGATGATCATGCTGTTGCCGATATTCTGCGGGCCACATTCCCCTGCCCCCAGCACGAAACACGTATTTTCAAGCGCCCGCGCCGCAAGCATGAGCTGCCAATGGCGCTCCTTGGATGGCCCGCGCAACCAGGCTGCCGGAACCACGATAATGTCAGCCCCCGCCAGCGCCAGATAGCGCGCCATTTCGGGGAAGCGCACATCGTAACAGGTCATGAACCCGATCTTCATGCCATCTAGCGTCAGGACAGGAGGCAACTCATGACCCGGTGCGATCAGCCGCGATTCCTGCATGGCAAAGGCGTCATAGAGATGCAGCTTCTGATAAAGCGCAACGCAGAGGCCATCTTGCATCACGACCAGCGTATTATGAAACCGCCCTGACCCATCGGGCACGTTGACGCAAAAGACGAGCATGATGCCTTCGCTCGCAGGGAGGAGCCCCGAAACAAAAGGGCCATCCAATGGCTGCGCGGTGCGCAGCACGTGGTCAGGGTCTGACGGATCGCGCGCCAGTATTCCTTCCGGCAGCACGACGAGCCGCGCCCCACCGGCTTTCGCCTCGGCAATCTGCGCAAGACAGAGCGCCAGATTGTCTTCCCATGAAGGCAATACCGCAAATTGCCCGAGCGCCACGCGCATGAGTGTCCTCCCCTCTTCATCCTGCTGCCCGCAAGACTAACCCCTGCCTCATCACGGTCAAATCATTTTCCATTCGCAACAAGTATCTGCCAGACCTGCTGGCAAAGCCGAAACAACCATCCAGAACTTACGCGCCATCCCGTTCTTCGAGACAGAAGAGACAAAACTAACCGTGATCACGGCAACCTTACCTTACAGCGGGTCGATAGAAATATCTGGTTGACCACCAGTTCTCTTCTTCACCTTTTCCACGTCACGCGAGGGGATCTGGTTTGACAGGATGAGAGAGATTTTATCTCTCCGTGCCTGAGGAGAAAAAGATCATGTCCTCCCGTCTGAAAACTGGCCTGCTCGCAACAGCGCTCTGTGCGCTTCCGCTTCTGAGTTCTGCCGAAGCCAGATCTGCGCTCGATGAGCGTGTTGATGCCACACTCGCCAAACTAGACCGCGCACAGCTCGAAGCGCTGATCGTCACCCATATTCCCGAAATGATGCAAAACCCTGCCGCTGCCGGTGATGCGCAACATGCAGCCGCGTGGTCACCCGCCATGCCCGAGCACGGCATTGCCGCCATTACCGAGACAGACGGCACGATTGGCGTAGGGGCCCGCATTCAGGATTCACGCTATGAGAGCACGGCCTATCCGGCGGCCCTCGCCAGCGCCGCCTCATGGAACCCCGCCCTGCTCGAGGCCCTTGGCCGTTCGGTCGGGCGTGATGCGCGTGATCGCGGTTTCAATATCCTGCTCTCGGGAGGAACCAATCTCACACGCGACCCGCGTGGCGGGCGCAATTTCGAATATCTGGGTGAAGATCCGCTTCTGGTTGGACGTCTTGCCGGGTTTTATGCCAGAGGCGCTCAGTCAAACCATATCCTTGCCACCATCAAGCACTTCGCCCTGAACGATTACGAGACAGGCCGCACGCAATATGACGTGTCGATCCCGCGTGAGGCGGCGATGGAATCCGATCTGCTTGCCTTCAACATCGCCTTGCGCATCGGCAAGCCCGGCGCCGTCATGTGCGCCTATAACATGGTCTGGGGTGACTATAGCTGCGAGAGCAAACCGCTCCTGACCGACATCCTGCGTCGTCAGTGGCATTATCCCGGCTATGTCATGTCCGATTGGGGCGCCGTTCACAGCACGAAGAAGTCGGCAGAAGCCGGTCTCAACCAGGAATCCGGCGCTGAGATCGACACGGCAATCGGGCTTGGCGGCACGGGAATGCTGCAGGACACGCCCCTCTCGGCAGAGACTACCAGCCGCATCGCCGCCGCCATAAAGAATGGCACCTTGTTCGCTCAGGCGTTCTACGCCCCCGGGCAGCTCGCTTCGGTCGTATCTGACCAATCCCTGCGCGCCATGGCGCGTCCCATCCTCTACGGTCTCTTCGCCACTGGTGCCGAACAACCCCTTGAGAAAAAGCCAGTCGATCGGGCTGAGGGCTACAAGACGGCCCTTGAGGCCGCCCAGCAAGGGATCGTTCTGCTCAGGAACGAGAAATCTGCCCTTCCTCTGTCAAAATCGATCAGATCGATTGCCGTGATTGGTGGCCACGCTGACAAGGGGGTGATCTCAGGAGGCGGCTCTCCCACGGTTCTGCCCTTTGGCGGCAATGCGATCCCGCAAAAAGGCGAGCAAATCATGTCGCAGCAGGTCTGGGACCCCTCTGCGCCCCTCACCTATATGCGCCGCCTGGCACCGCAGGCTGCCATCTCCTTTACTGAGGAAACCGACCTGACGAAGGCCGAGCAGGCGGCGAAGAGCGCCGATGCCGTGGTGCTTTTCATCGCCCAATGGTCAACAGAAGGGCGTGACCGCGCCACGCTGTCGCTTACCGCCGCCCAGAACAAGCTGATCGCAGCCATTGCGCGTGCCAATCCGAATGTGACCGTCGTGCTTGAAACCGAAGGGCCGGTGCTGATGCCGTGGCTGGATCAGGTGCGCGCCGTTATTCAGGCCTGGTATCCCGGCAGTGCCGGGGGCGAGGCCATCGCGCAGATCCTGTTTGGTGACGTCAATCCGTCGGGCCATCTGCCGCTCAGTTTCCCGTTTTCGGAAAATGACCTGCCGCGTCCGGCTCTCCCGGTTGCACCGCCTCTCACGGAGGGGCGCCCGGCCAGTTTCAGGATCGCCTATAATGAAGGCGCGGATGTCGGTTATCGCTGGTTCGCCCGCACCGACAGGAAAGTGCTGTTTCCGTTCGGCCACGGGCTATCCTACACCCGCTTCACTTACGACCACCTCATCGTCAAGGCAGAACGCACGCCTTCCGCAGCGGTGACGATACGCAATGACGGAGACCGCGATGGCAGCGACGTTGTGCAGCTTTATGCCGAAGGTCAGGGCATCGGGCGCCGTCTCGTTGGCTGGCAGCGCATCTCCGTGCCTGCCCATCAAAGCCGGGACGTGACAATTCCGGTCGATCTCCAGACCATTGCCCGCTTCTCCCAGAGCGATAATCGCTGGCATGTCACACCGGGCAGCTATCAGCTGCGTGTTGCCCATTCCGCCGCAGAGGAAGGCCTGACCAGCGCGATCCTGCTCAAGGGCACCACGATTTCTGGCACCGAACCGCGTTCTGAATGATGTCTGCGGCCTATTCTTTGCCGGTGAATTTTACCGGCAAAGAGTGCCAACAAACTCTGCCCTTTCATGCCCGCCTCCATAAGGCGGCGGGCACCCAAAAACCGTCAGCACCTTTCAGGAAAGCCCCTCGGCCTCGAGCGAAACGGCAAGCTGCGCGATAAAACGCTCATCGGCTTGCCAGCCCGCAAGCGAGGCGGCAACCAGAACAGCGCCCCCGATAGGCGGCAGACCGGGAGCCAGAGGCGCGCCACATTCCTGCGTCAACGCCTCACGCAGGATCGCGCTCCGCATGGTGCCCCCCGCATAACTCCAGCGAAGGGTTTCACCACTCAGCCGGTGACGCAAACCGTGTACATGGCAGGCAAGCGACTCTGCTGCCTCGGCAAAAATCTCACGCGCGATCTCGCAGCCCTGTTCGGCAAATCTCCCGATCTCGACGGCGAGAGCCGCTACCGAGGGGCGTACCTCAACGAGATTGGCATACCATTCCTGAAGGGCGCTGCCACACAGCGCTGCATCCTCCGGCCATCCCTGCAGAGCGGCAAAGCGTGAGACAAAGCCGGATTCATCTGTCGCACGACCATCCAGACATTGCGAGAGACGCGCCAGCGCCAGACGACCAATCCAGTAGGCACTCCCTTCATCGCCGAAAAGACTGCCCCAGCCACCGACACGGGCGGTCTGCCCATCCTCACCCATGCCCCAGGCCATCGACCCGGTGCCAGACAGCAGCAAAATGCCTGGCCCGTTCAGAAAAGCGCCGCGACAGGCCATGTCGACATCGTTGTGGATACTGTGAGGCGCCGGGCAAAGGGTTGCGAGCGTCTCGGTCAGTTCACGGCTCAACCGGCCACTTTCGCCAAATCCAGCCATACCGAAAGCGGCTGCGGCAAGATTTTGCTGCTGCCCCATCATGAGACCCGTCAGGACTGCGCGCCATTCGGGCACGTCGAACGGGTTCGACCCACCTGCCTTGCGCCACGCCGCTATGGTCCCATCCTGACGCACGCGCAGGAGCAGGGTTTTTGTACCGCCGCCATCAATGGCGACTATCTCGGTTTTCTGCACGTTGGTTCCGTCTTTAAACCGTTGAAACGCGCCCGGAACTTCTCCGGGCGCGCGTATCGAGTCAAGCAGGGGATACCCGGACTCACACCAGTGTCAAAATCCCGTCGAGAGTGAGACCAGTGCCGCAAAATTGCCGCCTACGAGATAGATCGGCGATCCTGCCTTTGTTGTATTCCCGTAGATTCCCGTTCGCGACTGGGTGCTGGTGACAAAACTCGCCGGCGCAGAGCGATAGAGATTATTGCCGACATTCACGAGATTGAGCTGGATCTTCGGTCCATTCAGATGGGGCACATGCGGCAGTCTGTAGCCCAGAGTGATATCCGACAGCACATAACCAGGCATGCGCTGGTCATTCATGAAGCTTGAAAATTGCGAGCTGATATAACGCAGGCTGAAATTGCCGAAAAACCGCTTGTTATCGTCATAGGCGAGCCCGACCGACGCCGTCACATGAGGCGTGGCCACCATGGTTTTTCCTGCCGTAGGCAGATAATCGATAACCGACTGACCGGCCGCATTGGTAGCCGAGACCGGAAGGTTGTTATCGGTTGTCGCATGCAGATACTGCGCCGAGACATAAGGGCTCAAATGATGCCAGGGCTTGAGACCGAACTCGCCCTGAATGCCGCGTATGGTCTCGCCACCGACATTGATCGGCATGGAGACAAGCGTATTGGTGCCAGGAATATAAGAGGTCGAGCTGACCTGATGATTGGTCAGGTTCATATTGAAGGCCGAAACCTGAAAATGAATCAGTGTGCCGTTATGGCGATAGCCGATTTCCTCTCCAATGCCGTACTCTCCCTTCAAATTCCCCGGCTGGGACGTCGCACCCACCGAGTTGGGGTCAAAGATCTGGCTGTAGGCCTGCACCGAGGCAGGGGCGCGAAACGAGGTCGTGCCATTGATATAGATCTGATCTTTGGAGGTCAGTGAATAACTGATTGCCACCTGAGGCAGTGGCGCAAAATAATTGCGCACCGTCTTGTAAGGGTCTGCCCCCGGCACGTCATTCGTGCCCTGACGCGATACCATAACGGTGCGGAAACCCGCGCTGAGCGTCAGCCTGTCATTCAGCAGCTTGAGCGTATCGGCGATATAGAGCGCATTCGTCTGCTGCATGAAGTTCAGATTATAGCCACTCAGCAGCGCCCCTCCCGGCACCCTGATGCCATAGGCGCCATAGGAATTGGCTGCTTTCCCCGAGAAATCGACCGTCGCAAAGGTCGAATGCTCCTCATGCATGGCGTAGGAATACCAGTAGCCGCCCGACAACGTGTTATGCCCCGACGTCCAGTCGAGCGACGTATTGACCGCGCCCACTTTCTGGTTCCACGGGTCAACGGCCACCGTCGTGACCTTGCCATTGGTGACATAAGGCTGGTTCAGATCGCCATAGACCTGTGTGCCGAAGGTGCCGCCCGATGCAGGAATATTCTCACCGCCCACAGCCGGACCATATTGATGCACGAAATAGGGAGTGACACTGAGCTTGAGACCGCGCGCCAGCGTGAAATGCGTCGGCACCACCACGTCGAGCGAGTTCAGGTTGCTTAGCTGCAGCTTGTAATAATTGGCATCACCGGGCGTGTAGTGATCGCTATAGCTCAGCCCCTCACCCCATTGCTTCCATTGTGCAGCGGTCGGCGAGCGGAAAGGTGTCTGCTCCTGACGGTTATAGCCGAACACGGCCGTGACCGAATTGCCATCACCCCATTCCTTCAGGAATTTCGCATCGACATGGTAACGCTTGAGCCCGCCGGGGCCACGCCAGTTATTATTGGATTGATGCGAAAACGACATGAAGCCGCGAATGCCCGTTTTGCCGATATCGCCCGTGTCGAGACGCAGAAATTCCTTGTTGGCGCTTTTATTACCGCCCATCAGATTGATGAAGCCCCCATATTTATGAGACGGGTTCATGGCTGTTGCCGAGATCTGCCCGCCGACAGCATTGAATGTCGGCGCGTTCAGATCGGGTGATCCCTGAGACACCGTGACCGAACCGAGATTTTCGGTATCGACCAGCATAGCCGTATAAGGTTCATAATTGATGGGGTCGGCCAAAGGCGCGCCCTCGAACAGATAGCCGATCTGGCTCTGGTTCATACCGCGCATGGTGATGTTATCGCCCGCCGTCGCAAGAGGGCTCTGATTGGCATAAACGACGCCCGGCAGATTGGCGATCATTGAAGAGATGTTGCCCGTTGGCGCCTGCTTGGCGATGAAATCACGCGTCACACCGCTTTGCGAGCGCGGCGCGGTCTGTTTTGGCATAAGACCGCCACCCGGCGTGGTGTTGCTGGTGCCATCGGCATGTCGGCCCGCAGCCTTGACGGAAATTTCCTCGGCCTGAGGGTTCGCCCCCAGGACCGACCCTTCAGTGGCACTGCCGGATTTGTGCCTGAATGAAACAGGCTTGTGCTCTTCGCCTGCCGCAGGTGCCGCAAATGCCGACAGATTTCCCATCGCATAATTTATTCCGATTACGGAACAAAAAAGAAGTAGATCGCGTCTCATATGCCGCATGGTCAACTCCCGCCGGTTGGGCTCTTGATTTTGAAGTGACGTGGAACTCGCAAAAGAATTCGTTTCTTTACCGCATTGTTCCACTGTATCGAAAAACGTTAGACGGCAAATTTCTACCCTGCAATTGTTTATTGTTGGAATTAAGTATTTTTCTCGAAAATCTAGAAAATTTCCTGATTTAAATCATGTTGAACAACGATTCTGCGTGATGAACACGCCCTATGGTTTAATTTGTCTCGATAAACTAAGTGGGCCTTTTTAAAGGGAGGGCAGAGCCCCATATTCCCTGACGGTTTCCTACCGCTCTTTTTGAAGGATCATGCTGTTTCATGCGCCTCCTCATCATGCCAGACCCGCATTCCGCCACACGATTCGCTGCGAATGAAATAGCCAGCCTGATGATAGAGCGCCCTAATCCCGTGCTCGGCCTTGCGACAGGGCGGACGATGGAAGGGGTTTATCGCGACCTATGCGGAATGCATCGCGAAGAAAGTCTCGATTTTTCGACCACGACCAGCTTCAATCTGGATGAGTATGTCGGACTGAGCGCAGCCGACCCGTGCTCCTATCATCATTACATGAATGCCCTGCTTTTCAGCCATGTAAACAGCAGGCCCGACGCCATCCATCTCCCCGCAGGAGACGCCCCCGATCTCGACGCCGAATGCATAGCCTATGAGGAGTCCATCAGGGCCAGTGGCGGCATCGATCTGCAACTGCTAGGTATTGGCGATACAGGGCATATCGGTTTCAACGAGCCCCCCTCGCCCTTTGACAGCCGCACACGCTGCGTCACACTCAACCAGAAGACACGCATCCAGAATGCAGCGATGTTCGGAGGCAATCCCGACGCTGTACCGACACGCGCCCTCACCATGGGTGTCGGCACCATTCTGGAAGCCCGCCAGTTACTGCTTCTGGCCCTCGGGCAATCGAAAGCCGCCATCATCGCCAAGGCGCTGGAAGGCCCGGTCGGGCCGCAGGTCAGCGCCTCGGCGATCCGCCTGCACACGCAATGCACGGTCATTCTCGATGAAGAGAGCGCTTCAGCACTCAGTGCCGAGACACGCAAACAGGCGCTTTTCCAAAAGAACTAACGCCGAAGACGGCCAAATTCTTATCTGACCTGCGGAGACAAGCCTCATCGGGGAGCAATTACTCCCCGATGAACGACCGTCATTTCGCTGCGGAGACCAGTGAACGGATGCCGGGCACAATCGCGATAAGCAGTCCGCTTGGTGGCTGGGGCTGAAGGCTCGATGCCTCATGATCGGCACTCGCCGCGTAGGCCTTGTCCTGCTCTGCCAGAAGCGCATTGGCATGATCATGCCATGCACGGCTCTTTTCACCTGGCTGCAGGGCCTCGAGACCCAGCTTCGACAGAGCCGCGATCTGGCTCGACACGGGCTTGGCTTCATTCACGCAATCGGGGCCCGGCAGTGCCTGGAACGCGATATCATTGGCTTCATAACGCGCCAGTTTTTCCTGCAGTGACGCGACGACACTGCGATCACCCCCTGCATAGCGCGCCGCCAGCGCATTGAACGCATTGCCTTCGAAACTATCGGCAGACGCGATGGCGGCTGGCGAAAGGAGTATGGCCTCGCCCTTACGATCCGCCAGTCGATTGATGGCATAATTGCGCACAGGCACGGTCAGGGCGACAAGCTGGGTCAGAGGCACAATGTTCTGCGGCGTCAGACGCGCGATCATGCGCGCCTGATGGTCAGATGCCTCAAGACCGAAATGCTCGAGCGTGTTCAGCACCTCGGGCAGGCGTCGGTTGAGTGCATCCTTGTCAGTATCTGACTGAGGCGACCAGAACCGCTCTGCAATGGCAGCCGAACGCGGCCAGAGCCGCTCATCGACCATTTCATCCGAGACGATTTCGGTCCAGAGCGGCGCCTCGCCACCCAGCACGAGTTTTTTCTGCGCCTCGTCGAGAGGCGGCGCATTCGGATCGCGCATGAACGCTTCATGCAGCGGCTTTTCATTCTTCGCTGGCGCCCTGAACGCCAGACCATCAGCGCGCGTGTCATAAGGATCGACGGCATAATGCGTCGATGAAGGCGTCAACAGATCGAGATAATAGCCCGAGGACACCACAACCGGATGACCGAGCCTGGTTGCCGTTCCGACCCATTTCGAGCCACGCCAGGCCTCGACCACGACATTTTTCGGGATGGGCGCCTCACTGACCTCGTCCCATCCCATCATGATCTTGCCATCGGCACTCAGGATCTTCTCGATCTCCGCCGTGAAGGCCGCCTGAAGCGCGGGGGCATCGGCGAAACCATGGGCTTTCATATAGGCGGCAATCTGCGGATTATCGTTCCACTGCCCTGCCACAACTTCATCGCCGCCGGTGTGGAAATAGCGATCAGGGAAAAGCGCGGCCATTTCACCGAACAGCGTTCGGGCAAAACCCAGCACCTTGTCGCTGGTGGGGTCCATGGCCGCCATGTTGAGATCGGGATGTTTCGTGCAATGGGTCGTCACCTCGTCATTGCTCGAGGCGACCCTGCAATCCTGCTGCCAGTCCTGAACCGTTGGCACAGGATGCTGTGCCGCCAGATCGGGATAGGCCGTGAGAATAGCCAGGGTATGACCGGGCACATCAAATTCGGGCACGATGCGTATGCCGCGATCGGCTGCATAGGCAATGAGCTCTTTTACCTGTTCCTGCGTGTAATATCTGCTGTGCCCGCCAAGTTGCTGCAGAAGCGGCAAGCGCTTGCTCTCCACGCGAAAACCCGTGCCGTCGCTCAGATGCCAGTGCATCACATTGAGCTTGGTCAGTTCCATCGCATCGAGCTGGCGCTTGAGCGTATCGAGCGACTGGAAATGGCGCGAAACATCCATCATCAGCCCACGCCACTTGAAGCGCGGCGCATCGACAATATGCCCCTGCGACAGAACCGGCACAGCGCCATGTGTGTCGATCATCTGCAAGATCGTGGCGAAGCCATGTATTACCCCGGCAGGACCATCTGCGTTGAGTACGATCTCTTTCGACGACACATCGAGCGTATATCCCTCGCGAGCATCGAGTGAGAGATACGCAGGGTCTTTTCCCACCGTAATTTTGAGCAGAACGCCGGATTTGGCGCCCCCTTTCCCCGACGCGATGCCTAGCTGGCTCAACCTTGACTCGAAACGGGCCATCGCGCGTTTGAGCAGGGGCGAAGGCGCGTGCGTCCACACCACCTCTGGCAGCGCAGACAGGGCAATAGCCTGCCCGTTCAACGAAGCCTGCGCCGGTTCTGGCATGAAAACAGGCGTCAGGGGGGCGGCGTGCGCCCTGTCGGTCGCAGCGCAGGAGAGCAATAACGCACTCAATGCCAAACCGGAACAAACTGACAGGCGGGAAAGGACCATGGCGTTCAACCTTCTTTTCCTGAAACGGTTAGCCGTGCTGTGCCGCGCAGGCTGCCTGGTACAGCCGCACGATCTCCACCGGGCACGTCACGGCATGATCCGCCGCGAATCCGAATTGAAGCAGACGTTCATCCTGCACTGCTGTTTTCTGACGACAAGAGGCGTGGAAGGATTTCACCCCGGATATTTTAGAAAGTGTAGTAACTTTATCAGCACGAACAAAGCCACCCGCCATGATATCGATGCGACCGGCCGCTCGTTCGCGCAATTGCCGCAACATGTCAGCGCCATCGGGCGCCCTTGGCGTCAGGCCAGAGGTCAGGATACGCTCAAAACCCAGCGCGATCGCCTGATCGAGTGCTTCGAAAGGATCGGGCACGAGATCGAAAACACGATGCAACTGACGGCGCAGAGGACCGCATGCCTCAGACAAGCGTGCCAGCATCGCCATATCGAGCCGTGAATCAGACAAGGCCGCCCCCAGCACGACACCGGCAAGACCCGCCTCGCGTATGGCCGCGATATCGCCGAGCATCTGCGCTTCCTCATCGGAGGAAAAGACAAAATGCCCGGAGCGAGGCCTGACCATAGCAAAAACAGGAACTTGCGATTGTCGGGCCAGGGCGATCAGCCCCGGTGTCGGCGTCAGACCGCCCAGATCCAGAGCCCCGCATAATTCTATACGCGACACACAATCGAGTTGGGCCGCAAAGAGCCCCTGCGCGTCATCGACGCAGATTTCCAGACTGATGTCATCGCGCGTATCGGCAGCACTCATGACGCGCCTCGTTTCAGAGACTGGTATTGCCGAACAGAAAATGCTGCGCCGCCAGACTTGCCGCACCTGTCGCGAAATCGTTCGGATAGAGCGGCCCGAGAACAAGTTCGGTCTGATAGCTTTCACGACGCAGCACATGCGCCTCAACAGCCTGCTTCAACGCCCTCGCAAACACGCTCTCGACAAGATGCGGGTCAAGCCTCACGACAATGCGCAACGGGTCTATGAACTGGATGACCTGGGAAAGAGAGACACCCAGCGCTGTGCCAGCGCGGTGCAAAATAGCCAGCGCCTCGGGTTGCCCCTCGGTTGCAAGCTCGACAATCTGCCCGATATCGCCCGGCAGCCCTGAGCGGCGCGCAGCCCCCAATATGGCAGGCAGGGCAGCAACGGTTTCAAGACAGCCACGATTGCCGCATCGACACGGGAGGGCCTCAAGATCAATCGCGATCGGAGAATGGGAGATTTCGCCCGCTCCGCCGTGATGACCCCGATGCAAATGCCGGTTGATGATATGGGCGCCCCCAATACCCTCGCTGACGAAGACGAGGCTGAAATCGTCCAGTTCTCCGGAATTGCCGAAAAGCTGCTCACCAATGATCAGAGCATTGGCATCATTCTCGACGAAAACCGGCAAGCCTGTCATCTCGGCAAGACGCGGGCCGATATCGACATCTGTCCATCCCAGCGTGGCTGAGGCCAGGCATATCTGACTGTTCCCCGAAACGATTCCGGCAATCACCACGCCGATTCCGGCCAATGCCCCAATAGTGTCGGGATAGGCATCTCTAATATCCTGCACGGCACCCGCCATGGCCGCGAGACAGGCCTCGACATCGGTGACGAGAGGCATGGTGAACTGCCTGTGAACCTTGCCATGCGGATCGGTCAGAACGATATGCGCCGGATCAGCCTGCAACGAAATACCGATGAAACTGGCGGCATCCTGCCGAAGGCCCAGCATGACGGCTGGCCGCCCAAAACCGAACACACGCTCGCGCTCATCGAGAATATTCTGCTCGATCAACTCCCTCACCAACGCCGTGACACTGGCCTTGCTGAGGTTGAGAATACGAGCAAGATCGGTACGGCTCTGCGGACCGGATCGGCTGAGCACGCTCAGTATACGGTGATGACCTGTAGAGAACATAAATTATTTCATTTGCTAAATTAAATAAACCCACCTTACGGTCTCATCCCGTGCTCCTGAAGAGCAGCACCAACACCAGCCCACCATTGCTTGGCTCAGGAGTCAGATTTCATAGTAGCGACACGCGCATTAATCTGTCCATAAGCGACAGTGAAAAATTATAATGCTGTATCGCCCAATACATCTGGCGACCATAATATGATCAGGTAAGATTATGAAATGATTAAGTCACCCCTAAAAACCCAGCTAAACGACCTAAAATAAAAAATAAAAACATACTGAAGGCACTAAATGGCAAAGCTGATGAACACGCGCGCCCCAACGCTCCTTTGCGCCGATATCGGCGGCTCTCACATGCGTATTGCCCGGGTCACCCCAGACCTGAATCTCGTTGAGCGCCGCCAGATTGCCACGCCCGGGCATGATTTGACGCTTTTTGTCGACGCCTTCTCACAGATGGTCCACCAATCCCCGGTCGGTATCGAGGCAATCCACCTCTCCCTCGCCGGCCTGCAGGACCCTGAAACTGCCGAGTGCAACGCAGCCAATATTCCCTGCATCAGCGGCATCGCTCTTGCCCCTCTTCTGAGTCAGAAACTCGGCATGACGGTACGGATCGCCAATGACGCCGATTGCTTTGCGTTGGCTGAAGCCAGAGCAGGCGCAGGAATGGGCCATGACAACGTGTTCGGGATCATTCTCGGAACAGGCGTCGGGGGCGGTCTTGTGCAGAACGGCAGACTTATCGTTGGAAGGCAGGGGCTTACCGGCGAATGGGGGCATGGCCCCCTGCTGCGAAGGGGCGACAGGGATTATCCCTATCTCGCCTGCGGATGCGGCCAGTCAGGCTGTCTCGATACGATCGGCGGCGCACGAGGACTGGAAAAATTCCATTTCTGGCGTTGCGAAGAGGTCCGCAGCAGTCGCGAGATCATGACAGGCTGGCTTTCGGGCGAACCATCCTGCCAACGAACGATGGAAGGCTATATCGACCTTCTTTCCGATGCTCTGGCGATCATGATCAATGTCACAGGTGCAAGCTGCGTTCCCGCCGGTGGCGGATTGAGCACAGTCGATGATCTCATCGAGGCACTGGATCGGGCAGTACGCAAGAAATGTCTCTGCAAAACGGCCACTCCGATTATTGTGAAAGCGAAACTTGGAAATGATGCTGGCCTGATCGGGGCGTCTTACCTATAATCCACATAGTTTATTTATTAAAATAAATCTCCCGTTTGCCTGAGGACGTGTTCACCATGCTTAAGGTCCCGTGTACCCAGAACAAATTGGTCGGTCCTTACGGCTATTCCGCACTGGCCGTCTCTGCATTGATCTTCTTTGCCATGGGCTTTGTCACCTGGCTGAACGGCCCGCTTATTTCCTTCGTGCGCGTCGCTTTCTCACTCAGCGAATTCAGCGCCTTTTTCATTCCGCTTGCGTTTTATTTTTCGTTTTTCCTTTTTTCCATTCCGACCTCTCTGATCGCGCAACGGCTGGGGCTGAAAACGGGTCTCACCCTGTCTGTTCTGGTTTCGGCATTGGGTGTTGCTGTCTTCGGACAATTCGTCGCCTGGCGTATCTATCCCGGAGCCCTCACAGGATTGCTGATTCTTGGCGCCGGTATTTCTCTCATGCAGGTCGTCATCAACCCGCTCGTCAGCCTGCTTGGCCCGCCGGAACGTGCCGCCCAACGCATCTCGATCATGGGCATCTGCAACAAGGCCGCAGGCATTCTCGCACCGATCGTGCTGGGGCTTCTGGTCATGCGCAATATCGGTGCCGTTGCCGAAAAGGCGCAATCGGCAACCGACCCGGCCGTACGCGAAGCGCTGCTCAATAATTTTGTTCAGGCGCTTTATGCCCCCTATCTCGGCATGGCTGGCATACTGGTCCTGATCGCCATCGTGGTAGCCTTCGCGCCTCTGCCCAATCTCGAAGCACCCGTCATTTCTTCCGGCGAGGGGTCACAGCATCGCTTTTTCAAGCCGCATCTCGTTTTCGGCTTTATCGCCATGTTCCTGTATGTCGGCATAGAAGTAATGGCAGGCGATGCCATCGGCACCTATGGCCAAGGCTTCGGCCTGCCGCTGGACGAAACAAAATTCTTCACCGCGCTCACCCTGACCGGCATGCTACTGGGTTACATCATGGGGTTCATTATCGTACCGCGCTTCATGAAACAGGAAGTCTATATGCAGCTTTCCTGTGCGGTGGGCTGCGTTCTGACGGTTCTGGCCGTTCTGACCCAGGGGTATCACTCGGTGTTCTGCGTGGCTCTGCTGGGCGTTACCAATGCCATGATCATGCCGACCATCTTCCCCATTGCCATTCGCGGCGCTGGCCACATGACAGCCATGGCCTCTGCCGTCATGGTCATGTCCTATAGTGGCGGCGCGGTCGTGCCGCAGTTCTATGTGTGGCTCAAACCCGTCTTCGGGTTTCAGGGCATGTTCGCCATGATCGTCATTCCCGCCTATCTGGTCATCCTGGCCTATTCACGCCGTTATGGCCGCGTCGGACTGACCGAACAGGACTGATTTCATGACACAGACACTGACAGGCCAGATCGTTCTGGCTGACCGCCTTCTTGCTGGCACAGTGCGCTTCGACACGCATATTCGGGAGATCGAAGCGGGAGGCGCCGCGCCGCACGATTACATTCTGCCGGGCTTTATCGATGGCCATGTGCATGGAGGTGACGGCGCAGATACGATGGATGGTGCCGCAGCGATAAGGCGTCTGGCGCATTATCATATGCGCCATGGGACGACGACCATTCTGCCGACCACCATCACCCGCCCGTGGGAAGATGTCATCGCCGCCCTGAAGGCCGTTGCGGAGGTCATGCAGAGCCCAGATCCCGACGGGCCGCGCATTCACGGCGCGCATCTCGAAGGGCCGTTCGTCAGTCCTCACAAGCTTGGTGCCCAGCCCCCTTTTGCGATCGCCCCCTCGCCTGAGAAAGTTTCGGAAGTTCTCTCTCTTGGCTGCGTAAGGGTCGTCACCCTCGCCCCGGAACTCGAGCACGCCAGAACAGCCATCGCGAGTCTGGCAGAAGCCGGGGTGCGTATCAGCATCGGCCACACCACCGCCGATTACGAGACAGCCATGGACACGATTGCCACCATCTGCACCTGTGGGGGTATCGCCGGTGGTACGCATCTCTTCAACGCCATGTCTCCGATAGAAGGTCGCAAACCTGGCCCTGTCACGGCTCTGATGTGTCATGACGCGAGCTATGCCGAAATGATTTTCGACACGCATCATGTCCACCCCGCCAGTTTCCGTCTTGCTTCGCGTGTCATGCGCAACCGTCTGCTTTTCGTGACCGATGCCATGCGTGGTGCGGGTCAACCTGACGGCCCGAGCACGCTGGGCGGACAGGATGTCACGATCGAGGGGGGAGTCGTCCGTCTGCCCAACGGCTCGCTCGCAGGGAGTGTGCTGAACCTCGATCAGGCTTTGCGCAATGCGGTGACTCATGGGGCCTCTCTCAACGAGGCAAGCCGATTGGTCAGCGGCAACGCGGCTTCCTATCTGGGGCTCACCGATCGTGGCCTCATCGAGACAGGCAAGCTGGCTGACATGGTCGTGCTCGACCGCGATCTCATCATCAAGGAAGCCTGGGTGGGAGGACGCAAAACCTTCGCGCGCACCTGATTTGCGTTACATTATGCTCAATCTAACCACCGCTTTATAACAATATAACACGAAATTTTGTAGTCACGATCCGTGTCCTCACATCATGACTTTCTGTTAATGCCATCGCCATTATCGACGTCGCTTTCAGCAAATCTACCGAAGAGGCGTCGACCCGATGATTATTTGGCCCGATGGTTATTTGGATTGAGAAACGTGACAAGCAAACCCGAACTGATGCCCCTCCAAGACGACGCCTCTTCTCCGGCGAGCTCTACCAGAAGACGACCAAAGGCAGGACGAGGCCTGAGCATCGTTTTCACGATGGCGCTGCTGGCAGCGACGCAGATGCCCTCTATCGCCAGGGCACAGTCAGAAACGGCCAGAACGCTCGACACCGATCAATACACTGCCATCGGCTTCCCCATCGCAGGACAGGGCGCGGTGCCGATCGGCCCGCTGGTCCCTTCCCTATATGGAAATCCGCATTTGTTCGGCGATTGGGGCGGTGCGCAAAGTTGGATGCAGAAACGCGGCATCTTTCTGAATATCGCACTGAACGAAGAATATATGGGCAATGTGACGGGCGGCCGCACGCGCGACAACGTGCTGGCGGGTCAGGTCGCTGCTGAACTCGACATCGACTGGCAGAAGCTCGCAGGCTTTCAGGGCTTCTGGACCCATCTTCTGGTCGTGAACGGTCATGGCCGTAATTTCAGTTCGACACTGGGCGATTACGTCTCCAATCCTGAGCAGATCTACGGCTCGCGCGGTAATGTCGTAGCGCATCTCGTCTCGATGTATGCCGACAAGACCTTTCTGAATGACCGCGTGATTCTCTCGGCCGGTGTCATCCCCACGGGCACGTTTTTCGATTTTGACGCGCTTGCCTGTAATTTCATGAATGTCAGCGTCTGCGGCAATTTCGCGCCGGGCAAATATGCGCCTGGCGGCCGCGACTGGCCTTCTGCCAATATCGGCGCAGTGCTGCGCGTGCGACCGACCGAGCGCACCTATATCATGGGCGGTCTTTTTGCTGTCAGCCCGCATGCCTTCAATGGCGGCGTTTCAGGCTGGGCACTGGCTCAGGACGGGCTGGGCAAACTCAGCTCACAATTCGAGACCGGCTGGGACCCAGCCTTTGGCAAGGACAAGCTGCTCGGCCACTACAAGATCGGCTTCTATTACGACAATTCGCGCTATCCCAATCTCTATGAAGACCGGTATGGCGGGTCCTATCAGGCCAGCGGGCTGGCCGCCCGCAAGGAATCCGGCATGTGGTCGAGCTGGTTCATGTTCGACCAGATGTTGGTCAGAAGCGGCAAAGGCATTGCAGACGGTCTGATCGTGATCGGTGGCGTGGGCTATGCGCAAGGCAATGTCGTTGCCATGCGCGACCATGAATGGATCGGCCTGCTGCAAAGTGGCTCCCCCTGGCATCGCCCGCTCGATGAAGTCGGCATCATGTTCCAGCATATGAACATGAGCCGCTCGATCCGCCTTCAGCAACAGTCTTCCGTAGCGCTCGGCCTGCCCTTCGTTTCCAACCAGTGGGGCAATGTGTATGGCGTGCAGAACTGGGAGCAGGTCTACGAGGCCTTCTACAGCCTGCATGTCCTGCCCGCGACCTCGCTGCAATTCGACTTCCAGTATCTGCAGCACCCCGGTGCCACGACCACATTCAAGGACGCCGCCATTCTGGGTGGCCAGCTGACGACGAATTTCTGACCCTCATCCAGCCCCGGTCTGGCCGGGGCTGGATGAGGCACCTAGGGGACCAGGGTCATGCTGTCGACATCAATCAGACCAAGATCAGTGATCTTGAGATGGGGGATGACGGGCAGAGGCAGAAAAGCCAGCTGCAGGAATGGCTCTTCCAGTGTGCCGCCCATGCCGCCTACCGCACGGCGCAGGGATTCAAGATCGTCGCGTACCGTCTCGAAGGGCTGATCGCTCATCAGACCTGCAATCGGCAGACTGAGTTCGGCAATCACCCGACCGCCATCGACCGCCACGAAACCGCCCCCGAGTTCAGTCAACCGTGACACGGCCAGTGCCATATCGGCATCACTCATGCCGACAACGCAGAGATTATGGCTGTCATGCCCGACTGAAGAGGCCAGTGCGCCTTCCTTCAACCCAAAACCCTGCACGAAACCGCGTCCGATATTGGCGTTCTTGCCATGGCGCGCAATGACACAGATCTTCGCAACGTCCTGCGTCACATCTGGCAAGACCCGATCATCGACGCTCGGCAGATCGAAACGTCTAAAAGCCGTGATGATCTGCCCCGGGATGATACCGATCACTGCGCGCTGCTCGCCCGAACCCTCCACCACGAAATCCTGCTCTGTGATGGGCGCCGCCAGTCTGACAGAACCGTATCCGGTGGGCGGGACCAGATCGCGACTGTCAAAAAGAGCGTCATCGACTAAGCGCCCTGCGGAAAGGACCTGTGCGACCTGACAGGTGTCGAGATCATCCAGCAGAACGATATCAGCGCGCATTCCCGGCGCGATCTGGCCACGGTCGCGCAGCCCGAAAGCCCGTGCTGCCGAGAGCGAGGCCGCGCGATAGGCCGCCAATGGCTTCACGCCAAGACCGATCGCCTTACGGATAAGAAAATCGATATGGCCTTCATGCGCAATTTCGAGCGGATTACGATCATCTGTGCAGAAAGCGAAAAACTGTGAGGTCTCAGGCGTCAAAAGAGGGGCAAGTGCCTCGAGATCCTTGCAGACAGATCCTTCACGAATAAGGATCGTCATGCCCTTGCGGATTTTTTCCAGCGCTTCTTCAGCGGCGGTCGCCTCATGATCGGTCGAGATACCGGCAGACAAATAGCCATTCAGTTTCTTGCCACGCAGCAACGGCGCATGACCGTCGATATGTTCCCCGGCGAAAGCTGCCAGCTTGTCGAGACAATCGGGCTGACCGGAGAGCACCCCCGGAAAATTCATGAACTCGGCGAGACCGATGACCTTGGGATGATCGCGATAGGCGATGAGCGACGCCGCATCGAGAATGGCACCCGATGTCTCGACCGGCGTCGCGGGCACGCAGCTCGACAGATTGACCCGCAGATCCATGATCGTGCGGCTGGCGCAGTCCAGAAAATAATCGAAGGCTTGCCCGCCAAGCACATTGGCCATCTCATGCGGGTCGCAAATGGCGGTGGTCACGCCATGCGGCAAAACGCAGCGATCGAACTCGAACGGGGTGATCAGAGAGGATTCGACATGCAGATGCGTGTCAATAAAGCCGGGCACGGCAATCTTGCCCGTGCCGTCTATCTCACGCCTGCCTTCGTAACGATCCAGAGTGCCAACAATACGATCACCGCAGATAGCGATATCGCCCGGCAGGATTTCCCCTGTAACCAGATCGAACAGCCCGACATTGCGTATGACAAGATCCGCAGGCTCCTTGCCACCACCTTGCTGAATTCGCTGTTCGATAAGCTGGCGCATCATGATCTCCCCGCCGGTTTGAACCCACTATATAGGCGGGGCGATCATGGCTTTCAAACGGACACGGAATTCAGCTCTGCCTCCATGCTTGCAGCGCGAGCCATGGACTCTTCAGTCATGAGACGCTTTCTCATTTCATAGAAATTCCGGTCGAACGTCTTTGTCTCCATGATAGACTCAGCCAGTTCCAACAGAATTTTCATATGATAATCGAGCACAACTGAAATATTTTCATCACTTTTGTCTTCGACGATAATAGCACCATTCGCATATTCCTGAATCGAGCCCGCAAGATTGATGAAATCCGCAAGCTCATAATCTTTCGAGACTGATCCGGGCTGCTTCAGATATTCCAGAACCTCGTGATGAAGATCATAGAACGCGGTAATCTTACCGTGAATTGACTCAATATAGGCTATATTCTCGAATTTCCCGTTCATGAAAAGCACACACATGAACAGAAAATAGAAAGTCGTGTCCCAGTTCGTTTTGACGAACATGTAATTCCAATCGCCGAAACCGTCATAGGAGTTGCGATGCGTATCGGCAAAGCCCGCATAGGCCTCGTCAAGCAGACCATTCATCTGATTGATGAAAAGCGGCCCGGTAGGCTTGGTAATGGCGTTTGTGATCATTGTATTGGCCAGACCGATCACATCCGTTCCATTCGAATACATCGGATCGACAAAGCCGGCAGCTTCTCCCGTGAGCGCCCAGCCATTAGCCGAGATATACTGTTCCGAAAGATAGGAGTAATTCCGCAGCATGACGAAATCGATCACATCGAAATTTTTCGCCTCCAGATAGGACTGAAGACGCGGTTCATGCTGCTGCAACCAGGACATGGCAAGCGGGTGCGAACTCATGGAAGAGAGTTTATGCACCGCATTGTCGAAAACGATCCCTATGCTGGTTGTTTCCTCGTTTATCGGGATGATCCACAC
Source organism: Asaia sp. Ae19-3 (assembly GCF_059801175.1). Taxonomy (NCBI): domain Bacteria; kingdom Pseudomonadati; phylum Pseudomonadota; class Alphaproteobacteria; order Acetobacterales; family Acetobacteraceae; genus Asaia; species Asaia sp. Ae19-3. Next base: position 226,655 of record NZ_JBCHWF010000001.1, on the reverse strand, counting down.
CCAGTAACCACGCCCCACGAGATGGGTGGTGCTGTGCCATCTCTCGCTTGAGTCGAGAAACGAGTTGGCAGGGTCACGCGACGCCAGAAATTCGTTGATGTTGACGTTGCCACCGACACGAAACCAGACAGAAGAATGATTGATGCCTGAATCCTTCTGCAGTCCGAACTTCTTCATCAGAACGCGACCACGGCCGGAAGCATCGACTACCCAGCGGGCATTCCGCTTTTTGACACAGCCGTCATGGTCTCTGACAGCCACAGAGTTGACCCCGTCCTTGCGCTCGAAATCGAGAACCCGGTTGTTTTCGAGCAGCGTGATCGACGGCCTGATCAGTCCGAGCAGGTAATTTTCGAGCTTGCCCCGATCGATCTGATAAGTGGCGTGCCGGGGATAGAAGCTCAGACCCAGTTCGCGATAGGGATCGTCTTCGGCAACGCCTTCAGTCTGGATGATCCGAAGCCCCATCTTGCGTATGTGATGGTCCTGCAAATGCTGCGCACAGCCAATCGTCTCGGCAAGATAAAACGCGCCGATCTCGACCGTTGACTCACCAACCTTGTGAATACGCTCGGGATTGGGAAATCTGCGATTATGCACGATGCAGATATCGAGGCCCGGATCTGCCATCAGCAATTGCCGCGCCAAGGTGAGACCAGCCAGGCCAGCTCCTATGATCAGCACATCATGGGATGTATTCGATACGTTATCAGACAAGACACCGCCCTCTATTGAGGTCATTATTTTGCAGGAAATTCAGCCGAATGGTTAACAGACGGGGGTCGATTACCTATTCCCGCACCTCAACATAGGCAAAATCACAACCGCGTTATAGATCGATTACAAAAAATAATTTTCGTTAATTCAAACAGAATGAAGCGATTTAGAAAAATTACGTCACATCATAGGATAAAGTTATGGACTGCCCCTCAACCAAATTGAGTGTTCATATCAGGCAGATAAGGAATACAGCGTTGAGAATGATCCCTCGACAAGATCAGCAAGATTAACGCCTCTGAAGAGCAATCGTATTTTGTTAAGCGAGAGGAGCTCCGCTGCCATGCCTTTTCCCGAAAGCGAACGCCAACTCCTTCTTGCTGGCAAGGGAGCGGCCCCACCGTCTTGCAGCGGATCGAAGAGAACGGCATCCATTGCCTCGCTGATCTAGCAAACCAAACAGCACAGGCATTATGCTACCGGACCGCAGCGAAGCTCGGCGCCACCTGCTGGTCGAACAGCCCTCAGGCACGGTCGGCCATCGCCGCTGCCATCGAGATCGCTCAGAGCGATGTGCACAACGCCGGTCCGCACAAAAGCCTATGACATGAAACGACCTTGGCGAGGTTTCATACCCGTCCCTCTTCCCTAAGAATTCGTGAAGGCCTATCTTGGCAAGTGAGAAGCGTTCTCATGGAACGCCATGATCTTGCTCAGGTGGGCCTACCCATGACACTCGACACCTTGCCTAAAGGGGCTCACGCGATCATCAGCCAGGTTGTCGCGCGCATGAAAGATGATCCGATTGCGACGCGTCTCGGCGAGCTTGGCTTCATTCCCGGTGCGCCGGTCGAAATCGTGGCGACAGGCCCGGTCGGCCATGATCCGATAGCTGTCCGTCTGGGGTCCACCTGCTTTGCCCTGCGCCGTGGTGAAGCCTCGCGTATCACGCTCGAACACGATCTCTGACGTCTGATGAATGCGATCACCCCGCCGGAATCGGTTACAAGGCCTTTGAGGGCTGCGCTTGTCGGCAATCCGAACTGCGGCAAGACCTCGCTATTCAACCAGCTGACCGGCAGCAGACAGAAGGTCGCAAACTATGCGGGCGTGACTGTCGAGCGCAAGGAAGGGCGGTTCACCACCCCACAAGGCCGAGCGGTTCGGCTGCTCGATCTGCCGGGTGCCTATAGCCTGAGCGCCACCAGCCCCGATGAAGATGTCACGCGCGATGTCTGCATGGGGCGCCATGCGGTCGAGAAACAGCCCGATCTGATCATCTGTGTCGTCTCGGCCAGCAATCTGCGCCTGCATCTGCGCTTCCTGCTAGAACTGGTGCAGCTCGGCCGCCCCATGCTGGTCGTGCTCAACATGATGGACGAGGCCGCCCGTATTGGCCTCAAGATCGACGTACCCGGCCTTGCCGCCGCTATTGGTGTGCCGATCATACCGACCATCAGCCTGCGCAAGAGCGGCGTGACTCATCTGCTCGAAGCGCTCGAAAAGCCCGAATTCCCACTTCCCCCGGCCTTGCCGGAGGGCGTGGATCTGCACGCTCTGGTCGGGTCGCTGATTGCACGCTTTACCAATGAATCGTCGCTCAAGAGCGACAGAATGGCCGACAAGCTCGATCGGTGGTTTCTGCACCCGGTATGGGGGCCGATCATTCTTCTGGTCGTGCTGTTCTTCATGTTCCAGACGGTTTTCGCCTGGGCACAGCCGATCATGGATGCGCTCGAAGCGGGGATCACCTCTCTTGGTCAGATGCTCGTCTCGCCTCTGCCTGAGGGGCTGCTGCGCAGCCTGCTGGCAGATGGGGTGATTGCGGGCGCAGGCACGGTGATCGTCTTCCTGCCTCAAATCCTGATCCTGTTCCTCTGGATCCTGACCCTTGAGGAAACCGGTTATCTGCCACGCGCAGCCTTTCTGCTTGACAGGATCATGGCGTTGGCCGGGTTGAGCGGGCGCTCCTTCATCCCGCTGCTATCGAGCTTTGCCTGTGCCATTCCCGGCATCATGGCGGCGCGCACCATCCAGAACCCGCGCGACCGTCTGGTCACGATCCTGATCGCGCCGCTCATGACCTGCTCGGCGCGGTTGCCTGTCTATACGCTTCTGATCGCGGCCTTTGTGCCGCACCGCACTGTGCTGGGCTTTCTGGGGCTGCAGGGACTGGTGCTATTCGGTCTCTATTTCGTGGCCATCGTGAGCGGCATCATTGCGGCGCGCCTCATGACGCGCGGTGTGGAGTCAGAAGAGCATCCCCTGATGCTGGAACTCCCCCCCTATCGCACGCCGAATCTCAAGAGCGTAGCGCTCGGGCTGTGGCAGCGCGCAGTGATGTTTCTGTCGCGTGTCGGCACCATCATCGTCTCGCTGAATGTGCTGCTCTGGGCGCTCTCGAGCTTCCCCTCGCCACCGGCCAATGCCACAGGGGCCGCCATCGATTACAGCCTTGCGGGCATGATCGGCCACTGGATGCTGCCGGTCTTCGCCCCTATCGGCTTCAACTGGCAGATCTGCGTTTCACTGATTCCTGGCCTCGCCGCACGCGAAGTCGCGGTCAGTGCGCTCGCCACCGTTTACGCGCTAGGCGCCAATGACGACACCGCAGCCAGCCAGCTCATGCCTCTGCTCAGCGCCCACTGGAGCATGGCCACCGCGTTTTCCCTGCTGGCCTGGTATGTCTATGCGCCGCAATGCATCTCGACCCTGGCGGTCATGCGCCGCGAAACGCGCTCGCTCAAGGTCGTTCTGGGCGCCGCCGCCTATCTGTTCGGCCTTGCTTACATGGCCGCGCTGCTTACCTATCATGTGACACGCGCCCTCACAGGAGCCCCCTCATGATCCAGAGCCTTATTGTCATTGCCCTCGTCGTGGTTGCCCTGCTTTTCTGGCTGAACAGGCTTTTCCCTGTTCACGCGGCGCGCCTCAAGGCCCAACTCGGCATTGCCCGGCAGACCGCGCCCGGCGGAGCCCCCAAGAAGGGCTGTGCTGGCTGTGACGGCTGCAAGGGCGGCGGCTGCCACTAGGCCTTCCGAAAGCCACGGATCACGCCGGGCGTTCCAAAAGGCAGTCGATTATCCAGCGGGCTGCTGACAAGACGACACGAAATGACAGGTCGGTGTGGAGCGCTCTTGCTGCCCCTGTTTCCAAGGGCAACCGCGCAAAACCAGCCCTCCGGCAAGTCAGGCTGCGCTATCGGCGCACTCAATGAAGTCGCGGACTTCATGCAGATTGTCCATGATCGCATGCGCCTTGGAAATGATTTCCTCATTCGGTGCCATGAGATCAGGCACGACGATCACCCTGATACCGGCAGCATGCGCGGCACGGGCGCCGTTATGGGAATCTTCGATCGCCAGACAATAGGCAGGCTCTATACCGATCGCGGCAGCAGCGCGCAGATAGGGTTCGGGGTCGGGCTTGCCACGTGTCACGTCGTCCCGTGTGATGATCGCATCAAAGCGCTCATAGATGCCGACATGGCGCAGATGGGTCTCCGTGCGCAGCCGGCTGGATGAGGTGGCGATGGCGCGCGGCAATTTGCGCGCATCGAGATAGTCGAGAAGCGGCTCAACGCCCTGCTTCAGGATCAGCCCGCCCGCCTCAACGAGATCATGCAGGCGTTTGTCCTGTGCACGAAAGAGTGCCTCAAGATCGACCTCAGGCCCGTAGGTTTCGACCACGAGACGCGCGCAGGCATCGCCGGGCAGGCCAATCATCTGGCGGGCAAACGCGAGAGGCATGTCATGGCCCAGATCACGCGCCGCCATGACAAACGCCTCGAGCGAGAGCGACTCACTATCGAGCAGCACACCATCCATATCGAACAGGATACCGCGTATCGGCCCGGGTCCGGTCATTCAATTCCTCCTTGCGCCGCCGGAGTGCTGCCGCAGAAATGCGACTGCCCTCTGACCGCCCCTCACCTTGCCCTAATCGGACCGAGAGACCAACCGTGCAGCGAGTTCTGCTGCGACGAAAGCGGCAATGATCTGGGGGCGCTTGTCACGCAGCCCCTGCGCCCCGATGGGGCAAACCAGCGTATCGATCTGCGCCTGGCTGAGCCCGACATCCCGAAAACCCGCCTCAAAGCGCCGCCGTTTGCTTCGGGAACCGATCAACCCGACATAGGCCAGATCCCCCCGCTCGAGGGCTGCGGCCACGATCAACGCATCAAGCGTATGGCTGGGGGTCATGACCAGCGCCCCGTCCCCGGGCTTCAGACCGGCGATTTCGCGCTCCCAATCATCGGTAACGCAGACCCTCACCCCTTCGGGCACCGCGCCGAACTCATCTGCCCGAGGGTCGATCCAGCGCAGGGATAGTGGAAGGAGCGATGCCGCCTGAATGAGCGCACGCCCGACATGGCCGGCGCCGAACACCGCCAGAACCGGCCAGGACAGGCGATGCGCCCTGATCGCACGCAGCTCGGCATCGAGATCGAAAATCGGCTCGTAGCGGATAACCACCACACCGCCACAGCATTGATTGGCCTGCGGCCCCAGAACGAAACGGCTCTCCTCCCGCCCGGCTTCGCCACGCAGGATCTGGCGCGCCCGCGCCAGCGAATCCCATTCGAGCTGACCTCCGCCAATCGTACCGGTCTGGGCTGTCTCGGTGACGAGCATGAAGGCGCCCTGCTCGCGCGGGGTCGAGCCTTTTGCATCGGCCACCACCACGCGAAGCACAGCCACAGCCTGGCGCTGCCAACTGCGAATAAGATCGAAATCGATCAGACGGAGGCTCCATCACTACGCCGCGCGCGCTCCTGCACACGCATGATCGTTCGAAGCAATGTCTCAGGCGTCGCCGGGGCATCGAGCGACGGGCAGGAACGATAGGCGTCAAGGCTCGCAATGGCATCAGACAGCGCATGAAGCACGGCCACGCCATGACAGAGCGGGGGCTCACCTACGGCTTTCGAGCGATAGATCGTTGCCTCGCGATTGGGGGCATCTTCAAGCAATGTAACGTTGAAAATGCGCGGCCGATCCGAGCATGCGGGAATTTTATACGTGCTTGGGGCGTGGGTACGCAGACGACCCTGACCGTCCCAGACCAGCTCTTCTGTCGTCAGCCAGCCAGCGCCCTGAACGAAGGCACCCTCGATCTGCCCGATATCGATTGCCGGATTGAGCGACTCTCCCGCATCGTGAAGAATATCGACGCGATCGATCGTATTCTCACCGGTCAGCAGATCGAGCGTCACCTCAGCGCAGGCTGCGCCATAGGCGAAATAATAGAAGGGCCGCCCCCTACCTGTTGCCGCATCCCACGAAATCTTCGGTGTCTTGTAGAACCCGCTGGCCGAGAGCGAGATACGGGCAAAATAGACCTGCCAGACGAGATCGCGGAAGGAGACGATCTCATCACCAATGCGTACGCCTTCCTGCGTGAAAGCGATCTGCTCCGGCGGGACCTGCCATTTCTCTGCAGCAAAGGCGACCATACGCCCCTTGATCTGGCTGACAGCATCGAGCACCGCCATGCCGTTCAGATCGGCCCCCGAAGAGGCAGCCGTGGCAGAGGTATTGGGCACCTTGCCCGTTGTAGTTGCGGTAATGCGGACACTCTCGGCAGGCAGGGCAAATTCGTGCCGCACGATCTGTACCATCTTGGTGTGCAGCCCCTGCCCCATTTCCGTGCCGCCATGATTCACCTGCACGGAACCATCGGTATAGACATGCACCAGCGCCCCGGCCTGATTGTAATGGGTGGCCGTAAAGGAAATGCCGAATTTGACGGGCACAAGAGCAATGCCCTTGCGCAGGGTCCGGCTCGTGCTGTTGAAATCCCGTAGAGCCTGACGGCGCCTGCGATAATCGCAGCGCTCGGCAAGCTGTGTCATGACCAGATCGGTGATCGAATCCTCGACCACCATGTGATAGGGCGTCACATCGCGTTCGCCCGTGCCATAGACATTGCGCAGACGCACATCCAGCGGGTCCATACCCGTGGCATGGGCAATTTCCTCGATGAGGCGCTCGGCGGCAATGATACCCTGAGGCCCACCAAACCCGCGAAACGCCGTGTTGGACTGCGTATTGGTCTTCAGGGCCAAGGAGCGAAACCGCACATCGGGATAGAAATAGGCGTTATCGGCATGAAAAAGCGCGCGATCGGTCACAGGCCCGGAGAGATCGGCCGACCAGCCGCATCGAGCCGCTAGTTCCATGTCAACAGCCAGAATATCGCCCTGATCGGTAAAGCCGACATCATAGGCCACCTTGAAGTCGTGGCGCTTGCCGGTGATGACCATGTCGTCATCGCGATCAAGGCGCATCTTGGCGGCCTGCCCTGTCAGTGAGGCCGCGAGCGCTGCAAGACAGGCACATCCATTGGCCTGTGACTCCTTGCCGCCAAATCCACCCCCCATACGCCTGATTTCGGTTGTCACAAGGTGATGGGGCAGGCCCAGCACACTGGCCACGAGGTGCTGCGTTTCGGAAGGATGCTGCGTGGAAGACCACAGACGCATCTCGCCTGCTTCGCCGGGCTGAGCCAGCGCTACCTGTCCCTCGAGATAGAAATGCTCCTGACCGCCGATGGTGAGCGTGCCCTGGAGCCGCCTTGGCGCCTTCGCAAGCGCGGGCTCCACATCGCCACGCGCCGTGGTGAGCGGGCGCCAGACCACGGCACTGCCATTGGCCTTCGCGCTGTCGATATCGAGAATGGCAGGCAGTTCCTCATAAACGATACGCGCCAGCTTCACCGCCCGTCTGGCGATAGCGCGCTCTGTTGCGACCACCGCAAAGATCGGCTGGCCGACATGCTGCACCAGATCCTGTGCCAGAAGCGGCTCGTCATTGGCATGAACAGGGCTGGTCTGGTTCTCGCCGGGAATATCCTGTGCGGTCAGCACGCGCACCACACCCGGCAGGGCACGTACAGCCGCAAGATCGATCGAGACGATGCGCGCATGCGCCTTTTCGCTCAGCCCCGGCACCACATGCAAAAGCCCCTTGGGCTCTGGCAGATCGTCAATGTAGAGCGCCCGTCCGGTGACATGCAGTACGGCACTTTCATGCTTCATGTTGCGGGTCGGCTCTGCCGAAGCGGAGGGCGACAGACCATCCGGCGCAACGGGCGATGCAATGGTATCAGACATGAGCGAGCCCTCCGGCCTTGGCGAGGCGCATGGTCTCACCCTGGCTTTCCTCGAAAAAGCGCGTCAGCAAATTGGCCGCGACGGTCTGACGATACCAGGCACTCGCGCGCATATCGTTCAGCGGGGTGAAATCTTCGGCCAGCGCCAGACGTGCGGCCTCGAGCGTGGCCTCATGCCACTTCGCACCGATCAGGACCCCCTCGGCACGCACGGCCCGACACGGCGTTGCCGCCATGCCACCAAACGCCAGACGTGCCTCCTGCACGATCCCCTCGTCGTCGACACGCAGTGCAAAGGCAGCGAGCACGGCCGAGATATCCTGATCGAAGCGTTTCGAGATCTTGTAGCTGCGATAGAATATCCCCTCGGCGAGCGGTGGAATGGTAACAGCTTCCACGAACTCGCCTGCCTGCCGGTCCTGCTTGCCATAGGCCAGAAAATACCGCTCAAGGGGAATTACACGTTTTTCCGCCCCACGGCGCAGGTGAAGCATCGCCCCTGCGGCTATCAGTGCCGGAGGTCCGTCACCGATGGGCGAGCCGTTGGCGATGTTGCCACAGAGCGTCGCGCTGTTGCGTATGGGTGTCGAGCCGATGCGCCCGACCAGCGCGCCAAAATCAGGCAGCAGCGCAGCCAATGCTTCACGTGCAGCATCGTAGGTGACCGCTGCCCCGATATGGAGCCCCTCATCATCGCGCTCGAGCCGCATCAGATTGGGACATTGCCCGATGAAGGCCACGCGCGGCAGGGCGCGCATGGCTTTGGTAACCCAGAGCCCCACATCGGTGGCCCCTGCCACAATCAGTGTATCGGGATGCTCCTGCAGATAGCGTGCCAGCGAGGCCGCGCTGGCAGGCAGGAAGATCGCGCCATGCGAGGTCTCAATCGCGACATCCTCGCCGTCCTGCAACGCTTCAAGCTTTGCGCCCAGCGCTGAAAGCGCCGTTTCAAAGGGGCTGTCCGGAGCGGCAAGGGCCTGCTTCATGGCGCGCACGATGGGCGCATAGCCGGTGCAACGGCAGAGATTACCCGAAAGGGCCGAATCAATCGCCGCGTCATCGTCCGAGCGCTCATCCGCATTGCGATAGGCGACCATCGACATCACAAAACCCGGCGTGCAGAAGCCGCATTGCGCGCCGTTGAGAGTGACCATCGCCTCCTGAACGGGGTGAAGCGCCCCGGCGCTGCCGACATCCTCAATGGTGAACAAGGCAGCGCCATCGAGCATCGGCAGAAGCTGGATGCAGGCATTTACAGCCTTCAAGACCACGCGATCTCCGCGCAGCCGCGCGACTACGACCGTGCAGGCGCCACAATCACCTTCGTTGCATCCTTCTTTCGTGCCTGTGCGGCCTTCGTGACGCAGCCAGTCAAGCAGGGTCTGGTCAGGGGCAACATTGTCCAGACTGACAAGGCGCTCCCCCAGATAGAACCGTATCGACTGACGCATGAAGCCCCCTTCAAAAAGTGGAAAGCAGATGAATGAGAGGGGGCGGCCCCTTCGCCATTTCCCGAAACTCTTGTATGATTGAGAGATTCGACAGCAGAGAACAATCAGGAATATTGCATTTCCTGCCTTGTTCTCGCTTCGAACTGCGCCTAAGGCTCCACGGCCATTCCAAACGCAAGAGGATCACAATGAAATCCACTGATCTGATCGACCGCATCGCCGCCGCAACCGGTGGCACCAAGGCCGACGCCAAGACCGCCCTCGACACGGTCTGGGCCAGCATCATCGACGCCGCCACCAAGGGCGACGAAGTTTCCATTCCGGGCTTCGGCAAGTTCCAGGTCCGTTCGACCGCAGCACGTCAGGGCCGCAACCCGAAGACGGGTGAGACGATCGAGATCGCTGCTTCCAAGAAGCTCAGCTACTCCCCGGCCAAGAACGTCAAGGACGCTCTGACCGGCAAGTAAGCCGATCGAGGCGTTGTCGGCAGCAGCGATCATCGTCGCGCCGCAACGCCTCAGGATCAGGCAGCGCCCTGACTTCTTACGGGAGGCTGGGCCTGCCTTTTCGACCCGCCACGGCATGGTTCGTCAACCCGTTGCGGCGCAAACAGGAAATACTTGTAAAAAGCATCCATATCCCCGCAGGGATGCTTGCAAAAGCGACCGGGTTTCGTCACGTTCCGCGACATGGTGCCCCGCTTTTTACCCGCTCTTCTCGTCGCTTTCCCGATCCTGTCTGCCCAGGCCGAAACGCCCGAGGCTCAGGCGACCGCGCGCGTTTTCGATCATATCCGCAGCGATCCGACACGCCTGACCCTGTTCATGCGCAGCTTCCCGAAAGGGGGCGATCTGCATAACCATCTTGCAGGCGCCATACCGGCAGAGAGCTTTCTGGACTGGGCCAGCGAAGATGGTCTGTGCGCGTCATTGTCGCAGGGGCGCATCCTTCCGACCAAATGCCGCCTAGCCACACCGGGCGATATTCCGGCAGCCCAACTCAAGGCGCATGACGAGGCTCGCGCCGTCATGATCGATTCCCTGTCGATGCATGACTTCGTGCCTTCCGCCACAGATCGCTCCGGACACGATCACTTTTTCTCGACTTTCGGACGCTTCGCACCGGTTCTCGCAACCCATCAGGGGGCCATGCTGGCGCAGGCGCGCGACCAGGCCGCCGCCGATCATGTTGTCTATCTCGAGCTCATGATCTCCCCAGGACTGGGCGCCATGGTGAAGGCTGGAGACCAGCATCCGCTGCGTGATCTCGACCTCGCGGCGGCTCACGAAGCGCTTGCAGAAGAACGCCCCCGTCTTGTCGCAGAAGCCCGCCACGACACGGACGAGATGGAGCATGACGCGCGCGACATCATGCAATGCGACACCCCCGCCGCCCATCCGGGCTGCGCCGTGACCGTGCGCTATCTGTTTCAGGCCATACGCACCATGACGCCTGCGCAGGTCTTTACCCAGCTCGATGCGGGCTATCAGCTCGCCCATGACGACAAGCGTTTCGTCGGGCTGAATTTCGTGGCCCCCGAAGACAATGCTGTCGCCATGGCGGATTACAGCCTGCATATGCAGATGTTCGCCAAGCTTGGCGCGCTCTATCCCGATGTGCGGTTGAGCCTGCATGCGGGCGAGCTCACCCCCGCCCTTGTCCCGGCGAGCGGGCTGCAAAGCCATATACGCGACGCGGTCGAGATTGCGGGGGCAGAGCGTATTGGCCACGGCGTCGATATCCTTTGGGAGAAAGACCCCATCCGCCTGCTCAATGAAATGGCCGAGCGACGCGTCGCGGTGGAAATCAACCTGACGAGCAATGCTGAAATTCTGGATGTGAGCGGCAGCGCGCATCCCCTCAACCTCTACCGCCGCGCCCATGTGCCTGTCGTGCTCTCGACCGATGATGAGGGCGTATCACGCAGCAATCTGACACTCGACTATCTCAGGGCCCTCTCGACGACGAGTCTGAGCTATGCCGATCTCAAGACCCTGTCTCGCAACAGCCTGACCTATGCCTTCATTCCCGGCACCAGCCTGTGGGACGGTGATCATATCACCACGCTCTGCAAGGCCCCCCAGAGCTTTGCCTGCGCCGATTTCCTCAGGAAAAGCGAAAAGGCCCGTCTGCAGCTTCAGCTCGAGCAGAATTTCGCGACTTTCGAAAACACGATCAGCCACGCCCCCCTCTTCCAGTGAAGTCTCCCATGATGAAACGCCTTCTCGCCCTCACCGCGCTCTCTTTCACCGGCGCGGCCGTTTCTGCTCCAGCCCTCGTTCTGGCAGCCGAAACCGCCCCGGCCACAGCGAAGATTCCGGTGCGTGTGGTGGTCGTGACGACCTTCGAAATAGGCAAGGATACAGGCGACACACCGGGCGAATATCAGAACTGGATCGAGAAATTTCCGCTCGCCCAGACCCTGCCTGCACCCGGCACCGATCATGGCGTCATGCATTACAACCCCGATCTGCAGGTTCTGGCTATCGCCAGCGGTGAAGGGCCTGAGCATATGGCCTCTGCCATGACTGCGCTCATTCTCGACCCGCGTTTCGATCTGCGTCACAGCTATTTCGTGCTTGCGGGTATTGCCGGCATCGATCCCAATTTCGGCACGATCGGCGCGGCCGTCTGGGCACCGCGCGTCATCAATGGTGGCCTCGCCCATCTGGTCGACCCGCGTGAAATCCCCAGGGACTGGCCCGACGGCTTCACCCCCGTTCAGGGCAGCCGCCCGGACGAGACGCCCCGCCCACCGCTTCACTCGCTCTCGGGCGACATGACGTACACCCTCAACCCCGGCCTGACCCAATGGGCCTTCGACCTCACGAAGGCAATCTCCCTGCCCGACAGCGACGGCATGAAGCAGAGCCGGGCCCGCTATCACGGCTATGCTCCTGCCCAGAAGCCACCCTCGGTCATGATGGGTGACACCATCTCGGGGGAAACCTTCTGGGTCGGCAAACTCATGAATCGCTGGGCCGAACGCTGGGTGCGCTACTGGACCGATAATCAGGGCGTCATGGCCACGACTGCCGAAGAAGATGTTGCCTTCTGTCAGGCGCTCGCCCTTCAGGCCAAAGCCGGTCGCGTCGATCCCGAGCGCGCCCTCGTGCTTCGCACGTCGAGCAATTTCGACATGCCGCCACCGGGCCAGACCGCAGCCCAGCTTCTTGCCGATGAAGCCAATGAAAAGGGCTATTCGGCCTTCATTCCATCAGTCAACGCGGCCTATCAGGTTGGCAGCGTAGTGGTGCGCGAACTCGCCTCGCATTGGGATCGGTATGAGAACACGATCCCCACTACCGGCAAATAAGGCGCTTGAGGGGGACTGCCTCGCAGAAAGCCTGTCGCCCCTCGTTAACCCGTGACGGAGCAAGTTCTAGCCTGACTGGCTGCGAAAACGGGCCGGAGAGCAGCCGAGCAATCGCGTGAAAGCCTTGGCAAACGCGCTCTGGGACGCATAGCCGCTCTCGGCAGCTACCCGCGTCACGCTTTCTCCCTGGGCCAGTGACGTAGCAGCGTGAAAAAGCCGGGCCTGGGTGATCCATTGCTGCCAGTTCATACCGGTCTCCTTGTCGAAATACCGTCGAAAGCTCCGCTCAGACATCCCCGCTTCACGCATCACCATGGCCAGGCTGGCGGCACCGGGGTCCAGCAGGGCGGCGTCCATACCGCGCTGAAGCGAAGGATGCCGTGCTTTTGGCAACACGAAGTCCTGCTGTCCGGCTGCCTGGATCGCCTCCTGCAGCAGCAGGACGAGTGTCTGCAAAAAGCTCTTTGTCAATGGTTCGCGATCACCGACACCCTCTGACCAGCGGAGGGCGTAAAACAGCATTTCCTGAATCAGCGGCGATACCGGAAAAGCTCGAATGGACCGGCAACCTGTCTCCACCTCCTCGGGGGCAAGAAAGAGCGAAACACCATCCAGATTACGGATCATCGTGCGGTGACGCATCTGCGCGGGAATCCACAAGGCGTGTCCCGCCGGAAGAAGATGGCGGCCCGCCTCCCCCTCAACCTGCGTCGTCCCTTTTCTGGCAAACAGGATCTGATGTGTGGGGTGCGCGTGCCAGGCATAGAACAGGGCCTCGCTCGCTTCCTTTCGCGCCAGCCCGACAGCTCGCACCTGATCGAGATGGTTCTCTTTCAGGACAGCCTGTGTTTCCTCGACAGTCAGGATCTTCATCTGGCCGATATCCGCCTTTTTTTGACCGCACCGCGTCAGACGGCCAGCCTCTCCCCTCCTATCCTGCCTGAAACAGGAAAGGAATGAGGATGTCGACCTCGCATGACACCAGAATCGTCGAGCAATTCACGCGCTGGGCGGCCAACTTCGCTGCCCTGCCTCTCCATGCCGAGGCCACGAGCATGGCACAGACCCTCGCTGCCTGCGATGTCAGTCCCGGGATGCGCGTGCTTGATGTCGCCTGCGGTCCGGGCATCGTCTCATGCGCTCTGGCGGCACAAGGCGCAGATGTGACGGGTCTCGACCTGACCCCAGCCATGATCGATCAGGCGCGCCAGCTGGCCGCGCAGCGCGGGCTCTCCATGACTTTCGACTGCGGCAATGCTTTTGATCTGCCCTTTGAAGAAGGGGCGTTCGACAGGGTCGTCACACGCTACAGTTTTCATCACATGCAGAATCCGCAGGCTTGTCTGATCGAGATGGCGCGCGTTTGCCGCCCCGATGGGCGCCTCATTGTCATTGACGCCACCCCCGACCCGGCATGTCAGCAGGGCTATGATCAGGCTGAGAAACTGCGAGACCCGTCCCACACCTCTGCCCTGACACAGGCGCAGCTTCTGGACCTCGGCGCAAAGGCGGGGCTTGTCCCGATCCTGACCCACGCCTATCGCCTGGAATCGCGACTCAACGATCAGGTTGCCCCTGAAGATTGCGCCAGCCTTGAGGCCCTTTTCGCCGATGACATCGCCAGCGGCACAGATCGCCTCGGCATGGGGGCCTTTCACACCGATGACGGCATAGGATTCTTCTTTCCTATCTCGATCATCGTCTGGCGCAAAAACAGGGCCTGATGGTCCCCCCTCTTTATGTGAGGGTACGGCAGCCTTGCGCAGGCGCAATAATAGCGCGCGGCTCTATCCCGCGTGTGAGAAAGCGACCGGCCATTGCAGATCGGTCTGCCTCGACAGGGCAGGCCCGACCCGGCGTGAGCTTACCGATCAATCCGGGCTCTCGGCTGGTCCTGAGCAAGCAGGATGTAACAGAACGGGAGTGGTATAATACCGCTCCCACCTGGAGATCTGGCGCCGCCGGACGCCAGCTCCCTGCTTAAGCGTGCAGCTTCAGGCGTTGAGGAGAAGACCCACCAGCTTTGTCAGCATGGCTTCTTCCTCAGGGCCAAAACGGGCGGGGTCGGGGCTGTCGATATCGAGCACGCCGAGGAGTTCACCGTCACGGATCAGGGGAAGGACGATTTCGGAGGCAGAGGCCGCATCGCAGGCGATATGGCCCGGAAAGCTGTGCACATCGTCTATACGCTGGGTGCGACGCTCAGCAGCTGCGGTGCCACATACGCCACGCCCTATCGCAATACGGGTGCACGCGACGCGCCCCTGAAAGGGACCAAGCACCAGTTCGCCTTCCTTGTGCAGATAGAAACCGGCCCAGTTGATGCGCGGCAACGCCTCGAACAGCACTGCAGAGATATTGGCCATATTCGCGATGAGATCGCGTTCGGCGGCAACAAGGCCTTCAACGGCAGAAAGGATATCGTCCTGGGTCAGTTTCTGGTCAGGGGCGCTCATGGGGTTTCACTTTCAGAAGTTCCGAAAGACGATATACCCCGCCACGACGAAAATGAGACCCGCAAAAACCAGTTTCAACGTGGCCCCTGAGCCTTTGCCCAGTCTGCGCGCCAGAGACGTGCCAGCCAGCGAGCCGATGATCCCCCCTGCGATGAACCATCCGGCGAGCGGCCAGTCGACAAGGCCTGACAGCGCATAGCTGATGGCTGTCGTGACGCCAAAAGCGGCAACCGCGACCAGAGAAGTCCCGACCGCATTGAGCACCGGCATATGCGTGGCCGCCATGAGGGCGGGTACGATCAGAAATCCGCCACCAATGCCGAAAAAACCGGATAATCCGCCTGTGCCAAGGCCGAACAGCCCTACCTTCCAGACATTATCGCGATTGCAGGCCGCCCCTGGAATGCCCTCGTCGTGACGTCCCCTGATCATGGCCACGCCAACCAGAACCATGAGGACAGCAAAGAGCAACAGCAGACGCTGCCCATCGACGGCCTTGCCAAGCTGTGCCCCGAGCGCGGCACCCAGCATACCGGCTGGGGCGAAGAACCCCGCGCAGCGCCATTTGACGGTATGTTCCTTCGCGTGGCTCACCAGACCGGCCAGCGCATTCACCGCCACAGCGAAGGCACTCGTGCCAATGGCGATATGCGGGTTGCGCACCCCTACCGCGTAAATCAGGAGCGGTACGGCGAGGATGGAGCCACCCCCGCCAATCAGGCCCAGAACCAGCCCGACAAGGCTGCCTGACGCAAGGGCAGGCAGAAAAGGGGTCGCAACCATGAGTGTGGATCAGCCTTCGTGCTTCTTGGCAGGACGCACAAACAGCTCACGACCGCGCAGCATGAAATCCCAGTAAAGGCGCGGCATGATCTTTTCTTTGAGGAACCAGGCCAGGCGCGTGGGCTTCTTGCCGTCCAGTATCCAGCCCGGCAGGGTAGGCAGCAGCTTGCCGCCATAGCCGAACTCGGCGAGCACGATCTTGCCGCGCTCGACCGTCAGCGGGCAGCCACCATAGCCGTCATAGGCATAATCGAGCTTGCGGCCCGAAAGCTGTGCAATAAGGTTTTCGACCACGACTGGCGCCTGCTTGCGAGCGGCGGCTGCCGTCTTGGCATTGCTCGTGCCCGCCACATCGCCCACCGCGAAAACATTCGGGAAGACAGTGTGCTGCATCGTATCGGGATGGACGGAGACAAAACCATCCTGACCGACCAGAGGAGAAGATTTGATGACATCGGGCGCGGTCTGGGGCGGGACCACATGCAGCATATCGAATTTGCGCTCGACGCGCTCTGTGCCCTTGTCGGTCGTGCGCTCGAAAGTCGCGATCTTTTTCTCGCCATCGACCGCGACGAGACGCGATTTGAGCGTCAGGTCGATGCTGTAGCCCTTGATGTAATTCATAAGAGCAGGCACGAAATCAGCCACGCCAAACAGGCTGGGCGTTGCCGTGTCGAAGGCGACCTGAACGCGACCCAGCACGCCTTTGCGACGCCACGCATCGCAGGCCAGATACATCGCCTTCTGAGGTGCGCCAGCGCATTTGATGGGCATGGGTGGCTGGGTAAAGAGCGCCGTACCTTCTTCGAGCTTGCTCACCAACTCCCAGGTGTAAGGAGCCAGATCGTAGCGGTAGTTCGACGTGACGCCATTCTTGCCCAGCGTCTCGGTCAGGCCGGGAATGGCCGCCCAGTCAAGCTTGATGCCGGTTGCGACGATCATCGCGTCATAAAGGATCTCGCTGCCATCGCCGAGTTCGACGCGGTTCTGCTCGGGCTTGAAGCCTGTCACGGCCTGACGGATCCAGTTTGCCCGTGCCGGAATCAGCCCCACTTCAGAGCGCTGCGTGTCTCTTGCCGTGAACACGCCGCCACCGACCAGCGTCCAGCCAGGCTGATAATAATGCTCGGTCGAAGGTTCGATGACGGCCACCAGCAGTTCGGGCCGCCTGCGCAGCAGGCTTGCCGCGCAGGCGAGACCACCCGCGCCGCCGCCTACCACCACGACATCGAAACGCTGGCTCTTCGGTGCGGGCTCTTCCGTCTGCGCCGAAGCCAGTTCGAACAGATCGGATGCGCGACGGCCCGAACGGCAATAGGCCAGAACCTTGCCCGTATTATCCGGCCCGATCATCTCGGCCAGGGTGCGACGCATGACCGTCACGCTGTGCGCATCGGGCGTGGCGCCCATGCGGACAGGAATATAGGCAAAGGCCAGGCCGCATTTCTCGGCGGCGACACCGAGATCGGCAACGCTCGGCTGGTCTTTCTCTTCGCCATCAGGACGGGTCGAGATAATGGCGGTAAAGCCCTGCTCCTTGAGGGCGGGCAGATCCTCGACGCGGATCTGGGGCGATACGGCGAAATGCGCTGTAAGAAAACGAAGGGACATGAGCGTGCCTTTCTCTTGTCAGACTGTCTTGTTTGCCAGGGTCTTGAGCGTTCAGAGCGTGTCGAGCGGTATCTTGATGTAGCGCGTTCCGTTCTCTTCGGGTTCCGGCAGACGCCCGCCGCGCATATTGATCTGGACCGATGGCATGATGAGATTGGGCAGCGACAATGTCGCATCACGTTTCGTGCGCATCTCGACGAATTCGTCTTCACTCACCCCGTCATGCACATGCAGATTGCTCTCGCGCTGGGCACCGATCGTGGTTTCCCACGCATAGAAATCGCGCCCCGGTGCCTTGTAGTCGTGACAGAGAAAAAGTCGTGTTTCGGCAGGAAGCGACAACAGGCGCCGGATCGACCGATAAAGCTGCCTTGCGTCACCACCGGGAAAGTCGGCGCGCGCCGTGCCAAAATCGGGCATGAACAGCGTATCCCCAATGAACGCGGCATCACCGATAACGAAGGCCATATCGGCGGGCGTGTGCCCCGGCACATGCAGGGCCATGGCCTCGATTTCACCAATCATGAAACGATCACCATCCCTGAAAAGATGGTCGAACTGTGAGCCATCCCGCGCGAAACGCGTACCTGCGTTGAAGATCTTGCCAAAGACCTCCTGCACACGGGTAATCTCGGCACCAATGGCCAGCTTGCCGCCCAGCTGCTCCTGCAACCAGGGCGCCGCTGAGAGGTGATCGGCGTGGGCATGGGTCTCCAGCTGCCAGACGATCGTCAGATTTTCATTTTTAATGAAATCGAGAACAGCCTGTGCGCTCTCGCAGGACGTGCGACCAGAAGCAGGATCGTAATTGAGCACGCTGTCGATAATGGCAGCTTCTCTGGTTTTGGGATCATACACCACGTGTGACGCTGTATAGGTCGGCTCATCAAAGAAGCTTTTGATGACCGGCCGGGGCAGCGCGCCCTCATGCGTCTCTTTTACAAGCTGCGTCGCATGGGCGATGTGCACGTCATTCATGGTGCCACTCCTGGTTATCTCATATTTCATGAATATGATATTTCGTAGTTTGTGTAACTATGATAGGTGATGGCGTCAAGAAACGCTTTCTTAAAGATAGGTGAGGATATTTCGTGCAGGACGCGTCGCCCAGCTTGCCCCCTCAACTCGGATCGAAAGCCCCCAATTTTCGTGCTCGCACCACGCAGGGCATGATGACTCTGGGCGATTATCGCGGACGCTGGATCGTGCTTTTTTCTCATCCGGCCGATTTCACTCCCGTCTGCACGAGTGAGTTCGTGGCTTTCGCTCAGGCACAGGGCGATTTCGACGCGCTCGGCTGCCAGTTGCTTGGGCTTTCGGTCGATAGCCTGCCCTCGCATCTGGCATGGCTCGATGCGATCAGAAGAGAACTGAAGGTCACGATCGGGTTCCCCGTCATTGAAGACCCTTCAATGACCATTGCCCGTGCCTATGGCATGCTCGACCAGACCGCAGAAAACAGCAGCACGGTCCGCTCGACCTTCATTATCGACCCGGAGGGTATCGTTCAGACCATTCTGACATACCCGCTTTCGGTAGGACGCTCGGTGAGTGAGATACTGCGCACGCTCAAGGCCCTGCAGCACACCGCGAAGGGCGGCGTTCTGACCCCTGAAGGCTGGCAGCCGGGCCAGGCCGTTTTTGACCCGGCATCCCTGACCACCGAAAGCGTGTCCGAGCAGAATTCACCCTTGTGGTTCTATCGCCTGAGGGAGGATGAGGCATGACCCCCGAAGCCAGAGAAAGCCTTGCCCCTCTGCTCGAGCGCCTGCGCCTCTATAATCAGGTTCAGCGCCTGCTGATCCTCTCCTGTCTCTGCGAGGGGCCCCGTTCGGTTTCCGAGATCGAACGGGGAACAGCGATCGGCCAACCGGCCCTGTCACAGCAACTTGGCGAATTGAGACGCGCAGGCATGATCGCTGCCAGACGCGAATCCCGCGAAGTCACCTATGATTTTGCGACACCCACTGAAAAACTGAGGGCGGAGACGATCCTCTCCCTGCTCCTCACTCACCCGGAACCACGACAGCACCCAGCTCCGTCCGCCGGACATGTTGGCGCCCAGTTCGCATCCATTCTGGACGACTGAGCCCACCGAAGGGTGCCTCGTTGATCGCCCTGAAGACTGTTGTGAGAAAGCAGGGCCATTCAGGGATCGGCCAGATACGGTCCTGCCCCTTTGGCGGTTCATATGCCGAAGGGAAATAATACGCCCTCAACAGGCCCTGAAGAAAAATTCGGACAGGTTCCGATACGACGAATTATCGCACCGCAACCCGACAGAAATTAGCGTGTCACCACGCCCTGAACGAAGTTACGGAAAACGAGTACCGTGCCATTGAGTTCGTCTTCGGTCGCCAGGCGAAGTGCTGGCGCATCAGGCGCTTCGTAAGGCGCAGAAACACCCGTGAATTCCGGGATTTTTCCTGCCCGTGCCGCCGCATAAAGCCCCTTGGGGTCACGCTGCTCGCATAGTTCGAGAGCCGCATCCACATGAACTTCATGGAAGCCCTGCCCGATGATCTGCGCTGCCTGAGCGCGATCTTCAGCCAGAGGCGACACCAGCGCCACGATCACCACCTGACCGCTTTCGGCCAGAATGCGCGCGACATGCGCGGCGCGACGGATGTTCTCGCGACGATCTTCCGGCGAGAAGCCGAGATCGCTGCACAGACCCGCCCGTAGCGTATCGCCATCGAGAACCGTTGTGCGCAGCCCCTGAGCCACAAGTTCGGCCTCGGCAGCCCGCGCGATGGTGCTCTTGCCCGAACCGGGCAAGCCGGTTAGCCAGAACACAGCCCCTTCATGACCATGCAACGCACGACGCTCGCCTGCACTCACCTTGCTTGCCGTAGGATGGATGGCGTGCGTGCCATCCGGCAGTTCAGCCGCGCCAAGCAGCGGCGCACCACCGACAATACGCTGGAAGCGATCGACCAGAACACCACGACCATCGCTGTAACCCGGTGAGAACGGGTCGAACAGAATGGCATGGGACGTTGCCAGCGTGATTTCGGCAAAGCCGTCCGGCGGCACCTCGTCTGCCGCTGACAGCGTCAGATCATCAAGGTTCACCACGGCGTCGATCGAGGCCACAGTGACGTCATGCTCAGCGGTTGCCAGTCGCAGGGTAAAGCTCTCACCCACGCGCAAAGGCTCGCCGCGCAGCCAGAACAGACGCGTGCGGATGCGGGCCGCACGGATCGGAGCGTTTCCGGTCTCATGGGCCGGGAAAAGCAGATCGCCGCGATCCGGCACCAGATCGGGCTCCAGACGCAGGGCAATCGATTCACCTGCCCCGGCTACCGGATTTGCCGGGGCATGCCAGCGGCAGATTTCGGCGACAGTTGCCTGCTGCCCCTGCGAGCCGATCATGATGCGATCGCCAGCGCGGATCACACCGCGCTCGATACGCCCGGCAACATAGCGCACATCGTCGAAGCGATAGACGTCCTGCACCGGCATACGGAAATCCAGCGCAAGGCGTGACGCGGGCGCCGGGACGGCTGCCAGAGCCTCAACCAGGGTCGGGCCCGTGTACCAAGGCGCACGCTCGGAGCGGCTGGCAATATTATCGCCATCGCGTGCCGAAGCGGGAACAAAAGCCTCGACCGTGATTTCGAGACGACCGAGCAGATCGCGCACATCGATCTCGGCCTGGGCGATCTTCGCCTGATCGAAATCGAGCAGATCCGACTTGTTCAGCAACACGATGACGTGGCGAATACCGATCAGGCGCAGCAGCATGGCGTGACGACGCGTCTGCTCCTGCGCGCCCTCGAGCGCATCGACCACCAGCACGGCGGCCTCGGCATCGGCAGCACCCGTAATCATGTTACGCAGGAACTGACGGTGGCCCGGCGCATCGACAATCACGAATTCACGCCCGCCCAGATGGAACGGAATACGCGTGGAATCGACAGTCACACCCTGATCGCGTTCGATCTGAAGGGAGTCGAGCAGGAAGCTCCATTCAACAGCGAGACCGCGCTTGCGGCTGCTCTCGACAATCTGCGCGAGCTTGCCATCCTGCAGGCTGTCTGTGTCGTAAAGCAGACGCCCGATCAGCGTGGACTTGCCGTGATCGACATGGCCGACAATGACGATCGGCGTGGCGGCGGCCCGCAGCGAGGCGGGAAGGTCGTTGGTGGTCATGGTATCGCCCATAGCTCAGAGATAGCCCGCAACGCGCAGACGCTCGAAAGCGTCTTCGGATTCATGGTCCATGGCGCGACCGGCGCGCTCGGAGGTCTTGCTGTTTTCCAGCTCGGCAATGACTTCGGCCAGGGTCGAGGCATTGCTGTCGATCGGGCTCGTGATGTCCTGATCGCCAAGCGACCGGTAGCGCTTGCCGTTCTTGGCAAAATACAGATCGACCAGCGGAATGTTCTCGCGCTCGATATAACGCCAGATATCGATCTCACGCCAGGAAAGCAGCGGATGCACACGAATATGCATGCCGTCTTCATAAGGCGTCGCATACTGGTCCCAGAATTCGGGAGGCTGGTTGCGTACGTCCCAGCGATGACCCGCACCGCGAGGACTGAACACACGCTCCTTGGCGCGCGTTGCCTGCTCGTCGCGGCGGATGCCGGCAATCACGCCGCGCAGCTTGTGCTTTTCGATCAGACTCGCCAGACCGGCCGTCTTGCGGGCGGCAGAACGCGCTGCGGGCGGCAGGGAGGGATCAATTTCCTCAACCGGCGGGCAATCGCCCAGCATCAGGTCGAGATTCCATTTCTTCGTGTATTCCTCACGAAAGGCGTACATCTCGGGAAATTTCTTGCCGGTATCGACATGCATGACCGGAAAGGGAACGCGGCCCATAAAGGCCTTGCGTGCCAGCCAGACCATGACATTGCTGTCCTTGCCCAGAGACCAGAGCAGCGAAAGCGGACGAAGCTTGCGATAGGCTTCACGCAGCACGAAAATGCTCTGCGCCTCGAGCTGATCGAGATCGTCCATGACGCGGGGGGACGCCAAACTCATGTTATGCTCCGTTATCGCGCAGGCAGGTGAATGCCGCATTCGGTTTTGGTCTGACCGGCCCAGCGACCGGCTCTCGGGTCTTCGCCTTCCGCCACGGCACGCGTGCATGGAGCACAGCCGATGGAACGAAAGCCGAGGGCGGTCAAAGGATGGCGAGGCAGCGCACGACGGGTCATTTCCGCCTCGATCCGCTCGCCAGTCCAGGCAGCCAGAGGGTTGATCTTGGCACGCCCGTCATCAAGCGGCTCGAATACCGGCATGGCGGCGCGGGTCGCAGCCTGTCCGCGTTTGCGTCCGGTAATCCACGCATCGAAGTCGTTTAAAGCCGCGTCCATCGGCTCGACCTTGCGCAGGGCGCAGCAGGCGTCGGGGTCGAAATCGGCCAGCATGTCCTGAGGGTCACGGTCATGCAGCGCCTTGTCGCTCGGCCCGACCGAACGCAAATTGGTCAGGCCCAGAAACCCCGCAAGCTTATCACGATAGGCCAGCGTTTCGGGAAAATGACGGCGCGTTTCCAAAAAAAAGACCGGAAAATCGGCGTCAATCTCGGCAATCATGGCCAGCAGCAGGGCAGATTCGGCACCGAAAGACGAGACGAGCGCAACGCGCCCGTGAAGCAGTTCCATGGCATGTGCCAGCAGCCTGTCTTCAGGGGTCTTTTCGAGGATCTGCCGTTCTGTCTGGGTCAGGGCCATGACTGAATAAATCCACATCAATTGATCGCTTATTGCGACAATATGCCCGACATAATGGCTCAGACTGCGTCGTGCAATGGGTAATCTACGAACTTCACGTTTCTTGATGGTGAATTATGCGGCGGTGATTGACCACCTCACCCACCAGGGTCAAGGCAGGACTGACAACCTGTCGTTCGATCACCAACGCAGGCAGGGTGGCCAATGTTGCGACATGCACGCGCTGGTCATGCCTTGTGCCATGCTCGATGACCGCCGCAGGCCAGTCGGGCGGCAGGCCATGAGCCATCAACTGAGCGCAGAGATCGGCCATGGGCGCAAGTCCCATATAGATGGCAAGCGTCTGACCTTTTTTCGCAAGGCTCGCCCAGTCGAGATTGAGCGTGCCGTCCGCGCGCGCATGACCTGTCACGAAAACGCAGCTCTGGGCGCAGTCGCGATGAGTCAGAGGAATACCCGCTGCGGCTCCGCAGCCACTGGCCGCCGTGATGCCAGGTATGACGCGAACGGTTACGCCCGCATCGACCAGCGCCTCCATTTCCTCACCACCACGACCGAAAATGAAGGGATCGCCCCCCTTCAGGCGCAGCACACGCTCGCCTGCTTTGGCGCGCCGGATCAGCTCTTCATTGATGCCATCCTGTGGCAGACTGTGCTTGCTGCGTTTCTTGCCGACGAAAACACGCTCGGCATCGCGGCGTACGCGATCCATGATCGCAGGCGGAATAAGCTGATCGTACAGGACGGAATCGGCGTTTGACATCAGACGCAATGCCGCCAGCGTCAGCAGATCCGGGTCGCCGGGACCGGCCCCCACAAGCCACACCTCGCCCTGCCGGGGCACGCCGTTGAGTGCGTCCTCGAGGCTGCGCCGTGCGGCCTCGTCCTCACCACGCAACGCCTGCTCGGCACCGGGACCATCGACAAAGTTCTCCCAGGCGCGACGACGGATGAGCGTGTCGGGCTGGGCCTGTTTGATCCAGTTACGCTGGGCCTGCATGAAACGGGAAAGACGAGACAGCCCCTCGGGCAGAAGCGCCTCGATCTGCATCCGCAGCCGACGCGCCAGAACCGGCGCCGCGCCATTGGTCGATATCGCAATCTGGACCGGCGTCCGGTCGATGATGGCAGGGGTTATGAAGGTCGAGGGATCAGGATCATCAACCACGCAGATCGCCACGCGCCATTCTCTTGCCGCAGCGGCAATGGCCCGATTGAGCGCAAAATCATCGGTCGCGGCAAAAACCAGCCGCATCTCCGGCAGGAGCGCTGGCAAGGCCTCCAGAGTGATGGAATCACCAAGATGGGTCACCCGTCCAGATGCGACAGCCTGTGCGATCTCGGGGTCATCCACCCTTCCCAGAACCGCGATGTCAGAGCATCGGCCCAGCAGAAGGCGCAGCTTGTTGGCGGCCACCTGCCCGCCCCCGATCACGAGTGCGCGTGCATCGTCCAGACGCATGGCAATGGGGAGATAGGTCGCTTCCTTGGTCATCATCCCTGTATGGCGTGCGCTCGGACAATCGCCAAGATGCCGGGGCGGCAACAAAACGACGTGGTGCCCTGTCTTGTAAGAAACCACACGAAAATGTCGGCTGGGCAGGTTCGGCAAGCCTGTTAGCATACCCACAAGATGAGCCCCGACCTGAAGGAATTCGCGATGTCCGACCCTGTTCTGTTTTCCCTCAAGGGTCGACGCGCCCTGATTACCGGCGCCTCACGCGGGATCGGCTTTACCCTGGCGCAGGGGCTGGGCAGTTTTGGCGCCGAGATCATTCTCAACGGGCGCAAGGCTGACGCGCTGGACACCGCCCGCGCCAAGCTCGAGCAGGAAGGAATCGCAACACGGGGCGCCGTGTTCGACGTGACCGATCAGGATCAGGTCATTGCCGGTATCGAAGCGGTCGAAAAGGAAGGGCCAATCGATATCCTGATCAATAACGCAGGTATCCAGTTCCGCGCGCCGCTCGACCAGTTTCCGCGCAATGAATGGGACCGCCTGATCTCGACCAATCTCAGCTCGGTCTTTTTCGTTGCCCAGGCTGTCTCGCGTCACATGATTGCCCGCAATCGTGGCAAAATCATCAATATCTGCTCGGTCCAGAGCGAACTCGCCCGTCCCGGCATCGCCCCCTATACGGCCACAAAAGGCGCGGTGAAGATGCTGACCAAAGGGATGGCAACAGACTGGGCCCGCCACGGCCTTCAGATCAACGGTCTTGCACCGGGGTATTTCGAAACCGAGATGAATGCAGCGCTGGTTGCCGATGAGAAATTCTCGTCCTGGCTCTGTCAGCGCACTCCTGCCGCGCGCTGGGGCAAGGCAGAAGAGCTGGTTGGCGCGGCGGTTTTCCTGTCATCGGATGCTTCCAGCTTCGTCAACGGCCATATACTGACAGTTGACGGTGGATTGACGGCGTCAATCTGAGCCGTCCTTAATTCCGTGTTTACGTATTGATGCTTCTGACGCTATGACTCGTCTTGGTTGAGCGGGCCCGTCGGCATTCCTTCCGAAGACGCCCTCCCTCCCCCTGAATGCCGGGGTGCCTGAAAGCGGGGGGCGATCATCATGATGCTTATGGAGCACGCAGGGGCAGACCCGTCGAGCAGTGACGGCGGGCTCCACCATCATGCCCTCCAGCCTCTGCGCGAGGCCTTTCCCGATATCTGTTTCTCGCTTCTCCGGATTGGTGAGGGGCAACCTGTCCATGTCGATCCGAACCGGCATGGCTATCCCGATCTTGCGTTCTGGCAGGAGCATGACTGGGCGCGCAATACCCCCTCAGAGGGCGTGCAGTCCTTTTCCGGCTGGTCCTTTTATCCTTTTGGCGTCCCGGTTTCGGGAGCGATCGCCATCAATACCCGACGCTCACAGATGGAGCGCCGTCATGATCGCACGATCCACGCCCATGCGCTGCTGCTCGGCGCCCTTTATGGGGGGGACCATGCCCCCCCTGCCCGGACAGACACCACCGTGCAGACACACCCCGCCTCGCATGTTGAAAAGAGCCCCTTGGCACAGCTGGGCTTCTTTCTGTGGAGTGCCGAGACCGGCAAGCTTACCGGCGATCCGCGCATGGCCTCTCTTTGCGGTCTGTCCCGCGAGGCATTGCGGCTGGGTGTGACCTGGCCTGATTTCATTGCCTGCATTCATGAGGATGATCGCCCACCCCCTCATCTGTCACCGGTCGAATGGCTTTTCAGCGCCCCGCAGGCGGGCGTGCGCCTGCGGGGCGCTGATAATGAGACGATCCGTGTCCATATCAGTGCACAACCCCATGGTCAGGATTGCACCGGCACGCTGATCGATATCGGCCATGATGACAGACTCGCCCTGAGAACAAGCCAGGCTTTCATCAATGCGATGCTGGTCAGTGCGAATGACTGCGTAAAAATTCTCGACCTCGATGGCGTCATTACCTTCGTCAATCATGGCGCCGTTCTCGTGCTCAATCTGTGTGCACCATCAGATATGATCGGCGTTTACTGGCCCGATGTCTGGCAGGAACGCGGTCGTGCTCTGGCGCTTGAGGTCATTGAGGCCGCGCGCGCCGGCCGAACCAGCCATTTTCAGGATTACGTCGAAACCGCCGACGGGCGAAAGCGGCTATGGGACGTCGTCGTAGCGCCCATTCTGGGGCCCGATGGCAAGCCCGAACGCATTCTGGGCATCTCGCGCGACATGACTCTCGCCAATCAGGAGCA
This sequence comes from Asaia sp. Ae19-3, assembly GCF_059801175.1. Lineage (NCBI taxonomy): Bacteria > Pseudomonadati > Pseudomonadota > Alphaproteobacteria > Acetobacterales > Acetobacteraceae > Asaia > Asaia sp. Ae19-3. The sequence continues at coordinate 199,819 of NZ_JBCHWF010000001.1, read as the reverse complement.
TGAACGCCTCGAACTCGCTCTCGCTGCAGGCACGATTGTCGGTATGTGGCTGTGGGACGCCAAGAGAAAGCTGGTGAGCGGCGATTTGCGTATGGCCGAAACACTCGGCCTGCCGCCTGACGAGCTGGCCGAAGGCGTCAGTTTCGAGCGCCTGCTTCAGCATGCCGCCCCGGAAAACAGACCTGATATCGAGGCAGCGCTCGACGTCGCCCTTCGCGAAAACAAGCAGTTTCGTTGTGAGTTCAGATTGCTCGATGACGGCACACGCCCTGCACGCTGGCTCGAGGCGAACGGCTCGTGCACCTATGATCCGCAGGGGGAGATCAGCAATTTCCCTGGTATCCTGCTTGATATCGACGGCCCCAAGCGGCAGACGCTCAAGCGCGAAGCCCTTGTCGTTTTTGGCGATGAACTACGCGCGCTTACCAGCGAGGCAGAGATTGTCGAACTGACGTCGCGCACGCTGGGCCTCACAATAGAGGCCGATCGCGCCGGGTTCGCCGATGTCGATCGGGAGCGCGAACTGGCGCATGTGACCGATAGCTGGCGACGGGATACCAGTTTCCCTGATGTTTCAGGGCTCTATGCGTTCCGGGCCTACGGCTCCTACATCGAATTGCTGAAACGCGGCGAATGCGTCGCCATCGACGATGTGCGCACCGACCCGCTGACCGCCGAACAGGCCGAGGCTTTCGCGCCCCTCAGGATCAGTGCGCTTCTCAATGTTCCGATCATGGAAAACGGGACGCTGCGTGCCGTAATCATCGTGCATTTCGCCCACCCCCATTGCTGGGACGAGATCACACTCTCATTCGTCAGAACCGTCGCTGACCGAAGCTGGGCAGCCATCAGACAGGTACGCGCTCAGGAAGCCCTGCGCCGCATGAACGAGACGCTTGAAGAGCAGGTTCTGCGTCGCACCCGTGAACGCGATCGTCTCTGGGCCATCAGCGCCGATCTGCTCGCCCTGACCGATCGTGACGGCAAGCTGCGCTATCTCAATCCCAGCTGGGAGCGTTGCTTCGGCCCCAAGGCGCTGAGCTGGATGGGAAGCAAGATCGAGCAGCTCGTGCATCCGGCCGATATGGCACGCGCTGCCGAAGCTCTCACCATGTTGCGCGCCGGGCAGCTCGAACACGGGATTGATCTGCGCTTTCTGCATCAGGATGGAGAATGGCACACATTCAACTGGTCCGGTTCCACCGAGGGTGACGACATCTATCTGATCGGGCGTGACGTCAATGACCGTATCGCGCTCGAAGACCAGCTGCGCCAGTCGCAGAAAATGGAAGCCGTTGGTCAGCTGACCGGCGGTCTCGCCCATGATTTCAATAATATTCTGGCTGGCATCGGCGGCGCCCTCGACCTGCTCGGCCGAAGACTGGAACAAGGGCGCACCGACGGTCTGGATCGCTATATCGTGGCCGCCAGAGGCGCGACCGATCGGGCCGCTGCCCTGACCCATCGTCTGCTTGCCTTCTCGCGCCGTCAGACGCTTGATCCACAGCCCGCCGATATCAATGCGCTCATTCTGGGCATGCAGGATCTGATCAGCGGCACGATCGGCCCCGGTGCCGTACTCGAACTGAAACTGGATCAGGCCATCGGCCCGGCTCTGGTCGATACGAACCAGCTTGAGAATGCCCTGCTCAATCTGGCGATCAATGCCAGAGACGCCATGCCAGACGGCGGCACACTGCGCATCGCGACCTCCTATGCAAAGCTCGGCATTCTCCAGGCAGAAGAATGGGGACTGCGCCCCGGCCGCTACCTCGTGCTCTCGGTCACGGATACCGGCGTGGGCATGAGCGCCGATGTCATGGCCCGAGCCTTCGACCCGTTTTTCACCACCAAGCCGATCGGCAAGGGAACGGGGCTTGGGCTAAGCATGATCTATGGTTTTGCCCGGCAATCAGGCGGTCGCGTCAGCATTGCCTCGACACCCAATTTCGGCACATCCGTGCATATCTGGCTTCCGAGCCATGCGACCACGCTTCCCGCAGTGGCCAAACAGCCGGAACACGCGCGTGGCGATGAGACTCTCCGTCACTTGCGGGTGCTGCTTGTCGATGATGAGGAAACGCTGCGATTCACCATGCGCGAGACGCTCGAAGACTGGGGGGCCATCGTTCAGGAAGCTGGCGATGGCACGGCGGCCCTTGCCCTGCTCAACGATCAGGAGCGCCTGTTCGATGTGCTGATTACCGATGTCGGGCTTCCAGGGGGACTCAATGGCCGCCAGCTTGCCGATGCCGCGCGTGTCCTGCGCCCCGGTCTGACGGTGCTGTTCATTACCGGCTATGCCGAGCAGGCACTCTTCAACCGACAGGAAACCGACGAAAAAATTAACATCCTGCCCAAGCCCTTTACCTCGGCGGTGCTTGAGGAAAAACTCCGAAGCGCCCTGCGCGACGCCTGAGCCTTCCCTTTCGCTGACGACAATCCAGATGCTTTTCAGCCTTGCTCGCCGTTTAAGGCACCAGCACAAGTCTCAATCTGTCTGGGGCCCCAGGGCTTTTCTCGTCTGACCAGAGGCGGCGCTATCAGGCGCCTGCCTCCTGCGTGTTCTGGCCCGGTGATCGCTCGGCCGTCTCTTCTTTCTGCGGCACGGGACCGAGCCCCTTCACCTCAACAAAGCGGGTCGGATAAGGCAGATGGATGCCATGCGCCTCGAAGGTCTTTTTCATGCGGCGATAGAACTCGCGCTGGACGGGCCACCGCCCCGCCGTCGTGGTCGGCAAGGTACCGCGCACGGTCACAGAGGTCTGGTTGAGCGCATCCACCCCCCACATCTGGAAATCATCAATGATGAGCGTACCGAAGCGCTCATCTGCACGCATCTCTGCTGTGATTTCATTGATGGCCGCCACAACGTCATCCGTGTCGGTCTCATAGCCCGTCTCGGCAATGATGATCGCTCTGGCAAAATCGCGATTGTAGTTGATGATCTGGCCGAGTGAACTGAAGGGAAAGATATTCATCGAGCCATCATTGGCGCGCACATGCACGGTACGCAGCGACAGATGCTCGACCACGCCATAGGTGCCATTGAGAGTAACGGCATCGCCAACCGTCAGGGCGTTTTCCATCAGAAGGAAAATGCCGTTGATGAAATCCTGCACCAGTTTCTGCGATCCGAAACCGAGCGCCACGCCGAAAATCGAGGCCCCTGCCAGAAGCGGTGCCACGTTCACACCGATTTCGCTCAGGATCGTCAGGCCGATGACAGCCACCAGCAGGACCAGCAACACAATACGGATCATCGGTTGCAGTGTCCGCACGCGGGCAAGACGGGCGGCCCCTCCCTCGAGCGCCCCGACCTTGCGGGCATAGCGCTCAAGCGTGAGGTTTGTCGCCTCCCATACGAGCACGCCAAGAAACAGCGCAATCAAAACAGTCATGGAAGACGAGATCAGCCTGTAGCCGAGCCCTCCGACGCCGAACAATGCCTTGACCGGAGCCCCCCAGGCGCTGGCGAGAGCCAGGACCGTCAGCACAACGATCACGACAGAGGTCACGCGCTGAGCCGGTGCATAATAGCGGCTGAAACGGGTCTGGGTATCCTCGCTGAGCGCCACCCAGCCCGGTGCGGTACGGAACACGCGCTCGAGCACGCCATAAAGGATGATGCTGACAAAGCGCATGAGAACCAGCGCTGCAGCACTGCGCAGAAAGAGCTTCCAGATCGCAGCATAGCCATGATGGATCTCGGCTGCCCAGACCAGCCAGAGCCCCATATCGAAGAACAACGCGACAACCCACCAGACGCGACCGAACAAATGGAGCGCATTAGCACCGATGCCGCGTCTGTCGCCCCGGTCACACAGACGCATGACGCGTGGGCGGCTGCGCATGATCATGACGGCAACCATCAGATGCAGCACTAACGTTACGATCTTGAGCAGGGCCTCGACAACACGATCCGGCAGGCCGCAATCATCGAGCGTCTCGAGGGCTGCTGCCGAGATGCCCGTGGTGATCACGAGCAGCCGCGTCCAGTCGAACAGAAAGACGGCAGCTGAGTCAGATAGCAGGGCAAGGCGCAGCCAAGGGCGCCTGGGCGCCAGAACAGTCCTGACGGCCACGATCAGCCCACCGGCGATCAGGGCCGTTATGCTGAGCGCACGCAGCAGCGCCGTGGTTGATTCATCGGCATCGGGGTCGATCACGATGATCAGCAGCGCAATGAACGGCACAACGAGCACAGGCAGGCTGTCGAGAATCAGGCAGAGCAGACTGTAGGGAAGACGTTTGAGCACCAGCATGAGGCGGGCCAGTGCCCCCTGATGACGCAAGCGCGACAGACGCTCCTTGTCCTGCCCTTCTTCCGACTCTCCGGTGGCTTCGGAAGGTGTCGAGGCGGCCTCACGCTCAACCGCTTCCTCAGCCGCCTGACGATCGTCCTCCCCCTTGATCAGGGCCGCGCGCCCCTTGATGCGGGCCATGGCCTCGATCCGTCCGCGAGGACCACGCAGGAGGAAACGCAGCGCATAGAACAGGCCCGTACTGACAAAAGCGAGCCCCAGCGCCCGAAGAAGAAGCTTCAGGGATTCCTTGCGATCGGCTTCGCTGTTGCGCATATGGCGCCACCAGGGGCCAATCGCACGGACATCGACAACCGTCCGCAACAGCGAATGTGCCTGCGCACTGGCAAGGCGGCTCCAGTCGGTCGCGCTGCCAAGTATCTCCGCGCCCAACCCGTCCGGCTTCAGTTTCGAGGGGCCATTCGCTCCCTGGGTTCCGCCCTGCTGCGCCTGGGTCAGATTCTGCAAGGTGGTGAGAAATTCCTTGCGTCTGGTCTCGTCATTGAGAACCGAGGCGAGTTGTCTGGCCTGTTCGGCGGTAATATGAGGCGCCGCCGTGGTCGCGGGCGCCGTCTGCGCCTGGGCAGAAGGCACCATACCGGCGAAGAGACCGGACATCAGAATCATGAGCGCCGCGAACAGGGCGCGGCACGATGGTGCTCGTGAAATGGGCAGCATCGGAGACTTCCTTGCGGGAGACAGATCGAAATGAAGGCCTTTGCCTATAACAGAGCAGGCAGGCCGGGCAATGCGCAGCGGCGCAAGGCCGCCCCCATCGACATGGCACCAGGCGGAACGCGGGCACCGCCGCGACCGTTGCAGCGCCAGCACTGTCGGGGTCTCAGGCGAGAGCAGGAGCGGGGGTGCAGGACACCCCCGATGCCACTCAGGCCGCTGCGGTCAGACGATGTTCACGCCATAGAACCGAAAGCGCCGATACGAGAGAGTCGATATCCTCGCGACTGTGCAGCGGGCCTGGCGTGATGCGCAGGCGCTCTGTTCCACGGGGGACGGTCGGATAATTGATCGGCTGAATGTAATGACCAAAGCGCTGCAGCAACGCGTCGGAAAGCGCCCGGCAGCGCGTGGCATCCCCCACCATGACCGGCACGATATGAGACGGATTAGCCAGATGGGGGATATTCGCGCGATCAAGGCTCTCGCGTAGCCAGGCGACGGCCTGACGGTGCGCCGAACGCTCGGCCTGACTCTGGCGCAGATGGCGGATGCTGGCGAGCGCGCCTGCGGCCACCATCGGCGGCAACGCCGTGGAGAAGATAAACCCTGAGGCAAAAGAGCGCACGAAATCGCAAAGTGCCGCTGTGCCGGTGATATACCCACCGACAACGCCGAAGCCCTTGCCGAGCGTCCCCTCGATGACCGAGAGCCGATGCGCTATGCCGCGCTCTTCGGCTACGCCACCACCCTGATGGCCATACAGGCCTACAGCATGGACCTCGTCGAGATAGGTCAGGGCGTTGTACCGGTCGGCCAGATCGCAGATCTCTTCGATAGGCGCGATATCGCCATCCATCGAATAGACCGACTCAAACGCCACGATCTTGGGTGTCTCCAGAGGAATCGCCTTCAGCTTTTCCTCGAGATCGGCCACGTCGTTATGGCGGAAGATCATTTTTTCCGCACGGGAATGGCGTATGCCTTCGATCATCGACGCATGGTTGGCAGCATCGGAAAGTACGACGCAGCCCTTGAGGCGGGCAGCAATTGTCCCGAGCGTCGCCCAGTTCGACAGATAGCCCGAGTTGAACAACAGCGCGGCTTCCTTGCCATGCAGCGAGGCAAGTTCGGCTTCGAGCGCCACGTGCTCATGATTGGTGCCGGAGATGTTGCGTGTGCCACCAGCCCCGGCGCCGCTGCGCTCGAGGCTCTCATGCATGGCCTTGAGCACGTCAGGATGCTGACCCATGCCGAGATAGTCGTTGGAGCACCAGACCGTGATGTCGCGTTTCAACCCATGATGATAGGCATGAGGAAACTGGCCTGCGTGACGCTCGAGCTCGGCGAAATGCCGATAGCTGCCATCTGCCTTGAGCCCATCAAGGGCTGTCTGGAAATACCGGTCATAGACCGCATCTGCCTGCGCCATCTCTTCTCCTTCTCTTCAGCACCTAGCGCAGAACAGGTTAAGTCGTTGCAGGGCAAGTTAAACTCACGTTATGGGCGCTCCCCTAGAGAGAGGACTGCACCCGACGCCAGACATGCCCTGCAATCAAGCCAGTGAGCCCTGCGTCAGGGACAGGGCAGTGCCTCACGAGACGCAATACGGTCAAGCTCGCGGCAATGTCCCCCCATTTCGTCAAACCCGGCGGAAAGCGCAAAGGCGAACTGCGCCGAAGAGGTGATCCGGCCCAGATGGGTCTTGAGACCCAGAGCATGCATTGCCTCGCAGCTTGCAGCGAAAAACCGCGTCGCCACCGGGTCGAGCCTGTCGGGAGGGGGATTGGAATCGAGGGGGCGCCACAACCCGGTGGGTGTCATGACGAGGGCGGCATCCATGCTGATGCCTGAAACAAGACCAGATGCGGCACGCTCTCGAAGCAGACTCAGACTGGAAGGATCCTGCCCGAAGCGGGTCACCCAGATTTCGACCCCCCAGTCAATGAGAATGGCAAGAGCCAGAGCCAGATCACGACTATCGGCAGCGAGACGCTGCTCATGAAGCGTGAGTCGCAACGCTTCGGGAGGGAACGCCGTCTCTGCGAAGATTTTCTGCAATGCCGAGACGAAATCATTGTCAGGTGCCATCGGGTCGGCGAGTGTCATGGTGATTGAGTGTGCCGTTTTTGCGGAGGTCACGAGTGGGGCCGTTTGTCGACAGATCTCATGCAGTCGCGTCAGATCCGTTTCGGCAACGCCTGAACCCTGAGGGCGCGGTCGCATCTCGCCCTGGCGTCTATGCCTGACAATGGCAGAAATATCAGGCTCTGCTTCCCATCCGATCTGATGAACGGCGTCGTCGCGCAGGCCGAAACGACTTATCCAGCGCGTTTCAGGCACCTGCAGGCGTGCCCTGGTTTTTGCCCCGGTGCGGATTCGACGAGAGCCGGAGGCATTTGGGCCTCGTGCGCCTTTTCCTGCCGCTCCCTTTGCAGGGGCAGGAAGGCCGCTGGGCAACGGAGCATGGTTTTCATGCGAGAAAGACACAGGCCCCACCCGATCGGCGTCCCGTTCGCCTGAACCCGGGACAAATCCGGACTGCCCCGTGTCATGCATCTGCTTTTCCCCATTATGGCACAGGGAAAGACGTTAACAGCAGACCTCTAACAAGCTGTTAACCATCACCAAACATGCTGTCCTGATCACCCGCAGCACACGCGCTCGTGAGATCAGGACTCGATTTTTCAGAAACGGCAATGCAGAATAGGGAGTGAAACGGTCCGCTATCTGACGCGCTTACGTCGCTCTCCCTTCGTTTTCCTTTCTGTTCAAGGACGAGACCATGTCGGCCTCCGCCCGCCCTTCGCCCCTGTCACATCTCCTTGCCTACCCGCCACTCGTCGCCCTCAAGCCCTATTGGCGCGTCACGATTGCGGCTTTCCTCGGCTGGTTTCTCGACGCTTTTGACCAGACGGCCCTGCTTCTGACACTGCCTGACATCTCTCATGATTTCGGAGTGACGATCAGCGCCATGGGGTCGGTCCTGCTGGCCCAGAGTCTTGGCCGGGCCATAGGCAATACGGGATGGGGCTGGCTGGCTGATCGCTACGGACGTCGGCTCGCCTTCCTTCTGGGGGTGCTCTGGTTTGGCGTGTTCTCGGCTGCGACCGGCTTTTCCAACGGCCTGATCAGCATGATTGTCATCCAGTTTCTGTTCGGTATCGGCTTTGGCGGCGAATGGACTGCTTCAGCTGCCCTGCTGATGGAGAGCGTGCCGGGCCGAAGCCGCGCCATGGCATCGGCCATCATGATGTCGGGCTATGAATTGGGCTTTCTCGCAGCAACCGCGGCACAGGCGATCATCCTGCCGCATTACTCGTGGCGCCTGCTTTTCTTCATCGGCCTCGCCCCTGCCTTGCTCGCTCTCTTTATCCGTATCGGCGTGCAGGAGAGCCCGGTCTGGAAACTGAAGCAGGAACAGCGTCTCAACGCCACCGAGGCTGCGCCTGCGGCAAAGGTGAAATTCGTCCTGACCATGGCGGCGGTACAGGCCATCGCCCTCATGTCGTTTCTGGAGTTCCAGAAAGCGGCGATCTACAGCCTGTACCCCACCATCCTGCGCAGTGTTCATCATCTGAGCCCGGCCATGGTCTTCTGGCCCATCGGTTGCTTCTGCATCGGTTCGCTTGTCGGCAAGCTCGGCTGCGGGGCGCTTGCCAGCCGTTTTGGCGATCTGCGCGTCATTATCGGCACATTGATCGTGGTCGTACTGACGATCTATCCATTCCTGAGCGCCAGTGCCTATCCGGTGCTGCTGATATCCGCCGTTATCATGGGGCTTGCGGCTTCAGGCGTTTTCGCTCTTGTGCCGCATTATCTGGCAAAGCGTTTTCCTTCAGATACGCGCAGCTTCGGCATGGGGCTGAGCTATGCCATCGGGTCGCTCGGGCAGGGCCTGGCGGGCAAGCTCGTGCCTGTCTGCGGGCGTTCGCTTGGCCTGCCTCTCTCGGCCCAGCTTTTCGTCATCGGATCGAGCGTCGTGGTTGGCGCAATCGCGTGGATCGAACCCAAGGAATTGCCCGGCGAGACGATGGAAATCGAGCACGACTGACATCAGAAGCCGTCGCCGAAAACAAAAAAAGCCGGGAGGAGTTCCTCCCGGCTTTTTGCGTGCATAACCTGATGAGTTCAGGCAGAGGCCAGAGCGTTCAGACTGATCTGACGCAATACGTTTTTAGCGATTTCCCGGATAGGTTCATTGCGTGAAAGCACCAGCAGGGAGATCTCGACATTGAACTCGGTCTTGATGGCCGTCTGAATCTCGACGCCAGCAAGGGAATCCACCCCCAGCTCATTGGGACGAGCCCCTGGATCGATGCTGTCGGGCGCCATTTTCAGCACGCTGCCCAGAATGGTCTTCACATTCTCCAGAACGAAATCATACCGCTCTTCCGGTGAAAGTGCCTGAAGATGGGCGAGTTTCTGTGCTGAGGAATTGCGATCATTCTTTTCACGGCGGATGAGCGCGAATTTCGGGTTGCGCTCAATGCCCCCGTGCTGGGTAAAGCAGGTTTCCCAATCGATCGCGAGCGCCGCCACAGTATCGCGGTCGCGATTCAGCAGGTCCGGCAGAAGCGACAAGGCCTCTTCGCCCTGAAGGAGCCGGAAGCCCGCAGTTTCGAAAAACTGCACAACGCTGCCTTCCTGCGCCAGCATGCCGATTTCGGCAATCGGTCCCCATTGCACCGAGAGCGCAGGATACCCCGCCTTGCGCCGCGCGCTGGCCAGCGCATCGAGCCAGGTATTGGCGGCAAGATAGCTGCTCTGACCGATATTGCCCGTCACGGTAACGATGGACGAATAAAGCACAAAATAATCGAGCGGGCAGTCGCGCGTCAGTTCGTCGAGATGACGGCCGCCGAGAATTTTGGGGGCGAGCACCCGACGCAGGCTCTCTTCGGTATATTTCGACACCAGCCTGTCATCGAGCACACCGGCTGCATGGAAAACGCCCTTCAGCGGATGACCTGCCTCCAGAATGGCGGCCTTGATGCGCGCCAGATCCTCCAGAGTGGCGACATCGCCATAATGCAGCGTGACGCGGGCACCAGCCTTTTTCAGCGCCTTGATCTTTGCCAATGTCTCGGCGTCATCACGCTTGCTGCGCCCCATCAGATGGAGATGGCGCGCACCATGGGCGGCCAGCCAGGCGGCAGTCGTAAGACCCAGCCCGCCCTGTCCACCCGTTATTAGATAAGCCCCTTCAGGATCGATCGGCCTGACAGGCTGACGCTGGGCACGGACATCAGCAAGATCCTCGTAGGAAACGAGGATCTTGCCGATATGCTTTGCCGACGACATGAACTTGAAGGCCTCACGCACCTCGGACGCCGGATAGACCTTGTGAGGCAATATGACCGTGTCGAATTTGCGTGAGAGATAGGGGATACGATCGAAAATCGACACGGCCTTGCGATGGTCATTGGCCATCATCAGATCGAGATCGAAGCTGTGGAACGAGACATTGCCGTTGAAGCTGAACTGGGAGAGATCGCGCTTTTCCCAGATATCCTTCTTTCCAATTTCAACGAAACGCCCGGTATTGCACAGCAGCGCAAGGCTATGAGCCTGCATCTCACCAGGCAGGCTGTTGAGCACGACATCGACACCCTTGCCGCCGGTCACATCCAGAATGCCCTCATAGAAAGCGAGACTGCGTGAATCCCACACAGCCTCGCAGCCACGATCGAGCAGGATCTGACGTTTTTCGTCATTGCTCGCCGTGGCGAAGATGCGGGCACCGATAATCTTGGCGATTTCGATCGCGGCAAGCCCGACCCCGCCTGCTGCGGAATGCACGAGCAGGATCTCACCCTTCTTGAGATGGGCAAGATCGTGCAGGCAGTAGAGTGCGGTTGCGATCGCAATGGGCAGACCCGTCGCTTCGGCAACGGTAAGGGGGCGCCCTGCCGTTTCGAACAAATCGAGTGGCATGACACGAAAGCCCTTGACCGGCAGTGTCATGTGCGAGGCAAAGCAACCCGGATGGCAGGTCAGATAGCGCTTGCCGACTTCAAAGCGCTTGACCCCCTTGCCGACTGCCACAACCTCGAAGCAGCATTCCATGCCCATTTCGACCGTATGATAGGTGTCGAGCAGGAATTTTTCGGGCAGAACCGAAATGCCCTTGAGCATGTCCTTGAAATTGAGAGAGGTCGCCAGGATGCGGATCGTGATCTCGCCACGCCCCGGAGGACGCACGTCGAAAGCCTTGTAATAAAGACCATCCAGCGTGCCCGTCCGGCTCTTTTGCAGCTTGATGCCGGGGGTACCGGGCAACTGGGCCAGATTTCTGTCAGGCTGCCCCTCAACCGGCATGAAACGCGGCACGAAACGCCGCCCTTCGCGCAGGGCCACCTCGGCTTCTGAATCCTCATTCAGGATTTCAGCGGCTAGAGCGGCCAATGCATCGGGCGTGGACAGCGTGTCGACATCGATCACCTTGCCCCGGAAATCGGGACGCTCATCGACCAGCCCCTTGAAGAAACCCACAAGCGCCGCGCCATCGGCATTCACACGGGCCGTTCTGGCAAGCACGTCCTCAGGGTCGAAAAACAGGGAGTTTTCCGACACAAAAATCAGTTTTGGCTGCTTTTCGACATTCTCGAGCGAGAGACGGTTGCTGAATTTCACCAGTGCGTTGATCTGATCGATGATTGCGTCAAACGCGTTATCCTGCGCAGTGTCCGCACTATACAGAACGGCATCGAGCGTCAGACCGGGTTCAAGTCCGATCGTCTCTGCTGTGATGGCGCCTGACCGTGGCACCGACAGAACAGTGACACCATTCTCCTCGAGCAGCGCAGCAAGTTTTTTGACTGCGGCCGTTTTATGCCCGGCAATGAGAAGGGTCTTGGGTTCCGCGAAGAGGATCGAGGCCTCTGTCTCGGTCCATTTGGTGAAATACTGCTGGGTCTCAACCGCTTTGGCGGCTTCCTTGCGTACACGGGGCACCTCGGCCAGGCGTAGCCCCCTGATTTCGGCAGCGGGCATCCCTTCGGTCGTGTAAAGCCGCAGTGTCGCCTCGATCAGGCTCTGGCTGATGGTCGTGATCTCGACCCGGGCCACGATCTCACTCAGCCCCTTGGCAAAACAACTCAGACGCTCGAAACCGACCGGCACATACATGTGGTCAGAGAAGCTTTCAGGCACCAGACCGATCAGGGCATGCATGGCGCCATCGAGCAGGGCCGGATGCAGATGATAAGCCTCAGCATCCCCCAGCTCTGCCTCGTTCAACCCTATTCTTGCATAGGCAACACGCCCCTGCACGGTAAACCGCTGCAGCGTCTGAAAGCTGGGTCCGTAATGGAAACCATGCGCGCGGATCTTCTCATACAGGGCTGCCCCGTCATGACCCTGGGCAAGGCATTCACGCGCCTCCTCCCTGTCGATGACCGGCATGGGCCAGGGCGCAGCAGAGAGGATATCGACCTGTCCATGGTCGAGCCACATCTCGCTGTATTCTTCCTTGGCACTAAAGAAGCGCAGAGTCTTTTTCAGCTCGTCATAGACAAGATGCATGACCGGGTTATCGCCAGTCTGCACAACCAGAGGCGCGAGGATTTCGAAATTCTCGAGCACGATGCCGGTCTGACCCTCGACCTCATGACCAACCGCGAGGGCGGATTCGATGAACCCGGCCGCAGGCAGCAGGATCACATTGTCTATGCAGTGGTCCTTGAGCCAAGGCACGCCAAGCTCTGTCAGATCGACCACCCAGGATTTTCCCGGTGTCATGGCGCCAAATCCGATCAGCGGATGACCGTTGCCGCCCTGTCGAAAACGCTTCTCGCGCTCGTTTTCGATCCAACATTCCTCACGCGACCAGCGATAGGATGGCAGATCGATTAGCGCACCCGCCGTGATGGCCTGCCAGTCGAGACGCGCCGTCTGAAGGATAATGTTGGCGACGGCATTTTCGAGGCATTTGGCTTCGTCTTCCTGACGATTGAGCGTGCTGATGACGCTCAGCTTGGCCTGCTGCTTGTCTGCCACCGACTTGAGAGACCGCCCGATGACCGGATGCGGACCTATTTCGACAAATTGCGTGAAGCCGTCAGCGAGACAGGCCTCGACCGCAGACGCGAAAAGAACCGGCTGTCTGGCATTTTTGAACCAGTAATCGGAATCGACGCGATGCTCGTCTGCCGTAAGTGCACCCTGAACGGTGGAATAGAATGGCGTGGTCGCCGCTCTGGGCGAAAGATCGCTCAGTGCCGTTTTCAGATCGGTTTCGATACGATCCATGACGGCACTATGAAATGGCACGTCGACATTCAGAATGCGGTTGAACAGCCCCTTCTGCGACAGATGGGCAGAAAGCGTCCTGATTGCTTCCTCCGGTCCGGCAAGGGTGCAGGTGTTGGGCGCATTGATTGCCGCCACACAGAGTTCGGGCGCCTGTTCGGCAATAACTTCCTGCGCGGCTTCGGCAGACAGCCCCACAGCAAGCATGCGTCCCGTGCCATCAAGCGTGCCTTGCAACGTGCTGCGATAATAGATGACGGTGACGGCGTCATCTAGGCTCAGCGCACCGGCCACATAAGCAGCGGCTACCTCGCCCATGCTGTGACCCAGAACAGCATCGGGCAGAATACCCTGTTGGGCAAGATATTCGGTCACCAGAACCTGAATCACGAAGATGGCAGGCTGCAGGATGGCCGTATTATCGATACGCGAGAATTCTGCTTCTTTCAGGATTTCATCGACAATCGAAAAGCCTGAAATTGCCTTGAAAATCGTATCGCAGCGTCGTGCTTTGGCAAGAACCGCCTCTGGCGCGTGGTGCAGCAGATAGCGCCCCATACCCCACCATTGCGGCCCCACGCCAGAATAGACAAACACAATGCCACGCCCGGATTGTGCTTCGACACTGGCTTGGAACACATCGTCCTGACGCTGATCCTGCAAATAGGAATCGAGCTTTGCACCCAGATCCTTTTCATCGCGCGCCATGATGAGAAGACGGTTGCGGAACAGCGTACGCGATGTCGCCAGGCTGAAAGCCAGATCGCCCAGGGCAGGTGCCGGGCTGGCGTCCAGACGCTCACGATAGGCTGCCGCCATGAGAGGCAACGACGTTTTGGAAAAGGCCGTCAGCAGAAAAGGGATTTTGCCATTGATCCGCTGCGCTGTGCCTTTACGGCCCGTGGCCTTCTTTTTCGTCTCGGGACGACGCAGCAGGGCAATCGCATTCGTTCCGCCATAGCCGAAAGAATTGACGCCAGCATAGCGCGCGGACTTCGTGGTGGCGAGCGACCGCATGCCTCCACGTGCCACATCGAGATTCCATTCATCGAGGTGGATGGACGGGTTGATATTCTGTAGCCGCGGCTGCGGGGGCGCTTCCTGATGGCGCAGGCACAAGGCCGCCTTGAGCGTGCCCAGCGCGCCTGCTGCTGCTTCGGTATGACCCAGATTGGCCTTGATCGCCCCGATAACCAGCTTCTCATCCTTGAAACGGGCTATGGATTGCGCCAGCGCATAGGTTTCGATCGGATCGCCGGCGGGCGTGCCGGTGCCGTGGGTTTCGACATAGGCAACGTCGGCGGGGTCAACCTGCGCCGCCTCCAGAACCTCGGTCATGAGTCGCGACTGAGCCCCGGCATCGGGTGAGGTCAGAAACTGCGTACGGCCATCCGAATTCACGCCTGTCGAACTGACAATGGCGTGGATAGTATCTCCATCGCGCTCTGCATCCTCAAGGCGCTTGAGAATGAAGACCACACTGCCTTCGCCTCGGCCATAGCCGTCTGCAGCAGCATCGAAGCTCTTCGAGCGTCCATCACGGGCGATGAAGTGTCCCTTGGACATGAAAATCGAGGTCTGGGGGCAGATCATGAGGCTGACGCCACCCGTGATAGCCACATCCGTCTCGCCCTCATTCAGGCTGCGGCAGGCCTGATGCAGTGCCACAAGCGATGAAGAACAGGCCGTGTCGATCGACATGCAAGGGCCTTGCAAATCATAGACATGCGCCAGCCGGGCAGAGAGCATGGTTGACGGTGTTGCCGTCGCCGCAAAATGGTCGCGCACCGTCGGAAGATTATAGGGGCTCGACGTATGGGCATGCGCATCGACAGCGAAGATGCCGATGAAGACACCGGTTTTGTGTCCTGCCAGCCTCGCAGGCACAACGCGGGCATTCTCCATCGCCTCCCACGTGACTTCGAGCAGCAGTTTCTGCTGCGGATCCATGATCTGCGCTTCCCTCGGAGAAATTCCGAAAAAGAGCGGCTCGAATTCGTGGATGTTCCTCTTAAGAAAACTGCCCCTGCGCATATAGGTTTTCGAAGGGGCTTCGATTTCCTCGGCGTAGAAGCGTTTGACGCTCCAGCGCTCCTCGGGAATATCCGTGACCGCTTCACCCTCCGCACAGAGAAACGACCAGAGTTCATCGACATTTCTGATATTGGGTGCCAGGCGGCAACCGATCCCAATGATGGCGATATCAGCAGTTTTCTTGCGCGACATAACGACAACCGAACCTTATTATAATCAGCATCTGGGAAGACTATAGAAATAATCCGCATAATACGCGTGACAATTTCTTGCCTACCCTTTTTCGACTTCAGTGAGCACTGGTTTCCGAGCGTTGGAATGCTCTGGAGAGCCTCTCGCGGTCGACGCGACCATCCAGCGACCAGGGGATATGATCAACCGTCATGACACAGACCGGGGGCAAGGTGGGATAAAAAGCCCGAAGCGCCTGAGCCAGATGATCGGCATTGAACCCCTTGTCTGATGCGAGCGCGATATTCAGCCTCTCCCGGCCTGCTTCATCAAGCGAGAGGAAACTGCCAAGCTCGCGTTGTCCGAGCATATTGCGCGCAATATCATCAACGACACCGAGATCGAATTTTTCTCCACCCAGTGAGACAAGATCATCAACGCGCCCCGTGATATGCAGGCGTTGCCCGGCATCAAGCAGGCCGCGATCGCCCGGATAGAACCATCCCTCCGCAAAATGACGGGACTGCTTCTCCTGGACATCGGCGTAGCCGTCGAGCAGACCGGTGCTTCTGATACGCACCACGCCTTCTTCGCCTGCGGCCAGCTTCTTCCCCTGAGCGTCTACAATCTGCAGGGTGACCCAGGGCAGAGCCGTTCCAACAGTCTGGTCGTCTTCGAAAGTCGCGGCATCGCCAAGGGCAATGGCTCCGGCCTCGTCCGTACCATAGGCCGCTGTGACGCGGCGGGTCAGCTTCGCGAGCGTCTTGTCTCGAAGCGTACGGCTCAGCTTGCCACCTGTCACGATCAGCTTCAGCGTATCGAGCGGCTGCATGCCCGGCGGAAGCACCTCGATGATATGGGCCAGATGACCGGGCGTAACGACAGCCACTGTCGGGATCCTGCGGGCAATCAGAATGCCGATATCGGTATGACTGACAAAATTCAGCGGTGAGCCACCGCACAGGGCGCTGCACCCGACGATAAATCCGGTGAGTGAAATGACACCGATCGTCGAAAGAACATGGGGCGTCTCGGTGGTAACCCCGCCCATGATCTGCTCCTGAAAAATCATATGCATGATCGCCATCTCAGCCTGACGATAAGTCATTGCCAGAGGGCGACGCTCGGCATCCGTACCTGCCGCGATGGCATAACGGCAGATCGCGTCGCAATCGATGACGACATCAATCGGCTGCGGCTCCGTTTCACGCACACGGCTCAACCAGGCCTCGTTGACCTCCAGCACCTGGAGATCCTGAAGCGACAATCCACCCAAGGACAGAACGACATCAGGGCCGAGCAGTTGAACATCACGCAGGAACGAAGGATTCGAGCTTTCGGGAAGGGATGCGCTCGCCAGACCCAGCGATGCAAGCGACAGAATAAAGACCCAATGCCAGTAGAGATTACCGCAGTGGATACCGACAAGTTTCGGCTTTGCCTCACGCAGCTTGCTCAGTGCAGCCGCCACCGCTGTAACGTCGCGGTCGAGTTGAACAAAGGTCCAATCCTGCGAGAGACTGTCAAAGGCCAGGGATTGCGGGTTCTGTCGTGCGTGACGCAACGCCATAACGTGAAACATTCAGATCAATCCCCAAACGAAAATGGGGCGGCCATGACAGCCGCCCTGTTTACCCACAAAACACGGGTCGAGAATGAAGCCCCAACCCTACCCCGCCTGGGCTCCCAGCAGCGTCGTCGAAGACTCTGCCAGATACGGCCCGCCAGCGAGAATTTCGATGGCGAGAATGCAAACCGCGTCCGACTGGCGGTCACTCAGGTCGAGAACCGCAGCACCCGTTGTCCAGCGCTGACGCCCTTCCTCGATATTGGCCCAACCCTCGAGTGTGTCATCAGTCAGATGAGCCCCAATATGACGGGTCTTGTCGGACTCCCAGATCTGGATGTCACCCACGAGAACACCGAGATGACGGCGATCATCATGGAACGGCCCGATAACATCAGCAGGACGCGAAACACGTGAAACAATACGGACACGCCTTGCATCCGGCGGCAGCATGAACACGCTGGAGCGATTAACTGTACGCATCTTGCGCATGATACGACCCCGGTCGTCAACGAGATGCAGGTCAGGATCTTCTGTAATCGCAGGTTCGTGTTTCACTTCACCCAGCCCAAGCGCGGCGGCGCGGTGCGCAAGAGACGCATGCAGCGGCTCGACGAAACGACGCTCGACGCAGAGAGGCGCTGCACCATCGCTCTCCCAGGTCCGATCAGCCGCATTCAGGATATGCACAACGGAATTAGCCTGGGCAAAACGCTTGCGATCACCCGTATCGAGATAGCTTTCGCTCAACGCGCCATCAGACCAGAGAACCGAATGCTCATTTGTTTCGATATGGTAGTAATCGAAATGCGTGATTGTCCGGTCATAGAAAATGCTCCGTCCATTCACGAGCATGCGGGCCGGCACGAATGCACCGTTCAGGAACATGGCGTGCTCTGGCGTAACCAGGAGATCCTTGTGCGGAATATTCTCGCCCAGTGCGTTGCGCAGAATGCGAACAGGATAACCGGCCTCGTCATCATCAAGCCAGGTGCGCACGATGGTGGTGCGATGACCGAGCCAGATGATCTCGCGGAAAACCTCATCGCCATTGACATAAGCTGCAACCCGGTCACCAACCTTGAGTGCCTCAACTGCGATCTCCCCCAGATCCGTACGGATCATGGTGCCTTTCAGGAAGCACTTGTCATAGACGATGACCGTGCTGCCATCGACTGGATCTTTTTCAAGATGATAATCAGCGGTCGACATGGCTTCCGTCCCTCTGACCGGCGCCGTCCAGAGAACCCGGTTATAAGCATCGACGATGCTGATCTGGGTGCTGCTGTAGACGATACGCTGCCCTTCGGTCCATCCAAGCGTATCGACGTCGATACGCCCCTTCCAACCGATACGCACCCCATCCAGCACTGCGCCCGACTGCACGACGAGCAGACCGCCAGCCCCCTCGCTTCCCTCCTTGATGCCTGAAATCATGACACCCGTCAGGGTTGCGCCGGAATTGACGGTCAGAGTGCCGCCGCGCTCAACCGTCACACCACTGGCGTAAGCCTGCGCATCAAGGGAGATATGACCATTGGCTGCGATACTCGCCAGATTGATCTTGCCTCCTGCCTGTGCATGGGCGCTGCCACCAGCACCAACAGTCAGACGGGAGGTGACAGCTGCGCTCGCAATCTCCGTAAGACCGCCCGAGGAGACCACACAGCTGATCGCCTGAGCCCCCGCGCCGAGCAGCTGCGTTCCTGCACTGAAGATGGTGCTCAACGCCGTACCGCCCGAGCTTACAATCTGCAGACCACCGATAAGACTGCCATGGTCCGTTCCGGCGCTCGCCAGAATTTCGGTCGACCCCACATCGAACTTGCTACCGGAAATCACGCCGGCACCAGCAAAGGTCTGCCCTTTGAGCGTAAACCCGCCACCCGCGACGCCATAACCACCGGTCTGGACATGGGCATCCATGACAATACCCGGGCCCCCGCCATAGCTGGGCATCTTGCTCGCCAGGACCCCACCGAGAGCGCCGACCGTCACACCACTGACAACACCATCATTGATGGCCGCAAACCCGCCGCTATTGAAGGCTGTGCCGCCAACTGCCGAGCCGTTACCACCTGCCAACACAACACCACCGGAGACCGCCGTCGCTCCGGACGCCACGGCGGCACCAGAGGCGATAAGCATGGCAGGATTATTCGTCCCGCCTGCGCCAAGGCCCGCGATGTAGCTGCCAATGGTTGTTGAATCCAGACCTGTGGTAATCAGCGTGGCGCCACTCAGGATATTGTAGCTATTGGGGCCCGTCTTTTTGATAGACGCTGCACCGCTCATACCGTCAGAAGTAATACCCATATGCCAGCTCCCGCAAGGATATACGAGCACGCACCGAGGCACCGCGGAGCTAGCAATGAAGCATGGTATGCCCCATCACGCCTGAACACAGCACTCGAACCTCAGAATGCAGACTATACTCGCTTATAATTGGTTAATGCGATTTTTACTGACACATAGAAGTTTTAGTATCAATCTCCACTTGTATAGATAATTTCTATAGATGATACCCCTGAATTGTTTTGTTAATAGAAACATTCATTGCAAGATCCTTTAACCTGTTATTAATCCAGTATTTTTGTGCTGCAGCATTCGCTCCCGCGAACATGCACGCCAAACATGACCTTGATTTTTTTTTTGCAGAATGCATGCATTCAGGAATCTATATTCATTCATTGAAAATAGATTTCAGAAATTCCGTTTTATACAACCGGATACCGACACTTGTGCTGAAGAACACGCGGCAGCGCCCTGGAAGCCAAGGCATCCAGGAGCTGCACGCGCGCCTGCGAGAGCCTCACCCGACGTCGAGGGCTCTCTCGTCACCCGAGGCTTCCACCTCGTAAGGGCCACCAGCCAGCACCTCGACCGAGAGCATGGCGATAGCATCGGGCGTCATGTCGTGCAGGGGGAGTTCAGCACGACCGGTCGTCCAGCGGAAGCGACCCTCTTCGCAATTCGACCACCCGGCGAGTGTGGAGGAAGTCAGATGCGCATCAATCTGGCGCGTCTGACCTGCTTCCCAGACCTGAATCTCACCTACCAACACCCCGAGTTGACGACGGTCATCATGATACGGCCCTATGATATCCGTGGGGCGCGCAGAACGGGAAGCAAGAAAAAGACTCCTCACCCCGGTCGGGATCATGAAAATAAACGCTTGTCCGATGGTCCGCAGCGGACGGATTTCCCTGCCGCTATCATCAATCAGATGAAGATCGGCATCCTCTGTCACGACCTGCGGAGACATTTCGGCCCCAAGCCCGAGCGTCGTCGCTCTCTCCAAAAGTGCTGCGAACAGGGGCTCGACAAAACTGCGCTCCACCCGCAGAGGGGCTGCCGCATGGTCCGCCCATGTCTTGGCAGGCGCGTTCATCAGACGAACAACCGGACCGCCCTGGGAAAACGCGGTTCGATCTCCGGTATCCAGATAGCTTTCGCTCAGCGCTCCATCCGACCAGAGAACAGAATGTTCATCTGTCTCGATATGATAGTAGTCGAATTGCGTCATGGTGCGGTCAAAGAAAATGCTTCGCCCATTGACCAGCATACGCGCAGGTACAAACGCTCCATCAAGAAACAACGCGTGTTCGGGAGTTACGAGAAGGTCTTTGTATGGAACGTTGTCTCCAAGTGCGCCCTGAAGGATACGTACAGGGAAGCCAGCCTCATCATCATGGTGCGCAGACCGTACTGTTGCCGTACGACGACCGACCCAGATAACCTGACGCAGCACGTCCGCACCGTCCACGCAGGCAACGACATTGTCACCGACCTGGATATCCTCAACAGCACACTCACCATGCTCCATGCGAATCATCGTCCCGCGCAGGAAGCATTTGTCGTAAACTATGATCATGCTTCCATCGGTTGAATCACGCTCGACATGGAAGTCACTACTCGTCGCGCCAGTGGGAATACCAGCAATAGACCCAGACCAGATAACATTTCCCGACGCATCACTGATCGTCAGTGTTGTGCCATTATAGGATGTCTTCGCACCGGAAACATACTGAATACTATCGATATCAAGCCGGCTTTTGAAGCCCATGGACGTCACGCCGCTGAGCACAGCTCCGGAATGAAGTACGAGAAGACCACCAGCGCCACCACTGGATGTAATCCCAGAGACGACGGCATTGATGAGCGTCGCCCCTGAGTTGAGCGTCAGCGTCCCACCACCTGAAAT
The DNA here is from genome assembly GCF_059801175.1 of Asaia sp. Ae19-3. NCBI lineage: Bacteria > Pseudomonadati > Pseudomonadota > Alphaproteobacteria > Acetobacterales > Acetobacteraceae > Asaia > Asaia sp. Ae19-3. The sequence continues at coordinate 178,611 of NZ_JBCHWF010000001.1, read as the reverse complement.
GACAACACTACTCAATACCGCAGCTGAATCCGCAGAGGCTGCTGCTGCCGCCTGAATTTGCAGCCCGTTGACCCGGGCGCCCGCCGTTGCCTGTAGGCTGCCACCCGACCCAAGCACAACAGCAGAGGCCACACCGCCACTGACTGAAATCAAGCCACCCGCCGAAGCCGTGGCCCCACTCGCCACGCCCCCCGACATAATAATCTGCGTTCCTGCGCTGAAGATCGACCGCATGGACAGGCCGGCCGAACTTACAATCTGCGTACCGCCAATAAGGCTGCCGACATCTGTACCTGCCGAAACAATCATTTCAGTCGAGCCAACATCGAATTGGCTGGCGGAAATAACCCCCGACCCTGCGAATACCCGGCCCTTGATGGTAAAACCACCACCAGCGAGCCCATAACCACCAGCCTCTACATGAACGTTACTAACGATTCCGGCATTACCACCGTAACCGGGCATCATTGAGGCGAGCACACCACCGTTGGATCCAACTGTCACGCCATTAACAAACCCGTTATTGGCCGCAACAAAGGAACCACTGTTAAATGCCGAACCGCCCGACACGATACCGCCATCGGCCCCCATCACAACGCCACCGAAGCCCACCGTTGCGCCAGAAGCCACACCGCCACCGGAAGCGATGAGCAGCGCAGGGTAGTTCGTGCCGCCTGACTGTCCCGGAATGGAGCCCGAGTTGTTAGGGCCGTTACCAAACCCAGAGACGAGCGCGCCCGTTATGGACGTTCCCGCGCCTTGTACAACAAGCGTTGCACCACTCAGAATCGAGTATTTACCGCCACTGCTGACGATCGTTGCACCGCTCGCCGAGCCCGATGAATTGATTGCCATTTATCACCCCCAAATTACCGGACCGGCACGATTACTTTTCTACCAAGAGTCCCAGCAGAATCGTTACATGATTTATCGCGCAATCAGCCGAATCTTCATATGAAGCCGCCACATCGTCGACTCCTGTTATCTATTAGCTAACACTCCTCGCATATCACGCCACACAATACAATGACCACTCATTGACGAAGGCGGATCACGTTTTCGGTATAGATCGTCATACAGCAACGATCACCCATGATTATCTCCCCCTCCCAATGTAACACATTAAATATATCGATATTTTTCCGGACAAAAACTTGATCTTTCCCTCATCCGAAGACGGTCGATCATTTGGTTTCGCTGACGTTTTCAACGCAAACGCCTTCCCCTGCGGGTTATTGACGTTTTCATTAAGTAAACGTCAATAACCCGCAGGGGAAGGAATCTCACGATGCAGGATATATCCAGCGCACCAAAGAAAGCGCCCATCAAATACTAGATAAGAAAATGGCAAGCTTTACATTTATATATTGAATAAATCTCCTCGACCCCTCATGGGTACAAAAATATAGCGAGCTTTGCGCGTGTATAGTTGATCCGAGAGACTATTGAAGCCATGATAGCAGATCAGGACATTCCCCTTGGCGGACCAACGCATCATGAGCCGAATTGTGTTTCTCAACCCCTACGATCCCAAAGCCATCTCGGGCGGGATCAAGGTCACGTACCAACATGCGGGGATATTAGCGAAACTGGGGCATGACGTTTCGGTCTTTCAGCCAGCCGGCAAGCCGGATTGGCTGGACATTTCAAACCGTGTCACGGTCTGCGATCATTTTGAAGCCGAGGAAGGGAGTCTCATCGTCTTTCCCGAAACACTGAAAGACTTCATGCTCGATCTGGCACGCACGCCGCTCCCGGGCACCAAGGTGATGTTCTGCCAAAACCAGTTCTACCTCTACAGCTTCAGGCTGAACGGAAGCGATCTGAAGGAGATGGGGTTCGAGCATTTCATCGTCCCAGGTCCCGAAACAGCGCGCTCTCTCTCTTCGGTTCTGGGCCTGGACAACATCCATGTCATTCCGAACTCGGTTGACACCAATCTGTTTTATCCACGCACCAAGCAACTCTGCATTGCAACCAACCCTGGCAAATGGCCTGCGGAAAAAGGGAATTCAGCCCTCGCGAACCTGATTGCGACGATGCTCCACCTTAAATATCCCCATACGAAAGATGTGCCCTGGATCGCGCTGGAAGACAGACCGCAGCGCGAGGTTGCCGAAGCCATGGGAATAGCGCCCGTATTTCTGGCCCTGTCACGCCAGGAAGCCTCTCCCCTGACACCACTGGAAGCCATGGCATCGCGCTGTGCGGTCGTGGGCCTGCAGGGAACAGGGGGCAAGGATTACGCCACGCCGTTCAACGGCCACTGGTTTTCGCCTGAACAATGCGAAGAAATTGTCGATTGTATTGCAACGCTACTTTTCGACATGTCTCACGGTGCACCGCACGTTGACAGAATGCTCGACGCGGCAGAGAAGACAGCAAAGCAATATTCTGTTAATGGCACCCTTCAGGCCGTAGCGCAGGTCTATGGCGATATACTTGCGCGATCTGCTGCCTGACCCGCCAGGTATAGTCACGAAGAGCACGAACCCATGGACAGCACGCCGAGCCAGATCGGCCCCGAAGGGATCAGGTTTGATTTTCAGGATGGCTGCCGCGTCAGCCTCCCCGATGGGACGTGGCATCTGGAAATCAAGGATCTGCTTACCCAGAGCGTTCTGTTTTCAGCAGAGAGCAAGGGCGGCTTCATCGCCAGCACCAAGAAGTATTTTGTTCCCTTTTCGCTTCGCGTCAAAAGCGGCGACCGGGTCATACTTGACCATGTCATGACCCTGCGTGACCAGGAGGTGCTCATCGACATGCATCTGGGCGGTGTAGGCGACCATATTGCCTGGATGGGTCATGTCGAGGCCTTTGCCGCGCTGCACGGCTGCCAGACCACCTGCGTTGTACGACCGGGTCTTGCAGAGCTTTTCCAGACCGGGAATGACAGGGTGACGGTCAGCGACGACCCTGCCCTTCTGGAGCGCAGTTATTACGCACGTTACAAGGTACTGATCTTCTTCAACGACATCAATCGCGACTTTCAGCCGACCGATTACAGGCAGGTCGGTCTTGGTGTGTCAGGTGCCTATATTCTTGGCCTTTCGCCACAAGACCGACGCCCCGCGATCAGAATTGCTGAAGGTGGAAGACCGATCGAAGATAAATATGTCTGCATCGCCACCCAGGCGACAGGGCATAACAAATACTGGAACAACCCTTCAGGCTGGCAGACGATCATCCCTTTTCTCAAGGAACAGGGGTATCGCGTGATCTGCATCGACCGCGACCGCGTTTCGGGCAGCGGCACAATCTGGCATCATATCCCTCATGGCGTAGAGGATATGACCGGTCAGATACCGCTTAGCGAGCGCGCCCGATGGCTGCGCCATGCCTCGTTCTTCATTGGCTTGTCGAGCGGCCTGTCATGGCTTGCCTGGGCCGCAGAATGCCCGGTTGTGCTGATAAGCGGATTTACGGAGCCCTATAATGAATTTGCGACCCCCTATCGGGTGATCAATCGCAATGTCTGCAATGGCTGCTCAAACGATGTAACGCTCGAATTCGAGCGAACGAACTACATGTGGTGCCCCCGTCACGCAGAGACAGAGCGAGACTTTGAATGCACCAAGCTGATCTCCCCGAGCCATGTCGAGCAAATCATCCGACAGTTGATCAGCGACGGGCCGGGCGGCGTCTAGAATGAGCGATATCAACTCCATCATCGACTCAATCCTGAATTTTTCGGGTACGGGCAATACCGACAATCGCCCCCCTCCTGCCGGGGCGAGTGCCGCATCGGGCGACGACACCACTCCGCAAACAGCCGTTTCGTCCCCTTCCGCTTCATCCGTTGCCACGACGGCTGATACAGGAGCCTTTCCGGCTCCCTCGCTTTTTGCAACGCAGAGCGGGGATTTCGGCATAGGCTATGATTTCAATTACGGGGCCCGCATCACCCTGCCGGAAGGACGCTGGCACGTCAGCCTGACCGATCTCGACCGCAATGTTTGCCTATATGCTTCGGAGACGGGCGCCTGCACGGTTCTGGGTGCCAAGAAATACTATATCCGCACGCGCCTTGAGGTACGCTCTCTCGATACCGATACCGTGCATTTCATACACGATTATGATTGCCGGGACCGCAATGTCGCCATTCTCCTCCCTGGGGGAACGCTAGGCGATGCGATCGGCTGGTTTTCCTACGCCGTCAAATTCCAGAAGAAGCATCAATGCCACCTGACGGTCGCCATGAATCCTGATGCCTGCAAGCTCTTTGCAGGCCAGTATCCCGGCGTCAGATGCTGCACTTTCGCCGAATATGAAGAGATCAAGCATCTTTCTTATGCGACCTATCATATCGGCCTGTTTTTCCAAGACGAATCCCATGACTGGCAGCCGTCAGATTTCCGTCTCGTCGGGCTACACCGCACAGCGGCCTGCATTCTCGACGTCGACGCCACAGAAGTCCCGCCACGCATGGTCTCATGGCCGGAAGAGAAGCGTCCGATCGAAGGCCCCTATGTCGTCATCGCCACGCAGGCATCGAGCCAGTGCAAGTACTGGAACAATCCTTACGGCTGGTCGAGCGTCATCAAACACCTGAATACGCTCGGTTATGACGTGGTATGCATCGACAAGAGCCCCGTCGCAGGCCATCGCAACCACTGGAATTTCATTCCGCACGGGACACGCGACGAAACGGGCGATCGGCCGCTTTCAGAACGCGCACACTGGCTACGCCATGCGGCTTTCTTCATTGGTCTGTCGAGCGGTCTTTCCTGGCTTGCCTGGGCTGCGCGCACCCCTGTGGTTCTGATCAGCGGGTTCACTCATCCTTCGAATGAGTTCGAGACACCCTATCGCGTCTTCAATCCCCATGTCTGCAATAGCTGCTGGCACGATGTACGCACGCCATTCGAGCACGGGAACATGCTTTTCTGTCCGCGCCATGCCAACACGTCGCGCCATTTCGAATGCACGCGTCTGATTACGGCCGAGCATGTCATCTCTTATTGCAATGCCCTGCATCAGGAGTTGCAGCCCGGCTCTTCTCCTGAAGGCTGAAGTTCCTTCCCAAGCCATCACATCACAGGTCTTGCCAAATGTATGAAGAAGAACAGGCGCTGGTCGGCGTGCAGGCCTGGAAAGAGCGCAGTCTTATCGACCTGCTGCATTTCAGACGCCTGACCAAAGGCGACAATCCGATCTTCCTTTTTCTCGGTGATGGGGAAAGCGTCACAAGCAGCCTGAGTGCCGAAGCCTTGCATCGCCAGGCGTCACGCGCCGCCGCCCATCTCGCACGCACCCTGCCCGCCGGATCGCGCGTCATTCTGCTGTTCGAAAACGGGCTGGAATATATCATCGGCTTTTTTGCCTGCCTCTATGCAGGTCATGTGCCCGTCTCGGGGGTCTATCCGAGCGCAATCGGCGCACGCGAGCGCTTCATCTACATTCTGGAAGACAGCCAGGCGCAAGCGGTGCTCGGCAAAAAGGAAACGCTCCATCTCTTCCATGCAGATGGCGATACGACCCGCCCCGTCAAATGGATTCCGCTGGAGAGTGCGCTCAAATCGTCACGCGAGATCAAACCCGTCGCCTCTACCTCGGAACAGCTTGCCCTGGTGCAATATACATCTGGTTCGACAGAAGAGCCCAAAGGGGTCTGCCTGTCGCATCGGAATATCTGCCACAACATTCATGCGCAGCTGATTTCGTTTCAATATCAGGATGATGATACCGGCCTCAGCTGGTTGCCTTTCACTCATGACATGGGCCTTGTCGGTGCCGTTCTTCCGGCCCTCGCTGCCGGTAATCCCTTCTATTTCATGGCCCCTGACAAATTCATCGAAAAGCCCTCGCGCTGGCTCGAGGCGATCCATCGCTACGGCGCAACCATCTCCGGTGGCCCCGATTTTGCCTATCGCTATGCTTCGCGTCTTTCACCGGGGGATATCGCACCAGGCTGGGATTTTTCCCGCTGGAAAATAGCGTTCAACGGGTCGGAGAGCATCAACCCCGAGACGCTGGACGCTTTTTTCAACACTTTCAAAAGTCACGGCTTCAAAAAAGAGGCTTTCTATTCCTGCTACGGCCTTGCCGAAAATGCCCTTCTCGTGACGTCAGGGGTGAAAGGAGCAGGAGTGAAGCTCTGGACATTCGACCGCCTTGCCCTCACCCAGGGCAAAGCCCTGCCCGCGACAGCGGGCTCATCTCAGGACACGACGACCCTCGCAAGCTGCGGAACCACCCATGAAGACCAGCACGTTCATATCGTCGACCCCGAAACACACGCCTCCCTGCCCGAAGGCTGCATCGGCGAAATCTGGATAGACAGCCCCAGTGTCAGCATCGGCTATCTGAACAACCCGCTCCACAACGCGCGCAGCTTTATAACGATTGAGAACAGGCGCTATCTGCGAACACAGGATTTCGGCTTTCTCTACAAGCAGGAACTGTTTCATGTCGGTCGTATGAGCGAGAAATTCAGCTATGACGGCAATGTCTATTATACAAACGACATCGCCCTTTCGCTCAGTCAGTCTCTGGCAGGCGCTCTTTGCATGGTGGTTCCCCCCTCCTTGCCCGAACGCGCCCTTCCGGTCCTGATCATCGAATGCGAGAATACGCCAGACGCGTCGGCGTTACGCGCGGCCATAGTCGAGACAATGAAGCGCTACAGAATCCAGCTCTTCGAATACTATGCTATTCGCAAGGGCTTCGTAATTCGCACTCCGAGTGGCAAGCAGCGCGCCGATCTGACACTCGCGAATATTCTGACAGAAAAGACGGCCATTCTTCTGTCCGGAGATACCCATTCTCCCGTCGCGACAAGCGCAAGCCTGATAATCTAGGCAGCACGGGGCACTCAGCCTAGCGGACCATAATGGTCCGACATGCTCACATTATGGATACTCCTCCAACTTGGTCTTGTCGGACACCGGACCGGTCACGTATGCACGACTAGCAAGGCTGCGGGAGGGAGTTCCGGGAATCCGTGAACCAATCGCAAAACTTGTGAGCCTCGCCTCGTTGTGACATCTTCGGCTCGATCAGGCTGCACCTTTCAAAATATCCAGAGGCATTCTGCAAATGGCAGACAATAATTCAGACAAGATCCTGCACCAGATTGCACAGGGCATAGCATCACTCAACGCCGAATCAGCGCCGATCATTTTCGCCGATAACGTCCCCGTCTATGGTCATGTCGGCGGCATTATCACGGTGACGCTCGCAGCCGAACGACCTCATGGCAATGAGATCGTCATTGCGCCAACGGCGCATCTGCGCCTGACACCCAAGGCCGCTAAACTGCTTGCGGAATCCATTCTGAAGGCTTTCGCCATGGGTGAACGCAAGGAAGCTTCCGTCAACTAGACGAAACCGGTTGCGGCTCTGATCTCGTCAGTCAATCGCCCATCAGCGGATGGTTTGCTGCATTCTGGCAAGATTGGCCGTGGCGTCGGCGTCATCGCAGGCGCTTCCGGCTTCAAAGTAATGGCGGGCGTAATCGAGGTTGGCAGCAACCCCGCCATAGCCTTCTTCATGCAGCAGGCCCAGCATGTTGAAGGCCTTGCTGACCCCACGCCTTGCCGCCTCGACATAGAGGGCGTGGGCATAGGCCTTGTCGCATGGCACGCCGTCGCCCGTCAGATAGAAATCGGCGAGATTATAGAAAGCCCATCCTTCGCCGCCGTCTGCGGCCGCCTCGAACAGGGTGCGTGCCAGTTCGACGTCGCGCGCCACGCCCCAGCCCCGCTCATAAACGCGACCCAGCATGTTGAGAGCAGTCGGGTGCCGTGACTGAGCCGCCTGGGTGAACAGACGACAGGCTTCCTGAACGGCGCCACGGTCGAGATGCCACTGCGCCAGATAGAGCTCTGCCTTTAGACGTTCATCAAGTGCGGGCATTGCGGGAGGCACCGGCATCGGGAGAGAACTCCGCAGATCTCATAAGGCTAGGATGCCCGACTTCAGACATGAGAACAGCCGGGACAACAGAAAAGGCACGGAAGGGGAGCCTTTTTCCCCTTCCGTGCCATGCCCGGGCGCGTTTCGAACCGCGCCCGGTGTCTCAGAAGCGCAGCCCGACCGACCCGAGGAAGGTGCGGCCCGAAAGCGGCACAGCGCGGGATGACGAGAAGGCAGAGGCGTAGTTGAGATGGTTGGTCAGGTTGTTCGCATTGAACTGCACATGATAACGCTCGTAGTCATAAGACAGCATGGCGTTGAGCGACACATTGTCAGGCATACGACCCGTATTCGCCTCGTTGGACCAGTAGCCCGAGGAATACTGGACGCCACCACCTGCGGAAAGCTTGCCCTGGCTGGGCTTCAGCAGGAAACGCGACAGGTTGTAGGTGCTCCACACTGACAGGCTGTTATTGGGCAGCTGCGGTGCCTTGTTGCCACGATAGGCGGTGCTATGCGTCACCTTGCCACCCATATAGGAGTATGAGGCAAAGATTTCCCACTCATTGGTGATCTTGCCCGTCGCACTTACTTCAAGACCACGAATGCGTCGGCCCGAACCGGCATCGGAGAAACCGGTGATGATCTGACCAAAATCGTCATAGGTGAACGAGTTGTTCTGCTCGATCTGGAAGATCGCAGCCGTGACACCCAGTTTCTTGTTCAGGAAATCGGCCTTGCCACCTAGCTCGTAAAGATCACTGCGCTGAGGCTTGAGATCGCGGCCGTTGGTCGCAACGTCGCTGATGCTTGTCGAGCTGGCCGTCAGAGACGAGACGTCGGTTCCGACCGGCTTATAGGACTGGGCGAAGGTGAAGTAGAACGTCATGTTGTCCAGCGGATCATACATGAGGCTGGCAGACGGGCTGAACTTGTTCGAGCTCTGCTTCTGCAGACCCTGCGCGGCAGCAGCGGCGCTCCAATAGGTCGAGCGATAGCTGTCCCAACGCACCGTACCATAGACAGAGAGCTGCTTGGTCAGGTTGATCTTGTCAGCCAAAAAGAGGCCGAGATCGCGGAAATCGGACGTCCGTCCACCCGTTGCCGGGAAGGTCACCTGCGTGCCTGGATATTCGAATTGCGGCGTACGGATCAGCTGATTGTTTACACGGTTTATGTAAGTGCCATAGATACGGTCGTCCTTGGTATAGTTGATATCCACACCAGCGCGCACATCATGACGCAGGAAAGCCGTCTTGAACTTTGAGTGGCCCATCAAAACGTTCTGCACGCCCCAACCCGCCTGATCATAGGCCATGCCACCACCGGCGCCATAAGTGAGGGATGGATTTCTACCAGCCAGAAACGCGGTTGCGCACGCGCCAGAGCAGGCAGCCGGTGTCGTCGCTGCGAAATTACGCGTGTAATGCGAATAGCGCGTGTCGTTTGACAAGGTCAGCCATTTTGCAATTTGCGACGAGAATTTGGACGTCACCATATGCACATTGCCACGGTCGCGATCGAAATTGCGCGAATAATTCGTGTCGCGTGCCAGACCGCGCTCGGTGATCGGGCGGAATGTCGTGCCGGTCTGGATCATGGGCACGCCATAGTCAGGGCGACCGCGGCTGCCGAGCCACTGATAATTCAGATGCCAGGTATTCTTGGTACCCAGCCCCACGCCAAGATCGGCGGCGGCGCCATAACGGTCGGTGCGTACGTTGTTGCGGTCGGCGACCATCTGCTGGTTGTACATGCCGTTCACGCGCAGCGCGGTACGGGAATTGATCTCGTAATTCGCATCGGCCGAGCCGCGATATTGCATGCCACTACCGAAAGACTGATCGGCACCGAAAGACTTGCCCAAATGCGCCTTCTTGAGCGTCTGGTTGATCACACCGCCCACATTGCCTGCACCGAAATACTGACCTGACGGGCCTTTGACGACCTCGACGCTCTCGGTGTTGTAGACATCGCGCACATAATTGCCGAAATCGCGCAGACCGTCTTCGTAGATATCGCCACGCGCCTGCTGGCCACGAATACGGAACTGGTCGCCGCTCATCCCGCCATTGCCCTCACCGGCCGACATCGTGATGCCGGGCACGTTGGACAGGGCCTGATCAAGGGTAAAGACGCGCTGCTCTTCAATAAGCTGCTTGGGCACGACGCTGATCGTCTGCGGTGTTTCACGCACGGTCGCGGGCATACGACCGATATCGAGCGTGGTCGTATTGGTGTTCATGGTGTTTACCGGCGTCGCGGCACGCACCTTGACCGCAGGAAGCTGCATCGCCGAGCTTTCGGTCGTCTTCGCGTCTCCCGAAGACTTTTCCTGGGCATCGGCCTCTTCGACACCACCCAGACCAACCCCAGCTGTCAGCGCCAGAAGAAGAAGACGTTTCTGTTTCTTCGCCACGTCACGAGACGAAAACACCGTTTCTTCATGAGATGGCTGATGTTCAGAACGGCATCCGTAATCTTCTGGCATAGATCTCACCACTTTTCCGGTTTCAAATCGAAAGATCGACATCCGATAACTTTGAAATGTTTTGTCATCATCCTGACTCTTTTTTTTCAAAAGAGGAAAATGACGAATCATTACCTGAAAGAGATCGGGCGTGTCTTCGCCGGCGGTGTTACCGTCATGTTACGAGAAGATGCAAACGATTCTTAAAATCTTTCTTAACTCGGACCAGAACTGTGCCTTTTGTGTCACGCAGCACGACACCCCGAGGAGAAGTCGGGGCGACGCTCAGATGAATTCGATCTGGGTCTTGACCCCGAGCATCCACTGATTGCGCAAATCATGCTGCGCGTTCGGGTGAATGTAATATTGCAGGTCGGGCGCCACCGTGATGCCGCGTATGAGATGGATCTGATAAAGCGCCTCGATAATCAGCGCCTCTCGCTGGACCGGAAACGGCGAGCCATCACCGGGTTTCTGCAGCGCCGCCCGGAGTCGCTGCGCACGGGTGACATGATGGGCGATGCGGGTGTACGCCAGATTGATCGCAATCATGTCCTGAGGGCGCTTCCGCATCAGCCCCCGAACCATGAAACCGACAGAATATTGAGCCGCCCTGAGAGCTGTGCGCGGGTTATTCCAATAGGCGCTCGCAAGGATCGTGAGACCCGCATCAGGGCCACGGCCCGCAAAGTGAAGCAGTTGCTGGTCAGCCAGTACCCAGGCCGACCAGGAGCCATTGACGACACGCGCCGGGGCACCTGTCAGCCCGAGAACTTCACCATCATGATCTTCGAACAGGCTGCTATGCGGCGCCGTGTCGTAAACAGCGCCCAGCTTGTAATGCCCCGGCAGAGTGCCCCCTCTGCCCGCATGCGGTTCCCAAGCGAGTTCGAGAGGAATGGCTTCACCGTCAATTGTCGCACCATTGAACTTGAAGCCGCTACGCATCTGCGACAGCGCATATTGCGATGCGGCCTGCGTGAAATAGACGCCTGACTGAAGTTGCAATGCCTCACTAATCTGCACACGAAACCGCGCGCCCCAGGTCGCAGTAGGAAATGCCGCATGAGCCGTATTATCGCTTGCCGCCCTTGGGTTGCCGCAGAACGCTGCGTTCATGAAATTGCAGTAGAGCGGATTGGCAGAGAAATCAGATAGAAAGGTCATCCGCCCGACGGCCGCATTGAGGCGGTCATAAAACATCGACCGCTCGATATAGGCGGAAACGAGATGGATCACGACATTGCCCACCCCGCCATAGGTTGCCTGGCTTGGGGTCAGATGATCACCGAATTTACGGCTTGTGGGCGTACCATAGCCGCTCGCAAGGACGATATGGGTCGAGACGCCGGAAAACCCGGCCAGACGCTCCCAATCAATATCGTTGCCATAAGTCACAATCCCGACATTCCCGACGCCTTTTTCATGCGATGGCGCAGGATCGTTCAGCATGGCCTGCATCTCGTTGGTATTCTGCACGTGAAAGGCCACACCTTTTTCGCGCAGGGCCGGAAGGCCCGTCAGCATCTTGCCCGCAACCGCGGATGGCGTCGTGAGAGCAACAGCCAGCAGGGTCAACCAGAACATTTTCAGCTCGATACGGGCATGACATGTCATTGCGTCTGATTTCCTCCCGTTTTCCGGCGTTGCAGGGGCTATCGCGACGGTTTGTGGCTTTTTTCAGCGCTGGAAAGTCCTGAAACGTTTTGTCTGTTTCGATCCCGGAATTTTCAAGCGCCTGGCGGCAGATCGGCGCTGCGACAAGGCACTCTGCTTCCATGCCACTATGGCCACATAAGGCGTCCTGCGCTCGTGCCTCAGCTATACCCACCAATGCAGATCACATGAGCCACGGCGTCGTGATGCACAGCGCCTATGGCATAAATCTGGGAAAAGCGACCCTTCCTGCTGCCCGCGATGACGCCGGGCGCCTCCTGTCGCTGCGTCTCTTTTGCCCGCCAGGTGATTCCCTGTTTGTGCGGCGCGTAAGGCATGCAAAGCGCAGTGCTGGCGCCCATGCCGCGATCTGAATTGCTGACATCGTTCCTGTGCCATCGCGAACACGACCCCGCTCTGAACGAAAAAAGGCGGCTCCTTCCGGAGCCGCCTTTCCAAGCAGAAGACTGACAGATCTTACGGAATAAGAACCGTCTTGATGGATTTGTCGCCCTTCTTCATCAGGTCGAAACCTTCCTTCCACTGGTCCAGCGGCAGGGTGTGGGTCACCACGCCTTCGACCGGCAGACGACCATCGGCGATAGCTGCAATGGTGAAGGGATAGCAATACGGTCCAAGATGCGAACCCAGAACGTCCAGTTCCTTGCGGTCGGAAATGATCGACCAGTCGCAGGTCACTTCATCGCCGAACACGCTGAACTCAACAAAGCGGCCGAGCTTGCGGATCATGTGCAGGCCCTGACGGACGCTGGAAGGATGGCCGGTTGCTTCGATGTAAACATCACAGCCATAGCCGCCGGTCAGTTCCTTGATCTTGGCGACAACATCCTCTTCGAGCGGGTTCATGACGATATCCGCGCCGAACTTCTTGGCCAGGTCCAGACGGTCCTGCTTGGTGTCGAGCACGATGAGCTTGCTCGGGTTCTTCAGGCGGGCAGCGCCCACCATGCCCAGACCCAGCGTACCGGCACCGGCCAGAACCACCACGTCATCCAGCTGGATATTGGCGCGGTTGACGGCGTGAACCGAGCAGGCATAGGGCTCGATCAGAGCGGCTGCATCAAGCGGCATGTTCTCGGGAACACGATGGGTGCGCGACGTCTTGGGGAAGCGCATATACTTCGCCATGGCGCCATTGGTGTTGTTCTGGAAGCCGTACAGATCGTGACGTTCGCACATCCAGTACTGACCGCCCTTGCAATAGCGGCAATCATCACAAGGGACGATCTGCTCGCTGATCAGGCGATCGCCGATCTTGTACTGGCTGCGCAGGTTTTCACCCACCTCAACGGCACGGCCAACGAATTCATGGCCCGGGATCATCGGCGGCTTGACGTAGCGCGGCTGCTCCTTGTCGCCCCAGAAGGACGGTGCGCCCAGGAAGCACTTGATATCACCGGCACAGATGCCGACTGCCTCGACTTCGATGATGATGTCATCGGGGCCAGCGCGGGGCACGTCCACCTCTTCCCAGCGATAATCGCCGGGTTCGTAGGCAACAACGGCATTCATCTTTGCCGGGAGGGCAACGCTGGCTGCTTCTTTCTGCAGGGCGCCCAGATCAGGGGTGACGATCTTGTTCATGGTCTTGATCTTTCAGGATTGAGGCAGTTCAGGCGTTGTGCTTGCGCGCCGGGGCCTCAAGTTCTTTCGCGATGGTCTGCAGGATCAGGCAGCAGGAGGTTGCACCGGCATCGAGCACCCCGCGTGAACGCTCACCCAGTCGGCTGGCACGGCCGATACGGGCCACCAGATCGATCGTGGAGTCACGACCGCGCTCTGCCGCTTCGGACATCGCAATCAGGGCCTGCTCGAACGACTTGCCGTCATCAAGAGCCTTGTGGAAGGCCTCAACCGAAGGCTGCAGCGTATCGACCAGGGTCTTGTCGCCAACACGGGCATTGCCAAGGCTGTTGATACCAGCCAGCGCACCGTCAAGCATCTGGGCGAAAAGCTTGCCGTCGAGGAATTCGACATTGCGCAGCGGGATCGCCATGCCTTCGAAGAAACGGCCATAAAGCGGGCCCATCGAGCCACCGATACCGGCCATCAGGGAGTCTGACAGCGCATCAAGGCCCTTCTCCATGACCGGCGGGTTGGCACCCAGAGCCTCACCGCAGCGGGCGAAGCCCTTGGCCATGTTGATACCATGATCGCCATCGCCGATCTTGCCGTCGATCTCGCTCAGCCAGTCGCGTGCCTTGACGATGGCATCGACCAGAGCCGGGATGACCTTTGTGGTTTCGCCAACAGGCACACCGCTCTTGGGCACGTATTTCTCGCCCGTCGCGGTTTTGACCAGTGCTTCGACCGGGTCGGCCTTGGCCGTCGGCGCTTCAGCAGCCTGAACCTGTGCCGCACCGGCGCCGACGCGCACCAGGCCGATGGATTCGGCGGGCGCAGCCATCAGGCGATCCAGCTCTTCATCGGTCTTCATGATGGTGAGGGTCGCACCCTTCATCTCGAGCGAGGTGAAGAGGTTGCCAACGAAGCGATGCGCCACTTCGATGCCCTTCTCCTTCAGGAGATCGGCCACGTCGGCATACAGCACATAGAGTTCGATGATCGGCGTTGCGCCAAGCCCCGAGAGCAACACCGTCACGCGATCACCCTTCGTGAAGGGCAGGTCGGGCAGGATATGCTCGAGCATCAGCTTGGCGATATCGCGCGAGCGGCCAAGCTCCTGAACCGAGACGCCGGGCTCGCCATGATGGCCGATGCCGACTTCCATGGTGCCGAGTTCGATCGAGAAATTCGGATGACCATTGGCAACAATGGTGCAGGGCGTGAGGCCGACACCGATGGAACGGGTATTGGCAATGGCCTTGCGGGCCACGGCAATCACCTCATCCAGTGATCCGCCTTCTTCAGCGCGGGCACCGGCGGCTTTCCACATCAGGATTTCACCGGCAACGCCACGACGACGCTCGGCTTCGCTGGCCGGAGCAGAGGCCACATCATCGGTCGCCACTACCGTCTCGACCTTGATGCCTGCCTGCTGCGCATCGCGCGCTGCCATGCGGACATTCATCGTGTCACCAGCGTAGTTGCCAAAGAGGCAGGCAACGCCTGCGCCCGTATCGGCTTCCTTCATGGCGTCGAGGAAGCTCACGGCTGTCGGCGAAGAGAAGATCTCGCCGATCGCAACAGAATCCAGCAGGCCGGTGCCGACATAGCCAAGGAAAGCAGGCTCGTGGCCCGAACCGCCACCCGTGATCACACCGACCTTGCGACGGCCCGTGGTCTTGGCGCGCTTGACGACACGCGGGTTGGCGGTCTCAACGATGATATCGGGATGAGCAAGAAGCGCGCCGCGCACGCCGTCTTCAACCACGCCATCGGGGTCGTTGAAGATACGGTCCAGCTTGGGACGTGACGCGGGAGACTGGGAAGAAGCGCCATCGCCGTGGCCGGTATGCGCTGCGTAAACGAGAGAACGATCCATAATGGGCCCCATACTGAATGCCGGGAAAACACCCTGTGTGCCCAATCGTCTTAACCGTAACAGGCATTATGCGTAAAATCACACTACCGAGAGTGATATTCGTGACCTAATATGTAGGATTTGAGCGCTCCTGTTTCACGGGACACCCCTACCACGAGGAAACACCCTTGATAAAATCCATTATAAACAACGATCTAAATCAATACCCCCTCTTGCGTATCGTAAAAAAGGCATTTGAAGCCCTTCTGAGCCCAAACTGAACAAATGTTATATTTTGTGTCTCTCTTTCGCGGGGCTGTGTGGCCAGACATGACGGCCCAGACAGAAGAAAAAGAACAAAAAGAGAAAAAATAATATTTATAAACAATAATTTTGAACTGTTTACTGAATTAGCAGGTGAATTTATGTTATTAGAAATCGTTTCTTAAGAGAAAAAAGAAGCAAAACAACAAGAAACAATCCGGTATGCCGCACCACGCAACAGGAGCCGCCTCCGGATACAATCTGCAGGAATACCGCGCTGTGATGCTGCCATTGACCACCGCCCAGCGCGGCCTCTGGATGACCCAATTTCTTGCACCCAAGGGCTCGAGCCTGAATATTGCCGAGGCTATCCATCTGCACGGGATTGTAGATGAGTCTCTCTTCAGGAAAGCTCTGACCTCTGTACAGACCGAGGCAGAAACACTGCGCACAGCCATTATCAGAACAGATGACGGACCGGTCTACGCAATCCGACCACCATCATTGCCTGAATGTCCTGTCATCGATTGTCGCGACGAGGCCGACCCATCTCTCTTCGCCCGCAGATGGATGCAGGAACGCATTCAGGCTCCTCTCGATCTGGAGCGGGACCCACTCTGGCAGAATGCCCTTCTCCGTGTCGCCTCAACGCACTGGATCTGGTTTCACTGCTGCCATCACGCTATTCTTGATGGTTTTTCCGGCGGCATGATCGTGAGCCGTGTTGCTGCGCTCTATACGGCCCTGACCGAGGGGCGCGACGCGCCAGCCCCCGGCTTTCTCTCCCTTGCAACCCTTCACGAACAGGAGGAAGCCTATCGGGCCTCGCCCCGTTTCGAGATCGACAAGGCGTACTGGCGTGAGACCCTTCAGGATACGCCCGAGCCGGTATCGCTCTCGCTCAGGCCCCACCGGGTAACCACCGGTGATTTTGGCGGCGCGATAACGCGTGCGGCCACACTTTGCGAAGCGCGCGCTGAGGCACTCAGGGCGCTTGGCCGCACATATGAGTCGAGCCTTCCCCAGACCCTGACTGCCCTTCTCGTCAGCTATCTGCATCGTCTCACCGGACAGTCGGATCTCGTTGTGGGCATGCCGGTCAGTGCACGAGCCAACCGCCTTCTGCGCCAGACGCCGGGCATGGTCGCCAATGCCGTTGCGCTGCGTTTCATGATGTCGCCCGAAACGAGCTTTGCCGAGCTGATTATCAAATCCCGTCGCGCCATGCGCAGCGCCCTGCGTCACCAGCAATATCGTTATGAAGATATGCGCCGCGATCTGGGTATGTTCAACAATACCACTCAGATCAGCCGGATCGGGATCAATATCGAGCCTTTCGACTATAATCTCTCTTTTGGGCCGGTCCATTCACGCAATGAAAATCTCAGCAACGGCGCCATGGAGGATCTGACCCTCTTCGTGTTCGACCGATGCGACGGAGGCGGTCTCTGTATCCAATGCGATGCCAATCCGGCGCTCTACACCGCCGATGAACTTGACGCCCATCTGGCGCGCATCCTGACTCTGACCGATCAGCTTCTTGCCTCACCGGAAACGCCGCTCCGCTCTATTCCACTCCTTACTTCAGAAGCCCGGCACGCTCAGGGCGTACGCAACGCTGCAACAAGGCGGGTCTGGCCCGATATCACCCTGTCGGCACTCATCGCCTCAGGCATAGGGACCGGCCCGGATAAGGTGGTGCAGGACCATAGAGGCGCTCTGACACGAGACGATTTCCAGAGGCATCAGCATCAACTGACAATGCAACTCCGTGCGGCAGGCGCGCGACCCGGCACGCTTGTCGCCCTTGCCCTGCCAAGAGACAGACGCATGCTTCTCTGCGTGGCTGCGGTGGCCGCAACCGGCGCGGCCTGGCTGCCGATCGATGTCGACGCCCCTCAGCCTCGCGCCCGGCTGATCCTGGAAGATGCCTGTCCGACCCTGGTGATCCTGCCAGACGCGGATCATATCGGCTGGGCCTGCGGCCACGAGGCCTGGCAGATGGACGCGGCGACACTGGTGCTTCGACCGCTCGCTCCTGCCGCGCCGCAAGCCGGATTTGCCCCCCTATCTGCGTCGCGTCTCCCTGAGGATACAGCCTATGTCACCTATACATCGGGCACGACGGGGCGCCCCAAGGGCGTCATCATCCCCCGAAAGGCCCTTCTGAATTTTCTGCACAGCATTCGCGACATTCTGGTTTTTTCAGAGCGGGAAACGCTTCTGGCTGTCACCGCCTGGACTTTCGATATCGCTATACTCGAAATGCTCCTGCCGCTCGTCTCAGGCAGTCGCTGCGTTATTGCGACACCAGAAGACGTGCGAGATCCCGGACGCCTTTGCACACTGATCCGCCAGCATGACGTGACGGCGCTGCAGGCCACACCCACCTTATGGCAGACCTTGCTCGGCACGGCAGAAAGCAGCAGCCTGCGTGGTCTGCTTCTTCTGAGCGGTGGCGAGGCCATGCCCGCCCATATGGCGCGACAAATGGGCCATCTCGGACGGGCGGTCTATAATCTCTATGGCCCCACCGAAACCACGATCTGGTCAACGGCCTGCTGCCTGACGGCAGACGAGCCTGACTCTCCGCCAGCCGGATTGCCTTTGGCCAATACCCGCCTCTATGTGGTCGACCCGTTCGGCCAAACATTGCCGGATGGCGTTGTCGGTGAACTGGTCATTGCCGGTGACGGCGTGGCGAGCGGCTATCTCAATCGCCCCGAGTTGACAGAGAGCCGCTTCATACCCGATCCGGAGGGCAACCCCGGAGCTCTGGCTTATCGCACGGGCGATCGTGCTGCCATCGATTCAGAGGGCGTGCTCGGCATTTTTGGTCGTGCCGATTGTCAGATCAAGATACGCGGCATGAGGATCGAACCCGGCGAGATAGAGAGCACTTTGCTCAGCCTGCCGGAGATCCTGCAGGCTGCCGTCATGATCGAGGAAACAGCGACACGGGATCAGCCTCTTCTGGCGGCCTATCTCGTACCCGCAACAGAAGGTGCCAAGCTCGACGCAGCCCAGATAAGACGCACCCTGCTAGGGCTGCTCCCCCCTCAGATGATCCCGGTCCGTATCGTGTGTGTAGACGCCCTTCCGCGTCTGACAAGCGGCAAGCTCGACCGCGCCGCCCTGCGCGCCATGAAAGAAGACACGATCGCAACCGATGCTGTTTATGCCAGCACACCGGCAGAGAAAATGCTTGCGGCGCTCTGGAGCGACCTGCTCGGACTCGAAAAGATCGATATCCATGCCAGTTTCTTCGATCTGGGTGGCGACAGCATCATGGTCGTGCAAATGATCTCCCTCCTTTCCGAGCAGGGATACGCCTTGCCGGTCGGGCAGATCTTCGCGGCCCCGACCATCACCCTTCTTGCACCGCTTTTCGAAGGCGGTCCGATCACCTGCGATCCGCTCGCCACACGTCTTGCCATCAGGCCCCACGGAAGCGAAGCGCCTCTCTTCTGCGTGCATCCGGTCATTGGCATGAGCTGGAGTTTCAACACGCTTGCACCGCTCCTGCCTGACACACGCCCGGTCTATGGCCTTCAGGATGCCGGGCTGCTGCTTGGCGCCAATCCGCCGCGCACGCTCAACGAGCTGACAGCCCATTATGTGCAGGAGATCCGGGCCATCCAGCCGCACGGGCCGTATCATCTGCTTGGATGGTCAATGGGCGGGGTCATTGCTCATGAAATTGCCGCCGCTTTCCGCCGCGAGGGTCAAGACGTCGCCTTGCTGGCGATGCTGGACTCCTATCCAACCCTGACGGAACCCGGCTGCTCCCATCGAGGCGCCTCGGGCGGGCCGCTTGATGACCCTGACAGTCCGCAGGCCATACGGGCGGCTCTGGGTTTTCTGAACATGCCGCTGGATAATGAGACGCCTCTCCCCCCGACACTGGAGGCGCTGGCCGATCTTTTTCTGGCAACACTTGATACGACGCTGCTCCCTGACCTGCCGACACAGGATCTCGGCGATCTGATGGGGCTCGCCGAAAAGCTGCGCCTCGTCACCAGACGCAATATCGAGATGCTCACGACCCACCGCCCAACCCATGGAGAGACGGATATCCTGTTCCTGCGCGCTGCAAACAAGGGCGACATGACGGACCAGATCAGCGTGACTGACGACCCTCTGTCCTGGGCCAATTATAGTTCTGGCCGCATCACGGTTCATGATCTGCCCTGTCGTCATGGAGATATGCTGCTACCCGGTCATGTTGAAATGGTAGCGCGCCTGATCAGGAGCCACCCGGCCTTTGGCCAGCCTGTTTGTGCCGACCTGTCTGCCGCCTGAAATTGTACCGAGCCAGCCCATGAAAATCGTGATCTTCACCATCGGTACCCAGGGCGATGCCCGCCCTTTCGTCGCTCTGGGTCAGGGGCTCGTCGCCCATGGCCATGACGTGTGCATCGTCACATCGGAACGGCACAAGTCGCTCATTCTGGGCGGCGGGCTCTCCTTCGCCCCGATCGCGTCCGATTTTGCAGATCTCATGGCGCAGGAACACGCTGCCATGGACAAGGGAAACCAGCTACGCATCGGTCGCCAGATGAGCAGAGCGCTCTGCGACTGGATGCCTCTATGGGTGAATCAGGCGCTCGAAGCCACGAAGGACGCCGATCTGATTATCGGCTCCGGTTCGGGAACAGCGCTTGGCGCCTCTATCGCCGAGAAACGCGGACTCCCTTTCGTTCAGGCGCAGTTCATGCCCATGACCCCCTCACGAAACGTACCGCCGCTCTGGCCTAATCCACGTTTTCGTCTGCCAGGGGTGCTCAATCTCGCCCTGACCCATTGCGCAAGGGTGCTGATCTGGCGGTTCATGTCCCGGCCCATCGCAATCATGCGGCGTGAACTGGCTTTGCCCCCGATAGCATGGGCTGGCCCCTGGTCGGAAAAGGACGCCAACGGGTCGAGGCGCTGTCTGCTCTACGCTTTCAGCCGCTACCTGCAACCGCAACCTCCGGACTGGCCGAAAGACCGGATCACTGTTACGGGAAACTGGTTCTACGACCAGAAAAACGACTGGGTTCCCCCACCCGCGCTGGAAGCCTTTCTCGCCGCGGGGCCAAAGCCCCTTTATGTCGGTTTCGGGAGCATGATGTGCGGCAATCCCAAGGCGTTCACCCAGCTCATCCTCAAGGCCCTGCGTCTGACGGGCAGGCGCGCCGTCATAGCAACTGGGTGGGGCGCTCTGAAAAATCAGGCCGGTCACGAGGAAGACGGCCTCTTCTTCATTGACCATGCACCCCATGACTGGCTCTTTCCGCGCATGTCCATGGCCGTTCATCACGGCGGCGCGGGCACGGTGGCCGCAGCGGCACGCGCTGGTCTGCCGCAGATCGTGATTCCGTTTCTGGCGGATCAGTTTTACTGGAGCTGGCGCCTGCACGAGATTGGCATTAGCCCGACGATCCTTTCCCGCAAACACCTCACACCAGAGACGCTCGCGTTGGCTATCGGGCGGGCAGGCTCGCTCAGGATTACCACAGCCGCCCATGCGCTCGGCTCGCTGATCAACGCCGAACATGGCGTTGATCGTGCGATAGAGACACTCTCGGACTGGGGCCTTCTCGGTGAGAAAAACCCTTCGGACAGGTCTGCGGAGGCAGAAGGAGCAGCGTGAGCCAGACATCTCCGCAAGCGCCCTGCCCCGTCATTGCCGTACAGGATCTGGCCAAGAAATATGCTGGCAAGCGAGTGGTCGATGGTCTCTCGTTTTCGGTCAGCGCAGGCGAGATCTTCGCCTTTCTTGGCCCCAATGGCGCTGGGAAAACCACCACCATCAAGATGCTGACGACCCTGCTTCCACCCGATGAGGGGCGTATCCTCATGAATGGCGTCGATCTGGCCACTGACCCAATGGAGGCCCGTCGCCATTTTGGCGTGGTGTTTCAGGATTGCACGCTCGACCCGGCCATGACGGTTCAGGAAAATCTCTGGATGCACTGCGCGTTCTATCGTATTCCGCGCGCCCTAAGGCCGGAACGCATCGCCCATGTGCTGGCCCTGTTCGCACTCACGGATCGACGCGACAGCATCGTCAGCACACTGAGCGGCGGGCTGAAAAGACGGGTCGAGATTGCACGCGCTCTGCTCCATCAACCGGCATTGATCTTTCTGGACGAGCCGACACTGGGGCTCGATCCACAAAGCCGACGCGTTCTGTGGGACCATCTTCAGCTTCTGCAAGCGCGCCATGGCACGACCATTTTTCTGACGAGCCATTATCTGGATGAGGTCGAGCGTTACGCCCAGAGTGTTGCCGTCATCAAGAAAGGACGGATCGTGACGCAAGGCGCTGTCGCTGCGATTATCAGCCACACCGCACATGCCTCTCTGGAAGACAGTTTTCTGTCGCTCACAGCCGAAGACGGGGCAGCCGACGACGAGACAGCCGGATGATCGATGTCCTTTTCTCTCTCTGGCTGAGACAGGTCAGGGGTTTCCTGCGCGCGCGCGGTCGGGTGTTTTCCGCCCTGTCACAGCCTTTCCTGTTCCTGATTGCGCTGGGGCTGGGCTTTGCCCCGGTTTTCCGCAAGGCAGGAGAAGGCGATTATTTCGCCTTTCTTGCACCGGGCGTCATTGGAGCGGGGATCTTGTTCAATGCGGTCTATTCAGGCGCCGACCTGCTCTGGGACAGACAGTTCGGCTTCATCAAGGAGACGCTCGTCGCCCCTGTTTCGAGACACTGGATCCTGCTTGGGCGGGCACTGGGCGTTGCAAGCGTGGCGATGATTCAGGCGATAATCGTCGGGGCGATCTGCCTTATTTTCAGCGCCTCTCTGCCCGCCCTCGGAGCCCTTACCCTTTTTCTCCTCTTCGCCTTGCTGATAGCAGTGCTCTGCGCTTTTTTCGGCTCGATACTGGGGTCGGTAATGAGCGATGCCCAGAGCTTCTCGCAGATCGTGAATTTCATTATCACGCCTGTTTTCTACCTCTCGGGCGCTGTCTTTCCTCTCGAAGGGCAATCAGGCGCAATCAGGGTGATGGCCTTCTGCAATCCGCTTACCTACGGCATTGATGGCATGAGAGGCGCGCTCAGCGGGCATTACGTCATTCCCCCGGCATTCTCGTTTTTTGTGCTGTCTCTCTCAACGCTCTTCGCTGCTGGCGTGGCACAAATCGCCTTCTCGCGTATTCGCCCCTGAGACGCTGTCTCTGACAGGTCTTCCACCCTGAAGCAGAACCAGAAGATTGACGGCAAGTCCTGGCAGAGCGGCGCTGACGCCACCCAGAGGCACGCCTGACAGAAACAATCCTGCCCCTGTCACCAGACCGGCAGCGAGCCCCGTCAGCAGACGGGACGGGGTAACGCGATAGCCGCAAACACAGAGCAGCACCGCTGGCAGGAGCTGCACCAGCCCGACATAGAACAGACGGTTCAGTGTGACGATCAGCGTCGTCTGCACGGCGGCAGTAATCACCGACAGGGCCAGATAGGCGATAATGATCCCGAGCCCCATTCGTTTCTGGGCAGTGGGCGGCACATGCGGCACGATCGAGCGTGTCACGATGGCGGCGAGGCTCAGACAGACAGCCCCAAGCCAGACAAGGGCCGTAAGGGCAACGGCCCCGGCAACCAGACCTGCCATCCAGGGGGGAAGGAGGGCCGCGGCCACAGAGAGAAACACCCTGTCAGGGTGCGTCATGACAGAAGGATGGGTCAGCCCGTAAAAGGCCACGACCGCGAGCAGGGGAAACAGCACCATGTAGAGCGGCATCCAGATCTGGGCACGTCTGATCGTCGCAGGACTGCGTGCCGAAAAGACCGCTGCCGCTGTCTGCGGTGCAATGCAGAAACCAACCGCCTGTGTCAGAATGGTCGTGATGATCATGGTGCAGGAGGATGCGGGGCGCCCGCCTGCACCATGAAGCACTGCAGTGAGCGGCGTCTTTGCCCCATCCGACCAGTGAAACACAGCCCCCAGCGCAACGCAGAATATGGCAATCAGGATCAGTGAATCCTTGAGAGCCGCCGTCAGCGCCGTACCGCGCAACCCGGCACTTGCGACAAACAGAAAAGCCAGCAGGGCCGCCAGAGAAGACAGAACGACTGTCGAGACAGGCAGGGCGAGCGCGGAAAACACGGCACCGAGCCCGATGAACTGCATGGTACCGAGCGGAAGCATCAGAACCACCAGAACGCTTCCGCTCACACAGGAGACCAGACGACTATCGAAATATCCCCCCAGGAGATCGGGCAGGGTAATCGCGCCAAAACGCTGCCCGAGCTGCCAGAGCCTTGGATAAAGTATTGTGCCGACAGGAAAGGCAAGCAGGATATAGCCAACAAACCACAGCGCGACGTCGATCGAACCACTGGCAGCGATACCCCCCGGAAACCCGAGAACCGAGCCGATGGAATAGGTCTCGCCAACCGATAGCAGAAAGAACAGGACCGCCCCGAACTGTCCGCGTGCCGCAAAAAAACGCTTCGGGTCCTGACCTGCCTCCCCCCGCCCTGAAAGGAGAGAAAGGGCGAGTGCAAGCACCAGAACGGCCAGAAAGGCACTCAGCATCATCGATCGGTCTCTCGCTCACCCGGCCTGACGGCCAGTGCGAGACAGAGTGTCGTCAGGGGCAGGCAGGCGAAAAGCCAGACCAGCGGAAGCGGCACCCCCATGACACGCAGGGACGCGCCGTAGAGAAACGGCAGTGGCAGAAGCACCAGGCAGAATGGCAGGGCCAGAAAACCGTGCCGAAGCCGGATGCCAGAACAGGAAACAGACATGGCAGGTACTCTGAAATCGGAAAGTCAGAGCCCGGCATAGAGCCAAGCCCTGCCGCGATGCCAGCCTGGAATGGATTAATCTTTGGCCTTACAGCTCGGCCCATTGACGCAGCAGGTTATGATAGGTCGAGGTCAGCCCCAGAACGCCGGGATGATCGTCAGGCAGAGTCTTGCGTGTTTCGATGATCGAGCGATCGAAATCATAAAGCAGCGCGCGCTTCGTGTCGTCACGCACCATGGACTGGCTCCAGAAGAACGACGCCCAGCGGCTGCCTCGTGTCACCTCGCTGACGCTGTGCAGGCTGGTCGAGGGATAGACGACCATGTCGCCCGCGGGCAGCTTGACGCGCTGCTCGCCATACGTGTCCTGAATGACCAGTTCACCGCCATCATATTCATCGGGACCGGTGATGAAGAGCGTCGAGGAAACATCGGTGCGAATACGAAAACCGCTATCCGGGATGGGGCGGATCGCATTGTCGACATGAGCGCCGAACTTCATGCCGATGTCATAGCGGTTGAAGAGCGGCGGGAAAACGCGCAGCGGCAGGGCCGCACTGTTGAAGGTCGGGTTACGACCCAGCGCACGCAGGACAATTTCACCCAGTTCGCGAGACTCCGCCGAATCCTGTGGCACCTGCAGGTTATTCTTGGCCTTTGCCGATTGCTGGCCCGCTGTCACCTTGCCATCAAGCCATGCCGCCCGTTCGAGCGTCTCACGGCAATAGCGCAGTTCGTCTGCGGTCAGGACGTTGGGAATATGAACCAGCATGGACGCTCTCCTTCGGAATCGAGTTCTTGTAATTGAGAATGAATCTGATTAACACATCAGGACCGCACGGTTACACCCGGTAACAAGAACTGAAAGCGCCCGCAGGCGGGTTGCGGCACCAGAAAAAACAGGAGAGCCCCATGGCTACGCCCGTCGGCGATCTCGCCTCACTTCCGTTCACGCCGTGGGAGATGTTTCTCGGCGCCGGTCTTGTCGTGCGCTGTGTGATGCTGCTGCTGATTGCGGCCTGCGTGGTCAGCTGGGCGGTTTTTGCGGCCAAGGTTGTCGAGATGATCCGCGTCAGAGCTGCGCTTACCAGAACCGAAATCACGCTCGAAGACGCCTCATCGCTTGAAGCCGCCCATACGCTCTGCCCCGATATCGGCATCGCCAAGGCGCTGCTGAGCGCGGCGTCGAATGAGTGGACGCGTTCTGCCGATGTGCTCGAAGACCGCGAGGGTCTGAAAGAGCGCATCATGCTGCATCTCGAACGTCTGGAATCTGCCGAGGGCCGACGCCTCATGCGCGGCACGGGCATTCTGGCCACGATTGGTGCGACGGCACCGTTCATCGGTCTGTTCGGCACAGTCTGGGGCATCATGACCTCCTTCACCGGCATTGCGGCCACCAAGGCCACGAGCCTTGCCGTGGTGGCTCCGGGCATCGCAGAGGCCCTTCTGGCGACAGCGCTCGGACTCGTCGCAGCCATTCCGGCCGTCGTCATCTATAATTATCTCTCCCGCCAGTGCCTTGGCTGCAAGGCCCAGGTGGGTGACCTTACCGCGCTCATCCTGCGCCTTGTCTCCCGCGATCTGAGCCGGCTTCATGTGCAGAGCCACGGCGCACAGGTGCTGCGCTTTGCCACGCCGCGCGCCGAGCAGGCCGGTCGCTGATCATGGCCCTGCGTATGCGCCATGCGGATGACACCGCACTCGATGCCCATGAGCTGAACGTCACGCCTCTGATTGACGTCATGCTCGTACTGCTGGTCATTTTCATGGTGACGGCGCCCCTCAGCACCGTGAACGTGCCGGTCGATCTGCCTTCTTCCACGCAGAAGCCCGCCCCGCGCCCGGCCAACCCGATCTTCGTCACCGTCAAGGCCGATCACAGCCTTGCCTTGGGTGAAGACGATGTCAGCAATGACGCGCTGCCCGCCAGACTCATGGCTCTCACCAACGGCCATAAGGATGAGCGCATCTTCCTGCGCGCAGACAAGACCGTCGATTACGAGACGCTCATGAAGGCCATGGATCTCCTGCGTAAATCCGGTTTCCTCAAGGTCGCACTGGTCAATCTGCAAGGCCAGGAGGAGGGTGACGAACCGTGACGGCTCGCGATCTGCGTCCCTCCCTGCCTGCAAGCCCTGCCGCTTCCCCTGCCCTGACCGCCTCAGGGCACGCAGCCATCATGCCGTTCCGGCAGGCCTATCAGATGCATCTGCAACGCGAGGCCGCATTGCGCCGTCGCTGCGGAGGCTATTCGGCTGCCACCGTCGCGCTGGTGGCAGGGCTGGCGCTGGGTCTGGTGGCAATGGTCCCGTCAAGTTCTCCACCCCCTTACTCGCCACCACCCGCGGCCATTGCGATCGATCTCGCGCCTGAACCCGCCAGTGTGCCTGCCCCACCGCAGGAACGCCCGCCCGGCCCCCCGCAGATGGCGACCCCCGAGCCCCCGGCACCGGAGAAACCACCTGAGGTGATGGCCCCGCCTTCCCCGGCACCTCTGCCGCCCGTACCGGTTCCACAAAAGATCAAGGTCGTGCCAGTGCATCGCAAGGTGGCTCCCTCACCGCCTATGCCAAAGCATCTGCCGCCGCCAATCCCTACCCAGTCGACTGCCGACACGGCACCCCCGCCTTCGGATGCGCCGCCCTCGACGGTTTCGGCCACCAATGCCAAGGGAGCTCCGTCGTCGCGCGAGGCCTCTCAGGCCAAGGAAAGCTGGCAAGGCAAGCTTCTGGCGCGTCTGGAGCGGTTCAAGCGCTACCCGCCCCAGGCACAGGCCGAGCATCAGGAAGGTTCGCCGATGCTGCGCTTTACCATGGACCGCAAGGGCCATGTTTTGGCCGCCTTTATCGTGCGCCCCACGGGCTACACGCTTCTCGATGAGGAGACACTGGCTCTCATCCGCCGCGCCGAGCCCTTGCCCGAGCCACCCGATACGATCGAGGGAGCCACGCTTACCCTGACTGTGCCAGTCGAGTTCTATCTCGAGACACACTAACTCGCGCGCCTCCTGACCTGGAGCGAGGCACACAGACTGGCATCATTGACTGCAACCGGGCTCGATCTGGACGACATTCCGAGCTGTTGCGATCAAAGCTTGCGTGAATACCCCCTGTCGAGGGGGCTCATTCTTGCCAGACCCTGCGCATGCGATCAGAATACACGAACATGACCGCATCGCACGCAAAGCCTCCTTCATGGTCCTGACAGAGATCCCAGCTTCTCATGGCGCCGCGGCCTCTGACACGCCGCCGGACTGGCGTATGGATGCCAGCAAAGGCGTTTCCTGCCTTGTCCTGTCCGGATCATGGCTGAGCCATGACGCGACACTTCCCCAGTTCTCCGGTGATATCGCCAGCGTCGGCGCCTCGCTCACCTGCGATACGCGGAATGTGTCCAACTGGGACACGGGGCTGATTGCCTTCCTGTGGGATGTCAGACGCGCCTGCGACGAGTCAGGCAAGGTCTTCGATATCGGCTCATTGCCGCATCCGATGCAGCAATTGCTCAACCTCCTGCCAGACAGGGCAGCCCCGGCTCTGCCGACACGCAGCAAAAAACTTCCCTTTCTCGAAAGGGTGGGCATCAGATCCATCGCCATCCTTGCAGAGATCGGCATCGTGGCGGGGCTCGCCGGCCGTACCTGCCTGGCCGCCTATCGCTCGCTTTTCGGCAAGGCCGGCCTCAGACGCAGCGATCTGCTGAGCGATCTCTACAATGCCGGGCCGTCCGCCCTCGTGATTGTCGGGGTCGTGAATTTTCTGGTCGGGGCCATTCTGGCTTTCGTCGGCGCGGTACAATTGCAGAAATTTGCCGCAGGCATCTATGTGGCAAGCCTTGTCGGCATTGCCACGGTGCGTGAGATGGCTGCGGTCATGACCGCCATCATCATGGCGGGCCGCACAGGTGGGGCCTATGCCGCCCGCATCTCGACCATGCAAGGCAATGAGGAAATCGACGCCTTGAAGGTTTTCGGCATATCGGTCTCGTCCTATCTCATTCTGCCTGCCGTTTTGTCGCTCGTGTTCACCATGCCGTTTCTCTATCTCTATGGCTGTCTGATTGGCATGCTGGGCGGCTATATCGTGGCCATCTCGATGCTCGACATCACGAGCCTGGGCTATTTTCATCAGACCATCATTGCCTTCGGTATCGGCCAGTTCATCTTCGGCTTCATCAAGAGCATCGTTTTTGGCGCCTTCATCGGACTGACCAGCTGCCGCATCGGCCTCAAGGCAGGGCGCTCTGCCGCTGATGTCGGCATTGCCGCCACTCACGCCGTCGTGATCGGCATCGTGGGTGTGATTGCACTCGACGCCCTGTTTGCCATTATTGCCAATAGCGTGGGGATCTGAGCCATGGCGCAGGATTCCATCATGACCATGCAGGATGTCACTCTGGCTTTCGGGCCAAAAGTGATCCAGTCCGACATCTCGCTTTCTGTCAAACGTGGCAGTATCTTCGCCGTCATGGGCGGGTCGGGCTGCGGCAAATCGACCCTGCTCAAAAGCATGATCGGCCTGCTGCGCCCCAGAACAGGCAGTTTTCATGTCGGCACCCAGGATTACTGGGCAGGCACCGATGCACAGCGCACCGAACTCAATCATCGTTTTGGCGTGCTGTTCCAGAGCGGCGCGCTGTGGAGTTCAATGACCGTTGGCGAGAATGTCGCCCTGCCACTGCAGATGTTCACCAATCTCGGCCCGCGCGCCATCAGGCGACTGGTCGAACTCAAGCTGGCGCTTGTCGGGCTTCTGGATGCGATCGACCTTACCCCGTCTGAAATCAGCGGTGGCATGCGCAAGCGCGCCGGCCTCGCGCGCGCGCTGGCACTCGACCCGGATATCCTGTTTTTCGATGAGCCTTCCGCAGGACTCGACCCCATTACCTCTGCAAGGCTGGATGACCTCATTCTCAATCTGCGCGATGGGCTCGGTGCGACCATTGTGATTGTCAGCCATGAATTGCCCAGCCTGTTCACCATTGCCGATGATGGTATTTTTCTCGATGCCATCACCAAGCGCCCCATCGCCTCTGGCTCGCCGCGCGAGTTGCGCGATCACTGCACCGACCCTCAGGTTCATGCCTTCATGAACAGACAACGAAACGAAGAAGGAACTGCATCATGAACAGACAGGCGCTTGTCGGTGCGTTCGTTCTGGGGGGGCTGACGCTCATGGTCGGCGCCTTCGTCTTTTTCGGTAATTTTCACCCCTTCACCCATACAGATCGGGCCGTGCTGATTTTCCGCGGCTCTACAAACGGGCTTTCGGTCGGCGCCCCTGTCAATTTCCGCGGGGTTCAGGTCGGGGCCGTGGATCGCATCGCCATCGAATACGACCCCAAGACACGCGAGGCCTATATTCCGGTCTATGTGACCGTACGCCGTGACGATATTCTGGTCGCTGGCGAAAAACATGGCCACCTGCCCGATCTGCGCGATCTGGTCGCGCACGGATTGCGCGGTGAAATGAATCTGAAGAGCTTCGTGACCGGCACATCCCAGATCGATCTCGATGTCTCTCCCGGAACGCCGGCCGTGCTTCATCCCAATCTGACCAACGAAATCGAGATTCCGACGCGTCAGTCGTCAATTCAGGCCATCACCAATACGCTGACCCATCTGCCACTGCGCCAGATCAGCGATGATGCTGCTGCCACGCTTGCGGTCATTCATCACCTTGCCGATACGCTCGACCAGCGCCTGCCGGCACTTGTCGACAGCGTGCAGCAGACATCAGACCACAGCCGCGCCACGGTCGATGCCGCCCACGACATGATCGTGGCCCTTCAACCGCAATTGCTGCACACGCTGCAGAGTGTCGATCGTCTGGCCTCCACCGGCAGCGATCAGCTTTCGGCGCGCGGTCAGGAGCTGCACACCCTGCTCCAGACCAGCCGTGACACCATGGCCAACGCCAACAAGACCATGGCGAATCTTCAGGGCATGACGTCTCCGCGCTCGATCGACCGCGCCAATCTGGAGTCGAGCCTGCGCGATATCGCCGCCGCCGCCGCCGCGCTGCGCGGTTTTGCCAATGACGTCGAGCGCAATCCGCAACTTCTGCTGACAGGACGCCGCCAATGAGCCCGCGCCCCCTTCTCTTCGTGCTCGCTCTGGGTCTGCTCTCGGGCTGCGCCTCGGCACCGGTCCAGTTCTACACAATCGCCCCGACTGCGAGCGACATCACGCTCGCCCCCAGAAACGCGCCGGTCACCTACGTGCCGCGTGTGTCGATGCCCGATTATCTCGATACGCAGGATATCCTGGTGCGTGATGGCAGTCGTCTCGTTCGCAGCAGCAATGGACGCTGGGCGAGCCGCCTGTCGCAATCCGCGACCGATCTGATCGTGGCACGACTGTCGCAGGATTGGCCCCAACGCATGGTCACGGCCTATCCGCCGCTCGACACGCCCGAGTCACGCCTTGGGATCACCATCGAGCGTATGGACCTGCTTCAGCAAGGTCAGGCCACACTGATCGCTTCTTGGACCGAATTGCCCCGCGACGAAACCAGCCCGCCGCGTCAGGGCCGCGCTTCCGTCAGCGTGCAGGGGAGCGTGACGGACGATGCCGCCAAGGCGGCACTGCTTCAGAAGCTTTTCGAGCAGCTGGCTGACAAGATCGCAGCAAGTCTCGCCACGCGCTAGAACTGCATCGCGGGATCAATTCCGCGATGCCCCGGCTCAGAAGGCAGCCTGAATACGGCTGCCCAGTGCATCAATCGAACGGCCCTTGGTATTGACGCTGCCTACCGTCTGCGAACGCGTGGCGTTGATATGGCTGTATTGCAGCTGAATGCGGAAATGGCGGTTGATGTACCAGTTCAACCCGCCCGCCCAAACGGTCTGCACGCCCCCGCGTACGCCTCCCGTGGCAGAGGCCGGCATATCCTTGATGATATCGCTGTTGAAATCCATGACGCTCCAGCGTCCGACCAGCTCGAGCGCACCCCACTGGTTGTTCCAGAAATCGACATCTTCCTTTGGCGCTGGCGCGGAAAACGCCGCATCCTTGGGGCTGTAGCGGCGTGGCTGGCCGAACAGCGTATAGCTGCCAGCGACATAGTAACCATCGAACCCGAGATTAGGTGCCGGGCCTTTACTGCGGGCGTCGGCATTCCGGTCTACTCCGATATGATAATATTCGGCCTGAATCACCGCCTTGTCGTAACGCAGGGCTATTTCCGGCCCGACAGCCCAGACCTTGCCGACATCGGCAATCGTGCCACTCGACACAAGACGCTCATTGGTCAGGCGGATTTCAGGACGGTCGCTGATCGACAGCACACGCCCCTGCGCGGTCTGGTTACGCTTGAAGGACATTGTGGAGGAGATGCCCAGATGCAGATCCACATTCTCCGTCGCGACAGGCCGCCCGGCAACGCGCAGAAGCCCGCCCATCTGGCTGTCCGAGACAGTCGGGTCGGCTGTCCGGTCGCCATAGGTCTGGCCGGTCAGATAAGCCCCCAGATACCAGCGTTTCTGATGCGTGCGCCCTCCCACACTCAGCCTCGTATCGCCCGCAGCGATCTGACGCACGACTTCTGAAATCGATGCGCGCTCCATCAGGATGAAGCCGTTGGAGGATTCCGAGTCCTGCATGGTCACGCGCGGCTGATAATAGCCGACAGTGAATTGCGAATTATGGATGCCGCTATAGACGATATTCGCCTCATACAGCCCTGCCGTTCCATCGACCGTACGGCCCCATTCCGGGGTGAGATTGGCCAGAAGATTGCCATAACGCCATGTCAGCGGCAGACGCAGGCGACGGGCATTCTCGTTCATTTTCGGGAAACGACCCGTCTGCCCCTGTGCCGCGCCACCCGAAGACGGAAACCCGCCAAGATCGAGATGCATGACGAGACCGACCGAGAAGGCATAGAGCCCGTCACTTGACGCGATGGTCGGACGTCCGGCCGGAAAGCCGATCCTGATCCCGCCAATATCAACCGTCTCGGCCGAACGTGAGGCGCGACGAAAATCGGCCAGAGACATGTTCAGGCCATGATCAGGCGGCGGGATGAGATGAGTGTCATAGGCAACTTGCGGGTTCGACGGCTTGCCTGCGTCCCTGACCGAGGCCGACACCAACTGCACCGGTCCCGATGTCGAGGGCACCGTATGCGGCTGAACCGTTGTCACGTCAGTCGCAGGCTTTCCTCCGGGTGCCGATCGGGTGCTTGCCACAGCGGTTGCAGGCTCGCTACGCGTTGCATGGACCGGTGTGGGGGCAGCATGACGGGGCGCATGCGTTCTGCCTGCTGCGCCCTCTGTCGCCTCATGGGCGGGCTGCGCCTGTGCCAGCTCCGATTTGCGGCGCAAGGCGCGCTCTTTCGCCAGTTCGTGCCTGAGATCGGTAATCTGCCCCTGCATCTGCGCGCGCATTTCCAGCATTTCACGACGCAGGGCGGCGATGTCGTCCGACTGGCTGGCAGCGAAGGCCGAAGCAGGGATCGCGGTGCCGCAAAGCAGCAGCATGGTCGTGAAATGGCGCACGCGCATAGGTTAGACAAAACTCTGATGTGAATTAACTGCGCGCTGCTATAAACGAGCACATAAGTCAATCATATGACAATTTATGACCGCAGAGCAATTTCCCAGTCTTCAGGGATGAAATGTTTTGTCATGATTGACGGTTACTTTTCTAATTCTTTGCCACGCCCTTCTATGTGGCGGGATGCAGCGGGGCTACCCGGCACAAAATGCCGGAGCAACCCCTGCATCTTTTAAAGACGGTTCTTCTCTGGCAGAAGGCGCATAGGGCAGCCATTCAATCCGGCACGTAACGTCGCGGAAAATGGATAGGCGACACGGCGGGCACGCATGATGTTTCCGAGGGGCCGATGCGCCACCAGACCATGCCAAGGGGAAAAAGACAGGCTGTCATCGACTTGCCGTGACCTCTCCTCACTCCAGCTTTTCTGGGGCGGGAAATCGAGACTGGCCACGCATTGGAACGGGCTTGTCTCCTCACTCCAGGCAAGCTGGGCATTCTCGATGGGCTGGGTCGCAAGATCGCGACACAGCTGCACGCGCAGGCTCATGCTTCCTCCCTCCTGAGCCAGAACACGCCCCACAGCGCGCCGTATCGCGATCGGGTCATGATCAATATCGATGCGACGCCCTGTCAGACGACGGAAACTTTCCGACTCCGGAACAATGTCAAATTTCGCGACGTAATCGCCGTAGCGCGAGGGCGCCTGGGAGTGAAAGCGATCGCCAAGAGGATGCGTCGGCGCAAAACCGCCCAGTGCATCCAGCGCCGCGCTACGTCGGGCAAAGCGCGCAAGGCCGTCCTGCACAAACCGCAGGACACGCGAAAGCAGCGCCTTAGCCCCTTCTGCCCTGTCGGTCGTCAGAGCGAGCAGACGCAGCATTTTCAGAAACACCCCTGCATGGGGGGCCCCGAAGGCCGGACCATTGGCAAACAGGAAATCCTGCACCGCAACACCCTGCGTATCGTCAAGCAGATCGCCGGGCACGTCATGGATCTTGAGCGCAAACCCGCGTGGCCCTGAAACATCGTCGCGCAGCGGGTCGCCTGGAATGGCCGAAAGCCGGGCCGTGATGCGGTATGAGCCTGGTCTGGCAAAAAGCCCCTGGGCGAGTTCGGGCGGCAGACCCGACCTGACATGAAGCGTGCCTTCAAGCAGGGCATGGCTTTTCGCGTGAACCCCTCGGGAGGCATGGCCGAGATCGCGCCTTGTTGCGGTAATGATCTTGCGGAAGCTCTTCCTGAGCCCCGCCTTCACAGCCTCTTCGTCGGAACGCAGCTTTTCGAGTGAGTCATCATAGGCGACAGGGGGACGCATCACGCTGCTCCAGAAAGGGAAAGACGATTTTTCGATCCCCTCCAACCCGCCCCCGCTGCGAGAGTTTCCGCTCAGCCCTTGAGCGTCACGACTTTCGTGAGATGGCGCGGGGCGAGTGTGTCCAGCCCATGAGCGCGTGCCACATACTCGCCAAGCAATTGCAACACAGGCAGACAGATCAGAGGCTCTGCTCCGTGATCGCCCTCGACAGCCAGCGAGATTGTGCCGGGACCGCCGAGCCCCAGCACGACAGCGCCTTTCTCCATCACATCGCGCGCCACAAGGGCCTCTTCCTCACGCGTGTCAGGATGATAGAGCATGACGACGAATGACCGCTCGTCGATCAGGCTGATGGGGCCATGGCGATATTCGAGTGGATGATGGGCCTCGCTCTGACTGAGGCTCATTTCCTGCATTTTCAGTGCGCCCTCACGAGCGACACCGTAGAGCGCGCCACCGCCCAGAAACACGAAATGCGAACGCCCACGCAAAAGGGCAACGAGATGCGTATCCGCCTCTTCAAGCAGGGCCTCGGCCGCAGCAATACTGGCCGGACCGATCTTGCGACCGGCATAGCGAAGCCCCGCCAGCAGCATCAGACTGGCCGATGCCGTCATCACAATGCCTTCCTCGGGGTGGGTCTCCGCCTCGAACACTTCAGAAGACATTTTCGTCAATGCACTGCCGGCAGCGCAGGTAACGCCCAGAACCTCGTGACCGGCCTCAAGCCCCGCTGCGGCAGCGGCAACCGTCTCGGTTGATTCCCCACTGCGGGAAAGCGCCACAAGCTGCGTTTTCGTACCTGAAGGCACGTAGGATGAGGCACGACGTATCCATTCATTCCCCGGAATAGCGCGCGCCAGAAAACCCGCCTCGTTCAGGGCACAGGCAATGCTGTCGGCAATATGAACGGAGGTGCCACAACCGATAATGGCGTGCATCTGCCCTGTCTGCGGGCTGGATTGCGGTCTGGTCAGCGCCCTCCAGAACGAAAACTGCTCTCGTATTCCCCGTTCGGTCGCATTCATCAGCCTGACTTTCCTCTGCAGATGGGCATTATTCGTTCGATCATGACACAAGCTTTCCGTGCTTCCGAGAGGAGAGCGGTAAAATCTCCTCTCTTCGGTCAGGTTCGCTCCTGTCAGGTGGTCTCGGGGGCTCGCTCTGCAAATGACATCGTCCCCAGATCCCTGAGCAGGGATGCATCGAGCGATGCCAGATCTGTCACGCCAAGCAGGGCGAGGTCACGATTGATTTCGGTGCTGAGAATGGAAACGGCCTTGTCGAGCCCGGCGCTACCCGCCAGCGCACAGGCCTGAAGGAAAGGCCGCCCGAGCATGACGGCATCGGCCCCGAGCGCCATGGCCTTGAGCACGTCGCCACCACAACGAAAGCCGCTATCGATCACGACACTCATATCCCGTGCCGCTTTCCTGATTTCGGGCAGCACCTCGAGCGGAGAGACGGTTGAATCGAGCAGACGGGCCCCATGATCGGAAATGCCAATGCCATCGACACCGATCCTTGCCGCTTCCTCGGCATCCTCGGGGCGCAGGATACCCTTGAGGATCAGCTTGCCTTTCCAGCGTCTGCGGATATGGCGGATATGATCCCAGGTGAAATGGGGCGAGCCACCGACTGCTGCGATCTCGTTCGAGAAAAGACCCGGCCCGCCCTGCGGCCTGATATTCACGATTTTCGGATTGCGGTCGCGCAGAATGGTTCGCCCCAGCGTGCCGAATGTCCAGCCCGGGTTGAGAATGCCACCGATCGTCGCCCTCAGGTTGGGACGTATGGGCATGGAATAGCCTGCACGCGTCTCGGCAATGCGCTGCGCCGGAACCGGCACATCGCAGGTAATCAGCAATACGGGATATCCGGCCTTCTGCACGCGGTCGATCATGCCATCGATCACGCCGAGATCGCTCGGCAGATAGGCCGCAAACCAGGTGCGCGGGTTGATACGGATAATCTCTTCAAGTGGTGTCAGCGAATTGGCCGAGAGTGCATAGAACAGATTATGCCGCCGTGCGGCAGCGGCCTCGATGCGGTCGGCATCGTAGCGCGTCATGGCTGCGCCCCCTGTCGGAGCCAGACCGAAAGGCTGGGCATATTCCTCGCCGAAGAGGGTGATTTTCGTATTCAGGGATGAGACGTCGCGCAGGCGATAGGGACGCCAGAGATAACGCTGGAAGATCGCCCTGTTGCGCCGCAGGCTGAGTTCGGCCCCGGCACCGTTGCGTACATATTCATATACCGCCTTGGGCAAATAGCGCTTCACGGCTTTTTCGAAATCGGTGAGCTGATAGATATCGTGCAAACGCCGCTTTGCCGTCATGGACATCGAGAAACTCCGGGGCTGAAAAATGCAGGCCAGATGCCAACACCAACAGAACGAGCCAGACGGGGCTTTTTTCGGGAATTATGGCATTCACGTTAATGTGAAGAGCTTCTCCTTGTGGGAACCATCGCATCAGCCACTGAAAAACCTCGACAAACTATGAAATAATCATTCTGATTTATGAACATAAAATAATTTTATCGGGGAATGGACTGAACAGATCCGGTTGACGCGACGTTGCTGAAGCACAAAGCCACCCACCGGAGCATCGACGCCATGTCCATGAATGTCAGTGAATTCATGTGGAAACGCCTTCAGGAATGGGGGCTGAAACGGGCCTATGGCTACCCCGGCGACGGGGCCGGTGGCATTGACGTGGCGCTTCAGCGCGAGATCGATAGTGGGCGCATGGAATATGTGCAGGTGCGCCATGAAGAGATGGCCGCCTTCATGGCATCGGCCCATGCCAAATTCACGGGTCAGGTCGGGCTTTGCTTCGCCACCTCCGGCCCGGGCGCCATTCATCTTCTCAACGGGCTTTATGACGCCAAGCTCGACCATATGGGCGTGGTTGCGATCATGGGTCAGCAGGCGCGCAGCTGTCTCGGCTCGAACTACCAGCAGGAAGTCGATCTGCAATCGCTCTGCAAGGATGTCGGGTCGGAGTATATCGTGACCGTCACCGAGCCTTCCCAGATGCGCCATGCCGTCGACCGTGCCGTGCGTATTGCCAGAGACAAGCGCGCGCCGACGGTTGTCATCGTGCCGAACGATCTGCAGGAACTTCCCTACAAGGATGGCCCGGTCGCCCATGGCTTTACCCATACCGGCATCGGCGAGACCATCATCAGTCCGGTGCCTGAAGCCCATGGGCTTCAGGCTGCGGCGGATATCCTCAATTCCGGCAAGAAGGTTGCCATTCTCGCCGGTGCAGGCGCGCTGGATGCAACGGATGAGCTGATCGCCATTGCCGATCTGCTTGGCGCCGGCATCGCCAAGGCCCTGCTGGGGAAGGCCGCCGTGCCTGACGAGCTGCCCTATGTCACAGGATCGCTCGGTCTGCTCGGCACAAAGCCCTCATGGGATCTGATGAAGGAATGCGATACCTTCCTGATGGTCGGCTCCGCCTACCCCTACAGCGAATTCCTGCCCGACCCCGGTCAGGCGCGTGGCGTCCAGATCGATATCAACACTGCCAATCTGTCGCTGCGTTATCCGATGGAGCTCTGTCTTCAGGGCGATAGTGCCGCGACCCTGCGCGCGCTCATCCCGCTGCTCAAGCGCAAGGAAGACCGCAGCTGGCGTGAGCAGATCGAAAAGGAAGTCGCAACCTGGTGGAAGGTGCTCGAAGCCCGTGCCATGACCGACGCCAACCCGGTCAACCCGCAACGCGTTTTCTGGGAACTGTCACCGCGCCTGCCAGACAATGCGATCATTACCGCTGACTCAGGCTCGGTCGCCAACTGGTTTGCCCGCGATCTGAAAATCCGTCGCGGCATGAAGGCCTCGCTCTCGGGTGGGCTTGCCTCACTCGGTGCAGGGACGCCTTACGCCGTTGCTGCCAAGATGGCCTTTCCCGAGCGTACCGTCATCGCCTGCATGGGTGATGGGGCGATGCAGATGAACGGGCTGAACGTGATGATCACCATCTCCAAATACTGGAAGCAATGGGATAATCCGAAGCTGATTGTGCTGGTTCTGAACAACCGGGATCTGAATCAGGTGACCTGGGAAGAGCGCGTTCAGCTCGGTGAAGGCAAGACGACTGCCACGCAATCCATCCCGGACTTCCCCTATCATAAATATGCCGAACTGCTCGATCTGAAGGGTATTCTGGTCGACCACCCTGACCAGATTGGCGCGGCGTGGGAACAAGCGCTCAGCGCCGATCGCCCGGTGATTCTGGAAGCACGCACCGACCCCGATGTGCCGCCCCTCCCGCCGCACATCACCCTGCAACAGGCAAAGGCTTTTCTCTCATCCTTGCGCAACGAGCCGGAACTGCTCGATGTGATCCGGGGATCGGCGAAGGAAATGCTTGCGACTTTCCTGCCTTCGAAGAAATCCTGATCAAGACGCTCTCATCGCCCTGTCGATGCGTCTGACCGCCGATCTCGCCGATGAGGGCGTCATCGGCGGTCTCACGACTTGTGCAGGAAAAGAGCGCCCAACAACGGCGCGCGATCTGTCGTCTCAGAGCGCTGTGTAGCCCCCGTCGACAAAGATCTCCTGCCCGTTCACCATTCCGGAGGCAGGAGAGGCGAGATAGAGCACGAGATCGGCAATTTCTTCGGGGGTTGCGACGCGACCCGAAGGAATTTTCTCCAGAAAACGGGTCAGCTTGTCGCCAACACCCCAGACGCGCTCGCCCATGGGGGTCCAGACAATCGTAGGGCAGACGGCATTGGCCTGAATGTTATGGGGCCCCCATTCTGCCGTCATCACCTTGGTGAGCCCGTTCAATCCGGCTTTCGAGGCGACATAGGGACCATGCTCCGTCAGGGCGACAGAACTGGCCATCGAACTGATATTGATGATCTTGCCGCCCCTCGCCTCGATCATGCCCGGTGCCAGGGCGCGCGCCATCAGCCATGGGGCCCGCAGATTGAGGGCAAATATGGAATCCCACTCCTCGACGCTTTGATCGAGCAGGGTTTTGGGGATGCTCATCCCTGCATTATTGACAAGAATAGTGGGCGTGCCGAATGCGGACTCGATGCGCACTTTCACCCTGTGAGCAGCGCTGGCGTCGAGCAGATCGGCAGCGATGGAAAGACAGCGGCGCCCGTTTTCAGTGACGATCGCCTGTGTCTCGGCCAGCAGGGCTTCATCGCGAGCGACAGCCACGATATCCGCCCCGGCTTGGCTCAGGACATCACATAGCGTGACGCCCAGGCCGCGAGAGGCACCGGTAATGACGGCAGTTTTACCGGAAAGGGAAAAGCGTTCGGAAAGACGGGTCATGAGAGAACCAAACCTTCTGATGGGACGACAGCAGCACGCGTTTCAGCCATCGCGATCTGCCGGGCCTGCTGACGAAACTGACGGGGCGTGCAACCGCGCAGGCTGAGAAATGCGCGATTGAAATTGGAGAGATTGCCAAACCCGGAGGCGCGACAGATATCCGTCACGGCCAGAGGGGTGGTTGTCAGCAGATGGCAGGCGTGACCGATGCGCAGCCTCTGAAGAAAGCCCATGAAACTCTCGCCAGTGAGTGCACGGAACTGGCGCGAGAAGGTCGATGCGGTCATGCCGAGCGACGCGGCAATCCTTTCGTGGCGGATCTCCGCCGGATCTGCCGCAAGCAGTTGACGCACCAGACGCGCGATCTGCCCTCCCTTTGTCGTTTCCGGCGTCTCCGGATCATGCCGCGTGGCAAGACGGCGCCACGAACAGCGCGTGAGATCAGCCAGAAGGGCAATCGCTCCAGCAAGACGTGCGCCGCCAGTTCTTTCCCCCAGCTCTTCCAGCCTGGCGCCACAGCGCAATGCCTGCTCGCCCGAAAACTCGAGACCGTGACGGGACTCTGCCAGCATCTGCGATAGCCCGGCCAGCTCCGGACAAAGACCGATCAGACCGTCAATCCAGCTTTGGCTGAATTGCAGCACGACATCACGGCCTGCCATCACCTCTCCCTCACCGAGCGGGCTGAACCAGGCATGGGGCAGATCCGGCCCGACGAGAACAAGCTGTCGCGCCTCAAAAGGGCCGATATGATCACCAATCATGACACGACCCGCACCATGCGTGATCAGGTGCAGTTCGTATTCCGGGTGATAATTCCAGCAGGCAATCGGCGCGGGATAATCATGGCGATGCCAACGAAAACTCTCGACCTTCTGGTCGGGGAACAACTCTAGAATGGCGGGAATGCGCCCGCCACGCCGCCTGTCATTCCTGTCTGCACGGGTCGCCACCATAAATGCTGCCTCTCCCCGCAGAGCGTCAGAGCGTGATCTGGATTTTCACGTCATCAGGACGCCCCTCAGCCGCTCTTTCGAACGCCGCCACGCCTTCCTGAAAAGGAAAACTGGCCGAAACGAGTGGTTTGAGATCGATACTGCCTGACGCGATCAGCGCAATCGCCCGGTCATAGACATGGGCGTAGCGAAAGATCGTCTCTATCGTCAGCTCCTTGGCCTGGGCTGCCACGATATCGAACGCGACCTTCTTTGGCGGCATACCGACCAGAACCAGACGCCCACCGGGGCGGGTGCAGTCAAGCGCATCCTGATAGGCGCCTTCGAAGCCGCTCGCCTCGAATGTGACATCCACACCCCAACCGGCCCCACAATACGCGCCGATCATTGCAGCAGGACTGCCTTCGCCAAGATTGATAGGCACGATATTGGGATATGCTCCGGCTATGGCCAGTTTCGGTGCAGAATAATCGCTGATGAAAACGCGGCTTGCCCCCGAGGCCAGAGCGGCAAGCGCCGTCATGATGCCGATCGGCCCTGCCCCGGTTACAAGACAGACATCCCCCGGCTGCAAACGGGCCTTGACGCAGGCATGAACCCCGACGGCGAGAGGCTCCACCATCGCCCCTTCGGCAAAGCTTACCTGATCGGGCAGTTTGAAAGTGTAGGCCGCCGGATGAACGATCGAGGGGGTCAGACAGCCATGCACAGGGGGTGTTGCCCAGAAGCGCACGGCAGGATCGATATTATAATGACCGATGCGTGTGGCACGTGAATGCGGGTCGGGAATACCCGGCTCCATGCAGACACGATCACCAACTCTGAGATCCGTCACGGCAGAACCGATCTCGGTGATCGTCCCTGCAGCTTCGTGGCCCAGGACCATGGGCTCACGCACGACAAAAGGGCCTATGGCACCATGGGTGTAATAATGCACGTCGCTGCCACAGATACCGACCGTATGGATGGCGATACGCACATCATCCGGGCGCAGCGCCTCGTCGAGCGCGATTTCCCGCAGCGAAAGAACACCACGCTCTTCAAGAACCAGGGCCTGTGCCATTGTGCCGTTTCCCTTTCAGAGACGCCTGAGGAACCCTCTCTTCACGCGCCTTCTGTTAGATATAACGACTTTATCTCATGAAATAGATTGACTCTTAACAAAAACCGATGATTTTTTGCGTCCGCAGAACACTACTATGTGATTGTGGGCGCGGATTATCGGGCGGAGGGCGCATCCCCCACCCGAGCTTGTCAGAACTGCGCGGCTATCGTGCCAAAAAACTCCCGTGGGGCCGCCACAAAGAGATTGGCATTATCGTCTCCGGAAACGGAGGCGGCGCCATAGACGCCGCCGATATAGTCGCTGTTGAACAGGTTGGTGACGCCAACCGACAGTTTCATGCCGCGCGCGAACAGGATTTTGCCGAAATCGTAGCTGGCATTGATATTGGACGTCCAATAGGACGGAATATATTCATCATTCGTATAGGTCATGGCACGACGGCTGGTATAGGTCGTGTTGAAGTTGAAGCTGGCGCGACGCCATGTATAGGTCAAGTTCGCCTTGTACATAAATTTCGGATAATAGACCTGGTGCTTTCCCTTAATGCTGATCGTCGTCCCATTATAAGGCAGGGCTGAATCCTCATATGTTGCGTTATTCCAGCTGAAGCTGTTCGTGATTTCAAGCCCCTTGAAAGGGCGTATCGTGCCCAGAACATCGGCACCGTTCATGGTCTCGTGCCCGACATTGAGAAAGGCGGCATAGACATTATTGGTCGGGCCACTGGTGATCGCCGCGAGACGGTTGATATAATCCGTGTGATAGAAATCGGCGCTGCCGGAGAAAAATTCCGAATTGAAGCGATAGCCGATCACGTAATTCCAGGTGCGCTCGGGCTTGAGTGTTTTCTTGCTGGCATCGAACACCGATTGTGCCGGGTTGGCTGACGAGCCCAGCCCGCCCCATGGATTGCCAGATCCCGATTGCGCCCCAAAATCATAGGCGCGCATGTTTTCAGCGATATCCCAATAAAGCTCATGATGATTCCCGAAATGCCAGTCCCAGTTGAAATGCGGCAGGAACGCATTCGACGCAGTGAGGCTGCCTGAGGCCGGATGGCTGTAATAGGTGCCCCAGCTA
This sequence comes from Asaia sp. Ae19-3, assembly GCF_059801175.1. NCBI lineage: Bacteria > Pseudomonadati > Pseudomonadota > Alphaproteobacteria > Acetobacterales > Acetobacteraceae > Asaia > Asaia sp. Ae19-3. The sequence goes on along the minus strand of NZ_JBCHWF010000001.1, from coordinate 135,951 downwards.
TCGGCGAGCGCGCTGGTCTGGTCGAAGCTCGTCCCACCATGCGTCGTCTGGGTGAGCGATTTGAATCCGCCCGTAAGAGTCATGCCTTTGGTGAGGTGCCAGACATCCTGGATATAGAACTGGAATGTGTTGGTGTTGAATGAGTCGGCATACCAGGTTGTCGCCTGATAGGCATAATAATCGCTCTTTGAATTATGCGCTGCATCCTGCCCGTCCTCGTACAGACGCATCGGATAATTGAAGCGGTCATTCTCATACCATAGGCCGGTCTGGATGGTGTGGTGGCGCAGCTTGATGTCGAAGCTCTGGGTCATACCAAGCCGACGCACATCAGGGTGCCCCGCCTGATCGGCCATCAACACGCCCGAACCCGGTGAAATCAGAAAGGGATTGGTGCCCTGATAGACGCCGTTGGAAATATGGCCATAGGCCAGTGTGTGCGAGGTGATATTGGAAGCCAGGTCAAAATCACCCCGAACCGCCGAGAGATAATTGCGCTGCTCCTGCGTGCCGTCATAGGCAAAATCCCCCACCTCGTCATTGGTGATCCCGGCGGGTAGTCCGGGCGGGATACCGCCGTTCTGGGCATAATAGGCGTATTGCTTGGCCTTTTCATAATCGGGCTTGAGATAGGTCGTGTTGCGCCCCAGCAGGCGCCACATGTTTTTGGTAAGGCTCATGAAATTATACTGGTCGAAATTGGAATAATCGAAGATCGCCGTGATTTTTCCATGCTCTCCGACGGGCTGTACGAGCTTGAAATTGGCCTGATGCTCCTGCTGGTCACCAAAACCTTTCCACAGATCCTGAGCCGTACGCGCATAGGAGGCGTAGAATTTCGTGCCGGTCGCATTCAGGATGCCGCTATCGGCGCGGGCAAAGGTGCGAAACAAGTCGAAGCTGCCGAAGGTCTGGCTGACTCGCCCGCCCGCCTTGTCCTGCGGGTCATCCGTCGTGAAGGTGATCGCGCCCCCGAGCGTCTGGGCAGAGAGCATTTCCACCGCGCCTGCGCCTTGTGTGAGCGTCATGCCGGCGATGTTTTCCTGAATCGCCATCTGGTCGACGCCCAGACCGTTCCAGTTATGAAAGCCCTGCGTACCCATGGGAATAGCGTCCATGGAAACACCAAGCTGCGACTGATTGAAGCCACGGATATAAAGCGTATTGGCGACTGTATCGAGACCGAACGCATCGTCTGAAGCAAAATTGGCGCCCGGTGTCGTAAGTGCCAGGATCTGCATGGGGCTCGTGCCAGCGGTAAAATGATCCATCGTCTGGCGTGTGACCATTTCTGTCGCGCCGTGAGAAGCAATGCGATGGGCAGAGATCACCATGGACTCGCCAGATCGGGCCTCGACATCGTGCCTTGGCACATGACGGGTATGCGTTCGCGGTTCACCCCCTCTGAGGGCGGTGTGGTGACGCGCCTTTTTTGCAGTATCTGCCGAAACTGAGTTCTGTTTGCCGACTGGTTTCGCCTCAGCTGCTGCAGATCGAGACAAGGCAAGCTGAGAAACGCAGTAAAGGGCAGAAGCACAGATCAGGATCTGCCTTGCGTTCGGGGTTCGTCGCCCCTTGCCATCATGACGCATATCGAGCTGACCTCCGCACATTTGTTCCGATACAGGAATGATGCTGTATCGTTATCATGACGCTAAATGTGACAAAGTGTGGATGCAAGAACCGTTACATATCCCGGCTGAGAGGAGCCTGTGATCGGAATGAAGGCATTGAACTGCCCAAAAACGGGCAAAGACCGATTTGGCGCTGCTGCAATCTCGAGCCTATGCTGCCCCTTCCTGAAGAGAGATAAGGACGATCTGCATGGCCAAGCGCCCCACCGCCCCCGGTTTGAGCCGACGCACGGCACTTGCCTCGCTGCTCGCCACTGGTGGAGGCGTCGTGGGTCTGTCGATCGCGCAGGCGTCTGAGCCCGGCCCCCAGGCTCCGCCGCGCGCACCCGAGGGCGAGCGCAAGTCAGAACCGAATGCCTCTCACCCCTCACCCGCCGACCAGCCGGACGTGACCTCGCATCCTGTCATTCGCACACAGGCCGACGCGCTTTATCGCCCTACTATCCATTACTCGCCCGAACGCGGCTTCATGAATGACCCGAACGGGCTGATCCATGACGGCACGGTCTATCATCTCTATTATCAATATGACCCCTTTGCCCCCTATGCCGGGCGCGTTCACTGGGGCCATGCGACGAGCACCGATCTTCTGGGATGGGAAGATCAGCCCATAGCCCTGAGCGAAACGCCAGAGGGCGAGGCTTTCACGGGTTGCGCCGTGCTGGACGCCCAGAACACATCCAACCTCTTTCCTTCAGGCAAAGGCGGACTCGTGGCGCTCTATACGCGGGCAACCCCGAAAAAACAGACGCAGTTTCTCGCGATCAGCGATGACCAGGGCAAGAGCTTCAAGGATATCGCGCATAACCCGGTGCTCGACATCGGCAGCAATTCCTTTCGTGACCCCAAGGTGATCTTTCACAAGCCCACCGGCCAATGGGTCATGGTCGTGGCCAAGGCTCGCCAGCATCAGATCGCGTTCTACGCCTCGACCGACCTGCAGCACTGGACCCACACCAGCGATTTTGGCCCTTCGGGACTGTTCGGTGTCGATTATGAATGCCCCAACCTGATCGAGATCCCCATCGAGGGTGGCGGATCACGCTGGGTTCTGTTCATCTCGGTCAATCCCGGTGGGCCGACGGGTGGCAGCACGACCCAGTATTTTGTGGGCAATTTCGATGGCAGTCGCTTCACGCCAGACGACACGGTGATCGGCCTGACCGATTTCGCCAAGGATGCCTACGCCCTTCAGTGCTATGAGAATATGCCAGGCAATGAGGCTGTCTCCATCGCCTGGCTGGGTAACTGGCAATATTGCCAGGAACTGCCGACCCAGAGCTGGCGCGGCTGCATGACGCTGCCACGGCTCATGACACTACGGCACGACTCAGCAGGGTGGCTGCGTCTGGCGCAAGCACCGAGAGGGCTCGAAGCCCTGCGCGAGGCGCCCATCCCCTTCGCCTGCCCAAAACTGGCTGCAGGGGCGAGCGCCTCTGTGCCGCTACCGCTTGGCACCGCGCTGGAACTGACGCTCAGTGTCACTGTCGATCAGATGACCCCCGATCTGCCACTGGGCGACAAGGGACGTACCGGGCGCTTTGTCATCGTGTTCGGCAATGATCTGAGTGAAAATCTGACCATCGGCTTTGATGCTTTCAGCGGGCAGCTCTGGATCGACAGAGGCGACCTCAACGGCTTCAAGCAGCCTTTCTTTACCGGTCAGTTTTCAACCGCCCTCAACCCCGATGACCGCCATTTCGATGTCAGGATCGTGCTGGATGCCTGCACGCTCGAGGTTTTTGCCAATGGCGGTCTTTCGGTTGGCACCGCCCTGCTCTTTCCCGCCAATCCGCTGAGCTTTCTCAAGCTCGAGGCGACGGGCGCCGGGGCGACGATCGAGACCCTGAGCTTCCATCGCCTCAAGAAAGTCATGCCGCGTGAGACAGCGTTGTGATAAGGCCGCAATCCTGATGGTTCCAAGCGGAGTATCCTGACCCGATGTCTTTTACGACCTGCCTTTTTGTCATGCTCGGTGGTGCGCTGGGCACGCTGGGACGCTATCTCGTGACGCTCGCAACAGCACCCTATAGCCGCGCCATGCCTTGGGGAACGATCCTCGCCATCAATACGGTCGGGTCATTCATCATCGGTTTTTTTGGAACACTGACCTTGGCGCATGGGCGCTTTCCTGTCTCGGAAAATATGCGCCTGTTCGTGATGGTTGGTATCTGCGGCGGTTATACGACTTTTTCGTCGTTCAGCCTGCAGACCCTCGATCTGTTGCGTGCTGATGCCTGGGGGCGGGCGATGCTCAATATCGCGCTCTCTGCCCTGCTTTGCCTCGGTGCCGTTTCGCTCGGCCATCAGGCTGCCTCGAAACTCAATGCAGGCGCCTTCCAGATCGCGCAGAACGAAACCGAAGAAGACGCCTGAGTTCTGTCAGGCCGAGAGCGCCTCGAAACGCGCTGTCTGCTCATCGCAGCGATAGAAATCGGCCATCGGGTAAGGCTGGCGCGCGAGTGTCGTGACGGCATTGATGACGCGATCGACCTTCTCATCGCTCATCAGCACGCTGAAATTCAGTCGGGTCCAGCCCGGCTTTTCGATTTCCTGCCCCGAGAGAATGGCCTGACGCAGCAGGGCTGAAGCAGGGGCATCAATCGAAAGCAGGCGATGGGCATAAGGCCCGGCGCAGGCGCAGCCGCCTCGCGCCTGAATGCCGTAGCAATCAGACAGGAGCCGCGTGAAGAGCTGCTGATGCACATAGCCACCACGCTGGCGATCGCGAATGCGCATTGAGAAGATCGGGAGTGCCGGCGCGTCTTTCGCCGTACCGATCAGCTCGATTTCAGCGACAGAGCGCCACGCATCGAGCGCACGCTGACGCAGGGCGGCGTGACGGGCGTCCATGAAATCCTGCCCGATGGCCTCTTTGACCAGAAACGCCAGAGCGGCGCGGATATCGCCGACGACATTGGGTGTCCCGGCTTCTTCTCGGTCGCTGATGCAGGCAGAATAGTCATGCCCCCATGGCGAGACGAAACGCACCGTTCCGCCCCCCGGCAAGCTGGGACGCGTGATGGCTACTGCCGCATCTCGTACGATCATTACACCCGAAGCGCCCGGCCCGCCGATGAACTTATGAGGCGAAATGACAACCGCGTCTTTCTGGACCTCGGTTCCAGCCTTCATGTCGATGGCCAGATAGGGGGCGCCACCGGCATAATCCCAGACCGAGCGGGCACCATGAGCATTGAGCAGACGCGTCACGGCATCCACATCCGTCAGGATGCCCGTCACATTCGAGGCAGCCGAAAAAGCGCCGACAACGAGACGCCCCGGCTTGACCGCCGCCAGAACCCTTTCAAGGCTCTCAAGATCGGGGCCGCCTTTTGGTCCTTCCTCGATCTCGATGATCTCGGCCCCGCTCTCACGCCAGGGTAGGATATTGGAATGATGCTCATAGGGGCCGATCAGCACGAGCGGGGTTTCACCCGCTGCAATCGCTGCGCCGATGCCCATGAGACTGACCAGACGGTTGATGCCGGATGTGGCGCCCGAGCCTGTAAAGACCACGCTGAATCCTGCAGGCGCCTGACAGAGCCGGGCGATATGGGCGCGAGCAGAGGCACGCAGACGGGTCATCATGCGGCCGCAATAGGACGCCTGGGTGTGACTATTGGCGTAATAGGGCAGTACCTGCGTCAGCATGAAGTTCTCGACCTGCAGAAGGGCCCGCCCCGATGCGACATAATCGGCATAGAGCAAAGGATGATCGCCGAACGGTCCGGGCACCGGTACCCCCTCACCAATCACGCCCTTGCGCAGCGCCTCGAACCCCTCGGGCATGCTCAGGGAACGGGCGAAATCGGCAAGACAGGTCTCGGGAGTGAACATGAACGCAGCTCCAAATGGCAGTGCGGCAAGATTACTGCGACGTCCCCGCAAAAACTCCTCCTATTTCCTCACGATACGCGGTATCTTTCTATCAAATGATCTGTTTTCAGAGGTTTTATGGATCAAATTGATAAGGCAATCCTGCGTACGCTGCAGAACGATGCCTCGCTCTCGCAGCGCGAACTGGCCGACAAGGTGGGGCTGTCGCAAAATGCCTGTTGGCGCCGCCTCCACCAGTTACGGGCCGAAGGGGTCATTCAGGGAGAGACGATACGCCTCTCCCAAGAGGCGATCGGTCTCGGCGTGACGGTATTCGTGATGGTGCGCACGCGCTATCATTCGCGCGAATGGCTTGGCCAGTTTCGCGAGGCCATTCTCTCAATTCCGCATATCGTCGATTTCCACCGGCTGGCGGGGGATTACGACTATATGCTCAAGATCGTTGCAAAGGACATGAATGCCTTTGACACGATCTATCAGACCCTGATCGGCAAGGTCGAACTCGACACGGTGACCTCCTATCTCTCGATGGAGGCCATCGCCAATAACAGGGATATGCCCGTCTGAAACTCAAGGGCGGCGGCATGAGAACCGCCGCGCCTGCCGGATCAGTTGGCCTCGGGCTGGGTGATCAGTTCGAACAGCAGAACCGATCGGCCTGTGACCGTATAGACCTTCTCCTGTGCGAAAAGCTCCTGCTCGAGCGTGTCGCCATCATCCGGCCGGTTGGTATCGAGAAGCAGCTTCCACTCCTCCCCTTCCGCCTTGGGCAGAGTGAACTGCACCACGTCGTGCCAGCTGTTGAGAATGAGCAGCAGGGTTGCATCGGCGCCACGACGCATGATGCCGCTCGGCTGGGCGCGCCCATCGAGCATGAGACCGAAACACTGTGCCTGCGACCATTCATCCTGCTGCATCACGCCACCCGAGGCGCTGATCCAGCTCAGTTCCTTCACATCGAGATCGGGATTGTAAGCCTCGGTCAGGAAACGCGAGCGGCGCAGAATGGGGAAACGCCGACGCAGGGCCAGAAGTCGCGTGGTGAATTTGGAGAGCCGTGCGCCCTCTTCACTGATGCTCCAGTTGACCCATGAGATATCGTTGTTCTGGCAATAGGCATTGTTATTGCCCCCCTGGGTGCGACCGAACTCATCACCCGCCAGAATCATCGGTGTCCCCTGCGAGAAGATCAGGGTGGCGAGCATGTTCCGGCACTGACGCCAGCGTACCGCATTGATCTCTGCGTCGTCTGTCGGCCCTTCTACGCCGTAATTAAAGGAACGGTTGTCAGAAGTACCGTCCTGGTTATCCTCGCCATTCGCCTCGTTATGCTTCTCGTTATAGGAGACGCAATCGAGCAGAGTGAACCCGTCATGAGCCGTGATGAAGTTCACACTTGCCCAGGCCTGCCGACCCGAATGGTTGAACATGTCCGGGCTGCCCAGCAGACGGGGTGCGAGCACATCGGCCTTGGCCTCACCGCGCCAGAAATCGCGCACCGTATCGCGGAATTTGTCATTCCACTCTGCCCAGCCCGGCGGGAAATGCCCCACCTGATATCCGCCAGGGCCGATATCCCATGGCTCGGCGATCATCTTCAGATGCGTCAGGGTCGGGTCCTGACGGCAGATCCTGAGAAAGCCTGACTCACTGTCAAAGCCATCGAGTTCGCGTGCCAGAATCGTGCCGAGATCGAACCGGAACCCGTCAACACCGATCTCGTTCGCCCAGTAACGCAGGCTGTCTGCAACGAATTGTATTGGCGCCAGTTTGGTCAGGTTAAACGTATTACCTGTTCCGGTATCATTAATATAGAATCGTTTGTTGTCCGGCATGAGCCGGTAATAGGAAGCATTGTCAAGTCCCTTGAACGACAGGGTTGGGCCAAGCTCGTTGCCCTCTGCCGTGTGGTTATAGACAACGTCCATGATCACTTCGATGCCCGCCTCGTGATAGGCCGCCACCATGCGGCGCACCTCTGAGAGCGCGTCATCCTGATCAGCCGCATAGCGCGTATCGGGCGAGAAATAGCCGATCGTGTTATAGCCCCAGTAATTGGTCAGGCCCTTATCCACGAGATATTCGTCAGCCACGAAGCTCTGGATCGGCAGCAGTTCGATGGTGGTGACACCAAGCGATTTCAGATGCTCGATGACGTGACGGTTTCCCAGTCCGGCGTAGGTACCCCGCAGCCTGCGGGGCACGCGCGGATGATTGAGCGTATAGCCTCGCACATGGGTTTCATAGACGACAGTGTCGGTCCAGCGCGTCTTGAGCGGGCGGAGATTCTGCGCGGCCGGATCGGTGATGACGCATTTGGGCATGAAAGCCGCGCTGTCACGATCATCGAAGCTCAGATCCTTGTCGGCATGACCGAGCTGATAGCCGAAAAGCGCAGGATTCCAGGTGATTTCGCCGAAATGCTCGCGCGCATACGGGTCAAGCAGCAGCTTGTTGGGGTTGAAGCGATGCCCCTCATTCGGCTCATAGGGACCATGCACGCGGTAACCATAGAGCTGCCCCGGTCGCAGATCGGGAACCCAGCCATGGAAAACCTGATCGGTATATTCTGGCAATCTGATCCGGTCGGTTTCCTTCTCTCCGTTCTGGTCGAACAAACAGATTTCGACCGCCTCGGCATTGGCAGAGAAAACCGCGAAATTGACGCCCTTGCCATCATAGACTGCGCCGCGTTCCGTCGGGCTTCCCTCTTTCAGGCGTTTTTCAAAAGAATCACTCATAGGTTTCTTTCCATCCTGACCCGATATCCCAGCGTTTTCGCAATCCTGGCTGGGATAACGAGACGCCTAACGGCGCAGGCAGGAGAAAGGGCTGATAACATAAACGCGAGGTGATAACGATTTTAGCTTCCCGGCGTTTCACAAGTAATACCATTATCCCGGTGCCGTCATTTCTTGCGGCTTCCTGTAAAAAACGAGGCCCGCCATGCCTACAGACCAGATCGTTGCACTTCCAACGGATCTGCAGCTCCTTTCAGTCACGGCGGAAATGTTTCCGTTCGTGAAAACGGGCGGGCTGGGTGATGTCGCGGCCTCACTCCCGACGGCACTGCGCCATCACGGTGTCCGCACACGCACAATCCTGCCCGGTTATCCATCCGTGCTGTCGGCTCTCACCACCAAGACGCAGGCCTATGTCTTTCACGACATGCTGGGCTATCGCGCCACGGTGTGGGAAGGGACAGCGCACGGACATCATCTCTATGTCATCGACGTGCCCGAGCTTTATGACCGGTCCGGCGGCCCCTATCTGGGCCCGGATGGTCGCGACTGGGCGGATAACGACATTCGCTTTGCCGTACTTTCAAGAGTGGCGGCCTGCATCGCACAGGGTTGCCTTGGTCAATGGTGCCCCGATGTCGTCATGACCCATGACTGGCAGGCTGGTCTTGTTGCCGCTTATCTGCGTTATGACGAACGTCCGGCGCCGCCTGTGGCTCACGTGATTCACAACATGGCGTTCCAGGGTCTGTTTCCACGCGAAATTCTATCCCGCATCGGGCTGCCCGAGCACGCTTTCACCGTCGATGGCGTCGAATTCTACGGCAAAATCGGATACCTTAAGGCGGGGCTGCAGATTGCTAACCGCCTGATCACCGTCTCGCCGACCTATGCTGAAGAGATCCAGACAGCAGAAAACGGCATGGGCCTTGAAGGCCTGCTGAGCAGCCGTGCTGCCGACCTACACGGCATTCTCAACGGGATTGATTTGCATGACTGGAACTCACTGACAGACCCGGCGGTTATTTTCCCCTATGCCATAGGCGATATCGCGGGGCGGCGAGCCAATAAGCGGGTCTTTCAGGCGGAGTTCGGTCTACCTCAGGACCCAAATGCCATGCTGCTCGGGATCGTCAGCCGCCTGACCCGACAGAAAGGGGTCGATATCCTTGCCGAAATTGCCCCGCGCCTTTTCAAAACCAATATCCAGCTTGCCGTGGTGGGGGTGGGCGATGCCGACATCATGCAGTCATTCCGTGCGCTGCAGCTTGCCTATCCACGTAATCTGGTCTGCCATCTGCGCTATGACGAGCTTCTCGGTCATCGCCTCCACTCCGCCGTGGATGCCTCACTCATTCCATCGCGTTTCGAACCGTGCGGGCTGACCCAGCTTCACGCGCTGCGCTATGGTTCGGTTCCCATCGCCGCGCGTGTCGGTGGCCTGACCGATACGATTGTCGATGCCAATACCGCAGCTATCGAGGAAGGTGTCGCTAATGGCATCCTCTTCGCCCCGACACAGGGCGACGCTCTCTATCGGGCGATCAAGCACGGCAAGAAACTATTCAAACAGAAGTCGGTCTGGGCTCGTTTGCAGCGCAATGGCTCACTGCATGATGTCTCATGGCATGGCAAGGCCGCGCATTATGCACGCCTCCTGATGGAGATGGCTGGACGCGCGCCAGTTCGGGCGCTCCACGAGAACGACATCGCTCCGAGACTCAGCGATATGGGAATGCCCCTCTCGCCGAACAGTTCGTTCACCCGGACGGCAAGAATGCCTCAAAGCCGCCCGCGCAATCCCGGCCTTGGCAAAACGGATCTGCCCCGTTTCGGCACAACGTCCTGACACGATTTCTTACTCTGAGGCGAAACGCAGCTCTCCATGACCGAAACCGACATGGCTTTGACGCCACAAAAAGCTCTCAAGCCTCAGGAGAGAGTTCTGATCGACGAGATCGTCGAAGGGCGCATTCATGACCCCTTTTCCTATCTCGGCCGACACCGCGAAGGACGCAGCGGCATCGTGCGTGTCTTTTATCCGGATGCGGTCGAAGTACGTCTCGTCGCCGAGCGCAAAGGCAAGCCTTCGCTTGAAAAGAAGATGGAGCGCATCGACGAGCGTGGCATCTATACAGCCTCAATAAGCGCTCAATCGACGCGCTACAGCCTGCGGATTCTCTGGGCCGATGGTTGGCAAGAGACCTACGACCCGTACAGCTTCGGCACGCTGATCGGCGATCTCGATCTGTATCTTTTCGCCGAAGGAAATCACCGCGATATCGATCAGATCATGGGTGCGCATATCTGCGAGATCGACGGGGCTTCGGGCGTAAGGTTTACCGTCTGGGCGCCCAATGCCCACCGTGTTTCGGTAGTCGGCGATTTCAATATCTGGGACGGGCGTCGTCATCCGATGCGCCTGCGGCACAGCGCCGGTATCTGGGAATTATTCGTGCCAGGCATCGGCTCTGGTGAGCGCTACAAGTTCGAGATCATGGCGCAGGGGGGCGTGATCCTGCCTGCCAAGGCGGACCCCTATGCCCGTTATGCCGAACTGCCACCGGCGACCGCCTCTATCGTTGCACCGCCGCTGGAACATGACTGGCATGATCAGGAATGGATGGCGAAACGCGCCGAGAGACAGGCCTTGGGGGCGCCAATCTCGATCTATGAGTTGCATGTACCTTCATGGCAGCGTCGCAACAGCCCGACCGGCTATATCAGCTGGAACGATCTGGGCGATCAGCTCATCCCCTATATCACCGAGCTGGGTTTCACCCATATCGAGCTGATGCCCATCACCGAATATCCTTTTTCGGGGTCCTGGGGTTACCAGCCGCTCAGCATGTACGCGCCGACCTCGCGTCACGGCACGCCCGCTGAGTTCGCCCGTTTTGTCGATCGCTGTCATCAGGCCAATATCGGTGTGATCATGGACTGGGTGCCTGCCCATTTCCCGTCCGACGCCCATGGGCTGGCTCTTTTTGACGGGACCCATCTCTACGAACACTCAGACCCGAAAGAAGGCTATCATCAGGACTGGCACACCCTGATCTATAATTTCGGCCGTACGGAAGTGCGCAATTTCCTCACTGGCAGCGCCCTCTACTGGCTGCGCAACTTCCATCTCGACGGGCTGCGTGTCGATGCCGTCGCCTCGATGCTGTATCGTGATTACAGCCGCAAGGATGGCGAGTGGTGCCCCAATATCTATGGCGGGCGCGAAAATCTCGAAGCGGTCAGCTTCATGCGCGAACTATCGGGCATCGTCCGGGATTATTGTCGCGATGCCGCGCTTATCGCTGAGGAATCCACAGCCTGGCCGGGCGTCACGTCTCCTCCCGAAGTGGGGGGGCTCGGTTTCCGGTTCAAATGGAACATGGGCTGGATGCATGACACGCTGCGCTACATGCAGCAGGACCCGCTCTGGCGGCGCTATCATGGCTCGGACATCACCTTCGGGATGGTCTATGCCTATTCCGAGCATTTCGTGCTTCCCCTTTCTCATGACGAGGTGGTGCATGGCAAAGGCTCCCTTTTGTCACGCATGCCGGGCGATGACTGGCGTCGCCATGCCAATCTGCGTGCCTATTATGCGTTGATGTGGGCCTATCCAGGCAAGAAGCTGCTTTTCATGGGCGGCGAGTTCGCCCAGTGGGAAGAATGGCATAATGACCGCGAGCTGGCCTGGCACAGAATGCACGACACGCTGGGGCGCGGCGTTTACGACACAATGCGCACGCTTAACGCGCTTTATCAGCAGGAACCTGCGCTTTCCGCCCGTGATTTCGATCACGGCGGTTTCCGCTGGATCATTGCTGACGACACCGAGAATGCTGTTTTCGCGTGGCTGCGTGAGGCGCCCGACGCACCCCCTGTTCTCGTCGTGTGCAACATGACGCCAGTGGTGCATCACGAGTATCGCGTTGGTGTGCCTTTTGGCGGCGAGTGGGAAGAGCGCCTCAATACAGACCGCACGGAGTTTGGCGGTTCGGGCATCGGCCACGAAAAACCCATCCCTGCAGAGCGAGAATCTGCTCACGGGATGGAACATTCTCTCGTTCTGACACTTCCTCCCCTCGCAGTGCTCTATCTTACCCCCAAGCGAAGCTGAGTTTCCCTCAGCAGGAAGGCACCGATGCGAAAAGATTTCTTCTACCAGACCCGGTTCGGTGCCAATCTCCAGAGCGACGGAACGACACGTTTCTCGCTCTGGGCGCCTTCGTGCCAGGCGGTCTCTCTTGAAATCGAAAATGACACGCCGCGTGCCATGACCCGCGACCAGGAAGGCACTTTCACTCTTGTGACAGAGTGTCCGTCAGGCGCGCGCTACCGCTATCGCGTGCGCGATGATCTGGCCGTCCCGGACCCCGCCAGCAAAAGCCAGCCGGAAGGCGTTCACGGCCCGAGCGTCGTCACCGCACCCGCAGAGTATGTCTGGCAGACGCCACAATGGCAGGGACGCCCCTGGTGTGAAGCTGTCATTTACGAACTTCATGCAGGGCTGCTCGGTGGCTTCGAGGGCGTGCGCAATCGGCTGGACGAACTCAAGACACTCGGCATTACTGCCATAGAGATCATGCCGATCAACAGCTTCGGCGGCACACGGAACTGGGGGTATGATGGCGTTCTGCCCTACGCCCCCACCAATGCCTATGGCGAGCCCGATGACCTCAAGCGGCTTATCGATACCGCGCATCATAAAGGCCTGATGGTCATTCTCGACGTGGTCTACAACCATTTCGGCCCTGACGGTAATTTCCTGCACGACTACGCGGAAGACTTTTTCGACCACGAGAATAATTCCACCTGGGGCACAGGCATCGCTTTTGCCAAACCGCAGGTAGCCGATTTTTTCATCGACAATGTACTCTACTGGCTGATGGAATTCCGCTTCGACGGGGTTCGCATCGATGCAGCCTCGGCGATCACCGACCATACCTGGTTCGGCAAACTGCGTGAGCGCGTTGCCGCGCATGTCGAACAGGGGCGCCATGTCCATCTGATTCTCGAAAACGAGAACAATGATGCGGGCCTGCTGCGCAACGGCTTTACCGCCCAGTGGAATGATGACGGGCATAATGTGCTGCATGTCATGCTCACGGGTGAGACCGAGGGCTATTATGAGATGTTTGCTGAACATCCAACACGCATACTTGCCCGGGTCCTGCATGAGGGTTTTGCCTATCAGGGCGAGATCAACCCCTATTCCGGCAAGAAGCGTGGCATGCCGAGCGGCGATCTGCCCGCCTCAAAATTCATCCTCTTCCTGCAGAACCACGATCAGACGGGCAATCGCGCTCTGGGTGAGCGCCTGATTTCACTTGCCTCTCCCGACGCGCTGCACGCTGCCTATGCACTTTTGCTTCTCAGCCCGATGGTGCCCATGCTGTTCATGGGAGAAGAATGGGGATGTCGTTCGCCCTTTCTCTTCTTCTGCGATTTTCATGATGATCTCGCAGATGCCGTTCGCGAAGGCAGACGCAAGGAATTTGCGAAGTTCTCGGCGTTTCAGGACCCGGAAAAGCGCAAGACCATCCCTGACCCCAATGCGCTTTCGACTTTCGACACGTCTCGGCCCGATCGGGAGGAGAGAAATACGCTCGAAGGTCGTATCTGGCTCGATCGTACGCGCAGCCTGCTGGCGTTGCGTCAACGCTGGCTCGCCCCTTATCTGGCCCAGGCACATAGCCTGAATGCAACTGTCATAGGCGACAAATCCGTGCTCGCTCGATGGAAACTCGATAACGGTGCCATCCTGACCATCGCCCTCAATCTCTCCGATCACGAAACATGCAGGATCAGTGAGCCGGGCAAGCTTCTCTATAGCTCTGCAACCAGACGAGCAGTAGAAGAACTTCCTCCTGGCAGTCTCGTCGCCGGTCTGGAGTAATGCACATGAACCCCCTCCCCCTTACCGCTACGCTTCGACTGCAATTCCATCGCGAATTCACTTTCGATCAGGCCATCCCTCTCGTTCCGTATTTCAGGAAACTGGGGATAAGCCATATATATGCTTCTCCGCTTCTCGCTTCCACACCCGGCTCAATGCATGGCTATGACACGATCGACTGCCATCGCATCGACCCCGATCGCGGCGGCATAGAGGGGCTGCGCCGACTGGTGGCGAGGCTGCGTCAGGAAGGCATGGGGCTGATTCTCGATATCGTTCCCAATCATATGGGTGTCGGCCCCGATAATAGCTGGTGGATGGATGTTCTGCGTCTCGGCCAGCGCAGCGCTTATGCCCAGCATTTCGACATAGACTGGCGCCCGGCGGATGTGAGCCTGCATCACAAGGTGCTCCTCCCTTTTCTGGGGGCGCCCCTCGGTGACATTATCCATTCAGGCGAACTGACGCTCGGCTTCGACGCAGCCAGCCATCACGCGGTACTGCATTACGGCGATCAGCGTTTTCCGCTCTCGCCGGAAAGCGAGAAAACACTGCTCGAAGAGGCTGGTCACGACAATGGCCGTCCTGTCGACGCAGGTTTTCTGAATTCCGCCGCAGGCGAAGCCGTTCTGGACCGCCTCAAGACATTGCTGGACCATCACACCAAGGCCGGGCGGGCACGTCTGCGTACACTCCTTGATGCCCAGCATTACCGCCTCGCCTGGTGGCGCGTCGCCGGTGATCTCATCAACTGGCGGCGCTTTTTCGATGTGACCTCCCTCGTCGCATTGCGTATGGACCAGCGTATCGTTTTCGACGACGCGCATCGTCTGGTGTTCGATCTGTATCGCGAGGGGCTGATCGACGGATTGCGCGTCGATCATGTCGATGGTCTCGCGCGCCCCGCCGAATATTGCACACGCCTGCGCGCACGGCTCGATACGTTGCGTCGCGAACGCCCTGAATCCTTGCAGGAGCAGGCGCCGTTCTTCGTCGAAAAAATACTGCAGCGAAACGAGATCCTCCCCCTCGAATGGCCCGTCACAGGAACGACCGGCTATGATTTTCTCGAGCAGGTCGATCTCCTGCTGCACCATCCCAAAGGTGAAACACTTATCACCGAACTCTGGTCGGCATTCGGCCCGGCCGATTTCGAGGAAGTCGAGCAGACCGCACGCCACGAAAAGCTCGACACCTCTTTCGTCGGCGAATTCGAAACCTTGGTCGCATTGCTTGCAAAGGAATTTCCGCTGGAGCGCGACCTCACACCCCATGCCCTTGGCGCGACCTTGCGTGCGGTTCTGACCGCATTTCCGGTCTATCGCAGCTATTTTGCCGATGGGGGCGATTCAGGCGCCGATTTCCGCGCGATCGATCGGGCGCGCCTGGCCGCCCAGCACATGCTGCCCGCCTATCAGCACAATATTCTCGACCAGATCTGTCAGTATCTTGCCGATGCACGCATTGATACAGCAGAGCGTCAGGATATTCTCGAGCGTTTCGAACATCTGACAGCACCGCTCACCGCAAAGGCGGGCGAAGATACGGCATTTTATCGCTATGCCCGCCTGCTCTCCCGCAATGATGTCGGCTGTAGCCCCGACCGGTTTGCTGGCTCAGTGCTCCAGTTTCATACCTTGAACAAGGAGCGCCTTGCCACTCACCCTCAGGCATTGCTGACGACAGCAACCCATGACCATAAACGGGGTGAGGATGGCCGTGCGAGACTGATGGTGCTGAGTGAGCCTGAGGCCGAATGGCCGCATACGGCACGACACTGGCTGGCCCACACAGAATCCCTTCTCGAAAAGACCTCTCACGGTCCGTCACCGGTTCCGGCAGATGCCTATTTCATTTTCCAGACGCTGATTTCCTCGTGGCCGCTGGAAAAGAGCGAGATGGCTGCCTATCCGGAGCGACTGGAGGCCTATTTCACCAAGGCACTACGAGAAGCAGGCGAACGCACGGGATGGAGTACGCCCGACGAAGCCTATGAAGAGGCCTGTCTGACCTTTGCCAAGGCGTGCGTGGGGGGCGAGTTCAGCGAGGAACTCACCACCTATATCAACCGGCTGGAAAACAGCGCTGCCCTCAACAGCCTCTCCCAGACATTGCTGCGCGTGACCAGCCCAGGGGTGCCGGATCTGTATCAGGGTCGAGAGGGATGGGATTTCAGCCTCGTCGACCCCGATAACCGCCGCCCGGTCGATTACGCAAAACTGTCGCAGGATCTGGAGAAGGGCGAAGATTTCGCCGAGAGTTGCCATCACTGGAAAACGGGGCGCGCCAAGCAGGCCCTTATCGAGACAGTGCTGGCCCTGCGGCTAAGGCAGCCTAATCTGTTCGAAGCCGGGCGATATCTACCCGTGGCTGTCACGGGGCCGCTTTCGGAACATATCGTAGCCTTTGAGCGTGAAAGCCCCGAGGGGGCTTATCTGGTCATCGCAACACGCCTGACCATGGCCCTCTCCCCCAATAATGATCTGAGCACTGTCCATTCCGGCTGGGCGGAGACTCATCTTGCGGTTGAGGGCGAGTGGGGAAGTCTGCTCCACCAATACACGAGCACGAGGGGCAAGGCATTCTCTCTCGCCTATCTTGATCGGGCCGTACCCATTGATGTTCTCTTCAGAAAATAAACAGCAAATCACCCGCGAGAAAAAAGGGGGAGATGGGGCAACCCTCTCCCCTTTTTTGATGAGTCCGGTCCGGTTCCCGAGGCCGGGTGAAGAATGGCCCCCAATCGGCCATCTGTTCCATTTCAGCATCATTTTGCATCAATGCGATTTTCGATCACCCGCATTAGAAACCGCCTCTCATAAGGTGGCGTTCTATCGCCCCATAGATGAGGTGACGCGTGCATATTCTCCATATTGCGCTTGGCGGCTGCCTCCGCGCTCCTCCTGTCACCTATGGCATCACCCCCGATACCGGCGGCCATATTGCGTATGTGCTCGGGGCAGCACTCGCTCAGGAGCGCCGCCCCGATGTCGATCGGATTACTATCGTAACAAGACGATTCAGCAATGAGCATCTTGGCGCGGTGCATGATCAGGAAATCGAACCTGTTTCCGACAAGATCACGATTGTCAGATTAGGTGCGCCGGGCGCTCCCTATTGCGAAAAGGAGGCGCTCTCCGCCCAGCTCCCTGCGCTTTCATATGCCCTGCGGCGGCTTCTGACGCGACCCGACTACCGCCCTGACGTCGCCCATGTGCATTTTGCCGATGCCGCGTCTCTTGCGCTCTCCATGTCGGGAAGCGAACGCCTTCCGGTCGTCTATACGCCTCATGCGCTCGGTATCGACAAGCTCCACTCTGGCGGGACGGCATCTTCGGCACTGTATGACAGGATTGCCCTCGAGACATGCGCCATTCGTGACGCTGACGCCCTGATTGTCTCGACACGAGATGAGGCCGATTGCCAGATCCCCCGCTACGGCGTCCCAACGGCGAGGGAAAAAACACATATCATCTCCCCTGGGGTTCCCGCTCTGAATGACGTGGATGCCGAACACGGCGCGCGCTTCCTGAAAGGAAAGCTGACGCATCCGGCGCGGCCCCTCATCCTTGCTATTGCGCGCCCTGTCGAGAAGAAAAATCTGGCTGCCTTCGCGACGCTATACGCGCAGGACACAGCCCTTCAGCGCAAGGCCAATCTCCTCATTCTGAGCGGGCAACACACGCTTCTCCATCCGGGAACGGAAGAAGCCGGGGTCGTGTCTAAGCTCAAGCAGATCCGGGCCCGTTATCGTCTCGATAGCTGCTTCGCGCTCCCCTCCAGTCATAGCCCCGATGATGTCGCGGGGCTCTATCGGCACGCTGCTGCATCGGGGGGAGTTTTCGTCAATCCCGCACGTCATGAGCCCTTCGGCCTGACCCTTCTGGAGGCTGCATCAGCAGGCCTTCCTGTCGTAGCCACAAACCAGGGTGGTCCGGTGGACATTCTCAACCGGCTTGGCCATGGCCTTCTTGTTTCACCTGACTCGCCGGACGCTTTGAAGCTGGCGCTTCATCGTCTGCTGGACAGGCCAGAACTCCAACAGCACCTCGCCACGGCGGCAAGACGTGCAGCCCCTCTGCTAGGTTGGGAGGCTTATGCCCGCGCCTCGATCGCAGTCTACCGCTCGCTTACCCGGAAGAAGCACGATCTGGCGCCTCGCGGCTTTGCAACCAGATCCGCTCTGCCCCTCATTGAACCCGATCACGCTGCCCTTTCAGGAACCGTCATATGACCAGACCTATCGGTTATTTCGTCCATCATCAGGGGCGCGGGCATGCCGAGAGATGCCTGTCGATCATCAACGCATTGCCGGCGTCACGACCAGTTACGATATTCTGCGCGCGCGATGATCTTTTCCCCATGCTGCCGGCTCATGCCGAGCTGATACGAATCCCGTCACTCTTCGAGGCAGACGGACACGAAAATTCGGCACTGGCAGACATTCCGACCCCGCGCACCGTTCACTGCGCGCCTTTGGGCTGGCCGGGAATTCGCAAGGCAATGGGGCAGATCGTCGCCTGGTTTGTCGAGGCCGATCCTGCCCTGATGATCTGCGACGTTTCGGCCGAAATCGCTCAGCTCAGCAGATTATGCAGCGTGCCTCATATCAAGATCCTCCAGCATGGTGATCGCGATGATGAAGGGCATCAGGCAGCGTATGACGGCGCGATTGGCGTGCTGGCGCCGTTTTCCGGCAAGCTCGCCCAGCCTGAGTGGTACGGCGCGCTGCGCAACCGGGTCTTTTTTGCAGGCGGTCTGGGCAAGGCTGACAGCCTTCCGGAAAGGGAGGTCGCCCGCCGACGCCTTGGACTCGATGACACGCGCGAAATCATTCTTGTCATGGCAGGCGGTGGCGGCACCGGCTTCACCGCAGCCCCTATCGCCGTCGGCGCGCGCACAAGGCCCGACGCGCTCTGGATAACGATCGGCCCCATGGCGCGCGACTGGCATGCTACGGAACCGGGCAATCTGGTCCATCATGGCTGGGTCGAGCAGACGGCAGACTATATCGCGGCAGCTGACTGCATCATCGCCAGCACAGGCAATACAACCTGTCAGCAAATCCTGGCGGCTGGCAAACCCTGGCTCGCCGTGCCGGAATGGCGGTATTTCGACGAGCAGCATCGCAAGGCGGAATGCCTCGCCGCCGCCGGGATGGCAACCATTCGCCCCCATCTCCCAAGCTCCGCCCAGGCCTGGTCGCGCGCGCTGACCGAAACCTACAGCCACCACGCCCCTGAAACCCAGCGCGCCGCCATCGACGACCAGCCTGCAGAACGCACCGCGCTCTGGATCGAAGGCCTGATCGCCCGTTTCTGGAATGACCACCCCACCTCTGTCCGTGAGACTCTCCTTCCATGAAAACCCTGTCTGTTCTGACCCTCGCAAAAGGACGGCCTGCGCATCTGGTCAATATGATGCTCGGGCTCGCACGGCAGAGCGTTCTGCCACACGAGTTCATCATCGCGGTCATGCAGGACACGCTCTACGACAATCTGCCCGAGATGCCTTTTCCGGTACGGCAGGTGAAAATCGATCCTCTTGCCCTGCGTCTCTCGGCCGCCCGCAACCGCGCTGCGTCACTCGCCAGCGGCGAGGCACTGGTTTTTCTGGATATCGATTGCATCCCGGCCCCTGATTGCCTGCATGACTATCAGAAAGGCCTCACAGAATGTGACGGGCTTCTGATGGGCGAAGTCATGTACCTCCCGGCAGGCGCATCCCAATCGGGCTGGACATATGCCGGGTTCGAACAGAATTGTGCCCGACACTCCGACAGGCGCGGGCCGCCAGCAGAAGGCGTTGAAATCTGCTCGGATTATCGCTGTTTCTGGTCATTGAATTTCGCCATACGACGCGACAGCTTCATGGCGTCGGGCGGCTTTGACGAAAGCTATGTCGGCTATGGTGGTGAAGATACGGACTACGCGAAAGGCTTTACCCTTTCCGGCGGGATGCTGGGCTGGCTGAAAGGCGCGCTTGTCTATCACCAGCACCATGCCCACCATATGCCACCGGTGCATCATCTGGAGACGGTGGTCAAAAACGCAGAGCGCTTCGAGGGAAAATGGGGCTATCGCACCATGGGCCACTGGCTGCATGCCTTTCGTCTCATGGGTCTGATAGACGATACTGCGGGGCGCCCTATCCGCATTCTGCGGCAACCCGATGAGGCAGATCTCGCCCTGACCGGGCAGCAGAGTCATCAGCCCTATGCCAATACAGCGTCGGTCATTCGCATCCTGGAACAGCGCACCGCCCCCCTCGCCCAGAGCCTTGCTGCAGAATGACCCCTCTGCGCATTGCGCTCGTCGCGCATCCGCGTCATCCGATCGCAGAACCCTTCAAGGGCGGGATGGAAGCCCATAGTTTTCATCTCGCCAAAGGGCTGATTGCACGTGGGCACGATGTCACCCTGTTCGCGGCAGGTGACAGCGATGCGCGCTTTACGATCGATCCTGTTCTGGATGTCCATTACGATCGCGATTTCCCTTGGGAGAATGCCCGGCCTGACCCCAGGCTCTACCCTGTTCTCGACAGGGCCTTCGCCTCGGCGTGTCCGCGTATTTTCAGCAATGCCTTCGACGTCGTGCACAATAACTCTCTCCATCGCTTCGTGATGCAGGGCGCCAAAAAGAGTGGTCTTCCCTGCGTCACATCCCTGCATGTGCCTCCTTTCGAAGCCATTCACGGGGTGGTGCGCGACAGTCTCAGCCCCACCCACCGGGCCACGGTTACATCACAGCGACAGACATTGTGCTGGTGGCCCGAGGGAACGCCTGACACAGCCGAAATCGTTCATAACGGCATCGATCTCGCCCTTTGGCCATGGTCAGGGAAGCGCGGAAATCATGCTCTGTGGTGTGGCCGGATCACGCCAAATAAAGGCCCGCACCACGCGATAAGAGCTGCGCGCCAATGCGGCATTGGGCTGAGGCTTTTCGGCGTCAAGGAAGATGATACCTATTTTGACAGGGAAATCGCCCCGCTGCTGGACGAAAAGATCATCTATGGGGGCGTGCTGGACGGCGCAGGGCTGGCAGAACAGATGCGCGAGGCCGCCCTGCTGCTCTTCACGCCATGCTGGGATGAGCCGTTCGGGCTTGTGGCGGTTGAAGCCATGGCCAGTGGCCTGCCCGTCGCAGCTTTTGACCAGGGGGCTACGCGTGAAATCATCGGCGAGGAAGCCGGACGTTTTGCGCCCCCCGATGACCCTGTTGCCCTGGCTGCGGCCATCCTGGAGGCTCTTAAGATTGACCGGATCATTCCCCGGCGTCGCGTGGAGGAGTATTTCAGCCTCTCGCGCATGGTCGACCGGTATGAAGCACTCTATGAAAAGGTCATCACGTGCCATACACGGACGCACGCTGCTGCCTGAGCTTCAAGCCTGAGATTTCAGAATGCCGGGGGGCCTTCTGTGCTCAGGAAACGCTCATGTTATAGACGGCAAACATGGCCCAGAAGAGCGTACCGCCCAATGCCCAGTAATTGGTGTGGAAATGATCTTCCAGATCGACCGACGTCCCTGCGACGGCCCAGGCGAGGCAGACATGGAACATGAGCACACCCACCACCATGGCGATCATGCGATACCGCAGGCGCCGCTGGGCAGATTCTTCCTGTGCGGCCAGCGAGGGATTAGCGAGTTCTGCGTTCATCCTGACTCTCCTTGAGAGAGGCGTCGGCGGTGGATGGTGCGTCCGCGGCGCCAAGCTTGATAAGCAACGCCGCCTGCCCAGTATGTCTGATGAGAGACATCCAGCTCGGGCAAAAGCGGCTGGTGTCCTATTCTATGGGGAGTTCTGACCGTCGACGCAAGAAATTGTATGGATATGAAAAACCATACAAAATAATCTTTATCATGTTCTGGATAAATTTAGCTCACACAAATGCATACAATATGCCATACGTGAAAAAACAATCTGCATGAAAATCGTTAGATCATTGTTTTTTCTCTATTATTATATCTCTTTTTCGTGATCTTCTCCAATGGATGTTTCAGATGAATTCGCGGTAAGCCAGTCTTTTCACAGGCTGGTTCCTCGCCTCATGCCCCCTCAAACGACGTCCGAAAACCCTTCTGCCGGGCGATATTCCAGCACAGAGCGCAGATTGGTCAGCGAATCCCGCAATTCAGAAAGATCTGACGCGCTACCCAGCGCCATGCGCACCGCAGCCGGCGGATCGCCACTCACGGTAAAGACCGAGCTGGGCACAAGGGCCAGCCCCTGACGGCGGGCGAAAGCCACGAAATCGGCACTGCTCCACCATTCTGGCAAAGAAAGCCAGACATGGGGGCTCGGTGTTTTGTCGGGTGCCCGCGAGCCCAGTATCTGGCGCATGACCACGTGGCGCTGTGTCAGCTCATCGCGAATGCTGCGCAGGCAGTGCTGTGCCAGGCCGGTCTCGATCCAGCGTGAAACGATGGCGTCGAGAATACCGGCCTTGGCCAGACAGATAGCTCTCACTCCCGAGGTGATGCGCCGGGTCATTTCTGCCCCCGGCAGCACGATATAGGCCGTGCGCAGACCTGGGCTAAGAACCTTCGACATGGTGGCGACATAGATCACCCTTGTCGGGTCGAGCATCGCCAGCGTCGGTGGAGGTGCCTTAAGCAGAAGACTATAGGGATCATCCTCGACGACGCTCATCTGAAAGCGTCGCGCAATGGCCAGAATGGCCTCACGGCGAGGCACCGACCATGTTGCCGTCGTGGGGTTCTGCAGTGTTGGCGTACAGTAGAGCACACGCGGGCGATGCCGGGCGCAAAGCTCTTCCAGCGCCTCGGGAATCATCCCTTCCTCATCCTGCTCTACACCCAGCAGCACATAGCCGAACTGGGCGGCGATCGAGCGCATGCCGGGATAGGTAAAGAGATCGGTTACAATGGCTTCGCCCGGTCTCACGAGCGAACTCATGATGGCCGAAAGAGCCACCTGCGCGCCGGGCACGATCAGCATTTCACTGGCACGCCGCCTGCCCAGAACCGGCGCCAGCCACTGCATGCCCAGTTGCCTGTCCTGCAACGTACCGCCCGTCACGCGATATGACATGAGCGACTGCGCATCCTGCTGTTTGAAGATGGCGCTAATTTCACCCTGGATCATGGCCTGAATGCCCGGATCCTGGGGCAGAGGCGGCGAGTTCATGGTCAGGTCGAGAACGCTTCCTCCCGCAATGCGCCAGGAACTACCGCCTGCATTGATCCTGACAAAAGTACCACGACCGACAGTGGCATCGAGCAGGCCGCGCTTCTGCGCCTCGGCAATGGCGCGCGTGACTGTGCTGAGATTGGTGCCAAGACGGGTGGCGATCACACGCTGTGGCGGCAGTTTTTCCCCTTCCTGCAACTCGCCCTTGCGTATGGACTGAGCAATGGCTTCGACAATCGCGAGATAAAGCGCGCCCGTATCGCGGCTGATCGCGATTTTCCATCCTTCGAGACAGGCTTCGGCCGCCATGCTGCTTCTCTCTCCCTTAGCGCCTATCCCGCTCTTCTAGCGCCCCTTGGCCCGGCCTGAAATGGCCCCGTCTCCGGACATTCGGGCAACCCGGATCACTCCGGGGCAGAAATCTTGTCAGGCCTTATTTAACTATCGTTCATAGTTGTATTTTTAAATCAACGCATTTCACGTTGACATGTGCCCATATATTGATTTGTTATAAAAGAATAACAACGCTCGGACGATGTGGAATCGTCTTCACACCACATTTCGCAAGGAAGTCGCCCGATGAGTTTTACCGAAATTTTTAGTGATATAGGCAAGGGCGCTTCAGATCGCGACCGCAAGGGAACACGCCCCTACGATTCCGTTTCCGCCCTTGCTGCGGCAGGATTCGGCCGGTTGCGCCTTGGCAGGAACGAAGGCGGTTACGGGCTCAGCTTGTCGGAAAGCTTCGTGCAACTGCGCGAACTGGCGCGTGCGGATTCGAATCTGCCCCAGATCTTCCGCGCCCATTTTGCCTTTGTCGAAACACTGCGCGCCGGCCTGCCCCAAGCCGAAACCTGGCAGGGCCTTGTCCGTGACAACAGGATCTTCGGCGCAGCCATGGCCGAGCGTGCCAACGAAACCAGCGTGACGACCGAGGTAACCCACGGACTGAACGGTCTCGTGCTCAATGGCCGCAAATATTATTCGACCGGCACACTTTATGCCGACTGGATCATTGTCTGGGCGACATTGGGCGGCGACAGGGTGCGTGTTCTGGTGCCCGCCACGGCAACCGGCGTCACGAGGCTGGATGACTGGGATGGTTTCGGCCAGCGCCTGACTGGCAGCGGCACGACCCTGTTCGATCAGGTCGCCCTCACTCCTGACCAGATCGTCGAGCGGGTCCCTGCCGATACGCCCCCCAGCCAGCCTTTTCTGGGTGCGTATTACCAGCAATTCCACAACACGACCCTGGCAGGCATTGCCCAGGCTGTGTTGCAGGATGCTCTGGCTTTTGTTCGCCCGCGGGAACGCGTTTTTGGCGTGCCGGGCAAGGTCAGTCAGAGACATGACCCAATCGTTCAGAGCGTGGTCGGCCGTCTGTCTTCCCTCGCCTATTCCACCGCTGTTCTGGCCGATCAGGGCGCAAGAGCCCTCGAAGCTATCGAACCGCTCTTTCTGGCTGGCGCGCATGACGACGATGCCATCGAGCAGGCGCAGGAGCAGATCTTCAAGGCGCAGCAGATCATCACCCAGCAGACACTCGAGGCAGCAACGACGCTTTTCGAGGTGGGTGGCGCCTCTGCCACGTCTGAATCGCTCGATCTCGACCGCCACTGGCGCAATGCCCGCACCCTTGCCTCGCACAACCCCGCCGCACAGCGCCAGCGCGAGCTTGGCGATGTGGCGCTGAACGGCACACGACTTTGGACACCCTATCGCGACGGTCTGCGCCGATTGGCCGAAACCCGTCGCGCCGGAGAAGCCGCATGACCTCTTCCTCGCGCCAGCCCTCTCATTCCAAGAGCGGCACTCCCAAGACCCTGCACGTCAATCTCTTCGAAATGGCCTGTGTGAGCCATATCGTGCATGGCATGTGGCGCGAGGAAAGCAATAACCGTCACCGCTTTGGCGAGATGGGCTATTGGCTCGACACAGCCAAACGCGCCGAAGCCGCCGGAATGGATGCGATCTTTCTGGCCGATGTGATCGGAATCTATGACCGCTTTGGCGGGCTCGACGCCTCTCTACGCCTTGGGCTGCAGATCCCGAATCTCGATCCGCTCTCTCTGATTCCGGCCATGGCTGCGGTTACGGAGACACTGGGTTTTGCCGCGACATTCTCGACCACCTATGAGCCGCCTTTCGCCTTTGCCCGCAGGATGAGCACGCTCGATCTGCTGACCAACGGGCGCGTGGGATGGAATGTCGTCACCTCCTACCTCCCCAACGCTGCCCGCAATTTCGGGCTCGATGGCGAGCTCGAGCATGACAGCCGCTATGATCGCGCCGATGAATATCTCGACGTGCTCTACAAGCTCTGGGAAGGAAGCTGGCAGGAAGACGCGGTGATTCAGGACCGCGAGTCAGACCGCTACACCGATCCCTCGCGCGTGCGTCATATCAACCATGAGGGGGCGCATTTTCGTGTCGAAGGACCGCATCTGGTTCAGCCAACGCCCCAGCGTACACCGGTCCTGTTTCAGGCGACGGGCTCATCACGTGGCCTCAAGACAGCCGCGCGCCATGCCGAAGCGATCTTCATAGGCGGCCGCACACAGGAAGAGGTGCGCTCTCATATTGCCCGGACAAGAGCAGAAGCCGCAGCCCAGGGGCGCGATCCTGCCGAGCTGAAATTCTATGTGATGGCCGGTCTGATCGCTGGCCGTACGGAAGAAGAGGCACAGGCCAAGCTTGCCCGGTATCGCGCCTATTACAGCGTGGAAGGGGCCCTCGTTCATGCCCAGGCAGAAATCGATCTGCGCCAGTTCGATCCATCCATCACCATCGGGCAGGCTCTGGCCGAAAGAGGGCGCAGCCTTGGCAATATGGGGCGCCGTTTTGGCACCGAGCTGACGGTTGGCGCGGCGCTCGAGCAGATTGCCAGCTTCGATGAGGGGCGGTTCTTCGCTGTCGGCACACCAGAGCAGATCGCCGATGCGCTCGAAATCTGGCTCGATGAAGACGGCATCGATGGCATCAACCTGCGCCAGTATCACAGCTCTGAAACGCTTGATGATTACGCAACGCTCATCGCGCCAGAGCTGCGTCGTCGGGGGCGCCTGCCTGCACCTGCCCAGCCGGGTGAAACGCTGCGGCACCGCCTGACAGGGCGGGACCGCCTGCCGGACAGTCACCCTGCTGCAATTCAGCGCAGGAATTTCGCCCCGCCCCAGCCCCGCACCGAAACAGCCGCCCCCAACGCGAGCCCCTCGCCAGCAAACGCCCAGAATGCGAATGCCCAGAAAGAGAGCGCCCTGTCATGACCACGATCCCGTTCAACGCTGCCCCTGAAAAAATCGCTGCGGGAGACAATGCTCCCGACAAGATCAATGTTCTGTGGTTTCTGCCGACCCATGGCGACAGCCGTTATCTGGGCACCAGTGAGGGTGGCAGGGCGGTCGATCTTCCCTATCTGCAGCAGATCGCCCGCGCTGCAGATTCACTCGGTTATTACGGCGTGCTGCTGCCGACGGGGCGCAGCTGCGAGGATAGCTGGGTCGTGGCCTCGGCGCTCGTCACCTCTACCGAACGTCTGAAATTTCTGGTGGCCGTGCGTCCGGGCCTGCAATCGCCGACGCTTGCCGCGCGGATGACGGCAACGCTTGACCGCCTCTCTGGCGGGCGGCTTCTGATCAATGTCGTGACGGGAGGAGACCCGCGAGAAAATGGCGGAGACGGCCTGTTCCATAATCATGCCACGCGCTACGCCATTACTGACGAGTTTCTCGACATCTATTCGCGTCTGTTGCGTGGCGAGACAGTCGCCCATGACGGGCCGCATTTCCGCATCGAAGACGGGCGGCTGCTCTTTCCGCCGCATCAGGAAAACGGTCCTCCGCTCTATTTCGGCGGTTCCTCCGATGTCGGCATCGATATTGCGGCGCGTCGTGTGCAGAAATATCTTACTTGGGGTGAGCCTCCGGCGCTCGTGCGCGAGAAGATCAGCCGTGTTCGTGAGGAAGCCGCAAAAGCGGGGCGCGAGGTCAGCTTCGGCATCCGTTTTCATGTGATTGCCCGCGAGACCACGGCAGAAGCCTGGCGCGAGGCCGATCGCCTCATTTCCAAGCTCGATGACTCCACCATCGCCGAGGCGCAATCTGTCTTCTCCCGCCTCGATTCCGTGGGGCAGGCACGCATGAGCGCCCTGCATGGCGGCCGTCGTGACAAGCTGGAAATCAGCCCCAATCTCTGGGCTGGTGTCGGCCTTGTACGCGGCGGTGCAGGCACGGCGCTCGTGGGTGACCCGGCAACCATTGCCGAACGGATGGACGAATACAGACGCGCAGGGTGTGACAGTTTCATCCTCTCCGGCTACCCGCATCTCGAAGAAGCCTATCGCTTTGGCGAACTCGTTCTGCCGCTTCTGCCCACCGCTCACCCCGTGCGTGCGGCGCAGACCAGCAGCAATATGGGGCCATTTGGCGAAACCATTGCCGGTAGCCACCGGCCAGGCCGGGTTTCCTCCTCATGACGGCCCAGTCAGACACCCGAATTCCGATCGTCATTATCGGTGGCGGCGCGACTGGCGCCATGGTCGCCTGGCATATTTTGCGCCTGCGCCCTGATCTGGGGCGTCATGGCGTGACCATTATCGAGCCGCGGGAGCAGCTCGGTGCAGGTCAGGCCTATGGCACCCATGACACGCAGCATCGCATCAACGTGCCTGCGTCGCGCATGAGCCTTCAGACGGCAAAGCCGAGCGATTTTCGCGACTGGCTCGACCTTGATGCCCTGGCCGCCATCGACCCTGATGCTTTTCTGCCATCAGGCGACCTCTATCCCTCGCGCGCGCTGTTCGGCCGCTATCTGGCAGCGCGTCTGGCCCCCTATCTGGAAACAGGGCGGCTACGCCATCTGCGCGGCACGGCAGAGGACGTGACACTGGAAGGCAAAGACTGGAAAATCAGCGTCAGCGAGGGGAGATCTCTTCTGGCGCAAAGGCTGGTGCTCGCCACCACGCATCCGGCCCCTTCCCTGCCGGCCCCTCTGGCGCCGCTGGCCCAGGAGCCACGGATCATTGGCAATCCGTGGCGTGACGATGCGCTGTCGCACATAGCCCCGCAGGATCGCGTCGCCATTATCGGCACAGGGCTGACCATGGCCGATATCGTGGCCAGCCTGACAGCACGTGGCCATAGCGGCGAGATAGTGGCTTTTTCCAGACGAGGATTACGCCCTCGCGCTCATGCGCCACAGGCTTCGGCCCTGTCGGACATATTGAGGCTGATCCCTTCCACGACGGCGCTCGGTCTGCTGCAACGCATCCGCTCTGCGCTGCGCGATCACGCCGATCTCTCGTGGCACGAGATCATTGATGCCGTGCGCAGGCAGGGGCGCGGCCTCTGGGGCGCCCTGAACGAGGTCGAGCGTCGCAGGCTGATACGCCATCTCCGCCCGTTCTGGGATGTTCATCGGTTTCGTATCGCCCCTCAGGTCGATCATATCCTGCAGACACGTCTCAATGAAGGACGCCTGACCCTCGGCGCAGCACGCCTGCTGTCGGCACAAGCCACAGCGGACGGGATTGTCCTGACCCTGAAGACACGAGGGGGCGCGGAAGAAACCCGCGTTGTCGATCATGTGGTCAACACGACAGGCCCCGATCATGCCGGGATCGTGCGCCATACGCCCTATCTGCGCGCGCTGGCCGCAGCACGGCTTCTCGAGGCCGATCCTGTCGGGCTCGGCCTTCATACCGGGGCCGATCATCATGCGCGTGTCGGCACGCGGAGCATTCCCGATCTGCTGATCGCAGGGCCGCTGTCACGCGGGCAGTTCGGTGAACTGATGGGCCTGCCAGAGGTAACGGAAAACGCGCAGTCAGTAGCGAGCACCATCGCTTCTCTCGTGCCCCAGACACCCCATGTCTTTTCGGATGAGGTGCGCTCATGAGTGCTCTGCCCCCCCAACCTGCCTCGCGCCCCGTCATTCGCTCGGCCGATGACATTGCCGCCCTGATCAATCAGGGGCCGACAGGCAGGGGTCATGCCAATATCATCGTCATGCTCGCCCTCGGCGGTGTGTTTCTCGACGCCTATGATCTGACGACCCTCTCCTACGGGATTGGCGACGTGCAGAAATATTTCGGCCTTTCGGGCTACGAAACCGGCATGGTCGCAGCAGCCATGAGCGCCGGCACCATCATCGGCAGTCTGTCTGGCGGCTGGTTGACCGACCGCATCGGGCGCTATGCGGTGTTCATGGCCGATATGGCCTGCTTCGTCATTGCAGCCTTGGTTGCTGCTGCTGCGCCAACGGCCAGCATTCTGATTCTGGCGCGCTTTGCGATGGGGTTTGGCGTCGGGATGGATCTGCCTGTTGCGATGGCTTTTCTTTCCGAATTCTCGAAGCTTTCGGGCAAGGGTAGCAAGGCCGGGCGCGCTGCTGCCTGGTGCCCCACCTGGTATGCGGCCTCTTCCGCCTGCTTTCTGATCGTCTTTGCGCTCAACGCGATCGTACCCGCCAGCCACCCCGACTGGCTGTGGCGTGCGTCGTTGGGTTTTGGCGCTGTGCCTGCGCTGATCATCATTCTGGTGCGCAGCCGCTACATGAGTGAATCGCCCATCTGGGCAGCACGTCATGGCGATCTGGAAAAAGCCGCTGCCATCCTGCGCAAGACCCATGGCATCGACCCGGTGCTTCAGGTGGCGGTCAAACCGCAGCCTGTGCCATCGCCGGGCATCATGGCCCTGCTGCGTGCGCCGCTGCTGCGACGGACGATCCTTGTGATTGGTATGAAAATCGTCAGCGCCACGTCTTATGCCGCCATTGCCTTTGGCGCACCGAGCCTGCTCAGTACCATGCTGCATCTGGACCGCACACAGGTACTGGCGGTTTCGATTGCCCTCAATCTGGTGTTTGCCCTCAGCGGCGGGCTGCTGGGCGTACGTCTGACACGCTCTTTCGGATCACGCCCCATCACGGTGGCCGGTTATGCGCTGCAATGCGTCGGCATTCTGCTTCTGGCGCTTGTCGGCACGCCCCATTCCACGCTCGGTATCGTGCTGGTCATGACAGGGTTTGCGGCCTTTCTGTTTGCTCAGGGTTTCGGCCCCGGCTGCCAGCAGATGGTGTATCCGACGCTCAGCTATCCGACCGAACTGCGTGGCACGGGAATTGGCTTTACCAATTTCGTGGCCGGGTTTGCCGGAACATTGAGCATGTGGGCGCTGCCCTCGGCCTTCACCTCGATGGGCACGATCATTTTCTGGGTCATTCTGATTGCCCCGGTTGTCGGCATAGCGCTCCATCTTGTCCTGCGCTGGGAGGTGTTCGGCTATGACGCCGATAGCGACAAGGCGCTGGAACGCGCGCTCGACACCTCTCGTCGTTCCCTGCCGCATGAAACGCTCTGCCCCTCAGGACGCAGCGTGTGACTCATCGCTGTGGCGCGGCCATTTCCACCCGGCCGCGCCCTGCTCATCCAGAACCAGTTCCAGCCGGAAAAGCTGACATGATGAAAAACTGCGTCTCTCCGATTTTTGCCGCCCGGTCACGATGTTCGTCCGCGCCTTCTCCCCTGATCTCTACTCATCGCCCGAACGGACATCGACCCAATGAAACGCCGCCACCGATCTGATTTTCTTTCCTCACGACGCGCTCTTATCGGCGCCAATTCGCTGGTGCTTCTCACCGGCATGAGCCTGCTCCCCCATGAAGGCGCCTATGCCGCCAAATTGGCTTCGAAAGACACCAACAAGACACGTCATGCAGCGCCAACCCGCGCCGCAGCCAGGCCTGCAAACAACAAGCCCACCCTCAAACCCTCGACTGAATCCATTACCGTTTCACAGCAGCGTCTCTCTCCTGCCGCAGCGGCCTCGCGCCAGCTCGACACGGTGCCGGGCGGGGTATCGGTGATCAATTCGAAAGAAGTGCTGCGCAGCCGCAATCTGACCAATGCCGATATTCTGGCATTTCAGCCGGGCGTTTTTGCCCAGAGCTCCGGTGGTGGTGACGGATTGCGCCTTTCCATTCGCGGCTCGGGTATCCAGACCGGCACGAATTATTTCCGCTCGGGCATTCTGATGATGTTCGACGGTCTGCCGGTCACGACCCCGGCAGGAACGCCCTACGAATTGTTCGAGACACTCGGCATCCAGTACACCGAGGTACTGCGCGGCGCGAATGCCTTCGATTACGGTGGCGTGCAGCTGGGTGGCGCCATCAATTACGTGACCCCGACAGGCTATACAGCCGACCATTATCAGGCCCGTGTCGAGGCAGGCAGCTTCAACTACAACAAGCAGCAGATCAGTTCTGGCGCGGTCATTGGCAAATCCGATTATTATATCAGCATCACCAAATCCTATCGTGGCGGCTATCAGGCCCAGACAGCGGCGAGCAGCTTTGGCGTGAACGCCAATTATGGCTATCGCTTCAACGACAATGTCTCGACACGACTGTTCTTTCGTTATCGCCAGACGCAGAACGGCTATCCCGGCTATCTGACGCGTGACCAGATCGAAACCAATCCCAAACAGGCACAGGCGCTCTACGCCACGCTGCATGGCCATCGCATTCAGCCAGGCAGCAAATTCTATGGTGATATGACCACCATACGCATCGATGACAAATCGAAGCTCGAACTCGGTTTCGACTATCAGGATGCGCCAATCGATATCCAGAACACGGCAACCGCCCAGCGCTGGGGCTACAAGACCGTTGCAGGCGTGGTGCGCTACAGCCGTAACGACAAGCTTTGGGGTCATAAGAGCGAGACGCTTTTCGGCGTCGACACCTATACCGATCTCGAAGCCTGGCAGACCAACCGCTCACGCACCACAACCGGCATTTATGCCAAGATCCCCTTCGGCACTGTTCTGCGCCATTCGGATTACGGCGGCACCGATAATTACTTCCACATCCGGAACAATTTCGAGCTCTTCCATAATTTTTGGCTTACCGCTGCGGGTGCGCTCGATTTCGTTCAGCGCTCGATGGATGTTGCCTATCCGACGACGAGTTCGGTCAGCACATCCGGGCTTGGCTTTACTCCGCGTGGTGGCTTTCGCTATGTCATTTCGCCGCATGTATCGATCTACGGCAATGTAAGCCGCAGCTTTCAGCCACCCAATGACTGGCAGCTTCTCTCTGGCGCGCTTTACACCTCCGGCCCGGCGCAGGGGCTCAATGCCTCAGGCGTCAAGCTGGACAACCAGACAGCCACGACCTATGAGGCAGGCACGCGCGGCGAGTGGAAGAACAACCGCTGGAGCGTCTCCTATTACTACTCCGACGTGCGCAATGAGCTGCTGACGGTCATGACACCGCTCTCGCAGCTTTACGGCGCGACTACCTACTCCAACGCCAGCCCGACGACGCATCAGGGCGTCGAGGCCTCGCTCGAGACCGATCTCATCAAGTGGTCAGGCGGCAAGCTGGGCCTGCGTCAGTCCTATACGTGGCAGGACTTCCATTTCAAACACGACGCCGTCTTTGGCCGCAACGCGCTGCCGGGCATTCCGGCCCATTTCTATCAGGGCGAGATACGCCTCGATCTGAAGAACGGGCTCTATGCCAATTTCAATACGCAGGTATCGTCGAAGGTCTCAGGCTCATATGACGACACGTATTTTGCGCCGTCCTATCATATCTTCAACACGACCATAGGCTATGACTGGCCGCATAAGCACCGTCAGGTTTTCCTGTCGTTCAACAATCTCGCCAACACCCATTACGCCTCCATCGTCGTGCCGGGCTATATCGCAGCGGGCAAGCAGCTAGCCGCCTTCCAGCCGGGCGACGGCTTTGGCGTGTTCGCCGGGGTCTCGGCAGGGTTTAACTGAACCCCAACAACGTGGCGCGTTTCACATGGAGGCGCGCCCGTCAGGATTGCCTGCATCGCAGACCTGTCCCTCCAAACGCCCGGTTTTCGTCTGTGCCAATGCAACGCATTGTTCGCTCAAACGCTTTGGCCGGGCAAATTCATGGAATGGTCACACACCATCGCCAGCGAATCCTCTATCGAGGCGCCGTAACCCGACGGCCTTCTGGAAAAGGAGCAGGTCAATGGACTATCAGCTTCAGCATCAAACCCCTACGGCTCCCTCGGATCGCTGGCGTCAGACGCTCGTCGCTGCGTGGCGCGAGCATCGTCTGACTGCCATTTCGCTGCAATCGCGTCGTGGCGCGCTGATGGCTCTGGACGAAGAGACGCTGCGCGACGATGATCGCACCTGAGCCACAAGCGGCTGGTCTCTCACCTATCCGGTGCCCCTTTCGGTGCCTTGAAAGACCGGTGCCTTCTCTTTTCTGAACAGGTGTTGTCGTATTTTCCCATGAGTTTTCCGATCCGTTCTTTCGCCTCCGCCCTTCTCGCCCTCACCAGCCTCAGCGCCCCCCTTCAGGCCCGGGCCGAGATACAGACGAAAACGCCGATCAAGCATGTGGTGGTGATCTTTGACGAGAACGTCTCGTTCGATCACTACTTTGCCACCTATCCGCAGGCCGCCAATCCCGAAGGCGAGCCGGTGTTTCTGCCCAGACTTGGCACGCCGCCAGCCAATACGCTGCTGCGATCGAACCTTCTGGTCACCAACCCCAATACCAATCCGGCCAATGGGGCCGATGCGGCGCTTCCTTTCCGTCTCGACCGGACACAGGCCAGCACGGCAGACCAGAATCACGGCTACACAGCCGAGCAGATGGCCTATCACAACGGCAAGGCCGATCTCTTTCCATTGCATACAGGCCGGGGCTCGCCCGGTGGCGTCGGGGCTTTTGCCACGCGCGGGCAGGTGATGGGATATTTCGACGGCAACACTGTGACTGCGCTCTGGCGCTACGCCCAGCGTTTTGCCATGAGCGACAACGCCTATACCGACACCTATGGCCCCTCGACGCCAGGTGCGCTCGAGATTGTTTCGGGCCAGACCAACGGGCTGCATATCACGGCCTCTTCGCAGAAGCCCTCGACGCGTGATGCGGTCTCGCCTTTCATCAATGACGGGCAAGGCGGCATGACCATGATCAACGATATCGACCCGACGGGCGATGTCTGTTCGGTGCCGGGTGAGCAGGTCTGGATGGAAGGCCGCAATATCGGCGATCTGCTGACGGCGAAAAACGTGAGCTGGGGCGGGTTCATGGCGGGGTTCGATCTCTCGCAGCATAACCGCAATGGCACGAGCGGCTGCCAGCGCGCCACCTACTCAACAGTCGTGGCGCAGACGGTGGTTGACTACATCCCGCATCACAACTGGTTTCAGTATTACCCCAGCACCTCCAACCCGAAGCATCTGCGCCCCTCAGGTGTAGCGGCCATCGGTCAGACCATGGGTGTGGATGGCAAGACAAAAGACCCTGCCAACCATGAGTATGATCTGGATGATTTCATCACCGCCACCAATGCGGGCCATATGCCTGCGGTGTCGTTCCTGAAACTCCCGGCGTTTCAGGATGCGCATGCTGGCTATTCCGACCCGCTGGACGAGCAGGAAGGCATGGTGCGTCTGGTCAATTTCATCCAGTCGCGACCGGAATGGAAGGATACGGCTATCATCATCGCCTATGATGACTCCGATGGCTGGTATGACCACGCCTTTACGCCTGTACAGCACAGCTCGCATGACATGCAGGCCGACCAGCTCAACGCGCCCGGCCAGTGCGGCAAGGGAGCCCCGTCGGCTGGGGTGAAGGGCGCCCCCGTGAACGGACGCTGCGGCCCCGGTACGCGCACACCGCTTCTGGTTCTCTCACCCTGGGCGCGCCGGAATGCGATCGATCATACCCTGCTGACGCAAAGCTCGGTTCTGCGCTTTATCGAGAACAACTTCCTTGAAGGCGCTCGTCTTGGCGGCGGGTCTTTCGATCAGGATGCGCAGGATATGGACGGGCTGTTCGACTTCAAGAGCCAACCCGATGCCTCACCGCTCTATCTCGCGCCGAAAGACGGATCGGTGCTGCGTGATGCGCCAAAGGTTTTCTGATTTCGTCGAAAGGGAAGAACGCTCGGGAAGTGTCGGCGGGCAGAGCGCCAGCTTCCGCAGCTTTCTGACGAAGGCGTTTCTGCTCGGAACGCTGATGGCGAACGCTCCAGCCGCACTGGCCAAGGATTGTTCCCCTGCCAGCGATGGCAGCAACCCCTGCCCGGTCACGCTGGTGCGCCCCCCTGTTGCGCCGCTTTCTGCCATGGCAAAGCTCGGCAAGGCGCTGTTTTTCGATAAAGGGCTCTCCGGGTCTGGGCAGCTTTCCTGCGCCTCGTGCCATGTGCCGAGCGCGCATTACGCGCCAGACAACGCGCTGGCTTTCGCCAAGGGCGGTGTAGCGATGGACAAATTCGGCGTACGTGCCGTGCCTTCGCTCACTTATCGCGAGCGCCAACCGCCTTTCAGCGTTGGCCCTGATAATGCCACCAGCGAGACGGCGCCGCCTCCCCCACCACCACCCGGCATTAAAGGCGTCAAATCGGCCAGTAATACCGGTGCCTCGGCGCAAGCCATGGTGCCGCAGGGCGGCTTGTTCTGGGACGGTCGGGCCGAAACGCTGCAAAGCCAGGCCGCCGGGCCGCTATTCGATACACGCGAGATGGCGGCGACCCACGCCGGTGTCGCGGCCCGCCTGCGGAATGCGCCCTATAGCGCCGATCTGTTTCGCCTGATCGGCGCCCATGCTTCTGACGATATGCTGATTGCCGAGGCGCTTTTCGCGCTGGCGCGCTACCAGATCGAAGCGCCGTCATTTCACCCTTACTCGAGCCGCTATGATGCCTGGCTGGAGGGGAAAACCCGCCTGACACGAGACGAAGCCGAAGGGCTGCGACTTTTCAACGACCCGGCGAAAGGCAATTGCGCCGCCTGCCATCTGAGCGCCGTGGATGAGGAAGGCCGACCGCCGCTCTTCACCGACCATCAATACGAAGCCCTCGCCGCCCCGCGTAACCCCCTTGCCCCCAAAGGCACCTACGATCTCGGCCTCTGCGCAGCGGGTCGCGCAGATATCGGCCACAACGACGCTTATTGCGGCTTCTTCCGCACCCCATCGCTGCGCAACAGCGCCACGCGGAAAGTGTTTTTCCATAACGGCGTCTTCACCTCGCTGCGTCAGGTCATGGATTTTTATGTGCTGCGAGATATCGAGCCGGAACGGTTTTATCTACTTCAGAGTAACGGAACCCTGAACCTATATTCCGATGTGCCACATCAATATTGGAAAAATATTGACAATAGTGACGCACCTTTCGGCTTTCGCTCAGTTCCTGCTCTCACTGAGGATGAACGCGAAGAAATCACACTATTTTTACATTCATTAGATGACAATTAGTAATCTCTATGCCCATTTAAACGAAATATTCTCTATATTATATAAAACACAATTATCTGAACCAGAAAAGAAGCGCCGTGACCAGAATAATCGTAGCACATGTGGTTTGGGTTGACCGTTATCAGGGCGATACGGCAACAGTACGAAACGTTGGCCATCGGTTTGAGCAAGCGGATCATATAGATGAAAATTCCGGAGAAGTCTTCAACTTCAGCCCTATAGGCGGACGATGCATAGGGTATGTGCCGCGTTTTACCCAGCATACAACAAAATCTCCGAAGAGATTCAAGACTATGAATATCGACCGTCTCGGGGCGTCACCCTTGGATGACTCCCTTAACGGCGTCACCGTTGTTTGGACTGCGACCCCAGGTCAAGGGAAACAGCGAGTAATAGTAGGCTGGTACGAGAATGCTACGGCGAATCGCATAGCCGCAACAGGCTTAGATCCATCGCGTCCCGGCGAAAGCTTCTATTTTTCTGCGCCCGCAAATCATTGTTTTCTTATCCCGGCCGAACTTCGGGACTTCGAAATTCAACACGCTCGCAAAGCCTCAGATGGAGACGGCCCAGGGAACGACGCCTTCTATTACCCCGGAGAACGAGTGAAGAAAGAGATAATACAATATTTGAAAATCGTGCCATCACAAGTGATTTCTAAAACACAATCCGATAATACCAAACAATCAAACGCGCCTCGCGCCGGATCCTCTAATAAAGGCCCTCGCCAGCCCGACACTGAAATGCGTCTCGCCGTTGAAGAAGCGGCGATGAAAGCCGTGACACATGCGCTTCGAGCTGGAGATTGGTCGGTTGAGGATGTATCGGCTCTCAACAAGGGTTGGGATATCTCCGCCGCAAAGAAAGGAACTCGACACCTACGTGTTGAAGTCAAAGGGCTGTCAGGATCGGTAGCAACGATTCAGCTTACACCCAATGAGTACGCAAAACTCAGGAATGATATCGAGGATGCCGAGCAAGATCGTTACGTGATCGCGATCGTCACAAATGCTCTATCGGAAGACCCTACGTTGCAAGCATTTTCCCGCGCCGAAGGCGTGTGGTTGCCGTTTGACATCCAAAAAGGACACCACAAAAGAGAAGCTCTTTGCCGCCTTACCGTGACAACGGTAGAATCAGCTATATGCTCCGTTGTGGAAAAACGTTCAAATAATCGATAGTGAGATAGCGATCGCTGAATAAAAAATATTTCCTCAAACCTATGTGCATATCTGATACCGAGATCCGTTAACTTAAGATCGATTTCAGCGTCCTGAGCGCCCTTTTGGAAATTCACGAATGAGCGTTTCGGCGTAGCAAGAGGCTTCCCATGGCGATGTGTATCATGGCCTTTGCGACGTCGATACGCTATTCGTAGTCCCTCACCAGTCGGCGCCAGCGGATCATCCAGCCGAAGGTGCGTTCAACGACCCATCGGCGTGGCAACACCTCAAATCCTTTTGCTGTATCTGACCGGCGGCTAATCTCGACCGTAAAGTCGTGAATGGCCGCTTTGTCCATCAACTGCAAGCGGTCCTAGGCCCCATCAGCGAACAGATGCTTTACCCACGGCCAGCGTTTGCGGATAGCATCCAGGATTATCTGTTCGCCCGCACTATCAGAAATATCGGCAGGTGTGAGTCGGACCAGAAGCGGTCGGCCATCTGCATCGACTGCGATGTGGCGTTTCCGGCCAACGACCTTCTTGCCTGCGTCATAACCACGGGTCTTTGCATTCGGCGCCTTGATACTTCGGCTATCGATAACGCCACCAGATGGACTGGCCTCGCGTCCTGCGGCCTCACGATCAATCCTCAGGCAGACATCATGGATGGCCTGAAACAGGAAACGGCGCATCAGCCTGCGGAACCACCAATAGATGGTCTGCCTTGGACCAAAATGAACAGGCAACATTTCCCAGTCACAGCCTGAACGGACAAGATAACGCAGCGCGTTGATGATCTCACGAAAATCAGTTGCCCGCTTTCGGCCACGCCGGTGCAAAGGGGGCTTCAGGGGCGCTAAACGCTCCCATTCCCCATCGGTCAGATCAGCCGGATAACGCTTCGTCTTGCGCTTGATATTGGCCATCTAGCCTCGTTGTTCTGGCGTCTACATCCTGACTTTGAATCACGCACAAGACCGCCGGAAAACACCTCATACCAAATCTCCTAATAGGCCCTAAACCCTAGTGCTACCAGCAGCAGATTCTCGACTCAGTGCCTCAAAATCCGGATGAAAGATAATGGCCTATGAAAAAAGAAAAATAAGATGGATGTTCTCGAATTACTAATTTACAATTATTTCCGTACATATTTTACCAATACGAAAGGCCAATCTAATGTATTTAACCAGAATAAATCTCAATAACACAGGCCCTATCGATCACGCAGATATTGTTTTGAAATTCAATAGCGATGGTTCTCCGAAGCCCATTATTTTTGTGGGACAAAACGGCGCAGGAAAGAGCGTAGCCACAGCATATATAGTAAATGCCTTGATCGCAGCACATGGAACTATTTTCGTAGATTCGGATGTTGAGGCGGGGAAAGTCTATAAGTTAAGAAGTCCAACTTATATTCGGAATGGAGAGACATATTCGACTGCAGAATTAAATTTCTCCAATAATTTCACCGTTCACGAAGGTCAATTTCTAAAGCCCAAAAACCAATATGAAGCACCATTACCTAATTATCCAAAATGGGACGAAATTCAGGGAGATGATACCTCACACTACTCGACAAATTTTCACGAGCGAATCAATGAACTCAGGAAAGAATTGAATACCAATACTCATATTTTCTTTCCACCAAACAGATTCGAGGAACCTGCTTGGCTTAATGAGTTAAATCTGATAAACAAAGCAAATTACACCTCGATAAAAAATTATTTGAATTACTCAAACCGTCCAGTTATTATATATGCGCCAATGCGAGAAATACAAAATTGGCTTCTTGATTTATTATATGATAGCAACGCGCTCGAAAAAACCAGAACTATCATCCCTGCATATCACACAGCAGGATATTCGATGCCGCCCGCCAAAGAAGTAATACAGCAAAATGGCCCAGCAACATCAATCTTAAACCAAATTGCTATGTTCTTAAAGAAGTTATTCGGAAAGGACGGAAATTTAACTTGGATTGTTGGCAGAAGAAACATGAGAAGCGTTGGTATATCCATAAATAACGAAAAAATTACCGATAACCTATTCCAACTCTCAACTGGACAGTCAGTACTTCTTGATCTTTTTCTTTCTATAATCAAAGATTTTGATTTTGGACATTCTAATATTAATAGCTTGGGTGACATTTCTGGTATAGTAGTTGTCGATGAGATTGATCTTCATTTGCACACTGATTTCCAACATGATCTTTTACCAAATTTAATTCACCTATTTCCTAAAGTACAATTCATACTAACTACTCATTCCCCTCTGTTTTTGATTGGTATGGAAAAGACGTTTACGTCAGAAGGTTTCCAACTTGTTGAACTTCCTTATGGCAGAGAGATCGAGGTTGAGCGCTTCTCCGAGTTTGAAGCAGCATATAGACATATGTGCGATAGTGCACGTTTCCAGGCCGAAGTCCAATCTAGAATAGATGCCAGCAAAAGGCCAATTATTTATTTGGAAGGGACAATAGATATAGACTACATAAAAAAAGCTGCAAATATTTTAGATAAAAACCATATTATTGATCAATTCGATTTAGTCGATGCTGTGGGCTATTCTCAGTTAAACAAAATTTGGGATACTTACAGAACACATCTAGGCCAAACCATAAAACAGAAATGGATATTGTTATATGATTGCGATATACAAAAGACTTCTACTCAGCTTGGAAATTTGTTTTGCAGAACGATTCCGCAGCAGACACATAAAATCTCATCAGGAATAGAAAATTTATTTCCGGATGAAACAATCCAACGGGCGATTGAATATAAACCTGCCTTTGTGGATATAAGCGGCGATCATACAGTAACAGTGAGAGGAGTAAAAAAAACAATTCCCGAAGAGTGGAAAATAAATAAAGACGAGAAAAGGAACTTATGTGATTGGATATGCAATAACTCGAAAAATAATGATTTCGTGCATTTTATGATCATATTTGATATTTTGGAAAATATTCTATCACTTTGATTGATTAAAAAACGGCTGATAGAGGTGCCTAGCACGTGATTTGAAGCTTGTATCAGAAAGCTCTCCCAAAGGACGGAGTCTCCTCGATAACTTTATCAACGTAGGCTGTGCTAATGTCTGTTTTCGGTCATCTCTTCTCGAAAACAGACATTCCGCTTTCCCTCTTTTTTGGATGTTCATTCAATCTTCGACGCTGCGCAGTTTACCAGCCGATACCCCACCCCCGTCTCGGTCAAAATATGCCGCGGCCTTTCCGGGTCAGGCTCAATCTTCTGTCTGATCTGGCGGATATAGACCCGTAGCTGCTGCACATCGCCTGTCGGGCCCCAGAGTTGTTTCATGATGGTCTGGTGCGTCAGCACGCGGCCTGCGTAGCGCACCAGCATGCGCAGGATATCCCACTCGCGAGGGGAGAGGCGGAGTTCCTCGCCACTGCGAAATATCTGGCGGCGGACGAGGTCTATGGTCAGATCGCCCGAGGTAAAAAGCGGCACCGTGCCCTCCTGTTGCAGGCCGTGGCGCAGGGCGTTGCGCAGGCGGGCGATGAGTTCGGCCATACTGAAGGGTTTGGTCACATAGTCATCCGCCCCGGCTTCGAGGGCCGCAACCTTGCCGCGCTCGTCGTCACGCACTGAAAGAATGACCACGGGCAGATTGGGCCGGTCGCGGCGTAGCTGGCGCAGCACCTCTACCCCGGCCATATCCGGCAGACCCAGATCGAGCAGAACGAGATCGGGCGGGGTTTCACTGGCGCGTTGCAGGGCCTGCTCGCCTGACCCGGCTTCCAAAATGCGCCATGACTGGCTCGCGAGCGTGGTGCGTAGCAGACGCCTAATGGCGGGTTCATCATCGACAACCAGAAGGGTCGGGTCGCTCATCAGGATGCCTTTTCTGCCAGAGGAAAGCGCAGGGTGAACATCGCCCCCTGCCGGTCGGGGCGGTTTGCCGCCGTTATTTCTCCCCCCATCGCTTCAACGAAACCGCGCGCAATGGCAAGCCCCAGCCCGGTGCCCGCCCGCGCCGTGTCGGCAGCGGCGAAGCGGGTGAATTTGGCAAAAAGTACCGCCGGGTCGCGTGCGCCAAAGCCCGGCCCCTCATCCAGAATGGCGATGACGAGATGCGCGGCCTCTACCGACAGCCTGACCGTAATAGGCGTGCCGGACGCGGTATATTTGGCGGCATTATCGAGAATATTGAACAGCGCCTGCTCAAGCAGCACGTCATCAAGCGGTACGATCGGCAGATCAGGCGCGACTTCCAGGGCGACAGGATGCGCATCCAGCAAATTCGCGGCGCGTGAAAGAGCAGAGGCCGCCACCTCGGCGCAATCGACCGGTTCGTGACGCAGCGGCAGGGCGCCAGCCTCCAGCCGTGTCATGTCAAGCAGATTGCCGACAAAGCGGTTCAGCCGCTCGGCCTCGTCGGTCAGTGTCGTGAGCAAGTCATGACGCCCCTCCTCCCCCAAAGCCTCGCCGTAGTCGCG
This sequence comes from Asaia sp. Ae19-3, assembly GCF_059801175.1. Classification (NCBI taxonomy): domain Bacteria; kingdom Pseudomonadati; phylum Pseudomonadota; class Alphaproteobacteria; order Acetobacterales; family Acetobacteraceae; genus Asaia; species Asaia sp. Ae19-3. The sequence goes on along the minus strand of NZ_JBCHWF010000001.1, from coordinate 93,795 downwards.
CAGGCTGGAGGCTGCGCCCAATATCGAGGCGAGCGGTGTGCGAAGGTCATGGGAGATCGAGGTCAGGAGCGCCCCGCGCAGGCGGTCGGTCTCGGCGTCAAGGCGCACGCGGTCGAGATCGCGAGCCAGCAGAATGCTCTCTATCGCGGTCGCCGTCTGTTCGCCCAGCGCGTCAAGCAGGCCCTGCTGCTCGGCATCCAGCAAGGCGCCGCCGCGGTCGCGGTCGATCCCGAGCAGGGCCACTGGCCCGCGTCCCGTACGCAGCGGCATAAAGAGCCAGCGGACGCCGGGCAGATTATCGGAACCACGCCCCGCCACGCGGTTGTTTTTCCAGGCCCAGCTTGCTGCGGCAAAACCGTCTTCGCCAATCGGATGGCCGGAATCATAAGAGGTCTGTACGCGCAGCACCCCGTTTTCGGGCATCAGCAGCACGACGCGGCAATTGAGCAGGGTCGCCATCTGGTGGCTGACCGACCAGAGCAGATCATCCAGCTTGATCATGCCAGTAATGGTGCGGCTGAAATGATAGAGCGATTGCGTGACTTCGGCCCGATGCCGCGCCACCACGGCCTGACTGCGCACGCGCGCGCCCAGATTGCTCGCAATCAGGGCCGTGGCGAAAAAGAAGAACAGCGCCACCACATTATCGGGAGCCGCGATGGTCAGGGTATAAAGCGGCGGTAGAAAGAAGAAATTGAAGCAGAGCATCCCGAGCAGCGAGGCCCAGAGAGACGGCCAGAGCCCATAGGCCACCGCCACGCCCAGAATGGCGGTTAGAAAGGCGAGCGAGACATTGCTCACTTCAAAGCCCTGACGCAGCAGCAGCGCCAGACCCAGCGCTGCCAGAACGATGGCCGTGCTGCCGAGATAAGGGCTCAGGCTTGGTCTGATTTTCTCGCGCAGACGCCCCGTTACCGCCTCGCCAGAGCGCGGCACGACATGCACCGGAAAGCCGTCGGAGCGCTGGATCAGCCGTTCGGTCGTGCTACGTCCCAGAATCTGCCGCAACCGCCCAATCCAGCCCGACCCGGCAGGATGCGCCGCCACGATCTGCGTCACGTTCTGGGCGCGGGCAAAAGAGAGCGTATCGAGCACAACATCATGCCCGGGAATGGTCACGGTCTCGGCTCCGAGCGATTGTGCCAGATGCATCTGCGACGCCATGCGGGCACGGGCATCATCGGTCAGATCGCGGCTGGTCTCGACATGCAGCACGATCCATGGCGCGTGCAGCCTGTCAGCCAGGCGCTTGCCATAGCGCAGCAGGCTGGCATCGCCATCCTGCAGGGTCAGGCATACCATCACGCGCTCGCCCGCCGCCCAAGGGCCAGCAATGGCATTGGCCTTCATGTGGTCGACGAGCTGCGCATCGACCTGCTGCGCCGTCTGGCGCAGGGCCAGTTCACGCAGGGCCGTCAGATTGCCCGGCGAGAAATAATGCAGCATGGCGCGACCCGCCGTATGCGGGCCGTAGATCTTGCCATCGCGCATACGCTGCAACAGATCGTTCGAGGTCAGGTCGATCAGCTCCACCTCATCGGCCTGCTCCACCACCCGGTCCGGCACGGTCTCACGCACGCGCACGCGGGTAATGGAGGCGATGACGTCGTTCAGGCTTTCGAGATGCTGGATATTGACCGTGGTATAGACGTCTATACCGGCGGCGAGCAGGTCTTCGACATCCATCCAGCGCTTGGGGTGGCGCGAGCCGGGCGCGTTGCTATGGGCCAGTTCGTCGACAAGGGCGAGCGCGGGACGACTTTCGAGCAGGGCATCGAGATCCATCTCCTGCAGTATTTGCCCGCGATAGGCGACAGGGCGCGTCGCCTGCGCAGCCAGCCCCTCAACGAGAGATGCCGTCTCGCTCCTGCCGTGGGTCTCGACCACGCCGATCAGCACGGCCACGCCTTCACGCTGCTGCTGATGGGCCGCAGTGAGCATCTCGAATGTCTTGCCGACACCCGGCGCCGCACCGAGAAAGATCTTCAGCCTTCCCCGGCGCGACGAGCCGCCATTCTGGCGAAGCAGCGCGTCAGGGTCCGGGCGGTCGTAATCGCGTGGGGTCATTGGCCCAGTCTATCGAGCGCCTGATTGAGCGCCAGCACATTGACATGTGGCTCCCCCAGAAAACCGAGGATCGGCGCTTCTGTCTGGCTCTGCACAAGATGACGCACCCGGTCAGGCGACAACCCCCGTGCCTTCGCGACACGCGCAATTTGAAAGAGCGCGGCATCGGGCGAGATATCGGGGTCAAGCCCGCTGGCGGAGCTGGTCACAAGCTCGACCGGAATACGCCAGCCCTGTGCCAACGCATCGGGGTTTTCAGCACGGAGCTGAGCCGTGCGCGCCGTTACCTGATCGAGCAGCGCCTTCGAGGTCGGCCCGGCATTCGAGGCGAGAGAAGCAGCCGCGTTGTAGCGCATGGCGATCGTTTTGGAGGCATCCCTGGGGTCAGGCCCCATCGTGGCAGAAGGGCGACCGTGGAAATATCGTGGCGCCGTAAAATCCTGCCCGATCAGGCTCGAACCGATCACCCGGCCTTTGGCGTGGATAAGGCTGCCAGTCGCCTTTTCCGGCAGGAGCAGGTTTGCAAGCGCCGTCATGCCCAAGGGGTAGGCCAGACCGGTCAGGGCAGAGAGCAGGAGGAAGAGAACAAGCGCCGGGCGCAGTTGAGAGAGGACCATGAGTGTTTCCTCAGACCAGACCGATATGGGTGACGACAAGGTCAATCAGCTTGATGCCGACAAACGGCACGATCAGACCACCCACGCCATAGATGAGCAGATTGCGGCGCAGCAGGGCAGCAGCACCGACCGGGCGATAGCGCACGCCGCGCAGGGCGAGCGGAATAAGGGCGATGATGATCAGCGCATTGAAAATGATAGCAGACAGAACCGCACTTTCCGGCGTGGCCAAATGCATGATGTTCAGCCCTGACAGCGCGGGATAGAACCCGACGAACATTGCCGGGATGATGGCGAAATACTTGGCCACGTCATTGGCAATCGAGAATGTGGTGAGCGCGCCGCGTGTCATCAGCAATTGCTTGCCGATGCCCACGATCTCGATCAGTTTTGTCGGATCGCTGTCGAGATCGACCATGTTCCCGGCCTCTCTCGCAGCAACGGTGCCGGTATTCATGGCCACACCCACATCGGCCTGTGCGAGCGCGGGGGCGTCATTCGTGCCATCGCCGCACATGGCGACCAGCTTGCCTGATTCCTGCTCCCTGCGGATCAGCGCCAGCTTGGCCTCCGGTGTTGCCTGAGCCAGAAAATCATCCACACCACTTTCGGCAGCAATGGCCGCAGCAGTCAGCGGGTTGTCACCCGTGATCATGACCGTGCGGATCCCCATGCGGCGCAATTCGGCAAAGCGCTCGCGTATGCCGCCTTTCACCACGTCTTTGAGATGCACCACGCCCAGAAGACGCCCATCATCCAGTACGGCAAGCGGCGTTCCACCCTGACGGGCAATACCATCGGCAATGCTACGTATCTGCGCCACCGAGGCCGCATTCTCGCCAATGGCGGCAATCACGCTCTCGACCGCGCCCTTGCGTATCTGACGTGCCCCAATATCGACGCCGCTCATGCGTGTCTGGGCCGTAAAGGGCACGAAATGCGCCCCGGTGGCGTTGAGTTCGCGCCCGCGCAGGCCGAAACGCGTCTTGGCCAGCACCACGATAGAGCGCCCCTCCGGCGTTTCATCGGCAAGAGAGGCAAGCTGGGCGGCATCGCCAAGCTGCTGCTCGGTCACACCGGGCACAGGCATGAACGCGCTGGCCTGGCGATCGCCAATCGTGATGGTGCCTGTCTTGTCGAGCAGGAGCGTATCGACATCGCCAGCCGCCTCGACCGCACGCCCGGACATGGCGAGCACGTTGAAGCGTATGAGGCGATCCATACCCGCAATGCCAATAGCCGAAAGCAGGGCGCCAATCGTTGTCGGGATGAGCGTGACAAAAAGCGCCACGAGCACCAGCACCGAGATGCTGCCGCCTGAGTAATGGGCGAAGGAGGGAATGGTCGCCACCGCGATGATGAAAATGAGCGTCATGCCGGCGAGCAGAATGGTCAGCGCAATTTCATTGGGTGTTTTCTGGCGCTGCGCCCCTTCGACAAGCGAGATCATGCGATCGAGAAAGGTCGAGCCTTGCGCTGCCGTGATCCGCACGATCACCCAGTCTGACAGCACACGCGTGCCGCCCGTCACAGCAGAGCGGTCACCACCGCTCTCGCGTATGACGGGGGCGGATTCACCCGTGATGGCCGATTCATCGACGGACGCAATGCCGTCGATCACCTCGCCATCGCTCGGGATGAAATCACCCGTCTCGACCAGAACCACATCGCCAACCCCCAGTTCGGGTGCTGCGACTTCCTCATAAAGCCCGGCGGGAGAATACAGCCCGGTATCGGTCGGGATCAGACGCTTGCCGCGCGTTTCGGTACGCGTGCGACGCAGGGAGTCGGCCTGTGCCTTGCCACGCCCTTCGGCAATGGCTTCGGCGAAATTGGCGAAAAGCAGCGTGAACCACAGCCAGAGCGTGATCTGAAGCGCGAAGCCCGTATGGGGCATCCCTTTGATGATATCGCGGAACAGGAGGATGGTGGTCAGCATCGTGACCACCTCGACCACGAACATGACCGGGTTGCGTATCATCACGCGCGGGTCGAGCTTGCGCAGGCTTTCTGCCATCGCGGGCAGAACCAGCGCGCTGCTCAGCACTGTTGTACGCGCGCGCGGGGCTTTGCGCGCCCCGTCAGACCGGGGCGCGGGAGAAGGAAAGGAGATCATGAGACAGGCGCCTCTTAATAGGTGGTGCCGTGAAGCATCGCGAGATGCTCGACAATCGGACCGAGAGCGAGAGCGGGAAGAAAGGTCAGACCGCCGACAATCACGATCACACCGGCCACAAGCGCGATGAACAGCCCGTTATCGGTCGGAAACGTGCCAGGCGTCGGGGCGGCAACCTTCTTGGCGGCCATGGACCCCGCAATGGCAAGCGCCGGTATGATCACAAAGAACCGGCCGATCATCATGCCGATGCCCAGGGTCACATTCCAGAAGCTGTTGGCGGTCAGCCCCGCAAAGGCGCTGCCATTATTGGCGGCGGCGGAGGTATAGGCATAAAGCGCTTCGGTGAAGCCATGCGGCCCGCTTGCCGACAAGGCGGAAGTTCCGGCCGGAATGACAACGGCGAGTGCCGTGAAGCCAAGCATGACAAGCGGCAGACAGAGCACGGCCAGCATGGTCATCTTGATCTCGCGGGCTTCGATCTTCTTGCCCAGATATTCCGGCGTACGCCCGACCATGAGACCGGCCATGAAAACCGCAATCAGGGCAAAAAGAAGAAACCCGTAAAGCCCGGAGCCGACGCCACCGAAAATCACCTCGCCAAGCATCATGTTGATGAGCGGCACCATGCCACCCAGCGGCAGGAAGCTCTCATGCATCGCATTCACCGCGCCGCATGACGCATCGGTGGTGACGGTAGCAAAAAGCGCCGACGCAGCCACACCGAAACGCGTCTCCTTGCCTTCCATATTGCCGAGCGCGCCATCGAGGCCGAGCGAGGCGAAAAGCGGGTTGGCATGGGCTTCGGACCAGTAGAGCACCCCTGCCCCGATCAGGAACAGCGCGGCCATGGCAGAGAAGATGGCCCAACCCTGCTTTTCCTGCCCGATCATGCGACCGAACATGTTCGTCAGCCCTGCGCCCAGCGCAAAGATGCACAGCATCTGCACGAAATTTGTCAGCGCATTGGGGTTTTCGAATGGATGGGCCGAGTTGGTGTTAAAAAACCCGCCGCCATTCGTCCCCAGCATCTTGATTGCTTCCTGCGAGGCAACAGGACCGAGGGCGATAGTCTGGTGACGGCCTTCCAGCGTAAATGCCGACACGCTGCTCCAAAGGGTCTGGGGCACGCCTTCGAGCACGAAAAACAGGGTCAGCAGCACACAGGCTGGCAGCAGCACATAAAGGGTCACGCGCACCAGATCGGCCCAGAAATTGCCAATGGTCGTGGCGCTACGACGCACGAAACCACGCATGATGGCCGCGGCAATGGCGATGCCCGCAGCGGCAGAAACGAAATTCTGCACAGTCAGGGCCAGCATCTGGCTAAGCGGGCTGAGCGTGGTCTCACCACTATAGCTCTGCCAGTTTGTATTGGTCAGAAAGCTGATGGCCGTATTATAGGCAAGATCCGGCGCTACCGCCCCCAGGCCGCCGGGGTTGAACGGCAGCACACCCTGCAGACGCAGCAGCGCATAAACGGCGATGAAGCAGAACACCTTGAAAAGGATCACGGCCAGCGCATATTGCGACCATGATTGCTCGCGCGTCGGCTCGACGCCCGCAAGGCGATAGATCCCGCGCTCCAGTGGGCCGAGCATACGCCCCGGAAGATGGCGCTCGCCTTCGAGCACGCGTTTGAGAAAACCTCCGAGCGGTCGTGTCAGCGCGACCACGCAGAGAAAGAACACCGCAATGGTGATCCATCCTGAAAGGCTCATGATCAGAACCTCTCGGGACGAAGAAGCACGGCGGTGACATAGGCCAGCAGGCCAAGCGTCACGATACCGCCAAGAACAAGATCAGGCGTCATTTTAGATCCTCTGGCAGATCGAAATGAAGCCGAGACAGAGCACGAAGCCGAAAAGGCCGAGTGCGCCGTAAAGAGCATCAAACATGAAAAAAGGCTCCCTGAAGAGAGCCCGATTATCGATCCGCACGCCATAGGAATGACAGAAGGCGCAGCCCGAAGCTTTATAGGAAAGTCATAGGAATTTTGGTGCCTTTGCGTCGCCTAACAGGCGACACGAAGACAGGGTCAGGCAAAAGTCACACGGCGGTCGGTATGAACTGGCCAGAAGCCGCGGCGGCAATCTGGCCGCTATTCATGTCGATCGGTACGAAAATCACCGTCGCCTTGCCTGAGCGGCTGGCGGTCACGACCATATCGGCCTGATTTACATTCTGCATCAAGGTGAGAATAGCGTCTTCGCTGACATCGGGAATGCTCTTGCGAAACAGCTCCGCCGCCTCGGCAAAACCGGCAGCGATAGCCTTGCGCTCATTGGCGATCCCCTCACCCTGCAGCTTCTTGCTCTCCGCCTCGGCTTTGGCAATGCCCACACGCCGCACCATCTCGGCCTCGGCTTCTGCCTGAGCGGCATCCTTGCGGGCAATCGCTGCCAGCTTGTTGTTCATCGCTTCCTGTATCTCGCGCGGCGGCATAGGCTGCTCGATGGTAACACCATGGATATCGAGGCCTGATTCAAGCGCGTCCGCCACCTGATCATCGATCACCCGTCGGGCGATCTCGTTGCGCTGCGAATAGAGTTCCGCCAGCGTCATGGTCGAGGCGATCTGCCTGATCTCGTTTTCGACGCGAAAAACGAGCCGTTTGACAGGCTGCGATACCTTGTAGGCGTAATTGAATACAGCCTCGCTATCATCTCGGACGCTGTAGAGCAGCACCCAGCGGATCTCGATGAAGACGTCATCCAGCGTCTTAACCTCTGATGACGTCTCGACCTGCATCTGCTGCAGCGACACCTTGTATGAAACACGCGTGAGGATCGGAATACGGAAGTGCAGGCCGCTCTCGAGCAATTTGCGCTGCGGCTTGCCCAGAAATTCGGTGACGTAGACCATCCGCCCCGGGACGATCATCACGCCCCCAAGAAGGAAAAACACGACAAGAAAGGCGGCAACAGCGATAACAAGTATCGCAAGTACGGGCTCGGGAATGGTCAGGGCCTCCTTTTTTCTTTTCGATATCGTGTCAGGATTTACCAGACGCCCGACTAAACTTCACAATGAAAATGCCTCAAATGCCCGCATTGTGAGTTTTCGCCGCAGGAGCCGCAGAACCACGCACTCCAAGCAGGCTCTGGTGATATCCGGCGCGAGATGCGATGTAGAGCGTCTAGGCAAAGTGATGCGGCCCCGAGCCGCCCGGATATCAGGGAGGCAGAGCCGAGATGACGCAAGCCACGGCCCTGCGTCGGGGATGGACGACAGGCAGCTGCGCAACAGCCGCCGCCAAAGCGGCCTGGGCCCTGCTCGTGATCGGTGACTGCCCGGACCCTGTCACCATTACCCTTCCCGGCGGCGGAGAGGCGGCGTTTTCGCTGGATGGATCAGGACGCAACGGCGACACAGTTTGGGCTCGTGTCGTCAAGGATGCCGGAGATGACCCTGATGTTACCCATGGGGCGCTGATTACCGTCACCGTGGCGCGCGCATCGACAGGCAGCGGTATCGTTTTTCGTGCCGGCAGCGGTGTCGGGACCATCACCCAGCCAGGCCTTCCCCTTCCCCCCGGCGAGCCCGCGATCAACCCTGTGCCACGCAAGATGATCCGCACCGCTCTGGAGCAGATCACCCCCGGTGCCGCAGACGCTATCGTCACGATATCCATTGCCGATGGCGAAGAACTGGCCAAACGCACATTGAATGCACGGCTCGGCATTCTCGGAGGCTTGTCAGTGCTTGGGACCACCGGAATTGTGATTCCTTATTCCTGCTCGGCATGGATTCATTCGATTCATCGTGGTGTGGATGTAGCAAGGGCGCTCAACCTGCCCCATATCGCAGGCAGTACGGGATCGACCTCTGAAAAATCCGTCCGCTCTCTCTACACTCTGCCAGACCCGGCCCTGATCGAGATGGGAGATTTCGCGGGCGGGTTTCTGAAATATCTGCATCGCCACCCCGTGCCGCGCCTCACCATTGCAGGCGGTCTCGCCAAAATGACAAAACTGGCCCAGGGCCATCTCGACCTGCATTCAAGCCGGACACTGGCCGACCCGCAGGCCCTGGCCCTTATTGCCGCGCCGCTTGGCCTGACGGACGCTCAGCTCTACAGGCTGGAAAAGGCCCAGACGATCGCGCAGGGCTATACTGCTCTGGGTGATGACAGGCTTGGCTCCCTGATCGCTCAGCGTGCGGCCGAGAGGGCAAGAGACACCCTCGCCGATCCTGAATGCCAGCTCGATGTGGTCATATTCGACAGGCAGGGTGCGTTGCTCGGGCGCAGCACGCTTCTCTAGTCTCACGGAACTCCCTTGCATGGGCTGTCCGCAAAGGGTGGAAACTGCCCGCGTCTTGCCCTTAGCTTCCTGAGAACCGAAAAACCGGAAACAATACGATTACAAAATAATATTGCCATGAATATATCGTTATTGTAACGCAATGTTATAGGTAATAAAAACAGGAAATCTCAATGACGCGTCGTTACCGGAGATGGTCCCTTTCTCTGCTGACCCTTGGCGTGGTCATGCCGATCTGTCCCCAGAGTTCATTGGCGGCAACACCCCCGCTTGCTGCTACGTCTCCCTCGGCAGTTTCCGAAAAGGAGCGGGGGCGCCCAAAGAAGAAGGCCCCCCGCCCGGCGCACCCACTGCCTGCAATCGAAGGCAAGGAGTCGATCTCCGTCAGCGGCAAACGCCTGCGTAATCATGGGGCAGAGGTTGCTGTCACGCGTGCCGTCATGGAACGTTTCATCCCTGGCACGAATCCGATGCAGATTCTGGCGCAAAGCCTGCCGGGAGCCAATTTTACCTCATCTGACGCTTTCGGCCTTGATACGGCAGCCAATACCTTTTACGTGCGCGGCTTTACCCAGACGCAGATCGGTGCCTCACTCGACGGTATGCCGCTTGGTACGCAGGGCTTTACCAACCAGAACGGCGTTTCGATCACCCAGGCGATGATCCAGGACGATTTGCAGGGAATGACGCTCTCGCAGGGCGCGGGCTCTCTGGACACGTTTTCAGCACAGCTTCTGGGCGCGGCGATGAGCTATGTCTCGTCAGACCCGTCAGACAAGGCCGGTGGGCGCGTCTCGCAAAGCTTTGGCAGTTATAATGCGTTTCGCACCTATGTGCGGGCTGATAGCGGCACGCTCAATCCAAGCGGCACGAAGTTCTACACGTCCTTCGCCAGAACCGAGAGCAAGCTCTGGAAAGGCGAAGGCTATCAGCGCGAATTGCAGGCTGACGCCAAGCTGATTCAGCCTGTTGGCCGACATGGCAAGCTGACAGGCTTTTTCGGCTTCGGTAATTTCACACAGGCCAATTACCTCTCCCTCACCAAAAACATGTGGGAGCGCATGGGCCGCGACACGACCTATCTCAAACCGGATTACGAAAAGGCCAAGCTCTGGGCCTATTACGCGCAATACACCTCTGATGTACCGCCAGGCTATGAAGGCATCCTGTCGAATGACGAAATCGGCAATTATGCCTGGGATGGCTCACAGATACAGCGCAGCTATCTCTCATCCGTCACCGGGCATTTCGATCTGTCGGAACATCTGCATTCCGACACCATCGCCTATGGCAACATCTCAAGCGGTGTCTACGGCGGGACCAATAATTTCGTCACCTCCCCAAGCTATGGCGTGCCTCAATTGCTGGCGGACGGCACCGTAAGTGGCGTTCCCATGGCGCTGCAGCGTGCCCATGCCGATATGCGCCGTCTCGGCTTCACACAGAAGCTGTCCTATGAGGCCCCTCATCACAATCTGATCGAGGGCGGTTTGTGGTACGAGAATAACCGCTGGGTCTATGATGCCCGCCTGTATGAGGACACGCCCGAAGCCGCCCATAACATGATGTCGGACCTCAGAAAGGGCACGGGACATACCTGGTTCGAAAACACCTATAACACGAATACCTTCCAGTTTTTCCTTCAGGATCGCTGGACGATCATCAAGGGGATGACCCTCCTCGCCGGGTTCAAATCCCTCACCCAGACCACCCATGGCGGCACGAAGAACGACTATACGCAGCAACTCAAGGATGAAGGCTGGAATGCCTATTACAGGCGACCGGCCCGTGGCTCACTGACAGCTTCAGGGGCCTTCCTGCCACATTTCAGTTTTGATTATCATTTCCTCGATCATCACGAGGTCTATTGGGATATCGCCGAAAATCTGCGGGCCTATGATTACTACTCACAGACAACGTCCGGGACGGCATGGGGCGGCCTGGGCAATGCCGCGCAACCGGCCCAACAGGTCTTCGACGCCAGCAAGAAAACGCTTCGGCCTGAGCGCACCTGGAATTATGTCGTCGGCTATCGCTACGACGCGAAATTCTTTACTGGCACAATCGATTATTACCATACGGATTACTATAACCGCCTCGCCTCCATCACCGAAGGCACGGCCAATAATACGCGCAACGCCTATATGAATGTCGGGCGCGAGACAATGGATGGCGTCGATATTCTTGGCGCCATTCGCCCGGTCAAGGGACTTGAGATCACCAACAGCTTCAGCTGGAACGACGCCCGCTATCAGGGCACGGGCATCAATTACGGCGGCAAACTCTATAGCCTGAAAGGGAAAAGTCAGGTCTATTACCCGGCCTATATGTACAAAGCCAATCTGGCCTATCTCTGGCGCGGCACGCAGTTCAATTTCAACGTCAATTACATCGCCTCGCGCCCGATGACCTTCCTGAACGATATCAGATTGCCCCCCTACTGGCTGGCCAACGCAACAATCGCTCATGATTTCGGCCGCATCGGCTTTGCTGAGCATTTCAAGGCCAGTTTCGGCATTACCAATCTGTTCGACACGAACTATATCGGTGGCGTCTATGGTGCAGCCTCGCTGTCTGGCGACAATAACAGCAATCTGTTCGTCGGTTCACCGCGTCAGTTCATCGGCACGATCAATGCCCAGTTCTGAAATGAGACGTCTCAGAAGCAGCGCGCCAGTGTCAGCATTAAGCCAGTGCCTCTCCCGAGAGGCTTGGGGGGCGACTCACCTTTTATAATTACATCCGGATTGGGCCTTTACAGTGTAACGTTACCGGGTCGATACAGGGGCTTTCATGCATACTGACGGCGATTAACGTAAGGGACCGGATCTTTCATGACTGAAACCACGCTGACAGATTTCAATCGCAGACGGGATTTCATGGGCATGGAGGAGACGGATCTCCGCGCTCTTCGCTCAATGACGGATCTGATCGACCGGGAAATACCGGCAGCTCTCGACGGGCTTTACCGCAAGATCAGCGCGGTGCCAGAGGCAGGTGGCTTTTTCTCCAACCCTGCGCATATGGAACACGCCAGACGGGCTCAGATCGCCCATTGGCACAGCATTGCCGAAGCCAGATTCGATCAGAGCTATGTGACTAATGTCGAGCGGATTGGTGCTGCTCATGCCCGTATCGGCCTTGAGCCCACCCTCTATATCGGCGCTTATGGCCGTGTGATGGAGCATCTCTTCAAGGCGATCATCCACGACACCTCGACCGGCAACATGCTCACCCGTCTCTCGCCCCATAGCAAGGATGCCCTGACGGAGCGGCTCGTCAGTCTCAGCAAGGCTGTTCTTCTCGAGATAGATCTGACGATCTCGACCTATATGAACGATATAGACAAGGCGCGCGTCGCCATGCAGGCCGAGCAGACCCGCCGTGCGGAAGAAGACAAGGCCGCCGTGCAGGTTCTTGGCGATGCCTTGAGCGCCCTGGCTAATGGCGATCTCACGCGCAGGATTGGCGAAAACGACATTCCTGAAAGACTTGAGGCGCTCAGGCAGCATTTCAACCAGACAGCTGCCACCCTCTCCCGAACGATGAACGACATATCGTCCGAGGCGGACCATATCCTTACGAATGCTCATGACATCCGCCAGGGGGCCGAGCAGCTTTCAAGCCGCACCGAGCAGCAGGCAGCTGCGGGCGAAGAGATGTCCGCTGCCCTGGGGCAGATCACCGAGCGGATACGCCAGACCGCCCAGCAGACGCTCAGGACAGACAAGATGGTGTCTGTCGCATGGCACGAAGCCAAACATGCCGAAAAGGTCAAAAACGACACGATAGCGGCCATGTCAGCCATAGAGGGCTCATCTCGCGAGATTGGCGGCATCATCACGATCATCAATGAAATCGCGTTTCAGACAAATCTTCTTGCCCTGAATGCCAGTGTCGAGGCGGCGCGTGCGGGAGATGTCGGCAAAGGCTTCGCAGTTGTCGCCAATGAGGTCAGGAGCCTTTCCCAGCGCTCGCGCGAGGCTGCCGAAGCGATTGGCGCCCTCATCAGCCAGTCGGATCAGCAGGTACAAACCGGGGCGGCCAAAGTGCGTGAGACGGGAGACGCCCTGCAAAAAGTCATGGAGCAGGTCGAGGCAATCAATAATGCGGTCTCGACAATTGCCACAGCCACACAGGAACAGTCGCAGAGCATCACAGAGTTGAATAGTGCCATGTCAGGACTGGAGCGCACGACAATGCAGAATGCCGGAGCCGCAGAAGAAAGTGCTGAAGCGGTAGGCAATCTGGTTTCAACCGCAGATACGCTGACCCGCGCCGTCTCCCGCTTCAGGACGACAACGCGTGACACCCTGAGCGACCGCTCTCACGCATCTGTGGACATGGTGGCTTTCCCCTGAGCGACTGCGCATGTCGCCGGGCTGCTGGGGGTATTTGCCGGGGTTGCGTGCCCTGTGGTGATACAGGATGTCGAAGGCAGATTTCGGCTATGACCGCCCGGCAGGAACGCGGGGCGGGCCCCTCTCGTTCAGATCACGGGAGAGAGGGCCTCAGAATTCGAGCAGGACTTTCATCGCTTCCCGACGGTTTGAAGCGAGGTCAAATGCCTTGCCTGCGTCGCTCAATGCGAAGCGCTGCGTGACGAGCGCGCCTAGATCGGCCTTTTCAGAGTCAATCAGATCGACGGCCAGGGCGAACTCCTCGCGGAAGCGGAACGAACCGACCCAGCTCAGTTCCCCGGTGACAATCCGGCTTTGCGGCAGGGTCACATCATCGCCCAGCCCCAGTTGCACGATGGTGCCACAAGGCGCCATCAGATCGAGCGCGCCACGCAGGGCCTGCTCATTCCCCGAGCATTCGATCAGGACATCGATACTGCGCCCCAGCCCCACCAATGCCTCGGGAAATTCGCGCGAATTGATCACGCGGTCGGCGCCTGCCTTGAGAGCGATCGCGAGCGGCTCGGCAAGGATATCCGTGACAATCACCTCTCTGGCGCCATTAAGTCTCGCTGCAACTGCCACCAACGTTCCAATGGGCCCGGCGCCAGTCACCAGAATGCGTTTGCCCATCAGGGCACCCGCACGACTGACAGCGTGCAGCGCCACAGCAAATGGTTCTGAAAGCGCCAGTTCAGCCGGCGTCTTATGCACAGCCTTCACGCATTGAAGCGCCTTGCAGACCAGATCCTGCCTGAAAGCCCCGTCAATATGAGGGTCGCGCATGGCACTGCCGTAGAAACGCATATCGGTGCAGTGATTGGCCCGACCGGCGAGACACTGGCTGCAATGACCACAGGCGAGGCCCGGATTGACGGCCACCACATCCCCGATGGCGAGATCGCTCACATCGGGCGCCTTCTCGGCAATGCGCCCCGCGATTTCATGACCGAGAATCATAGGATGCTTGATGCGGACGGCGCCGAAACCACCGTGATGATAATAATGCAGATCCGAGCCGCAGATCCCGCCCGCATCCACACGCACCCTTACTTCTCCTGCTTGCAGGGCCGGCACGTCACGCTGCTCGACCTGAAGGTTGTGCGGCGCGTGGATGACAAGAGCCTGGGTCATGACGAAATTCCTGCTGGCTGAAGAGACGGGCATAAAAGCCTGAAAACACGATCGACGTTGCGCAAAGAGCGTCTCACTTCCGCGTGTCTTGCGGCAGGGCAAGACGCTCGACGGGGCCCATGATCACGAGATAGGCGAAAGCTCCGACGAGACAGAGCACGCCTGCCACGGCCAGAGGCAGCACGAAAGAGCCTCCCGTCAGCATCAGCAGAAGGCCTGTGAAGGTCGAGATACCGATACCGGCGAGATTGGCCGCACCATTCTGCAAGGCCCCGATAAGCGCGACATTGGCCGCACTCGGGGCCACCTCACCGGGCAAGGTCCAGATATTGGCTGCGGTAAAGGCCAAAGCCGCATAGGAGATCCCCATGAGAACCAGCGCCATCGCCGAGCTTTCAACGATCGGGGCAAAAGCGATCACGCAGGAAACGAGCATTCCCCCCACGAGGCAGGTCTTTCGGGCCCGTGTCGCGCTCCAGCCATGACGCAGCAGCGCATCTGAAACGCCGCCGCCAATCCAGCCGAAAGGGATGGCGAACAGGGCCGGAAAGAGCCCGTAATAACGCACATCGGCAAGCGAGAAATGCCGCGCATTGATCAGGAAGGTCGGAAACCAGGTAATAAAGAAATAAATAGCGAAGTTGAGACAGAAAAACCCGATCATCATCCCCCAGATCGTGCGCTGTTTCAGCAGGTAGAGAAGAGAAACAGGCACGGCTCCGTCAGAATCAGCGCCATCGCTCTGACCCTGGCTCAGAAGCGCACGCTCTTCATCCGTAACCCGTGGATGATCTTTAGGATCGCGGTAGAGATACAACCAGACCGCCACCCAGATGAAGCCCAAGGCCCCTGTCCAGATGAAGGAATGGCGCCATCCGACACTGGCGACGAGCCACGCCACGAGTGGCAGCGCCAGAGCGGAACCCACGCGGGAGCCGCTATCGAAAATGCTGCTTGCAAACCCTCTTTCGGTGCGTGGAAACCAGTTGAATGCCACCTTGGCAAAACCCGGAAGCGCCCCCGCTTCTCCCATGCCAAGCAGAAGCCGGGCCCCGATCAGGCTCGACAGGCTTGAGACAAATGCCGTTGCCGCAGTGAAGAAGGACCACCACAGCACCGATCCCGCCAGACAACGCCGGACACCAAACCGGTCAATCAACCAGCCGACCGGAAGCTGCATGAGGGCGTAGGTCCAGAAAAAGGCACTCAGGGCAAGGCCAGTCTGGAAAGATGACAGGTGAAGTTCAGCCTCGATGCGCGGCACCGCAATGGCGAGATTGGATCGGTCGAGGAAATTGATGATATTGGCGACGAAGCACAAGGCGATCATCTGCCAGCGCAGAGGGCTCATCGACGGTGTTCTCCCGATCGATGAAGGGCTTTTCCGAACACCCCTCCGACGCTGCTATGGCGCGCCAGAAGGAGCATGGGGAAAGGACCCGTTGCACCAACCTGTTTAACCTGTCAAAAACCTTACGCAAACATGACCCATCCGTCATCTGCGAATAAGTCACGGATGTGTTACCGCCTTAATTGCAGGTATGCAGCACGGCCTTGGGGCTGTTGACTGGGTAGGAACTCGCCGTCGGATCATTGCTGCAGGCCGCATGCTCGATGCCGTTACAGGCGGATAAGGTCAGTGCGCCCACCAGAATTGCCAGAATTTTACCCATGATATCGTCCATTCCTTGTTTCGCTTCATCAACGCATCAGCACATGGAAACTGTCAATCGAGCGCGCAAAAAGGACAGATCAATCAATGAGGATCACACGACAGAGCTGCATCGCGTAATGGCAATGGCCAGAATCCCAGGGCCGGACGAATAGCCGCCACACTCAACCGCCCGCCGGTAAACAGACCGGGTGCGCCGGTAATACCCGGTGCGGAAAGAGGCAGTCCGCGTAACGACCTCATGGCGAGATAGGCAAAACACTCTGCCTCGACCATGTCACCATTCCATCCCAGCGTTTCTACCGGGGCCACACGACCCGCAAGCGTCTCTGCGAGGGCCTGCATCAGCGCCGGATTATGGCGCCCGCCACCACAGACAAACCACGCGCGCGGCGCCTCCGGCAGAATGGTGGTCGCGACAGCCTGCACCGTAAAGGCCACAAGCGTTGCCGCCCCGTCTTCAGCCGAAAGCGGTGCCAGTAGATCAAGGGCCGCGATGAAGGCCTGACGGTCCAGCGATTTGGGCGGGAGACGATGAAAGAACGGTGCCGCGAGCAAAGCTGTAAGCCGTGCCTGATCGACCTGCCCCGCACGGGCAAGGACGCCATCGCGATCGCAGGCGACCCCTGTATGACGCAAGGCCCAATCATCCAGCAGGGCATTCCCGGGCCCTGTATCGCAGGCGAGAATAGTCCCGTCACGACCGACATAGGTGACGTTCGCCACCCCGCCGATATTGAGAATGGCCACCGGCCCTACCTGCCCCGCCAGACAGGCGGCGTGATACCAGGGGGCCAGAGGAGCCCCTTCCCCTCCGGCCCGCACATCGTCACTCCGGAAGTCATGAATGACCGGAAGGCCCGTTGCACCCGAAAGGCGCAGCGCGTCGCCAATCTGCCAGGTACGACCCGATTGTGGCGCGTGAAACAGGGTCTGGCCATGAAAACCGATAAGATCGGCCTCGCCCTCTATCGCCAGAACCTGACGAACAGCCTCTGCATGGATATCGGTCAGGGCGCGCTCGGCCGAAAGCAACTCAGGCTCATCACCCCTGAGCTCCGAAGCGCGATCGAACAGGGCATAGAGCGCCTGACGCAAGGCAGCGTCATAACCCAGACTGAGCGACGCCCCCCGGCGCCCGACCGTTACACCATCGGTCTCGATAAGCGCCGCATCGACCCCATCAAGCGACGTCCCGCTCATAAGACCGATAACACGCAGAAATCCCGGTTCCGCAGGGCGTATCATCATGAAGGCCTCACGCTTTGAGAATGGCGTGAAGGTTATTGCCATTGGCGGCCAGGGCGGCGTTGGCTTCGTCAAGTGTCATGCCGTGACGCAGGAGAACGGCGCGTTTGACATTGCCTTTGCTGAGCCTGAGCGCCTCGTTGATTTCAGCATCACTCCCCCCGGCGAGGCTACGCACCATCGTGACGGCCCTGCGACCGAGCTTGGCATTGGTGACACGCATATCGACCATCAACCCGCGATAGACATGGCCAAGACGGATCATGAGCGTTGTCGAAAGCAGGTTCAGCGCTGCTTTCTGGGCTGTCCCTGCCTTAAGCCGGGTCGATCCGGCCACGGCTTCCGGCCCGGTCGGCAGCAGAATGCTTAGCTCTGCCTCACGCAGAAGGCGCGTCTCCGCCACGCAGCTGATACCAATGGTCAGGGCGCCAGCCTTGCGCGCCGCGTTCAGGGCTGCGCAGCTATAGGGCGTGTTCCCGCTCGCAGCGATGCCAAACACCACGTCATGCGGGCCGACATGATGCGCCGCCATTTCAGCCATGGCCGCGTCTTCGTCGTCTTCAGCCCCCTCGACCGCCTGGGATTGCGCATTGCTGCCACCGGCAAGCATCAGCACCAGACGCTCTGAGGGCCAGCCATAGGTTGGCGTCAGCTCCACACCATCCTGCATGCCGACGCGCCCGGCAGTGCCAGCCCCCACATAAAACAGACGCCCCCCCTCGCGCAGCCGTGGCAGAGCAGCCTCGATCACCGCCTCCAGCGCGGGTACGGCGGCGCGCACCAATGCGGTTGCCGCCATCTGGGCTTCGGCCAGCGCGTCGAGAATGGTGGCGGTGGGCCAGAGTTCGATCGTCGCGTAGCGCGGATCATGCGCCTCGGTCTGGGGAAAAGACGAGTTGTTGGTCATGATGCTCCTTTACGGCCTCGCCCGGCTTTTTGGCCCAAAGGCCTTCACGAGCCCGGCAGCGCCAAGGTGAAACAGGATACCCAGCGGGACAAGCCACGGAAAGGCGATCGAAACGCCCGCCATCTGCCCGCCGATCAGGACGAGTGCCATGGCAGCAAGTGACACCACAAACCCTGTCCTGACGGCCCGCCCGCCAAGACCCGGCAGAAAAAGCGCGCAGAGGAAGGCGCCGAGCGTCGGCCCGTAAGACCAGCCTGCTATGGTCAGGCCAAGTATCACCGCCGATTTGGTCCCCATGGTGAACAGGGCAGCCCCTGTCAGAAGAACCACGCCCCAGAAAAGCGTCATGAGTCGCGGGGCAGACAGGGCACGCGGCTGATAGCCCAGCGCCCGCATGGCGCGCTCGATCAGACGCTGTGGCGCAGGGCCGAAATCGGTCAGGCTCGCGCCCGCCATCGCATTGAGGGTGGAAGACAAAGACCCCATCGTCGCACTCAGCACACCTGCAATCAGCAGCCCCGATATCCCCGCCGGAAGTGCGTTGACGATGAAATGCGGAAAGAGCGCATCAGGGGAGTTGAGCCCCAGCCCTGCAAGGTTCTTTCCTGCCTCCCGGATCCAGAGCTGCACCCCCAGCACCGAAAGCAGACCGAAAAGCAGAGCCACCACGATTGCGCTGCCTATCAGAGCCAGGCGCGCCTCAAGCAGAGAGCGCGCGGCCAGCAGGCGCTGCACCATAAGCTGATCGGTGCCATGAGACGCGACGGAAAGCACTGCCCCGCCAATAACAGCAGAAGCAAGGGTGAACGGATCATGCCACCAGTTTGTGGCCGTCATCGGATGAAAGACCTGCAGGCGCCCGGCCTGCCAGGCTTCATGCCAGCCCGCCATGGTGACGGTGTGCCCGACAAAGACGACACAGAACACCGCGCCAAAACCATAAAGCCCCAGCTGGATCGCATCAGACCAGACGACTGCACGCAATCCGCCGAGCATGGTGTAGAGGAGTGTGAAAGCCAGTATGGCGCCCAGAACCGTCCACCGACCGACGGGCAGCCCTGCATGTGTAAAAAGCCAGACGACAGGCAGCGCGCCCGCCAGAAGGCGGATGCTCTCGGCCAGAAAGCGCGTGAGCAGAAACGCCCCCGAGGCCAGACGCTGCATGGAGGCACCGTAGCGCTGCCCAAGCAGGGTATAGGCACTCGTGAGCGCGCCCTCGCGATAGCGTGACAGAAACCACAGCGCGACTGCGCCTCGTCCGACACAATATCCGGCGGCAATACCGAGAAAGACGAGCCCCTGTGTATATCCGACCCCGGGAATACTAATGAAAGTCAGCGTCGATGTTTCCGTCGCGACCAGAGACAGGCAGAGCGCCCACCAGGGCAGATCATGATGACCTGACAGAAAATCGTCGGACGATCTCCCTGCCCTGCGACTGACACGCCAGATCAGAAACGAGAGCGCAATGAAATAGATCAGGATAACAGTCAGATCGAGCGGCTTCATGTCACCTTGTCAGGCACGATGTCGGGAGAGGTCGTCATCATGTCACGACGTGACGACGAGGCAAGGGCTCATCGTCAGAAATCCCGGCGCGCCGACCTGAAGAAGGCCCCTTTCAGTGAAGCACTGCCTCTGCATCGACGAGATCAACATCACGCATCTGATCGAGATAGGCCTCACAATAGGCCTTGTGCGACGCCCCGACGATCACGAGCAAACGGCTGCCCGGTGCGCGGGTAAGCAACTCGCGGATATTGGCGACCATGCGCAGATTTCTTGTTTCCCAATATCCGACATATTGACGCCCATATCCCTGCCTTGAGGGCTCCCTCAGAGCCGCCCCCCAGTCAGATCGATAAGCCTCCATTGCGTAGCCAGGCGCGTTATAGGCTCTGTAGAGCGTGAGCCAGCCGTCAACTGTGCCAAGCTGGGCATCAAGTCTTTTGTCCTGCGTCAGACGCGCTTTGGTGGCCGGGTTGTTCCATGCCTGCTGCAGGGCGGCACCATAGGCTTTCTCGTCCTGCGCCATCCCGGCAGAATTCTGATCATCCATGCCCCAGACGCGCTCCAGACCAAGCCGTGCCGCCAGTTGCGCCCCGATCAGAATACTCTCATTCCTGCGTGTTGTCTGGAGAGTGAGCCAGTCGACCAATTCAATCGTCAATCCATCGGCATTCCGGCGTTCTGCCGATGGAAGACGCAGCCACTGAACGACGGCAGAATTCGGCTCGCCCGCCGCCAGAAAGATCAGCGCCAGTCGACGGCGCTGGGCCGGGCTCGGCTTTTGCGGCCAATCGGCCAGAAGACGATCGGCCTCTTCATTGGCCTGAACGACGGTCAGACCCGCCGCCTTTCCGGCGGGGCTCGGGTCAGCGCAATAGCGCTCTACCGACGCGGCCAGCCCATCTCCCCGATGACGCATCCACTCGCATAGCAAGCCGGAGCTGCTCTCGGTCACGATCACATCGGGGTGCCATGCCGCCAGTTTTCCCATTACGGGGTCGAGATCTTTGGCCGAAAATGGCGCGGTCAGGCCGGAAAGATGAGGGCTGCCAAGCACCAGAACGTCATTATGACGCCCAGCCGGAGAGTCATTGAGAGCTTCTGGATGAAATGAGGGATGATAGGGCTGCGCTCGAACCGGGTGAAGTCCCATGATCGCAACGAGGATGAAGGCTTTGACTATCCGCTTCATTTTCTTAACGCGCCCTATATCTGCAAACCGAAAGTCGCATATGCATATCGTTGCGGCAACAGACAGAGTGCCCTGACACGAGGATCTTCCTAGTGGGCGGATTGGCTGGATAGAAAGGCCAAGGCACCTGTTGCAAAGGGAAAAACCCGGAGCCGTCGCCGCAAAACAACCTTATCACTCCGCCCGTCGAATTGCGGCTGATTATCTAAAAACCAGCGTAGAATACGAAAACACACAAAACTGCCCTCGGTATTTTTGATACGATCATTGTTATTTACAATTTTATAAAATGATTGCGGTAATTGCAAAAATTTCTAGTGATATATATTAATTATATTATAATTACTTTTCTATCCGATAAATCATCTCATCAAGCGCATCGACGTCGATATCGAGCGCCTTGAAAGACATGCTGGATGGGTTCACGATCTCGATCGTGGTTTTCTCTTCGAAACTCAGAACGGCATTCTGCGCCGAAAACTCGAGCACGTGGCCGCTGATCGTCGATTTGACGTCGAGAAAATGAAAGTGGAAACCCGGCACGGAGATGCGTCCGAACAGTTCCGGCGTCCAGAAGCCTATCAGACGCCCTTCGATTGCCTCGTGCCTATCGACCTGCTGCGCTGATGCAACCTGATCGACGCTGCGACTGCCGTCATCGGCACGATGCGGGCGACGCAACACGAGATGTTCGAACTTGCCGCTTATCGAGACAGCCAGAAAGATATTGTCGGGGCGAATGAAGCGGCTGAGTTGCTCCTGTGCATTCTCATGAGTGACAGACGAAACTGCCCGCTCCTGCTGAGGGGTGAACTCCGTCACCTGCACAAAGGGAATTTCCGTTTCTGCCGAGAGGCAGTGCAGCGCTTCACCTGCCGTCGCCTCATGCACCTTACCGTCCTGGATGGTCAGTTCGCCGCTGATCTCGGCCGAGCAGCCTAGGCCAAAAGCCCGATGCGAGCAGAAAGCCGAGAGAGGCGCCTCGCCTCGAAAATGCCCGGCCATCAGCGCACCAATGGTCGAGAACTGGGTGATCTTGCTCATGCGATCTCTCTTTCTGGCTGATCAGGTAATTTTCTGAACCGAGAGCGGAAACGGGTTGAAGACAGACCAGCCCGTTTTCTGCACCAGTTTCTCAAGGGCCAATGTGCCAAGCAGCGAGTTGCCCTGAGCATTCAGCCCGGGCGACCAGACAGCAACGGAGGCCAGACCAGGCGCAATGGCCAGAATACCGCCACCTACCCCCGATTTGCCGGGAAGCCCCACCCGGATAGCGAAAGCGCCAGAGCCATCATAATGGCCACACATCATCATCAGGGCCATGATGGTACGCGTATTGGGCACCGAGGTCACCATGCGACCGGTATGAAGGTCCACCCCGCCCGTCATGAGATATCCTCCGATACCCGCAAGCTGGCGGCATGACATGGTCAGCGCGCATTGATGAAAATAGAGGTCGAGTGTGTCGTCGATGGGGTTTCGGATATTGCCGAAAGTGCGCATGTAATTGGCAAGAGCCGCGTTGCGAAACCCCGTCTCACGCTCCTGCTGCGCCATGTTCTCGTCGATATACAGCCCCTCAGGCGCGCCCGACTGCGCCCTGGCAAAATCGAGCAGTGCCTGACGGGCGCCCATCCGACCCAGATGCGAAACCAGGATATCTGAAATGACGATGGCCCCCGCATTGATGAACGGATTGCGGGGAATGCCGTGCTCGCTCTCGAGTTGCACGATCGAGTTGAAGGCACTGCCAGAGGGCTCCTGCCGGACGCGGCTCCAGAGCGCGCTGCCCTCAAGTGTCAGGGCCAGGGTCAGGCCAAATACTTTCGACAGGCTCTGGATCGAAAAAGCCTCATCGGCATCGCCCGCCACATGGGCGCCGCCCCCGGCATCGATCACGGCAATGCCGAACTTCCCCGGGTCAACGCAGGCAAGAGGAGGAATATAGTCGGCCACGTGGCCACGCTCGGTGATCCCTCGCATGTCATGCGCGATTTCGGCAACGATGCTGTCGAGATCGGCCATATCCTGTCCTTCCTGCTGGGTGCCTGATCGGGTGGCACAGACATGACATGGCGACGCAGACCGCACAACGCCCCCGCTTCATGAGCGCAGTTGAGATCGGCGGGCTAATCTGCGATGAGGGCTTCATGACTGGTGGCATCATGAAACCCGGCGAGCAGCACGACGACCCGACTGGCATGCCAGAGGTCACGCTTCCTGACGTCGATACGCAATCTGAAGGGTTTCGCCTCAATCGCGCGGCACGACGCAATGCGCTGATCGAGGATTATGTCGAGCTCATTGCCGATCTCCTGGCCGAAGGGCGTGAAGCGAGGCAGGTCGATATCGCGACCCGGCTTGGCGTCTCGCAACCCACCGTCGCCAAGATGCTGACCCGCCTCTCCAATGAGGGCTATGTGCATCGCCGACCCTATCGCGGTGTCTTTCTGACCGGCAAAGGCCAGAGCGTGGCCGATGAGGCGAAAAACCGCCATCGCATCGTCGAGAGCTTTCTGCGCGCCCTTGGCATCAGTGAAGAGACACTGCGCGTCGATGCGGAAGGGATCGAACATTATGTGAGTGACGAGACACTCGCTGCCTTCGACCGCGCCCTTGCCAATGGGCTCGGCTCCCTGATTGGTCCATCCGACACGAACTGATCAGACGGTATCAGCGCCAGCCTCGAACAAGGCCGCCCCACAGAGCAGCGACCCGTGCGTGAGCAGCGCATGAAGACGGGCGACGCAGCTTGCGCCCCAACTGATATCACGTGCCAGATCGTAGTCCTCACGCAGAACCAGACCGGGAACACGAGATGATACCTCATGCAGCTGGCGCAGGCTCCAGTCGAAACGGGCCCCAGTCTGACGCACACTGGGATTGCTATGGGCATGCCGTGAAACGAAGGGCGAGACATAGTCGAACACGATACCAAGCGGGGCTTTTCTTGCAGCCGCAAAATCCCTGAGCCGGGCAAACAGGCGCCATACGATTTCGGGCGGCAAATACATCAGCACACCCTCGGCAAAAAACAGTATGGGCTGACCCTGGCTATGCGGCAGGGCATCAAGCCATGACCCCGCCCCCAGTTCATCGCTTACCAACCCGGTGCCGATCATTCCCGGCGGACGAACATGCTCACGCAGGGTCAGGATCTCGGGCAGCTCAATGTCATACCACAGCGCCGCATCGATGTTGTTCAGCCGGTTCTGGCGCATATCGAGCCCTGAACCAAAGCTCAGGCAGAGTGTGGCCGGGTAACGCATGAGCCAGGCCTCGATGACCCGGTCGAACCATCTGGCCCGCAGAATGGTCCCACGCATCGATTTACGGTCAGCAGCGAAACGCGCCGGATCAAAACCCAGCCGCGCCGCGATCGCCTCTGCCGTACGGTCGCGAAACCCGAGATCGGGCGCCTGCTCTGGGGCAAGCACGCGCGCCGCCAGCGTGATCAGCATGGTTTCCGTCACTCCGCGCAGCCTTGCCAGTGACATTTCAGGAAGAGGGGCGTTGCATAACATGGCAGAACACTCCTTGCTGCGGCGCCGCATGAAGCCATTATGCGAATCGTTCGCATCTGACGCTATCGTCTTCGCAGTGGAAAGGCCAGACCTGCCGAGCCGATGGCGGCACCGTCCCTGCCATTGACAGCGCACCAAAACCAACCACCTGATCAACAGGACGTTATCAGTCCAGAATGTATGCTTCTGCTAAATATAGCATATTGCATATTGATAAGCCTTAGGTTTGAGTAACGCCCCATGTCCTGCCCTCCGCCCGCACAGGGAACCTGCTCCAGCCAGACCGGAACCGATCCCATCGGCGCCGACCAGCCCGATGTGAAACGCACGCCGTGGCGGTTTACACGTGCGCTCGGGGCCGACGGGCATAGTCTGCCCGAGGTCTTCTCTTCCGTGCGTGTGGCGCCCGAAGGCGCAGGCTGGCTCAGGCGTTTCCTGTCATTCGTGGGGCCGGGCTATATGGTGGCCGTGGGATATATGGACCCCGGCAACTGGGCGACCGACCTGCAGGGCGGAGCACAATTCGGCTACACCCTGCTTTCGGTCATCATGATCTCGAATCTGATGGCTATTCTGCTTCAGGCGCTGGCAGCCCGTCTGGGTATCGTGACCGGGCGCGATCTGGCACAGGCCTGTCGCGACCATTTTCCACCCGCCATCTCCTTCGTGCTCTGGTTCACCTGTGAACTGGCGATCATCGCGTGCGATCTGGCTGAAGTCATCGGCACGGCTGTTGCGCTGCAATTGCTGTTTCATATCCCACTGCTTTTTGGCGCGCTTATCTCGGCCTTCGACGCGCTGATCGTCCTGTTTCTGATGAATCGCGGCTTCCGCTATCTCGAGGCATTCATCATCGCGCTTCTGAGCATCATCGCCGTATGTTTTGGCGTGCAGATTGTCGCAGCCGCCCCGCCGGTAGCCGCTGTGATGGCCGGGTTCCTGCCACGCGCAAGCGTGGTGACCAACCCTGCCATGCTCTACATTGCCATTGGCATCATCGGCGCAACGGTCATGCCCCATAACCTTTATCTGCACTCGTCTATCGTACAGACGCGCGACTACAGGCGTGACGATGAGGGGCGCAAGGATGCGCTACGCTGGGCGACTCTCGACAGTACGGTCGCGCTCATGCTGGCGCTGTTTATCAATGCTGCCATTCTGATCGTGTCTGCAGCAGCCTTTCATGGGACAGGCCATCAGGATGTGGCCGAGATCGAGGATGCGTATCGCCTGCTCTCGCCCGTGCTTGGCATGGGCCTGGCCTCGACCCTTTTTGCTGTCGCCCTTCTTGCCGCAGGCACCAATTCCACCGTCACCGGCACGCTGGCCGGGCAGATCGTGATGGAAGGGTTTCTGCACCTGACCATCCCGCACTGGGCGCGCCGTCTTGTCACACGAGGTCTGGCCATTCTGCCGGTCGTGGTCGTGACAGCGCTCTATGGAGACCATGGTGTGGGCAAACTGCTGATCTTCAGCCAGGTCGTGCTCTCGCTGCAGCTGCCCTTCGCGGTCATCCCGCTGGTGATGTTCGTCTCTGACAGACGTAAGATGGGGCGTTTCACGATCTCGCCCGGCATGAAAACCCTCTCCTGGGCCGTGGCGGCGATCATTCTGCTCCTCAATTTCAAACTTCTCTACGACACCCTCGCCGCCTGAGGCGAGGCCCTCTCTCCTTTTCCACCGAAATGCTGTGAAAGACCGATCCATGCCCCCTTCCGCTTCACAATATAGCATTTGCTATCTAAGAAAGCTCAAGGGATTCCTTGAAACATATACTTATTTGCGCACCATCCCCAAGCGTGCTCCGGCTTTTCTGGAGCCGGTTCTGAAGCGCTCAGTTCTGACAGGGCCATGCCTTCTATGCCTTGCCGCAACACAAGCCCTGGCAGCCGAGGGGAAGACGCAGGATGGCAGCGTGCTGACATCAGCCGCATTGCAGGACACGCAGCGGGTCAAGACCGGACCCAGGCGAGGAATACCGCATCCTGCAACAGCTACGCCGCATTCATCCGTTCCCGTAGAGACAGCAGTCAGCACGCCCTCGGGATCACCAAAGAAAAGCACGGCACCCCGTCTATCTGCGGCCGGCGAGAAAACCGTCGCACAAACACCGCCCGGTCGCGAAGACATCACCGTGACAGCGCATCTTGATCAGGCACGCGGACGTATCGCCCCGGGTCTGGGGGCCGTCTCATACGGGATTGACCAGAGACAGATCCAGGTGACGCCGGGCGGCGAAAACGCAGCCTTCAGCCAGATCCTGCTTCGTCTGCCCGGGGTGGTGATGGATTCCTATGGCGAAATCCATGTGCGTGGCGAGCATGGCGGGCTTACCTATCGCGTCAATGGTGTGCTGCTGCCCGAGGGGCTCAATGGCTTTGGTCAGGAACTGGATAGCCGCATCATCCAGTCAGTCGATCTGCTGACAGGGACACTGCCCGCCCAGTTCGGTTTTCGCACATCAGGGGTTGTGGATGTCAAAACCAAGACAGGTGACAGCCTGAAAAACAATCAGGTCTCGCTTTACGGAGGCAGCTACAACACCTTCATTCCGTCCCTTCAGCTTGGTGGCTCGAAAGACCGCTGGGATTATTTCGTCACGGCTTCCTATAACCGCAACGATATCGGCATCGAGAACCCGACGAATTCCTTCCGTGCGACCCATGACTTCACGCAGCAGGAGAAAGGCTTCGGCTATGTGGCTTATCAGCTCGATGACGAAAGCCGTATCAGCCTCCTGACCAGTGCCTCCTATTCGGATTTCGAGCTTCCGAACACGACCGGGCTGCCGGTGCTCTATCAGTCCTCCACCATCGCGCCCGATGATCAGAGCATCCAGTCGCGTCTGCTGGATAACGGACAGACCGAACAGAACTATTATGCCGTGTTGTCCTATCAGCGCAGCACCGACAGGATGAACCTGCAGATCTCTCCCTATTTTCGCTATGGCCGCATCGATTACCGCAATGACCCGAACCGCGATCTCGCTTTTTCAGGTATCTCGCAGCATGAGGTAAACGACTTCACCACGGGCGGGCTGCAGGTCGATACCTCTTACGACATTGCGCCCCATCATGTTCTGCGTTTCGGTCTGCTGGGGCAATATACGGCCGAACGTCTCGATACCAACACGCTGGCTTTCCCGGTCGATGACGCTGGCGAGCAGACCTCGACCACCCCGAGAAGGATCGTCGACAATAGTGGCAACTGGGCCGTCGAGGGCGGGGCCTATGTTCAGGACGAGTTTCATATCACGCCTCGCCTGACCTTCAATTACGGCTTGCGTTATGACCGTTTTGCCTCCTCCTTCCATAGTGAGGGGCAGCTCAGCCCACGGGCCAACATGGTCTGGAAGGCGGCGAACGCAACAACAATCCATTTTGGCTATTCGCGCTATTTCGCGCCGCCTTCGCCGCAATATATTTCAGATGCGACCCTCGCCAAGTTTGCCGGCACGACAAACGCCCCCCAGACCATGCTGAACACGCCAACGAGGGTGGAAAAATCCCATTATGTCGATGTTGGCATCCTGCACCATGTGACGCGCGATTATCAGATCACGCTTGACGCCTATGGCAAATGGGCGCGCGATCAGGGTGATTTGGGTCAGTTCGGCCGTGCCGTCATTCTGGCGCCCTTCAGCTATAGACGTGGCCGCGTTTATGGCGCCGAAATCGGCAATTCATGGCGCCATGGTGGCTGGTCGATCTATGGCAATTTCTCCTTCGTCAAGACCTGGGCGAAGGACATCAACTCGGCTCAATACCAGTTCGAGGTTGCCGAGCTGGACTATATCAGGCGTCACGGCATCCAGCTCGATCACCAGAGCGAATTCACCTCATCGGCGGGCGTGTCCTACAGCAACAAGCATGACATGGCCTATCTCGACTTTCTCTATGGCTACGGGCTGCGAAGCGGCTTCGCCAATCTGGAGAAGCAGCCCTCCTATGCTGTTTTCAATATCGGCTACGCTCATACCTTCACCCACGTCCCGATGGGGCACAGCCTCAAGCTACGCGCTGATGTCGTCAATCTTTTCGACCATCGCTACCAGATTCGCGACGGGAGCGGCGTAGGAGTGACGCAGGCACAGTATGGGCAGAGGCGCGGCACATTCTTCTCGGTGGTGAGCAGCTTCTGATCGGCTTCACGCAGATATGAGGGAGCGATTCCGACGCTGGAAAGGTTCATACGTATATGGTGGCAGGCGCCGCCCCCTGAACGGAGAACCGCCCGATGCCCGATCGCAAGACCATCCACAAGCCGTATCATCATCCGGCAGGTGGGTGGGGTGCTGTCAGGGCAACAGCAAAAGCCCTTCTGGAACAGAGCGTTGTCGGCAAGGGTTCGCGCGCTTTGCTCTCCATGAACCAGCCGGGGGGCTTCAAATGCCCCAGCTGCGCCTTCCCCGATCCGACACATCACAAGAAGATCGAGTTCTGCGAAAACGGTGTGAAGGCACTTGCGGTCGAGGCGACCAAGAGGCGTGTCACACGGGCGTTTTTCGCCGAACACAGCGTATCGGCGCTCGCTGACCAAAGCGATTACTGGCTGGAGGAGCAGGGCCGCCTCACCGAGCCCATGCGTTACGATCCGACGACGGATCATTACGTTCCCTGCAGCTGGCAGGAGGCTTTCGACCTGATCGGCTGCCATCTGCGTCAGCTCAATTCCCCCGATGAGGCAGAGTTCTATACGTCGGGCCGCACATCGAATGAGGCGGCTTTTCTCTATTCAGTTTTCGTGCGCAGCTTCGGCACCAACAACTTTCCCGATTGCTCGAACATGTGCCACGAGCCCACCAGCCGCGGGCTACCCGGTGCCATAGGCATCGGCAAGGGCACCGTGGTGATGGATGATTTCGAGCATACCGAGGCCATCTTCATTGTCGGTCAGAATACGGGCACGAACTCGCCGCGCATGATGGGTCTGCTTGCCCATGCCCGCAAACGCAATGTGCCGATCGTCGTGGTCAACCCGATGCCGGAACGCGCGCTCATCCGCTTTACCGAACCGCAGGATCCTGTGCCCATGGCGACTGGCGGCTCGACCGCCATCGCGACGGAATTCGTGCATATCCGCATCGGGGGCGATCTCGCCTTCTTCAAGGGCATGACAAAAGCGCTTTTCGAGAGCGACGCAGCGGGTAAAGCCGTTCTCGATCATGCTTTCATCGAGACGCATACAGAAGGCTTTGCCCCCTGGCGCGAAGAAATCATGCAGCTGGACTGGGCTGAAATCGAACGGGTTTCAGGCATAGAAAAAACCCAGATCAGGCGCGCTGCAGCAATCTATGCGCGCTCCAACGCGACGATCATCTGCTTTGGCATGGGCATTACCCAGCATCAGCAGGGCGCGCGCATGATCCAGCAGATTGCTGCCTTCCTGATGCTGCGCGGGAATTTCGGCAAGAAAGGCGCCGGGATCGCCCCTATTCGCGGCCATTCGAATGTGCAGGGCGACCGTACGGTAGGGATCGACGAAAAACCGACCCAGGCCTATCTCGACCGTCTGCGTGACGTCTTCGGTTTTGAGCCCCCACGGGCGCATGGCCACCACGCGGTTGAGTCGGTAGAGGCCATGCTGGCAGGCACGGCGAAAGTCTTTATCGGAATGGGCGGTAATTTCATTCATGCCATTCCCGACACCCCGCGCGCCTATGAGGCGATGCGTCGCCTCAACCTGACCGTGGGGATCGCGACCAAACTCAATCGTGGCCATATCGTGCATGGGCGCGATGCGCTCATCCTGCCTGTGATCGCCCGCTCGGAAATCGATCGTCAGGCAACGGGCGAGCAATTCATCACCATCGAAGATGCCATGTCGACTGTGACGGCATCGCGCGGCGTGCTGGAACCGGCGAGCCCTGACCTGCTTTCGGAGGTGGCTATCGTCTGTGGCATGGCACAGGCGACCCTGCCGGAAAGCCCCATCCCCTGGGCCCTTTTCGCGGATGATTACAGTCTGATCCGAGACCGGATTGCTGCCGTCTATCCGGAGATCTACGCCGATTTCAATGCACGCATCCGCAACAAGCAGGGCTTTCACCTCGATATACCGCCCCGTCGTCGGGTCTGGAAAACCCCGAGTGGCAAGGCCCGCTTCCTGCTCTTTCCGGGGTTGGCCGTTGATGATGCGATCGAGGATGACGCCATGCTGCGCCTGTCGACCATACGTTCGCATGACCAGTTCAACACCACGATCTACAGCATGAATGATCGCTATCGCGGCATCTACAACACCCGCATGGTCGTATTCATGAATGATGAAGACATGGCAGAGCGCGGTCTCGAGCAGGAGATGGTGGTAAGCCTCGAAACGCTTTCGACGGACGGTATTTCCCGGCGCGTGGATGATCTGGTGGCTATCGCCTACCCGATGCCACGTGGGGCAATCGCCGGTTATTATCCCGAACTCAACCCCCTTCTGCCGCTCAATCACTATGATGAAATCAGCGGCACACCGGCTGCCAAATCGATTCCTGTGCGCGTGATCCCGTCGGCGAGGACGCCATGACGATACGACCTGACAGCCTTGCCGCCGCGCATCTGCTGCGCCATGCCGTCGCGATCGGGTCTGACGGCGTTCAGGAACGCATCGAGCTCGGCATCGCGGAAGAAACGCCGCTGACGCTGATTTTCAACGAATTCCATGTCTATGCGGTGATGATGGTCACACCGCTCGATCTTCATGATTTCGTGCTTGGTTTTGTTCTGACCGAAAAGATCATCGCCACACCGGCGGATCTGATCTCCTGTCATATCGAACGGCACGAAGACCAGCTCTCGGCACATATCCGCATTCCTGGCGTCGATTTCAGCCGACTGATCCGCAGAGGGCAACGACTTCTGACGGGCAGCAGCAGTTGCGGCCTGTGTGGCGTGACCGATCTCAACGAGATCGCAACCCCCGGAGCGAGCCTTTCCGCCCATAGCATTCTGGTGCCCGCCATTCGAAAGGCGCTCGCCGCCCTGCCTGAGTTGCAGGTGCTGAACCAGAAGGTTCATATGGTCCACGCCGCAGCCTGGGCAGCGCCTGACGGGGTGATCCATTATGTGCGTGAGGATGTCGGGCGCCATAATGCCCTAGACAAGCTCATCGGAATCCTCAGCCAGTCACCACGCGATCCTGGTCGCGGCTTCTGCCTTGTGACGAGCCGTTGCTCCTATGACATGGTCGAAAAGGCGCTGACGCTCGGTATTTCCACGCTGGTCGCGATTTCCTCGCCCACGGATCGCGCCATTCAGGTCGCGCGCAAGGCTGACATGACCCTTATTGGCAATGCCCGCCCCGATCGCCTCGCCATTTTCTGCGGGGCGCATCGTCTGATCAAACCGGAAGCTGTCGAGATGAGCGCCTGATGAGTTTTGACCCAAACGCTGATTTTTTTGCCTTCGAACAGGATTTTGCCGGAACATTACGCTGCATCCCGATGCGCGTACGCCTCAAGCTCGATTGCTGCGGTATCAAGCTGAGCCTGAGACAATGGAGTCAGCTGCCAGCGGAAATCCGTCGCGACCTCATGCATCTTGCCTGCGAGACTCCCTCGGAACAGATTGTTTATCGTGACAAGCTGATCGCCTTTATCGAAGCGCATTGCGATGAGCCCCCCAAGGCGCTTGGCGCGAATGATGAGTCTCTGTGGCGCGAAACCACTTCTGTTCCTGGCTGCGTTCTGGCACAGGCGGAACAAGACGATGTTGCCCCCCCCCGATCTTGCCATCTGGAAGACCCTGCACCCTCTGCAGCGTTTTGCGCTGGTCAAGCTGGCCCGCTCTCGCCACGAAAACGAGAATTTCGTGCCAGCGCTCAGGGAGTTTGACCTCCTCCCAGCGGCCTAGCTGCCCCGCGTTGCGAGGGCTTCGACATCGGCGGGATAGTTGACGTTGAAAAACGGATCTCCCCCCTCATCGCTGAACGAGACCGGACGCATGCCGAGCCGGGCTGCAAAACAACGTACGGCCAGCTGGCGCCGATCTCCTGAGGCGAGGGCAGCCTGAACATGGCCGCGCAAGAGAGGCAGGCAATTGGTAGGCCATAGCGCCACGAGGGGATGGGTTCGGCCCAGACTCATCGCGAAGGATGGCCCCGGCGAAAGCCTGTGCAGCAGATCCTCCGGTATGAAAGGCGTGTCCCCAGGGAGGGTCAGCACGCTGGAGGCACCCTCACTTTGCCCCCAAGCAAGCGCCGAAATGATGCCCGCGAGAGGACCGCAATCAGCAAACTCGTCACGCAGAAGCGGCAAGGCGTAGGAATCATAGACAGTCTGGTCGCCCCTTATAGCGAGCGCCGTTTTCGATATCTGCGGCCGAAGACGCTTCAACAGTGCCTCGAGCACTGTGCCTTGCCCCAGAGGAAGGAGCGGCTTGTCGCATCCGCCAAGCCGACTCCCCCTTCCCCCAGCCAGAATGACCGCATGGGTCACGACGTGACGTACTCAGCGCGGCGGAGGGACAGGCTGGGCATAGCCGGGATGAACCGGGTGAGGATGATGCCGATGACGGGGAAGAGGGCGCGGCGGCGGCGGTGGCGGCGGCTCCGGCGGGAGTTGCACCGGCCTGAAGGCTGGCGGTGCCTCCCCTCGATGGTAGTATGGCCCCTTGTAGTTATCGTTGAGCTGCGACGAATTCAGGCGGTCAATCACGCTATTTCCGGTGCCATCGGCGTAACGGCCGGGAGCCTGCTGTGCGAGGGCGAGTGAGGGAGAGGCAAGAAGTACTGCCCCCAGTAAAGCCCCGAGATGACGGTTCATGGTGTCTTTCCTTTAGGAACGAGTCCGTCAGAGACAGGCGTACCGCGCTGCCAGACCTGAGAAATCAGGTCGATATCAGATATGGTTCGATCCGGAGCGCCGTCAATAACCAGCAGATCTGCCCGTTTTCCAACGGCCAACACGCCACGATCCTGCAGCCCTAGAAGCGCTGCTGCCTGCTGGGTTGCGAGATTGATGGCCTGAAGAGGCGTGAGGCCTGCCTGCACGAGCAGGACCAGTTCGCGGTGCTCGGCAAAGCCCGGCAGACGCAGGGGGGTCGCCCCTGAATCCGTGCCGAAACCGATATGCACGCCCCTGCGATAAAGGGCGAGAAGGTTGCGCTCGTTCATCGCCAGAGCCCCGTGGGCAGCGGCCGAAGCGGGTTTGGCAAGCGTGGATTTGCGCCAGTTCTCATCTGCCACCGTATTGCGGAGAGCGGGCGACATGGCGTCGTAAACAACGCTCTGACTCAGAACTTCAGGATGCTCGGCGAAGTAATAGGTCGACTCGTCCAGCGACAGGGTTGGAATGTACCAGGCCCCGCTTGTTCTGAGCTGGGTGATCAGAGCCGTATCGACTGGTTTGTCCCGAACGCCATGGGCGAGGATATCTGCCCCATGCGCCAGAGCCTGATGCGCGAGATCGAGGTCATGAATATGCACGGCGACCCGCAGATGGCGCTTATGGGCCTCTGCCATCGCGGCCTGCCACACTGGCGCACCCAGCAACGGCAGAGGTGGTTTGGCAGGATTGGTGAGATGCAGATCGTCGAGCCAGATCTTGACGAAATCCGTGCCTTCATCGGCCATGCGGTCAACGGCCTGACGCGCTTCCTGAGGCGTATGAGGCCGGAAGATCTGGTCATGACCCATCTTGTCCACCATTGCTTCTGGCGGCATGCCCCCCGGGGCGCCAATGCCCTGATCGACACCGAAGAGATCTGCACCGGGATTGACGCCCTGATGCTGTTCACGACGCAACTGATCGAAGAGCGGCGATTTGTTCAGCCCCAGGGCTGTGACTGTCAGCACGCCATAGCGTCTGTACTGCTCAAGTGCCGCAAGAATGGTCGCCCTTGTATAGTTTCGCGAGGCCGTGGTCATCCCGTCGACAAGGCCAACATGGCTGTGGTCGCTGATAAGCGCAGGCATGACCGTCTTGCCATGAAGATCGAGTGTCCTGACCCCATGTTCAGGCGCCTGGCCGATGGATACGATCTGCCCGTGGTCGATGATGATCGTCATATCCGGTTTTGCGGCGGCTCCGGTTCCATCGACAAGTCGGGCATGGAGCAGCGCAACCGGCTCGGCCATCACGGAGGGGGAGAAAAGGCAGGTACCAGCCGCAAGGCAGGTGAGCAGGCCGAAATGTCGCATCATCTTTCCTTTCTCCCTCCCCTCCTGAGAGGCTGGTAGTGGCGCGGCAGGGCGCGGACGGAGGTGCCGCGTGAACGCGACAGCCCCCCGTGGGATGCATTGGTTCAAAAACCGATGTCGAATCTGTGAAGGCTAGTTCGGGTGTCGCAAGAAACGGATCGGGGTGGCGACAGTTAGAAAGCGTTATAGTCCTTCGGTCACCTTTCCCACGGGCTGGCCAATAATAAAACAGGAGCGCTGCATGTCGCTGACACCCCAGGTCAAAGCCATTCTTGCCAATTACGAAGCCGATAACCCCGGCACAAAGGCCAATCTCGTTCGTCTGATGAATACGGGCGTGCTGGCAGGCACCGGCAAGCTGGTCATCCTGCCGGTCGATCAGGGTTTCGAACACGGGCCTGCGCGGTCTTTTGCCGCCAACCCCCCGGCCTATGACCCGCATTATCATTTCTCCCTAGCGATCGAAGCAGGGCTCAATGCCTTTGCGGCGCCGCTCGGCATGCTTGAAGCCGGGGCATCGACCTTTGCCGGACAGATCCCGCTGATCCTGAAATGCAACAGCTCGAACTCGCTGGCGACCGAGAAGAACCAGGCCGTCACCGGCACCGTCGCCGACGCGCTGCGTCTCGGCTGCTCGGCCATCGGCTTCACCATCTATCCGGGCAGTGAATACTGCTTCGACCAGATGAACGAGCTGCGTGAACTGGCCCAGGAAGCCAAGGCTGCTGGCCTGGCCGTGATCGTATGGAGCTATCCGCGCGGGCCGATGCTCGACAAGGCGGGCGAGACGGCCATCGATATCTGCGCTTATGCCGCCCATATGGCTGCCGAGTGCGGCGCGCACATCATCAAGGTCAAGCCCCCGACCGACGCCCTTTCTCTGCCCGCCGCCAAGGCCGTCTATCTCGAGCAGAAGATCGACATCTCGACCATGGAAGCGCGTGTCCGCCACGTGGTGCAATCGACCTTTGCCGGGCGTCGCATCGTCATCTTCTCAGGTGGCGAACATGCGACAACCGACGCGCTGCTCGACACCATTCGCGGCATTCATGATGGTGGCGGTTTTGGATCGATCATCGGCCGCAACACCTTCCAGCGCCCTCGCGAGGAAGCCCTTGCGCTGCTCGCTTCGATCACTGGTATCTTCAAGGGGTGAGATTACCCGTGATTGACAGCCTTGTAGGCGTCAATCACCAGATCCGGCGGGCCGTCCATACGGATGCGCCCGCCTTCCATCCAGATGATGCGTGTGCACCATTGACGCAGGATGGGGAGCGAGTGCGAGGTGATGACCAGAATACGCACATGCTCGATAAGGCGGGTCAAACGCTCGCGTGCCTTCTCCTGAAAATGGGAGTCGCCCGCCATGAACCACTCATCCATCAGCAGGACCTCAGGCCGGGGTGCTGTCGCAAGGCCAAAGCCCAGACGGATTGCCATCCCTGAGGAATAGAGCCGCACCGGCAGATCAAGAAACGCGCCAAGCTCTGCAAAGGCCTCGACGTCGGCTTCAAGTTCCACGGTCGCCGAATCGCTAAGACCGATATAGCGCGCATAAAGCCGGATATTCTCACGCCCTGTGAGATCGGTGTTCATACCGGCCTGCGGGCTCAGAAGCGCATGAAGATCGCCCTCGACATGCAAGACGCCCAACGATGATTCATAGATCCCGGCAAGCGCACGCAGAAGCGTCGATTTGCCTGCGCCATTGTGCCCGATCAGCCCGACACGTTCGCCAGACTCGATCGAAAGGGTCAACTGGCTCAGCGCCAGAACCACTGTCGTGTCCGAGTTGCTGACGATACTGCCACCAGCGCTCTTCCGGTCTGCAACCTTGTTCCTGACCCCCTTGAAGAGACTTTTCTTCAGCGAGCGAGCGCTGCCGTGGAACATCGGATAGGTCAGCGAGTAATCGATCAGGCGGATCAGGGGCATGGAACTCAGACCCAGAAAGCCAGACGCGCACGCGTCCTGGCGAAAAACAGGAAGGCAATGAAGCACCAGAACGCACTCAGGCCGACCGAGATCATGACGACCGGAAGCGACGGCAGGGTACCGAAAATCGGTGCGCGCACGAGTTCCAGCAGATCGTAGAACGGATTGAGCATCAAAAGAGCGCTTTGACGCGGCGAAAGCTGGGATGGCTTCCATATGATCGGCGTCACGTAAAAGGCGATCTGGAGAAACGCCCCCATAATGGGCGGAATGTCGCGAAAGCGTGCGCAAAGCGCACCCAACAGCAGACAGGACGCAAAGCCGTCAATCATCCAGAGTGCCAGACCCGGCAGCGATACAAGACTGATCAGACCTGGAGAAACGCCATAGATCACGAAAACACCGATCGGCACGACAATGCTATGGGCGAACACGATGGCATTACGCACCAGAAGACGCAGCGCCTGAAGTGAAAAGGGCAGCTTCATCGCATGAATACTGGCTTCGGCATCAATGAAGCAGGTGCAGGACTCTAGCAGCAGGCTCGACAAGCCGACCTGCCAGAGCGCCATGGAAAGAGACAGGAAAGGCAGATATTCGCGCAGATTCATGTGGAAAAGACGGGCATAGATCACGCCCATCGAGACCACCATGACCAGTGCAGAGAGCGTCAGCCAGAACGGGCCAAGCACGGAGCCGCGATAGCGCAGCCTGACATCGGTCCAGCCGAGGGTGGCGGCGAGCCGCCAGGAGCGCAGACCTGATGCTAGATCATCCCATGCTCGGGCATATCGACTCTGGCTCATGTCCCTCCAAGGGATTTTGCAGGTTCATATTCTGCGACGTTTCGAGGGTTTCGCCCTACCGGATAAGCCCCGTTTCCGCAACCATCGAGGCCTGCCGCGCAGCACTGACAGAAATCGAAAGAGTTCCCGTCAATTTATTGCTATCTTTCTCGAACAGGGCTCCGTAGTTTTGCCGCATTCCTGCCGCAGAATGCGGTTCACGCTCGGTTTGCATCAGGTGAAGCCCATCATGACCCGTTTTCGCCGTTTGAATGCCAAGGTCGGACAAGAAGAAGCCGGCCGGTTCCTGTTTTCGGGGCTGAAATCTTCACGCCTGCTGATGATTACGGGCGCTGCGGCCCTGCTGTCGGCCTGCGCCAACGGCCCTCAGAGACCGCAGATTCCTGTTGCCCAGGAGGCAGCCGATTACCGC
Organism: Asaia sp. Ae19-3; assembly: GCF_059801175.1. Classification (NCBI taxonomy): domain Bacteria; kingdom Pseudomonadati; phylum Pseudomonadota; class Alphaproteobacteria; order Acetobacterales; family Acetobacteraceae; genus Asaia; species Asaia sp. Ae19-3. Next base: position 55,863 of record NZ_JBCHWF010000001.1, on the reverse strand, counting down.
GAACACGCAAAATCGTATTACGCGCCGCCGGGCCCGCCGGAAGACCCATGGGGCCCGTATATCGAGGAAGCCTCAGCGCGATTCGATGTACCCGGCACGTGGATCCGCTCGGTGATGATGCAGGAATCCGGCGGACGGCTGTATGACCGCAACGGACAGTTTACCACGTCAGCGCCCGGCGCCATGGGGCTGATGCAGCTTATGCCGCCCACCTATGACGACATGCGCTCGCAGTATAATCTGGGCGATGACGCCTATGACCCGCATGACAATATCATGGCGGGCACGGCCTATATCCGGCAGATGTACAACATCTATGGCTCGCCGGGCTTTCTTGCCGCCTATAATGACGGCCCCGGAAGCCTTGACTCCTATCTGCGTCGCGGTCGTTCCCTGCCGCGCGAGACACGGCGTTACGTCGCCCATGTCGGGCCACAGATCGCTGGCATCTGGCCCCGCAACCGATCCGCTGCCGATCTTCTCGTGTCCCAACACGACCCCTCTGCTGCGACGATGGTGGCGCAGAGTGACAGCGAGACGGCGTCTGTCCGTGCGGCGTGGCGCCAGCAGGCACAGACAGCGACCTATCGTGCCGACCAGCAGGAAATGCAGGTGGCCGAAGCGCCCGCAGCCAGCAATTCGTCAGTCAGTGCTGCCTGGGCTGCCCGTGGTGTCGTAGCAACCACGCCGTCACGTAGCGCTCCGGTGCAGATGGCAAGCGCGAACACGCAGGACGACGACGGCGCCTCATCCGACAGCGTTGCCCAGGCATGGGCGGGTCGTGCGCCCGTGCAGCCGATTCCGGTCGGACGCCGCCTTTCGGCTGAGCCCGTGCTTGCTGTCATGACACCACGACCTGCGCAGCGCGAAACCCGGACGCAATCAGCACCGCGCAGCGTGCAGCCCGGGAACTGGGCCATTCAGGTCGGTGCCTATAATTCTGCCGTCCAGGCAACGCGCGCCGTCGCGCAGGCGCAGACTCATGCTGGAACTTCGCTCTCTGGCGCACGTAGTCAGGTTTCCACGGTGCAGTCCGGGCGGGCCCATCTCTACAGAGCGCGTCTGCTCAATCTCTCCCATGACGATGCCGTGGCAGCCTGCCGGAAGATGGGCCGCGACACGCCCTGCGTGGTCGTCTCTCCGGGATCATCGTTCTGACCCTGATCTTGTGCGGAGATCGCATGCCTCGTCGTCTAGCCTTTGTGCCCCTGAAGACCCTGCTTGGCCTTTCCCTGATACTTGCAGCACCTGCTGCAAGGGCGGAACTCAAGCAGGGCGCTGAAGCCCCCAATTTTACCCTGCCAGCCACCCAGAATGGCAAGGAGATGCAGTACACCCTGCGTGACGCCCTCGCCAAAGGACCGGTGGTTCTCTATTTCTATCCGGCAGCCTTCACCAAGGGCTGCACCATGGAAGCCCATGGTTTTGCCGACGCCATGCCGCAGTTCTCCGCACTCGGTGCCAGCGTCATTGGCGTGTCCATGGACAAGATCAGCAAGCTCGATGATTTTTCGGTCAGTCAGATCAAGGGCCAGTTTCCTGTCGCCTCTGACAGCGAGGGCAAGGTCACACGGCTTTACGACGCCAAGATGCCGATGCTCGATATCGCCCAGCGCGTGACGTATGTGATCGCGCCGGAAGGCCAGATCATCGCGACGATCAGTTCGGAATCCCCCGGCAATCACGTCGAGAAAGCTCTCGCAGCGCTGAAGACGTTCAAGGCCGACACGATGAAGAACAGAAAGAAATAAGGATTTCCGCGCTTTCTCACGGCATGGGAAAGCGCGTCTGCCGCCTATGGATCAGAAAACCCCGACTCATCACGTAGGGTCTTCCAAGGCCCTGCGCCTTCAGGACGATGTTGTCAGCACGGCTGTCTATGACGGTCCGCATGATTGTTATCGTTACAGGCTTCATCGCGTCTGGGACGAGCGCAAGCCCAGCATCATGTGGCTGATGATGAACCCATCTGTCGCGACCGAATACGGCGATGATCGTACCGTTGCCAAATGCCAGCGCTATGCGCGCAGCTGGGGCTATGGCGCGATGTTTGTGGGTAATAGTTTCGCTTATCGCTGTACCGATCAGAAACGTCTGCTCGAAGTGGACGATCCGGTAGGGCCTGGAAATAATGAGGCGCTACTCGCCATGGCAAAGGAAGCCGACAAGGTCATTCTCGCCTATGGCTCCCCGACCCACCCTACCCTGCGCGCGCAGGGCAACGAAGTGGCTCTTGCCCTGCACGAGGCCGGGATCCGTCTGTACGTGATGCGCCTGAGCAAGGGTGGACGCCCGGAACATCCGCTCTACCTGCCGGGAACGCTGGAACCAACCCTACTGGAAGATACGTTTTTTTCTACGCTGGCATCGGATTAGACGATCCGATGGATCATGAATGCCACGCTCTTTGCAGAGCGTGGCGATACCGCTCATACGCGGCCGACGCGAATAGTCTAAAGACGATGTGCCTTAAGGCGAGATGAGCCCCCTGAGGGGCCCGCCTTTTTACTTCTCGGTGATCTGATAGGTCAGCACGACGTGATTGTCGTGATTGGGCTGCGTGGCTACAGGCTGGATCTGCACGCCAAGATTGTGCTTCTGATAGACTTTCTGAATAGCAACCGTGTCAGCCGTCGCCGCTTCTGCCGTGACGGTCGCGCCCGGATGCAGCTTTGTTGCTGCTTCGAGTTCAGCCGTGGGCACCTGCTTGTTTCCGACGAACTCGACCTTGTCGAGAACAAACGGGGCCGGGGCCGGAGCCGCACTCGGAGCCTGCTCCTCGATCACGAGATAGAACTGCACCGTGTTCTTTACGAAGCGCTCTTTCTCGCTGAATTTCGCCCCGAGATTCTTGGCCTTGTAGAGGTCGGCCACTTTCTGCACCCCGGCATCAAGCTGCTCGCGCGTAACGGTGTCGCCCACATGGTAGGGAAGAGCCGCCATGATATCTGCGGTGGTGATGGCATTATTGCCTTCGACCTTGAGAATCTTGAGCGTAAGCGGTGCGTCTGCAGCCGGTGCACTGGCGGCCATGGCAGGCGTCGCGGCGCCGATCACAGGCAGGCAGGGCGATGCAACAGTTCCGGCAATAAGGGCCAGACCGGCGAGGGCGTAACGTGAGCTCGGCTTCATGATGTCGTCCTTCTGAACAGGCTCGTTATGAGCGCAGGGATGATAGGCATCTTCCCGACCGATTGGCAAAACCCTGCCCCTACGGGCAGGGCCGTGCAACAGATCAGTCTTCGACCTCGAGCGGCATGGCCGGACGGACGCCCGGTATCGCCGAACCACCCATCGCCGCCATATGTTCGCGATCCCAGCGTTTGGCCAAAGGCAGGAGACAGATTAGCAGCCCGGTCAGTATCAGACCGGCGATAAAGAGATCGCGGAAAAGCGGCACATAGAGGGCTGCGGCAGCAGCGCCAGAAGCGGGCTCGCCCGTCGATGCCGCGAAATTGGCCACGAGGCTGCCCACATACATGGCTATGCCCCAGACCAGATAGAGCGACCCCATCATGAAACCGCTGCTCTCGGCTGCGGTATAACGCGCGATAATGGCGAGGCCGAGCGCCATGGTCAGCAATTCGGCAATGGAAATGAGACCATAGCCAAGCACCATGACCCAGGCCGATACCAGATCTTGCGTATGGGACGCGGCAATCCACCAGATGAAAAACCCGAGCGTGACCAGTCCGAAACCCAGCACCATCTTGTGCGCCAGAGACAGATCGCGTCCCTGGGCGGCCAGACGGTTGTAAAGCGCTGCCAGAACCGGGCTGGCCAGCATGATCCAGATCGGGTTGAGCGCCTGAAACTGTCCGGCACGCAGATGCACCAGGGTCACGCCGCCGATACGCAGATCACCATCGACCGCACGCAGGGCAAAGAGCGTGAGCGAGGTCATCATCTGCTGGTAGAAAATCAGATAGGCCATGCTCTCGAGGCAGAGCAGAAAGGTCAGACGCAGACCCGGACGGGCCTGCGCCCCGGAACGGAAATAGAGCCGCCCCCACAGAATAACGATGGCGATACTGGCTGCCCAGACACAGAGCCGCGCGATGCCAGGGCTTGCAATGATACCGGTCAGAACCAGAACGGTCAGCACGAAGCCGCCAAGAACGATCAGGAAAGGCCGCATCTGGAACGGCCCCTGGTCCAGAGCAGACCCTGCATGGTGGATCCACTGGCGACGCCAGAAATAATAGAGCAGCCCTACAACCAGACCGCCGGAGCAGGTCAGAAACGCACTGGCCGGGCCATAGCGATCCTGAAGCAGCGGCGTAATGAGCATCGAAACCGTCGAGCCCACATTGACCGACATGTAATAGATGGTGAAGGCGGCATCGAGCGCCGCATCGTCGCCCTCATAGATCCGTCGCACCAGATTGGCGGCGTTGGGCTTGAACAACCCGTTGCCTGCAGAAATCAGGGCCATCGCGAAGAAGAGCAAGGGGCGATGCTGGTCAGCCAGAGCGAGCGCAGCATAGCCGAAGATCAGCGCAAAGGCCCCCATGAGCATGGTGCGGCGCGGCCCGAGAATACGATCCCCCGCATAGCCACCGAGTACTGGCGTGATGTAGGTCAGTCCGACAAAGGCTGCGATCATGACGTTCGCAGCCACATCGCTCAGCCCAAGACGCTGCACCAGATAGAGCGTGAGAACCGCCTGCATGCCGTAATAGCCGAAGCGTTCCCACAGCTCGATGGCAAACACGACCGAAAAGGATTGTCGTCGTGTCGGCAGCGCGGATGAGGGGAGTGAACTCATGAGGAATGTCCGGACAAATGAAAATCAGTTGCCCGGAGATATCACACTCATGAGGGAGCGAAAGTCTAAAGTCCCGCCCAGACACCCGAGATACGCATCCCGCCATAGCAGAGCAGGACCAGAAGCGCCGTGGCAAGAAGCGCCACAACCGCTCCCATCACTTCGCGGGTAAAGACCAGTTTCCAGTCGAAAAAGCTGCTCTTCACGGGCATGGATCAGGCCTGTTCGCCCTGAAGCGCCTGCTGCTTGGCCAGAAACTCCTCAAGTGCCGGATCGACCTTGCCGATCCGGACCTGCAACGTAACATAGAGGTTACCCGCCTTGTGTCCGCCATGCTCGGCGACACCGCGCCCACCGAGGCGCAGTACCGTGCCTGTATCGGAATGGGGCGGCACTTTCATGGTCACCTGACCTTTGGGCGTCGGCACCACGATCTTTCCACCCAGAATGGCCGTGCTAAGATCGACTGGCACACTTGCCCGCAGATCACGCCCCTCTCGCGTATAGACGGTGCTTGGCGTCACCGAGATGGTGATGAGGGCATCACCGGCCGGAGCGCCCTCACCCATTCCCGCAGCGCCCTTGCCACTCAGGCGCAGGGTCTGACCATCTTCAATACCGGCAGGGATCTTGACCTCAACCGTTCCGGCTTCCGGCAAGGTCACACGGCTGGTCGTACCCAGCACGGAATCCTCGAACGAGACAGTCAGCGTATAGGAGCGATCGGCACCGCGACGGCTGCGACGACGGCCGCCACCGCCGAAAGGTCCGCCTCCGAAATCGGCCCCGGTGCCGCCACCGCTGAACATGTCGGAAAAGAATGCTCCCAGATCTTCCTGGTTGAACTGACCGCCACCGCCGCCAGGGAAACCCTGACCACCGCGGAAACCGCCGCCACCGCCCGGGCCGAACGGACCGCGCTCATTACCCTCGGCATCGATCTCACCGCGGTCGAAACGCGCCCGCTTTTCCTTGTCGCCCAGAATACCATAGGCAGCACCGACGGCCTTGAAGGCCTCTTCGGCCTTTTTGTTGTGCGGGTTGTGGTCTGGATGATGCTCCTTGGCGAGCTTGCGATAGGCGCTGCGGATCTCCTTATCCGTGGCGCCGCGCGTCAGGCCAAGCGCTGCATAAGGATCTTTCACGCCTGTTTCTCCTCATTATTCGTGAATACTACAGAATTCATGCGTTTTATATCGGTCCGGCGCGAAACAATTCAAGAGCGTCCCTCATCCTGGAACCACAAGCCATCGAGACCGGCCCTAGCGGGAAAACGCCTTGGCCAGAATACTCTGCTTGGCGGCATCGATTGGCAAGGCCGTGTCACGCAGGGCCAGACCCTGCCACCCCGCCCCCATGGCGGTATAAAGAGCCACCGTATCGTGCAGGCGGGCAGTGCGGGCAACAGCTTCGCGATCCTGTGCGCCCAGAAGCGTACGCTGGGTGGTCAGCACATTGATGTAATCTGTCAGACCTGCCGCATAGAGACGCCGCGCACGGTCTGCAGCGAGCCCGCTATCGATGGATGCCTGATGCAATTGGGCCACGTAATGATCATTATGCAGCCATGACGTCATGGCGTCCTCAACCTCGCGGAAGGCATTGAGTACTGTCTTGCGGTAGGTAAGCCTGCTCGCCTCCGCACGGGCACGCGCCTCGACAACCTGCGAGGTGAAACGCCCGCCATGCATGACCGGCAGGGTCGCCAGCATCATGAAGGACCAGCTCATCGCGTTGACCTGAAACGCCTGATACATGGCCGAGGCATTCGGGTTGAATGTCAGCGGGATCGAGAATTTCGGATAGAGCTGGGCAACAGCCACGCCGATACGTGCCGTCGCCTCGGCGTAGCCACGCTCGGCCGCGCGGATATCGGGACGGTTGGCCACGACGATGGATGGCAGCGTAGCCGGGAATTGCGGCATGACCGGCAGCGAGGCCGTGCCGTTCGGCAACGCCTCAAGCTCTGCCTTGAGGTCGCCCGGCATGTCACCAAGCAGCACGCTCACCCCGTGGCTCAACGTATCGACCTGGGATTTCAGCGGCTCGAGCGACGCCAGTTCGCTGTCGAGTTCGCTCTGCGCCTGCGCCGTCTGCAGCGTATTGCCGATACCCTCGAGATAGAGTCGCTTGGTGAGATCGACCTCGCTCTGGGCATTCTTCACATTGGCCTGCGCGATCGCCAGACGCAGCTGCGCCCCTCTGAGCGAGATATAAGCCCGCACCAGATCGGAAAGCAGCGTCATGAGCGTGGCGCGTCGATCTTCGATACTGACATCGATGGCGCGCTCGCTGGCCTCAACCTCACGACGGATACGGCCGAATGCGTCGATCTCCCAGCTGGCCTGAGCGCCATAGGTGAGCACTGACGCCTCGGGGCGGTTCTGGGGATTGCCCGGGCGGATCGGCCAGTTATCGATGTTGATCGAGTAACGGCTCGAACCACCACCTGCATTGGCATCAAGCTGCGGATACCAGGCTGAAGCCGCCTCTTCACGCATTGCGCGCCCGGCGATGATGCGCTGATCGGCAATGAGCAGATCGTAATTGCCCTTAATGGCCTGAGCGACCAGCTTGTTGAGCAGAGGGTCGTTATATTGCCCCCACCACTCCTTCATCTCCGCTTCCGTGCGCGCGATTTCCTCAGGGGTGGCGGCGTGATCGGCCTCGACAAACCCGTCCGGCAGCTTCATGCGGTCAGGGGTGTAGTTCGGACCAACCGTGCAGCCGGCAAGGAGAGAGGCTGCGAGGGCGACGGCGGCGAGCCTGCGTGGGAGAGGAACCATGATCAGAGATGGTTCTGGAGCCAGGTGGTCAGTCGCCCACGCTGCCCTTGGGGAGGCGTGCCGACCGTGACGGTGCAGGTCATGCCTGCAGCAAGAATGACCTCAGGCGGGACACGATCGAGATGGATACGCACCGGGATGCGCTGCGCCAGGCGCACCCAGGTGAAGATCGGGTTGACGTCCTGCAGGCCGAGCTTGTCCGGCGAGCCGTTCTGGTCATTGATGCCGCGGGCAATGGAGACCACATGCGCAGGCACGATCTCGCGATACCCCATGAGCTTGACGCGGGCGACGTCCCCCACATGCACGCCCCACATCTTCGTCTCTTCGAAATAGGCGTTGATCCAGAAGCTGTCGGCATCGATCACCGCCATGCGCGACTGGCCCTCATGCGCGTAATCGCCCACACGCAGGTTGAGGTTGGTCACATAGCCTTCGACAGGTGAATAGACGATCGAACGCTGGAGGTTCAGACGCGCCACATCGAGCGTCGCCCGAGCCGCATTGACCGCGTCCTCCTGCGTCTCGACATTCGAATTGTAGATTTCCTGCTCTTCGGCAGAGACGATACCGTTCAGCCCCATGCGACGCTTGGCGTCATTACGCCGCAGTTTCAGGTCTTCTTCCGCACTGGCGAGATGGGCTTCAGCCTCTCTGATGGCGAGGCGGAACCTGACCGGATCGATGACGAAAAGCGGATCGCCACGATGGACGAAATCATTGTCATGCACCGGCACGCTGACAACCGTACCCGAGACCTCAGGCGCTGCGTCCACAACATAGACACGCACGCGCCCGTCACGCGTCCAAGGGGCAATCATGTAAGTTTCCCACAGCGTGTAGCCCAGAAGGAGCGTCACCCCGAGCACTGCTAATGTCAGGAAAACACGGATCAGCGTACGGGCGAGCAGCACGAAGGAGATTCCTTGCCATGGTGTGAGGGGGTGGATCGGCTTACATGGGAACCCGTAAGAGGCTCTGGCTGTTCAGACATACAGCACCATCAGGCACAGCACGCACACATAAAGCGCCACCTCGAAAAGGGCGACATGCCAGAACCACTCGATGGCGCCGGTGCGCCAGAGCAGGAAACGGATGAACAGGGTCACGGGGATCGCGGCAAGCGAATAGACGGCGATGGGAGAGATCAATACGCCGAAAAGATTGAATTCTGCGAGCATCTGCCTCCCTCTTCCCTTTCAGCATCGACCTTTCGGGATCAGAAAAAGGAGAGCATGGCCCGGCTTGATGGAAAAGCGCAGTTCTTCATCATCTCGCCAGGATGCGGACACCAGATGATACGACCTGACCGAACCCGGGGCGCTTCGGACAACCGATCTGAAGCACCTGCCGACAGGTCATAGAAGAAACAGAACGCTCCTGCCAGAAGGCAAACCTGAATTTTGCATTAGATTTCCGGCAGGAATAGTCACAAGCGCTTTATGGCACCTACCGTCGGGCGAAGATATTCCGCAATGCAACGAAAATCTGCTTGCCGGTAAAACGCCCCACCGGACCAATGAGCAGACCCATCAGGGTCGAGAGCGCAAGTGTCTGCTTGAACTCGATCATCTTGCGGTCGCGGCGCAGACGGGCTTCGAACTCAACCGGGTCGGCAATGTTGCGCGTACCCAGAAGCGCGAAGATGATCACGAAAAGCAGATCGACCCCGAGCACCGAACAGGCAGCGGCGAAGGCCGAGAAGTGCAATACGCTATAGGCGAAAGCCCAGAGTACCGCATGAAATGAAACCAGGGCGAACAGGCCGAAGATGGCGGCAATGATGAAATAGGCAACACGGCGACCGATGCGCATGGCCACGCGCTGCATCACCTCACCCTGTGCCTTGAGGGCTTCCTGCCCGACATCGATGACCTTCATGGAGATTCGCTAGCCTTTATCGTGTGATCGTATCAGGGGCGAAGCCACAAGATCGGGTCTGAAACAGGACAGACCCCCTTGCCCGCCCCGTATACGGGTTGGAACGAGAGGCCGCCCTGTCTCCGAGAGGACAGCCTATTTGGAGACACGTCCTGCAATAAAGCCAATGACGGCAGAAATCAAAACAGCAGCGATCGGACGGGCCCGAACGCGTGCTTCAGCATTGTGCAGCTGAACATCGGTGATCTCGCGTGCATTGGCAACTGCCTGATCGGCACGGTCGGCAACATCGAGCAGGGCCGGGTTGATGCGGTCCTTCAGAAGCTGTTCAAGCTGGCTCTTGAGGCTGTCGATCTGCTCCTGCGCCGACTTGGCAGCGGCATCGGCGGTGTGCTTGACGTCTGTCTTGCTCATGTCACAACTCCTTGCGCGGCGAGAACCGCGTTTACTGGTTGAGGCTCAAACGCTCTGAAGAGAGGCGAGGTTTCATGTCTGCGTCATCACGTGATCGCAAATTTCCTCTCGTGATCGAGGCGCTTGCCCTTGCAAAGGCTGCGGAGTCGTTCTCCCTGCGCCTCGGTCAGGGAGAAGCGCTCAGCCTTCTGAGCAATGACCCTCAGGGTCTCAGCCTGTTCTGCGATGTGCTTGCGGGTTTTGCGATACCAGAAGGCGGAAGCATTTTCCTCGACGGGCAGGACATTACCGGTATTCCTCCGGAGCAGCGGGGCATTGTGCTGGTCTCACCGAGAGACCCGGTTTTTGGCCATCTCGACGTTGCCGACAATATCGCCCTGGCTCTGCGCGCCAAAGGCGCTACGGCACAGCTTGTCGATACGACCGTCAGGAAAATGCTGGCCCTTGTCGGCCTTGATGCCCAGAGCGACCAGCGTGCGGATCTGCTGACGCCGGAGCAAGCCGTCAGACTCAAGCTCGCCCGGGCTCTGGCCGGGGCGCCATCAGTGCTTGTTCTCGACGGATTGTTGAGCGAACTCGACCTGCGTGCGGCCGGCAAGACGCGCGATCTGGTCGCCAGACTGCAACGGGCGCTGGGGCTGACTCTTGTTCATGCTGCCCGCAGTCGCGAGGATGCGCTCTGGCTTGGCGGACGCATCGCCCTGTTTGACCGGCACGCGCTGGTTCAATGTGCCGACGCAACCATATTGATGGAGCGCCCCAGTGACGCCCGCAGTGCCAGCCTGTTCGGCGAGGCCAATCTCCTTACCGGGCGAGTGCTTGAGATTGAGGATGATATCGCCCGCATTCACCTCGCCTGTGGCGGTGTGGTCGAGGCCATGGCCGATGCCGAACTTGCCGAGGATGCGCTGTGTATTCTCTGCATACGTCCTGACCGCATGACCCCTCTTTTCGGCGCTCCCATGGCAGGCGACGACGAGCCAGCCCCTTTGCTGGCAAACATCCAGTCGGTTCTGCATACGGGTGAGCATATCCGCTTCAGATTGCGTCTGGCCGATGGCGGTGAAATCGAGATGCGCCGCCCGCTTCTGCAGTCGATGCGCGGCGTCACCCAGGGTGCCTCGCTGCAACTTGCATGGCAGGCCAGTCAGGCTGTGGCCTTTCCCATGAAAGACGATCTATAAGGGCAGTCCTGCTTTCACCTCCAGCCCGGAAAGGGTGTTTCCTGCACGCGTCTTCACCCTCTTCCAGACATGGCCGCCTGCGCCCTGCTTTGCTGCGACGCGTAGGCTGGGTGATGGCGCTGACATTGTGCCTGCCCCTCTCTGCCCTGGCGACGCCGCATCACGCCGCGCATCATGTCGTGCGTCATGCCAAGGCAAAGAAAGCCAGCCGCACAGCCGCCACAGCCCGGCCCGTTCTAGCCGTCATATCGGGCAGTATCGACGCGCATTCGCTTCTGATGCCCGACCAGCCCTATCCGCTGCGCGAGTGGGATGGCAGTCTCGCCACATTGCGTGCGACCGCTCAGGCGCGTACGGCCCCCTGGCTGGCCGCCATGATCGACAACACCACGCTTTATGCTGCCTGCCGTGATGGCGTGGTGCAGACCCTGCCTGCGCCGAGCCCATCGCCTGCCTCACATATGGCCGCCACGTCTCCCTGCGGTATTCAGGCTGGGGAAGAAAGCATCGTTCTGGCCTGGGATCGCGGGCGTCTGGGGGATACGGCACCGGACTGGAGCGATTTCTGGGATATTGCCCGCCATCCGGGCAAGCGCGCCCTGCGCCTTGACCCGCGTGGCACGCTGGAGATCGCGCTCATGGCGGACGGGGTCGCACCGCGCGACGTCTATAGCGTTCTTTCCTCCCCTTCAGGGGTTGAACGTGCCTTTCGCAAGCTCGACCAGCTCAAACCCTATCTCGTGTGGTGGCGCACCGCCGAAGAAGCAAGCCGCATCATGAACAGCGGTGCAGCCCTGATGCTCTCAACCCCATTCGACCGACTGGCCGATCTGGGTCCAAAAGTCTCGTTTGCGACCCAGTGGCGTCAGTCGCTTCGCCAGAAGCTGTCCTGGGCGATCCCTCGCAATGTGCCCTCCGATCAGACAGACGCAATCATCAAGATGCTGCGCGATCAGACGCCGCTGCATGACGACACGCAGGATGCCCCTCAGGATGGACGCGATCTGGGCAGTCTAGCGATGAGCGACAGTTTCTGGGCCATCAACTTCGACGCCCTGCAAAAACGTTTTCAGACCTGGCTGACCGCGACGCCATGATGGTCGCGCTTGCGCTCCTTGTTGCAGGAGCGGCCTTCTGTCTTGTTGTTCTTGCCCTGTTACGGGTGATCGCACCAGGGGCCTTGCCACGCCTTCTCGTTGCAAGTGCCTCCGGCGGGTTGGTCGGCGCATGCTGGCTGAGCGTCATCCGGACAGGGGCTGTGCATAAGGGCGCGCTGTTTGGCGCGGGCTTTCTGATTGTTCCCTTCTGTCTGTTACCCGTCACCCTGCGTCTTTCAGGCAAAATCGAGGGGCTTTCCCGCGCCGCAGCGGGGTTGGGGATGGGGCGTTCAGCCAGGATACGCCATTTATGGCTGCCGCTGTTGCGTCTGCCAGTAGCCCTGTCCGGCCTTTGCTTTGCCTTCTGTCTGACGCTTTGCCTGTTTCTTGCGAGCTTCACCCATGGCTGACTCTGCGCTCCCCTTCTGGCAGACCACCTCTCTTTCAGACATGAGCAAAGAGCAGTGGGAATCACTCTGCGATGGCTGCGGCAAATGCTGCCTGCACAAGCTGCGCGATGAGGAAACCGATGCGATCTATTTTACAAATGTCGCATGCCGCCTGCTCGACCTCGAATCCTGCCGCTGCTCCAGCTATGAGACCCGTTTTCGCAAGGTGCCGGACTGCGTCTCGCTTACCCCGGACATTCTGGCCGATATCGACTGGTTGCCGCCAAGCTGCGCCTATATTCTGATACGCGATGGTCAGGATCTGCCTGAATGGCATCCGTTGCGATCCGGCTCTGCAGAATCCATCCATGAAGCGAGTATTTCCGGACGCGGCAAGATGATCAGCGAACGCGAAGCTGGTTTGCTCGAAGATCATCTTGTCGACTGGCCCGCGGAGATCCCCGCAGGCGTTGCGCGCAAAAAACGCAGGCGCAAGCCGCGCAAGACCCCGTGGTAAATACGGGAGACCGTCCCATCCTCTGGCGTCGCTCTGCGCGAGCGCGCCGCCTCTCGCTGCGCATAGACCCTGTGCTGCGACAAGCCGTGGTTACCTGCCCCCTCTCGCTCTCGCCCAAACGCGCCGAGGAGTTTGTTTCTGCGCATTCGGTCTGGATAGACGAGAAACTCGCTGCACTGCCTGCAGCGCCGAGGCTTGTGCCTTTGCAGACGATCACACTCAATGACCATGAAATCACCCTGCATCACGACCCGGATCAGCGCCGGCCGGCGTTACTGGAAGCGTCACGCCTGACGATAGGCGGTGCGATCGACCGCTTCGAGACGCGCGTCCTGTTTTTCATCAAACATCAGTCAGCCATCAGCCTGCCCCCGCAACTCAGCCAGCATGCCATTACAATGGGATGTCACCCCACCAGTATCGTGTGCGGCAATGCCCGGACACGCTGGGGAAGCTGCGCCCGCACGGGCCGGATCATGCTCAATTGGCGCCTCGCCCTGATGCCCCGAAACGTGCGCGACTATGTCATGATTCATGAACTCGCTCATCTTACGCATTCCGACCACAGCCGTGCATTCTGGCGCCATGTAGAGCGTTTTCATCCCGAAAGGCGCACTGCACAGAACTGGCTCAAGAAGCACGGTGCAGGACTGCTCGCCCTAGGCTGACCATTGGGGATTTGCACACCCCCTCCCCCGTGCTAGAGGCAAGCCCGTGCTGTGCGAACTTGGCGGAATGGTAGACGCACGAGACTTAAAATCTCGAGTCCTTCGGGGCGTATGGGTTCGAGTCCCATAGTTCGCACCACTATCTCATTGAAATTGATGGGTTTTTTGTCTCTCATCGCGTCAAACCGGGGTTTTCCCGGAATTCTTCCCAGAATGGGAAATTTTGATGCTGCGTCTGATCGGGTCCCGCTACCATTTTCGCAGGGCCGTGCCGAAGGATATTCAGCCTCTCCTGAGGCGGTCCGAGATCTCCCTTTCGCTTGATACTTCGGCTAAACTCGAGGCTCGCAGACGGGCGGCACAGCTATATGACCGGACCGGACAGTTCTTCGACAAGGTGCGCGCCATGAGTGACTCGAAAGCCCGACCGCCCACACCGGATGAGATCATCACTTTTTATGAAAGCTTCGTTCGCGATACCGAGTCTGCCCATGCCATCGAAATGCGCCTGCTCGAACTCAAGCATGAAAGGGAAATGACAGAGGTTCAGGTACGCTTCCTCGAGTTCAACAACCTTGTAACGCGTTTTCTCTCCATCATCGGCCCCTATCTTGCCAAGGATACCGAGCGGCTCGAAACGATGCGGAAAATCGTGAAGAAGGATCTGCCTGAAGCGCGTGCGGAGGCCGCCAATCTGGCCGCTCAGGTCGATCTCCTGAAAAGCATCGTTGTCGACATTGGAACCGCTACGAAGAGCGAACCTATCGCCCCAGTGCCGCTGACTGCTGAACCAGACCCACGCAAACCATCCACGCCAAGGAAAAAGCTTGCAAGCTCCGGCTCCCGCTCAAAGCTTCTGACGGTCAGCATGGCTGCGGAGCGTTTTATTTACCCGGATACCAATCGCTCAGAGGATACGAAACGCGGCACGCGCAAAGCGCTTACTATGTTCATCGATGCCTTCGGCGACATGGAGGTTGAACGGATTACCGGCGAGACGGCTGGCGAGTTCCGTGATCTCCTCTTCCGTCTTCCCTCCACCCACGGCAAGGAGCGCAACGGTCGTTCGATCCGTGACGAGGTCGCGCGCGCTGAAACCGAGAAGCTCGAGACCATCAGCGCCAAGACGGTCAAGAACCACTTCTCTCGTCTCTCCGCTCTTTGGGCGCTCCTGTTGCAGCGTGATCTGGTGTCACGCAATGTCTGGGCAGGCTGGGACTACCATGTCACGAAGAAGGTCGAACGACGCTGCTTCAGCGATGCTGAGCTGGCGCAGCTCAGTACGACACCATGGTCGAGCCGCATTCCCTCTGCACGCACGGCAGCCGCAATCATCAATATTGCGGCCTATACAGGTATGAGACTCGGTGAGATCTGCAACCTGCGCTGCGCCGACATCAAGAATATCGAAGGTGTCGCCTGCTTTCAGATCCGCCCGCACGACGAGAATGGATGGTCCCCGAAGACACAGGCAGGCACACGCATCGTACCAATCCACCCTGAGCTGATTGCAAAGGGTATTCTGTCTTTCATGAAGCCCGATCAGGTCTGGCTGTTCCCGGATCTTGTCGTTACGAAAACCGGCGACCGCTCGGCAAGCTTCTCTCAGGCCTTTGCGCGCCTGCGAAGCAGAGCCGGACTCCCCAGGGAAGTCTGTTTCCATAGCTTCCGCCACACAGTCTCGACCAAGCTGCGCAATACCGGGCATGAACTACGGGAGATCTGGATTGACCGTCTCTTGGGGCATGAGGCGACGCATCGCAGCCAGGGGACCATGAACTACACATCCGCGATTGACGTCCCTAACCTCAAGCGTGTTGTCGACGCGATCGGTTACGAGACGCTTGATTTAGCAATTCCCGAAAGTTGAGCGGAGACTCATCTTTAGACATCAGTTCGTCCGCTTCCGCCTCTTTCCTGACGTAGGAGTACAATTTCATACCTGCTCGAAGCGGACGTGGCGCACGGCTATAAAAAATAGTCTCTTCCAATTCAGGAGCGGTTTAGCAGGGCCACGCGTCGCTGAAGATTGGTTAGAGCTACGACACATCCCTCACAGGTTTACATGTAATAGCCTTCGAATGTCTCAAGCTCCGGCAAGCCACTGCTTATTCAGGTGAACGGCAGACTCTAGTGCGACACGCTATAACCGTTAGTTGTAAGCCAGACCTCTTGAAATATTCTATCGATGATATCGGCGGAGCGTTCCAATTTTTCAGCTATGGGACAAAACCTTTCAATCATAAACTGAATTTTTGCCATCAGCGACGCATTACTTTTCGCCGGTTGCTTTAGGTGTTTGGTCCCGGGTTTTGATGGTGCGGGTTTTGCACGAACCTTGATGGCTCTTGCTGCCATTGCTGGCAAATAAATTCGTAGGGTGTCAGGCCCCGCAGTGTCTTCAGGCTCGCTTGACTATCTTGTATCGCTCGACGGACTGCCGCTGTCGTTATGGCGCTCCCGTGGTGAACCTGCCCCATAGTGCTTCCTTCCATTCCGCCGAAAAGAATGCACCATCAGAACCCGGGACCAAACACCTAAAGTCGCTTCAGCTTCGTTTTATATTTCTCCAGAGCCTGCAGGCGCCGCGCCTCCGACACCTCGCATGCCTCCGTGTTTCGATCGCAGGCACAAACTTTGCAAAAAGGCCTCAACGAACGGTGGTGCCTCGCGGTCTGACGAGATCGCTTTCGAAACACGGCGATAATTTGGGATCCTTGATCCAGTCCAGCAGCGCCTCGACAGTGCGGTCGACGTGAGTCGGGCGCAGTCCGCATTCCCAAACCACGGCGACGCGCCAGTCCTCAGCCAATAGCGCCTTTAGCACCTGCCTGTCCCTAGCGATGTTGCGCTCGAACTTGCTGGACCAGAAGTCAGCGTTCGATGACGGTGTCGAACACCAGTGGCAGCCATCATGCCGATGCCAGAAGCAGCCGTGAACGAATATCGCGATCCCTCTGCCTGCGAGCACGATGTCCGGCCTGCCGGGCACCTTCGAACCATGCAGTCGATATCGAAGTCCCGCAGCATGGAGCTTCCTGCGCAGCACCAGCTCCGGAGACGTGTTCCTGCCTCGGATGCCTGCCATCATTCGCGATCTTGTTTCCGGATCAACTACATCCGCCATGGACTTCGCTCTATCGTTCTCATCTGGACCTGTTATTCTCTATGGCACATACAACAGGAACCGAGAGCGCACGATTCTTGCCAACATATTCCGTCGTTGACATTTTTGCAGGTCCGGGGGGGCTCGCCGAAGGATTTTCGAGCGTTCAAGCGGGCGATGGCGAGCGCGCCTTCCACATCTCCTTGTCGATCGAGAAGGAACCGTCGGCACATTCGACGCTTCGCCTGAGAAGCTTTCTGCGGCAGTTCCCCGACGCCCTTCCCGACGCATACTACACCTTCATAAACTATGGCGGCGACGAGCCGGACTGGTCGGAGACCCACCCAGAGCAGTGGGCCGCGGCGGTCGACGAGGCATGGCTGATGGAGCTGGGCCAAGAGAATCCCGAGACCCGCCTGAATGCGCGGCTCGACGCGATCCGTGCCGAGAGCGAGGGCAATGCCATCCTGATCGGCGGGCCGCCGTGTCAGGCCTATTCGCTCGTCGGACGCGCCCGCAATCAGGGCAAGAAGGACTACGTCGCAAGCGAGGACGAGAAACACTTCCTCTACCGGGAATACATCCGCATCCTCGACCGTCTGCGCCCTGCCGCCTTCGTCATGGAAAATGTGAAGGGCATGCTGTCGTCGTCGGTAGACGGCCAGAACCGCATCTTCGATCAGGTGCTGCGCGATCTCCGGGGAGAACGACCCGGCGCGACGCGCTACAAGCTGATCGCGCTTGATCCGCGCTCGCGCCGGCAGCTCGACCTCACGCCGTTCGAACCCCGGGCATCGGATTTCATCGTCCGCGCCGAGGATTTTGGAGTTCCGCAGGCGCGCCACCGCGTCATCGTGGTCGGACTGCGCGCCGATCTTGCCGAAGGTCTGCCGGACAATTCGCTCGCCGACCTGATGACGCGGCACACGCTAAAGGCGACCGTCGGGAACGTCATCGACGGGATGCCGCGCCTCCGCAGCGGCCTGAGCCGAGAGCCGGACGACGAGACCGAGTGGCGGCGCGTGGTCGAGACGGCCATGGCCTTCGTCGCCGAGATGGAAACCGGCCTCGACGACGATCAGCAGGAGAGGTTCGAGGCGCTGGCGAAGGACTATCTCTCGCGCCTTCGCGGCCTGAACGGGCTTCCCGGCCGCGAAGGCGTCGGGACCGGCATTGCCGCCGCTTGTCCGGCGGACCTGCGTTCATGGCTGGTCGACGATCGGCTCCGCAATCTGCCCAACCACGCGTCGCGCAGCCACATGGCGAGCGATCTCGCGCGGTATTTCTTCGCGGCGGTGTTCGCGGAGGTCGCTGTCCGATCGCCGAAGGCCGCCGACTTTCCGGAAGAACTCGCACCGGATCACGACAACTGGAACTCCGGCAAGTTCGCCGACCGATTCCGTGTCCAGCTCTCCGGCGGCCCTTCGACCACCGTCACGAGCCACATCTCGAAGGATGGCCATTATTTCATCCATCCGGACCCGCTCCAGTGTCGCAGCCTATCGGTCCGCGAAGCGGCGCGGCTCCAGACATTCCCGGACAACTATTTCTTCAAGGGAAATCGCACCCAGCAGTACATCCAAGTCGGCAACGCGGTGCCGCCGCTGCTCGCACGCTGGATCGGCGAAGCGCTCTGGATGATCCTCAATGCTGGCACCGCCGAGGCCGAAGAAGTGGCCGAGGAGTCGAGGCTGAGCAGTGTCGGCTGACTATGATCTCGCCAGCCCCGGCGCGGCCGAGCTTTTCGAATCGCTTCGCGCGTTCGGATATGATCTGCCGACGGCTCTTGCCGACATCATAGACAACAGCATCAGCGCGCAGGCGCGTAACGTCTGGATCGACATGAAGTGGGCCGGGCCGGAATCGCGCATCATCATCCGCGACGATGGGCGCGGCATGGCGGAGGCCGAGCTGTTGCAGGCGATGAAGCCGGGTAGTCACAGTCCGCTGGCCGATCGGTTGAAGAACGATCTCGGGCGCTTCGGCCTTGGCATGAAGACCGCTTCGATCTCGCAGTGCCGATGCCTGACGGTCCTGACGAAGGCCGCCGGATTCGATCAGGCGCTGCGTCGCTGGGATCTTGACTACATCGCATCGACAGGAACCAGCGAGTGGCGGCTGCTCAAGCGTCCGGACCTGCTCGACGATGCGGACCATGAACTTTTGAAGGGACAGCCGAGCGGCACGATCCTCTTCTGGGATCGACTGGATGTGCTCGTCGGAACGGCGCCCGCCAACGACGACACCGCACAGAAGCATTTCCGGGAGCGTGCCGATGCCGTGAAGCAGCATCTGGCGATGGTCTTTCACCGCTTCTTGCGCGGTCGTGGCGCCATCACGATCCACATGAACGGGCGGGCCATCGAACCATGGGATCCGTTCCTCGAGGACATCAAGTTCACCGAGCCGCTTTCGGCCGAGACCCTGATCTCGGATGGCCAGCGGGCGGAGGTGAAGCCCTACATCCTACCACATCACAGCCGGATCACTGCCGACCAGCACCAGGCGGCTGCCGGCCCGAAGGGATGGAATGCCCATCAGGGCTTCTACATCTATCGCAATCGTAGGCTGCTGGTCGCAGGTGACTGGCTTGGCCTCGGCATGCAGAAAGAGGAGCATTTCAAGCTCGCCCGCATCCGCATCGACCTGCCGAACACCGCCGACCTGCTGTGGCAGATCGACGTGAAGAAGTCGCGCGCACGGCCGCCCGCAGCGCTGCGTCGCGATCTGCAGCGGATCGCGCGGGCCGCGCGCACCCGCGCTTCGAGCATCTACCGGCATCGCGGCAAGATCATCCAGCGTCAGCTCAGTGCCACGGAAGCGTTCCTGTGGACCCATCTAACGAAGCACGGAAAGTCGTTCTATCGGATCAATCGCGACCATCCGCTGGTCCGGAAGGTTCTCGACGGCGCGGAGGAGCGCGCGCCAGTACAGGCGCTCTTCAGCCTCATCGAGCAGACCATTCCGGCGCCGCTGATCGTCATCAAGAATGCCGAGAAGCCGGATGCGTTCGGGCAGCCGTTCGAAGGGGCTGCAAAGGAACTGCAGCTCGCTATGAAGGCAGTGTTCGACGCTTTGATCGAGGGAGGCCGCGATAGGGTCGAGGCGGCGCGGACGCTTCTGGCGATGGAGCCGTTCAACAACCATCCCGACATCGTGACGGCGTTCCTCGACAAGGTTGCACGCGAGACGGCGGGCAGAAAGAAATAGAAGCGGAATCGGGGGGAAGGATGTCGACAGGAACACCAGAACAGCAGCTTCGCAGCGCCTATGGCGCCGCGAACGCGCTGCTCGAACTGGAGCCGCGGATCACGCAGGAGGCTCTCGAGCGCACGGTCGACATCATCTTGGCAATGCCGCCCTATACGACTGTCGATCGCACCCGGCTGCTGCGCGAACTGGAAGCCCGCAACAACACCTTGGTCGGCGGCTATTCGATCATCGACGACAAAGAGTTCGTCGCCTGGATCAAGACCGCGCGGGAAAATCGCCCGTTCCAGTTCTGGGAGCGGTATCGGCACTGGATGGATCGGGGCAAGCGATGGGCAAGCGGTCCGCTCGTGCAGCTCGACCGAATGACCGACGACATCCTCGATAGGCTTCGAAATCCGGAGACGGCTGGTGCCTGGGACCGACGCGGTCTGGTCGTTGGTGACGTCCAGTCCGGAAAGACCTCGAACTACACCGCGCTCATCTGCAAGGCAGTCGACGCCGGCTATCCCCTCGTCATCGTCCTTGCAGGCGTCCACAACAGCCTCCGGAGCCAGACCCAGCTGCGTATCGACGAAGGCTTTCTCGGCTTCGACACCCGGCTGAGCCTGCTCGCCGACGATCAGGAAAATCAGCGCATCGGTGCCGGGAAGATGCCGAGCGCGCCGTTCCTAGTCGCGCATTCCCTGACCAGCAGCGCGGATGGCGGGGACTTCAAGGCGGCCACCGCCAACGGCACGCGTCTCGTGCCCGGCGGTCGCGACCCGATCATCCTGGTGGTCAAGAAACGTGTCAGTATCCTCGAGAACCTGCTGGCGTGGGTGAAGTCAGTCCGCGGCACTGACGATCCCGGGACGCCCGGCGGCAAGATCGTCCGGGACGTGCCCATGCTCGTCATCGACGACGAGGCCGACAACGCATCAGCGAACACCAACGAATATCGCAATGACGACGGCACTATCGACGAGGATGCCGATCCGACGAAGACCAACATGCTCATCCGCAAGCTGCTCGTCACGTTCGAGAAGAGCGCTTACGTCGGTTACACCGCGACGCCCTTTGCCAACGTGTTCATGCACCATGAGGCGACGCATCGGGATGCTGGCAGGGACCTGTTCCCGGCGAGCTTCATCGTCAATCTGCCGGCACCCTCGAACTACATCGGCCCCGAGCGCGTCTTCGGCGTCGATCGGCCGGGCGCGAACGGCGATGCAACGGGACTGTCGATCATCAGGCGCATTTCCGACGCCGTGGCCATTTTCCCGCCCGGCCACAAGAAAAACCATCCGGTGACGGAGCTGCCGGCCTCGCTCGAGGAAGCGATGCTGGCCTTCCTGCTAGTCTGTGCGGCGCGACGGGTGCGCGGCGACGTCAACGTCGACAATTCGATGCTCATCCACGTTACGCGACTGGTCGCCATTCAAGAGAAGGTCGCGCGGCTCGTCGACGAGTTTCTTGTCGATGTCGTGCGCCAGCTCGAGTTTCCTGGCACTGGCGGCACTGTCATCGTCGAGTTGGAGGCGTTGTGGAAGAAGGAGTTCGAAACCAAGGGGGATGAGTTGCGCGCTCTGCTAGCCGATCATGATCTCCAGCCGGTCGCATGGTCAGCGGTCCGCGATCAGCTGTTCGACGCGGCCAAGCGGGTTCGGGTCCGACAGATCAACGGGTCCGCGAAGGACACGCTCGACTATGCCGATCATCCGGACGGCCTCTCGGTCATCGCCGTCGGCGGCGACAAGCTGTCGCGCGGCCTGACGCTCGAAGGTCTTTCGGTCAGCTACTTCATTCGCACCACCAAGATGTACGACACGCTCATGCAGATGGGCCGCTGGTTCGGCTATCGCCCGCGCTATGCCGACCTGTGCAGGCTGTACACCTCGCCGACCCTCATCCGCTGGTATCGGCACATTGCGACCGCGACCGCCGAACTGCGCGAGGAGTTCGATCTGGCGTTCAACAACGGCCAGACGCCGCTGGAGTTCGGCCACCGCGTCAGGGCGCATCCCGACGGCCTGCTGATCACCGCCGCGAACAAGATGCGGTCCGGAACCCGGGTCCGGGCCGGCTTCTCCGGCACCATCTCCGAAACCGTGTCGTTCGAGGCAGCACACACCAAGGCGAACTTCGACGCGTTCTCTGATTTCATCAACGACCTGCCACGGAGCACCGGCACCGGGCGTCACCAGTGGGACGACGTCGAAGGATCGCGCGTGACGTCGCTTCTTCGACAGCTGCAGACATCCCGCGATTCGTGGAAGGCCAACGCGCAGGCACTGGCCGAATATGTCGGCAATCGCGTCTTGAACGGTCAGCTGAAGACTTGGACCATCGTGCTCGCAGGCCAGGGGCGGACGGACATTCCCTGCCGTCTGGGGCCATATGCCATCATGCTCACCCAGCGTGAGTACGAAAAGAGCGGCGACGGACGCATCACGATCGGCCGACTTGTCAGCCCGGCAGACGAAGTCGCCGATCTCGATCATTCGGCCAGACTGCGCGCGATGCAGCAGACCATCGACGCCTGGGAGAAGAAGGCGGACCCCAAGAAGGATGAGCCAAAGACGGCCAGCGGACCATTCATCCGCAGACAGCGAAGCCGGGATCGCGGACTTCTGCTGATCTACCCGATCGATGCGGCGATGCCTGACAGGATGCCGATCATGGGGTTCGCGATCAGCTTCCCGTTCGACGAAGATGCGCCGCTCATCGACTATGCCGAGAACAGCGTGAAGCAGCTCGAAAGGATCTTCGATTGAGCCCCGAAGCGCTTCTCGCGACGTGGGCCGAGCTTGGCGGAGCGGCTCCGAGTCCGTCCGGGGCGCAGCGCATCCGGCTCGACGTGGACGCCGCGGCTGACATATTCGCCTGCGTCTTCTGGCCCAGCCGGCGTCCGGGACTGCTGATCGAAGGCGCCGGCGAGCACCGGCCCGGAGGAGACAGGATACCGACCTGTCGCGGCGTCCGCGTGGTCCACGAGGTGAGCGCCGAGCCGAGGACGCTGATCCGCATCATGCTGGAAGACGAGCGTCTGCTCGACATCTTTGCCGTGATGTCGGCCGACCTCGTAGGCATAGTCGCGCCTCAGACAAGCACAGCTCTTGCGCTGCGTTGCGCGATCGACCGGCTGTGCATGTGGCAGGGCCTGTTCGAGCGGGTGCCGGTCGAGGGCCTTTCGGAAGAAAGGCAGCGGGGCATGCTCGGCGAGCTGCTTGTCATGGAAAGGCTGCTCGTCCCGATTCTGGGGCCTCTTGCTGCCGCCGAATGCTGGACAGGCCCCGATCCTGCGCATCAGGATTTCATCCGATCGGGTCTGGCGATTGAGGTCAAGACAAGCCTCGCCAAGCGCCATGCCCGTCTCAGGATCGCGAACGAGAAGCAGCTCGACGAGCGCTCCCACGAAAACCTTCTGCTCGCCTATCTCAACCTCGACGAGAGCATGGCGCACGGGGACTCGCTCCCCATGGTTGTCGAGCGCGTGCGCGCGCTGGCCGCCGGTGACCCGGCCGCATCCTGCATTCTCAACGACCGGCTACTCGCCGGCGGGTATCTCGACGTCCATGCGCCGATCTACGACCGCAACCGCTGGCGGGCCGGCGATGCCCGATATTTTCGCGTCGAAGGTGTGTTTCCGCGTCTGACCGATGCCAATCTGCCGGCCGGAGTCGGCGACATCGGCTATTCGATCATCGCCGACGATCTGGGCTCCTACGAGATCGGGGACGATGACGTCGCCGGACTGGTGGAGGCGGTCGGTGGCTGAGGCGGACGAACTCCAAGCCTATGCGGTCAACATCCTGCAGGATGTGATTGCCCGTGCCGATGCCGCAGAGGATGGCGCGCTGCGCGCCGAGGCGTTCGCCGAACTGATGTTCGAGCATCTGGTGGATGCGGGCGAGATCGACGATGGCATCGGCTGTCCCGTCGAAGCGCGTGGCATCCGCTGTTCGGGATACTTCCTCTCCGAAGACAACGACCGTCTCGACCTTTTCCTTGTGGTGCCGCGTCTCGACGGTGTCGCAGGAACCGTTGCGAAGGCCGACATCGATACGGCGTTCAGGCGCATCGGCACCTATCTCGAAAAGGCGCTGGGCGGTTTGCATCGCGAGCGCGAGGAGGCACTGTCCGGGTATGACATGACCCGGGCGATCTGGGAGGCGCGGGAAGAGCTGAGCCATGTCCGCCTCTTCGTCATCACGGACGGACTTGCGACGATCGACCAGATCGAGAGCCAGATGATCGGTTCGATCGAGGTGTCGAGCCACCTCTGGGACCTGCGCCGGCTGCATCGCGCGGTGTCGTCCGGCACCAGCCGTGAGCCGATCCATGTCGATTTCCCGAAGCTCGGCGCGACGCTTCGCTGCGTGATCGCAACACCGCCCGGCGGCGGCTATCGCTGCCTTCTCACCATGATCCCCGGCAACATACTCGTGGAGATGTACCGCCAGCACGGTCCCAGACTCCTCGAACGCAACGTGCGCAGCTTTCTCCAGCTGAAGGGCAAGGTGAACCAAGGCATTCGCAAGACGATCATCGACGAGCCCCAGATGTTTCTGGCGTTCAACAACGGGCTTTCCGTCACCGCGACCGGTCTTCACTTCGAGGATCACGGCGACGGTACGGCCGAACTCATGTCCGTCGATGACTTCCAGATCGTCAACGGCGGACAGACTACGGGATCGATCTTCCGGGCGTGGCGCAAGGATAAGGTCGACGCCAGCCAGCTGCAGGTGCCGGTCAAGATCACCGAAATTCTGGGCGACGGCGACATCGAGGAGATCGCGCCGAGAATCTCTCAGTCGGCGAACAACCAGAACAAGGTCAACATGGCCGACTTCTCCTCCAACCATCCGTTTCATCGGCGGATGCAGGAGCTGTCGCGGTCGATCTGGGCGCCGCCGTCCGGTAGCATGCAGCGGCAGTCGCGATGGTTCTACGAGCGCGCGCGCGGACAGTATCACGACGCGCTGGCGGAGAACCGCACCGAGGCCGAACGTCGAAAGTGGGAGCTCATCCACCCGCGCAACCAGCTCATCACGAAGACCGACCTCGCCAAATACGAGCACAGCTGGTCTCAGCTGCCGCACATTGTCAGCCGCGGCGGTCAGAAATGCTATCTGGATTTTATGGACGCGCTGAACCAGCGCGGTGCGTTCGAACCGGACGGACGTTATTTCGAGCGATGCGTGGCGCGCGCGATTCTGTTCCGACAGTCTGAGCGGATCGTGTCTCGGCAGAAGTTTGGCGGCTACCGTGCCAACATCGTGACCTATCTTCTGGCTTGGCTGTCCCACCACACGGCCAAGCGCATCGATCTTGATGCTATCTGGTTAGCGCAGGAGCTTACCGTGCCGCTTGCGGCCTTCATCGAGGTGCTGAGCATCCACGCCCATGCGCATGTCACAACCCCGCCCGGGGGCCAGAACGTCACCGAATGGTGCAAGAAAGAAGCCTGCTGGGAGCGCTTCCGTGATACGCAGATCGAAATCTCTGCCGATGTCGGAGCCAGCCTGCTGTCCGGGGACAAGGCGCACACCAGCAAATCGACCAGCGTCCTCGAGGAACAGGCAAGTGAAGCCGAGTCCGAACAGGTCGAGCGCGTGTCGGCTATCCCGTCACAGACTTGGTTCGACCTTGCCGCCTGGGCGAAGGACACGCAGTCCCTTCAGGCATGGCAGCGGTCGCTTGCGTTCAGCCTCGGGCGACTGGCTGGCAACGGGAAGAAGCCGTCGCGTAAGCAGGCGATGCACGGCGAGAAGATCATCGCTGAGGCACGGGCACTCGGCTTTCGAGGATGATCCGATGACCTCGGAGCAAGCGCGTTCTGCCGAGGCGCTGGCAAATGCTCGGCTTCCTAGTGTGTCGGCGACAGTAAGCGGAGGGTAACGGCAATGAACGAAAGACGGCCGCGGCCAAAGAATTATTACGAGGCGCGTGGGTTCAGCGTCTACTATCTGGCAAATGCGGTCTTCAACATTGTCAGCGACTCAGGTGCCTATCTTCGTGGCATCGAGGATATCCTCGGCGACATGCGAGTGCTAGCGCTGATGCGGCCGTTCCACCACTACACCAATCTCCATCACTTCGTCCGCGAGATTTCTGTCGATATCGTGACCGAGGAAGTCGACAACATTGACTCAGACCACCGTTTTCTTCGCGAGTTCCTGCGGATCTTCGCGGTGCCGTTTCCGGAAGAGGCCCTCCAAGACGAGGACAGTTTCTGCGACTTTGCGGCAGAATCTACCCGCTTTCACGACGCTCTCGACGAACTGACCGACGAAGTCTTTCATGTTCTGTTCGGCGACGTGGCCTTCTTGCAGAAATTCAACCGGCTCTGCGCCGATTTGATCGAGATGTCCGGCTTCGGCGACGAACTGAAGACCCGCCGCGGCACGCTGAAGCGGGTGGCCATCCCCGTGTGGGCGCGGCGTGCGGTATTCTACCGCGACAAGGGTGAATGCCGAGCCTGCAAGCGCAGCTTGGCAGCCTTGATCAACCGCCTTGAGACCGAGCGTTACGACCATGTCGTGCCGCTCGCACGCTTTGGCGCGAACGACGTCACCAATCTCCAGCTGCTGTGCGAGCCATGCAACCTCAAGAAATCTGCGGGGGAGAAGCCTGTCTCGCGACTCTACCAGCGGGCAATACCGACCTGAACCGCAAAGGGCGTCATCCACCCCGCTCCGTCAGCTATCCTAGCAAAGGCCCCTATATTCTATTACAGCACATTTCGATCACTTCGCATCTGTTGTCAAAGACGGCGATGAACAGTTGACGGAAGCTTGAAAGATCTATGAGCGCATGATCACCCAGCTTTTCACCAATCAAGCTTCGACCGGCCTACGTGTCACGCCGAACGCGCGCATCATGCGGTTGAGGAGCGGCATTCTGCAACAGAGCGACGTGTTCATCGAGCCGCGCCACACGCCAGACATTCTCCGTCGATCAATCGTCGGGGCAAAGTGGGCCGTCTCGGGATCAGAGATGACGTCCGTTTCCAAGCCGTTCCGTTCGGAAGCGGACTGACCGCTTCCCCCCTCATAGCCGACCTCTCGCACCGAACCCCGCGCCCTCCACCACGTTTTCCGTCCCGGAACCGGTCATTATTGTGCCGGTGTCAATCGAACCGGCCAGGCGGCCCGGGCACCTGTCCCGGAACCTCCATTTCCGGAACGCTCTGCCTCGCAGGAAACCGCGCGCCAGATTGTGGTTTTCGAGACGGCCATAATCTGCGCAATTTCCTGAAAAGATTTCCCTGCCTTGTGCAGTTCAACCGCGTGCCCACGCTGCCTTTCGGTCAGCCGCGCAGGCCGTCCCAGCCGTGACCCGCTACGGCGTGCCGCCTCCAGCCCGGCCCGCGTTCGCTCGCGGATAATCTCGCGCTCGAACTCTGCGAACCCCGCGAGGATGGTCAGAAAGAGCTGCCCGTTTGCCGTACCGGTCTCGATCCCGACATCGAGAAGCCTCACGCGTATCTGACGTTCCACAAGACTGCTCACCAGCCCCATCACGTCGAGCATGGTCCGCCCCAGCCGGTCGAGGCGTGCTGCAACGAGACTGTCGCCCGGCTGCAGCTTCGCCAGCAGTTCCGACAGACCCGGTCGTGACGCCGCCGGAACCCCGCCCGAGACCGTATCGAGCACGATCTCCCTCACCCCTTCCCGCTCGAGTGCCAGAAGCTGCGGATCATGCGTCTGTTCATCGGTCGAGACGCGTGCATAGCCATACCGTGTCATGAAAACCCCCTCGCTGATTTCGGAACACGGTTTGGAGACGGGACGCACCGCCCAATGCCGTGCAGTCCCAAAACCGACGGATTGTGAACCGGTCATCACAACCGGCCAGGGCAAGGTCGAACCGCCAGAAAGTCAGTCAGGGCAAGAGTTTCGCATGGTCGGGCTCCCGCTCACCCATAACCCCATGATTGCCCTGTCATGGCTTTCGGGGCGGCTCTGACTGACACCTGTCCCGACCCTGTGTTGGCCTGCGTCACATCACTCCGGGAGAAACCATGAAACGCGTCATCGCCTGCCTCTTGCTGTCTGCGGCTCCAACGCCGCTCGCTCAGGCCCAGGATATGGAAGCTTTCCGCCGCAACATGGTCAATGTAGCGAATGCGCTTGGTCAGGGGCACGTCACGGAACCCCCGACTGCTCCTGCGACACAGGATAATGGCGGCGTCGCACTGACGCAGAAGCTCACCTATTCCAGAATGAGCAATGCGCTCGGTCAGGCTTCCATACTGGGCCTCTCGCTCAGCATGTCCGCCCCGGAAGCCACCAGTGTTCTGCGCCAGTACTGCCAGACAGAACCGAGCATCCGGACCGAGACATTGCGGACATCGCATAAGGGCATTGATATCGAGAGCCAGTCCTACCCGGCATCGCTGGCCTGCCAGCGCGGGAACGACAGGATCGATGTCACCCTCGCCCCGCCGGTCATGGGCGGCGTGGTGACCCGCATCGAGCGCACTGTCTCCTACCCGCCCCTCAATGCGCCCGGATACGATGCCCTCAGAGCCGAACTCACCACGCACTACACGGCGCATCTGCCGCCGCTATCGGGTTGGAGTGCCGCAACCGCGCTCTACGCTCTCAAAAACGGCAACGTCATCGAGAAAGCGGATGGCACCGGGATTGATCCTTCGCCCTCGTCAGACCCGCGCGCTGCCACGACACAGGCCTGGCTGCGCATCGCTGTCAGCGTCGTCCCGCAAAATCCGTCCGCCGTGCGCAGCCTGACCCTGACGGCCGAGGATATCGGTGCCGAACAGGCGATCACAGCCGAGATCATCCGGCAGCTCAATGCGGCCATTGACGCCAAACTCGCGCATGCCACCGTTAAGCCCGCCCTGTGAGGACAGACCGATGAACCATCCCTCCTCTTCGCCCGGCACCGTCAATGCTGATGATACCAATCGCGGCACAATCATCCGTATTCCCGACACCCAGCCGGGCCTTCTCGTGTCTGACGGGAAACAACACGCGTTCACGCTCTCCGGTATCTGGCAGGGACCGGCAGCCCCCGCCCTGAACCAGAAAGTCAGCTTCACCCTGACACCGGAAGGACGCATCGCGTCCATCCATGTTCTGGGGCGCGATGTCCTGGCCAATGAGACGCTGAGCGCATTCGGTCAGACCCTGCGCAGCAATGGTGGCTCACTGGGAGCTGTGATGTTGCCCTACCTGCGCCAGCAGAAGGAGCGCATGACCCTGCCCGGCATGGTCATGTCGGGTGGCTTGCTGCTCGGGTTCCACGTTCTGCCGGGATGGACGCTCGATGCAGGCAATACCATGCTGGGCATGAGGCTCGATTACACGCTGAGCCAGCTACTCGGTGTGCAGACGGGTGGCGCGGACATCACTGTGACGTTCGGCTTCTGGCGCCTGGTCGGCTGTGCCATCACGCTCCTGCCCTGGGTGACCCCATGGCTCGGTTTTACCCGGGCGCGTCTGCTCAATACCCTGCCGCTGCTCCTGCTACTCGCCCTGCCTCTGGTCGTGCATGCACGGCTGCATCATCTCGCAGCCGAGGCAGCCCAGAGCACGGGTCAGCTTCTTGGCGGTTTCGGCGGCAACGCCGCGATGCAGCATGATTTGCAGGCCATGGTACAGAAACAGGCGGCCGCGCTGATTGATGCCACCTCATGGAATAGCGGCTACTGGATTGCGCTTGTCGCCGCCTGCGGTCTGGCAGGTCTCGCGCTGATGCACAGGGCTCGCCACTGAAGCAACAGCAACCCCCAGCGTCAGGCTCAGGCAGCGGCGCTGGATGATTGCCCAGCCCGCTGCGGTCCAGCCTCGCCCTTTAGCGCTCGATGCACTGTGGCGCGTCCGACATTCATGACGGACGCGATGTGCCGGATGGACAGACCCTGTGCCGCCAATGCCCTGACATGCCGGGTCTGCGCCGGTGTCAGTGCACGGGGCCGTCCGATGCGACGCCCTGCCGCCCGCGCTGCCGCAATCCCTGCACGGGTACGTTCGCGAATGAGCTCGCGTTCAAACTCCGCTATCGCCATCAGGATAGTGAGGAACAGGCGACCATTGGCCGTGCCCGTCTCGATGCCCAGCGCAAGAATACGCACTCTGACGTTGCGCTCATCCAGCGCGGAGATGAGCTGCAGCATATCGATTGCATCCCGCCCGAGCCTGTCGAGACGCACCACCACAAGACTGTCGTGAGGCTGAAGCCGGTCCAGCAGCGAGGCAAGGACGGGACGCTCTCTGGCAGGAACAGCACCTGACACGGTCTCGACGAAAATCATGTCCAGCTTCTCGGCTTCGAGGGTGGGAAGCTGGGCATCGACACTCTGCGTATCGGTCGACACACGGGCATATCCAAAGCGCGCCATAACTGCGTTCTCCTTCTCGAGACGACAGATGGCTGCGTTCTTATGTCATGGTCAACGTATTTGGACTCCAAACCATATTTGGACTCCCTACAATCTCATTTGGACTCTTTGTTTCCCACTTGGCGCACTAAACCACGTAAAAACCCCGGCTTTTTTCCAGAAAACCGTCCGAGCGTCTTTCGAAAGCGACGCATATGAGGCAGTGTCGGCATCTATTTTCCTGCCCTGCTTTCTGTCCCAGTCCCCTATCGCCTGTCCCTCTTCCTCTTCCTCTCGCTCATCTCTTCCATCCCTTGCCCTTACCTCTACGGAGCCCTCCATGACGCTTGTTGCTTCGCAATGCCGTGCCGCCCGCGCCATGCTGGGTCTCTCGCAGCGTGACCTGGCCAGGATGGCCGAGATGGCGCATCGCACGGTGGCCGATTTCGAGACCAATGCCCGCACACCCCATATCCGCACCCTGCGGGCGATGCGCGAAACGCTCGAAGCCTGCGGGGCGGTGTTCATCCCGGCGGATGCGCAGTTCGGTCCCGGTGTGAGACTGAAGGCCGTCGAGGAACCTAAGACTGCCGCCGATGCCGCTGCCAATGTTGATACCGCCGAGACTGCCTCACAGGAGACCGCGGAAAACTGAGGAAAGCCCTCCGGGAGGGCGGAGGGGACAGCCCGCAAGAGAGCGGTTTCTTCTCAGACGGAAGGCAGAAAAATCCTCTCATTCTGCACGGAGTTTGTCAGAGGCTGCCTGTTCTGTCCGGCATCTGTTCCTGTCCTGTTCTATCATGAGGACATGGGTTGGCTCCCCTGAGCCAGCAGTGCTTCGTGGCTACCCGTTGGGTGCACGAAGCAGCTGGCAAGGGGGCTGTCGCCCCCGTTGACCCCCTTGATGGAAAGCGCATCCCATGTCTGCCTCGCCCCATGTTCCTGTGCCCGTGACGCATCCTGTCCTCAGCCTGACCCGCCCTGCCCGCTCCTCGCGTCTGTCCGTCCGTGCCTCGCCTGACGAACTGGCTGCGTGGGCCGATACAGCGCGTCTTCTGGGTCATGAGACCACCGCCCTCTGGGTGCGCTCCCTGCTGCAGGAGGCCGCCCTGACCGGTCACGACGGGATGGCGGTGGGTGCCTCACTGCGCAAGCTGCGGGGCGAGCTCGGGCGCATTGGCAACAACCTCAACCAGCTGGCTCATTCTGCGCATTGTGGTGATGCCGTCCGGGCGGGGGATGTTCTGGATGCGCTGGAAAAGACAAAGGACCGCGTCGATGGCCTGCTCAAATCCATGCGCGTGACGAGGACAAGAAGGACGTCCCGACAGCGGAAGATGGTCGAACCGGAGACAGGGACAGAGGCGGAAGTGTCCCAGCCAATAGCGACCTTGCCCACAACACTGCACTAAGCCTCCTCATAGTCTGGAGGGGAACGCATGATTGTGCAGGAAACCCGCATCCGGACGACCAGCGGCCATCAGGCCGTCTCACGCCATGTGCTACAGAGCGCGAGGAATGAGGCCATACGCGTTCTCTCTGGCAGTGATTGGTGTCTTGCGGACTGGATGAAGGAAGCAAGACGTGAGGGCATACGCTATGGTCTGCGTCACATCGCCTTCAACCCTGCCGAGCCCATGAGTGACGAAGCCCTTGCGTCTTTTGCCGCCAGGCTCTGCGATGAGCTGCAGGCGGACAGGGAACGCATGACGCTCGTCGTACATCAGAAGGATGGCAGCACCCATGGTCATCTTCTTCTGCCCGAATGGCAGGACAATCATGTGCTGAGCTCGCGCTTCTCCTGGCAGCGTCTGGAGAAATGCGCCCGTCTCGAGGAAATCCGTCTCGGGCATCAGCTGGTGCCGGGTCGACATGACCGGGCCATTGTCAAAGCCCTGCGTCAGGAGGGGAAGACGGCAGAAGCGGAGCGCGTTGAGGCGGTCCTGCAGGGACCGGCGGCTGATACTGCAAACCTCACCGCCCCTGCCCCTGCATCTTCTGACAAAATACTCTCTCCAGCCTCATTCAAACGCGGACCTCAGCCCCTTCCACGTGCAGCCTACACCTCGCAATCACGTCGTATGGCCGAACGACAGGGGCTGGATCTTGTAGAAGCGAAGAAGACCATCGCTTCCCTCTGGGCTCAGTCGGATAATCAGCTGCATCGTTTTCGGGCTCTGCTGAAAACGAAGAGTTGGGTCATGCGTGCTGGAGATCGGCAGGATACGCGCAAGGGCGCGCATATCATCGAGACGGTTGATGGTGTGCTGATCGGGTCTTTCACGCGCCTGACGAAGACACGCATGAAGGATTTCCGCCAACTCCTCGTAGAGGAAGCCGCCCGGCCAAAACACGGTGATATCAGAACAGTGGTCAGACCGCTCACGGAGCGAGCCGCTCTGGAGACGGCTGCGATAGAACGTCATGCTGAGCAAAGCGGTGTGCTTCTACCGCCCTTCGAGGAACTGACGCGTGACCCTGAAGCATTTGCGATAGCGGCTGCAAAAACAAAGCCGTCACATCCCTCGCCCAAACAGCCGAAGATCGTTTCGCTGGATCGCATCGATTTGCTGCCACCGAACTTTGCTCACTACATCCGGCAGTGGAAATGTGAAGCCAGGGCATGCCGTACGGTACTCAATGCAAGACCGCCCATGGCGTATGGTCCGCGGCGCTCTGTCGATGAACAAGGCGCAGCGCTGTTTGCGCAGATAGAAGACACGCGCAGGCAGCTCTGGCAGACCGGAAAACAGTTGCAGGAAACACGGCGGGAGCGTGACGCTCTGCATGAGAAGGTGTTCGTCCTCTCGAAGAAGAAACGCCTTTCTCATCTCGATGAGGAAATCGAACGGCTTTCGAAAATGCTGGCCGAGATCCTGCGCTATCTGCTGGAGACCGTATTCTGGCATCTCGGCCTGCGCTCTACACCGCCTGAACCGCTTTGCCTGCCTGTGCCGACCGAACGCGAAGAAGCCAATGCGCAGCTGCGGAGAGAGAACCGTGAGCTGCTTCAGCAGATCGTCAGGCGGGAGACATGCAGGGAATGGCTTGTCACGCTCTGCCGCGAGGCCGACAGGCGAAGGCAGGAGGAGATCACCGCATGGAAAGCACGCCATGTCGTCCAGTGCGATAGGGCCAGGAGAGATCTGGACCTGCTGAAGACCATCTGGATGCCGCCAGCAAAACTGCCTCGTGAGACACAGGCAGAGATCATGAAATGCAAGCTGACCGGCAATCTTGAAAAGGCTAAATACGTGACGCGGGTCGCTTTGAGGAAGTTGGACGAGGCTGAGGCAGAGCGACTGGCAACGGCGTTTAAGAGTGAGAAAGCTATGTCAATTATCGAAACTCTTATTTTCCCGTCAGAAAAAGCACCTCTCGGCTTCGACTTCAGCTGACTAGACTCATACTGACCATCAGGACGATTATACCAATGGATTTCGTTAACATCTATTAATTGAAGGATATCATTCAGAATCAGGACCCATTGATTTGAGTAGGCAAGCCTGGTTCAGAATTCTAAAGAAGACTAAAGTCGAGCGACCTGCTTTGGCTGACGGACGAATATATTGCGCGTCTGCGGCCGTTATTTCCCAAGAGCCATGGTAAACCTCGCGTTGATGACTGCCACGTGCTGAGCGGCATCATCTTTGTGAACGACAACGGGCGCGCTGGCGAGATGCTCCGCGAGAGTATGGCTCGCATTAGACGCTTACAATCGTTGAAAACGTTGGTGCGCAATGGGGATCTTTGCCCGGATGATGGATGGTCTGGCGGCTGGCAGACTCGATCACCAGCCGATCATGATCGACGCGACCCACCTGAGGGCGCATCGCACGGCCTCGAGCCTGCGGATACAAAAAGGGCTTCAGGCCGCCTGATCGGGCGGACCAAGAGCAACATGAACATGAAGCTGCACGCGGTGACGGACAGAAATGGACGCCCGATCAGGTTCTTCATAACGGCAGGCCAGATCAGCAATTACACTGGGGCTGCTGCCTTGCTGGACACTCTTCCCGCGGCAAAATGGCTCCTGGTTGATCGCGGCTATAATACCGATTGGTTCAGGGACGGGTTGGGAGAAAAAGGATCTGACCCTGCATTCCAGGCCGGAGACCTCGCACGATGCCCGTGAGCTACGACAAACGCAAATACCGGCGCCGCACTCATATCGAGATCATGTTCGGCCCGCTCAAGGATTGAAGGCGCGTCGCCACACGCTACTACCGATGCCCAACCGTCCTCTCCTCCACCGTCTGCCTCGCCGCGCCCGTTATGTTCTCGCTATAAGTCCTAAGCCCAGAGCTATCCAAACATCCAAACAATCAAGATTTAAGAAATCTTGATCGAGACATGGAAACAGGCGCAACGCATACGCAAAGCCCCCTTATTTTTCTGGGTGCCTTTTGCTCTGCTGCAACCGTCGATCGTCCATATACTTGGACAATCTTGGCCGGTGATCAAATTTCTTCGCACCAGACGTTAACAATGACACCACCCGCCTTGCCGATCGCATCAAAAGCGCTTTTGACATGAGCGGAGGAAAGGTGATCTTGCAAATGGTGATCGGTTTCCCATTCTTCGTTAATTGCAAAATGACCAGGCCTTTCCTTGTCCTCATAAACAACGAAACGCAAACACCCAGCGTCCTGCCTTGCCTTGACGGAAATATCCTTCAGAATGGCTCGGCCCTCATCGCGTGCCTTGGGCTCAAAGGTAACGATCGCTGCGACACATGATTTGTTCGACATAATATGGATATCCTCACTCGGATTTTTGAGGTCAACAGAACGTAGATGCGGCAGAAAGGATCCCTCAGCGGCGAACCGTCACATCCAGCTACTCTTCAAACGAGGATCCTGCGGAAACGAATCAGGCTACGTGTCAGCCGGTCGGGGGCCCAGTTCGGCATCTGACGCCAAGGGGTAGAAACATGGGCCACATCCCCCTCAATCCTGACGTAGCGCTTTTGTTCGGACCCCACCCACTCAGGAACCCACGCTGTTTCGATCGAAGTGATCCACGCGTCGTCCTCTATCCGGAAACGGCCGATATACGAAACCAGCGTCTGAAGCAGCGCCGCACGATCCCCCTCAGATCGCGCGGGCAGGCGCCCTTCTCCCTCGAGGTTGAAAGCAACCCACCCATCGTCGGTAAAAATCACGCGCCCGCGGGGTGTATTTCCCATGGCAGGGATGAGGCTGGCGGTGCCCTGGTCTTCAACGCTGTAGGAAATTAGACGCCAGGTGCCGATCAATGCCTTGTAAAGCGCGTCGCCAATAGGGCTGTGCAAGACCATGTTACTCTGCATCTCCGCCTCGCTCATCAGCATTTTCCTGTAATTATCGGAAGATGAAGATAAATCCCAACTTGCACGCTGGATACTAGGAGCATGCTCAAAACCCTGGCGGCATGACAAGGTGATGCTCCGAGCAGGTCCTGATATCCGTTATCCCGCAGAAAGCCATCGCATGGTCAAGCTCCTTGCGCAGGAAAGAGAGAGACCTGGTCATACCGGCCTCTCCCCCCGCCGCCAGGCCATACAGCGCGGCACGCCCGATCAGCACGCCTGAGGCGCCCGAACACAGTGCCTTGAGAATATGCTGGCCAGTACGGATACCGCCATCAAGAAACATTTCTGCCCGTCCTCCCACCCGCTCGGCAATGGCTGGCAGCATGGAGATGGAAGATGGCCCGCCATCGATCTGGCGCCCCCCCTGGTTGCTCACGCTGATTCCGTCCGCGCCGATCCTCAACGCCTCTTCAGCGTCGTCAGGGTCGAGAATTCCCTTGATGAGCAGCTTGCCCGGCCAGCGATCCCGGATGACCCGCAGCGCGTCCCAGTCAAGATTGAGGTCAAACGGTTGGCTGGCCTGCCATTTGCCGAAACTCTTGATATCCGTCACCCCCGGTATATGCCCGATGACATTGCCGAAACCGCGATGCTTTGCCCGTGCCATACCCAGCGCCCAACGCGGATGAGACGCAATATCGGCCACAAGGCGTGGCGTCACCGGCGGTGGGAAGCCAACCCCATTTTTCAGGTCGCAATGCCTCTGCCCTACTACATGGTAATCAAGCGTCAGGATCAGGGCGCCGCATTCAGCCGCAATGGCGCGATCAATCAGACGCTTTAGAAAGGCCCGATCCTTGAACAGCGAAACC
Source organism: Asaia sp. Ae19-3 (assembly GCF_059801175.1). Classification (NCBI taxonomy): domain Bacteria; kingdom Pseudomonadati; phylum Pseudomonadota; class Alphaproteobacteria; order Acetobacterales; family Acetobacteraceae; genus Asaia; species Asaia sp. Ae19-3. Next base: position 19,348 of record NZ_JBCHWF010000001.1, on the reverse strand, counting down.
TGCAGCCAGATATCAGCGTTGCTCCCAGCCCGGACATCCTCAAGTGAACAGGCACTACCAACCGAGAGGCCATAGGATATTCCGGCTGCCGCCGCAGCACGTGCCGCGGCGATTTCAGCGTCAGGATATAGAAAGCCTGCACCGCCGGTTGGCGCAATCACGACGGGCATCCTGGCCGGGCGACCCAGAAGGCGAGTGAGCAATGTACGCTCACGTACATCCTTGCCCACACGCTGCCTGAGAAAGAGCCGCTCGAAATCAGCTTCGTTCGCGCGATAGGTTGATCCTGTCCAGGAGCCGGAATCGACAAAATCGTAGAAAAGACGTGGCAGGCGCTGCCTGGCAGCGAGGCGTAGATCCTCTATCGAGGTCAGGGGATATCTGAGGCTCATATTGGGCTCGCTTAGCTAGATCCGTCAGGGATACATGTCTCCGGGGGCATGGCTTTTCAGAACCCGGCGGTCACGGTTCCAATGAAGGCGCGCCCTGCGCCTTGCAGATAAGTGGGCGCCGAACCCGAAATCATCTGGCCATAGACACCGCGTACGGCACGCGCATTACCTGTGACCGAATTCGATCCGCTAAGATAGGTCGCACCAACGAGATTCTGGATATTCAGGCGCAATTCAGGCTCCTTCAGGAAAGAAACGGAGTGAAAGCGATAACCGATCGAGAGATCAAGGTTGGTATGGGCAGGTATCGACTCATCGTTCATAAAAGTACTGTACTGACTATCCATATACTTTACGACAACATTACCAAACACGGCATGATCATCGTAAGTCAGGCCAATGCCCGCACTATATTTGGGCGCACGCGGCGCGATCTTGCCTTTGGTCGGCAGGTAATCCGACCCGTTCAGCAGATTATTATCGGTTGTCACGCGCAGATATTCTGCCGAGACATAAGGTCGAAGATGATGCCACGGCCTTGTACCAAGCTGGATATCGACGCCACGCCCGGTCTCGCCACCTGCATTGATAAAGGTGCTGACAGAACCACCATTGATGATTGCCGCCGTCGAGATCTGACGATTGGTAAAATTGTAATTGAAAAACGACACGCTGCCCGACAGGATATGCCCGCTATAGCGATAGCCAATTTCCTCGGAAATCGAATATTCGTTTTTCTGCTTGCTGTTGCCTGCAATCAGGAGCGTTCCGGTCGTGCCGTTATAGGAATTGAACATCGAATTGGCTGTCGGCACGCGAAAGGCGGTATTGCCGCTCAGGAATATCTGGTGTTCTGAGGTAATCTGATAGCGCAGCCCTATCTGCGGTGTGACCTGAAAGGCGTTCTGGCCCACATCGCTCTGCGGTCCGGGCAGGAAATTCTGCCCCGGACGATGGATCCACACGGCCTTTATCCCGCCCTCTGCCAGAAAACGGTCCTGAAAAGCCGAAATCCGGTCACCCAGATAAACGGCATTGGTAAAGGTCTGTGCCAGCCAGTCCGTCGAGCGATAGATCCTGCCATCCTTCACGCGGGCAACCTGGTCGTCGTTATTCAGTTTCGCGACTGGTGACCCGTCATTATAGACCGAGCCAAAACTGTTCTGATAAGTCTGACGCGTGTAGTCAAACCAGTATCCGGCGCGCAGCGTGTTGATCCCTCTCTTCCAGGAGAGCAGCGTATTGACGCCAGGATGCTCGATGGCAAAAACGGTCGGCACATTTGTGGTGGTGGTGGTTCCAGTGCCCTTGTTTAGCGCTGAGAGATCGAGCGTGCCGAGCTGGTTGCCGAAATAGGCACGTCCCGAATTCGGCAGCGTCGCACCATAGGCGAAACCGCCCCAGGCGCCATAAAAATAGGGGGTGAGCGAAACATCGACACCATGATTGAGTGTCAGATCGGTCGGTGCGCTCACGATGACCGTGCTCGCATTCTGCCCCCTCAGCTTGTAATAGAGAGGATTCTGACCCGCATAGCTGCTGGCAAAATTGTAGTTCCCACCCGTGGAACGATACTGCGCGAGGGTCGGTGTGGTCAGCAGGTCCATGTTGAAATCGGTATAGGCGACCACGAGACGACTGCGGCCGATTGCGCCCCAGTCCTTGACCAGTTTGAAATCGATATGATCGCGTCTGTATGGCGCAGCGGGACCACGCCAGTTATCGCCCAGAATATGCGAGTACCCCAAAAAGAACTTGACGCCGCTGTGTCCGATCTTGCCGCTATCGAGGCGCAGGAACTGACGGTACATATTATATGAGCCAAAAGAAGCACTGAGCATTCCGCCCCGGTGATCGGCTGGATCACGCAAATCCACCTTGGTCAGACCGCCAGCGGCGCCGATCATTGGCGCTGTCAGATCGACCGATGTCGGTTGCAAGGTCTCCTTTTCAATACTGTCACCATCGGGATATTGCGACGGCAGTGTCACATAGGTGCCGACGTTGTTGAGCGGCACGCCCTCCATCATGAAACCGATCTCATCGCCGCTCAGCCCGCGTACGATGATGTTGCCGGTCTGCATATTATAAGGGTCTGTCATCGCGACGTTCACGCCCGGAACAAGCCTGAGCACTTCATAGGTCGACGTGGCTGGAGACTGGGTGGCAACGAAATCGCGGGTCACAGTGCTGAGTGCTGTGGTCGCGGTCTGACGTGTCATGAGACCGCCACCAATATCGCGCCCATTTCTGCCACTTGGCGAGCGATGCACTGGCGACATCACGGTAATACCCTCGACCGACCTGGCAAAAAGAGGTTTAGGGGCATGACGGGGCGCCGCATGGCCAACCATTGCCGACGCGCCATGGCGTTCGATTTTCCCTGCTGTCCTGGCATGTGCTGAGGGAACAAAGGCAACAAATGAAAGCAGCGGAACGACTATGGCCACGGGACAGATCTGTCCGGGCGTCATCACGGATACAGCGTGACATATCTTGGTCATGAGTACCACTCCGTCATGGAGACAACCTCATTTGGGCTATCTATCCATATTTGGTCAGTTTGCTCAGACTATTTTCTTTATTCCGGTTTGTCAACGAAACATGTCAGCGAATCGCTCGCGAACGGACGCTTGCCGGGCATGAGACATGCCAGAGCCGCAGGCCAATATTTCGATGGTTATCAAGGGAAAATGACCGTCTGCAGCTGTCGCCACGAAGCCTGTCATGTTAGGCGTCATGGCCATGCCGGCTGGTTGTGTGTCTTGATGAAATGGCGTGGATAAACCCCTTTGGCCAGAGCCGCGCCAGATATCGAGAGGGCAATCCCTTTTGGATCTTCTCCCCTTTAGCGGTCTGGGCTGACAGGTAGGGAGCAACCTATGACCCGCCCTATTTTTTTGCTGTCAGCAGAAAGCAGAAGGGTACTACGGACAACGCAAGAATTCCTACGATGATAAATACTTCATTATAGGCGAGAAGCGATGCCTGGTTTTCGTATTCCTGATAGAGGCGTTGGACGGCATAGGATTTAGCCTGCCCACTGGTGAAACCATGCGATTTTGCGAGGGCTTCAACCTGAGAGAGATAGTCCTGAAACGCCTCACGCAGCTCGGTCATCTTATCAACGAGGTGCGCGCGCTGCTTTTGCTGGGTCTCTGTTACGATGGCTGTCGCGAGAGAAATACCGAGCGACCCCACATAATTACGTGCCATGGAAAATATAGCCGAGGCATCGTTATTGAGCTCCTTCGGAAGCGTTGAATAGGCAATGGTGGATAGCGGGACAAACAGAAATGACAGCGCAGCTGTTTGCAGGATACGATAATAGACAAGATGATAGTAATCGGTGTACGGCACCAGATTGGCTGATATGAACATCGATATTCCCATAAAGGAAAAACCAAAGGCAATCAGGAACCTAGTCTGTATCTTCCCCATCATTCGCTGCACAAGCGGAATGAGAAGCATGACCACAACCCCTCCCGGAGCCAGGATCATGCCGGATTTTGTCGCAGTGTAACCCTGAATCTGCTGGGCAAATTGAGGCACGATAATTTCTGACGCGTAGAGAACACCACCGACCATTGCGATCAGGAATGTCCCGACAGCGAAATTTCTGTCTTTGAAAATATTCAGATCGATCAACGGATTTTTCGATCTGGACATCCACCATATTGCAGCGGGAACGCTGATGAGAGCAATAACAGCTAGCGTAACGATAAAGGTCGACCCGAACCAGTCCGCGTCTTCACCCCGATCGCACATGATCTCGATTGAACCCAGACCCAGAGTGATCAGGGCAATTCCGATCCTGTCGATTGGCACCACCTTCTTTTCGGCCCATGGAGGATCTTCGACCAGTGCACTGACACTGATCATGGTGACAATACCAAAGGGGATATTCACGAAAAATATCCACCGCCATGAGAAATTATCGGTCAGCCACCCCCCGAGTGAGGGGCCAAGAATAGGCCCAATCACTGTCGCGATGGCGGCAAGGCCAAAGGCAGCCCCGCGCTTGGCCGGGGGAAACGTATCCAGGATAATCGCCTGTTGCGAAGGCTGAAGCCCCCCGCCGAACAACCCTTGCAAAAGTCGGCAAAGGACCAGCATCGGCAAGCTCTGCGAAAGACCGCAAAGAAGGGAACACAAGGTGAAGCTCGCGATACAGATCAGGAAATAGCGCTTTCTGCCCAGTCTTTTCGAGAGCCAGCCCGAAACAGTCAGCACAATGCCATTTGCAACGAGATAGGAAGTCAATGACCATGTCGCGTCATCATAGGAGCACCCGAGTGCGCCTGCTATGTGCGGAAGCGCTACGTTGACGATCGTGGTGTCGAGCACTTCCATGAATGCGGCCATGGTTACGACAGCAGCGATCAGCCACGGATTGGCCCGCGGTTGCCATTCACTCTTGGTATCAGTCAATTATTCAAATCCAGTTTTAGTATGATTTATTTATAAGTCAGCTCGATGATAATATATTATTTCTGAAAAACGACCTGCCTCTTGAATGGATATCCCGCAAATCGGGCACTCACTGCTTTACTCCGATCGAACTCGAACGCCACAAGACTTCCTCTATACTTATATGCCGTTCAGAACGCAGAGAGACGGTCATCGTTTGGGTCGTGCAACAGAAAAAGCGTCCCCCTGATCGGTCAGCATCCGGAATGACAGGATGGACCAGCGGTGAAACGGCAATGCCATCGCCGCCGCCCCGCACCCGTCATGATGTAGGCTCAGACATCTGAGCGTCCGACACTTCCCGCCACGATTCCTGCCCAGGGATGGGGCGTTGCGGAAGTGCCGATATAATAGGATTTCTGCACCATATAGGCCCGCATACCCTCAAGCCCTTTTTCGCGGCCGAGACCACTATCCTTTTCGCCGCCAAATGGGGTCGATGCCGAAAACTGCTTGTAGGTATTGATCCAGACCGTGCCTGTCGTGATGCGACGCCCTAAGGCCAGTGCGGCGAGCAGATCGGTGCTCCATATACCGCATGCCAGACCGTAGCGATTATCATTGGCCTGGGCGATCATGGTCTCATCATCGTCGTAAGGCAGCAGCGCCAGGACGGGGCCGAATATTTCCTCACGGCAACAGGTGCTCTCATTGGTCAGCCCCTCGATAATCGTGGGAAGGTAATAATACCCGTCGCGATGCGACGCGCCTTCGGGCCGCGCACCACCTGTCAGGATGGTCCCGCCTTCGGCGCGGGCACGTTCCACCCAGCGCTCTACCGCATCACGATGATCAGCATGGATCATCGGCGCCACTTGCGTATTTTCCGAAAAAGGGTGCCCGACGACCAGGGCTTCGGTCGCCGCGACCAGTCTCTTGCGAAATACCTCGTAAACCGAGCGATGCACGAAAAGCCGCGAGCCTGCGATGCAGGACTGACCTGAAGACGAAAAAATGCCGAAAAGCACGCCTGACAATGCCAGATCGAGATCGGCATCGGCTCTGACGATGGTGGGCGACTTCCCACCCAATTCAAGCGATACAGGCACCAGACGCCTGCCTGCCGTTTCGGCAATGCGCCGCCCTACGGTTGTTCCACCTGTAAAGACAATACGCCCTATCGCTGGGTCCTCAACCAGTCGTGCCCCGATCTCGGCGCCTCCCGGCAACACGGAAACAAGCCCCTTGGGCAGGCCGGATTCATCAATGATACGCGCCAGCGCAAGTGAGGTCAGCGGGCTCCAGGGAGACGGCTTGAGAATAACCGCATTACCGGCAGCCAGCGCCGGGGCGAGTTTCTGCACGTCGCTGGCAATCGGCGAATTCCACGGCGTAATGGCCGCGATAATGCCAATCGGCTCGAAACGCGACAGGGTCAGATAGTCACCCCGGCTCGGGGTGATGGCTTCCTCTGCCGTTTCGGCCACCGCGGCGTAATAGCGCATCGTATCAGCCGCGCTACCGACAAGTATCGTGGTTTCGCGCAGTGTTTTCCCAGTGTCGCGGCTCTGTAGCCAAGCGAGATAGGCGCGATTGGCGTCAATGGCATCGGCAATGCGCGCCAGACAGGCGGCGCGGCGATGCGGCAGCATGTCGCGCCAGGATGGGTTATCAAGCGCCCGGCGCGCGCGCGCCAGTGCCTCGGTCACGTCCTCCTGCGACGCGGCATGAACGATCGTATTCAGCGCCCCATCGGCCGGGAAAAGCGACCGTATCGGCTCGCCACCGCCCTGACGGAATGTGCCACCGACATAGAGAGCATCGCCGGGAAAGACACCCGGTGCGGGAGGGTCCGTCAACATGCGCATTACTCCGTTCAACGCCGCCATGAGGCGTGGGTCAGCGCGACATGCGCGAGACTGAACCCTGCGGTGAGAGATGTTTTGGGATTTTCAGGTGTCGGCACGCCACGCAGCGTCAGGCTGGCATCGACACAGGCCGAGGTGAAGGTGATTTCATGCGTGTTGCCGCCAGCACGCGCATCTGCAAGAAGCGTGACCTGCGTTCCCTCAAATCCAAGGCCAGCAAGGGCTATGGTTGCGGCAACATTGGCGTTTTGCGGAAAACGAAGCGCCGCATCCCGCGCTGTGCCCTGAAACAGGACCTTGCGCTCGGCGCCATCGGGCTCGGGAGCCAGTCCCCAGGCATGAAAGGGCTTTCGTGCCGTGTAGCTGACCGAGGTCAGCCCCGACAGGCGGGCCGCCGCCAGCGCATCGAGCCCGCCAATAGCCCCCGGCGCGGCCATGAACCGGCCCGGACCACTTTCCAGGCGGCTCTGGACGTCCGGCATGGCGAGCACGCCCACCGAGGTCGCTGCAACGTCAATCCCGCGCGCGATCAGCGCGCCTCCCAGAGAGGCCAGAGCGGTCTGGGAGGCGCCTTCGAGCACGAGTTCAGGCCGCCATGACAACAGATCATCAAGCGTTTCCGTCACCCGAAAACGATCCGAACGGGATTCCCATTCTGTCAGGACCGAAGCGCGTGCAGCGCGGCTGCGCGGTGTCACCAGCACAATGCACCGTCCGATACGGGCGCCTGAGCCAAGAAGCGCCCCCATGGCGGTCATGGTCATGGCACCGCAGCCAAGCAGCCCGATATCGAGAGACGCTCTCATACTGCGTTGCCGGCGGCACCGGCTGGCGGACCCGAGAATATGGTCGCAAACGGGCCGATCGCGATCATGTCCACCTCGATCATGACCGGACCCGACATCGACAGACAGACATCGATTGTCTCGCCAATTGCCTCGATGGACGAAACACGGCGATGAGGCAGGTTCATGCCTTTGGCGAGGCTCGCAAAATCGGGTATATTGTCGAGCGTGTAGTGTTTGCGCCCCTCATACTGGGCATCCTGAATATTGCGGATCACGCCGTACCCACGGTCATTCATCAAAATGAACACGATCTCTGCCTGCTCTTCCACGGCAGCGGCCAGTTCACCCAGATAGAGCATGGCACCGCCATCTCCCACCAGAGCAATCGTACGGCCCGGTCGCGCCATGGACGCGCCTATCGCCATGGCGATGCCCTGACCAATACCGCCGCCAAGGGCATGAACACCCAGATTGGGCTGGGCGAGTGTCACATAACGATTGCCGAATGTGGAATTGGCAATTGTCACGTCCCTGACGAATGTCAGCGCCTGCCCTCCCACGCGGTCACGCAGTATCTTGGCGAGATGGCTGTAGGGGCCAAGTGTCGTGAGAAGTGCAGCTTCGGAATGTGCCCGCGCAATTGTTGCTCCTGCGAGAAATTCCGGGTCCGTATCGAGACGTTCGGGCAGTTTTGCAAGGAGCGCCTGAATGATTTCTGCAGCCTCACCCTGAACGAAAAGATCAACCGGATAATTGCGCCCGCCCTGACTGGCATCGATATCGATCTGGGCGAGCCTCGCCCCCAGTACCATCTGGTTGTTACGTGTCTCGTTGCCACGTAGCTTTGAGCCGATGACAACGGTCAGATCTGCCTGATCGTAAAGAGCTTGGGCCTCTGGTGTCATATTGAACGCACCGAGCGACCATGGATGGTCCTCCGGAACAACAGCGCGCCCATTGGTGCTCGTCACAGCCAGAGCACCGCGCGATATCAGCGCTGTGGCCTCGGGTGCGGCATCGCGTGCACCGCCACCGAACCAGAAAACCGGGCGACGCGCTGCCCGGATCAGGGCCGCCAGGGCGTCGATGGCATCCTCATCGGGTGTGACGTGGCTTAGGCAGGGCTTGGGCCAGAACGCGGGGCGCTTGAGCTTGTCACGCTGGACATCGATAGGAATTTCAATGGCAACCGGACCACGCGGTGCGCTCAGGGCACTGGCCGCAGCGGCAGCCAGCATGGTCGGCACCGCGTGGGCATCCCACACGCGCCAGACGGATTTCGAGACGCCACGCAGCATTTCGGGCTGGCGCGGCACGTCATGAATGGCCGCACGGTCCCGGTCGACATAAGGCCGATCGATCTGCGTCGTGATGTGCAACACGGGCGAGCAGGCAGTCAGGGCTTCCACCTGCGAGCCTGCAGCATTGCCCGCAGCCGTGCCGGTGCTTGTGAGCACCACACCCAGACCGCTGGTAACGCGGGCATAGGCGTCCGCCATGTTCATCGCGCCCGCCTCACCACGCGCGGGTACGAAGCGGATCAGCCCCTGTCGCGCGATGGCATCCAGAATGGGCATGTTGTGGATGGATATAACCCCGAAAACTACCTTCACGCCGGTTTCGGCCAGCCACTGGGCCACAGCTTCACCGGCGGTCATCAGATCCGCAGAGGCAGGATCGACATTGAGAGCTGACATTGCAATCTGTTCCATTCAGAAATGGCGTGACAAACCGCCCGAAATCTCGAGTGTTGCCCCTGTCGTGTAGGCCGAGACCGGAGCCCCGAGGAAAACGATCGCGCGGGCGACCTCTTCGGCGGCGCCAAGACGGCCAAGAGGAATATGCTTGTCGCGCGCGAGGTCACTGAACCAGGCGTCACGCCCGATATTCTGATCCGCACGCGCGGCAAAACGACGCTCCCATTGTCCGGAGCTGATCAGCCCGACGACCACCGCATTGACGCGGATAGCGGGGGCGAACTCGACGGAAAGGGATTTGAGAAGATTTTGCACCCCAGCCCGGGCGGCAGATGTGCACACCATATGGGGCTCGGGCTGATAGGCCAGCAGCGAATTGACGGCCACGATACTGCCCGCGGCTGAGCGACGCAGCAGCGGCATGAAAGCCCTGATGGTCCGGACCTGGCTGAAGAACTTCAGTTCAAGTTCCTCGCGCCAGGCGTCGTCGCTGGTTGATTCGAAGGTTGAAACGCGGCCCTGGCCGGCGTTGTTCACCAGCAGATCGCAGGACCCGCGCCATTGCGTGACGGCGGCCACCAGATCCTCCACCTCACGCTCGACAAGCACATCGCACTGGCGGGCCAGCACGGCGCCATGATCCGAGAGCGACTGGCGTGCGGCCTCGAGCCGCCCTGCATCACGCCCGCAGATCACCACGGAAACGCCCTCCTGCAAGAGCGCGCGGGCCGTGGCCAAACCGATACCGGAGCTTCCACCCGTTACAACGGCAACCTTGCCAGCAAGCCCGAAATCCATGGGATTCAGCCCTTATCCTGCGCGCCGAGCGCCGTATCGCGATAACCAAGACGCAGCGAAACCTCATGGGCCGCTGCAACGACCAGAGACACGATCTTGCGACGGCGCCCCTCACCGAGATCGAATAGTGTGGTGGGGCCCGTCACGTTGATTGCTGCACGCACCTCACGGTCCTGACCGAAAATGGGCGCGGCGATCGAGCTCACACCTTCACTGAAAATACCGTCGCTTTCCGCGAACCCGACCTGCCGCTCATGGCGGAGTGTGCGCTGCAGGTCCGTCAGAGAAGTGGGCGTGCGTGCGGTATAGGAATTCAGAACACGGTCAGCATAAAGCGCCTCGACCTGAGCGGGCTCCATGAATGCCAGAATGGCACGACCGAGCGTTGTGGCATGAGCCGCAACACGCGAGCCAACAGTGATATTGCTTGCAAGCGGCACATTCGGCACGCGCCGGGCGAGATACACCACCTCGTGACGGTCAAGCACGCCCAGATGAGCCGAAAGCCCGCTTTCCTCGGCCAACTGCGAGACGATGGGGAGCGCCGTACGAACAAGATCCTGACCGGACGCATTCTCACCGATCAGACTGATCAAACCGATCCCGATCCGGTATTCATCCCCAACGACACGCTCGATGAAGCGCTCCATTTCGAGCGCCTGCAATAGGCGCAGCAATGTGGAACGGCTGATGTCGAGCTCCTCGCAAACCTTGCGGATATTGGCGCAGGACCCACCGTCGCCAATATAACGCAACAGCCGCGCCGCACGATGAAGCGGTGGCGAAATGCTGTTTTCTGCCGCCTGGTCAGACATGTCGAAACTCTCTTTCGTGATGATGTGCCGTGTCAGTCATGCAAACACGAATCCTGCATTGACCGGCAGGGTTTGCCCCGTCAATACGAGGGCCTCGGGCGTGAGAAGAAACCCGATCACCCCGACAACATCGGCAGGATATTGCGCACCCGGAACAGAGCGTCCGGACTCGTAGAGTTCATGCCGCGCGGGTGGTACATATTCAGTAGCCTCGCAGCGCAGGATGCCCGGCGCGACCGCCGTGACACCAATGCCACGCGGGCCGAGTTCACGACTGAGCGAGCGTGTCATGGCCAGAACGGCCCCTTTGCTCGCCGTATAGGCCAGAAGACGGGGCGCGCCCCATAGTGCCGTATCCGAGGCCACATTCACAATACGACCGCTTGAAGAGAAATGCGGACTGAGGCCACGCGTCACAAGCCATGTCCCGCGCACATTGACACTCTGCACGCGATCCCAGAGTGCAAGATCGATTTCCTCGAATGTCTTGCCGCCAACATTTGTGGCGATGGCCGCATTATTGACCAGACCATCCACCTCACCCCAGACAGACCCGATTTCCTCACAGACGGAGGATATGGATGCAGGGTTAGACAGATCGATGCGTGAGAACCTGACCTCACCCCCTTCAGCGGCAAGGGACTCGGCAACCTCGCGCCCTTCCTCGAGAATATCGGCAAGCCAGAGCCGCGCTCCGGCAGCGGCGCAATAACGGGCGATTTCCAGACCGAGGCCGCGCGCGGCACCCGTCAAGACAAGACGACGCCCTGCGAGAGAGACCGCTCCGGGCGGTATTTGAGGGTGCGCGACTGCAGACATCCTGACCTCTCGATTTAAGTTGACCATATACGGCCACATCGTTCTTATATGACTAATCGCCAATCGAGCCGACGTCAAAACAAAATCTGGCTTCCCGGAATATTCGTTACAGTCGCTTCCCCGCACCGAAGCGCCCGCCTACAGCCGGAAACGCAGGATTTGATTACGTTAACGGAATATACCGGAGGAACACCGAATGATCCGCCCACGAGACGTCAGGAGCTCCACACGCTCCACTTCCCTCATCATCAGCTTCGCCCTGCTGGCTTTCGCCTATATGCTGTATGGCTGGGACAGGCAGGTCATGCCGGTCGAGCTGGTGGAACTAAGCCGCGATCTGTCGCTCACGCCACGAGTCGCAGGATTACTCGCCAGCATCTTCACGCTCGGAATCGCCATCATGTCGATTCCTGCCGGTCTGATCGTGTCACGGGCAGGTCTGCGGCTTGCCATCGGGCTGAGCATGTTGCTGTTTTCCGGCGGCACCGTGCTCTCGGGTCTCGCGCCCGGAATAGCGGTTCTGGTGATAGGTCGCATTGCTACCGGCATGGGAGAGGCCGTGTTCAGCATTGCGCTGTTCACCTTCATTTCGTCACGATTTCCCCGCCATAGCGGCACCGCAATCGGGGCGACACTGGCGGTTTTTGGCGTCTCCATGTTCATTGGTCCGATGATTGTCGTGGCGCTCCAGGCGTCGCTCCAGACCTGGCGCGGCCCGTTTTATCTGTTTGGCGCCATGGGTATTCTAGGCGCGCTGGCGCTGCTGGCCTTTTTACCACGCGATGCGCGCACAGCACCGTCACAGCAGGTCATGCCGCAATCCTATCGCTGGCTGCTGCGCCCTGCCTCGCTCGCCACCCTGTTTGTCGCACTGGTGAACGGTGTGGGCTGTTATGCCTATATGTCGCTCTTTCAGACCTACGCGCGGCTGAGCTTTCACATCACACCCCATGACGCTTCATTCGCCCTCGGTTGTTTCGGTATCGGCACGGTGATCGGCAGCACGCCTATCGGATATCTTCTGGACCGTACAAACCGACAGATCGGCCTTGCCTGCGTGGTGTTCATGACGGGCGTTACAGGTATGGTCCTGCTCCGCACAACGCTCACACCGGGCATTGCCGCCTGGCTCTCGCTGCTTCTGGGGCTCTGGGTCAGCGGTGTTTACGGCAATTGTTACGCCCTCATTCGCGAGCAGGCCCCGGCACAGGACGGCGCTTTTGCCATTGGTGTGCTGCTGACCATTTATTATCTGGGTGCAGCGATATCCGGGTATCTCTTCGTTGCCGCGACAGGGACAGGGTTTCACAATCATGCCCAGGGCGGATTTACCCTGTTTCTCGTGCCTTACAGCCTAGCGGCACTCGGTGTGTTCCTGTCCGCACGCGAACCACGCCATGCCCGCAAGGAGCATCTCACGCGCTGCTGAGACCACCAAGGAAAAGGGGCCTCTATGGCCCCTTGTTTGACCGACATTATAGAGCCCTGAATATGCCGCCGCAGCGCCAATCAGGGCGCATATGTCGTAGTTCTCCGGCATAATAAAAAACCGGGCAGGTTTCCCTGCCCGGTTTTCACATGCAGCAACCCGAACAGGGCCGCTCAGTTATGTCCCCGCTCGCTATCGCTGCCACGGATGACCTGTCGGCGTGTCGTCCCATCCAGACCACCCGCAACCGCCCATTCGGCAAAAAGCTCGGGCCGACGCTCGAAAATCTGCGACTGCCACGCTTCGGTACAATAATCCTCATCCGCATAATATTCGAGCGGCGCTGCAAGGGGATTTTCAAAATACCAGAAATAGGCCGAGGAAATCGGGTGACGACCCGGCCCGATTTCGGTCTTCCAGCCTTTTCGGCTCATGGCCAGCCCGCCGCCAATCACCTCATGCACATCATTGAGCGTGAAAGCGACATGATTGACCCCGGGGCGGTTGGGACGGTTCAGAATAAACAGGTTGTGGTGACCGCCACGCGGTGCACACCGCATGAAACAGCCATGGCCTGGATACTCATCACTGACGATAAACCCGAGCACATCCAGATAAAATGCGCGCATGGCAGCGTAATCGGCAGTGAACAGAACCACATGCCCGATCTGGATCGGTGTTGCCTGCGTATAGACGGGTGAGCGCTTGTCGAGACGATGCGCATTGCCCGGCGCATTGGGCAGTGTCGGGTCGGTTGGTACAGCCTGACGCTGCGTCACGCGAAAAGCCAGCGACAAGCCGTTCGGGTCACACAGGCGAGGCATGTCTTGCGGGCCGCCCGCCTCGAAGCCCGGATAAGACGCCAGACGCGACACGAGCGCCGCAAGCGCCTCCTCGGATGGCAGTCCCCATACGATCTGCCTGACCGTGTTGCCCGACTCGATGGCGGCAGGCAGATCAGCCGCGTCCTGGGGGCGCACAACCACTTGCCCCCCATCGCGCGTGGTAAATTCCAGGCGATCGGGCGTGATGAGACGCTCGGTCAGCCCCCAATCGACCAGAAAGCGATGAGCGGCGTCCATGTCATGCACGCCGAAAGTGATTGCATCTATTCCAGTCAGGGCCATGCGACACTCCTCGCACCTGTTTGTTTTATATATGAAGCAAAAATGGCCAAAAGCGCTATTCCTGCACGAAGGCGAGTTTAAGGAATATGCAATCGTTTTGGAAACGATATTTCCGTTGCAGTGTCATGGACTTCAGGATCATATGGGATGGTTAAGACATATCGACTCTTTACAGAGGAATCTATGTTTCATGAGTGAAGCATTATCGGATACGCTCCGCGACGCTCTCCACGCCAATACCCAATATTTCGTGGATAAGAGCTTCGACTGGAACGCCTTTCCCTCCAATGCCGGCTTTCCGGACCTGGAGCGCGCCCAGATGCGCTTCATCGGCTCGGGCGGCTCCCCCAAGGCGGGCGAGAGCGGCAGGCTGGCGCCTGACCATTTCACGCTGAGCCTGGTCTACAAGCACCCCGGCAAATACGCGGCCTGTCATGCGCATGAGATCGAAGAGGCCTTTCTGGTGCTTCAGGGTGTGCTGACCGTAGGGTGGGAGGAACACAACCATGTGGTCGAGGTCCATCTCGGGCCAAAGGACCTCATTCTGAACGCCCGCGAAATACCGCACGGGTTTCGCAATGCCGGGGTAGAGCCTGTCATGATGTCCATCATGGTCGGTGTCGGCAAACCTCTTCCGCCGCGCTACGCCTATCACCCCAAGGAAGTCGGCGACGAACTGGCCCAGGCCTTTGGCGCGCTGCCAGGGCAGGTCCTGCCCGTATCGGCCACGGGAGAACATCCGCTGCAACGGTTCATGGCGCTGCATGTGGTGCGCTATGACGACACACCCACCCACTGGACCGAAGCCGGGTTTGGCCGAAAGATCTATGTGGGAGAAGGCGGCGCACCGCCCTCGACGGCTCGCAAGGAAATGTTCCTGATTCCGCCCGGCATCGGTGTCGCGCCCTATCAGCGCGACTGCGAGGAAGCCTGGCTGGTCATTGAGGGTCATCTGATCGTCGGCTGGGAGGAAAATGGCCACCGGACCGAGCGACAGATCGGCCCGCGCGATGTTCTTCTGTCCCCAGCCGGTCGCGCGCATTATTTTCGCAATGATGGCGTTGCCCCGGTGACGCTGTTCAGCGCCATTGGCACCCCACATCCGGGCGATCCGGCATTTCTGCCCTTTAAACCGGCATGATTCATAGCCGTCGCCTAAAGCTCACCGGTCTGACACCGGGGGAAGACGGCGTTCCGGGCGCGCTGGTCTGGCTGGAACAGGGGCAAGGCAGACCGCTGGTCCTGCTGCATGGCATCGGGTCGGATGCAGCGTCGTGGAGCGGTCAACTCGACGCGCTCAGTCCGGTTCGGCGTGTTCTGGCCTGGAATGCGCCGGGATACGGACAAAGCAGCACGCTGGAAGGGCCACCTGCCACGAGCGATCGTTACGCTGCGCTTCTGGCCGCAAGCCTTGACGCGTTGGGTATAGATGATTGCGACATTGTCGCGCATTCCCTCGGCGCGCTGACCGCCGCGCGCTTCATGCGCGGGCACCCTGCGCGCGTGGGGCGGCTTCTGCTGTCGAGCCCTGCAAGTGGCTATGCACAAACGCCAGAAGCCCCACTCCTGCCAGCGCTTCAGGAGCGGCTGAACGATGTTCTCACACTCGGCCCGCAGGGCATGGCACAGAAAAGAGCGGCGCGAACCCTGTCCCCTCACGCCGATGCAGTGCTGGTCGCCCACGCCGCCGAGGCCATGGGGCGCGTCAGCATTGCGGGCTATCGCGATGCTGTGGCGCTTCTTGCCTCGGGCGATCTTGCTGGCGATCTCGCAACCCTGCCCGCCGGTCGTATCGGCATGATCACGGCTGCTCAGGATCGCATCATCCTGCCAGATCGTGTCCATGATCTTGCCGCGCATCACGGACTGGCACCGCCCCTGGTCATTACAGATGCAGGCCACGCCTCCTATCTGGAAAATCCTGCGGGCTTCACAAGCGCCGTTATGGCGGGGCTCGCCGCATGAACGCCGCATCACAATGGCGTGCCAGCGCCGTCGACAGGGAGAAGGGCGCGTTCAGCTTCCCGAGGCGAGGCGAGCGGAGAGATGACAGGCGGCATCCTCAACACAGGGACGAATACGATCCTCGAGCACGGCGCGATCATGCTGCCCGTAATCGCACACAGCACTGATGGCCGCGATCACATGCCCGGCTCGATCGCGCACCACAGCGGCCATGCTCACGACATCCGTCTCGAAATACCCCCAGCTTGCCACGCTCTTATGGCTTCTATCCGCCTCGACCTGACGCACAAGCGCGCTCAGATCACCCGGTGTCGCCGCCGTGAAGCGGGGAAAGGCGTAGTCCTGATAAAGCGCCACAACATCGGCTGTCAGCATCTGCGCGAGCATGGCGCGACCGATAACCGTGGCATGAGCGGGCAGTCTCGTGCCCGTCGCGACACTGCCGCGCTCATGGCCAGGGGCCGCACAGCGCGCAACGTACAGGACATCATGCCCGTCGCGCTGGGCGAGATGGGTAGAACAGGCCGTCTCGTCACGCAGCGCCTCGAGAATCGGAATGGCAGCCTGAATCAGATTCTGCCCCGCCTCGGCCTTGCGCCCGAGAGACAGGCTGCGCGCGCCAAGGCGGAAAAGACGCGCCGACGAACCAGGCGCGAGATATCCTGCCTGACGCAGTGTCTGCACCAGACGAAAGGCGCTGGCCCGCGGCAGCCCTGTGCGTCGCGTCATATCAGCCAGACTCAGCTCAGGTGTCTCCTCGCCAAAGCATTCCAGGAGCGAAAGACCATGCAACAGGGCAGGAACAAGATATCGATCGCTCTCACTGTCGCTCATATCGGGGGTATCCTCACGATTTTTCTTTACAGGACAGGAACGATAACGTAACGATATTTAGGCACATTGTCCATATTTGGTTAGAGTCTCGACTCAAATGGAGTTGCAACGACCATGAAACCCTTCATCGCTTATAACGAGCCCTATCAGAATCGGGAGCGCGAGCCCAATGCCTATGAAAATGCACTGGGCGACGCTCTCGAGAAAGCCTTTGCCTCTGGACTGACCACCCTGCCCGAGCTCGTAAGCTTCATGAACGAGGCCGCCATCCCCTCCCCCGAGGGAGAGGGACCGCGCGAGACCTGGACCGAGGAGAGCTTTGCCGCAGAACTCAAACGCCTCTCGGCGTGACCCTGGCCGCCTGACACCGGCTCCCTGATCCTGGCCCCGCCCCGATTTTTTGCTCGCCCTTCTGAGGAAACTGCCATGACCGTTTCTGCCGACGTTCTCGAAACCCGCCTTCGTGTCGGACATCGCGACATGTGGCATCCGGTTCTGCCCGCGCGCTTCGTCACCGAGACTCCCCGTTCGATCTTTCGTTGCGGGTTTCGCATCGTGCTGTGGCGCGACGACAAGGGACGCGCCATCGCCCTGGAAGATCATTGTCCGCATCGCGGTGCCCCGCTGTCGCAGGGAACGCCGATGGATGACAAGATCGCCTGCCCCTATCATGGCGTACAGGTGGATGCCACGGGCGTTGCGGTCTCGGTACCGGGCAGCCCCGGATGCCGCCTCGAGGGCATGCGCGCCACGCGCTCCTTTCCGGTTCAGGAACGCGCCGGCGCCATTTTCCTTTTCGTGTCGGAAAAGCCCAATACCGAGCCGGGTCCGCTGATCCTTGCCCCGGAACTCGAGGACGAAACCTACAGCCATTTCCTGTGCTACACCGAGTGGGGCGGTGATTATCGCTATGTCTATGACAATGTCATGGACCCGATGCATGGCACTTTCCTGCATCACCATTCCCATTCCATGACCGAGGGCTCGACACAGGCCAGCTTCAAGGTGCGCGAGATCGATAACGGCTTCGTTTTTGAAAAAGACGGCCAGCGCGGCGTGAATTTCGACTGGACCGAGTTTGTCGATACGGGCGCCCATTGGCTCAAGCTCGAAATCCCTTATCCGAAAACGGGCGGGCCGGGCGGCAATTTCATGATTATCGGCAGCTACACCCCCATGCAGGATGGCTGGACTGCCGTATTCCACTGGCGCGCGCGCAAGGTCTCGGGCTGGCAGCGGGATGCCTGGCGCTTTCTGTACAAAAACCGGCTGGAATATCGCCACTGGCAGGTGCTTGAGCAGGATCGCGTCCTGATTGAGGATTATCAGCCAGGCGCCAATCTGCGCGAAATCCTGTACCAGCACGATATGGGCCTAGTGAGGCTACGCCGCTACTTCAAGCAGAAAGCCGAAAAGCAGCTTGCGGATGCAGGCATTGTCTGAGGCCCGCCTCACCCTGCGTGTTGCGGCGCTGCGCTGGCTGGCGCCGGAGGTTCTCACAATTGAGCTCCGCGCGCTGGATAATGCCCCCCTGCCTGTTTTCGAGGCCGGGGCGCATATCGATCTGCATTTTCCGAATGGCATAAGCCGCAGCTACTCCCTTTGCGGTGACCCGGCGGAGCGTGGCTATTATCTTCTGGGCATCGGCCGGGCACCTGCAAGCCGGGGCGGGTCGCGCTATGTTTTCGACACGCTGCGCCCCGGCGACATGCTCGAGGTATCATTGCCGCGCAATCATTTTGCGCTCGACACCTCGAATAACGAGGCCGTGCTGATTGCTGGCGGCATCGGCGCAACACCCATCCTGTCCATGGCTTTCAGCCTGGCCCGGTCAGGCCGCACCACGCGCATCTACTACTCCGTGCGCAACAGGGCGGATCTCGCCTTTCTCGACGTGTTCGAGACACTTGCCACCGTCACGCCGCATATGAGCGCCGAAGCGGGCAAGCGCATCGATTTTCCGTCGCTTATCGCGGCGCATCCCGGTGCGCATTTCTATTGCTGCGGTCCTGAGGGGATGCTTGATTCCTTCGAGGCAGCGACGGCACATCTCCCCCCGGAGACGGTTCATCTGGAACGCTTCGCGGCAAAATCCCTGCCCGGGGGCACGCAGGATGACAGCTTTACAGTGGAATGCGCCCGATCCGGCATGACCCTGACCGTTCTGGCGGGTGAGTCGCTGGGTGATGTTCTCGAAAGATCGGGTTTTGACGTCGCGCTGTCCTGCCGGGAAGGCGTGTGCGGCTCCTGCGAAACGGCCGTAAAATCGGGCACGATCGACCACCGGGACGGCGTGCTGAGCGCGAGTGAGAAAGCAGCCGGAAAAAGTATGATGGTTTGCGTCTCACGCTGCCTCAAAGGGCCAATCGTTCTGGATCTTTAGGCTCAAGACCCATTGATTTTTGT